>NZ_JAATJE010000001.1 GCF_011927695.1 Sphingomonas jejuensis
GCGCGAACGGCGCGCCCGTCATACCCGTCACGCTGCTCGACAAAGGGGTCCCTTTTGCACGCCGATAGGGGGTCCTTTTTGGACGCCGATTGACAATGGTCGGCTCTAGAACGTGCGTCACTCAGCTGGATCAGTTATGTCCGGGCCTTGATGGGCGCAGGACTTTGTATACCCCGGTCGAGGAGGTTAAAGATTACCGCTTCTTCTTGCTGCCGGAAGCTCGCGATGTTGATCGCGTTGAGATGAGCAGGATCCGCACTCAGCTATGCTGACCACTTTAAAGCATAAGTGTGTTGTTCATAGTTGAGCGAAATAAGATGTACCGCTCTACGAGCCGCCTATCATCCAAGTTGTCGCGAGTCTGATAAAGGCGGCTAACTAAGTCTGGAGCCGCCTCCTCAAGCTCATTAGATTGCATTAGGATCTAACGGTTGGGGAGCGGGCCGAATTTCAAGAGGATCAAACCCATCAGGTAAACTTCTTGCGAGAGCGGCTGGCAGGATCCTGCCGTGTTTGTTGGCAGCTGCTATAACTTCCGGGGCGGCACGGACTTGATCCGCGGTCGGACCCGTAAGCAGTTCTAGCGGAGTTCCGCGTCGCGGGCCCGGAGCTTGAACAAAGCGCAAAGCCCAATCCCGCGTGACCACATCCTCAAGACGTGCGACGATGAGCGCTTGTGCGGCCGCGGTATCACCTCTGCAGAGATGGAGGTTCAGCGCAGAGCCAGGCATCACGTTCGCCGCCAGCAGAACTTCGGCGGCAGGTAGCCGAGCGTCCTCCATCTGAGCTGTTCGCGAGTATGCACAAGCCAGCGCTGACCGCACAGCTATAAGCGGAGAGCGGTTGATTGACGGTCCAAGCGCCTCTGCTGCACGCAGGAAGCGGTCTGCAGATGAGATCACTTCAGGCCAGTTTGCCTGCTCCATGGCCAAAGATACGAAAGCCGCATCAATGTTCAGCGAATTACCACCGGCATCCTCCGGGTAAGCCGCTGCAACTTTCTCCAACAATCGATAAGCGTCCTCATGTCTGCCCACCACTATCATTGAGCGAGCAACCACCGGCGCGAGGAATTCCATACCATCCTGCGGTGCACCGACTCGTACTTCGTCGAAGAGCGGCAGAAACAGCTCAACAACGGCAGCATCGGCTCTGAGAAGTGACAAACGGCGTGCATACTCGGTGGCTGTGTTTAGGTCTCCTGCTGCAACCCAGTCGCCCCGCAGCTCTTCTAAGTAACGCCTAGACACCGGATCGAAGTCCGTTCCACCCCACTCAGCGATCCTAGGCCAAAGATCTTCATAGCGCCGATCGACGAAAAGAACTTCTAGATCAGCAGGATTGCTAATCAGCGCAATTCCTCGCAGGGCTTCCTCGAGTTGTTGATTTTGAACAGCTTCTCGTGTTCGGGCAAGCGCAGCATGCGAGCGGGCAGAAGCCAATGCGGTGCTGAACCCGATCTCTGCCATGCGCGCGCTGAGTCGATCCCCGCGCGTTCGATCGCCGTTTTCGTAGAGCCGCCCTATAAGGGCGTCGAGCATGTAAGGATCGGTGCCGCGTGCTAACTCTGGCGAGGTCACACTTGCCTGCATCCAGAGGTCGGCACCTCTCTGAGGAGCGCCCGTGAAGGTGAAGATGCCACTTGCAATGAGCTGAGGAACGGGGTGATTTGGCAATAACCGAAGCCCCTCGTTAATAGCGGCTACTGCCTGGGCCGACCTGTTCTGAGCGTGCAAGGCGCCTGCACGCACCGATTGAATCATTCCCCGGAGCGGCGTTGGTCTTGGAAGCTTGATCAGGACAGCATCCAAGCGAGCAAGATCCGGGCTTCGAGATGATACCGCGGCGCTGGCTTCTTCAAGAACCTTGAGATCATCAGGATCGGTCGTCATGGCAAGGGGGCTCGCCACTTGCGCTTGGGCCGGTGGATTAACTGATATGAGCGCAAATAAAGCAAACGCGATTCTCATAAGTCTCCCCTGATGCTTTGCATTTTCCGCGTGTGACGGCCACTTTAGCTAAACCTTGCAGTTCGAGCCATTTGCGTCCAGCGGCTAAATTTCTGGTCAGCATTCGCTTTTCAAAGCCCGCCAAGCTGCAGCCTGGTACTAAAATGCTCCAAAGAACCGATCGGACGATTGTGGTGGTCGGCTGCCGAGCGCGATCCAACGACCTTGCTAAGCTGCGCCCTCTTTGTAGAGGACGCAATACATGCGGCATGTCCGTGGTTGGCTGGTAGCTGACGTCGAAGCTGGTCAGCTGCGAATGTCCGCTCCTGAGCCTAAGCGGACATGCAGCCCGCGCCGCAACGCCCGCAATACAGCCGCTCAACACCATTCCACCTGCTTCATCGGCTGAGGCAGGCGGGCAGGTGATCCTTTCGGCGGAGCCTCCGCTCCTGCGCCACCGCCCGCTCCACGCTGCTACCGCTCAACGCCCTTGGCCTTGCCCCACGCCCGCGCCGCCGTGTAGCCGAGGTAGCCGGTCGCAAAGAGCGCGTAGAGCGGCTCGGGCAGTCCGTTCAGATACGCGCTCATCCCGCGCGCGATCGCGTCTGCCGCCTGCGGTCGCACCGCTGCGATCAGGCCCATCGGGATCGCCCACAGCAGCAGCGCATACATGACATAGAGGAAGCTCGGCCGCGCGCGGCTCGTCCACGGGTCGGCCGACGCCGCTTCGGCCAGGATTGCGGACATCTGCACGCGGATCGCCTCCAGCTCCTGCCCGCCCTCCATGCGGATCAGCTCCAGCTTCGCCGCGTCGCGTGCCGCCGGATCGGGCACCACCTTGTCGATGATGCGCGCCAGTGGGCCGATGATGCCGTCGATGATGCTCATGCGCGCTCTCCCTTAACCGATCCGGTTCGCAAGCCAGCCATAGAGGAAGGCTTCGTTGGCCGGTCGCTGCTCCGCCAGGCGGACGTAGCGGGCCCCCTGCAGCGCATCGATCGCCTTCAGCAGCACCGCTTCCCCCGCGCGTCCCCGGACCCGCAGGAAGCCGTCGAGCGCGCCCAGCGTCGCCGGTCCGATCGCGCCGTCCACCGCGATGTCGGCGAAGTCCCGCTGCTGCCGGTTCAGCGCGTTCAGCGCCCGCTGCAGGAAGCGGACGGCGATGCCCGTGCCCATGTTGACGCCGGTGCCGAACATCTCCGACGCGATTGCCGGCGCGCGGGTGGCGACAGCGTCCAGGCGCGGCCGCTCCCAATAGATCCGGCGGTAGATCGCGGCCGCCCGCGCCTGCGGCATCCGCGCCATTGCGCCCTGCCAGCCATGCGCGCGCGCCACCCGCTCGGTGATGCCCCACATCGTCGCCCCGCCGCGATCCGCCGGGTGATCGACGAACCCGCCCTCCCGCTCGATCAGTGCCTCGATCAACTCCGCCACGTCCGCCATGCCTGCCTCCCGCCACGGCTGCCTACTAACCAAAAAGGTTCGCTGTAGGAAAGCGCTTTCTGGCGGGGCGGCCGGTCGCAGCGTCAACTTGGCGCTCACCCCCACTCGCTCCGCCGCACCCCGCGGAGCCGACGGCACGGGTCGGACGTTTCCTTGCCCCTGGACTATCTGATCGGAGATACCCGATGCGTCTGTTCCTCATCCTCGCCGCCACCGCCACCGTCGCCAGCCCCGCGCTCGCCAGCGACCGCCGCGACACCCACTGGCTCGACTACCGGACGGACATCGCGGAAGCGCGGCGCGAACTCGCCAGCGACCTCCGCCGCGCCGACACCCGCCAGGACCGCAACGAGGCCTATGCCGAGTACCGCCGCGAACTCGCCGACGCTCGGCGCGACTATAATCAGGAGGTCCGCGAACGCCGCGGCCGTCGCGGCACCGTCCGCGTCGAGGACTGAGCGCGGCTGGCCCCGGCCCGCTCGCCGTGCGACACGGTGAGCGGGAGAAGGGGGGCACCGGCGTGACGTCAGACCTGTTCGCCTGCATCGAGGCGGGTGGCACCAAATTCATGCTCGGCGTGGCACGCGGCGACCGCCGCATGCTGCGCCAGCATCGTCTGCCGACAACGGCTCCTGAGGAGACGATCGCCACCGCCATTGCCTTCTTCGCCACCGCCGAGGCGGAGCTGGGCCGCTTCGCTGCCGTCGGCATCGGCACCTTCGGCCCCGCTGACGTCGATCCGACCTCACCCGGCTGGGGCCGCATCGTCGACACCCCGAAGCCGGGCTGGAGCGGGACCGATCTCGCGGCACCCTTCGCCGCCCGCTTCCGCTGCCCGGTCGGCTTCGACACGGACGTCAACGCCGCCATCCTCGCCGAACATCGCTGGGGCGCCGCGGCAGGAGCCGATGTCGCCACCTATGTGACGGTCGGAACCGGGATCGGCGGTGGCGTGATCGTCGGCGGCATGGTGATCCACGGCCTGCGCCATCCGGAGATGGGCCACGGCAGCCCTGTCCGCCACCCGCGCGATCCGGAGTTTGCCGGTGTCTGCCCCTTCCACGGTGCCTGTCTGGAAGGGCTGGCGAGCGGACCCGCCATCCAGGCGCGCTGGGGATCGCCCCTGTCCGACTTGCCCGATGGTCATGAGGCGCACGAAATCATCGCCTTCTACCTCGCGCAGCTCGTGCTGTGGCAGCAGGCGATCCTCTCCCCCTCCCGCGTCGTCTTCGGCGGCGGCGTGCTTGCCACGCCAGGCCTGGTGGCGCGCATCCGCGCTGCGGCCGACCGCGCGGCCGCCGGCTACTTCGGTGTCGACCGGCTGGGCTATGATGCCCTCATCGTGCCGTCCGCACTGGGCGGAGAGGCCGGCCTGCTCGGCGCACTCGCCCTGGCCATGGCGGCCCGCTGATGCCCCAACCGCTCACGCTCGACACGTTCCTGCCCTATCGGCTGTCCTTCACGTCCAACCTCGTGAGCGCGCGGATCGCGGCGATTTACGAATCGCTGTTCGGCCTCTCCATCCCTGAATGGCGCCTCGTGGCGGTCTTGGCGGAGGCCGACGGCATCACCCAGGCCGCCGTCGGCATGCGGACCCGGATGGACAAGGTGACGGTCAGCCGCGCCGCCCTCTCCCTGACCGCGCGCGGGCTTGTCGCCAAGAGCCGGCACAGCGACGACGGTCGCGCACGCCTCCTCCACCTCACCGCAGCCGGGCGGGCCCTTTATGATGCTGTTGCGCCCAAGGCGCTGGCGCTGGAGGCTGAGATCTTCGGCAGCTTTTCGGCTGACGACCTCGCGCATTTCCAAGCGATGCTCCGCCGCATCGATGCCGCCGTGCTCGACCTGCCCGTCGGTGATGAGTTGCCCAAGCCCGCCGCTGCGGACTAGGCGCGACCGTTCCACCACGTCGAGGTGTCGCCATCGATCCGCGCCTTCCCGAACTGATCGCTCCCACGCTCAGCGCGCTCGACATGGTCGGGATGGCGGTGTTCGCCGCGTCGGGAGCGCTGGCGGCCGCGCGCGCGGGTCAGACGATCGTCACCTTCACCTTCTTTGCACTGATCACGGGTGTCGGCGGCGGCACGGTGCGCGACCTGCTGATCGGCGCGCCGGTCTTCTGGATCGGGAACCCGCGCTACCCGCTCGTGTGCATCGGCACCGCGCTGCTGATCTGGGTAACGCCGGCACGCTGGTGGCGCCGCGAACGGGCGCTCGACTGGTTCGATGCGGTCGGGCTCGCGGCCTATGCCGTGTTCGGGGCCGCCAAGTCGCTCAGCCTTGGCGTGCCACCCTTTACCTCGGCGCTGATGGGCGTGGTCACGGCATGCGTGGGCGGCATCATCCGCGACGTGCTGGCGGGGGAACCATCCATCCTCATGCGGCCGCAGCTCTACGTTACGGCGGCGGCGCTCGCCTCCGGGCTGTTCGTCCTGCTCGACGTGGTCGGCCTCTCCGGCGCGGCCGCGGCACTTCCCGCCGCCGGCGCAGGCTTCGCCCTGCGCGCGGTGGCGGTCAGCCGTGGGCTGGCGCTGCCCGGCTACCCGCCCGACCGGGATTGATCGCGCACGTCACCGCGCCAGCCACCGGAGCATGACCTCGCCGAGCGACGCTGTCTCCCGGGTGGAGAGTTTCGGAACGCTGCCAGCCATCGCCGCGCACTCGATGCACCGTGCCTGGATGGCGCTGCCCGACACCAGCAGCCGCGCTTCCGCCACGCTGGCCAGTGCCAGTCTCTGCTGCCGCGCGACGAGGCGGGTCAGTGCGTCGGTCGCGTCGGTCTCATCCTCGTTGCGCCGCTCGAAGCCGGCGAGCGCCTGCTCCCATGCGGTCGGCTGTCGCTCGAGATAGACAGCATGGATTGCCTGAGGATCGACCTTCGCAAGGCGCGCGGCCTCGGCCATTGCCTGATCGATCCCGCCGAACGCGTCGACCAGACCCAGCTGGCGCGCGCTGCCACCGTCCCAGACGCGGCCTTCCGCGATCTCTGCAACGCGCGCGGGCGGGAGCCGGCGCGCCTGCGCCACGATCCCGATGAACCGGCCGTAGATGTCCTCGACCCCCGACTGCATCAGCTGGTCGAAGGCGGGATTGGTGCCGCCGAAGATGTCTGGCTGCCCGGACAGCGGCGTCGTCGCGATGCCATCGCTCGTCACACCGATCTTCGACAGTGCGCCTTCGATCGTGGGAATGACCCCGAAGACGCCGATCGATCCGGTGATCGTCGCGGGCTCGGCAAAGACGCGCTGGGCTGCCGTCGACACCCAGTATCCGCCGGACGCCGCCACCGAACCCATGGAGGCGACCACCGGGATGTTCTGCCGGCGCGCCTCCAGCAACGCCTGCCGGATGCGCTCGGATGCAAGCGCGGAACCACCGGGCGAATCGATGCGAAGCACGATTGCCCGAACGCTCTTCGCGCGAACCGCCTCCAGGATGTAACGCGCGACCGAGTCGCCTCCCGCCGTGCCCGGATCCGCCTGACCATCGATGATTGTGCCCGCGACCGTCGCGATCCCGATCGGCGCGCCCGCGGTCGGAAGGGGGTGGGCTGCAACCCAGTCACGGTACGGGATGGCCGCAAACCGATCGATGCCCCGCGTCCGACCCGTTCCGGCCAGCTCGGCCACGCGGGCGCCGAACTGCACGCGATCGCCAAGCCTGTCGACCAGACCGCGCGCGACGGCTGCCTCTGCGAGCGTGCCGGGGCCGGCCAGCGCGGCCGTCGGGTTCGCCGCGACAGCCGCGATCTGCGCCTTCGGACGCGCGGCGCTCACGTCGGCGAGCCAGGCTTGCCACAGCGCGCCTGCGAGCGCTTCGTTCGCCCGTCGCGCCTCCGGCGACTGATCGGCCCTCAGAAACGGCTCAACCGCCGACTTGAACGTCCCCACGCGATAGATGTGGGCGGTGATCCCCAGCCGGTCGATCAGCCCCTTGAAGTATAGCTGCGAACCGCCGGGTCCGGCGATCGCCGCCAGACCCATGGGATCCATCCAGACCTCGCTCGCGTGCGCCGCGAGCTGGTAGCTGTCATCGGTGTAGCCGGTGGCGTAGGCGAGCACCGGCTTGCCTGCGCGACGCGCGCGGTCAAGCGCGTCGCCCACGGTCTGCAGTGCCACCTGGCCCCCGCCCGTGAACCGGTCTAGGTCGAGGACGATCGCCTTCACGCGCGCATCGGGGATCGCGCTGTCGATGGAACGAACGACCTCGCTCAGCCGGTATTCGCGGGTCGGTGCTCCGCCGGAGAGGATCGCAACCGGGTCGCTGGGCGCCGGTTGCTCGACGATGCCGCCGTTGAAATCCAGCAACAGCGCTCCGGGCACGATCGCGCGGTTCGGCGTGGCCTGCAGCGCAGCCCAGACCAGCGCGAAGAACAGCAGCAGGAAGAGGAGAACAAGCGCATCCTTGATCCCGACCAGAAGTCGCCACGCGCCCCGCACAAATGACATTCGATCATCCTTCCAGCTTGCCCAAGGGCTACTGTGTGCTCCTCGCCCTGTAAATCGCCCGTCACGCCGCCTTCCTGAACCCTAGCTGCAAAAAGGTTCCCTGGCGCTGCTTGACGCTTCAGGAGGCGGTTCGCATATGGCTGGCGCTGGCACTCGCCGAACGTGAGTGCCAACAACGATTTTGCTGCTTTCATCGAAGAGGATGGACCGAATGAACTTTCGTCCGCTGCACGACCGCGTGCTCGTCCGCCGTGTCGAGGCCGAAGAGAAGACCTCCGGCGGGATCATCATTCCCGACAGCGCCAAGGAAAAGCCGCAAGAGGGCGAGATCGTCGCAGCCGGCACCGGCGCCCGCGACGACTCCGGCAATGTTCACCCGCTGGAGGTGAAGGCCGGCGACCGCATCCTGTTCGGCAAGTGGTCGGGCACCGAGGTGAAGCTCAACGGCGAAGACCTGCTCATCATGAAGGAAAGCGACATTCTCGGCATCGTCGGCTGACGATCCGCGACCATCGCCATTCTTCTCCAATCACAATCTCTGAAAGGGTAGCCACATGGCAGCCAAGGACGTGAAATTCTCGCGCGACGCTCGTGAGCGCATTCTGCGCGGCGTCGACATCCTCGCCGACGCGGTGAAGGTGACGCTGGGGCCGAAGGGTCGCAACGTCGTGATCGACAAGAGCTTCGGCGCACCGCGCATCACCAAGGACGGCGTTACCGTCGCCAAGGAGATCGAGCTCAAGGACAAGTTCGAGAACATGGGCGCGCAGATGCTGCGCGAGGTGGCCTCGAAGACCAACGACAACGCCGGCGACGGCACCACCACGGCCACCGTGCTCGCCCAGGCGATCGTGCGCGAGGGCATGAAGTCGGTGGCTGCCGGCATGAACCCGATGGATCTGAAGCGCGGCATCGACCAGGCGGTCGAGAAGGTCGTGGCTGACGTCCAGGCGCGTTCGAAGCCGGTCAGCGGCTCCAACGAGGTGGCACAGGTCGGCATCATCTCCGCCAACGGCGACCGTGAAGTCGGCGAGAAGATCGCCGAGGCCATGGACAAGGTCGGCAAGGAAGGGGTCATCACCGTCGAGGAGGCCAAGGGCCTCGAGTTCGAGCTCGATGTCGTCGAGGGCATGCAGTTCGACCGCGGCTATCTGTCGCCCTACTTCATCACCAACCCGGAGAAGATGCAGGTCGAGCTCGCTGACCCGTATATCCTGATCCACGAGAAGAAGCTGTCGAACCTGCAGTCGATGCTTCCGATCCTGGAGGCGGTTGTGCAGTCGGGCCGTCCGCTCCTGATCATCGCCGAGGACATCGAGGGTGAGGCTCTGGCCACGCTTGTCGTCAACAAGCTGCGCGGCGGCCTGAAGGTCGCGGCGGTCAAGGCCCCGGGCTTCGGCGATCGTCGCAAGGCGATGCTTGAGGACATCGCAATCCTCACCAAGGGTGAGGTCGTGTCCGAAGATCTCGGCATCAAGCTCGAGTCCGTGACGCTTGGCATGCTCGGCACCGCCAAGCGCGTGTCGATCGACAAGGACAACACCACCATCGTCGACGGTGCGGGTGACGAGGGCGCGATCAAGGGCCGGGTCGATGCGATCCGTCAGCAGATCGAGCAGACCACGTCGGACTATGATCGTGAGAAGCTGCAGGAGCGGCTGGCCAAGCTGGCCGGCGGC
Source organism: Sphingomonas jejuensis (assembly GCF_011927695.1). Classification (GTDB taxonomy): domain Bacteria; phylum Pseudomonadota; class Alphaproteobacteria; order Sphingomonadales; family Sphingomonadaceae; genus Sphingomonas_K; species Sphingomonas_K jejuensis. The sequence continues at coordinate 9,520 of NZ_JAATJE010000001.1, forward strand.
GTCGCCGTCATCAAGGTCGGCGGTGCGACCGAGGTTGAGGTCAAGGAGCGCAAGGACCGCGTCGACGACGCGCTGCACGCGACCCGCGCGGCTGTCGAAGAGGGCATTGTCCCCGGCGGCGGCACGGCGCTGCTCTATGCCACCAAGGCGCTTGACGGCCTGACCGGTGCCAACGACGACCAGACCCGCGGGATCGACATCGTTCGCCGCGCGCTGACCGCGCTGGTCCGCCAGATCGCCACCAACGCCGGCCACGACGGTGCGGTGGTCTCGGGCAAGCTGCTTGATCAGACGGACACCTCGTTCGGCTTCAACGCAGCCACCGACACCTACGAGAACCTGGTGTCCGCCGGCGTGATCGATCCGACCAAGGTGGTTCGCACCGCGCTGCAGAACGCGGCGTCGGTCGCCGGCCTGCTCATCACCACCGAAGCAACCGTGGCGGAGCTGCCGGAAGACAAGGCGGCACCGGCGATGCCGGGCGGCGGCATGGGCGGCATGGGCGGCATGGATTTCTGATCCGGCCTCGGCGCGGCCTCGCCGCGCCGACGACCCACCGTCCCGGTCAACGGGGACGAACAGAAAAGGGCCGGGGAGCGATCCCCGGCCCTTTTTGATTCTCGGCAATGACCGATCCGGCACGTGGGCCGGATCAGCTTGTGCTTCAGTCGCGAACGCTCTGGCCCGCGTCGATCAGCGCGTTGCCGGTCGCGTCGGCGGCATCATCGGCAGCGTTGCCGATCGCGGCACCGGCATTGTCCAGCGAGCGCTCGGCATCGTCCAGCGCGTTGTCGGTCGCGGCCTGGATGTCGTCGGTTGCGGCGTCGACGTCGGCTGCGGCCTCGTCCGTTGCTGCGGCGGTGTCGTTGGCTGCGCTGTCGGCGGTCGCTTCGGCGGCATCCTGCGTGCGCTCGGAGCAGGCGCCCAGGCCGAGCGCGGCGATGGCGAGGATCGGAGCAGCAGCGAACTTGATCATGGTAATCCCTCCTTGAACGGCCGAGGTTCGGCGGCGGCGAATGTCTACACCATTTCGCCGACGCATCGAAACGGGCGATCCTGACCTAGGTTCCTTGACCACATATAAAGATATCTTTATATCCGCTTCGGTGACCCAGTTGCTCGACATGTTCCGCGCGCTCGCCGATCCCACGCGGATCCGGCTCGTGGCGCTCCTGCGGCGCATGGAGCTGTCGGTTGGCGAACTGGCGCAGATCCTGGGTCAAAGCCAGCCGCGCGTCTCCCGCCATGTCCGCATCCTGTGCGACGCCGGCCTTGCCGAGCGGCGCAAGGAAGGCAGCTGGGTGTTCCTGAAGCTTGCCGGCGACGAGACGAGCGCCCCCTTGATCATGGCGGTCGGCTCTGCCGATGCCGACGTGCTCGTCCTTGACAGGGAGCGGCTCGACGCCGTCGTCAGCGAACGCGCGGCCGCCGCCGATCGCTACTTCGAGGCGCATGCCGAGGAGTGGGACGCCATCCGGTCGCTTCATGTCGCGGATTCCGAGGTCGAAGCCGCCATCGCCGGCGCGTTGGGCGAGGATGGGCTTGGCCGGCTGGTTGATCTCGGCACGGGGACCGGCCGCATGCTTGAGCTGTTCGGCGGTCGCGCCGTGCACGCGATCGGCATCGATCGCAGCCCGGAGATGCTGCGGCTGGCGCGGGCGAAGCTGGCCGCCGCCGATCTGCCGCCAACGGAACTCAGGCAGGGTGATCTCCAGGCGCTGCCCTTGACCGGCGGAAGCGCGGACACGGTGATCCTGCACCAGGTCCTCCATTTCATGCAGCAGCCGGGCGCCGCGGTGTCCGAGGCTGCGCGCCTCCTCGCAACCGGTGGGCGCATGCTGATCGTCGATTTCGACAGCCACGATCGCGAGGATCTTCGCGACCGCGATCAGCATGTCCGCCTTGGCTTTTCGGACGATCAGATCGCGGTCTGGATGCAGGCGGCCGGCCTGACGCTCGATCGTGTCGAGCGGCTCGAAGGCGGCGAACTGACAGTGAAGCTGTGGAGCGCATCCCGCCCCGGCGGCATCAAGGAGAAGGCGGCATGATCCTGTCCCTCGACCAGCTGAACGAAGCGCGCACCGCAACGGACGCGCCGCTCTATGCCGATCTCGCAGGCGATGCGGAGGTGTCGTTCGAGTTCTTCCCGCCCAAGACGGCGAAGATGGAAGAGGTTCTGTGGGACGCGGTGCAGACGCTCGCGCCCCTGGCCCCCCGCTTCGTCTCGGTCACCTATGGCGCGGGCGGCTCCACGCGGGAGCGGACCCACGCCACCGTGACGCGCATCCAGCGCGAGACACCGCTGTCGGCCGCCGCCCATCTCACCTGCGTCGAAGCCAGCCGTGGTGAGATCGACGAGATCGCGGACGAATATTGGGCTGCAGGCGTCCGCCACATCGTTGCCCTGCGCGGCGATCCGCCGGTTGCCGGCGAAGCCTTTCGCCCTCACCCGGACGGCTATGCGAGCGCGGCGGACCTCGTTGCCGGGCTGCGCGCGCGCCATCCGTTCGACATCTCGGTTGCGGCCTATCCGGAAGCGCATCCGGAGGCCGCCAGTCTTGCCCACGACATCGATAATCTGAAGCGTAAGCTCGACGCCGGTGCCAGCCGCGCGATTACGCAGTTCTTCTTCGCGCCGGAGACATTCTTCCGGTTTCGCGATGCCGCGGCGGCGGCCGGCATCGATCAGGAGATCGTGCCCGGCATCCTGCCCGTGTCCAACGTCGCCCAGACGCGCAAGTTCGCCGGCATGTGCGGGGCCGAGATCCCCAGCTGGATGGACCGCCTGTTCGAAGGGCTCGACGATCAGCCCGCCGCCCGTCAGCTTGTGGCGGCCACGATCGCGGCGGAGATGTGCCGCCGGCTTTATGCGGGCGGTGTCCGCCACTTCCACTTCTACACGCTTAATCGTGCGGAACTGAGCTTTGCCATCTGTCACCTGCTCGGCCTGCGCGCGCGTCCGGTTGCCAAGGCCGCCGCGGCCTGATCGGCACCGCGGCGAACGGGCACGCCGCACTCACCGCAATCTGCTCGGGCTGGGCAGGGCCGGGTCCGCTCGGCTATGATCGGCTGATGCATCTGCTTGCCTGGATCCTCCGTTTGCTCGGCGTCATGGCTCTGGTGCCGGCCATGCCGCTGGCGGCCCAGAACACGCCCAACATCCGCGCCGAGCTTGTCGCGGAGAGCATGAGCCCGCGCGCTGGCGCGCCCGTTTCGCTCGCCTTCGTGATGACGCCGGCTTCGGGCTGGCACGGCTACTGGAAGAACCCGGGCGACGCCGGCATCGAGACCAGCGTGCGGTGGACCCTGCCGCCGGGGGTCACCGCCGGCCCGCTCGGCTATCAGGTGCCTGAGCGGCTCCTGCTCGCCGGGCTGATGCAATATGTCTACGAAGGCGCCTATGCGCACCCGCTCGACCTGCAGGTGCCTGCCGGCCTCGCCCCGGGAACGCGCCTGCCGATCCGCGCCGATCTCGACTGGCTGGAATGCACGCGGGAGGTATGCGTGCCGGCAAAGGCGAGCCTCTCCATCGACCTGACCGTCGGCGACGGTCAGGTCGATGCGTCCGACCGCGCACGGTTCGATGCCATTCGCGCGCGCCTGCCGCGCCCGCTCGGGGCAGAGGCCCGCTTTGCGGCTGCCGGTGATCGGTTCAGGATCGCGGTGCCGTTGCCGGCATCGCTGTCGGTATCAGACGCCTATTTCTATCCGCTGACGGACGGCGTGATCGATTATGCCGCGGCACAGCAGGTCACGCGCGATGGCGATCGACTGGTGGTCGAAACCGCGTCTCGCGCGGGCGCAGCAGGGGTCCAGACGCTCGACGGCGTCCTCGCGCTTGATGGTGGGCGCGGCTTCTCGCTCTCGGCACGCCCCGGCGCCGTCCCGTCGGGAGGAGAGCCCCTCTCGCAGGTCGATGCAGCAGGCGCCATGTCGGCCGGACTGTTCCTGACCGCGTTTGGCGGGGCGCTGCTCGGCGGCCTTCTCCTGAACATCATGCCCTGCGTCTTCCCGATCCTCAGCCTCAAGGCGTTGAGCCTCGCGCGGTCGGGGGAGAGTGCGGCCGCGGCCCGGCGCGATGCGCTTGCCTACACGGCTGGTGTGGTGGGTGTCTGCCTGCTGCTGGGCGGCGTTCTCATGGCCTTGCGGGCCGGCGGCGCCGCCGCCGGATGGGCGTTCCAGCTCCAGGATCCGCGCGTCATGGCAGTGCTTCTGCTCGTGGTGCTGGCTGTCGCCCTCAACCTCGCTGGCTTGTTCGAACTGCCGGCCCTCGCGTCGGGCGGCCGGCTGGCGGGGCAGGGCGGGGCCGGGGGAGCCTTCTGGACGGGCGTGCTTGCGGCGTTCGTCGCAACCCCCTGCACGGGGCCGTTCATGGGCGTCGCGCTCGGCACGGCCGTGCTGCTGCCGCTGCCTGCGGCGATGGCGGTGTTTGCTGGCCTGGGCCTTGGCCTGGCCTTGCCCTTCCTGCTCATCGGCTTTGTCCCGGCGCTCCGCCACCGGCTTCCGCGGCCCGGCCCGTGGATGGGCCGGCTTCGCCGCATCCTTTCCGTTCCCATGTTCCTGACTGCGCTGGCGATCGCGTGGATCCTCGGTCGGCAGGCCGGTGCCGACGGCATGACAATCGGGCTTGGGGCCGCGCTGCTGCTGGCGCTGGGGCTGTGGTGGAGCGGGCGGCGCCAGGTCGCGGGCCGCGGCATCTGGCCTGTGGCGATGCCTGCAGCCTTGGCCGCCCTCGTGCTCGCTTTGCTGGTGCAGCCGGCACCGCGCGATGCGGCGAGCGCCGCGACCGGTATTGCCGGCGCGGAGCCCTTTTCCGAAGCCCGGCTGGCGGCGTTGCGGGCGGAAGGCCGGCCCGTATTCGCCTATTTCACGGCGGATTGGTGCATCACCTGCAAGGTGAACGAGCGCACGGCCATCGACCGGGCGGAGGTCGCGCAGGCGTTCCGGCAGGGCAATGTCGCGGTGCTGGTTGGCGACTGGACGGACGGCGATCCTGCGCTTGGGCGCTTCCTGAGCGCGCATGGACGATCGGGTGTTCCGCTCTACCTGTGGTACCCTGTGGGCAGCGAGGCGCCCGAGGTCCTCCCGCAGGTGCTTACCCCGACCCGAGTCGCCGGGTTGGTGAATGGATGATCGAAAGGAGACGCTGATGACATCTTCGTCCTGGATCGGTGCCGGCATCGCGGCCGTGGCGATCGCGGCGGTGGCGGTTCCCGTCGCCGCGCAGCAGCGGACGGGCGCCTTTGCCCGCGACTTCCGCTTGAACGATGCACAGGGGCAGGTCGTGACCTTGTCCCAGTATCGCGGACGCCCGGTCGTGCTTGAATGGACAAACGCGGACTGCCCGTTCGTCCGCAAGCACTATGAGAGCGGCAACATGCAGCGCACCCAGGCGGAGGCGATCCGCGGCGGGGCGGTGTGGCTCACCATCAACTCGGGCGCCCCCGGCAAGCAGGGCCATGTCGATGGCGCAGGCGCCCGCGCGGTGATGACGCGGTGGAACAGCGCGCCGACCGCCTATCTCCTCGATCCGCGCGGCATTGTCGGTCGTGGCTATGATGCGCGGACCACTCCGCACCTTTACGTGATCGATGGCACAGGGCGCCTCGTCTACCAGGGGGGCATCGACGATCGACCCACGGCGAACCAGGCCGACATTCAGGGCGCGCGCAATCATGTGCTCGCCGCGCTGGAGGAGGTTCGCGCCGGGCGCCCGGTTTCGGTGCCGGAGGCGCGTCCCTACGGCTGCACGGTCAAGTACGCGGACAGCTGATCGAGCGGCTACCGGCGGGTGAGGCTCTGCGCCTTCCCGTCGGTGGTCAGCGTCAGCCGGCCGCCGTCGACCTGATCGATCCGGCTGATTATGGCCGGCTCCGCCGCCATCTCCTCGCCGAGCTGGATCGACAGGCGGCGCAGCTCGCCGTCCTCATGCTCGGGCGTCACGCTGACGGCGCTGTAGTCGCGCGTCAGCTGGTCGCCCTGGCGCTGCCAGCGGCCGTTTCCGTCGATGGCGAAGCCCATCCCCTCGGACGGCAGTTCAGGGCCGTAGATGATCAGCCGGGCAAGATAGCGGAAGCTGCCATCCCCGTTGAAGCGGATGCGCTCGTCGCTCGTTCGCGTGCGCAGCCCTTCACCCGAGAAATCGACGGGAGCATCTCCGGTCCACAGGCCGACCAGCGGCTCCGCCGCGGTTCCGGTGGCCTGAGCGCCCGCCGGCGCGTCGGCGGCGTTGCCGGTTGCCGCGTCGTCGGCGGCCCCGCCGCAGGCGGTCAGTGCCAGCGCCGACAATGCCGTCCCGATCCAGATCCTCATGATGCTCTCCCTGCTGGCAGATGGAGCGCTCCGGGAAGGCTCCGGTTCCTCAGCGTCGCCGCGTCAGCGGGAAACGGTCGAGCACCGGATCCGGATTGCCGCCGGAGTCGCGCAGCAACAGCCCCGCATTGCCCTGATCGAGCAGGGTGGGGTGGCCACCGCCTTCCGGATCGAGCCGGATCACGCCGGGGCCAAAGCGATCATCGATGCTCGCCGTGCCGGTCTCCACCACCGCCGGTCGTCCGTCGCGATAGTCGCGGCTGAGGCGGTACCGCCCCATGCCGGGTTCGGGCCCCTCGAAGGTCAGCACCGTCTCCACACCCGGGCAGTCGGCACAGGGCAGCAGCCCGGCGAAAACGGCCCCCGACAGGCGCACCTCGGCCGGACGGCGGCAGGCGGTCACCGTGCGCCGGATCGCCGGGCCGCCCGGCACCGACAGCGCCGGCTCCGATCCGGCCGCGATCAGGAAGCGTGACGCCGCCTGCCCCAACCCGTCGAACAGCGGATCGGCCAGCAGCAGTTCGCCCTCCAGCCCGCCCGGCACCGGCGTCGCCTCGATCAACCGCTCCTCGCCGCCGACGGCGACCACCAGCCGCGTGTCGGGCGCGGCCGAGGCCGTGGCATAGCGCAGCCGCATCAGCTGTCCCTCCCGGTCGCAGGTCAGCGCCAGCGTCGGCTGCCCTGCGCTCGCGCCGTAGAGCGCGGTGGGCGCCGCGCTCGTCCCGCCATAGCTCCACGCCATCGGCCGGTCGGACACCACCTCCGGGCGCTCCGCCACCGGGGTTGCGTCCGATCCGTTCTCCGGCTCGCTGACGGTCACGAGCCCGCAGCCGCCCACCGCCAGCGCCGCCGCCAGGATCGCCAGCCGCATCACCGCCGCACGAACCGCCGGCGGCCGCCGACCCATGTTTCGGCCACTCTCATCGCCCTGATCTCGGCCGGCGAGGCCTCCAGCGGATCGCCGTCGATCAGCACGAAGTCGGCCTGCATGCCCGGCGCCAAGCGGCCGAGCCGGTCCTCGGCAAAGCCGGCAAAGGCCCCGCCGGTGGTGAAGCCCGCCAGCGCCTGCTCGCGCGTGACCTTTTCCTGCGGCTGCCACCCGCCGGCCGGCTGGCCGTCCGATCCTTCGCGGCTGATCGCGGCGGCGAACCCGGCAAGCGGATCCGCGCTCTCCACCGGCACGTCGGACCCGAAGGCGAGCCGCCCGCCGTCGCGCAGCACCGTGGCCCAGGCATAGGCGCCGCTCAGCCGCTCCGGCCCCAGCCGCGCCTCCGCCATCTGGCGGTCGCTCACCTGGTGGATCGGCTGCATCGATGCGATGGTGCCGTGCTGCGCCAGCCGCGGCAGGTCGGCCGGGCTCAGCACCTGCGCATGCTCCACCCGCCAGCGGCGGTCTCCGCCCGGATAGCTCTCGGCAAGCTCGGCGATGGCATCCAGCACCTGCCGATTGGCCCGATCGCCGATCGCGTGGATGGCGACCTGGAACCCGTCCATGGTCGCCCGGCTCATCAGGTTCCTGAGGCGCGTGTCCTCGATCAGCGACAGACCCGACGTGTTCGGCGCGTCATGATAGGGTGCGATCAGCCATGCCCCGCGCGATCCCAGCGCACCGTCGGCATAGATCTTGACGCCCAGCATCCGCAGCCGGTCGCCATACAGCCACGGCGTCGGCCGCGGCCCGGCGATGGTCAGCATCTCGGGCACGGAGCTGGCGTAGGACAGGATCCGCACGCCCAGCCGGTCCTCGTCGCCCGCGCGCCGGAAGGTCATCCAGTCATCAAGGCTGGTTCCCATGTCGGCGATCGTGGTGATGCCCAGCCGAAGCAGGATGTCCTGCGCCCGCGCCAGCGCTGCGTCGCGGTCCTTGGGGGAGGGGACGGGCACCACCCGCTGCACCAGCTCGGCCGCCGCATCCACGAAGATGCCGTTTGGCGCACGTCCTGTCTTCTCGATGCGGCCGCCCGCCGGCGCCTCCGTCTGCTCGGTGATGCCGGCCGCGCGCATCGCCGCGCTGTTCGCCCAGCCCGCATGGCCGTCCACCCGCTCCAGCCAGACCGGCCGGTCCGCCACGACCTGGTCGAGGTCGGCGGCCGTCGGGAAGCGTCCCAGGCCCCAGCTCTCCTGGTTCCAGCCGCGCCCGATGATCCACGGCCGCTGCGGGTTCGCCGCGGCATAGTCCGCGATCAGCCGCTGCGCCTCCGCCAGCGTTCGCGCCGGCGTCAGGTCCAGCGTGAGCGCGGAAAAGCCCAGACCCATCACATGCCCGTGCGCATCGATGAAGCCCGGCATCAGCGTGCGGCCGCGCGCGTCCAGGCGGGTGTCCGGGCGCTCCGGCCGCCGATCCCCGCGCTCCAGCAGGCGTTCGACCTTGCCCTCGTCGTCGATCACCAGGCCGGTGAATCGCACCACGCGGCCGCGCGCGTCGAGCGTGATGCCGTTTACATTGTCGATCAGCTGCTCGGCAGCGGCGGGGGAGGCGATCGCTGCCAGGGCGATGGCGGCGCACAGAAGGGCGGAACGCATGGCCCGGGATTAGCGGCAGTTCCGATCCCACGCCAGATGGGGTAGCGGGTGGGGATGGCCACCCAGCTTCAGCCCGCCGACGACATCGTCACCATCGACGACATCCGCGCCGCCGCCGCGCGCCTCCACGGGCAGATCGTGCGCACGCCCACGCTGCGCAGCCAGACACTGTCGGCGCTGACCGGCGCGGAGGTGTGGCTGAAGTTCGAGAACCACCAGTTCACCGCCGCCTACAAGGAGCGCGGCGCGCTCAACACGCTGCTGACGATGGATCCGGCCGCGCGGGCAAAGGGCGTCATCGCCGCGTCCGCCGGCAACCATGCGCAGGGGCTTGCCTATCACGGCCACCGCCTCGGCATTCCGGTCACCATCGTCATGCCCACCTCCACCCCGATCGTGAAGGTGATGCAGACCGAAAGCCACCAGGCGACGGTGGTACTTGAGGGCGAGACCTTCGACCAGGCCTATGCGCATGCCCGCCTGCTGGAGGCGGAGCGCGGGCTCACCTTCGTGCATCCCTTCGACCAGCCGTCGATCATCGCGGGGCAGGGCACGGTCGCACTGGAGATGCTGGCGGAGGCGCCCGACCTCGACACCCTGGTGGTGCCGATCGGCGGCGGCGGTCTTCTGTCGGGCATGGGCACCGCTGCACGCGCGATCCGGCCGGACATCCGGCTGGTCGGCGTTCAGGCCGCCCTGTTCCCGTCCATGTACGCGCAGTTGAAGGGCGTCGACCTGCCGTGCGGAGGCGATTCGCTGGCAGAGGGCATCGCGGTGAAGGAGCCCGGGCATCTCACCCGTCGCCTCGTCGCCGATCTGGTTGATGAGATCCTGCTCGTCGGGGAAGGGCAGCTGGAACAGGCGGTCAGCCTGCTGCTCCAGATCGAAAAAACCGTGGTGGAGGGTGCGGGCGCGGCCGGGCTCGCCGCGCTGCTCGCGCACAGGGATCGCTTCGCCGGTGCGAAGGTCGGGCTCGTGCTGTGCGGCGGCAATATCGACACGCGCCTGCTCGCCAACGTCCTGCTGCGCGATCTCGCCCGGTCCGGCCGCCTCGCGCGACTGCAGATCGCGCTCGCCGACCGTCCGGGGGCACTCTACAAGGCGCTCGGCATTCTTGACGCACTGCAAGTCAACATCGTCGAGATCTATCACCAGCGCGTCTTCACCAGCCTGCCGGCGAAGGGTCTTTTTGCCGAAATCGAGGTGGAGACCCGCAACCGCGACCATCTCGACCGGCTGATCGCCGCGCTCCGTCATGCCGGCTACAATGTCGACACGGTGGAGGCTCTGGCCGCGGATTAAGCGGCTGTTCAAGCTTATTGGTTTTACGCATTCTGCGTGCCGTCAGATTCGATAGCGCGGTGAGGAAGGAACGATCGTCAGGTGAGCGCGCCATTCCGCTTCCCGCGCTTCTTCGTCACCAGTCCGGCGCCCTGTCCCTATCTGCCCGGGCGGACGGAACGGAAGGTCTTTACCGAACTGTCCGGCCCGCATGCGGCGGAGCTGAACGACGCGCTCGGCCGCATCGGCTTCCGCCGCTCGCAAAGCGTGGCCTACCGACCCAGCTGCACCGACTGTCAGGCCTGTGTTTCGGTCCGCATCGTGGTGGAGGATTTCCGCCCCAACGCCACTCAGCGCAAGCTCCTGAAGCGCCACGCTGATCTCGATGTCTCGGTGTGTCGGCCCTGGTCGACCGCGGAACAGTTCACGCTGCTGCGTCGCTATCTCGCTGCCCGCCATCCCGGTGGCGGCATGGCCGATATGGATGCGATGGATTATGCCGACATGGTCGAACAGACCCCCGTCGACACCCATGTCATCGAATATCGGGAGCCCGGCGAGGGCGATCGGCCCGGCCGGCTCGTTGGTGCCTGCCTGACCGATCGGCAGGTCGACGGCCTGTCGATGATCTACAGCTTCTATGAGCCCGACGTTGCCGTGCGCCCCGGCATGGGCAACCTCATCATCCTCGATCACATCACCCGCGCGCTGCAGGCCGGGCTGCCCTATGTCTATCTCGGCTACTGGGTCGCTGGCTCGCGCTCCATGCAGTACAAGACGCGCTTCCAGCCGATCGAGCGGCTGCTTCCCGGCGGATGGCGCCGGTTCGACCCGGACGCCTGATCCCACCCGCGAAAGTCCGAGCAGAGGAACGTCGTGACCCGGTCGCGGCGCGGCGCCTTTCATCAACGCTGCGTTTGCTCAGCGTCTAACGGCGCGCAAGAAAATGGGGCCGGAGCAAGGGGAACACTCCGGCCCCGTCCAGGGGAGCTTATGGGGGGGGGGAAGCGGGCCGCCGGTCAGGCGACTTCGCGCGCGCTCACATCCTCGGGATCGCGCAGCACATAGCCGCGGCCCCAGACCGTCTCGATGTAGTTGTCGCCACCGCAGGCAGACGACAGCTTCTTCCTCAGCTTGCAGATGAACACGTCGATGATCTTCAGCTCGGGCTCGTCCATCCCGCCATAGAGATGGTTCAGGAACATCTCCTTGGTCAGCGTCGTCCCCTTGCGGAGCGACAGGAGCTCGAGCATCGCATATTCCTTGCCGGTCAGGTGGACGCGGGCGCCCTCGACCTCGACCGTCTTGGCGTCCAGGTTCACCGCCAGCTTGCCCGTGCGGATCACCGACTGGCTGTGGCCCTTGGACCGGCGGACGACGGCATGGATGCGCGCCACCAGTTCGTCGCGATGGAAGGGCTTTGTGACATAATCGTCGGCGCCGAAGCCGAACGACCGGATCTTCGATTCCATGGCGCCTTCGCCGGACAGCACCAGCACCGGCGTCTGCACCTTGGACGTGCGAAGCTTCTTCAGCACGTCGTACCCGGTCATGTCCGGCAGGTTCAGGTCCAGGCAGATGATGTCGTAGTCATAAAGCTTGCCGAGGTCCAAACCCTCCTCGCCAAGGTCGGTTGTGTAGACGTTGAAGCCTTCACCCGACAGCATCAGCTCGATCGCCTTGGCGGTCGTCGGCTCGTCCTCGATCAGCAAAACGCGCATTGATTCTCGACCCCCGTTCACGTCGCTGGCCGCTCGGAAGTTAGGCGGCCTTGACTGATGTCAGGCATTAACCACGCCGTCTCTGAACGTAAAAGGTTAACGACGCGTAAATCCCGCGTTTCGGAACTGTTAGCCGCCGAAACGTTGCGTGAGAAAGGTGAGGAGAGCGCCGATCCTGGCCGGCCGCAGCCGGCCGGGCGGCGTCACCAGGTGCAGTGATACCGCAGGCGGAACCCAGTCTGGCATAACTTCAATCAATCGCCCGGCAGTCAGGTCCGAATCGACGATGAAATCGGGCAGGACGGCGATGCCCAGTCCCGCCCGCAGCGCCGGCAGCATCGCTTCGCCGCTGCCGGTCGTCATGCGCGTCCGGGGGCGGCCGATCGCCTCCACCCCCGCGCGGCTCCGCAGCCGCCATTCGCCCGGTCGCTCTGCGTTGGCGTAGCAGAGCCCGTCATGGTCCTGCAGGTCGGTCGGGTGGGTGGGCGTGCCCGCCGCCGCAAGATAGGCGGGGCTCGCGACGATCTTCACCGCCACGCCCTTCAGCCGGCGGGCGATCAGGCTGCTGTCGGGCAGGTTGCCGATCCGCAGCGCCGCGTCATGCCCCTCCGCGATCAGGTCGACGCGCGCATCGCTCAGGTCCAGCCTCACGGTCACGGCCGGATGCAGCGCCATGAAATCGGCCACGGCCGGCGCGACATGCTGGATGCCGAACGTCATCGGCGCGGCCAGCCGGATCGGCCCGCCGATCTGGTCCTGCTCCTCGCAGGCCGCTTCCTCGGCCGCGCTCGCCTCCGCCAACATCCGGGCGGCATGCGGCACCAGGCGCTGCCCGGCTTCCGTCAGCGTCAGCGTGCGCGACGTGCGGTGGAACAGCCCTGCCGACAGCCGCGCCTCCAGCCGCGTGATCGCCTTCGACACGGTGCCCTTGGACATCCCCATGGCCGCCGCCGCGGCCGTGAAGGAACGGTGCTCCACCACGCGGGCGAAGATCGCCCAGGCTTCCAGGTCGGGCAGGTTCGGCAACGATGCGTTTCCGTCGTTTCCATTTAACGCGTGATCGCCTGGGCCTATCTCCGTGGCCAAGGCGGTGCAAGCAGCACCGCGGGAGGTTGGGCACATGGTGGACATCAGACGCTTCGACACGCTCGGCCACGCCGATCACGGCTGGCTCGACGCCCGGCATCATTTCTCTTTCGCGAACTATCATGATCCCGCCCGCATGGGCTGGGGCGCGATTCGGGTGTGGAACGACGACCGCATCGCGCCGCGCTCCGGCTTTCCGCCGCACCCGCACCGCGACATGGAGATCATCACCTATGTCCGCTCGGGCGCGATCAGCCACAAGGACTCGATGGGCAACAGCGGACGCACCGGTGCCGGCGACGTGCAGGTGATGAGCGCGGGATCCGGCGTCACCCACGCCGAATATAATCTGGAGGACGAAGAGACCTCGATCTTCCAGATCTGGATCCTGCCGCGCACCGCCGGCGGCCAGCCCAATTGGGGCGCGCGCCCGTTTCCGAAGGGCGACCGCTCCGGCCGTCTCGTCACCCTCGCCAGCGGCTTTGAGGAGGATCTGGCGGGCGACGGAGCCGCCCTCCCGATCCGCGCCGATGCCCGCGTGATGGGCGCGACGCTGAAGGCGGGCGAAAGCCTCGACTATGCCGTCGCCGCCGGCCGCCACGCCTATCTGGTGCCGGCCACCGGCGCGCTCGACATCGACGGCGCGTCCGTCGCCACCCGCGACGGCGTGGCCCTTTCCGGTGGCCGGGACGTTCGCATCACCGCCACCGAGGACGCCGAGATCGTCCTTGTCGACTCACAGTAACGAACAGGAGCCCCGCGACATGGCCAAGATCCTCGTCCTTTATTACTCGTCCTACGGTCACATCGAACAGATGGCCGATGCCGTCGCGGAGGGTGCACGCGCCGCCGGCGCCGAGGTGGACATCCGCCGCGTCGCGGAGACGGCCCCGGCCGAGGTGGTGAAGGCCGCCCACTTCAAGACCGACACCGCGCATCCTGAAATCGAAAGCCCCGACGCGCTCACCGCCTATGACGCGATCATCGTCGGCGCGCCCACCCGCTATGGCCGCATGCCCAGCCAGATGGCAGCCTTCTGGGACACCACCGGCGGCGTCTGGGCCAAGGGCGGTCTGGTCGGCAAGGTTGGCGGCGCCTTCACCTCCACCGCCACCCAGCATGGCGGGCAGGAGACCACGCTGTTCTCGACCATCACCAACCTTCTTCACCACGGCCTGATCATCGTCGGGCTCGACTATGGCTTTGAAGGGCATCAGGGCGTCACCGAGGTCGCCGGCAACACGCCCTATGGCGCCTCCACCATCGCCGATGGCGACGGCAGCCGCCAGCCGAGCGAGAAGGAACTCGCCGGCGCCCGCTATCAGGGCGGCAAGATCGCGCAGGTCGCCGCCAAGCTGTTCGGCTGAGGCCGACACCGCCCGCCCGGATTGATCCCCCTCCTGATCCGGGCGGGCACCCCTCCAGCTCTCGATCGCCGGCCCGCGCTTGGCACCACCCGTCATCGGTGCCACAGCCCCGGGATGCTCTCCGACCGCGTCCTCTTCATCGATGCCGAGGCCCTGGTGGTCGACAAGCCCGCCGGGCTCCCAGTGGACCGCCCACGCGACGGATCGCTGTCGGTGGAGAACCACCTCGAAAGCCTCGCCTTCGGCTTCCGCCGCTGGCCGCAGCCCGTTCACCGCCTCGATCGCGACACGTCCGGCTGCCTGCTGCTCGCCCGCACGCCCAAGGCGCACAAGCGATTCCAGCAGAGTTGGGAGGCCGGTCTGGCGGAAAAGCGCTACCTCGCCGTGCTCGAGGGGATCCCCGCCGACGCATCCGGGCTGATCGACATGCCGCTGGGCAAGACCAGCACGCGCGAAGCCGGCTGGCGGATGGTGCCGGACCCAAAGGGCAAGCCCGCCCGCACCCGCTGGTCGGTGATCGCCACCGCCGGTCAACGCGCGCTGGTCGAGTTCCGCCCGGAAACCGGCCGCACCCACCAGCTCCGCGTCCATGCCGCCACCGGCATCGGCATGCCCATCGTCGGTGACCCGGTCTATGGGCGCAAGGGCCCTGCCATGCTCCTCCACGCCGCCGGCCTCACCCTGCCGCGCGAGAACAAGCCCGCGATCACGGCGGAGGCGCCGCTGCCGCCGGCTTTCGCCGCCGCCGGGTTCACGGGTAGCGGGTCCGATGCCGCCGGCTGATCCGCCGTCGATCCCGGAGGCGGCGCTGGAGGAACGTTTCCTCGCTGCATCCGGCCCCGGCGGACAGAACGTCAACAAGGTCGCGACCGCTGTCCAGATCCGCCTGGACGTCTTCGCGCTCCGCCTGCCGCCCGCCGTCTACGCCCGGCTAAAGACGCTCGCCGGCAGCCGCTGGACCGGGGAGGGCGAGATCGTGCTCACCGCCCGCACCCACCGCACGCGCGAAGCCAACCGCCAGGACGCCCGCACCCGGCTTGCCGAGCTGCTCGCCCAGGCCCACGACGCGCCTGCCCCCCGAGCCAAGTCCCGCCTCAACCGGGTCGGCAAGCAGGAACGCCTCGCCGGCAAGGCGATCCGCTCGGCCGTGAAGAAGGGCCGTGGGCGTATCCGCGACGAATAGCGCCGTAGATGTCCGCTCCTGGTGGGAAGCGGACCGGAAGCCTGCGATGGGTTCCAGCCTTGCTGCAGACGCTGTGATCCGTCCGCGAGCCAGCCTATACCGTCAGTCACAGACAGGAGCGTCCGATGCGTGCCCTCTCCATTGCAACGCTGTTGTCTTGCATCGCCATCGGCGCATCCGGCTCGATGGCTGCGTCCACGGAGTGGCCCATCGATGGGCGCTTCGATGTCGGTGGGCGCTCCATCCGGCTGTCGTGCGGGGGTGCAGGCGGGCCGGCGGTGGTGATCGATGCCGGAATGGGAACAGCCCCGGTCGAAGACGCGGGATGGCGGGCAATCGCGGCGCAGGTCGAGCCGGTAACCCGCGTCTGCCTGTATGATCGGGCAGGCCTGGGGCGGAGCGATCCGGCGGCGCCTGGTCCGCGCTCGAGTCTTGATGCCGCCCGCGACCTGCATGCCGCGTTGGGAACGGCAGGGGTGACGGGCCCTTACCTTCTTGTCGGCCATTCGGTGGGCGGACTGCATGCCCAGGTGTTCGCGGCGCGATATCCGGCTGACACGGCCGGGTTGGTGCTGGTGTCCACCACGCATCCCGATCAGTTTTCGACCTGGCTTGCGCTTCTGCCCCCATCCGCGCCGGGCGAAGAACCGGCGATCACCGAAGCACGATCGTTCCTGGTCGCGATGCAGACGGACCCCGGCAAGAACGAGGAGCGGCTCGATATGCATGCAAGCGCGGTGCAGGCCCGCCAGCTGACCTCGCTGGGCAACAAGCCGGTGATCGTGCTGACGCATAGTCCGCGCTTCCGCATGGTGCCCGGGCTGTCGGAACCGATCGCCGTCAGGCTGGAAGATGCCACGCAGCGGATGCAGCGCCAGTTCCTCTCGCTCTCGACCAACGCGCGCCAGAATGTCGCGGATCGGGCAGGCCACGGCCTGCCGCATGAAGCTCCTGCTTTTGTGGTCGAAGGCATCCTCCAGGGCGTTGCTGCTGTTCGAGAGCGTCCACGTTCCTGATGCCCCCGACGAACGGCGCTGGTCATATGCACGGCCTGACCGGCTTTTTATCTTACCTTGGTCTTGCGTCCCGGTTGCGAGCGGGCTGCGCCTTGCAGCTTTGAACCGCGCCGAGGCGTAAGCGGATGCCCGCTCCCTGGGCTGAAGCAGAATGTCCGCTCCTCGGCGCATATCGACGTCCGCACCTGTGCGGGGGTGAACATCTCACACCCATTTCCGGGCCGGCCTGAACCCCCACTGGACGCCCGCCGACACTCCCCCCATCTCCCGCCCATGTACCAGTTCGACATCACCGCCGCCGACAAGCCCGCGCTCTACCGCGATCTGCTGTCCGCCCTCGACGCACTCACCGCCGACGAGCCGGACGCTGTCGCCAACATGGCCAATGCCTCCGCGCTGCTGATGGAGTGGCTTCCCGACCTCAACTGGGCCGGCTTCTACCGGATGGTGGACGGCGACCTCGTGCTCGGCCCCTTCCAGGGCAAGGCCGCCTGCATCCGCATCGCGCTCGGCAAGGGCGTCTGCGGCACCGCCGCCGCCACCCGAACGGTGCAGCGCATCGCCGATGTGCATGCGTTTCCGGGGCACATCGCCTGCGACGCCGCCTCCGCGTCGGAACTGGTGGTGCCGCTGGAACATGGCGGGCGGCTGCTCGGCGTTCTTGATCTCGACAGCCCGACGCTCGATCGCTTCGATGCCGATGACGAGGCCGGCTGCGTTGCGCTGATGGCGCTGCTCGCCCCGCGTGTCGCCGGCTAGGGCGGCGCTCAGCTCAGCCGGTCGATCGCCTCGTCGCTCAATCCGCCCGGCACGATCATGACGGGGCAGGGCAGCTTGCCCGCCTCCACGCCGGTGAAGGTCGCCACCAGCGGCCCGGGCGCGCCGGTGGCCGATGCGCCCAGCACCAATGCCGCGACATCGCCCGTTTCCGCCAGCATCTCGCGCACCAGCGCGGTCGCCTCGCCCGATCGCACGCTGATCGATGGGCGAATGCCGGCTTCCTCGAACAGCGATCCCGCGGCCATCGCGACCTTGGCTTCGGCGCGTTCGCGGGCCTCGGCCTCCATCACCTGCTGCACGTCGGCCAGGCCGACGAACTCGGTGCGCTCGACGACCGCCAGGATCTGGATGCCGCCGCCCGTGCGCGCCGCCCGCCGCGCGGCAAAGCGCAGCGCCACGTCGCCTTCCGGGCTGTCGTCGATCACCACCAGATAGGTGCGCATGTCGCCTGCCCTTCTCCGTTGCCCCCGGGGAGACAAGTGGCGGTCAGCCGCGTTCGACGCAAGCACCGGCCATGCGCCCTGTCTCTCCCGTCCGGCGTCAGGCTTGGCCTTGACCCTGCGGCAGGCTTGGACAAGACGAAGGCCACGACCGGGGTCGCCACGGTGGCCCGCCCAGACTTGCAAGAGGACGTTTCCCCGATGCCGATCGAGCTCAAGATGCCGGCGCTGTCTCCGACCATGGAGGAGGGCACGCTTGCCAAGTGGCTGGTCAAGGAAGGTGACAGCGTGAAGTCGGGCGACCTCCTGGCCGAGATCGAGACCGACAAGGCCACCATGGAGTTCGAGGCCGTCGACGAGGGCACGGTGGCGAAGATCATGGTGCCGGAGGGAACGGACGGCGTGAAGGTCGGCGCGGTGATCGCGCTGATCGCGGGCGAGGGCGAGGATGCTTCGGCCGCCGCCTCCGCTCCCGCGCCGACGGCCACTCCCGCCCCGACCGGCTCCACCGCACCGGCGGTCGAGGAGAAGGGTTACGGGGCCAGCCCGAAGGATGATCCCAAGCCCGGCTCGACCGATCTCGACAGCGCCACTGGATCGAACACGGCCCGGCCGGCCTCGGCGCCCACCGCGTCGTCGGGCACCGCGGGCGACCGCGTGAAGGCCAGCCCGCTGGCGCGCCGCATCGCCGCCGACAAGGGGATCGAGCTTGGTGGCGTCCAGGGCTCAGGCCCCGGCGGCCGCATCGTCAAGGCGGACATCGAGAATGCGAAAGCGGACGCTGCGCCCGCCCCCGCGTCCGCTCCGGCCGAAAAGGCCGGCGCCGCGGCTGGCCAGGCTGCCCCGACGCCGGCGACTCCGGCCGGCGGCGTCGCGCCGACCACCGAGACCAAGGCGGTCTGGTACGACGACAGCATCCCGCACGAGGAGGAGAAGCTCTCCAACATCCGGAAGACGATCGCGCGTCGCCTGACCGAATCGAAGCAGACGGTGCCGCACATCTACCTGACGGTGGACGTCCGCCTGGACGCGCTGCTGAAGCTGCGCGGCGACCTCAACAAGGGGTTGACGAGCCGCGGCGTGAAGCTGTCGGTGAACGACCTTCTCATCAAGGCGCTGGCCGTCGCGCTGGAGGCCACGCCCAAGTGCAACGTCACCTTCACGGGCGACAAGCTCATCAAGTACGGCCGGGCCGATATCTCCGTGGCCGTGTCGACGCCGACCGGCCTCATCACGCCGATCATCCGCGACGCCGCCAACATCTCCGTGTCGAAGATCTCGACGCAGATGAAGGAGCTCGCCGGCCGCGCCAAGGACGGCAAGCTGAAGCCGGAGGAATACCAGGGCGGCACCGCCAGCCTGTCCAACATGGGCATGTTCGGCATCACGCAGTTCGACGCCGTCATCAACCCGCCGCAGGGCATGATCCTGGCGGTCGGCGCGGGAGAGCAGCGCCCGGCGGTGATCGACGGCGCGCTTGGCGTCGCAACGGTGATGTCCGCCACCGGCAGCTTCGACCACCGCGCGATCGACGGCGCCGACGGGGCGGAGCTGATGAAGCTGTTCAAGGAACTGGTCGAAAGCCCGCTGGGGATGGTGGCCTGAATTTTCGATTGTGACCGTCGGGGCGCCGCACGGTGCCCCGGCCGCACCGCGCGACTGGAGCCTGCTGCAAATGCCTGACACCTACGATCTCGTCGTCCTCGGCTCCGGCCCCGGCGGCTATGTCGCGGCCATCCGCGCCGCGCAGCTCGGCCTCAAGACCGCGATCGTGGAGCGCGAGCGATTGGGCGGCATCTGTCTCAACTGGGGCTGCATTCCGACCAAGGCGCTGCTCCGCACGTCGGAGATCTACCACTATATCACCCATGCCGACGCCTATGGCCTCAGCGTGGAGAAACCCTCCTTCGATCTCGCCAAGGTCGTGGACCGCAGCCGCAAGGTCGCCGGCCAGCTGAACGCAGGCGTGAAGGGCCTGATGAAGAAGAACAAGATCACGGTGGTGGAGGGCGTCGGCACGCTCGCCGGCAAGGGCAAGCTGTCGGTCAAGCAGGGCGACCAGACGGTGGAACTGCAGGCGCGCGACATCATCATCGCGACCGGCGCGCGCGCCCGCGACCTTCCCTTCGCCAAGGCGGACGGGCAGCGCATCTGGACCTACCGCGACGCGATGGTGCCAAAGGAGATGCCGTCCAAGCTCCTGGTCATCGGCTCCGGCGCGATCGGCGTGGAATTCGCAAGCTTTTACAACGACATGGGGGCAGACGTCACCATCGTCGAGATGCTCGACCGCATCCTCCCCGTCGAGGATGCGGAGGTCAGCGACTTCATGGCCAAGGCTTTGACAAAGCAGGGGATCAAGCTCCTCACCAAGGCGAGCATCGAGAAGCTCGAAACCACCGCCGGAGGTGTCAACGCGGCCCTAAAGACCGCCGACGGAAAGACCGAGACGGCCGAGTACAGCCATGTCATCGTCGCCATCGGCATCGTGCCCAACACGGAAAACATCGGGCTGGAGGAGCTCGGCGTCCAGACCGAGAAGGGCCACATCAAAACGGACGGCTTTGGCCGCACCGGGGTTGAGGGCGTCTGGGCAATCGGCGACGTCACCGGCGCTCCATGGCTCGCCCACAAGGCAAGCCACGAAGGCGTGATCGCCGCCGAGGCGATCGCCCAGGCGCGCGGAAACAAGGATGTCCACCCGCATCCGATGAACAAGGCCAACATCCCGGGCTGCACCTACTCCCGCCCCCAGGTCGCGTCGGTCGGCCTGACCGAGGCAAAGGCGAAGGAGGCCGGTTACGCGCTGAAGGTCGGCAAGTTCCCCTTCATCGGCAACGGCAAGGCGATCGCCCTCGGCGAGGCGGAGGGCTTCATCAAGACCGTCTTCGACGCGAAAACAGGCGAACTGCTCGGCGCTCACATGGTCGGGGCCGAGGTGACCGAGCTCATCCAGGGTTACGTCGTCGCGCGGACGATGGAGACGACGGAGGCCGAACTGATGGAGACGGTCTTCGCGCACCCAACGCTGAGCGAGATGATGCACGAGAGCGTCCTGTCCGCTTACGGTCGAGCGCTCCACTTCTGATGCGCCGCCCGCCCGGCGACCTCGTCGCGGCGGGCGTCTCCGCATCGATCATCGCAGGCCTCTGGGTCGCGATCAAAGCCGGTTGGCTGATCCGTCTCGACACAGAGGTCCTGCTTGAAGCAGCCGCCCTGATCCCGCCTGCGATCGCCTCGACGATCACGCGGGTGGGAGACACGATCGTGCGGCTCGCGGTCGCGGCCGTCGTCGCGGCGGCTCTGCTGGTCGCAGGACATTGGCGAAAGTCGCTTTTCCTGATCCTTGCAGTGGCAGGCGGGGCGGTGTTCAACGAGGGCCTGAAGCTGCTCGTCGGACGTGCCCGGCCCGACCTTCTCCCAAGCGTCGAACAGATCCACGGCACGAGCTTTCCAAGCGGGCATGCCGCAGGCGCGGCCGTGCTTTTCGGCAGCCTAGCGCTTCTCGCTCCCTTCCGCTTCCGGGTCACCGCGCTGATCGTCGCGGTGTTTGCTGCCGTTCTCGTGGGAGCCAG
The DNA here is from genome assembly GCF_011927695.1 of Sphingomonas jejuensis. Lineage (GTDB taxonomy): Bacteria > Pseudomonadota > Alphaproteobacteria > Sphingomonadales > Sphingomonadaceae > Sphingomonas_K > Sphingomonas_K jejuensis. The sequence continues at coordinate 30,804 of NZ_JAATJE010000001.1, forward strand.
CAGGATAGCCCTCGGTGTTCACTGGCCGAGCGATGTGATGGCCGGTTTCTCAAGCGCCGTGATCTGGATCATCATCGCATCGCGTTGTGTGCCGATGGCTCGTGGCACTCGCTGAGGAGATGATCGTTTTAAGGTGGCGGAGGTGCGACACGATGAACGACGACGAAAAGGCCGAGATTGCCAAGAACTTCGATCAGGCGGTCAACATGGCTCCCGCAGAGCTGGAGAAGTGGCTCGACAGCGACGACAGCAAGGCCGTCGGTTGGAAAGGCGATGATGGTCACGGCTCGGGTGAGAGCGTCGGACACAAGGCAGGCGCCCGCATCGTGGAGATCAAGCGCAAGAAGAAGGCGGATCTCACAGATGCTGATTACGCTCATATGAAGAAGGTCGGCGCCTATGTGGCCCGTCACAAAGCGCAAGGTGGCCCGAAGGATGACAAGGACCACAGCGCCTGGCGCTACTCGCTAATGAATTGGGGGCACGATCCCCTCAAATGACGGCGCAACAGCCAGACTTTAGCCCTGCAAACTCAGTCTTTGTTGGCGTGCCGCTCGCATGCCTCCACTTGAGCGCCTGATGGCAGCGCGCACCAGATCCTTTTTTAGCGGGTTCGGCATGCAGGTGCTGGCCGGCATGGCGGCAGGGCTTGCTCTTGGGCTCGTAGCGCGCTCGCTCGGGCCCGATCTCGACGGGTCGCCCAATGCCCTGGCGGATTTGCTGGCTCTTGTTGGTTCGAGCTTTGTCCAGCTGCTGCGCGTGCTGGTGCCGCCGCTGGTGTTTACGGCGATCGTCGCGTCGATCGCGAACCTCGCCGAGTTGGGCAATGCCCGGCGGCTGGTTGTGCAGACGCTGGTCTGGTTTGCGCTCACTGCCGCGATCGCCGTGACCATCGGGATCATCCTCGGTTTGGCGCTGGAGCCCGGTCTGCGTGCCGGCGTCGACGCGAGCGCGGCCGAGGCGCCGCGTTCCGTGGGGTCGTGGCTCGATTTCCTGAAAGGGCTGCTTCCCGTCAACTATCTGGGATTGGAGGCGGGGACCCGGCTTTTCGACGGGGGCGCAGCGACAACCAGCCTGTCGTTCAACGTGCTTCAGATCGTCATTCTGTCGATCGTTATCGGCGTGGCGGCTTTGCGGGTCGGCGAGGCGGCCGCTCCATTTCTTCAGTTCGTCCGATCCGCGCTTGCGATCACGCGCAAGGTGCTGTGGTGGGTGATCCGGCTGACGCCGATCGGCAGCGCCGGCCTGTTCGGCACGGCGGTCGCGGCTTACGGCTGGGACTCGCTGGCGTCGCTCGGCTGGTTCGCTGCGGCCGTGTACCTCGGTTTGGCCATCGTGCTGTTCGTGGTCTACCCAGCGGTGCTGCTGATCAACGGGCTCGATCCGATCCGCTTCTTCAGAGGAGCGTGGCCGGCGATCCAGCTCGGTTTCGTCTCGCGCTCGTCGATCGGCACGCTGCCTGTGACGGAGCAGGTGGTGGAGCAGGCGCTGGGTGTGCCGCGGCCTTACGCAGCCTTTGCCGTGCCGCTTGCCGCGACGACCAAGATGGACGGGTGCGCCGCGATCTACCCGGCGATCGCCGCCCTGTTCGTGGCGCAGTTCTATGCGGTTCCGCTGCATGCGGCGGATTACGCGCTGATCCTGTTCGTGTCGGTGATCGGGTCGGCGGCGACCGCCGGCCTGACGGGCGCGGTGGTGATGCTCACGTTGACACTCACAACGCTCGGTTTGCCCCTGGAAGGCGCGGGTTTGTTGTTGGCGATCGATCCGATCATCGACATGGGCCGAACGGCGGTGAACGTCGCTGGCCAGGCGCTTGTGCCGACGGTGGTCGCGAAACGAGAGGGCATTCTCGACGAAAGCGCTTATGCAAGGCATGAGGTGGCCGCCGTCGCACGCTGACGCGGCCGAGAACTTCGAAAGAAGGGGGCCGATGTGGCCTCGAAGCAGGGAGACGTACTGATGAAGACCTTTGTGATGGCGAGCCTGGTGGCCGTGTCCGCTCTGTCGCTTTCGGCCTGCAACAGCAGCCCGCAGGAAGCGGCGTCGGACAACTACACCGACAACCTTGAGGATCTGGCCGACAACACCTCGAACGAGGTTCAGGCCGAGGCGATCGAGAACCAGGCCGACGCCCTCGAGAACGCCAACGAGCCGGTGCTCGACGGCGCGCTCAACAGCACGGCGAACGGCATCGATTCGGCGACCAACGCCACGACCAACGCCCTCTAAGAACTGTTGCGGGCACCGCGTCTCACGCGGTGCCCGACACCTCCGTCGCGACCGCGATCGCCGGTCGCGTTCCGACCGGGCATAGAGCATCGGCTCTGCTGCGCAACGCCCGCCAAGCCGCTTCTCACGATCCTGCCCGCCCCCTCGGCGTCGCATCAGGGCCGGCGTTGACCCACTGGGCAGGTGCGGTTATAGGCCGCTGCGTCCATGACCCCAACGGGTCCGGACAGCTTGAGCATTGCTGGATGCGATCAAGGGCCAGGGTGGGCCGGAAGGCCGCCGGGCTCTTTTGCGTTGAATTACTCGGGCTCCAGCAAAGTAACCGTCTAGTCACAAGGTGAAGGGCTTCATGCCGACGATCAACCAGCTGGTCCGCAAGGGCCGCACGCCGCAGAAGGAACGCTCCAAGGTTCCGGCCATGGAAGCGAACCCGCAGAAGCGCGGTGTCTGCACCCGCGTGTACACCACGACCCCGAAGAAGCCGAACTCGGCGCTGCGCAAGGTGGCCAAGGTCCGCCTGGTGAACAGCCGCGAGGTCATCAGCTACATTCCGGGCGAGGGGCACAACCTGCAGGAGCACAGCTCCGTCCTCATCCGTGGCGGCCGCGTGCGCGACTTGCCCGGTGTGCGCTACCACGTGCTTCGCGGCGTGCTCGACACGCAGGGTGTCAAGGACCGCAAGCAGTCCCGTTCCAAGTACGGCGCAAAGCGTCCGAAGTAAGCCGGCCGCCTGTCGGTCACAAAGGCTGAAGTTTAGAAGGAAGATCAGATGGCTCGTCGTCGTCGTCCCGAAAAGCGGGAAATCCTGCCTGATCCCCGGTTCGGGGATGAGGTTCTGTCCAAGTTCATGAACAACATCATGCTCGACGGTAAGAAGGCCGTCGCAGAGGGCATCGTCTACACGGCGCTCGAAACGGTCGAGCAGCGTGCCAAGAAGGACCCGATCGGCGTGTTCCACGACGCGCTGAACAACATCAAGCCGGGTATCGAGGTCCGCAGCCGCCGCGTCGGCGGTGCGACCTACCAGGTCCCGGTCGAGGTCCGTCCCGAGCGTGCGCAGGCGCTGGCGATCCGCTGGCTGATCTCCGCGGCGCGCTCGCGCGGCGAGAACACGATGTCGGCGCGGCTGTCGGGCGAGCTGTTGGACGCGTCCAACAATCGCGGCAACGCGGTGAAGAAGCGTGAGGACACGCACCGGATGGCGGAAGCCAACCGCGCCTTCTCGCATTATCGCTGGTAGTTCCTATATCGGGAGAGGCGCTTCGGCGCTTCTCCATTCACCGTTCGCCCTGAGCTTGTCGACGGGCTGATCTTCTTGGCCGAAGGCAGGGCTGGGCTTCGACAAGCTCAGCCCGAACGGTTATGGGGCACCCGCCCCGACCCAGTTCAGCACGCCGGACATGCCGGCACAGGAGTGACGCATCATGGCCCGCAGCCATCCGCTCGAGAAGTATCGCAACATCGGCATCATGGCGCACATCGACGCCGGCAAGACGACGACGACCGAGCGCATCCTCTATTACACCGGCAAGTCTTACAAGATCGGCGAGGTCCACGAGGGCACCGCCACCATGGACTGGATGGAGCAGGAGCAGGAGCGCGGCATCACGATCACGTCGGCTGCGACCACGTGCTTCTGGAACGACCACCGCATCAACATCATCGACACCCCGGGGCACGTCGACTTCACCATCGAGGTCGAGCGTTCGCTGCGCGTGCTTGACGGCGCCGTCGCCTGCTTCGACGGCGTGGCCGGCGTGGAGCCGCAATCCGAGACCGTGTGGCGCCAGGCCGAGAAGTACCGCGTTCCGCGCATGTGCTTCGTCAACAAGCTGGACCGCACCGGTGCCTCGTTCGAGCGCTGCGTGGACATGATCAAGGATCGCCTCGGCGCGCGTCCGGCGGTTCTGTACCTGCCGATCGGCATCGAGGGCGGCTTCAAGGGCCTGGTGGACCTGGTCGAGAACCGCGCCATCATATGGCTCGAGGAATCGCTGGGCGCGAAGTTTGAATATCGCGACATCCCCGACGACCTGGCGGATGCTGCCGCGACCGCTCGTGCCGAGCTGATCGAGATGGCGGTCGAGCAGGACGACGATGTCATGGAGGCTTATCTGGAGGGCAACGAGCCCGACACGGCCACCCTGAAGAAGCTGATCCGCAAGGGCACGCTGAACTTCTCGTTCGTGCCGGTGCTGTGCGGCTCTGCCTTCAAGAACAAGGGCGTGCAGCCGCTGCTGGACGCGGTGGTCGACTATCTGCCGTCGCCGCTCGACATCCCCGACGTGCAGGGCGTGAAGCTGGACGGCGAGACCGAGGACACGCGACCGCCGGCCGACGACGCCCCGCTGTCCGCGCTGGCGTTCAAGATCATGAACGACCCGTTCGTCGGCACGCTGACCTTCGCGCGCATCTATTCGGGCAAGCTCGAAAAGGGCAGCTACCTGAACAGCGTGAAGGACAAGAAGGAAAAGATCGGCCGCATGCTGCTGATGCATGCCAACAGCCGTGAGGACATCGACGAGGCGTTCGCGGGCGACATCGTCGCCATCGCGGGTCTTAAGGAGACCACGACCGGCGACACGCTGTGCGACGCGTCCAAGCCGATCATCCTGGAGCGCATGGAGTTCCCGGAGCCGGTGATCGAGCTGTCGGTGGAGCCGAAGACCAAGGCCGACCAGGAGAAGATGGGCCTCGCCCTGTCGCGCCTGGCCGCCGAGGATCCGTCCTTCCGCGTGTCGACCGATCACGAATCGGGCCAGACCATCATCAAGGGGATGGGCGAGCTCCACCTCGAGATCCTGGTCGATCGCATGAAGCGCGAGTTCAAGGTCGAGGCGAACGTCGGTGCGCCGCAGGTCGCCTATCGCGAGTCGCTCGCGAAGAAGGTGGACGTCGACTACACCCACAAGAAGCAGTCGGGCGGCTCCGGCCAGTTCGGTCGCATCAAGTTCACGGTGGAGCCGGGCGAGCGTGGCCAGGGCGTCGTCTTCGTCGACGAGGTCAAGGGCGGCAACATTCCGCGCGAGTACATCCCGAGCGTGGAGAAGGGCATCCGCGAGGTTGCGGCAACCGGATCGCTGATCGGCTTCCCGATCATCGACTTCACGGCGACGCTGACCGACGGCGCCTACCACGACGTCGACTCTTCGGCGCTGGCGTTCGAGATCACCGGGCGCGGCGGCATGCGCGAGGCGGCCCAGAAGGCCGGCATCAAGCTGCTGGAGCCGATCATGAAGGTCGAGGTCGTGACGCCGGAGGATTATCTCGGCGACGTGATCGGCGACCTCAACTCGCGGCGCGGGCAGATCCAGGGCACCGACGCGCGTGGCAACGCCACCGTCGTCGAGGCGCAGGTACCGCTGGCCAACATGTTCGGCTATGTGAACCAGCTGCGGTCCTTCACGCAGGGCCGTGCGCAGTACACCATGCAGTTCTCGCACTATGAAGAAGTGCCGCAGAACGTGGCGGACGAAGTCAAGGCGAAGCTGGCGTAACCCGATTTTTCAAACTATGAGCGCGCCCCGATGGGCGGTGCGCCCTGATTCAGACGGAAGAAGGTAGGACAATGGCGAAAGCGAAGTTCGAGCGGACCAAGCCGCACTGCAACATCGGCACGATCGGTCACGTCGACCATGGCAAGACGTCGCTGACCGCGGCGATCACCAAGGTGCTGGCCGAGGCAGTCGCGGGCAACGCCGCGGTGGATTTCTCCAACATCGACAAGGCGCCGGAAGAGCGCGAGCGCGGCATCACCATCTCGACCGCGCACGTCGAGTACGAGACGAACGGCCGCCACTACGCGCACGTCGATTGCCCGGGTCACGCCGACTATGTGAAGAACATGATCACCGGTGCCGCCCAGATGGACGGCGCGATCCTGGTGGTGTCGGCCGCTGACGGCCCGATGCCGCAGACCAAGGAGCACATCCTGCTCGCCAAGCAGGTCGGCGTGCCGACGATGGTCGTGTTCCTGAACAAGGTCGACCAGGTCGACGATCCCGAGCTGCTCGAGCTCGTCGAGCTCGAGATCCGCGAGGAGCTCTCCAAGCGCGATTTCGACGGCGACAACATTCCGATCATCGCCGGCTCGGCGCTGGCCGCGCTCGAGGACTCGAACGACGAGATCGGCAAGCAGGCGATCCTGAAGCTGATGCAGGCGGTTGATGACTGGATTCCGCAGCCGGAGCGTCCGCTCGACAAGACCTTCCTGATGCCGATCGAGGACGTGTTCTCGATCTCGGGCCGCGGCACCGTGGTGACGGGCCGTGTCGAGACCGGCATCGTCAAGGTCGGCGAGGAAGTCGAGATCGTCGGCATCAAGGACACCCGCAAGACCACCGTCACGGGCGTCGAGATGTTCCGCAAGCTGCTCGACCAGGGCCAGGCCGGCGACAACATCGGTGCGCTGATCCGCGGCGTCGGCCGTGAAGAGGTCGAGCGTGGCCAGGTGCTCTGCAAGCCGGGCTCGATCAAGCCGCACACCGAGTTCTCCTCGGAGGTCTACGTGCTGTCGAAGGACGAGGGTGGCCGTCACACGCCGTTCTTCGCCAACTATCGCCCGCAGTTCTACTTCCGCACCACGGACGTCACCGGCGAGGTCATCCTTCCCGAGGGCACCGAGATGGTGATGCCGGGCGACAACGTGCAGCTGAAGGTCAAGCTCATCGCGCCGATCGCGATGGATCCGGGCCTCCGCTTCGCCATCCGTGAGGGCGGTCGTACCGTCGGCGCGGGGGTTGTGGCCGAGATCACCAAGTAATATAGCGACCAGCGGCGGGCCGGCTCTCCTTCAGGGGAGAGTCGGCCCGCCCTTTTTATGGAAGGGGCGTTTGATCGCCCCACGGCTCTTTCGCATCGGTAGTGGACATGGAAACGCAGAATATCCGTATTCGCCTGAAGGCATTCGATCACCGCGTGCTCGACCAGGCCACCGGCGACATCGCCGACACCGCGCGCCGCACCGGCGCCATGATCCGCGGACCGATCCCGCTCCCGACTCGCATCGAGAAGTTCACGGTGAACCGTGGACCGCACATCGACAAGAAGTCGCGCGAGCAGTTCGAGGTGCGCACCTACAAGCGCATGCTGGACATCGTTCAGCCGACGCCGCAGACCGTGGATGCGCTCATGAAGCTGGATCTCGCAGCGGGCGTTGACGTCGAGATCAAGCTGGCTTAAGGAGCCGGCCTTCGCGGTCGACCTTCGGGTCCCGCTGCAGGCGCAACGCTTCGGCGACGCGCGGATTGGGCCCCCGCTCGCGGGGGCACATGACACAGCAGAGATACCGCCGTCCGGTTCCGCCGGGCGGGACAGCGTCTCCCGTCTTGCCTTTCGGGGCAACCAGCCCGGGACGGGGGCTCGCTTCACATTTCCGGGCTGACACGCACTGGCGGATCCACCGCCCGTGCCTCTGTGAGGGAGTTTGGTCATGCGCACAGGCGTGATCGCGAAGAAGGTGGGGATGACCCGCCTGTTTCAGGAAGACGGCCGGCACGTTCCGGTGACCGTCCTCCTGCTCGACAATGTCCAGGTGGTGGCGCGCCGCGAGGCGGACCGTGACGGCTATGTCGCCGTTCAGCTCGGCGCCGGCACCGCCAAGGCGAAGAATCTGACGAAGCCGCAGCGCGGCCACTTCGGCAAGGCCGAGGTCGAGCCCAAGGCGCAGCTGGCCGAGTTCCGCGTTGCCGACGATGCGCTGATCGACGTGGGCGCGGAGTTGTCCGCCGCTCACTTCGTGGCGGGCCAGCTGGTCGACGTGCAGGGCCACACGCAGGGCAAGGGCTTTGCCGGCGCCATGAAGCGCTGGGGCTTCGGTGGTCTTCGTGCGACCCACGGCGTGTCCGTGTCGCACCGCTCGCATGGTTCGACCGGCAATCGCCAGGATCCGGGCCGCGTCTTCAAGAACAAGAAGATGGCCGGCCACATGGGTGATCGTCAGCGCACCCAGCAGAACCTGGAGATCGTGCGCACCGACATCGATCGCGGCCTGCTGTTCGTGAAGGGCTCCGTTCCGGGTCACAAGGGCACCTGGCTGATCGTCAAGGACGCGGTGAAGGTCGCGCGCCATGCCGACGCGCCGTACCCGGCGGGCATCAAGGAGCGCATTGCCGAGATCGTCCACGAGGAAGCCCCTGCCGGCATGGTCGAGGCCGCGGCGGTCCACGAGATCGCGCCGCTGCCCGGTGCCGACGAGGTCGAGGCGGGCGTGCAGGCGGCGGATGCGCAGGCGAACGAGCCCGGCGTCAACGATCCGCAGAATGCCGAGAGCAATGGCGCGGCGCCCGACACGGCGACCGACGAGAGCAAGGAAGGCTGAGCCCCATGAAGCTCAAGGTACAGAGCCTCGGCGCAGCCGAGACGGGCGAGATCGAGCTCAACGATGCGATCTTCGGGCTGGAGCCGCGCGCGGACATCCTGCACCGGGTCGTGACGTGGCAGCTCGAAAAGCGCCGCGGCACCGCGCGTCCCACCCGTGAGCGTGCCGATGTCGCCCGCTCCGGCAAGAAGTTCGGTCGCCAGAAGGGCGGCGGCACCGCCCGTCACGGCGATCGCCGCGCCCCCGTCTTCATCGGCGGTGGCAAGGCCCACGGTGCGCGCCTGCGCGACTTCAACCCGTCGCTGAACAAGAAGGTTCGCGCGCTGGGCCTGAAGATGGCGCTGTCGTCGAAGGCGAAGGACGGTCAGCTGATCGTGCTCGACTCACTAACGGTGGACGGCGGCAAGACCAAGGCGCTGGCCGAGCAGCTGAAGACGCTGGCCTTCGGCAATTCGGCCCTGGTGATCGACGGCGCGACCGTTGAGCAGAGCTTCGCCTTCGCGGCGGGCAACCTGGCTCGCGTCAACGTGCTGCCGACCATGGGCGCAAACGTCTATGACATTCTGAGGCACGACACGCTGGTGCTGACGCGCGCCGCGATCGAGACGCTGGAGGCGCGGTTCAATGGCTAAGCGCGACGCAAAGGGTGCGATCGACACGCGTCACTATGACGTGATCGTCGGTCCGCACATAACGGAGAAGTCGACGCTTCTGTCCGAGCACAATGCGGTTGTGTTCCGGGTCAGCGCCGACAGCACCAAGCCGCAGATCAAGGCGGCGGTCGAGGCATTGTTCGATGTCCAGGTGACGGGCGTCAACACGCTCGTCCAGAAGGGCAAGTCCAAGCGGTGGAAGGGTCGTCCCTACACCCGCACGGACGTGAAGAAGGCGATCGTGACGCTGGCCGAAGGTCAGCAGATCGACGTGACGACGGGGATCTGAGGCGATGGCGCTCAAGCACTACAACCCGACCTCGCCGGCCCGTCGCGGGCTGATCCTGGTCGACAAGTCGTCCCTGTGGAAGGGCAAGCCGGTCAAGGCGCTGACCGAAGGTAAGCGCAAGACGGGCGGTCGCAACAACAAGGGCCATGTCACGTCGCGCGGCATCGCCGGCGGCCACAAGCAGCGCTATCGCATCGTCGATTTCAAGCGTCGGCTGTGGGACGTCGAGGGCACCGTCGAGCGGCTGGAATATGACCCCAACCGCACCGCCTTCATCGCGCTCGTGAACTACGGCGCGGGCGAGGACGGCAAGGATCGCCTGGTCTACATCATCGCGCCGCAGCGTCTGGCCGTCGGCGACAAGGTCGTCGCGGGCAAGCGCACCGACGTGAAGCCGGGCAACGCCATGGAGCTGGGCCAGATGCCGGTCGGCACCATCGTCCACAACGTGGAGATGAAGCCGGGCAAGGGCGGTCAGATCGCCCGTTCGGCCGGCACCTATGTGCAGGTCGTCGGTCGTGACCGCGGCATGGTGATCGTTCGCCTGAACTCGGGCGAGCAGCGCTATATCCACGGCAACTGCATGGCGACGGTGGGCGCGGTGTCGAACCCCGACAATGCGAACCAGAACCTCGCCAAGGCGGGCCGGTCGCGCTGGATGGGCAAGCGCCCGCTGACCCGCGGCGTCGCCAAGAACCCGGTCGACCACCCGCACGGCGGTGGTGAGGGCCGGACCTCGGGCGGCCGTCACCCGGTCACCCCGTGGGGCAAGCCGACCAAGGGTGCGCGCACCCGCCACAACAAGGCGACGGACAAGATGATCATCCGCAGCCGCCACGCGAGGAAGAAGTAATGGCCCGCTCCGTCTGGAAGGGTCCGTTCGTCGACCTGAGCCTTCTTCGCAAGGCGCAGACCGCGAACGAGACCAACGCGCGCGCTCCGATCAAGACCTGGTCGCGCCGTTCCACCATCCTGCCCGACTTCGTCGGCCTGACGTTCAACGTTTACAATGGTCGCAAGTTCGTGCCGGTGTCCGTCAATGAGGAAATGGTCGGCATGAAGCTGGGCGAGTTCGCGCCCACCCGCTTCTTTCCCGGCCACGCCGCCGACAAGAAGGGCAAGCGCTGATGTCGAAGCAGGCAGCCCCGCGCCGCGTGGGCGACAACCAGGCGCTGGCGGTGGGCAACACCATCCGCGGCTCCGCGCAGAAGCTGAACCTTGTGGCGGCGCTGATCCGCAACAAGAAGGCCGGCGACGCGCTCAACATCCTCGCCTTCTCGCCGAAGGGCATGGCGGTTGACGTTCGCAAGGTGCTCGCTTCGGCGATCGCCAACGCGGAGAACAACCACAATCTCGACGTCGACGCGCTCGTCGTCACCGAGGCGAGCGTGGGCAAGTCGATCTCGATGAAGCGGTTCGCCACGCGCGGCCGCGGCAAGTCGACGCGCATCGTGAAGCCGTTCAGCCGGGTCCGCATCGTCGTGACCGAGCAGGAAGACGCCTAATGGGTCAGAAATCCAACCCGATCGGTCTGCGCCTGCAGATCAACCGCACGTGGGACAGCCGCTGGTTCGCGGAAGGCCATGACTATGGTCGCCTGCTGCTCGAGGATCTGAAGATCCGCAAGTTCATCATGAAGTCGCTGCCCCAGGCTGCGATCTCCAAGGTGGTGATCGAGCGTCCGGCCAAGCTGTGCCGCATCTCCGTCTATGCCGCACGCCCGGGCGTGATCATCGGCAAGAAGGGCGCGGACATCGAGAAGCTTCGCAAGACGCTCTCGGCGATGACCTCGTCGGACGTGTCGCTGAACATCGTCGAGATCAGGAAGCCCGAGATCGACGCCAAGCTCGTCGCGCAGGGTGTTGCCGACCAGCTGGAGCGCCGCATCGCGTTCCGTCGCGCCATGAAGCGCGCGGTGCAGTCCGCGCTGCGTCTGGGTGCCGAAGGCATCCGGATCACGTCGGCCGGCCGCCTTGGTGGCGCCGAGATCGCGCGTACCGAGTGGTACCGCGAAGGTCGCGTGCCGCTCCACACGCTGCGCGCCCATGTCGACTATGGCGAGGCCGAGGCGCACACCGCCTATGGCGTGTGCGGCATCAAGGTCTGGATCTTCAAGGGTGAGATCCTGGGTCACGATCCGACGGCGCAGGACCGGCTGATGCTGGAGGCCCAGACCTCCGGCGTGCGTCCGGCGCGCGACGACGATCGTCGGCGCTAAGGGTTAGGACAGAACAATGCTGCAACCGAAGCGCACCAAGTTCCGCAAGGCCCACAAGGGCCGCATCCACGGCGATGCCAAGGGTGGCACCGACCTCAACTTCGGCGCCTATGGCCTGAAGGCGATGGAGCCGGAGCGGATCACCGCCCGCCAGATCGAGGCGGCTCGCCGCGCGATCACGCGCCACATGAAGCGCCAGGGCCGTCTCTGGATCCGTATCTTCCCGGACGTGCCGGTGTCGTCCAAGCCTGCCGAAGTCCGAATGGGCTCCGGCAAGGGATCGCCGGAGTTCTGGGTCGCCCGCGTGAAGCCGGGCCGGATCCTGTTCGAGCTCGATGGCGTCGACGGCAAGCTGGCCGCCGAGGCGTTCGAGCGTGCGGCGATGAAGCTGCCGATCAAGACCAAGGTTGTCGCCCGTCTCGGCGACTTCAGCCATCTGGGAGCCGAGTAATGGCCAAGATCGACGATCTGAAGGTCAAGAGCGACGACGAGCTGTCGACGGAGCTGGGCAACCTGAAGCGCGAGGCGTTCAACCTGCGCTTCCAGGCTGCGACCAACCAGCTGGAGAAGCCCGCCCGCGTTCGTGAGGTGCGCCGCCAGGTCGCGCGCATCAAGACGCTGCAGGCCGAGCGTTCGCGCTCGGCGGCCAAGTAAGGAAACGACGACATGCCGAAGCGCGTGCTGACCGGACTCGTGGTGTCCGACAAGGCCGACAAGACGGTGGTGGTCCGCGTGGAGCGCAAGGTGAAGCACCCGCTCTACGGCAAGATCATCCGCCGTTCGAAGAAGTATCATGCCCATGACGAGGCGAACGACTTCCGCGAGGGCGAGACGGTCCGGATCGAAGAGACCGCGCCGATCTCCAAGCTGAAGACGTGGCGCGTTGTCGACCGGGTCGACACCCACAAGGCGCCGGGGACGGCCGCCGCGGTCGAGGCCTGAACGCCTCGCCACTCGATAAAGGCGGCATCGGGTCGGTATCCGGTGCCAGATGAGAAGGAAGCGGATCGATGATCCAGATGCAGTCCAACCTTGAGGTCGCCGACAACAGCGGCGCCAAGCGCGTCCAGTGCATCAAGGTGCTGGGTGGCTCCAAGCGGCGCACCGCGACCGTTGGCGACATCATCGTCGTCTCGGTCAAGGAAGCGGCGCCGCGTGGCCGCGTGAAGAAGGGCGACGTTCACCGTGCGGTGATCGTGCGTACCGCCAAGGACATCCACCGTGCGGACGGTTCCACCATCCGTTTCGACGGCAATGCCGCGGTGCTGGTGAACAAGAACGAGGAGCCGATCGGCACCCGTATCTTCGGCCCGGTGGTTCGCGAGCTGCGCGCGCGCAAGCACATGAAGATCATCTCGCTCGCGCCGGAGGTGCTGTGATGGCTGCTCCCGTCAAGATGAAGATCAAGAAGGGCGACCAGGTCATCGTCCTGTCCGGCAAGGACAAGGGCAAGACCGGCACCGTGACGCAGGCCATGCCGAAGGACGGCAAGGTCATCGTCGGGGGCGTCAACGTCGCCGTCCGTCACGCCAAGCCGACCCAGGCCGATCCGCAGGGTGGCCTGAAGCGTTCGGAAGCGCCGCTGCACGTCTCGAAGGTCGCGCACGTGACCGCCGACGGGAAGCCGACGCGCGTCCGCTATGAGACCAAGGACGGCAAGAAGGTCCGCGTGGCCGTGAAGACCGGGGAGACGATCAATGGCTGACGGCTATACGCCCCGCCTGAAGGGCCAGTATGACGAGCGCATCGTCAAGGCGATGACCGAGAAGTTCGGCTACAAGAACGCCATGGAAGTTCCGCGCATCGAGAAGATCGTGCTGAACATGGGCGTTGGCGAGGCCACGCAGGACAAGAAGAAGGTCGAGCAGGCCGCCGGCGAGATGGAGCTGATCGCGGGTCAGAAGCCCGTCATCACCAAGGCCAAGAAGTCGATCGCGCAGTTCAAGCTGCGCGAGGGCATGCCGATCGGCGTCAAGGTGACGCTGCGTCGCGAGCGCATGTACGAGTTCCTGGATCGCCTCATCACCATCGCCCTTCCGCGCGTCCGCGACTTCCGCGGGCTCAACCCCAAGAGCTTCGACGGCCGTGGCAATTATGCCATGGGCCTGAAGGAGCAGCTGGTGTTCCCCGAGATCAACTATGACCGCATCGACAAGGTGCGGGGCATGGACGTGATCGTGACCACTTCGGCGAAGACCGACGACGAGGCGCGCGAGCTCCTCCGTTTGTTCGGCTTCCCGTTCCCGCAGCCCGAAGCCGACCAGCAGAAGCAGGCGGCGTGACGGCAACGGCAAGACGAAAGAAGAGAGCTTAAGTCCATGGCGAAACTGAGTTCCATCAACAAGAACGAGCGTCGCAAGGCGCTGGTGAAGCGCACGGCGCCGAAGTACGCCAAGCTGAAGGCGATCGCGGGCGACACCTCGCTCGACGAGACCGAACGGCTGATCGCGCGGCTGAAGATGGCGGAGCTGCCGCGCAACGGCAATCCGACGCGCATCCGCAACCGCTGCGAGCTGACGGGCCGCCCGCGTGCCTATTACCGCAAGTTCCGTCTCTGCCGCGTCCAGCTGCGCGATCTGGCCAACAAGGGCCTGATCCCGGGTGTGACGAAGTCGAGCTGGTAAGGACTGACAGATGGCAGTGACCGATCCCCTGAGCGACATGCTCACGCGCATCCGCAACGGCCAGCAGGCGAAGAAGGACAGTGTCCTGTCGCCCGCGTCCAAGCTGCGCGCCCGCGTCCTCGACGTTCTGCAGCGCGAGGGCTACATCCGCGGTTATTCGGAGGAGGCCGTGTCCGGCCACCCCGGCCTGCGCATCGAGCTGAAGTATTTCGAGGGCCAGCCGGCAATCCGCCACGTGGCCCGAGTGTCCAAGCCCGGCCGCCGCGTTTATTCCGGGTCCAAGGAGTTGCCGCGCGTGCGCAACGGCCTGGGCATCACCATCGTCTCGACGCCCCGTGGCGTTCTGTCCGACGCGGAAGCGCGCGAGCAGAACGTGGGCGGCGAGGTTCTCGCGGAGGTCTTCTGATGAGCCGCATCGGTAAGAAGCCGGTTCCGCTGCCCGGCGGCGTGTCGGCCAACATTAACGGCCGCGAGCTGGCAGTGAAGGGCCCGAAGGGCACGCTGACGCTCGCGATGCGCGACGAGATCGCCTATGCGGTCGAGGATGGCGGCATCTCGGTGCAGCCCGCCAACGACAGCAAGCAGGCCCGCGCCTTCTGGGGCATGCAGCGCACGCTGGTGCAGAACCTCGTCACGGGTGTCACCGAAGGGTTCACCAAGACGCTGGAGATCACTGGAGTCGGCTACCGCGCCAACGCTCAGGGCAAGAACCTGAAGCTGCAGCTCGGCTACAGCCACGACGTCGATTTCCCGGTGCCGGAAGGCATCGAGATCAAGACGCCCGATCAGACCACGGTCCAGATCAGCGGCATCGACAAGCAGAAGGTCGGCCAGGTGGCCGCGGAGATCCGCCGCTGGAGGAAGCCGGAGCCCTACAAGGGCAAGGGCATCAAGTATCGCGGCGAGTTCATCTTCCGCAAGGAAGGGAAGAAGAAGTAATGGCCAAGATGCTCTCCCTTTTCGCCAAGCGGCGCCAGCGCGTCCGCACTGCGCTGCGTGCGCGGGGCGGTCAGCGTCCGCGGCTGTCGATCCACCGGTCGGGCCGTCACATCTATGCCCAGGTGATCGACGACGCGCAGGGCCGCACCGTCGCCTCCGCCTCCACGCTGGAGAAGGACGCACGCGACACCACCGGCGCCACCGCGCAGGCGGCGACGGAGGTCGGCAAGCGCGTGGCCGAGCGGGCCAAGGCTGCCGGCGTCACCCAGGTGGTGTTCGACCGCGGCGGCTTTCTTTTCCATGGCCGCGTCAAGGCGCTGGCCGAAGCCGCCCGTGAGGGCGGTCTGGAGTTCTGATCATGGCCGATACCAACGAAATCCAGTCGCAGCCGGGCGCGCCCGCTGATGGCGGCCAGCCGGCCGAGGCCGCTGGCTTCGAGGGACGGGGTCCCGGTGGCCCGGGCGGGCGTGGCCCGCGTGGTGGCCGTGGCCGTGGTCCTGGCGGCGACAATCGCGGGCGTGGCGGTCGCGACGGCAATCGGGGTCGTCGCGACGACCGCCGCGGCGGTGCCGATGACGGTGGCGAGGAGCTGATCGAGAAGCTCGTCCACATCAACCGCGTGTCGAAGACGGTGAAGGGCGGCAAGCGCTTCGGCTTCGCCGCGCTGGTCGTGGTTGGGGACGGCAAGGGTCGTGCGGGCTTCGGCCATGGCAAGGCCCGTGAGGTTCCCGAGGCGATCTCGAAGGCAACCGCCGCTGCGAAGAAGGCGATGATCCGCGTTCCGCTGCGCGACGGCCGGACCCTGCACCATGACGGCAACGGCCACTTCGGTGCCGGTCGCGTGACGGTGCGTTCGGCCCCGCAGGGCACGGGCATCATCGCCGGTGGTCCGATGCGTGCCATCTTCGAGTCGCTGGGCGTCGCAGACGTGGTGACCAAATCGGTGGGCACGTCGAACCCGTACAACATGATCCGTGCGACCTTCGAGGCTCTGGGCGAGCAGACCTCGCCCAAGTCGGTCGCGCAGCGTCGTGGCAAGAAGATCGCCGATCTGCTCGGCCGCGGTGGGTCGCAGACCGCCGAGGCCGACGCCGCGGCGATCGTGGAGTAACCGACATGGCGACGATTAAGATCAAGCAGATCGGATCCCCGATCCGCCGCACCAAGGATCAGCGCGCGACGCTGATCGGCCTTGGTCTCAACAAGATGCACCGCGTGTCCGAGCTTGAGGACACGCCGGAAGTACGCGGCATGATCCGCAAGCTTCCGCACATGGTTGAGGTCATCGAGGGCTGAACGCCTCTCGTCGACCGGTGACAAACAGGGGGAAGGGGGCTAGTTGGCCCCCTTCCTTATTTTCCAGGCGCGAACATAGCGAAAGCGAGTGCAGACAATGAAGTTGAACGATCTCCGCGACAATCCCGGCAGCCGTCAGTCCCGCGTGCGCGTGGGCCGCGGCATCGGTTCCGGCCTCGGCAAGACTGCGGGTCGCGGTCAGAAGGGCCAGAAGAGCCGCGAGGGCGTGTCCATCAAGGGCTTCGAGGGCGGTCAGATGCCGCTCCACATGCGGTTGCCGAAGCGCGGCTTCAACAACCCGTTCGCCAAGGACTATGCCGAGGTGAACTTGGGCGCGATCCAGAAGGCTGTCGATGCCGGAACGCTCGATGGCAACGCGACCATCGATCACGCCGCGCTGAAGGCGGCTGGCCTCGCCCGCGGCGGCGCCGACGGTGTCCGTCTGCTCGGCAAGGGCAGCCTGTCGGCGAAGCTGAGCTTCGTGGTGGCGGGCGTTTCCAAGGGTGCACGCGAGGCAGTCGAGCAGGCCGGTG
The DNA here is from genome assembly GCF_011927695.1 of Sphingomonas jejuensis. Classification (GTDB taxonomy): domain Bacteria; phylum Pseudomonadota; class Alphaproteobacteria; order Sphingomonadales; family Sphingomonadaceae; genus Sphingomonas_K; species Sphingomonas_K jejuensis. Next base: position 47,907 of record NZ_JAATJE010000001.1, read on the forward strand.
GATCGATCGAGGTCCCGACCGTCGTGCCGGCCTCGGAGAAGGCGGCGGCGAAGAAGAACAGCAAGCGCGACGCGGCCAAGGCGGCCCGCGCCTGAACCTTCAGCCCGCGGACTTAGACAAAGTCCGCGGGCGTTCTATATGAGCGGCGGGGGCGGCCGCCTCCTGCGTTCGCCGGCCCGACCGGCACATCCAGGACTTGCACAAGATCATGGCATCGAGAGCCGACCAGCTGGCGACAAACCTCAACCTCTCCAAGTTCGGGCAGGCGACGGAACTGAAGAACCGACTGTGGTTCACCGTCGGGGTTCTGATCGTCTATCGCCTGTTGTCGTTCGTGCCGCTGCCCGGCGTCGATCCGACCGCGCTGGGCCTGTTGGCGAACCAGACGCGCGGCGGCGTGGTCGATTTCTTCAACACCTTCTCCGGCGGTGCGCTGGAGCGCATGTCGCTGATCGCGCTTGGCGTGATGCCCTACATCACCGCGTCGATCGTGGTGCAGATGGCCGCAGCGCTGCTGCCGAGCCTGGGCGCGCTGAAGAAGGAAGGCGAGAGCGGCCGCAAGAAGCTGAACCAGTACACGCGTTACGGCACGGTGCTGCTGACGGCGGTGCAGGGCTGGTTCATCGCCGTCGGTCTTGAGAGCTTCGGTGCGTTGCAGGGCGTGGCCGCCGTGGTCGAGCCCGGCCTGCTGTTCCGTCTGACTGCCGTCATCAGCCTGGTCGGCGGGACCATGTTCCTGATGTGGCTGGGCGAGCAGATCACCAGCCGCGGGGTGGGCAATGGCGTGTCGCTCATCATCATGGCCGGCATCGTCGCGCAGCTGCCGACGACGATCTCCAACCTGTTTTCCTCGACGCGTACCGGCAGTATCTCCATCGGCTTCCTGCTGGTCATTATCGCCGCGATCGTCGGAACGATCCTGTTCATCTGCTTTATGGAGCGCGCGCAGCGCCGGGTGCTGATCCAGTATCCGAAGCGCCAGACGCAGCGCGGCATGATGCAGGCGGACCGCAGCCACCTGCCGCTGAAGATCAACACCGCCGGCGTGATCCCGCCGATCTTCGCGTCGTCGCTGCTGCTGATGCCGCTGACCATCACGCAGTTCGCGGGGCAGGCGGTGGAGGGACAGAGCGCCTGGGGCGATTTCGTGATCAGCCTCAACCAGTATTTGGCGCACGGCACGCCCGTTTACATGACGCTCTATGCCGCCGGCATCATCTTCTTTTCCTTCTTCTACACGGCTGTGGTGTTCAACCCCGAGGAGACGGCGGAGAACCTGAAGCGGAACGGGGGCTTTATTCCCGGTATTCGGCCGGGCAAGAACACCATGGACTATCTGGACTATGTGCTCACCCGAATCACGGTGATCGGGTCCATCTACCTCGCCATCATCTGTCTGCTGCCCGAATTCCTGCTCTCGTCGGCCGGACTGACGCTGCTGTTCGGCGGCACCAGCCTCCTCATCATCGTCAACGTGACGATGGACACGGTGTCGCAGATCCAGAGCCACCTGATCGCGCATCAATATGGCGATCTCATCAAGAAGGCCCGGTTGAAGGGCGGTCGTCCTCGCTGAGGACGGGAAGGGGCTCGGCCACGTGAACATCATCCTGTTGGGACCGCCCGGAGCGGGCAAGGGCACGCAGGCGGCGCGCCTGGTTGACGGGCGCGGCATGGTGCAGCTCTCGACGGGGGACATGCTGCGGGCGGCGGTGAAGGCGGGAACCCCGGTCGGGCTCCGCGCCAAGGCCGTGATGGATGCCGGCGCGCTGGTGTCGGATGAGATCGTGTCGGCGCTGATCGGCGACAGGCTGGACGAGCTGGCGCCGGCCGTAGGCGTGATCTTTGACGGCTATCCGCGCACCGAGGCGCAGGCGCTGTCGCTGGATGACCTGCTGAAGGCGCGCGGACGCACGCTCGACCATGTGATCGAACTGGAGGTCGACGAGGATGCGCTGGTCGACCGGATCACCGGCCGGTTCAGCTGCGCCAAGTGCGGCGAGGGTTACCACGACCGCTACAAGCTTCCGATGAACGAGGGCGTGTGCGACGTGTGCGGAAGCAGCGACTTTCGGCGTCGCCCCGATGACAACGAGGCAACCGTGCGCACGCGCATGGCCGAATACCGCGACAAGACGGCGCCGATCCTGCCGCTCTACGAGGCGCGCGGCATTGTCTCGCGCGTCGACGGGATGGCGGACATGGACAGCGTCAGCGCGGCAGTCGCCGACATCCTGGATCAGCCACCCGCCTGAGGGTTGCAGGGGTTGCGGCCGGCCGTCGCTTGACAGCGACGAGTCGCAACCGTAAGGCGGCGCTCTTCCGAACGCTTTCGCTTACCGGTCGCGAATCCACTTCGCTCGACCGGCTGTTTGCGGTTCGGCAGACGCGTCGAGATGGGGCCGCTCGCCAGGCGGGCCTGTGGAGCAGGAGAAAAAGAGCAGATGGCACGTATCGCGGGGGTCAACATCCCCACCAACAAGCGCGTGGTGATCGCGCTGACCTACATTCACGGCATCGGTCGCACCAAGGCGGTCGAAATCGCGGACAAGCTGAACATCACGCATGAGCGGCGCGTCCAGGATCTGTCGGACCAGGAGGTCCTGCAGATCCGCGAGACCATCGACGCCGATCATACGGTGGAAGGCGACCTGCGTCGTCAAACCGCGATGAACATCAAGCGGCTGATGGACCTCGCCTGCTACCGCGGCCTGCGCCACCGCAAGGGCCTTCCGGTCCGCGGCCAGCGCACGCACACCAACGCGCGCACCCGCAAGGGCAAGGCGAAGCCGATCGCGGGCAAGAAGAAGTAAGCCACGCCGCGAACGATCCGGGGGATTGTTCGCGCGAGCCTACTTCGCCGGAGGCGGGTCGGAAGCCCCGTACCGCCCTCTCGGTCCCGCAGCATAAAGATCTAGGTCAGGACAAGCATCATGGCACAGGCCCCGCAGCGCCTCCGTCGGCGCGAGCGCAAGAACATCACCGCCGGCGTCGCCCACGTGAACGCCAGCTTCAACAACACGCTCATCACCATCACCGATGCCCAGGGCAACGCGATCAGCTGGTCGTCGGCCGGCATGATGGGGTTCAAGGGCAGCCGCAAGTCGACGCCCTATGCGGCGCAGGTTGCAGCCGAGGACGCCGGCAAGAAGGCGGCCGACCACGGTGTCCGCACGCTGGAGGTCGAGGTCAAGGGCCCCGGCTCCGGGCGCGAGTCGGCGCTGCGCGCGCTGCAGGCCGTTGGTTTCCAGATCACGTCCATCCGCGACGTGACGTCGATCCCGCACAATGGGGTCCGTCCGTCCAAGCGGCGCCGCGTCTGACGCGTTGCCGTTCCGGCTGCCGGTAGATCCGGCGGCCGGCACCATCTTCGACAGGGCGAGGGGCACCGGGCCGCTTCGCTGAGCCTAGGGGAAGACCGTGGCTGTCAATGCTAAGAACTGGCAGGAACTGAAGAAGCCCACCGGGCTTGAGAAGAAGTCCGCGGGTGGCGATGGCCGCCGGCGGGCAACCTTTGTGGCGGAGCCGCTGGAGCGCGGGTTCGGCCTGACGCTGGGCAATGCCCTTCGCCGCGTGCTCCTGTCGTCGCTGCAGGGCGCGGCCGTGACCGCGATCAAGATCGAGAACGTGCTGCACGAGTTCTCCTCGCTGGCGGGTGTCCGCGAGGACGTGACCGACATGGTGCTGAACGTGAAGCAGATCGCGCTGCGCATGCAGGGCGAGGGGCCGAAGCGGCTGCAGCTGTCGGCGACCGGTCCGGCCGAGGTGACCGCGGGCGACATCGCCACGTCGGGAGACATCGAGGTGATGAACCCCGACCTGGTGCTGTGCCATCTGGATGACGGCGCCACGCTCAACATGGAGCTGACCGCCGACATCGGGAAGGGCTATGTCGCCGCCAGCGCGAACCGCCCGGCCGATGCGCCGATCGGCCTGATCCCGGTGGACGCGCTGTATTCGCCGGTCCGGCAGGTCGCCTACAAGGTCGAGAATACGCGCGTTGGCCAGGAGCTCGACTACGACAAGCTGACGCTGACGATCGAGACCGACGGCACGGTGAGCCCGGACGACGCGGTCGCCTATGCGGCGCGCATCCTCCAGGATCAGCTGCAGCTGTTCGTGCACTTCGACGAGGGCATGCCGGCGCAGCAGCCGTCGAGCGGTGGCGGCGTGTCGCTGCCGAGCGTGCCGGAGACGCAGACGGACGCCAACCAGCTCAACCGTTACCTCCTCAAGAAGGTCGACGAGCTCGAGCTTTCGGTGCGCAGCGCCAACTGCCTGAAGAACGACAACATCATCTACATCGGCGATCTCGTGCAGAAGACGGAGGCGGAGATGCTCCGCACGCCGAACTTCGGCCGCAAGTCGCTGAACGAGATCAAGGAGGTCCTCTCGTCGATGGGCCTGCGGCTGGGCATGGAGATCCCGGGCTGGCCGCCGGAGAACATCGAGGAAATGGCCAAGAAGCTCGAACAGGACATCATGGGCTGAGCCACGGACCGGCGGAGCGATGCTCCGCCGGTCGTTGGCGCAGCCAGCGGCGGCCGCGAGGCGGCCGCCCTGCGGGTGGCTTGCCGCCCGACCTTCTCACCTCTTCTGCAACGCAGGGGAGGCAACAACGGGAACCGGCGGCGCCCGTGAACTGCCGCCTGCTCCGGGGTACCTTGTCCGGCCCCCGATCGAACGTGAAGGAAGACCATCATGCGCCATCGTGTCGGCGGCCGTAAGCTTCAGCGCACCGCGTCGCACCGCGCCGCCCTGTTCCGCAACATGTCGGCCGCGCTCATCAAGCATGAGCAGATCACCACCACCGTCGCCAAGGCGAAGGAACTGCGCCCGTACGTCGAGAAGCTGGTGACGCTCGCCAAGCGCGGGGGCCTGTCCAATCGTCGCCTGGCGCATGCCCGCCTGCTCGACGATGCGCAGCTGACCAAGCTGTTCGACGTCCTGGCCGAGCGCTATTCCGGCCGTGACGGCGGCTACACCCGCGTCATCAAGGCCGGCATCCGCCAGTCGGACGCGGCCCCGATGGCGATCATCGAGTTCGTCGACAGGGACGTGTCCGCCAAGGGGCAGGACTCCGGTCCCGTGCAGACGGACGAGGACGATTACGACCAGGCTGCCTGAGCGCGCAGCATCGTCTCAGGATCAGGGAAGGCCGGTTCCGGAAGGAGCCGGCCTTTTCCGTTTGAGCGGCCCCCAGCCGGCATCCTGGAACCTGTCCGCGCGCCACTCGCTTGGCCGTCAAAGGAGACGATCATGGACAAGAGGCTGGCAGGTGCGATCGGCGGCGTGGTCGCCGGGCTTGTGACGACGGCAGTCATGGTCGGCGGCCGGAAGACGGGGGTGCTCGACAAGACGCTCGACCGCGACTCGGTAGACTGGATGGACGATAAGTTCGGAACGCGTGCCGTGATCGGCGAGACCGGAACCAGTCTGCTTGAATTCGCCAACCATCTCGGCGCGTCAGCCCTGTTCGGCGCTGCCTATGCTGAACTTCGCGAGCATGTGCCGGAAGAGATCCCTGATTGGGCCCTCGCAGCTGCGTTCGGAACTGGGCTCTACGCAGTGAACATCGCCGGCATTGCGCCCCTGCTTGGCATCACCGAGGGTGAGGTAGAGGCAGGACCGAAGCAGGCGACCGAGCGATGGGCGGTGCACGTGCTGCAGACCGTAGTCACCGCCTATGCCGCGCGCGAGGTGGCAGACCGCTGAGGAAGATGTGGTCGGCGTTCGGTGCGCCGCGGGTCTTCCCCAGTCCGGCTTAGGTGATACAACGGCACATCACCCTCCCAGCGGAGTTCTCGATGCGCCGTGCCATTCTCCTCGCCAGCCTGTTCGCCACGTCGATGACGCCGATTGCAGCCACCGCCCAGCAGCAGGCGAGCGCGCCTGCCGCGCAGCCGCTCACCTATCCCCAGGCCGCGCGCGGCGACGTCGTGGAGGAGCAGTTCGGCGAGCGGATCGCCGATCCCTATCGCTGGCTGGAAGACGATGTGCGCAACGCTCCGGCTGTTCGTCAGTGGGTGACGGCCGAAAACGAGGTTACCGACGCCTATCTGGCGACGTTGCCCGGGCGCGACCTGTTCCGTCAGCGGATTACCCAGCTTTACGACTATGAGCGGTTCGGAACGCCCGAGAAGAAGGGCGGCAAATATTTCTACAGTCGCAACGACGGCTTGCAGAACCAGTCGGTGCTCTACGTCCGCGATACGCTGGACGGTGAGGGCCGGATCCTGATCGATCCGAACGGCTGGTCGCAGGACGGTGCGACCGCTCTTGCCGACGCGCAGCCGAGCGAGGACGGCACCCATGTCGCCTATGCCATCCAGGATGGCGGCAGCGACTGGCGGACCATCAAGGTCCTGGATGTGGCCACGGCCCGCCCGCTTGCCGACGAGATCAAGTGGGCCAAGTTTACGGGCCTCAGCTGGGCCAAGGATGGCAGCGGCTTTTATTATTCGCGTTTTCCGCAGCCGGCGGCCGGACAGGAGTTCCAGTCGCTGAACGAGAACCAGGCGATCTACTTCCACCGGGTCGGCACCACGCAGGACCAGGACGTGCAGGTCTACGCGACGCCCGATCGACCGCGGCTGGGCCATGGCGGGCAGGTGTCGGACGATGGCCGCTGGCTGGTCATCACCTCGTCGGAAGGCACCGATGACCGGTACGAGATTACGCTCGTCGACCTCACGCAGCCCGGCGCGCGTCCGCGCACGCTGATCCCCGGCCTCCAGAACAACTGGTCCTATGTCGGGAACGAGGGCAGCCGCTTTACCTTCGTGACCAACAAGGATGCGCCGCGGCTGCGCATCGTCACGCTCGACGTGGCCGAGGCCAACCCGCAGCCGGTCGAGATCGTCGCACAGGACGAAGCGGTGCTGGACGGGGCATCGATGGTCGGCGGGCAGATCATCACCACCTATCTGGTGGACGCCAAGACCGAGGTGCGCCGCTATTCCTCGCAGGGTCAGCTGGTCGGCCGCGTGGAGCTGCCGGGGATCGGTTCCGCCGGCGGGTTCGGCGGCGAGAATGATGATCCGGAGACCTTCTTCTCCTTCACCAGCTTCGCCACGCCGACGACCATCTATCGCTATGACGTCCGGACCGGTCAGGCGACCCCCTGGGCGCAGCCGCAGGTCGCCTTCAACCCCGACGACTATGAGGTATCGCAGCGCTTCTACCAATCGAAGGACGGCACCCGGGTGCCGATGTTCGTGGTGCATCGCCGCGGGGTCGACCTGTCGCGCGGCGCGCCGACGCTCCTCTACGGCTATGGCGGCTTCAATATTTCGATGCTTCCCGGCTTCTCGGCAACGCGTCTCGCGTGGCTGGAGCAGGGCGGAGTCCTGGCCGTCGCCAACCTTCGCGGTGGTGGTGAATATGGCAAGGCGTGGCACGACGCCGGCCGCCTCGCCAACAAGCAGAACGTCTTCGACGACTTCATCGCGGCGGGCGAGTATCTGGTGCGGGAAGGCATCACGTCGCCGCAGCAGCTCGCCATCCAGGGCGGATCGAACGGCGGATTGCTGGTGGGCGCGGTCGTCAACCAGCGGCCGGACCTGTTCGCGGCCGCGCTGCCCGCCGTCGGTGTGATGGACATGCTGCGCTTCAACCGCTTCACGGCCGGACGCTATTGGGTGGATGATTATGGCTATCCCGACCGGGAAGCCGACTTCCGGGTCCTGCGGAGCTATTCGCCCTATCACAACATCCGGTCGGGCGTGCAGTATCCGGCGATCCTCGTCACCACCGCCGACACCGACGACCGCGTGGTTCCCGGCCACAGCTTCAAGTACACGGCGGCGCTGCAGCATGCCGACATCGGCGATCGTCCGCACCTGATCCGCATCGAGACGCGGGCCGGTCACGGCGCAGGCAAGCCGACCGACAAGATCATCGAGGAAGCCGCCGATCTCTGGGCCTTTGCGGCCCGGTGGACCGGCATGGACGTGCGGCCCGTGGCTGGCGCAGCAACGGCGGCGTCGCCGGCAGACTGACCGCTGGCTGACAGGTCGGTTCAGCCTCGGGTCACCGGCGGATCCTTAACGTCTGCTGCTGATCTGCCTCGGAAATCGGGGTTTTTTGAGGATGGATGGCATGTTCAACACGATCCTTGCGTCTTCCGTTGTTGTTGCAACCGCTGCGCTTGCCGCGGCAACCGCGCCGACGGTGATCGACGCCACCACAGCGACGCGTGACGCCGCCGCGGCAACCACGGCGGCGGTCGATGCCGTGCGCGGGATCACCGCGCCGGTGGGATTGGCTCAGGATCGCGGCATCGATCCGGAAGATCCGCGTTTCGGCGACGCTGTGGGACAGGGCATCAACCGGATGACCGGCGCGATCGGCCGCGCCGTTCGCGGCGTCGAGAACTCGACTTGGTCGGCCACCAGCGAGGCCTGGACCGAGGACGAGGCGGTGGACCTTTGTGCGGTCTCCGCCCAGGAGGATGCCGCGCAACGCGCCCGGATCGTGTCGGTCGGCCATGTTGACCGGGTCGATGCGTTCGACGGCGGCTATGATGTCGCCGGCGTGGTGCTGGCCCGCGAGGATTTCCGCGACCGCCGGCCCGCCGAGTGGGCGTTCCGTTGCCGCATCGAGGACGGCCGCGTCGCCGATGTGGATTTCGGCGATCGACTCGCGCGCCGCTGAGGAGCCTGTCTTCCCCGGCGGCCAGCATCTGCTAAGGCCGCCGGGCATGAGCGATACCCACCCAGACACCGTCCTGATCGTCGACTTCGGCAGTCAGGTGACCCAGCTGATCGCACGGCGCGTTCGTGACGCCGGCGTTTATTCAGAAGTTGCCCCCTTCAATCGCGCGGCAGAAGCGCTGGAGCGATTGCAGCCCAAAGGCATCATCCTGTCCGGTGGGCCTGCGTCGGTGACCACGGCCGACTCGCCGGCCGCGCCGGACGCAATCTGGGACGCGGGCCTGCCGATCCTCGGCATCTGTTATGGCCAGCAATTGATGGCAAAGCATCTCGGCGGGCGTGTCGAGAATGGCGACCATGGCGAGTTCGGGCGGGCCTTCATCGAGATCGATGACAGATGCGCGCTGTTCGACGGCCTGTGGGAAGCCGGCGAGCGCCATCAGGTATGGATGAGCCACGGCGACAAGGTTGAGGCGCTGCCGCCCGGATTCCGGCCTGTCGCCTCCTCGCCGGGCGCGCCCTTTGCCGCGATCGCGAACGACGAGCGGCGCTTCTTCGGTGTTCAGTTCCACCCGGAGGTGGTTCATACCCCCGACGGCGGCAAGCTGATCGCCAACTTCGCGCGTCATGTCTGCGGGCTGGCCGGCGACTGGTCGATGGCGGAGTTCCGCGAGGCCAAGACGCGCGAGATCCGCGAGCAGGTTGGCGACGCGCGCGTGATCTGCGGGCTGTCCGGCGGCGTCGACTCGGCCGTGGCGGCGGTGCTGCTGCACGAGGCGATCGGTGACCAGCTTACCTGCGTGTTCGTGGATCACGGACTGTTGCGCGCCGGCGAGGCCGACCAAGTCGTCGGCCTGTTCCGCGGGCACTACAACATTCCGCTCGTCCATGTCCGGGCCGAGACGCTGTTCCTGAACGGGTTGGCCGGCGTCACCGACCCGGAAGCCAAGCGCAAGTTCATCGGCAGGACGTTCATCGACGTGTTCGAAGCCGAGGCGAAGAAGATCGGCGGCGCCGATCACCTGGCGCAAGGGACGCTCTATCCCGATGTCATCGAGAGCGTGAGCTTTACCGGCGGGCCGTCTGTCACGATCAAGAGCCACCACAATGTCGGCGGCCTGCCCGAGCGCATGAACATGAAGCTGGTCGAGCCGCTTCGCGAGCTGTTCAAGGACGAGGTGCGCGAATTGGGCCGCGAGCTCGGTCTGCCGGACGTCTTTGTCGGGCGGCATCCGTTCCCCGGACCGGGTCTGGCAATCCGTATCCCGGGCGAAGTGACGAAGGAACGCTGCGACATCCTTCGCAAGGCCGACGCGATCTATTTGGACGAGATCCGCTCGGCCGGGCTGTATGACGCGATCTGGCAAGCCTTCGCGGTTCTTCTTCCCGTCCGCACCGTTGGCGTGATGGGAGATGCGCGCACCTATGACTCAGTGCTGGCGCTGCGGGCCGTGACATCGACGGACGGCATGACCGCTGACATCTATCCTTTCGACGCAAGCTTCCTGTCCCGAGTCGCAACGCGGATCGTGAACGAAGTGCAGGGCGTCAACCGGGTGGTCTACGACTACACATCAAAGCCGCCCGGCACGATCGAGTGGGAGTAAGGGATACAAACGGCGGCAATAGCGTAGTATTTCGCGCTATGGGCCTTCTACTATCTGCCTTCTCTCGAGCAGCTCCTGCTGACTGTCTCCTTCTCATCACTCAGTTCACGAGAACTTCCGCTAACCCTCTGCGCTGGTCAACCGATCTCTGTACGTGGTAGTGCGTCGGCGCGGGAAAGCGAGCAGATAGGCGGGGTCGTTAGCTGCGAAGCGGTCAGTCTCGCGTCATCGGACCCAGCGCTTCGATGATCCGGCAGTCGGCAATGGTGCCGTGGCTGCATTGTTCGACGAGGTTGCCGAGCTCCCGTCGTAGCGCTCGCAGGTCGGCGATCTTGCGGTCGACCGCGGCGAGATGCTCGCGAGCCAAATTGTCGACGGCGCCGCAGGAGCGCGAGCGGTCATCCGACATCCCCAGCAGTTCGCGAATCTGCTCCAGCGTGAAGCCGAGGTCGCGGGCGCGACGAATGAAGCTGAGGCGACCGAGCTCGGTTTCGCTGTAGACCCGGTAGTTGCCTTCTGACCGTGCGGGCGCTCCGAGCAGGCCGATCCGCTCGTAGTAGCGGACCGTCTCGACCTTGGTGCCCGTCGCCATTGCAAGGCGCCCGATCGTCAATTTCGACATGCCTCTTGACCCTGTAGTTGCTACAGGGTGCATATGGGATGTCACGTCGAGATCTACGAGGTGACGGTCATGTCGGCTGCCTGTTGTGGCGCCCCATCCAAGACTGCTTTGGACGACCCCCGCTGGCGTCGCGCGCTCTGGATCGCGCTTGCCGTGAACGCCGCCATGTTCGCGGCCGAGATGGGCGCGGGCCTGATGGCCGACTCGCTTTCACTTCGCGCGGACGCGCTCGACTTCCTGGGCGACGCGGCGAACTATGCGATCAGCCTGGTCGTCGCCGGCGCCGTTTTGGCATGGCGCGCTCGCGCGGCCCTGCTCAAGGGCGCGACACTGGCGCTGTTCGGCGTGTGGATCATCGCCTCCGCCGTGGGGGCGGCCCTGGACGGAAGCGCGCCGCAGCCGCACACGATGGGCGTGGTGGGCGTTCTCGCTCTGCTCGCCAATGTGGGCGTCGCGATCATGCTCTATCGTTTCCGGACTGGCGACGCGAACATGCGATCCGTCTGGATCTGCTCGCGCAACGACGCGGTCGGCAACTTCGGCGTGGTCGCTGCCGCGTTGGGCGTCTTCGGGACGGGTTCCGCCTGGCCGGACCTTGGCGTGGCGATCGTCATGGCGGGGCTGTCGCTGTGGGGCGGCTTCCAGATCATCTCTCAAGCCCGAAGCGAACTTCGCACGGGTGCGGGCGACAACCATGCTCGCATCGTGGTAGGCGGTCGCTGATGTTTTCAGGTCCGCGGCGGTACAGCTTCAGGCGAGCGCTTCTTGCGCTGCTGATGCTGCTGCTCGTCGCCGCGCCGGCGGTCGATGCGTTCGCCTGCGGACCCGAACCGATCGCGGCAACGGCCTGCCAAGATTGTGATGCGGCGACTGCGCCTGCCGAGCAGCCTTCCGAGCGCAATCAGGAACCGCACGGCGCATGCCTGCACGGCCACTGTCATCATCCCCACACGGGTTTGCGGGACGAAGACCCCGCCTCGGATGTCGTCTTCGATCGCGATTTGCCGTTCGCCTGGACGAATGTGAACTCCGCGCTTGGGCTGCCCACCTCAGGCCCGGAACGCCCTCCTCGAAGCTGAGCGACGCCGCGCGCGTGCGCGGATTCTCTACGTCGTAAGTTTCTAGGAGATGCTCCGTGTCTGTCATCCGCGCCTTCGCGCGCACTTCGAGCGGCGTCGCCGCCGTGTCGCTGGTGGCGACCGCGGCGATGGCTGATCCGGCCCCTGATTTCTTCGCTCTGCTCGAGCAGTCGCGGTCCTCTCCGCGTGCGGCGGAGCAGGAAGCGACCGTGGCCGCGGCCGAGGCACGAGCGCGTCAGGCGGGCGTTCGCCCGAACCCTTCGCTGTCTCTGGAGGTCGAAAACTTTGCGGGGACTTCGCCGTACACCGGGCTCGACGCGCACGAGACGACGCTCGTTGTCGGGCAGACGCTCGAGCTCGGCGGCAAGCGCGAAGCCCGCGTCGCGGCCGCGCGCGCCGACGTCAGCGCCGCGCGTGCCCGGCAGGAACAGGTGCTGGTCCAATACGCGGCCGATCTGGCGGAGGCCTACGCGACCGCGGAGGCTGCCGTGGCGAGACGAGCGCTCGCGATCGAAGCCGTCGAGCTCGCCGAAGTCGATGCGCGAACTGCGCGTCTGCTGGTCGAGAACGGCCGAGAGGCGGAGTTGAGACGTGTTCAGGCGAATGCCGAGCTGGAGCGTGCGCGTGCAGGACTCGTGCAGGCCCAGGCCGAAGAAGCGGCCGCGTTCGCGCGGCTCACGGCGGCTGCAGGCTCGCCCGTAGCGTTCGACAGCCTTGCCGGATCGCTGCTTTCGCGTCCGTTGCTCGCAGTCACGGCGACGACGGACGCGCCGGCTGTGTCGACCGCGCGGGCGGAGCGTGCCGCGGCAGACGCTCGTGTCCGGTCGGAGGCGCGCCGCGCGATCCCGGATGTGACGCTATCTGGGGGCGTTCGGCGTTTCGGCGAGAGGGATGCGACCGCACTGGTCGCCGGCGTTTCGGTCTCCCTTCCGCTGTTCGATCGAAACCGGGGAGCCACCGAGGCCGCCCGCGCCGAGCTCCGCGCGGCCGAGGCGCGAGTGCTGCGCGCCCAAGCCGACGCGGAAGCGGAACGCCGGGCCGCCGGGGTCGAGCGTGACGCGGCCGATGCGCGTTTGCAGGCGACTTTGTCCGGCGAGCAGGCGGCGGCCGAGGCCTACCGCCTCGCCAGGATCGGCTACGAGGCCGGACGCCTGCCGCTGCTCGAACTCACCGCCGCCCGCCGCGCCCTTGTCGAGGCGCGAGGGTCCACCATCGACATTCGCCTCGCTCGCGTCCGCGCCGAGGCCGAAGCCGCCCGCCTGTCGGGCCGCATTCCATTCGGGTCCTGACCATCATGGCCATCAACAGGAAGTCTCTTCTCGCCGGTGCAGCGATCGTGGCCGCACTCGGCGTCGGTTTCAGCGCCGCTCGGCTGACCGAGCAATCGCCTGTCCGCGCGGAAGCGGAGGAACATGCGGAAGGCGAAGAGCACGCGGAGGAGAGTGCGGCGCCGGGTTTCGTTCAGCTCACTCCAACCGCGGCCGCGGCCGCGGGCGTGCAGCTGGCCTCCCTGGAGCGCGGCGGGGGTTCGGAACTCGTGCTTCCCGGCCGGGTCGCGTTCGCGCCGGGCGCTCAGAGCGTCGTCGGTGCGCCGCTTGGCGGCACGGTCAGCCAGGTGCACGTCGCCGCCGGCACGCGGGTCGGCCCCGGCGCGGCCCTGGCGACGGTCCGAAGCGCCGAGGGCGCGGTCACGCGGGCCTCGCTCGACTCCGCCCGCGCATCGGCCGAAGCGGCTCGGACAGTCGAAGCGCGCGAGCGCCGGCTGCTCGATGCCGGGGTCGTCGCCCGGCAGGATTGGGAGGCGGCGCGAGCGGCCTCGCTCCGGGCTCAGGCGGACGTTCGCGCCGCCCAGGCTCAGACGGCGGCGCTCGGGTCTCCCGGCTCCAACGGAATCGCCGTGATCCGTAGCCCGATCGGCGGCGTGGTGACGCGCGTGGCCGTCTCTCCAGGATCGGTGGTCGCCCAGGCTGGCGATGTCGCCGAAATCGCCAACACGGCGCGGGTCGAGCTGATCTTCGACGCACCGCCCGCCAGCCTCGGCCTCATCGTCGTTGGAGCACCGGTCCAGGCCCGCCAGCCGGACGGCGAGGTCATCAACGCTGTGATTACGGCCAGCGCGCCGGGGGCCGCTGGCGGCGGCGCCACGGTGCGGGCTCGACCCACGGGCCGCGTTCCACCTCCAGGCACGATCGTGTCGGCGCGCATTTCGGGAGGCGGCGGAGGTTTGCTGACCGTGCCGAGCGAGGCGGTGCAGACCATCGACGGTGTGCCTTCCGTGTTTGTCGCCGAGCCGAACGGCTTTCGGGCGCGACCCGTTGTCACCGGCCTCGTCGCCGCGGGTCGGACCGAGATCGTCCGAGGCCTGAGCGGGACCGAACGGGTCGCCGGTCAGGGTGCGTTTCTCCTCAAGGCCGAGCTCGCCAAGGGCGAGGCCGAGCACGGGCACTGACCGATGCTGAACCGTCTCATCGACTTGTCCGTCAGGGGCCGCTGGCTCGTGGTGCTGATTGCGCTGGTACTCGCGGGTTTCGGCCTGCGCGAGCTCACCAAGCTGCCGATCGACGCCGTGCCGGACATCACCAACCGTCAGGTGCAGGTCACCACGCTCTCGCCGGCGCTCGGGCCGGAGGAGGTCGAGCGCCAAGTGACGTTCCCGCTCGAGACGGCGCTCGCCGGCCTGCCGGGGCTGGTCGAGACCCGTTCGCTGTCTCGACACGGCTTCTCTCAGATTACGGCCGTGTTCACCGACGCGACCGACATCTACTTCGCGCGCAACCTCGTGAACGAACGGCTGCAGTCCGCCCGCGACGAGCTGCCGGACGGCCTCACGCCGTCCCTGGGCCCGGTCGTGACCGGTCTCGGAGAAGTTTACATCTGGACGGTCGAGTTCAGCGGCGCCGCGGCTCGGCCCGGCGTTCCCTACGTCACGCCCGAAGGCGAGCGGCTGGTGACCGAACTCGACAAGGCGACCTACCTGCGCACCGTCCAGGACTGGATCATCGCGCCCCAGCTTCGCACCTTGTCCGGAGTTGGCGGCGTCGACGTGCAGGGCGGTTTCATCAAGGAGTACGCGGTCCACCCCGATCCTGCGCGGCTCGCCGCCTATGGCGTCGGTCTTACCCAGCTGGTGGAGGCCCTGGAACACGCCAATCGCATCGCCGGCGCGGGCTATGTCAGCCGCGCGGGCGAGGCCTACGTCGTCCGAGCGGACGCGCGGGTCCGCACCCTGGCCGAGCTGGCGCAGACGCCCGTGGTGATGCGGGGCGGTCAAGTGGTGCGGGTCTCCGACGTCGCGACCGTGGAGACGGGCCGCGCCCCGCGCCTCGGCTCGGCGAGCGCGGACGGGGGCGAGGCGGTGGTCGGCACCGCGCTGATGCTGCAGGGCGAGAACAGCCGGGAGGTCGCCCAGCGCGTCGGCGAGCGGTTGCGCGAGCTCGGTCCCAGCCTCCCGCCAAACGTTGTGGTGCGTCCGGCGCTCGACCGCACGGAGCTCGTCGAGGCGACGATCCGGACCGTCGAGCACAATCTGGCGCTCGGCGCCCTGCTGGTCATCGCCGTGTTGTTCTTCGCGCTCGGCAACGTGCGCGCGGCGATCATCACCGCGTTGGTCATTCCGCTCTCGTTCCTGTTCGCCGCCTCGGCGATGAACCGGTTCGGGATCAGCGCCAACCTGCTCAGCCTGGGAGCGCTCGACTTCGGCCTCATCGTCGACGGCGCGGTGGTGGTGATCGAAAACACGCTGCGCCGGCTCGCGCTCAGGCGCGACGCGCTCGGCCGAGCGCTCGCGCCATCCGAGCGGCTCGGGGTCGCCGCGGACGCCGCCAAGGAGATGGCGCGGCCGGCCGCGTTCGGGCAGGCGATCATCCTCCTCGTCTACGCGCCGCTGCTCGCCTTCGAGGGCGTCGAGGGCAAGATGTTCGGCCCGATGGCGGCGACCGTCATGCTCGCGCTCGCGGGCGCCTTCGTCCTGTCCTTCACCTTCGTTCCCGCCATGGCCGCGCTGCTCGTGCGCGAGCCGAAGGCACATGGCGAGACGAAGCTCGCCGCGGCGGCGGCCCGGCGCTACGAGCCGCTCCTGCGCCGCGCCGTCACGAAGCCACGGACGGTCGCGATCGGGGCCGGCGGCGCGCTCGCGATCGGCCTCCTCGCGTTCCTCAGTCTCGGCCGCGAGTTCGTGCCGACGCTCGACGAAGGCGACGTCCTGGTCCAGGCGTTGCGGGTTCCGTCGACTTCCCTCCAGCAGAGCCAGGCCATGCAGTTCCGTGTCGAGCGGACGCTCATGGCCATACCCGAGGTCGAACGGGTGTTCACGCGCACGGGGACCGCGGAGGTGGCCTCGGATCCGATGCCGCCGTCGATCTCCGATACCTTCGTGATGCTGAAACCCCGAAGCGAGTGGCCCGACCCCAACCTGCCAAAGGCGGAGCTGGTCGAGCGGATGGAGCGCGATCTCGGCCGCCTCCTCGGCAACAACTACGAGTTCACGCAGCCCATACAGATGCGCTTCAACGAGCTCATCGCCGGTGTCCGGTCGGACGTCGCGGTGATGGTCTACGGTGACGACTTCGCCGGCATGAGCCGCACGGCGGAGCAGGTCGCTGACGTGCTCCGGGGGATCGACGGCGCGGCCGACGTGCGGGTCGAGCAGGTCTCCGGGCAGCCGACGATCACGGCCAGTGTCGATCGGACGGCGGCCGCCGCACAAGGCGTCCATGCCAGCGATGCCGCCGACGCCCTCGCGATCGCGCTCGGCGGTCGCGAGGCTGGTCACGTGCTCGAAGGCGACCGCCGGTTCGACGTCGTGGTCCGGCTCGCCGACGAGTTGCGCGACGATCCGGCGGTCATGGCGCAGCTCCCGGTCATGCCGGAGGGCGCCGAGCCTGGCGCTCCGACCGTGCCCCTATCGGCCGTCGCGCGCTTCGACACGGCCGAGGGCCCCAGCCAGATCAGTCGCGAGAATGGCAAGCGCCGGATCGTGGTCCAGGCGAACGTGCGCGGGCGCGATCTGGGCGGCTTCGTCGCCGAGGCGCGGGCCGAGGTCCAGCGCGAGGTGCGGCCGCCGACCGGTGGCTGGTTCGACTGGGGAGGCCAGTTCGAGAACCTGGAGCGCGCCAGCGCCCGGCTCGCGCTGATCGTGCCGCTCGTCTTCCTGCTGATCGGGATCCTCCTGTTCCTGGCCCTCGGCTCGGCGACGGAGGCCGCGCTGGTGTTCGCCGGCGTTCCGCTCGCTCTGGTCGGTGGCGCCCTCGCGCTCCTGCTGCGAGGCACGCCCTTCTCGATCTCGGCGGCGGTGGGCTTCATCGCCGTTTCGGGCGTCGCGACTTTGAACGGCTTGGTGCTGATGCAGAGCATCAAGCAGCGCGCCGCCGAGGGCGCCGCGCCGGTCGAGTCCGCGGTCGGCGGCGCGGTCAGCCGACTTCGAGCGGTGCTGACGACCGCTTTGGTGGCGGTGCTCGGCTTCGTGCCGATGGCGGCCGCGACCGGTGCGGGCGCGGAGGTGCAGAAGCCGCTCGCGACCGTGGTCATCGGCGGGCTGACCACGGCGACGCTGCTGACCCTGTTCGTCTTGCCCACCTTCGCCGCTCTCCTGCTCGCAAGGCGGAATGCCGTCGTCGGCGAAGAACACTCGACGGCGGCCGAACCACGGAAGGTCACCGCATGAGCGAGGAACAGCCTGCGGCCGATACGCCGCAGCAAAGGCGCACGCTCTGGATCGTCCTCGGCTTGAACATCGCCCTGACGGTTGGCTTCGCCGCCACCGGTTCGATCGCGGACTCGAGCGCGCTCATCGCCAATGCTCTCGACAACGCCTCGGACAGCCTCGTCTACGTGATCAGCCTGCTGGCCTTGACGCGGAGCGAGGCGTGGAAGCACGGCGCGGCGCGGGTTTCGGGCGTGCTTCTGCTGCTGTTCGCCGCGGGCGTGCTGTTCGACGCCGGCCGCCGCTACTTCCTGGGCAGCGAGCCGCTCGGCGCGGCCATGATCGGAATGGCCCTGGTCGGCGCGGCCGTGAACGCCCTCTGCGTCTGGCTCCTCAACCGGGTCAAGCAAGCCGACGTGAACATGCGAGCGGCGCAAACCTTCAGCTTCAATGACTTCGTGTCCAACGGTGGGATCGTCGTTGCCGGCGGGCTCGTCCTGTGGCTTGGACAGGCCTGGCCCGATCTGGTCGTCGGTGTCGCGGTTGCGGCGATCGCCATTAAAGGCGGCGTGAGCATTCTCCGCGATGTCAGGCGGGAAATCGACGAGGAAGAGCAAAGCTCCGCACAGGATGGAGATGGCTCAAGCCGGGGATAGGTCCACGTCCATTCGCATTTCGCTGCGTTGCGACAGAAGATCAACGCCGAAGCCAGTAGCCCCGGCAATCTTTCGGCGCGGCGCCGCTCAGCGAACGGGTGCGCGTGTATTTATCCCTGCTTCTGCGCTCGTCTCCGGCGGCGGAGGCGGCACGCCGCGGTCGCGGTATGACGGGAGGTCGGGCGCGCCTTCGGGTGTCGGATCGGCCTCGAGGCGCGCGATGTGCCGCTTCATCTCCTCGATCTCGCGGATCTGCGCGTCGATGATGCGGTCCGCGAGCAGCCGGACCTCAGGGTCGCGAATGTGCGCCCGCTCGCTGGTCATGATCGCGATCGAGTGGTGGGGGATCATCGCCTTCATGTACGAGACGTCCGCGACCGTCTCCTGCGAACGCACAAGCCACAGCGCCCCGGCGAACACCACTATCGAGCCGACGACGATGCCGACGTTTGCGCGTCGGTTCTTGTACATGCCCCACATGAACCCGATCATGATC
This sequence comes from Sphingomonas jejuensis, assembly GCF_011927695.1. GTDB lineage: Bacteria > Pseudomonadota > Alphaproteobacteria > Sphingomonadales > Sphingomonadaceae > Sphingomonas_K > Sphingomonas_K jejuensis. Next base: position 66,662 of record NZ_JAATJE010000001.1, read on the forward strand.
AGCGCCATCGTCGCTCCCATGACCACAGCCATCCAGGTGCGGGTCTGGCTGTATTCGACGTGGCTCAGCGCATAGGTGTTCAGGTACATGAGGCCGAACATCACCACGGTCGACGTCGCGATCATCGCGGCGAAGCGGCCGTAGCCCATGCCGCCGGACATCTCGCCTTTCTTGTCGCTGCTTTCGCTTCCCGCGTGACTGTCGTGCCGCATTCTGACGACGCCTTGTCGTTGGCCTACGCGTATAAGCGTCGAACGAGGTCAGCGTTCCGGACTTGCCGCATCCGGTGGCGACTCGAAGGCGGTCAGTATGGGACATGGACCCGAACCTGAAGAGGCGCAGCGATCTGCGAGCCGGACGAGGGCGGCGCGGGCGGTTTGCAGTTCCGCGATCTTTGCATCCAGAGCGACGATCCGCTCGCGGGCGATCGCGTGCGCTCGCGGTCGATCGTCGGTCGCGTCGAGGGCGAGCAGGTCGCCGATCTCCTCAAGGGTGAACCCGGCGGTCTGCGCCGTCTTGATGAAGCGAAGGCGACGGACGTCGTCGTCGCCGTAGCGGCGTACGCCTCCGGCCAGCCCGGCGCCCATCGGGCGGTCCGGCTCGTTCATCAGCCCGCGGCGTTGATAGTAGCGCACGGTCTCGACGCCGACGCCGCCGGCTTGGGCGAGCTTCGCGATGGTCAATACGGACATGGCTTGACTCCGTATCATGGTACGGACCCTATATGCATCGGGGTACGAAGCACGACAAGAAGGCCACGCTTATGAGCGCCCCCGTAAAGACCGCCGAACTGCATCGAATGGTGATGCCGAGCCATACCTGCCCGTACGGGCTGAAGGCGCTCGACCTGCTGAAGCGCCAAGGGTTCAAGGTCGAGGACCACTGGCTGCGCACGCGGGCCGAGACGGACGCGTTCAAGGCCGAGCACGACGTGAAGACGACGCCGCAGGTGTTCATCGGCGGCCAGCGGATCGGCGGCTTTGACGACCTGCGGCGCTACTTCGGCAAGCGCGTCGCCGAGCCGGGGGCGACGAGCTATCGGCCGGTCATCGCGCTCTTCGCCATGACGGCGCTCATGGCGCTCGCTGCGAGCCAGGCCGTGCTCGGCTCGCCCTTCACCGTTCGCGCGGCCGAATGGTTCATCGGCTTCAGCATGTGCGTGCTCGCGCTCCTGAAGCTGCAGGACGTCGAGAAGTTCTCGAGCATGTTCCTGAACTATGACCTGCTGGCCAAGCGCTGGGTTCCGTACTCCTACGTCTATCCGTTCGCCGAAGGCCTCGCTGGCGTGCTCATGGTCGCAGGCGTGCTGACCTGGCTTTCCGCTCCGGTCGCGCTGTTCATCGGGTCGGTGGGCGCCGTTTCTGTGTTCAAGGCCGTCTACGTGGACAGACGCGAGCTCAAGTGCGCGTGCGTCGGCGGGTCGAGCAACGTGCCCTTGGGCTTCGTGTCCTTGACCGAGAACCTCATGATGGTCGGGATGGCGGTCTGGATGCTCCTCGGTCCGACCGCGTCGCACCAGATGTTGCCTTGATGGCAATGGGTTGTTCCATGTCGGCCCGGTCGCTACATCGATACGTGATGCCGGTTCGCAGCCTCCTGCAGTTCGTCCTGCTGATCGCGCTCGTCTTCGCGCCGATCTGCAGCATGGGCGGCATGGCGAACGCTGCGCCGATCGGCGCGCCCACCGCCGAGCATCATGCGCCCAAGGCGGATGCGGGCCACTGCGCTGACATGGGCGGCGGCGATCAGGATGACCAGTCGAATGGCGATGTGGGTTTCGACTGCCGGATGGCTTGCGCCGGCGTGCTCACTCCGACGCCATTGGTGACCGAGACGCAGATCATCCTCAGTGTCCCACAGCGCGTCACGTCGGTCGTGCCGACGCCCGGTCGCAATCCAACAGCTGAACCACCCCCTCCGCGACTCTCCTGACGCCCGAGCGAGCTCTGCTCGCGCAAACCGTCATTCCAGGAGAGATCAGATGAAGTTCTTGCTCATGAGCGCGGTGGCGCTCGCATTCGCCGCGCCCGCAGCGGCTCAGACCGCCCCTGACGCCCAGGCTCACCAGGGTCATGCTCAGCACCATGCCGCTCAGCCCGGCACGCAACCGGCCGCACATGCCGAGCACACGCAGCACCAGGGCCACGGCGGCTCCGGCGTCGACCACAGCAAGCATGCGAACTGCTGCGGCGACGCCGACGGCAACGGCCGCATGGATTGCTGCGAAGGGGCTCAGGCCGGTCAGCGTCCGTGTTGCGAGGGGCACGCCGCGAGCGGCCAGGCCCAATCCGATCGCCCCGCGCCGTCGAACTGAGCGCATAAAGGCGCCGGAACGCGTTCATACGTCGGCTCCGGCGCCGACACGGCCGTTTAGCGGTCGAGAGGACACGACATGCACGAGACGATCGCCCTCAACAGGCGGGCCATGCTGCGCGGAGCCGCGCTCGGCGGGCTCGGCCTGGGGCTCACCAACCTCTTCCCGGCCTGGGCCCAGACCGGCTCGCCGGGGCTGCGCACCGATCGGCCGACGCTGACGGGTGAGGACATCCGCCTCCGCGTCGGCCACAGCGCCTTCACCGTCGGCGGTCGCACGGGCCACGCGATCACGGTGAACGGCGTGCTGCCGGCCCCGCTGATCCGCCTGCGCGAGGGTCAAAACGTCCGTATCCATGTGGAGAACACGCTCGACGAGGACACCTCAATCCACTGGCACGGCCTCATCCTGCCGTTCCACATGGATGGCGTGCCGGGGATCAGCTTCCCGGGCATCCTGCCGAGGACGACCTTCACCTACGAGTTCCCGATCAAGCAGTTCGGGACCTACTGGTACCACTCGCATTCCGGCCTGCAGGAGCAGGCCGGGCACTACGGGCCGCTGGTGATCGACCCGGCGGGCGCTGAGCCCGCGGCGTACGACCGCGAGCACGTGGTCGTGCTCAGCGACTGGACGTTCATGCACCCGCATCAGGTCATGGCGAAGGTGAAGAACGAGGGCGGCTACTTCAATCGCCAGAAGCAGACGCTCGCCGGCCTGCTGCAGGGCAGCGATCCGGAGGAGCGGATGTCGGCGTCCGAGCGGCGGATGTGGGGGCGTATGCGCATGGACCCGACCGACATCGCCGACGTGACGGGCACGACCTACACCTACCTCATCAACGGGCATGGGCCGCAGGAGAACTGGACGGGCCTGTTCCGCCCCGGTGAGCGCGTGCGCCTGCGCGTCATCAACGCCTCGGCGATGACGATCTTCAACGTGCGCATCCCGGGCCTGCCGATGTCGATCGTTCAGGCCGACGGCACGCATGTCCGGCCGGTCGAGACCGACGAGTTCCAGATCTCGGTCGCCGAAACTTACGACGCGATCGTCACGCCCACCGAAGACCGGGCGTACACGCTCATGGCGGAGTCGATCGATCGGTCCGGCTTCTGCCGCGCGACGATTGCGCCGCGCCTGGGCATGGTCGCGCCGGTGCCGCCGCTCCGCCCGCGGCCGACGCTCGGCATGAAGGACATGGGCATGGGCGGGATGGATCATGGCGGCATGAACCACGGCTCCATGGGTCACAGCTCGGGCGGCCAGTTGGGCGACTCGGCGATGGGTCGCGGCGCGGCAGCCCCTCCCGCCGGGGCCGATCATGCGGCGATGGGCCATGGGTCGGGCGGCATGAACCACGACATGCGCGACGAGTCGCTCGTACCGCCGAACATCGATGTCGGTGTTGGCGTCGACATGATCGCGCCCATCCCCGTCGATAGGACCGGGGACCGGCCGCTGGGGCTCGAGAACGAACCGCATCGCGTGCTGACATACCACGACCTAGCGCCCTTGGAACCGTTCCACGACCGGCGTCAGCCGACGCGCAGCGTCGACATTCACCTGACCGGCAACATGGAGCGGTTCATGTGGAGCTTTGACGGCAGAAAGCTTAACGAAGGCGCCGAGCCGATCCGCTTTGAGCGGAACGAGCGGGTGCGGGTGAACCTCATCAACAACTCGATGATGAACCACCCCATCCACATCCACGGGCACTTCTTCGAGCTCGTGACGGGGATGCCGCACGGGCATCCGGTGAAGCACACGGTGAACGTGATGCCGGGCGGCAAGGCGAGCTTCGACCTGACCGCGGACGCCCCCGGCGACTGGGCGTTTCACTGCCACCTGCTCTACCACATGCACGCCGGCATGATGAACGTCGTGAAGGTCCGACCGATGGACGACGCCCCGAACGCGAGCGGCACGCCGCCGCCATCGGCGCGTTCGGGCGGCACGGGAGGCGCGGCATGAGGCGCGCACTCCCTCTCGCGGCCGCCGCGACGATCGGCTTCGCCGCCCCGGCACTCGCCCAGCACGTCGGCCACGGCACACCGCCCGCGACGGCGCAAGATCCCGCGTCCTCTCCATCGACCGGCGATCCGACTTGCCCCGCGGAGCACGCCGCCATGGGCCATTGCACGCCCAAGCCGTCTGCCACCCCAGCAGCGCAGTCCGCTTCGTCCGCACCGGTCGATCCCGCGTGTCCGCCAGAGCATGCGGCTATGGGTCATTGCACACCGAAACCGGCGGCAGAGGCTGCGCCGCCTTCGGGTGCGGTAGTGGCGACGGACCCGGCTCCGGCACCCGCTCTCCAGACGGCTCCGGCTGCTCCGGGCTGCACCCCTGAGCACGCGGCGATGGGACATTGCACGCTTGCGTCTCCCCAAGCCGGAGTCGATCCGCACGCGGGGCATGGCGCGGCAGCTCCAGCGCCTGCGACGCCTGCCGCGGGCGCGGCCGATCCGTCTTGCCCGCCGGAGCATGCCGCTATGGGCCATTGCACGGCGAGAATTGGCATGGCGGCCAGCGCTCCGCCCGTCGCGCCGCCTCCGCAAGCTGCCTTCTCCGGACCCGAGAACGCGGCCGACACGGTCTGGGACCCGCAGCTGATGGCTCGGAAGCGGCAGGAGGAGTTGATCGACGAGCACGGCGGCTACACCGGCTACATGGTACTGTTCGACCGGCTGGAGTACCGCGGGGTCGACGGTCGCGACGGTTACGCCTGGGACGCCGAGGGCTGGTACGGCGGCGACTACGACCGCCTCTGGATCAAGACCGAGGGCGAGGGTGAGTTCGGCGGGGCGCTCGAGTCCGCCGAGGTGCAAGCGCTGTACAGTCGCGCGATCGGTCCCTGGTTCAACCTGCAGGCCGGCGTCCGTTACGATTTTCGCCCCAAGCCCGATCGTGGGCACCTGGTGCTCGGCGTGCAGGGACTGGCCCCGTACTGGTTCGAGATCGACGCCGCGGCCTTCCTGTCCGAGAAGGGTGACCTCACCGCCCGTTTCGAGGCCGAGTACGACCAGCGGATCACAAACCGCCTGATCCTGCAGCCGCGCGTGGAGTTCGATCTGGCGGCGCAGGACGTGCCCGAGCTCGGCGTCGGCGCGGGTCTGTCGACGGTCGAGGCGGGCCTCCGGCTGCGCTACGAGATCAAGCGCGAGTTCGCCCCCTATGTTGGCGTGCAGTACGAGCGCCGCCTCGGCGATACGGCGGACTTCGCGAGGGCCGCGGGCGAGGATGTCGGCGGCTGGGCGTTCCTGGTCGGTCTGCGGTCCTGGTTCTAAGGAGGCGCTGATGACCCATAAGCACGCGCTGATGCTCACGCTCGCAGCCTTGATCCTCGGCAGTCAACCCGTCTGGGCTCACGAGACAACGTCTAAGACGGCGCAAGCGGGAGCCTTGAACCCTGGAGCGCGAGCCGCGGCGTCGATCGTAAACGCGTTCCACGCCGCGCTCGCGTCAGGAGACGTTCCGGCGGCCTTGGGGCACCTGAGCGAAGACGCGACTATCTTCGAGTCCGGCGGGGTCGAACGAGGCAAGGCCGAATACGCCGCGCACCACGCGCCTGCCGATGCCGCCTTCGCCAGAGCGGTCCCGAGCCGCACCACGCGTCGCTCCGGCAACCTTTCGGGCGACACCGCCTGGATTTTGACCGAGGGGCGCACGACCGGAACTTACAACGGCAAGGCCGTCGACCGCGTCACGACGGAAACCATGCTGCTTCGCCGCACGGGCGGGGTCTGGCGAATCGTTCACATTCATTGGTCGTCCGCCGCCGCGCGGCGGGCCGCCTGATCATCGAAGGAGACCAAGATGCGTAGTTTCGTCCTGCCTCTCGCCGCTGCGGCGGCCCTCGTCGCCAGCCCCGCGTTCGCGCACACCCGGCTGGTCAGCGCCAATCCGGCGCCGAACGCCTCCGTCCGCGCCGCGCCAGCCCAGCTGCAGATCACCTTCAACGAGGCGGTGCTGCCTCGCTTCGTGACGGTCGCGGTCACCGGCCCGGACGGCGCCAAGCTGCACGTCGCCACCGTCGCCGTGGACCCTGAGAACCGGAGCCGCGTCAACGCGGTCGTGCGCGGCTTTCAGCGGCCTGGCGCCTACAAGGTCGACTGGTCGGCGGCGGGCAGCGACATGCACCGCATGACGGGCAGCTACAGCTTCACGCTGCGGCCGTGACGGAGGCCGGGCCGATCGCAGCCCGCTTCCTGCATTACGCCGCACTCGTCCTAGTCTTCGGCGCGTTCGCTTACGCGAGCTACGGAGCGGGGTCAGCAAGTGTTACCCGACGGCTCGGTCGCCTGGGTCTGGCGTCGAGCGCAATGCTTCTGCTCGCGGCCGCCGCCGTGTTGATCGCGACTGTCGCCGGGCTGGGCGGCGGCTTCGCCTCGCTCTCCGATGCGACGCTTTGGTCCGCCGTCGTCACGGAGACCGACTTCGGCAGGGTCTGGTCCGTTCGGCTCGTCATGGCCGCGCTGCTGATCGCAGTCGCTGTCGTCACGTGGCGCCGGCCGGTACGAGCTCTGAGACGAACAGGTCTTTTGCTCGCAGGCGGGCTTGTCGTCACCGTCGCGCTGACCGGCCACGCGACGGCCCAAGAGGGCGTGGCCGGCTTGTTTCATCGCACGGCGGACGCAGCGCACCTCCTCGCGGCGGCGGTGTGGCTGGGGGCTTTGCCGCCGCTGCTTTTCCTGCTTGCCCAAGATGCGTCGGGCGTTCGCGGGGACCTCGAGACGGCTTCGGCCCGATTGGTGGCGTTCCACAGCATCGGCCTGGCGGCGGTGGCCGTGCTGGTGGTCTCGGGCGCGGTGAACAGCTGGTTCCTGGTCGAAAGCCTCGATCGGCTTTTCACCACAACCTACGGCGGAATCCTGCTCGCGAAGCTGGCGGTCTTCGCCACGATGATCGGTCTCGCGGCGTCTAACCGGCTGCGCCTCGTGCCGGCGCTGGCGTCGAGCCTGACAAGTGGCTGTGACAGCGAGAGGGTCCGCAGCCGACTGCGCTTGCACATCCGTGCCGAGCTTGCGCTAGGCCTTCTCGTGCTCCTCGCAGTCGCCATCCTCGGCACGATCGTCCCTGCCGCAGAGTAGAGATCGATGGTCGCAGTTCCGGAACCGTGGTGAAGACGACCGGTTCTGGTCGGATCGACAAGGAGATCAAGAATGTCGTTTCAGAGCCGATCGGTGACCGCAGCGCTCGCTGCATCCCTCTTCTTTGCCGCGCCCGCCATGGCTCAGGCGCAGGGCCATCAAGGCATGAACCACGGTAGTGCACAGCAAGCGGGTGGGCACGGCGATATGGCGCGTCAGGAGTACATGGCCGCCATGCAGCAGATGAACGAGCGCATGATGGCCGCCAACGATCCCGACCCCGATCGCGCCTTCGCCTTGAAGATGATTGAGCATCATCGCGGCGGAATCGCGATGTCGGAAATCGAAATCCGTCACGGCGACGACGCCGAGGCGAAGCGGATGGCGCAGAAGACGGCCGACATGCAGCGCAAGGAAATTGCCGAGCTGGAGAATTGGCTTCGTCGTCACGGCAGCCGACCGGCTGCTCGGTGATCCCACAATTTCGAACCGGCAATGGGTGTCGATTGCGTCGGGGTGCGCGTAGCTCAAGACGACGTAGAAGCCACAGGTCAGCTCCGCTTCTACAAGTAACGGCTAGACCTCGGCATGGTCTAGCCGCCGAGTGCTGTCGACGCCTAGACTGATCTAGCGCCGAACCGGTCGGGTGCGACGGAGGTGAACGTCCGGATGTTGCACCGTCGCCAGCGATGCGCCCTGCTCTTGTCTGCGCTGAGTAAGCCAGGCTTTGACCTCGGCTAGATCCCAAACCACGCATCTGGGCGATAGCGCGAAGCGGCGAGGGAAAGCGCCTCTTCGCTCCATCTCATAGATGGTGCTGTCGGCAAGCGGCACGATTGCCCTAAGTTCAGCCCGCCGGATGGTGCGTGGCAGATCCAGTGAGTGACGGCACGCGTTGGCAGTGGGTCGGTCGACGGGATTGGTCATGATCGCCTCCTTCGAGTGTCGAGGGAGAACGCCGGCTTGGCGACCTCAGCAGGGAAGCGCAGGCGATGCGGTAATCGGCGGCCATTGGCGTTGGTATGCGTAGGACGGAGGAGTAGGCGGACGGTACGACGGGCCGTTCCCATGGTCGTTGTAATCCAGCGCAGCGCGCCCTGGGCTGCCAACGTGTGCTTGCCGGTGTGGCTCTTCGCGCCGTAGCGTCGTAGGCGTGCGGTATGGAACGAGTGGGTGCTTTCCCGTGTCGCGCAGCCCTAGTTCGGTTTTAGGCGCGATATTCTTCGATTGTCGTCGTCAGGCCTGAAAATAAAATCTTGTGCTGATTTCTCTGTCGATACAGCTACTTAATCAGCAGCCGACGAAACTGACGGACCGCAGGGCGGGATTTTCAGGCGTCGGCGAGAAGAAAGCATTATCTTACAGCTGCTTATGCGGGATACGAACAATAGAGTGGGAGTGAGCAGCGGCCATGGCGCATTGGCTCGTGAAGTCGGAACCGCACAAATATAGCTGGGACGATCTGGTCCGCGACGGCGAGACGATCTGGGACGGTGTGCGGAACAACCAGGCTGCGATCTACCTGCGCGACATGAGGCAGGGCGACGGGCTGCTCTTCTACCATTCCAATGAAGGTCTGGCGGTAGTCGGCATCGCGACGGTGTCTGAAGAGCATTTTATCGATCCGTCGGACGAGAAGGGGCGCTTTCCCGCCGTGCGCGTGAAGCCGGTTCGCCCCCTGCGGCACCCGGTGACGCTGAAGGCCATGAAGGCGGAGCCGCGCCTCTCGGGCATGGCGATGTTCCGGCAGTTCCGGCTGTCGGTCACGCCGATTGAGGACGAGCACTGGACGCTGATCCTCCAGATGGCAGGCGACGCATGACGCCCGTGCTGCACGGCATTCCCAACTGCGACACGATGCGCAAAGCGCGGGCCTGGCTGAGCGCCGCCGGCATTGCCCACAGCTTCCATGACCACCGGCGGGACGGCGTCGACAAGGCGGTGCTGATGCGCGCGGTGGCGGAGCATGGGTGGGATGCGGTGCTGAACCGCAAGGGCACGAGCTTTCGCGCGCTTCCCGACGCGGCGAAGGCCGACCTGGATGGGGAGCGGGCAACGGGCCTGATGATCGAGCACCCGTCCACGATCCGGCGGCCCCTGCTGGACCTCGGCGACCGAACCGTTCTCGGCTTTTCGGCCGACCATTACCAAGCACTGTTCAGCGTCGCCTGACCAGTCGACCGGGATGCCCCGGTTGCCTTATATTGGGCATAGTTGGCAGATAGCGGCGCCTGTCATTTCAGCCAGAGAGTATGCCTGAGCAATGCGGTGGTCGGTTGTCGTACCCGTCTACAACGAAGCGGCGTTCCTGCCGGCGACGATCGCTTCGCTGGCAGCGCAGAGCGTGCCGTTCCACCTCATCCTGGTCGACAATGCCTCCACTGACGACGGCATCGCCGCGGCACGGGGGCAGATCGAGGGGGCGGGGATCTCGGCTGACATCCTGGAGGAGCGTACGGCCGGTCAGGTCCATGCGCTGAAGCGCGGGATTGATGCGGCGGTAACGGAGTTCGTGGCGATCTGCGATGCGGATACGGTCTACCCGCCAGGCTATCTGGCGGAGGCGGAGCGGTTGTTCGATCGCGGCGGGCATGCGGTGGTCGCGACCAGCGCCTATCTGGTGCCGGAGCGCGCCCGTGGACTGAAAGCGTGGCTGCGCGTGTGGAAGCAGCGGGCGGTGTTGTCGCTGTTGCCACGCCAGAACCATGTCAGCGGGGCAGCGCATTGCTTCCGACGAAACGCCCTTGTCCGGAGCGGGGGCTATGATGCGCGGATCTGGCCGTTTGTGCTGAAGGATCATGAGCTGATGCAGCGCGTCCTGCACCTGGGGCGCCAGGCGCATTCCCGGGCGCTCTGGTGCCGGTCGTCCGAGCGGCGCGTCGACCGCAAGGGCGTGCGCTGGACCCTTGCCGAGCGCATTTTGTACCATGCCACGCCCTTTGCGCTGAAGGACCGGCTTTTCCACGATCTGCTCGCCCGCCGCTTTTCGGCGCGCGGACAGCGCGACACCGTCCTTCGCCGGCAGAGCTGGGCGCCGGCAGGCAGCGAGGCGTGATCCCCATCGCCGACAAGCCGCCCCAGGCAATCGCCATGGACCTGCCGAAGCTGGAAGAGCCGTCCCGACGCTGGCCCAAGCTGCTGCTGCACGTCATCACGGCGGCGATGGTGGTGGCGATCGCAACCAGCGTGAGCCGGTCGGACATCGAGACCTTCCTGGCCGCTGTCGCCGCGCAGCCGGCCTTTCTGGTCGTCCTCGCCGCGCTCTACTTCGCGCTGCCGATCGCCGACTGGATCATCTTCCGCCGGCTCTGGCGGCTGCCGGTCGCCGGCTTTCCCGTGCTGCTGCGCAAGCGCATCAGCAACGAGCTGCTGCTGGATTATTCGGGCGAGGCCTATTTCTACCTGTGGGCGCGGCAGCGTGCGAGCCTCACCAACGCGCCCTTCGGTGCCATCAAGGATGTGAACATCCAGTCGGCGCTGGCAGCGAACCTGGTCACCATGTTGCTGCTGCTGGTCGCCTATCCGTTCCTGACTCAGCTCAACATGGGTCGCTATGCTTCCGCATCGCTGTGGTCCGCGCTGTTGATCATGGCGATCACGCTGGGCGTGCTGTTGTTTCGGCGGCGCGTGTACAGCCTGACCCGGCGCGAGTTGGTCGAAATCCTCGGCATCCACCTTGCCCGTCTTGCCGTCACGACGACGCTTGCCGCGGTGCTGTGGCACCTGCTGGCCCCGGCGGCGCCGATCGGCCTTTGGCTGGCGCTGGCGGCTTTGCGGCTGCTGGTCACCCGGCTGCCGCTGATTCCGCAGAAGGAGGTTCTGTTCGCCTCCATCGCGGTGTTCATGCTCGGCCGGAACGCCGAAACGTCGGGATTGGTGGCGCTGACATCGGCATCGCTGCTGGCCATGCACCTGATCGTCGGTGCCGCGCTGGTCGTGGGTGCATTTTGGCCGGGGCGCGAGGCACGGTGATGCGCGCGATCCTGCCCCTGCTGCTAGTCGCCGTTCCACTCTCTGCGACCGCTGCGCCCGTGCCGCCTCGCGAGGAGCGTGGCCGCGCCGATGCCGATTGTCGTCCCGGCGAGACGGGTCCGGGCTACCGGATTTCGGTGCGCGGGCTGAAGGACCGCACGGGACTGATGCGGCTGGAGCTATATCCCGCATCGCAAGAGGACTTCCTTGCGCCCGACCGGGTTCTGATAGCCGCCGACAAGCCGTTCCGGCGGGTCGTCACGGCCATGCCGACGTCGGGCCCGGTGACGCTGTGCATCCGCGCGCCGGGGCCCGGCACCTGGGCGCTGGCCGTCCACCACGACCGCGACCGGGACGGGCGGTTCGGTTTTCTGCGCGACGGGGTCGGATTTCCGAACAATCCGCGCATCGGCCGCGCGAAGCCGGACGTGCGCGCTGTCGCCCTGCCGGTCGGCCGCGGCCTCGCTGAAACCGTGGTGATCATGAATTATCGCCGGGGCCTCGGCTTCGGTCCGATCGGCTGACAGCCGCGCAATGAAGATCGTCGACGTCTGCGAATTCTATTCGCCGCAAGGCAGCGGCGTGAAGGTCTACATCAAGGCGAAATTCGCCGCCGCGGCCGTCGCGGGGCACGAGGTGGTCGTCGTCGCGCCGAGCGATCGGAACGAGGTCGTCCCGCAACCGGGCGGACGGCTGGTCCTCGTCAAGGCACCCGCCCTGCCGTTCGACAAGCGCTACAACATGTTTTGGGACGAGGCCGACGTCCATGCGGTGCTCGACCGGGAGCAGGGTGATATCGTCGAGGCGTCGTCGCCGTGGATGGGCGCGAAGATCGTCGCCCGCTGGCAAGGGAACGCGGCCAAGGCGCTGTTCATGCACCATGATCCGCTGTCCGCCTGGGCTTACCGCTGGTTCGAGGGGATTGCGGACCGCGACCAGATCGACCGCGGGTTCGGCTGGTTCTGGCGATATCTGCGCTGGCTGGGCGAGCGGATCCCGACGGTGGTGTGTGCCGCGCCGAGCCTGACCGCCCGGCTGGCCGCCGGCGGGATCGGCGGCACCGTGACGGTGCCGATGGGCGTGGATGCGGGCGTCTTCTCCCCTGATCTGCGCGACGAAGCGCTGCGCGCCGAGCTGCTTGCGCGCTGCGGCCTTCCTGCAGACGCGACGCTGCTGCTGGGGATCGGGCGGCACACAAATGAAAAGCGCTGGCCGACCGTCATCGATGCCGTAACATCGGTGGCCGCCCGGCGCCCGGTGGGGCTGGTGCTGATCGGAAGCGGGCACAAGCAGAAGAAGGTGCTCGCCCACATTGCGGACAACCCGCATGTCCAGCCGCTCGCCCCGATCATGGATCGCGCACGGCTTGCGACCGTGATGGCCAGCGGCGATGCGCTGATCCACGGGTCGGCTGCCGAAACCTTTGGTCTGGTCGCGTCGGAGGCGCTGGCGTCCGGCCTGCCGTTGATCCTGCCCGACCAGGGGGCGGTCGCCGACATCGCCCGGCCCGAGTTCGCGGAGCTGTACCGGACCGGCGATCCGCGCGATGCCGCCGCCGCCATCGAGCGGATGCTTGATCGTGACCAGCTGCAGCTGCGCGCGGCAACGCGGGCGGCAGCCGCGCGTGCGCGAACGCTGGACGACCATTTCGTAGATCTGTTCGCGACGTACCAGGGTGTGCTCGACCGAAAGCGGGCAGCCTGATGAACTGGCTGCTGGTCCGCCCCATCGAGCAGCTCCGCCGCCGGCTGGCGATGCGGCGGGCGCGCGCGCCCCTCTGGTACATGCTTCTGGTCTGGGCACAGCGAAACGTGCCGCGCGACCGATGACGACCGCCACGGAGGAAGCGGGCTTGGCAGGGGCGCCGCCGCTGACCGGACCCTTGCTGTTCCTGATCACGGCGTTGCTCGGCTTCACCCTCCTGAAGGAGGGCACGGACCTGGTCGCCACGCAGGAGCCGCAGCTTGCCTTTGCCTGGGCGGCTGCGGTCGGCGCGCTGACGGCCGCCTTCCTTTGGGTCGATCCGCGCCCGCTGCCGCGGTTTGCGCTGCGGGCGCTCAGGGGATCGGTGATCTTCCTCGCGCTCTACTTCGCGGTTGAGCCGTTTGCCGTGCCCTATGCCGCGTTGCCGCCCGACCATCCGGCGGTGGTGCTGCACCAGCTTGGCCGGCCGATCGGCATCGCGCTGGCGGTGATCGGCTGGTGGCGGCCGAGCGCGCTGTTCGGGTCGGCCATGCTCCTGTGGATGATGCGGGAGCTGCAGACCGAACTGACCGGCTTCTATTTCTCCACGCTCGACATCCGCAACGTGGCGGAGATTGTGGCCTTCTTGAGTATCGGGTTTACACTCATCGCGGGGGCAAGGCGGGTCGAGGGCGTCAGGAGGGCGCTTGCCGTCGACGACGCGCTGATCCAGACCGGAACCATGATGATGCTGGCGGCCGCGATCGGCGCGCATCTGGCGAACTATTTCTGGTCCGGTCTTGCCAAGCTGGCGCTCGATGGCGGCTTTTTCAGCTGGCTGCTGGACAACAGGCTGTCCGACGGCATCCCCGCGGCGCTTGAAAAAGGAACACTGCCCTTTGCCGCATGGCCGTGGGCGGTGGAGGCGGTGCACGGCGCGCTGGTCTTCCTGTCGGTGCCGATCAACATCCTGTCGTGGACTGTGCAGATCCTGGCGGTGGTGGCGGTCTGGAAGCGCCGCTGGCTGATCCTGGCGACGATCGCCTTTGATGTGTTCCATGTCATCGTGTGGGCGACCCTCGGCCTGCTGTTCTGGAAGTGGATCGCGCTCAACATGATCGTGGTCGCAACGCTTGCCGCCGTGCGCGAGGACGAGTGGAACCGGGTGGTCAGGACCACGGCCGTGCTGTTCGTGATTGCAGGCATTGCGCTGTTCCGCGTGGCGACGCTGGCCTGGTACGAGACGCCGGGCTTTGCCTCGCCCTATTTCGTCGCCCGCATGGACGATGGCAGCCTGCATCGCGTGCCGAACGCCTATTTTGGCTCGTCCTCCTACCAGGTGTCGCAGGGGCGGCTCTGGTATCCGGGAGGCTACGGCCACTTCAATCCGTCGATCTGGGGATCGGTGCTGAGCCACAAGGATGCAGTGGCCGGTCGCACCTGCACCGTGCCCGCGCGAAGCGAACCGGCGGCGGAGCAGTGGGGGCCGCGCCACCAGCTCGCGCTCTACATGCAGGCGCAGCACAAGCGCGTGCTGGCCCACGCCGACGACCGTGGCATCTGGCACTATTACCGCGTGCCGCACCACCATGTGCCAAGCCCGTTAGTGGCCGACAGCTTCTACCCGCTGGATAAGCGGCGGATCGCATCCTACATGTTTGTCATGGACAGCGTCTGCCTCTCGCTCGATCAGGGCCGGCTAAAGCGGCAGGTGGTGAAGCGCAGCGTGCTGCCGCTTTATGACGCGCGGGCCGACCGGGTGCTGCAATGAGCAACGACGGCATCTGGATCGTCTATGACGGCGAGTGTCCGTTCTGCTCCGCCTATGTGAAGCTTGTCAGGCTGCGCGACGCGGTCGGCAAGGTCAGGCTGGTGGACGCCAGATCGAGCGACGATCCCATCGTCGGTGAGATGCGCGCGCGCGGGTTCGACCTGAACCAGGGCATGGCGATGAAGATGGGTGACGAGTATCTGCACGGCGACGCGGTGATCCATCGCCTCGCGCTGATGAGCGGTCCATCGGGCACGCTCAACCGGGTACAGGCCTGGGTGTTCCGGTCGCGCCGTCGCTCTGCCCTCCTTTACCCCATCATGCGCGCAGGGCGGAACGCCACGCTGAAGCTGATGGGGCGGCGTCCCATTCCGGATCCGCGCTAAGCCCCGATCCGCGCCGCCGTTTGCCGCAGCGAGCGCGCTCGGCTAGGCCGCGTTCATGTCAACGACCTTCACCGTCGATAGCGCCACCAGCCGCGCCACGCCCACGCCGCTGCCGATGAAGCGCGTGACGGTGCCGGCGGTCAGGGCACGAAAGGGCGGCGAGCCGCTGGTGATGCTGACCGCCTATACGGTTCGGACGGCCCAGCTGCTCGACCCGCACTGCGACATGCTGCTGGTGGGCGACAGCCTGGGGCAGGTGATCTACGGCCTGCCATCCACGCTGCCCGTCAGCCTGGAGATGATGGCAGCGCACGGCGCGGCGGTGGTGCGTGGCAGCCACCATGCCCTGGTGGTCATCGACATGCCGTTCGGCAGCTATGAACGATCGCCCGAACAGGCATTCGACAGCGCGGCCCGTCTGCTGAAGGAGACGGGTGCCGCGGCGGTGAAGCTGGAGGGCGGGGTCGCGATGGCGCCGACCGTCGCGTTCCTGTCGGCGCGGGGGATTCCGGTGATGGGGCATGTCGGGCTGACGCCGCAGGCGGTGAACCAGCTTGGCGGACACCGGGTCCAGGGGCGCGGCGATGCCGCCGCCGCCCGCGTCACGGCCGATGCCCGCTCGATCGCTGAGGCAGGCGCCTTTGCTCTCGTGATCGAGGGGGTGGTCGAGCCGCTGGCCCGAACGCTGACGGGCGAGGTCGCCTGCCCGACGATCGGCATCGGGGCGTCGGCGGCATGTGACGGTCAGGTGCTGGTGGCCGAGGACATGCTGGGTCTGTTCGAGCGCACACCCCGCTTCGTGCGGCGATATGGCCGGATGGCGGAGGAGATCGGCGAGGCTGCCGCCGCCTATGCCGCCGATGTTCGCTCCAGGGCCTTTCCGGGCGAGGCCGAAATCTATCCCGCGGGCGATTGATCCGCCCTGCCACCGCCACCTTTCACCGTTAGCCGCCGGCCGCTAAGGTCCCGCGCGCTTTTCCCACCGGAGTTCCTCATTTGGCCCTGACGCCGCAGAATAACGAAGCCTTTCTCCGTGAAGTCGACGAGGAGCTTCGGCGCGACAACGTCACCAACTTCTGGCGGCGCTATGGCCTGCTGGTGGCGGCAGCCGTCGTGCTGGGCTTGGCCGCGCTGGCCGGCTGGATGATCTGGCAGCAGCGCCAGGCCGCCGCGGCCGGCCGCGAGGGCGAGGCGCTTGCCCAGGCGATCGACAGCCTGTCCAAGAACAACGCGGCAGGCGCCCGCGCGTCGCTCGACGCGCTCGCCACGTCGGAGACGCCGGGGTATCGGGCGGTCGCGAAGCTGGCGCAGGCCGATGTGGCGCTGCAGTCGGGCAATCGCGCAGGCGCCGCGCAAATCTACCAGTCGGTCGCCACCGATGCGGGCATCGGCCAGCCGTTTCGCGACGTGGCGCTGGTTCGCGCAACCGCAGCCGAGTTCGATCGGCTGCCGCCCGCCACCGTGATCCAGCGCCTGCGGCCCTTGGCGCAGCCTGGCAATCCCTGGTTCGGGAGCGCGGGCGAGATGGTGGCGATGGCCGAGCTTGCGCAAGGCAATGGCGCAGCCGCAGCGCGGCTGTTCACGGCGATCGCCAACGACGCGGCGGTGCCGCAGTCGATCCGTTCACGCGCCGTGCAGATGGCGGCCGTAGTGGATGCGGGAGGCCAAGCGCCCGCCGCCGCGGCGCCGACGCCGGCCGCCGCCCCCCAGGAGACCGCACGATGACCCCCGGCCGCATCAACCGCCTTGTCGCGACGCCCCTGTTGCTGGCCGCGCTGGTGGCGTTGCCCGCCTGTGGCATCTTCCGGTCCGGCAATTCCGGGCCGAAGACGCCGGTGGTGGGCGAACGCGTGCCCGTGCTGACGTCCGACAACAGCGCGGAGGTTGACCCGACACTCGCAAGCGTGGCGGTGTCGGTGCCGGCGCCCGTCCAGAACAACAGCTGGACCCAATCGGGCGGCAATGCCGCCAAGTCGATGGGCCACCTCGCACTGGGCGCGACACCGACGCAGGTGTGGACGGCGACCATCGCGGGCACGTCGAACCGCGCGCGGCTGGCAGCGTCGCCGGTGGTGGCGAACGGGCGCGTCTACGTCATCGACAGCGAGGCACGCATCCATGCCTTCGATGCGGCGACGGGCGCGACCGTCTGGACCACCGTGCTGGGCGCGGATGGAAACACGCGGTCGCTGTTCGGCGGCGGCGTGAGCGTGGAGGGCGATCGTCTTTACGCCACCAACGGTGTCGGCGATGCGGCCGCGCTCAACATCGCGGACGGCAGCGTCATCTGGAAGGTGCGACCGGGTGGCCCGCTGCGCGGCGCGCCGACGCTGTCCAACGGCAATGCCTATGTCATCACGCAGGACAACCAGTTGTTCGCGCTGTCGCAGGCGGACGGCAGCGTCGTGTGGACCGAAGCCGGCACGATCGGCGTGGCCGGCGTGTTCGGGGTTGCTGCCCCCGCGGCAGCGCAGGGATCGGTCGTCGCGGGCTTCTCGTCGGGCGACCTCAATGCCTATCGCTACGAGAACGGTCGCGTGCTGTGGCAGGACGAATTGGCGCGCACGGGCATCTCCTCGACCGCGGTGGCGACGTTGAGTGACATCAACGCCGATCCGGTGATCGACCAGGGCCGGGTCTATGCCATCGGCGCGGGCGGCCGGATGGTCGCGCTGGAACTGACCACGGGCCAGCGGCTGTGGGAGCTGAACGTCGGCGGCATCTCCACCCCGTGGATCGCGGGCGAGTGGCTGTTCGTCGTGACCGATGAAGGCAAGCTGCTGTGCGTTGCGCGCTCGACCGGTCGCATCCGCTGGCTGACGCAGCTGCGGCGGTACCGCGACGATCGCCAGTCTCGCGGGCCCGTGAGCTGGACGGGCCCGGTGCTGGCGGGCGGCCGCCTGATCCTGGCGTCGAGCGAGGGGCAGATCGTCTATGCCGACCCGGTCACGGGAGCGGTTCAGGCCACGCAGGAGCACCGTGTGCCCATCCAGCTGTCCCCGGTCGTGGCGGACAACACGCTCTACCTGCTCGACAGCGATGGCCGGCTGAGCGCTTGGCGCTGATGGAAACGCCCGTCGTCGCCATTGTCGGCCGACCCAATGTCGGCAAGTCAACGCTGTTCAACCGGCTGGTGGGCAAGCGCCTGGCGCTGGTCGACGATCGGCCCGGGGTGACCCGCGACCGGCGCGAGGGGGATGCATCGCTGTTGGGCCTCGATTTCCGCGTCGTCGACACGGCCGGGTACGAGGAAGACGATCCGCAGACGCTGCCCGGCCGCATGCGCCAGCAGACGGAAGCGGCCGTGGCCGGCGCGGACGTGGCGCTGTTCATGGTGGACGCACGCGCGGGCATCCTTCCGCTGGACGAGGAAATCTCCCGCTGGCTGCGCGCGGGCGACACCCCCGTGGTGCTGGTCGCCAACAAGGCGGAAGGTCGCGCGGGGGAGCAGGGGCTGCTCGAGGCGCTCGCCCTGGGCTTTGGCGATGCGGTGGCATTGTCGGCGGAGCATGGCGAAGGCGTGGCCGACCTGTTCCAGGCGCTCCGCCCGCATCTGGAGCGGCCGGAGGGCGACGAGGCAGACGAGACGCGGGCCGAGGACGGCCCGCTGAAGATCGCGATTGTCGGTCGGCCGAACGCCGGCAAGTCGACGCTGGTCAACCGGATCATCGGCGAGGACCGGATGATCACCGGACCCGAAGCCGGGATCACGCGCGATTCGATCGCGATCGAGTGGTCCTGGGAAGGGCGCCCGGTCCGCCTGATCGACACCGCCGGCATGCGCAAGCGCGCCAACATCACCGACAAGCTGGAAAAGCTGTCGGTGTCGGACGCGATGCGCGCGGTGGATTTCGCCGAGGTGGTGGTGCTGCTGCTGGACGCCACGCGCGGCCTGGAGGCGCAGGACCTGAAGATCGCCGACCATGTTCTTCAGGAGGGCCGCGCGCTCATCGTGGCGCTGAACAAATGGGACGTGGCGGAGAACGCGTCCGCCCTGTTCAATGGCGTGCGTGCAGCGCTGGACGAAGGACTGGCACAGGCGCGCGGGCTGCCGCTGCTGACCGTGTCGGCAGCGACGGGCAAGGGCATCGACACGCTGATGAAGGTCGGCTTCGAGGTGCGCGACGCCTGGTCGAAGCGTGTGCCGACCGGGCAGCTCAACCGCTGGTTCGAAGGCGCTTTGGAGCGCAACCCGCCGCCGGCGCCGGGAGGCAAGCGCATCAAGCCGCGCTATGTGACGCAGAACAACACGCGGCCGCCAAGCTTCGTGATGTTCGGCACGCGGGTGGACCAGCTGCCCGAAAGCTATCGCCGCTATCTCGTCAACGGGATCCGCAAGGAACTTGGTTTCGGCACGGTGCCGGTGCGTTTCGTGATGCGGGCGCCGAAGAACCCGTTCGATCCGTGATCGTCGACGCCCGCGGGCTGCGCTGTCCGTGGCCCGCCATCCAGCTGGCGCGGGCAATGCGCGAGACTGCAAACGTCATCATCGTGGCCGACGACGCGGCCGCGCCGCGCGAGATCGCCGCGCTCTGCACCGAGCGGGGGTGGAATTGTGATCCGGCGGAAAGCCCGATCGGGCACGGATTTCGCGTGATTGATCCCAATCAGTCCTGATCGGCCATGATCATAACGGCTCCTTTACCGCCGAGCGGTTAGCAGCGGCGGAGGTGACGTGACGGTCAAAGGGACGGGCGCAAGTGGCCGAAGTACAGTCAGCAGCATTGGTGAACTGGTCGGACTTCGCGAAGGCGCGGGCCGAGCTGGGCGCGGATTTCATCCGCATCATCGGCTATTTCCGCGAAGACGGGGTGAAGTCGATCGCCGCCATCGAAGAAGCGATGCGGGCGCGCAGCGCGGTGGCGCTGGTGCGGCCGGCGCATACGCTGAAGGGTGAGTCGCGCCAATTCGGCGCGGAGCCGCTGGCCGACATGGCCGAGGAGATCGAGGTGGTTGCTCGTCGCTGCGTCGAGCATCAGGAATCGCCGGAGGAGCTGATTCCCCATGTCGTCGAGCTCAGGAAGCTGTTCGACCAGACCTTGGCGCTGTTCGACCGCGAAACCAATCCGCTGGTGCAGCGGCGTCCTGGCTTCGGGAAGCGTCAGGCGCTGGGCTGAGGCTGCCCGGCGTCGCCCGGTTCAAGGGCGACGCTGGGACCGGGTGGGTCAGCCGACCTCGCCCGGTGTTTCGTCCGCGGGGGCGGACTGCAGCTGGATATAGTTGTGGATGCCCATCAGCTCGATCATGTCGAGCTGCTTTTCGAGCATGTCGACATGCTCCTCCTCGCTCTTCAGAATCCAGGCAAGCAGATCGCGGCTGACATAATCACGCACGGATTCCGCATGCGCGATGCCCTCGCGCAGCAACGGGATGGCGTCCGCCTCCAGCGCCAGATCGGCGCGGATGATCTCCTCCACGGTCTCGCCAATCTTCAGGCGGCCGAGCAGCTGGAAGTTGGGCAGGCCGTCGAGGAACAGGATGCGCTCCGCCAGCTTGTCGGCGTGCTTCATCTCGTCGATCGATTCGTGATACTCGTGCTTGGCGAGCTTGTAGACGCCCCAATGCTCCAGCATCCGGTAGTGCAGGAAATACTGGTTGATCGCGGTCAGCTCGTTCTTGAGCGCCTCGTTCAGATAGTCGATGACCTTGGGGTCGCCCTTCATCGCAGTGCCTCGAACTTGCTGTGTGTCGGATCGCTCCTACCTGAGAGCGGCTCCGAAATCATCAGCAAAAATGGCGGAAAACAGCCATTTCTTCGCTACTGCGAGGCTTATGCAGTTGCGCGCTCATCCGCGATGATGTTGCGGGCATAGGGGATGCACTGCCCGCAGCGCGGACGACGGCCCATGCTGGCGTAGGCGCTCATCGGATCGGTGCAACCGCCGCGGACAGCAGCGCGAACATCGCGTTCCTTGATTGCGTTGCAGATGCACACGACCATCGATCGACTCTCCCGCTCGCGACGGGGGTAGCGCTAATGAGAATGGATCGCAAGCTATTTGCGAGTGAGTGGCAAGAGCTGCATCGCCGCCATCGACCGCCAGAGCCACTCTATCGGGCCCAGACGGAAGCGGGACAGCCACGCAGGCGACCACCACAGCATCACCGTCCATGCCACCAGGACCAGCAGCAGGAGGACGGGGCGGCCGAGCAGGCCATAGAGGCCGAGACCCCAGCCATCGAAGAGAGCGGTGAAGACAAGTGTGGCGCCGAGATAGTTGGACAGTGCCATGCGGCCGGCGGCACGCACCCTGGCCGACACTGGATCCAACGCCCGTGCCGCCCAGCCGGCCAGCAGGAAGAGCCAGGCAAGCGTTAGGAGGACGCGCGGTGCGATCGACCAGGCGAACACAACCGCGGCCGTGTCGACGGGATCGAAGCCACGATGCCAGCAGATCCACGCAAGAATGAGGGTAGCCGGCAGGCCGACCGCCGCCGCGATCGTTCCCCAACGAGCGGCTTGCGGATGCGACAGCAGCCCCGCCTTGTGGATGGCCATTCCCATCAGCATGAAGCCGGCGACTTCCAGTTTCGCACCCGCATCGCCGAACAGCCCGCTTGCGCCATAATCCCGGATCCGCGCGGCAAAGGCGTCAGACCAGCCGAGCATGTGCATGGCGACCTCACCGGCACGGTCCGCAGGGGTCGGCCAACCGATCCAGCTGTTGTAGAGGGTCCAGAGCGCGCGTGCATCGGCATCGGCGCCCGGACGCAGGGCGGCGTTCCTGATCTGCGCCAGATCGGCGATGAAGGCAGCCTCCGTCATCAGCGCGCCGGCGAACATGGCAATCGCCGCCATCATGAGGATGAGCGGAGGTGCCGGCCGCAACAGAAAGACCAGCAGCCCTACGACAGCGTAGTCGGTCAGGATGTCACCGGTCCAAAATCCGTAGAAATGGAGGAGGCCGAGCAGCAGCAATGCCGCCATGCGGCGCAGGTGACCCACCGCGGGGTCCGCGCCGCGCCGGTCCGCAGCGTCGGCGGCGAGCAGAATGCCGATTCCGAACAGCAGCGCGAAAAGCCCGCGCATCTTGCCGTCGACAAGCACGAATTGGGCGGTCCAGATGATCCGGTCCACGGGAGAGGGCCCAAGCGCATCCGGATTGAGATAGGCGGCGTCGGGCAGCGCGAAGCCGACGATGTTCATGAGGAGGATGCCCATGACCGCCACGCCACGAAGCGCATCAAGCGTGGCGAGCCGCTCGCCGCCCTCCCGTGTCACGGAGCGATGATGACCGGCCCGGCTGGAGCGACCAGATGGCCGGCGAGCAGCAGGACCACGCCGACCAAGACGGCTGGGAGATGACGCCCGACACGGCGCGGGCCATCCCCGACGATGAAGAGGCCAAAGGCGATCGCCAAGCCGACAAGCGGGCCGGAGACATACCAGCGGTCAATCACGGCGCCGATCCGTGCCGCCGCAAGCATAACGGCCACCGCGACCATGCCCAGGATCAGTGGATGGAGCAGTCCCACAAGGATCGCACCCGGCCAGCCCCGCAGGCGCCTCGAGAGCGCGCCCATCACAGTGGCGCAGCGTTCGGGCATCGTTGCCAACCCGGCATCGACCAGCACCGCCGCCAGCGTCCCCCACGCAGCCGCATGGCGCACCCACGGCTCCGCCCAGGCTCGAGCAACCGCATCAAGGACGCGTGCGAGGTCCGGCATCAGCGTGCGGGAGCGTCAATCAAGGCGGCGGGCCCGCCATGCCGGCGCGGCAGAGGTCGCGGGAACCGCGACGATATCGGCATCGCCGACATTCCCCTCGAACAGTTCTCCTGCCGCCGTGGAGAAGCGCAGCCGCCGCCCGACGAGCGACGCATCGCTGATCGGCTGATCGGCAAGCGTGCCCGTGACCTGCTGACGCCGCTGGTCCAGATCCAGGAAAAGCTGAGATCCGTCGGCCCGGTCGATCTGCCAACGGCCGCCCGCAATCGCGGGGACGATCCACAGATAGATGTTGCGACCATCGACGACACGGTGCTCGTCGGGCGTCCAGTCACCGATCAGAAATGCGTGGCTGACGATGCGCGTGCCCGGACGAAGCTCAGTCAGCAGCTTGGCTTCCAGCCGCCTGTTGATCGCGGGCAGGAGGTACAGTGCAACAACATCGGCATCGCGGATGACCGATCCGAACAGATCCTCCCGCACGAAGCGGACCGAGCCGTCGAGCCCCTCCTGACGGGCCTGAGCGGCCGCCCGCGCAGCAAGGGCGGGATCGATCTCCACCCCGCGCGCCCGTGCGCCTGCCCGCCCCGCCGCCAACGGGATGCGCCCATCGCCAGACCCCAGGTCGACCAGCAGTTCACCGGGCTTCAGCGCCGCGAGTTCGAGCATCGCCGCCACCACGGGGGCGGGGGTGGGGACGTAGGGAACGTCGTAGGACGGCTCCGGATCGCGCGAGACGATCGCCGGCCCAAGCGGAGCGAGACCGCCGCTGCCGCCACAGGCGGACAGGGAGCAGGCCGCCGCCAGCAGCAGGAGGCCGCCGGGCCGCATCACGCCAGCGCCGACTCCCGACCCATCAGCCGCGGGAAGAAGCCTTCGTGCGCCTCGCGGAGCTGGTCGAGGGTGACGACATGATCCTTGTCGCGCGTTTCGACGATGATGCGCTTGCCCGCGGTGCGACCGATCGGATCGACGTCGACGCCGGCGGCCTTTGCACCGTGAAGGAAGGCAGCGAGCGCATGGTCGTGAACGGTGACGATGTAGACGCCCTGATCCTCGGCGAACAAGGAGGCTGCGGTGTCGAACGGCATCGGCTTGTCCAGGATGGCACCGATGCCGGAGGCGAGCGCCATTTCGGCGACCGCGACAAGCAGGCCGCCGTCCGCCACGTCGTGCGCCGCGGTGACCTGGCCCGCCGCACTGGCGGCACGCAGGTAATCGCCGGTACGACGCTCATCGGCGAGGTCGACACGTGGCGGAGGGCCGTCTTCCCGGCCGAAACATTCACGCAGCCACAGCGACTGGCCGAGATCGCCGCGCCGCGTGCCCAGCGCCAGGATGATGTCGCCGACCTGCTTGAAGTCGATGGTGATGCTCTTCTGCCAGTCGGCCAAAAGCCCGAGGCCGCCGATCGCCGGTGTCGGGAGGATGGCGGAGCCGCCGCCGGTCGCCTTCGATTCGTTGTAGAGGCTGACGTTGCCGGACACGACCGGGAAGTCGAGCGCGCGGCAGGCCTGGCCCATGCCGTCGATGCAGCCGGTCAGCTGGCCCATGATCTCCGGCCGCTGCGGGTTGGCGAAGTTGAGGCAGTTGGTG
Organism: Sphingomonas jejuensis; assembly: GCF_011927695.1. GTDB lineage: Bacteria > Pseudomonadota > Alphaproteobacteria > Sphingomonadales > Sphingomonadaceae > Sphingomonas_K > Sphingomonas_K jejuensis. Next base: position 91,139 of record NZ_JAATJE010000001.1, read on the forward strand.
ATGGCGAGCGGGGTTGCGCCAACGGCGGTGAGGTTGCGCCAGGCCTCGGCCACCGCCTGCTTGCCGCCTTCGACCGGGTCGGCAAAGCAGTAGCGGGGGGTGCAGTCTGTCGTGATGGCGAGCGCCTTGGAAGTGCCGTGGACCCGAACCACCGCCGCGTCGCCGCCCGGCCGTTGAACGGTATCGGCGCCGACCATGTGGTCATACTGCTCCCAGATCCAGCGGCGCGACGCGATATCGGGCGATCCCGTCAGCGTGACGAGGTCGGCGGCGACGTCTGTGCATTCCGGTACGTCGACCAATGCTCGGGCGGGCGGTGTCGGGGTCGACGGCCGGTCGTACAGCGGCGCTTCGTCGGCCAGCGGTGCGAGCGGGATGTCGCAGACTACGTCGCCCTTCCACTTCAGCACCATCCGCCCCGTATCGGTGACGTGGCCGATGACGGCGAAATCGAGCTGCCATTTCAGGAAGATTGCCTCGGCCTCCGCCTCGCGGCCGGGCTTCAGCACCATCAGCATGCGTTCCTGCGATTCGGACAGCATCATCTCGTAAGGCGTCATTCCCTGTTCGCGCTGGGGAACATCGTCCATCATCAGTTCGATGCCGACACCGCCCTTCGATGCCATTTCGACCGAGGAGGACGTCAGCCCGGCGGCGCCCATGTCTTGAATGGCGACGATCGCGTCGGTCGCCATCAATTCGAGGCACGCCTCGATCAGCAGCTTCTCGGTGAAGGGATCGCCGACCTGCACGGTGGGGCGCTTCTCCTCCGTGTCGTCGGAGAAGTCCGCCGATGCCATGGTCGCACCGTGGATCCCGTCACGTCCCGTCTTCGAGCCGACATAGACGATCGGGTTGCCGACGCCGGACGCCGCCGAATAGAAGATCTTGTCCGTATCGGCGATGCCCACGGTCATCGCGTTGACGAGGATGTTGCCGTCATAGGCGGGGTGGAAGTTCACCTCGCCGCCGACCGTCGGCACGCCCACGCAATTGCCGTAGCCGCCGATGCCGCGAACGACGCCGGAGATGAGGTGCCGCATCTTCGGGTGTTCGGGCCGGCCGAAGCGCAGCGCGTTCATGTTCGCCACCGGGCGCGCACCCATGGTGAATACGTCGCGGAGAATGCCGCCGACACCGGTGGCCGCGCCCTGATAGGGTTCGATGTAGCTCGGGTGGTTGTGGCTCTCCATCTTGAAGATGGCGGCCTGACCATCGCCGATGTCGACTACCCCGGCGTTTTCGCCGGGTCCGCAGATCACCTGAGGTCCGGTGGTTGGCAGCGTCTTCAGGTGGATGCGCGATGATTTGTAGGAGCAATGCTCCGACCACATCACCGAGAAGATGCCGAGCTCGACAAGGTTCGGCTCTCGGCCGAGCGCGCGCAGCACGCGGTCATATTCGTCGGGGGAGAGGCCGTGGTCGGCGACGACCTGGGGAGTGATCGGGCTGGTCATGGCGACGGGCGTTAGCGCCCGGATGCGTCCCTGTCAGCCGGGAAGCGCGGGTGCCCGGCAGGACACCCGCGCCAAATGAGATGTTAGTTGCTGTTGCAGCTCTGGCTGGCGGCGCCCGGCCGCGCGATGGTGACGGAGCTGCCCGAGCCCGACACGGTGATGCCGTCGGCCGTGTAGGGGCCGCCCGCGCTTTCCGCCGTCAGGCGAGTCGGCTCAGCGCCCTGCTCAAGCCGGAAGTTAGCCGTGTTGTTGTTGAAGAATTCCACATAGGCCAGGCTGTTGTCGCGGCAGCGATAGGTGCGGCTGGCGGTGATCGAGGGCGGAAGCTCGACCGGCGCGGCGTTGGCAAGTTCGCGCGCCATCGGATCCGGCGTGCCGCCGACCACTTCGGGCTCGGACTCGCCGCAGGCGGACAGGGTGAGGGAAACCGCGGTTGCGGCGGCGAGGATGAGGTGCTTGCTGGTCATGGCGGGCGCCTTCTTGCCGGTGTGTTGCAGGGCGTCAAGCAAAAGGCACCCTCATTTGTTGCATTGCACAGGTCACATGGTGCGATGCACCCCGCATCGCGGCGACCAAGGCAGCGCCGGAGCCATTGCCGTCGCGGCGCGGCGCGCTAAGTCAGGCGGATGAGCATCACGGCCGCACATTCGCTCGCGCTGATCGGCAACACGCCGCTGGTTCGACTCGATTTCCCGAGCCGGGAGACCGGGTGCGAGGTCTTCGCCAAGTGCGAGTTCACCAATCCGGGTGGGTCGGTGAAGGACCGTGCCGCCCTCTTCATGGTGGAGGATGCCGAGGCACGCGGACAGCTGCGGCCTGGCGGGACCATCGTTGAGGGAACGGCGGGCAACACGGGCATCGGGCTCGCGCTGGTCGCCAACGCCAAGGGCTACCGCACGGTGATCGTCATGCCGGAGACTCAGAGCCGCGAGAAGATGGACACGCTGCGCGCGCTGGGTGCCGAGCTCGTACTGGTGCCGGCTGCGCCCTACTCCAACCCCGGCCATTTCGTTCATACGTCACGCCGCATCGCGGAGGAGACCGACAACGCCATGTGGGCCAATCAGTTCGACAACATCGCCAACAGGAAAGCACACGTCGTCGGCACGGCCGAGGAGATCTGGCAACAGATGGACGGCCGCATCGACGGCTTCACCTGCGCGGTGGGAACCGGCGGAACGCTGGCCGGCGTGGGGCTGGGCCTAAAGGCGCACGATCCCAACGTGGCGATCGCGCTGACCGACCCGCACGGGGCTGCGCTCTACGACTATTATGCGCATGGCGAGCTTCGCAGCGAAGGGTCGTCGGCGGCGGAGGGCATCGGGCAGGGCCGGATCACCGCCAACCTGGAAGGGGCGCCGATCGACACCCAGTTCCGCATCGGCGATCCGGAGGGGCTGGAGATGGTCGATCGGCTGCTGGCGGAGGAAGGGCTGTGCCTCGGCCTGTCGTCCGGCATCAACGTGGCGGGCGCGATGGCGCTGGCGCGCACGCTGGGGCCGGGCAAGCGGATCGTGACGATTCTGTGCGACAGCGGGTTCCGCTACCTGTCGACGCTCTATGATCCAGACTGGCGACGGGCGAAGGGTCTGGAGCGCGTGGCGGCGGCCGACTCGGCGGCAGCATGATGTTCGACAAAGCGGGCGGCGCGCGGTAGCGTCTGCACGATGGCGAGCGGGAACAGCGAGCGAGGGCAGCGGGTCCGCGTCGGATTGACGGGGCTCGCGGCGGTGCTGGTGATCGTGGCAGCAGTGGCGGCGATCTTCGAGAGCGCAACGGACGACCCGGCGACGGTGGCGGTGGCCGAGAACGGCATGGGCAACGATGCGTCATCGGCGGACGAGCCGCTGGCGCAGATCGGCGTTGTGCCGTCGAGCGAAACCGCCAATCAGGCGCTGGACCTTGTCCCCGAGACACCGCCTGAGCCGATCGACCCGGTACCGCCGCCCGCCACAGCCAATTGACGATGCGCTTGGCGGCGCTGATTGCGGCGTTCCTGCTGGCGTCCTGCGCAGAGGCGCCCGCGGAGCCGGTGCGGGAGCGGCCGCCACTGGGGCTCATCTCTGCACTTCCGCTGCTGTGGGGCGAGGCCGATATCGGCGAGCTGCTGGCAGGGCGCGGGCGACGCGCGCCGGCGCTGGCGCTGATCGACGAGCATTTCGCGGTGGAGCCGATCGATGCGGTCAACGCCGAGACGCTGCGGCGGCACCGCCTCCTCCTGATCGCGCAGCCGCCGGTGGCAAGCCCGCAGGAGCTGGTCGCGCTGGACGGCTGGGTGCGCGCGGGCGGACGCGCCCTGATCCTCGCCGATCCGCTGCTGGCATGGGACAGCCGCTATGGCCTGGGGGATCCCCGGCGGCCGCCGCCGGTGCATGGACTCGACCGGTTGCTGACGCATTGGGGGATCGCGATCGATCCGGCGGCGGCGGCCGGCAACGTCATCGATGTCGGCGGCCGGGCGATCACCACGACGACGCCGGGTCGGCTGCGGCGAATCGGCGGGGGCTGTGCCGTGGCTCCGTTTCTGGCGCGGTGCCGGCTTGGGAGGGGCGAGGTGCTGATCGTGCCGGATGCCGACATGCTGGATGAGGACCATGTTGACGGTCGGATCGACGGCAATGTCGATGCGATCGTTGCGCTGCTGGGGTCCTTGGCGCGGGAAGAGGGGCGTGCAGCCCAACCACCTGATTCCGGCTGAGATTCGCTGAAGATGCCGTTTGGCCAATGAGCCGAATGGAGGTTCCGTCCCCAGTTTTCCCGTAAATTCCCGTTGTTTCCCGCTCACTCCCAAGGTATTGGAGGAGGTGAAGGGGCGGGGATTCTCGCACGTTGGCGGCACGCGGTCCGGGCGCTGAAAATGCGGCTTTCCGGCAATGGCGGAGCCTTGCCCCTCGCGAGGGCATGGCTTGACCGACCGGGACTTCTTTCAAGGATTTTCGATCAGCGCGATCGACGGCAAGGGCCGTGTCGCGATGCCCGCCGCCATGCGACAGGCGATCGAGACCAACAGCGGGGAAGAGCGCCTGGTCATCGCCAAGCACGCCAAGGATCCGTGCCTGATCGGCTACGGCCGCGATTACCTGAAGCGGGCGCACGAGAAGCTGGAGCAGGCGGAGGCGCAGCGCGTCGCGACCGGCCAGGACATCGATTACAACGCCAAGCGACGCGCCTTTGCGCTGACCGAGGACGTCCCCTTCGACAAGTCCGGCCGGTTCGTCATGCCCGCCTTCTTCGCGGCGCGCGCAAAGCTCGACGGCCTCGCGATGTTCATCGGCTGGGGCGATTATTTCGAGATCTGGAACCCGGAGGTCGCGATCGCGACGGACGGCGTCGATCCCGAGGTCAAGGAAGCCGCCGAGTATCTCCTGAGCACCCGGAGGGCGAAGTGAGCGCCGCCCCCCATGTCCCCGTGCTGCTGCAGCCGGTGATCGACGGCCTGGCCCCCGCCCCCGGCGAGCTGCATGTCGACGGCACCTTCGGCGCGGGCGGATACACCCGCGCGATCCTGGCGCGCGGCGCGCAGGTGATCGCGTTCGACCGCGACCCGGCCGCGATCGCCGACGGCCAGGCGCTGGTGGCGGAGGCGGATGGTGCCCTGACGCTCGTCCAGCGCCGCTTTTCCGAGCTGGCGACGGTCGTGGAGGCGGCCGATGGCGTGACGCTCGACATCGGCGTGTCCTCCATGCAGCTGGACCAGGCCGAGCGCGGTTTCTCCTTCCAGTCCGACGGGCCGCTCGACATGCGCATGGAGCAGGCGGGCGAGAGCGCGGCGGACTTCGTCAACGAGGCGGACGAGGGCGAGATCGCCGACGTCCTGTTCAACCTGGGCGAGGAGCCGCGGGCGCGGCGGATCGCGCGTGCCATCGTCGCCGCGCGCCCGCTGTCGCGGACCGGCGAACTGGCCGAGGTCGTGCGCCGCGCGGTCGGCCACCGGCCGGGCGAGAAGAAGGATCCTGCCACCCGCACGTTCCAGGCGATCCGCATCCACCTCAACCGCGAGCTCGGCGAGCTGGAAGACGGGCTGGAGGCGGCAGAGGCCGTGCTGAAGCCCGGCGGCCGCCTGGCGGTGGTGACCTTCCACAGCCTGGAGGACCGCATGGTGAAGCGCTTCCTGCGCGAGCGGTCTGGCGCGACGCCGGCAGGGTCGCGGCACCGCCCCGCGCCCGCGACGACGCGCGCGCCAAGCTTCGAGCAGGTCGCGCAGCCGGTGAAGGCGGACGATGCGGAACTGGCCGCGAACCCGCGGGCACGATCGGCGACATTGCGGCTGGCACGGCGAACCGCCGCGCCGGCCTGGGGACGTATGCGTAATTCTGGGGAGACGGCGAAATGATCGCGCATCGGTTGCAGCCGATCGGGTGGGTGGCGGCGGTCGCGGTGGCGGCGCTGATGTTCTACCTCGTGTCGCTGCGGGTGGCGACCGAGCGCGCGGCGCTGGACGACACCAACCGCGCGATCGCGGCGGCGGAGCGCGACATCCGCAGGCTGGGGACCGAGCTCGCCACGCGCGGATCGCTCCACCAGCTCGACCGCTGGAACCGGCAGGTGCTGTCGCTGACCTCCCCCAAGGTCGACCAGTATCTCCAGGGCCAGCGCCAGCTTGCCGCCTTCGCCATCGACGCGGTGCCGGCTGCCCCGGCCGGCGGCGCGCAGATGATGCAGGCCAGCGCGACCGCGCCGGCGCCAAGCGAGCCGCGCCTGATCCTCGCGGTCGTGCCCGATGCCGCGCGCGCCCCCGCCCCGGTGATCCGGACCGCCGCCGTCGCGGTGGCGCCGCCGATGCCGACGCTGCAGAAGGCGGCCTACACGCCGACCCTGCTGGGATCGGGCACGCTGGACGACCTGGCCCGCCGCGCCGAAGCGGAAGCCGGCGACCGGTGACGACGCTTACCGCCCCCATCCCGCGGTCCCGCATCGCGGCTCCGGCCACCCGGCCGGGGCCGTTCGCGTACACGGTGGGGCAGGTGCGGCTGGCGATGCTGCTGGCGCTGTTCGCGCTGCTGACGCTGGCCGTGGTCGGGCGGATCGGGTGGCTGGCGGCGGCGGGCGCACAGGCGAACACGCCCCAGCGCGCGATGCTGGGCGCCGGCCGTGCCGACATCGTCGACCGCAACGGCGTGCCGCTGGCGCGCACGATCGAGGCATGGTCGGTCGGCATCCATCCCGCCAAGGTGATCGGCGACAAGGCCCGGCTGGCGGTCGAACTCAACCGGCTGATGCCGGAAAAGACGGTTGCGCAATATCGGGCGATCCTGTCGTCGGGGCGGACCTTCACCTATCTGCGCCGGCGCGCGATGCCGGAACTGGTGGCGGCGGTGAACGCGCTGGGCGAGCCGGGCATGGCGCTGGCGCGCGAGCCGGAGCGGCTCTACCCGCAGGCGACGCTCGCCGCGCATGTGCTCGGCTATCTCGATTTCGACGGGCGCGGCGTGACGGGCATGGAGCGCCTGCTGGACGAGCGGCTGTTGCAGGCGGGGCCGGGCGGCGCGCCGGTTGCGCTGTCGATCGACAGCCGGGTGCAGGCGGCCTTGGAGAGCGAACTGGATTTCGCGCGGGTGAAGCATTCCGCGATCGGCGCGTCGGGCGTGATCGTGGACGTGCGCACCGGCGAGGTCGTCGCGATGGCGTCGCAGCCGGTCTACAATCCCAATCGCCCGGGCCGCACCGCGCCCGAGACGCTGCGCAACAACATGACGCAGAGCGTCTACGAGCTGGGATCGACGTTCAAGCCGCTGACGCTGGCCAACGCCATCGAGCACCGGGTGGTCACCGACCTGTCCAAGAAGTGGGACGCGAGCCATGCGCTGGCGATCGGGCGGTTCCGGATCACCGACTTCAAGGGCGAGAACCGGCCGCTGACCGCGGTCGAGATGCTGGTCTATTCATCGAACATCGTGACGGCGCGGGTCGCCGATGCCGTCGGCGCGGAGCGACAGATCGCGCTGTTCCGCCGGCTGGGCTTCGATCGCCCGCCGGAGATCGAACTGAAGGAAAAGGGCTGGCCGCTGTTCCCGAAGGACTGGGGGCGCGCCACGCTGCTGACCACCGGTTACGGCCACGGCATCGCGGTGACGCCGCTGCACCTGGCGTCCGCCTATGCCGCGCTGGTCAACGGCGGAGTGATGCGGCCGCTGTCCCTGCTGAAGCGCGATCCGGCGCACCTGCCCGAAGGACGGCGGGTGTTCTCCGAGGAGACGAGCCGCACGATGCGCGGGTTGCTGCGCATGGTGGTGATCGACGGATCGGGCAAGAACGCCAACGTCGCCGGTTACCGCATCGGCGGGAAGACCGGCACCGCCGACAAGAACCGGGGCGGGCGGTACGGCATCAACGCGCGCGTTTCGACCTTTGCCAGCGCCTTTCCGATGGACGATCCGCGTTACGTCGTGATCGTCAGCTTGGACGAGCCGCGCCCGACGGCCGACACCTATGGCTATGCCACGGCGGGTTGGACGGCGGCGCCGATCGTCGGCCGGCTGGTGCCGCGGATCGGCCCGATGCTGGGCGTGTTCCCCGACGTGAACCGCGAAGCCGACATCGGGCACTTGATTCCGCTGGTCTGGAAGCCGAAGCGCGGCTGATGCAACTGGGCGCCCTCCATGACGGCGGCGGCGACGTGGCGGTCACGGGGTTCGCCATCGACCACCGCAAGGTTGCGCCGGGCACGATCTTCGGCGCGTTCAAGGGCGCGCGCTTCAACGGCGAGGACTATATCGACCAGGCGGTTGCGGCCGGCGCCGTGGCGGTGGTGGCGCGGCCGGGCGTGCGTGTCGACGGCGCGGTGCACATCGCCGACGACAGCCCGCGCCGGCGCTTCGCCCTGCTCGCCGCGCGCTACTTCGCCCCGTTCCCCGAGACGGTGGTGGCGGTCACCGGCACCAACGGCAAGACATCCACGGTGGAACTGACCCGCCAGCTGTGGCGGATGGCGGGCGAGGCGGCGGCATCCATCGGCACGCTGGGCGTGACGACCGGCGAGGAGCGGGTGGCGACCGGTCTGACGACCCCCGACGTGGTGACGTTCCTGGCCAATGTCGCCGGCCTGGCGCGCGAGGGCGTGACGCACCTGGCCTTCGAGGCGTCGAGCCACGGCCTGTCGCAGTATCGGACGGAGGGCCTGCCCGTCCGCGCGGCGGGGTTCAGCAACCTCAGCCGCGATCATCTCGACTATCATGGCGACATGGCGGCCTATCTGACGGCGAAGCTCCGGCTGTTTTCCGAAGTTGTCGACGATGGCGGAACGGCGGTGGTGTGGGCGGACGACGAGGCGTCGCCGCGCGTGATCGACCTGGCGCGCGCCCGGCGGCTGCGGCTGATCACGGTGGGGACGCAGGGCGCGGACCTGCTGCTGATGGCGCGCGCGCCGTCGCTGCTGGGGCAGAAGCTGACGGTGGGGTGGGACGGCGCGACCTTTGACGTGATGCTGCCGCTGATCGGCGCCTATCAGGCGGCAAACGCGCTGGTGGCGGCGGGGCTGGTGATTGGCTGCGGTGGCGACCCGGCGGCGACCATCCGCAACCTTGCCCGCCTGCAGCCGGTGCGCGGACGGCTGGAGCGCGCGGCGATCGCCCGCAACGGCGCGCCGGTCTATGTCGACTACGCCCACACCCCCGACGCGCTCAGCGCCGCTGCGGAGGCGCTGCGCCCGCATGCCGACGGACGGCTGATCCTGGTGTTCGGGGCCGGCGGCGACCGCGACGCCGGCAAGCGGCCGGAGATGGGCGAGGTGGCGGCCGCCAGCGCCGACCTGGTCATCGTCACCGACGACAATCCGCGCGGCGAGGACCCCGCCGCCATCCGCCGGGCGGTGCTGGCGGGCGCGCCGGGCGCGCGCGAGATCGGCAGCCGGCGCGATGCCATCGCCGCCGCGATCGGGGAAGCGGAGGCGGGTGACATCGTGCTGATCGCGGGCAAGGGGCACGAGCAGGGGCAGATCGTCGGCGCGGGCGAGGACATGCGGGTGCTGCCGTTCGACGATGTGAGCGTCGCGCGCGAGTGCGCGGCATGACGGCCCTGTGGACCTCAGACGAGATCGCGGCCGCGACCGGCGGCACCGCGACCACCGCGTTCGCGGCAGACGGCGTCGCGTTCGACTCGCGCGAGGTCGGCCCCGGCGACCTGTTCGTGGCCTTGAAGGGCGAAGCGACGGACGGCCACCGCTTCGTGCCGGGCGCGCTGGCGTCGGGCGCGGCCGGGGTGCTGGTGTCGGAGCATGCGGACGGGCCGGCCGTCGTCGTGCCGGACACCATGGCGGCCTTGGACGATCTGGCGCGCGCGGCGCGGGCGCGCATGGCGGGCACGGTGATCGGCGTGACCGGATCGGTCGGCAAGACCGGCACCAAGGAAGCGCTGTTCCAGGCGTTCGACCGGATCGCGCCGGGCCTCGTCCACCGATCGGTCAAGAGCTACAACAACCATACGGGCGTTCCGCTCAGCCTGGCGCGGATGCCGCGAGACACGCGGTTCGGCGTGTTCGAGATGGGGATGAGCGCGGCCGGCGAGCTGTCGGCGCTGACCCGGCTGGTGCGGCCGCACGTGGCGATCGTCACCGCCATCGCGCCCGCGCATGGCGCCAACTTTTCCGGGGAAGCCGCGATCGCGGCGGCGAAGGCGGAGATCTTCGAGGGGCTGGAGCCGGGGGGCACCGCCATCCTGCCGGAAGACAGCCCGCACCGCGACCTGCTGCACGCCGCGGCCGCACGGCATGCGGACCGGGTGCTCAGCTTCGGCAGCGGGCGCGGCGCCGATGTGCGCGCGGTGGACGTGACGCCGGGTGCGCGCGGAACCCAGGTCACCGCCGCGCTGCCGGGCGGGCGCACCCTGTCCTTCACCGTCGCGCAGCCGGGCGCGCACTGGGTCAGCAACGCGCTGGCCGTGATCGCGGCCGTCCACGCGGCGGGCGGCGACGTGGCGCGGGCCGGGCTCGCGCTGGCCGAGCTGCCGGGGCTGGCGGGTCGCGGCGCGCGGTTGCAGGTGCCGGTGGCGGGGGGCACCGCTCTCCTGATCGACGAAAGCTACAACGCCAATCCGGCGTCCATGCGCGCGACGCTGGCGGTGCTGGGCGCAACGGGCGCGGCGCGCCGGATCGCCGTGCTGGGCGGCATGCGCGAGCTTGGCGCAGAGGCGGACGCGCACCACCGCGCGCTGGCCGAGCCGCTCGGGGCGGCCGCCGTCGACTATGCGATCCTGGTGGGCGCGGAGATGGCGCCGCTCGCCGAAAGGCTTGAGGGGCAGGCCGATTTCGCGCATGTGCCCGACGCGGCGGCCGCGCGCGCGATCCTGGAGGAGCGCCTGCGCCCCGGCGACGCCGTGCTCGTCAAGGGATCAAACGCGATCGGGCTCAGCCGCCTGGTCGAGGCGTTGGCTGCGTCCAAAGGGGATTGAAGCGGGATGTTGTACCTGATCGCGGAGGCGCTGGGCTTCCCGGGCATCCTGAACCTCATCCGCTACCAGAGCTTTCGCACGGGAAGCGCGGTTGCCACCGCGCTCATCATCGGCCTGATCATCGGACCGCGTTTCATCGGCTGGCTGCGCGTGCGGCAGGGCAAGGGCCAGCCGATCCGCGCCGACGGTCCCCAGAGCCACCTGGCCAAGCGCGGCACGCCGACGATGGGCGGCCTGATGATCCTGACCGCGCTCACCATCTCGGCGGTGCTGTGGGTGGAGCCGGGCAACCCGTTCGTGTGGGCGGTGCTGTTCGTGACGCTGGGCTTCGGCACGATCGGGTTCCTGGACGACTATGACAAGGTCAAGAAGTCGAGCCACAAGGGCCTGTCGGGCAAGATGCGCCTGCTGCTGGAATTCGCGATCGCGGGCGGAGCGAGCTGGCTGATCATCAGCCAGACGTCCACGCTCCTCTACCTGCCGTTCGTCACCGGCGTCGCCATCGACCTGGGCCCGTTCTACATCGTGTTCGCCGCCTTCGTGATCGTGGCGTTCGGCAATTCGGTGAACCTGACCGACGGGCTCGACGGGCTGGCGACGATGCCCGTCATCATCGCGTCGGTCGCGTTGATGATGATCGTCTACCTGGCGGGCAACGCGCGCTTTGCCGACTATCTGGGCATCCCGCACGTGCCCGGCGCGGGCGAGCTGGCGATCATCTGCGGCGGCATCGTCGGTGCGGGCCTTGCCTTCCTGTGGTTCAACGCGCCGCCGGCCGCCGTCTTCATGGGCGACACCGGATCGCTGGCGCTGGGCGGGGCATTGGGCGCGATCGCGGTGACGGCGCATCACGAGATCGTGCTGGCGATCATCGGCGGATTGTTCGTGGTCGAGGCGCTGTCCGTCATCATCCAGGTGTTCTTCTACAAGCGCACGGGCAAGCGCGTGTTCCGGATGGCGCCGATCCACCATCATTTCGAGCAGCTGGGATGGTCGGAGCCGACGGTGGTGATCCGGTTCTGGATCATTTCCTTCGCGCTGGCGCTGGCCGGCCTGTCGACGCTGAAGATCCGGTGATCCTGTCGCGGGCCTGGGCGGGCAAGCGTTACGCCGTGCTGGGCCTTGCGCGGTCCGGCCGCGCGACGGTTGACGCGTTGCTGGCGGCGGGCGCCGCCGTGGTGGCATGGGACGGGAGCGCCGACGCACGCCAGACGGTCGATCCGCGCGCCGAGATCGCCGATCCGACGACCATCGACCTGGCCGGCTTCGCAGCTGTGGTCGTGTCGCCTGGCATCCCGCTCAACCGCCATCCGATCGCCGGCCATGCCGCGGCAGCGGGCGTGCCGGTGATCGGCGACATCGAGCTGTTCGCCGAGGCACGCGCCGAGTTGCCACCGCACAAGGTGGTCGGGATCACCGGCACCAACGGCAAGTCGACCACCACGGCGCTGGTGCACCATATCCTGAAGACGGCGGATGTGCCGACGCTGATGGGTGGCAACATCGGGCTGCCGATCCTGGCGCAGCAGCCGCTGCCGGCAGGCGGCGTCTATGTGCTGGAGCTGTCGAGCTACCAGATCGACCTGACGCGGACGCTCGACTGCGACGTGGCGGTGCTCTTGAACGTCACGCCCGATCATCTCGACCGATATAAAAGCTTCGAGGCCTATTCGGCATCGAAGGCGCGGCTGTTCCTGATGCAGTCGGACGGACGTACCGGCCTGATCGCCGAGGACGACACGGAAGCAGACGAGATCCTGTCCCGGTTGGAGCATGAGCATCAGCGCTGGCGCGGGATCGAGTCCTTCCACCACGCCACGGTCGCGGACCGCCAGGCGGACTGGCCCGCGTTGCAGGGGCCGCACAATGGCCAGAACGCGGCCGCCGCGATCGAGGCGTGCGAGGCGCTGGGCCTCGACGAGGACGCCGTGGAGGCGGGGCTGCGCAGCTTTCCCGGCCTGCCGCACCGGATGGAGCGGGTGGCGGAGCGGGGCGGCGTGATCTTCGTCAACGACAGCAAGGCGACCAACGCGGAGGCGGCCGCGCCCGCGCTCGCCAGCTTCCCATCGATCCGCTGGATCCTGGGCGGGCGCGCGAAGGCGGCCGATCTGGACGCGTGCGCGCCCCACTTCGCGCATGTCCGCCATGCCTACACGATCGGCGAGGCCGGCGAGACCTTCGCCGAGCTCCTGCGGCCGCACATGGCGGTGACCGCGTGCGCGACGCTGGACAAGGCAGTGGCGCGCGCGGCGGCGGATGCGGCGGCGGGGGACACGGTGCTGCTGTCGCCGGCGGCAGCCTCGTTCGACCAATTCACCGATTTCGAGGCGCGGGGGCGCGCATTTGCCGATCTGGTAAGGGCAATGGCATGACGGACGTGATGCGGGGCGGACGCAAACCGATGGCGCGGCTGGGCCGCGCGGACCAGAGCCCGATGGCGGTCTGGTTCTGGGAGATCGACCGCGTTCTGCTGATGCTGGTCACCGTGCTGATCGCGATCGGGCTGATCGCGGTGGCCGCCGGATCGCCGGCCGCGGCCCACCGTTATTCGGGCGCGGCCATGACCTTTCCGCCGCTTTATTATTTCTGGCGCCAGCTGATCTGGGTGATCCTGAGCCTGCCGGTGATGCTGGGCGTGTCGATGCTGCCCAAGCAGATGGCGCGGCGCCTGTGCCTGGCGGCGGCGGGCGTGCTGATGGTCTGCCTGATGCTGGTGCCGGTGATCGGCGTGAACGTGAACGGGGCCAACCGCTGGCTGGGCATGGGCTTTGCCCAGTTCCAGCCGTCCGAGTTCCTGAAGCCCGTGTTCGTGGTGTCGCTGGCCTGGCTGCTGTCGCTGAAGCAGCAGGACGCGAGCCTGCCGGTGGTGCCCCTGTCCGGCGCGATCGTCGGGTTGATCGCCGTGTTGCTGATGGCGCAGCCGGATTTCGGCCAGACGGTGGTGTTCATCGCCATGTGGGGCGCGTTGTTGCTGCTGTCGGGCGTGTCGATGCGGTGGATCGGCGGGCTGGCGCTGGCCGGCGTGGCGGGCGTGATCGGCGCGTACCTGTTCTATCCGGTGGCGACGCGGCGCATCAACGACTTCCTGTTCCAGGCGGGCGACACCTATCAGACGGACATGGCGCACGACACGATCACGGCGGGCGGCCTGTTCGGCACCGGCCCCGGCGGCGGCACCGCCAAGTTCCGGCTGCCGGAAGCGCACACCGACTATATCTTCTCGGTGATTGGCGAGGAGTTCGGCCTGATCGCCTGCGCCATCGTCGTGCTGCTGTACCTGGTGATCGTCGCGCGGGTGCTGGTGAAGCTGCTGGACGAAGAGGACAGCTTCACCATGCTGGCCGCCGCCGGCCTGGCGACGCAGTTCGGCGTGCAGGCCTTTATCAACATGATGGTCAATGTCGGGCTGGCGCCCGCGAAGGGCATGACCCTGCCCTTCATCAGCTATGGCGGGTCGTCGATGATCGCATTGGGCCTCGGCATGGGGCTCTTGCTGGCCTTTACCCGGCGCAACCCGTTCCTGAAGCGATCCCCCTATCTGGCGGGGCGGGGAGCGACGCGTTGAGCCAGTTCGTTCTCGCAGCCGGCGGCACCGGCGGACATATGACGCCGGCGCAGGGCCTGGCGGAGGTGCTGATCGCACGCGGACACCATGTCGCGCTGGTGACGGATGCGCGCGGCGCCCGGATCCCGGCGCTGTTCGAGGGCATCCAGACGCACATCCTTCCCGCCGGGCGGGTGAGCGGCGGGCCGCTCGGCTGGCTGCGGGCCTGGCAATCGATCCGTGACGGGCGCGCGATGGCGCGGCGGCTGTACCAGTCGTTCGAGCCGTCGGCGGTGATCGGCTTTGGCGGGTATCCGGCGCTGCCGGCGCTGCTCGCGGCGCTGAAGACCGGCGTGCCGGCGATCGTGCACGAGCAGAACGCCGTGCTCGGCCGCGTCAATCGCCTGCTCGCCGGGCGGGTCGACGCGATCGCCACCGCCTATCCGGAGGTGTCGCGCATCAGCCGGCGCGCGGCCGCAAAGGTGCATCTGGTCGGCAATCCGGTGCGGGCCGAGGTGAAGGCGCTGCGCGACCTGCCGTATCCGCCGCTGGACGAGCATGGCCCGTTCCGGGTGCTGGTGACGGGCGGAAGCCAGGGCGCCACCATCCTGTCCGATGTCGTGCCGGAAGGGCTGTCGATGTTGCCGCCCGCCTTTCGCCGGCGGCTGCAGGTGACGCAGCAGGCGCGCGCGGAGGACCTGGAGCGGGTTCGCGCGCGCTATGCCGAGTTCGGGATCCCGGCGGACGTCGCGACCTACCTGCCTGATCTGCCGGAGCGGCTGGGATGGTCGCACCTGGTGATCGCGCGGGCGGGGGCATCCACCCTGGCCGAGCTGACGGTCGCGGGGCGGCCCGCGATCCTGGTCCCGCTGCCAAGCGCGATGGACGACCACCAGACCGCGAACGTGCGCGAGCTTGTCGCCGCCGGCGGGGCGCGGTCGATCCCGCAGACCGACTTCACGCCGGTCAACCTCGCCAAGCAGATGCAGAAGCTGGGCCTGGAACCCGACGCGCTGGCCAATGCCGCGCGCCGGGCGTGGGACGCGGGCCGCCCGGACGCGGCCGAGCGGCTGGCCGACTTGGTCGAGGGGTTGGCGGCATGAAGGGCGTCGCGCTCGACATCGGCGTCATCCACTTCGTCGGGATCGGCGGCATCGGCATGTCCGGCATCGCCGAGGTGATGCACAACATGGGCTATCAGGTGCAGGGCAGCGACGTGGCCGAGGGCACCACCGTCGAGGCGCTGCGCGGACGCGGCATCCGGGTGGAGATCGGGCACCGGCCGGAGAATGTCGACGGGGTGGCCGTGATCGTCACGTCCACCGCGGTGAAGCGCGGCAACCCGGAAGTGGAGCGTGCGCTGGAGCGGCGCATCCCGGTGGTGCGCCGGGCCGAGATGCTGGCCGAGCTGATGCGCCTGAAGTCGACGGTGGCGGTGGCCGGCACGCACGGCAAGACCACGACGACGTCGATGGTGGCCGCGGTGCTGGATGCCGGCGGCGTCGACGCCACCGTGATCAACGGCGGCATCATCAACAGCTATGGCTCCAACGCGCGGCTGGGCGCCAGCGACTGGATGGTGGTGGAGGCCGACGAGAGCGACGGCAGCTTCCTGCGGCTGGACGGGACGATCGCGATCGTCACCAACATCGATCCGGAGCACCTGGATCATTACGGATCGTTCGACGCGGCGAAGGACGCCTATGTCGAGTTCGTCGAGAACGTCCCCTTCTACGGCGCGGCGATCCTGTGCATCGACCATCCGGAGGTGCAGGCCATCCTGCCGCGCGTGCGCGACCGCAGGATCGTCACCTACGGCTTTGCCGCGCAGGCGGACGTGCGCGCCGACGCGGTCGAGCGGGTGGACGGCGGCAATCGCTTCGACGTGATCGTGCGCGACCGGGACGGCGGCAGCCGGCGGATCGAGGGCGTGACGCTCCCCATGCCGGGCCGGCACAATGTGCAGAACGCGCTTGCCGCGATCGCGGCCGGGCTGGAGCTGGGCATCGACGATGCGGTGATCGTCGGCGGTTTCGGGCGCTTTGCCGGGGTGAAGCGGCGCTTCACCCGCGTCGGCGAGGTGCCGGTGGCGGGCGGTCAGGCGCTGATCATCGACGATTACGGGCACCATCCGGTCGAGATCCGCGCCGTTCTCGCCGCCGCGCGGGAAGCGGCGCGGGGCCGGGTGATCGCGGTGGTGCAGCCGCACCGCTACACCCGGCTCGCCGGGCTGATGGACGAGTTCCAGGGCGCGTTCAACGACGCCGATGCCGTGTTCGTGACGCCCGTCTATGCAGCGGGCGAGAGCCCGATCGAGGGCGCGACGGCGGCCGATCTCGCCGCCGGCCTCAGGCGGCGCGGCCACCGCGAGGTGGTGGAGGTCGCCGATGCGCCCGCGCTGGCGGCGGCGCTCGCCCCCATGATCCAGGCCGACGACCAGGTGGTTTGCCTGGGCGCCGGCGACATTACGCGCTGGGCGGCCGGCCTGGCGCAGGCGATCGGGAGCGCCAGGGCATGATGCAGGATCCGTTCGCCGCCTGGCTCAACCTGTCGCGCCAGGCGATCGACGCGCAGAGCAAGGCGGTCGACGCCGGCACCAAGTCGCTGGGCATCGCCGAGGCCGGCGTGGCCATGCAGAAGGCGGCCCTGTCTGCGGGTGAGGCGAACATGGCGGCGTGGCAAAGCTGGGCCAAGCTGTGGGGCATTCGGTGAACGACGCGGCGCTGTCGCCCGCCCCCATGCCGGCGGTGCGCGGCCGGCTGACCGCGGACGCGCCGCTGGCGCCGCTCGTGTGGTTCAAGGCGGGGGGCGCGGCTGAATGGCTGTTCGAGCCGCAGGATGCCGACGACCTGACCGGCTTCCTCCAAGCGCTCGATCCGGCAGTGCCGGTGATGGCGCTGGGCCTGGGATCGAACCTGATCGTGCGGGACGGCGGCGTGCCGGGCGTGGTGGTACGCCTGGGCAAGGCGTTCGCCACCGTCGAGCGGACCGGCGACGAGGCGCTTCGCTGCGGGGCGGGGGCGAGCGGGATCCTGGTGTCATCGACGGCGCGGGACGCGGGGATCGCGGGGCTGGAGTTCCTGCGATCGATCCCCGGCACCGTCGGCGGGTTCACCCGGATGAACGGCGGCGCCTATGGCCGCGAGGTCGCCGACATCCTGGTCGAGGCGGAGGTGGTGCTGAGGACGGGAGAGCGGCGCACGCTCAGCCGCGCCGACCTCGGCTACACCTATCGCCACAGCGCGCTGCCGGAGGGCGCGGTGGTGATCGGCGCGACGTTCAAGGGCATGCCCGGCGACCCCCAGGCGATCCAGGCGGAGATGGACCGGATCGCGGCGGAGCGCGAGGCGTCGCAGCCGCTGCGTTCCAAGACCGGCGGGTCGACGTTCAAGAACCCGCAAGGACACAAGGCCTGGGCGCTGATCGATGCGGCCGGCTGCCGGGGATTGCGGCTGGGCGATGCCCAAGTGTCGGAGAAGCATTGCAATTTCATGCTGAATCTCGGAGGGGCCACGGCTCGCGAGATCGAAGCGCTGGGCGAGGACGTACGCAACCGCGTGCGGGCCCACAGCGGCGTCGAGCTTGAATGGGAGATCCAGCGGGTGGGAGTACAGGCATGACATCGACGCCGCTGCACATCGTCGTGCTGATGGGCGGATGGTCGGCCGAGCGCCAGGTGTCGCTGCTGTCCGGCGCGGGCGTCGCCGATGCGCTGGAAAGCCTTGGCCACCGCGTCACCCGCATCGACATGGGGCGCGATGTCGCCGCCCGGCTGGCCGATGCGAAGCCCGACCTGGTGTTCAACGCGCTTCACGGCACGCCGGGAGAGGACGGGTCGGTCCAGGGCATGCTCGACCTGATGGGGCTGCGCTACACGCACAGCGGCATGGTCGCGTCGGTGATCGCCATCGACAAGCAGCTGACCAAGCAGGCGCTGGTGCCGCACGGCATCCGCATGCCGGCCGGCGTGGTGGTGGAAAGCCGCAGCCTCCACGAGCATGACCCCATGCCGCGGCCTTATGTGCTGAAGCCGGTCAACGAGGGATCGTCGGTCGGGGTCGCGATCATCACCGCCGACAGCAACCATGGCCAGCCGATCAGTCGGGACGTCGCCGGTCCGTGGACCGCGTTCCCGCACCTGCTGGCCGAGCCGTTCATCCGCGGCCGCGAGCTGACGGTCGCGGTGCTGGGCGGCGAGGCGCTGGCGGTGACCGAGCTCAGGCCGAAGAGCGGCTTCTACGATTACGACGCGAAATATACCGACGGGATGACCGAGCATGTCTGCCCGGCCGACGTGCCTGCCGACGTGGCGGACGAGGCCAAGCGGATGGCGCTGGCGGCGCACCGGCTGCTCGGCTGCCGAGGCGCATCGCGATCCGACTTCCGTTGGGACGACGAGCAGGGGGTGGACGGCCTCTACCTGCTTGAGGTGAACACACAGCCGGGCATGACTCCGCTGAGCCTGGTGCCCGAACAGGGGCGCTTCGTTGGCCTCGATTACCCGTCGCTGGTCCAGCGCATCGTCGACGAGGCGTTGGCCGAGGACTGGCCGGCCACCGGAAGCGCAGCGCGGTGAGCGGCGCGCGCATCCGGCGCGGCGAACAGGCTCCCCGGTCGCGCGGCCGGGCGCCGGCGCGCCGCAAGGCGAAGCCGGGAGTAGCGGCGCGGCTGCTGTCGGCGGTGCCGGTCGCCCCGGAGACGATCCGCAGCGTGACGGCGTGGAGCGGGCTGGTGCTGGCGGGGGCCGCGGCCGTCACGGCGGCGCACCTGGCCGGATTGTTCGGTCTCGCCTGGGTGTCGGCCGCGGAAGCCACCGGCCGGGCGGGGCTGCGCGTGGAGCATGTGAACGTCCAGGGCCTGAAGCGCATGGACGAGCTGACCGTGCTGGCCGTGGCGCTGGAGGACGGTGCGCAGGCGAAGCCGATGCCGCTCGTCTCGCTCGAGCCGATCCGGCAGCGGCTGCTGACCTATGGTTGGATCGCGGATGCGCGCGTGTCGCGGCAGTTGCCGGACACGATCACCATCGACATCGTGGAGCGCGAACCGGCGGCGGTCTGGCAGCACCGCGGACGGCTGGTGCTGGTCGACAGGGCCGGGGTGGTGCTGGAGCCGGTCGGCATCGACGCGATGCCGGACCTGCCGCTGGTGATCGGCGCGGATGCCAATGCCCAGGTCGCAGGGCTGGAGACGCTGCTTGCCAAGACGCCGGCGATGCGCCCGATGCTGGCAGCCGCGACGTGGATCGGTGGGCGGCGCTGGGACCTCCGGTTCCAGTCGGGCGAGATCCTGGCGCTGCCCGAGGGCGGATCGGCGGCATCCACCGCGCTCGTGAAGTTCGCGAGCATGGACGCCCGCGACCGCCTGCTGGGGCGCGGGTTCGAACGGTTCGACATGCGCGACCCCACCCGCATGGTGGTGCGCGTGAACCGCGACAACGGAAGCATCGACGAGGCCGGCGCGGCGGCGGGCGCAGAAGCGTCGCCGCGGCTGGCGGCCAGGACGACGACATGACGGGCGGGGCATCATCTGGGGGAGCGCGGGCATGAAGGGGCGTGAGCGGAACGCGGGGCAGCGGTCGGACGGGCAGCTGATCACCGCCCTGGACATCGGATCGTGGAAGGTGTCGGCCCTGATCGCCGAACGCCGTGACGACGGCACGATCGCCGTCCTGGGAACGGGCCAGCGCGAAAGCCGGGGCGTGAAGCGCGGTTACATCGCCGACATGGGCGCGACAGAGATCGCCGTGCGCGAGGCGGTGGAAGGCGCCGAGCGGATGGCGGGCATCAACATCGAGGATGTCTGGGTCAGCTTTTCGGCCGGTGGCCTGGTGTCCAAGCTCGCCTCGGTCGAGGTCGAGCTGGGCGGGCACCGGATCGAGCAGGAGGACATCGACCGGCTGCTCGCCAAGGGCAACGGGTCGATCGATCCCGAAGGCCGGATGGTGCTGCACGCGCAGCCGGCGCTCTACACGCTGGACGGGCTGAACGGGGTGCGAAAGCCGCTGGGTCTTCACGCCGACCGGCTGGCCGTCGACATCCATGTGGTGGCCGCCGACGGCTCCCCGGTCCGGAACCTGGACCTGTGCGTCCGGTCCGCGCACCTGGAGGTGAAGTCGATCGTCGCGGCCCCGGTTGCGACCGGCATGGCGTGCCTGTCGGAAGAAGAGCGCGAACTGGGCGTCGCACTGGTGGAGCTGGGCGCGGGGGTGACCAACGTGTCGCTGTTCGCCGGCGGGCAGCTGGTCGGGCTGGCGTCGCTGCCGATCGGCGCGGCCGACATCACCGACGACATCGCCACCACATTCGGGACGCGCCGGCAGCAGGCGGAGCGGCTGAAATGCTTCTTCGGGTCCGCGACCGCCACGCCGCGCGACAACCACGACATGATCGAGGTGCAGCCGATCTCCGCCGAGGATGACGGCGCCGAGGGCGTCCGGATCACGCGCGCGCAGCTGATCGCGGTGATCCGCCAGCGGCTCGAGCAGCTGATGGGTGAGATCGGCGGCGCGCTGAAGGCGCTGGGCTTCACCGGTCCGATCGGGCGGCAGGTGGTGCTGACCGGCGGCGGCGCCGAGCTGAAAGGCATCGCCGATTACGCGCAGCAGGCGCTGGGCCGCGCCGTCCGCGTCGGGCGCCCGCGCGGCCTGTCGGGCATGCCGGAAGCGCATGGCGGCCCGGGGTTCGCGGCGCTGGCAGGCCTCATCCATTACGCCGCGTCAGACCCGGTCGACCTGCGCCAGCTGATGCCGGCGGAGCAGACGGTGGTGCGCGCGGCGGGGCCGGCGATGCTCGGCCGCCTCATCCAGGCGGTGCGGCAGGGCTTCTGAGCGCAAAAATCCGGGGTCGCGTCACTTTTGACGTGAAACCCGGAATCACATGGTGCAGAATCGTTAAAGGTTGTCGCGGCCGTGCCGCGGCCGAGGGGAGTTGAAGCGTCGATGAGCATCGAATTCATTCCGCCCGAGGTGGACGAACTCCGCCCCCGGATCAGCGTGATCGGCGTGGGTGGCGCCGGCGGAAACGCGATCGCCAACATGATCGCCAGCCAGGTGCAGGGCGTCGACTTCCTGGTGGCCAACACCGATGCGCAGGCGCTCAATGCCTCGCCGGCGGAACGGCGCATCCAGCTGGGCCTGAAGATCACGCAAGGGCTGGGTGCGGGATCGCGGCCGGAGATCGGCCGGGCGGCGGCGGAAGAAGCGATCGAGCAGGTCGAACGCTCGCTGGACGGCGCGCACATGTGCTTCATCGCGGCCGGCATGGGCGGCGGCACCGGCACGGGCGCAGCGCCGGTGATCGCCAAGGCGGCGCGCGACCGCGGCATCCTGACCGTGGGTGTGGTCACCAAGCCGTTCAACTTTGAAGGAACGCGCCGCAGCCGTTCGGCCGAAGCCGGCATCGCCGAGCTTCAGAAGCATGTCGACACGCTGATCGTCATTCCGAACCAAAACCTGTTCCTGATCGCCAACCCGAACACGACCTTCAAGGAAGCGTTCCAGATGGCGGACGAGGTGCTGCAGCAGGGCGTGCGCGGCATCACCGACTTGATGGTGATGCCCGGCCTCATCAACCTCGACTTCGCCGACGTCCGCTCGGTGATGGGCGAGATGGGCAAGGCCATGATGGGCACGGGCGAGGCCGAGGGCGACAACCGCGCCATCGAGGCGGCGGAGAAGGCGATCGCCAACCCGCTGCTGGACGGCGTGTCGATGAAGGGCGCCAAGGGCGTCATCATCTCCATCACCGGCGGCGACGACATGCGCCTGATGGAGGTCGACGAGGCCGCCAACCACATCAAGGAACTGGTCGACCCGGACGCCAACATCATCTGGGGATCGGCGTTCAACGACAACCTGAACGGCAAGATCCGGGTGTCGGTTGTCGCCACCGGCATCGAGGCGGAAGCCGAGGTGAAGCCGGAGCCGGCCCGCGTCCTGAGCTTCCCCGCGGCCCGCAAGACGGAAGAAGCGCCGCGCGCGCCGATCGCCGGCTTCGGCATGCGCCCGACGGCGGCTGCGCCCATCGTTCCGGCCGAGCCGGCAGAGCCTGTGAACTTCGTCGACGAGGCGGCGGAAGCGGCGCCCGAGCCGGCGATGACGCTGGACCCGCCGGCGGCCGACGACGACGACGAGCTGCTGCTGGGCCAGGATGCCATGCTGCCCGAGGAGCCGGCGCCGGCCCCCGAGAGCGAGGATCTGGCGGCCGGCCGCCGCTGGCTGGGTGCGGCCGAGCCGCAGGCCGAGCCGACGCCGCGCATTGCGCCTGCGACCGGCGGCACGCTGTTCGAGCGCATGTCGAGCATCGCGCGCGGCGCGGGCAAGGCGGATGCCGACGACGGTGCTCAGGGTGGCAAGCGGGACCCTTATGAGATCCCGCGCTTCCTGAACCGCCAGAACAACCAGTAAGTCTTCGATCATCGGGGAAGGGCGCGGGTGGCCATGCCGGTCCCGCGCCCTTTCCTGTTCTGGAGCCGACTGGTACCCGCCAAGCGGCGGCGTCGGAAGCCGTCGCGACGGGTGCGCTCCGGCGGTTTCGCCTGGCCGGCGTGGAGGCGATCCGCCCCGGGGGTGAGGCGGATCCGCGATGGACCGTCTTTGTTCACGTTGCCGACAGACGCTGGATGGTTAACGAGGCTGCCAATGGTCGCTCGTTTCCTCCTGCCGGTCGGCGTGCTGATGCTGGCGTTGGCCGGTACCCCCATCCTCGCACAGACGCCGCCGCCGCCCGGAACCGTGCAGTCGGTCGAGCGCACGGTCGCGGCGGACGACCTGTCGCGGCACCTGCGCACGCTGTCGCAGAACCCGGAGAACCTGGAAGCCGCGCTGGGCGCCGGCGATGCCGCGCTGCTGCTGGGCGACCCCAATGCGGCCGCCGGCTTCTTCGCGCGGGCCGAGCGCATCGCGGTGCGGGATCCGCGTGCCAAAGCGGGGCTGGGCCGTGCCTTCCTGGCGCTGGAGCGGCCACGCGACGCGCTGCGCCTGTTCGACGACGCCACCGACCTCGGCCTCTCCCCGGCGACGATCGCGCGGGAGCGGGGCTTCGCCTTTGACCTGCGCGGCGATCCGCGGCGGGCGCAGCGTGACTATCAGCTCGCCCTGCAGCAGGCGCCCGATGCCGAGACGACGCGGCGCCTGGCGCTGTCGCTCGGCATCTCAGGGGAGCGGGACCGGGCGCTCGCGCTGCTGGAGCCGCTGCTCTACCAGCGCGATGCGGAGGCGTGGCGCGCGCGGGCGTTCGTGCTGGCGATGACCGGCGACCTGCCGGGTGCGATGGCGATCGTGCGGCAGGTCATGCCCGCACAGGGCGCCGCCGCGCTGGAGCCTTATCTGCGCCGGCTGCCGTCGCTGCGCGCGGCCGACAAGGCGCAGGCCGTCCACCTCGGACGCTTCACCGCCGGGCGGAGCAACCGGCAGCGCCCTGCCGAGCAGCAGCGCCCGGCACGAACTCAGCCGGTGCCTGCCGCGCCGCAGGCAAGCACCGCGCCGCCGGCCGCAACGACGCCGGCACCGGCACCGGCACCGGCACCGGCCCCGACATCGGTCCCAACGACGACGAGCGCGCCGCAACGTGCGCCGGCCGTGACGGTCACGGGACGGCGCACCTGGGTCCAGCTCGCCAGCGGCCGCGCGGCCGGGCTGCCGGCCGAATGGCGGCGGTTGCGCACACGCGCCGGATCGTTCCTGGCGAGCCGCGATGCCTATATCGCCGCCGGGACGGGCGGCAGCGGCCGACTGCTGGTCGGCCCGTTCGACACGGTCGCGGCCGCGCGCGTGCTGGTCGGGCAGCTCGGCAATGCGGGCGTGTCGTCTTTCGCGTGGACCAGCGCGGCCGATGCCGAGGTCGAGCCGCTGCAATGAAGCCGAAGGCGCGCTACGGGTGCGATCCGGCGGCGAGCCGGGGGCGGCGCCACGACGAGAATGTCGCGGCGCTCCGGGGGCCGCGCGACGCGTTCCAGCGCGACCGCGACCGGGTGATCCATTCGATCGCGTTCCGCCGGCTGCGCGGCAAGACGCAGGTCTTCCTGGCCCCGGACGGCGATCATTTCCGCGTTCGGCTGACCCACAGCCTGGAGGTGGCGCAGATCGCCCGCACGATCGCGCGCGCGCTGGGCCTGAACGAAGACCTGACGGAGGCGCTGTCGCTGGCCCACGACATCGGCCACCCGCCGTTCGGCCATGCCGGCGAAGAGGCGCTGAAGGCAGCGATGGCGGACGTGGGCGGGTTCGACCACAATGCCCACACCATCCGCATCCTGACGCGGATCGAGCGACCCTATCCGCGCTTCGACGGGCTCAACCTCAGCTGGGAAGCGCTGGAAGGGCTCGCCAAGCACAACGGCCCGGTGAACGCGCCGAGCTGGGCGATGGCGGAAGCGGATGCCGATTACCCGCTGGACCTTGCCAGCTGGCCGTCGCTGGAAGCGCAGGTCGCGGCGATCGCCGACGACATCGCCTATGACAATCACGACATCGACGACGGGATCCGGGCGGGGCTCCTGACGCGCGCCCAGATCCTGCAGGTGCCGATCATCGCGCGTGGGTGGAAGGCGGCGGCCGAGCGCTTCCCCGGCATCCGGGAAGAGCGGCAGGTGTCAGAACTGATCCGATCGCAGATCGGGCTGATGGTCAACGACCTGATCGGGGAGACGCGCCGACGCATCACGCAGGCAGGCGTCGAGACGGTGGCGGACGTGCGCGCGGTCGGCCGCGCGCTGGTGGGGTTCAGCGGCGTGATGCAGGCCGAGGAGCGCGCGCTGAAACGCTTCATGTACGCCGAGCTCTACCACCATCCGCGCCAGAAGGAGGCGGGCGCCGCCGCCGCGACGATCGTGTCCGGGCTGTTCGCCGCCTACCGTGACGACCCGGAGCGACTGCCGGAGGGATGGCGCCAGAGCATGCCGGCGCAGGAGCCGGACCGCAGCCGCCACATCGCCGACTTCATCGCCGGCATGACCGACCGCTTCGCGATCGCGCGCTACCGCGAGCATGTCGGGCCGATCGATCTGCCCGAAGGCTTCTGACCTAGCTTGCCGGGCTGAGGACCGGGTCGTCGGGCGGCGCGGGGGCGGCGGGCACCGGCGTCACCGTCACGTCGACGCGACGATTGGCCGCGCGCGCCTCCGGATCGTCGGTGCCGTCGGGCCGGGCGTTGGGGACGCGGGGCCGGGTTTCTCCAAAGGCGATGATCGTGATGCGGTCGGCCGCCACGCCGCGCTCGACCAGGGCATCGCGGACTGCCTCCGCGCGCCGGCGCGAGACATCCAGATTGGCATCGTCATCGCCGCGCGTGTCGGAATGTCCGCCGATCGTGACGGTGCCCCCCGCCGCCAGCGCCTCGGACGCGACGATGCGGTCGAGCGCGGCGCGACCAGCATCATCAAGGGCGACGCCGTCGGGCATGTCGATGACGACCGACAGCGGCGCGGCGACATGGGCTTCTTCGGGTGGAGGCGCCACGGTCACGTCGGGGCGCATGATCGACTTGGCCTCCTCCGCATCGTTCGCGAGCGTGGGCGCCTCGACCGCCGGCAGCTGGACGGCTGGCGCATCGTTGCCGGGCTGGTCGGGGGGCGTGCAGGCTGCCGTGGTCGCGGCCAGCAGGATGATGGCATGACGGTGCATCACGAGGCGACCTCCTCCTTCACACGCCGCGCGCGGCCGGTGGCGGGTGGAACATAGGACAGGATGGTGTCGCCCGGTTGCGGGATCGGCCGGCGGGCATGGGAGAAGAAGCGGAGGCCCCCTCCGGCCTTCAGCAGCAGCAGCATGTCGCCGCCCTCCGGAAGCTCGGCGCGGGCCTGTTCGAAGCCGAACAGCTCGGTGATCTTGGTCTTCCTGAAGGTCCAGCCGCGCCGCTCCCGCTCCACGATCTCCTCGACGCCGTGCCCGTTGGCAAACAGCGCGCGCCCACGGAGCGATGCGGGAATGGCGCGCTCGTCCTCCTCGTCCTCGGCGCCGCTGCCGAGCTGATAGACATTGTCGCGGCCAAGCTCCGGCGCGAACTCGTTGCAGACCAGCGCATTGTAGGCTTCGTTGTCGGTGGTCGCGACCAGCACCTGGAACTCCGACATGTCGAGCCGGTCTTCCGTCGCCTCCGACAGGATTTCCCCGTGGTAGGTGGCGAGGCCGGCCTGCCGTGCCGGGGTCAGCCGCTGCCAGCTGGTGTCGCAGATCGTGACGGGGACGGACAGTTGCCGCAGCTGTTCGGCAAGCGCGCGACTCCACGGCGTGCTGCCGACGATCAGCAGCCCCTGTTCGACCGCGCCCGTGACCTTCAGCAGCCGCGCGACCGGCTTGATGGAGAAGCCGTGCGCGACGATGGTCGCGACCACCACGGCGAAGGACAGCGTCACCAGGATCGACCCGTCGCCATAGCCGAGCCGGTCGAGCCGCAGCGCGAACAGGCCGGAGATCGCCACGAGCACGATGCCGCGCGGCGCGATCCACGCGATCAGCAGCCGCTCGTTCCACGGCACGCGCGTGAAGGCGAGGCTGCTAAGGACGGTGAGCGGGCGCACAAGGAACAGCAGCACGAGGAGAAAGGCGAGGAAGCGCCATTCAAACCGCTGGAGCACGGCCAGGTCGAGCGAGGCGGACAGGATCACGAACAACCCGGAGATGAGCAGAACCGTGATGTTCTCCTTGAAGGGATGGATGTCGCGCAGGCTGTCGAGCCGCATGTTGGCAAGCGCGATGCCCATCACGGTGACGGCGAGCAGCCCGGTTTCCTGCTGCACCATGTTCGACAGGACAAAGACGCCGATCACCGCCACCAGCAGCACCGGCGCCTTCAGATATTCGGGCACATAGCCGCGCGGGAGCGCCCAGCCGATCGCGCGCGCCGCCGCCCAGCCGACCAGACCCGCGACCAGGCTGGCGCCGATCAGCGATCCGGCGACGGCGAGGATGGTGCCGCCTTCGCCGACGCGGCGCAGATATTCGAACGTGGCAACGGCGCACAGCGCGCCGATGGGATCGTTGACGATCGCTTCCCATTTCAGGATCGCGCGCGGGCGGGCAGCGACGCTGCTTTGTCGCAGCAGCGGCAGCACGACGGTGGGCCCCGTCACCACCAGGATGCCGGCGAACAGGATGGCGACCGGCCACACGAGGCCGGCGACATAGAAGCAGGCGACCGCGCCCAGCGCCCAGCCGATCGGCACGCCGAGCACCACCAGCCGGGTGACCGCGCCGTCGGTGCGCCGCAATTCGCGGAAGTTGAGGCTGAGGCCGCCTTCGAACAGGATCAGCGCGACCGCGACGGAGACGATCGGCTCCAGCAGCTCACCGAATAGCTCGTGCGGGTGGAGGATGCCCGCGACGGGGCCGGCGATGACGCCCGCCACCAGCATCAGGGCAATGGCGGGCCAGCCGGTGCGCCATGCGATCCACTGCGCGCCGATGCCAAGCGCGCCGATCAGCGCGAAAAGAAGGGCGGAATGCTCCACGTTGCCCCGGCCTAGGGCCTCGGGACGCCGCTGGCAAAGTCAGAATGCGGTCGGCTGCTGCCTGGCGGCGGGAGCGAGGCGGCGCTCCGCGAGCTGCATGGCGCCGTTGAGGCAGGCGGCGAACAGCAGGCCTTCAAGCGCGGCGGTGACATATCCGGCGCCGCCGGACAGGCCGGCCGGACCGAACAGCCGGGCAAAGGCGAGCCGCGAATCCGGAAAGCTCCGCGCGAGGAGGTCGAGGCTGCCGCCCATCAGCCTGCCGCCCAGGAGGATGACGGCGACCGCGGCCGCGGCGCCGATCAGGCCGGCCAGGGCCGTCGCCCGGACGAGCGAGCCGCGCCAGCGCGCCGCGGCAAAGGCGCCGGCGCCCACGCCCGCGCCGAGCAGCAGCCCTTCCGGCGCACCGGTGATGCCGGCCGGCGAGCGCCCGAGCAGAAGGTCGAAGGCATCGAGCCCCACGAGGTTGACGAGGCCGCCGACCAGGAGGCCGCCGAGCGCACCGCCCAGGATCCGCCAGCCGGGGGATACCCACCGCATCGCGACCGCGATGCCGGCGCTGACCCCGGCGCCGCCCATCAGCGCGACGGCGAGCGTCAGCCACAGCATGACGATGATGGTGGAGGCGCCGCCGATGCCGGTGCCGGCCGCCCGCCCACCGGCAGCGATGCCGTAGAGAAGGCCACCGACTATGCCCGCCGCGCCCGCCCCGAGAACACCCGCGCCGAACAGCAGCATCGTGGTCCGCCATGCGGGCCGCGCCGGGTCGGGAGCGGCGACGGTGGGCGCGCGGGCATCAGCCGCGATCCTGTCGACTGGAGCGATGAAGCGGTAGCCATGCTTTGGCGCGGTGGCGATGAAGCGGGGGCGGGCGGCGTCGTCCCCCAGGCTGCGTCGCAGGGCGCGGATGCACTGGGTCAGCGCCTCGTCCGTGACGGGGATGCCGCGCCAGACCTCGTCATGGAAGCGGTCCTTGGTGACCAGGGAGCCTGCCTCGCCGACCATCAGGATCAGCGCGTCGAGGTAGCGCGGGCTGAGGTCCACCGGACGGCCGTCGTCCAGCAGCAGCCGCTCGGCGGGATCAAGGACGAAGCGGTCGAACCGGTAGCGGCAATCCGTCACTTTTCAGCGAACCCTCATGCCGTGCTCATGCCGGTCACCGGGTCAATAGGGCAGGGCAGCGGCGTCCGCCAGCCAAGGAGATGAGGCATGACGCTGAACGAACAGGTGAACAGAAGACCGATCTACATGTGGAGACTGGCCGGGTGGAGCATCGGCGGGGTGCTGCTGCTGCTGCCCGCCGTCGCCATGCAGTTCACGGCGGAGGTGCGGTGGACGGCAAGCGACTTCGTGTTCGCGGCGGCCCTGATCGGCTTCGTCGGCGGCGGGTTCGAGCTGGCGGTCCGGCTGGATCGCAGCCCCGCATATCGCGCGGGGGCGGCGCTGATGCTGCTCACCATCTTCTTCCTTATCTGGGTCAACGGCGCGGTCGGCATCATCGGTGACGAGGACAACCCCTTGAACCTGCTTTACGCGGCCGTGATCGCCACCTGCATCGGCGGGGCATCGATCGCGCGCTTGCGGCCGGCCGGGATGGCGCGCGCCGCCGCCGCCGCGGCCGGCGTGCAGATGATGGTCGGGGTCGTGGCGGTGGTGGCGGGCGCCGACCAGCCGCCGGGTGCGATCGGCCTCGCCGTGCTGAACGGCGGGGTGGCCGCGCTGCTCGCCGCCTCCGCCTTCCTGTTTGCGCGGAGCGCGCGGCGGCCGGTTGGCTGAACGGCAGGCAACGGGCCGTTCAGGGCAGGCTCCGCTTCGCCGCCATATGCATTGCGGCAGTGGAAGGAGAAGTGACATGCGTAGCCTGATCATCGGTGCCCTTATCGGCATCACCGCCCTGACCGCCGCGACATCCGCCGTGCGCAGCGCGAGTTGCAGCGGGAACGGCGCGATTATGCCCGCGAGCTGCGCGAGCAGCGCCGCGACTGGCGCCGCGATCGCAGCCGCCACGACCGCCGCTGGGGTTATCGCGGCTGGTAACGCCTTGCGATCGGCCGGCCGGGCCAGGGGGCTCGGCCGGCTTTGCGTCGAACAGGGCCGTGGGGTAGAGGGCGCCTTCCGCTGACAGGATGGACGCCTTCGTGACGCTTTACGCCCGTTTCGCCGCGCATGTGAACGCTGCCCTGGACGGGCTGGCCGCCGATGGCCGCCTGCCGGCCGATCTGCCGCGATCGGGCATCGCGGTCGAGCCGCCGCGCGACGCCGCGCACGGCGACCTGGCGGTGAATGCCGCGATGGTGCTGGCAAAGCCCGCCGGCATGCCGCCGCGCGCGCTGGCCGAGCTGCTGGTTGAGCGGCTGGGGGCGCTGCCCGAAGTGGCCGGCGCCGCGATCGCCGGGCCCGGCTTCATCAACCTGACGCTGACACCCGAGACCTGGATCGGCGAGCTGCGCAACATCGCGGCGGCGGCGGACGACTATGGCCGCTCGACGGCCGGCGCGGGCGTGACGGTGAACGTCGAATATGTCTCCGCCAACCCGACCGGTCCGATGCACATGGGCCATTGCCGCGGCGCGGTGGTGGGCGACGCGCTCGCCAACCTGCTGGAGACGATCGGCCACGCGGTCATCCGCGAATATGTGATCAACGATGCCGGCAGCCAGGTCGACGTGCTCGCCCGCTCCGTCCACCTGCGGTACCGCGAGGCGCTGGGCGAGACGGTGACGATCCCGGAAGGCCTGTATCCCGGCGATTATCTGGTGCCGGTCGGACAGGCGCTGGCGGCCGAATATGGCGAACGCTTCGTCGGCGCGGACGAGGCGGCGTGGCTCCCCCTGTTCCGGCGCCGCGCCGTTGACGCGATGATGACGATGATCAAGGCGGACCTGGCGTTGCTCGGCATCCACCATGATCGCTTCGCGTCGGAAGCGGAGCTGCAGGCGGCGGGCAAGCCGGAGGCGGCCGAGGCGTGGCTGCGCGCCCGCGACCTCGTCTATGACGGCGTGCTGGAAGCGCCCAAGGGCGAGACGCCGGAGGACTGGGAGCCGGTTGAGCTGCCGCTGTTCCGCTCGACCCGGTTCGGCGACGACCAGGACCGGCCGATCAAGAAGTCGAACGGCAGCTGGACCTATTTCGGAGCTGATCTCGCATATCACTTCCAGAAGGCGCAGGACGCCGACCAGCTGATCGACATCTGGGGCGCGGACCATGCCGGAACGGTGAAGCGCATCACGGCGGCCGTGAACGCGCTGACCGAAGGGCGCACGCGCTTCGACGTCAAGCTGGTGCAGATGGTGCGGTTGCTGCGTGGCGGCGAGCCGGTGAAGATGTCGAAGC
Organism: Sphingomonas jejuensis; assembly: GCF_011927695.1. Lineage (GTDB taxonomy): Bacteria > Pseudomonadota > Alphaproteobacteria > Sphingomonadales > Sphingomonadaceae > Sphingomonas_K > Sphingomonas_K jejuensis. Next base: position 122,300 of record NZ_JAATJE010000001.1, read on the forward strand.
GGGCTGGCAATTTCGTCACGCTGGCGGACGTGGTGAACGAGGTCGGCAAGGACGTCGTCCGCTTCACCATGCTGACGCGCAAGGCGGACGCGCAGATGGATTTTGATTTCGAGAAGGTCGTGGAGGCGTCCAAGGACAATCCCGTCTTCTACGTCCAATATGCCCATGCGCGCATCAAGTCGCTGCAGCGAAAGGGGGCGGAAGCCGGCATCGTCGCGAGCGACGCGGCGCTGCACCGGCTCGACGAGGTGGAGCGCGCGCTGGTGAAGCGGGCCGCGACCTTCCCCCGCACGGTGGAGGCCGCCGCCGCGGCGCGCGAGCCGCACCGCATCGCCTTCTACCTCGGCGACCTCGCCGCAGACTTCCACGCATGGTTCAACGTGGGGAACGACGATCCGTCGCGCCGCGTGATCCTGCCGGATGATCCGGAGCTGAGCGCGGCGCGGCTTTTCCTCAGCGAGCAGATCGGGCAAATTGTGCGCAACGGGCTCGGCATCATGGGGGTGGCGGCGCGCCAGGACATGCATTGATGACCAGCCACCAGGGTGACCTGCTGCTGAGCGACGAGGACCGGCTGCCCTGGCTGGAGCCCGCATCGCCGGAGCGTGCGCGCGATCCGCGCGGAGCGCTGCGTTGGGTGGTGCTTGGCCTGGGAGCGCTGCTGCTCTTGGGCCTGCTGATCGCGGGCGGTCTGTGGCTGACGCGTGGCGGCGATGCGACGGACGGCGGAGGCGCGCTGATCCGCGCGCCGCAGGGCCCGTACAAGGTGCGCCCGGCCGATCCCGGCGGAATGGAAGTGGAAGGGCGCGGTGACGCGAGCTTTGCCGCATCCGAAGGCGAGACGATCAACGGGGCGATCGATCTTGCCGCCCAGCCGGAGGCGCCGGTCGAAGGGCAGGTCGTGACGCAGGCCGCGCCGCCGCCCCCGCCGCCTGCGGCATCGGCATCGCGAAGCGCGTCGGCCGCCATCCCGCAATCGGGCGGACGGCTGACCGCGGCAGCGCCGGGGACGAGCGCCCGGGTGGCGCAGCCGAGCACCGGCGGCAGCCTGGTGCAGCTCGGCTCGTTCAATTCGGAGCGGCGCGCGCGCGAGGCATGGACGATCTTGTCGGGCCGCTTCACCGTTCTGGCCGACCGCACGCCGCAGGTGGCGACGGGCGAGGTCGCGGGGCGCGACGTGTATCGGCTGAGGCTGGACGCGGGGTCGCCGGCGGCGGCACGGGAGCTTTGCCAGCGGCTGCGCGTCGGCGGTGAAGCCTGCCTGGTGATCGGCGGATGATCCCGGTCGTCTTCGGCCTTGCCGGCGCTGCCCTGAGCGCGCGCGAGCGGGACTTCTTCCGGGAAGCGGACCCGGCAGGCTATATCCTGTTCGGCCGCAACGTGGTCGACCGCGCCCAGCTTCGCGCGCTGACCGACGACCTGCGCACGCTGCATGGACGCACCGACCTGCCGATCCTGATCGACCAGGAGGGCGGGCGCGTGCAGCGGATGAAGCCGCCCGAGTGGCCGGTCTTTCCGCCCGGCGCGGTGTTCGACCGGCTGTGGGAGGTGGCGCCGATGTCCGCCATGGAAGCGGCGCGCGCGCATGCCGAGGCACTGGCGCTGACCCTGTCCGAGGTCGGGATCAGCGTCGACTGCCTGCCGCTTCTCGACGTGCGTCAACCGGGCGCCAGCGACGTGATCGGCGATCGCGCGCTGGGCGCCGAGCCGGTGCGGGTCGCCTCCATCGGGCGTGCGATCCTGGACGGGCTGGCGGCCGGCGGCGTGGTTGGCGTGATGAAGCACATGCCGGGCCACGGGCGGGCCGGGGTCGACAGCCACCTGTCGCTGCCCGTGGTGGAGGCCGATGCCGCCGCGCTCGCCAGCGACATCACGCCGTTCCAGCGGCTGGCCGATGCGCCGATGGGGATGACCGCCCATGTCGTCTACACGGCGTGGGACCCGGAGCGGCCGGCAACGCTGTCGCCGACGGTGATCGACGGCGTGATCCGCAAGCAGATCGGCTTTGACGGTTTTCTGTTCACCGACGACATCGACATGAAGGCGCTGTCGGGCACTCCGGCCGAAAAGGCGGTCGCCGCCATCGCGGCCGGGTGCGACGCGGTGCTCGATTGCTGGGCGCGGATGGACGAGATGGAAGCCGTCGCAGCGGTGCTGCCGACGATGGCGGCGGCATCGGTCGACCGGCTCGACCGCGCGATGGCGATGCGATCGGCCCCGGACGCCGCGCGGCTCGACGATCTGGTGGCCAAGCGGGACGCGCTGCTCGCGCTCGCCTGATGGCCGACGCGGTCGAAAGCCCGGTCCTCACCATCTCGCTCGACGGCTGGGAAGGTCCGCTCGACCTGCTGCTGGCACTTGCGCGGGCGCAGAAGGTGGACCTGCGCGACATCTCGATCCTTGCGCTGGTTGAGCAATATCTCTCCTTCGTCGGGGACGCCGGCCGCATCGACCTGGAGGTTGCCGCCGACTACCTCGTGATGGCGGCGTGGCTGGCCTATCTGAAGTCGCTCCTCCTGCTTCCGCGCGCGCCCGATCAGGACCCGGACCCGGACATGCTGGCCGCCCTGCTCCAGCAGCGCCTGCAGCGGCTGGATGCCATGCGCGATGCCGGCGCGCGGCTGATGGCGCGCGACCGCATCGGCCGCGACGTGTTCGCCCGCGGCATGCCGGAAGGATTGCGGACGATCGGGCGGCCCGTGTTCCGGACCGCCATCTTCGATCTGATCGATGCCTATGCGCAGGTCGCCGCGCGGACGGCGCCGGTGCAGCACCAGGTGCGGCGCCGGCCGGTGATGGCGCTTGACCAGGCGCTCGCGCGGCTGCGCGCGATGCTGCCCGACGCGGCGGAATGGCGGCGGCTTGAAAGCTTCCTGCCGCCGGGCGCGCAGGGCGACCTTCGCCGGTCGGCGGTCGCGTCGAGCTTCCTCGCCGCGCTTGAGCTGGCGCGTCAGGGACAGGCGGTGCTCCGCCAGGACGCGCCCTTCGCGCCCCTGATGCTGAAGGCGTCATGAGCACGGCCACGGCGCGCGCGGTGGAGGCCGTGCTGTTCGCCGCCGACCGGCCGCTGACCCCCGACGAGATCGCGCGACACCTGCCGGCCGGCGCGGACCTGCGCGAGGCGCTCGCCCGGCTGACCGACGATTATCGCGGCCGCGGCATCGAGCTGGTGGAGCGCGGCGGCCGCTGGCATTTCCAGACGGCGCCTGACCTGTCGCACCTGCTGAGTCGGGAGCGGGACGAGCCGAGGCGGCTGGGGCGCGCCGCCGTCGAGACGCTTGCCATCATCGCCTACCATGAGCCGGTCAGCCGCGCCGAGATCGAGGCGATCCGCGGCGTGCAGCTGTCCAAGGGAACGCTGGACCTGCTGATGGAAGCAGGCTGGGTGCGGCCTGCGGGCCGCCGCGACGGACCCGGCCGGCCGCTGCTCTATGCGACCACGCCTGACTTCCTCAGCCATTTCGGCCTGTCGTCGCGCCGCGATCTTCCCGGCATCGACGACCTGAAGGCGGCGGGCCTGCTCGACCCTGTTTCAGCGACTTTCGCACCAGAACTGGAAAGCGACGCCGAGAACCGCTAGATCGGCCTCCAATCGGGAGAATCCTCATGGGTAGCTTCAGCCTCTGGCACTGGCTGGTCGTCGGCGTCGTCATTCTGCTCTTGTTCGGAAAGGGTCGCTTTTCCGACATGATGGGCGATGTCGCCAAGGGCCTGAAGAGCTTCAAGAAGGGCATGGCCGAGGACGACGAGCCCACGCGCCCGGCAAGCCCGCCGCCCGCGCGGCTCGATGCGCAGCCGGTGCCGCCACGTGCGGACGCCGCCGCGCAGCCGACCGCGACCGAGGATCGGCCCCACTGATCCTGACGCCTCGCGCGCCGTTCCTGCTGGGCTGATCCGATGTTCGACTTCGCGTGGTCGGAGATGCTGCTGTGCGCGGCCGTGGCGTTGATCGTCATCGGGCCCAAGGAGCTGCCGCAGACGATGCGCACGGTCGGCCGCTGGGTCGGCAAGGCGCGCGGCGTGGCGCGGCATTTCCGCTCCGGCTTCGATGCGATGGTGCGCGAGGCCGAGCTGGAGGAGATGGAAAAGCGCTGGCGCCAGGAAAACGAGCGCATCATGCGCGAGCATCCGGCACCGGCGGATGGGCCGGACATCCCGGCGCAGGCCGCTGATCCGGTCGCGGACACTCCTGTCGCGGACGGGCCGGTGGTGGACCAGCCGGGGGCGGGCGCACCGGTCGCGGGGGGTGTTCCGCCCTCCGCGCCTGCCGCCGATGGGGCGGAGGCGCCGGCCGAGGTGCAGCACAAGCCATGAAGGACATCGACGAGTCGCGGGCGCCCCTGCTCGACCATCTGATCGAGCTGCGGACCCGGCTGCTGTGGTCGGTGGCGGCGCTTGGCGCGGCCTTTGCCCTATGCCTGTGGCAGGCGCGGCCGATCTTTGCCGTGCTGGTCCAGCCGCTGCTCGCCGCCGGGCAGGGGCGGCTGATCTACACCAACATCTTCGAGGCGTTCTTCGCCGAGGTGAAGGTCGCCTTCTTCGCCGCGCTGATGCTGGCCTTCCCGGTCATCGCCACGCAGCTGTGGCGGTTCGTCGCGCCGGGGCTCTATGCCAAGGAGAAGCGCGCGTTCCTGCCGTTCCTGCTGATGACGCCGGTGCTGTTCCTGATGGGCGCGTCGCTCGCCTACTTCTTCGCGATGCCGGTCGCGCTGCATTTCCTGCTGGGTTACCAGGGCAATGTCGGGGGGGTGGAGCAGACGGCGTTGCCAGGGGTCGGCAACTATCTGGATTTCGTCACCAAGTTCATCTTCGGGTTCGGCGTGGCGTTCCTGATGCCGATCCTCTTGCTCCTGCTGGAGCGGGCGGGCGTGGTGACGCGCAAGCAGCTGGTGAGCGGGCGGCGCTACGCCATCGTGATTGCGACGGTGATCGCGGCCGTGCTGACGCCGCCGGACGTGATATCGCAGGTGATCCTCGCGGTGCCGCTGATCCTGCTGTACGAAGCGACCCTGCTGGTCCTGCTGCTGACCGAGCGGCGACGCTCCAAGGTCGATACGGACGCCGAGCCGGCGGCCTGAGCGGATGCAGAAGGGCGCCGACCAGTGCGGCGCCCTTGCCGCACTTAGTTGATGACGTCCTTGCCGGCTTCGCTGGCCGACTGAAGGTCCTCACCCGCGCCGGACACGGTGTTGCAGGCCGACACAACGAGCATGCCAGCGATCAGCGACGCGCTGAGAATCTTACGAACCATGATCTTTCTCCTGACCAGCATCCGAACTGCCGGAGCCGAAGGAGCAATGCGCAACCTTGATGATCGTTCCGCCTCCGCACCCCGGGCAGCGGAGCGCAAATAAGTTGGGCCCGGAGTTGCCATCGGGGGGGATGATGGCAAGTCCGGGCCCATGTTCTGAACAGCGAAAGCGGGGGGGCAAAAGCTCGCCGTTCGTCAGTCAGAACGACAGATGAGACTTCGGGTTCCCGCCGAATTATCTTTCAAATTATTTCTGGAGAAGCGCGAAATCGATGGAGAAGCTGCCCCCGTCCGGATCGCGCCTCAGCTTGGTCCGGAGCTGCCGCGCCAGCCCTTCCAGCACACGGCCGTAGCGGGCCGCAACCCGCTCCTCCAGATCAGGGCCGGACACAAGCGCGGCGGAACGCACTGTCAGCCGTGCGCGGCCCGGCTCGTCCGGCTCGACCTTGATGGCGATGCGCGGCGCGGCCTCGCTCGCCATGGCGAGTTCGACCAGCTCGGTGATCATGAAGGCAAGCGGCACGGCCACGTCCTGCGTGACGTTCAGCGGCGCGACGTCGACCTGGATCGCCATGCGTGACGCGACCGGGGGTGCGGTTGCGCGCAGGTTGCTGCTGATCTCGCCGACCAGCGGGCGGATCGCGACGCCGAGGTTGACCTCCATTTCCGCATAATGGTTGCGGTGCACGACGGCGAGCGCGTCCACCCGGCGCTGGATCGTTGCATAGGCATCGGCCGCCTCGCCGGCCTGAACGCCGCGAGCATGGATGTTGATCAGCGATGCGACAACCTGGAGGTTGTTCTTGACGCGGTGGTGCACCTCACGCGTCAGCTTGCGCTGATTGGCGAGCGCATCTTCCAGCTGCCCTTCGTGCCGGGACACCGTGTCGGTGATGTCGCGGAACGTGTCGCCCAGGTCGATGATCTCGCGCGCAACGGCCGATCCGTCATGCTTGAAGTCGACGATCTCGCCGGGGCGATAGGCGCCAACCGCGGTGCGCAGGCGCGCCAGCGGACGCAGCAGCAGCCGATCGACCGCCAGCCATCCGAGCCCGGCCGCCGCCAGCCACATCACGATGGGCAGCAGCATGAGCAGGATCTGGTCGGGCGTCAGCGCCGGGGCGACGCTGCGCAGCTGGAGGCGGAGGTCGCCCTGACCGAGGGCGTGGTCGAGCGACTTGCGCCGGCCGGCGCCGCCTTCGCGGATTTCGTCGACGAGCGGGAGGCGACGCTGCCGATCCATCAGCACCAGCGCGAAGTCCGAGAGATTGGACAATCCCGGGCGCGCGATGTTGGCCAGGGTTGCGGCCGGATAGCTGACGACCGTTGTCGCGCGCTGACCCCCGATCGACACGATCAGGGCACCGTCTTCCACCGCGATCGTGCGGCGGATGCTGTTGGGGGGGAGAGGCCCGCGGAACTGCACGGGCACGGTGCCGCACGCCACCGATCCGTTGGCCGTGACGATCCCCAGGCTGGTGATGCGTCCGCCGGCGGAAAGCAGCTGCTCGGTCCGGTCGCATTCGGCGCGAAGCGCGGCGCTGCCCGCCGGCCGGGTGCTCGCGGCCCGGCTGTTGGCGGCGATCCGGAGCGCAACGACGTCGCTGGCAAGCCGCGCGGCAAGCCGGGCCGACGCCTCGTCCAGCGCCTGGCTTTCGGCGACCATGCGATCGTTTCGGCTGTCGCGGATGGATTGAACGGCCGCGAAGAACACGATCATTGCCGGCGGCAGCAGCGCCAGGCTCAGCAACAGGAAAAGCTTGAACCCTGTGGAAAGGTTCGCAACCCGACGCACGCCCCGCGCGAGGATGCGCGGTCGCGTCTGCGTCATGTCGCCGTTCGACCACGCATTTCGGTCACCCTAGCTTCTTCAGCAGATCGAGCATCTCGTCAGGCACAGTTTCTTCCACCGTTTCCTGGTAGACGCCCCGCAGGGCGCGTCCCACCCGTTGGTCGGGCGCGTCGTCCTCGGCCTTTTTGCGTGGTCGCTGCGGCATCTTTCCACTCTTGTCCGACGATGACAACGATCCCGCCCTTGCGATTGTTCAACCTGTGCGCACTCCACGCCAGTGCCCCCCTGACGGCACCGACGCGAAGATGCAAACCTGTCAGCCGAAACTAAACCGGGGTTCGATGGTTCCCGGCCTCAGGCCAGCTTTTTCGGATAGGGTCGGGACAGATGTTCCCGGTTGCCAATCTGCTGGCGTCATGAGCAGAAGCATCGACGTTTCACGGAGACCACCACCCCATGTCGCTCGGCCAGCAGCTTGCCCCGCATCTTCCGTTTCTTCGCCGTTATGCCCGGGCTCTGACCGGCGGCCAGGCGCAGGGCGACTCCTACGTCAAGGCGACGCTGGAGGCGATCGTTGCGGCGCCGGAGCAGTTCCCAACCGACGTCGAGCCACGGCTGGGCCTTTACCGCACCTTCCAGGCGATCTGGACGTCCGTGAATCTGGACGGCGACATCGAGGCGACCGGGCAGAGCAACGCGGCGACCATCGCGCAGGCGCGGCTGGCGCGCATGACGCCGTTGTCCCGGCAGGCGCTGCTGCTGACGGCGATGGAAGGTTTCTCTCCGGAAGAAGCCGCGTTCCTGATCGAGAGCGACGTGGATGAAGTGGAGCGGCTGGTCGAGCAGGCGATGAACGACATCGAGGAGCAGACCCGCGCGGAGGTGCTGATCATCGAGGACGAGCCGATCATCGCCATGGACATCGAGACGATCGTCCGCGACCTCGGCCATGAGGTCACGGGCGTGGCGGTGACCCGCGACGAGGCCGTGTCGCTTGCAAAGGCGCAGCGCCCCGGCCTTGTCCTCGCCGACATCCAGCTGGCCGACGACAGCTCCGGCATCGATGCGGTGAAGGACATCCTGGCCGAATTCTCGGTGCCCGTGATCTTCATCACGGCGTTTCCGGAGCGCCTGCTGACCGGCGAGCGGCCGGAGCCGACCTTCCTCATCACCAAGCCGTTCCAGCGGTCGACAGTGAAGGCGGCGATCAGCCAGGCGCTGTTCTTCGATCAGGCGACCGTTCCCGCCGTCTGAGCGGAACCCGGCCGACGCGGCTTCGTTCGGTGAGCAGACTCGGGAGCGTAACGATGGCGAATGACGAAGATGTGCATGTGACCACGACCGAAGCGCGCGGCGCGTCGCGCGGCCGGCCAGTGGGCATCGTGCTTGTGGCGTCGCTGGCGCTGATCGTGGTGCTTTTCGCCATTGTTTATTTCACGGGCGGCCTGACGGTCTGAACGTCGACTTCAAACTTCGACGAGCTTTGCCTATATCAATCGAGGCGCTGCTCCCCGACGCTGCTTTTCTGGGCCGTATGCATGATCAATGACGAAGCGGAGCACGCGCGCGACGACGAGGTCGCACCCGTCCCGCATGAGTCCCTGTCCGACGACGATTTCAAGGCACAACTCGCGATCGTCATTCCGCATCTTCGTGCGTTCGGCAGGTCGCTGTCCGGCAACCGCGACGTCGCGGATGATCTCGTTCAGGAAACGCTGCTGAAGGCATGGGCGGCGCGCAAGCGCTTCCAGGCCGGCACGAACATGCGTGCGTGGACCTTCATCATCTTGCGCAACCTCTACCTGTCGCAGATGCGGCGCGCGCGCTTCAAGGGCGAATGGGACGACCTTGCGGCCGAAAAGCTGCTGGCGGCGCCGGCGGGGCAGGACAAGCATGTGGAGCTTGGCGACATGCAGCGCGCGTTGCTGCATCTGCCCCAGCCGCAGCGCGAGGCGCTGATCCTGGTGGGGGCCGGCGGGTTCGCCTATGAGGAAGCGGCCGAGATCTGCGGCGTCGCCGTGGGCACGATCAAGAGCCGCGTCGCTCGCGGCCGGGTCGCCCTGGAGGCGATCCTGACGGACGGATCGTTGCCGGCCCGCGCCGATGGCGACACCCGCGCCGGGCGCACGCCGCTCGACAGCATCATGGACGAGGTCGACAGCCTGACGCGCCCCAGCGACGGCTGAGCGCGGGGTCAGTCCTGACGTCCGATCACATCAGGCGGTCGAGGCTGCGCTTCAGATCGGCGGGCAGGGTCGAGCGATCCTCACGGTAGACCTGGCGCAATGCGCGCCCGATCCCCTCGGCCGACAGCGCAACGGTGCTGCGCGCGTCGAAGACGGCGATGCGTCCCTGGTTATGATGGCTCTTGACAATCACGTCCTGAGAACGACCGATCGGGGCGAGAGTTGCGCCGTGATGTTGAGATGGCCTGCCGGAACGATGGTGCGGTGACGGAGCCCCGACGCCTGTTCGCCGATGTCGAGGCGCGCGCAGCAGACCATTCGCCGCACCTTCGGCGCCTGATGGAGCGCCATTCCGACGTCGTCGCCGCATGGCGGGCGGGAGTGCAGCCGGCCTGGAGCATCGAGGCCGATCGGCCGATCGGTCAGGCGCTTCGGCGGCTGAAACAGCGCTGGTCATTGTGGCTGGCGCTATCCGATCTCGGCGGGATGCCGCTGGAGGCGGTGACGCGGGGGCTGTCGGACCTTGCCGACCTGACGCTGGATCGCGCGATCGACGCGGCGCTCGCGGAGCGTGGCGGCGGCGCGGGGTTCGTCGCCATCGCGCTCGGCAAGGGCGGCAGCCGGGAGCTCAACTTCTCCTCCGACATCGATCCCATCCTGCTGTTCGATCCCGAACGACTGCCGTGCCGCGCGCGCGAGGATCCGGCCGAGGCGGCGGTTCGCATCGCCCGGCGCGTGGTTGAGCTGATGCAGGCGCGCGATGCCGACGGCTATGTGTTCCGCATGGACCTGCGATTGCGCCCGGCATCGGAGGTGACGCCGATCGCCCTGTCGGTCGACGCGGCAATCATGCACTATGAATCCAGCGCGCTTGATTGGGAGCGGGCCGCCTTCATCCGCGCACGCGCGGCGGCCGGAGATGTGGCGCTGGGCGAGCGGATGCTGGCGACGATCCGCCCGTTCGTGTGGCGGCGCTCGCTCGATTTCGGGGCGATCGACGCCATCCGCGCGCTGACCCGGCGCATCCGCGCGCATGGCGGGGCGGTGCCCTTCGGCCCCGGCTATGACCTGAAGAAGGGGCGCGGCGGCATTCGCGAGATCGAGTTCTTCGCGCAGATCCACCAGCTGATCCACGGCGGGCGCGATCCCGCGCTGCGCGTGCCCGCCACGCTGGATGCGCTTGCGGCACTGGGCCGGGCCGGTCGGATCGATCCGGACGTGGCCGCCCGCCTTGCCGACGCCTACCGGATCCTGCGCACGGTGGAACATCGCCTGCAGATGGTCGACGATCGCCAGACCCACCAGCTGCCCGATGGCGAGGCATTGGACAATGTGGCGCGGCTGCACGGCCTGCCGGACGGCGACGCCCTGCTCGACCTCCTTCGACCGCATGTCGATCTGGTCGGCCGGACCTATGATGCGCTGGACGGAGACGTGCCCACTCCCCAGCAAGGTGCGGAACCCGACCCTGCCGCGCGCTTTGCGCGCTTTGCCGATCCCGACGCCGCGGCCGACCGGATCGACCGGTGGCGGCGGGGCGTGCCGCGTGCGCTGAAGAGCGAGGCGGCGACCAGCGCGCTGGAACGCACGCTGCCGGCGCTGATCGATGCGCTGTCGCACGCGCCCGACCCGGACGGCGCGCTGGTGCGGGCCGACCGCCTGGTCGAGCGGCTGCCGAGCGCTGTGAACATCTTTCGCCTGCTGGATGCGCGGCCGGCGCTGCTGACGCTGTTTGTCGCGATCTGCGCGCATGCCCCGGCGCTGGCCGATGCGCTCGGGCGGCGACCGACGCTGATGGATGGCCTGATCGACGCCAGCGCGCTGGAGCCGGTGCCGTCGGTCGACGCGCTGGTCGCGGCCTGGTCGCGCGGGGACGGGCAGGAACCCTATGAGCTGCTGCTCGACCGGATCCGCGCCGAGGTGGCGGAGCGGCGCTTTGCTCTTGGCGTCCAGATCGTGGCGGCGGCGGCCGACCCGATCGACGTGGCCGCCGGCTATTCGCGCGTGGCGGAAGCGGCGCTCCAGCTGCTCACCCGTGCCACCATCGCGGATCATCAGCGCAGCCATGGCCGGATCGCGGGCGCGGGCCTGATCGTGCTTGCGTTCGGGCGGCTGGGCGGGGCGGCGCTGACGCATGCGTCCGACCTCGACCTCGTCTTCCTGCACGATGGCGTGCCGGGCGAGCAATCGGACGGCGGCAGGCCGCTGGATACCACCCGATATTTTAACCGGCTGGCGCAGCGAGTGACGGCGGCCCTGTCGGTGCCGACGGCGGCCGGACCGCTCTATCCGGTCGATACGCGATTGCGGCCGTCCGGCATGGACGGGCTGCTGTGCGCCTCCGTCGAGAGCTTTGCCGACTATCAGCGCGGCGCGGCGTGGACGTGGGAGCATATGGCCCTGACGCGCGCCCGGGTCGTGTTCGGGACGGCCGAACAGCGCGGGCGGCTGAACGACATCATCCTGGAGACGCTGCGGCGCCCGCGCGATGCCGCGACGTTGCGCGCCGACGTTGTGGGGATGCGGGCGGAAATGGCGCGCCACAAGCCCGCGCAAGGCGAGCTGGACGTGAAGCTGGAACGCGGTGGCCTCGTCGATCTCGAATTCTGCGTTCACCACCGGCAGCTTGCGACAGGAACCGCGCTGGTCCCTGAGCTTGCCCGCGCGATCGCGATGCTGGTCGAGGGCGAGCAGCTTCCGCCCGATTTCGTCGATGCACATGCGGTGCTCAGCCGGATGCTCGTGACCCTGCGGCTGGTGGCGCCACGCGACGAGGCGCTCGACCCGCCGACCCAGGCGCTGGTCGCGGCGGCATGTCGGCTGCCCGACTGGCCTGCGCTGCTTGCGGCGCACGCGGCCGCGCGGCAGACGGTGAGCGAAGTCTGGCAGGCGATCGAGGAGGCGGTATGACCGTTGAGGAAGGAAGCATGGCGCCGGATGCGCGCTATCTGTGCCCGGATGGAAGCGAGGCGACGATCGCCGCGCACCGTGGCCGGCCGCTCGTGCTCTGGTTCTATCCGAAGGACGACACCAGTGGCTGCACCAGCGAGGCGAAAGCGTTCAGCGAGCGGGCGGCCGATTTCCGCGATGCCGGTGTCGCCCTGCTCGGCATCTCGCGCGATCCGCCGAAGTCGCATCTGGCGTTCATCGACAAGCATGCCCTGACGGTGCCGCTGGGCACGGACGAGGACGGCAGCGTGACGGAGGCGTTCGGCGTCTGGGTCGAGAAGAACATGTACGGAAAGCGCTACATGGGGATCGAGCGGGCGACCTTCCTGATCGATGCGGAGGGACGGGTCGCGCGGGCCTGGCGCAAGGTCAAGGTGCCCGGCCACGCCGAGGCGGTGCTGGCGGCGGCGCAGGCGCTGGGATGACCGGCGTGGCGGCAGCCGCGCGCGCGGTGCTGCTGACGGCCGACCCGCTGGAAAAGGTCCGCGCCGCTCGCCGGGTCGCCCGCGACTGGCGGCTGGGCCGCATCGCGCACCGCTTCGATGGCCCGCCGCTTCCCGCGCGACCTGCCCGGCCGGAGCGGCCCGAACTGCGTCGGCCGGGCGAGATGCCGAAGCGAGGGAAGGGCGGGTCCGCCGCCGGCCGCCTCGCGCTGCTCCATGCGCTGGCGCATATCGAGTTCGTGGCGATCGACCTCGCCTTTGATCTCGCCGGCCGCTTCGGCGACCAGTTCCCGCGAGCCTTCGTGGACGACTGGTTCGCGGTCGGAGCGGACGAGGCGATGCACTTCGCGCTGCTCGACCGGCGGTTGCGCACCCTCGGCAGCGACTACGGCGCGCTTCCTGCGCATGACGGCCTCTGGGAGGCCGCCGCCGCCACCGCGGACGATGCTCGCGCGCGGCTGGCGGTAGTGCCCATGGTGCTGGAAGCGCGCGGCCTCGATGTGACGCCGCAGACTGTGGCGCGCTTCGAGGCCGCGGGCGACCAGACCAGCGCGCGCATCCTCCGGCGGATCGCGGCGGACGAGATCCGTCATGTCGGCGCGGGCACGCGGTGGTTCCTGTGGCACTGCGACCAGGCCGGAATCGCACCGGTCGCAGAGTGGCAAACCCTTATTCGCCGCCACTTTAGGGACGGATTGAAGCCACCGTTCAACGACTCGGCGCGTGAGTCAGCCGGTCTGACGCGGGACTATTACAGCTGCCTTGCCGCCAACCGTAACTGATTTCACAAGCCTGTACGGGCACCGCGGGGGGCATTTTTCCGCGGCAAATCATCGATAAAGTCGCTGACCTCCGGGGTCGGCGCTCACCGGGTCGCGATCTTCTGATGAGTCATGCTCTTCCCCCTAGCAGCGCGTCGACGGGCAATCGGTTCCGCCGTCTTTTCGTCGCGCGGGATCTGTTCATCCACAATGGACGGGTCCTGAAGCGCGTCCGGCTGTCGGCCGGGGCGCAGCTGGCAATGGCCGCGGTGACGCTGGCTCTGGTCGCCTGGTCGCTGTTCGCGGCGGCGGCGATGATCGGCAACGCCGAGACCGGCCGTCACGCCGACGTCGCCAGCATGGTGGCGGTGCAGGCGCGGCTCGATCGGCTGAAGGCGGACGCGGACCTGCGCGCCGAGCGGATCGAACTGCGCCAGCGCTTCATGGCCGCGATGCTGGCGGGGGAGCGTGACGGTGAGGAGCTCGCCGCCTTCCTGCCGCCGGCCGACGGGCATGCGCATGCGGCCCCGGCGATCAACGCTCCGCTGGTCGCGGCCGAGCGGCGCCAGCTGGCCTTCGCCGATGCGGTTCGCGACTATGCCGAGGCACGTTACCGCGAAACCGCGCAGGCCGTGCAGGGGCTCGGCCTCTCGCCGCGGCGGGTCGCCGCCATGGGTGGTCCGTATGAGCCGCTCCCCGAGGGCGACAGTGCGGATGAGGGCGACCCCGAGTTTCGTGCGATGTTCCAGTCCTGGGCGCGGCTCAACCAGCTTGAGCGCGGTGTGATGTCGGTGCCGTCGGTGAAGCCCGTCGACAACCTGACCTTCACCAGCCTCTACGGCGTCCGTTCCGATCCCTTCCGCGGTGGGCGCGCGATGCACGCCGGCGTCGACATTCCCGGTCCCGTCGGCACCCCGATCTATGCCACTGCCGACGGCATCGTCCGCCGCGCCGGCTGGGCGAGCGGATATGGCAACCTGATCGAGATCGGCCACGGCCGCGCGATCGACACCCGCTACGGTCACCTGTCCGAGATCCTGGTGCAGGCCAACAGCCGCGTGCGCCGCGGCGACCTGATCGGCCGCATGGGATCGACGGGTCGCTCGACCGGCAGCCATCTGCACTACGAAGTGCGGCTCGACGGCCGTCCGGTCGATCCCACGCCGTTCCTGCGGTCGTCGGACTTCGTGCTCGCCGTGCAGGACCGCGTCGCCGCCGAGACGGCACAGGGCGGCCCGGCCGACGCACCCGCCGACGACTGATCGTCTCCTGGGCTAGAGCTCGGAGCCGTCCAGGCCGAAATTGAGGCGGCGGGTGACGTTGTAGTCGACGATCGCCACCAGGAAATAGGCAGCGCCCCAGCGGAGGCGCTGAAAGACGCTTCCCCAGCCACTGACCTCGTCGAGCGCGATTTCGCGCGATTGCGCCGTCTCTTCGTCGAAGTAGCGCCGCATGCGATCGGCGAAATCCCGATCCCTGATCCGCACCATGATCTCGAGATTGAGGTGCAGGCTGCGGATGTCGAAGTTCGCCGACCCGATATAGACGAGGTCGTCGATCACGAACAATTTGCTGTGCAGCTTGGTCGGCTGATATTCGAACACGCGCACCTGCTTCTTGAGCAGACCGCGATAGAGGAAGCGGGCGGCGCCGATGGTTGCGCCGTTGTCCGACTTCGACGCCGTGATGACCCGGACGTCGCCGCGCCGGCCCGCCCGTTCGAGCCGCCGCAGCATATAGGGTCCGGGCGCGAAGTAGGCGGCGATCATCCAGAAGTGGCGGGCAACCTGCAGATCGTTCCGGATGGTCCGCAGCCACGGGCTCAACCGCCGCGCCGGGCCGCCCAAGAGCCACCGGATGGTCTCGTCGCCGCTGTTCCAGTTCTGCAACCGCCGTCGGAGGTCGCGGCCCTTGGACCGCTTCTGCGCCGTCCAGTCGAACAGCGCGTCGAAGTAGTGCACCGCCGGCAACACCGCCGGGCCGGCGATGCTGAGACCCAGATCGCGCCAGCCACCATCCTCGACCGTGCGGAAATAATCGTCCTCCACGTTGAAGCCGCCGACCAGGGCAATTGTCTCGTCCGCGCAGGCCAGCTTCTGATGGTTGCGCAGCAGGTAGCGCCGTCCGATCGTCGGATGGAACCGGCAGACGGTGCCGCCGGCCTCGCGGAGCGGGGCAAAGAAGCTGTCGTCCGCGTCGCTGCCGAAGCCGTCGACGATCAGCCGGACCTCGACGCCCCGCTTCAGCGCCACGACCAGCGCGTCGCGCACCGCCCGGCCGCTCTCGTCTTCCGCATAGATATAGTAGAGAAGTCGGAGCGTGCGGCGCGCCCCCTCGATCAGCGACAAGAGCGCGGCGCGCTGCTCCGGTCCGGTCTCCAACAGGTCGAGCCGGTTGCCTGCGACGCGAACAGCGCCCCCCGAATGGTCATCATGGTGCCCATCGCTCATGCCCGAGTGCTGTCGCGTCGCGGTTGTGGATGCAAGCGGCAAAGCGGCTTTTGACGGGAAGGCGCGTATCTGGTAGGTCGCGTCCTTTCCGAACATCTGAACTTCACGGAGCATCGATGGCCCGCGTCACAGTCGAAGATTGCGTCGACAAGATCCCCAACCGCTTCGACCTGGTGCTGATGGCGTCGCAGCGTGCGCGCCAGATCTCCAGCGGTGCCGAGCTGACGCTCGACCGGGATCGCGACAAGAACCCGGTGGTCGCGCTGCGCGAGATCGCGGAGGAGACGGTGGCGGTCGACGATCTGCACGAGGGGCTGATCGCCTCGCTGCAGCGCGTACAGGTGGACGACGAGGAAGCGCCCGACGCGGTGGGCTCGCTTGCCGCCTCGGCCGAGGCGCTCCGCCTCACCGCCGCTGCGCCGCCGCGCAACCAGAATCTGGGTGCCGACTACGAGTAGGTCGAGGCACCGACTGCTTCAGGAGGGCGGGGGGAGCGATCCCCTCGCCCTTTTTCGTGGCCCTGTTCCGGGGGAGGGTACGCGGGAGGGTGACCAAAATGAAAAGGGGCGCCGGACCCTGGCCCGGCGCCCCTTTTCGCATCCAGTCGGGTCCGGTCAGCCCGAATAATAGAGGTCGTACTCCACCGGGCTCGGCGTCGTTTCCCAGCGGCTGTTCTCTTCCCACTTCAGCTCGGCATAGGCGTCGATCTGGTCCTTGGTGAACACCTCGCCGCGCAGCAGGAACTCATGATCGGCCTCGAGCGCCTCGAGCGCCTCGCGCAGCGATCCGCAGACGGTCGGCACATGGGCGAGCTCGGCCGGCGGCAGGTCGTAGAGGTTCTTGTCCATCGCCTCGCCGGGATGGATGCGGTTCTCGATGCCGTCGATGCCGGCCAGCAGGATGGCCGCATAACAGAGATACGGATTGGCGAGGGCGTCGGGGAAGCGGAACTCCACGCGCTTGGACTTCTCGCCCGAGCCATAGGGGATGCGGCACGAGGCCGAGCGGTTGCGGCTCGAATAAGCGAGCAGCACGGGCGCCTCGAAGCCCGGCACCAGCCGCTTGTAGCTGTTGGTGGTCGGGTTGGTGAAGGCATTCAGCGCGCGGGCGTGCTTGATGACGCCGCCGATGAAGAACAGGCACATCTCGCTAAGGCCGGCATAGCCGTTGCCCGCGAACAGCGGCTTGCCGCCATCCCAGATCGAGAAATGGGTGTGCATGCCCGACCCGTTGTCGTCCTTGATCGGCTTGGGCATGAAGGTCGCGGTCTTGCCGTAGGCATGCGCCACCTGATGCACGACATATTTGTAGATCTGCATGCGATCGGCGGTTTCGACCAGCGTGCCGTAGGTCAGGCCAAGCTCGTGCTGCGCGGCCGCCACCTCATGGTGATGCTTGTCGCAGGGCAGACCCATCTCGATCATGGTCGAGACCATCTCGCCGCGGATATCGACGGCGCTGTCGACCGGCGCGACCGGGAAGTAGCCACCCTTGGCGCGCGGCCGATGGGCAAGGTTGCCGGTCTCGTACTCGCGACCCGAATTGCCGGGCAGCTCGACATCGTCGATCTTGTAGTAGCTGGTCGCGTAGCTGTTCTCGAACCGCACGTCGTCGAACATGAAGAACTCGGCCTCGGGCCCGACATAGACGGTGTCGCCGAGCCCGGTCGACTTCAGATAGGCCTCCGCGCGCTTCGCCGTGGAACGGGGATCGCGGGCGTAGAGCTCACCCGTCGAGGGCTCGACGATGTCGCACACCAGGATCAGCATCGGCGTGGCGGAGAAGGGGTCGATGTAGACCGCGTCCAGATCCGGCTTCAGGATCATGTCGCTTTCGTTGATGGCCTTCCAGCCGCCGATCGACGAGCCGTCGAACATCAGGCCGTCGGTCAGTTCGTCCTCGCCCATCACCTTGGCGACCATCGTCAGGTGCTGCCACTTGCCGCGCGGATCGGTGAAGCGCAGGTCGACCCACTCGATCTCGTGCTCCTCGATCATCTTCAGAATGTCGGAGGCCGTATTCGCCATGATGATGATGCCCTTGTTGAACCAGGTGGTGCCGGTCGCCCGGCGGTAACATGCGCCCGATCGCCGGCCAGGTCACGCGGCCGGCGAACGGGGATCAGATTGCGTCCGCGTCACGCTCCCCCGTGCGGATGCGGAGCGCGGATTCGATGGTGCTGACGAAGATCTTGCCGTCGCCGATGCGGCCGGTCTGCGCGGCGGCGGCAATGGCCTCCACCACACGCGGCGCGACGGCATCGTCGACCACCACCTCAAGCTTCACCTTGGGGAGGAAATCGACGACATATTCCGCGCCGCGATAAAGCTCCGTGTGCCCCTTCTGGCGGCCGAAGCCCTTTGCTTCGGTGACGGTGATCCCGGACACGCCGACCTCGTGCAGCGCTTCCTTCACCTCGTCGAGCTTGAAGGGCTTGATGATCGCTTCGACCTTCTTCACCGCCGAGTCCCCCATTTTGTGTGCACTGCAAAATAATCAGCATGACGAAGCGGTGACAAGCCCCGCCGGTGCCGGAGCCCGCCATTTATACGCATCAAAGCTGCGCAGCGGCAGCCGGCTGCGACAAAATGATGCGCCCGATCGTCAGGCTGTGGGAGCGTAGGGGCGGTCGAGGCCGGCCGGCGAGAGCGTGAAGATCTCGCAGCCGTCTTCCGTGATCCCGATCGAATGCTCGAACTGGGCGGATAGCTGGCGGTCGCGGGTCACGGCCGTCCAGCCGTCGTCCAGCACCTTCACGTCGGGCTTGCCGATGTTCACCATCGGCTCGATCGTGAAGAACATGCCCGGGCGCAGTTCCGGACCCGTGCCCGGACGGCCGGCGTGCACAACCTCCGGCGCATCGTGGAACAGGCGACCGAGGCCGTGGCCGCAGAAATCCCGCACGACGCTGTAGCGGCGGCTTTCGGCATGGCTCTGGATCGCGTGGGCGACGTCGCCCATTCGCGCGCCGGGCTTTGCCGCCTCGATGCCCAGCATCATCGCTTCCCAGGTGGTGTCGACCAGCCGCCGTGCCTTCACGCTGACATCGCCGACCAAGTACATGCGGCTGGAATCGCCGTGCCAGCCATCGAGAATGGCGGTCGCGTCGATGTTGACAATGTCGCCGTCCTTCAGCGTCCGATCGGAGGGAATGCCGTGGCAGACGACATGGTTGATCGAGATGCAGCTCGAATGCGTATAGCCGCGGTAGCCGAGCGTGGCGGGCACGCCGCCGCCCTTCAGCATCGTTTCACGGATCACGGTGTCGAGCGACTCCGTGGTCGCGCCTGGAACGGCCAGCGCCGCAACCGCGTCCAGCGCCTCTGCGGCCAGACGCCCGGCGCGGCGCATTCCGGCGAACGCCTCCGGCCCGTGCAGCTTGATGGTGCCGTCGCGGGCGGGAAGGTCGAGGTCGGAAGCTTGGACGTAGCGGGTCATGGTGCCGATATAGCCGCTCGACCGGCTGGCTCCAACCATTTGGGGGCATTGACGCGGCGCGCCGCCCCGCGCCAAGGCAAGGGCATGGACAGCTCGCGCATCTGGACGGCCGCCCTGATCGTGATCGGCGACGAGATCCTGTCGGGTCGCACCGCCGACAAGAACGTCCAGCAGATCGGCTTGTGGCTGAACCTGCAGGGCATCCGCCTGGCGGAGGTGCGAGTGGTGCCGGACGTCACGGCCGTGATCGTGGAGGCGGTGCAGGCGCTGTCGGCGCGCAACGACTATCTGTTCACCACCGGCGGCATCGGGCCGACGCATGATGACATCACGGTGGATGCGATCGCCGAGGCGCTGGGCGTCCCGGTGGTGGTCCATCCGGACGCGCGCGCGATCCTGGAGCGATATTACGAGACGCGCGGCGGCCTGACCGATGCGCGGCTGCGCATGGCGCGGGTTCCGGAAGGGGCGACGCTGATCGAGAACCGCATGTCGGGGGCGCCGGGCATCCGCCATGGGCGCATCCACATCCTGGCGGGCGTGCCGCACATCACGGCGATGATGCTGGAGGCGCTCAGCGGAACGCTGGAGGGTGGCGCGCCGCTGCTGTCGCGCACCGTCGGCGCATGGGTGGCCGAGAGCGAGGTCGCTGAGCTGTTGCAGCATACCGAAAAGGCCCATCCCGGCTGCCAGATCGGTAGCTATCCCTTCTTTCGCGACGGGCGCGTGGGCGCAAACTTCGTGATCCGGTCGGTCGATGCCGACCGCCTGGATGCCTGCGCCGGGGACCTGACGGCCGCGCTTGAGGCGCTGGGCATCACGGTGGCCGCCGACGCCATCTGATCCGCCAGCGTGGCGGATATGGAAGCCCGCCAAGCAGGCGGCTTTTTTAACTAATCCTGGTCAAGGGAAGGGGGTGCTACTTTCCCGGACCAGCGAAGACGCCGTGCAGGCCGACTACCGGCGGCACTTCCTGTATCCGCTCGCGGCGGTTCTTGTCGCAGCCGGCGCCGTCATGATCGGCCTTCTCCTGTGGCTGACCAGCGTGACCGACATCCGCCAGGCGCGGCAGGAAGCGGAGATGGCGCGGCTGCTCGTCTGGAGCCGCATGGACTTCATGGCGCGCAACATGAGCGATTACGCCACCTGGGACGATGCGGTGACGTACCTCGTCACGGATCTCGACATGGACTGGGCGGCCGACAACATCGGACCCTATCTGTTCGAGGCGCAAGGCTACGAACACAGCTTCGTCATCGATGCGCGTGATCGGACCGTCTTTGCCAGCGACGGGGATCGGGTGACGCGGGCCGATGCGCGCAGCGTGCTTGGCCCCGTGCTCGATCAGGAGCTCGCTGCGCTTCGCCGCACGCCGCCGGGCAGGGATGTGCGGCGCACCGGCCAGGTGCTCGTGAACGGGCGACTGGCAATCTACAGCATCGCGGCCATCATTCCGCATCCGGGGCGCGTCCGCTTGCCGGCAGGCCCTGCGACCTATCTGCTCATGGTGGACGTCCTGTCGCCGCAGCAGCTGTCTACGCTTGGCCGCGAACGCGGGATCGACGCGCTTCGCTTCGCCCCCGGCGCACCGGCCGATGCCGACGGATCGCACACCCTGCGGATGACCGCAGACGATCAGGCCGGCCATCTGACCTGGGCGGCGGCAAAGCCCGGGACCGCGATGCGGAACCGTGCCCTGCCGGTCCTCGGGCTGCTGATCCTCCTGCTCGCGGGCGTGGCGGCGGGGGTCCTGCGTCGCTGCCGGCTGTCGATCGAGCAGACACGCCAGGCCACCGCACAAGCGGATGCAGACGCAGCGGAGGCCCGGCGCGCGCTTTCCGCCCTGACCACGGCGCAGGACGCCGCTGCCGCGGCGGATGCCGAGGCCAAGCGGCGCCTGGAAACGGTGGTGATGGAGGTTCGCGCGGAGAACGACGCCCTATCAGGGCGCGTGGCGGCGTCGCGCGCGGCAGCCCTGGCCGAGGCGCGGCGCGATCTTGAGCGCGGGCTGGCACCCGTGCTCGCGACGCTGGGCCAGCAGGGCATGATGCTGGCGGTCGCATCGGAACGGATGCGCGAGCAGGCCGGGCAGCTCGGCGCGCTGGTCACGGCGGCGACCGCCTCCGTCGCGGAGACGCAGCGTTGCCTCGACACGCTGGTGCCGGATGCGCGTGCCTGTGCGGAGGCCGGCGACCAGATCGACCGCGACACCGCCGACGGGCTTAGCGAGGTTCGCCGCGCAGGTGCTGACGCCAGCCGGATCGGCGGCAGCGTGGCCGCGCTCTCCGCTTCCCTCGACGAAGTAGACACGGTGGTGGACGCGATCGACTCGCTGGCGAAACAGACCAACATGCTGGCGCTCAACGCGCGGATCGAAGCGGCCCGGTCGGGTGCGGCAGGCGAGGGATTTGCCGTCGTCGCGCGTGAGATCAAGCTGCTGGCCGACGGCACGTCCGACCTGACCAAGAAGGTGTCGGAGCAGCTGTCCGGACTGCGCGGCCATGCCGGGGACACGGTGGCGCTGGTGGAAACGATCACCGATGCCATGCGGCGCACGGAGCAGGCGTCGGGCGCGATCGGCGATGCGGTGCGGCGGCAGGTGGACGGCATGGTGCGGATCGGCGGCGGCATCGACCGGGTGGCGGACACCGGCCGGGCGACGGCCGCGGCGATCGCGGACGCGCATTCCGCGGTCGCCGCCGGGCACGAGGCCGCCGACCGGATGGACGAAGTGGCGATGCAGCTTTCCGAAACGCTGCGGTCGCTGGACAGCGGCGTCGCCGCGTTCGTGCGCCACCTGGAGGCGGCATGATCGCGCTGCAGGATCATGGCGCACCGCCCATGGTCCTGGCGATGCCCGCTGCCGGGTTGGCGGAGCGCGCGACCGGCCCCCGTCCGAACCGCGATCCGGCAGCCGTGCCCGCCGGCATGCCGCCGGAGGAGGCGACCAGCCTGTCGGCCAACCTGTCGGTGGTCAGCGATTATGTGTTCCGCGGGGTCAGCCAGTCGGACGGGGATCCCGCCATCCAGGCGAGCGTGGAGGTCGCCGCGCCCAGCGGCTTCTATGCCGGGACGTTCGCGTCCAACAGCACGGCCTATGACGGGGCCGATGTCGAGGTCGACCTGTATGGCGGCTACCGCTTCGACCTGGCGGGGATCGGCCTGGACGCCGGGGTCATCTCCTATCTTTATCCCGGTGCCCGTCAATCGAGCAGCATCGAGCTGCACGCGACGGGCGGCATCGCCGTGGCAACGGGCGAGATCCGGGCCGGGATCAGCTATGCGCCCGAGCAGGTGGCGCTCGGAGCGGGTGACGGCCTTTACCTGTTCGCCGAAACGGAGATGGCGGTGCCGCGCACGCCGCTGACGCTGCGCGGCCATGTCGGACGCGAGCGGGGCGTCAATGTGGGTGAGGGCAGCAAGGTCGACTGGCTGATCGCCGCGGATGTGGCGCAGGAGCCGCTCACCCTTTCCATCGCATGGGTCGGCGCGACCTACGGTGACCCGGCAGACGGAGAGCATGTCGGCAAGATCGTCGGCTCGGTTTCGCTCGACTTCTAAGGGTCGCTTCAGGGCTGGCCGCGTGCGGGGGCAGGGGGGCACAACGCGTGACACTTGCCGAACTTAGCCACCGCTAAGATATTACCCAATTGCAAAGCAGGTGCGCCGCACTAGGTGTGGCGCATGGCGTTCGATCCGACCGAG
Organism: Sphingomonas jejuensis; assembly: GCF_011927695.1. Taxonomy (GTDB): domain Bacteria; phylum Pseudomonadota; class Alphaproteobacteria; order Sphingomonadales; family Sphingomonadaceae; genus Sphingomonas_K; species Sphingomonas_K jejuensis. The sequence continues at coordinate 145,275 of NZ_JAATJE010000001.1, forward strand.
AGGGATGTTGTCGCGCCCGCGATCTGCACGCGCCGCCAGTTGATCGGCGGCGCGGCGATCATCGGCCTGTCGGCGCTTGCGGGGTGCGGCGGCGGCGGATCGCCGGGCGCTGGCGATGGCCGGCTGAAGGTCGTCACCACCTTCACGATCATCGCCGACATGGCGCGCAACGTCGCCGGTGATGCCGCCACCGTTGAATCGATCACCAAGCCCGGCGCCGAGATCCACAACTATCAGCCGACGCCCGGCGACCTCGTGCGGGCGCGTGATGCCGGGCTGATCCTGTGGAACGGCTTGAACCTGGAAACCTGGTTCGCGCAATTCCTCGACAATCTCGGCAACCTGCCGTCTGCCGTGATCTCGACCGGGGTCGCGCCGATCGGCATCGGATCGGGGCCTTATCGTGGACGGCCGAACCCCCATGCATGGATGTCGCCGCAGGCCGCGCTCACCTACGTCGACAATATCGCAGCGGCGATGGCGGCGGCGGATGCGGCAAACGCGGCGACCTACCGCCGCAATGCGGCTGCGTACAAGGGCCGCATCGAGGCCGTGGTCGCGCCGATCCGTCAGCGGCTCGCCGCCGTCCCGGCCGATCGGCGCTGGCTGGTCACCAGTGAGGGGGCGTTCAGCTACTTGGCGCGCGACTTCGGGCTGCGCGAGCTGTTCCTGTGGCCGATCAATGCCGACCAGCAGGGCACGCCGCAGCAGGTCCGGGCCGTGATCGATCAGGTGCGCCGCCACCGCATCCCGGCCGTGTTCAGCGAAAGCACCATTTCCCCAAATCCCGCGCGGCAGGTCGCCCGCGAGACGGGCGCGCGATACGGCGGCGTGCTGTATGTCGACTCCCTGAGCGAGGAAGGCGGGCCGGTGCCGACCTATCTGGACCTCCTGCGCACCACCACCGACCGGATCGCCGAAGGCCTGTCGTGACGGAGGCGATCGCCAGCGGCCTCGACGTCCGCAACGCCACCGTGACCTATCGCAACGGCCACACCGCGTTGATGGACGCAACCTTCACGGTGCCGACCGGCAGCATCACCGCCCTTGTCGGGGTCAACGGCAGCGGGAAGTCGACGCTGTTCAAGGCAATCATGGGGTTCGTGCCTGTGCGCGGCGGCAGCGTGTCGGTGCTCGGCCGTCCGGTTGCCCGTGCGCTGAAGGACGGGTTGGTCGCCTATGTCCCGCAAAGCGAGGATGTCGACTGGACCTTCCCCGTCCTGGTCCGCGACGTGGTGATGATGGGTCGTTATGGACGCATGGGGCCGCTGCGGCGACCGCGCGCGGCCGACCGCGCGGCCGTCGACGACGCGCTCGCCCGGGTCGGCATGACCGCCTTTGCCGGGCGGCAGATCGGCGAGATGTCGGGCGGGCAGAAGAAGCGCGTGTTCCTGGCCCGCGCGCTGGCGCAGGACGGGCGCATGATCCTCCTCGACGAACCCTTCACGGGCGTCGACGTGACAACGGAGGAAGCGATCATCGACCTTCTCCGCGTCCTGCGCGACGAGGGCCGGGTGATGCTGGTGTCCACCCACAACCTCGGCAGCGTGCCGCAGTTCTGCGACCGCGCGGTGCTGCTGGACCGGACCGTGCTGGCGAGCGGCCCGACCGCGGAGATCTTCACGGAAGCCAATCTGCGCCGCGCGTTCGGCGGCGGGCTTCGGCGTTTCGTGCTGCCGGGGCAGGATGATGGCGCCGAGCGCACGGCAACGCTGCTGTTCGACGATGAAAGCCCCTTTGTCGTCTATGACGAGGCGGCCGCCCGGCGGCGCGACCCGTGACGGAGCTCATGCTGGCGCCGTTCGACTATGGCTACATGGCCAATGCCATGTGGGTCAGCGCGCTGGTGGGCGGCGTGTGCGCCTTTCTGTCGGCATATTTGATGTTGAAGGGATGGTCGCTGATCGGCGACGCGCTGTCCCATTCGATCGTGCCGGGCGTGGCCGGCGCCTACATGCTGGGCCTTCCGTTCGCGTTCGGCGCATTCCTCTCGGGCGGGCTGGCGGCAGGCGCCATGCTGTTCCTGAACCGCCGGACGAAGCTGCGCGAAGACGCGATCATCGGCCTCATCTTCACGACCTTCTTCGGGCTCGGCCTTTTCATGGTGTCGGTATCGCCGACCGCGGTCGACGTGCAGACGATCGTGCTGGGCAACATCCTGGCGGTCACGGCGGCGGACACGCTGCAGCTGGTCATCATCGCCGGCGTCTCGCTCGCGATCCTGCTCGCCAAGTGGAAGGACCTGATGCTGACCTTCTTTGACGAGAACCACGCCCGTGCCGTCGGCCTCAACCCGGCCGCGCTGAAGCTGCTGTTCTTCAGCCTGCTGGCGGCCTGCACCGTGGCGGCGCTGCAGACGGTGGGCGCGTTTCTCGTGATCGCGCTGGTGGTGACGCCGGGCGCGACCGCCTACCTTCTGACCGATCATTTTCCCCGCCTGATCGCGATCAGCGTGGCGGTGGGCAGCATCACCAGCTTCGTTGGCGCCTATCTTAGCTACTTCCTCGACGGGGCGACCGGCGGCGTGATCGTGGTGCTGCAGACCGCGATCTTCCTTGCCGCATTCCTGTTCGCGCCGAAGCACGGCCTGCTCGCATCGCGGCGCCGCCGTGCTGCCGAGACGGGGGCGGCCGCCGGCGCATGATCGACCTGCTGGCCCCTTTCGCTTTTCCGTTCATGCAGCAGGCCTTCCTGATCGGCCTACTGGTGGCGGTGCCGGCCGGATTGCTGTCCTGCTTCCTGGTGCTGAAGGGCTGGTCGCTGATGGGCGACGCGGTCAGCCATGCCGTGCTGCCGGGCATCGTCCTCGCCTATGTCGCCGGGCTGCCGCTGGCCGCCGGCGCCTTTGTCGCCGGGCTCGGCTGCGCGCTGGCAACCGGCTACCTCCGGCAGAACAGCCGGGTGAAGGAAGACACGCTGCTGGGCGTCGTGTTCTCCGGAATGTTCGGGCTGGGCCTCGTCCTCTACAGCAAGGTGGAGACGGATGTGCACCTCGACCACATCCTGTTCGGCAACATGCTGGGGGTCAGCTGGGGCGAGATCGCGGAAACCGGCGGCATCGCACTGGTCACCGGCGGGCTGTTGCTGCTGAAGTGGCGCGACCTCTTGCTCCACGCCTTCGACCCGCAGCAGGCGCGGGCGCTGGGGCTGCGGACGGGCCTGCTTCATTACGGCCTGCTCTGCGTGCTTTCGCTAGTCGTCGTCGGCGCGCTGAAGGCGACCGGCATCATCCTGACGGTTGCCATGCTGATCGCGCCGGGCGCCATCGCCTTCCTGCTGACCGACCGCTTCGGCCGGATGATGGGGATCGCGGTCTTCGCCGCCGTTATCGCAAGCGGCGCCGGCATCTATCTGAGCTTTTTCCTCGACAGCGCGCCCGCGCCGACGATCGTCCTGATCCTGTCGGCGATGTTCGGCGGCGCGCTGGTTCGGCGGTCGATCCCGGCGCAGCCCGCAGCCGACTTCGCCTGATCCTCAGTCTGCCGCGATCGGCCCGGACGGCGGGCTCGCGCGCCGCGTCAGCCAGACGAGCACGGTCATGCCGACGCACAGCCATGCCGAGATCCAGAAGATGTCGGTGGATGCCAGCAGATAGGCTTGTCCCACCATCTGCCGCGTGACCGCTGCCGCCGCCTGGGTGTCCGACAGCCCCAACCCGGTCAGCGCGTCGCGCGCAAGCTGCAGCGGGCTGCCCTGGCCGATCGCCTCGGCCAGGCGGCTCTGGTGCAGCGCCTCGCGCCGGTCCCAGGCGACGGTCACCAGCGACGCGGCGAAGCTGCCGGCAGTGATGCGCGCGAAGTTGGAGATGCCGGTCGCCGATGGCAGCTGTTCGGGCGGGATGCGGTCAAGCGAGATGGTGAGCATGGCAAGGAAGAAGGTGCTCATCGCGATGCCCTGCACCATCAAGGGCAGCGTCAGGTCCCAGAAGCCCGCCGACGTGGTGTAGCCCGACCGCAGGTAATAGGAGGCGCCGAACGACGCGAACGCCACCGTTGCCAGGATGCGGGCATCGATCCTGCCGCTCATCCTCGCCACGAACGGCGTCAGGATGACGGCCGCCAGCCCCGACGGCGCCGCCACCAGCCCCGCCCATGTCGCGGTGTAGCCAAGCTGCGTCTGCAGCCACAGCGGAAGCAGCAGGGTGTTGGCGAAGAACACGGCATAGCCGAGGCAGAAGGCGATCGTGCCGATCGCGAAATTTCGGCTCTTGAACAGCGACAGGTTCACCGCCGGATTGGCATCCGTCAGTTCCCAGATCAGCCAGGCGACGAACACGATGCCGGCGACGATGGCCGCGATGACGATGCGGTCGGAGGCGAACCAGTCGTCATTCTTGCCGAGGTCGAGCACCACCTGAAGCGCACCCACCCACAGCACCAGCATGACCAGACCGACCCGGTCGATCGGCAGCTTGCGCGTCGGCGTCTCGCGTGCGGACAGGTTGCGCCAGCAGATCAGCCCGCAGAACAAGCCGAACGGCACGTTGATCAGGAAGATCCAGCTCCAGTGATAATTGTCGGAGATGTAGCCGCCGAGGATCGGCCCCATGATCGGCGCGACCAGCGTGGTCATCGACCAGATGCCGAGCGCGGTTGCGCGCTTCTGTGGCGGGAAGATGGAGATGAGCAGCGCCTGGCTGCCCGGGATCATCGGCCCGGACACCGCGCCCTGCAGCACGCGGAAGATGATCAGCGACGACAGGTTCCAGGCGATCCCGCACAGGAACGACGCGGCCGTGAACAGCAGCACGGAGACGACAAAGGTCCTGACGACGCCGAAGCGGCCCATCAGCCATCCGGTCAACGGCACCGCCACGCCGTTGGCGACGGCGAAGGCGGTGACGATCCAGGTCGAATTGTCGCTGGACACGCCCAGGTTGCCGGCGATGGTCGGCAGCGACACGTTGGCGATGGTGGTGTCCAGCACCTGCATGAAGGTGCCGAGCGCGAGCGCGAAGGCGGTGATCGCCAGCGCACCCCCCGCGAGCGGCGCCGGTCCCTCCGCCTGCGGGGTGCCGGCCATCAGCGATTGGCCGCGATGATCTGGCGGATGCGGGCGTCGGTCGCCGGATCGACGGCGGCGGTGGTGAGCGAGGCGGCGGCCGCCCTGCCGGGCTGACCGAGGCGCGGACCGCTGCGATCGGCGGTGTCGACCGTCACCGTCGCCGACAGTCCGACACGCAGCGGGTTGGCGCGAAGCTCCCGCGGGTCGAGCATGATGCGCACGGGCAGGCGCTGCGTGATCTTGATCCAGTTGCCGCTGGCGTTCTGCGCGGGCAGCAGCGCAAAGGCGTTGCCGCTGCCAGCGCCCACGCCCACCACGCGGCCATGGAAGACCACGTCGTCGCCATAGGTGTCGGCGATGATGGTGGCGGGTTGCCCGATCCGCAGGTCGCGCAGCTGCGTTTCGCGGAAATTGGCGTCGATCCACAGCCGGTCGAGCGGGACCACCGACATCAACGGCGTTCCCGCGGCGACCTGCTGGCCAAGCTGCACCGTACGCTGTGCCACCACGCCGCCGACGGGGGCGGCGACCTGCATGTGGCTGCGGGTGATGGCGGCACGGCGATAGGCGGCAACAGCGGCCATGACCTGCGGGTTGGTTTCGACGGTGGTGCCCTGCACGGTGGTGCGCGACTGGGTCTGACGGCTGCGCGCCAGCCGCAGGTTGGCGGCCGCGACGCGGAGCTGGTCGGCGGCGTGGGCCAGTTCCTCGCCGGAGACCGCACCGGCGGCGTCGGCACCCCGGCGCCGCTGATAGTCGCCGCGGGCCTCGGCCAGCTGCGCTTCCGCCTGCACCACCGCCGCGCCCGCCTCGTCCACGGCCGAGAAGCTCGACCGGGTGGCGCGGACGGCGCGGGCAAGATCGGCCTCCGCGGACGCAAGCGCGACATCGGCGGTTGCGGGATCCAGCTCGATCAGCGGCTGGCCGGCGCGCACCGTCTGCGTGTTGTCGGCATGAATGGCGAGCACGGTGCCCGGATCGCGCGCGGTGATCGCCACCACGTCGCCGGCGACATAGGCGTTGTCCGTTTCCTCCTCCGGAGCGGACAGCAGGAAGTGGAACACGGCCCAGACGATCGCCGCCACGAGGACGATGATCCCGAGGATCAGGAAGCCGCGACGGCGGGCGCGCGGGTTGCCCGCCGGGGCGGCGGGCGCTGGGGCGGCGGTGTCGGTCATCGAGTGCTTTCCTGGGAAAAGTCGCCGCCGAGCGCGAGCAGCAGCCGGACGCGCGCCTGTGCCGCATCGACGGCAAGGTCGGCGCCCGCCTGCTCGGCGGCGAGCGTGCGGATGTCATTGTCGATCAGGTCGAGCCGGCTCGATAGCCCGGACGAGACGCGGACGGCGTTGAGGCGGCCGGTTTCGCGGTAGCCGCGCAGAACGTCCGCCTGCGCCGCGCGGTCGGCCTGGATCGCGCCAACCTGTGCGATGCCGTCGGCAGCCTCGCGCACGGCGCCGATCACGCGCTCGTTATAGTCGGCGGTGGCAAGGTCCAGCGCGGCCACGGCGCCGTCCAGGTCCGCCCGCCGCCGCCCCCCGTCGAACAGGGGAAGGCTGAGCGCAGGCCCCACCCCGGCCGTGCCCGCATCAAGATCGAACAGGTTGCCGATGCCGACGGCCTGCAGACCCGCAAGCGCGGCCAGATTGACGTTGGGGTAGAAGGCGCGCCGTGCGACCTCGCGTCCTTCGGCAGCGGCGGCGACGCGCCGTTCTGCCGCGGCGATGTCCGCGCGACGGGCCAGCAGGTCCGCAGGCACGGTCGTCGGCAGCGGCAGCCCGGCATCCAGCCGAAGCGCGGTGGGGCCGAGGGTGCGCCCGAAATCGGCCCCGCGCCCGGCGAGCGCCGCCAGCGCGTTGCGCGCCAGCACGTTGGCAGCCTCCGCCCGCACGGCCGCCTGCCGCGCCTGCGCCAGCAGCGTGGTTGCAGCCTCCCGGTCGATCTCGCTCGCCAGCCGGTTGCTGATGAGAGTGCCGACCAGCCGGAGATTGCCTTCGCGGGTGGCGACCGTGCGCTGGGCGATGCGCGCCTGCGCCTCGGCCCGGGCCAGGTCCAGATAGGTTGCGACCACCGCGCCCGACAGCGACAGGCGCGCCGCCGCCACGTCCAGCGCTGCCGCCGCGGCCGACTGGCGCGCTTCCCGGATGGCCGATCGCTGGCGCCCGAACAGGTCCAGGTTCCAGTTGAGGTTGGCGAGGCCCGTGCCGACGAAGCGGACCGTGCCGCCAAAGGGCGGGGGGATGGTGTAGCGCCCGGACAGCCGCGCGACCTGGCCCTGCGCGTCGAGCGTGACCGACGGATCGGTGGCGCCAGTGCGGGTGGCAAGCAGCGCCTCCGCCTGGCGGACGCGCGCCAACGCCGTATCGAGGCTGGGATTGCCGTCGACGGCGGCGTCCACCAGCCGGTCGAGCTGCGGATCGCCGAAGCCGCGCCACCAGTCAGGCGCGATCGCCGGGGTCGCACCGGCGAGGCCGAGGTCGGCCGGCGGGATCAGGGCCACGGCCTGCCGGGTCGCGGGCGCGGCACAGCCGGCGACGACGAGGAGCAGCGCGAGCGGGATCAGGCGCATGGGCCGGCCTCGACCAGGGTCGCGCGCAGCCGCTGCAGGAGCAGGATCAGCGTCCGTGCGTCCTCCTGCGGCCAGTCGGAAAGCCACCGGTTCCAGCATGCGACCACGTCCTTCTTGCATGCCAGCGTCACCGCTTCGCCGGCATCGGTCAGCGCAAGCGCGATGCGGCGCCGATCGTCGGGGCTCGGTTCCCGCGTGATCCAGCCCTTGTCCGACAGCATGTCGACCAGGCGCGTGGTCGCGCCCTTGTCGTGGCCAAGGTCACGGGCGAGATCGGCGGCCGTCATCCCCCGGCCGAACCAGATCGACACCAGCGCCTGCCACTGCGTGTAGGTCAGCCCGTGGTCGGCAAACACCGGCTCGAGCGCCGCGGCGCCAAGCTGGTTGGTGCGGCGCACGAGATAGCCGATCGAATTGTCGGGATCGAAGCAGGCTTCGGAGTAGAAGGGCATGTGGTTGCCTTGGCAATAGTTGCCCAGGCAGTCAATAGTCTTTCAACAGGCAAAGCCGGTTTGATGAAATCGGTCGCCCTCCGCGCCTCAGCCGACGGTCACGCCTTTCCAGAACGCGATGCGACCGCGGATGCTCTCGGCCTCCGGCTTCGGGTCGGGATAATACCAGGCGGCGTCCCGGTTCTCGGCGCCGCCGACCGCCAGGCTGTGGTAATGCGCCGTGCCCTTCCACGGGCAGACGCTGGTCGTGTCACTCGGCCGGAGAATGGCGGCATCGACAGCCTCCGCCGGGAAATAATGGTTTCCTTCCACGACCACCGTGTCGTCGCTGCTGGCGATCACCGCGCCGTTCCACCGTGCCTCGACCATCATGATGCTCCCGATGCTATGACAAACGAGCCGCCCACGATCGGCGATTAGGCGCGGTCGCGGAGTCCCGTCTCGGTCGGCAACGCCGATGCCGCGCCTGCGATCCGTCGGCCGCTCAGTAGACGGCCGTCCACATCGACCGGAGGATCGCCTGCCGGTCGACAGGCGGCAGCGCGAACTCGGCCGCGGCGGCGGCGGCCACCGCCACCGCCACGTCGACGGCGACGCGGCGCAGGTCCGACACCGGGGGCAGCAGCCCGTCGTCGCTCGACATGGTGCCAAGGGCGCGGGCGGCGGCGAGGAACATGCCGTCGGTGACCCGCGGCGCCCCGGCCACCAGCGCACCCAGCCCGACGCCGGGAAAGATATAGACGTTGTTGACCTGCGCCACGCCGGGCACGCCGAACGGGCTGCCGGTGCCGACGATCGCGCGCCCGCCCGACCATGCGATCAGGTCCGCCGGATGCGCCTCGCAGTGCGAGATCGGGTTGGACAGGGGGAAGATGATCGGTCGCGCGCAGCCGTCCGCGATCAGTTCGACCAGCCGGCGGTCGAACATGCCCGGACGCCCCGACGTCCCGATCAGAACGGTTGGCGCGACGGCGGCTGCGACCTCGTGCAATGTCGCCCGGCCGGGCGCGGCGAGGGACCACGCCGCGATCTCGGCGGGATCCCGCGCGAAGTCGCGTTGCGCCGGGGAAAGGCCGTTCTGCCCGGCCATGACGAGGCCATCGCGGTCGACGGCCCAGATGCGGGCGCGTGCCTCCGCCGGGCGCAGGCCGTCCGCCATCATGGCGCGCACCAGAAGCGTGGCAATGCCGGTGCCCGCCGCCCCGGCGCCGCACAGCAGGATCCGCTGGTCGGACAATGCCGCGCCCGTGCGCGCGACCGCCGACAAGAGCGTGCCGGTGGCGGTCGCGGCCGTCCCCTGGATGTCGTCGTTGAACGTCGCCAGCCGGTCGCGGTAGCGGGCGAGCAGGGCCTGCGCGTTCTCGCCCGCGAAATCCTCCCACTGCAGAAGGATGCGCGGCCAGCGATCGGCCACCGCGGAAACGAAGCTTTCGACAAAGGCGTCATAGTCCGGCCCGCGCACCCGCGAATGGCGCCAGCCGACATAGAGCGGGTCGTCGCGCAGCGCGGCGTTGTCCGTGCCGACATCCAGCAGGATCGGCAGCACCTCCGCCGGGTGCAGCCCGGCGCACGCCGTGTAGAGCGCGAGCTTGCCGATCGGAATGCCCATGCCGCCCGCGCCCTGGTCGCCCAGGCCCAGGATCCGCTCGCCGTCCGACACCACGATCACCTTCACGCGGTCGAGCGCGGGATCGGCCAGGATATCGGCGATCCGGCCGCGGTTGGGCCAGCTGAGGAACAGGCCGCGCGGCCGCCGCCAGATGTCGCTGAACCGCTGGCAACCCTCCCCGACAGTGGGCGTGTAGACGAGCGGCAGCATGCGGGGCAGGTCGCTTTGCACCAGCGCCTGGAACAGCACCTCGTTGGTGTCCTGCAGCTCCCGCAGGAAGGCGTAGCGGTGGAAGTCGTCCGGCAGCGCCTCCAGCGCGCGGCGGCGCCGGTCGATCTGCGTGGCGAGCGTGGAGACATGCGGCGGCAGCAGGCCGTGCAGGCCCAGCCGGTCCCGCTCAGCTTCCGTGAAGGCGGTCCCCCGGTTGGTCAGCGGATCGGCGAGGAGCGCGCGTGCGGCGGCATGGAGCGGAGGCGTTTGAACGGTCATGGTCCTCGTCGGATCAGAAGCGCAGGCTGAGCCACGCGGCCAGGAAGTCGGAACTGCGATAATTCGCATCGGTCAGCGCGCGACCCGCGGCAAGATGCTCGTAGCGCCCCGTCACCGACACGCGCGGACTGATCGTCCACACGATCTGCGCGCGATAGGTGTCGGCGATGTGACGTGCATCGCCCAGCTGCGTTCCGGCAAAGGCCGTGCCGTTGGCGCGGTAGACCGCATCATCGACATCCTGGCGCCAGCTGCGCTGCACCTCCAGCGTCGCGCGCACCTTGGGCATCGGCTGGAAGCTGATGTTGGGGGCAAAGGCGATGAAGTTGGTGGGCGTCGCGTAGAGCTGGTAGCTGTAATAGACATTGTTGCCGAACGGCGCGAGCGCGGTGCCGAGCGTGCCCCCGTCGAAGCTGCCGCCACCCGTCGCATAATCGACATGCACGCCGATGCGCGGTGCCGTGCGCGCTTCGCCCAGGCGGAAGGTCTGGGCCGCGAAGATCTGCCAGGCGGAGATCGGCCGGCCATCGAAGTGGCCGCCCTGGTGATTGACCGTCCAGTCGATGCTCGCTCGCCCGACATCCCCCCACAGGTGGATGCCATAGAAGTCGCGCACCTCCCGCCCGGTGCGGAGGCCCCAGACCGCATTGTCGTTCCGGAGGCGCCAGACGAACGGATCGAGGTAGAGCTTGGATTGGCCGAACCAGCTGCCCGGCAGGACGATGCCCGTCGAGACGCCGGAAAAGCGCCGGTCGCGATCGACCTTGTCGTCGCCGATCCCCTCCGTGCCCAGGCGCGTGGTGTGAAAGTCGAACAGGTCGATACGGACGCGCGAAGTCCGCGCCCAGGCGCGGGTGCCGTTGAACACGAAGAAGATGGTGTTGTTGTCGCGCGGTACCACCATCAGGTTCGGGCCGTCGGCAAAGGTCTGGCGGCCGTGCCGCACACCCAGGTCGACGTCGGCAATCTCCCCGGTCACGTCGACAAAGCTCTGCTGCACCACCAGGTCGTTGCGCAGCGTCGCGGCAGGCGTGCCGAGTTCGACCCCGCCGAGGCCGCCATGCGCCAGTTCGCCGAACAGCCGCACATGCCGGCCGAGGTGGAGATCGGCGCCCGCGACGATGCGGGTGATGTCCTGCCGCTGCGCGCGGGCCTCGCGCAGGTTGGGGTTGGTGGTGTGGTTCGACCGCAGCCGCAACTCGCCCGACAGCGTCAGGTAGACGTCGCCATCGGCGGCGAGCGGCACATATTTCAGCCGGTCGATCGGATCGTCGATGCGGGACGGGTCGCGAAAGCGCGTCCAGTCCTCCACCCAGCGCGACTGATTGTAGCCGCCGGTGGTGACGCCGTCGCCGATCGCTTCCGCCGGATAGCTTTCGGCGGCGGGCGCAGCGGCGGTCGGGTCGACGCGCTCCTTGAAGCCTTCCTGCGGCGCGGCCGTGGCGGGCGCGGCGGCGGCGATCACGGTCTGCGCCGGAAGGGCGACGGGCGAGAGCGCCAGCCCGGCGACGGAGGCCGCCGCCCAGATGTTGGTGGTCATGCGATGATCCTTCGGCAGGATGCGTGGCGGCTGGGAAGGGGGGCTCCTTTCCGCCGCCGCGGGTCACTCGGCGGGGATGGCGTCGGCCGGCAGCTGATCGACGCTCGGCATCTTGCCGGCCATCGCCAGATCGAACTGGCTGCGGTCCAGCCGGCCTTCCCACCGCGACACCACCACGGTCGCCACCGCATTGCCGATGAAGTTGGTGAGGCTGCGGCATTCGCTCATGAAGCGGTCGATGCCGAGGATCAGCGCCATGCCCGCGACGGGCACCGTCGGCACGATGGACAGCGTCGCTGCCAGGGTGATGAAGCCCGCCCCGGTGACGCCGGCGGCGCCCTTCGACGACAGCATGGCGACGGCCAGCAGCAGCAGCTGCTGTCCCAGGCTCAGCTCGACATTGCAGGCCTGCGCAATGAACAGCGCCGCCAGCGTCATGTAGATGTTGGTCCCGTCCAGGTTGAAGCTGTAGCCGGTGGGCACGACCAGCCCAACGATCGACTTGGGGCAGCCGGCGCGCTCCATCTTCTCGATGAGCGAGGGCAGCGCGCTTTCGGACGATGACGTGCCGAGCACCAGCAGCAGCTCCGCCTTCAGGTAGGAGATCAGCTTCGTGATCGAAAAGCCGCAGGCGCGGGCGACCAGGCCCAGCACGATGAACACGAACAGGAAGCTTGTGAGGTAAAAGGTCGCGACCAGGGCCGCGAGGTTGGCGAGCGCGCCAAGGCCGTAGGCGCCGATGGTGAAGGCCATCGCGCCGAACGCGCCGATGGGCGCCGCCTTCATCAGGATCGCCACCACCTTGAACACGGCCACGGACACGTCCTCCAGCGCGGAGGTGACGCGCTCGCCGCGCTCGCCGACCAGCGCCAGCCCGATGCCGAACAGGATGGCGACGAACAGCGTCTGGAGGATGCTGCCCGACGTCAGCGCGGACACGAAGGTGTCGGGGATGATGTTCATCAGGAACCCGGTCAGCGTCGTGTCGTGGGCCTTGTCGGCATATTCGCTGACCTTGGTCGTATCGAGCGTGGCGGGATCGATGTTGAGGCCGGCGCCCGGGCGGACGACGTTGGCGACGATCATGCCGACGATCAGCGCCAGGGTCGAAAAGGCGAAGAAATAGATGAAGGCCTTGCCCGCGACGCGGCCCACCGCGGCCAGGTCGCGCATGCCAGCGATGCCGGTCACGATGGTCAGGAAGATCACCGGCGCGATGATCATCTTGACGAGCTTGATGAAGGCGTCGCCGATCGGCTTCATGGCCTCGCCCGTTTCCGGCGCGAAATGGCCCAGCGTGATGCCCAGCCCGATGGCGACAAGCACCTGAAGATACAGATGCCGGTACCACGGCTTCGGCGTGGCCGCCTGCGCCATCGCCGCGGGGGGTAGGTCGTTCACCGACATCTCTCAAGCTCCTCTGCCTGCACCAGCCCGACTCATGTCAGGGTCCGGAAGCCACGAGCATGCGCGGCCCGATGATGCGCGCGAACGTGCATCATGCAAGAAACGCATCTTCTTTCCAAATCAACAGCTTGCGTCAAAGTTGCCGCCGTTCCGGGTGATCGAAAGCGCAAGGATCGACACAGCTCGAGGGGGCATAAGTGCAAAAACTTGCACAAGCCGGCACCGCTGTTAGCCTGCCACGCGTGCGGTCTCTTCCCTCCTGGCTGCGGTGGCTGGCCGCTGCGCTGATCCTGGCGATCCTGGCGGCGGTGGCGGCTGCCCACATTGCCGAGCGGCGTGCCGTAAGCGCGATCGCGGCAGCGGCGCGTAGCGACGCCGCGCTCCGCACGGCCCTGCTCGACAGCGAAGTCGCACGGCTCCGTCTCCTGCCCCGCGCGCTTGCCGAGGATCGCGACGTGCTGGGCGCGCTGGCGGGCCAGGGGCCGGCGCGTGCGGCATTGAACCGCAAGCTGGAGACGCTCGCGACGGATACGGGGGCAGCCGTCCTCTACGTCATCGGGCGGGACGGCGTGGCCATCGCGTCGAGCAACTGGCGAACGCCGCAAAGCTTCGTCGGAACCGACTATGATTTCCGGAGCTATGTCCGCGAGGCGCGCGCGCGCGGCGAGGCGACCGAGTTCGCCGTCGGCACCGTCAGCCGGCGCCCGGGGCTCTATTTCGCCCGGCGGAACAGCGACGGCGGCATCGTCGTCGTCAAGCTCGAGTTCGGCGGCATCGAGCGCGCCTGGGCGCGCGCCGGCGGCACCAGCATCGTGACGGACGCGGCCGGCGTGGTGATGGTGACGAGCGCGCCCGCATGGCGTTTCGCCACCACCCGCCCGCTTTCGCCGACGGCGATGGCGGTCGTCCGCGATGCCGCTCTGCTCGGCGACCGGCCGCTACCGGCGCTGCCCTTCGATGGCGATCGGCTCGCAGGGGTGCGGGTGATCGGCGCTTCGGCCCCCGCTCAACTGCCCGGCTGGACGCTGACGCTCTTCCGGCCCGTGGGCCCGGCGCTGGTCGCCGGTCGCGTCGCGGCGCTGGTGACGGCGCTGTCGGTGCTCGGCCTTCTCGCGCTTGTCTGGGTCGTTCGCGAACGGGCTCGCCTCGGGCGGCGCCGCACGGCCGAGCTGGAGCAGGCGGTGGGTGCCCGCACGGCCGAGCTGGCGCGCGAGATGGACGAGCGGGCAGCGGTGGAGGCGCGTGCGGCCGAACTGCGCGAAGGGCTGCGCCAGGCGAACCGCCTCGCCACGCTGGGGCAGGTGACCGCAAGTGTCGCGCACGAAACCGCACAGCCGGTCGCGGCGATCCGCACCTACGCGGAAACAAGCCGCCTGTTGCTGGAGCGCGGCGACACGGCCGCCGTCGTCGCGAACCTGGCCGCGATCGGCCGCCTCACCGACCGCGTCGGCGCCGTCACGACCGAGCTGCGCGGCTTCGCCCGCCGCCGTGCGGGCGACCTGCGCGCCGTGCCGCTCGCGGACGTGGTCGAGGGCGCAATGCTGATCCTGAAGGAGCAGCTGCGCGCGGTAACGCTCGACGTCGCGCCCATCGATCCCGCGCTCGCCGTGACCGGCGGGCGCGTGCGGTTGGAACAGGTGCTGGTCAACCTGATGCAGAACGCGATCGAGGCGATGGCGGCGACGCCGCACCCGGTGCTGACGCTCAGCACCGTGGTGGCGGCGGACGTCGTGCGGCTGACGGTTGCCGACACCGGCCCGGGCATTCCCGCGCACATTGCGGAGCGACTGTTCACGCCCTTCGTCACCAGCCGCGACAGCGGGCTCGGCCTCGGCCTCGTCATCGCCCATGACATCATGATCGACTTGGGCGGCACGCTCCGCCAGCTGCCGAGCGCGGAGGGTGCGGTGTTCGAGATCACCATGCGGCGCGCATGACCCGCGCCGTCGCCCTGGTCGACGATGACGAGGATTTGCGTCGGGCGACCGCGCAGCTGCTGACGCTTGGCGGCTTCGAAGTGACGGCGTTCGCCGACGCGGTGGAAGCGCTCGGCGCGATCGGGCGGTCGTTCGCAGGACCGGTCGTCACCGACGTGCGGATGCCGCGCATGTCCGGGATCGAGCTGTTCCGCACGCTGCGCGACCGCGACGCCGATCTGCCTGTCATCCTCATGACCGGCCACGGCGACGTCGCGATGGCGGTGGACGCGTTGAAGGGCGGCGCATGGGACTTCCTCGAAAAGCCGTTCAATCCCGACGTGCTCCTCGCTGCCGTTGAACGCGCGTCGACCGCGCGGGCGCTGGTGTTGGAAAACCGGCGGCTGCGCGAGGCCGCCGACAGCGGGCCGGCGGCCGCGATCCTTGGCGAGGCCCCCGCGATCAGACGGCTGCGCGAACTGGTGCCGGTCATTGCCGACGCGCAGCTCGACATCGTGGTGGAGGGCGAAACCGGGGTCGGCAAGCGCCTCCTCGCCCGCACGATCCACCGCGCGGGAAAGCGCGCGCGGCACCGCTTCACGGCGATCGATTGCGCCACGGTGCCCGCGCAGATCGTGGAACGGGAACTGTTCGCCCGCGGAGGTGCGATCGCGCGCGGCGATCGTGGCACGCTGTTCCTCGACCGGATCGATCTTGCCTCGCCGGAGCTTGCGCGCCGCCTGGCGCTGCTTGCCGAGAGCCGCATGGTCGCGCTCGACCTCCGCGACCCCGATCCCGTCGACATCCGCATCATCGCGACAATGCCCGACGGCGGCCGCAATGCCGTCAATGACGCGCTCTATCACCGGCTGGCGGGTGTTCCGTTGAGGGTGCCGCCGCTTCGCGAACGTCGCGGCGACATCCCGATCCTTTTCGCCCATCATGCGGAGCGGGCCGCGGCGGACCACAGGCGGCCGCTGCCGCGCTTCGGCGACCTGCCGCATCGCCTCGCCGCCCGAGACTGGCCGGGCAATGTCCGCGAACTCGCCAATCAAGCCGAGCGGCTCGTGCTCGGCATCGACGCTGATCCGGATGGGTCGCAGCCGGCCGATGCCGCGCCGCTGCCGGCACGGCTCGATCAGTTCGAACGCGCGGCGATCGTGGAGGCGGTGCAGGCGTCCGGCGGCGAGATCGCGGCGGCGATCGACCGGCTCGGCGTGCCGCGCAAGACCTTCTATTATCGGACCAAGAGGCTTGGCATCGACCTCAAGGCCTTGCGCGAGACGACGCGCTCGTCCGGCGGCTGAGCCGGGCAACCAGGCCGTTCGCGCCCTCGATGAAGGCGCAGCAGCAGTCCGTGGCGTGTCACCGGTCCGGATCGTGCGCTAGAGCCCGGCCTCTTCGAGCGCAGAGGCAAGCTCAGGATCGATCATGCGGCTCTTCTTCGGGGTCATGCGGTTCAGCATTGTCTCGATCCGGCGCTGCGCCACCTGCAGCGCCTTATGGCGCGCACCTCGCACCATGTTGGTCCGCCCCGACGCGCTCTCGCCCAGCAGCGCCGCCCATTTCGCTTCCTCGGCCGCCAGGATCGCAAGTGCCAGGCGCAGCCCATCACGCCGGCCACGGTCATAATCGCCGCTCGGCGAAGAGTGATCCCTCTCCGTCGTCACCGCTCAGTCATCCTCCTCGGATTGCCGATCGACGCTGTCCATGAAGTCCCGCGCCGCGTCCTTGTCCGCCTCGTCCTCAAAGACGGCATCCAGCGCGGGCGCACACCCCAGCATGTAGGCGAGGCACCAGAGCCCGAAACGGCGCCCGTCGTCCTGCTCCAGCCCGATCTCGACAAGCAACTGGTCGATGCCGGCGGCGAGCCGGTCGGAAGGGAGATCACCGACATCCTCGGTGCCGAAAAAGCGGATAAGCAGCTGATCGAAGTCCATCAGCGCTCCTACCCGATCATTGGGCCGGGGCGAAGACGCCTTCTGACGCGGAGCAAAGAGGCTGGAGCGGGTGAAGGGAATCGAACCCTCGTCGTAAGCTTGGGAAGCTTCTGCTCTACCATTGAGCTACACCCGCGCGCCGCTGTTCGACAGGGTCGATCGCAGAGGGGCTTGGATAGCGGCGCGGCGTTGTCTCCACAAGAGGAGAGGGCCGGGCGAGGCCTCGTCCGGCGCGACGATCGTGCGCCGATCGACAAGGCGGCTAGGCGGATCGGCGTCCGAGGCTAAAAGGCGTCAACCAGGGGGAACGCAATGGACAGCTCGCAGTCACCGACCGACGGGGAACGGCCGTCCTTCAGCCGCGCGGCGACGATCATCGTCATCGCCATCGCGCTTGTCGGGGTGGCGTGGGTGTTCGTCGCGCTCACCCGCTTCATCATGCTGGTGTTCGCCGCGGTGGTGCTGGCGGTGATCTTCGACGCGCTCACCCGGCGGATCTGCCGGTGGACCCGGCTGCCGCGCGGCATCGCGCTCGCGCTGGCGGTAACGGCGATCTTGGTGCTGATCTGTGCGGCGTTTACCTTGTTCGGCGCACAGATCATCGGTCAGTTCGACACGATCATGGAAAGCCTGCCCAGCGCGATCGCAAGCGTGGAGGGCGTGCTCGACAGCGTCGGCCTGGGGGATGCCGCGCGCAATCTGTTCGCTCAGGGCGGCAACGACCTGTCGACACTTCTGTCGCGTGCCGGCGGTTACCTGCTCGCCGCGACCAGCGGCATCGCCGATGCCGTGCTCGTCTTCGTGGGCGCCATCTTCCTGGCAAGCGATCCCGATGTCTATCGGCGCGGCGTGCTCATGCTGATGCCGCACCGGGCGGAGGAAACGGCGGAACGGGCGATGGACGACGCGACGCGCGGCCTGCGCGGATGGATGATCGGGCAGGTGGTCTCGTCGCTGGTCGTGGGCGTGTTCACCTGGGCGGGTCTGCAGCTGCTTGGCGTTCCGGCCGCCGGGGGGCTGGGCGTCATCGCCGGCCTCTTGGACGTGATCCCGCTGGTCGGCCCGATCATCGCGGGCGTGCCCGCCGTGCTCCTGGCCTTCACCGTGTCGCCCACCACGGCGCTCTGGACCGTTCTGCTGTTCCTGGTGATCCAGCAGCTCCAGGGCAATTTCCTGCAGCCCATGATCCAGAAGCAGGCGGTGGACGTGCCGCCCGCCGTTCTGCTGTTCGCGGTGGTGGCGGCGGGCCTGCTGTTCGGCGCGCTCGGCGTGCTGCTCGCGGCACCGCTGACGGTCGTGATCTTCGTCATGGTTCAGCGCATCTATGTGCGCACCATCCTGGACCGGCCCATCCGCATCGCCGGGGAAAGCTGATCGGCGGTCAGAGCGCCGCCACGAACCGCCGGGCGGCGGCGCCGACCGCATCCGCATCGTCGCCAGGGCGGTAGAGCGCCGATCCCAGGCCGAACCCGTCGGCGCCCGCCGCGCGCCACGGTGCCATGCCGTCGGGCGTGATCCCGCCGACCACCAGCATCGGCACCGATCGCGGCAGCACCGCACGCTGCGCCTTCAGCACGGCGGGGCTCGCCGCTTCCGCCGGGAACAGCTTCAATCCATGCGCCCCGGCCGCGATGGCGGCGAAGCCCTCGCTCGGCGTGAAGTAACCCGGCAGGCAGACCATGTCCGCCGCAACCGCCGCGCGAATCACGTCCGTATCCGTGTTCGGCGATACGATCAGCTGCCCGCCCGCGTCCCGCACCGCGGCGACGTCGGCCGCCGTCAGCACGGTTCCGGCGCCGACCACCGCGTGGTCGCCCAGCCGACGCGCCAGCCGTCCGATGCTGTTGAGCGGATCGGGGGAGTTCAGCGGGACCTCAATCAGGCTGAATCCCGCCTCGACCAGCGCGTCGCCGATCGCCTCGACCGTGTCCGGCGTGACGCCGCGCAGAATCGCGACCAGGGGGCAGCGGGCCATCGCGGCCGCCAGTGTCGACTGCGGATCCGTCATCGCAACAACTCCCAAAGGCGGTGGATGCCGGCAAGGAAGGCCGCCTGGCTGTCGATCCGCTGGCTGGTTCCGCCGGCCATCTCGATGGCGGCGGCATAAAGGTCGCCGAGCGTCTGGTCGGCGATCAAGTGCACGGTGCCTCCACGATCCACGTCGCGCGCGGCGACGTCCGCGCCGATCAGCAGCCCGCTGGCGCGCGCCGCGGCATCCTCGCGCGGCAGCCGGCCGATCAGCACGGCCGCGCGGACGCCGAACAACTGGCCCAGCAGGTCACGGTCACGAAGGCCGCGTTCCACCCCGCTCCGAAACGCCGGACCATCCGCGACCGGTCCGTCCAGCATGCCCGACAGGACGCTGCCGGCGCGCAGCAGCGCGAACAACTCGCCCGTCATCGCCGTGGCGACGTCGGTGATCTTGCCGCCCGCCATCCGGATCCACTTGTTGTGCGTGCCCGGCTGGCAGAACAATGCGTCCGGCGGCGCCTGTCCCGCCGCCAGGGCACCCAGCACCTGCACCTCCTCGCCGCGCATCACGTCCTGCCGATCGGGCAGGTCGACGCACACCCCCGGCACGATGGTCATGTCATGCTCGGGCAGGTGCAGCACGGCCCCCGCGATCCGCTCGATGTCCGCAGGCGCGGAGATGTACGGCACTTGCTGGAGGCCCCGGTCCGACCCGACCATCCCGGCCGCGACGATCGGGTGGCGGCCAAGCCGCGTCCGCAACGCGGCCACCGCGTCCGGGTAGGCGGCCGGCGCGATCGACAGGGCACCGCGATCGTCGGCCATCTGGTCGACGACGACCCCGGCCGCGTCCAGCGCATAGGCGCGGCGGCGCGTGCTGCCCCAGTCGACGGCAATCAGGCGGGCAGGGCCGGTCAGCGGATCAGCGCCCTTCGCGCGTGAAGATGAACCCCGCCGCCTGATAGTCGCCGCGCATGGCGACGTCGATGCCTTGTCCCATCCAGTAGGCGCCACTGGCGACCTCCGGCGTACCGGCGGCAAGCGCCGCGCCGTCCATGCGCTCCACCCGGTACCGCGCCTCCGGATCAAGCCCCGCCAGGCGGATGGCGGGCAGGGGGTCGGCCTTGTGCGTGCCCTGGTTGAGCGTGAAGAGCGCGGCCTGGCTCCCGTCTCCGGCGATGTAGAGGTTGGTCCAGCGCGCATCCGCCTCGTTCGACCGGTTGAGCCGGTGGAGTTCGCCCTGCTGCACCGTCTCGCGGATGCGCTTGTAGGCCGCGATGTACCGGTTGGCGGTGGCGAAGTCGGCCTCCTGCCAATGGTTCAGGTCCGTCCCGATGCCGAGCCCGCCCTGCATGGCCGACAGGAAGCGGAAGTCGAGCGGGGTGGCGCGGCCGTTCAGCCAGTTGGGGCTGTCGGTCACCCATGCCATCATCACCGCGGGCGCATAGGCCTGGGTGAAGCCGTCCTGGATCTGCAGGCGATCGAGGGGATCGGTGTTGTCGGACGCCCACATCTGATCGGTCCGGCTCATGATGCCCATGTCGATGCGGCCACCGCCGCCAGAGCAGCTCTCGATCTCGACATCGGGGTGGCGGCGGCGCAGCTCGTCCAGGATGTAGTAGAGGTTACGCACATAGGCGACGTAGATCTCCTGTTGATCCGCCACCTCCGACGCCGGCCAGCCGGGCTCCGACCAGTTGCGATTATAGTCCCACTTCAGGAACGCGATGTCGTTCTCCCGCAGCAGCCGGTCGAGCACCTCCAGCAGGTGGTCGCGCACATCCTCGCGCGCCAGGTTCAGGACCATCTGGTTGCGCCCTTCCGTGCGCGGGCGACCGTCGAAGTTGATCACCCAGTCGGGGTGCGCGCGGTAGAGATCGCTGTCGGCGTTGACCATCTCCGGCTCGACCCAGAGCCCGAAATCCATCCCCAGCGATTTCACCCGCCGGATCAGCGGGCCGAGGCCGTTGGGGAACTTGGTCGGATTGACGGTCCAGTCGCCGAGGCCGGCGCGATCATTGTTGCGCGCTCCGAACCAGCCGTCGTCCATCACGAACCGCTCGACGCCGATCCGCGCCGCGCGCTCGGCCAGCGCGATCTGCCCGGCCTCGTCCACATCGAACTCGGTCGCTTCCCAGCTGTTGTAGAGCACCGGGCGCAGCGGCAGCCGGCCGTCGTCGCGCGGCAGCACGCTGTTGCGCTGGAAACGGTGCAGAAGGCGGGATGCCTCCCCCATGCCGTCGTCCGCATGACCCGCATAGAAGGTCGGCGTGTCGAGTTGCTCGCCCGGGCGCAGGCGGTAGGCGAAGTCGAACGGGTTGAAGCCGCCGACGATGCGCGCGCGCCCGGTCAGGTCCTGATCCACGGTGATGCGGAACGATCCGCTCCACGCCAGCGCACCGAACCAGACGGGGCCGGCATCCTCCGTCGTCTCCGCGCGCGACACGGCGAACCAGGGATTGTTCTGGCTGCCGGTCGATCCGCGCCGGCTCTCGATCACGGTCGCGCCTGCCGTCAGCGGGCGTTCCTGCCGGGTCCATTCGGCGGCCCAGCGTCCGGTCAGGTAATGGAGCTTGTAGTCATATGCGACGGGCAGCGTGTAGGTCGCCGCCGCCGCCTGGTCGATCCGGACGTCGGTGTCGCCGCCGTTGCGGATGCTCGCCGATCGACCGACGATCCCCGTGGCGCGGTCGATGCTGTAAGTAAGCGTCACTTCCAACGGGCGCTGGATGTCGCGCAGGCTGACGGTGACGCCGTCCCGCGTCAGCCGGTGGGAGACATAACGCAGCACCAGGTCGCGATTGCCGTCCGGATAGGCGACCTTCAGCGCCGGCTCCTGGAACAGCCCGCCGCCCCAGCCGGCAAACTCCTGCGGCACCACGTTGGCGGTAACGTCGAAGCCGCTGTGCCCGCGCAGTTCCGGCTTCACCAGCGGATCGCCGGCCGCCAGGCGCGACCCCCAATACACCGCCTGGAGCAATCCGGCCTCGTTGACCCGGAACGCATAGGTGACATCGCCGCCGTCCAGCCTGAACACCTGACCGTCCGCGGTGTAGCTCGATTCCGCCACCGCCGGAGCGGCCGGAAGGAGCGCGGTTGCGGCCAGGAGGCCCGCCAGCGGCGTCAATCGCATCGTCATCCCCTCATATCATACAATTGGGTCAAAGCTGCCACTGCGGGTGGCCTGGCAGCCGACCGGTACGTTCTAGCGTCGCGCAACAATGGCCGGTGAAACAAGGCTCGACAACCCGGAAATTATATCATACTTATTGAATAAGACAGGAACGTGTCGTTTCCATAAGGGAGGGAAGATCATGCGCATTCGTTCGCGGTTCACGGCGGCCTTGATGACGGCGGGGGCGACGATCGCCCTGGCCGCGCCGGCTTATGCGCAGGGCGCGCCGGCGCAGTCGCCCGCCAGCCCGACCGATCCCGCGGGCGCGCAGGTTGATCCGCAGGCCACCGAAGATGGTGGCGAGGAGATCATCGTCACCGGCATCCGCGCCTCGCTCGCCAGTGCGCTCGAGCTGAAGCGCGAGACGATCGGCGTCGTGGACGCGATCTCGGCCGAGGACATCGGCGAGTTCCCCGATGCCAACATCGCCGAGTCGCTGCAGCGCATCACCGGCGTCGCGATCAGCCGCGGCAACGGCGAAGGCCGCGGCATCACCGTTCGCGGCCTGGGGCCGGAATTCAACACGGTGCTCCTCAACAACCGACTGCTGTCGACGGAAGGCGGCGGCCGCTCCTTCTCGTTCGACATCCTGTCGTCCGAGCTGATCACGGGCGCGGAGGTCTACAAGTCGTCGGAAGCGCGGCTGCAGGAAGGCGGCATCGGATCCACCGTGATCCTGCGCACCGCGCGCCCGACCGATCGCGCCGGCCTCCACTTCGCCGGCAATGTTGCCGGCCGCCACGACAACACATCGGACGAGATCACGCCGTTCATCTCGGGCGTGATCAGCAATTCGAACGAGGATCGCAGCTTCGGCATCCTCGCCAGCTTCGTCTACGACAAGCGCATCTCGCGGCTGTCGAATATTTCGACAGACGGTTGGATCATCAACCAGAACATCGACACCAACGGCGATGGCGTCGCGGATACGCGACCGGTGCAGGCCGATGGCACGCGCGCGCAGGGGGTGGCTCTGCCCCGTACGCTGAACTTCACCTCTACCCTTAATAATCGCGAGCGGATCGGCGGCACCTTCGCCGTCGATTATGTCATGTCGGACACGCTGCGCTTCGAACTGGACGCGCTTTATACTCAGCAGAAGACTGACAGTGTCACCAACCAACTTGGCTACTACACCGATCCAGCCCGCATCACGACTGCGACGGTTAACGAAAATCGCACGGTGACGCAGTTTACTGTTTTGCCGGCAACGGCCACCGCCGGCCTGGCATCCGACAACATCCTGGCGACCAACCCGCAGAATGCACGGACCTACCAGATCGGTGCGAACCTCGAATGGACTCCGACGGAAGACCTGACGCTGGCGTTCGATGGTGCGCATTCCAACACACGAAATGACTCCGACCAGCTCTTCTATGTCGTTGGCACGCGCCAGATCGGCGTGTCACCAACTTTCGTCCTGAATGGTCCGGACGGACTTCCGACGATGACCAACGTGCTGCCGACCAACGACCGCTCGGCGCCCCGGCTCCATTGCTGCTCAGAGCGCGGCGGTAGAAACCGTGACACCATCAATCAGGCAACCTTCGACCTGACCTGGGAGCAGGATGGCTTCCTCGACAAGCTGCAAGCGGGCATCCTGTTCACCAACCGCAAGAAGGAGACGGTGGTCCGCGAATCGCCGGAGCCGCTTGGATGCTTCTACTGCGGCTACCTGGCGGTGGCGCCGGGATCGCTTTTCAGTGACTTTAATGCCGACGTGCTCGGCCGTGATCTAACCTGGCTTACCTATGACCGCGATGCACTCGTCCGCTATTACGGCTCGGCCGAGGCTGTGAACCAGGTCGGCGGCACCAGCCAAGCCGCGATCGATGCACGTAACCGCTTCCTTGCGGTCTACGCTGGCAACAACAACAGCCTGGATCCGATCGATCGTGAGCGCGGATCCGGCACCGTTCGCGAAAACACCTACGCAGCCTATGTGCAGGCCACCTTTCAGGGCGACCTAGGCAACTCTCGCTGGACGGCGCAGGCCGGTGCGCGCCTGGTCAATACTCAAGTATTTGCAACCGGTTACTCGGTGACGCTCCTCGACGTAATTCAGAATCCGGCCGACCCGACGGCGGCGGTGCCGGTATACAGCCCGACCATCCCGGTCGATGCCAAGAACGACTATACCTACCTGCTGCCCACCGCGAGCTTCCGCCTCAACGTGACCGACGACCTGATCTTCCGTCTGGCGGGTTCGCGCACTCTGACCCGGCCAACACTCGGTCGCCTCGGCCTTTCACAGGATTTCGTTTTCCGTCCGCCGAATTCGAACACCGTCAGCGGCGGCAACCCGTTTCTTCGGCCGTTCCTTTCCTGGAATGCCGATGCGGCCGTCGACTATTACCTCAGCCGCACAAGCTATGCGAGCGTCGCCGGCTTTTACAAAAAGCTACAGAACTTCATCATTTCAGGTCAGCAGCCTGAGGAATATTTCGGTCTGACTTTTATCGCCAATCGTCCCTATAATGCGCAGGAAGGCGAAGTGTACGGCGCGGAGTTCGCGATCCAGTCGACTTTCGATTTCTTGCCCGGCTTCCTCAGCGGGTTTGGCGCATCGGCTAACTACACTTTGGTTGAAAGCTCGATCCGCTTTGATCCGACGCTCAGCAATCAGACCTTCAACGTGGAAGGCCTTTCCGACACCGCCAATCTGGTGCTCTTCTACGAAGACGAAACATTCCAGATTCGCGGCGCATATAACTGGCGTGCGCCGTTCCTGGCGGCAACGTTCGGAGCGCAGAGCCAGCCGTCGCAGGTCGTCGCCTATGACCAGATTGATGCATCGGCGGCGGTCCGGATCAACGAGAATGTCTCGGTCTATGCAGAAGTGCTGAACCTGACCGATAACCGCTACCGCGATTATTCCCGCTTCGAGGAGCGGCTGATCACGGAGTCGACCCAAGGACGGCGCATCACCGTGGGTCTGCGCGGCAGCTTCTGAGCTAAGGGGGGAGGGCGGCCGCGTCGGAGAAGGGCGCGGCCGGCTTTTTACCTGCCGACGAGGCTCGATGCCGATCATAACATACCACGACCTGCCCGACGGCCGCCGCGCCGCCCGTGTCGAGCTCCGCTCGCCGGGCGGCGTCCGCGTGTCCGTGACCAACCTTGGCGCGACGCTGATGGGGATCGACGCGCCCGATCGTACCGGGCGGATCGCGCCCGTGCTGCTGGGCCACCGTGATCCGGCCGACTACCCCACCGGCGGCGGCGCCGGGGCCAACCATTATTACGGCGCCACCTGCGGCCGCGTCGCCAACCGGATCCGCGACGCCGCCTTCGACATGGACGGCATGCGCTACGGGCTGGACGCCAATGAGGGCCGTCATCACCTGCATGGCGGTCGCCACGGCTTCAGCCATGCTCTCTGGCACATCGAGTCCGTCGAGGATGACGCCGTGTCGATGCAGCTGGACAGCCTGGATGGCGATCAGGGCTATCCCGGTCGTCTTGTGGTTGCGGCGCGCTTCTCGCTGTCGGCGGAGGGCAGGTTGCTGATCGGCTTTTCGGCCCGTACCGATCGGCCGACCCACGTCAACATCGTGTCGCATGGTTATTTCAACCTGTCCGGCGACATCATGCGTAGCATCGCGGATCACGAGCTCACCATTTTCGCCGACAGCTACCTGCCGATCGACGGGGACGCGCTGCCGACCGGGGCACGTGTCGATGTATCAGGCACGCCGTTCGATTTCCGCAATGGCCGCATCGTGGGGAATGTCATCGACACTCAGGATGATCAGCTTCGGCTGGGCGACGGCTTCAACCACTGCTTCGTGCCAGACGGAGGGGGAATGCGGCCGGTGGCGCGGCTGCATCATCCGGGCAGCGGCCGCACGCTGGATGTCGCGACCGATCAGCCGGGCCTGCAGCTCTACACCGGCAACGCGCTGTCCCCCCGGCGCTCGGCACTCTGCCTGGAAGCACAGGGCTGGCCGGACAGCGCGAACCATCCCGGCTTCCCGTCGACCCGGCTCGATCCGGGAGAGACCTACCGCTCGACGACCCTGCTGACCTTCACCGCCGCCTGATCGACCGCCCTACAGCCGCGCCATGCGCCCGTTGTCGACCACCACATCCTCGCCCGTCACAAACCGCGCCGCATCGGACACCAGGAACAGCACCGCCTCGGCCACGTCGCGGGTGTCGCCGACATCGGCCGGGTCGAGCACTTCCGCACCCGATTTGATCGCCGGACTTTCGTGCAGCAACGGCGTGTCGATGGCGCCCGGCAGGACGGCGTTGCACCTGATCCCACGGGCTCGCCCCTCGATCGCTGTGGAACGGGTGAGGCTGACCAGTGCCGCCTTGGACGCCGCATAGCTGGACACGAGCGCGGTCGTGCGCCGTGCATGCACGGACGCCACGTTCACGATCGCGCCGCCGGATGGCATGCGGCGAAGCGCGTGGCCGGTCAGCAGCGCGGGCGCGACCAGGTTGACCGCCAGCAGCCGGTGCCAGTCCTCCGCCGTCTGATCCTCGACCGGCTTGAAGATCATGATGCCGGCGACATTCACCAGGATGTCGATGGCATCCAGGCCGTCCACCGCCCGCGCAAAAGCCTCGTCCACGGCCTCCGGCTTGCCGAGATCGGCCAGCAGCGTCATCGCCCCGGCGGGCGGGGCAGCCGGCGCCGTCCTGTCGATCAGCGCCAGCCGTGCGCCGGCCTCGGCCAGCCGGGCGACGATGGCCGCGCCGATGCCGCCGGCGGCGCCCGTCACGATCGCGGCCTTTCCGTCCAGCCTGCTCACCATTCGCGCAGCGATCCATCGCGGCCGCGCCATACCGGATTGCGCCAGCGATGCGGCGTCCGCGCGGCATCGCGCACCCGCGCCTCGTCGATCTCCAGGCCCAGCCCCGGGCCCTCGAGCACGTCCACCATGCCGCCCTTCACCGCCAGCGCATCCGGGTTGGCGACGTAGGTGAGCAGGTCCGCATCCGCCTGGTTGTAATGGATGCCGAGCGACATTTCCTGGATCACGAAGTTGGGTGTCGCCGCCGCCACCTGGAAGCAGGCGGCAAGCGCCAGGGGGCCGAGCGGGCAGTGCGGCGCCAGCGCCACGTCATAGGTTTCGGCCATCGCCGCGATCCGCCGGACCTCTGAGATGCCGCCGGCATGGCTGAGATCGGGCTGCGCGATGTCGATCGACGCCGTTTCGAAGAACGGCCGGAAATCCCACCGGCTGTAGAGCCGCTCGCCCAGCGCCAGCGGCAGGCTGGTCTGCTGCGCGATCTGCGCGATCGCGGCGGGCTGTTCGCTCAGCAGCACTTCCTCGACGAACAGGGGGTTCAACGGCTCCATCGCCTTGATGAGCTGGCGGGCCATCGGCTTGTGAACGCGCCCGTGGAAGTCGATGCCCACGTCCACGCCGGTGTCGCGTACCAGCGCGAGCCGCTCAACCGCCGCGTCGATCGCCGCCGGGCTGTCGAGCCACTCCATGTCCTCGGTGCCGTTCATCTTGACCGCGTCGAACCCCTGGTCGAGCCGCGCCGCCGCCGCCTCGGCCACGTCGCCCGGCCGATCGCCGCCGATCCAGGCGTACACGCGCATCCGGTCGCGCACGCGCCCGCCGAGCAGGTCGGACACGGGAACGCCCAGCGCCTTGCCCTTCAGGTCCCACAGCGCCTGGTCGAGGCCGGACAGCGCCGACAGCAGCACCGGCCCGCCGCGATAGAAGCCCAGCCGGTGGACCAGCTGCCAGATGTCCTCGATCCGCCCCGCCTCCAGGCCGATCACGCGGTCGCGTACCGCCTCCAGCGCGCCGACCACGGCCTCGGCATGACCCTCCAGGCTGGCCTCGCCCCAGCCGACGGCGCCGTCGTCAGTCTCGACCCGCACGAACAGCCAGCGCGGCGGCACCAGGAAGCTCTCGATCGAAGCCAGCTTAGGCATGGCGCGCGTCGCTCTCGTCAGGGTTGCGGGGGGCGGCGCCCCGGAAGGAAGGGAGGCGCGGCAGCGATCCGGTCTGCCGCAGCCGGTCGAGCACGACCGCCACCAGCAGGATCCCGCCACGCACGACATATTGGTAGAAGGTGGGCACGTTCAGCAGGTTGAGCGCATTTTGCGCCGCGCCCATGATGAGAACGCCGACGATCACGCCGCCAATGGTGCCGACCCCGCCCGACAGCGACACGCCGCCCAGCACGCAGGCGGAGATCACGGCAAGCTCAAGCCCGATCGACGTGTTCGGCTGCCCGCTGGTGATACGCGCGGCCAGGATGATGCCGGCCAGCCCCGCGACCAGCCCCTGCAATGCGAACACGGCGATGCGCACGCGCGTAATCGGCACGCCGGCAAGCCGCGCGGCCTCCGGATTGCCGCCGATCGCCAGCACGTTGCGGCCGAACACGGTGCGATTGAGCACGAAGCCGAAAACGATGAAGCAGCCGATCATCGCCCAGATCGGATAGTTGAGCCCGAGGAAGCTGTCGGTGCCGAGCCGGTAGAAACCCTCGGCCGGGATCGCCACGGACTCCCCGCCCGACACCAGGAAGGCCAGGCCGCGCACGATCTCCATGGTGGCGAGGGTGACGATCAGCGAATTGACCTTCAGCCAGGCCACCACCGCGCCGTTGAACGCCCCCACCAGCGCACCGCCGACCAGCCCTGCAACGATGCCGAGGGTAACGCTGCCGGTGGACGCGATCACCACTGCGGTCAGCACACCCGACAGGGCGACGATCGACCCGACGGACAGGTCCACCTCCCGCATCGCCAGGACCAGCATCATGGTGGTGGCGATGGTGCCGACCAGCGTGACCGACAGCGCCAGCCCGCGCAGGTTCCGGCTGCCCAGGAAGTCGGGCACGAACAGCGACAGGGCCGCCAGCAGGATGATCAGGATGAGGAGCGGGCCGGCGCGCCGCATCAATCGGTCGAGGCTCATGCGATCGCGAGGTCCCGGGATGTGAGGGAGGATTGGTCGGAGAGCGCCATCCGGAGCAGGCCGTCGGCGGTGGCGTCTGCCCGGTCGACCACGCCGGACATGGTGCCTTCGCGCATCACCACGATGCGGTCGGCGACGCCCATCACCTCCGGCAGGTCGCTGGACGCGAACAGCACGGTGCCGCCCGCCTCCGCAAAGCGGTAGAGATGGCCGTAGATCTCGCTTCTCGCCCCCACGTCGATGCCGCGGGTGGGCTCGTCGAGCAGCAGGATGTCCGCGCCGGCCAGCAGCCAGCGCGCGATGATCGCCTTTTGCTGGTTGCCGCCCGACAGGGTGGAGATGGCGGCCTCCGCCGTCGGCGTCTTTACGCGCATGCGGTCGATCTGCTCGCGCGCGGCCGACGCCTCGGCATCCCGCTGCAGCAGGGCACCCCGTGCGCGCAGGTTCCGCCAGGCGAGCGCGATGTTCTCGCGGACGGATGCCAGCGGCAGGATGCCGTGGTCCTTGCGGTCTTCGGGGCACAGCGCGATGCCTGCAGCGATCGCGGCGCGCGGATCGCCCGGCGCAAGGGCCTCGCCATCCACCCGCACGGCACCCGCCGTCGGCGTCGAGGCGCCGTAGATCAGGCGGAACAGCTCGGATCGGCCGGCACCGACGAGGCCGAACAGGCCCACGATCTCGCCGCGGCGCACCGTGAGCGACACCGGTTGGCGCAGGCCCGGTCCGGCGAGCTGCTCCACCGCAATCCGCACCTCGCCCGTCGGCCGTGAACGATAGCCGTAGATGTCGGACACGGTCCGCCCCGCCATCGCCGACACCAGCCGCGCCTCGTCGGCGGGGCCGACCGGCGCGGCATCCAGCACATGGCGCCCGTCGCGCAGCACGGTGGCGCTGTCGGCAAGCGCGAACACCTCCTCCATCCGGTGGCTCACGTAGAGGATCGCCCGGCCGTGCGCCCGCAGGTCGCGGATGATCTGGAGGAGGCGCACCGTCTCTCGCGCGCTCAGCGAACTGGTCGGCTCGTCAAAGGCGATGATCCGCGCATCGCGCAGCAGCGCGCGGCCGATCTCCACCATCTGCCGCTGCCCGATGGACAGGTCGCCCAGCCGCGTCTCAGGATCGATGCTCTCGCCCAATCGCTCCAGCACGCCGGCCGCGCGGGTGCGGAGCGTCCGGCGGTCGACCAGCCCACCGCGTGCCGGCAGCGCGCCCAGCATCAGGTTCTCGGCCACCGACAGGTCGGGCGCCAGCTGCAGTTCCTGGTGGATGATGGCAATGCCGGCATCCTGGCTGTCGCGCGGCGAGGCGAACCGCTCCGGGAAGCCATCGACCAACAGATCGCCGTCGTCCGGACGGTACTGGCCCGACAGGATCTTCAGGAGCGTCGATTTGCCGGCGCCGTTCTCGCCGATCAGCGCCCGGACCTCGCCCGGCTCCACCGCAAAGCTGACGCCGTCCAGCGCCACCACGCCGGGGAAGCGCTTGCCGATCCCGCGATATTCGATCAGCGGCATCAGGCCTGCCCCTCCTGGATCAGAAGCCGGCGGTAATTGCTGCGGTCCATCAGGATGCCGGGCGTCAGCGTTACGTCCGGCGGCCGCACGCCCTCGGTGATCCACCGGTACATGGTAACGCTGGTGTCGAACCCGTGCCGCCGGGGGCTGAGCAGGATCGACGCGAAGAAGCCGGTCGGCCGCGGCTTGGCGAGGTCGGCGATCGCGGACTCCGATCCGCCGATGCCGATGCCGATCACCTCATTCGGTCCAAGCCCAAGGCCTTCGGCCGCGCGCACGCCGCCGACCACGGTTTCGTCGTTCAGCCCCAGGATGATCCAGTTCCTGACGCGACCCTGCTGCGTCAGCACCGGACTGGCGGCGGTAAAGGCGCCCTCCGTGTCGGTGGTCCGCTGGGGTGCGTCGAAAATGCGGCCGGACGGCACGCCCCCGGCGGTCAGCGCCGCCACCGCGCCGCCGGTCCGTTCGCGCCCGGTTTCCAGGCTGTCATAGGCGATGCGGAGCACGCCCAGCGTGTCCGGCGACCAGCCCCTGCGACGGGCTTCGGCCAGTGCCGCCTCGCCGGCCATTCGACCGATCTCCACCGCCGAGATGCCGACGTGCGGGATGCCGGGGATCGGCTGCCCGGTCGGTCCGGTCAGCCGGTCGTCCACCGACATCGCCTTCATGCCGCTCTGTTCGGCTGCGATCCGGATGGCGGGGCCAAGCCGCGGATCGGGCGCGCAGATCACGAACCCGCCGGCGTGCCGGGCGTAGAGCGTGCCGAGTGCGGACAGCACCCGGTCGCCGTCCTCGGCCCCGATCCTCAACAGGTCGAAGCCCAGCTCCTCGGCCGCGATCCCGGCGAAGCGCCACTCGTCCTGGAACCATTGTTCCTGCGGCATCTTGACGACGAAGCCGATGCGCACGGCCTCATCGGCGGCGGAACAGGCCGGCAGCATCGCGATGCCGCCCGCCCCCAATCCCGTCAGCACATGTCGACGCGCCAGGCGCATGCCGCAATCTTCCCCCTCGCCTGTTCTCTTGATGTCCATCATGCGCAAGGATTCGACAGCCGTCAATTTATATCATATTTATTTGAGGACGGAGGGGACATGGACCATCGCATCATCGAACGGTCAGGGCGTGACGTGCTGGGGGAGGGGCCCACGTGGATCCCGGACGAGGACAGCCTGTTCTGGGTCGACATCGTCGGGCAGCGGCTCTGGTCGCTGACGCTCGCCGATCACAAGATCCGCTCGTGGCCGATGCCTGAAAAGATTTGCTGGGTCGTGCCGCGCGCCGGCCGTCGCGACCTGCTCGCCGGCTTCAAGAGCGGCATCGCCGCTCTCACGCTGGACCCGCTCTCGATCGATCCCATCGTCGCGCCAGAGGCCGATCGACCCGAAAACCGCCTCAACGATGCGAAGGTGGATGGCGCCGGCCGCCTTTGGTTCGGCAGCAAGGACGACCGCGACGAGGACGCGAGCGGTGCTTTCTACCGGATGGATGGGCGCCTCGTGCCGGAACGGGTCGACGATGGCTATGGCGTGACCAACGGCCCCACGTTCAGCGCGGATGGCGACTGGCTTTACCATACCGACAGCGCCGCACGGCTGATCTACCGCTTCCGCTTGGAGGAGGGCGGCCGGCTCGGTCCGCGCGAGGATCACATCCGCTTCGAGGATGAATGGGGCTACCCCGACGGCATGACCACCGACGCCGATGGCTGCCTGTGGGTGGCGCACTGGGCCGGGGGGCGGATCAGCCGCTTCGATCCCGCGGGTCGGCGCATGACGTCGGTCGCCTTGCCGGCGGCGAACATCACCAGCTGTGCCTTTGCCGGGCCCGCGCTGGACCGGCTGTTCGTCACGTCCGCCGCGCTCAACGACGATGCGTCCGCGCATGGCGGCGCGCTGTTCGAGGTCGATGCCGGCGTCCGCGGCATGGCGCCCGTGCCATTCGGCGGCTGACATGATGCATGACAGCGACAGGCCGGCTGCGGTACACTTGCGGGCGATGGACAGATTTGACGATCTTGCTGTGCCGGACGGCGACGTCACGGTCGCCGCTGCCGCGCGCGCGGGCGAGGACGGTCGCAATCTCACCGCCAGCATCGTCGACGATCTCGGCCGGGCCATCGTGACGCAGGCCTATGTCCCGGCACAGCCCTTCCCGACGGAAGCCGAGCTCTGCCTGCGCTACGGCGCCAGCAGGCCGGTGCTGCGCGAAGCGGTGAAGATGCTGACGGCAAAGGGCCTGCTGCTTGCCCGCAAGCGTGCCGGCACCGTGGTGCAGCCGGAAGACAACTGGAACCTGCTCGATCCGGACGTGCTCAACTGGATGCTGCAGCGGACCTTCTCGATCGATCTTCTGATCGACTTCACCGAGATCCGCATGTCCATCGAACCGCGCGCCGCGACGCTTGCGGCGCACAGCGCCAGCGGACCGCAGCGCCGCGCCATCATGGAGGCGATTGAACGCATGTTCGCCGCCGACCGGGGCGAGGATGATGCGCTGGCGGCCGACATCGCGTTCCACATCGCGGTGCTGGAGGCGAGCAACAACCGCTTCATGCGCCAGTTCACCGGGCTCACCGAGACTACGCTGCGCTTCTCCATCCGCCGGACCAACGAATATAAAGGCGTGCGGCGCGCCAGCGCCAAGGAGCACAAGAAGGTCGCCGACGCCATCATCGAGGGTCAGGCGGAGCGGGCGGCCGTGCAGATGCGCGATCTGATCCAGGGCGCGCTCGATCTGCTGCTCGCCCGCGGATCGCACCCGCCCCGGCCCTGATCGCTCGGGGGCGCCCGCACCGCACCGCGGAGCTGACTACAGTCCTCCGCACATGCTGCTGCCGACCGGCGGTGCCGACGCGCGCCGCGCGGTCTGCGGCCGCCGCTCACCCGGGCGATAGGCGCCGGCCGCAAAGGGGGCGAGCTGCGCGTCGGTCAGGATCACGCGCCTGAGGTTGCCGGTGACGTAGCGCTGCGCCTGGTCATCGAAGTGGATGGATTGGGGGTCGCCGCTTTCGCCCCCCGCCGACACCGCCCACGCGCGCGGACCGTCCGGCGCGAACTCCACCGCCGCGACGAAGCTGTTGCCGCTGGTGCCGTAGAAGCACCGCTGCCCCGGCTGGCGCTCCACCCCGAACGCGGCCAGCGACCCGAAATTGCCCGACGTGAAGCCGACCGGCAGGCTCGGCCGCGCATCGTCGAACACCGATCGGATCGCCGGGCTCAGCCGCTGGAACCGGTTGATCCGCCCCCATGCGATCCGCCAGGTGCCGTAGGCCGCCTCCATCTTCTCGACCGCCGCGGCCAGCGCCGCGACCCGGTCGGCATCGGTCGTGCGCTCCGCCATGTAGGTGAACAAGGGCATGTTGGCCGCCGCCGCCTTTGGCCCCTCGCTCGCCCACAGCGCCTCGCCCCAGTGCACCGCCAGCGCGGTCGGCTCCGACATCACGCCCCAACGCCGGTCCCAGCCGTTCAGCATTGCCAGCGGCGCGGCCAGCGCCGTGCGGCGGGGATCGCTCGCCGGCAGCGCGTCGTGGCCGCGGCGCAGGCCCGGGATCTGCTCGTAGAAAAGAGGCAGGAACCGGTCGAACGCGGCCTGGGTCAGCGTGCGGGGGTCGAACTTGCGGTCTCCCTCCAGCAGCAGGGTCGCGTGGCGGCCGCGCGGGTTCTCGCCGAACTGGTCCATGTAGCGTGGGAAATCCGCCGCGCGCGGGCTGTCGGCGCCCGCCGCGCTCCACGGATGGTTGTTGGTGTTCATCACCCATCCGCTGGCCGGCCGCACCACCTGCGGCAGCTGGTCCAGCGGATGGAGGCCGCGCCAGGCGGTCGCCTGGTCGCTGCCGTCGACCGGCCGGGTGTAATCGAAGCGCCCGTCGCGCACGGGCACGAACTGCGGATGCAAATAGGCGATCGTGCCGTCCGCCGCGGCGAAGATCGTGTTGTTGGACGAATTCGCCTTCCGGTCAGATGCTTCGAGATAGCCCGCCAGGTCCGCCGCCTTGGTGCGCAGGAAGCTCTGCTCCAGCGCCGCGCGCGGGCTGTTCAGCATCGCGACGCTGATCCACCGCCCGCCCTCTGCCCGGATGACCGGCCCATGCTGCGTCGACAGGATCCTCACCATGCGCGGCGCGACCCGCCCGTCCGCCTGCCGCACGCCGATCGAGACCGTTCGCTCCGCCACCGCCCGCCATTCGCTGCCGAAGCGGTACGCCATGCGTCCGTCCCGCCGCGCCACCTCCACGGCGAACTCGTCGATGTTGTCGACCCCGCTCGACGTGTGCATCCACCCGATGCGCCGGTTGAACCCCTGGTAGACGAAGAATTGCCCCCAGGTGGACGCGCCATAGACGTCCAGCCCCTCGCCGCTCTGCACCTGCTGCTCGGCCCGGAAGAAGAAGCTGGTGTGCGGGTTGATCCAGAGGAGCGGGTTGCCGCTCGCGCTGCGCTGCGGCCCGATGGCGATGCCGTTCGATCCCTTGGGTTCGATCAGGCGGCCGGCATCGGCCATCGCCGTCGACACCGGCCGGCTCTGCCCCTCGTAGAAGGCCTGCAGCTGGCCCAGGTCGACGCCGCGCTCGATGTCACCACCGATGCTTCCTTCCGAAAAGGCGAGCGCCATCCACGGCTCGAAGCGGGTCAGGACTTTTGCCTGTACCTCCGGATGGTCGGCAAGATAGGCGTTCAGCCCCGCTGCCCAGGCTGCCGTCAGCGCGCGGAGCCAGGCGGGACTGGCCGCTTCCTCCCGGCGTAGAGCATCGTGGTCGATGAACATG
This sequence comes from Sphingomonas jejuensis, assembly GCF_011927695.1. Taxonomy (GTDB): domain Bacteria; phylum Pseudomonadota; class Alphaproteobacteria; order Sphingomonadales; family Sphingomonadaceae; genus Sphingomonas_K; species Sphingomonas_K jejuensis. The sequence continues at coordinate 180,522 of NZ_JAATJE010000001.1, forward strand.
CGCTGCCGCACGTCGCTCCAGAAGGCACCGGCACCCTCCGCCTCCGCCAGCCGGCCGAGCGCCACCAGATAGTTGCGCTCGATGCGCGCGAAATCGTCCTCCGCCTGCGCGTAGATCATGCCGAACACCGCATCGGCGTCGGTGTCGCCGCGGATATGCGCGATGCCGAAATGATCGCGCGTGATGGTCACGCGGCGCGCATGGTCCTGCGCCGCCACGGGCGCGGCAACGCCCGCCATCAGCAGCACCGCCAGCATCCGTCCCGCGCGCTTTCTCATGCCATCCCCGCCTTGTGTCCGCGTAAAATCATATTTATTCGTCAGCGTAGCAAAAGGATGGAGGAACGCCAGCGTGAAGGTTGAGCTGAGGTCGATCGGCCTGCCGGATTTTGGCGCCGTGGCGGCGCCCCCGCCGCTGCCGGCAGCGACCTACGAGGCGCGCTGCCGGGCCGCGCTGGATGCCGCCGGCACTGACTGGCTGGTCGCCTATGCCGATCGCGAACATTTCGCCAACGTCATGTTCCTGTCCGGGTTCGAACCCCGCTTTGAGGAGGCGCTGCTGCTGCTCGGCCGCAGTGGCGAGCGCGTGATCGTCACCGGCAACGAATGCGTGCCCTACACCGCGATCTCGCCCTTGCCGGGCCTCGATGTGCGCCTGTCGCAGACCATGAGCCTTATGGGGCAGGACCGCACGCAGGCGCCCCGGCTGACGCAGGTGCTGGCCGACGCCGGCATCGCGCGCGGTCACAGCATCGCGCTGGTCGGCTGGAAATATCTGGAGCCGGAGGAATGGGACGGCGACGATGCACCCTCCTTCGTGCCCGCCGCCTATGTGGAGGCGCTGCGCCGGGTCGGCGGCGCGGTGGTGGACCGCACCGACATCCTTCTCCATCCCGAACATGGCCAGCGCTCGCTGATCGATGCCGATCAGATCGCGATCTTCGAAGCGGCGGCCGCGCGCGGATCGGAAATGGTGTGGAGCATCCTGTCGCAGGTCCGCCCGGGCGACAGCGAATGGGAGGCGGCGGCACGCATGCGCTACCGCGGTGAACCCTTCAACGTCCATGCGATGATGACGACGGGCGATGCGGCCGGGGCCGGCGTCAACGGGCTGTGCAGTCCGGGCCCGCGCCGCATCGCGAAAGGCGACGGCGCCTCGACGGCCGTCGGCTTGTGGGGCGGCCTCACCGCGCGCGCGGGGCTGGTCACCGACACGGACGATCGCTTCGAGGAGCAGGCGGCCGGTTACTTCCGCGGCCTCGCACGCTGGTACCAGGTCGCCGATCTCGCGGTGGAGGGCGGCACCCTTCATGCCGCCGTGACCGAAACGCTGGCCGACGCCGGGCTCCGCTCGCTTCTCAATCCCGGCCACCTGACGGGCCATGAGGAATGGTCGAACAGCCCGGTGCGTCCCGGCTCCCGCCATCGCATCCGCTCCGGCATGCACATGCAGGTGGATGTCATCCCGGTGCCGATGCCGACCGGCTGGGCGCTCAACTGCGAAGACAGCGTGGTCTTCGCCGACGACGCGCTCCGCGCCGATCTCCGCGCCCGTCATCCGGCCGTCGCCGATCGCATCGACGCGCGGCGCCGCTTCATGCGCGACGTGCTGGGCGTGGCCGTCGCCGACGCGGTGCTGCCTTTGTCGTCGACCCCGCTCTGCCTGCCGCCCTGCTGGCTGGCGAGCGACCGCATCTTCGCGCTCGCCTGACCGGGGCAACCCGCCCGCGCCTCGACGGTTGGGGCAGGGGAGGGAGAGTGAGATGCTGGAACATGTCCCCGCCTGGCTCGGCGGGCTGCTAAAGTCGGTACGCGCCGGGCATGCACGGCTGGTGATCGCGGATCCCGCGCTGTCCTTGCCGGATCCGACGATCTCGCTGGCCAGCCCCGCCTTTGCCGATGGCGCGCGGTTGCCTGACCGCTTCACCGCCGATGGCGACGGGGTGTCGCCCCCGCTCACCTGGGGCGCGGCGCCTGCCGGCACCGCCGCGTTCGCGCTGATCGTCGAGGATCCGGACGCGCCCGCGCCGCAGCCGCTCGTCCATGCCGTCGTCTGGGCGATTGGCGCAGCGGAGGCCGGCCTGGCGGAAGGCGCGATCGCCGCCGATGGGCGGGGCACGCACGGCGGCAAGGATGTCGGCCGCAACAGCTATGGCCGGGAAGGCTGGCTGCCGCCCGATCCTCCCACCGGCCATGGCTCGCACGATTATGTGTTTCAGCTGTTCGCCCTGTCGGAGGCGGTGGCGCTCTCCGGCAATCCTGGCCGCTCGGCGGTGGTGGAGGCGCTTGCCGGTCGTGTCCTGGCGACAGGCCTGCTGGTCGGCACCTATTCGCGCGGCGAGCCTGCCGACATCGGCATCGCCGGGTCCCCCGCGATGGCGTGAGTGGGGGCGGCGCCGATGCCCGCCAGCAGCGCCGTCATTTCCGCCTGCCGCGAGACACCGAGCTTCCGGAACACCGATTTCAGGTGGATGCGGGCCGTCGCGGGCGCCTGGCCCAGGGTCAGCGCGGCGCCCGCGATATCGTGGCCGACCGTCAGCAGCACCGCCAGCCGCGCCTCCGTCGGCGTCAGCCCGAACAGCTCGCGCAGCATCGTCGTGGATGGCGATGCTACCATCCGGGGATCGTGGACCACCACCATGGCGGCGGTCTCGCCCGGCAGGTCCTCGGCATGCCGTCCCGGCAGCGGCGCCACGAACAGCGCCATCACGCCCTCCGCGCCCGCCGTTCGCATCCATCCGCCCGCATGTCCCGTAGGTGACAGCGCATCTTTCAGCAGCTGGGCGAAGCGCGGCCGATCGGCGGTCCGCGTCGGCAGCAGCGCGCCGCCGGTCGTCACAAAGGGTGTCTGGGCCGACAGCATCCGCTCCGCCGCCCTGTTGGCGAACAGCAGCCGTCCCAGCCCATCCAGCAGCAGCACCGCCTGGCGCAGGCCGTCGATCAGGTGGCGGCTTGCCCGTGCGCCTGCGTCCAGCATCCCGATCGTGCGGGAGCATGACAGCGCCTGCCCGACATGGTGGCGCAGCAGAAGGAACATGCGAAGCTCGTCCCCTTGGACATGCCCCTGCCGCCGGCTTCGCTGCAGGCTGATGTTCGGGCTGTAGCCGGGGATCGCCGGAAGCATGCTGCCGATGAAGTAGCGCAGGTCCTGCGGCGCCAGCCATGCATAGACCGGATCGCGGTCCATCTCGGCTTCGGTCATCACCATGGCGTCGACCAGATAGTCGACCGGCGCATTGTGCTTCAGCCAGGCCGTTCGCGGGCAGATCGCCATGTAGTCGCGGGCGTATTCCGCACATTGCTCGGCGGTGATGCGGCCGGCCAGCACCATGCCGGGGTGGCGCCCGGTCGGAACGAGGTTGAGGGTCGCCCCGGCACTGCCGGTCAGGTCCTCCATGGCACGAAGGGCTTCGACCCATGCGGCAGGATCGACGGCGGCGGCATGGATCAGGCTTACGGTCTGGCTGAACCGCTCCAACGACATGGCGACCCCCCCTCGACGCGCCTGTCCTATCCCATCTGCGGTATAGCTCATTAACGTTGAAGCGTTCAACAACGTGGATGAACGGCGACGGGGGTCGCCGGCCTGGTTGTTGCGTGGTTGAGGGGGACCAATGAAAACGCTGCTCCGTTTGTCGGTCATGCTTTGTGTCGCGGCTGCGCCCGCGATGACGCTCGCGCAGGACACGTCCGCCGAGGCCAATTACGGGGAGATCAGGCTCGAATCCGGCTTCACGCCTGACCCGCACATCATTCCCGTGCGCTCAGGCGGCAGCATCGATGCCAGCGACCGCTATGAGAATTGCCGGGGCTACATCTCCAATGCGCCCGATGTGCGGCTGCGCTTCGAAGCCGGCAGCCTGCCGCTGATCATCTCGGTCGATTCGGATGCGGACACCACGCTGGTCGTGAACGCGCCCGACGGCCGCTGGTACTGCGACGACGACAGTGGGGAGGGGATGAACCCGTCCGTCCGCTTCAACGATCCCAAGGATGGCCGCTACGAGATCTGGGTGGGCACCTACGGCCGGTCCGAAACGGAACGCGCCCGCCTCGAAATCTCGGAGCTCGAAAGCCGCTAGGGTCGCCTCCGCGGCTGCTCAGCGCCGCGCGACGCGGTGCCGGCTTGGGGAGGCCGGCACAACCCGGCCGGGCCATCGGATCTGCGCACCGACCCTGCGCCGATCCGGTGTGCCCGGCCACCTTGCGCCTCGTCGCCACCGCCGCCATCTGACCGCCGACGCGATCGGCGCGTCGGTGCTGTGGCGAGGCGACGATGATCGAGGTTTCCAGGCGCGCGATGCTCGCGGGCGGCGCGTCGCTCGCCTTTGCAGGCTGCGCGCGTCGACCGGCGGACGCCGGCGGCACCGTCGCCGCGCAGGTCAACGGTTACGGGCCACTGGTGCCCGATCCCGCCGGCCTCTTCGACCTTCCCCGGGGCTTCACCTATCGGATCGTGTCGTCGGCGGGGCAGGTCATGGACGATGGCCTCATCGTGCCGGGCAACATGGACGGCATGGGCTGTTTCGACGCCGGCGGCGGGCGTGTGGCGCTCGTGCGCAACCACGAATTGAAGCCGGCGCAGACCGCACTCGGGGCCTTTGCGGAGACGCCCGACGCCGCGGGTGTCGCGGCCTATGATCGCGCGGACGATGGACGCCCGCTGCCGGGCGGCACCACCACCGTCCTCTTTGACCCGCGCAGCGGCAGGGTGGAGCGCCAGCATCTCAGCCTGGCGGGAACGGCGGTCAACTGCGCCGGCGGCCAGACGCCGTGGGGAAGCTGGCTGACCTGCGAGGAGATCGTCATCGATGGCGCCCGCCCGCACGGCTATGTGTTCGAAGTTCCGGCCGCCGGCCGCGGTACGGCGCCGCCCGTGCCGCTGCGCGCGCTTGGCCGCTTCAAGCACGAGGCGGCCGCCATCGATCCTGCCAGCGGCATCGTCTACCTGACGGAGGACAAGGAGGACGGCCTCTTCTACCGCTTCCTCCCCGACGATCGGCGCCGGCTGGCGGCCGGCGGCCGGCTACAGGCGCTGGCGTTTGTCGACGGTGCGCGCGACACCCGCAACGCCGCCGGCACCGATCCGTTCGCGCCCCGGAGCTGGCGGTCGGTCCGCTGGATCGAGCTCGACGGCACCGATGCCGATGGCGACGACCTGCGCCTGCGTGGTGCCGCCGCCGGTGCCGCGCGCTTCGCCCGTGGGGAGGGCATCCACTTCGGCCGTGGCGAGCTCTACTTCACCTGCACCTCGGGCGGGGCCGCCAATCTCGGCCAGATCATGCGCTATGTGCCGGGCGAGGACCGGATCCAGAATTTCGTGGAATCCGGCAGCCACGATGTGCTCGACTATGGCGACAACCTGACGATCACGCCCTGGAATCACCTGATGGTGTGCGAGGATCAGTATACGGACGTCCGTGACAACCGGCTGAAGGGCATCACGCCGGCCGGCGCGACCTACACGGTGGGCCGCGTCGCGCTGCCTGACCAGCCGGAGACCGCCGGCGTGTGCTTCTCGCCGGACGGGCAGGTCATGTTCCTGAACATCTACCGCCCCGGCCACACGCTGGCGATCACCGGTCCCTGGCAGCGGTTCGACGATCGTCCGATCGCCGACTGACGCTACGGCATTCCCGATCCGGGACGGATTGGCACCTTGTCGGCCCGGCCGACTGTGATAGCCTCATCCGGCCCTGATCCGTGCAGGAGACGCGGGCGGCAGGCGGGCGGCAGGTCGCCCCGGCGACACGCCTCTTTCCCGTCAATGCGGGGCATGGAGAGGAGTGTCCTGCGATGCCCTACGCCGACCATCATGCCACCAGCCGGACCCGCAGCCTCGCGCTTGTCGCGATCGTGCATGTGGGCGTCGGTTACGCGCTTCTGACCGGCCTTGCCGGCAGCTTCATCATCGATGACGCGCCGCCGACGCTGCAAACGTCCAACATCCCGATCGCCCCGCCCCCGCCGCCGCAGCAGCCGGAGCCGGTTCAGCGGCAGCAGGAGGCGCCGCGTCCCGCCGAACCGATCAGCGTGCCCCTGCCCAGGATCCAGCCGCCGTCGCCCAACCAGACGCTCACGACGACGGAGCTGCCGCCGCTGCGCCCGACCCCGCTTCCCGAGGTGACCGGCAACGGCACCGGCACGGCGCCGGAGGTGCTGCCACCGGTCGAGCAGACGATCGTCCGGTCGGCCGCCGCGAAGGGCAACCCCGCGGCCTGGATCTCCGATGCCGACTATCCCGCCCGCGCGCTCAGGGAGGAGCGCTCCGGCACCAGCAGCATCCGGTGGGAGATCAGCACGGCGGGCCGGGTCGAGAACTGCACGGTGGTCGCGTCCAGCGGATCGCCGGACCTCGACCGCGCCGCCTGCCAGGCGATCACGCGCCGCGGCCGCTACGACCCCGCGCTCGATGCGACCGGCGCGCCGATCCGCTCCAGCGCATCGCGTCGCGTGGTCTGGCGCATCCCGGCCGAATGACGGGCGGGCTGGTCGTCAGGGCGTGACGACCAGCTTCCCCACCGCCTTGCGCGCGGCCATGTGGGCGATGGCCGCGCCGCCCTCCGCCAGCGGCCAGCGCCGCTCGACCCGCGGCCGGATGCGCCCCTCGGCCCACCAGCGCATCAGCTGCTCGACATGGGCGGCGTTCGCCTTCGGATCGCGCGCGGCGAACGCGCCCCAGAACACCCCGCACACGTCGCAGCTCTTCAACAGCGTCAGGTTGAGCGGCAGCTTCGGGATGCCGGCCGGGAACCCGACCACCAGATAGCGTCCCTCCCAGGCAATCGCGCGGAGCGCCGGCTCGGCATAGGCGCCGCCGACCGGGTCGAGCACCACGTCCGCGCCGCCCGCGCCGACGGCCTGCTTGAAGGCATCGGCCAGCGCCTTTGATCCCGCCGTGTCGAACGGTCCCGCCGGATAGACCAGCGTCCGGTCGGCCCCGGCATCCCGCGCGGCCGCGGCCTTGTCGTCGGACGAGACGGCCGCCACCACCGTTGCGCCCAGCGCCTTGCCGATCTCGATGGCGGCGATGCCGACCCCGCCGGCGGCGCCCAGCACCAGCAGCGTCTGCCCCGCCGTCAGCCGCCCGCGATCAACAAGGGCGTGGATCGCGGTGGCATAGGTCAGGAGGAGCGCCGCGGCCTCGCCCGCGTCGCGGCCTTCCGGCAACCGCTGGGCGGCGCGGGCATCCACCAGCGCCTTTTCAGCCAGCCCGCCATGGCCGATCACCGCGAACAGCCGGTCGCCGGCCGCCCAGCCGTCCACCCCGTCGCCGACCGCCTCCACCACCCCGGCGATCTCGCCACCCGGCGCGAACGGGCGCGGCGGCCGCATCTGGTACTTGTCCTCGATGATCAGCACGTCGGGATAGTTGATCGCAGTCGCCTCGACCCGCACCAGCAGCTGTCCTGCGCCCGGCACCGGGTCGTCGATCTCGGTCAGCGTCAGCATGTCCGGTCCACCGGCCTCGATCGACAGCAATGCCTTCATCGGTTCACCCTCGCCTTGTTGCGGTCATGGACGGCAGCCATCCCGGGGGCCACAAGGCAACCCCGCAACTGTCGAGACGTTCGCCACCGATGACCCGTTTTTTCCACGTCAGCGATATTCACTTCGGCGCCGAGGATGTCGAGGCGATCGCCTGGTTCGGCACCGTCGTCCGGGACGAGCGGCCCGACGGTGTTGTAATGACCGGCGATCTCACCATGCGCGCCAAGAAATCGGAGTTCGAGGCGGCAAGCGCGTTCCTGTCGGGCCTCGGCGTGCCGGTGTCGGTGGAGGTCGGCAACCACGACATTCCCTATTACTACAATCCCATCCGTCGCCTGCTGCGCCCCTACCGCCGCTATCTCGCGGTGGAGCAGATGGTGGAAAAGCCGCTCGACCTGAAAAGCGTCACGGTTGTGCCGCTGCGGACCACGGCGCGCGCGCAGCTTCGCTTCGATTGGTCCAAGGGCAATGTGACCCGGCCCCGGCTGGCCGAGTCCCTCGCGCTGGTGGAGGCTGCACCAGCCGACCACGCGGTGATCGTCGCCTGCCACCACCCGCTGATGGAGGCCGATACGCGCGCCAGCGCCAACACGCGGGGTGGGAAGGGCGCATTGGCCGCGCTCGCCGCCGCCGGTGCGGACGCCGTGCTTTCGGGCCATGTCCATGATCCCTTCGACATCGCCGTCGACATCGGTGGCCGGAGCGTCCGCATGATCGGCGCGGGAACGCTCAGCCGGCGAACTCGCGACACGCCGGCCTCGTTCAACGACATCCGGGTGGGCGCGGACGGCAGCATCAGTGTCACCGTCCGCACGATGGCGGGGTGATCAGCGCGTCCGCGAGATGAGGTGGTAGAGCGGGTGCACCGCCTGCGCGTTGGTGGTGAAGGCGCGCAGCCGCGGTGACACCAGCGACCAACGGATCGGGCGGGCAAGCGGGATAAGGCTGGCCGTCTCCGCCAGCGCCCGGTCCGCGGCCGCCAGCGATATGCCGCGCTGCGCCAGCGTGGTGGCACGGCGCGCATTGGCGAGCGCTTCGGCAACACGCGGGTCGCACCAGGCGTCGGGTGCGCAGCCGAGGCCGGACAGATACCAGATCGCGCTGCCCGCCGGCGCCACCGCATCCACGAAGCGCAGGTCCGCTGCTTCGCCCGGCGCGACGCGTTCGGCCTGCAAGCCGACGTCCAGAAGGTCGCTGGCGATCAGCCCCCACAGCACCGTTCCGCCGGGTCCGGACGGCATGGCGATCCGGATCGGCGGGACGGGGCCGTTCGCGGCCGTCCAGGTCTGCACCCGTTCCCGCGCGAGGGCGCGGCGCTGCGCCGCCGGAACGGCCGCCCAGGCGGGGATGGTTGGCGGCGCGGCCGATCGATAGGATTCCGGCAGCACCGTCTCGACGGCACCCCAGCCCGGAACGGAGAATGCGGCGGCAAGCCGGGCCCGGTCGAGCGCGAGCGCCAGCGTCTGGCGGTTCGCCTGATCCGCCAGGAAGCCGTCGGCCGTGACGAGCTGCAGGCCCATCAGGCCCTGCGCGGGATCGAAGCGCAGCAGGTTGTCTCCCGCCCGCGCCGCCCGCGCGACAGGCAGGTCGTCGACAGTGCCGCCAAGCACCAGGTCGGCCTCGCCCGCGACGAAACGGGCGACCGCGATGGCGGCGCGGCCGCCGGACAGCAGCAGCGCGCGGGTGGGCGCGGTGCTGGCATCGCTGTCGTCGGGCGCGGTGGGGTCGGGCAGCGGCTCCAGCCGCAACGGGTCGCCGGTCGGTGCCGCGATCCGGAACGGCCCGGCACCGCCGTTGGCGCCGAGCAGCGACAGCTCCGGCTGGGCCAGCAGCTCCAGCAAAGGCGGGCGGGCGGTCCGCAGCCGGATCTCGATCACCTGCGGCGTGACGACCACGACATCCTCGATCGCCTCGAGTGCGGGCTTCATGACGTTGTCGCTTGATCGGGCGAGCGCGCGCCGCAACCCGCGCTGGACCTGCCGGGCGGTGACCCGCTCGCCGTCCGGCCAGCGGGCCTCGCGCAGGCGGAAGATGTAGCTGAGGCCGTCGTCCGTCACCATCCAGCGCTCGGCCAGCGCCGGCTCGATCTGGCCGGCCGCATCGAAGGCGACCAGGCCCTGCGACACCGCCGACAACAGGACGCGGGTCGGCGGCGACAGCGCTCCGTCGTTCGGATCGGCCAGGCGCGGGCTCGGGCCGATCAGGGCGACATTGATCGGGCCATCGTCGCTGCGGGGCCCGCAGCCCGCAACCGCCAGCGCGGCGAGCGTCATAAGAAGGAGGCGCGGCATCGCCCGACCCTAGCGGCTCATCCCCCCGTTCGGAAGAAGAAGGGCGCATGGCGATGGCGTTGCGCCCGCGCGATGTGGCGGATTGCTTCGGGCTTCAGTGGAAGTCGTGGCTCTTGATGGGGATCACGTCTTCGGGATCGCAGCCGTTGCGGAACGGCGGGTGGTAATCGCTGCGCACGCGCGGCTTCCATCCGGGCTCGCCGCGGTCGGGGGCGCCGGCGTGGGTCGCGCCGTCGCTCGGGCTCGTCAGCCGCGGCATGTCGATGTCCCCCACCTCGCGCAGCATCGCCGTGCGATCGTGGATGCGATCGGCGATCACATGGATGACCTCGCCCTCGCGCTGCACCACCCCGGTCACGCTGATCATCGCCGAAGACATCACCACCGTGCGCTGCGCCTCGAACCGGTCGGGCCACAGGATGATGTTGGCCACCCCGGTTTCATCCTCCACCGTGATGAACAGCACGCCCTTGGCCGATCCCGGCTTCTGGCGGACCAGGATGATGCCGGCCACCTCGACGCGGCGGCCGTCCTTGATGTGGCGAAGGTCGCCGCACGGAACGACCCGCTGGCGCGTAAGCGCGTCCCGCAGGAAGAACAGCGGATGCTTGCGCAGCGTCAGCTGCGTCGCGCGGTAATCCTCCACCACCTCGCGTCCGGCGGTCAGCGGGACGAGGCTGACCGGCTCCTCGCGCCGCTCCGCCGCTTCCAGAAGGGGCAGCGGCTTCTCGCCCAAGCCACGGATCGCCCACAGCGCCTGTCGCCGGTCCAGCCCCATCGCGCGGAACGCATCGGCCTTGGCCAGCTTCTCCAGCGTCGCCAGCGGCACGCCCGACCGCCGCCACAGGTCCTCGACCGACCGGAACGGCGCCATGCCACGGGCGGCGATGATGCGTGCGGCATCAAGTTCCGACAGCCCGTGCACGATCCGCATGCCAAGCCGCAGCGGCAGGCGGACGCTGTTCGCCGACGCCGACGCCGACGCGGCGGCTGGCGGCGGGGCGTCGCCTTGCACCAGGTGGCAGTCCCAGCTGCTGTGCAGCACCGACACCGGTTCGATGACCACGCCGTGCTCGCGCGCGTCGCGGACGATCTGCGCGGGCGCGTAGAAGCCCATCGGCTGCGCGTTCAGCAGCGCGCAGCAGAAGACGTCGGGATGATGGCACTTCATCCAGCTCGATGCGTAGGCGATCTTGGCAAAGGACGCCGCATGGCTTTCCGGAAAGCCGTAGGATCCGAACCCTTCGATCTGCTTCACCAGCCGCTCGGCGAACTCGGGGCCGATGCCCCTCTCCGCCATGCCTTCGATCAGTTCGGTTTTGAACTGCCCGACGCCCTGGGTGTACTTGAACGTCGCCATGGCCTTGCGCAGCTCGTCGGCGCGGGCCGGGGTGAAGCCGGCGCCCTCGATCGCGACCTTCATCGCCTGCTCCTGGAACAGGGGCACGCCGAACGTCTTCTCCAGCACCGCCTTCAGCGCGGGGCTCGGATAGTCGAACTCGATGTCCGGGTTCTTCCGCTTCTGCTCGCGCCGCTTCAGGTACGGGTGCACCATGTCGCCCTGGATGGGGCCGGGGCGCACGATGGCGACCTGGATGGCGATGTCGTAGAATTCCTTGGGCAGCATCCGCGGCAGCATCGCCATCTGCGCCCGGCTCTCGATCTGGAAGACGCCCAGCGTGTCCGCCTTCTGGATCATCCGGAAGGTTGCCGGATCGTCCGTCTGCAGGTCCGGATGATCAAGGGTCAGGGCGATGCCCTTGTGCGTGGCCAGCAGGTCAAAGGCGCGCCGCATGCAGCCCAACATGCCAAGGCCGAGGATATCGACCTTCATCATGCCGGCTTCCTCCACATCCTCCTTTTCCCATTCAATCACATGGCGGTTGGGCATGGATGCGGGCTCGATCGGGACCAGCTGGTCCAGCCGGTCGCGCGTCAGCACGAACCCGCCGGGATGCTGGGACAGGTGGCGCGGCGTGCCGATCAGCTTGCGGGCAAGCTCCAGCGTCAGGGCCAGGCGCGGATCGCCCCGATCCAGGTTCAAAGCGTCAACATGGCGGTCAGCCACGCCTTCTTCCGACCACCCCCAGATCTGTCCGGCCAGCGCGGCCGTCATGTCTTCCGACAGGCCAAGCGCCTTGCCCACCTCGCGCACGGCGCCGCGCGCGCGGAACCGGCTGACCACCGCCGTCATCGCCGCATGGTCACGGCCGTAGGTGTCGTAGATCCACTGGATCACCTCCTCGCGGCGCTCATGCTCGAAGTCGATGTCGATGTCGGGCGGCTCCGCCCGGTTCTCCGACAGGAACCGTTCGAACAGCAGCTTGTGCTCGACCGGATCGATGGAGGTGATGCCCAGCACGAAGCAGATCACCGAGTTGGCAGCCGACCCGCGTCCCTGGCAGAGGATGTCCTGGCTGCGCGCGAACTCGACGATCGAATGAACGGTCAGGAAGTATGCCGCGTAGCTCAGCTTGGCGACCAGGCCGAGCTCCTTGACCAGCAGGTCGCGATAAGCCTCCGGCGGCGCTCCGTTGAAGCGTTGGTTGAGCGCCCGGGTGGCAAGCTTCTCCAGCGCCTGCTGCGGCGTCTGTCCCACCATCACCGCTTCTTCGGGGTAGAGATACTGATCGCGCAGGTCGCGCGGGGTGAAGGTGCAGCGCTCCACCACCGCCTCGACGGCCGACAGCGCGTCCGGATAACGGGCAAAGCGGCGCGCCATCTCCTCGGGCGGCTGCAGGCAGCGATCGACCGATCGTTCGCGCTTCAACCCCAGGTCGTCGATGGTGGTCTTTTCGCGGATGGCCGTCACCACATCCTGCAACAGCCTCAGTTCGGGGCTGTGGTAGAGCACGTCGCCGGTCGCGATCGGCTTCAGGCCAAAGCGCCGTGCATCCGTGGCGGCTTCGTGCAGGCGACGCGCATCGTCGGGCCGCCGCCGCTGGGTCAGGCAGACATGGCCTCTCTCGTCGCCCGAGCCCGCGCCGAACAACTCTGCCATCCACCTGAGGTCGCCGTCGTGCGCACCGTCGTCTCCGGGAACAAGCGCGGCGACGAGACCCTCGGCATGTCCGGCCACGTCGTCCCAGTGCAGAAAGCAGCGGCCTTTTTCGCCGTGCTGCGATCGGGCACGCGCCTTGCCGATGGTGAGGAGGCGAGTGAGCCGGCTCCACGCCGCCAGATCTTGTGGCCAGACCAGGAGCGAGGTGCCGGTGACGAGATCAAGCCGGCATCCGACAACAAGCCGAATGGGAGCATGCTGGCGAGACACCTGCTCTGCCATGACCATGGCGCGGATAATGCCGGCCACCGAGTTTCGATCGGTGATGGCCATGGCCGGCATGCCCATCAGCGATGCCGTCGAGAACAGTTCCTCGCACGACGACACGCCGCGCAGAAAGCAGAAGTGGCTGGAGACCTGAAGTTCGGAATAGGCCATCGCACTCAGCCGCAAAGCCCGTGCAGGAACCAGCTGAGATCGCCGGTTTCCGAACGCATGCCATCGCCGCGCCGAAACAGCCAGAAACGCTGTCCCGCATCGTCCTCCACCCGGAAATAATCGCGCACCGCCTCACGCTCGGCGGCGCGGCGCCACCATTCGCCGGCCACGCGTTCAGGTCCTTCTGCGCGGATGACCCGGTGTGTCGTGCCACGCCAAGTGAAGCGCCTGGGCGGCTGATCGGGCATCTCGGCAAGCACATGGTCGATGCGCTCGGGTCGTTGCAGCAGCAACACGGGGCGCGGCCAACGCGGATGCCATGGATGATCGGGCGCGCTTGCATCCAGGCGCCGAACATCGTCGACCTGCAAAGAGTGTGACTTGTCGCGAGCCGTTCCCAAAGGTGCGGTGCAGGTCCAAGAGCGCTCAGGCACCTCACTTTCCACAGGTGCAGCCCGCCACAGCCTTGCCGTGCCGATGCGGTTGGCGAGCGTATCGATCAATGGCGCGATGTCAGGCCGGGCCTGTTCCGCGAGTTCAGGTGAAAGCGTTTGCGGGCCAAGCGGATCGGCGCGCCTGACCAGAAGGCTTATGGCATCGATGCCGTAGCCGGGTTCAATCTCTTCAATGCGTCGCAGCGTGAGGCGCAGCATGTGTGCAACGTCGCGCGTAGGTCTCGCAAAACCGAGCCTCAGGCGCTGCGGCACGCCATCAATGCGCGCAGCCACCATCTCGACCAAGCGGGCACCTTGGCCCGTCTTTGCCAACTCTTCGCCCATGCGCTCCATGAGCACGCCAAGCCAATGCGCGATCGCCTCTGCTGTCGCGATCGGCTCGGCAAAGCGCTGCTCCACCATCACGCGCGTGGGCAGGTCCACGGGGACCAGCGGCTCCGGCAAACGCCCAAGCGCCTGATCGATGCGATCCGCAACCAGGCGACCGAAACGACGCACCAACGGGGCCCGGGGCAGGGCGGTCAGCTGCTCGATCCTGTCGATGCCCAGCCGGGCAAGCAATTCCAGGGTTGCCGGGTCAAGGCGAAGCGCAGCAACAGGCAGCTGCGCCAAAGCATCTTGCTGGGTACCCGGTGGCAGAATGTGGGCGGAACCCTGTGCAAAGCGGGTAATTGCCCACGCCGCACCCGCCGTGTCCGCCACCGCGACACGGGCCGCGATGCCGTGTCGTTTCAGCAGACGAAGAACCTTGCGGCAGAAGCCGGCTTCGCCGCCATGGAGATGCCCGACGCCGGTCAGATCGATGAACAGCCCGTCCGCATCGGAGATGGCGACGATCGGTGCCCAGCGTCGTGCCAGACGCTCCGCCAGAGCCGCGAGTTCAGCGGCGTCACCCTCCGGATCCGCCTCTCGAACCTCAAGCCCGGGCAGTTGTGCCCGCGCCATCGTCAAGGCTGTACCCGGACCGATGCCGAGTGACAGCGCAGCCATGTTGGCGGCCGCCACATCCACCCGCGACCCGCATTTGCGCGTGGTCACAAGCGGCGGTTCTTCGTGGTCGGTCCGCTCGAAGCTGTCGGGCTCATCCGCTTGGCAGACGCGAGACACCACACTCGCGAGCGTCCGGCCGGTCTGGAAGAAGCGTCCCTGTCCGTAGGTCGGGGCTGTTGGCGCGCTGCGGCCATGATTGTCGGGGTGAGGGCCCTCACCAGGAAATTGAACGGCAGGCATTGCCGCCAACTGCTTCAGGCTCTGCCCCAGATTGGGCGGTGCGACATAGCCAGCTTCACCCCCATGACCGTCGCGGGCGCTGCGGCGCTGTGACGTGGTTGCGCGGCGTACCGTCACGTCTTCGCACGTGCCACGCATTGTGGGCAGATCGGCAAGACGGGCGATCGATGGCGCCTGGTTGCGATGGCGATCCCGTTTTGCCCCGTCGTCGCGCAAGGCGGCTCCGCGACCCGACTTGGCCGGCGCATCCTCACCAGGAAAGCGCAGTGGTGGTACGTCCGGGCGGCCATGCCGCAGATTTGGTCCGACATCGTCGGGCGAAAGCCGAAACGGATTTTCCAGCACCTCGGTTTTTCGCGACAGCTCGCCGGAGCGGGGGCGCTGATGAGCAGGCAAGCTGTTGACTGCCGTCTGCAGATCCTCACCCATCCAGCCGCGGGTTCCCGGACGAAACAGCGGTTCGGCCGCTTCGGTCCGACGCGCCATCTCGCGCAAGGATAGAGGCGGGGCGACACGTTCCTCCGGCGGTCTGCTCAGTTTGCGGCCAAAAGGATTGTCGGCCACCTCGCTGGTGCGGCCGAGTTCGCGCTGGGGAGGACGACGATGAGCCGGCATGGCCTCGATCGCCTGCTCCACTTGGGTGCGTGTCTCGGCAAGGCCGTTGCCGGTGCTGTCGGGATCATTTCGTGCCCATCGCGCGCCTGGCCGCCAGCCACCCTGTTTGGGCACGGAGCATTGCTGCGCGCGTTCGGCCGCCGCATCAGCTCCGATGGCATGAAAGGCGGCGCGGCTATCGGCCTCAGCCGACGGCGCGCGCCGGCGCTCGATCCTGCGCAGCCGGTCGATTGACCAACTGGGCAGGTAGAGCGAGGCGACCCGCTTCATCGGAGCCCTCCACCATGAGTTCGAACCGCTCCCCGCCACGCTGGCGGACGCATTCAACATGCCAGCACGGCCGTCCCAGCCCGTTCCATGGCACCGGAACCGAAGGCGCGTGCGCGATGCGCCAGCGCGTCACTGCAGCCGAAGGTATGGCAAGCGGATCGGCTCCGTCACGCCCGGGGCGCCGGAGCAGCAGCGTAACCGTGTTACCTCCTTCGGCTGCAAGCTGGAGCCGGCGCGCCTGTCCCATCTGCACGCGCCTGGCTTCCCCGACGACGGCTCCTAGCCCCCGATGCCGCAGTCCGTCCTCCAGCAATGCCAGCAGTTCTGCATCGTCGCGCGCCTCGGCATAGATGACCCGGGAGGGTGCCAGGCCCGCCTGGTACAGGCCGGGGGCAAACAGATCGCGCGATCGGACCACCCAGAGAACATCTCCATCCGTGCGGGCGGCGATACCTGCTGCGAAGAGGACTGCGGCAGCATCGTCTCCCCAGCCGGAGCCGAGCGAGGAGAGCTCATGCAAGGCGTCGAGCCTTAATCCACCGTCGGCCAGCCGGCTGTCGAGCTGAGGCACGCCGAATGGCAGAACCGGACTGGTCCGCGCACTGCCGGTGATGGCGCAAAGGGCTTCGCGCAGATCGGCAATCGATTGAACAGGATCGGACACGGCGACTCGCTTCTGATATGTTCTTATTTTGTTCTGGTTGCTTGTCGCCGGTCAAGTGTCTGCAAGCTTGTGCAAAGCGCGCAAGCCGTTCGCTTTTCGCCACTGCCCAACCATATCGGGGGCATGACACAGCCCTTTGTCCGCGTCGTCGATCTGGAAACAACGGGATCGCGGCCGCCAGGCGACCGTGTCGTTGAGATCGGTTGGCAGGATGTGATCTTGGGCGACGACGGAGATTGGCACGTGGCGCTGGACCGGCGTGGCGCGCTCTATGTCGATCCGCAAAAGCCGATCCCCGCCGTGACGATGGCTGTGCACCATATCCGCGATCAGGATGTCGCCGGTGCTCCGACATGGGAGGCGGCGGCTGCCCAGGTGCTTCGCGAGGAGCCCAGGCCGCTCGCCTTCGCCGCGCACCGCGCAAGCTTCGAGCAGCGCTTCTGCACACCCGCGCTCACCGGCGGCGCGGACTGGATCTGCACCTGGAAGGGCGCGCTGAGGATCTGGCCCGACAGCCCCTCCTTTTCGAACCAGGTGCTTCGGTACTGGCGTGATCCGACCGGCCTCGATCATCAGACCGGTCTGCCGGCACACAGGGCATTTCCGGACGCTTATGTGACGGCCCATCACCTGCGCGACATGCTTGCCGAAGTGAGTGTGTCGACGCTTGTCGGGTGGAACGCCCTGCCGGGGTTGTTGCCGCGCGTCCCCTATGGTCCGGAACGTGGCCGGAGCTGGCACGAGCTGGACGATGCGCTGCTTCAGCGCTTCGTGTCGGACAAGGATACGGACGTGCGCTATTCAGCCCTGGAAGAGGTCGCCAGACGCAGCGGGCAGCCCCGGCAAGCGGCGCCCGAGCCGCAGGCCCGTCTGTTCTGACGCGGCCGCGGTGGTGGCGGATCGCCGGTGCTGCTACACGAGCGGCTTCATGACAGTCCGGGCTGACCAGGGGCGTGCCGCATGGTGACGGCGCGGTATGACGCGATCGTGCTGGGCGCGGGGGCGGCGGGGCTGATGTGCGCCGGCATCGCCGGGCAGCGGGGGCGGCGCGTGCTGCTGGTCGATCATGCCGACCGGCCGGGAAAGAAGATTCTGATTTCGGGTGGGGGGCGCTGCAACTTCACCAACCTGGGAACCGCGCCGGACCGCTACCTGTCGGCCAACCCGCATTTCGCCCGGTCGGCACTGGGACGGTACACGGCGGCCGATTTCCTGGCGCTGGTCGAGCGGTACCGGATTGCGTGGCACGAGAAGACGCTGGGGCAGTTGTTCTGCGACGGATCGGCCAAGCAGATCGTGGACATGTTGTGGGCGGAGTGCCCGGACATGTGGGTCAAGTTGACGCTGGGACAGGCAGTTCGTGACGTAGCCGTAACGGATGGCGGCTTCGAGGTGACGGTCGGATCCGAGCGGGTCGCGGCCGAGCGGCTGGTGATCGCGACGGGCGGCCCGTCCATCCCCAAGATGGGCGCGACCGATCTGGCGTTCCGGCTGGCCAAGCAGTTCCGCCTGAAGCTGGTGGAGCCGCGGCCGGCACTGGTGCCGATGACGCTGGGCGAGGACCAGGCGCTGTTCCGGTCGCTGTCGGGTGTCGCCGCCGAGATCGTGGCGGCGGCGGGACGCGCGCGGTTCCGCGAAGCGGCGCTGTTCACACATCGCGGCCTGTCCGGCCCGGCGATCCTGCAGGCGTCATCCTATTGGCGGCACGGCGAGCAGATCGGCATCGACTTCCTGCCCGACGCGCCGGGCGACGACCTGTTGCTGGAGGCCAAGGCCGCGCGGCCGCGGGCGACCGTCCGGAGCGTGCTTGCGCAAAAGCTGCCCGACCGGCTGGCCGGAGCGCTGGACGAGCAGCTCGCGCTGGACGGCGAGCTCGCGAACCTGCCGGACAAGCGATTGCGTGCAGCGACGCAGCGATTGCGCGATTGGCGCTTCACGCCTACGGGCACCGAAGGCTATGCGAAGGCCGAGGTCACCGCCGGCGGCGTGTCGACCGACGAATTGTCGCAAAAGACGATGGAAGCGCGGACCGTGCCCGGGCTCCACATCATCGGCGAGGCGGTGGACGTGACCGGCTGGCTGGGCGGCTATAATTTCCAATGGGCCTGGGCGAGCGGCTGGGCGGCGGGACAGGCGATCTGACCCGATCCGTTGCCGCAATCGTCCCGGCCCTGTATTTTTCAGGTGACCATGGCCTTTGAACATCTCCCCCCGCTTCTCGCCGAGGCGATCGCCGCGCGCGGCTACCCATCGCTGACGCCGGTCCAGGCCGCCGTGACGGCCGAGGACGCGGCCGGCCGCGACCTGATCGTGTCCGCGCAGACGGGGTCGGGCAAGACGGTGGCGTTCGGCCTGGCGGCGGCACCGCAGCTGCTGGGCGAGGAAGGGCGGATGCCGGCACCGGGCGCGCCGCTGCTGCTGGCGATCGCGCCGACGCGCGAGCTGGCGCTGCAGGTCAGCAAGGAGCTCGACTGGCTGTACAAGGCGGCGGGTGCGCGCATCGCGACCTGCGTTGGCGGCATGGACGCCAGCCGCGAGCGGCGCGTGCTGTCCGGCGGCGCGCACATCGTGGTGGGCACGCCCGGGCGGCTGCGCGACCATCTGGAGCGTGGATCGCTGGTGCTGTCGAACCTGCGCGTCGCGGTGCTCGACGAAGCCGACGAGATGCTCGACATGGGCTTTCGCGAGGATCTGGAGGAGATCCTCGATTCCACGCCCGAGGCGCGGCGCACGCTGCTGTTTTCCGCCACGCTGCCGCGCCCGATCGTGGCGCTGGCCAAGCGATACCAGAAGGACGCGCTGCGGATCGCCACCGCGGGCGAGGACCGCGGCCACGGCGACATCGATTATCAGGCGGTGGCGGTGGCCCCGTCCGACATCGAGAATGTCGTGGTGAACCTGCTGCGCTTTCACGAGGCGGAGACGGCCATGCTGTTCTGCGCGACGCGCGACAATGTGCGCCACCTGCACGCCAGCCTGGTGGAGCGCGGCTTTTCGGCCGTGGCGCTGTCCGGCGAGCACAGCCAGTCGGAGCGCAACCATGCGCTGCAGGCGCTGAGGGACCGGCGCGCGCGGGTGTGCGTGGCGACCGACGTGGCGGCGCGCGGCATCGACCTGCCGACCCTGTCCCTGGTGGTGCATGTGGAGCTGCCGCGCGATGCCGAGACGCTGCAGCACCGGTCCGGCCGGACGGGGCGTGCGGGCAAGAAGGGCACGGCCGTGCTGGTCGTCCCTTATCCGCGGCGCAAGCGCGTCGAAGGCGTGCTGCGCGGCGCGCGCATCCCGTTCAACTGGGTGGACGCGCCGGGCGCCGACGCGATCCGCGAGAAGGACCGCGAACGGCTGCTGACGGCGCTGCTGGCGCCGGCCACGGAGATGGACGAGGAGGACCGCGCGATCGCAGCCAAGCTGCTGGCCGAACGGTCGCCGGAGGACATCGCCGCCGCGCTGGTGCGGGCGCACCGCGCGTCGCTGCCGTCGCCGGAGGATCTGGTCGACCGCGGCCCGGCACCGGCGCGCGACGAGGGGCATCGCCCGGGGTTCGACGACACGGTTTGGTTCCGGCTGAACGTCGGCCGGCGGCAGAATGCCGATCCACGCTGGATCCTGCCGCTGCTTTGCCGGCGCGGGCATGTGACGCGCGCGGAGATCGGCGCGATCCGCATCGAGGCCAACGAGACGCTGTTCGAGATCCCGCGCGCGGCGGCCGGCCGGTTCAGCCAGTCGCTGCAGCGGTCGGCGGGGCAGGAAGGCGAGGACGGCCTGGCGATCGAGGCGGTGGAGGGCGGTGCCCGTCCGCAGCGCGGCCGCCGCACCGGCCCGCCGCCCGCCCGGCATGGCGCCCGCCCGATGCGGCCGGCGCGGGGCCGGCGGTAGGCGCGGCCGATCCGGTGGGAGGGTTGCCTTCCTACCGGACGCCGACGGACGGAAGGCCGTAGCTGAGGGCGATGCCCTTTCGCACGCCGTCTTCTTCAAAGATCGCGCGGCACATGATGAAATGTGGCTCGGCACGCAGGCAGCGTCCGGAGATCGTCTCGCGCGCGGGCTGGTTGCCGACCACGGTCAGCTCGACCTCGAAGCCCGTCGGATGCCCCGAGCGCCCGCTGAAGATGATCTGCGCATCAGCGTCACCGGTTTTGAAGAAGCTGAGGCTGGCGGGACCGATGGAAACGGCCCGGTCGCACTGGGAAAAGGAAGCTGCTGGGCCCGAGACTGCTCGAGAAAGGCGCGGCCGATGCCAGAGGCGCGACAGGTGCCTTCAATTTCCTGAGGAACAGGGGTCGGCGGTGGCCGGTCACGCCCTGACGAAAGCAACGTCGCGGACACACCGGCAAGGAAGATCATCAGCATCGGCGGTGGTGGAGCCTGCCATGGAGAGTGGGGACCTGGCGCCACGATGCCGGCCGCAGAAGAATGCTGCCAGGCAGCGTCGCCGACGAATTGCTGGTGCTCGCCGCCCGAAGCTACCGCTGCACCCAGGCGACCCTGATAAGTTCGCGCAGCACATCATCGTCGATTGCGTCGAGCCGCTTTATGTAGAGGCAGCCGACACCCCGCTCATGCGGGCCAAGTCGATCAAGAATCGATTGGAGCTGGTCGAGATCGCAGCTCAGATAAAGCACTGTCGCAGACTTGCGCGGGCTGAAGCCGACCCGGCAGATGGAGCCCTCGCGTCCGCTGGCATAGCGGTAGTGGTGATCGCCGAAGCCGACGATGGAGTTGCCCCACATGACCGGCTGCTCGCCGGTCTCCTCGGCCATCATCCCGGCCAGGCGCCATGCATCGTTGCGCCGCCCTTCAAGCGCGACCCCGTTGAGGAACGCCCCAACTGGAGCGTCGGTCGCCTTGGTCTTGTTCTCAGCCATTCTTGCAGCATAATCTACGAAGCGGCAGGGTTCGAGGGCTGTTCAGGCGGCGCCGGTCCTGAAGAAGCTGAGGCTGGCGGGGCCGAGGGATACGGCCCGGTCGCACTGGGAACAGCAAGCTCCTGGGCGCGAGAATCCAGCTAGGCGCGACCGATGCCAGAGGCGCGACAGGTGCCTTCCGGTCAACGCACGCTCAAGAAGCGGTCATCCTCGTCGAAGCGGCAGGTGAAGAATGTCGTCCGCCGGCCGGCATCGAACCAGCCGGAAACGGTCGCGCCGTTCCGCGAACGGATGGGCTGGTTTGTCGTGACATCGCTCGGACGCTGATCAAAGGCGACCGCTGCCTGGCCCTTGCAGATGCCGGGAAGGTCGCCGCTGGCGACCTGTCCCGCCGGGTTTGTCCGGCCCCCCCAAGATGGCCTTCGTTGAGGGGAGCGCTGATCTGCCTGCTGGCGGCAGTCCGGGGCCGGCGTCGCGGTGATCGAGGCATAGCGCCCATCCATGGTCGCGATCTGCACGCATTGCCGGCGATCGGCATTCCACCATTTCGTGTAGCTGCGATCATCGCCCTGCTCGCCACCGGTGTTGCGATAGCCCCGACGTTGAAGTTCCCCTTCTGCCTGGCCCGCGCGAGCACCGACCAGATCCTCAAGGCCGGTTCTTTGAGCAAGGACTGGCGCTGACGTGGTCAACAGCAGGACAAAGCAGGACCTGATGAACAGCGTGCGCATGGCAGTACTCCCGGCCGAGTCCTGCTGATCCTAAGCCTCTCTTCTCTGGCGGTCTATCGCGGGGCGAATAGAAAGCCGAGAGCCAGGAGAAACAGAGTGCCCTGAAGCAAGCCAAGCATGACATTTGCCAGTCCGCGCAGGTGGTTCACATCTGCGAGGCGCGCGAAGCACAAAGTCTCCACCACCACGAAGTTGATCAGGCTGGTGCCGATCAGCACTGCTCCAGCCTCCCGCATCATTGTGCCGCCGACGTTGAACAGGCTGGTGCCGATACTCACCCCAAGTGCGAAGACGCCGGCGGGGTAGCATTGTTCATAAAAGGGCCGGCGAAGCGTGAGCCGGTTGAGCCGGTTGCCGCTCAGCCGCACGATCCGTGCCGCCAGAAACAGCGGGAAGCCCGCAAACACGACGACACGCAGGAGAAGGGCAGTGGCGTTGTCATCAACAAGCGATGCCAACCCGCGCTGGTTT
The DNA here is from genome assembly GCF_011927695.1 of Sphingomonas jejuensis. Classification (GTDB taxonomy): domain Bacteria; phylum Pseudomonadota; class Alphaproteobacteria; order Sphingomonadales; family Sphingomonadaceae; genus Sphingomonas_K; species Sphingomonas_K jejuensis. Next base: position 203,043 of record NZ_JAATJE010000001.1, read on the forward strand.
TCGATGATGAGGTCGGTCTGTCCGAGTGCAGTCGACACCGCATGCGCGAGAAGGAGAACGAGGGTCAGGAACAATGGCGGGCTGAGGATGTCCCCATATTGCTCCTCATCCGGCAAGCTTGCCTGCCGCTCCACCTCATCCATCAGGTGCGCTGGTCGAAACGTGGCGCGGGCGAGCGTCAACGGCAGGAAGAGCAGCCAGCTCATGACTTCGTAGAGCAGCTCGTCCAGCGAGTTGAGCCATTTCATGAAGTCCATGTCGCTTCATGAGGCGCAGCCGAGGAGCTGGCAACATCCGCGACGAGGACGGAGCGGGTGAGGCCATCATCACGGCGGCCACGTCTCCGGGCATTGCCATGATCTTTGCCGGCCTCAGACCTTCTTCTTGGATTGCGAGGAGAGGATGGCGGCGAAGGCGGCGAGCATCGACCCGGCGACGGCAACGAACACGGGCGCGCCCTCGTTCTTCACGATCATCCACACCGCGAGCCCGATGAGCGCGACCGCGGCGCCCAGAATGACTCCAACGAGGAATCGAGGAACGCGCGCGCTTGGTCCTTCAGGCATGATCACCCCCCTGAGCTCAGCTGATGCTGTGGCCGAAGATGCCAGTGACCGGCCGCGACGAACAGGGGCCGCGTGCGCGGTCAGAAATGCGCCAGGTAGCCGCCGTCGACGGGAAGCGTGACGCCGGTGACGTAGCTGGCGGCCGGTGAGGCGAGGAAGAGGGCGGCGGCGGCGATCTCCTCCGGCCGGCCCCAGCGACCGAGCGCGGTGCGGCGCGCGAGGTGGGCGGCGACCTCCGGATCATCTGCCATGTCGGCGTTGGATCCGGTCGCGAAATAGCCAGGGGCGAGCGCGTTGACGGTGATGCCGCGCGGGCCGAGTTCGGCCGCGAGCGCGCGGGTGAGGGCGTCGAGACCGCCCTTCGCGGCGGTGTAGGCGGCGTCGCCGGCGCGTGCGATCGGCCCCGCGATCGAGGTGACGGTGATGATGCGGCCGCCGCCGGGCATGTGGCGCGCAGCGCGGCGGGCGAGATCGAAGGGTGCGATCAATGCGGCGTCGAGCAGGCGGCGGACGTCGTCGCGTTCGATGCTGTCGAACGGGCGGCGGTCGCGGGCGCCGGCGGCGAGGACGAGCGTGTCGATGCTGCCGCGGTCGGCGATGAGGCGGTCGAGCGCGGCGACGGTGGCGGCCTCGTCGGTCAGGTCGGCGGCAAAGGCGGAGGTGGCGGCGCCGATCGCCCGGCGCGCCGCAGCGATGCGGGCGGTATCACGGCCGCCCACCGCGACATGCGCGCCGGCGCGGGTCAGGGCGCGGGCGATCTCCAGGCCGAGGCCGGCGGTCGCGCCGGTGACGAGGGCGGTGCGTCCGGTCAGGTCGAACATGGCGTCAGGCACCTGTTGCTCCCGGAGCGGGCGATGCGCGGCGGGTGGCCGCGCTACGCCGCCACCTTGCGGCGCTCGGCCAGTTCCTGGTTGAGCATCTCGGCAAGCGTGAAGGCGAGTTCCAGGCTCTGGCCGGCATTGAGGCGCGGGTCGCAGTGGGTGTGGTAGCGGTCGGCCAGCACGTCGTCGGTGATCGCCATCGCGCCGCCGGTGCATTCGGTGACGTTCTGGCCCGTCATCTCGATGTGGATGCCGCCGCCGAAGGTGCCTTCCGCCCGGTGCACGGCGAAGAAGCCCCGGACCTCTGCCATGATGCGGTCGAAGGGGCGGGTCTTGAGGCCATTGGGCGCCTTCACGACGTTGCCGTGCATGGGATCGCACGACCAGACGACGGGATGCCCCTCGCGCTCCACCGCGCGGACGAGGCGGGGGAGCGCGCCTTCGATCTTGTCGTAGCCGTAGCGCGTGATGAGCGTCATGCGGCCGGGCGTGCGCGCGGGGTTGAGCGTGTCCAGCAGGCGCAGGAGCACGTCGGGCTCAAGGCTCGGCCCGCACTTCATGCCGATGGGATTGCCGATGCCGCGCAGGTAATCGACGTGCGCCGACCCCTCGAACCGGGTGCGATCGCCGATCCACAGGAAGTGGGCGGAGGTGTCGTACCAGTCGCCGGTGAGGCTGTCCTGCCGGGTGAGCGCCTGTTCGTAGGGGAGCAGCAGCGCTTCGTGGCTGGTGTAGAAGCTGGTGGCCTTGAGCTGCGGCACCGTGTCCGGGTTGATGCCGCACGCGGCCATGAAGTCCAGCGCCTCGCCGATCCGATCGGCGACGTCGGCGTACTTCTGCGCCCAGGGGCTGCGGCCCATGAAGTCGTGCGTCCAGCGGTGGACCTGGTGAAGATTGGCATAGCCGCCCTGCGCAAAAGCGCGCAGCAGGTTAAGCGTGGCCGCGGACTGCGAATAGCCGCGGATGAGCCGGCGGGGGTCGGGCTGGCGACCGTCGGCATCGAAGGCAATGTCGTTGACGATGTCGCCGCGATAGGCGGGCAGGCTGACGCCGTTCTGCTCCTCCGTGGGAGCGGAGCGAGGCTTTGCGAACTGACCGGCCATGCGGCCGAGCTTCACCACCGGCAGCTTCGACGCGAAGGTGAGGACCACCGCCATCTGCAGGATGAGGCGGAAGGTGTCGCGGATGTTGTTGGGGTGGAATTCGGCGAAGCTTTCGGCGCAATCACCGCCCTGCAGCAGGAAGCCCTTGCCGGCAGCGACCTGCGCCAGATCGTCGGTCAGCGCCCGCGCCTCACCCGCGAAGACGAGCGGCGGGTAGCTGGACAGCTCCACCAGCGCAGCATCGAGGGCGGCGGCATCGGGATAGTCGGGAAGCTGGCGCGCCTCGAAGCGGCGCCAGCTGTCCGGTGTCCAGCCTGCCGTCCTGCCCGATGCGCCGTTGATGCCCTGTGCCATCGCGGCGTCATGCGGGAGAGCGCCGTGAGAGGCAAGACGGCGCTCTCGATCACCGAGCGCCGCGCGCTCGATCAGCGCGGCGGCAGCGCCTCGTACCGGTGGGTGAATTCGGCGTCGGACATGAGAAGGTAGCGCACCATGTCGATGAAGGCCCAGGGCACGGTCACCGCCAGGCCGACCACCGTGCAGCTGAGCAGCAGCATGGCGATCCCCGATCCCTTCCGGCGCAGGTAGAAGCGGTGGATGCCGAGCGTGCCGGCGAAGAAGGCGAGAAGCGCGGCGATGATCTTGTCGCGGTCTCCGACGCCCGCCCGCCCGGGAGCGGCGACAGCGGTCCCGGGCTGATGATAGATGCGCAGCGCACGGGTCTGCTCCGCCTCGAAATCGACGAGCGCGCCGACGGCGGGGCCGACCCGATCGCTCCAGTCGGCCGGGCGAAAGCTGTAGCGGCGGCCGTCGTCGCCGGCGATCTGCCCTTCGCCCGACCGTCGATCAACACCAAGCACCTGCCCGCGCATTCGAACCTCTTCCCCCAGAAAACGCCAGAGACATTGCCAAGCGCAGGCCAGCGCCGCAATCCCGATCAGGCGAGCGTCGGGTGCCAGTCCCAGCCGAGCGGATCGCCGTCCATCACCTCAACCCCGCGCGCCGCCAGATCATCGCGCAGCGCGTCCGATCGCGCGAAATCGCGGGCGGCGCGGGCGTCGCGGCGATCGGCCAGGATCCGCTCGATCTCCTCCGGGTCGATCGCGGCCGTTGCGGGAGCGACCCGCAGATCGGCGCGCTCCAGCGACAGGAGGCCGAGGCCGAGCACGAGGTCCATGCTGGCGACGAGGCGAAGCCGCTGATCGGCGGGAATGGCCTTGGCGGTCGCCGCTTCCTCAAGCACCGGAAGCGCCTGCGGCAGCATGAGGTCGGCGGACACGGCGGCATCGAACCGATCGAGGAGCGCGCGCGCGGGCGCGCCCAGTCCTTCCTCGATCACCGCGCGCTGCCAGGCGAGCGAGGCGCCCCTGGATGCGTCGGCCTCCCGCACGGTGCGCGTCCAGTCCGGCACGTCGCCCTTTCGCAGCGCGGCCACCGCCAGCACCAGGCGGCGCAGCCGGGTGAGGGCGGCAAGCACCGCATCGGCCGAGAATTCGAGTTCCGACCGGTAGTGCGCGCCAAGGCACAGCAGGCGGTAGGCGAGCGGGTGGACGCCGTGGTCGGCGAGCGCATCGAGGGTGGCGATGCCGCCCTTCGACTTCGACATCTTGCCGCCGCGGTCGACCAGGAAGTTGTTGTGCATCCAGACGGCGGCGCCGGTGTCGGCCGAGCCGCTGCGTGCCTGGTTCTGGGCGATTTCATTGACGTGGTGGATCTCGCGGTGATCGATGCCGCCGGTGTGGATGTCGAACCGGTCCCCCAGATATTTCCGCGCCATCACCGAGCATTCGAGATGCCAGCCGGGAGCGCCCGGCCCCCATGGGGACGCCCATTCCATCTGCCGCGTTTCGCCCGGCGGGGTCGCGCGCCAGATCGCGAAATCGGCCGGGTGGCGCTTGCCCTGAACCGCATCGATGCGGGCGACGGTCTCGTCCGGGCGGGTGCCGGCGAGCGCGCCATAGTCGGGCACGGTGGTGCTGTCGAAATAAAGGCCGCCCGGCAGCGGATAGCAATGGCGGTCGGCGATCGCGGCGCCGAAATCGATCATTTCACCGATATGGTCGGTCGCGGTCGCCCAGAGCGTGGGCGGGCGCACGTTGAGGCGCGCAAGGTCCGCCTTGAACAGCGCGGTGTAGTGGGCCGCGATGTCCCAGATCGAGCGTTGCTCCGCCGCGGCGGCAGCCTCCATCTTGTCCGCGCCGGCATCGGCGTCCGAGGTCAGGTGCCCGACATCAGTGATGTTGATGACATGCGTGACGTCCAGACCCTTCCAGTTGAGGGTCCGGCGGAGCGTATCGGTAAAGACATAGGCGCGCAGGTTGCCGAGGTGCGCGCGGCTGTAGACGGTGGGGCCGCAGCTGTAGACGCGCGCATGGCCGGCCTCGATCGGGTGGAAGGGCGCGGTCGCGCGCGTCAGGCTGTTGAAGAGAAGGAGAGGCGCAGTCATCGCCGCCGGCCTTGCCGTGCGCGGCGCATCCCCGTCAACGCGCGTCCGCACGGCCGGTCCTGTTTCGTGATCAACACGGAACGAGTTGGTTAACGCATCGTCTCCCATCCAGAGGGGAGACGAGCGTGCCGACTTATGTGCTGAGTTTCGAAGGAAGAGAGCAGCGGCTCCGCCAGATCGACGTCGCGACGGAGGAGGATGCACGCAACGAGGCCGTCCGCACACTGGGCGCGTTCCTGGCCGACAACCCGCAGTTCGCGAGCGAGGGGCACTGGCGGGTGAACGTGGAGACCGAAAACCGCGTGCCGCTGCTGCATGTCATCGTGGCGACCGTGAAGGCGCGCCGCCAGTGACGCGGGTGATGCTGGTCGAGGACAACCACCTGCACCAGAAACTCTATTGCGCGTGGCTGGAGCTTGGCGGGCACCGCGTGACCACGGTGTCCGACGGGCGAAAGGCGGTGGGCAGGATCGCCGAGGAGAAGCCCGACCTGGTGATCATGGACATCCGGCTGCCGCCGCTGAGCGGCCTGGACCTGATCGCGGCCTGCAAGGACGCGCCGGAGGTGGCGGCGATCCCGATCCTGGCGCTGACCGTGTGCGACGCACCGGAAGACGAAGCCGACTGCCTGGCGGCCGGCGCCGAGGCCTATCTGTCGAAAACCGTCACGATGACGGACTTTCTGGGCGTGGTGTCCTCGCTGACGCGGGGTTGATCAGCGCGAGAGGGGTTGCGGGGTGCGGCATTGTCCGCTGGAGGCCCGACCGGGAATCGAACCCGGGTGCAAGGATTTGCAGTCCTCTGCGTCACCACTCCGCCATCGGGCCTCGACGCCGGGAAGGGCGCGGAGATGCGGGGGATTGAACGCGGCGTCAACCCCGCTTTGACCCGCGCGGATGGCAAGCGACCGTGAGGGACCCGCGCGGCGCCACTTTGGGCGCCCGCAGCGCTTCTGCAAGCGGCGGGTCGGGTCGACGAACCGCACTTGGCGCTCCGCCGTGCCGCCGGTAAGAGGTCGAACAGGGCACGTGTATTGTGCAGCTAAGACACGAGGTGAAGGGCGCGTGAGCCATCAGGATTTCCAGGCGATGCGTCGTGCGATGGTGGAAAGCCAGCTGCGCACGAGCGGCGTGAACGACCCCCGCGTGATCGCGGCCATGGCCACCACGCCGCGCGAATGGTTCGTGCCGCCGGTGCGGGCGACGCTTGCCTATACCGACCGGCCGGTGCCGCTGGGCGGCGCGCGCTTCCTCAACCCGCCGCTGATCGTCGGACGGCTGCTGACCGAGGCGCAGGTGCGGCCGGGCGAGCGCGTGCTCGTGATCGGCGCGGCGACCGGCTACGCGGCCGCGCTGCTCGCCGAGATCGGGGCAAGCGTGACCGCGGTGGAGAGCGACCCCGCGCTGGTGGAGCAGGCCCGCGCGGCGCTCGCCGGGCGCTCGGTGGAGATCGTGGAGGGCGGGCTGACGGACGGCCATGCCGGTGGCGCGCCCTATGACCTGATCCTGATCGACGGGGCGGTGGAGTTCGTCCCCGACGCGCTGGTGGAGCAGCTTGCCGCCGGTGGGCGCATCGCATGCGCACGGATCGACAATGGCGTGACGCGGATGGCGATCGGCCGCAAGGGGGCGGGCGGCGGCTTCGCGCTTGCCAGCTTCGCCGATGCCGAGGCGGTGGTGCTGCCGGGCTTCGAGCGCGAACGCGGCTTCGTCTTCTGATGCGCTTGGGGGGGCGGATCATCCTGCTGGCGGGGGCCAGCCTTCTTGCCGTCGCGCCCGCGCGTGCCGACACGCTGCGCGAGGCGCTGGCCGCGGCCTATGAGCGCAACCCGACGTTAACCGGGGCCCGTGCCCAGCTGCGCGCGACGGACGAGAACGTGCCGATCAGCCGCGCGGCCGGCCTGCCCACGCTGGGCGCGACCGGGCAGTATGACGAGAACGTCATCCAGGCGTCGTCCAACTTCAACGCGCCGCTGCGGTCCGGTTTTGCCGGCGGGCAGCTGAGCGTGCCGCTCTATCTGGGCGGGCAGGTGCGCAACAACATCCGCGCGGCCGAGCGTCGGGTCGACGCGGGCGCCGCGCAGCTGCGCGGAACGGAAGCCAGCGTGTTCAGCCAGGTGGTGGCCGCGTATAACGACGTGATCCGCGACCAGGCGATCGTCGCGCTCAACCGCGAGAATGTGAACGTGCTGCAGGTCAACCTGCGGGCGACCAACGACCGTTTCGAGGTCGGCGACCTGACCCGCACCGACATCGCGCAGAGCCAGTCGCGCCTCGCCCTGGCCGAGGCCGACCTGCGGAGCGCGGAGGCGCAGCTGATCTCCAGCCGCGAACGCTACATCCAGCTGGTCGGCGACACGCCCGACGCGCTGGAGCCGCCACCCCAGCTCGGCAACCTGCCGTCCGACCCGGACGCCGCCGTGACCGTGGCGATCGAGAACAATCCGGACCTGGAGGCGGTCGCCCGCGAGCTGGAGGCGACCGGGTTCGACGTGCGCGCCGCACGCGCGCTGCGTGGACCGCGGCTGTCGGCGGTGGGCACCGTCGGCTACACCAACTTCCTGGGATCGCTGCGCGCCAACGCGATCGGCGTGCCGATCGACCAGGGGCAGCTGACCGCGGGTGTCGGCCTGCAGGGCACGCTTCCGCTGTTCCAGGGCGGCCTGCCGGCTGCGCGCGTGCGGCAGGCGCAGGCGCGGCAATCGGCAACGATCGAGCGCGGGATCGAGATCGAGCGGTCGGTGATCGCGCAGACGCGCGCCGCCTTCGCCAGCTGGCAGGCATCGCTGCGCGCGATCCAGAGCAGCCAGGTGGCGGTGGACGCGTCCACCCTGTCGCTGGAAGGCGTGCGGGCGGAAAACAGCGTCGGCAACCGCACGATCATCGAGATCCTGAACGCGCAGCAGGAACTGCTGATCGCGCAGGTGAACCTCGTGTCGGCCCGGCGCAACGCCTATGTCGCGGCCTTCACGCTGCTGGCGGCGATGGGGCGGGCGGAAGCACGCGACCTGGGGCTGGACGGGGGTACGCTGTACGACCCGGCCGTCAACCGCGCGCGGGTGCGCAACCGCATCTGGGATTATGACGAGGACGAGACGCCGACCGCCGTCTCCACCCGCACCGTTGACACGCCCGCGCAAAATCCGGAGACCGTGCCGCTGCCGCAACCGTGAGGCTGGGAATGGCGAACATCGGCTCCGAACGATCGATGGAAGAGATCCTGTCTTCCATCAAACGCGTGATTTCCGAAGGAAGCGACGTTCGCTTGCGGCGCGGTGAGACGCGCGGCAATCCCGACATCCTGCCCGAGCCGGACGAGGACGAGCCGGACGCCGACCCCGACGTGCTGGAGCTGACCGAGCCCGACCCCATGCCGGAGGCGAGCGACGGCGGGTTCCACCAGACCTTCGCCGCGGCGATCGAGCCGGAGCCGGAGGACGCGCGCTGGCAGGCGATCGCCGACGAGCCGGTGGTGGAAGCACCCGAGCCGGTCCCCGCGCCGGCGCCCGTGGCATCCGCCGCACCGGCCCCGTCAGCGGCGCCGTTGCCTTCGGCCGTCGATGGCGAGGCCGAGCTGGTGTCCAGCCAGGCGGCGGCGGCGAGCCGCCAGTCGCTCGCCTCGCTCAGCCGGCTGGTGGTGAAGGAAGCCGGCGGCGACGTGACGCTGGAAGCGCTGGTGCGCGACATGCTGCGCCCGATGCTGGCCGAATGGCTGGACAAGAACCTGCCGGCGACGGTGGAGCGGCTGGTGCAGGCGGAGATCCGGCGGATCGCGGCACAGGACGCCCCCTGACGAGCATGCTTGAGAGGGCCGCGCCCGCTGGCTAGAGCCGGTGGGATGAGCGAGCTTCCCAAGACCTTCGACCCCGCCGAGATCGAGGCGCGCTGGTATGCGCGCTGGGAAGGGGAAGGGCTGTTCCGGCCCGACCGTCCCGACGCCGACCCGTGGACGATCGTGATCCCGCCGCCCAACGTGACGGGATCGCTCCATATCGGCCATGCGCTGGACGTGACGCTGCAGGACATCCTGACGCGGCATGCGCGGCTGAAGGGCAAGGACGCGCTGTGGGTGGTCGGCACCGACCATGCGGGCATCGCCACCCAGATGGTGGTGGAGCGCAACCTGGCGCGCGAGAACGTCACCCGCGCGAGCCTGGGGCGCGAGGCGTTCACCCAGCGCGTGTGGGAGTGGAAGGCGGAAAGCGGCGGCCAGATCACGCGCCAGCTGCGCCGGCTGGGCGCGTCGTGCGACTGGGCCAACGAGCGCTTCACCATGGACGACGGCTTCAGCCGCGCGGTGATCGAGGCGTTCGTGCGGCTGCACGAGGCGGGGCTGCTGTACCGCGACAAGCGGCTGGTGAACTGGGACCCGCATTTCCGCACCGCGATCAGCGACCTGGAGGTCGAGACGCGCGAGGTGCAGGGCAAGTTCTGGCACCTGGCCTATCCGCTCGCGGACGGCAGCGGGCATATTTCCGTCGCGACCACGCGGCCGGAGACGATGCTGGCCGACATGGCGGTGGCGGTGAATCCGTCGGACGATCGCTACACGCACCTCGTCGGCAAGCAGATCCGGCTGCCGATCACCGGCCGGCTGATCCCGATCGTCACAGACGAGCATGCCGACCCGGAGCTGGGATCGGGCGCGGTGAAGATCACGCCGGGCCACGACTTCAACGATTTCGAGGTCGGGCGCCGCGCCGGCATCGAGGCGCGCGACATGCTCAACATGCTGGATGCCGATGCGCGCATCATCCAGACCGCCGACGGGCTGGTCCCGGACACGCTGATCGGGCTCGACCGGTTCGAGGCGCGGAAAGCCGTCGTCGCGCAGCTGGAGGCCGAAGGCACGCTGGAGCGGGTCGAGGACCGTGTGATCCAGACGCCCTATGGCGACCGGTCCGGCGTGGTCATCGAGCCGTGGCTGACCGACCAATGGTATGTGGATGCCAAGACGCTGGCAGGGCCGGCGATCGAGGCGGTGCGATCCGGCACCATCAAAGTAGTGCCGGAGAGCTGGACCAAGACCTATTACAACTGGATGGAGAACATCCAGCCCTGGTGCGTGTCGCGCCAGCTGTGGTGGGGGCACCGCATCCCGGCCTGGTTCGCCGAGGACGGCCGCGTGTTCGTGGCACGCGACGAGGCGCAGGCGCAGGCGCAGGCGGGCGACGGCGTCGCGCTGACCCGCGATCCGGACGTGCTGGACACCTGGTTCTCGTCCGCGCTGTGGCCGTTCGGGACGTTGGGGTGGCCGGAGGAGGGCGGCAAGCTGCCCCGCCATTACCCCAACGACGTGCTCATTTCCGGCTTCGACATCCTGTTCTTCTGGGATGCCCGCATGATCATGCAAGGGCTGCAGATGACGGGCGAGGTGCCGTTCCGCACGCTCTACCTGCACGGGCTGGTGCGCGACGCGACCGGCGCGAAAATGTCGAAGTCGAAGGGCAACACGGTTGATCCGTTGGGTCTGATCGACCGGTACGGCGCGGATGCGCTGCGCTTCACGCTGGCGGCGATGGAGAGCCAGGGCCGCGACATCAAGCTGGATGAAAAGCGGGTCGAGGGATATCGCAACTTCGCCACCAAGCTGTGGAATGCGAGCCGGTTCGCGCAGGCGAACGGTATCGGCGGATCGAGCGGGCGCGAGCCCCCGGCCGCGACCGGGATCGTCAACCAGTGGATCGTCGCCGAGACCCAGGCGACCGTCCACCGCATGGACCTGGCGATCGCCGACCTGCGTTTCGACGAGGCGGCCAACACGATCTACCAGTTCGCGTGGAGTCGGTTCTGCGACTGGTATCTGGAGCTGATCAAGGGCGCGGTCGACGAGGAGACCCGGGCCGTTGCCGGCTGGGTGCTGGACCAGATCCTGGTCATGCTGCACCCGTTCATGCCGTTCGTGACGGAAGAACTCTGGGGGCTGCTCGGCACGCGGAAGACGCCGCTGATCACGGCCGATTGGCCGATGGCGGACGCGCGGGCGATCGATCCGGCGGCGAGCGCCGATGTCAAATGGCTGATCCGGCTGGTTGAAGAGGTGCGGGCAGCACGCACCGAAGTAAATGTGCCGCCAGCGGCTCGCACAGAGCTGATGGTTCTGGCAACGGCGCGCGCAGGATACACGGCAGGCAGCGCACCTCCAGTCCCACGAGACCTGATCGCTCGCATTGAGCGGCTGCGTTTGCCGCTTCGACGACTGGCGCGGGTTGATCGCGCCATCTTCCTCAATATGGGCATTGAGATTGATCTGGAGACTGGCGAGCATCTTGATGTCAGCCGAGACGGACAGGGCGAGCGCACGTTGGGTCCGCAGATTGTCATTGATGACATGACCTTCATCCTTCCGCTCGAAGGCGTGATCGACGTGGGCGCCGAGCGCGATCGGCTCGCCAAGGCGCTGGCCGCAGCGGCCAAGGAGCGCGACGCGCTGGCAGGGCGGCTGGGCAATGCGAGCTTTGTCGAGCGCGCGAAGCCCGAGGCGGTCGAGAAGGCGCGCGCGGACCATGATGCGCGCGCGGCGGAAGCGGAGCGGCTGGAGGCGGCGCTGGCACGGCTGGGCTGAGCGCGGCCGGTCCTGCCTCCCGCCGTCGCGGTCGGGGAGCCGGGCAGGGCCTGGACAGGCTCAGGCCGCGCGTTGCCGGAATTGACGGTGCGAGGCAGGTCCAGCCAACGCGGCGGTTGAACCGTCGCGGCGTCGGCAAATCAGCGCGGCGCGGCGACCTCGATCACCTGCCGGGCGATGCGCGCCGTGCAGGGGGTGTGGGCAAGCACCTCCCCGTCGATCGACACCGGCATCGGCTTTTCGGTGGAGAGGCGGAACTGCTGGCCGTGGAATTCCTCATAGGTCTGCTTGCGCGAGCGCAGGCGAAGGAGGCTTGCCGACCAGCTCCACAGCAGGCGGTGGCGCGCCTTGCCGGTGACGACCTGGACGACGATCTCCCCACTGTCGACACGGGCATCCTCGACCAGTTCCGCGCCGCCGTGGAAGCGGCCGTTGGCGATGCGGACCTCCACCGCATCCAGCGTGCGGGCGGTGGTGCCGTCGTCGACGGTGAGGCTGAACGGCTTGAAGCGCGACAGGCGGTAGCCCGCCCAGGCGAGATAGCCGGTGCGGCCGAGCATCTTCTTCAGCCCGTGCGGCACGGTCTCCGCGATCAGCGGCGCGAGACCGAGCGTGGCGCAATTGGCGTAATAATCGTCGTCGATCATGCCGAGATCGATGCGGCGGCGCGCGCCGTTGGCGATCACGCCGATGGCGCCGTCGAGGTCGAGCGGGATGCCGAGCGTGCGCGCGAAGCTGTTGGCGGTGCCGAGCGGCAGCAGCGCGAACACGGTTCTGGTGCGGACGAAATCATCAACGGCGGACGACAAGGAGCCGTCGCCGCCGCCGACGATCACCATCGGCGGGCTGGTTTCCAGCGCCTTCTTGATGACGTCGCGGAAATGCTTGGGATTGCGGACGGCGTGGGCCGACAGCAGGGTGATGCCGGCGTCCTTCAGCTTCCGCCGTGCGTCCTTGAATGTCGCGCGACCCCGCCGGGACTGCGCGTTCACCACCAGGATCGCCTCGCGCGGCAACGCGTCCGTGTCGGTCATCGCGCAGAGACATGGGGCGGCTTGCGGGCTTCGGCAAGCGAAGCGGCTTGGGACGTCGCTGTTTTCGGTTTAGGCGGCACGCATGAGTCCTGCCTTTCCGGCCACGCGCCTCCGCCGTACCCGCGCTTCCGCCTGGAGCCGCCGCATGTTCGCGGAGACCCGCCTGGGCGCCGCCGACCTCATCTGGCCGCTGTTCGTCGCCGAGGGCGACCGCGCCGGCAGCCCCGTGGGAAGCCTGCCGGGCGTCAGCCGCTGGTCGATCGATGCGATCGTCGAGCGCGGGCGCGAGGCCCGCGACCTGGGCATCCCCTGTGTCGCCCTGTTCCCGGACACGCCGCGCGACCTGCGCAGCGACGACGGTGCGGAGGCGCTGTCGCCGGACAACCTGGTCTGCCGCGCGATCGCCGCGCTGAAGGACGCGGTGCCGGAGGTGGGCGTGCTCGCCGACGTGGCGCTGGACCCCTATACCAGCCACGGCCACGACGGGCTGGTGGACGATGACGGTCGCGTGCTGAACGACCGCACGGTGGAGGTGCTGGCGCTGCAGGCGCTGGTGCTGGCGCGGGCGGGCGCCGACATCGTGGCGCCGTCCGACATGATGGACGGGCGCGTGGCGGCGATCCGCGGGATGCTGGAACGCGACGGGCACGGCGACGTGCAGATCATGGCCTATGCGGCCAAATATGCGTCGGCCTTCTATGGGCCGTTCCGGGACGCAGTGGGGTCTGGAAGCCGGCTGAAGGGATCCAAGTCGACCTACCAGATGGACCCGGCGAACGGCGACGAGGCGCTGCGCGAGGTGGCGATGGATCTGGCGGAGGGCGCCGACAGCGTGATCGTGAAGCCGGGATTGCCGTACCTGGATATCGTGCGGCGGGTGCGCGAGCGGTTCGAGGTGCCGGTCTTCGCCTACGCCGTGTCGGGCGAATATGCGATGATCGAGGCGGCGGCCGCGGCCGGTGCCGGCGACCGGGACGCGATGGTGATGGAAACGCTCATCGCCTTTCGCCGGGCCGGCGCGACGGGGGTGCTGACCTATCACGCGCCGCTGGCGGCCCGGCTGCTGGCGGAGGCGCGCTGATGGCAACGCAGGCGGGCGCGTGGACCGCGCCCCGCGAACGCGACCTCAGCCGGTTTCGTGGGCCGCTGTTCGTGCTCACCATCCTTCTGGGCTCGTTTCTGCTGTTCCTGGTGCAGCCGATGGTGGCGCGCATGGCGCTGCCGCGGCTGGGCGGGGCGCCGGCGGTGTGGAACAGCGCCATGCTGGTCTACCAGGCGCTGCTGCTCGGCGGATATGCCTATGCGCACTGGATCGGGAAGCTTCGGCCGCGCCGGCAGGCGGCGGTACACGTCGCGCTGCTTGCCGTCGCGGCATTGTGGCTGCCGATCGGGCTGATCGCGGCGATGCCGGAGCCGGACTTCTCACCCGTGCTGTGGGTGCCGTGGCTGCTGGTGCTGTCGATCGGGCCGCTGTTCTTCGCGGTGTCGGCGCAGGCGCCGCTGATGCAGCGCTGGTATTCGGCGGCAAGCGGGGGGCGCGACCCCTATGCGCTTTATGCCGCGTCGAACCTGGGCAGCTTTGCCGGGCTGATCGCCTATCCGCTGCTGGTGGAGCCGGAACTGCCGCTGGCGGGGCAGAGCCTGCTGTGGACCGGCGGCTATGTGGTGCTGGTGGCGCTGGTGCTGGCCTGCGCGGCGCAACTGCCGACGCGCGACGCGCCGCAGGTGTCCGACCTGCCGGCGACCACGCCGCCGCCGACGATGCGGCGGAAGCTGACCTGGGTCGCGCTGGCGCTGGTGCCGTCGGGGCTGATGCTGTCGACCAGCACCTATCTGACCACCGACATCGTGGCGATGCCGCTCCTGTGGGCGATGCCGCTTGGCATCTATCTGCTGAGCTTCACCGTCGCGTTCGCCCGGCGGCAGGCGGTGGCGGAGCTGATAACGCGGATGGCGCCGCTCACCATCATCGTGATGGGCGGACTGGCGATGCGGCAGAGCCCGCAGCAGCCGGTGTTCGGCGCCGTCCTGGCGCTCACCCTGCTATTCGTGGTGTCGGTGGCGCTGCATGCGGAGATGTACCGGACGCGACCGGCGCCCGAGCGGCTGACGGGTTTCTACCTCGCCATGTCGATCGGCGGGGCGCTGGGCGGCGTGTTCGCCGGGCTGATCGCGCCCGTGCTGTTCGACTGGACCTATGAGCACCCGATCCTGATCCTGGCGGCGGGGCTGCTGGTGCCGCAATATTTCCTGTTCCCCGCGATCGAGCGTTGGTGGTCGGACGACGCCAAGGCGAAGTATCTGGCGGCCGGGATCACCGCGGTGACGATCATCATCGCGGTGTTCGCGATCCGCGCGCCGACGGTCTGGCTGATCCGCAACGGCGAGGCCTTCGGCGCGATCGGCATCGGCCTGCTCGCGATCTTCGCCATCGGCATCCGGCCCGTCTACATGGTGACGCTGGGTGCGATCATCCTGGTGTTCGGCGGCTGGCAGGCGCTGGAGATGAGCGCGACGTCGCAGGCGCGGACGCGGAGCTATTTCGGTGTCTACACGGTGCGCGACTTCCGGCTGGACGAGGCGCGGACGCTGGCGCACGGCACCACCTTTCACGGCATCCAGCGGCAGACGCCGGGGCGCGAGCGTGAGCCGACCAGCTATTATTCGCCGACGTCGGGCGTGGGACAGGCGCTGCTGGCGCTGCCCGAGCTTGCGGGGCCGGCGGCGCGGGTCGGGATCGTCGGGCTGGGGACGGGGACGCTCGCCTGCTACCGCCGGCCGGGGCAGCAGTGGACCTTCTACGAGATCGACGAGCAGGTCGTGCGCATCGCGCGCGACAGCGGACAGTTCAGCTTCCTGTCGCGCTGCGCGCCGGGGGTGCACATCGTGCTGGGCGACGCGCGGCTGAGCCTGGCGGCGCAGCGCCCGGGCACGCTGGACCTTCTGGCCCTGGATGCCTTTTCGTCCGACGTGGTCCCGGCGCACCTGCTGACGCTGGAGGCGTTCGCCGCCTACGGCCGCGTGCTGGCACCCGACGGCATGCTGCTGGTGCACATCTCCAACCGCTTCCTGGACCTGGAGCCGGTGCTGTCGGCGGCGGCGACTCAGGGCGGCTGGGTCGCCGCCGTGCTGGTCGACGCAATCCCGCCGGATGCGCCGGACGCCGTGTTCCGATCGAGTTCGGTATGGGTCGCGATGAGCCGCGACGTCGACACGATCCGGCGCTTCATCTCAACGCCGGCGGCGCTCACCGCGCCGTGGCGGCCGCTGGAGGAGCGGCCCGGATTCCGGGCATGGACCGACGATTTCTCAAGCGTGCTGCCGCTCCTGATCTCCGGACGGAGCGAGCGGGAGGAGCGTTGAGCTAGGCCGAGAGGCCGGCGCGCAGGGGCGCGATGCGCGCGGCCTGATCGTCGACGACGCGCTGGGCGTCACCGCGGAGCGCCAGCAGCTCGTCCGTTCCGGCGGTCTCGCCGGCGGCGATGCGATCGGCAAGCAGCGAGTCGGTGGCGGCGAGTGCGGCGGATGCGGCGGCGCGGCTGGCCTCCAGCGCGGACAGGGCGGCCTGCGCCGCGACCCAGCGCTCACTGCCGCTCGCGGTGCCATGACCGGCGCGAATGGTGCGCGACGCACCGGGAAACGCCTGATCGAAGTCGCGCCGGCCCGCGTCGACATCGGCGCGGATGGAATCGATCCGGGTGCGAAGCGCGGCATCGGCCGGGGCCGGCGGCGTCGCCGGAGGCGTGGTGATGGCGTCGCTGCGGCTTTCCACGGCACGGATGCCGAGCGACGGAAAGGCACCATCGTCCCGCGCGGCGCATCCGGACAGGAGAAGAAGGGCGGGGAGAAGCGGGCGCAGCATGGCCGCAAGCGTCTAGCCGTGGCGCGGCAACGTCACAACGGCCTTGCGCCGCCCGCAACCTGCCTTTATGCGACCGCTTCCACGCACCCGTAGCTCAGCTGGATAGAGCATCAGACTACGAATCTGAGGGTCGGGCGTTCGAATCGCTCCGGGTGCGCCATTTTCCACCATCGATAGCGATTGCCGCGCCTGAGCCTTCGGCTCGGGTCGATCGGCCCGTCGCTGCGGCGCCTGTCGCTGCGGCCCCTGTCGTTGGCGCCGCCGCGGCATCGCGCCTGCGCATTCGCGACCACCGCATTCAGTGTCCCTCCATCCCCACTCTCCATCCGGGCGGGTGCAAGCCGTTCGGAGTGGTTAGCGCGCCGCTAACCCTTCCTTGCCGGCGGCGTCGTCCTCATCCGGGGATCGGGCGCCGGACGCCCGATCCGCACCATGTCGCCCACGCTGACGAGAGTCGTCGGTGTGCGTGCTTCCCAGGGGGGAAGACGGAAACGCGACACAGGAGGATCAGATGGCAACCCGTACTCCGCGGCCGGGGACGAACAATCCCACAACGCCCGTTCCGACGCCCACTCCGACGCCAGCGCCCACGCCCACGGCGCCCTGGGTTCTCGGCGACGACCTCAACAACTTCATCAACCTGCGTGAGCCGTCGTCCGGCGCGCACCTGACGGTGAACGCGCGCGGCAATGGCGGCAACGACACGCTGGTCGGCACCTTCAACACCAATATCCTGGAGGGCGGCACCGGCAACGACTTCATCATCGGCGGGAAGGGAACCGGCGGCACCACCGGAAACGACTTCCTGGACGGCGGTGACGGCGACGACCTGATCTTCGGCGACGAGACGGACGGTACCGTCGGGCTGGTCGACACCAACCTGAGCGACGACGGCTTCATCGACGGCGCCGACCAGATCGTGGCGGGTGCCGGCAATGATACCGTGTGGGCCGGCGGCGGCAACGACACCGCGTCGGGCGGCACCGGCAACGACACGCTGTACGGCCAGGCCGGCAACGACAACCTGCTGGGCGGCGATGGCGCCGACTTCCTGTGGGGTGGGTCCGGTGACGACACCATGCAGGGCGATGCCGGCAACGACACGCTGAACGGTGAAGACGGCAACGACAGCCTTGCCGGCGGCGCCAATGACGACCTGCTGAACGGCGGAGCGGGCAACGACCGCATCGCTGGTGGCACCGGGAACGACGTTGCGAACGGCGGCACCGGCAACGACACCATCCGTGGCGGCCAGGGCGACGACCTCGTCAACGGCGATGACGGCGACGACTTCATCTACGGCGATGACGGCAACGATTCGCCGGGTGGCGACACCGGTGCGATCCCCGGGGATGACGGCAACGACTTCATCAACGGCGGCAACGACACGCTGAACGGCGGCGCGGGCCAGGACCGCATCGACGGCCAGCTGGGCAACGACGTCATCAACGGCGGTGCCGACAACGACCACCTGATCGGCGATCAGGGCGACGACGTGATCTCGGGCGGGACCGGCAACGACTTCGTGCAGGCCGGGGCCGACAACGACACGGTGACCGGCGATGACGGCGACGACATCGTCAATGGTGGCGATGGCGCCGACGACCTGTCGGGCAACGCCGGCAACGACGAGCTGTACGGCGATGCCGGCAGCGACGAGGTGTCGGGCGGCACGGGGAACGACCTGATCGAGGGCGGGACCGGTGACGACCTGCTCAGCGGCGACGCCGGTGAGGACGATGTCAGCGGCGGCGACGGCAACGACGAGATGAGCGGCGGCACCGAGAACGACACCCTTTATGGTGACGACGGCGTCGACCTCGTCTTCGGCGACGAGGGCGACGACGTGATCTACGGCGGTGCCGGCAACGACTTCGATCCCGGCAACGAAGGTGGCGTGGTTGGCGGCCTTTACGGCGGCGACGGCGACGACGACATCTTCGGCGAGGATGGCGACGACGACCTCTATGGCGAGGACGGCGACGACTATCTCGACGGCGGCAACGGCAGCGACCTTGCCTCCGGTGGCGAAGGTGCCGACGACATCTATGGCCGGGCCGGCGATGACTTCCTGTTCGGCGGTCAAGGCCAGGATCTCGTCTATGGCGGTGCCGGCAACGACGACATCTACGGCGAAGGCGATGCCGACCGTCTCTACGGCGAAGGCGGCAACGACTATGTCACCGGCGGTGGCGGCGCCGACCTGCTTTCCGGCGGTGCGGGTGACGACGAGCTCTACGGAGACGACGGTGCCGACACCATCCTGGGCGGCAACGGCAACGACTGGATCGTCGGCGGCATGGGTTCCGACACCCTGACCGGCGGCCAGGGCCGCGACACCTTCTGGTTCGACCAGAATGGCGGCGACGGCGACGACCGCGGCAACGACGTGATCACCGACCTGTCGGTGGCCAACAAGGACACGATCGTCATCGACGTCGACGATCCGTCGTCCTTCTCCGGCATCACGGTGACGGACAACGGCACGGACACCGTGATCAGCTGGGGCGGCCATTCGGTCACCATCCAGGGCCTGACCGGCAGCCCGTCGCTGGCGTTCCTCCGCTTCGACAGCGTGGCGGACATCAACGCGTTCAGCCAGGGCCAGGGGGGCTACGACCTGATCCAGTTCGTCTGATCCAACCCCTCTTGGATCAGACGGGGGGAGCGGTCGAAAGGCCGCTCCCCCACTTTATTCCGGCGCTAATCCCTTTGGCATCCGGGCGGGTCACCCTCCCGTCGGATAGGCCGTTGGCATCGGGGGAATGTCCCCCGGCGGGGACACGAGGCCACCCGTTCGTCTGCAATCCTCACCCGCAGGTTCATAGGCCGGTGAGGGGAAACAGGCATGGACGCGTTGAGGCCGGCGCCTGTCGGCACGTTGAGGGGCAACCTGCTCGTCGGGCGCGCGGATGCGCCGCACCAACCGCTGTTTCCGCTCGGCACGGGCGTGGGCGGGGGACGGCGGGAGGGGGACGGGCCGATCGACCCGGTGCTGCCGCCCGTCGTCCCCACGCCCGATGACGGAGGCGACGCCGGGCTGCCGGGAATGAGCGACCCGCCGGGCCTTCCGGGCGGAACCGGGGGGAGCCCTGGCGGCACGGCCCCGCCCCAGCCGGGCGTGCCGGCACCGAACCAGCCGCCGCCGCCGGTGGCCGGGGGCTCAGAGCCGGAGCAGCCGCCGACGGAATCGGGCACGCCCGCCGGTGAGCTGCCGCCGCCATCGTCGGGCTCGACGCCCGGCAGCGTGCCGGGCCAGCAGGATACGGCCGGTATGCCCTCGCCGCCGCCATCGGCGGGTTCGACGCCTGGCAGCGGGTCGGGTCAGCAAGCTTCGGGGGGTATGCCCTCGCCGCCGCCGTCGGCGGGTTCGACGCCTGGCAGCGGATCGGGTCAGGGGGACACGGGAGCGTCGCCCTCGCCCTCGCCGACTGACGGCGGGCAGCCGGGTGCAACGCCACCTTCGGGCAGCACGCCGCCGCAGACAGGGTGGGATCCCAGTCCGGCGCCGACCGCCCCGGGCACCGATCCCGGTCCCTCGCCGGCGCCGGGCGGCGAACCGCCGGCCGGCGGGAGCGGTGGGGGTGCAGCGCCCGGCGGCTCCGGACCTGTGGACAGCGGTGGCGGATCGGGCGGAGCCGGGAGCGGCCCGGATCCGGTTCCGCCGCCGGCGCCACCACCGCCGCCTCCACCGCCTCCAACGCCTCCACCGCCGCCGCCGCCGCCGCCCGAGCCGATCACCCGGCCGCGGCCGCCGGGGCCTCAACCCGACGCCGAGGATCCGGTGTTCCAGCTTCCGGTCATCAACACGGCGGCCGTGCTGGGCGCCGAGCTCGACGACTGGATCCTGCTGGCCGCGCCGGGGATGCCGGGATCCGCGTTCGGCAACGACGGCGACGACCTGCTGATCGGAAGCGCCATCGCGAACCTGCTGGCCGGGGGAGAGGGGGAGGACCGGCTGATCGGCGCCGGCGGCGGCGACCTGCTGCTGGGGGGCGCAGGCGCGGACCTGCTGATCGGCGACGGGGTCGCGCCGGACGGGGGAGAGATCCGGCCGATCGCGGCGGATGGCGACGGCGGCGATTATCTCGACGGGGGCGCGGGCGACGACCTCCTGTTCGGCGGGGGCGGGGACGACGCACTGGTGGGCGGCGCAGGAGACGATCGGCTTCGCGGCGGATCGGGCGCCGATCTGCTGGCCGGCGGCGCCGGGCGGGACGAGATGCACGGCGAGGATGGCGACGACCGGCTGTGGGGCGGCGACGATGACGACACCATGCTGGGCGGGCTGGGCGACGACTGGCTGATCGGGGGCGGCGGCGCCGACCGGATGGAGGGCGAGGCGGGCGACGATCGGCTTCTTGGCGAAAGCGGGGACGACGAGCTGACCGGCGGCGACGGCGTGGACCGGGTGTGGGGCGGGATCGGCGACGACCGGGTGGACGGCGGCGCCGGGCACGACTTCCTCTACGGCGACGATGGCCGCGACCGGCTGTTCGGCGGGGATGGCGACGACCGGATCGACGGCGGCCGGGACGATGACTGGATCGAGGGCAATGCGGGAGACGATCTGGTATGGGGCGACACGGGCGACGACCAGATCTTCGGCGGTGACGGCAACGACATGCTGCACGGCCAGGCCGACGACGACCTGATCGAGGGCGGCGACGGCAACGACTGGCTGACCGGCGACGATGGCGACGATCGGTTGTGGGGAGACGCGGGCGACGACCGGCTGACGGGAAATGCCGGCCACGACCGGCTGTTCGGCGGTGCGGGCGACGATCGGCTGGACGGGGGAGCGGGCTCCGACCTGCTGCGCGGCGGGACGGGGGCGGACCTGTTCCTGTTCGGCGCGGAGGACGGCGACGACATCCTTGCCGACTTCGACCTGGCCGAGGGCGACAGGATCGAGCTGCTGCTGGAGGGCGACCTCTCGCCGGACGACATCCTGATCCTGTATGATGCAGGCGGGCTCCACCTGCAGTTCGGCGGCACGACGATCAGCCTGCCCGACTGGGCGGCGGGCCTGCCGCTTGGAGGCAGCCTGACCGTCGAGGCCCTGAACGCGCTCAGCCAGGAGATCGCCGGCTATGACATGGTCGTTCTTCGCTAGCCTGACGCTGCAGGCCGCCGCGCCGCCGCCCACGCTAGACCTGCCCGTCGCCTGCCGGCTGCCGGAGCGATGCGTCATCCAGAAGCTGGTGGATCATGCGCCCGGGCCGGAGCGGCAGGACGCGCGGTGCGGCATGCTGACCACCGACGGGCACAAGGGCACGGACATCCGCCTGAGGCGCTATTCCGACATGGCCGGCCCGCCCGTGCCGGTGCTGGCGGCGGCCGCCGGACGGGTGGCGCGGGTGCGGGACGGCGTGGCGGATGCCGACGTCCGCCAAACGGGGCCGGAGGCGGTCGGCGAGAGGCAGGCCGGCAACGCCGTCGTGATCGAACATCCGGGCGGCTGGGAAACGCAGTACAGCCATCTGCGGCAGGGAAGCGTCTTGGTGCGGCCCGGGCAGGTGGTGGAGGCGGGGGCGCCGGTCGGCGCGGTCGGCATGTCGGGGCTGGCGGAGTTCCCCCACCTGCATTTCGAGCTTCGCCGCGCGGGCGGGCAGGCGATCGACCCGTTCACGGGAACGGCGGCGGATGAGCGCGTCGCGTGCGGGGCGCCTGGCCGGCCGTTGTGGCGAGACGCTGCCGGCAGCCGCCAATGGGTGCGGCCGAACGAGATCGTCGCGGTGGGCTTTGCCGATCGCGCGGACGCCGTGGAGGCGGCGCGCCGTGCGACCCTACCGCTGCCGCTGGCGCCCGATCCGGCCGCCCTGGTCGGGTGGGCGGATGTCGCGGGGCTGATCGACGGGACGGTCGAGCGGCTGGAGCTGATCGGGCCCGAGGGGCGGCCGGTGGTGACGCGCGAACGGCGGCTGGAGCGCGGATCGCTCAGCTGGTTCAGCTTTGCCGGGCGGCCGCGCCCGGCAGGCGGGTGGCCGGCGGGAGAGTACCGGCTGCGGTACCTGCTGAACCTGAACGGCGATACCCGAACGGCTGAGGCGGCCGTCAGGATCGGCGGCCCGACTACTCCCTAAGGGAGCATTCACCCGGCGGCCCGCCCCGGCCGGGTGATATACCTCTTGGTCGGACGGGCGACTCGACCGCCGGGCTTATGACGGTTCATCCGTCCGGCACGCTGCCGGGCAGGGGGGCGGGAGGCACGGATGCCGGCGATCACCGAGGTGGAAACCACCCCGCGCGCGATCCTGAAACGCGCGACCCGGCGCGTGCTCCTCCCCATGTTCGGCGTGTCGGGCGTGATCAACGTCCTCGCGCTCGCGCTGCCGCTCTATACGCTGTCGGTGTTCGACCGCGTGCTGACCAGCCGCAGCGAGGACACGCTGTTGTTCCTGTCCCTGGCGGCGGCGGTGGCGATCCTGACATCCGCGCTGCTGGACGGGTACCGCACGATCGCGTTCGGGCGCGTGGCCAACTGGATCACCTATTCGCTATCGCCCCAGGTGCTGGAGCGATCGATCGAACGGCGCCTGATCGACAACACGCTGCGCACCGAGCTGCTGCGCGAGGTCGGCAACATCCGCAACTTCCTGGCGTCGCCGGTGTCGACTGCGCTGTTCGACCTGCCGTGGCTGCCGCTGTACCTGGCGATCGCCTTCCTGATCCATCCGCTGTTCGGCTACATCGCGCTTGCCGGGTCGCTGGTGCTGTTCAGCATCGCGTTCCTGTCCGACCGGCTGCTGCAGGCGGACATCAAAACATCGGCGACCGCCGGCGCGCAGGCGATGCAGGAAGGCGACTGCATTCTGCGCAATGCCGAGATCGTCGACAGCCTGGGCATGACCGACACCATCATCAAGCGGTGGTCGGGCAGGATGTACGAGGAACTGTCCGCGTCCGAACGCATCCAGGCATCCACCGCCACCATGCTGAGCATCACCCGCGGCACGCGCGCGATGATCCAGGTGGCGCTTTACGCCTTTGCCGCGCTGCTCGTCATCCAGCAGGAAATGACCGGCGGCGCGATCATCGCCGCATCGATCATCGTCAGCCGGCTGCTGGCGCCGGTCGAAGCGGTGCTGGGGCAGTTCAGGGCGCTGAAGACCGCGCGGGAAAGCCTTGCCCGGCTCGACCGGCTGTTCACCCTGCCGCGGCGTCCGCAGACGCATGTCGACCTGCCGCGTCCCAAGGGGCAGCTGAGCGTCGACCGGTTGACGCTGAGGCTGCCCGGCCATGCCGTGCCGATCCTGCGCAACGTCAGCTTCGAGATCGGCGCAGGCCAGCAGCTTGCCATCGTGGGGCCGGCAGGATCGGGCAAGACGACGCTGGCGCGCATGCTGATCGGCATCGCGCGGCCCGACATGGGATCGGTGCGCCTGGACGGGGCCGACGTGTCCAGCTGGTCGCGCGAGGCGTTCGGCCGGCACATCGGCTATCTGCCGCAGGACGTGGAGCTGTTTTCCGGCACGGTGGCGGACAACATCCGGCGCTTCAGCGGCGGGTCCGACCAAAGCGTGATCAACGCCGCCCGTTTCGCCGGGTGCCACAAGCTGATCCTTTCACTGCCGAACGGGTACGAAACCGAGATCGGCGAGGGCGGCGTGATGCTGTCCGGCGGGCAGCGCCAGCAGATCGGGCTGGCCCGCGCCGTTTACGGATCGCCGCGCTTCATCGTGCTCGACGAGCCGAACTCGAACCTGGACCTGAGGGGTGACGAGGCGCTTTCGCACGCGCTGCGGCAGCTGGCCGTCAACAAGGTGACGGTGGTGATCATCACCCATCGTCCGTCCATCCTGTCCAACGTCGACATGATGCTGGTGCTGGACCAGGGCGCCGTGCGCACGTTCGGCCCGACCAAGGACATCCTGCGAAAGGCGCCCGCGACCAAGCCCACGCTGCCGGAAGGCGGTTCCGCCGAAGCGCCTGCGGCCGGATCGACGGAGACGGTGCAATGAACGACCTGGGCTTTGCACTGCGCGTCGACGAGCAGGCCGACTTCCACGAGCAGAACCTTGACAGGCTCAATCGCCTGTGGCGGCGCGCCGCGCTCGTCATTGGCCTGTGCGCCGGACTGTTCCTGCTGTGGGGGCTGTTCGCGCCGCTGACCAAGGCGGCGATCGCGCCCGGCATCGTCGAGGTCGAAGGTCGCAGGCGCGTGGTCCAGAACCTGGAAGGCGGGATTATCGCCGAGATCCTGGTGCGCGACGGGCAACGGGTGGAGCGTGGCCAGCCGCTGATCCGGCTGGACAGCGTGCAGTCCGGCGCGGCCGCACAGACCGTGCGTGACGAGCTGCTGGCGCTGCTGGCCGAGCGGCAGCGCCTGATCGACGAGCGGGATGGCGGCGCGCTCACCAACCTGCCGTTCGAGCTGGAGGCCGCGCGTGGCGACCCCCGCACGCTGGAGATGCTTCGGGGCCAGGCCGACCTGCTGCGCAGCCGGCGCGAGTCCCTGAACGCACAGCGCGCCGTGCTGAACGAAACGGCGGCGCAGGCGCGGTACGAGATCAGCGGCCTGACCGCGCAGCTTGCCGCCGCGCAGGCGCAGGCAAGCTCGCTGCGCGCCGAGATCCGCACCGCCGAGACGCTGGTCGCCGAGCAGCTGGAGCGGCGATCGCGGCTGGATGACCTGCGCCGGCAGCTGCTGGCGGCGGAAGGGCAGGTCGGCCAGATCCAGGGTCGGATCGGGACGGCGCGGCGCCAGATCGCGCAGGCGGGCGCGCAGAGCGCCACGCTGTCGGCGGATCGGCGCGACCAGAACGAAGCGCGCATGCGCGAGATCGACATCCGGCTGAACGAGCTGCGCGAACAGGGGCGGGCGGCCGACGACATCCAGCAGCGCCGGACGATCGCGGCGCCGTCGGACGGGCGGGTGGTGGAGCTGCGCTTCTCCACGATCGGCGGCGTCGTGCGGCCGGGCGACCCGATCCTGGACATCGTTCCGGACCGGCAGGAGATGATCGTGGCGGCGCGGGTGCGCCCGATTGACATCGAGAACGTGCATGCCGGGCTGGCGGCCGAGATCAGGCTGGTGCCGTTCACCGGTCGCGACGCGCCGTTGCTGAACGGCGTCGTCGAGAATGTGTCGGCCGATTCGATCACCACCCGCGACGGCAGCGAAACCTATTACCTGGCGCGGGTGCGGATCGCGGATGCCGACCTGGCCACCGTGCAGGGGCAGGTGGTGTCGGGCATGCCGGCCGAGGTCTTCGTGCTCCTGAAGAAGCGATCGTTGCTGCAGGCGCTGTTCGCGCCGCTGACCGACAGCTTCCGCCGGGCGCTGCGGGAATGAACGTGGCATCGAGCCTGTCGGTCAGCATGTCGGGAGGCGAGGCGGCAAGCCTGCCGGCCCGCCCTGCCGAAGCGCCCTTCCTGGACGAAAGCTGGCGCTGGGCGGTGCAGCATGTCGGCGCGGTGGCCGCGATCGGCCTGCTCGCGCGCGGCAAGGAGGAAGCGACCGGCGCGATCTTCACCTCTCTGCGTGACGGGTCGAAGCCGGGCGAGATCCGCGCGCCCGAGCTGCGCAGCTGGCTGGAGGACCAGGCGCTGCAGGGGACGGGTGGGCCGGGCCGCTGGATCGTGATCGACGGGGCGGGATTCGATGCGCTGGTGAAGCCCGCGATACCCGATGCGGCGGGTGCGCTCGCCACGCTGGTGCCCCTGGGGGCGGATGCGGCCTTCTGGATCCTGTTCGGCTTCGGCCACGCGATCGACATGGTGGACCAGAGCCGCGCCGACGCCAGCGCGCGCATCCTGGCGATCTGTGCCGGTGCCTTTGTGGCCGACCGTCAGCGATCGCGCCAGACGGTGCGGCTGCAGACGCTGCTCGACGAGCTCGCATCGGCCTTCATCATGCTGGATGCCGACGCCCGCATCCTGTGGACCAACGAGGCGGCCGAGCAGATCATCGCCGAACGCACGCTGTTGATGCGTGGGTGCGACGGGCGACTGGCCGCGGCGAGCGGAGGCCGCACCGCCGAGATCAGGCTCGCGATCAGCCAGGCGGCCGCGGCCTTCCACCGCGGCGGGTGCGCGGACCGGCTGATCACGCTGCCGCAGGGGGACGGCAGCAGGCTGGCAGTGCTGCGTGCGATTGCCCCGGCCGCGAACCAGGATCCGCTGCTGCTGCTGACGCTGCCGCGCCACGACATGCTGGGCTTTGCCGACGGCCTTCATCAGGCGTTCGGCATCCTGCGGTCCGAAGCACGCTTCATCGGCGCGATCCTGCGGCACGGATCGGTGCAGGTCGCGGGCGACCAGCTCGGCCTCTCCGAGCAGACGGCGCGGACCTACCTGAAGCGGATCTACGCAAAGCTGGGCATCCACAGCCAGTTCGAGCTTGCGCGCCTTGTTGCATCGCTGACGCCGCCGTTCCGGCGCAATGCCGCCGGGTTGCCGCTGATGGCGGGCTGACGACACCAGAGGGGGGGGGGCGATGGGGATTTCGTTGAGCATCCTGCTGCTGATGCAGGCAGCGGGCGAACCGGTGGCCACCACCGACCTGCCAAGCGCACTTGCCGCCGTTTACCGCGACAACCCCGGTATCGCCGCCGACCGCGAGGGGCTGAAGGTGCTGGACGAGGATGTTGCCACTGCGCGCGCGGCAGGTCGCCCATCGTTGCTGGTGGAAGGATCGCTGGCGCGCAGCGAGCTGGACGTGGTGGGCACGGGTGGGATCGTGGGCATCCGCCTGGCGCAGCCGGTCTATCGCGGCGGCCGGGTAACGGCCAACGTCCGCGCCGCGGAAACCAATGTGCTGGCCGGCCGGCAGTCGCTGCGCGAATCCGAGATCGACCTGATGCTGGACATGATCCGCGCCTATTCCGCGGTGCTGCGCGACCGCGAGAACCTGATGCTCTACGACCAGACGGTTGCCGCGCTGCGCGGGCTCGTCGGCGGAGAGGAAACGCGGCTGAGCCTGGGCGAGCGCACGGTGACCGATGTCGCGCAGACGCGCGCACGACTGGCCGGTGAACTGGCGCTGCGCGAGGCGGCGAGCCAGCGGTTGGCGCAATCCCAGCAGAGCTTCGTCCAGCTGGTCGGCAGCCAGCCGGGCACGCTCGCGCCGCTGCCGCCGCTGCCGGCGCTGCCGCCGACCGAACCGGACGCGCTGGCGCAGGCGCTGGACGCGAACCCGGCGGTCGAGCGCGCCAGGCTGGCGGCGCAGGTGGCGCGCTTCCAGACCCGCGCGGCGGTGGGCAACCTGCTGCCGACGATCGACGCGTCCGCCAGCGTGCAACGCCGCGACGAGATCGTGCAGATCCTGAACCGAGACGTCCGCCAGTCGCTGGGCACCGGCACGATCACCGTGACCATCCCGATCTACCAGGGTGGCGGCGAATATGCGGCGATCCGGCGGGCGCGGCACGTCACCAACGTGCGCGAGCTGGAGATCGTCGAGGCCGAGCGCACCGTCGGCTACCAGGTCGCAGTGGCGTGGAACGCGCTGCGCGCCGCCCGTGCCGCGACCGTGCAGCTGGAGCAGGTCGTCACCGAGAACGAAACGGCCCTTCGCGGCACCCGGCGCGAAACGGAGCTGGGATCACGAACGGTGCTGGACCTGCTGAACGCGGAGGCGGAGCTGCGCAACGCGCAGATCGCGCTGTCGAACAGCCGGCACGAGACCTATGTGGCGGGCGCGAGCCTGCTGGCCGCGACGGGAGCCCTGTCGCCCGAAAGCTTCGGCGCGACGATCAACCGTTACGCGCCCGAGGCGCATTTCGAGCAGGTCGCCGACCGGTGGATCGGCACGCGGCCCTGACGGGCGGCGTCAAAGCGTGAGGATGGGCGGGCCGACCCGTTCCGGCGGGGCCGGGCGGATGCCGGCGGCGGTCGTGAACAGCGGTTGCTGCACGTCCGACGGCTGTGGTGCCGGCTCGGATTCCGGGATGGTGAAGCCGTGGTTGACCGCCCAGATCGCGGCCTGCGTGCGGTTGCGGACCTGGAGTTTGCGCAACACCGCCTTCACGTGGACCTTCACGGTCGCCTCACTGATCGACAGGTTCCTCGAGATGATCTTGTTGGGGCGGCCGAGCACCAGTTCCTTCAGGATTTCGGCTTCGCGATCCGACAAGTGCGAGTCCTGTGCGTCGTCACCATCGGCGTCAGCGCGGGAGGTGAGCTGATCCAGTTCATCGGCCAGGCGCGACGGCAAGACCTTTTCGCCCATCGCCACAAGACGAAGCGACGCCAGCAGCGGTTCGCAGGAGATTTCCTTGACGATGTAGCCCGACAATCCGCACCGGAACCACTTCACCAGAAGAGGAAGATCGAGGCCGTCGCAGAGAGCGACCAGTCGCGCGGCGGGAAAACGCTCGTGGAGGTCGCGAACGATGTCGACGCTGTTCAGGAACTCCTCGGCGTCGATCAGGATGATCTGCGCGCGATCGTCCGGTTGCAGTTGAACCTGCGACGGATGATCGACGGACCCTTCGACCAGCAGACCTTCTTCGGTCAGGATGCGCCGCAGCCCTTCCCGGACCATGGCCACGCGACCGACCAACACGAACTTCGTAGTGCCCGGCATGGCTTTCCCCCTCACGGCAGAGCGGAAGCGATTCGTCCGACCGCTCTTGCACTCTAAAAAGACGGAACCCGTGCCCTTTGGTATAACCCAAATCAGTGATGAAGTTGAGTCTGGAGCGAGCAGGCAGGCTGCCCAATTCGACTGAGCTGCAACCGATTGAGAGTGCTAAGTTTCGCGGTAGCGCTCTCGCGCCACTGCCCCGGCGAGAGACAGCATCGCCGATCGACGTAGCCCATTTGGAGGTGGCGCACCGGCAAAGCCGGGGTGTTCGGATGCCGTGGCGAGTCGCCGGAAGCGCAGATGGTCGGGGGCCTGGCAGGGCGACCGGCCGGGAGCGTCGCCTTGTCGACCGCGGGATGTCCCCCATTGGGGAGGAACCTACCTCCGCCGCGCCATGTCG
The DNA here is from genome assembly GCF_011927695.1 of Sphingomonas jejuensis. Classification (GTDB taxonomy): domain Bacteria; phylum Pseudomonadota; class Alphaproteobacteria; order Sphingomonadales; family Sphingomonadaceae; genus Sphingomonas_K; species Sphingomonas_K jejuensis. The sequence goes on from NZ_JAATJE010000001.1 coordinate 232,371, forward strand.
TTCGACGGATGCGCAGGCCCGCCGCCATCAACAAGGCGGCTAAGCTTTCCCGCGGGAAAGGGGGCGGCGCTGATGGGGCACATGGAGGAGGCGGGAAGCCACCGGTCTGACACGGCCGTTCCGTCCGTTGATCAGGCAAGCGGGCCGGCTCCAGCCGTTGGCCGGATCAGCGTGCTGCTGATGGATCCCAAGCCCTTTTCGCGCGCCTGCCTGTCGGCGGCGCTGTGTGACAGCGCGCAGCTTGCGCTTACCGCGATCGGATCACTGGACGAGCTGTCGGCGGATCAGCCGGATGTCGTTCTGCTGCGGTGGCACGGATCGGGTGGCGCGCAGAAGCTGCGCCTGGTGCTCGGCGAACTGCGCGAGCGCTGGCCGGGCGCCGGCCGGCTGGTGATCAGCGATGCAAACGACGCCGACCTGGTGGCGCAGTGCTTCCTGGCCAGGGCAAGTGCCTGCCTGCCGGTCGACATCGATCCGGACACGTTGCGCCGGGTGATCCTGCTCAGCCGGCTGGGCTTCCTGACCTATTCGCTCGATCTGATGCCGGAGATGGAGCCGTACCTTGCCGAAACGCCGCCGTCTTCCGATCCGAGCCTCCACCTGACCCCGCGGCAACGGCAGGTGCATGCACTGGTGGCGCAGGGGCGGAGCAATCGTGCCATCGCCGCCGCGCTCGGCATCAGCGAAAGCACGGTGAAGGCCTATGTCCGCGCGTTGCTGACGCGGCTGGGCGTCGCGAACCGCACGCAGATCGCGGTCGGCCTTCTGGCGCGCAGGGGAGAGGATGAGTGACCCGCGGGCGGGGGCGTCAGTTCCGGTTGAGCTGATCGACGTCGCGCACCGCCCCGCGCGCGGCGTTCGTGGTGAGCGCGGCATAGGCGCGAAGCGCGGGCGAGACGTGGCGCACGCGGCCGTGCGGATGCCAGGCATCGGCGCCTCGCGCCTCCTGCGCGGTGCGCCGGGCGGCGAGCACCGCATCGTCCACCGCCAGCCGGATCGAGCGGGCGGGAATGTCGATCTCGATCGGGTCGCCATGTTCGACGAGCGCGATCAGGCCGCCCTCGGCGGCTTCGGGCGAGACATGGCCGATCGACAGGCCCGACGTGCCGCCCGAAAAGCGCCCGTCGGTAATGAGTGCGCAGGCTTTGCCCAACCCCTTCGATTTCAGGTAGCTGGTCGGGTAGAGCATTTCCTGCATCCCAGGCCCGCCCTTCGGCCCTTCGTAGCGGATCACGACCACGTCGCCTGACTGCACCTCGTTCCCGAGGATGCCGGCGACCGCCGCATCCTGGCTTTCGTAGACGCGCGCGGTGCCGTGGAAGATCAGGATCGAGTCGTCGACACCCGCGGTCTTCACGATGCAGCCTTCGGGGGCGAGGTTGCCGAACAGCACGGCGAGTCCGCCGTCGGCCGAGAAGGCGTGCTCGGCCGAGCGGATCACGCCGGTGGTGCGATCAAGATCGAGGTCGTCCCAGCGCGCGGCCTGGCTGAAGGCGGTCTGCGTCGGCACGCCGCCGGGTGCCGCGCTGTAGAGCCGGTGGGCGGCCTGAGCATCGGTTCGGCCGATGTCCCATTGATCAAGCGCATGGCCGAGCGTGGGCGCGTGCACCGTCGGCAGGCTGGCATCGACCAGGCCGGCGCGTTCCAGCTCGCCAAGGATGGCCATGATGCCGCCGGCGCGGTGGACGTCCTCCATGTGGACGTCGGACTTGGCGGGCGCGACCTTGCACAGGCAGGGCACGCGCCGGCTGAGCCGGTCGATGTCGGCAACGGTGAAGTCGACGCCGCCTTCGTGAGCGGCGGCGAGCAGGTGGAGAACGGTGTTGGTGGAGCCGCCCATCGCGATGTCGAGGCTCATCGCGTTCTCGAACGCGGCGAAGCTGGCGATGGTGCGGGGAAGGGCGGTCGCGTCCTCCTGTTCGTACCAGCGCTTGGCGAGATCGACGATCAGGCGCCCGGCCTCCAGGAACAGGCCGCGGCGATCGGCATGGGTGGCGAGCGTGGAGCCGTTGCCGGGGAGCGACAAGCCCAGCGCCTCGGTCAGGCAGTTCATCGAGTTGGCGGTGAACATGCCGGAGCAGGAGCCGCAGGTCGGGCAGGCGGAGCGCTCAACCACCGCGACCTCCTCGTCCGTGTAGCTGTCGTCGGCAGCAACCACCATTGCGTCGACAAGATCGAGCGCGCGCGTCTTTCCCTTCACCACGACCTTGCCGGCTTCCATCGGACCGCCCGAGACGAACACGGCGGGAATGTTGAGCCGCATGGCGGCCATCAGCATGCCCGGCGTGATCTTGTCGCAGTTGGAGATGCACACCAGCGCATCGGCGCAGTGCGCGTTCACCATATATTCGACGCTGTCGGCGATCAGTTCCCGGCTGGGGAGCGAGTAGAGCATGCCGCCGTGCCCCATCGCGATGCCATCATCGACCGCGATGGTGTTGAATTCCTTCGCGACGCCGCCGGCCGCCTCGATCTCACGCGCGACGAGCTGGCCGAGGTCCTTCAGGTGGACGTGGCCGGGAACGAACTGTGTGAAGCTGTTGGCGACGGCGATGATCGGCTTTCCGAAATCCTCGTCCTTCATCCCCGTCGCCCGCCAGAGCCCGCGCGCGCCGGCCATGTTGCGGCCATGGGTGGTGGTGCGCGAACGATAAGGGGGCACGGGCGATCTCCAGCGTGGACGGGGTCACCCTTAGCAGAAGATCGGCGACGTGAGAGACACGGATCGCCAATCGCGAACAAAGGCCGCCTGCCGGGTCGTCGGACAGGCGGCCTTCGCGCGGTCAGCGGCTACACAGAGCCGCCGAGGGAGGGCGCGGCGTTGAAAAAGGCATGCGCTTCCTCACCGATCGCGAGGCCGAGCGGCACGCCGCCCACATTCTCGCTTGCGACCCGCGGGATGCCGTCGAACCGCCAATGCACGCCGAGGTAGATGCGGCTGACCGAATTTTCCCAGACCGGGCGCGCATAGTTGGGAAAGGTGACCGGGACGTGCTGCCGAACCGAGCCGTTCGGGTCGATGGAGATGCCGTCGAGTTCGGAGCCGCGTCGCACCTCGACGTCCTGTCTGGGACGCCGCATCCTGAGGTCTTGACGATCGTGCGACGCAAGCTAGACCGCGGATCCGGCGACGGGCGTCCATGAGGCGCCGTCGCCTGTGATCGACGCCGGTCCGATCATGCGGGTATAGCTCAATGGTAGAGCACTAGCCTTCCAAGCTTGTGATGCGGGTTCGATCCCCGCTACCCGCTCCATCCTGCGACATTTTGCGACAGTTTTCCCGATCGCCCGACACAGTTGGGCGACATGGCACCGCCATAAGGTGGTCATGGCGAATGGCGGTTCGCCTGACGAGAACGAGACGAGCAAGACAAGAAGTTTCCCCGACCGGGATCGAGCATGGCTCGGGCGGGGCAGATCCAGGCGGTTTCCCCCCTGACAACGTCTGGATCGACCACGGAGCTGCGCCTTTCCCCCCTGTGGCGCAGTCTCCTGACTCAGGGCGGGCGGGTCCCCTTCCCGTCCGCCCACGAGCCTTCACGGCTCAGCGTGCGGGTCCCCTCCTTTCCCCTGGGAGCGGGGCCCGCAATCGCGTTCAGCCTGCTGGAAACTGTCCCCGTGTCGAGTAGGAGGGGTGGATGGACGACAAGCCGCATCTCCTGCTGATCGACGATGAGAAATCGATCCGCGAGCCGCTGGCCGCCTATCTCTCCCGCAACGGATTTCGTGTCAGCCAGGCGGCGGATGCCGAGCAGGGCCGTGCGCGCCTGCAGGGCTTGGCGATCGACCTGGTCATTCTGGACATCATGATGCCTGGCGAGGACGGGCTGAGCCTGTGCCGCCACATTCGCGAGACGAGCGACGTGCCGGTCGTCCTGCTGACCGCGATGGCCGAGGAAACGGACCGGATCGTCGGGCTGGAGATGGGCGCCGACGATTATGTCGTGAAGCCATTTTCGCCGCGCGAGCTGATCGCGCGCATCAAGGTGATCCTGCGGCGCGCCCGCGGCGGCGGCACGCGGCAGCGCGGGGCCGCCAGCGAAGCCTATGCCTTCTCGGGCTGGGTGCTGAAGACCGACGAGCGCGTGCTGATCGACGGAGACAATGTCGCGGTGCCGCTGTCGACGGGCGAGTTCAACCTGATGACCGCCTTTGTCACCCATCCCCGCCAGGTTTTGAGTCGTGACCAGCTGCTCGACCTGACGCAAGGGCGCGAGGCCAACGCGTTCGATCGCGCAATCGACAACTCGATCAGCCGGCTGCGTCGCAAGATCGAGCCGGACGCGAAGAACCCCACGCTGATCAAGACGGTGTGGGGTGGCGGATATGTGCTGGCGAGCGACGTGACCCGCCTATGAGGCTGCCGTGGCGGCTCTCGTTTGGAAAGCCGCGCAGCCTTGGGGCGCAGCTTGCCATGCTGGTCGCGGTCGCGCTGCTGGCGGCGCAGGCCATCAACTTCGTGCTGCTGCTCCGGGCCAGCGAGCAGCAGCGGTTCTATCAAACGACGGGACCGCCCATCGCACAGCTGATCGAGGCGATGCGCATGGACGCGCTGGGCCTGATGGCGGGCGACCAGCGCCGCCCGATGCTCGGCCGGACCTTCGAGACCACGCAGAGCCCGGTGACGTCCGGCATGTCACGCCGTCGCGACGTCGAGTCGCGAGCGCGCGCGCTGCTGTCCGAAGCGGGCTTGACGGTGCCGCGCCTGATCGCAGCGGAGGTGCCGGCGCAGGAGATGCGCGTGCAGCTGGACCCGCTGAGTTCGCGGCGCCGGACCGACATCCTGGCGCGCGAGGTGCTGCTGATCTCCGTTGAGCTGCAGCCGGGGCGCTGGCTGAGCGCGATCGCGGTCATCCCGTCGCCCGACTATGGCGTGGTCGCCTGGCTGCTGTTCCAGACGCTGGTTCTGTACGGCGTCGTTCTGGTGCCCGTGTTGTGGATCGGTGGGCGCATGGGTCGGCCGCTGGGCGAGCTGCGCGCGGCCGCGAACAGCTTTCGCTCCACTGCGCCGGCGGTACCTGTGGCCGAGCGAGGGCCGGAGGATATCCGCGGCCTGATCGGCGCGTTCAACGCCATGCGGACCCGCATCGCCGGCATGCTGGACGAGAAGGACCGGATGCTTGGGGCGATCGGGCATGACCTGCGCACGCCGCTGGCGTCGCTGCGCGTGCGCGCCGAGTTCGTCGACGACGAAACCGAGCGCGACCGCATGGCGCGGACGATCGACGACATGAACCGCACGCTGGACGACATCCTGTCGCTGGCGCGGCTGGGCCGGCCGAGCGAGGCGCCGTCGCGGGTCGACCTGCCGGCACTGATCGAGACGGTGCTGGCCGACTTCATCGATCTGGGCGCGGACGTGGCGTTCGAGCCGGGTCCGCGCATCGTGGCGTCCGTGCGGGCCAACCTGGTAGCGCGGGCGGTGCGCAACATGGTGGAGAATGCCGTGAAATATGGCGGCAGCGCGCGGGTGCGGGTGCGCACCGACCTCGATCAGCTGGTCGTGGAGGTCGACGATGACGGGCCCGGCATTCCGAACCACCAGATCGCGCACATGTTCGAGCCGTTCACCCGCCTTGATTCGTCCCGCAACCGAGAAAAGGGCGGCGTCGGCCTAGGCCTGGCGCTGGCGAATGCCATCGCGCGGCTGCACGACGGCGAGATGACGCTGCGCAACCGCGAAGGCGGCGGGTTGCGTGCGAGCATGCGGCTGCCGCGCGAGGCCGAGCCGGTGCCGACCGGCCCCGAGCGGGTCCTGACCTAGAAACTTCGCTCCGCATAGACGCGGGTCACGTCGCCGTTCCACGCCCCGTGATACCGCTCCAGCAGGCGTTCAGCGGGTGTCTGCCGCCGCGCGGCGGTTTCACGCAGCGGATCGAGGAAGCCGCGTTCGTCGTCGCCGGCGCCGTTCGGCCGTGCCCTTGCCCGGAGCCCCGCGGCAGCGACATCGAGGACGCGCGGCGCAAGGTCGGCGAGCGTCCCGCCGCCCGGCAGCGGCGCGGCCAAGCCCAGACGCGGAACGGCGGACCGCAGCGCCTCCCGCTCCTCCATCGACCAATGCTTCACGAGATCCCAGGCGGCGTTGAGCGCCGCATCGTCGTAGAGAAGGCCGACCCAAAGCGCCGGCAGCGCGCAGATCTTGTTCCAAGGGCCGCCGTCCGCGCCGCGCATCTCAAGAAAGCTCTTCAGCCGCACCTCGGGGAAAGCGGTGGAGAGGTGGTCGGCCCAGTCGGACAGGCGCGGCTTTTCACCGGGCAGCACGGACAGGCGGCCATCAAGGAAGTCGCGAAAGGAGAGGCCGGCGGCATCAATGTAGCGGCCGTCGCGGTAGACGAAGTACATCGGCACATCGAGTGCGTAGTCGGCGTAGCGTTCATAGCCGAAGCCGTCCTCGAACACGAACGGCAGCATACCGGTGCGGTGCGGGTCCGTGTCCGACCAGATGTGGCTGCGGAAGGACAGGAAGCCGTTCGGCTTGCCCTCGGTAAAGGGCGAATTGGCGAACAGTGCGGTGGCAAGCGGTTGCAGCGCGAGGCCGACGCGGAACTTCAGCGCCATGTCCGCTTCGGTCGCGTAGTCCAGATTGACCTGGATGGTGCAGGTCCGCAGCATCATGTCGAGGCCGAGCGAGCCGACGCGCGGCATGTGGCGGCGCATAATGTCGTAACGGCCCTTGGGCATGATCGGCAGATCGGCGCGCGCCTTGTCCGGCCACATGCCGAGACCGAGAAAGCCGAGGCCCAGCCGGTCCCCTACGGCCTTCACCTGTTCCAGATGACGGCCGGTTTCCGCACAGGTCTGGTGCAAGGTTTCGAGCGGGGCGCCGGAGAGCTCCAGCTGGCCCGCGGGTTCGAGGCTGACGGTGCCGTCCGCGCCGGCCAGCGCGATGACAACGCCATTCTCCTCGACCGGACGCCAGCCATAGTCGGTGAGCGCGAGCAGGAGATCGCGGATCCCGCCGGGCTCCTGATAGCTCGGCGCGCGATGATCGTCGGTGCGGTAGACGAATTTCTCGTGCTCGGTGCCGATGCGCCAGCGGTCGCGCGGCTTTTCCCCACCGGAGAACAGCTCGATCAGCTGCGCGCGCGATTCGATAAGCGGCTCATCGGCGGCGCTGTCGGTCCGGGTCGTCATGCGCGGCCTCTAGTCGCAAGGCGCGCGGGACGGAACTGCTTTCCTCATGATTGGTGCCAGTCGCCGGCGGCCGCCATCCACAGGCTGACGGCGGCGGCGGCGGCGGTGTCCGCGCGCAGGATGCGGGGGCCGAGCGAGATCGGCACCGCAGCGGCATGGGCGCGGACGAGCTCGCGCTCGGCATCGTCGAAGCCGCCTTCGGGGCCGATCAGGATGGCGGCCGGGCCGGCATGGGCGCGCATGGTGGCGAGCGGATCGCCGCCGCCGGTCTCATCGGCGAAGAACAGCCGGCGTCCGGCCGGCCACTCGCGCAGCAGGGCGGGCAGCTTGACCGGATCGGCGAGCGTCGGGAGCGCGGTGCGGCCGCACTGTTCGGCGGCCTCGACCATGTGCGCGCGCAGCCGATCGAGCTTTGGCGCATCGACGACGGCGCGGCGGGTGAGCGTGGGCACGACGCGGTCGACACCAAGCTCGCAGGCCTTCTCGACCAGCCAGTCGATGCGGCCCTTCTTCAGCGGGGCGGCACAGAGCCAGAGGTCCGGCACCGCTTCCCGCTCGGCGAGGTGATCGCCAATGTCGAGGATCAGGTCGCGCTTCCGGACGGCGCCGACGGTGGCGAGCCATTCGCCCGTGCGGTCGTCGAAGAGGCGCACGGGATCGCCGACCGCGAGCCGCATCACGGACAGGAGATAATGGGCGGCGGTGCCGGTCAGCGGGAGCGGGCCGGGCGCAAGGACGGAGTCCACAAACAGACGCGGCGTCGAACGCGGCGGCCAGGCAGGGGTTGCGGGCATGTGGTTGCTTCTAGGGAGAGGCACGCACCTCAAACAAGTCGCGTGTCGAGCCGGAGCTGGAGGTGGTGCAACACGGTAACGGACAGGGGCTTGCGGTCACGGGCGGGTTCGGGCGCAATGGCCGACATCCATCGGAGACCTGCGCCATGAAGATGATGATGTGGCTGGTGGCTTTGTGGCTCGCGGCAGCGGTGGCCGGTGGAGCGGCTGCAGCGGAGCCGGCCGCCCGGACACCGCCGGCGGACGTCAGCGACACGGCGGATCCCTTTGCGCCGGCGCGCGCCATCGTCGCCGATGTGCAGCGGATCGTGGCGCCGGAGGGGATCGACGAGACGCTCACCCTGACGCTCGGCGGGACTCGGCAGGTGGTGAACATTCGAGGGGCCGACCGTGGCAACCCGATCCTGATCTACATTCATGGTGGTCCGGGATCGGTGGAGATGCCGATGGCCTGGACGTTCCAGCATCCATGGGAGGACTTCTTCACGGTCGTGCAGTGGGACCAGCGGGGTGCAGGGCGGTCCTTTCCCCTGAACGATCCTGCGGCGATCGCGCCGACGTTGTCGGTCGAGCGCTACCGCGACGATGCGATCGAGTTGATCGAGCAACTGCGCGCCCGGCTGGGGCAGCCGAAGATGTTCGTGCTGGGCCATAGCTTCGGATCGACAGTGGGGTTGGCGGTCGCCGCCGCCCGCCCCGACCTGCTCCATGCCTACATCGGCATGGGTCAGATGATCGACGTGCGAGAGAACGAGCGTGTCGGCATGGCACGCACGCTGACGATTGCGCGCGAGCGCGGGGATGTCGCGGCCATTCACGCGATCGAAGCCCTGCGCCCTTATCCGGACAGCGGGCCGTTCACCATCGAGCAGGCCGATGCCTGGCGGACCCATGCGAACAGGTATGGGTCGCTCGCCGCGTTCCGACCGGATGCCGACTTCTACTTCAATGCAACGAAGCTGTCGCCGCTCTACACGCCCGCGGACCGGAGCGCCTGGAGCCGGGGAAGCGCCTTCACCGTCGCGACGCTGTGGCCGCGGATCGCGGATCTGTCCTTTGCCTCGCTTCACCGGGTGGAGATTCCGGTCATGCTGCTGATGGGCGCACGGGACAGCACGACCCCGTCGGAAATCGCAGAGCGCTGGCTCGTGCGGCTCTCGGCGCCCGGTCGCACGGCGTGCCGCTTCGCGAACAGCGGGCACCTGCCAATGATCGAGGAGCCGGGAAAGACGCTGCTTGCATTGCTGGCGATCCGACGGATCGCCCGCCCGGAAGAGGCCGCAGCGGTGCCGGCCTATTGCGAGCAGCTAAGGTGAGGGCGCCTCGCGCCCCCGCAATCCATGGCAATCGGGCATCTTGCGTCCTATGCGGCTGCGGATGAGTGATCCCGCGCTGACGCCCGACAGCGAGCATCGAGGCATGGTCCGGTGGTTGCCGACATGGGCGGTGCCGTTTGCGCTGCTGGCGCGGTTCGATCGGCCGATCGGGTGGTGGCTGCTGTTCTGGCCGTGCGCGTGGGGCGTGGCGCTGGCAGGCGGCGCGGTCAGCCACTGGCGCGTCATCCTGGCGATGCTGATTGGCGCGATCGCCATGCGGGGCGCGGGATGCGTCTACAACGACATCGTCGATCGCGACCTGGACCGGCAGGTGGCGCGCACCCGGGCCCGGCCGCTGGCGAGCGGCGCCGTGAGCCTGAAGGCGGCGTGGATCTGGCTGGGGCTGCTGTGCCTGGTGGGACTGGGCGTGCTGCTGATGCTCACGCCGTTTGCGGCGCTGGTGGCGGTGGCGAGCGTGGCGCCGGTTGCGGCCTATCCGTTCATGAAGCGCATCACCTGGTGGCCGCAGCTGTGGCTGGGCCTCGTGTTTTCATGGGGCGCGCTGGTCGGCGGGGCGGTGGTGGAGGGGGCGCTGACCCCTTCCATCCTGCTGCTCTATGCCGGCTCGATCGCCTGGGTGGTGGGGTATGACACCATCTATGCGCTGCAGGACGTGGAGGATGATGCCCTGGTGGGCGTTCGGTCGACCGCGCGGCGGATGGGCCGCCATGTGCGCGGCGGGGTCGCGCTGTTCTATGCCGCCGCCCTGATCCTGTGGGGCGCGGCGGTGTGGCAGGTGCGGCCGAGCGGCATCGCCCTGCTGGCGCTGCTGCCGATGGCCGTCCATCTTGCAGCGCAGGTTGCGGGATTGAAGCCCGCCGACGGTGCCGATGCGCTTGCCCGGTTCCGGTCCAACCGCTTTGCCGGACTGCTGGCCTTTCTCGCCTTCCTGGTCGTGGGGTCGAGCGTCGCCTGACGCGCAGCACGATGATTGAAGGGGCGACCGTCAGCCTTTAGGGCCGGGAACCATGCTCGATCCCGCTGCCGCCACCGACCGTACGCTTGCCCTAGTGGAGGCCGCGCGCCGGGCGGGCGCCGATGCGGCCGAGGCGATCTATCACGGCGACGCGGCGCTGGCGGTGAACGTCCGGCTGGGCGCCCTGGAGGATGTGGAACGGGCCGAGGGCGAGGAGCTGGGCCTGCGGCTGTTCATCGGGCGGCGATCGGCAAGCGTATCGACAGGCGATCCATCGGCGGCGGGGATGGCCGCGCTGGTCGAGCGCGCGGTGGCGATGGCGCGGGTCGCGACGGAGGACGCCTTTGCGGGGCTGGCGCCTGCCGACCGGCTGATGCAGGGGCCGGTCGCCGACCTGGATCTGGATGACGGTGGAGCGGCCGATCCGGAGACGCTGAGGGCCGAGGCGCTGGCGGCCGAAGATGCGGCGCGCGGCGTGGCGGGCGTCACGAACAGCGAGGGCGCGTCGGCCAGCGTCAGCCGGGTGATCGTCGCGCATGCGACCAGCACGGGCTTTGCCGGCGCGTATCGCATGACGGGTCACGGACGGTCGGCAAGCGTGCTGGCCGGCGAAGGCGCGCGGATGCAGCGCGATTATGCCAGCCACAGCGCACGACACCGGAGCGACCTGGAGGCGGCGGACGCGATCGGCCGGCGGGCGGGCGAGCGGGCAGTGGCGCGGCTCGACCCGCGGTTGCCGCCGGCAGGGCGGATGCCGGTGATCCTGGATCGGCGCGTCAGCACCAGCCTGATCGGCCACCTGCTTGGCGCGATCGCCGGTTCCGCGATCGCGCGCGGCACCAGCCTGCTGCTCGACAAGCTTGGCCAGCCGGTGATGGCGCCGGGCGTGTCGATCCTGGACGACCCGCACCGGCCGCGCGGGCTGCGCAGCCGCCCGTTCGACGGCGAGGGGTTGCCGACCCACGCATCGGCGATCGTGGACGCGGGCATCCTGACCGGGTGGCTGCTGGACAGTGCGTCCGCCCGGCAGCTGGGGCTGGAGCCGACCGGACATGCCGCCCGCGGCGGCGCGGGGGCGCCTGGGACATCGGCCAGCAACGTCCACATGACGGCGGGCACGCGGTCGGTCGACGCCATGATCGCCGACATGGACCGCGGCGTGATCGTGACGGAGCTGATGGGGCAGGGCGTGAACCCGGTAACGGGCGATTACAGCCGCGCGGGCGCGGGCTATCTGGTCGAGCGCGGCGAGATCGTGGGGGCAGCCGCCGGCTTCACCATCGCCGGCAACGTCAAGGACATGCTGATGGCCTTGGAACCGGCGACGGACCTGATCTGGCAGCGTGGCATCGAGGCGCCGAGTGTGCTGATCGACGGCATGACGGTGGCGGGTGGCTGATCCCTCAGCCCTGATCGATAAGGTTGCCGCCGTTGCGGCAGAGGCGGCCGCGATGGCGTTGGGCCGGGTCGGGCAGGTTCGAAGCTGGGAGAAGTCGCCCGGCCAGCCGGTGTGCGATGCCGACATCGATGCCGACCGGCTGATCCGCGCCCGGCTGACGGCGATCGATCCGGACGCCGGCTGGCTGTCGGAGGAGACGGTGGACGACGCGATCCGGCTGGACCGCCGTCGGCTGTGGATCGTCGATCCGATCGACGGAACCCGCGACTATCTGCGCGGGCGGCCCGGATGGGCGGTGTCGATCGCGCTGGTGGCGGACGGAGAGGTGGTGCTGGGCGTGCTGGACGCGCCCGCCCGGACCGAGCAGTGGCGCGCGACGAAGGGCGGCGGTGCGACCCGCAACGGGGAGCGCGTGGTGGCGAGCGGGCGCACCAGCCTGCCGGGTGCGCGGGTGGCGACGGACGCACTGCCAAAGGCGGACCGCGACCTGGTGGCAGTGCCGCGTCCGAACTCGATCGCGCTGAGGATGGCGATGGTGGCGGCCGACGAGGCCGACCTGCTGGCGACGCTGCGGTGGGGGCATGAATGGGACATCGCGGCGGCCGCGCTGATCGTCACGGAAGCGGGCGGCGTCGTGACCGATGCGCTGGGACAGCCGCTGCGGTTCAATTCGGCACGCGGTGGCGCGTTTGGCGTGATGGCGGCGGCAGCGGGCATCCATGAAGCGGCGGTCGAGCGGCTGGGCCCGCGCGCGCGCGACGCGATGGCGCGCGGGTAGCCGGACGGACGGCGCCGCCCGTCAGTCCTGCTTGATCTTCTCAACGCCAAGGCGGGGAATGTCGATGGCCGGGCAGCGGTCCATGACGACGGTCAGGCCGGCGGCCTCCGCGCGCGCGGCCGCCTCCTCGTTCACGACGCCCAGCTGCATCCAGACCGACTTGGCGCCCGCAGCGATCGCCTGATCGACCGCCTCGCCGGCGGCCGCGCTGTTGCGGAAAATGTCCACCATGTCGATCGGCTCGCCGATCTGCGACAGCTCGCGCCACACATATTCGCCGTGCACATGCTCGCCGGTGATCTGCGGATTGACCGGGATCACGCGGTAGCCGTGCGCCTGCAGCGTGCGCATGACGCCGTTTGAGGGGCGGTGCGGCTTGTCCGAGATGCCGACGAGCGCGATGGTGCGGGTGCTTTCCAGCAGCTGCTTCAGATCGGCATCGCTGGTGATCGGCATGGGCGCTCTCCTTGTCCTGTGCAGGGATCAAACCCGCGAGGCCGGCCCCCGGTTCAGCCACTGCGACACGGCGGCGGCAAGGCGGTGGTAGGGTGCGGCTTCCGGTCCGTCGCCGGCGGCGACCGGGCGCCCGGCCTCTGCTGCGTCGAGCACGCGCCGGTCGAGCGGCAGCCGGCCGAGGAAGGGCAGGCCGGCGGCCGCCGCCGCTGCCTCCACGCCGCCATGGCCGAACGGATCGCTCTCACGCCCGCAGTGCGGGCAAAGATAGCCCGCCATGTTCTCGACAAGGCCGATGATGGGGACGCCAGCCTTTTCGAATAGATCCATCGCGCGGCGCGCATCGATCAACGCCAGATCCTGCGGCGTCGACACGATCAGCGCACCTGCCGGGCGGTGCTTCTGCACCATGGTGAGCTGCACGTCGCCGGTGCCAGGCGGCATGTCCACGACAAGGGTGTCGATCGGCCCCCAGGCGGCATCCACGAGCTGGCCCAGCGCGCCCGCCGCCATCGGCCCGCGCCAGGCGATCGCACGGTCGGGCTCCACCAGCTGGCCCATGGACAGCAGCGGAACACCGTGCGGCGTCGGGATCGGCACGAGGCGCTTGTCGTGGGCATGCGGCCGGACGCCTTCGGCCTGCATCAGTCGCGGCTGCGACGGGCCATAGATGTCGGCATCGACGACCCCCACGCGGGTGCCAGCGCGGGCGAGCGCCACCGCCAGGTTGGCCGACAGCGTCGATTTGCCGACCCCGCCCTTGCCGGACGCCACGGCGAGGATGCGACGATCGCGTCGTTCGGCGGTCGCCAGGATGCGGACCTCTGCCACTCCGGGGTGGCCGCCAACAGCCTCGCGCAGGCGCCGCTCCGCATCGTCGCGGGCGATCGGATCCAGATCGGTGACGTCCAGGACGATGTTGGCCCGGCCAGCATTGTCCACCCGGACCGACTGGACACGGTCGCCGGCGGCGCTTTGCGCGGCGGCGAACAGGGGATCGGTGTCGGGCATGGTCACGCGCATAGGCGCTGGCGCACGGCCTTTATACTTTTTTTCGAAGGCCGGCTCCCTATAACAGAGCCATGACAAGCATCACGGGGCGCGACAGCCCGGCCGGCAGCCTGTTGAACGAAAGCAGCGGGGGGCCCTGGGGCGGCCGCGGCGGGAGCGGCGACGGTGGCGGCTCCGGCGGCAACGGATCTGGCGGAGGCGGGTCCGGCCCGCGAAACCCATGGAGCCAGCCGCCCGAGGGCGGACGCCCGCGCCGGCCGACGCCGACAGGTGCCTCAGCGCTGGACGAGCTGCTGAAGCGCGGACGCGACCAGCTGGGCAAGGGCCGCTTTCCGGGAGCAGGTGGCGGGCGGCCGCTGTGGCTGATCGGCCTGGGGCTGTTCCTGCTCCTGTGGCTGGTGTTCACCAGCGTGCACCGGGTCGGCCCGCAGGAGCGCGCGGTGGTGACGCGGTTCGGGAAATATTCGGGTACGCTTGCGCCCGGCATGAGCCTGACGCTGCCGGCCCCGATCGACAGCGTGCAGCGGGTCAACATCGACGAGATCCGGACCATCGACATCGGATCGACGGGCCCGGACAGCAACCTGGTGCTGACCGGCGACCAGAACATCATCGACCTGGCCTATTCGGTGCGCTGGAACATCAACGATCCCGCGCTCTACCTTTTTCAGCTCGCCAATCCGGAGGAGGCAGTCCGCGAGGCGGCTGAGACGTCGATGCGCGCCGTGCTGGCCAACGTCACGCTGGATGACGCGATCGGCGCCGGGCGTGCCGGGATCGAGGCCCAGGTGGCGTTGCGGCTGCAGCAGATCCTGAACGATTACCGCGCCGGCATCCGCATCCAGGGCGTGGCGATCAAGCAGGCGGATCCGCCGGCGGAGGTGGTGGAGAGCTTCCGCAACGTGTCGGCCGCGCAGCAGCAGGCGGTGAGCTACCTCAACGGCGCGCGCGCCTACTCGCAGCAGCTGATCGCCAAGGCGCAGGGCGAGGCCGCGGCGTTCGACCGGGTGTACGAGGAGTATCGCCTCGCGCCCGACGTGACGCGCCGGCGCATGTATTACGAGACAATGGAGGAAGTGCTGGCCAAGGTCGACAAGACGATCGTGGAAGGCGGCAATGGCGTGACCCCGTACCTGCCGCTGCCAGAGGTGCGCCGACGGGCGGCACCGGCCGCGGACGGTCAGGCAGCGGCCCCGGCGACGGAGGCGGCGCGATGAACATGGTTCTGCGCAACCCGCTGCTGGTGGGCTTTGCCGCGCTGGTGCTGCTGATCGTGCTCGGCAGCACGTTCGTGGCGGTGCCGGAGACCCGGCAGGGCGTGATCGTGCGCTTCGGCGAGCCGCAGCCGGGCATCATCAACCCGTACAAGCCTGGCGCCGATTTCGGCGGCACCAAGGCCGGGCTGATCGCCAAGCTGCCCTTCATCGACCGCATCGTGTGGGTCGACAAGCGCATCATGAGCGTCGACATGGAGCAGCAGCAGGTGCTGTCGACCGATCAGCTGCGGCTGAACATCGACGCCTACGCCCGCTACCGCATCATCGATCCGTTGCGCATGTACACCTCCGCCAGGTCCGAAGAAGGCGTGCGCGACGCCTTGCGTCCGATCCTCGGATCCGCGCTCAGGAACGAACTGGGCCGGGTGCGCTTCGCCGCGCTGCTGAGCCCGGAGCGCGGGCAGGTGATGGACAACATTCAGCGCGGGCTGAACCAGGTGGCCCGCCAATATGGCGCCGAGATTGTCGACGTGCGGATCAAGCGGGCCGACCTGCCGAGCGGATCGCCGCTGCAGAGCGCGTTCAACCGCATGCGGAGCGCGCGCGAGCAGGAAGCGCTGACCATCGACGCGCAGGGTCGCCGCGAGGCACAGATCATCCGGGCGGACGCAGACGCGGAAGCATCGCGCACCTATGCCGCAAGCTTTGGCAAGGATCCGGAGTTCTACGACTTTTACCGCGCCATGCAGTCCTATCGCCACACGTTCGGCACCGACGGATCGACCCCGCAGGGCAGCGCAACCGCCGTGCTGTCGCCCGACAGCGAGTATTTCCGGCAGTTCCGCGGCCGTCCCTAAGGACGGCGCGGGAGCGATCGCGGATCATCGAGCAGAGGGGTGATTGCCGGGCCCGCCAGCAGGGGGAAGGCGGCCGGCGCAACAAGGATGCGGAACGGACGACGATTGTAATCATTCAATCGCCGTTCAGCCCGCAAACAGCATCGATCATCGCGCGGGCGCGGCCATGCCGTTCGCTCGCTTGAGAAGAGGAAAAGACCCTGGTGCGATACGCCTATGGAATCACCGCCGCCCTGCTGGTGGGCGGCGCCGCGGCCACGATGACCCTGCAGCAGCCGGTTGGCGCGCAGGTGGCCCAGAACGATCCCGCATCGATGCCCGCCGCCGCGCCGCGCGGCGCCCCGCAGAGCTTTGCCGAGCTGGTGGCGCGGCTGCAGCCCGCCGTGGTCAACATCTCCACGCGGCAGCAGGTGGAGGTGCCCAACAATCCGTTCGCCGGAACGCCGTTCGGCAATCTGTTCGGCGGCCGCGGTGGTCAGGGCGGGACGGTGACGCGGGAGGCGACCTCGCTCGGCTCCGGCTTCCTGATCTCGGCTGATGGCTATATTGTCACCAACAGCCATGTGATCTCGCCGGGTGCGCGGACCGCGACGGTTGAATCCGTTACGGTCACGCTGTCCGACCGCCGCGAGTTCGAAGCGCGCGTGGTCGGGAACGACACCAATTCCGACATCGCCGTCCTGAAGATCGATGCGGGCGAGGCGCTGCCCTTTGTGCGGTTCGGGCAGACCGACAATCTGCGCGTTGGCGACTGGGTGCTGGCGATCGGCAACCCGTTCTCGCTGGGCGGCACCGTGACCGCGGGCATCGTGTCCGCCATCGCGCGCGTGACCGGGCAGGGCGGTGCCTATGACCGGTACATCCAGACGGATGCGTCCATCAACCAGGGCAACAGCGGCGGCCCGATGTTCGACCTGAACGGCAACGTCGTCGGCATCAATTCCGCGATCATCTCGCCGTCGGGCGGCAATGTCGGCATCGGCTTTGCCATCCCGGCAGACCAGGCCGCGCCGATCGTTGAGACGCTGCGCCGGGGCGAGCGGGTGCGCCGCGGTTACCTGGGTGTCGGCATCCAGCCGGTGACCCCGGAGATCGCCGAGGCGTTGGGCCTGCCGCGCAATCGCGGCGAGGTGATCCGATCCGTCGAGCCGGGTCAGCCGGCGGCCCGCGGCGGCATCCAGCAGGGCGACGTGGTGGTGTCGGTCGCCGGCCAGGAGGTCACGCCGGACCAGACGCTGTCCTACATCGTGTCGCGCCTGCAGATCGGCCAGCGCATCCCGGTCGAGCTGATCCGCGACGGTCGTCGCCAGACGGTGCAGGTGCAGATCGCCGAGCGTCCGCCGGAGGAGCAGCTGGCGCAGAACCAGGGTGTCGACGAGGGCTTCTCCGAGGAGGGCGACGGCGACACGTCGGCCGCGGCGCGGCAGTCGGCCGGCGTCGCGGTGCAGGCGCTGACCCCGCAGATCGCGCGCGCCGTGGGCGTGCCGCCGGAAACGCGCGGCGTGGTCGTGGCGGCCGTGGATCCGTCGTCCGACGCGGCGGCGAAGGGTTTGCGTCGCGGTTTCGTGATCCTGTCGGTCAATCGCCGGCCGGTGGCGACGCCGGAGGAGTTCAACGCCGCGGTGCAGGCAAGCCAGCAGGGCAGCGTCCTGATGCTGGTGCAGCAGGGCAACAACCCGCCGCTGTACATCGGATTGCGGTTGCGCCGGAACTAAGCCGCGCAACCGGTTGGAAGAAGGGGCGGGCGCGGTGGCGCCGGCCCCTTTTTCATGCCCAGAGTGCCGGTGCGCCGGCGCCAAGCGCGCTTCCGCCTGGCGGAACGATGATCTAGCGTTCCGCCGGGCAGCGAGGGGGAACGGGCGTGAGCGGGACGATCTTCGTGGGTGCGGGGGCAGGCGGCACCGAACGGCGCGAGCTCTTGTTGCGTCTGGCCAACCGTCACGGGTTGATCGCGGGTGCGACGGGCACCGGCAAGACGGTGACGCTGCAAGGCCTGGCCGAGAACTTCTCGGCGGCAGGCGTGCCGGTGTTCGTGGCGGACGTGAAAGGCGATCTGTCCGGCCTCGCCATGGCGGGCAGCCCGACCGCGAAGCCGCACGAGGCGCTGACGAAGCGGAGCGCCGAGATCGCGGACGGCGACTGGCGATATCGTGAGACGCCGGTCCGGTTCTGGGACCTGTTCGGCGCGGCCGGGCATCCGATCCGCACGACGGTGAGCGAGATGGGGCCGGTGCTGCTGGCGCGCCTGCTGGACCTGAACGAGACGCAGGCGGGCGTGCTGACGGTAGCGTTCGAGCTGGCGGACGACGAGGGATTGCTGCTGCTGGACCTGGACGACCTGGGAGCGATGCTCGCCCATGTGGCGGAGCGCGCCAAGGAGCTGTCGACCAGATATGGCAACGTCACCAAGCCCAGCGTCGGGGCG
The DNA here is from genome assembly GCF_011927695.1 of Sphingomonas jejuensis. Lineage (GTDB taxonomy): Bacteria > Pseudomonadota > Alphaproteobacteria > Sphingomonadales > Sphingomonadaceae > Sphingomonas_K > Sphingomonas_K jejuensis. The sequence continues at coordinate 250,731 of NZ_JAATJE010000001.1, forward strand.
ATCCAGCGTGCCCTGCTGCAGCTGAGGAGCCAGGGCGGAGAGCATTTCTTCGGCGAGCCCGCACTGGACGTGCGCGACCTGATGGGGCTGGCGGATGACGGGCGCGGCATCGTGTCTGTGCTTGCCGCCGACAGGCTGATGGCGAGCCCAAAGCTCTACGCCACCTTCCTGCTGTGGCTGCTGTCCGAGCTGTTCGAGACGCTGCCCGAGGTGGGCGACGCCGACAAGCCGAAGCTCGTCTTCTTCTTCGACGAAGCGCACCTGTTGTTCGAGGATGCGCCGGACGCGCTGGTCGACAAGGTGGAGCAGGTGGTGCGGCTGATCCGGTCGAAGGGCGTCGGCGTCTATTTCGTCACGCAGAACCCGATCGACGTGCCGGACCGGATCGCGGGGCAGCTGGGCAACCGCATCCAGCATGCGCTGCGCGCCTATACGCCGCGCGACCAGAAGGCGGTGCGGGCGGCGGCCGAGACTTTCCGCGCGGCCCCGGGGCTGGATGTCGCGACCGCCATCACCGAGCTGAAGACCGGCGAGGCGCTGGTGTCGCTGCTGGGGGAGGACGGGGCGCCGATGCCGGTCAGCCGGACGCTGATCCGGGCGCCGGGATCGCGGCTGGGCCCGGTGACGACGGGGGAGCGGGCGACGCTGATCGCAACCGACGCGATCGCCGGGAAATATACGACTGCGGTCGACCGTCAGTCCGCAGAGGAGATGCTGGCCGAGCGGGCGGCGAAGGCAGCGGCCGCCCCGCCTCCAGACGAGGCGCCACGGCGGGCGGCGCGCGCGCAGCCGAGCCTGGCCGACAAGATGATCCAATCGGCCGCACGGTCCGCGGCTTCATCGATCGGGCGGCAGGTGGCGGGGTCGTTCGGAAGCCGGCTGCTGCGCGGCCTGCTCGGCGGGTTGATGCGCGGACGCTAGTCTGGACGCGACGCGGGGCGGAGCAGGCGTTCGCGGTTGACCTCCGCGCGCAGCAGCTCCGCACGCGCGGAGAGTTCAGCGCGTTCGCTGTCCGACAGATAGCCGTCAGCGGCATAGCGATTGGCCAGCGTTCCGATCTGCCCGCCCTCACGACGGGCGGCGCGGGCATCACGCCGGCTGAGCTGACCGTCGCGGCGGCCACGATCCACCGAGCGGCGGATCGAGTCGAGCTCACGCCCGACGCTGGTCTTGAAAGGGCCGACGTCGGCGGATGGAGGTCCGGCGATGCCGGTCTGCGCCGCGGCCGGCGTGGCAAGCGCCGTCAGGAGGAGGGGGATGAGTGTCCGCATCGGTCAGCTCCCGGTTCCGGTCCGAACCATCTGACGATCGCGGGATTGAACGCGGGGTGAACGTCGACCGTTCAGCCGGCGCGCGGCAGGAAACGTTCCACGATGTCGCGGGCGATGCGGGCCGGGCGCAGGGTCGCCGCATCGAGACAGCACCAGCTGGAGCGGACCTCGGCGATGACCTCCTCCCCCCGGCGGATGACCGTCTCGTAGAAGGCGCGGGCGCCCTGCACCCGTTCAAGGACGACGGTGGCGATCACCTGATCATCAAGGAAGGCAGGCTTGCGATAATCGATCTCGTGCCGAAGCGCGATCCAGAGATGCTCCGCGATCGCGGTGGGCGGTGCGATCGAGCGCCAATGGGCGATCACCGCTTCCTGCACCCAGCGCAGATAGCTGGCATTGTTGACGTGGCCCATGAAGTCGATGTCGCCGGGCTCGATCGCGATCGGGTGAAGATGGGCAGCGGCGGGCATGGGTGTAGCTTACACCCGTGTCACTAAGGATCAATGACCAGTTTGGGGGGGGTCAGCCGCGTCCGCGATATCCGGGCACGTCCTGCGGCGGCAGCCAGAGGCCTGCGGGCGGCTCACCCGATTGCCAGAACACGTCGATGGGGATGCCGCCACGCGGATACCAGTAGCCGCCGATGCGCAGCCACAGCGGCTGCATTTCGGCCACCAGGCGCTCCCCGATGCCGACCGTGCAATCCTCGTGGAAGGCCTGGTGGTTGCGGAAGCTGCCCAGGAACAGCTTCAGCGACTTCGATTCGACGATGGTCGCGGCCGGAGCATAATCGATGACGAGGTGCGCGAAATCCGGCTGCGCCGTGACGGGGCAGAGCGAGGTGAATTCGGGCGCCGTGAAGCGGACGAGGTAGGGGCGGCCGGTGCGCGGATTGGGCACATAATCGAGGACGGCCTGCTCCGGGCTTTGCGGAAGCGGCGACGCCTGGCCGAGATGGGTGATGCTCATGGAGGCGCAGATTGTCGATGCGTCGCCATCGTGCAAGGTCTTCGCAGACGCGTTCGCGTCCGGGGGGATCAGGCGACATGAGCGAGTTCGAGTTCCTGTTTGCATTGTTCGGCCTGGTGCTGGGGCTGTCGATCGTCGAGGTGCTGGGTGGGCTGGCCCGCACGATCGAGGCGCGCGTGCGGCCCGGATCCGCCGTCAGGATCGGCTGGCTGACACCCGCGCTCGGCCTGTTCGTGCTGCTCGACCTGCTGTCGTTCTGGGCGGCGGCGTGGGCCGTGCGGGACGTGGTGCGCCTGTCGATTGCATCGATGGTGGGGGTGACCGCCTTTGCCGGCGCCTATTATCTGGCTGCGCATCTGGTTTTTCCCCGCGACCCGGCCGAGCATGCGGACCTGGACGTGCATTTCTTTCGCGTGCGCCGGATCGTCCTGGGCGTCATGCTGGCGCTGCTGCTGTGCCAGCTGGGGTGGTACCTGTCGGAGCCGACGCTGGCGCCGCTGCTGCGGAACCCCGTCGCCTGGGGGATGACAGCGGTGCTGCTGGTGCTGATGCTGGCGGCGATCGCGGTGCGTGGGCGCAGGCTTGCGGGCGCGACCATGGCGGCGCTGATCGTGCGCTATCTGCTGCTGAGCCTGTGGTGAGCGCGCGTCAGAGCAGGCGAAGGAGCATCAGCAGGAGGCCCGCGACCGCCACCCCCCACGCGGCCGAGCGCAGCCACGGAATACCCGCCAGGTAGAGCGGCAGGAACAGCGTGCGTCCGCCGATCCACAGCAGTGCGCCGAGCGCCCCGTCGCCGCCCGTGCGCCCCGTCACGGCAAGCGCGAGGGCGAGGGCGACGAAGGCCGGGTAGGTTTCCGTGAAGTTGGCCAGAGCGCGCTGGGCACGCCCGGCATAGCGGCCCGGCGGCGGCTGTCCTTCGTCGCGCGGTCCGGCATTGTAGCGGGCGCCGCGCGCCCGTGCGGTGAGCGCGCCCTGCACGGCGATGTGGAGGAGGAGGAGCACGACCGACCAGCCGAGCACCAAGATTTCGGTCGTCATGTCCACCCGGGCCCCCTTTGCAGCGGTGCACCATCGGCGGGTGGGCGCCATGGGGCAAGAGGGTCCGCGGAACCCGGGCCGCACAGGCGCGCTCAAGCGGACGTGACAACGATCATACCGATCCTGGGCGACCAGTTGAGCCCGACCATCTCGTCCCTGAAGGATGCCGATCCGGCCACCAGCGTCATCGTGATGATGGAGGTCGCCGAGGAGGCGACCTATGTGCGGCACCACAAGCGCAAGATTGCCTTTCTGTTTTCGGCCATGCGGCACCATGCCGGCGCGCTGCGGGCGGCGGGATGGAACGTCGTGTACCAGAAGCTGGACGATCCGGACGCCGCCGACAGCTTCACGGCCGCCGTGGCGCGCGCGGTGTCGGCGCATGGCGCGACGCGCATCGTGGTGACGGAGGCCGGGGAATGGCGCGTGGCGGCGATGCTGGAAAGCTGGGAGACGCTGTTCGGCATCCCGGTGGAGATTCGCGCCGACGAGCGCTTCCTGTGCAGCCATGCCGCCTTCGACGCCTGGGCGGACGGACGATCCGAGCTGACGATGGAATGGTTCTACCGCGACATGCGGCGCAAGACCGGGTTGCTGATGGACGGCGGCAAGCCCGCCGGCGGCCAGTGGAACCTGGACCGGCAAAACCGGAAGCCGGCCGACGGCGACCTGTTCCTGCCGCGCCGCAAGCCATGCCCGCCGGACGACGTGACGGCCGACGTGCTGGCCCTGGTGGCGGCGCGCTTTCCGGATCATCCCGGATCGCTGGAGAGCTTCGATTTCGCGGTGACGGCGGAGCAGGCGAAGGCAGCGGAAGACCGCTTCGTGACAGACGCGCTCCCCGCGTTCGGCGACAATCAGGATGCAATGGTGACCGGCGAGCCGCTGCTCTGGCACGCGCATTTGTCGCCCTACATCAATGCAGGGCTGCTCGACCCCCTCGCGCTCTGCCGGCGGGTGGATGCGGAGTACCGGGCGGGGCGGGTGCCGCTGAATTCGGCCGAGGGGTTCATCCGGCAGATCATCGGATGGCGCGAGTATATGCGCGGCATCTATTGGCGGGAGGGGCCGGACTTCACCCGGCGCAACCATCTGGACGTCCACCGCCCGCTGCCGCGCTTCTACTGGACGGGCGACACCGACATGCACTGCCTGTCTGAGGTGATCGGGCAGACTCTGGACCTCGCCTATGCCCACCACATCCAGCGGTTGATGGTGACGGGCAACTTCGCGCTGTTGATCGGCGCCGATCCGCACGCGGTCCACACTTGGTATCTGGAGGTCTACGCCGACGCCTATGAATGGGTGGAGGCGCCCAATGTGATCGGCATGAGCCAGTTCGCGGACGGCGGGCTGATCGGATCCAAGCCGTACATATCGTCGGGCGCTTACATCAACCGCATGTCCGATTATTGTGGCGGGTGCCGGTACAAGGTGACCGAGCGGACCGGGCCCGACGCCTGCCCGTTCAATGCGCTTTATTGGGACTTCCTGGCGCGGAACCGCGATCGGATCGGCCGCAACCGGCGATTGGCGGGGCCGTACCGGACGCTTGATCGGATGGCACCCGAGACGGTGGATGGGTTGCGGCGGCAGGCCGCCGACTTCCTCGACACGCTCGACGCGAGCGGAGCGCCCTATTAGCGTTCGGGCCGGCCGAACGGGCGCCGGCGTGGGGAGGCGATGATGGACGCACTGGTAAGCGCAGACTGGCTGCAGGCCGCGCTGGGCGCGCCGGACCTGCGGGTGGTGAACGCGTCCAAGCATCTGCCCGACGAACGGCGCGACCCGCGGGCCGAGCATGCCGCCGGCCATATTCCGGGTGCGCGCTTCATGGACCTGGATGCCTTTGGCGGCGGGACCAAGCCGATCCCGACGTCCGACGAGGCCGGGCGGCTGATCGGTGCGCTGGGGATCGGCGTGGGCACGCGCATCGTGATCTACGACGATTCGCCGCTGCACAGTGCCGCGCGGGGATGGTGGCTGCTGCGCGAATATGGGTTGCGCGACGTGGCCATCCTTGACGGCGGGCTTGCGGCGTGGCGGGCGCGAGCGCTGCCGCTGGAAACGGGCGACGGAGGGAGCCGGGCGGAGAGCTTTTCGGCCGGGGCGCCGGGTGGGAGCCTGCGCACCATGGCGGACGTGCGCGCCAACCTGGACAGCGCCGCCGCCCAGCTGGTGGACGCGCGATCCGCAGGGCGGTTCGCGGGCATGGAGCCGGAGCCGCATCCGGGCGTGCAACCCGGCCATGTGCCGGGTGCGCTGAACGTACCGCAGGGTACGCTCTTCCACCCCGACGGAACCTGGAAGCGGGAGGGAACGCTGCGCGCCGCGTTCGAGGATGCGGGCGTGGAGGTGGAGCGACCGGTGATCGCCACCTGCGGCAGCGGCGTGACGGCGGCGGTGATCGCATTCGGCCTTCACCTGCTGGGCCGGCCGGACGCGGGCCTGTACAACGGCAGCTGGTCGGAGTGGGGGGCAGACCCGTCGACACCCAAGGCGACGGGCGCCTGATGGCGGAGGAGCGCGACGACGACCGGCCGTTCACGCGGATCGTGACAGGCGGCAGGCGGCCGGAGTGGACGGGAGCCGCGGTGAACGTGCCCGTGTGGCGCGCATCGACCGTGCTGTACGACAGCGTGGCCGAGATGCGCGCGCGGCCCCACGACACGCACCACAAGCCCTATTACGGCAGGCGCGGAATGGCGACGCAGTGGTCGCTGGCCGACGCGCTGACGGCGCTGGAACCGGGTGCGGCCGGAACGCTGCTGTACCCGTCCGGCGTGGCGGCGGTGGCGACGGCGCTGACCACGGTCCTGGCGCCCGGCGACGAGCTGTTGATGGTCGACAGCGCCTATGAGCCGACGCGTGCCTTTTGTGACGGGCCGCTGAAGCGGATGGGCGTCGGGACCCGTTTCTATGATCCGTGCATCGGCGCCGGGATCGCCGAATTGATCGGAGAGCGCACGGCGGCGATCTTCATGGAAAGCCCCGGCAGCATCACGTTCGAGGTGCAGGACGTGCCGGCGATCGTCGCGGCGGCGAAGGCGGCGGGCGTTGTCACGCTGATCGACAACACTTGGGCGACGCCGCTGCTGTTGCCGGTGATCGAGCAGGGCGTCGACCTGTCGGTGATGGCGCTGACCAAATATGTGGTCGGCCATTCGGACGCCATGCTGGGATCGGTCACGGCGGCGCCCGGGCTGTGGCAACGCCTCCGCCAGACAACGCACGCCTGGGGTCAGTGCGCGTCGCCGGACGATGCCTTTCTGGGCGCGCGCGGGCTGCGCACGATGGGGGTCCGGCTGAAGCAGCATGAAGCGTCCGCGCTGACGGTGGCGCGGTGGCTGGCGGAGCGGCCGGAGGTCGCGCGCGTGCTGCACCCGGCACTGCCAAGCTGTCCCGGACATGATGTCTGGGCGCGCGACTTCCGCGGGGCGAGCGGCCTGTTCTCCTTCGTGCTGCGGGGCGGCGACGATGCGGCGCGGACGGCGATGCTCGACGGGTTGAGGCTGTTCGGGCTGGGCTACAGCTGGGGTGGGTATGAGAGCCTTGCCATTCCGGCCGACCCTGAGCGGATGCGCAGCGCAGTGCCATGGGCGGCCGAGGGGCCGCTGGTGCGGCTGCACATCGGGCTTGAGGATCCGGACGACCTGATTGCCGACCTGGCGGCGGGACTGGAGCGTTTCACAGCGGCTTGCCAGCCAAGTTGACGCATTGTTGCGCCCATGTGCGCAGTTGCAAAATAATCGTTGTGCGTTGCACCATTGTTCGGCACGTTTCTGTCAACGTGTCGAACGAACACGTGCGTGAGGAGGGGCCCACCATTGAACAGGGGGTTCGTCGATGCTCAACTTCCGCTTGCTCTTGCCGTGTCTGGTCGTCGCCACGCCCGCGATGGCGCAGGAAACGGCACCGCCGGAGCCGATCACCGTCAGCGGATCGGTGACCGTGGCGTCCGACTATCGCTTCCGGGGCGTGTCGCAGACGGACAAGGAAGTGGCCGTGCAGGGCGGCCTGACCATCGCCCACGACAGCGGCCTCTACATCGGCACCTGGGGATCCAACCTGGCGGGATGGGGCACGTTCGGCGGTGCGAACCTGGAGCTGGACCTAATCGCCGGGTACAAGACCACGGTGGGTGACGCATCGGTGGACGTCGGTGTCACCTGGTACACCTATCCGGGCGGCGTGGACGAATCTGACGTGGTCGAGTTCTACGGCCGGCTGGGCGGGACGATCGGCCCGGCGTCGCTGACGGCGGCGGTCGCCTATGCGCCAGCGCAGACCTCGCTCGGCTATTTCACGGCGTCGGCCACGCCCTTCATCGAAGGTGACGGCGACCGCGAGGACAATCTCTATCTGTCCGGCGACGGTGCGGTCGGTCTGCCCGGCACGCCCCTGACGCTGAAGGCGCACATCGGCTATTCGGACGGCAATCCCGGCCTTGGTCCCAACGGCACCAGCCTGGCGCCGACCGGCGAATATTGGGACTGGGCGCTGGGCGCGGACCTGGTGTTCAGCGGGCTGACGCTGAACGTGTCGTACATCGACACCGACATCGGACGGGGCGAGTCGGCCTATCTGCAGCCGAACTTTTCTAAGGGGAACGACGGCACCGGCAGCATCGCCGACGGCACGATCGTGGCGTCGCTGACCGCCGCCTTCTGAGCGATGCGGGGCGGCGACGCGCCGCCCCGGCAGACGTTTATTGCGGAACCGCGGCGCGAGCTTCCTGGCCGTCGCCTTCCGGCGCGGCGAGGATTTCCTGCGTGGTGGTGCCCTTGTCCACGACCGTGGTCGCGGGATCGGCGACGGAGGAGCGGATGCCGGGGGCGGCGGTCGCGCGGCCGGCCTCCGTCAGCGCCGCGCTCTCTGCCGCGCTGCGCTGCGCCGGCCCGCCGAACAGCGCCTGAAGCGCCTGCGTGCTGGCGGAAACCTCCTGCGGGCGGGGCTCACCCGGGGCGGGCGGACGCAGCGCGAAATCGGGCGGAACGACCAGCGGGGCCGCACGCGCGGTCGCGAACTCGTCCGGGCCGACCCGGCCGCTGCCGCTGGCACAGCCGGCAAGCGCGAGCGCTGTGGCCGAAAGGGCGACGAGAGGGGCCTTACGCATGGTGACTCTCCGGTTGATCGTCGGGGCGCTTCACGAAAAAGGCGCGCAGCACGAGGATGACGGCGCCGACCGTAATCGCCGCGTCGGCCAGATTGAAGACCAAAAAGGGCTGCCAGCTGCCGAAGTGCAGGTCGGCATAGTCGATGACATAGCCGACGCGCGTGCGATCGACGATGTTGCCGATGGCACCGCCCAGCACGATGCCGAGCGCGACGGCATCGCCGCGCGACCGTTCCCGCCACAGCCAGACGGCGACGCCGATGCTGATCAACAGGGTGACGCCGACCAGCAGCCAGCGCATCCCGTCACTGCCGGCGGGAAAGAGGCCGAGCGAGATGCCGTTGTTCGCAACGAAGCTGAGGTTGAAGAAGGGCAGCACCTCCCGCACGTCGCCGGGGGCGCTGACACCGAGCGGGCCGGTGACGAGCCACTTGATGAGCTGGTCGAGGATGAAGACAGCGGCGGCGATGCCGTAGCCGAGCGTGCGATTGCGCCGGATCACGCGACCACCTCCGCGCAGCGGGCGCACAGCGCGCCGTCCTCCGGAACCTCCGGCAGGTGGCGCCAGCAGCGGCCGCATTTCTGATCATCCGTGCGGCGAACCGCGATCTCGCCGCCTTCCGACACCGCGGCGCTGATGAACAGCTCGGCAAGCTGGTCGGCCGGAAGCGGGGCTGCCGGCACGGTGACGGCCGCCTCGAGGCTGGAGCGGACGATCTTCTCGCGGCGCATCGGCTCGATCGCCTCCGTCACCTGCTCCCGCAGCGCGCGCACCTCGTGCCAGCGCGCGCCGAGCGCCCCGTCCAGCCAAGCATCCTCGATGGTCGGCCAGGTCTGGAAGTGCACGGAGCCGTCGTCGCTGGGATAGCGGGTGAGCCACACCTCCTCCGCCGTGAAGGGGATGAGCGGCGCGGCGTAGCGGACCAATGCCTCGAACAGGATGTCGAGCACGGTGCGGTAGGCGCGGCGCTTCGGACTGTCGGCGGCGTCGCAGTAGAGGCTGTCCTTCCGGATATCGAAGAAGAAGGCGGACAGCTCCTCGTTCGCGAAATCGGACAGGGCGCGGACGTAGCGGTTGAATTCAAAGCCGTCGGTGGCCGATCTCAGCTCCCCATCCAGGATGTGGAGGCGGTGGAGGATGTAGCGCTCCAGCTCCGGCATGTCGGCGTGCGGCAGCCGCTCGGCAGCGGTGAAGCCGTCGAGTGCGCCAAGAAGATAGCGGAAGGTGTTCCTGAGCTTGCGATAGGCGTCGGACGCGCCCGACAGCGCATCCTTGCCGATCTTCACATCGTCGAAATAGTCGGTCGCCGCGGCCCAGAGGCGGAGGATGTCGGCGCCGCTGTCGGCCATCACCTTCAACGGATCGACGACGTTGCCTTGGCTTTTCGACATCTTGCGGCCGGTGCCGTCGAGCGCGAAGCCATGGGTGAGGACGGCGGCATAGGGCGCGCGACCGCGGGTGCCGCAGCTTTCCAGCAGCGACGACTGGAACCAGCCGCGATGCTGGTCCGACCCCTCCAGATAGAGGTCGGCGCGGGTCCCCTCGCCATAGCGCGCCTCGACCACGAAGGCGTGGGTGGAGCCGCTGTCGAACCAGACGTCGAGGATGTCCTGGACGGGCTGATAATCGGCGAGGTCGTAGCTTTCGCCAAGCAGCGCCTGATGGTCGGCGGCGTACCAGGCGTCGGCACCGCCCGCTCGAAAGGCAGCGAGGATGCGGGCGTTGACGTGCGCGTCGCGCAGATAGTCGCCGGTCTGCCGGTGAACATAGAGCGCGATCGGCACGCCCCAGGCGCGCTGGCGGCTGATCACCCAGTCGGGGCGGCCGGCGACCATCGCTGTGATGCGGTTTTCCGCACGCGCGGGAATCCAGCGGGTGGCGGCGATGGCGTCGAGTGCGACCTGACGGAGCGTGGCGCCATTGTCGCGGGCATCGGTGCTGCGCTCTTCGACGTCGCTCGATGCGATCGAGGTTTGGGTGGTTGCCCCGTCATCTCCGTTCGTTTGGAGCGAAGTCGAGAAACGTGGCTGATGGCTTGACGGCTCGCCTTGCTCGCCGACCGATCGGCTGCGAACGTCCCCCGGACGTTCGCTGTCTGCCGATCGGTCCATCGGGATGAACCATTGCGGCGTGGCGCGGAAGATCAGCTTGGCCTTGGAGCGCCAGCTGTGCGGATAGCTGTGGCGGTAGTCCGCGGAGGCCGCGAGGAGGGCGCCGGCGTTGCGCAGGCCTTCGCAGATCGGGCCGTCGGGGGCGTTGAACTTCGGATTGATGACGCTGCCTTCGCCGCCCAGCCAGCCCCAGTCGGCGCGGTAGCGGCCGTCGCCTTCCACGGCGAAGACGGGATCGAGGCCGTTCGCCTTGCACAGGTCGAAATCGTCCTCGCCATGGTCCGGGGCCATGTGGACGAGGCCGGTGCCCTGATCGGTGGTGACGAAGTCGCCGGGCAGGAAGGGGCGGGGCTTTGCGAAAAAGCCGCCGAGATGGTGCATCGGGTGGCGCGCTGTGGCGCCGGCGAGGGCGGAGCCTTTGATTACCGAAACGATGTCGACCGGGCCGATGGTCGGGATGACCTGCTTCGCGCGCGATTGGAAAGCCTCGACCAGCTCGCGAGCCACCAGGAGCCTGAAGCCGGACATGACTTCGCTCTGGCCCGGTTGCTTGTATCCAAGCGTCTCGATCAGAACATATTCGACGTCGGGCCCGTAGGCGAGCGCCTGGTTCACCGGGATTGTCCACGGCGTCGTCGTCCAGATCACCGCATGTGCGCCGACGAGTTCGGGTGCGTTGGGCGCGTCGATGATCTCGAACGCCACGTCGATCTGCGTCGACGTGATATCCTCATATTCCACCTCGGCCTCGGCGAGCGCAGTCTTCTCCACCGGGCTCCACATGACGGGCTTGGCGCCGCGGTAGAGCTGGCCGCTCTCGGCAAACTTCAGGAGCTCGCCGGCGATGGTCGCTTCGGCCTCGTACTTCATGGTGAGATAGGGGTCGTCCCAGTCGCCCATGATGCCCAGCCGCTCGAACTGTGCGCGCTGGATGCCGACCCATTCGGCGGCGTACGCACGGCATTCGGCGCGGAACTCGGCCGGAGGGACCTCGTCCTTTGACTGCTTCTTCTTGCGGTACTGTTCCTCGATCTTCCACTCGATCGGAAGGCCGTGGCAGTCCCAGCCGGGCACATAGGGCGCGTCGTAGCCCATGAGGCTGCGGGTGCGGACGACGAGGTCCTTCAGGACCTTGTTGAGCGCATGGCCCATGTGGATGTCGCCATTGGCGTAGGGCGGGCCATCGTGGAGGATGAAGCGGCGCTCCCCCGCGCGCTGTTCGCGCAGGCGCTGGTAGAGGCCCAGCCGCTGCCAGCGCTCCAGGATCTGCGGTTCCTTGGCGGCGAGGCCGGCCTTCATCGGAAAGTCGGTCTTCGGCAGGAAGACGGTGTCGCGCCAGTCGCGCGCGGTGCTGTTGGTGTCGTCGGCCATGTGGACCGGGCGCTTAGCGCAGGTCGGGCGCGCCTGCCAGCCGGGCGCGTGCCTCCGCGCAATCGGCATCCATCTGTGCGATCAGCGCGTCCATGTCGTCGAACTTCGCCTCCGGCCGGATGAAGTGGTGAAGCTCCACCTCGATCCGCTGGCCGTAGAGGTCGCCGGCGAAATCGAAGAAGTGCGGTTCGAGCAGTTCCTTGGGCGGATCGAAGCTGGGGCGGATGCCGAGGTTGGCGGCGCCGTCCAGAACCCGGCCATCGGGAAGGCGGCCGCGCACGGCGTAGATGCCGTAACGGGGGCGGAGATAGCGGCCGACCTGCAGGTTGGCGGTGGGATAGCCGATGGTGCGGCCGACCTTGTCGCCATGTTCAACGACGCCCTCGATCGCGAACGGGCGGGTGAGGAGGCGCGCGGCCTCGTCCGGGCGCCCGTCGACCAGCGCCTGGCGGATGCGGGTGGAGGAAACGGGGCCGAGATCGTCGCAAACGGGGGGCACCGCATCGACCGACATGCCCGCGGCGGCCGCCCAGCCCTGCATCAGCGTGATGTTGCCGCCCTTGCCCTTGCCGAAGGTGAAGTCGGTGCCGGTGACCACGCCGGCTGCTCCGATGTGGTGGCCGAGAAGATCGGTGACGAAGACGTCGGCGGGCGTGGCGGCGAGCGCGGCGTCGAAGCCGAGCACCAGCATGGCGTCGGCCCCCGCCGCGGCGAACAAGCGCTGGCGCTGATCAAGCGTGGTGAGGCGGAACGGCGGCGCATCCGGGCGGAAGAAGCGGACGGGGTGTGGGTCGAAGGTGGCGACGATCGCCGGGCGGCCTTCACGCCGCGCACGATCGACGGCGTGCCCGACCACCGCCTGGTGGCCGCGGTGAAACCCGTCAAAATTGCCGAGCGCGACGATCCCGCCGCGGAAAGGGGGCGGAACCGGCGAGCTGCCGTCGAGCCGCTCCATCACCCGCGCACATAGAAAGGCCGGCGCACAGAAGAAAGGGGCGGCCGGCACGCAGCCGACCGCCCCCGTTTCTTGGGTCAGGATGCCGGGCTTAGAAGGCCAGGCGAGCGCCGACCGTCAGCGCGTGGAACTGACGCTCGTCATCGAACTGCACGTCATAGTCCGCCACCATCGACAGCGGGCCGCTGCCGGCGATGTTGAGGGCCGCGCCGACGTTGTAATATTCGGCGGACAGCGGGTTGGTCGTGAAGGTGAACGCGCTGCCGATGCCCGGCTCCGTGAAGTTTACGGTCATCGTGCGGCTGTCGTTCATCAGGAACTCACGCAGCCACGCACCACGGAACTGGATGCGGGCATTGGCGCCCATGACGTCGAACTTCGTGCCGATCCGGCCGCCGAGGTTGAGGCGGAGCGATTCGTCCTCGATGTCGGGGACGACCAGCGAACCGATCGAGCCCGTCTCGGTGAAGCCGTCGATCTTCACGTCGGCATAGCGGATGCCGGCATAGGGCTCGACCTCGAAGTTCCCCAGCGAGAAGCTGAGTCCCGTGGCGCCGCCGGCCGACCAGATGCGGCCGTCGGTGGACGCAATCGTGTCGCTGGAGAGCGCACCGATGTTGATCGCACGGGTGATGTCCCAGTCGAGATCGGTGTAGCTGCCGAACGCGTCGATGTAGAACGGTCCGACGCCGACGGTGGTGAACGCACCGGCGAACCAGTTGCGCAGGCGCGACTGATCCGACAGGCGGCTCAGGCGGGCATCGGTCTGGCCCCAGCCACCGAACGCACCCAGGGTGATCCGCTCGTTGAAGCGGAAGTCGAGACCGCCCATGAAGTGGTAGCTGTCATTGTCGACCTGCGGGCGATCGATGTCGGCATCGTAGCTGCCGAAGCGTGCGCCGCCGAGGAAGAAGGCCCCGACGCGGCCAGCCTCGTCGACCGACACGCGGTTGCCGTCGGGATCAACCGCGTTGCCGCGCAGATCGCGCAGATAGCGCAGGATGTTGGTTTCCTGAGCCTCCACGATGTTCAGCGAGATGTCCGGCAGGAGCGTCAGCGACGCCGGGGACAGCTGCTGCAGCGCATCGGCCTGACCGGCGGCCGAGAGGCCGTCGATGGCGTTGAACAGGCCGTTGACGTTGGCGCTCGGCACGCCGGTGAAGGCGTCCAGCGCGCCGCCGACGGCAGCCTGGTTCGGCGTGGTGCCGAAGCTGGCGAACGGCGCCAGCGAGAGCGCAAGACCGTTATAGGTCGTGTTGCCGGCAAGGGCGCCGACCAGCGTCGCCGCACCGGTCGTGAGGTTGATCGTGTAGAGCGACGTCACCCCGGTCGCGCTGGTGAGCGTCGCGTAGGCCGTGTTGGTGGTGTTGTTCACCGTCAGGATGTCAAAGCCGACAGCGCCCGTGGTGGTAACGCCCAGCGAGCCGACCGCATAGAGCTGGCCCGAGTTGGGCGAAACCGGCGCGGAACCGACGCTGCCCTGCGTTGCGAGCACGGCGTTGCCGGTGCCGCCGCGGGTGTCGATGACATACAGCGTCGTGGACGCAGTGCCCGCGACGTTGTTGGTGTAGGCCGCACCGGCAACCGACGGGATCGCGGTGGTGCCGTCGGCGTAGCGCAGCGTGCCGTCCGTCGCGGCGAGCGTCGACGTGCTGCCGGTCACCGTCTGGTTCAGGCGCACGTCCTGACCCGTCGAGGTCACCACGCGGATGCGGTCAACCTGCGGGTTGAAGTCGAAGCCGACATTGCCCGCGGGCAGGAAGCCCGGCGTGCCAACCTGCGTCGCGACGCCGGTGTTGGGGTTGATGGCATAAAGGCGGCCGGTCTGCGACGTGCCGTACAGGACGCGGGACTGGGCAGGGCGATAGTCGATGCCGACCAAATTGTCGCCAGCGGCGAGGCCGGTGACGGCGCGCGACGACGTGCTGGTGCCCGGCGCGGCGACCGTGGACGTGACAAGCGTGTTGCCCGAGCCGACGGTGTTGAACGACTGAGCCTGAGCGACAGTCGCCGTGCCTGCCATCAGCAGGCCCGCGAGAATCTTGCGCATGTGGGTTTTGTCCCGATGTCTGTTTAAACGAGAGCCCACAAAACGAGTTGGGACGGCCCAAGTTCCGGGTTTTCCCGCAACAAGCATCACCTGTTGCTGCCGGGCAACACTAACCTCCATCAAATGGATGATCCGGGTAGAAGCATGCCAAAGCGTCGCGCAGATCAGCTGCTGGTGGACCGTGGGCTGGTTGAAAGCCGGGCGAGAGCTCAAGCGGTGATCATCGCCGGCCTGGTCACGTCCGACACCAGGCGGATCGAAAAGCCGGGTCAGCCGATCGACGAGGATGCGCCGCTTGTCCTGAAAGGGCGCGACCACCCCTGGGTATCGCGCGGTGGCATCAAGCTGAACCATGCGATCGACCATTTCGGCATCGACGTGACGGGCCTGGTGGCGATCGACGTCGGATCGTCAACCGGCGGCTTCACGGACGTGCTGCTGTCACGCGGCGCGGCCCATGTCTTCGCCGTGGACAGCGGCACCAACCAGCTGGCCTGGTCGCTGCGCCAGGACCCGCGCGTCACCGTGCTGGAGAAGACCAACGCGCGGGCGCTGACCGCGACGGAGATCGACCGCCCGATCGACATCGTGGTGTGCGATGCGAGCTTCATCGGGCTGGCCAAGGTGCTGGCGACGCCGCTGACGTTCACGCGGCCGGGGGCGATGCTGGTGGCGCTGATCAAGCCGCAGTTCGAGGCCGGGCGGGCCGAGGTCGGGAAGGGCGGAGTCGTCCGCGATCCGGCCGTGCATGCGCGCGTGTGCGCGGAAGTTTCCGCGTGGATTGCGGGCGAGGGGTGGGATGTGCTGGGCGTAGAGCCGAGCCCGATCACCGGTCCCGAAGGCAATGTCGAGTTCCTGATCGCGGCCCGCCGGACGGATTGATGCGCGGGTGGCGCCCGGGCTGCAACGAACCATCGCCGCTGCCCGCTTTCCCATGAACTTTGCAGCCGGGGCGGCTATAGCGCCTCCCGAGTTAGCCCGAATCAACCGGGTGACAACATTGCGCCGGCGGGAGCCGTGCCGAACGGGAGGTCGCGTCTTGGGGGAGATCGCTTTGACTGGTCAGTTGCGGATGTCCTATCTGCGCTGGGCGCTGGTGACAGTGCCGGCAGTGCTGCTGCTGGGTCTGGCATCGGGGCGCCTGTCGGGATCGGGGTACGGCAACGCCTGGTTCGACGCGCTGGAGAAGCCGGCCGCGATGCCGCCCGGCTGGGCCTTCGGTGCGGCATGGACGACGCTCTACATCCTGCTGGGCCTGGCGCTGGCGCTGATCCTGAATGCGCGCAGCGCGCGGGGACGCGGCACGGCGATCACGCTGTTCATCGTGCAGCTGCTGCTGAACTATGCTTGGTCGCCGACCTTCTTTGCCGCGCACCAGGTGTGGCCGGCGCTGTTCCTGATCCTGGCGATCTTCGTTCTGGCGACGATCACCACCGTGCTGTTCGGCCGGATTCGGCGGGGGGCGGCGCTGCTGATGCTGCCCTATCTGGCCTGGCTCGGCTTCGCAGCGGGGCTGAACTGGGACATCGCCCGGCTGAATCCCGACGCCGCCGACCTTGCGCCGCGCCGGGGCGGAGCCCAGATCAGGCTCTAGTCCTTCCTGTTGCCGGAGCCCGATCATGCAGTCCGAAAATCGCCTGTTCGACGATCTCGCCAAGCTGATGAACGGCGTGGCCGGGACTGTCGCCGGCATGAGCCGCGAGGCGCAGAACGCGTTTCGCGAAAAGAACCGCGAATGGATGGGCGGGATAGACTTCGTCTCCCGCGACGAGTTCGAGGCGGTGAAGGCCATGGCCGCCGCGGCGCGGGATGAGGCGGACGCGCTGCGGGCCCGGCTCGACAAGCTGGAGGGCAAGGATGGTACGACGTCTGCGCCGCACGCCCCGGCGGGGGATCAGACGCCGGACGGCGACCTTGGCATTCCCGGCGCGGCGATCTGACCCGGTTATCCCCAGCTTTCCGCGCCCGGAGGTCTTGCCCGCGTCCGTTGCCGGCGGCACGGATGGCGCCATGACGGGTGCGACGAGGACGGCATGACCCCCGACGAGGACGACGGCAGCGACGTCGACGAGGCGCCGATCGACACGCTGGAAAGCTATTTCGCGGCGCGCGGCTGGACGCACGAGCGGCTGGGCGACGACGAGATCGTCGGCACCGCGCCCGGCAGCTGGGGCAGCTATGAACTGCGCGGCGTGTGGCGCGACGACGACCGCGTGCTCCAGTTCCTGGCGTTTCCGGACATCCGGGTGGCCGAGGACAAGCGCCAAGCGATCTACGAAACGGTCGGGCTGATCAACGAAGGCCTGTGGCTCGGCCATTTCGAGCTGTGGGCCGCAAGCGGGATCGTGACGTTCCGCCATGCCGCGATCGTCGAAGGCGACGAGGCCGGCGTGCTGACGGTCGACCGGGCCGAGCTGCTGGTAGAAGCGGCGCTCGACGAGCTCGACCGGTTCTATCCCGTGTTCCAGTTCGTGCTGTGGGGCGGGAAGAGTCCCAAGGACGCGATCGCCGCGGCGATGATCGATACGGCGGGGGAAGCCTGACCGCCCCGCGCCGGCCGATCAATCGGTGTGGTCGGCGAGCAGCACCTGGTTCCGCCCGGCGTTCTTGGCGCGATAGAGCGCCCGATCTGCCATGCGCAGCAGATCGCGTCCGGCGACATCGGGGCTGAGCGCGGCGACACCGGCCGAGAAGCTGACTTGGCCGATCGGATCGCCCGACTGCTTCGCCACCAGCCGGCGCGATGCGAGATCGGCGCGGCATGCCTCCACAGCGTCCCACGCCTCGGACGCGGTGCGCCCTTCGAACAGCATCACGAACTCCTCGCCGCCGTGGCGCGCCACATGGCAGGTGTTGCCCGACGCCGCCGACAGGAGCTTCGCCACGAATTTCAGGATGCGGTCGCCCACGTCGTGGCCGTGCGTGTCGTTGATCTTCTTGAAGTGATCGATGTCGCAGAAGGCGAGCGACAGCGGGCGGCCGCCAGCGCGGGCATCGGCGATCGCCTGCTTCAGCTTGTTCTCGAACGCGCGGCGATTGGGAAGGCCGGTCAGCACATCGCTGGTCGCGATGCGGCGCGCCTCCGCCAGGTTCGCGCGGAGCGATCCCATGCGCTTGCCCGTGGTGCGCAGCTGCTGCTGGGCATCGCGGGTCTTGTCGATCATCGACCGCGTGAGGCTCAACAGCTGCTCGATCGTCTGGTCGGGCCGGTCGCCGGCAAAGGCGGTGGCGCCGGATTCGAGCGCCTGGCCATAGGCTTCCGCATCGGCGCCGGACTGCCGGACCAAGCCGGCGATGTTGGTCAGGCCGGCCTGCGCCTCGTCCACCAGGCGCGCGAGCGCGTCGGCCGACATGTCGGTGCGGCATTCCTCCAGGATCAGTTCGGCCGTGTCGTCGGACAGCAGCCCCTCCCGCTCGATCGCGCGATCAACCGCGGCGACGAGGCGGCGGTTGGCGCCGAGCACATATTGGTAGGCAAGGTCGTAATGGTCCGGCGTGGGATCGAGGCCGTTCCCGAACAGAAAGGCGCCAATGCGCTCGTGAAGCTGTCGCGCCGATCCGGCGGAGGCGGCAGGAGCCGGCGCCGGTTCCGACTGAGGCGACACCTGGGGCACGTCATCCTCGTCATCGTCCATGCCGAGAAGATTGCGCATCGCGTTGGCGAGGCGCCCGGTCCGCCGGCGCGCGTCGTCGCTGCCGGCGCGCCGATCGTGCCGCCCACCGTCCACCACGACTTGGCGTTCGCCAAGCTGCGCGATCGCATCGGGATGAGTGGCCACGCGGTCGGCACCGCCCTGCTTCAGTTCACGCATGGCAGCTTAAACGGCCGCGACGCCGCGTTCTTGAGTGGCGGCATTGGATTTTTTCGAGATCGGCCGCTTCAGCCCCGCGACTGACACGGCTAAAGCCGCGGGATGTTTAGCGATTATCCCGAAACGATGCTGCTGTTCGGCTGCGGGGCGATGGCAGGCGCCATGCTGTCCCGCTGGCTCGAAAGCGGATTGTCGCCAGACCGGGTGACCGTGGTGCGGCCGAGCGGCGCCGCGGTTGCGCCGGGCGTGCGGGTCGAGCGCCAGCTTCCCAGCGGGCTGACCGCGGACCTCGTGCTGGTGGGCGTGAAGCCTGCCATGCTCGGCACCGTCGCGGACGATATCAGCGCCACCATGGCGCCGGGCGGCCAGCTCTTGTCGATCCTGGCCGGGGTGACGCATGCCAGCCTTCGCGAACGCTTCCCGGCGGTGCGGTCGATCGTGCGGGCGATGCCGAA
This sequence comes from Sphingomonas jejuensis, assembly GCF_011927695.1. Lineage (GTDB taxonomy): Bacteria > Pseudomonadota > Alphaproteobacteria > Sphingomonadales > Sphingomonadaceae > Sphingomonas_K > Sphingomonas_K jejuensis. The sequence goes on from NZ_JAATJE010000001.1 coordinate 269,883, forward strand.
CCTTCCGGTCGCGCTCGGCGCGGGCGTCGTCGCGCTGCATGCGCCCGATGCCGGTCCGGATGAGTGCGCGAGCCTGACGGCGCTCCACAAGCCGCTGGGCTTGGTCGAATGGATCGAAGACGAAGCCGATTATGATGCGGTGACCGCGCTGGCCGGCAGCGGCCCGGCCTTTCTCTACCGCTTCATCGATGCGCTGGCGAAAGGCGGAGCGGCGACCGGGCTCGATCCGGCGCAGGCCGCGCGGCTTGCGCTGGTGACGGTGGAGGGAAGCGCGCGGCTGGCGACGATGGCCGATGCGTCGCCGGCGGCGCTGGCCGATCGCGTCGCCTCCAAGGGCGGATCGACGCGCGCGGGGCTCGACCGGCTGGATGCGGACGGTGCGCTCGACCGGCTGGTTGCTGAAACGCTGGCGGCAGCGACCGCCCGGAACCGCGACATGGGGCGAGAGAACGGCTGATCGACGTCAGCCGCGAAAGCGGCCCATCCGCGCGATCGCGGCCGGACCGGCCAGCCCCTCCAGCACCCGCCAGAAGCCGCCGACCGCGTCAGGTCCGGCCTCGCCATAGGCCGCGGCGAGCCGGGTCCGGCTCGCCTCGAACAGCTGCTGCTCCAGCTTTGCGCCCGCCGCGGTCAGCCGCAGCAGGCGCTGTCGCCGGTCGGACCGTCCCACCCGCTGTTCCACCAGATTGCGCCCGACAAGCTCCCCCAGCACGCGGCCGAGCGACTGTTTGGTGATGCCGAGCAGCGTCAAAAGCTCCGATACCGGCAGGTCGGGCAGGCGCGCGGTGAAGTAGAGCGCGCGGGCATGCGCGCGTCCGAGACCGGTGCCGGCCAACGCCGCATCGACGCCGCCGCCGATGGAGGCGTTGGCGAAGTGCAGCAGCTCAATCCCCCGTCGAAGCTCTGCTTCGCGGAGGAAGAGAGGGGAGGCGACGGACGCAACCATGAGTGCAAGTGTGCCGCGTGACTTTGCCGATCGCAAGACGTCGCGCTAAGGCGGTGCCTTCGAAGCCGCGTCGCACCAGCGGAGGACGTCCGATTTTCGCCTTTGAACCGCACCCGTCGCCGATCGCCGCAAGCGAACGGAGCGCCCGCATCGCCGACCCTGGGTTCGGCCGCGTGTTCACCGACCACATGGTCACGATGCGGTGGAGCGAGGATGCCGGCTGGCATGAAGGGCGGCTGCACGCCCGCCAGCCGCTGACGATGGATCCGGCGGCGGCCGTGCTTCATTACGCGCAGGAGATCTTCGAAGGGCTGAAGGCGTATCGCACCGACGATGGCGGGGTGGCGCTGTTCCGGCCCGAGGCGAACGCGCGCCGGTTCCAGGAGTCTGCCCGGCGGTTGGCGATGCCGCCGTTGCCGGAGGAGTATTTCGTCGAGTCTGTGCGCGCCCTGGTGGCGCAGGAGCGCGAGTGGATCCCGGAGATCGAGGGCGGGGCGCTCTACCTGCGACCCTTCATGATCGCCAGCGAGGTGTTCCTGGGCGTGAAGCCGGCGGGTGAATATCTCTACATGGTGCTCGCCTCGGCAACCGGCGCCTATTGGAAGGGTGGGGCGCGCGCGATCTCGCTGTGGGTATCGCACGAGCATAGCCGGGCGGCGGCGGGCGGAACGGGTGCGGCCAAGTGCGGGGGCAACTATGCCTCCAGCCTGGTCGCGCAGGCGGAAGCCATCCGGCGCGGCTGCGACCAGGTGGTGTTCCTCGACGCGGCCGAGCGTCGCTGGATCGAGGAACTCGGCGGGATGAACATCTTCTTCCTCTTCGCCGACGGGTCGATGGTGACGCCGCCGCTGACCGGCACGATCCTGCCCGGCATCACGCGCGACAGCATCCTGCGCATGGCGCGGGACGAAGGCGTGGACGCGCGCGAGGAGCAGTATTCGATCGATCAGTGGCAGGAGGATGCGGCGAGCGGACGCCTGGTGGAGGCGTTTGCGTGCGGCACGGCGGCGGTGGTCACGCCGATCGGGCGGGTCGCGGGTCCGGATTACGGCTTTACGATCGGCGACGGTGGGACGGGTCCGCGCACAGCGCGCATCCTGGAGCGGCTGAGCGATCTGCAGCGCGGCCGCGCGCCCGACCCGCATGGTTGGCTGCAACGGGTCGACTGACCCTTCCAACCACGATCGACCCGGCTATAAGCGCCGGCACGTTGGGGCGTCGCCAAGCGGTAAGGCACCGGTTTTTGGTACCGGCATTCGCAGGTTCGAATCCTGCCGCCCCAGCCAGCCACAGACAGTCACGGGCCGTACTGCCTTAACGTCGGTCAACGCTGAGACCATCCGCCGTCAGAGTGCCATTGCCGCCGCCGGGGCGCCGTGCAGCCGCTCGATGTCCTGTCGCGGCGGCGCGCCGAACAGGCGCCGGTATTCCCGACTGAACTGCGACGGGCTGTCGTAGCCGACCGCAAAGCCCGCGGTGCCCGCCGTGGCGCCGGAGACGAGCATAAGCCTTCGCGCTTCCTGCAGGCGCAGCTGTTTCTGGTATTCCAATGGCGTCATTCGCGTGATCGCCTTGAAGTGCGCATGGAGCGAAGACGGGCTCATGCCCGCATCCGCGGCGATTTCATCGATGCGGATCGGGGCGTCGAAGCGACGCCGGATGGCTGCGATTGCGCGGCTCACCTGATTGAGGTGGCTGCCGGCCGTCGCGACGTGGCGCAGCATGGGGCCATGCGGTCCGATCATGAGGCGGTAAAGGATTTCGCGCTCGATCAGGGGCGCCAGCGCACCGATCGTCTCCGGTCGATCAAGCAGACGAACCAGACGGCAGGCGGCATCGATCAGGTCCGGGTCGCTGGGATAGACGCCGAGCACGGGCAGGTCGGTGCGCGCGATCGGCCCGCCCTCCGCCACCATGAGGTCGGCGAGCATCGCCGGGTCGAGATCGATCTTGCAGCAAAGATAAGGCCGCTCCGGACTCGCCTCGATGACATGGCCGACGAGCGGGAGGTCGACCGACACGAGCAGATAATGCGCCGCGTCGTAGACGACGCTCTGTTCGCCGATCGACACGCGCTTCGAGCCTTGGGCGATCAGGCAAAGCGACGCCTCGTAGACCGCGGGGGTGGGCACGCTGGGCTGATCCGCACGGATCAGGGAGACATGGGGCATCGCCGTCGTGCAGATGCCCGTGCCGCCGACATGACGGTCAATGACCTCGGCGAGTTGGGCGATGCGATCCATGCGCATGCTGATCCTCCAGCCGGGCGGATCAAGCAAGCGGGCGGCGGCTGATTTGGAGGATCGTGCAATGCGTCTGGACGATCGCTCTACCGCCGGCGCCGCCGGGCGGCGCATCTGATGCCCCGTCATTCCAGCAGGAAAGGAAGCATCATGACGGGGACCATCGACAAGGTCGTGCTGATCACCGGCGCATCGAGCGGCATCGGCGAGGCCACCGCACGTGAACTCGCGTCGGCCGGAGCCAAGCTGTTCATCGGCGCACGCCGCGGCGAGCGGCTGAAGGCGCTGGCGGAGGAGCTGGGCGGAAATGTCGGCTGGCGCGAACTGGACGTGACCGACGGGGCGGATTTCGACGCCTTCGTAGAGGCCGCAGAGGCGCGGTTCGGCCGGGTCGACGTGCTGGTCAACAATGCCGGCGTCATGCCGCTCTCGCCCTTGAAAGCGCTGAAGCGCGACGAGTGGAAGAAGATGATCGACGTGAACGTCCACGGCGTGCTGAACGGCATCGCTGCCGTCCTGCCGCGCTTTGTCGGCCGGGGATCGGGCCATGTCGTCAACGTGGCTTCGGTCGCGGCGCACATGGTGATGCCGACGGCGGCGGTTTATTGCGCGACGAAGCATGCGGTGCGGGCCATCACCGAGGGGTTGCGGCAGGAGCATGACGAGATCCGCTCGACCTTGATCTCGCCGGGCGTTGTCGCGACCGAACTCGGCCACGACATCACCGATCCGGAGCTGGCCGCGGCCCTGCAGGGCTGGCGCAAGAAGTCGCTGACGCCCGATGCGATCGCACGCGCGATCCGCTTCGCGGTCGAGCAGCCCGATGGCGTCGACATCAACGAGGTGATCGTCCGGCCGGTCGCCGCCGACATGTGAGGCAAGCCGGGGCGCGGGCGCACGCGCCCCGGACTGTCCGGAGATTGCCGATCTTGTGAACAGCCGTACGCGCGACCGGCGTGCGCCTGGCGGGCGATCGCGTCAGGCGCGTGCCCTCAGGCCGAGGGGCGCAAGTGGATCGCCGATCAGGCCGCTGACCATGGCCGCCTGGATCCATGTCGCCGGCCAGAGGCGAGAGGCGGGTCCGACAATGCGGTCGCGCGCGAACGGCAGCAGCCGGCTGTCGGACTGGTAGACGGGCGTGAAAAGCGCGGTGAGCCATTGGTAGAGGCGGACATGGCGCCGGCGGCTGCGGACCGTGCGAGCGATTGCGTCGGCGACGCCAGCGGCACCGCGAAGCGCGCTGGCCAAGGCCCAGGCATCGAGCAGCGCCATGTTCGCACCCTGACCGAGCTGTGGACTGGCGGAGTGCCAGGCGTCGCCGAGGTGGATCAACGCGTCGCCGCCCGGGTTCGGCAGGGTCCGATGAGCGTAGCGCGCGAAGGTCAATTGTTGCGGATCGACGATCTGGTCGAGCAAGGCCTGCGTTGCCGGCCAGAGTGCCGCGACCTCGGCCTTCCAGACATTCAGACCGCGATCCCGCCAGGCGGGTAGCCGGTCCGCGCGAAGCGACCAGAAGAAGGCTGCCTGCGGTGCAGGGCCATGGGGCGGCGTGCCGATCGGCAGCACGCCAGCCATGACCGATGCGCGGCGGTAACGCTGCTCGAGGGCGGCGCCGTCGAACAGCCCGGGCGGCCAGTCCAGGCTCGCCCACAAGGCTCCGTAAGCGAGTTCGCGGACGCAGGGCGGCGCAAGCCGCGAACGGCAGCCGAGCATGTCGACGACGAGATCGAACGGCTCGCTCCTCGCCTCGTCCTCGAACAGGAGGCGACGCTTCCCGCCGCTCGCCAACTCCGATCCCCTGACTGTCCGGCCTGTCCTGATCGGGATGCCTTCGGCGCGGCAGGCGTCGTGCAGAACCGCGAACAAAGACGCCCGGTGCGTTCCGATGCCGAAGGCATCTGCGTGCCCAAGCGCGGCGTAGTGGACGTCCAGAACTGTGCGGCCGTCCGCCTGGCCGAACAGACGCTCGATGCGTGCGCCGTGATCAAGCAGTCGATCGGCGAGACCGAGGCGATCAAGCACCGCCAAACCCGTCGGCTGGATCATCAACCCGGAGCCGAGCGGCCGGGGACTGTCAAACCGTTCGAAGAGGGTGACGCGGTGCCCGTCACGGTGGAGCAGCAGGGCTGCGGCGAGCCCGCCCGGGCCGCACCCGGCCACCGCGATGTCGACCGGGCCCATGTCACGGGACTTGCCGCAGTGGTGCGCCCGGTGCCAGCCAAATGTCGTCGCCCGAACCCGCCATGGTGCCGCCTCAACCGGATGCCGACCGACGCGAGCGCCTGCGCCAGTCGCCGGTGCTCAGTAGGGCGGTGCGACGCGCGCTCGCTGCTCTCGCGCAGCATCGGTCCACCACGCGAGATCATCGGCGAACCGAGGAAAGCTGCGGGAGAGTGCCGCGCCGCCGTCCCCGATCGGCTGACCAGATTCGTCAAGCGCGCCGCCGATGTTTCCGACCGCCAGCGTGCTCGAGACAACCACCATGCCCATTTCCGACAGGGTGCCGTGCCATGCGATGGTGGCATGGGCGCCGGCAAGACGCCCTGCCGAGTAGCTGGCGATGGCGGCCGGCCGCCAGAACCATTCCTCCAGAAAATGGTCGGTCAGGTTCTTCAGGCCGGGTTGCTGTCCCCAATTATATTCGCCTGCGACAAACACGAACGCGTCAGCCGCCCGGATCTTGCCCGCGAGCTGTTCCAGCGCCTCCGAAGCCTCGCCTGCGGGATATTCCTTGTACATGCGGTCGAGCATCGGCAGGCCGATCGCCTTCGCATCGATCAGTTCGGCATCGGCGCCCCGCGCGCCGAACGAGCGGACGAGAAAATCGGCCAGTCGGATGCCTTGCCGATCCGACCGGTACGAGCCGTAGAGCACGAGGATGCGGTGGGCCACGGGTCGTCTCCGGCAAGCTGTTCCAGGTGGCGCCGTATAGCCCGGGGCGTCACCATCCGTCACGTCGTCGGCCGCTTGCCCGCTTGCGACGATTATGCCGGGCGCACGTCAAGGCCAGGACCCAACAGTTCGATCGTTCTGCCGGGTCGCAGCATCACGGTCTCGCTCCGCGCACCGCACCGCACCTTGCGTGTGCCAGCGATGCGCGGACGGATGGTGCAGTGTCGGAGCCCCCGCTCATTCCAGTCGAGATCAAGCTCCGCTGCGCCGCGAACGCGGATGCCGCGGAGGGAACCGGACGGCCAGGCGGCGGGCAGGGCGGGCAGCAGGTCGATCAGGTCGCCGCGGCTCTGCACCAGCATCTCGATCATGGCGGTGGCGCCGCCGAAGTTGCCGTCGATCTGGAACGGCGGATGCGCATCGAACAGGTTGGGATAGGTGCGGGGCGACGACAGCAGGCTTGCAAGCACCCGGTGCGCGCGGTCTCCGGCCCCCAGCCGCGCCCAGAGGTTGGCACGCCACGCCAGCCCCCAGCCCGTCGAGGCATCGCCGCGGGTTTCCAGCGAGCGGCGCGCCGCCGCCGCGAGGGCCGGCGTGTCGTCGCGGTTGATCTGGTCGCTGGGATGAAGCGCGAACAGGTGGGAGACGTGGCGGTGGTGCGGGTCGGGCGCATCGGCGTCCCAGTCGTCCCGCCACTCCATCAGCTGTCCATCCCGGCCGATCTGGTTGGGCACCAGCCGCGCGCGTGCAGCGGCAAATTGCCGGCAAAGAGCCGCATCGCGGTTGAGGATCGCGCCAGCGCGTTCGCACCGGTCGAACAGGTCGCGCAGGATCTGCATGTCCATCGCCGGACCTGCCGACAGGCTGCCGCCATGACCGTGATCGTTTTCGGGCGAAAGCGAGGGGTTGGTGACGAGGAGGTCCGTTCCGGGAACCGGCAGGAGCGTATCGAGGAAGAAGAGCGCTGCATCGCGCATCGTCGGCCAAACGCGATCAAGGAACCGGCGGTCGCGGCCATAATCATAATGATCCCAAAGATGCAGGCACAGCCAGGCGCCGCCCATCGGCCAGAGGCCCCAGAAGGCGCCGTCGATCGGTGCGGTCGCACGCCAGAGGTCGGTGTTGTGGTGCGCCACCCAGCCCCGGGCGCCGTACATGTCGCGCGCGGTGCGGGCGCCCGATGCTGCCAGTTCCTCGATCATCGAGACCAGCGGCGCGACGCAGTCGGCAAGATTTGCGGGCTCCGCCAACCAGTAGTTCATCTCGGTATTGATGTTGATCGTGTATTTGGAGCCCCAGGCGGGCGCGTTGCTGTCGTTCCACATGCCCTGCAGGTTGGCAGGCTGCCCACCCGCGCGAGAGCAGGCAATCATCAGGTAGCGCGCAAAGGCGAAGTAGAGCGCTGCAAGCGCCGGATCATCCGCCGGACGACTGATCGCGACCCGTGCATCGGTCGACAGATCGGCGGCGGGCGAGCGCCCGAGGTCGAGCGATGCGGCGCGGAAGAGCCGACGGTGGTCCGCCTGATGTTCCGCCAGCAGCGAGGCAAAGGATTTGCGACTGGCACTGTCCAAGCGATCGCGGGTGATGGCTGCCGGGTCGCCGCCGACAAGGTCGAAGCGGCGATGATCGGTGGCAAGCGCAACAAGGACGATCAGTTCGTCCGCGCCGCGAACCACGAGCGACGCTCCGACGCGCTCCATCCGGCCGCCGCGGGGCAGGAGCTTTGCGCGGCTGGCGAGGGACAGCCCGCCGGGCACGCCGGCACTGCCGCCATTGCGCTGAAGGGTCAGCACGCTGTCCTGCGCATCGGCACCGACCCGTGGGTCGGCCGACGATCGCCATTGAACCTCTGCATCGATGGCGCCGGGTTGATCGCAGGAGAGCCGCACAACCAGAACCTGATCAACCGCGGACGCGAACACCTCGCGCCGGTAGCGCCGGCCCCCGGCGTCGAACCGTGCGGTCGCAACGGCGGCATCCAGATCGAGCTCACGCTCGTAGTTCTCGGCGTCGTTGTCGTTGACGCCCAGCAGGCGGACCAGCAGCGAGCCCGCCGACTGATAGGGCATCTGGGTGGAGGGACGGCCGATCAGTGCTTCATCCGCAAGCGCATGAGCTTCTCGGATGCGGCCTTCGAAGATCAGCTCGCGCACTCGTGGGAGCGCGGCGCGCGCAGCCGGGTTGACGGGGTCGTAGGGCTGCCCTGCCCACCAGGTGGCCTCGTTCAGTTGCAGCACATCGTCGCGAACGCCGCCCGACACCATTGCCCCCAACCGGCCGTTGCCCACGGGAAGGGCTTCCAGCCACATGCGTGCGGGCTGACGATACCATAAGCGGTTAGGCTGCGGCTGGGTGCGATCCGTCCCTGGGGCCTGCCCCGCGATCGCGGGCACGGCGACATCGATCGTGGCAGCGGCCGTGAGCGCTAACAGTTGGCGGCGATCCACGATGCTGACTCCTCTCCCCACGCCAGCCTGACTTCGTCCGGCGCGACCCCTTTGTGGTGGTTGCGGAGTGATCGTAGGCGGACGGAGGCTGGTCGCAAGGCTTCAAGCAGTGAAGAGCAAGCGCCGCGTCGATGGCCGGTCCCGCCGCCGCGATGTCACAGCATCGCGAGCGGCTCCGGTCGGGTCGGCGGCGGGAAGAGGGCGTCGAGCCGCTGCAGATCGTCCTCCGTCAGCTCGATCTCCAGCGCGGCATGGTTCTCTCGAACATGGTCGACCGATCCTGCCTTGGGGATGGGGATCACGCCCGGACGGGTGAGCAGCCACGCCAGGGCGAGCTGCGCCGGGGTATGACCTTTCGAGCGCGCCATCGCGACGAGGCCGGGATGGGAGACGAGGCGCCCCTGCTCGACCGGGCTGTAAGCCATAACAGGCATGTTCCGGTCGGCGAGCCATGGGATCAGATCATATTCGGGGCCGCGGCGCGTGAGATTGTAGAGGATCTGGTCGGTCTGGCACCTCTTCCCTCCCGAGGCGAGGAGCTCTTCCATGTCGTCGGCATCCAGATTGCTCACGCCCCAGCGCAGGATCTTGCCCGCAGCGACGAGGCGCTCCATCGCGTCGACGGTTTCCGCCAGCGGCACGGCGCCGCGCCAGTGCAGCAGATAGAGGTCGAGGCGGTCGGTGCCGAGCCGGTCGAGGCTTGCCTCGCATGCGCGCGCGAGGCGATCGCGGGACGCATTTTGCGGATAGGCCTTGCTGACGAGAAACACGGCGTCACGCGTGCCCGCGATTGCCTCGCCCACCAGCCGTTCGGACTCGCCGTCGGCATACATCTCGGCGGTGTCGATCAGCGTCAGGCCAAGGGAGATGCCCTCCCTTAGCGCAGCGATCTCCTGCAAACGGCGGCTGTGATCCTCGGCCATCATCCAGGTGCCCTGGCCAAGCGTAGGAACAATGGTGCCGTCCGGGAAAGTTGCGGTTTTCATGACGGAGTGAACGTCCGACGCAAAGCTTCGGACCAAGCGGATGAAAGCCTTTTGTGCTCCCGGCCGGCGGGCTGATTGATCAAGCCGGGATGGCGAGCTTCCTGTCGAGGTAGCTGGTGCGCCATTCGCCGACATCGGCCGCCATCGTGGCGGCGGCATCCTCCACCGCGCGGGTGATCACGGGCAGCGTGATCGGATCGGTTTCAAGCCGCTGCGCCGCGCGGGCGAGGCGATCCGCCGTACCGGTGGACCGACGCGACGCGCCGGCGAAATCCGACTGGCCACGGATGCCGAACAGCGCGGCGCCCAGCGTCGGGAGGGCGGCGCCGAGCACCGTCAGCCACTTGGAGGCGGAGCCGATGATTTCCAGCTGCAGCGCATAGCCGGTCAGCCCGACCACCGACAGCAGCACGGTGGACCAGAACAGCACCGTGCCCGCGCGGTGGAGGCGATGATCGAGCCGGTGCATGCGATGCGCGTTGGTGCGGTTGTAGTCGAGCTGGGGACGGATCTCCTCAGCCAACACATGGCGCGTGAGGGCGCGAGCCGTCTCCGCCGACCCAAGCGTCGGCGGCAGGCCCATCTCTCGCCAGATCGACGCCGCGTACCAGTCCGTCCAGCGCGCGGGTCCGTTCTGCCCGGCGCTCCAGCCTTCAACGGCGGTGCCGGCGCCGAGCAGTTTCAGGCTGCGCATCGGTCGCAGCTGTTCGGCGAGGAGGCGGTAGTCGAGCCAGCGGCGGTGCCACTGCCGACGATTGCCGACCGCTGTGTTGAGGATGAGCGAGCCGATCAGCAGAAGCTCCAGCGTAAGGAGCAGCGGCTTCGCGGCGGGCGCGACCACGCCGGCCAGCGCCACCAGGACCGCGAGTGCTGCGGCCAGATAGTTGAAGATCACGCCGCTGCGATAGGTCTGGGCGTAATGATCGGCCAGCCGGTCCGCCCAGCTGAAGGCACGTTCCAGCACGTCGAGCGCGCCTTCGGAGGATGGCAGCCCTTCAGCCCCGGCACGAAAGCTCGCCCACTCATCGCGTGTCGCCTGCGCGAAAGGTGCCGGCCGGACATGCGCGCGCGTGATCGACCGGATGCGGGCGAGCGCCAGCATGGCGGGATATTCGATCCGCCAGCGGATCCGCCGTTCGCGCTCCGCCAGATAATGGGTCAGGGCGTCCTGTTCGGCCGGTGCCGAGGGCGGCGAGAGCAGGCGCACCACGAGCCGGTCGACCGCATCCGCATCGATCGGGCTTGAAGGGACGCTGGCATGGTTGAGCATGCGGGCGGACACCCCATCGATACCCGCCCAGAGCAGCCGCGGCGGCGCATCGTCGACGGGCAGGTGGATGACGGGAATGCCGCGGCGGATCGCTTCCTCCACCACATCGGCGGTGCCGCCCGGTCCGCGGGACGAGCCGCCATCCCAGAGCGCGAGCAGCATGTCCGCCTGGCCGAGCATCGCGGAGCCGGCAAGCGCATAGGCACTGTCGCCGTCGTCGCGGGTGCAGGGGAGGCTCCAGAGCCGTTCCACAGCGTCGGCATGGGTGTCGAAGCGGAGGCGGGCGTCCCCGTCGAAATCGTCGGCGAAGATCGCGCGGTCGAAGGGGAGCACGGCCGCGACCCGGATGCCGTGGGGGCGGGCGGCGTCGGCGGCGAGCTGATCGGCGCCCTCGGCGAGCTGGGAGAGAAGCGTGACCGGGGCATCGGGTCCGCCGACGCGGCGGGCGGCGGCGGCGGCTTGGCCGAGCAGATCGGCGCAGCGGTCGGCGAGCGGGCGGACGAGGGCGGGATCGATCGCGCGGTGGCCAGCGACGCCGATGACGAGGCCGATCTGCGGGCGGGGCGGCGCGGCGCTGCCATGGTCCCTCATGCGCTTCAGCTCCCCCAATCCCCGGCGCTCGCCTTTAGCACCGCAGCCGGCCGTCGATCCAGCGCCGCGAGGGGGCGTCAGCCCTGTCCGGCGAGCCGTCCGGTAAGCGCCACGAGGGCATCCAGCGTCTGGTCGCTGACATGGTGCTCCATGCCTTCGGAGTCGGCCTCCGCCGTGGCCTCGTCGATGCCGAGCGCGCGGAGGAACTCAAACACGATCTGATGGCGGCGGCGGGCTTCGTCGGCCATGGCGCGGCCGGCGTCGGTCAGGAAGATCGAACGGTAGGGGCGATTGTCGACGAGACCTTCGCGTTTCAGGCGGGCCACGATCTTGGAGGCGGTGGCCTGGGTGACGGCCATGTTGACGGCGATGTCGGTCAGCCGCGCTTCGCCGAATTCGGCCGCGAGGTCCGCGATGAGTTCGACATAGTCCTCGGCAACCTCGGTGACGTGCGCTTCGCGCGTCTTGCGAAAGGCGGCCGCCCGCCTGGCGGTCATCCCGCTCAACGCTTCGATCCCGACCGGTCGCCCATGGCACGGTCCTGACCCAAATCGCCGCGACGCTCAAGCCGGCCGGCGTAACGAACCAAATGGGATAATTGTGCTTGACATCGTCACGCTGTTTCGGTACATATCAGGAACATCGGAAATCATGTCAGGCGGGTCGGCTTCCCCACGGAAGGCCGGCCCGCCGGTGCCTGGGGGCGGGATGGCAAAGCGGGTCGAGAGAGTGCGGCGCGGCACGGACGGCCGTGCGCGGGTGGAGCGGGTGTCGCCGATCCGCTGGACGGCGGCCAAGCAGCGCGAGTTTCTGGCGATGCTGGCGGACACCGCCAACGTCAGCCGGTCGGCGCGGTCGGTGGGGATGAGCGACCAGAGCGCCTACGCGCTGCGCCGCCGCGATGCAGGCTTCCGCCAGGCCTGGCTGGAGGCGCTGTCCGAAGGGTTCGACAAGCTGGAAATGATGCTGCTGGAACGGGCGATGACGGGCACGCCCAAGGAGCATCTGACGGCGAGCGGCGGGGTGGCCGTGACCACCGAATTTTCGGAGCGGCTGGCCCTGAACCTGCTGGCGCAGCATCGGGCCGCCGTGCAGCGCGCCCGGCAGGAGGAGGGCCGGACCGTGATCGCGAAGGCCAACCTGTCGGCGGTGCTGACGGTGGATGCCGAGCAGGTGCGGGCCGACCTGATCGCGAAGCTGGAGCTGATGGGATTGCGGCTGAGCGGGCGCGACAGCCGGCCGGGGGAAGTGGCAGACGGCGGCAGCGTGCCGCCCGATGCCGCGTGAGCGGGCGAACGGACGACCTGTCCGATGCCGAGCGGCTGGCGATGCTGGACGGCGAGGCGCGGGCGGAGGCGCTGAGGACGCTGGCGCCCGAGCATGTCGCGAACCTGGCCGGCAACTGGCCGTTCTGGGCGCGCCCGTCGCAGCGGCCGCCGGTCGGCCCGTGGCGGGTGTGGCTGGTGATGGCCGGCCGCGGGTTCGGAAAGACGCGCATGGGGGCCGAGTGGGTGCGGGCGCGGGCGGAGGCCGACCCGCGGCTGCGGGTCGCGCTGGTGGGGGCGACCATCGGCGATGCGCGACAGGTGATGGTGGAGGGGGAAAGCGGGCTGCTGGCGATCGCCCCTGCCGACCGGCGCCCGGACTGGGAGCCGAGCCTGCGCCGGCTGACCTGGCCGGGCGGCGCGCAGGCCTTCATCTATTCGGCCGCGGAACCGGAGACGCTGCGCGGGCCGCAGCATCACATCGCCTGGGCGGACGAGATCGGCAAATGGGTGCAGGGCCCGGCAGCCTGGGACAACCTGATGATGGGATTGCGGCTGGGCCGCTGGCCGCGCGTGGTGGCAACAACGACACCGCGGCCGGTGCCGCTGGTCCGGCGACTGGCGACGGCATCGGACGTGGCGGTCACGCGGGGCGGGAGCGGTGCCAACCGCGCGCACCTGCCCGGCGGTTTCCTGGATGCGCTGATCGCCGAGCATGGCGGGACGCCGCTGGGACGGCAGGAGCTGGACGGCGAGCTGATCGAGGATGCGGCGGGAGCGCTGTGGAACAGGGCGTTGCTGGAGCGATGCCGCGTGGCGGAGATGCCGGGCCTGGCCGCGCGCGTGGTGGTGGCGGTGGACCCGCCGGCCAGCGCGGACGGGGACGCGTGCGGGATCGTGGCGGCGGCGCGCGGCCAGGACGGGACGGGATATCTGCTGGAGGATGCGACGGTGAGCGGCCGGACGCCAGAAGGATGGGCCCGCGCCGTGGCGGACGCGGCCGCGCGCCACGGCGCCGACCGGGTGATCGCGGAAGCCAACAACGGGGGCGAGATGGTGCGGAGCGTGCTGCAGGCGGCGGACGCCGCGCTGCCGGTGCGCATGGTCCATGCGACGCGCGGCAAGAGCGCGCGGGCCGAGCCGGTCGCCGCGCTCTACGAACGGGAGCGAGTGCGGCATGTCGGCCGCTTCCCGGCGCTGGAGGACCAGCTGTGCGGGATGATCGTGGGTGGCGGCTATGACGGGCCGGGGCGGTCCCCCGACCGGGCGGATGCGCTCGTCTGGGCGATGACGGAACTGATGCTGGGGTCGGCGAGCCGGCCACGGGTGCGGGTCGTTTGACGGCCGCGCGGCGTTGGGTCGGGGACAGGACGGGAGATGGAGCATGGACGAGCGGTTCGTGGCGGCGGCGCACGCGGTGACCCGCGCCATCGAGGCGGGGGGCGTCTGCGTGATCGTCGTCGGCATCCTGTACGCGCTGATCCGCTTCGGTCGCGCGATCCTGGGAGAGGCGGGCCGTGACGGGGCGTACCGCGCGCTGCGGTCCGACATGGGCCGGTCGATCCTCCTGGGGCTGGAGATGCTGGTGGCGGCGGACATCATCAACACGGTGGCGGTCGAGCCGACGCTGTCGTCCGTCGGCGTGCTGGCGGTGATTGTGGCGATCCGCACCTTCCTGAGCTTCACCCTGGAGCTGGAGATCGACGGGCGCTGGCCGTGGCAGGGACGGGCGGAGCAAGGCGACCGGCCGGGTCGCGCGGGGGACGTGCGCTGACGCCCCGCGCCGGGCGGAACAACGGGATCTGATTGTCGGAGGCAGGCATGGGATGGTTCGGGAAGCGGGCCGGGCGCGATGGCGCGCGGCCGGTGCTGGCGCGCGGGTTCGGCGGCGCGGCGCTGGGCGGGTGGCCGAGCGGATATGAAGCGCAGGTGCGCGACGCGTTCCTGAGCAACCCGGTGGCGCAGCGCGCGGTGCGACTGGTGAGCGAAAGCGTGGGGGCGGCGCCGATCTTCGCCAGCGACGATGCCGCGACCGCGCTTGTGCGGCGATCGGGCATGCTGGCGCCGGCGGCGGCGCAGCTGCTGCTGCACGGCAATGCATTCGTGCAGCTGCTGGGCGAGGACGGGCGGGCCCCGGACGGATTGTTCGCGCTCCGGCCCGAGCGGATCACGGTGGCGGTGGACGGGCGGGGGTGGCCGGACGGCTATCTTTACCGCGTTGACGGCGAGAGCGTGCGCATCCCGCCCGACCGCATCGTGCATGTGCGCGGCTTTCATCCGCTGGACGATCATCTTGGCCTCGGCTGCCTGGGCGCGGTGGCGGGCGCGGTGGCGATCCACAACGCCGCGACCCGGTGGCACAAGGCGCTGCTGGACAATGCGGCGCGGCCGTCGGGCGCGCTGGTCTATGACCCCGGCGAGGCGGGCGCGTCGCTGTCGGCCGAGCAGTTCGACCGGCTGCGCGCCGAGATGGAGCAGAGCTTTGCCGGGGCGGCGAACGCCGGGCGGCCGATGCTGCTGGACGGGGGGCTGAAGTGGCAGGCGATGAGCCTGACCCCGGCCGACATGGACTTCGTCGGCACCAAGGCGGCGGCGGCGCGCGATATCGCGTTGGCGTTCGGCGTGCCGCCGATGCTCCTCGGGCTGCCCGGCGACGCGACCTACGCCAATTACCGCGAGGCCAACCGCGCGCTGTGGCGGGCCACCGTGCTGCCGCTGGCAGCGCAGCTGCTGGAGGCGATCGCCGGCGGGCTGGCGCCGTGGTGGCCGGCGCTGACGATCGAGGTGGACCCCGACCTGGTGCCCGCGCTGGCTGAGGATCGCGAGCGGCTGTGGCGGCAGGTGGCGGGCGCGGACTTCCTGGACCGCGACGAGAAGCGGGCGATGCTGGGGTTCCGGTAGGATCCGCCGGCGGACGGGCAGATCAGGGTGGTGGAGGCGATCATGGACGACGGAGCGGTGCTGGCCGAGCTGGTGCGGCAGGCGGAAGGCGACGGCGCGGGCCGCGGCACGCTGCGCGCGATCGTGGAGGAAGCAAGCGAGCGGGGGGCGGCGCGGGCGCTGGCCTCCATCGGCCTGCAGGACGCGGCCGCCGGCGGCGACATGGGGGAGCTGCGCGAGCTGCTTGCCGCCTGGCGCGACGTGAAGCGATCGGCCCGGCGCGCGGCGGTGGAGTGGATGGTGCGCCTGTTGCTGGCGGCGCTGCTGCTGGGCCTGGCCGTGAAGCTGGGGGTGCGGGCATGAGGATCGCCGGCCATGCCGCGATCTTCGACGTGGCGGACGGACAGGGCGACATCGTGCGGCGCGGCGCCTTTGCCGACGCGCGGGCGCCGCTGCCGCTGCTGCTGGAGCATGACCCGGCGCGGCGCATCGGGACGGTCACGACGATCGCCGAGGATGCGCGCGGGCTCCGCATGGAGGCCGAGCTGTGGCCGGCGGGCGTGCGCGCGGCGCGGCGGATCGGCGGTCTGTCGTTCGGCTTCCGCGCGGAGCGCTGGGGAACAAACAGGGAACTTACTCATGTCGGGCTGATCGAGCTGAGCCTGGTGGCGCGGCCGATGCAGCCGCTGGCGCGGGTGGACCGGATCTGGAGCGAGGAGAACGAGATGGTGGACGTGAAGTCGGATGCGCGGCCGGTACTGTCGGGCGCGGTGGCGGGCAGGGGCGCGGCCGGTGCCTTTGTCGACAACTATCTGCGCGCGGGGCGCACGCATGAGGTGAAGAGCGCAAGCGGGGCGAGCGGGATCGACGGCGGCTATGCCGTGCCGCGCGAGATCGACGGGATCATCGAACGGCTGCTGAAGGCGGCGTCGCCGATCCGCACGATCGCCAATGTGGTGCAGGTGGGATCGGCCGGGTACCGCAAGCTGGTGAGCGCGGGCGGCACGCCGTCCGGCTGGGTGTCGGAAACGGCCGACCGGCCGGAAACGGACACGCCCGATTTCCACGAGATCGTGCCGCCGTCGGGCGAGCTCTACGCCAACCCGGCGGCCAGCCAGGCGATGCTGGACGATGCCGCGTTCGACCTGGAAGGCTGGCTGGCCGACGAGATCGCGGCCGAGTTCGCCCGGGCGGAGGGTGCGGCGTTCGTGGCCGGATCGGGCGTCAACCGGCCCAAGGGTTTCGTAACCTATCCGACCAGTTCGGACGGCGACGGGACCCGCGCGTTCGGCACGCTGCAGCATGTGGCGTCGGGCGCGGCGGGCGGGTTCGGCGGAACGGCGGCGCCCGACCGGCTGATCGACCTGGTGCATGCCCTGAAGGGCCCGTACCGGCAGGGCGCGAGCTTTGTCATGAACGCGGCCACGCTGGCGGTGATCCGCAAGTTCAAGACCGCGGACGGCGCGTTCCTGTGGCAGCCGGGCCTTCTCACCGGGCAGCCGGACACGCTGCTCGGCTATCCGGTGGTGGAG
Source organism: Sphingomonas jejuensis (assembly GCF_011927695.1). Taxonomy (GTDB): domain Bacteria; phylum Pseudomonadota; class Alphaproteobacteria; order Sphingomonadales; family Sphingomonadaceae; genus Sphingomonas_K; species Sphingomonas_K jejuensis. Next base: position 286,938 of record NZ_JAATJE010000001.1, read on the forward strand.
GCCGACGCGATGCCCGACATCGCGGCGAACAGCCTGTCGATTGCGTTCGGCAACTTCAAGGCGGGCTATCTGATCGCCGACCGGGCGGAGACGCAGATCCTGCGCGATCCGTACAGCCACAAGCCGTTTGTGCACTTCTACGCCACCCGCCGGGTGGGCGGCGCGGTGGTGAACAGCGAAGCCATCAAGCTGATGAAGTTCGCCGCGGCCTGACGCCGCAGGCGGGGCGCCGCCCCGAGGGGGCCGGGGCGGCGCCGAACCTTTCACCGGAAAACAGCAGCAAAGGAGCCTGAGATGGCGGATCCATTTCTTCATGCCGACGGGGTGAGCGCGCCCGCCACGCGGGTGGCGGCGATCGTGCCGAGCGATGCCGCGCCGATCGGGGATGCGCCCAAGGCGATCTATGTCGGGCAGGGCGGCGACATCGTGCTGCAGGGCATGGGCGGGGGCGCGGACGTGCGGCTGCGCCAGGTGCCGACGGGCACGATCCTGCCGGTGCGGGCGCGCTTCGTCCGGGCGACGGGCACCAGCGCGACCGACCTGGTGGCGCTGTTCTGATGGCGACGATCGGGCTGGGGCTGTCGCTGACGCTGCGGCGGGCGGGCGGGATGGCCGTGTCGACGCCGGTGCCGACGCCGACGCCCGTGCCGACACCGACACCGACGCCGACGCCGACGCCGACCCCTGCCCCGGCACCCGTCGTGCTGACGCCCGTCGGCTTTTCCACCGGGTTCGACCTGCCCGACGGCACCGTGCTGCGGTTGCAGCCGGGCTGGGTGACGGTGGGCGGCGAGCCGCCGGTGGCCGGCGCGCTCAACAGCGTGGGGGTGAGCGGGGGACGGCTGGCGAACGTCAACGGGTGGGGCGAATATGCCTTTCCGCCGCACGCGCTGATCGCGCGCGATGCGGGGAGCGCCAGCCATTATTTTCGGGCGCGGGTGGGCGCCACGAACGGGCAGACGATGCTGGTGTTCGGCGCGAGCGGGACCCGCGACTTCGCGGGCGTGCGGCTGAGCGGCGTGATGAGCCCGTTCGTGCTGGTCGGCGGAGCGGAAACGGGGCTGCCGGGGTCGAGCGGGCTTGGCACCAGTTCGCGCTTCGCGGACCGGCGCCTGGTGCGCGCGGGCGACGTCATCGAAGGGCGGATCGTGGCGGGCGAGATCAGCGTGCTGCGCGAAGGCATGCGGATGCGCGGCGTCGGCCGGACCCCGGTGCCGGCATTGCCGCCCGGGCGCCACGCCGGCTTCACCACATTCGCCGACGGCTTTGCCGGATGGGACGACGTGGAGGTGGGGCCGCTGGCGTGCGACCTGTGGATCGACCCGCCGGAGCAGGCCTTTGTGCCGCGCCGGAAGGGCGGCCCGCACCCGGACGGATCGGCGCCGGTGGCGATCGCGGGCGGGTTCATTGGGCAGGTGAACGGGCTGATCTGGCGCCTGCGCGAGCCCGAGACGGGCGCGCCGCTGAACGGCTGGGCAGCCGTGCCCGACGCGGTGATCGCGGACGAACGGTGGTCGGCGACGATCGAGGTGCCGGCCGGCCTCAATGGCACGGGCGCGTACCGGCTGGAGGTGGCGGCGGCCAACGACACACAGAGCGCGGTGCAGGCGAACGACCTGTTCGCCGTGGGCATCGGCGTGCTGATGTACGGCCAGTCCAACACCGCGGGAATGAGCGGCCCGGCCACGGTTGATCAGCCGCCCTTTGCCGGAAGCTGGCATTACACCGCGCTGTGGGACGACCAGCCGGCGGCGCGCAGGGCATGGGGCAACGCGACGCCCTATCTGGACGGCGCCACGGTGAACGATGCGATCCTGAGCCGGATGCTGAGCGAGGGCGCGGGGCTGCCGGTGGGGATCGTCAACTGCGGCATCCCCGCCCGATCGGTGGCGGCGCTGAAGCCGGGGCGGCCGGAGTTCGCCTGGACGGAGGCGCATATCGGCCTTGCCGGCGGCGCGTTCGAGCTGTTGCTGATCAACCAGGGCGAGGACGAGGCCTTTGCGCCGGGCACCGGTGCGGCCGCCGGTTACAAGGACGCGTGGCGCGAGACGATCGCCGCGCTGCGGGCGCGATCCGGCCAGCCGGCGGGAACGGAGGTGCCGGTGCTGATGGCGGTGACCGGCGTCTATGGCGCGCCGAGCAACGCGGCGGCCGATGCCAATGCGAGCGCGGTGCGGCGGATCCAGGCCGAGCTGATGGCCGAGATCGGCCGGCTGTCGCACCACCATGTCGGGATCGAGATGATCGATGCGTATCATTATTCGCCCGGACCGAGCGGCTATCCGGAGATGGGACGGCGGGCCGCGCTGTCGGTGCTGAAAGGGTGGGGCCTGTCGCCGCATGACGGGCTGGGCCCGGTCGCGACGGGCGCAGTGCGATCCGGTGCCGTCGTGACGGTCGCGATCGACCTGAACGGAGCAACGTCGCTGAGCGGAGGTGCGCTCACCAGCTGGCAGGCATCAGCGGACGGTTTTGCGACGCTGCTGCCGATCGCGGGTGTGGACGTCGCCGACGGCGGGGTGGTGGTGCGGCTGGCGAGCGACCCCGGCGGGCCGGTCGGCGTCAGGAACCACCAGGGCTATGCGCCCGACACCGGCGGCTGGGCGACCGGCCGCTACGCGGACGGGAGCGCCATTCCGATGATGCCGGTGCTGACGGCGATCCAGACCAGCAACTGAACGCCAGGCGGGAGGACCCACATGGATGAAGGACGGAGGCGGCGCGGCCACGCGCCGGCCGCGCGATGACGCGAGTCGACGGGATGCCGGCCACCGTGCTGGCCGATGGCCGCACGGCCACCAAGGCCTTGCTGCGGCTGGAGAGCGACTTGGAGGATGCCCTGATCGACGCGCAGGTGGGCGCGGCGATCGGTGCGTTCGAGGCGGTGTGCGGATTGCTGGCGATCGCGCGGCCGGTGGCGGAGACCGTGCAGGCGTCCGCGCGCGGCTGGACCCGCCTGTCGCAGGTGCCGGTCCGATCGGTCGAGGCGGTGGAGGCGGCCGAGGGAGCCGCATTCCCCGCAGACGACCTGCCGACCGACATCGATCCGGACGGCGTCGGGTGGGTCCGGCGGGGCACGGGCGACCGCTTATACGTGCGGTACACCGCCGGGCTGGCGGACGGCTGGGCGGACCTGCCGGATGCGGCCCGCCACGGCATCGTGCGGCTGGCCGCGCACCTGTTCACCCACCGCGACCGGACGGACGATGCGCTGCCCGCCGCGGTCGCCGCGCTGTGGCGGCCGTTCAAGCGGTTGCGGCTGCGATGACGGGCGAGCTGGCAGGCGCGCTGACGCAGCGCGTGACCCTGTTGCGGGCAAACCAGGCGCGCGACCCGCTGGGCGCGGTGGCGGGGTGGACCGCGACAGGCGAGAGCTGGGCGGCGGTGACACCGGCCGGCAGGGGGGCGGCGAACGCGGCCGACGCGGCCGAAGCGCTGCCGGTGTGGCGCGTGACCATGCGACCACGCCCGCTGTCGCCGGGCGACCGGCTGCACTGGCGCGGCCGCACGCTGGAGCTGGTGGCGGTCGAGGAGGATCCGGCGGCGGGCGACCGGATGGTCGTGATCGCGGCGGAGCGGCGCGGATGACGGCGGTGGACCGGATCGCCGCGCGCGCACGCCGCCGCCGCATCGCCCGGATGATGGACGCGGCGATGCCGCCCGGCATCTCCCTGGAGGAGACGCCCGACGGCGTCGTGCTGCGGGGCGTCGGGCTCAGGCAGCGGATGCTGTCGGACGTGCGGCTGCGCGCGATCGGATGGTGGGAGGGACGCCGATGATGGGGGCGGGCGAGGCGGTGCAGCGCGCGGTGGTTGCCGCGCTGACCGACGGCGGCGGCGCCGTGTTCGACGGGGCGCCGGGGCGGGCACCCTTTCCCTACCTGACGGTCGGGGAGGTGGGCAGCACGGATTGGAGCCACCAGGGCGCGGACGGGCGCGAGGTGCGGATCGCGCTGACGGCGTGGGACGAGGCGGGGGCGGCCGCGCGGCTGCACGGCGCGATGGCCGCGGCGGAGGCTGCGGTCACCGGGATCGCGGGCAGCATCGATGGCGGCTGGCAGGTGGCGAGCGTCGCCCTGATCCGCACGCGCATGGTGCGCGACCCGGCGCGGCCCTGGGCAGGAATGGTGGACGTGCGGTTCCGGGTGGCGCGGCTGGATTGACGATGGAGGCGACGGGCATGGCGATGGAGAAGGGAAGTGCGTTCCTGCTGAAGATCGGCGACGGCGCGGCGGTGCCGGCCTTTGCGACGGTGGCGGGGATGCGCACCACGCAGCTGCAGGTGAACGGCGAGGCGGTGGTGGTGACCCATAAGGGGTCGGGCGGATGGCGCGAGCTGCTGTCGGGCGCGGGCGTGCGATCCGTCTCGGTCACGGGATCGGGCGTGTTCACGGGATCGGCGGCCGAGACGCGGATCAAGGCCAATGCGCTGGCCGGCCTGCTGGACGACTATGAACTGAGCTTCGAAAGCGGGGAGCGGATGCGAGGACGCTTCCTGGTCACGCGGTTGGATTATTCGGGCGAGTTCAACGGCGAGCGCAATTATGCGGTGAGCCTGGAAAGCTCCGGCGCGGTGGTGTCGCTGTGAGCGGCGCAAACGCCGTGCGCGGCGAGGCGGAGGTGGCCGGGCAGGTGCTGCGGCCGAGCTTTGCCGCCCTGGTGGCGGCGGAAGGCGAGATCGGCTCGCTGTTCGAGCTGGTGGACCGGGCGGCGGACGGGCGGCTGGCGCTGTCCGAGATGGTGGCGCTGTTCTGGCATTGCCTGCGCGACCCGGCGGCGGTCGACCGGGCCGCCTTTTCGGAGGCGGTGGCGGCGGGCGGGCTGGCGCGGGCGACGCCGGCGCTGAAGCTGTTGCTGCGCCAGATCCTCGACGGACAGTGAGCTTTGCCGAGTGGGCCCGGCGGCTGGCCGGCGAGGCGGCGGTCGCGCTCGGCTGGCGGCCGGACGAGTTCTGGCGCGCGACCCCCGCCGAGCTGGCGGCGATCCGCGACATGCTGCGCCCCCCGGCCGACGCGCCGGTCGACCTGCCTGCGCTGATGGAGATGTTTCCCGATGGATGAGGAAATCGAACGGCTGATCGTGTCGGTGCGCGCCGACACGCGCGGCTTTGCCCGCGATGTCGACGAGATGCGCCGCACCCTGGACGGGCCGCTGGGTGCGGGTGCCGAGCGGGCCGGGCGGATGGTGGAGGCCGGGCTGCTGCGCGCGGTGCGCACGGGCAAGCTGGGCTTTGAGGAGCTGAAAAGCGTGGCGCTGGGCGCGATGGCCGACATCGCGGCGTCCGCGGTGCGGGCCGGGCTGTCCTCACTGACCGGCGTCGGTGGCGTGCTGGGTGGCCTGTTGAGCGGGATCGCGCCGCTGTTGAGCGGCTTTCCCGGCCGCGCGACGGGTGGCCCGGTGGCGCCGGGCCGCCCCTATCTGGTGGGGGAGCGCGGGCCCGAGCTGTTTGTGCCGACAACGGCGGGACGGGTCGCGATGGGCGGCGGTTCCGGAGGCGCGGACGGGCGCGAGATCCGCGTCACCATCAACGTGAACGGCGGGGCGGGGCCGGGCGATGCGCCGCGCATGCTGCAGCGGTCGAGCCGGCAGGTGGCACGGGCGGTGCGCCATGCCGTGATGGGAGACTGAGCCGTGGGATGGTGGCTGGCCGAGCGCCGCACGGTGCAGGAAACATCCTGGGTGAAGCGGTTCGATGCGCGCTTCTGGACCGTCAACTTTCCGCGCCCGATGATGGCGTCGGTGGTGACGACCGCGCCCGATGCGATCCGGGTGGATGCCGTGTTCTACGGTCGCGACACGCTGGCCGGGCTGATCTGGGACGCGGAGGACCGGCACGACCATGTCCTCCTGGCGTACGAGACCGCGCGCGATTTCCGGGCGTGCCGGCTCCAGTTCCGGTGGCGGTCGGGCGGCATCCTGCCGCTGGACGCGGTGAACGGCCCGACGCTGACGATCGAGGGGCGCGACGCGGCGGGGCAGGCGCGGGCCTGGTATGTGCGGCTGTGGAACTATGCCCGCGGCACGCCGGAGGACGCGGAGGTGGAGATCGACTTCGCCGCCGTCGACGGGGGCTTCCTGCTGCCGGGCGAAGCGGACCCGGTGTGGGCGGGCGACGTCGACCGGATGTTCGTGTCGCTGGCACCGCCCGGTTATGGCGGCACGGGCGCGCTGCCGGCGCCGGTCGCGGGCTGGGCGGAGCTGAGCGGCATCCGCTGCGACGGGGCGGGATCGGTGATCGCGCTGGGCGACGTGCTGGTGCCGCCGCACGGCCTGTCGATGGCGACCGGTTATGACGACCTGTACCATGTGACGCCCGCCCGGCTGGTGCGCAACATCGTCGGCCTCGGCTATCGCGGCGCGATCAACCATTATGTCGGGATGAGCCATTATTTCCGGCTCGACGGGGCGGGAAAGGCGGGCGCGGCGGACGGCGCGCTGAACGAACCGTGCCGGCGCTGGCACCAGGCGCTTGCGGCCGCGGCGATCGAGGCCGGGCTGGAGCTGATCCTGTCCCTGTCGTTCGAGCTGCTCGACAGCCACTGCCCCGAGGGGTGGAAGCAGCGCGCGGCGGACGGCGCGCCGGCGCTGACCGGGTGGGAGCCGCCGTCAACGCTGCTGTCGCCCGCGAACGGGGAGGCAAAGGCCTATCTTCAGGCGGTGGGGCGGGCATTTGCCGCCATCGCGCGCGAGGCCGGGATGCCGGTCAGGTTCCAGGTGGGGGAGCCGTGGTGGTGGGTGACCCGCGACCGGCGGATCTGCCTTTACGACGACGCCGCGCGGGCGGCGCTGGGCCCGGACATGCCGGTGATCGCGGACGTGGCGGCAGTGACGGGGCCACAGGAGAAGGCGCTGCTGGACCGGGCGGGTGCCGTGCTGGCGGGCGCGACGGCGGCGCTGGTGGCGGCCGTGCGGGCGGAGGCACCGGGCGCGGAGGCGCTGCTGTTGGCCTATCTGCCGAGCATCCTGGACGAGCGCGCGCCCGAGGTGCGGCGCGCCAACGTGCCCGTCGGCTGGGCATGGCCCGCCTTCGACGTGCTGCAGCTGGAGGATTATGACTGGGTGACGGCCGGCGACACGGGCGCGACCGCGCGCGGGGTGGCGGCGGCGACCGCGCGGCTGGGCTATCCGGTCGAGACGCAGCACTATCTGGCGGGCTTCGTGCTGCGGCCGGAGGAGCGCGCGCAGTGGGCGCTGATCGATGCGGCGGCGGTCGCGGCGAAGCGGCGGGGGACCGGCCCGGTTTTCATCTGGGCGCTGCCGCAGGTGATCCGCGACGGATTTGTTCACTTCGGGGAAGGGGAAGCGGACGTGCAGGCGTTCGACGATGTGGCGTTTCCGATCGAGATCGGGCGCGAGGCGGTGGTCCGGCCGGGCTTTTCAACGGCGGTGGTCACGGTGGCGGGCGGGCATGAGCAGCGCAACGCCGACTGGGCGGATGCACGCACCGATTACGACGTGGGTCCGGGCGTGCGCAGCCAGGCCGACATGGAGCTGTTGCTGCGCTTCTTCCGCGCGCGGATGGGCGCCGCCCGCGGCTTTCGGCTGCGCGATCCGTTCGACCACAGTTCGGCCGGGATGACGGGGGTGCCGGGTGCCGCCGACCAGCTGCTGGGCACGGGCGACGGGATCGCGACCCGGTTCCGGCTGGTGAAGCATTATGGCGGCGGGCCCGACGTGCCCGCGCGGATCATCAGCCGGCCCGAGGTCGCCAGCGTGCGGGTGAGCGTGGGCGGGCAAGCGGCGAGCGGATGGCGGGTGGAGCCGGGCGGATGGGTCGCGTTCGACCAGCCACCGGCGAACGGTGCGGCGGTGCGCGCCGGCTTCCTGTTCGACGTGCCCGTGCGCTTTGCCGAGGACAGGCTGGAGGTCCAGCGCACGACATTCGGCGCCGGCGAGGCGGTGTCGGTGCCGCTGATCGAGGTAAAGGAGGCATGAGCTGGCTGGCGGAGCGGCTGACCGCGCTGGCCTTCCTGTGGCGGATCGAGCGGCGCGACGGGGTGACCATCGGCTTCACCAGCCATGACCGGGACATCGTGGCGGACGGATTGCTGTATCGGGCATCGCCCGGGATGGTGCCGTCCGCGATCACCCGCAGCGACAGCCTGGAGCCCGGCGGCATGGAGGTGAGCGGCGCCCTCAATGCAGCGGCGATTAGCGAGGAGGATCTGGCAGCGGGTCGCTTCGACGGCGCCGCGGTGACGGTCAGCGCCTGCGACTGGACCAACCCGGCCGACGCCGTCCGCCTGTGCCGCGGCGAGATCGGGAGCGTGGCGCGCGAAGGTGGCGGCTTCACCGCGGAGCTGCGGGGCCCGGCTGCGATCCTGGATCGTGCGGTCGTCGAGCAGACCTCCCCCGAATGTCGCGCGACGCTGGGCGACCGGCGGTGCCGGGTCGACATGGCGGCGCGACGGCGGCTGGCCCGCGTGATCGATATGGATGGAGACGGCATGCTGACGGTGGACCGCACGGAACCGCGGGACGATGCCTATGGCTGGGGGCGGCTGCGATGGCTGGACGGCGACAGTGCCGGCCGGTCGGGCGCGATCCGCAGGTCGGCGGGCGCGACAATCACCCTGGCGATTCCGCCGGCGCGGGTTCCGGCGGCGGGTGCGCTAGTCGAGCTGATCGAAGGGTGCGACCGGCAGATCGACAGCTGCATCACCCGGTTCGGCAATGCCGCGAACTTCCGGGGCGAGCCCCACCTGCCCGGCAACGACCTGCTGACCCGGTATCCCGGATCATGACCGGAGAGACGGCGGTGGCGCGCGCCCGTGGGGTCGTCGGGACGCCGTTCCGCCTGCATGGGCGTGGGCGCGAGGGCATCGATTGCGTCGGGCTGGTCGCGGTCGCCTGGGCGGTCGAGCGGGTGCCGACAGGATATCCGCTGCGTGGCGGCACGCTTGCCGCGGTGTCGGCCAGCCTGTCAACGATCGGCGCAAAGGCGGTGGCGGAGGCGCGCGCCGGCGACATCGTGGCAGCGCGACCCGGGCCCGCACAGCTCCACCTGGTGGTGCTGACGGAGGGCGGCTTCATCCACGCGGATGCCGGGCTGCGGCGGGTGGTGGAGGTGCCGGGCGCCGTTCCGTGGCCAGTGGCGGGGATGTGGCGAAAGGAGGTGAGCTGATGGCGACGCTGGTCCTGACAAGCGTCGGTACGCTGATCGGCGGGCCGCTGGGTGGGGCGATCGGCGCCGTGCTGGGCCAGTCGGTCGACGCCGCGATCCTGCAGCCGAAGGGGCGGCAGGGGCCGCGGCTGACCGACCTGACCGTTCAGACATCGAGCTATGGCACAGCCATTCCCGCGCTTTTCGGGACGATCAGGGCGGCAGGCACCGTGATCTGGTCCACCGACCTGCGCGAGGAGCGGACGCGCACCGGTGGGGGCAAGGGACGGCCGAGCGTGACCAACTACAGCTATTCGGCGTCGTTCGCCGTGCTCTTGTCCGCGCGGCGGGTGCGGGCGGTGCGGCGGGTCTGGGCGGACGGCAACCTGATGCGCGGCGCGGGTGGCGACTGGAAGGTGGCAACGGGCTTTCGCCTGCATCACGGCGACGAGGATCAGGAGGTCGACCCGCTGATCGCCGCGGCCGAGGGTGCGGGGCGGACGCCTGCGCATCGCGGATCGGCCTATGCCGTGTTCGAGAACCTCGACCTCGGTCCCTATGGCAACCGTATTCCTTCCCTGACCTTCGAGATCGTGGCGGACGAGGAGGGGGCGGCCGTCAGCACGATCGTGGCGGAAGCGAGCGCCGGCGACGCCACGGCCGCGACCGATCGCCGGTTCGTCGGCTTCGCGACGGGCGGCGACAGCGTGCGCGGGCTGATCGAAACGATCATGGCGGCGGTGCCGCTGTCGCCGCGCGACGAGAGCGGCACGATCGTGCTGCGCCCTGCCAGCGAGCCGGTCGCCGTGATCGACGCCGACGAGCGCATCGACGGGCGGATCGGCCGGAGCGACGGCATCGATGCGGATGTGCCGGGTGAGCTGACCGTCGGCTATCATGATCCGGAGCGCGATTATCAGGCGGGATTGCAGCGGGCGCGCTGGCTGGAGGGCGGGCGCCGCGCAGAGCGCATCGACCTGGCCGCGGTGATCGCGGCGGGAAGCGCCAAGGCGATCGCCCACGACAGGCTGGAGCGGTTGTGGATGGAGCGCGGGCGCCTTCGCCTGTCGCTGCCGTGGCGGCGGATCGACCTGACGCCGGGTGATTGCGTGACCCTGGCCGACGTGCCCGGGCGCTGGCGGATCGTCGGCTGGACGCTGGAAGAAATGCGGGTCGAGCTGGAGCTGGTGCGAACGCGGGGGACCGCCCAGCCGACCAGCCTTGCCGCGTCGCCCGGCCGCAGCGTCTCAGCCGTCGACCTGCCGCATGGCGAGACGCGGCTGGTGGTGCTGGAGCCGCGAACGGGGATCGCGCGCGCCGATGGCGCGCCGCAGCTGAGCATCGCCGCGGCCGGCGCGGCGGGCTGGCGGTCGGCCGGGCTGTTGCTGAGCGTGGACGGCGGGCAGAGTTTCGATCCGGCCGGATCGACGGCGGCACCGGCGGTGATCGGCACGGTGGGCGATCCGCTGCCCCCCGCCGCGACCGCGATCCGCGACGATCGCACGGCCATCGAGGTGGTGCTGCCGCATGCCGGCATGGTGCTTCACGACATGGATGATGCGGGACTTTCGGCGGGGCGCAACCTTGCCGCGGTCGGCGAGGAGATCATCCAGTTCGGCCGCGCCGAGCCGCTGGGACAGGGCCGGTGGCGGCTGTCGCGCCTGCTGCGCGGCCGCCGCGGCACGGAGGATGCGGTGAAGCGCCACGGGGCGGGCGAGGCGTTCGTCCTGCTGGAACCGGGCGCGACAGCCACCGTCCTCCTTCCCCCGGCAGCGGCCGGAGGCAGCGCGATCGTGATCGCGAGCGGACCGGGTGACCCGCCCGACGGCGTGCGCGCGGCGCGCAGCGATGTCGGCAGCGCCCTGCGACCGCCTGCGCCGTGCCATCTGGTGCTTCGCCCCGACGAGGCGGGCGCATGGCTCGGCTGGACACGGCGCAGCCGCGCCGACTGGGACTGGCGCGACGGCGTGGACGCCAGCCTGGGCGAGGCGATCGAGCGGTACCGGATCACCATCGAGGCGGCTGGCGAGACGCGGATCGTGGAAACGGGGGAGCCGCGGCTGCACGTCCACACGCAGACCCTATCGATGGGCGCGAGCTTCGCCGTTCAGCAGGTCGGCGACTGGGGCCTGTCGGGGAGAACGGTTTTGCAGGTTGGCAACTTGGGAGGGATGCACGGATGAGCGACGTGGCGGAAGCAAGCAGCCGGTTCGCGCTGCCGTTCCTGGTGGTTGCGCAGGCGGGCAAGGAACAGACGCACAACGAGGCGGTCGCGCTGATCGACATGCTGCTGCAGCCGCAGGCGCTGGCGGTGCGCGGCGCGCCCCCGCCCAACCCCCGAGGCGGCGAAAGCTGGATCGTGGCGCCCGGCGCCACGGGGGCATGGAGCGGCCGGGACGGCGCGATCGCGGGCTGGACGGACGGCGGCTGGCGGTTCGCCGAGGTTCCTGTCGGGTTCGAAATGACCGTGGGCGGCCTGAATTTCATCCGGAAGACAGAGGGATGGGCGGGGCCGGGGCAGGTCGTGCCGCCCGAGGGCGGCGCGATCGTCGACGCAGAAGCACGTGCGGCGATCTTGCAACTCATTGAACTGTTTCGCGATCGGGGTGTTGTCGCACCGTAGGCCGAAGTATTCACGACGCCGACCTCTCTCACTGCGGCATGATTGCCACAGTTTCAGGAGAACGACGCTTGCGGGGAAACTATGTCAGGCCTAGGGAGTTAGCGCTGTCCTGGTGACACTTAGTGAAAGGGGAATCCTATGCGGAAGTTTGCCGTTGCGATGGCTTTGGCCACGACGGCGATCGCCTCGCCCGCGTTGGCGCGAGACGGTGCCTGGTATATCGGCGTCGAAGGCGGTCCGATGATCGTTGAAGACCTGGATCTCGACATCGGCGCCACGTCCGATGCTGCCTCGGTCGATCACGACTATGGCTACGACGCGGATGCGATCGTCGGTTACGACTTCGGTGCGTTCCGCGCCGAGGCCGAGGTCGGCTACAAGCGCGCCCGTCTCGACAGCCTGCGTTCGTCGGTCCTGCTTCCCGGCGGTCCGGCCGGTGGTGGTTCGTTCGACGCCCGCGGTGCAACGTCGGCGCTGAGCTTCATGGTCAACGGCATGCTCGACTTCGGTGAAGACGACACGCTGAACGGCTTCGTCGGCGGCGGTGCGGGTGTGGCCCGCGTCAAGCACGACGAGTACGAGATCACGAGCGGCAGCCCGATCGTCGACGACAGCGACACGCGCTTCGCGTGGCAGGCGATCGCCGGCATCCGTGCGCCGCTGACCGAGAACATCGACGTCAGCCTGAAGTACCGCTTCTTCAACGTCGACGATGTCCGCACGGTTTCGACCGTCGGCACGCCGATCGAGACGCGGCTGCGCACGCACAGCCTGATGGGTGGTCTGGTGTTCAACTTCGGCCAGGCAGCCCCGCCGCCGCCGCCGCCGCCGCCGCCGCCGCCTCCCCCGCCGCCCCCGCCCCCGCCCCCGCCGCCGCCTCCGCCGCCGGCTCAGGTGTGCACGCCGGGACCGTATATCGTGTTCTTCGAGTGGGATAGCTCCGAGATCACGCCGGAAGCGGCTTCGATCCTCGACAACGCCTACACGGCGTACCAGGATTGCGGCAACGCGCGCGTCATGCTCGCCGGTCACGCTGACCGGTCGGGTTCGGCCCAGTACAACGTCGGCCTGTCCGAGCGTCGCAACGAGGCGGTTCGCGCCTACCTCGGCAACCGCGGTGTCTCGACCGGCAACATCACGACCGAGGCCTTTGGTGAGAGCCAGCCGCGCGTCGAGACCGCCGACGGTGTCCGTGAGCTCCAGAACCGCCGGGTGGAAATCACCTACGGTCCGGGCGCCGGCTACTAAGACCAGCGTATCGAAGAATTGGGGGTCGGCCTTCGGGCCGGCCCCTTTTCTTTGTGCGCGCTAGTTCCCGATCGGCGTCGCTCCGGCGCTGTCGGCGGCTCGGGCCGAATTGCGGTGCGGGCTACTGAGCGCGTGGGGACGGGGTCGCCGTCTTTCGCCGGTCGGTCAGGTGATGATTGATGCAGGTTGGCGTCAGCGCGCCGTCGCGACCTTTGCGCCCGCATCGATGCACGGCCCGGCGGTTCCCGGAGCCCGGCGGCGCTTGACGCCCGCGCCGTCATCCCGTTCAGGAACCAACAGGTTCCAGAAGCGGGCGGATTGCAATGAAGATCGCGATGATCGGGTCGGGCTATGTCGGGTTGGTGTCGGGCGTGTGCCTGGCCGACTTCGGCCACCGGGTCGTGTGCGTCGACAAGGATGCCTCCAAGATCGAGGCGCTGCGCGCCGGCCGCATGCCGATCTACGAGCCGGGTCTGGACACGCTGGTTGCCACCAACGTGGCGGCCGGGCGGCTGTCGTTCACCACCGACATCAACGATGCGGTGGCCGGCGCCGATGCCGTGTTCATCGCCGTCGGCACCCCGTCCCGGCGCGGCGGCGGCCATGCCGACCTTAGCTATGTCTTCGCGGCGGCCGAGGAGATCGGCCAAGCGGTCACCAAGCCCGTGGTTGTCGTGACGAAGTCGACCGTTCCGGTGGGCACGGGTGACCGGGTCGAGACAATCCTGCGCGAGGCCTGCCCCGACCATGAGATCGCGGTGGTTTCAAATCCGGAGTTTCTGCGCGAGGGCGCGGCGATCGAGGACTTCAAGCAGCCCGATCGCATCGTCGTGGGCACGGACGATCCGCGTGCGCAGGCGGTGATGACCGAGGTCTACCGGCCCTTGTTCGTCAACCAGTCGCCGATCCTGTTCACCGGGCGGCGGACGGCCGAGCTGATCAAATATGGCGCCAATGCGTTCCTGGCGACCAAGATCACCTTCATCAACGAACTGGCGGATCTGGCCGAGAGCGTCGGCGCGGACGTGACGCAGGTGGCGCGCGGCATCGGGCTGGACGATCGCATCGGCCCGCGCTTCCTGAACGCCGGGCCGGGCTACGGCGGATCGTGCTTCCCGAAGGATACGCTGGCGCTGCTCCAGACGGCGGAGGAGTCAGACGTGTCGCTGCGGATCGTGGCGGCGACGGTGGAGGCCAACGACCTGCGCAAGCGCGCAATGGCCGACAAGATCGCGGACGCGCTGGGCGGTGACCTTGCCGGCAAGCGCGTCGGCCTGCTGGGCCTGACCTTCAAGCCGGGCACCGACGACATGCGCGACGCCCCGTCGCTGGCCATCGTTCCGGCGCTGCTGGAGCGCGGGGCGAGCGTCCAGGCCTTTGACCCCGAGGGCATGGAGCAGGCGCGCGCCATGCTGCCGGGGATCAGCATGTGCGACACCGCGGCGGACGCGGCCCGGGATGCGGACGTGCTGGTATTGCTGACCGAATGGGATCTGTTCCGGGCGCTCGACCTTCATGCGCTCGCGCGGACGATGGCGCGCCCGATCCTCGTCGACCTGCGCAACGTCTACGATCCGTCGATCGTCGCGCGCGCCGGCATGACATATCACGGCGTGGGGCGCGGCGACCTGTCGAAGGCCTGAGGAGCGACGCCAACTCCGCGGGCGTGCAACATATTGCGCCGCGCGCGGTTGGTAGGCGGAGCTTTGGAGGAACCAACATGCGCGCCCACCTTCTTACCCTTGCGCCGATCATGCTGATCGCCGCCTGCGGCACGACCGAGACGAACAGCACAGCCGCCGAGAACGGGACTGAGCTGGGCACCGCAAACGACGCGGCGACTATGGAGATGGCCGACGGCAACCAAAGCAGCGCGACGACAACCGCGCGCGCCATGCTGAAGGATGCAAGCGGCGCCGACCGTGGCGAGGCGACGTTAACGCAGGTCGGTGACGCCGTGCGCATCAACATCTCCGCCACCGGGCTCGAGGCGGGGGAGCGGGGCTACCACATCCATACCACCGGCCGGTGCGAGGGACCGGCCTTCGAGAGCGCGGGCGGACACTGGAACCCGACCGACCGGCAGCATGGCCGCGACAACCCGCAGGGGCAGCATCTGGGTGACCTGCCGAACCTGACGATCGGCGCGGATGGCCGCGGCACGATCGAGGCGACGATCCAGAACGCGACGCTGACCGGGGGCACCAACCCGGTGCTGGACGACGATGGCGCCGCCGTCATGATCCATGCCGGGCCGGACGATTATCGCACCGATCCGTCCGGCGACAGCGGCAGCCGCATCGCCTGCGGCGTCGTGGAGGCCGGCTGATCGCCCCGGTGGCGGCAGTCAGCCCAGCCGCCACCGTTCGACCGGATCATAGCTTGCCCCTTCGCCGCCCAAGCGGCTTTCGAACAGGATCAGATAATCCATGGTGAAGGAGGCGGCGGGCGGAACGGCCGCGGCGGCGGCATAGGCCGCGATCGTCCCACCGTCGGGCCCGCCGCGCCCGAACCGCGCGATGGTCACGTGCGGCACGAAGGCACGCCGATCCGCCTCCACCCCCGCGCGCCGCAGCGCCTGGTCGACCTTCTGGTGAAGCGACGCCAATGGTTCGCGCGGTTCCACGCCGACCCACAGCGTGTCGATCCGCCCGCGTCGATCAAAGGTCCCCAACCGGCCGAAGCGAGCCTCGACCGGATCGTTGCGGACGGAGGCGAGCGCCGCGGCGATATCGTCTGCCTGGTGGCGGTCGACCTCTCCGATGAAGCGGAGCGTGAGGTGAAGCTGGTCGTCGGACTGCCAGCGTGCGCCGAGCAGCCCGTGCATCATCGACTGGAGCAGCAGGCGGGCAGGGCGCGGCGGGCGGAGAGCGACGAACAGGCGGTGCATTGATCCTCCGTCGGGTTCGAGGCCGCGCGCCCGCTTTCGCTTGAATTGGCACGACGATCCACCGATATTCATCACATCCGGCATGTGCGCCGGGCAAAGGAGCAACCTTCAAATGGCAAATTGGTCTGACCCCCGGACGGCGACGGCAGCGCGCCCGACGTCGGCCGGAACCGCGACGGCGTCCTATGATGCCGGCCTGCGTCGCTACATGCTGTCCGTGTACAACTACATGGCGTCGGGCGTGCTGCTGACGGGCATCGTCGCTTTGCTGTTCGCTCAGTCCGGCCTGGCGGCACAGGTGCTGTCGACGCCGCTGGCCTGGGTCATCATGCTTGCGCCGCTCGGCTTCGTCATGGCGATGAGCTTTGGCGTCAACCGCATGCAGACGTCCACGCTGCAGATCCTGTTCTGGGCCTTTGCGGTCGTCATGGGTCTGTCGATGTCGTCGATCTTCCTGGTGTTCACGGGCACGTCGATCGCGCAGACCTTCTTCGCGACGGCGGCGGCTTTCGCGGGTCTCAGCCTGTGGGGCTACACCACGAAGCGTGACCTGTCGGGTCTCGGCACCTTCCTGGTGATGGGTGTCGTCGGCCTGCTGGTCGCGATGATCATCAACATCTTCCTGCAGTCGACGGCGCTTGCCTTCGCCATCTCGGCGATCGGCGTGCTGCTGTTCGCCGGCCTGACGGCGTATGACACGCAGCGGATCAAGAGCATGTACGCCTATGTCCAGGGCACGGACATGATGGGCAAGACGGTGATCATGGGCGCCCTGTCGCTCTACCTCGACTTCATCAACATGTTCACGTTCCTGCTGAACTTCATGGGCAGCCGCGAATAGTCGGACGGCCTGATCCGAACGGAAAGACGGGGCCCGGCAGCGATGCCGGGCCCCTTTTTCTTGTGTCCGCCGGTCAGCCCTTTGCCTGCATGGCCTCGTCATCAAGCGCGCTGGCGCGCTGATAGGCGGGCCGGGCGATCAGCCGTTCGCTGTAGGCCTGCAGGACGGGGGAGGCGGGCATCGACTTGAACATCAGGCCCCAATTGACCTGCGACCCGACATAGACGTCCGCGGCCGTGAACTGCGACCCGCACAGCCACGGATCGGCCGCGCCGACCGCCTTTTCCAGCGCCGCGATCGTCCCGTCGAAGCTGCCGTAACCGACCATCGCGCCCTTGTCGGCGGGTGGCAGCAGGTTGAGCGACTTGGCCGTCACTGCCGCCTCGACCGGACCGGCCGCAAAGAACATCCAGCGATAATAGGGCGCCCGTGCAGGATCGCCGTGCGGGGGCGCCAGCCCGGCGTCCGGAAAGGCATCCGCCAGATAGGCGCAGATCGCGGCCGCTTCCGTCACGACGACGCCGTCGTGGACGAGCGTCGGCACCTTCCCCATCGGGTTGACCCCAAGGAAATCGGCCGCCTTCATGCCCGTGCCGTAATCCAGATAGGTCACGTCATAGGGCTGGCCGACCTCCTCCAGCATCCAGCGGGCGATGCGGCCCCGGGACATCGGGTTGCTGTAGAGCATCAACGACATGATCGTCCTCCTCAGGCGAGTTGCTGGCGAAGAAAGGTCGTGGTCCGGTCCCATGCCGTTCGCGCGGCCGCCGCGTCATAGCGCTCGGCGGACGTATCGTTGTTGAAGGCGTGGTTGACCCCGGGATAGACGTGGAGGGTGAGCGGCTTGCCCGCGTCCCGCGCGGCGGCCGCGAACGGCTCGGCCGTGCCGTTCACCCGGGTGTCGAGGCCGGCGAGGTGGACGAGCAGCGGGGTGCGAAGCCGCGCCACCTCCGCGACCGCCGGCGCCGGGCCGTAATAGCTCACCCCCGCGTCAAGCATCGGTCCGTCGGCGACCGCCAGGCGGTAGATCATGGCCCCGCCCCAGCAGAAGCCGACCGCGCCGACCTTGGCGCCACCGGCGCGGCGCCGCATCCACTCGAGGCCAGACTGCGCGTCCCGGACGGTTGCCGCCAGGTCGAGCGCGCCGATCATCTCGCGCGCCCGGTCCTCGTCGGCCGGGGTGCCGCCGGCGGGCGTCAGCAGGTCGGGGGCGAGCGCCTGGAAGCCGGCCACTGCCATCCGTCGCGCGACGTCGCGGATGTGCGGCGTCAGCCCGCGGTTCTCGTGGATCACGAGCAGCTTTGGCGCCGCCTCGCCGCCGGTGCGGGGCGTGGCGAGATAGCCGGCCATCGGGCGGTTGCCGACGCTGGTCCAGCGCACGTCCTCCGCCCGGACGCGACCGTCGTCCGCCGCCACCACCTCGGCCGCCGCCGCCGATGGCGCGATCGACAGGACCAGCGCCTGTGCCGCCGCCGCGCTTCCGGCCAGCCGGGTCAGGTCCGCCATGAAGGCGCGCCGGTCAGCCCCTTCATGCGTGAAGCGATCGTAAAGTTCGATTGCGCGCTGCCGAAGATCCCGGTCGTCCATGCTCGCTCTCCCGTTGGTCGGGCGGGAAGCTAGCAGCCGGGAAGGGGCGTGCAAGCCGCCCGGTCAGTCGCGCAGGCGGAGCGCCACTTCGTTCATGAAGCGGGCGTCATCGCCATCGGCGAGCCGTGGCGCCTCTGCCGCGATCGCGCCCAGCATCTCGGCGAGCGGGTCCATCTCCGCCTTCGCGTAGTTGCCGAGCACATGGCCGGTGACACGGTCCTTGTGGCCGGGGTGGCCGATGCCGATCCGCACCCGGCGGAAGTCGGCGCCGATATGCGCGTCGGTGGAGCGAAGACCGTTATGGCCCGCCGTGCCGCCGCCCATCTTCACCTTCACCTTCATGGGGGCGAGGTCGAGCTCGTCATGGAACAGGGTAACGTCGCCGGGCGCGAGCTTGAAGAAGCGCATCGCCTCGCCGACGGCACGGCCGCTCTCGTTCATGAAGGTCGCAGGCTTCAGCAGCAGCAGCTTGTGCGCGCCGATGCGGCCTTCCGCCGCCAGCCCCTGGAACCGCGCCTTCCAGGGCGAGAAGCCGTGCATGTCGGCGATGGTATCGACCGCCATGAAGCCGACATTGTGGCGGTGGAGCGCATAGCTTCCACCCGGATTGCCGAGGCCGACCCAGATCTGCATCGCCGGCGCTCAGTCGACCTGGCGACGGGCAGCGGGGGTGGGTGGGGAGATGACCATCGTTGACCCTCTCCCACGGCATCGACCGGCCGGCACCGTCGGGCGCCGGCCGGTCCTTGTCGTCAGTCGTCGCTGGACTGGCGGGTGGCGGGCACCTCGGCGGACTCGGGCGCGCCCTCGTCCTCTTCACCCTCGCTCGACTTCAGCGCGGACGGCGCGACGATCGTGGCGATGGTGAAGTCGCGGTCGGTGATCGCCGACTCCGCGCCCTCCGGCAGCGTCACGGCCGAGATGTGGATCGAATCGCCGACCTCGAGGCCGGTCAGGTCGATCACGATCTCGTCCGGGATGTGGGCCGCGTCCGACGTCAGCTCCAGCTCGTGCCGGACGACGTTCAGCACGCCGCCGCGCTTCAGGCCCGGCGAGGCCTCCTCGTTCTCGAAGCGGACGGGAACGCCGACCGTCACCTTGGCATCACGCGTGATGCGCAGGAAGTCGACGTGCAGCGGACGGTCGGTGACCGGGTGGAAGGCGACGTCCTTCGGCAGCGTGCGGACGGACGTGCCGCCGACGTCGACCATGACGACGGAATTCATGAAATGGCCGGTGTGAAGGAGCTTCATCAGCGCCTTCTCCTCGACGTGAATCGAGGCGGGTGCCTCGTTGCTGCCGTAGATCACGGCGGGCACGCGGCCTTCGTTGCGCAGTGCACGGGAGGCTCCCTTGCCAGCCCGCTCGCGCGCTTCGGCCGACAGGGTCAGCTGATCGCTCATGGTGTTGCTCCGTTTCTGGATTAGGTGCCGACCACGCCTCCAGGGATGACCATGGCCGGACGCGCGCGCTTAGCGGCACGGCGGTCGAAAGGCAAGGCGGGCGGGGCGGCGAGCGTCGGCCCGGGGATCGGCGGCGATCAGCCGTCCACATGCCCCGCCATGCGCCGCATCGCCGCGATCACGTCGGCATGCTGCACGGGCTTTGGGTAGAATTCGCTGCGCACCGGCAGGTCCAGGTCGGCCTTGGCGAAGCTTGCGGCCGTCAGGATGATCTCGATCGGCGGCCAGCGATTGCGGATGGTCGCAGCGATCTCGATGCCGCGCACGCCGCGCGGCATGTCCAGGTCCATGTAGACGATGCGGATGTCCGTGCGCGTTTCCAGGATCCGGATCGCGTCGGCGACGTCCAGCGCCTCCACGGCCTCGAAGCCCGCTTTCTCGACCATGTCGATCGCGTCGAGACGCAGCACCGGCTCATCCTCGATGACGAGCACGGGGTGACGTCGCAGCGGCGTTGATTGTCCCATCCGTCGTTAACGCTTCAGGACTGCTGAAGTTGATCGAGCGGCGCAACGGCGTGAAAAGACAATCCTTTGTCCTCATATTTAATGTCGGTGCCGCCGGCGCCGGTCAGCCCCATGCGGATGATGCGCGATCCGAACCCGCGGCGGCTGGGCGCCTTGGCGGGCGGCCCGCCCCGCTCGCACCAGCTGAGGCTCAGGATCTTCTCGCCGCCCTCGTGCTCGATCGTCCAGAGCAGCTCGACCGATCCATCGGTCACGCTCAGCGCGCCGTACTTCACCGCGTTGGTGGCAAGCTCGTGCAGCAGCAGCGACAAGGAGAGCGTCGCGCGCGCGCCGATCGCCACGTCCGGTCCGGACAGCAGGATGCGCGCGCCGTCGTCGAAGCTGCCGAGCACGCCGCCCGCCACGTCGGCGATCGAGGCGGCCGCCCAGCTCTGCTTGGTCAGCACGTCATGAGCGCCGCTTAGCGCCACCAGCCGCGACCCGAACGAGGCCAGTGCGTCGCGGTTGACCGCCGATCCCAGCGTCTGGTTGGCGATCGCTTGGATGACGCTCAGCGTGTTCTTCAGCCGGTGCGCCAGCTCTCCGTTCAGGAGGTCCTGGCGCTCGCGCGCCTCGTGCAGCGCGGTGATGTCGCGGGATACCGACAGGATGCGCTCCACCCGTCCGTCATGGCCGCGGATCGGCGACACGGAGATCGACCACCATTTGGGCCGGCCGGCATAGGTGTCGGCCGCCGCCTCGAAGACGGTCGACCGTCCCTCGCGCGCCGCATCGATGGCATCCTTGGCAAGGCCGACGCCGCCATCCTTCATCAGGTCCGGCCAGGGGCAGCCGCGGACGGCGTTGAAGTCGCCGATCTCCATCACCTCCATCCCGCCCTCGCTCATGAAGGACAGGGTGCCGTCCAGCTCCAGCACCTTGATGCAATCTGTGGATGCGGACAGCACGCTGCTGAGGAAGCCCTGGCGCTCGGCAAGGCTGGCATTGGCGGCTTGCAGGTCCTGCTGCGCCTGCCGAAGGTCGTTCTGCGCCAGGATCTGGCGGGTGATGTCGATGTTGTTGCCGACCCAGCGGCACACCGTTCCGGCCGTGTCGCGCACGGGGATGATGCGGGTCAGGAACGGCCGGAACACGCCGTCCGCGCCGCGCAGCGGAAACACCATCTCGAACGGTTCGCCGCTGGCGATCGATGCCGTCCAGCTTTCCATCACCTGCGGCAGCACGGCCGGGTCATGCACCGACTGCCAGCCCCAACCCTCCATTTGGGCCGGGGTGGTGCCACAATATTCGTGCCAGCGCCGATTGTACCAGGTGATGTAGCCGTCCGCGTTCGCGATCCAGCAGAGCGTCGGCAGGTTGTCGACGATGGCGCGGTAATCGGCGGAATCGATCTGACTCGCCGCCAGGATGACGCCAGCGTCGTTGATGCGCTCGCCATGCCACCAATAGGTGCCGCCGAAGTCGGCTGTCGCGCCCCCGTCGATCTGGCCGGATGCTTCGCTCATCGCCTCAAGCATAACAAAGGTTAAAAGATTCGGCCACTCTGCGCCGCGCAGGCGCCGGTCGGGCGATCATGCCTGTGCGGGAACGACGGCCTTGAAGGCGCGGGTGATGTCCGCCGGCGCCACCGGCTTTGACAGGATGGCCGCTGCGTAATCGCAGGGCTCGCACTCCTCCGGCGTGCCGGTGATGAAGATCACCGGGCGCGGCCCCAAGAGCTGTCGGATCTGCCAGACCGCGGCCGGGCCGGTTCCTTCCGCGAGCCGGACGTCCGACATGATCACCGACGGCGGCCGCGCCAGCGCACAGGCCACCGCCTGCGCCTCCGTGTCGGCACGCTCGATCGACGTCGCCCCACCGTCGCGCGCAACGTCGGCGATCATCTCGCCTACCAGCCAGTCATCTTCGATCACCAGCACATGGCACATCGCGGTTCTTTCAACAGTTGATCTCTATCAACCGTCTTCGGGCGCGATTGGGTTCGTCCGATCGTGCAAAAACTTCGGCCCTCACGACGAACTGCCGGGGCGTGTTGCCCGATCACTGCACCCGGCGGACGCGCAGGCCCTGTTGTTCCAGCCGCTGGATCACCGATCCGTCGCCCGCCAGGTGCCCGGCTCCCACGGCCACCATCACCGTGCCCGGCGTGTCGAGCCGCTGCTTGACCCATTCGGTCCAGGCGGCGTTGCGGCGCGCCAGCAGCGCGTCGGCAACCTCGGGCGATAGTCCTTCGGCATCCTGGTAGGTCTCGGCCAGGCGACGCAGGTCGCCCGCCGTCCACGCCGCGATCATCGCGTCGAACGCGCCATCGGCCCCTTCCGCTTCCTGGAGGAGGCCGCGCAACAGGTCACGCTGCGCCGACTCCGGCAGGGTATCGAAGAAGCCGAGCTGCTGTTCCAGCGTCTCCAGCCCGACGATGCGCTTGCCCCCGGCCGCGCCCTTCAGCACCTGCTCCACGCCCGCCGCCGGGGTGAGGCCGCTCTCCCGGTAGAGCGTCGTGCCCAAGGCCAGGGCGGCGGCCCAGGTTTCCAGCGCGTTCAGCGATGCCTCCGGGATGCGCGACTCCGCGATCATGCGCGCCAACGCGGGCCGGTCGGCCGGCGGCACCCGCTCGATCAGCGGCGGCAGCCCGGGCGAGGTCGCGAGCGCGGCATAGCGGGACGCCTGCGCCTGCGGGTCGGTGGGCATGTCCACCTCCAGCACCAGCGTGTCCGCCTCGGCAAAGGCGCGGTCGAACGCGGGCGTCCGCCAGGTGACGTCTTCCGGCAGCAGGTGAACGGTGCCGAACAGGTAGATGCGCGTGTCCGCATCGGCGACCTGCCACAGCGCCGGGCGCGCCTCCGTCGCCGCGGGTGCGGCCGCACAGCCGCTGCCGAACAGCGCGATCAGGGGGGCGAAGGGGGCAAGCAGCCGGGCAAGCAGGGTCATGCTGCGCGCCTAGCGGCCGGCGGCTGAACGGCCGGCAACATCGTTCACGGCGCGACACGCTCCGCAGTGACCGCGGCCTGGGCCAGGTGGTGCTGCACGCTGTCCGGCCCCACCAGGTGCGCCGCGCCCACGGCCAGCAGCACGGTGCCGGGCTTTTCCAGCCGGTCGGCGATCCATGCCGCCCAGTTGGCGTTGCGCCGGTCGAGCAGCACGCGCCGCATTTCCGGATCGCGCGGCCAGTCCCGCGTCACGGCGTCGAGGCCGGGCACGTCGCCGTTGCTCCAGGTGCGCAGCAGTTCCTCGCCCACCAGCTCGTTCTGGTCGATGCCGTCGAGCGCTTCCTGCAGGAACCGGATCTGAAGGGGGCTGGGCACCGCGTTCAGCAGCGACAGCTGCGCCTCCATGCCCTCGATCTCGCCAACCGTCTTGCCGGCCTCGCGCGCCTTTCCGCTCAGCACCGTCTCGACACCCAGCGCATCCGTTGTCAGCCGCCCGCGCCCGCGCGGTTCCAGCCCGCCGAGCAGGAAGGCCGCGAACCAGGGCTTGAACCGGTCGATCATCGCGCCCGGGCCGCCGCTGCGGGCAAGCGCCAGGTCGTAGCGCTGGCGGTATGCCTGCGGCACGCGGTCGCGCAGCGACTTGCCTTCCGGCAGCATCAGCCCGGCAACGAAGTTCTGCGCCGTTTCGGTGGCGCCGGCGCCTTCCGGCTCCACCGTCTCGAAGATCACTTCGTCGGCCGCGTCGAACGCCGCCACCACCGGTCCGCGATACCAGTCGACGCCGGGCGGCAGCGCGTGCACCGTCCCGAACAGGTAGATTGTCGTATCCGCATCCGCGACGCGCCACAGCGCCGGCCCGGCCCCCGGTGCGGTCGCGGCCGGCTCCGCCTGGGCCGGCGCGATCGCCAGCATCGTTCCCGCAAGCCAAAGCACAACTCGCCGCATCGCACGCTCCCGGACGCCCTTCCTCACAATCCCCGAGCACCCGGCCGCACGCAAGCGGCCAGCGCATCCCGCCGCGGGACGCTTGTTCATCATAGTCGCTGCCATTGACCCGCCCGCCGGCTTTGCGCCAAGGCCGGGCACGTGACCGATCTGCGACCGCCAAGCTTTCAGGACATGATCCTGACGCTCCACCGCTACTGGGCGGAGCATGGCTGCCTCATCCTCCAGCCCTATGACATGGAAATGGGGGCGGGCACCTTCCACACCGCGACCACGCTGCGCGCGCTTGGCCCCGATCCGTGGAACGCCGCGTTCGTGCAGCCCTGCCGCCGCCCGACCGACGGCCGCTATGGCGAGAACCCGAACCGGCTGCAGCATTATTACCAGTATCAGGTGATCCTGAAGCCGAGCCCGCCCGATCTTCAGGCGCTCTACCTGGGGTCGCTCCGCGCCATCGGCATCGATCCGCTGGCGCACGACATCCGCTTCGTCGAGGACGACTGGGAAAGCCCCACGCTCGGCGCCTGGGGCCTGGGCTGGGAGGTCTGGTGCGACGGAATGGAGGTGACGCAGTTCACCTATTTCCAGCAGATGGGCGGCTTTGACTGCAAGCCCGTCGCCGGCGAGCTCACCTATGGGCTCGAACGCCTCGCCATGTATGTGCAGGGCAAGGAAAGCGTCTACGACCTCGACTTCAACGGTCAGGGCGTCACCTATGGCGACGTGTTCCTGGAAAACGAGCGCCAGATGAGCGCCTGGAACTTTGAGGTCGCCGATACCGACCGGCTGTTCGACGGCTTCAGGAAGGCTGCGGCGGAGTGCGAGCTGGCGCTGGATCGGAAGCTCCCGATCCCGGCCTATGAGCAGGCGATCAAGGCCTCCCACATCTTCAACCTCCTGAACGCGCGCGGCGTCATCTCCGTGGCGGAGCGGCAGGCCTATATCGGCCGGGTGCGCGATCTGGCGAAGGGCAGCTGTGCGGCCTGGATGGACAAGAACGGGTGGAGCGCGTGAGCGATATCCTGCTCGAACTGCTGTCGGAGGAAATCCCCGCCCGCATGCAGGCCAAGGCCGAGGCCGACCTCGCCCGCCTGTTCACGGCCGAGCTGGCGAAGGCGGGCATCGACGCAGGCTCGGTCGAAACCTTCGCCACGCCCCGCCGCCTCGCGCTGATCGCGCGCGGCCTTCCCGCCGAGACGGCCGCTGTCAGCGAGGAGACGAAGGGCCCGCGTGCGTCCGCGCCGCCGCAGGCGCTGGAAGGCTTCCTGCGCAAGACCGGCCTCACGCGTGAGCAGCTCCAGGAGCGTGACGGCGTGCTCTATGCCGTGGTCGAGCGGCCCGGCCGTGCCACGGCGGACGTGCTTGCCGACGCGATCCCGGCCATCGTCCGCGCCTTTCCCTGGCCCAAGTCGATGCGCTGGGGCGCAGCGTCGCTGTCGACCGAAAGCCTGCGCTGGGTCCGCCCGCTGCAGGGCATCGTCGCGCTGCTGGACGACGCGGTCGTGCCGGTCCAGGTCGCGGGCGTGACGAGCGGGCGCATAACCGCCGGGCACCGCTTCCACCACCCTGCGCCGGTCACGATCCCGAGCCCCGACGCCTATGTCGAGACGCTGCGCGCCGCCCATGTCATCGCGTCCGCCGACGCGCGCCAGCAGGTCATCCGGTCGCGCGCCGCCGACCTTGCGGCGGCCGAAGGGCTGAGCGTCATTCCCGACGACGGGCTGGTCGCGGAGAATGCCGGCCTGACCGAATGGCCCGTGCCGCTGCTCGGTCGGTTCGATCCCGATTTCCTCCAGGTCCCGCGCGAGGTGATCCAGCTCACGCTGCGCACCAACCAGAAATATTTCGTCTGCGCCGACAGCGCCGGCGACCTGGCGCCCGCCTTTATCTGCGTCGCCAACATCGATGCGACCGACGGCGGCGCGCGGATCGTCGACGGCAACCGCCGGGTGCTGGCAGCACGCCTGTCCGACGCGCGCTTCTTCTGGGAGCAGGACCTGAAGGTTCCGCTCGACGAGCAGGCGGCAAAGCTCGGCCAGATCGTCTTCCACGAAAAGCTCGGCACCGTCGCCGACAAGGTCGAGCGGGTGGCAAAGCTCGCCCGCTGGCTGGTGGAAGAAGGCATCGTACCCGGCGGCGATCCCGATCAGGCAGAGCGCGCCGCGCGCCTCGCCAAGGCCGATCTCGTGACCCAGATGGTCGGCGAGTTTCCCGAGCTTCAGGGCATCATGGGTGGCCATTATGCCCGCGCGCAGGGTGAGCCCGATGCCGTCGCCGACGCGGTGCGCGACCATTACAAGCCGGTCGGGCAGGGCGATGCGGTCCCCGCCGCGCCCGTGACGCTGGCGGTCAGCCTCGCCGACAAGCTGGACACGCTCGCCGCCTTCTTCCTGATCGAGGATACGCCGACCGGATCGCGCGACCCGTTCGCGCTCCGCCGCGCCGCGCTGGGCGTCATTCGCCTGATCCTCGACAACGGCCTGCGCGGCAGTCTGGGGCGCTGGTCGACCCGCGCGACCGACCTTCACCTGCACGACCTCCTCCTGTCGCAGGGAACGGAGGTGCCGCAGGCACCGCTCTACCTTGAGGTGCACGGCGACGATCGCCGGCTGAAGGCGGGCGACCGCGATCTTCTCCGCTTTCCGGTGGCGGCGGACGCAGCGCGCTACCCGGGTCTTGCCGCCACCGGGCTCCACCCGGGCCCGCTCGCGGCCTTCTTCGCCGACCGGCTGAAGGTGCAGCAGCGCGAGGCGGGTGTCCGGCACGACCTGATCGATGCCGTGTTCGCGCTGGGTGGAGAGGACGATCTGGTCCGCCTGCTTGCCCGCGTCCATGCGCTCCAGGCGTTTGTCGCGACGGAGGACGGCCTCAACCTCCTTGCCGGCTACAAGCGCGCGGCCAACATCCTGAAGAAGGAAGGCGTGGACGCCGTCGCGGCGGAGCAGCCGGCCCCGTCCTACGCTCCCGATCCGGCCGAGGCCGCGCTCGTCGCCGCGCTCGACGCGGCCGAGCCGCGCGCCCGCGCGGCTGTGGAGGAAGAGCGGTTCGGCGACGCGATGGCGGCGCTGGCCTCGCTCCGCCGGCCGATCGACAGCTTCTTCGACGAGGTCACGGTGAACGACGCCGATCCGGCCAAGCGCGCGGCACGGCTGGCGCTGCTTGCCCGCATCCGGGCCGCCGTCCACGGCGTTGCCGACTTCTCCCGGATCGAGGGGTGATCAACGCTCCCGCTACCGCTATTCCACCTTTCTCCGCCTGACGGGCGCCAATCCAAGGGACGAGCATGACCGACACCACCATCGACACCCGCTACGTGTTCCGCTTCGGCGGCGGCGTTTCGGATGGCGGCCGCGGCGACCGCAACCTCCTGGGCGGCAAGGGCGCGAACCTGGCCGAAATGGCGTCCATCGGCCTGCCGGTGCCGCCGGGCTTCACCATCTCCACCGAGATGTGCGCGCGCTACTATGAGGAAGGCGAGCGGTTCCCCGACAGCCTGCGGGACGAGGTGCGCGACGGCCTTGCCCATATCGAGGCGGTGACGGGCAAGCGCTTCGGCGACCCGGCCGACCCGCTCCTCGTCTCCGTCCGCTCGGGCGCGCGCGTGTCGATGCCGGGCATGATGGACACGGTGCTGAACCTCGGCCTCAACGACCAGACGGTGGAGGGGCTCGCCGCCACCTCCGGCGATGAGCGCTTCGCCTGGGACAGCTACCGCCGCTTCGTCCAGATGTACGCCGATGTCGTGCTCGGCCTCGACCATGACCGGTTCGAGGAGGCGCTGGAGGAAGCCAAGGAGGATCGCGGCTATTTCCTCGACACCGACATGGGCGCCGACGACTGGCGCCAGGTCGTTGCTGCCTACAAGGAGATCGTCGAGGCCGACTGGGGCAAGCCGTTCCCGCAGGACGTCCACGACCAGCTGTGGGGCGCGGTCGGCGCCGTGTTCGGCTCCTGGCAGTCGGAGCGGGCCAAGGTCTACCGCCGGCTGAACGACATCCCCGGCAGCTGGGGCACCGCCGTCAACGTGCAGGCGATGGTGTTCGGCAACATGGGCGACACGTCCGCCACCGGCGTTGCCTTCACGCGCGATCCGTCCACGGGCGAGCATGCCTATTACGGCGAATGGCTGGTGAACGCGCAGGGCGAGGACGTCGTCGCCGGCATCCGCACGCCGCAATATCTAACCCGCGCCGCGCGCGAGAAGGCGGCGGCGAAGCCGCTGTCGATGGAAGAGGCGATGCCGGAGACCTATGGCGAGCTCGCCCGCGTTTTCGACCTGCTCGAACAGCATTATCGCGACATGCAGGACATCGAATTCACGGTGGAGCGCGGGCACCTGTGGATGCTGCAGACCCGGTCGGGCAAGCGCACCGCCTCCGCCGCGCTCAAGATCGCGGTGGACATGGCCGAAGAAGGGCTGATCAGCCGCGAGGAAGCCGTTGCCCGCGTCGACGCCGCCGCGCTCGATCAGCTGCTCCACCCCACGCTCGACCCCGACGCGCCGCGCGACGTGCTGACCAAGGGGCTTCCCGCCTCGCCGGGCGCCGCCTCCGGCGCCGTCGTCTTCACCGCTGACGAGGCGGAGAAGCGGGCCGAGCGCGACGAGGCCGTGATCCTGGTGCGCATCGAGACGTCGCCGGAGGACATCCACGGCATGCACGCGGCCAAGGGCATCCTGACCGCGCGTGGCGGAATGACCAGCCACGCCGCCGTGGTGGCGCGCGGCATGGGCCGCCCGTGCGTGTCGGGTGCCGGCGCGCTCGCCATCGATGCCAAGTCGAAGATCCTGCGCGTGCGTGATCGTACGCTGCGCGAAGGCGACATCATCACCATCGACGGCGCGTCCGGCGAGGTGATGGCGGGCGCGGTTGCCACCGTGCAGCCGGAACTGGCCGGCGATTTCGGCACGCTGATGGGCTGGGCGGACGAGGTCCGGCGCCTGAAGGTCCGCACCAACGCCGAAACCCCCGCCGACTGCCGCACCGCCCGCCGCTTCGGTGCGGAGGGCATCGGGCTGTGCCGCACCGAGCACATGTTCTTCGAAGCCGAGCGGATCACCGCCGTCCGCTCCATGATCCTCGCCGACACGCCGCAGGGCCGCAAGGCCGCGCTGGCGCGCCTGTTGCCGGAACAGCGCCGCGACTTCGCCGAGATCTTCGAGGTGATGGCGGGCCTGCCGGTCACCATCCGCCTGCTCGATCCGCCGCTGCACGAATTCCTGCCGACCAAGGACAGCGACTTCGCCGAGGTCGCGGCCGCCATGGACGTGTCGGTCGACAAGCTGAAGCAGCGCGCGGGCGAACTGCACGAGTTCAACCCGATGCTGGGGCATCGCGGCGTCCGTCTCGGCATCACCTATCCCGAAATCTACGCCATGCAGGCGCGCGCCATCTTCGAGGCCGCCGTCGACGTGGCCCAGCGCACGGGCGAGGCGCCGATCCCGGAGGTGATGATCCCGCTGGTCGCGACCCGGCGGGAGCTGGAGCTGATGCGCGCGCAGGTCGACAAGGCCGCCGCCGCCGTGTTCGCGGAAACCGGCCGGACGCTCGACTATCTTGTCGGCACCATGATCGAGCTGCCGCGCGCAGCGCTGATGGCCGGCGACATCGCCGGCGCGGCCGACTTCTTCTCGTTCGGCACCAACGATCTCACCCAGACCGCGATCGGCATCAGCCGCGACGATGCCGCGCGCTTCCTCCAGACCTATGTGGAACAGGGCATCTTCGCCCGCGATCCGTTCGTCAGCCTGGATGTGGAGGGCGTCGGCCAGCTCATCGAGATCGCGGCGGAGCGGGGTCGCGGCACCAAGCCGGGGCTGAAGCTCGGCATCTGCGGCGAACATGGCGGCGATCCGACGTCCATCGCCTTTTGCGAGCAGGTCGGCCTCGATTATGTCAGCGCATCGCCCTATCGGGTGCCGATCGCCCGGCTCGCCGCCGCGCAGGCGGCGTTGAAGGCGCGGGGCTAAGCGCGCCGCGGCACGCCCTCACCCCCCGATCGAACGATCGCGGGGCGGGCGTGCCCGGTGGCCGGCGGAGAGATCCGCCGGCGCCCCCGGGTCAGCGGCCTTCGCGCAGCGCGCGGGCCTGGCCGCGCCAGTCCTCGTTCCGGATGGTGCCGGGCGCCAGGCCATGGCGACGCTCGATCTCCTCGGCGCGCGAGTCGTCCAGCGTTTCGACATCATGGTAGCTGTGGAGCCCTTCCTCGGCCAGGCGCGCCCGGCCATCCGGGCCGATGCCGCGGATCCGGCCCAGATCGTCGCCTGAACGCGTCGTCGACGCCGTGCCGGCGGAGGCTGCTGCTGCCGCCGTGGTTGCCGCCGCCACCGGTGCCGCCGCGCGCGACCGCTCGAGCTCGCGGTGGTTCCGCTCCAGCTCACGGTGGTTCTTTTCAAGCGCTTCGTAGCGGGTCTGCTCCGCCTTCAGCGCTTCGGCATGCGCGGTGCGGTCTGCGGCGCGGGCGGCATGTTCCTCGTCATAGCGCGCGCGCCACTTCTTGCCGCCCGAGCTGGACAGCAATCCCAGCACCCAGCCGAACACCAGCACCAGACCGACGATCACCCATTCGGTCAGCGTGAACGAGAACGCCATCCCACCTCTCCTTCGTGTCGGAGCGGTAACGAAGCGCCTCGTTCGCCGTTCCGGCGCCCCCGGTCAGAAGGCGTCGGAGATGGAGCAGGCCGCCGGGCCCAGGATCACGATGAACAGCACGGGCAGGATGAACAGGATGAGCGGCACGGTCATGATCGCGGGCAACCGGGCCGCCTTTTCCTCCGCGCGCATCATGCGCTCGTTTCGGAACTCGGCCGACAGCACGCGTAGCGCGGAGGCGAGGGGGGTGCCGTACTTCTCCGTCTGGATCATGGTGGTGACCACGCCGCGCACCGCGTCCAGGTCGATGCGGTTCGACAGGTTCTCGAACGCCTGGCGCCGGTCGGTGAGGAAGCCGAGCTCGATGGAGGTCAGCGCGAACTCGTCGCCCAGCTCCGGATAGGCGCGGCCAAGCTCGCGGGCGACGCGGGCAAAGGCCGCATCCACCGTCAGGCCGGCTTCCGCGCAGATCACCAGCAGGTCCAGCGCATCGGGCAGGCCCTTGCGGATCGCGTCCGACCGCTTGGTCACCTTGTTCTGCAGCCACAGGTCGGGTGCCTTGTAGCTGCCGATCAGCACGGCGGCGACCAGGCCGAACTTCTTGAACGGCGTCCAGTCCGGGAAATAGTCGATGCCGTAGACCAGGACGAGGATGGAGATGCCGAACACGATCGGCAGCACCAGCCGGCCGAAGATGACCGCCACGGCGGCATCCTTCGACCGGATGCCGGCCTGCATCAGCTTCTTCTGCGCGGCCTTCAGCTGCTCGTCCTGCAGCACGCGCAGGCCGGACAGCATGGCGCGCATGCGGTCGGTGGTCTCGTTCTTGGCGACCAGCTTGGCACGCCGCTTGGACGTCGACGCCGTGATGCCGGCCTTCAGCTGCTCGCGCCGGTCGGCCAGCGCCTTGACGCGGCGGCCCATCGGATTGCGCGCGGTGGTCGCGGCATACAAGGCGACCAGCACCATCATGCAGGCAACCGCGCTCAGCAGCGTCGCGACCCAGATCACGTCGATGCCGAAGATGGTGGGTCCGGGGGTCTCGCCCATGTCCTGTTCCGATCCGTCCGTGCCTGCTTAGATTTCGAAAGCGATCATGCGCGACATGATGAAGGCGCCGATCGACATCCACACGAGCCCGCCGCCACCTGCGATCATCAGCCGCTGGTCGACGAAGAAGCCGCCCATGTAGCTGGCGTTCACGAAGTAGATCAGCACGAACACGATGAAGGGCAGCGACCCGATGATGTAGGCCGACGCCTTGGATTCGGACGACATCGCCTTGATCTTCAGCTTCATCTGGCCGCGCTTGCGCAACACTTCCGCCAGGTTGGCGAGCGTCTCGGCCAGGTTGCCGCCGGTCTCGCGCTGGATGGCGAGCGCGATCACGAAGAACTGGAACTCGGGCGTGCCCAGCCGGTCGGCGGTGTCCTGCAGCGCCAGGTCCATGGTGCGGCCGATCTTGATCTTGTCGGACACCTGGCGGAACTCCTCGCCCACCGGCCCCGGAATCTCGTTGGCGACCACGTTCAGCGTTTCGGAGATTGGAAGGCCGGCGCGCAGACCGCGCACCAGCAGCTCGATGGCGTCCGGGAACTTGGCGGTGAAGGCGCCCGTGCGCTTCTTGATGAGGAAGCCGATCACCATGTGCGGCAGACCCAGCCCGGCAAGCAGCCCGACCATCAGCGCCAGGAGCACGGGCATGCCGCGGGTCAGCAGCAACAGCGCCGTCACCACCACGATCGCGGCCGATGCGATGCCGTAATTGCCCACCGACCAGTTCTTGCCGGTCATGGCGATGCGCTTTTTCAAAAGCGCGGGGCGGGGCAGGATGGACGCGGCCAGGCTGTCGACGCGGGTGTCGCGGTTGGCGGTGATGCGGCGCATCTGCGCCTCCATCGTCGTGACGGAGGCGGCACCGGCATAACGTTCCTTCAAGGCGCCGATGCGGCGCTTGGCCGCCTTGTCGCCGGACGGCCCCGACAGCGCGAAGACGATCAGCGTGGCGGCCACCGCCGCACCCAGCATCGGGATCAGATAATCGAACACGTCGGTGCCGCCCTTCGCTTGAAACGCCTTACTTCTTGCCCTTGGCGGGCAGCATCGCCTTGAAGCCGCCGATCTTGCCCATCAGCGAGCCACCGGACTTGCCCTTGCCGCCACCGGCGGCCGCCACCTCGCCGCCGCTGTCCTCCACCAGCCGTTCGGCGAGCTGCAGCAGCGCCTGGCTGGTCTTGGCGCCTTTGCCCGCTTCCGCCAGCGGCTTGCCGAGCTTGGCGGCCTGCGCGGCGAGCTTGGGGTCGAGCGGCAGGATCACGTCGATCTTGCGCTCCACCGTTGTCTCGAAATCCTTGCGGCTCACCTCGGTCGCACCCGTCGACGGCACCTTGTTGCCGACCAGGATGACGCGCGATTGCGGCGCGTTGGCCTTCAGCCAGCCCAGGATGCGGATCGTGTCGCGAGCCGCCGCCAGCGTCAGTTCGGTCACCAGCACGGTTGCGTTGACGTCGCCGACCAGGTGCGGGTGCTGCACCAGCATCGCGCGCGGCAGGTCCACCACCGTGCATTCGAACGCAGACTTCATCTCTTCCTGCAGCTGGAAGAACGCGGTGCCTTCCGACATCAGCGGCTGGCTGATCGGCGCCTCGGCCGACAGCACGGCCAACCGCTCGTTGGCGCGCACCATCGCGCGTTCGATGAACAGCCCGTCGATGCGGCTGGGGTTCTCGATCGCATCGGTCAGGCCGCGGCCCGGCTCCAGGTCGAGCGCGAGCGCGCCCGTGCCGAAGTGCACGTCCAGGTCGAGGAGCGCGGTGGAGCGCCCGTTCTTCTCGCCCAGCAGCCAGGCGAGCGAGCTCGCCACGGTGGATGCGCCGGCGCCGCCGCGGGTGCCGATCACCGCCGTCATCAGGTGCGGACGGTCGATGCCCTGCTCGACATGCTTGGGCGTGCTCAGCACCGCCTGCGCGGTCGCCAGCGATTCGCGCAGCTGGTCGGGGCTGAACGGCTTCAGCAGGTAATCCTGGATGCCGCTGGCCACCAGGTCGCGGTACAGGCGCACGTCGTTCACCTGGCCGGCGGCGATCACCACCGTGCCGGGCTCGCAGACCTCGGCCAGAGCGTTGATGTCGTTCAGCGGGTCGTTCGACTCGGTCATGTCCACGAACAGGATGTTCGGGCTGGCCGACACGGACAGCGACTGCACGGCATTGCGCAGGCCGCCCTTGTTGACGCCCTCCGGTGCCCAGCCGAGCTCGGCCACGACCGGGCGCATCACCTCGGCCGTCGCCTCGTCGCACACGAATGCAGAGAAGGGTTCCCGCAGGGCGCCGGAGCGGCCCGGACTCCAGGGTGCGTTCATCTTAGTTTCCTCCCGTGCTTTCGCGGCGCAGACCGTCTTCGAACCCGGTCGGCGTGCGGTCGCGGTACAGTTTCAGCGCCTTGGACGGGTTCGCGTCCACGCTTCGGCCGGGCTCACGCCCGCGCACCAGGTCCTGCGGATCGGCGACCATCGCCGCCAGGTTGCGGTTGGTGGCGCAGCCATAGTTGGACGTCGTCGACGCCGTGAAGTCGGGGTAGGGCGCGCCCGTCCAGTCGGGGCAGTTCGGCACGATCGCGGCCGTGCGGCTCACGACCACGCGCACCGCGCCCGGCGTCACCTCGCCCGCGGTCGGCCCCGCGGTCGGCGCGACGTCGATGCCCCAGCGCGACGCCACGGCCGCCACTTCCTGGCGCGTCACCTCGTTGTTCAGGCCGCTCCTGTCGTCGATGCCGACGCGGTCGCCGTAGCGAAGACCGATCGTCTCAAACCAGCCGGACAGCCGCTGCGCCTCGCCCGGCGCCAGCGTCGCGCCGCCGCCCGTCGCCGCGTCGAACACGTGATCGGTGCGCGACACGATCGGCTGCTTGATCGACTCGATGCCCGGGTTGCTGGTGATGCACCCCGCCAGCGGCATGGTGCCCAGTGCCAGCAGCAGCGCGGTGGATGCTCTCAGATGCTTTGTCATCGTTCGGGCCCTGTCAGAAGGAGAAGCCGGGCGCGGGCGCCGCGGCGGCCGAGGCCTGGGTGGCGATCGCCGGGCTGGACGCCGCGCCGATCGCAGGCATGGAGGCTCCGTCCGGCGCCACCTGCACGGGCGCGCCGGTCTGCGGCACCGGTCGACCCTCCGTCCGGCCGTCACGCTCGGACCCGAGGATCAAGCGCTGCGCATCGGTCGGCCCGCGATAGCCGTCGGTCGGCAGCGCGATCTGGTTGGCCGACACCGGCCGCACCAGATAGGGCGTGACCACGATCATCAACTCGGTTTCCGCGCGCTGGAAGCGGTTGGATCGGAACAGCGCACCGATGATGGGGATGTCGCCGAGCCCCGGCGCCTTGTTGAACGTATTGTTGTGCCGGTTGGACAGGAGCCCGCCGATCACGAAGCTTTGCCCCGATCCCAGCTCCACCGTGGTCTCCGCACGGCGGGTGGTGATGCCCGGGATCTCGAAATCGTTCAGCGTCACCGACCCGACCGATGTCAGCTCCGACACTTCGGGCCGCACGCGGATCGAGATGCGCCCGTCGCTCATCACAATCGGCGTGAAGGACAGGCTGACGCCATATTGCTTGTATTCGACCGACACGTTGCCGAGCCCCGACGACAGCGGGATGGGGATCTCGCCGCCGGCCAGGAAGCTTGCGGTCTCGCCCGACAGCGCGGTCAGGTTCGGGTTGGCGAGCGTGGTGACGCTGCCGTTGTTCTCGGCAAGGTCCAGCGTCGCTAGCACGTTGAGCCCGAACAGGTTGCCCGCGCCAGCCAGCGTCGTGCCAACGGCTGAGCTCTGCGGGAATTCATAGCTCACGCCCCCGCCCGGCTGCCCCGTGATCGTGCCAGCATTACCCTGCGCGATCCCGAACAGGAAACCGCCCGTCGAGTCCCGGCTCAGCAGGTTCACGCCGATCTGGCGCGAGATGTCGCGGCTCACCTCGGCGATGCGCACCTGCAGGTTCACCTGCTGCGGCGTTGCCGTGCGCAGCCGGCTGATCACCTGGGTGTTCGCGCCGACAAAGGCGGTCACCAGGCGCTCGGCCTCGGCGGCATCCTCCGGGTTGGCGACGGTGCCGGTCAGGAGCACGAGGCCGTTCATCGGCGTCGCGCGCAGCTCGGCCTCCGGCATCGCCAGCGACAGCATCTGGTCGATCGTCTCGACATTCTGGCCGACGCGGACAGTGGACGAATAGACAACCGTGCCGTTGCGGCTGGTGGCGGAAACCGTCGTCTCGCCCGCATCCTTGCCGAACACGTAGATCTGGGTGGGCGAGCGCACCTGGACGTCCGCCACCGCCGGATTGGCGACGAAGACATCGGTGATCGGCGCATCCAGCGTCATCAGGCGGCTGCCGCCCTTGGACAGGCTGAGCACCGTCTCCGGCGCCTGCATCCGCTGCTGGGCGAAGGCGTCGCCCGGCGTCATGGTGGCCGTGGCCGTGGCCAGCGCGAGGAGCGCTGCCGAGCCCAGGCTGTTCAACTTCAGCATCTTATCTACCCCCGACCGGAACTTCGGTGACATCATTGCCGCGTGCGACGCGGATCACGGGCCCTGCGGCGCGCGGTGCCGCCGGGGCACCACCGCCAGGCGCGGCCGCCGGAGCGGGCGCCGGCGCATCCGCCGTGCGGGCCGGCACCGTGCTGCGCTGGAAGCGCGACACATCGCCGCCCGTGGTAAAGGAGGAACCGCCCTCTTGCGGCGCGTTGGCCAGGCTCGCCATCATGCGGCGCTCGGCGGCGGGATCGCTGCCGTCCGGCACGTTGACCGCACCCGATGCGATCGCCGCTTCCAGCTCGGACGCATTGTCGGCGATGGAGCGCAGCGACAGCGTGAGCGAGCCTGCGTTCTGCGCCACCGTGATCTTCTCGGCGATGCGCGGCGTGACCTCCAGCGTGACGTTGGAGAAGGTCTTCACCTCCGCGCGGCCCTCGGCATTGTCGCCGCTGGTGCGCTGGTCGGTCGCCAGCACGCGCAGGTTGCGCAGGAAGGTCTCGGTTACCTGCAGGGGCGGACCGTCACCGCCACCGGCGATGGTCTGCGTCAGCATCAGGTCGATGCGATCGCCCGGGAACACGAAGCCTGCGACACCCGTCTGCGTCGACACCGACACGGTGATCGCCCGCATGCCCGGGGCCAGCGCGGCGGCCAGGAAGCCGCGGTCGCCCGGCCGCACCAGCGCGCCCTGCGTCACCGGCTGCCCGGCGGTGATGGCAAAGCGCACCACCGTCCCCGCAAGCTGGGCGGGATCGCTCTCGCCCTTCACGAAATAGGCCTGCTGGACCAGATCCTTCGGCCAGGGCTGATAGCGGAAGCTGTCCGGCTCCAGGATGGTGCCGACCGGCAACGGCTTGGTCGCGACCAGGATTTCCGGCCCGGCGTTGTCCGGCACCGCAGCGGCCTGCGCCGTCGGGGTCGCGCTGCCGGCAAAGAGGCTGCGCGCCATGACGGCTGTCACCGCGGCGATCATCAGCGCTCCGACGAGCAGTGCGATCTTCTTGACGTCCATGACGAAACTCGCCTCCCCAAACAGGCCCTTCAGACCCGAGATCAATCAAACAAATTGGTTAAGATAGCGTGTGCCGAGCACCCACAGCCCGGCGCCCGCGATGGCGACGCCATAGGGCACCTCGATCGCGCCTTCGGCCGGGCGGATGCGGTGCCAGACGATCATCACGACCGTCAGCGCGCCGCCACCCACCGCCATCCAGAACAGCATTTCGACAAGCGGGCCGAGCGGCAGCCACAGCGCCAGCGCACC
Source organism: Sphingomonas jejuensis (assembly GCF_011927695.1). Classification (GTDB taxonomy): domain Bacteria; phylum Pseudomonadota; class Alphaproteobacteria; order Sphingomonadales; family Sphingomonadaceae; genus Sphingomonas_K; species Sphingomonas_K jejuensis. Next base: position 324,411 of record NZ_JAATJE010000001.1, read on the forward strand.
CAGCAGCTTCACGTCGCCGCCGCCCATCATGCCGACCGCGAACAGCCCGGCAAACATCGCGAACACCGCGACGCCCAGGCCCAGCTGCAGCGCCATGCCGGGCCAGGGCGACAGGCCCGTCGCCCACCAGAAGGCGGGCGCGCAAAGGGCGATCGCCAGGTTCAGCCGGTCCCAGATGATCCGCTCGCGCAGGTCGGTCGCCGCTGCCGTCAGCAGGGCGGCCGCCAGCAGGCCGAGGAGGATCAGAGTCGGGGTGGGTGCGCCGGTCATCGTGTGATCGGCCTAGACGCAGGCCCTTGAGAAACCGTAACCGCCGCGTTCATGAAGAGTTACGACGTCGTCATCGTCGGCGCGGGCATGGCGGGCGCCGGCCTCGCGGCCGAGATCGCGGGCGGGGCCGACGTGCTGCTGCTGGAGGCGGAGGCCCGCCCCGGCGTGCACGCGACCGGCCGATCGGCGGCGTTCTGGACGGAAAGCTATGGCGGCCCGGGCGTGCGCCCGCTGACCTCCGCATCGGGCCCCGCGCTTCGTGACGGCGGCTATCTCGCGCCGCGCAGGGCGCTCCACATCGGCCGGCCGGCCGACGAGTCGGCTCTTGCGCAATTTGAGCAGGATTTCGCCGGCAGCCTCGCCTTCCACCGCGTCGATCCGGCAGCGCTCGTGCCGGGGCTGAAGGCCGGCTGGGACCGCGCCATCGTGGAGCCAAGCTGCTCCGACATCGACGTCGCGCGGCTCCACCAGGATGCATTGGCGGCGGCGCGGCGGGGGAGCGCCGACCTCGCCTGCGATGCGCGGCTGCTCTCCGCCCGGTGGGACGGCGGCGGCTGGCGGGTCGACACCGCCGATGGCGGATCGTTCGGGGCCGGCCTCTTGGTCGACGCCGCGGGCGCCTGGGCCGATAACATCGCATCGCTGGCCGGTGTCCGCCCGATCGGCATCCGACCCTTTCGGCGCACGATCGTGCAACTGCGCGTCGATCCGCCCGCGCCTGCCGACCTCCCGCTGGTGATCGACGCCGGCGGCAGCTTCTACTTCAAGCCCGACACCGGCGGGCGGCTGTGGCTGTCGCCGCACGACGAGAGCCCGGCGGATGCCGGGGATGCGGCGCCGGAGGAGATCGACGTGGCGCTCGCCATCGACCGCCTGCAATCGGTCGTGGACTGGCGAGTCGCGCAGGTCGAACATCGCTGGGCGGGCCTGCGCAGCTTCGCGCCCGACCGGCTGCCGGTCTATGGTTTTGCCACCGACCATCCCGGCTTCTTCTGGTGCGCGGGGCAGGGCGGCTTCGGCATCCAGACCGCACCCGCCGCCGCCGCGCTCGCCGCCGCGCTTCTGACCGGCACCGCCCCGGCGGGCGCCGCAGCCGGGATCGATCCGGCGCGTTACAGCCCCGAACGCTTCTCGGACGGAGGACAGCCGTGATCGATCTCTACACCTGGGGCACGCCCAACGGCCACAAGGCCGCGATCATGCTGGAGGAGGTCGGCGCCGATTATCGGGTGAAGCCCGTCGACATCTCGAAGGACGAGCAGTTCGCGCCCGATTTCCTGCGCATCTCTCCCAACAACAAGATTCCGGCGATCGTCGACCATGATGCCGACGGCGGCCCGCTCTCCGTTTTCGAAAGCGGCGCGATCCTCGTCTATCTGGCGGACAAGTTCGGGCAGCTGCTGCCGGCGTCCGGCCCGGGACGCTACAAGGCGCTGGAATGGCTGTTCTGGCAGGTCGGCGGCCTCGGCCCCATGCTCGGGCAGCTGGCCTTTTTCGCCAATCGCGCGCCGGACAAGCTCCCGCCGGCGATCAGCCGCTTCACCGACGAATCGATCCGCCTGCTCGGCGTCATGGACAAGCGGCTGGGCGAGGCCGCCTTCCTGGCGGGCGACGACTATTCGGTCGCCGACATCGCCTGCTACCACTGGGCGCTCGTCAGCCGGGAAGGCTTGCGCGATGCGCTGGCCGACATGCCCGACCGCCCCAACCTCAACCGCTGGCTGGATGCCGTCGGCGCCCGCCCGGCCGTGCAGAAGGGCATGAAGATCCCGAACTAGGCCGGAGGTGCATGAGCGGACTGTCCGCTTGCGCCCAATCCTGGATGATGAGGCGAGCAACCGGTCTTCGCGGACCCGGTCGATTGTTCAGCCCGATCTTCCCTTGTCCCACCTTCAGGGAAGATCTTGGGAAAAAGCTATCGGGAACAGGTTTACGGAAAGCCGATGCTCCGGACACCTCCCGGCGCGATCAGCAGGGCCACCCTCCCTACGGTTTCGTTTACAGGAAGCGTGTCGTTCATTCCTCCCAGCCGGTGACGTCATGCCCGCCAAACACCATCCGGCGGATGGGTGCGGCGGTCAGCGACGCGGTAAAGCCGGGCACCGGCGCACTGGCGGCGGTCAGCCGGGTCAGATGTTCGGGATCGAGGCGCAGACTGGCGGCGGCGATATTGCCTTCCAGTTGTGACGCCTCCCGCGCGCCGATCAACGTCGAGGCGACACCGGGCCGGTGCAGCGTCCAGGCTAGCGCGACTTCGGCCGGTGACCGTCTCAACTCGTCCGCGACGGTCGTCAGCGTGTCGAGGATATCCCAGTTGCGGTTTGAGAACTTGCTGTCGCCGAACGGGTTGGCGCCGCTCAGGCGGCCGGTGCCGGATGTGTCCTCCCGCCGGTACTTGCCCGACAGAAAGCCGCCCGCCAGCGGGCTCCAGGGAATGACGCCCATGCCACCCTCGCGTGCGACCGGGACATGCTCGGCCTCCACATCGCGTGCAACGAGCGAATATTCGACCTGTATCGCGATCGGCCCGGGCACGCCGCGTTCGCTCGCGATCGTCGCGGCCTTGCAGGCCAGCCATGCCGGCATGTCAGAGAAGCCATAGTAGCGGATCTTTCCGGCGCGCACGAGGTCGCCCAGCGTCTGAACAATCTCTCCGACCGGCGTCACGCCGTCCCAGATATGCATCCAGTACAGGTCGACATAATCGGTGCCGAGTCGTCGCAGCGACGCGTCCAGCGCCCGGTGGATGTTCTTCGCGCCGGCGCCCCCGGCATGGGGATTGCCGCGACCGGCCTGCCCCGCCGCCAGCGGGTTGGCGGAGGCGTTGAAGCCGAACTTGGTCGCCAGCACGATCTCGTCCCGGACACCCGCATCCGCGATGAAACTGCCGAGCAGCCGCTCGCTTTCGCCACCGGCATAGATGTCCGCGGTATCGACGAAGTTGCCACCAGCCTCGCGATAGGCATCGAAGATTGCCCGCGAGGTCGCCTGGTCGGCCCCCCACTCACCGAGGCCGAAAGTCATGGTGCCAAGCGCAAGCGGGCTGACAACGAGGCCCGAGCGGCCAAGGGTGCGGTAATTAAAAAGCGACATAACCAGACTTTCGTAGCGTTCGATATGAAACCTATGCTAGAGCAGGCCGATGAGGTCAATCGATTCCACAGCGATCGCTACGAATCCTGGCGCGGAGGGTAGCGCCAGGCGCAAGGGCGGACGTCCGCTGTCGTTCAACCGCGATGCGGCGCTCGATCGAGCCATGCACCTGTTCTGGCGGCACGGGTACGAAACGACGTCGATCAGCGACCTGACTGCCGCGATGGGGATCACGCCTCCAAGCCTTTACACGGCATTCGGCGATAAGCGCCGCCTGTTTCTGGAGGCCGTGCGGCGCTATGCGGGCGAGCCGGAGGCGGCCGAGGCGGCCATCGCCGATGCGCCGAGTGCGCATGATGCCGCCCAAACTTTGCTGACCGGCGCCGTCGAGATGTTCACGGGGGCGGACACGCCGCCCGGATGCCTGCTCGCCAGTGCGACCGCGAGCGGGTCGGCGGCATCGCAGGACGTCCAAGCGGTGGTCGCTGCCTATCGTCGCCGCATCACCGATGCCCTCACCGCGCGTATCGAACGGGACGTGGCGGCCGGTGTGCTCCCACGCGGTGCGGACGCTGGGGCGCTCGCTGGGCTGGTTGTTGCGGTCATCCAGGGCTTGTCCGTGTTGGCACGCGATGGCGCGCCAAGAACGGCTCTGGCGGGCGTCGCAGACGCTGCGCTCCGAGCCTGGCCTGAGGATGTGACTGCTTGAGTTCGCCGCACCCGTCGATCGAGTGGTCGTCGCGTCGCGGCTTTCTGGCAGCCGGAGCAGGCGGGTTGCTCGCATTCAGCTTCGGCCGTGCTCTTGCAACGAACGGGGAAGGACATGCCATGTCTGGATCGCCTTATGGCGACGCGCCGCTGGCACCCGGCATCCGGTCACGGGTGGTGACGGGGATCAACGGCCTCGACGTGCATCTGCTCGAGGCGGGGTTTGGTGATCCGGTCCGGCCGCTCGCATTGTTGCTGCACGGCTTTCCCGACCTCGCCTATGGCTGGCGGCACCTGATGCCGCTGCTGGCAGAGGCCGGCTATCACGTCGTCGCGCCCGACCAGCGAGGGTTTGGCCGCACGACTGGTTGGGTGAACGACTATGACGCGCCGCTGGCGCCGTTCGGGCTGCTGAACCTGGTTCGCGATGCGCTCGCGCTGGTCTCGGCGCTCGGTCACCGGCAGACGGCGCTGCTCGTCGGCCATGACTTCGGGTCGCCGGTGGCGGCTTACTGCGCCATTGCTCGCCCTGATGTGTTCCGGTCCGTTGTCCTGATGAGTGCGCCGTTCCCCGGCGTCCCGACGCTGCCTTTTGACACAGCGAATGGAAGCGCCATTGCGACCCCCGTCGCGGACCCGCACAAGCTGACAAAAGCGCTGGCCGCGCTCGACCCGCCACGGGTACTCTACCAGCAGTATCTCGCGACGCGCGAGGCGAACGAGGACCTCTCCCATCCAGCGCAGGGGCTGCATCGGTTCCTGCGCACCTTCTTTCACGTGAAGAGCGGCGACTGGCCCGGAAACATGCCGCATCCGCTCACGGATCCGTCTGCCGGGGCGTTTGCGGCGCTGCCGACCTACTATGTCATGGAACGCGGCACGACGATGGCACAGAACGTCGCTCCGTTCGAACCCAATGCGGCGCACGTCGCAACGTGTCGCTGGCTTACCGAACCCGAACTTGCTGTCTATGTGAGCGAATATGCGCGCACCGGCTTTCAGGGCGCGCTGATGATGTATCGCGTGCTCGCCGATCCATTACTCAACAGGGAACTGCGGCTGTTCTCCGGCCGGACGATCGACGTGCCTTCCCTGTTCGTCGGCGGGACGAAGGACTGGGCGACCTATGTCGCGCCGGGCGCGCTCGACCTGATGCGGTCAGGCGCGACCACGCAGTTACAGGGCATCGAGATTATCGACGGGGCGGGCCACTGGATCCAGCAGGAGAAGCCGGCGCAGCTCGGCAGGCTGCTGCTGGATTTCGCACCCAAGTCGCCAGCATGAGGCGCTTTCTCGTTTCTCCATCCTTTTTGGCGAGGCCGCGATCCGAAAAGGTCCGCTGTTGCGACCCGCCTTGTTAAGAGCTCACCCCGTTTCCCAAACAGAAGCGGACGTGATCGTTTGAACCGGAGGCGGTGAGCTACAGGGCCACGACCTGGCTGGCCTCAGCGCCACACCAGTCCGCTGATAGCGCACTCGAAAAGACGGCCTGACCGCGCCTTTCTCCGTTCGCCCCTTGCCGACAGGCGCCTTACCGCTTCAGCCGCGCGGCTTCCGCGGCGGCGGACGCAAGCCGGTCGGCGCGCTCGTTGTCGGGGTGGCCGGCATGGCCCTTCACCCAGGTCCACTGGATGCGGTGAGGCTTGGCCGCCTCGATCAGCGCCTGCCACAGCTCGGCATTCTTCACCGGCTTGCGGTCGGCGGTCTTCCAGCCGTTCTTCTGCCAGCCCTTCACCCACTTGGTGAGGCCGTCCATCACATAACGGCTGTCGGTGGACAGGGTGACCGCGCACGGGCGGCTCAGCGCCCTGAGCCCCTCGATCGCGGCGGTCAGCTCCATGCGGTTGTTGGTGGTCTCCGGCTCGCCGCCCGACAGCTCCTTCTCGACGGTGCCGAACCGCAGCAGCGCGCCCCAGCCGCCCGGCCCCGGATTGCCCTTGCACGCGCCGTCCGTCGCGATCTCCACGCTCGACATTTCGTTCACCGGAAAGCGTCCCCGTTCGCCTGATACCATTCCAGCCGGCGCAGATAGGCGAGCGGGTCCTTGCGTGTCACCAGCGCGTCGGCGGGCGTGTTCAGCCAATCCCAGGCGCGCGTCAGCATAAACCGGATGCAGGCGCCCTCCGCCAGCACGGGCAGCGCCGCGCGCTCCTCCGCCAGCAGGCCGAACCGGGCCGCATATCCCGACACCAGCGCCGGGCCGACCCCGTCGATCGGGTGACCTTCCGTGTCGAACGCCCAGGCCGAATGCATCACCGCCACGTCATAGGCGCGGATGTCGGTGCAGGCGAAATAGAAGTCGATCAGCCCGGTCACCGCGTCGCCCAGCATCAGCACATTGTCCGGGAACAGGTCGGCATGAATGGTCGCGACCGGCAGCGCGTGCGGCCAGGCGCGCTCCACCCGGGCAAGGGCCGCGTCGATCCGGTCGAACAGCCCGGGCGCGATCGTGTCGATGCCCCGCCCGCACCGCTCCAGCAGCGGGCGCCATCCGGCGATCCCCAGGTCGTTCGGCCGGGTTGGCGTGAAATCGGCCACCGCCGCGTGCAGCCGGCCGAGCGCCTCGCCCGCCGCCGCCGCCTGCGCCGCGGTCGGGCGCGATGGCGACACGCCCGGCAGGAACTGGATCAGGCAGGCGGGCCGGCCCTCCAGCGTGCCGATTGCGTTTCCTGCACTATCCAACAGCGCGCGCGGCGCCGGCACGCCCGCGGCGTCAACTTGGTCCACAAGCGCAAGGAAGAACGGCAGGTCCGCCGCCGACACCCGCTTCTCATACAGGGTGAGGATGAACCGCCCCCGCGTCGTCTCGACCAGGTAGTTCGAATTCTCGACACCCTCGGCGATCCCCTTCGCCGACACCAGCTCGCCCTGGTCGTAGCGCTTCAGGAAAGCGCCCAGCGCTTCGGCCGGAACCGCGGTATAGACCGCCACGTCAGCTGGGCTGGAGCGCGCGCGGCAGCTTGAACGCCATCCGCTCCACCGTTTGTTCGACCTCGCGCTCCTCGATGTCGAAACGCTCGGCGAGCTTCGCGACGACCTCTCGCACCAGCGTCTCGGGCGCCGACGCGCCGGCGGTGATGCCCAAGGTGCCGACACCCTCCAGCCAGTCGAAGTCGATCTCCGCCGCGCGCTGGATCAGCCGGGCCGATGTGCCCTCCCGCTCGGCGACCTCGACCAGCCGGACCGAGTTCGAGCTGTTCGGCGCGCCGATCACCAGCATTGCGTCGCAGGCCGATGCGATCGCCTTCACCGCCGCCTGCCGGTTGGAGGTGGCGTAGCAGATGTCCTCCCCGCGCGGCGCCTGGATCAGCGGGAACCGCTCCTGCAGCGCCCGGACCATCTCCGCCGTGTCGTCGACCGACAGGGTGGTCTGAGTCAGGAAGGCAAGGTTGGCGGGATCGTCGACCTGGAGCGCCGCGACATCGTCCAGCGTCTCCACCAGCGTCATGCGGCCGATGGGCACCTGGCCCAGCGTCCCGATCACCTCCGGGTGACCGCGGTGCCCGATGAACAGGATGTGCCGCCCGTCCTGAACCAGCCGCTCGGCCTGCCGGTGGACCTTGGACACGAGCGGGCAGGTGGCGTCGAGATAGTCGAGCCCGCGCGCTTCCGCCGCCGCCGGCACCGCCTTCGGCACGCCGTGCGCGGAAAAGACGACGGGCGCGCCGTCGGGCACCTCGTCCAGCTCCTCCACGAACACCGCGCCCTGCGCGCGCAGATTGTCCACCACATAGCGGTTGTGGACGATCTCGTGCCGCACATAGACGGGGGCACCGTGCTTCTCGATCGCGAGTTCGACGATGCGGATGGCGCGGTCGACACCGGCGCAGAAGCCGCGCGGCGCGGCGATCAGCAGCTGGAGCAAGGGACGGCGACGGGTGAGCATGTCCATGCCGCTGCCCTACGCCATTGCTTGCGGTTGCAAAAGCAGCTTCCTATGGTCCGCCTCGTCTTGCGGGCCTGCGCGTCCGGCTCGTGCTTAGGGAAGTTCATGCGTCACGCCACCACGTCGCTCGCCGCTCTCGCGCTCGTCCTTGTTGGCGGATGCCAGCGCAACCTGGAGATCGATTCGAGCGGCGGCGTGTCCACCGTGCGCTCCGCCTGCCCGGCGGTTGGGATCCCGGCGGGCACCGGCGACATCACGCTGTTCAACCCGGAAAACAGCCGCACGGCCGACGCTATCGACGTCACCGCGTCCATCACCAACCTGCGCACGCAGTGCGGCGATCAGGGCGACCAGATCGTGTCGCGCACGACCTTCGACGTCCAGGCGCAGCGCCGCGACAACCGCGGCGCGCGGCAGGTGGTCCTGCCCTATTACGCATCGGTGGTGCAGGGCGGCACCAGCGTCGTTGCCAAGCGCGTCTCGCGCGTCACCCTGAGCTTTGCCGACGGGCAGTACCGCGCGACGGCGCAGGGTGAGGCGAGCGGCGTGGTGTCGCGCGCGGCCGCGACGATCCCGGCCGAGATCGAAGCGCAGATCACCCGACGCCGCCGCCCCGGAGACGCCGATGCCGCGGTTGATCCGCTGGCGGATCCGACGGTGCGGCAGGCGGTCGCCAGGGCCAGTTTCGAACTGCTGGTGGGCTTCGCCCTGACCCCGGAACAGCTGCGCTACAACGTCACGCGCTGATGCGCGCCAAAGGTCGTTGACAGCGGCGCGACCGCCGACCAAGGCTCCAACCGTCACCGCCGGAAACGGCGGGGGTACGCGCGGGAGAGCGTCCGGCCCGAAAGGTGCCGTGCCGCCGAAGGAGCAACCGCCCCGGAATCTCTCAGGCCCAAGGACCGCGCGGGCTCAAGACGCTCTGGAAAGAGGCCGCGCGTCCTCGCGCGTCCCACCGAAGGGGTAAGCGGCGGTCCGCCCGTCGTGAAAGCTCTCAGGTTCCGTGACAGAGGGGGCGACGGATCACCCGCGGCAGGCGCGGGCGACGTCGTTCTCGATGAGGTGACGGATGAGCGAGATTGTTGACGGCACCCACGCCGGAGCCGACCAGATCATGCCCCAGGCTGACGAGGACGAGGACGGTCCCTCGATCCGCTCGCTTCCGCTCGACGCCTGGCACCGCGGACGCGGCGCCCGGATGGTCGAGTTCGCCGGCTACCATATGCCCATCCAGTATGACGGCATCCTGCCGGAGCATCTCTGGACGCGGGAGCATGCCGGACTGTTCGATGTCAGCCACATGGGGCAGCTGCGGCTGACGGGAGAGGGCGTGGAGACCGCGCTGGAATCGCTGCTGCCCGCCGACATTACCGGGCATCCGATCGGAAAGGCGCGCTACTCGCTGCTTTTGTCGGAGGATGGCGGCATCCTCGACGATCTGATGCTCACCCGGGCGCCGGACGGATCGATCTACATGGTGGTCAACGGCGCCACCAAGTGGGACGACATCGCCCATCTGCGTGAGCATCTGCCGGACGACATCACGATCAACCATCTGGAGGATCAGGCGCTGGTCGCTGTGCAGGGCCCGACCGCGGTGGCGGCCGTGGCGCGGCTGGTGCCGGGCGTCGACGGTCTGACCTTCATGGACGCAGGCGCGTTCGACTGGGCGGGGACGCCGCTCTGGATCAGCCGGTCGGGCTACACCGGCGAAGACGGCGTCGAGATCTCGCTGCCCGCAGACGCAGCAGCGGCCTTCGTGGACGCGCTGAGCGCCGACCCCGAAGTGCGCCCGATCGGCCTCGGGGCGCGCGACTCGCTTCGCCTCGAAGCCGGTCTGCCGCTCTACGGCCACGACCTCGATCCAGAGACCACTCCGATCGCCGCCGATCTCGGCTTCGCGCTGTCGAAGCGGCGCCGGGAGGAGCGCGGCTTTCCGGGTGCGGATCGCATCCTGGCGGAACGCGAGGCCGGTCCGGCGCTGAAGCGTGTGGGCCTCGCCGTGGAGGGGCGTCAGCCCGTGCGGGAGGGCGCAACGGTGATCGATGAATCCGGTGCCGCCACCGGACACGTCACGTCGGGCGGCCACTCGCCCTCGCTCGGCCGTGCCATCGCGATGGCCTATGTGCCGCTGTCGCAGGCCGTGCCGGGTTCCACCGTCAGGCTGTCGCAGCGTGGCAAGATCCACGAGGCAGCCGTTGTGGCGCTTCCGTTCGTTCCCCACCGCTACCACCGCAAGGGAGACCAAAAATGAGCCGCTATTTCACCCGCGAGCATGAATGGATCGAAGTGACCGGCAACGGCGCCACGGTCGGCATCACCGACTATGCGCAGCACCAGCTTGGCGACATTGTCTTCGCGGAGGTGCCGGCTGTCGGACGCACGCTCGCCAAGGGCGACGAGGCGGCCGTGGTGGAGTCGGTGAAGGCGGCGTCCGACGTCTATTCACCGGTGTCCGGCACCGTCACGGAGGGCAACGAGGCGCTGTCCGACGATCCGTCGCTGGTCAACTCGGCGGCCGAGGGCGACGGCTGGTTCTTCCGCATCGACCTCACCAACCCGTCTGAGCTCGACGGGCTGATGGACGAGGACGCCTACAAGAGTTTCGTCGCCGCGCTGTAAGCCGGCGCCTGATCCCGCGGAGAGCCCAGGACATGCGTTACCTTCCCCTGACCACCGACGATCGCCGACAGATGCTCCACGCCGTCGGTGCCGAGAGCATCGACGATCTGTTCGTCGACGTGCCGGAAGCGGCCAGGCTTTCCGGACCCATCGAGGGTCTGCCGATGCACGCCAGCGAGATGGCGGTGGAGCGGCACATGTCCGCGCTCGCCCGGCGCAACCTGGTGGCGGGGGAAGTGCCCTTCTTCCTCGGCGCGGGCGCCTATCGCCACCACGTCCCCGCGAGCGTCGATCACCTGATCCAGCGCGGCGAGTATCTGACGGCCTACACGCCCTATCAGCCGGAGATCGCGCAGGGCACGCTGCAGATGCTGTTCGAGTTCCAGACGCAGGTCGCACGCCTGTTCGGCTGCGACGTCGCGAATGCGTCCATGTACGACGGCTCAACCGCCTGCTGGGAAGCGATCAGCATGGCCGGCCGTGTCACCCGGCGGAAGCGCGCGGTGCTCTCGTCCGGGCTGCATCCGCATTATGTATCGGTCGCCAGGACGATGGCGAAGTTCACCGGCGACACGCTCGACACCGCAGCGCCCGAACTGAATGCAATGACCGACGGCGAGCGGCTGCTGGCGGCGATCAACGGCGAGACGTCGTGCGTGGTGGTGCAGTATCCGGACATCCTCGGCCGCATCGCTGACCTGTCCGCTGTGGCGGCGCGCGCGCACGAGCATGGCGCGCTTCTGATCGCGGTGGTGACGGAGCCGGTGGCGCTGGGCGCGATCAAGTCCCCCGGCGAAATGGGTGCGGACATCGTGGTGGGTGAAGGCCAGTCGCTGGGCGTCGGCCTGCAGTTCGGCGGGCCCTATGTCGGGCTGTTCGCGTGCAAGGACAAATATGTCCGGCAGATGCCGGGCCGGCTGTGCGGCGAAACCGTCGACGCCGAAGGAAAGCGCGGGTTCGTGCTGACCCTGTCCACGCGTGAGCAGCATATCCGGCGTGAAAAGGCGACGTCCAACATCTGCACCAATTCCGGGCTCTGCGCGCTTGCGTTCAGCATCCACGTCACGCTGCTCGGCGAGGCGGGGCTGCGGACGCTGGCGTCCATCAACCATGACGGCGCGGTGCGCGCGGCCGAGCGGCTGGGCAAGGTTCCAGGCGTGCGTGTGGTGAACGACAGCTTCTTCAACGAATTCGTGGTGGAGCTGCCCGTGGAGGCGCGGCCGGTGGTGCGGACGCTGGCCGACCGGGGGATCCTGGCGGGCGTCTCGCTGGGCCGGCTCTATCCCGGTGAGGAGAGCCTGGCGAACGGGCTGCTGGTGGCGGTGACGGAGACGACCACCGCGGACGACATCGATGCGCTTGCAGAAGCGCTTGAGGAGGTGCTGGCATGAGCGTGAACGCAAGCGGATGGCGTCCTGAGCGTCCGGCGAACGGCGGGTCCGGTGCAGGCGATGCGACCGCCACCTTCAGCGGCAACCGCGCGCTGATGCTGGACGAGGCGCTGATCTTTGAGATCGGCACGGCGGAGACGACGGGCGTCGACCTCGATGCATCGATGCTGGACGACGGGCGCGGCAATCGGCTGGGCGGGCTTGCCCGCACGGCGCCGATCGGCCTGCCGGGCCTCAGCGAACCGGAGACGGTTCGGCACTACACGCGGCTCAGCCGCCAGAACTACGCCATCGACCTGGGTCTGTTTCCGCTCGGATCGTGCACGATGAAGCACAATCCGCGCTTGAACGAGCGCATGGCGCGGCTGCCCGGCTTTGCCGACATCCACCCGCTGCAGCCGGTCGACACCGTGCAGGGCGCGCTTGCCGTCATCAACGAGCTCGCCTTCTGGCTGATCGACCTGACCGGCATGCACGGCGTGGCGATGAGCCCCAAGGCCGGCGCGCATGGCGAGCTGTGCGGCATCCTGTGCATCAAGGCGGCGCTGGAGAAGCGGGGCGAAGGTGATCGCAAGGTCGTGCTGGTGCCCGAAAGCGCGCACGGCACCAACCCGGCGACGGCGGCGTTCGCCGGGTTCAAGGTGGAGGGCATTCCCGCCAACGCCAACGGCCGTGTCGACCTTGAAGCGCTGAAGGCGCGGCTGGGACCGGACGTGGCGGCGGTGATGATCACCAACCCCAACACCTGCGGCCTGTTCGAGCCGGACATGAAGGCGATCTCGGACGCGGTGCATGCCGCCGGCGGTTACGTCTATTGCGACGGCGCGAACTTCAACGCGATCGTCGGTCGGGTGCGGCCGGGCGATCTCGGCATCGATGCCATGCACATCAACCTCCACAAGACCTTCTCCACCCCACACGGCGGTGGCGGTCCCGGATCGGGCCCGGTGGTGCTGTCGGAGGCGCTGTCGCCGTTTGGCCCGCTGCCCTACACCGCGCGTACCGCAGACGGGCACATCCACCTGATCGAGGAGGAGCGCGCCGAGGAGTTCTCGAACGAGCATTTCGGTGGAAAGCTCGACAGCTTCGGCCGCATGACCGCATTCCATGGCCAGATGGGCATGTTCACGCGCGCCTTGACCTACATCCTCAGCCACGGTGCCGACGGGCTGCGGCAGGTGGCGGAAGACGCGGTGCTGAACGCCAACTACGTCCTGCGTCAGCTGGAAGGCGTGCTCGAGGCCCCCTTCGCGCATTCGGGGCCGTGCATGCACGAGGCGCTGTTCTCGGACGAGGGCTTCGCCGACGGCTTCTCCACGCTCGACGTGGCCAAGGGCCTGATCGACGAGGGCTATCACCCGATGACCATGTACTTCCCGCTGGTGGTGCACGGCGCGATGCTGGTGGAGCCGACGGAGACCGAGTCCAAGGCGGCGCTGGATGCCTTTATCGGCTCGCTTCGCGCCGTGGCGGAGCGGGCACGCGCCGGCGATGCGGCCCTGAAGGCAGCGCCGGTCCACGCTCCCCGCCGCCGGCTCGATGAGACGCTGGCGGCGCGAAAGCCGATCCTGGCGTGGAAGGATCCGGCGCCGGTCGCCGAAGCCGCCGAGTAGGGCAGGCACGTCCCCCGCCGGCGCGGAAGCACGCCGGCGGGGGGTGGCACCTGTCGTCCAAGCGATTGGCGGTGCTGCGGTTTTCTGCTGATCGGCGGTGGACCTGCGGGCGAGTGCGGGCGTTGGGGGATGGACCGACGCTGCCGGAGAGCCTCCCATGATCGACGACCCCACCCGCCGTACCCTGATCGGCGGTGCCGCCATCGGTCTCGCCGCAGCGGCCACCCCGGCCATGGGCCAGAACCGCAGCAGCGGCGGTGCAGCCGCGGCGCCAACGCCGGCGTCGCGGCCGGTCGACCCGCAGACGAAATATACGCGCCAGCCCTTTCCGGAGCAGCGGCAGGACTGGCCGGGCCTGGCGCGCGACATGAACCCCCGTCCCGACCATGGCGAGACAAGCTATCGCGGGTCCGGCCGCCTGGCCGGTCGGGGCGCGCTGATCACCGGCGGAGACAGCGGGATCGGTCGTGCGGCGGCGATCGCCTATGCGCGCGAAGGCGCCGACGTTGCCATCAACTATCATCCGGACGAGCAGCCGGACGCCGACGAGGTGGTGGCGCTGATCCGCCAGGCCGGCCGGCGCGCTGTGGCGGTGCCCGCCGACATCCGCACAGAGCGTGCGTGCAATGCCATGGTGGAACGCGCAATCGAGCAGCTCGGCGGGCTCGACATCCTGGTCAACAACGCCGCCTACCAGCAGAGCAAAGCGTCGATCATGGAGATCAGCGCCGAACAGTTCGACCGGACCTTCAAGACCAACGTCTATGCGACCTTCTGGATCAGCAAGGCCGCCATTCCCGCGATGCAGCCGGGATCGGCGATCATCAACACCATTTCGGTGAACAGCTGGACCCCGGGCGAGGAACTGCTCGACTACGCATCCACAAAGGGTGCGCTGCTGATCTTCACACGTGGCCTTGCCAAGCAGCTCGCCAAGCGGGGCATCCGCGTGAACGCCGTGGCACCGGGACCGGTCTGGACTCCGCTGCAGGTCGCCGGCGGCCAGCTGCCGGGGCAGATGGGGCAGTTCGGCCAGGACACGCCGCTCGGCCGGGCAGGCCAGCCCGCCGAGCTCGCCGCGCTGTTCGTCACGATGGCGTCGGGCGAGTCGAGCTTCACAACCGGCAGCGTGATCGGCGCCCATGGCGGCGACGGACAGCCCTGAGTCGGCGCTGAGCCGGGCACCGGCGGAGCGGGAGGGATCCTAATCTGCCGGCCCGGCGAGGGATGAGCGTTCGCGCAGCAGCCGATGCTCGCGGTAGATGATGTAGAGCCCCGACAGGATCACCAGCGGCGCGCCGAGCCAGGTCGTCCCGGCCGGCAAGGTGCCGAAGACCAGCCAGCCGATCAGCACTGCCCAGATGAGGCTGGAGTAATCCATCGGCAGCACCACCGAAACGGGCGCCATCCGAAGCGACGCCGTCAGAGCAAGCTGCGCGATGCCGCCGGTGGCGCCAAGGGCGGCAAGCACCGCCCATGTCCGGGCGTCATGCATCTGACCGAACCGAAGCATCAGCAGCCCGAGCGGGATCATCGACAGCCCGGTGAACCAGGCGACGGTGGTGGGCGCGCCCTCGGTACGGCCGATCTGGCGAAGGGTGATGCTGACGCCCGCCGTGACGATGGCGCCCGCCACGCCCACGGCGATGCCAGCTGCGGGCAGCGCCCCCGATCCCGGCCTGATCGCGAGCACCACGCCGGCAAAGCCGACCAGCACTGCCGACCAGCGATGACGGCCGGTCGGTTCCGCCAGCAGCAGCGTCGACAGGATGGTTGCGAAGATCGGCACGCTGAAGCCGATCACGGTGGCTTCCGCGAGCGGCAGCAGCAGGAAGGTCGTGAAATTAAGCGCCATGCCTGAAAGCCCGATGGCCGTGCGCCAGACATGGGCGCCCGGCCGATGGGTGCGGAGCGCGGCCATCCCGCCGCCGCTGAGCGCGATCCACGCGCCCACCATCGGGATGGCGAAGGCCTGCCGGTAGAACAGGATCTCGACAACGCTCACGCCCCTGTCTGCCGCCAGTTTCCCGAGCGCGAACATGGCCGACAGGCAGATGGCCGACAGCAGCCGGACGGCAATACCGGCAAGACGGCGGTCCGGCCGGGCGGCGATCTGAACGGGGGCGGGCATGGCGTCCTCCTTTGCCCCTCCGGCCTGTGCAGTCCAGCGACGGCGCGCTTGCCCCCGCTCGTTTGGCGCGTCATGGACGTCCCAAATAGGCGAGGAGTTAAGCAGCATGCGTGACATCGATCATCTGATCGTCGGTGGCTCCGGTGGTGGCGGCGCGGCCCGGCACGGCGACGTGTTCGACCCGAACAGCGGCCAGGTGCAGGCGCGCGTGCCGCTGGGCGATCGCGCATTGCTGGACCGCGCGGTGGCGGCGGCGCAGGCCGCGCAGCCTGGCTGGGCAGCGACCAATCCGCAGCGGCGCGCCCGCGTCATGTTCCGCTTCAAGGAACTGGTCGAGCAGAACATGGATGCGCTCGCCCGGTTGCTGTCGTCCGAACATGGCAAGGTGGTCGCCGACGCCAAGGGCGACATCCAGCGCGGGTTGGAGGTGATCGAGTTCTGTTGCGGCATCCCGCACGTCACCAAGGGCGAATACACGCACGGCGCGGGGCCGGGCATCGACGTCTATTCGATGCGGGTGCCGCTCGGCATCGGCGCGGGCATCACGCCCTTCAACTTTCCGGCCATGATCCCGTTGTGGATGTCGGGGGTGGCGATCGCCACCGGCAACGCCTTCATCATGAAGCCGTCGGAGCGCGACCCGTCGGTGCCGGTGCGGCTGGCCGAGCTGTTCCTGGAAGCGGGGCTGCCCGAGGGCATCCTGCAGGTCGTCCACGGCGACAAGGAGATGGTGGACGCGATCCTCGATCATCCGGCGATCTCCGCCGTCAGCTTCGTCGGATCGTCGGACATCGCGCATTATGTCTATCGCCGCGGTGTCGAGGCTGGAAAGCGCGTCCAGGCGATGGGCGGGGCGAAGAACCACGGCATCGTCATGCCGGACGCCGACATGGACCAGGTCGTCAAGGATCTGACCGGCGCCGCCTTCGGTTCGGCCGGAGAGCGCTGCATGGCGCTGCCCGTCGTCGTCCCGGTCGGCGACAGGACCGCCGACGCGTTGCGTGAGGCGCTGCTTCCCGCGATCGAAGCCCTGCGCGTCGGCGTGTCGACCGACGACGAGGCGCATTACGGCCCCGTCGTCACCGCGCAGCACAAGAAGCGGGTCGAGGACTGGATCCAGACCGGCGTCGACGAAGGCGCCGAGCTGGTGGTCGACGGTCGCGGCTTTACGCTTCAAGGGCATGAGAACGGCTTCTTTGTCGGCCCGACGCTGTTCGACCGGGTGACCACCGACATGTCGGCGTACAAGGAAGAGATCTTCGGCCCCGTGCTGCAGATCGTCCGCGCTCCCGATTTCGAAACGGCCGTGCGGCTGCCGAGCGAGCACCAATATGGCAACGGCGTCGGGATCTTCACGCGCAACGGCCATGCCGCGCGTGAGTTCGCCGCGCGAGTCAATGTCGGGATGGTCGGCATCAACGTGCCGATCCCGGTGCCGGTCGCCTATCACAGCTTCGGCGGGTGGAAGCGGTCCGCGTTCGGCGACATCAACCAGCACGGCATGGAGGGCGTCCGCTTCTGGACCAAGACCAAGACCGTCACACAGCGGTGGCCGGATGGATCCGTGCTGCCGACCGGCAGCGAGGATGGCGGGCCGAGCCGCATTAACGACGCCTTCGTCATTCCCACGATGGGGTGAGGACGGTGCGGCGCTTCGCGACTTTGCTCTTGCTGGCATGGGGCGGCAGCGCCGCCGCGATCCCGCCGCCCGCGCCACCGATCGAGGTGCGCAGCGGCCCTGAGGTCATCTGCACGCCACGCTATGCCTTGCGTGTGGAAGCCGGCGAGAAGGCGGAGCGGCATGGCGACGACTGGTGGATCCTGATCGCGGGCGGCCGCCAGCTGTTCGTGCGGGTGGATGTGCCGCCCGCCGAGCAGGCGCGCCCGATCGTCCTGTCGGATGGGCGTGCCGGACGTACGATCATGCGCCGCGTCTTTCCCGGCGGTGATCGCCCCGGCCGGATCTATTGGCTGGGCGAGCCTACGGTGATGGTGGCATCAACACAGGTCGAGGAGGATGCACTTGTCGGCCGCGTCCTGCTGGCGGCTGCGCGTGACGAGGCCTGTGCGCACAGCCGCTGACCATCTGGCGTCAGTGGCCGGCTGAGGCGGCGCACGTCGGGCGTTCGGGAAAAGTCGCGGCGACCATCCGGCCGGGGTAGGAGCGCTGATCCAGCATCCTCCCGTCTTGCGCCAGCGTCGGGTGCGCTGCAGGACCCTAGCATCGATGCAGCCGTTTCACGCCTCCCTCCCGCCCGCGCTCGCCACCTTGATGGCGGAGCATGGTGACTGGATCGGCCTGATCCTTCTCCTCGCGCTGTTCGCCGCCTTCGCGCTCGAGCGATTGCCCCCCGTCGTGGTGGCGGTCACCGGCGGCATCGCCATGATGCTGCTCGGCTTCATCGCGCCGGGTGCGCTGCTTCAGGTCTTCGGCAACCCGGCGCCGATCACCATCGCGGCCATGTTCGTGCTGTCGGGCGCACTGTTGCGGACAGGTGTGCTGGAGGCGGTATCCGGCTGGGTGATCGGTCGCGCCAGGCAGGGCCCGGTTCGGGCTCTGGCGGAAATCGGCCTCGGCACCGTCGGCGCATCGGCGGTGATGAACAACACGCCCGTCATCATCGTCCTGATCCCGATCGTGAAGCGGCTCGCCAGGGTGCTCGGCATCACAGCGACCCGGCTGCTGATCCCCTTGTCCTATGTGTCCATCCTCGGCGGCACGCTGACGCTGATCGGGACCTCTACCAACCTGCTGGTGGACGGCGTGGCGCAGGAGCAGGGGCAGGCGCCGTTCGGCATCTTCGAGATCAGCCTGGTCGGCCTGGCGACGGCGGCAGTGGGCGCCGCCTTCCTTGCCCTCACCGGACCGTTCCTGCTGCCCGATCGGGCGGAGGCGGACTTGAGGGGGACGTGCGGAGAGCGAGAGCTACCTGTCGCATCTGCTTGTCCGCGCCGGCAGCGCCCTCATCGGCCGCCGTCTGGCGGATACCGGGCTGTGGCGGCGGCCGGGCGTCGACGTGCTGGCGGTTCGGCGGGGGCGGAACACCGTGCGCGCGGACATCGATCGCCATGTGCTCGCGGAGGATGATCAGCTGATCATCGCCGCCAGTCCCGCCGAGCTTGCGTCCCTTGCCGAAGCGGATGATTTCGGCGTGGGCCTGAAGGGACTTGGCACCGGAATCTCGCTGGTCTCGCCTCGTCAGCCTGCAGACGTCCAGTTGATCGAGGCGCTGATCTCGCCGTCTCATCCGGCGATCGGTCGCAGGCTTGCCGACATTCCCATGCTGTCGCGGCTAAAGGCGAGGGTGCTGGGCCTGTCGCGGCCGCGACATCTGCGGGTCCGGACCTTGCCAGCGCCCGCCTTCGCGCGGGCGATCGCCTGCTGATCGCGGCGGGTGCCGACGGTGCGGAGGCATTGCAGGCGAACACCGGCCTTGCCCAGGTCGCGGAGGCGCCCGCGCGCAGCTTCAAGCGTCGGCGTGCGCCCATTGCCGTCGCGACGCTGGCAGGGGTCGTGCTGCTCGCGGCGCTGTTCGGGCTGCCCATCGAGGCGCTGGCGTTGACCGGCGTCGCTGTGGTGCTGCTCAGCCGTTGCATCGAACCGGAAGAGGCATGGAGCGCGATCGACGGCAACACGCTGGTCCTGATCTTCGGCATGCTCGCGTTCGGCACCGGACTACAGAACGCGGGCACCGTAGAGCTGATCGTCGGTATGCTGTCGCCACTGCTTTCCGCAGCGTCGCCCCTGCTGCTGCTGGTTGCCGTCTATGGGGTCACGAGCATCCTGACCGAAACCATCACCAACAATGCCGTCGCGGTGATTATGACGCCCATCGTCATCGAACTGGGCGCGGTGACCGCGATGGATCCGCGCGCGCTGATCGTGGCAGTGATGTTCGGCGCCAGCGCAAGCTTCGCCACGCCGATCGGTTACCAGACGAACACGCTGGTCTACGGCGCTGCCAATTATCGCTTCACCGACTTCGTGAAGATCGGCTTGCCGATGAACATCGTCGCCGGGATCACGGCCTGCCTCGCAATCAGCGTCTTGTTCTGAACCGGCGCTCTGAACCGGCGCACGGACGCGCTGCGGCACGGTCAGTTGCCGGCGCCCTCGCGTTCCAGCACCATGGCGATGCCCTGGCCGCCGCCGATGCACATCGTGACCAGCGCATAGCGACTGCCGGTGCGCTCCAGCTCCGCGATCGCCTTCACCACAAGGATGGTGCCGGTGGCGCCCACCGGATGGCCGAGCGAGATACCCGATCCGTTCGGATTGACCTTATCGGGGTCGAAGCCCAGCGCGTTCGAAACCGCACAGGCCTGTGCGGCGAAGGCCTCGTTCGATTCGATGACGTCGATCTGATCGAGCGAGAGGCCGGCGCGCTCCAGCGCCTTCGGCACGGCCTTGATCGGTCCCAGGCCCATGTGGCTCGGTTCGACGCCGGTATGGCCCCAGCCGAGGATGCGGGCGATCGGCGTGATCGCGCGGCGCTCCGCCTCTGCCAGCGATGACAGGATCACGGCGGCGGCACCGTCGTTGATGCCCGATGCGTTGCCGGCGGTGACGGTGCCGTCCTTCTGGAACGCGGCCCGCAATCCCGCCAGCGTCTCCACCGTCGTCTCGCCCTTCACATGCTCGTCATGGTCGAACACGCGCGTGCCGCCTTTCGCCTTCACCTCGATGCCCAGGATCTGGTCGGCGAAGCGGCCGTCCTGCTGGGCGCGGTGCGCGCGCGCATGGCTTTCGGCAGCCGCGCGGTCCTGCGCCTCGCGCGTGATGCCGTGATCACGCGCGACGTTCTCGGCGGTAATGCCCATGTGGTACCCGTCGAGCGGGTCGCTCAGCACCTCGATCATCGCGTCGACCATGCGGACGTCGCCCATCTTCTGTCCGAAGCGCGCGGCCGCGACATAGTGCGGCGACCGGCTCATCACCTCCGCACCGCCTGCCGCCGCGACGTTGACCTCGCCGAGCGCGATCATCTGCGCGGCGGAAACGATCGACTGGACGCCCGACCCGCACAGACGATTGAGCGTCAGCGCAGGCGATGTGACGGGGACACCTGCCTTCAGCGCCGCAACCCGCGCCAGATAGGCGTCCTTGGGTTCGGTCTGGATCACCTGGCCCATCACCACATGCTCGATATCCTCCGGTGCCAGGCCGGCCCGGCGCACGGCCTCCGCGATCACCTTGGCGCCAAGGTCGCTCGGCGGCGTGTCCTTCAGGCTGCCGCCGAAGGTGCCGATGGCGGTGCGCACGCCCGACAGGATTGCGATCGGTTCCATGAATATCCTCCTTCAGGCGGTGCGGGCGGGGTTGCCCGCCATCATGCGCGTCACGGTGTAGGTCATGACGACGGTCTCGTCCTGGTTGAGCACGTCGACGTCGAACGAGACGATGCCGCGATTGCCCTTTGACGTCGCACGCACCGCGGAGACGGCGATGATCGCCCAGATCGTGTCGCCCACCCGCACCGGCGCTTTCACCTTGGTGCTGACCTCCAGGAGGGCGAGCCCCGTGCCCTGCACGAAGCTTTGCATCTGCAATCCTTCGATGAAGCAGTAGGTCAGCGCCGCGGGGACCGGTCGTCCTCCCATCGCGCCGCCATGTTCGGCGTCGATGAAGATCTGCTCCAGCATGCCCGCGGCGTTGATGAAGGCCACCAGGTCGGCCTCCGTGATCGTCCGGCGATGCGTGCGGA
Source organism: Sphingomonas jejuensis (assembly GCF_011927695.1). Taxonomy (GTDB): domain Bacteria; phylum Pseudomonadota; class Alphaproteobacteria; order Sphingomonadales; family Sphingomonadaceae; genus Sphingomonas_K; species Sphingomonas_K jejuensis. The sequence continues at coordinate 345,830 of NZ_JAATJE010000001.1, forward strand.
ACCGGTCGCCCGCCGTGAGCTCGTCGAAATAGCGGCCCTGGGCGATGCGCGGAAGGTCGGTCATCTGTCTCTCCTCGCCGCCTTTATGGACCCGCCGTGAAGGCGCGCGCCAGTATCGTCTCGACCATGGTTGATACCCCAGACGTGTCAGAGCGTGAAACCATCAGGCTATCAAGGTCAGGATAATTGATATTGGAACGGGATGGATGAATGGCATAGCCTTGCTGGCGGAGAGATGATGTGACCGACCTGCCGTTGACGGACATTCCTGCCGAGGCCGAGGCGATCCGCCCGAAGGTCCGCGCGCTGATTGCAGATGCGGTCGCCGGCCGGTCGCTCGCATCGCGGGCGCGCAGCTGGCAGGGGTTCGATGCGGACTTCAGCAGGGCGCTCGGCAAGGCCGGGCTGATCGGGCTGACGTTACCGCCGGCCTATGGCGGGCAGGGGATGGGTGCCTTCGCCCGCTTCGTGGTGGTGGAGGAGCTGCTGTCCGCGGGCGCGCCGGTCGCGGCGCACTGGATCGCGGACCGACAGAGCGCGCCGCTCCTCCTGAAGTTCGGGACGGAGGATCAGCGCCAGGCGCATATTCCCGCCATCTGCCGCGGAGAACGCTTCTTCTGCATCGGCATGAGCGAGCCTGGATCGGGCAGCGATCTGGCATCGGTGCGCACGCGCGCGGAGCCGCAGGCGGACGGTGGGTGGATCCTGAACGGTGCCAAGCTGTGGACCACCAACGCCCAGCATGCACATTACATGATCGCGCTGGTGCGCACGTCTGGCAGCGTCGACGACCGCCACCGGGGCCTGTCGCAGCTGATCATCGACCTGTCCTCTCCGGGCGTTTCGGTTCGGCCGATCGCCGACATCGCCGGCGACGAACATTTCTGCGAAGTTCATTTCGAGGATGTCCGCCTTCCCGCCGATGCGCTGGTCGGCGCCGAAGGTGACGGGTGGCGCCAGGTGACGGCAGAGCTTGCGTTGGAACGCAGCGGGCCCGAACGCATCTACTCGAGCCTGGTGCTGCTCGACGCGTGGGTGGAGCGCCTGCGCGGCGTGGAGCTCGGCAGCGCCGCGATCCAGGCGCTGGGCCGGCTGGTGGCCGAGCTTGCCGTCCTTCGCGCCATGTCGATCTCCGTCACCGGTCTGCTGGAAGCCGGGCAGAGCCTCGTTGTCGAGGCATCGCTGATCAAGGATCTGGGCACCGGCTTCGAACAGACGGTGCCGCAGCTGCTGATCGAACTCGGCGACGCCCTCCCGCCGGAGCGGCGCGACGAGGATTACTGGCAGGCGCTCCGCTACGTCACGCAGATGTCGCCGAGCTTCTCGCTTCGCGGCGGCACGCGTGAGATCCTGCGCGGGATCATCGCCAAGGGGATCGGGCTGAAATGACCAGCGACGTCGGCGCCATGATCATCGAGACGCTGGACCGGATGCTGGCGGACGCCTGCACGCCTGATCAGGTCCGCCGCTGGAATGCCGGCGACGCGCCGGACGCCTTGTGGGATGAGCTTGTCGCGCTGGGTGTCTTGCACGCGCTCGTGCCGGAGGAGGCGGGCGGCGTCGGGCTGACGCTGTCTGACCTCGGCGAGCTGGCGATGCTGTTTGGAAAGCACCTCGTCCCGCTTCCGCTCGCCGACACGATCGCCGCCCGTGCGCTGGTCGCGCCGGGCGGTACAACTGTCGACGAAGTGCCGATCGTGATCGTTCCGGCCGCCGCGATCACGCAGGGCACGACGCTGCCGTTGCCGCTCGCCCGCTATGCACGACTGGCGCTGGTGGACGAGGGTGACAGCTTTGCGCTGGTTGCGGCTGCCGCCGAGGAGAGCGTCGGCACCGCCGCGCGCATCCACTTGGACAGCGGCGGTCACCGCACGTTTTCGGGCACCGCCGACCTTCTGGCCACGGCAGCAGCGCTGCGTGCGGCGGAGACTGCAGGATCGCTGGCCGCCGTGCTGGCGATGGTCGTCGGCTATGCCGGTGAGCGCAGCCAGTTCGGAAAGCCGCTCGGCAGCTTTCAGGCGATCCAGCAGCAGATCGCCGTGCTGGCGGAGGAGAGCGCGGCCGCGACAATGGCCGCCAGGATCGCCTTTGCGGGCGACAGGATCGATGCCGGTCGCGCCGGCGTTGCCAAGCTGCGCACGGATGCGGCCGCACGGCGCGGTCTTGCCATCGCCCATGCGGTGACCGGCGCGATCGGGATCAGCGAGGAATATGACCTGCAGCTGCACTCGCGACGGTTGATCGACGCGCGCATGGCCGCAGGAAGCGAGACTTACTGGGCGGAGCGGATCGGCCGCGCCCGCCTGTCGGCGCCGGAGCCGCTGACGCTCGATCATGTCAGAACGGCACTCGCCGGCCGCTGACGGGGAGGATCGGCCATGCGCGTCACCGTTTTCGGCGCCACCGGCGACCAGGGATGCGCTCAGATCGACCGCCTGGTGGCGTCCGGGCACCGGCCGGTGGCCGCCGTCCGCGATCCCTCCCGGCTGCCCGACGTCGACGCGGTGCAGGCCGACTACCGCGATCACGACAGCATCCGGCGCGCGGTCGCCGGATCGGACCGGGTGTTCCTGACGCTGCCGTCCACCTCCTTCAACGATGCCGGCATGGTGGAGGCGGCCGCGAACGCCGTCGCCGAGGCCGCCCGGGCGGAGGGCACCGGCATGATCCTGTTCAACACGAGCATGTATCTGGGCGATGCGCCGCTCGGCTTCGCCGCGCAGGACGCGCGGTTCCGGATCCGCCAGAACCTGTTCGACAGCGGCGTTCCCACCGTGTCGATCCAGCCGGTGATCTATGCAGGCAATCTGCGCTTCCCGTGGGTTGTCGCCGGCATCCGCGACGAAGGTGTCATCCGCTATCCGCATGACGAGACGCTGCCGGTGAGCTGGATCAGCCAGGAAAGCACGGCCGATCTGATGATCGCGGCGATGGATCGTCCCGCGCTTGCAGGACAAGCATTCAACGTGGGCGGCCCCGACGCGATCTGCGGCCCCGAACTGGCGCGTCGCCTGTCGCCGGTCGTCGGGCGTTCCCTGCGGTTCGAGACATTGCCCGTCGCCACGTTCGCCACGCGCATGGCCGCGCGCTTCGGGGCGGAGTCGCTGCCGACGCCGACGCTGATCGACGCGCTGGAGCGGATCTATCACTGGTACAATCATGGCGCAGAGCAGCCGTTCACCGTCGACATGACGCCCATATTGACGCTGCTGCCAGCCCCGCCCGAGCCGATCGAACGCTGGGCTGCGCGGCAGCAGTGGATCATCTAAGCCAAGCTCAACAAGGGTGAGGCTTTCTTGGAAGCGCCTGGCTCGGGTCTGCTGTCTCTAGAACCCGTACCCCAGCAGCTTGCCGCCTGCTTTATTTTATGAACCCTCCTCAACAAGGGTAGTGCGAAAGCACTAGATGAGGTATCCTCCATTTCTGAGGCGCGCTGCGGCGCTCGGAAAGGCTGCCGAATGAGCAGCCAATGGAGGTGGTATGAAAAGGCTCTTCGGGGACACCGCGCGCGGGCTCGTGCTCGCCACAGCATCAACCGTCGCGCTCGCGTCTGTGGCGCATGCCCAGGTGGCGGCGCCGCCGCCCGCCGATCAGACCGGACCCGCCACGCCCGGTCCCATCCCGGCGCCCACGCTTCCCGACACCGGGGTGGAGCAGGACGGGGCCGGGGGCCTCGACGACATCGTGGTCACGGCCCGCCGCCGCAACGAAAGCGCGCAGGACATCCCGGTCGCGATCACCGCGTTGAGCGGCGAACAGATCGCAGCCTACGACCTCAGCTCGATCGAGAAGGTCGCCGCGCTGACGCCGCAATTCCAGGTCGGTCGGTCCGCAGTCGGGTCCGGCGCGCAGCTGACGCTCCGCGGCATCGGCTCCAACTCGTCGTCGATCGGCATCGAGCAGTCCGTCGCGGTGATCGTCGACGGCGTTTACTACGGCAACGGCCGCGTCATCTCCGAAGGCTTTTTCGACCTCGACCGCTTCGAGCTTCTGAAAGGGCCGCAGGCGCTCTTCTTCGGAAAGAACGCGACGGCAGGCGTGATCTCGATCTCGACCGCGAGCCCGACCAATGAGTTCGAGAACATCACTCGCGTCGGGTACGAGTTCAACGCGCAGCAGATCTACGGCGAACAGATCGTCTCCGGCCCGATCACCGATACGCTCCGCGCTCGCGTCGCGCTCAGGCTGTCGGAGATGCTGGAAGGCTATACGGACGGCCTCTCTGGGCCGCAGACCTTCAACACCCGCAACCTGGCGAACGGCGTGCTCACACCGCACGTCGCGCCGCCCGGTCCGCGCAACAGCCCGCAGGAGCGCGAGCTGGTGGGCCGCGTCACGGTGGAATGGGAGCCGACCGACCGCTTCAATGCGGTCCTGAAGATGGGCGGCACCATCCAGACCACGAACAATCCGGCCTGGAACAACATCCTCTTCAGCTGCCCGGGCGGATCGAGCCAGTTGCAGCCCACCGTGCGCTGCCGCCGCGACTGGTTCACCTATCACAGCGCCATGCCCGCCGACATCGCCGCATCCTTCCCGATCGCGCGTGATGGCCGGCTGCGGGGTGAGTATCGCTCGATCGGGGCGACGCTCACGCTCAACTACGACGCCGACTGGATCAACTTCACCGCGATCGGCAACTATCAGCGGTCGAAGACCTACTTCCTTGCCGACAGCGACTATCAGCAGGCGGTCAACCAGATCTGGGTGACCGACGACAGCCGCTTCCGGGCGGTGTCGTTCGAAGGGCGCGCGGTGACCGATCTCGACGGGCCGATCAACGGCCTCGTCGGCCTGCTCTTCCAGGACACGCGCCGGTCGGTCGACCAGAATGTGTTTGCCGGAAATCTGGAGGACACGCGCAAGGCGCCGATCGACCGCTATGTCTCGTTCGGAAAGGTCAGCGCGACCGACGGGCGGACGGTGTCACCCTATGCGCAGCTGACGGTCACGCCGATCGAGCAGATCGAGCTGACCGGCGGCGTGCGCTACACGCACGAGACCAAGGACAGCTTCTTCGTGCACGACACGGCGCTGTTGGCCAACTACCGCGTCGGCCAGCCGGTGATCGCGGACCAGACCTTTACCGACTGGTCGCCCGAAGCGACGGTGACGTGGAAGCCGACCGAGGATCTGACGATCTACGGCGCCTACCGGACCGCCTACAAATCGGGAGGCTTCTCGAACGCGTCGGCCTATCTGGTGACGAGCCGCCCGCAGGATCTGTCGTTCGGGCCGGAAAGCGCCAGCGGGTTTGAGGCCGGCTTCAAGGCAACGGTGCTCGACAACCAGCTGCGCTTCGACGTGACCGCATACACCTTCCTCTACGAAGACCTGCAGATCGACTTCTTCAACGGGCAGACGTTCGCGTTCATCACCACCAATGCGGGCTCCGCGCGCACCAAGGGCATCGAGGTGCAGGGCGAGTTCGCGCCGCGCTCGATCGACGGGCTGACGATGCGTGGATCGATCAACTACAACCGCGCGCGCTACAAGGACTTCATCGCGCCCTGCTACACGGGGCAGAGCATCGCGGCGGGCTGCAACACCACGGCGTTCGGCGGGCTGGGTCAGGACCTGAGCGGCGTGCCGACCTCCGTCGCGCCGGAATGGACCGGCGCGTTCGGTGTCGCCTATGAACGGCCGGTCGCAGCCGGGCTGGTCGGCGCGGCGTCCGTCGATACCCGTTACAGCAGCGACTATCTCGGCTCGCCCTTCGGCAATCCGGTGACGCGCCAGCCCGACTATTGGGCGCTCGACGCGTCGCTCCGGGTGCGGTCGGACGACGATCGCTGGCAGGTGGCGCTGATCGGGAAGAACCTGACCAACGAGTTCTGGATCACGGGCGCGCTCGACGGGTCGTCGACCGGCTTTGGGACCGGCACCAACAATGCGCGCCCGTCCGACCAGCGCGGCTTTGCCAACGTGCCGCGCACGGTGCAGCTGCAACTGACCATGCGGTACTGATCCGGTCGTGAGCGATCCCGCGCGCCGTTCCGATCCGCCCACCGACTATGACGTCGTGGTGGTGGGGTCGGGCGCCGCGGGGTTGAGCGCGGCCGCAACCGCGTCCGATGCCGGCGCGCGCGTGCTTGTGGTGGAGGCGGCGCCGCGCACCGGCGGATCGACCGCGCTGTCGGGCGGCGTCTTCTATGCCGCCGGCACCTCCGTTCAGCGCGAACGCGACATCGACGATCCCGGTGCCGAAGACATGCTGCGCTATTGGCTGACGCTCAACCAGTGGAAGCTTCGCCCGGCGCTTGCCGCTCGCATCTGTCGGGGTGCGACACCTGCATTCGAATGGCTGCGCGACATCGGCGTGCGCTTCCCGGCCCAAGGCCTCTATGCGGCGGGTGCCGATCCGATGCCGCGCGGCCACCGTGCCGAGGGCGGCGGGGCCGAGATCGCGTCCGTGCTCGAAGCCTCGCTCCAGGGGCGCAGCGTCGACATCGCCGTCGACACCCGCATGGAGCGATTGCTGGTGGAGGACGGCTCCGTGCGCGGCATCCGCGCCGGCGGCACCGATGTCCGCGCCGACGGCGTCGTCGTGGCGAGCGGCGGCTTCGGCGCGTCCCCCGACAAGCTGCAACATTTCTACCCAGATGCCGCGCGCCACGGCGACGCTCACTGGTACATCGGGTCGGACCATTGCCGGGGCGACGGCATCGACGCGGCCGTGGCAGTTGGTGCAGGCATCGATGGACGCAACCGCGGGCTGCTGCTGCTCACCCCGGGCTTCGGCCGGGATCTGGAAAGCTACCTGCCCGGCTGGCTGATGCTGGTCGGCGCGGACGGCCGCCGCTTCGTCAACGAGGCGCTGGAATATTCGGTGCTGAGCGCGATCCTGAAAGAGCAACCGGGCGCCAGCGCCTTTGCCGTGTTCGACGAGGATGCACGTCGATCCTCTCGGCTCGCTGACCATCGGCCGGCACCCTCCTGGACGGCCGACCGCCTGCTGGATGCGGTGGACGCCGGCACGCTTCAGCAGGCAGGCAGCCTTGCCGAGCTCGCCGGGAAGATCGGCGTGCCTGCCGCCGCGCTGATCGCGGAAGCCGATCGGATGACTGAGGCCGCGGCGGGCGGCGCCGATGCCGACTTCTTCAAGCCGCCCGCGCTGCTGCGGCCGGTCCGCACGCCGCCATTCTATGCCGCGCGCATCCGCGCCGCGATCATCTGCTGGACCGGCTGCGGCATCGCCATCGATCCCGACGCGCGCGCGCTGGACGAGGCGGGCCGGCGGATCCCCGGGCTGTTCGCGGCAGGCGAGACGACCGGTGGCATGTTCGGCGAATGCTACGCGTCCGGCGGCGCATCGATCGCCAACGCGGTCGTGTTCGGCCGCATCGCCGGGCACAATGCCGCGACGGCAAGGAGACAGGCATGACGCGGTTGAGTGGCAAGGTGACGATCGTGACCGGCGGCGCGAGCGGCCTTGGCGAGGCCACCGCGCGCCGCTTTGCCAAAGAAGGTGCGATCGTGATCCTGTCCGACATCAACGATGCCGCGGGCGAGCGGATCGCGGCGGAGATCGGCGCGCATTTCCGCCACGCCGACGTCACCCGCGAGGCGGATGTGGCCGCGCTGGTGGACGAAGCGGTTGCGCGACACGGCCGCCTGGACGTGATGATCAGCAACGCCGGGCTGGCGGGCGCGGTCGGCAGCATCACGGAGCTGTCGGAGGACGGGTGGCGCAAGACCTGCGCCGTGCTGCTCGACAGCGTGTTCTTCGGCACCAAGCATGCCGCGCGCGTGATGCGGGCGCAGCGATCGGGCGTCATCCTGTCGACCACCAGCGTCGCCGGGGTCGCGCCGCTCGGCCCCCATGCCTACACCGCGGCCAAGCACGGCGTCGTCGGGCTGACCCGGTCCGTCGCGGCCGAAATGGCGCCCCACGGCGTGCGGGTGAATGCCGTTGCGCCGGGAACCGTGCCGACCTTCCTGACCGCGCAGGTCTACGGCGGTGCCGATGCCGTGCGCGAGGCGGGCGCCGCGCGCAATCCGCTCGGCCGCAGCGTGGAGGCCGACGAGATCGCCGCCGCCTTCGCCTATCTGGCGAGCGACGATGGCCGCTCCATCACGGGGCAGGTGCTGGTGGTGGATGCCGGCCTGAGCAACGCGATGACGCCACCCGGCTATCACGACCGCTCGGCGAGCTACATCGGCGCGGAGACGGCGGGATGAGGATGGACGCGATCGCACCTGAGCGCCCGGCGCGGCGCGGCATCCGCAATCCCTGGGCGGTGCTGGTCATCCTGACGGTGATCTACACCGTCGGCTTCATCGACCGGCAGATCCTCAACCTGCTGGTGCAGCCGATCAAGGCCGACTTCGGCCTGTCCGACACGCAGATCAGCCTGCTGATCGGACCCGCCTTTTCCGTCGCCTATATCCTGTTCAGCCCGCTGTTCGGCCGGTGGTGCGACACGGCGCCGCGCAGGAACATCCTGCTGGGTGCGCTGGTCGTCTGGAGCGGCTTCACCGCGCTGTGCGGCTTTGCGCGTGGCTTCTGGAGCCTGTTCTTCGCGCGCAGCGGCGTCGGCGGTGCGGAGGCCGGGATGACGCCTGCCGTGTGGTCGATGCTGAGCGACATGTTCGACGCACGGCAACTGCCGACCGCCTTTTCGATCTTCCTGATGGCGCCCTATCTGGGTGGCGGTCTGGCGCTTCTCTTCGGCGGCCTCACGATCCAGTGGGTTGCCGGGAGCGGGTACGAGGGCTGGCCGCTCCTCGCCGGCCTTGCGCCGTGGCAGGTCACGTTCCTGCTGGTCGCGGCACCCGGCTTCGTCTGCGCGCTGGTCCTGCTGGCGGTCCAGGAGCCGGCGCGGCGCGAGGATCCGGCCGCGGCCTCCGCCGGCGCCATGCCGATCGCCGAGGTGGTCGCCACCATGCGCCGGCGGCGTGGCTTCTACGGCTTCTTCTACCTGGGCATGGCCTGCAATTTCATCCCGCTCTACGCCTTTCCCGCCTGGTTTCCGGCATTCGCCATGCGCCGCTTCGACATGACCATCACGGAGGTGGGCGTGCAGTACGGGGCGGTCACGCTGCTATCGGGCACCATCGGCGTGCTGTCCGGCCCGTGGCTCGCCCGGATGCTGCAGGCGCGCGGATATGCCGACGCCTATCTGCGGCTGCCGGTGATCACCTCGCTCGTGCTGGTCGCCGCGTGCGCTGGCATGTGGATGTCGACAAGCTTCGAGGTCGCAATGCTCTGCGCCGGGATCGCCGGCGTCTGCTATTCCGCGCCCGCGTCCGTCGCCGCCTCCGCGTTGCAGCTTGCCACGCCGAACCGGATGCGGGGCATGACGTCGGCCATCTACGTCTTCGTGGCAACGGTCGCCGGCATGCTGCTGGCGCCGACGCTGGTCGCGCTTCTCACCGACTATGTCTTCGCCGATGAGGCGCGGGTGGGGGAATCGCTGGCGATCGTGTGCGCCGGATCGGCGATGTTGACGGCGATCGTGGTGGCGCGCGCGCTTGCCCCTTATCGGCGCATCATCGCCGGAGACGCGGCTTGATAGACGATGCGCGGCGGATCAGACTTGCCGCGCCGCGACGGGACCAAGGAGAGTGATGATGGACGATCTGGAACGACGCATCCGCCGGCTGGAGGCGGAGTCGCAGATCCGTCAGCTGATCGCGCGCTATTGCTTCACCATCGACGACCGCGATCATGACGGCATCGCCGCCTTGTTCACCGACGATGCGACGGTGACGTCCGCCGACGGGGTGATGAACGCGACCGGGATCGATGCGATTATGGCGCAATATGCCGGACGCTTCACCGTGCTCGGCGCGGGCGCGCACTTCATGCACGACGTCGTGCTCGACATCGGCGATGGCGACGAGGCGACGGGCCGCGTGTCCGGCCATGCCGAACTGTGGCGGCGCGACCAGATGATGGTCTGCTCGATCCGCTACAAGGATCGCTACCGCCGGGTCGCCGACCGCTGGCTGTTCGCCGCGCGTGAGATCAGCTTCCTCTATTATGTGCCCTTGTCGGAATATGCCGGCATCCTGGGGAAGCGCGACCGCAACCTCGCCTATGGCGACCCGCGGCCGGCCGACTTCCCCGAAGGGCTGCCGGGCTGGGCCGCGCAGGCCGCGGCGAGTGGCTGAGCCCGGGCTGAGGATCGAGCGGCAGGGCCGGCTCCTCATCCTCACCATCGCCCGCCCGGCGCGCGCCAACGCGCTCGACGCCGCGACCTCCGCCGCCATCGACGAGGCCGTGGAGGAGGCCGAGCGCGACGCCGGCATCGGCGCGATCCTGCTGACGGGGGAGGGCGACCGCGCCTTCTGCTCGGGCATGGACATGAAGGAAGCGGCCGCCATCGGCGCCGGCCACGGCCTGATCCCGGGCCGCGGCTTCGCGGGGTTGACGGAACGGCGACGGACCAAGCCGCTGATCCTGGCCATCAACGGAACCGCGGTGGCCGGCGGCATGGAGATGCTCCTGGCCGCCGACATCGTGATTGCCGCCGATCATGCCCGCTTCGGATTGAGCGAGGTGAAGCGCGGCCTGTTCGCCTTCGCCGGCGGCATCCAGCGGCTCGCCCATGCCGTGCCGCGCGCGACGGGCCTGTGGATGATCCTGACCGGGGAAACGGTGGATGCCGCGCGCATGCTGTCGCTCGGCCTCGTCAGCGAAGTCGTGCCCGCAGACCGGCTGATGCCGCGCGCCCGCGAGGTGGCGGAACAGATCCTGAGCTTCGACGCCGTGGCCGTGCGCCGTGCGAAGATGCTGTTCGACAGCGCGGCCGACATGCCGATCGACCAGGCGCTCCGCTTCGGCCGGGCCTATGGCGAGGAGACCCTGGCATCCGCTGCCGGCCGCGAGGGGATCGCCGCCTTTGCCGAAGGACGCGGCGCACGCTTCAACGATTCTGCGGGCTGAGCCGGCCTCACCGCGGCCCGGTCGCGCCCTCCAGCCGGTCGATCAAGGCCGACAGGCGGGTCAGCTCGTCCGGCATCGATGTGCCGCCCGATCGCGTGACGATGCCGTTCAGCACGGTCGCGACATAGCGCGCGGCCGTGCTTTCATAGTCGATGTCGCGGCCGACGAAGCTGGTCCGCATGCCGATATGTTCCAGCCCGCCGAACAGCATGTCGCGCACCATCACCGGGTCCACGTCGGCGCGCACCTCGCCGCTGCGGATGGCGTCCTCGACCACGGTGATGACCGTGCCGGCAAAGCTCTGGTTCGCCTTGTGGAGGGGCGTTCCACGGTAATTGGTCCAGCGCAGTTCCTGAAAGAACACGCGGTGGAGCTTCGGCGTCTCGCCCAGCGAGCGGAGGAAGCGGATGGCGATCAGCGTCAGCCGCGGCTGAAGCCCCGTGACATGCTCCAGCTCGCTCCGCAGCCGGTCGATGAACGGCGTCGCCCATTCGTGCAGCACCTGGTTGACCAGATCCTGCTTGCTTTCGAAATATTTGTAGACGGTGGCTTCCGAAACCCCGGCGGCCTGGGCGATGCGGGCCATGGAGGTCGCGGCTGCGCCATGTTCCTCGATCAGGCGCCGTGCGGCCTCCATGATCTCTGGCGCGCGGGCTTCCTTGCGTCGCCGCCATGCCACCCCGCCGATCTGCGCATCACCCATCCGCTCGTGCATCCTCTCCCTGCCGGCCGACGCTGTTTGACCGCTTGTTGAGCCCGACTTATATAGCTGGTGGTCGGGATGCAAGAAGAGGAGGGTCGCGATGGTACCGGTCGATGGCGCATCATCGTGGCCTCAGGGCCCAGCCGCAACCCCGATCACGATCCCCGTTGGTCGCTACCGGCTGGACCGCGCGCTCGACGACGGCATCCGGGCCGCGGCCCGGGCGCCGGCACGCGTATCCGGCGACAGGCGCGCCCATCCGATCTTCGCCTTCCTCGCCGCGCTCGGCGGGATGGGCGTCCCCGTGGCCGAGCTGTGCCGGATGTGCGGATCGTCGATCGACGACGGCCCGGTGCTGGCCCGCACCAGCATCGACCACGGGCCGCCGATGGAGGTGGACCGCGACTATGTGGTCGGCGGAGAGGTGTCGGCGATCACGCGCAAGCCCAGCCGCCGCTTTGGCCAGGCGGATCATGTCGACATCCGCCTGCACGTGGAATCGGACGGCCGGCGCTTTGCGGACGTGACGCTGTCCTGGATCATGCCGCGGCCGGAGGCGGCATGATGCGCCTGCTGCCGCCCTTCGCCGTCGACAGCGTCCCGGGGCCGGAGATGGCGGACTGGTGCCAGGCGCTCCGCGACGACAATCCCATCCATCTCGACCGCGCGGCGGCGGAGCGGCTGGGCTTCGGCCCGTATCGGGTAAATCCCGGGCCCGCCAACCTCGCCTATCTCCTCAACATGGTGATGATCGACGATCCCGATGCGGAGATCGCCCGGGTGGAGGCGAGCTTCCTGGCCAATCTGCTGGAGGGCGACCGCGCCGTCGCGGTGGGGGAGCTGGCCGCGCCCGACCGGGTGACCGCCTCGCTCCACCGCCCGCGCGACGGGGAGCCGGTTGTCACCGCCGTGATCGAGCTTCGGCGCCCGGCGCCATGATCGCGGCCGGTGCCGCCACCGGCACGACCGTCTACGCCATGGTGCGCGCGCGCGCCGAAAGCGGACCGGACCGGCCCGCGCTGACCGGCGAGGGCATGACCCTGACCTATCGCGCGCTGATCGCGCGGGTGGACGCGGTCGCGGCCGACCTCGCCCGGCGCGGCATCCGGCGCGGCGACCGCGTCGCCGTCCTGTCGGAGAACCGCGTGTCCTACACGCTGGTGCAGCTTGCCGCCGCGCGGCTGGGGGCAATCGTTGCCTGCCAGAACTGGCGCCTGTCGCCGCCCGAGCTGCGCCACTGCATCGCGCTGGTCGATCCAGCGCTGATGATCGCGTCCGATCGGTATCGCGCGCTGGCGGAGGGGTGCTGGGCGGGGGAGGTGCTGCCGATCGACGCGATGGGTGCCGATGGTGACAGCCCCGCGGCAGCGGAGCCGGAAGATCCGCTCCTGATCATCTACACCAGCGGCACCACCGGGCTCCCCAAGGCCGCCGCGATCAGCCACCGTGCGGAGGTCGCGCGGATGTGCGCGACGCGGCTCGACATCGGCATCACCGCCGATGATGGCTACATCAGCTGGGCGCCGATGTTCCACATGGGCGGGACCGAGCATCTGCTGGCGGTGCTGATGTCGGGCGGGCATGGCTTCGTCGTCGACGGCTTCGATGCGGACGCGATCTGCGACATCGTCGCGGCGCACCCGATCGGATGGCTGATGCTGGTGCCGGCGACGATCGCGCCCGTGGTGGAGCGGCTGCGGGCGCGCGGCATCCGCCCCCGGCGCCTGCGCGCGGTCGGCTGCATGGCGGACCTGGTGCCGGGGCAGGAGCTGGCGGCGATCACGCGCGCCACGGACACGCCCTATCTCGACAGCTTCGGCGCGACGGAAACGGGCATGGGCCCGCTTTCGGCCGGGCGCGTTCCCGTTGGCATGGCCCCCGCGGCCTTGCCCAAACAGCTGAGCCCGCTGGCCGAGCTGCGCCTGGTGGGCCCGGACGGACGCGACGTTCCCGATGGCGAGGTCGGCGAGGCCTGGACGCGCGGGCCGACGCTGTTCAGCGGCTATTGGAACGCACCGGAGGCGACCGCGGCAAGCTTTGCCGAAGGCGGATGGTACCGGATGGGCGATCTCTTCCGTCGGGGCCCGGACGGCTACCATTTCGTCGGCCGCAGCAAGTACCTGATCAAGTCGGGCGGCGAGAACATCTACCCGGCCGAGATCGAGCGCGTGCTTCTGGACGACGCGCGGGTGATCGATGCGGTGGCGGTTCGCGCCGCCGATCCGCGCTGGGGCGAAGTGGTCGCCGCCGTGATCGCGCGCCGCGACCCTAGCCTGGACGAGGCGGAGGTCGAGCGGCTGTGCCGCGCCAGCCTCGCCGGCTACAAGCGACCGCGCATCGTCCTCTTCGTGGAGAACGACGACCTGCCGCGCAACGTCAGCGGCAAGATCATGCGTGAAGCAGTGGAGTCTCTGGTGGTCGCAAGGACGGCCTGATCTGCGTGACAATGCCGCTGCGATGATTCGCCTAAGTTATGGAAAGAGTTGAAGGCGATCTGATCCATGTTGAGGAGCATGGGAGCGAGCGCGATACATTTGGTGGTGACGAATTCAGAGGTCTTGTCATGATGGATCAACTGAACAGCCACATCTATTACCGCCGCCGCGAGCAGCACGAGAAGCGCATGGCGGAGCGGTCGTCGGCGCCCGAAATCGCTGCGATCCATACCGACATGGCGAAACGCTATGCCCGCCTGTACGAGGAAGCGCTGCGGCAGGAAGCGAGCCTGAAGCCCCGGATCCTCCTTTAGCGAGCACAAGTTCCGTTAGAGCGTGTCCGCGGTTCCGAGGATCACGGTCGCCTGGCTCGACAGGGTCCCACCGTTGCCATGCGCCAGTGCGACATGGATATCCGGGATCTGGTTCGCCGCCTCGCCGCGAAGCTGTCGTGCGGCCTCCACGATCGCGAACAGCCCGTACATGCCGGGATGGCAGCAGGACAGGCCGCCGCCATTGGTGTTGACGGGCAGGGTGCCGCCCGGACCGATCGCCCCGCTCTCCACAAAGGGGCCGCCGTCTCCCTTGGCGCAGAAGTCCAGGTCTTCCAGGAACAGGACCGTGTTGATCGTGAATGCGTCGTAGAGCTGCACGCATCCCACGTTCGACGGCCGCACACCTGCCATTTCATATGCGCGCGGGCCGCTTTCCGCCGCGGCGGTCGTGGTGAGGTCGGTCGTTTGCGCGACGGAGTGCCACCAGGTCGCGGCGGCGGACGCCAGCACGGGGACTGGGGGCTTCGGCCCATCCTTCGCGCGGTCGGTCCGCGTCACCACGATCGCCGCGCCGCCATCGGTGACAAGGCAGCAGTCGCGCACCGTGATCGGCGTGGAGATCATCCGCGACGACAGGCAATCCTCGATCGACAGCGGGCCCTTCGCAAAGGCCTCGGGATTGCCGTTCGCCCAGCCGCGCGCGGCAACCGCGACCGCCGCCAGCTGCTCCCGCGTGGTGCCGAACTCGTGCATGTGGCGCGCGGCGGCGAGCGCGTAGGAGGACAGCGGAAACAGCGGGCGATAGGGTGCGTCCCACCGGTTGCTCTTCGCCGGCGTCGACAGCTTGCCGCCGCCCGTGCGCTGGTTGGAGCCATAGGCGATCAGCGCGACGTCGATCATGCCGCAGGTCAGCATCGCCGCGGCGGTCGCCATGTGGCTCATGAAGGCGGAGCCGCCGGTGCGGTTGCTGTCGGTGAAGCGCGGCTGCAGCCCGAGATATTCGGCCAGCGCCAGGCCGCCCAGCATGTCGTCCGGCAGGCAGCAGAACAGCGCATCGACGTCTCGCAGCGCCATGCCGGCGTCGCGAACCGCGGCCAGCGCCGCCCCACCGGCGATGTCGAGCGCCGAGAGCCCCGTCGCCTCGCCGACGCCGAAGGTGGCGAGGCCTGCGATCGACGTCGCGCCGCGCGGGAAACGGGCGGTCATGCCGGCTCGAACAGCAGCAGCGCGTCGGCGCCCGACCCGTCGATCCGCGCGCGGACCCGGTCGCCGATGCGGATGGCGGCAGGGTCGATGCCCTCCACCCTGCTCATCAGCCGCGGTCCTTCGTCCAGGTCGACGAGGACGACGTTGTAGGCCGGCTCGGGCGGCTTCGGGTGAATGACGGTGACCGCATAGACGGTGCCGAGGCCGATCGCATCGACCCACTCCCAATCCTCGTCGCCGGTGGCGGGCTCTGCCAGCCGCGGCGGAAAGAAGCGGTCGCCGGACGCGCGGGATCGCTGGAGCATCAGGCGACCGTCACCAAGTGCCTCGCGCCAGACGGCCTCGGGCGCGGTCATGCCGGCTCGCGCGCGGCGCCGCTGTCGATCAGGGCGGCGATCTCGTCCTCACGCAGGCCCGCCTCGGCGAGCAGGGCGCGGCTGTGCTGGCCCAGCCGCGGCCCCGCCTCGCCGATCGCGCCGGGCGTTTCGGAAAAGCCGGTCGGGATGCCGGGAAAGCGCAGCGTGCCTGCGTCGGTGCCGCGGGTCTGCCAGAAGCCGGTTTCAACCAGGTGCGGATCGTGCAGCAGATCTTCGGTGCTGTTGATCGCCATGGCCGGAATGTGCGCCTCACGGAACAGCGCCATCCACTCCTCCGTCGTGCGCTCCTCCATCACGAGCGCGAGGCGGGCGAGCACCGCGCCGATATTCTCCGTGCGCGTCCGCATGGTCGCGAACATCGGGTCCTTCGACCAGTCGGGATCGCCCAGCGCCGCGAAGAAGCCGCGCCAATGCTTGTCGTTGTAGATCATCACGCCGACATAGCCGTCCTTCGTCTTGTACGGGCGACGCGCGGCGGAGGTGACGCGGGGATATTCGGGCGGGCCCTGCGGCGGATCGAACAGCGATCCGCACAGATGCTCCACCATCGTGAACGACACGAGCGTCTCGAACATCGGCACCTCGACCTCCTGGCCGATGCCGGTGCGTTCCCGCGCGAACAATGCGGCGATGATGGCATAAGCGCCGGTGAGCCCGGCGACCTTGTCCGCCACGACGGTGCCGAGGTAGCTCGGCACCCCGCCCGACAGCCGCGCCTGGAGGTCGACCAGGCCCGACGCGGCCTGCACGATGTCGTCATAGGCGGGATAGTCGCGGTATGGGCCCGACCGCGCGAAGCCGTAGAGGTTGGCGTAGATGATCTTCGGGTTCGCCGCCTTCAGCGCGTCATAGTCGAGCCCGAGCCGGCCGATCGCCTGCGCGCGCATCGAATGCACGAACACGTCGGCGTTTTCGGCAAGCTTCAGCAGCGCGTCGCGCGCGGCCGGCTGCTTCAGATCGAGCACGATGGAGCGCTTGCCGCGATTGACGTTCAGGAACATGCCGCCGCGCGTCGGATCGGGGCCAGGCGGCAGGTAGCGGGTGGTGTCCCCGTCCGGGCTTTCCACCTTGATCACGTCGGCGCCCAGATCGGCGAAGATCTGCGTCGCGTACGGCCCCATCAACACGCTGGTCAAGTCTAGCACGCGAACGCCGGCGAGCGGCCCCTGGCCCCGCCCGCTCAACGCGAAACCCCCCTTGCGGCGAGGGCGACAGCGGATAGCCTCGCGTGCGTAGCGGGAGGCGAGGCATGGTGATGCGTGTTCATCTGGTGGCGGCCGGCAAGTTCCATGACATCGATTTTGCGCGGCTGGAGCTCTTGAAGCTGCTCGCCGAGCAGGCGGACATCCGGACCAGCGTGTCGAGCGACTATGCCGATCTGGACGCGCTTGCGGCGGCCGACCTGCTGATCACCTACACCTGCGACCTGATGCCGCGGCCGGCGGAGGCCGACGCGCTCGCGGCGTTCCTGGCGCGGGGCGGCCGCTGGTTCGCGCTTCACGGCACCAATTCCGTTCTGGAGCCGCTGCCCGACGGCACCGTGCGCACACCCAATGCTGCGCCCGCGGTCACGGCCATGCTCGGCACGCGCTTTGCCGCGCACCCGCCGATCGGCCCGTTCAAGGTGTTCGTCACCAAGGGCGACCACCCGATGACCCGGGGCCTGCGCGACTTCCGGATCGAGGACGAGCTCTACCTGACCCGGCGCACGGGCGAGATCGACGTGCTGCTGCACACCCAGTTCACCGGCGACTGCCCGGAGTTCGAGGATCGCAGCTGGGACGAGGCGGAGGTGCCGGTGCTCTACGAGCGCGCGGTCGGCGCCGGGGCCGTGCTGTACCTGACGCTCGGCCACTGCCGGGGCCATTATGACCTGATGCCGCTCGCCGGCTTCTGGCCGCATCCGCAGCGCTGCGGCTGGAACTATCCCGTGTTCTACGAACTTCTTCGCCGCGGCATCGCCTGGGGCCGCCCTCATGCCGAGGCCTGTTGAGCGAGCGCGGGGTTCAGGGCGCGGATCTGCTGTTCCAGCAGCGCCAGCATCGGCTCCACCGTCGCTTCCTTGACCGATCCCGTCAGCAGGCCGACCGCAAGACCTTCCAGCATCGTCTGCGACAGCGTCATGGCAAGGTCGAACTGGTCGCGCTGGCCCTGCCATTCGGGGAAGAGGGCATAGGCCTGCTCGTTGAAGCGCGCGCTGAATTCGGCTTGCAGCGGCTGGAGGATACGGCCGAGCTCCGGATGGGTGCGCGCGGCAAGCGCAAGCTCGTGAAAGGCGATGAAACCCGGCTTTTGCAACTGCCGCCAATATGTGTGCACCAGCGTGCCGACATCATGGTCGCCGACATCCGCCGCGCGGCGAAAGGCGCGCAGCCGCTTTTCGTGCAGCTCCACGATCGCCGCCTTGATCAGCGCCTGCCCGTTTTCGAAATGGTGGAGCATGGCGCCGCGGGACAGCCCGGCCTCGCTCGCCACGCGCGGCGTGGTGGTGTTGGCATAGCCGAAGCGGACGATGCACCGGATGGCGGCGTCGATCAGCCGGGCGCGGGTCTGCGCGCTCTTCAGCGACTGGTGCGTCGGGCTGCCGTCGGCCGGGTCGCGCACGGCGCGCGGCGTTGAGGATCGAGTTGTCGCCAAAGCCATGCCTGCCGCACCTTTCGTCCAAGCAGTCATGATTGTTTTTCGAAAGCGAAGTCAAGGCTGCCGCGGCCAACCGCCCGACCAAAGCGCCGCCACCTGAAAAAAACATGCATGCTTGTTTTCGCCTTGCCCGCTTCAGGCAGCTGGTCCAAGATCGGGCGATGGCAGGCAGGCGAACATCGCTGGTGATCGGGGCGTCCAGCGCCGGCGGACTGGGTGAGGCGACGGCCCGGCGGCTGGCGGCGGCCGGCGATGCCGTGATCGTCGCCGGCCGCCGGATGGACCCGCTGGAGCGGCTGGCCGACGAGATCGGCGGGCGTGCCCTGTTCTGCGATCTGGAGGACGAAGGCTCGATCGAGGCGCTGGTCGCCGAAGCCGGGCCGATCCGCGTCGCGGTGAACGCCGCCGGCACCACGCTCGGCCAGTCGATCCTGAAGATCCGCCGCGAGCAGATCGAGGCGCAGTGGGGCATGCACGTCACCGCCAACCTGCTGCTGTTGAAGCATGTCGGTGCGTCCATGACGACGGCGGGCGGCGGCGCGATCGTGCTGTTTTCGTCGGTGACGGCCCGGCTGGCGGGCCCGGGCCTCGCCGCCTACGCATCGGCCAAGGCCGGGCTCGACCATCTGGTCCGGGTCGCGGCCCTGGAATTCGGTCCGCTCGGCATCCGCGTGAACGCGGTGGCGCCGGGCTTTTCGCGCACGCCGATGACGGAAAGCTTCCTGTCGAACGAGCGGTTCGACACGATGTACCGGCGTGAAAGCGCGCTGGGCGCGCTGGTGACGCCGGATCAGGTGGCGAGCGCGGTTGAATGGCTGGCGGCGGAGGATTGCTTCGCCACCGGCGAGATCATCCATGTCAGCGGCGGGGCGCAGCTGTGCCGGCTGCCGCGCGCCGACGAGATCAGGGCTTGAGAGGAGTTTAGCACGTGGACCTTGGACTTTCCGGCAAGAAGGCGATCATCGTCGGCGCGGCGCGCGGCATCGGCATGGCGGTGGCCGAGACGCTGGCGCGCGAAGGCTGCGACCTGGCGATCTGTGCGCGCGGCGAGGACAGCGTGAAGGACGCGGTCGCCGACCTGAAGCGCTACGGCACCAACGTGGTCGGCAAGGCCGTCAACGTGAAGAAGGCCGACGAGTACAAGGAATGGCTGGCCTGGGCGATCGAGGCGCTGGGCGGCGTCGACATCCTGATCCCGCTGACCTCGTCGGGCGGCGGCATGGGCAGCGAGAAATACTGGTACAACGCGTTCGAGGTGGACGTGATGGGTCCGGTCCGGGCGGTGGAGGCGGTGATCCCGACCATGGAGGAGAAGGGCGGCGGATCGATCGTGCTGATCGCCACCACCTCCGTCGTGGAGGCGATGGGCGGCCCGCAGGCCTATAACGCGATGAAGGCGCCGCTCGTCACCTGGGGCAAGCAGCTTGCGCTGTTCCACGGCAAGAACGGCGTCCGGGTCAACGTGGTGTCGCCGGGCCCCGTCGAGTTCGAGGGCGGCAACTGGGACATGATCAAGGGCACGATGGAGAAGTTCTACAACGCGCAGCTGCGCCAGCAGCCGACCGGCCGGCTCGGCACGCCGGAGGAGATCGCGCGCGCCATCGTGTTCCTGGCCAGCCCGGCGGCCTCCTGGGTCAACGGGTCGCACCTGGTGGTCGATGGCGGCTTCACCAACCGCACCCATTTCTGAAGAACGACGAAAGCCGATCGAAGGGCAGTCGCATGGACGTCAAGCGCAAGGTCGACATCATCCGGGTCAATCCGCAGGACTGGCCGAACGGGACTCCCACCTGGAAGGAGGAGGACCCGGATCTCGGCTATGATCTGATCCCCGCCGACCGCTACACCAGCGAAGCCTTCGCCAAGCTGGAATGGGAGCGAATCTGGACCAAGGTCTGGCTGCTCGGCGGGCGATCCGACGACATCAAGGAACCCGGCGACTATATCTGCACGGAGATCGGCAAGGAGAGCGTGCTGATCGTGCGGCAGCACGACATGTCGGTGCGCGCCTTCTACAATGTCTGCCTGCACCGCGGGAACAAGCTGCGTCCCGAAGGCCTCGGCAATGCCGAGAATTTCCGCTGCATGTACCATCACTGGACCTATGGCCTGGACGGCGAGATCCAGCGCATCCCCGATCTCGACACCTTTCCGCAGGGCTGCCCGCCGGGCGCGAAGATCCCGTCGCTGCCGTGCGCGGAATGGGGCAGCTTCGTGTGGTTCTCGCTCAATCCGGACGTGGAGCCGCTGGAGCGCTTCCTGGATCCGATGCCGAAGCATCTCGATCCCTATCACTTGGAGCGCATGGCCTGGGTGCGCGACATCACGGTGGAATGGGACTGCAACTGGAAGGCGAGCGTCGACGCCTTCTCCGAGGTCTACCATGTGCAGGGCATCCACCCGCAGCTGCAATGGTATCTGGACGACACAAACGCGCAGATCGACGTGTACGAGCGGCACAGCCGCTATCTCGTGCCGTTCGCGACCGTGTCGGGCCGCGTCGCGCTGCCGTCCGCGATCCCGCCGGCGATCTACGAGATCATGGTCAAGGCGGGCATGGACCCGGCGGAATATGAAGGCCGCGTCAGCGACATCCGCCGCGACGTGCAGCTGTTCAAGCGCGCGCATGGTGCCGAACAAGGCAAGGACTATTCGGAACTGAACGACGATCAGCTGACCGACGACTATCACTACTCGATCTTCCCGAACGTCTCGATGAACGTCCACGCCGACGACGTGATGATGTTCCGGCAGCGCCCGCACCCGACCGACCCGAACAAGATGTTCTACGACATCTGGATGATCGAGCTGGTGCCCGAGGGCGAGGAATGGCCGGAGCGGCCGAAGCACAAGCGGTTCAAGCATGGCGACCGCACGATCGGCCAGGTGCTGGACCAGGACGCGTTCAACCTGCCCACCGTGCAGAAGGGGATGCAGTCGGCCGGCTTCAAGGGCCTGTGGGTGGGCGACCAGGAGCTGCGCATCCGCCATTTCCATAAAGTCATCGACGATTACGTCTATCCGGACGGCAAGGCCGCCAACGACATCTGATTGGGCACGCGCGGGGCAACGCCGCGCGGCGGAGGGGAAGAGTGATGCAGATGAGCAGGGACGAGCTGATCGGCGCCTATCGCCGCATGGCGACGATCCGGCAGTTCGAGATGCGGCTGCACGACGAGATCAAGTCGGGCGAGATCGCCGGCTTCACGCACCTGTATTGCGGGCAGGAAGCGGCGGCAGTCGGCGTGTGCGATCATCTGGACGACGACGACTACATCGTCTCCACGCACCGTGGACACGGCCACTGCATCGCCAAGG
This sequence comes from Sphingomonas jejuensis, assembly GCF_011927695.1. Classification (GTDB taxonomy): domain Bacteria; phylum Pseudomonadota; class Alphaproteobacteria; order Sphingomonadales; family Sphingomonadaceae; genus Sphingomonas_K; species Sphingomonas_K jejuensis. The sequence continues at coordinate 367,675 of NZ_JAATJE010000001.1, forward strand.
GCTGCGACGTGAAGGGCATGATGAAGGAGATCTACGGACGGCGCGACGGCCTCTGCAAGGGCCGCGGCGGGTCCATGCACATCGCGGACCTGTCAAAGGGGATGCTGGGCGCCAACGGCATCGTCGGTGCGGGCGCCCCGCAGGCGGTGGGCGCGGCGCTCTCCGCCAAGCTCGACAGGAAGGGCAAGGTCGCGATCGCCTTTTCGGGCGACGGCGCGTGCAACCAGGGCACCACGTTCGAGGCGATGAACATGGCGGTGGTGCTGAAGGTGCCGGCGATCTTCGTGTTTGAGAACAACCATTATTCCGAACATACCGGCGTCGACTATGCGGTCGGCACCAACCGCGACATCGCCAGCCGCGCGGAGGCGTTCGGCATGAAGGCGTGGCGCGCCAACGGCTGCGATTATTTCGACACCTATTCCACCATGCGCGAGCTGCTGGACCATGTCCGCGGTGGCGGCGGTCCCGCCGCGATCGAGCTCGATACCGAGCGTTTCTACGGCCATTTCGAGGGCGATCCGCAGCGGTATCGCGGGCCGGGCGAACTCGACCGGCTGTGGGCGGAGCGGGATTGCCTCAAGAACTTTCGCGCACGGGTGGGCGAAGGCGGCCTGCTCGACCTGGCCGAGCTCGACCGCGTGGATGCGGAGGTGTCGCAGCTGATCGACGAGGCGACCAGCGAAGCGCGCGCCGCCCCGCCGCCCGATCCGGCGCATGTCGCCGAAGACGTCTATGTGGAGTATTGATCCGTGGCGGTGATGAACATCCGCGAGGCGATCACGCGCACGCTCGCCGCCGAGATGGAGCGAGACGAAAGCATCATCGTGCTGGGTGAGGACGTGGTCGGCGGCGCCGGCACCGCGGGCGGGCAGGAGGCGATCGGCGGCATCTGGGGCACCACGCCCGGCCTGTTCGCCAAGTTCGGGCCGGACCGCGTCATCGACACGCCGATCAGCGAAAGCGCGATCGTGGGTGCGGCGGCGGGCGCGGCGCTCGCCGGCAAACGACCCGTGGCCGAGCTGATGTTCGCGGACTTCGTGGGCGTCAGCCTGGACCAGCTGTGGAACCAGATGGGCAAGTTCCGCTACATGTTCGGCGGCAAGACCAGGTGCCCGGCCGTTGTCCGCCTGATCTACGGCGCGGGCATGAACGCGGCCGCGCAGCACAGCCAGTCAGTCTATGCGATGATGACGGCGATGCCGGGGCTGAAGACCGTGCTGCCGACGACGCCGGCCGATGCGAAGGGCCTGCTGACCGAGGCGCTGCGCGGCGACGACCCGGTCATGTTCTTCGAACACAAGGCGCTTTACGGCGTGAAGGGCGAGGTGCCCGACGGCGACCACCGCCAGCGCTTCGGCGAGGCGCGCATGGTGCGGGAGGGCGGCGACGTGACGATCGTCACCTGTGGCCGAATGGTGAGCTTCTCCGAAAAGGCATGCGACAAGCTGAACGCCGACGGCATCGGCGTCGACCTCATCGACCTGCGCACCACCAGCCCGCTCGACGAGGAAGCGATCCTCGATTCCGTCGAACAGACCGGCCGGCTGGTGGTGGTGGATGAAAGCCCGCCGCGCTGCTCGCTCGCGTCCGACATCGCCTCCATCGTGGCGGCCAAGGCCTTTTCCAGCCTGAAGGCGCCGCCGCAGATGGTGACGGGGCCGCACGCGCCGATCCCCTTCGCGCGCGAGCTGGAGCGGGCCTGGGTGCCGTCGCCGGGCAAGATCGAGAACGCGGTCCGCCAGGCGCTGGCATACCGATAGGGGGGAGGGGACGATGGCCAAGCTGAAGCCCTTCACCATGCCCAAATGGGGCATCGAGATGAGCGAGGGCACCGTTGCCGAATGGATGGTGGCGGAGAACGCGCCCTTCACCAAGGGCACCGTGCTGACGCTGATCGAGACGGACAAGATCACCAACGAGGTCGAGGCGGAGGCGGACGGCCGCTTCGTGAAGCTGATTGCCAAGCCGGGCGACACCGTGCAGGTCGGCGCGCTGCTGGCGGTGCTGTCGGACGGCGGCGAGGCAAGCCAGGCGGAGATCGACGCGCTGATCGCCGGCTTCGTGCAGGCGGACACGAGCTTCACCGGCGACGATGCCACGCCCGCGCCCGCACCGGCCCCCACGCCGCCGCCGCCACCTGTGCCCGCCGCGCCGCCGATCCCCGACGGTGTTGCGATCAGCCCGGCCGCGCGCGCGCAGGCGCAGGCAGCGGGCGTCGATGTCTCCGCCATCCACGGCAGCGGCCGCGGCGGCCGGATCACGGCACAGGATGTCGACCAGGCCGCACGGCCGGACACGGCGCCAAAGCTGGTGGGCAGCTTCCCGAGCAGCCCGAGCGACGGCCCTTATGCGTCGCCGATGGCGCGGCGGCTGTCCGTGCTGCACGACGTCGCGCTCGACGGCCTCAGCGGGACGGGCCCCAAGGGCCGCATCCGCAAGGCCGACGTGCTGGCGGCGGTGGACGCGCGCACGCCGGTGCCCTCTGCGTCACCGGCGCCAGCGCCGAGCGCGGCGCCGGTGCCGGCGCCGGTCGCGTCAGGTGACGTCGACGTGCTGCCGATGTCGTCCATGCGGCGCACCATCGCGCGGCGGCTGACGGAAGCGAAGCAGATCATCCCGCACTTCTACGTGCGGCGGCGGGTGCGTGCCGACCGGCTGCTCGCGCTGCGATCGGCGGCGCAGGGCAAGCGGCCGAGCGTGAACGATTATCTGGTAAAGGCCTGCGGCCTTGCGCTGATGGAGGTGCCGGCGGTGAACGTGCAGGTGCACGGGCACGAGATCCACCGCTTCGGCCGCGCCGACATCGCGGTGGCGGTGGCGACCGAGAAGGGGCTGGTCACCCCGATCGTGACCGGGGCCGAAGGGCGCAGCGTTGCCGACATCTCCGTCGTCATGGCCGCACTGGCGCAGCGCGCGCGCGCAGGCCAGTTGAAGGCGGAGGAGTTCACCGGCGGCAGCTTCTCGCTCTCCAATCTCGGCGGCTTCGGCGTGGAGCAGTTCGACGCGATCATCAATCCGCCGCAGGGCGCGATCCTGGCCGTCGGCACCGCGCGGCCCGAGCCGATCGACGACGACGGCGCGATCCGCATCGTGCCGGTGCTGCACCTCAGCCTGTCATGCGATCACCGCGCGATCGACGGCGCGGACGGCGGCCGCTTCATGGCCGCGCTCGCCAACCTCCTCGAGCATCCCGAACTGCTGTGAGCGCAGCTGCGGCGGATGCCCGCGGAGGTGGCGATCGCCGCCGGTCAGAAGGGGCGGATGGTGACGCCGTTGTCGACCACCAGCTCGGCCCCGTTGACGAAGCGCGATTCATCGGAGGCCAGGAAGACGATCATCGCGGCGACGTCGCGCGGGTGGCCGGGCGTGCCGGGCGGCAGCACGCCGTCGGGAATGTCCTTCACCTGGCCGACGCGCCCCTCCGCCGCCTGCACCATCGGCGTCTCGATCGCGCCCGGGTGCACGGAGTTGCAGCGGATCTTGTAGCCCTTTTCCTGGCACATCACCGCGACCGACTTGGTCATCGCGCGCACCGCGCCCTTGGCGGCGGAATAGGCGAAGAAGATCGGGTAGCCGAGCAGCGCGCCGGTCGACGACATGTTGATGATCGACCCGCCGTCGTTGCGGTTCATCAGCGGGATCGCGTGCTTGCAGCCCAGGAACACGCCGTCGCTCATCACGCTGTTGACCCAGCGATACTGCTCCAGCGTGGTGCCCTCGACATCGGCGTTCAGCACGACGCCGGCATTGTTGACCAGGATGTCGAGCCGGCCGAAGCGCTGTTCGATCTCACCCATCACCCGCTGCCAGTCGTCTTCGGACGCCACGTCGAGCGCCAGCGCGACGGCGCCCTCGCCGATCCGGTCGGCGGTCGCCCGCGCGGTTTCCTGCCGCACGTCGGTTACCACCACCGTCGCGCCTTCCGCCGCCAGCGCCTCGCAATCGGCGGCCCCCAGGCCCGATCCGCCGCCGGTCACCAGCGCCACCTTTCCGTTCACCCGTCCCATCATCTCTCTCCTTCATTGTTGTTGTTAAAATGTCGCGGCCAGCCGGCGGCCCGACTGTCATGGAGCCCTGAATGACAAGCCACCCTGTTGTCGCGATCGACGATCTGCCGGAAGGCACCAACCGCGCCTTCGACGTTGGCGGCCGATCGGTGCTGGTGTGCCGCACCAAATCGGGCGTGTTCGCGGTGGAGAATATGTGCAGCCATGCGCTGGCGCATCTCGAAGGCGGCAAGATGAAGGGCGTCCATCTCTTCTGCCCGCTGCACGGCGTGCGGTTCGACATGCGCACGGGCGAACCCAGCGGCACGCTGACCAAGAAGCCGATCCCCGTCTACCCCGCTCAGGTGGACGGCGGCACCATCATGGTCGACCTGCCTGACGGGTCGTGACGAGCCGATCGGAGCCACCTTTCCCGAAACAGAAAAAAACAAGAATGATTGTTTGTTGACTTGAACTAGGCTCGCATAGGACGAAGCGCAAGCGGCCACCGCGACAAGACTCCATGGAGCAGCGTCGCCGCCCGATCAGGAGAGGAAGCGACGTGGACCAGCCAGTTTTCACCATGGGTGAGATGATCCGATCGGGTGCGGAACGCTGGCCCGACCGGGACGCGCTGATCTTCCCCGACCGCCGCCTCACCTACCAGGAGCTGAACCGGTCGGCGCGCCGCTGGGCAAAGCTGTTCATCGCGCTGGGTGTGGAGCCGGGGCAGAATGTCGGCATCCTGCTGCCGACCTCGCTTGAGTTTATCCAGGCGTTCTACGGCATCGCCATGGCCGGCGGCGTCGCGGTGCCCGTCAACGCGCGGTACCAGGCGCATGAGCTGAGCTACTTGGTCAAGAACGCCGAACTGGTCGTGCTCGTCACCACCGGACAGGTCACCGACAATCTCGATTTCGGTAAGCGGCTGGTGTCCGCGCTGCCCTCGCTGCCGAACGCGACCGACAATCGCCGCCTCGCGATCGACGAGGCGCCGATGCTGCGCAGCGTAATCTGTCTCGACACCGGCTGCGCGCCCTACATGCTGCCGGTGGATCAGGGGCTCGCGTCCGGGGATGCGGTGACGGACGCTGAGGTCGACGCGCGGATCGATGCGGTGGATCCGGAAAGCACCGCGATGATCCTCTACACCTCCGGCACCACCGCCGATCCCAAGGGCGCGATGATCAGCCACCGGGGGCAGATCGGCAACAGCCGCAACCTCGGCAAGCGGTACGAATGTGGGATCGACGATCGCGTCTGGTCGCCGCTCCCCATCTTCCACATCGCAGGCATCCTGCCGATGACGATGGTGCTGGATCTGGGCGGCGCCTACATGACGATCCCGCATTTCGATCCGGGCGTCGCGCTCAAGATGCTGGGGCGGGAACGGGCGAGCGTCGCCTATCCCAGCTTCGTCACGATCATGCAGGACCTGATCACCCATCCCAGCTTTGCGACCACCGACCTGTCGGCGCTGCGCGTCATGAATTCCAACTTCGCGGTGCAGCCGGCGTGGATCAAGGAAGCGGTCGGCGCCGCGATGCCGCACACGATCCAGGTCGGCACCTACGGTCTGACGGAAGCAGCCGGCACGGTGTCCACCAGCCGCCTGTCCGACAGCTACGAGGTCAGGACCGGCCGCTGCGGCGTTCCGCTGGACGATTGGGAGATCCGCATCGTCGATCCGGAAACGGGCGCCGATTGCGGAGCGGGCGAACGCGGCGAGATCGCGCTGCGCGGGCCGCACATGCTGCAGGGTTATTACCGCGCACCGGAAAAGACCGCGGAGTCGATCCGCGACGGCTGGTTCTACACCGGCGACATTGGATCGATCGATGCCGACGGCAACGTCATGTTCCATGGCCGCACGAAGGACATGCTGAAGGTCGGCGGCGAGAATGTCGGCGCGGCCGAGATCGAGGCCATGCTGCAGTCGCATCCGGCGGTGAAACTGGCGCAGGTCGTGGCGCTGCCGGACCCGCGCTATTCCGAAGTGCCGGCGGCGTTCGTAGAGCTGGTCGACCATGCCGGCGCGACGGAGGACGAGCTGATCGCGCACTGCAAGGGCAAGCTCGCCAGCTTCAAGATCCCACGCCATGTGCGCATCGTGAAGAGCTGGCCGATGTCGACATCCAAGATCCAGAAGTTCCGGCTGCGCACCGAGCTGATCGCCGAGCTGGGGCTGGCCGACTGATCGGGGGGCGGGCGACGCTCAGGCCGCCCGCCTGCCCACTAGTCAGGGAAGCGAGCGGAAGAAGCTCAGCTTCATGTCCTCGGCCAGGCATTCCAGGATCGGCGGCACCAGCCGGTCGTGGAAGTCGATCGACATGTGCGCGTCGAAGGCGGCATCGTCCGTGAAGGTCGCCACCACCATGAACAGGTCGGGATCGTCGTCCGACTGCAACAGCTCGTAGACGAGCGCGTCCGGCTCCTGCTCGACCACCAGCGCCTTCAGCTCGACCTGCAGGTCGATGAGGCGCTGCCGCGACTCCGGCTTGCAGCGCAACTCTGCAATGAAGCTCTTCCCGCTCATCGCGCGTCCTCCAGGTCGTAGAGCATTTCGCGCTGATAATGGCCGTCCATGCACTCCATCATCTGGGCGATCAGCGGCTTGTTGTGGTCGTAGTTCATGTGCTGCCGGTCGGCATCTTCGTCCACGAAGGATTCGTACACCGCGAACATGCCGGGCTCTTCCAGCCGGAAGAAGCGGTAGCCGACCGTGCCGGGTTCGCGGTCGACCAGCCCTTCCATCTGCCGCGCCAGCGCGATGAAGTCGTCCGTGCGATCCGGCTTGATCCGGAACCGCGAGAGAAAGCTGAAGGCCATCGGCACCACTCCTCTTAATGAGCGTCCATCCTCAAGACGCCCTTGTCTGTCTTAGACGACGATTGCTGCTGTCTCCTCAAGCACTTTCTTCCTCGGCCAAGTACAGCTGCTGCACCGCAGCAAAACTGCTTGTAAAAAGACAATCATGCCTGATTGAAAAGCAGCGGGAATATGGTAGCCTCATTAAATAAGGACCATCTGATTAGGATGGCCGTTGAGGAGGAGGGGCCTGTGCCTATCGACCGCTTGAAGGCTGGAACCGCGCTTGCGCTCTTGATGGCGAGCGGGGTGGTTGCATCACCCGCGGCGCTCGCGCAGGTCGGTGGCACGCCGGCCGCAGACGCCGTACCGGCGCAGCCCCCGCTCGGCACCGAAACCGCACCCGCGGGCACGGGGCAGACTCCGCAAAGCGGCGATCCGGAGGCGACCAGCCCGGTGGGCGGGCTGGAGGACATCGTCATCACGGCGACGCGGCGCGACTCCGACCTGCAGACCACGCCGATCGCGGTGTCGGCGGTCAGCGCCGATTTCATCCAGCAGGTCAGCCCGCGCGACATCGGCGATCTGGCGGCGTTCGTGCCGAACTTCTCCGCCGGCACGATCACCAACTTCAACGCCGCATCCTTTGCGATGCGCGGCGTGGGCCAGACCAACATCATCGTCTATTTCGAGCCGCCGGTTGCCGTCCTCGTCGACGACTTCGTCGTGCCCAGCGTGCAGACGCAGCTGCTCGACACCTTCGACGTCGATCAGGTGGAGGTGCTGCGCGGCCCGCAGGGCACGCTGTTCGGGAAGAACACGACGGGCGGCGTTGTCACTGTGCGCACCAAGCGCCCGATCCTCGACGAACTGTCGGTGGAGTTCCGCGGCGAAGTGGGCGATTTCGGCACGCGCCAGATCCAGTTCGCGACCAACGTACCGATCATCGGCGACGCCGTCGCGTTCCGCCTGGTCGGCGGCTACGAAAGCAGCGACGGCTTCTACCGAAACGGCGCCTGCTACGGCCCGGTGACCGGCTTTGTGCCCAACAAGTTCAACGGCGCGTCCGGCTGCCTCGACGGCCGGCGGCTGGGCGGGCTCGACGTCTGGCAGGCGCGTGCCAAGCTGCTGGTCGAGCCGGCCGACTGGATCGATGCGCTGTTCCAGTATGAGTGGATCCGTGATCAGTCGGACGTGCTGCCGTCGGTCAACGAAAACGATCGCTACACCGGCGACGGCGTGTTCCTGACCGATCTGCTCGGCGTGATCCGGCCGAACCCGAACAGCTCCGACCCGCTGGACAATGCCGCCGTCACCGACCGGGCGGACGCGCTGATCCGCATGAACCGCGGGCAGCGGATCGACGTCGACGGCTTCTACGCCAACATCAATTTCAACTTCGACATCGGCACGCTGTCGTCCGTGTCCGGCTACCGGTTCCAGCGGTCCCGCCTGCCGAACACCTATCCGGGTGCGGCGCCGTTCGCCGCCGATGGCCAGCCCCTGTCGATCTTCGACGCATCGCGCGACGACGATCGCAAGACCTGGCAGCAGGAACTGCGCTTCGCCAGCGACCTGGACGGCCCCTTCAACTTCGTGGTCGGCGGCTTCTATCAGCGCGAACGGATCGACTTCTGCGTCGCGCAGATCCTGGGATTCCTTGATCTTACCAGCGGACCGCTGCCCTTCGGCAACTGGAACGACACGCCCTATCTGCTGTGCAGCGCGCAGCGCGGCACGTCGAAAGCCGTGTTCGCCGAGGGTACTGTGGAACTGACGCCGACGCTCTCCTTTACCGCGGGCGGGCGCTACACCTGGGAAGACAAGACCTGGTATGGCCGCCAGCAGGTCTTCATCCCGCAGTTGAACGGCGGGTTTGACCCCACCATCAGCATCAACGAGCCGCTCGACGCCAGCGTGTTCAACTTCCCGGCCGGCGTTGTGCGGGTGGATGCGCAGGCGCGCGAGCCCACCTACCGCGCCAGCCTCAGCTGGGAAGCGACGCCCGAGCTGTTCTTCTACGGAACCTACTCGCACGGCTTCAAGGGCGGCGCCTTCAACGACCAGATCGGCGGCTTCGCGGCCTTCGGCACGGATCTCGATGCATTCCGCCAGGCCGCGCAGGCGACCCAGCCGGAACTCGCCGACAGCTTCGAGGTCGGCGTGAAGAGCGAGTTCCTCGACAACCGGCTGCGCTTCAATCTCACCGGCTTCTACGTCCGCTACACCGATCTGCAGAAGCAGCTGAACGTGCCGATCATCGTCAACGGCCAGCCGAACCAGGTGACCTTGTTCGTCAACGCCGCCAGTGCCGACGTGAAGGGCATCGAGGCGGAAGCGACGGCGACGCCGTTCGACGGCTTGGTGCTGCGCGGCGTGCTCGGTTATCAGGACGCGGCGTACAACGAATATGACGCGCCCAATGCCGGGTACGATCTCGCCACCGCGCCGCTGGATCGCGCGCCCGAATGGCAGTGGACGGTCGATGGCACCTACAGCACGGCGATCGCCGACGACTACAAGATCACCTTCAACGGATCAGTCGCCTACACCAGCCGCAACCTGTCCACGCAGGCGATCGACGATCCGCTCGGCAACACCTTCCTGGATGCACGCACGCTTGTGAATGCGTCCATCACGCTTGCCGAAACGGACGACAACTACTTCGTGCGCCTGGTCGGCCGGAACCTGACGGACGAGCGCTACCGCGTCGCGTCGCAGAACGTCGCGGGACTGTGGCTGAACTCCAACTTCGGTGCGCCGCGCTACTTCGGCGTCGAAGCCGGCGTGCGCTTCGGCAGGCAGTGACCGAAAAGGCGGCCGGACAGGATCAGGGGAGATGCCCGTGCAATCGAAACTGATCGGTCTGGCCGCGCTGCTTCTCCTCGGCGGCTGCAACCGTTCGCAGCCCGCCGAGACGACGGCGGCGGTCGCCGACCTCGGGCCGCAAGGCTGGCGCGCGCAGCTGACGGACGGCAGCGACGGGCGTGACTGGCCGGGGTTCGGCCGCACCTATGGCGAGCAGCATTTCAGCCCGCTCGACCAGATCAACGCGGGAAATGTCGGGGAACTCGGCCTCGTCTGGTCGCTGGACCTGCCGGCCGGCAATCCCGCGACCGGCCCGATCGCGGTCGGCGGCGTCATCTATTTCGCGGCCGGCTACAGCGTCATCCGCGCGGTGGACGCCGCCACCGGGCGACTGCTGTGGACCTTCGATCCCAAGGCGCCCGAGGCGTCCGGCCACAAGCTGCGCCAGGGCTGGGGCAGCCGCGGCATCGCCTATTGGAATGGCAAGCTCTACACCGGCACGCAGGACGGCCGGCTGATCGCGGTGGACGCGCGGACCGGACGACAGGTCTGGTCCGCGCAGACCTTCGGACGCGACGAGCAGCGCTTCATCTCCGGGCCTCCGCGCGTGTTCGACGGCAAGGTCATCATCGGCCATGGCGGCGCGGATGCCGCGCCGATCCGCGGCTATGTCACCGCCTATGATGCGGAAAGCGGCCGGCAGCTGTGGCGCTTCCACACCGTGCCCGGCAACCCGGCGGAGGGCTTCGAAAGCCCGGCGATGGAAATGGCCGCAAAGACCTGGTCGGGCGACTGGTGGACCAACGGCGGCGGCGGCACCGTGTGGAACGCCATCACCTATGACGCCGAACAGGACCTGATCCTGCTCGGCACCGGCAACGGCGCGCCGTGGAACCACCAGATCCGCAGCGAAGGCAAGGGCGACAACCTGTTCCTGTGCTCGATCGTCGCGCTGGACGCGAAGACGGGCGCATATCGCTGGCATTACCAGATCAACCCCGGCGAGACCTGGGACTTCAACGCCGCGATGGACATGGAGCTGGCCGATCTCACCATCGACGGGCAGCGGCGCAAGGTGGTGATGACCGCGCCGAAGAACGGGTTCTTCTACGTCATCGACCGCACCAACGGGCGCCTGATCTCCGCCGAGCCGTTCGTGGAGACGACCTGGGCGAAGCGGATCGACCGGGAGACCGGCCGCCCCGTCGAGGAACCGGGCGTCCGCTACACCGAACGGCCGACGACCTTCCGCCCGACGCCGGTCGGCGCGCACAGCTGGCCGCCGATGGCCTTCTCGCCGCAGTCTGGCCTCGTCTACATTCCCGCCATCGACCTCCAGGTGACGTTCGATGCCACCGGCATGACGCGGGAGAATTTCAGCTGGTCGGGCAACATGGGGCTGACCAGCGGCGTCGGATACCGGGTCGAGCCCGGTCCCGGCGACGACACGCAGGGCTATCTCGTCGCCTGGGATCCGATCCGGCAGGAACAGCGCTGGCGCATCCCGATGGCGGGGCACTTCAACGGCGGCGTGATGGCGACCGGTGGCGGGCTGGTGTTCCAGGGGCATCCCGACTCCACCTTCAACGCCTATGACGCGACCACCGGCCGGTCGCTGTGGGAGTTCGATGCGCGCGCCGCCATCGTCGCGCCGCCGATCAGCTACATGGTGAACGGCCGCCAGTATGTGACGGTGATCGCCGGCATGGGGACAAGCGGCGGGCTGTTCGGGCCGATGCTGGAGAAGTTCGGCATCGACTATCGCACGCAGGCACGGCGCGTGCTCACCTTCGCGATCGGCGGTCGCGCCACGCTGCCGCCGAAGACGCCGTACCGCGCGGCCGCGTTCGCCGATCCCGGCTACACGCCGAATGAGCGGATGGCGCGCGCGGGGGAGGCGATCTTCAACGGGCGCTGCGCGGTCTGCCACGGCGGCGCGGCCATTGCCGGCGGCACCGCGCCCGATCTGCGCACCTCCGCGGCGGTCGCCGATCCGGATGCCTTCTGGTCGATCGTGCACGACGGCGCGCTGGTGTCGGCGGGGATGCCGCAGTTCGAGGATCACAACCGCGAACAGCTTGAAAGCGTGCGCGCTTACCTGCGGGAACGCGCGGCGGCGCTGCGGACCTCCGGTGCGCGCCAAGCCGCTCGCTGAGGAAAGGGGGCCCCGCTACATCTCGCGCACGGGATCGCTGCCGTCCCAGTCCCGCGCCGCCAGGCGGATGCGGTCGAACAGGTCGATCATCGACTGTTGCGGCTCGATGACCTCCATCATCGTGCCCTGGCCGTGCGCGTCCGTGTCGAAATAGGCGAAGCGCGACAGCGGCAGCTGCCCTGCCATCGCCACGCCGATGCCGCGCGCCTGCGCCGCCGCCAGCGTCCGGTCCAGGTCGTCGGTGAAGCTGCCGAGATGATGAAGGCCGCTGCGCCCCGCATCCAGGAAGTCGCGGTAGATGGACGGCGCCGTGCCCGGCTGGATCAGCTCGATCATCATGTCGCCGCTGTAGGCGACCGCCACCCCGCCGAAGATGTCGGCGGCCGGATCGACGCGCTCCCCCTTCATCTCCAGCCACTCGAGCGCCAGCGGCAGGCCGAAGCGGTAGAAGGGGCCGACCCCCATTGTGCCGGTCCAGTGCGCCAGCTGCGCCTCCAGATCATCGACCACGAAGGCCAGCTGGAACACGTCTCCCCACAGCTTGCTCATCTTTGATCCATTCTTTTGCAGGCTGCCGGATCAGCATCCTGAATCTTCTTGCCAAACAATCATGCATGTTTTTAACTTGCTGTCGATCCGACGGAAAACGCGGACGCCAGCGCCTGAGGAGAGGCCGATGAACCTGCTCACCAACCTGTGGAAGATCCACACCGGGCAGCAGCATGCATTCAACGATCATGCGCCCGAGATCGACAACGGCACCGCGCGGCCATCGCCGGACCGCTATCATGATCGGGCGTTCGCCAGGCGGGAGTGGGAGCAGGTGTTCGCCAAGAGCTGGCTGCTCGCCTGCCCGCTGTCGGACGTTCGCGAGCCCGGCGACTTCGCCAAGTTCGACATCGGCCCCGAAAGCTTCATCGTCGTCCACACCGACGACGGCACGATCAAGGCGCACTACAATGTCTGCCCGCATCGCGGCAGCCAGCTGGTGCGTGACGATCTGGGCAGCATCGGCCAGTTCACCTGCCCCTTCCACAGCTGGAAGTTCGATCTCGACGGCCACAATGTGGAGGTGACGGATCCGGAAACCTTCCGGCCGGAGGTGCTGTGCCACGACCACGACCTCACCTCCGTCCGCTGCGAGGTGGCGGCCGGGCTCGTCTTCATCTCGATGGATCCCGATATCGGGCCGCTCGCCGACTGGCTGGCGCCCGTGCTGCCGCAGCTGGAGGCCTACCAGATCGACAGCATGTACGTGATCCAGCACCGCCGGTCGGACTGGGGCGCGAACTGGAAGGGCGGGGTGGATGCCTTTGCCGAGATCTACCATCTCCACGCCGTGCATCCGCAGACGCAGTGCCTGATGGATGATCGCACGCAGATCGACCTGTGGCCCGGCGGCCTCAGCCGGCAGTTCGTGCCCTTCGCGCAGCCCAGCCCGCGCTTCGGCGATCAGGAAAGCGTCAATCCCGGCATCGCCATGCTTCTGCAGGACGCCGGCATCGATCCCGCCGGCTTCTCCGGCACCGCGGCGGAGACGCGCCGGGCGATCCAGAATGCCAAGCGCGAACGATCCGACGCGCTCGGCCTCGGTTATGAGCGGTTCAGCGAATCACAGCTGAGCGACTCGGTCGTCTACAGCCTGTTCCCGAACGTGCAGATCGGGTGCCATCCGGAGGCGGTGTTCCTGCACCGCTTCCTGCCGCACCCGAGCGATCCCGACCAGTTCACCTACGACACCTGCATCATGTACCGCCATGTCGACGCGCCCGGTTACTGCGCACCCGCCTGGATGGGCCTGGGCGAGGATGTCGACCTGTCCGGCGAGACGCGCCCGGACGTCGTCCACACCCGGCTGGGCGAGCCGCCCTGCCTGGGCGAGGTGCTCGACCAGGATTCGGAGCTGCTGCCGATCGTGCAGGCGGGTGCCAAGTCGCGCGGGTTCAAGGGCCCCTTGTGGAGCGAGCAGGAAGCGCGCCTCCGCCATTTTCATACCGAGCTCGACCGCCGCATGGCCGCCGGAGACGCGCGATGAACTATGATGCGCGCAGCTGGAAGGTTCATGCCGGGTCTTCGCACGCATTCGACACGGCGGCGCCCCGGATCGACAACGGGTCGCATCGCCCCGATCCGTCGCGCTACACCGATCCCGCCGTCGCCGCCGCCGAATGGGAGCAGGTGTTTGCGAAGACCTGGCTGCTCGCCGGCCCGTCCAGCGACGTGCGCGACGAAGGCGACTGGATGAAGTTCGACATCGGCGTCGAAAGCTTCATCATCGTGCGGCTGGCGAACGGCGGGCTCGCCGCGCACTACAATGTCTGCCCGCACCGCGGCAGCCGGCTGGTGACGGACGACCTCGGCTCGCAGAACAGCTTCACCTGTCCCTTCCACAGCTGGGAGTTCGACCTCGAAGGACACAACATCCAGGTCACCGATCCGGAGACCTTCCGTCCGGAGGTGCTGTGCCACGGCACCGATCTCAGCTCCGTCCGGGTCGAGGAGGCGGCGGGCCTCGTCTTCATCTCGATGAACCCGGACGTCGGCCCGCTTGCCGAGCATCTCGGCGCGATCCTGCCGATGCTCGAAACCTACCGCATCGACGACATGCACGTGATCCAGCATCGCCGGTCGGACTGGGCGGCGAACTGGAAGGGCGGCATCGACGCCTTCTACGAAAGCTATCACCTGCACGCGATCCATCCGCAGACGATGGGCATCATCGACGACCGCACCCACATCGACCTTTATCCCAACGGCATGAGCCGGCAGTTCGTGCCCTTCGCGCAGCCCAACTCGCACTTCGCCGATCAGGAGGGGATCAACCCCGGCATCGCCATGCTGATGAAGGATGCGGGCCTGGACCCCGATGCGTTCGAGGGCGACGCGACGCACAGCCGGGCCGCCATCGCCGCGGCGAAGCGGGATCGCGCTGCGCGCCTCGGCCTCGACTATCAGCGCTTCAGCGATGCGCAGCTGACCGACAGCACCATCTTCGGCATCTTCCCGAACGCGCAGATCGGCTGTCATCCGGAAGCGGTGTTCATGCACCGGTTCAAGCCGCACGCCGACGATCCGGGCCAGTTCACCTACGAAACCACGATCCTCTACAAGCATGTGGACGTCGACGGGTACAACGTGCCCGCCTGGATGGGCCTGTCGGAGGACATCGACGTCACCGGAGAGACACGGCCGGACGTGGTCCACACCGGGCTCGGCGTGCCGCCGGGGATGGGCGAGGTGCTCGACCAGGATTCCGACCTGCTGCCGATCGTGCAGGCGGGGGCGCGGTCGCGCGGCTTCCGCGGCCCGCTCTGGGGGGAGCAGGAAGCGCGGCTCCGGCACTTCCACGTCACGCTCGACCGGTGGCTGGCCCCCCCATCCGCAGGCTGACACCCCGATGACGCGCCGGGTGGGACCGCATGCCCCCGCCCGGCGCGCTCAGATCACCCTGGCTGTTCCACCCGGTTCGCCACCAGGTCGTCCACGACCGCCGGCTCCGCCAGCGTCGACGTATCGCCCAGCGCCTGCGCCGACGTCTCGCCTTCCGCGATCTTGCGGAGGATGCGCCGCATGATCTTGCCGCTGCGCGTCTTCGGCAGCCCGGGCGCGAACTGGATGGCGTCGGGCGTCGCGATCGGGCCGATCTCGCGCCGCACCCACTGGCTCAGCTCCTGACGCAGCGCCTCGTCGCCATCATGCCCGGACGCCAGCGTCACATAGGCGTAGATCCCCTGGCCCTTCACGTCGTGCGGCATGCCGACCACCGCCGCCTCGCTCACCGCCTCGTGGCCGACCAGCGCGGATTCCACCTCTGCCGTGCCCATGCGGTGGCCGGACACGTTGATCACGTCATCCACCCGGCCGGTGATCCACCAGTATCCGTCCGCGTCGCGGCGCGCGCCGTCGCCGGTCGTGTACCTGCCGGGAAAGGTCGTGAAATAGGTCTGGAAGAAGCGTTCCGGATCGCCCCACACGCCGCGCATCTGGCCGGGCCAGGACCGGGTGATCACCAGATTGCCTTCGGCCGGCCCGGACAGCAGCGTGCCGTCGGCGTCCACCAGCTGCGGGTCGACGCCCGGCAGCGGCAGGGTGGCGGATCCCGGCTTCAGGTCGGTCGCGCCGGGCAGGGGCGCGATCATCGCGCCGCCCGTCTCCGTCTGCCACCAGGTGTCGATCACCGGGCAGCGCCCCTCGCCGACGACATGGTGGTACCACCGCCACGCGGCCGGGTTGATCGGCTCGCCAACCGTGCCGAGCAGTTTCAGCGACGCGCGGCTCGTCGCCTTCACCGGCGCGTCGCCCTCCCTCATCAGCGCGCGAAGCGCGGTCGGCGCGGTATAGAGCGTCGTCACCTTGTGGCGGTCGACGACCTGCCACAGCCGTGACGCGTCGGGCCAGTTCGGCACCCCTTCGAACATCAGCGTGGTCGCGCCGTTGGCGAGCGGCCCGTAGACGACATAGCTGTGCCCGGTGACCCAACCGACATCGGCGGCGCACCACCAGATCTCCCCCGGCTTGGGATCGAAGCACAGCGCATGGGTGTAGCTTGCCCACAGCAGATATCCGCCGGTCGTGTGCATCACGCCCTTCGGCTTGCCCGTCGATCCGGAGGTGTAGAGGATGAACAGCGGGTCCTCCGCCTCCATCGGTACCGCCGGGCAGTCGGCGGGGACGTCGGCGGCGGCTTCGTGGTACCAGCGGTCGCGGCCGTCCGTCATCGCGGTCTCCGCGCCCGTCACCCGCACCACGATCATCGCCTTCAGGCTGGGGGCCCTTGCCGCCGCCTCGTCGGCGCTCGCCTTCAGCGGGATGGTCTTGCCGCCGCGCCGGCCTTCGTCGGCGGTGACGAGGACGGTTGATCCGCAATCCTCGATCCGCCCGGCAAGCGCATCCGGCGAGAAGCCGGCGAACACCACCGAATGGATCGCGCCGATCCTGGCGCACGCCAGCATCGCGAACGCCGCTTCCGGCACCATCGGCAGGTAGAGCGTCACGCGGTCGCCCTTGCCGACGCCGGCGCCCTTCAGCACGTTGGCGAAGCGGCAGACCTCCCGGTGCAGCTCGCGATAGCTGATCGCGCGGGGGGCGGCGGCGGGGTCGTCCGGCTCCCACAGGATCGCGGTCTGGTCGCCGCGGGTGGAAAGGTGCCGGTCGATGCAGTTGAGCGTCAGGTTCAGCCGCCCGTCGCGGAACCAGCTGATGTGGAAGTCGTCGGCATTGAAGGACCAGTCGCCGGCGATCTCGGGCCGCTTGATCCAGTCGAGCCGCCGCGCCTGCTCCAGCCAGAAGCTTCCCGGATCGGCCAGCGCCCGGCCGCGCAGGGCGTCTGCGGCGGCAGCGTCCAGCCGGGTGCGCTTGGTCCATTCGGCGGGGGCGGGGTAGCGGGCTTGATCGCTCAAATCTGCGTCTCCTTGGCGATGGCGACCTTGCTTGTGCGGGACGGGGCGATGCCGGGCAAGGGGAGGGAGGCTTGCGCGTTCCGGTTCGAACCGCAAAGAACGGGCGGGAGAGAGGGACGGGGACGATCGCGATGGCGACGAACGCTGTTGAACAGGAAGGCCGCAATCGCGCGGCATCGGGCGGGTGCCATCCCGGCGCGGGCCGCCCGTGACGCCGCCACCCGACATCATGCGCCGGCGGCGCCGCCGCATCAGGATCGGCCTCGTTGTGCTGCTGCTGCTGGTGGCCGCCGGCATCGCGGCCAATTATCTGCGCAGCGCGCGTCAGGCCGCCACCACCGCCATGCCGGCACCGCCCGCCGATCTGGTCACGCCCGCGCAGGCGCTCCGCGCCATGCCGGCGCCCGCCCTTGTCGCGATGGCGCACCGCGCGGCGTTCGGGACCGACGGTGTCGCCGCCGTACCGGGAGAGAAGGGCGGGGAACTCCGCTTCGCGCCCGGTGAGCTCGTCTGGACGGGCGACATGGCCGTGCTGCTCAGCCCCGGCACCAACGCCGATGATTGCCATGCCTGCGCCGGCGCGGTGGCGGTCACCTATCTGCAGCCGCGCGGCGGCGGCTTCGTTGTTCGCGGCAAGTGGCTCGACACCATCGGCGGCAACGGCTTTGGTCAGCCGCCCACGTCATGGTCGGTCCGCACCGACATGGCGCCGGTGCCGGTGGTGGTCGCCACGACCGGGTTCAGCAACCAGGGTTACACCTGCGGCGTGACGACGCTCACGGCGCTGACCCCGGCCGGCCCCGTCCAGTCCGATCCGGTGCCGACCAGCTACTCGAATGCGGGCGCCGTCGATCCGGACAGCGGCCGCACGATGGCGGGCGAGCCCGCGCGCGACCTCGCCGGAGAGATCGTGGATGTGGGCGCCGACGGCTTTGCGGTGAAGGCGGCGGGCACGACGGAGCGCTATCTGCGCCGCGGCGCCCGCTTCGTGCGCGACGGCAGCCCGTCCGCCATGGATTGCGGCGGCGCATGACGGGCCAGCTTCGAGTGGGGGAGGAAAGCCGGATGACCTACGACACCGTGACGCTTGCGATGACGGACGACCGGGTGGCCACCGTCACCCTCAACCGCCCCGACCGGATGAACGCGCTCTCCCCGCAGCTGTTCGACGATGCCACGGCCGCCATCGAACAGGCGGTGGCGGGCGGCGCGGGTGCGGTGGTGCTGACCGGAGCCGGCGGCGCCTTCTGCGCCGGCGCTGACCTCACCGCTGCCGCCGATCCGTCCAAGGTCGGCGACACGCTGGAGCGCTACTATAATCCCTTCACCCGGCTGATCTTCGACCTGCCGGTGCCCGTGGTCACCGCCATCAACGGCCCCGCGGTCGGGGCGGGGCTCGGCATCGCGCTTCTCGGCGACATCAGCATCGCGGCGCGCTCGTCCTATCTGCTGCTCGCCTTTGTCGGGATCGGCCTGGTGCCGGACGCCGGCTCCTCCTGGCTGGTCGCAAAGGCGGTGGGGCGGGCCAAGGCGCTGGAGCTGGCGCTGCTGGGCGACCGCGTGTCTGCCGAGGCAGCGGCCGAGATGGGCCTGGTCACCCGCGTGGTGGACGATGCCGATTGCCTGCCGACGGCGCAGGCGCTCGCGGCCCGGCTGGCGCGCGGGCCCTCGCCGGCGGTGCGCCTGATCCGGCGGCAGATGAATGCCGCGCTCAACCTCGACCTCGATGCCGTGCTGGCGATGGAAGCGCAGCATCAGGGCGAGGCCGGCCGCTCGGCCGACTTCATGGAAGGCGTGACCGCCTTCCTGCAGAAGCGGCCTCCGGCGTTCGGGGGGCAGCACGGATAACGGCGGGAACGGACAGGGGGAGGGCAGACGCATGATCGACGCCGACGACGCCGACGACGGCAGCACCGATGGCCTTGCCTTTCCCAGGTCCTATGACAGCTTCAAGCACACGGCCGGCATCTCCCTCCTGTCCTTGGGCGGCGTGTTCGCCTTTGCCGACGGCAGCGGCATGCGCTTTCCGCCCGCCCAGCTCGTCATCATCCTCAGCTTCATCGCCATTGCCGGCATCACCAGCATCCTCATGACCGGGATGCTCGCCACGCTGGAGATCAAGCCGGAGCCGCGCGCGCTCATGATCCGGCGCATCCGCATGGCGCAGCTGGTGATCGGCTTTTCGCTGTTCGGTGGCCTGGGCGGCTTCACCTTCAACTTCCTTTCCGCGCTGCTGAAGGGGTAGCGCGGCGCGCCCGCCCGCCGCCGGCGGGCTGGACCGGGCGGGGGTGCCTTGGCATGGACGATCCATGACCGAAGCCACTGTTCGCACCGACTGGACCCGCGCCGAGATCGCCGCGCTGTTCGACCTGCCGTTCACCGAACTCGTGTTCCGCGCGGCGGAGGTGCACCGCGCCCACCATGTCGCGGGCGAGGTGCAGCTTTCCACGCTGCTGTCGATCAAGACCGGCGGCTGCCCGGAGGATTGCGGCTATTGCTCGCAATCGGTCCATGCCGACAGCGGCGTGAAGGCCACCCGCCTGATGGACGTGCAGGCGGTGCTGCAGGCCGCCGCCCAGGCCAAGGATCACGGCTCCACCCGCTTCTGCATGGGTGCCGCCTGGCGCAACCCGAAGGATCGCGACATGGACAAGGTCGCAGCGATGGTGGCGGGCGTGAAGGCGATGGGGCTGGAAACCTGCATGACGCTCGGCATGCTGGAGCCGCACCAGGCGCGGCGCCTGGCCGATGCCGGGCTCGATTACTACAACCACAACATCGACACCGCGCCCGAACGCTACGACGCGGTGATCACCACCCGCAGCTTCGCCGATCGCCTGCAGACGCTGGAAACGGTCCGCGCGGCCGGCATCAACGTCTGCTGCGGCGGCATCGTCGGCATGGGGGAAAGCCGGGAGGACCGTGTCGGCTTCGTGCACGCGCTGGCGACGATGGAGCAGCATCCAGAAAGCGTGCCGGTGAACGCGCTGGTGCCGGTCAAGGGCACGGTCCTGGGCGACATGCTGGCCGACACGCCCATGGCCAAGATCGACGATATCGAATTCGTCCGCACGGTCGCTGTGGCGCGCATCACCATGCCGAACAGCATGGTGCGGCTGTCCGCCGGGCGCGAGAGCATGGGGGAGGCCTGCCAGGCGCTCTGCTTCCTTGCCGGCGCCAACTCGATCTTCACGGGCGACAAGCTGCTGACCGCGGCCAATGCCGGCGACGACAAGGATGCGGCCATGCTCGCCCGCCTCGGCATCGTGCCCATGCTCGCGGCCCGGGTCTGCGAACCGGCGGAATAGCGCGCAAGGATCAGAGCGGGCGGTGGAGGAAGCGGTTGAAGCCGCTCTGCCGATACTCGCCGAACGCCTCGCCATCGCGAAAGCCGTGCGCGCGGTAGAGCGCCAGCGCGGGGTCGAAGGCCGGGCCGCTTCCCGTCTCCAGGCTCAGCCTGCTGAGGCCCTCCTGTTCGGCCACGCCGATCATGTGGCGCAGCAGCGCGGCGGCCACGCCCCGGCGCAGATGGTCGGGATGGGTCCGCATCGACTTGATCTCGCCCGCGCGGTCGCCCATCCGCCGCAGCGCGCCGATCCCTGCCACGGCGTCTCCGATCCATGCGCTCCACAGCGTCACGCCCGGCGCGCGCAGCCCCGACAGGTCGAGCGCGAAGACCTGTCCCGGCGGAGAATCCGCATGCATCCCGGCCAGGTGCAGGCGCAGCAGGTCGCGCGCGGCGGCACTGCCGAGATCGTCCTCGCGGATGCGGATCGTCAGGCGATCCACAGCCGGATGAACCAGGCGACCACGCCCAGCACGGCGACGCTCATCGCCCAGATCGCGGCCATCCAGCCGAGCCGCTTCCACAAGGGCTGCAGAGGCTGCTCACCCGTCATCAGTGATAGCCTTCTTCCGCCACCTTGCCACGGAACACCCAGTAGGACCACGCGGTATAGGCCAGAATGATCGGCACCAGCACCGCCGTCCCCGCCAGCATGAACAGCTGGGAGGATTCAGGCGCGGCCGCGTCCCAGATCGACAGCCGTCCCGGAATCACGTCGGGCCAGATCGAGATGCCGAGGCCCACGAAGCAGAGCGCATAGAGCGCCAGCGTCCACAGGAACGGGTGCGCGTCGTTGTCGCGCCGCAGGCTCCGCCAGCCGAACCAGGCGACGGCCGCCACCAGGATCGGCATCGGCAGCGTCACGGCCAGGCCCGGCCAGACGAACCAGCGCTGGTAATATTGCCCTTCCAGGAAGGGGGTGGACAGGCTGACCAGCCCGATCGCCACCAGCGTCAGGGGGAGCACGATGCTCCCCAGCCGGCGCGCATCGTCGCGCGTGCGGCCTTCGGTCTTGGCGATCAGCCATCCGGCGCCCAGCAGCGCGTAGGCGAGGACGACACTGACGCCGGTCAGGATGGAAAAGGGGCTGAGCCACTCCCACCACCCGCCGGCATAGGCGCGCCCCTCGATCGAGATGCCCTGGAGAAGCGCACCCAGCACCACGCCTTGCGCAAAGGCCGCAAGGAAGGATCCGAGGCAGAAGCCCAGGTCCCAGGCCCGCCTGTGCTTCGGATCGCGCCAGCGGAACTCGAACGCGACGCCGCGAAAGACGAGGCCGAGCAGCATGGCGATCAGCGGCGCATACACGGCCGGCAGCACGATCGCGTAGGCAAGCGGGAAGGCGGCGAACAATCCCCCGCCGCCCAGCACCAGCCAGGTTTCGTTGCCGTCCCACACCGGCGCGATCGCGTTCATGGCCGCGTCGCGCTCGCTCCCGACGCGAAAGCCCGGAAACAGGATGCCGATGCCCAGGTCGAACCCGTCCGCCACGACGTAGAAGGCGACGGCAAAGGCGATGATCCCGGCCCAGGCGACCGTCAGGTCCATCCGTGCGCCCCCTCCGTCCGGTCGGGCCGCTGGTCGGACCTGCCGCTTCCGCCGACCGCGGCGATGCCGGTGTGCCCGGCCGTGCGGATCGGCGCGTTGGCGGGCTCCGGCTCGCCGGGCTCCGCGCCCTTGGCCATCAGCTTCAGGAGGTACCAGGTGCCAAAGCCGAACACGGTGAAATAGACGATCACGAAGGCCGTCAGCGACGATGCCACCGCCGGCGCGTCCAGTGGGGCCACGCTGTCGCGGGTCATCAGCACGTTGTAGACGGTAAAGGGCTGCCGGCCGACCTCCGTCGTGATCCACCCGGCGATCACCGCGATAAAGCCCGTCGGGCCCATCACCAGGGCGAAGCGATGCAGCAGCGGCCAGTCGTACAGCCGCCCGCGAAAGCGCGCGAACAGGCTGAACAGCCCCAGCGCCAGCATCAGGAAGCCCAAGCCCACCATGACCCGGAACGACCAGAACACGACCGACACCGGCGGCTCGCGGTTGTCGGGAATGGTGTCCAGCCCGGCAAGCGGCGCGTCCAGGTCGTGCTTCAGGATGAGCGAGGACAGCTTGGGGACCTCGATCGCATAGTCGATCCGCTTCTCCTCCGGGTTCGGGATGCCGAACAGGATCAGCGGTGCGCCGCTGGGATGGCTGTCATAATGGCCTTCCATCGCCATCACCTTGGCGGGCTGGTGCTCCAGCGTGTTCAGGCCGTGCTCGTCCCCGGCGTAGATCTGAATGGGCGTCACCAGCGCGGCCATCCACATCGCCATGGAGAACATCTTGCGGGCGTGCGGGTCCGCGCGGTCCTTCAGCAGGTGCCACGCGCCGACCGCGCCGACC
The DNA here is from genome assembly GCF_011927695.1 of Sphingomonas jejuensis. GTDB lineage: Bacteria > Pseudomonadota > Alphaproteobacteria > Sphingomonadales > Sphingomonadaceae > Sphingomonas_K > Sphingomonas_K jejuensis. Next base: position 390,565 of record NZ_JAATJE010000001.1, read on the forward strand.
ACCAGCGCGGTGGTCAGGTAGGCCGCGATCACGGTGTGGACCAGGCGATAGGGGAAGCTGGGGTTGAAGATGATGTTCAGCCAGCTTCCAGCCGGCACCAGCTGCCCCTCTGCGTTGGTGGCAAAGCCGGTCGGCGTGTGCATCCAGCTGTTCACCGACAGGATCCAGAAGGCCGAGATGAAGGTGCCGATCGCCACCATGCAGGTCGCCGCGAAGTGAAGCCGCGGCCCCACCTTCTTCATCCCGAACAGCATCACGCCCAGGAAGCCCGCCTCCAGGAAGAAGGCGGTCAGCACCTCATAGGCCATCAGCGGGCCGATCACCGGGCCCGCCTTGTCCGAGAACACCGACCAGTTGGTGCCGAACTGGTACGACATGACGATGCCGGACACGACGCCCATCGCGAACGCCACGGCGAAGATCTTCAGCCAGTAGCGGTAGAGGTCGATGTAGAGCGACTTGCCGGTCTTCAGCCACAACCCTTCCAAAACCGCCAGGTAGCTGGCGAGGCCGATGGAAAAGGCAGGAAAGATGAAGTGGAAACTGACGGTGAAGGCGAACTGGATCCGCGCGAGCAACAGGGCAAGGTCACCGTCGGGCATGCCCGCCAGATAGGAGCCGCGACCGCGCCTTTCCAGCGCCGCCGCCCGCCTGTTCCTTGCAAAGTTTTTCGCGCCGGTTGCAGGTTTCGAAACTGCCTGCTGCGGCCGCCCGTCAGCCGGCGAGCAGCTCCGGATGGTGGGCGGCGAACCCCGCTGCCGCACCGACCAGGCCCAGCTCGTCGACCGTCGCCAGCCGCACCCGGATCGCCGACATGCGCGGCTGCCAGCGTCCCTTCGCGGTGAAGCGCGCGACAAAATCGGTGGAGCGCAGCCGGTCGATGATCCGGTTGGACAGGCCACCCACCAGCACCACGCTGTTCGACCCGTGCGCCAGCGCCAGATCGCCCGCGACCGAGCCATAGCTCATCGCGAACCGCTCCAGCGCGCGCGCCGCAAACGGGTCGCTTCCGTCGATCGCGCGCTCCCACAGCGTCGCGTCGTCCAGCTGGGCGATCGCAGCGCCCTCGGTGGCGGCGATGGCGGTGCGGATCGCGGCGAGCCCTGGCCCGGCGACCACGCGCTCCGCCGACACGCGCAGATACTGCTTGCGCATCGCGTCCGACATCCGCGCCTCGAACGGGTCGAGCGCGGCGAAATCGATATGGCCGCCTTCGGTCTCTATGACGTGCGTGTGCCCATCGCGCTTCAGCAGGATGGCGACGCCCAGGCCGGTGCCCACGCCGATCACGGTGGTCACGCCCTCGTCCGGGATGGCGCCGTCGGGGCCGCAGATCGGCGCCAGTTGCCCTTCGTCCAGCGTGGCGACCGCATGCGCCATCGCGCCGAAGTCGTTCGACAGATGCATGGTGCGCAGGCCCAGTCGCTCGGCCAGCGTGTCCGGCCGGAACGTCCACGGGCTGTTGGTGAAGCGCACCACCGGCTCGCCGATCGGTGCGGCGACCGCGACGGAGGCGAACGGCGGCAGCGCGGCACCATCGTCCGCGCGGAAGTGGTTCCAGGCCGCCTCCAGGCTGTCGTGTCGCTCCGCCTTGTAGCGTCGGACGGTGCCGAGCTCGGGCGCGCGGCCCGGGCGGAGCCAGGCGCGGGCGAAGCGGGCGTTGGTGCCGCCGACGTCCACCGCGACGATCTCCACCGCGCCGCCCGGCGCATCGCTTCCCACCTTGGCCGCGGCCGCCTCCATTCCTGTCACGTCCTTGTTCTCCACGCTGACTTCTCGCCTTCCGTAACGGCACGCGAAGGGCTGTCCGGATAAATCTTACTTTTTCAGCCCAAATCGGTTAACGAGCGTTATTAGGTGGGACGTGTAAACGTGATAAGCGCTCGGGCAAGGGTGCAGGTCCGGAGAGGGGATCTTCCGTGGCGACCGTTCATTCTCTTGTGCCCCGCCCCGCGGGTGCCCGATCAGGCTCGATCAACGTGGCGCACGGCCTCGAGGAGGACGACAGCGTTGCAACGCTGACGCTCCTGACGGAGCAGTTCGGCCAAGCCGTGGGCGCGGATGGGACCGCTCTCATGCTCCGCACCTCTGGCGGCGACGATGGGACGTTGAGCGTGCTTGGCCTCGGCGGCGACTGCGCCGGCCCCGCCGCGCCCGAGATGCCGACCAGCGACGATGATCTGGCGGCGCTGGCATCGCAGGATGGCGGGCCGCACTGGATCCTTCGCCGCTTTCCTGTCTCGCGCGACGGGGCGACCTACCTTCTGCTGGGTGCAATGTTCCGCCGCGCGCGGTCGGGCAGCACCCGGGTGGTGGCGGAGGCCGAGCAGCGCTTTCAGCCGCTGTTCGCCGGCTTTGCCCGCCTCTGGGGGCGTGACCGCGCGTCAGAGCGTCGGCTGGCCGGCTACGCGTCGGCGCTCAACCATTCCGACATGGGCGTGATCCTGCTCGATCGGGAAGCGGACATCCTGTTCGCCAACGACGTGGCGACCGCGCTTCTCGATTCGTCCAACGGCATCCGCCGGCGCCGCCAGTCGATCGGCGCGACCGACCTGTCGGATGCGGTGAAGCTGCAGATCGCGATCGACCATGTCATCACGGCGGAAGCCGACCGCACGTCCCGGGCCCCGATCATCTCGCTGAAGCGCGGCATCGGCAAGCGCCCGTTGATCCTGTCGGTGCTGGCGCCCAAGGTCGCATCCGCCGGCGCACGCGACGTGGCGGCGATCCTCTACATCTGCGATCCCGAACAGGATTTGATGCCGCTGATGCACGCGGCCTGCCGCTTCTACCGCCTGTCGCCGGTGGAAACGCGGCTCGCCTCCACGCTGGCCAGCGGTGCGACGCTCACCGAAGCGGCCGAGGCGCTCCACATCAAGGAGCAGACGGCCCGCAGCTATCTGAAGCAGGTGTTCATCAAGACGGGCACCCGCCGCCAGGGCGAGCTCATCCGCGTGATGTTGACCAGCATCAGCCGCGCGGCGCCGAAGGCCGATTTCGACATTATTTGATCGCCGCCTGGAACCTTTTTTTCCCCCAAATTGAGGGGGAAGCGTTAACCTAACGGCGGGTGCAGAGTTCAGCGATCCGGGGCTGAACGTGGCGCCGCGCTCGCTTCATTATCCTGACTGTGCCGGCCCCCGTCGGCACGAACCATCCGGGGTCGCGGCTGCTCGTCTCGCCCCGAATGGCAAGATGCTCGAACCACGATCTTGTCAGGAAAGCAGGAAGCCATGAAGAAGACCTTGCTCACGACGACCGGCCTCGCCGCCGCCATGCTGTTCGCCGCGCCGATCGCCGCGCAGACGACGCCGGAAGGCACGACCGCCGGCGCCGGCCAGACCGCCGCCAACGGCGACGCCTCCACCAACAACGACAGCTTCAACGACAACTCGGACAGCTCGACCACCGACAATGTCGGCAACGACTATTCGGCGACCGATTCGAACGACGACAATTCGGACAATTCCGACAACTCGCTCGACAACGTCGGCAACGACTACTCGGCAACCGACTCGAACGACGACAACTCGGTCGATGCCACCAACCAGGGCAACGACTACTCGACGACCGATTCGAACGACGACAACTCGGTCGACGCCACCAACCAGGGCAACGATTACTCCACGACAGACTCGAACGACGACAACTCGCTCGACAATGTCGGCAACACCACGGACGCGTCGGACAATTCGAACCAGGGCAACGATTATTCGACCACGGATTCGAACGACGACAACTCGGTCGATGCCACCAACCAGGGCAACGACTATTCGACGACCGACTCGAACGACGACAATTCGGACAATTCCGACAACTCGCTCGACAATGTCGGTAACGACTATTCGTCGGTCGACTCCAACGACGACAACTCGGACAGCTCCGATAACTCGGTAAACACCGATGCATCGACGACCGACAGCGGCAACGACAGCTCGGTCAACGGCAGCTACAACGACAATTCGGACAATTCTGACAACTCGCTCGACAACGTCGGCAACACGACGGACGCGTCCGACAGCTCGAACCAGGGCAACGACAGCTCGGACAACTCGCTCGACAACGTCGGCAACACCACCGATGCGTCGGACAACACCAACCAGGGCAACGACAACAGCGACAACTCGACCACGGTTGGCGACGTGAGCGTGGCCGACAGCGCGAACCAGAACGACAGCAGCTACAACCAAGACAACGACATGGACAGCTCCGACAACTCGCTGGACAATGTCGGCAACACCACCGATGCCTCGGACAATTCGAACCAGGGCAACGACTACTCGACCACCGACTCGAACGACGACAACTCGGATAATTCCGACAACTCGCTCGACAATGTCGGCAACACCACCGATGCCTCGGACAATTCGAACCAGGGCAACGACTACTCGACGACCGACTCGAACGACGACAACTCGGATAACTCCGACAACTCGGACAACTCGATCTCGGGCAGCTACAACGACAATTCGGACAATTCCGACAACTCGGACAGCTCGGACAGCTCCACCGACACCACGATCGGCGACATCAGCGTCTCCGACACGGGCAACACCAACGACGTGACGGCCAATGGCGGCACGGCGGGCGTGTTCGGCGACAGCGCGATCGTCGCGTCGGCCTCGCTGTCCAACTCGGTGACGGGCGCCCCGGCGGGCTTCTCGGCCGCCGAAGGCTCGACGGTCAACGCCGGTGTCTCCATCGACGGCAGCTCGTTCCAGAACTTCGCCGGCATGCAGGCGCTGAACGTCAACTCGGGCGCGGGTGCCGCTCAGAACGCCAACGTCAGCGTCGCCGTCTCGGCGGGTGACGTCGGTCTCTGATCGAACAATCGGGTTGGGGGCGGGTCGGCATCAGCCGGCCCGCCCTTTCCGGCTTCCGGAATGAAATGTGGAAGGACAAGTCATGAAGGGGATCCTGCCACTGGCCGCCGTGCCGCTGATGTTGCTTGCCTCTCCTGCCGCCGCGCAGGTGTTCGGGGCAGCGGCGACGGTGGATGAAGCAACGCTGGGCGCGGTTGCCGGGCGAGAGGACACGAACCAGCTGTCCGTCGCCAACAACACCAACAACGTGTCCAACAACAGTGTCGGCGACAACAGCACGACGGGGACCATCGGCATCGCGGACAACGCGTTCCAGAACCTGTCCGGGCTGTCGATCCTGAGCGTCAACTCGGGCAACAACGTCGCCATCAATGCCGCGATGAACGTCAACATCGCGATCACGCCCGCTCCGTGATCGGGCGGTTGGCAGGCGCAGCCGCGATGTTGGCGGTGGGGGGCTGCGCGGCCAGCATCTCGCCCGAAGGCGCGCGGTTCCTGACGACTGCGGGGCCGACGGGCGATTATGGCCTGGCCCTGCGCAGTGTGGAGGACCGGCGGTTCGACGGGGTGGTGCGACAGCGCTTCGATTTCAGCTGCGGGTCCGCCGCGCTGGCGACGCTGCTGCGTCACCATTATGCCGACCGGATCGACGAACGGCAGACCTTCCTCGGCATGTGGCGGGACGGCGATCAGGCGCAGATCCGCCGCGTCGGCTTCTCGCTGCTCGACATGAAGCGCTATCTTGCCGGGCGGCGGCTCGCGGCCGACGGCTATCAGGTCACGCTGGATCAGGTGGCGCAGGCGGGTGTCCCCGGCATCGCGCTGATCAGCATCCGCAACTACAAGCATTTCGTGGTGGTGAAGGGCGTTACGCCCACCGACGTGCTCGTCGGTGATCCGTCCACGGGCATGCAGGTCTATCCGCGCGATCGCTTCCAGGCGGCGTGGAACGGCATCTATTTCGTCATCAACGATCGGCAGGATCAGGGGCGCGCGGCTTTCAACCGCGGCACGCAGTGGGCAACCGTCGCGCGGGCGCCGGTCGGCACCGATTTCCATGATCCGCTCAGTCTGCAGGCGCTGTCGATCACCGCCCCATTCTACAGGGATTTCTGACCATGATGATCTTCGCGCTGATCGGCCTGGCCGTCGCCGCGCCGGCCACCCCTGTCGCCGCAGAGACGGCGGAGCCGGGCACGGACATCGTCGTCACCGCGCGCCCGTTTCGTGGGGAGAAGGTGCCGGACGAGGCGCTGGCCACCATGCGCGGCGGCTTTCGCCTGCCCAGCGGGATCGACGTGTCGCTGGCGGTGCAGTCGGAAACCAGCGTCGACGGGCTGCTGCTGCTGCGAAGCGTGTATCGCATCGACGACGGCGCGCCGAAGCTGGCGCTGTTCGCGCCGGCACCGGGGCAGACGGTGCGCACGCAACCGGTGGAGGCGAACGGCGCGTCCGCCGGCGGCCTCGCCGTCAGCTTCGACCGCTCGTCGGGCGTGGTGTTCGTGCCCAGCGGCACCACGCGCCCGGCGGTAAGCGTCAGCAGCGGTGCCAGCCCCGCCGCGGCGGCGCCGGATGGCCTTGCGCCCATCGACATCGCGCCGGGCGGCAGCGTCGATACCAACGGCGGCACCGTGCGGCTGGTGGATGCCGGCGGGCAGATCCAGGCGCGGCTCGACGGCATGGAGATCGACGTCGGCCATGTGTTCGGGCAGGGCTTCGGCACGATCATCGCCAACAGCGGCAACGACAGGACCATCGACACCGTGACCACGATCTCCCTGGACCTGACCGGAACCACGCCCTTCAATCTCGGGTCGGCCGCCATGCGGATCGACGGGCTGGCGACCGATGCCGTGCGCGGGATGATCCGCTGATGCGCTGCCTTCTTCTGGGAACCGCGGCTGCGACCATGCTCGCCGCGCCCGCCCTGGCCCAGACGGCGGCGCCCGCCGCCGACCCGCTGCGCGCCGAACTCAACGCCGCCCGTGCCGAGATCGCGGCGCAGCGGGAAGCGCTGCGGCGGCAGGAGGAGCGGCTGCGCGCGCTGGAAGCCCGGCTGACCGGTGCCGGCGGCGCGGGCGCGGGCGCCGCAACGGCGGCCACGGCGGCGAACCCGGCCGCCGCGCCCGCGGTCGCCGCCGCGCAGGGCAGCGCCTCCACCGCCGGCGGCGATCCCGCCAGCATCCAGTCCGCCCCCATCGAGACGGTCGGCGCCGCGCCCGAGGATTACGACCGCGCGCCCGAGGTTGCCGTGCTCGGCGACCAGGGCAGCGTCGTCACCCGGCGCGGCGCGCTGACCGGCGAGATCGGCTTTGAATATGCGCGCGCCGACCGCAACCGCGCGGTCTTCCGCGGGATCGAGCTGATCGAGTCGGTGCTCGTCGGCGTCTTCGACATCAACGAAAGCCGGCAGGACGTGCTGACGGCCAACGCCACGCTCCGCTACGGCATCACCGACCGGTTCGAGGTCGGCGCGCGCGTGCCCTATATCTACCGCAGCGACACCTCCGTGCTCGCGCCCATTTCCGGCACCACGCCCACGCCCAACGACGCGCCCGACACCACCAACGGCAACGGCATCGGCGACCTGGAGCTCAGCGGCCGGTACCAGTTGCGCAGCGCGCGCGGCGGCTGGCCCTTCCTGATCGCCAACATGCAGGCCGTGTTCCCGACCGGCACCGACCCGTTCGAGGTGCCGCGCGACAGCCTCGGCCGGCAGCTGGAGGCGGCGACCGGCGCCGGCTTCTACGGCCTGTCGCCAAGCCTCACCGCGATCCTGCCGAGCGACCCGGTCGTGCTGTTCGGCACGCTCGGCTACACCTTCAACCTCGCCAAGGACGTCAACACGACGATCGGCGACCTGGTCATCGAACGGGTCAATCCCGGCGACGCGATTTCCGCCAGCGCCGGGATCGGCATCGCGTTCAACCAGCGCACGACGCTCAACCTCGGCTACGCGCACACCTGGGCGTTCGGGTCGGAAACCTGGACGCGGCTGCTCGATCCGGGAAATGCGCCCGACATGGGCCGCACCCGTGCCACCTCGCGCGACCTGCAGGTCGGCCGGCTGCTGTTCGGCGTCACCTACCGCGCGTCGGACCGGGCGAGCCTCAACTGGTCGGTCGAACTGGGCGCCACCGACGATGCCACCGACCTGCGCACCGTGCTCCGCATCCCGGTGGTGCTGCTGACGGGCGGTTGATGCGGCGCCGCCTCGCTGTTCTCGCCATCGTCGCCGCGGCGGGTGGCTGCGCCACGACGTCCGGCGGCCTTGCGACCGCTGATCTCGTCGCCGGCACCAACGAGCCCTTCTACAGCATGGAGGTAACGGGCGACCGCGCCAGCCTGACCGGGGTGGACATGTCGCCTCGCACGCTCCGCATCAGCCGCCGCGCGGCGGAAGGCGGCGGCGTCCTGATCGACGCCGCGGACGGCGCCGGCACGGTCCGGCTGCTCGTCCGTCCGCAGGCCTGCACCGACGATATGTCCGGCGCGGTGTTTCCGTTGTCCGCCACGCTCAGCATCGCGGGGCGTGACCACCGCGGCTGCGCGCGTCGCCTGTCCCGATCCGCGGCCGCGCGCCGCCGACTGACGCCGGCGCGACTATAACCTCGATCAATTACCCGCGTAACGACCGGAACAGCCCGATCCCCCGTTCGATCTGCCTTCGAGCCAAGGAGGTCAGCATGAACGACACAGATGGGGTGCGCAGCGATGACGCACCCGCCGGCACCGCAAAGAGCGATGCCGCCGACAAGGTCGGCGCGGGACTTCCCGAGCAGGCGGGCGACAGCGCCACCGTCCAGACGGTGACCATCAACAAGCCGCGTCAGGAACTCTACAGCTATTTCCGCGACTTCTCGAACCTTCCCGCCTTCATGGACAATGTGGAGCGGATCGAGGTCAAGGACCGGCAGCTGTCGCACTGGGTGGTGAAGGCGCCCGCCGGCGCCACCGTCGAGTGGGACGCGCGCGTGACGGAGGACCGCGACGGCGAGCTGATCGCGTGGACCTCGGAGGCCGGCGCGGACGTGCCCAACAGCGGCCGGGTCGAGTTCCGCGACGCGAGCGGCGGCCGCGGCACGGTGGTCAGCGCCACCATCCTCTACGATCCGCCCGCCGGCGTTGTCGGCAAGCTGGTCGCCAAGATCTTCCAGCGCGAACCCGCCATCCAGGCGCGCCGCGACCTGCGCCGTTTCAAGCAGCTGATGGAAACCGGCGAGATCGCCACCAACGCGATGAACCCCGCGCAGGCGCGCGAGAAGGAGCAAGGCTGATGCGTGCACTCACCTGGCACGGCAAGCACGACGTCCGCGTGGACACCGTCCCCGATCCCGAGATCGTCAACCCGCGCGACGCGATCATCAAGATCACGTCGACCGCGATCTGCGGGTCGGACCTCCACCTCTACGACGGCTACATCCCCACCATGAAGGCGGGCGACATCCTCGGTCATGAATTCATGGGGGAGGTCGTGGAAACGGGCCCGAAGTCGACCCTGCAGAAGGGGCAGCGCGTGGTGGTGCCCTTCACCATCGCCTGCGGCCAGTGCTTCCACTGCGGCAAGCAGCAGTTCTCCGCCTGCGACAATTCCAACCCCGCCGACAACATGGACATCGCACAGGAGCTCTACGGTCAGCCGTTCGCAGGCCTGTTCGGCTACAGCCACATGACCGGCGGCTATGCCGGTGGCCAGGCCGAATATGTGCGCGTGCCCTTCTCCGACGTCGGGCCGATCGTCATCCCCGACGGCCTCGACGATGATGAGGTGCTGTTCCTGTCCGACATCCTGCCGACCGGCTGGATGGGCGCGGAGAACGCGGACATCGAACCCGGCGACACGGTGGCCGTGTGGGGCTGCGGCCCGGTCGGGCTGTTTGCGGTGCAATCCGCGTTCCTGATGGGTGCGGAGCGCGTGATCGCCATCGATCATTTCCCGCACCGGCTGGAGCTCGCGAAAAAGTTCGGCGCCGAGACGATCAACTTCGAGGAATCGAAGACCTACGAAGCGTTGATGGCGATGACCGGCGGCATCGGCCCCGATGCCTGCATCGATTGCGTCGGGCTGGAGGCGCATGGCCTGTTTGGCGACAACATCATTGATCAGATCAAGGTGTCGACCTTCCTCGGCACCGATCGCATCCATGCCATTCGCCAGGCGATCCTCGCCTGCCGCAAGGGCGGGCGCGTGTCGATGCCCGCGGTCTATGGCGGCTTCGTGGACAAGTTTCCGCTCGGCGCGTTCATGGAAAAGGGCCTGACGCTCAAGACCGGCCAGACCCATGTGCAGCGCTACCTGCCCGGCCTGCTCAACGCGATCGCCGAAAAGAAGATCGATACGACCTTCCTGATCAGCCACCGCATGCCGCTCGAGAGGGCGGCTGACGGCTACAAGATGTTCCACGACCAACAGAACGAGGCCACCAAGATCGTGCTGAAGCCCGGCATGGTCGAAGCCTGAAGGAGACACCGACATGGCAAATGACAAGTTCGCGATCGTCACCGGCGCGTCGCGCGGCATCGGACTGGAACTGGCGAAGCTCGCCCAGGCGGACGGCTACGACCTGCTGGTCGCCGCTGACGTGCCCTTCACCGATGAAGGAGCCGTTCTCGCCGGGCAGCCCGGCATCGAGACGCTGGAGGTCGACCTGTCCACGACGGACGGTGTTGACCAGCTCCTGTCCGCCGTCGGCGGGCGCAAGGTCGATGTCCTGTTCGCCAATGCCGGCCACGGCCTTGGCCGTGCTTTCCTCGATCAGGATCCGGCCGACTGGCAGCATGTGGTGAACACCAACATCACCGGCACCGTCTATCTGCTGCAGAAGGTGCTGGGCGACATGGTTCGCCGCAACGATGGCAAGGTGCTCGTGACCGGGTCGATCGCCGGCTACATCCCCGGCAGCTTCCAGGCCGTCTACAACGGCACCAAGGCGTTCGTGGACAGCTTCGTCGCCGCCATCCAGAACGAGATCAAGGATGCCGACGGCGTCACGCTCACCAACCTGATGCCGGGCCCGGTCGAGACCGACTTCTTTGAGCGTGGCGACATGATGGACACCGATGTCGGCACCGATCCGAAGAAGAGCGACCCGGCGGACGTCGCCAAGGACGGCTACGACGCGCTGTTCGCCGGCAAGGCGAGCATCGTGTCCGGCTGGAAGAACAAGGTGCAGTCGACCCTCGCCAACGTCACGCCCAACAGCGTCCTGGCAGAGCAGCACCGCGGCATGGCGGAGCCGGGTTCCGCCAACGACTAACCCGAAGCGCGGCGAGGGCGCGTCCGGACGTTCCGGACACGCCCTCGCTCCCTCATGAAGCGGTGAATTACCCGCGGCTGTGCGGAAACATCGCCCCGTTGCCGAGTAACATGCTACTGGGATGACCCCAAGCGAATGCCGACCTCGTAAGCACGGACGCAAATGCCGCACAGACATTTAATCGAAGCTGTTGATCGATATCGCACGTTGTTGCGCGGGGCTGAGTTCGGCTTCTGTATGATCGAGATGATTTTCGACGGACCACGTGCGATCGATTACAGATTTCTTGAAGTAAATGATGCCTTTGAGCGGCTGTCCGGGCTTCAGGACCCGGTTGGGCGTTCAGTGTCTGAGATGGTGCCGGGTCTTGAGCGTTTCTGGCTCGACACCTATGGCGCGGTGGCTCTGACTGGCGAACCGCAGCGTGTACGCAGCGATGCGCAGCAGCTTGGCCGCTGGTTCGACGTTTACGCGATGCGCGTCGACGATCCCGCTGATCACCACGTCGCCATCATCTTCACAGACGTCACCGACCAGGAAAAGGGCCAGCGCGCGCTTCGCGACAGCCAGGAACGTCTTCAGCAGGCTTTGTCAGCCGGCCGAGGGATCGGCACGTGGGACTGGGACGTGCAGAATGACCTCGTCTACGCGGACGCGCGCTTTGCGAAGCTGTACGGCGTCGATCCGGTTGCGGCCAGTCAGGGCACAGCCATCGCTAATTTCTTCTCCGGCATGCATCCCGCCGATCGGGCAGAGGCGGAACGGGCCGTGGCTGAAGCGGTGCGCTCGGGCGCGCCGTTCTCGGCCGAATACCGGCTTCTGCAGCCCGATGGGTCGATCCGCTGGGCGGCGGCACAGGGACAATGTCGGCATGATGCCGAAGGCAGACCGACGCGCTTCGGCGGCGTCAGCTTCGACATCACAGAGCGACGGGTGTCGGAGGCGCGGCAGGCGGCGATGCTCGAGGTGGAACGCCGGTTCCGCGATCTCGAGGATCCTGCGGAGATTGCCTTCGCCGGCGCTGAGGCTGCCGCCCGCGCGCTCGGCGTCAGCCGGGCGGGCTACGGCATCATCGACAAGGAACGCGAGACGATCCGCATCGATCGCGACTGGAACGCGCCGGGCGTGCAGAGCATCGCGGGCGAACTCAGCTTTCGCGACTATGGCAGCTACATCGACCAGCTGAAGCGCGGCGAAACGGTGGCCATCGCCGATGCGCGGGAGGACGATCGCACCCGCGACACCGCGCACATGCTCGAACAGATCACCGCTCGCGCCTTTATCAACATGCCGCTGGTCGAACATGGCAATTTCGTCGCTTTGTTCTTCGTCAACAACGCCACGGTCCGGCAATGGCACGACGATGATCTGTCGCTGATGCGCAACATCGCCGGCCGGGTCCGCGCGGCGACTGAGCGGTCGCGCGCGGAGCGGGCGCGGCGGGAGAGCGAGGAACAGTTCCGCGCCTTCGCGCAGGTCGTGCCCAACCAGATCTGGGCTGCCGACGTCGATGGCCGGCTCTACTGGTTCAACGACCAGGTCTTCGCCTATCTCGGCCGCGAACATATCGGCGTCGTGCCCGACGACGGCTGGGCGGCCATCGTTCATGACGAGGATCGGGAGGCGGCGCTTGCCGCCTGGCACCGGTCGCTGGAGAGCGGCCGCACCTACGAGGTGCAGTTCCGCATGCGCGGCGCGGACGGCAGCTATCGCTGGTTCCTGGTCCGGGCGGAGCCGGTCCGCGACAAGGGCGGCGCGATCCTGCGCTGGGTCGGCACCAGCACCGACATCGACGACCAGCTTCGTCAGGCCGACGCGCTCCGCCGCCTCAACGAAACGCTGGAGGAGCAGGTCCAGGCGCGCACCCGCGAGCTGATGGAGGCGGAGGCGGCGCTCAGGCAAAGCCAGAAGATGGAAGCGGTGGGCCAGCTGACCGGCGGCATCGCGCACGACTTCAACAACCTGCTCACCGGCATCACCGGCAGCCTCGAAATGATGGCGATGCGGATCCAGCAGGGGCGCATCGCCGATGTGGAGCGCTATTCGGTGGCGGCGCAGGGCGCGGCTCGCCGGGCGGCGGCGCTCACCCACCGGCTGCTCGCCTTCTCGCGTCGCCAGACCCTCGATCCGAAGCCCACGGAGATCAACCGCCTGATCGCCGGCCTCGACGAGCTGATCGCCCGCACCGTCGGCCCTGAGATCGAGGTGGAGTCGGTTGCCGCGGCCGGGCTGTGGACCACGCTGGTTGACGGCAACCAGCTCGAAAACGCGATCCTCAACCTGTGCATCAACGCGCGCGATGCCATGCCGAACGGCGGCCGATTGACCATCGAGACCGCCAACCGCTGGCTCGACGGGCCGATCGCGCGGGAGCGGGGGCTGGAGCCCGGCCAGTTCGTCGCCATCAGCGTGACGGACACCGGAACCGGCATGTCGCCGGAGGTGATCGGAAAGGCGTTCGACCCCTTCTTCACCACCAAGCCGATCGGCGCGGGCACGGGGCTCGGCCTGTCCATGATCTACGGCTTCACGCGGCAGTCGGGCGGGCAGACGCGTATCTACTCCGAGGTGGGGCAGGGCACCACCGTCACCCTCTACCTGCCGCGTCATTTCGGCCAAGCGGAGGAACAGTCCCACGGCATCGGCGAGGTCGACCTGCCGCGCGGCGCGGGAGAAACCGTGCTGGTCGTCGACGATGAGCCCACGGTCCGAATGCTCGTCGCCGAAACGCTGGAGGAGCTCGGCTATCAGGCGGTCGAGGCGGCCGATGGCGCCTCCGGCCTCGCGATCCTGCAGTCCGATTTGCGGATCGACCTGCTCGTCACCGATGTCGGCCTGCCGGGCGGCATGAACGGCCGGCAGATGGCGGACCAGGCACGCATCAGCCGTCCGGACCTCCAGATCCTGTTCATCACCGGCTATGCCGAAAACGCGGTGGTCGGGAACGGCCATCTCGCGGCCGGCATGCACGTCATGACCAAGCCCTTCGCGATGGATGCGCTCGCCGCCCGCATCAAGGACCTGATCGCCAACCGCTGACCGCCGCGCATCCGGATTGCGCTTTTGATCGTTCCACCGTGGAAACGGTGAGAGGGCGTTGCGTGACGGGTGAGGAGCAGGTCGCAGAAACAATGCCGCGGACCCGGCGGCGCCGCGCGATTGTCGTCCGCATCCTGCTGTGGGTCCTCGCCATCCTGTTCGCCGTCTGGGCGATCCTGTTCATCACCAAGGGCCGCTTCCTGCGCCAGCCGTTCGAGCGGATCGTCTCCTCCAGTCTCGACCGGCAGGTCTCGGTCGGCGGTGACTTCCAGCTTTATTTCGCGCCGATCAGCGTGAAGTTCGTGGCGGAGGCGATGCGCATCTCCAACCCCGACTTCACCACCCGCCCGGACCTGTTCCGCGCCGCCCGGATCGAGGCGCGGGCCGCGCCTTGGTCGCTGGTGTTCGGGCGCACCCGGCTCAGGTCGTTTGATCTCAGCGATGCCGCCATCGACTTGGAATGGGATGCCGCGCACCGCCGCAACAGCTGGACCTTCGGCGAGGACAAGGGCGGCGAGCCGCTCCAGCTGCCGATCATCGACCGGGCGACGCTGCGCAACACGCAGCTGCGCTACCGCGACCCGCAGATGCGGCTGCTCGCCGATCTCGACTTTCGCGCCATCACCTCGGCGGATGCGCGGATCGGCGATGCCGTTCGCTTCACCGGGCGCGGGCAGGTGCGCGACACGCCCTTCACGCTCGTCGGCGCGCTCCTGTCGCCCAACGAGACGGTCGGGCGCGGGCGCAACCGCCTGCAGATGCTGGTGCGCGCCGCCAAGAACCGCATCACCGTCGCCGGCGACCTGCCGGGCCTCGCCGACATCGAGGGGGTACCGCTGGCGGTGCGCGCGCGCGGGCGCGACATTGCGGAGCTGCTGGGCATCATTGGCGTGGCCGTGCCGCACAGCCGCGCGTACCGGCTTCAGGGCACGATGGTGAAGGACGGCCCGGCTTACGCCTTCACCCGCGTCGTCGGCCGCTTCGGCGACAGCGACCTGTCCGGCAGCTTCACCGCCCGCAATGTCGAGCCGCGGCTCCACATGAGCGCGGACCTGCGCACCCGCCGCCTCGACATTGCCGATGTCGCCGCCTTCATCGGCTATGATCCCGATGCGGTCGCCGCCCGCGGCAGCGAGGGCGCCGTCACCGTCGTCGGCGGCACCCGGCGCATCCTTCCCGATGCGCGGCTGCGGGTCGACGCGCTCAGCAACTTCGATGCGGACCTGCGCTGGCGGGTCGGCGTCGTGCGGTCGCGCAACGTCCCCGTCTCCGACATCGATCTCACGCTCGATCTCGACGACCGGCGGCTCAGCCTGTCGCCGCTCAGCTTCTCGATGGCACGCGGCGATGTGTCGTCCGACATCGTCATCGACGCGCGCCAGCGGCCCGCCGTCACACGCTACGACATCCGCCTCGCGCCGACGCCGATGGGGCGGCTGCTCGCCGGCTTCGGCGTGGCGGAGGCGGGGACGTCCGGCGTGATCCGCGGGCGCATCCAGCTGACGGGCACCGGCGACACCGTGCACGACAGCCTGGCGTCGTCCAGCGGCCGGATCGCCTTTGTGATGCCCGCCGGCACCTTCTGGACCCGCAACGTGGAGCTGTCGGAACTCGACATCGGCACCTTCGTGCAGAAGATGTTCGAACGAAAGCTGGAGGAGCCGGTCAACATCAACTGCGGGCTCATCGCCTTCAGCGTGCGCCGCGGTGTCGCCACCGCCGATCCGATCCTGATCGACACGCGCAAGAACGTCATCACCGGCCGCGGCGGCTTCTCCTTCGCGACGGAGGTGATCGACCTGGGCTTCGAGGCGGATTCGAAGCGGTTCAGCCTGTTCTCCGGCCAGTCACCCGTGGCGCTTGCCGGCCGCTTCGCCAGCCCGCGCATCGATCCCATCAGCGGGGAGCTGCTGGGGCGCGTCGGCGCCGGTCTTGGGCTGGGCGCGCTCGCCGCACCGCCGGCGGCGCTGCTCGCCTTTATCGATCCGGGCGATGCCAAGGCGGCGGCGTGCGGCCCGGTGCTGTCCGGCGCGCCCGCATCGCGCCAGCGCACGACGGAAGGTGACCGCCGCGACGATGTCGGGCGGGAGGCGCCGAAGGCGGAAGAACGCCCCCGCCGCAAGTTCCTGGGCATCTTCTGACGGCTCCATGATGGCCGCTTTTTCCTCGACCGGCCGGACGGCGATAGTTAGATAGTTGCCGTCCACCGGCGTCATGCTCTTGTCCTGACGCCGAAACTTCCCGTCTCGAGGTTCTATTATGATCCGATCCCCGTTGTTGGCTGCCCTTGCCTTGTCCACCGCGCTCGTGTCGCTCGGCGCCTGCGCAGCCGGCGCCGGCACCGAAACGGCGTCCGCGCGCACCGATGCCCGCCCGCAGCTCGGCAGCTTCGGCGTCGACACGGCCGGCATGGACACCACGGTGCTGCCCGGCAACGACTTCAACGCCTTCGTGAACGGCGGCTGGGATGCCCGCACCGAGATCCCGGCGGATCGTGCGCGCTGGGGCGGGTTCGACGTGCTGCGCGACCTGTCGGATCAGCGGACGCGCGACATGCTGCAGACGGTTGACGGCACCGCATCGCCCTCGCTCCGCAAGGCCGGTGACCTTTATGCGTCCTTCATGGACGAAGCCGCGATCGAGGCGCGCGGCGCCGCCCCGCTGCAGCCCGCGCTGCAGGCGATCGCCGCGATCCGCACCCGCGCCGATCTCGCCACCGCCATCGGCAACGCCAACCGCGACCGCATCAACGTGCCGGTGCGCGTCGGCGTGTCGATCGATGCCAAGAACCCGGACGCTTATGTCGTCGGCATGTCGCAGGGCGGGCTCGGCCTTCCCGACCGCGATTACTACCTCAACACCGACAACGCCCGCTATGCCGCGGCCCGCACGGCCTACCTCGGCCATGTCGAGCGCATGCTGACGCTTGCCGGCATCCCGGACGGCGCGGCCAAGGCCCGCGCCATCATGGCGCTGGAAACCGACATCGCCCGCGTACACTGGACGCGCGTCGAAAGCCGCCAGGCGGAGCGTCGCTACAACCCGGTCGCCGAGGCCGAACTGCCGGCCCGCTTCTCCGGCGTCGACTGGAACCGGCTGCTCACCGCCGCGCGCCTGAACGGTCAGGACCGCGTGATCGTCAGCCAGCCGAGCGCGATCGAGGGCATCTCGCGCCTGGTCGGCACGGTGCCGATCGACACCTGGCAGGCCTATCTTGCCTTCCACACCATCCGCTCGCGCGCGTCCGTGCTGCCGCAGGCCTTCGTGAACGAGGATTTCGCGTTCACCCGTGCGCTCACCGACACGCCCCAGCTGAAGGATCGCTGGAAGCGCGCGGTGGACTTCACCAACGCCGGCATGGGCGAGGCGGTCGGCGAGGCCTATGTGGCGCGCTACTTCCCGCCGGAGGCCAAGGCCAAGATGGACGAGCTCGTCCGCAACGTGCTCGCCGCGATGAACCTGCGCCTCCAGAACCTCGCCTGGATGGCGCCGGAGACAAAGGCGATCGCGGTGCAGAAGCTCGGCAGCTTCACGCCGAAGATCGGCTATCCGGACAAGTGGCGCGATTATTCGGGCCTGCAGATCGACCGGGGCGACGCCTTCGGCAACCTCCAGTCCTTCATCCGCTTCGACTATGACTATGACGTCGCCCGTCTCGGCCGTCCCGTCGACCGCAGCGAATGGCGCATGACGCCGCAGACGGTGAACGCCTACGCCAACCCGACCTGGAACGAGATCGTGTTCCCGGCCGCGATCCTGCAGCCGCCCTTCTTCGATCCCAATGCCGATCCGGCCGTCAACTATGGTGCGATCGGCGCCGTCATCGGGCACGAGATCAGCCACCATTTCGATGATCAGGGCCGCAAATATGACGCGACCGGCCGCCTCAACGAATGGTGGACGCCGCAGGACGTCGCCCGCTTCAAGCAGTACACCGATCAGGTCGTGCAGCAGTACGGCGCCTATGAGCCGCTGCCCGGCCAGCATGTGAACGGAGAGCTGACGCTTGGCGAGAACATCGCCGATCTCGCCGGCCTCACCGTCGCCTATGATGCCTACCGTCTGTCGCTGGACGGTGGCCGCGCGCCGGTGATCGATGGCTACACCGGCGATCAGCGCTTCTTCCTGGGCTTCGGGCAGGTCTGGCGTTCCAAGGCGCGCGACTCGGCGCTGCAGCAGCAGCTGGCGACCGACCCGCATACGCCCGGCAACTTCCGGCCCTATGTCGTGCGCAACCTGGATGCCTGGTACGAGGCGTTTAACGTCCAGCCCGGCACCCGCCACTACCTGACGCCGCAGCAGCGCGTGCGCGTCTGGTAAGCACGGTCGGAATCGCGGTTTGATCGGGGGCGCCGGCAGGTGATGCCGGCGCCCCTTTCTTGTCTGCCGATCGCCGCCGCTGTTACAATTCAGCAACAACCTGCCCCACGATCGCACGCCCCGTCTTTTCTGCGCTTGCAATGTCGGGCGCGCTGCGCTTGAAAACTGGAAGCGCTTCCAACGCCGTTTCGGCGTGCGCCAACGACGTGCCGGACATGATCCGGCATGATTTCTGGGGGGTGAGGAACATGATCACGCAGTTTCGCGACCGTCGCACCGCGCGGGGCACGCTTTATCGCTCGGCACTGGCCGCCTCGGCGCTGGGCCTGACGCTCGGCATCGCCACCCCGGTCTTCGCGCAGGAGGCCGCCGCCCCGGCGCCCGGTGCCGAGGAGCAGGCCGCCGACCAGCAGGCGACGCCCCCGCAGCAGACCGAAGCGGTGGACGAGGGCGGCGAGGAGATCGTCGTCACCGGCATCCGCCGCGGCATCGGCGACGCCATCGACATCAAGCGCAACGAAACCTCCATCGTGGAGGCGATCTCGGCCGAGGACATCGGCAAGCTTCCCGACGTGTCGATCGCGGAATCGATCGCGCGCCTTCCGGGCTTGGCCGCCCAGCGCGTCAACGGCCGCGCGCAGGTGATCTCCATTCGCGGCCTCGCGCCCGATTTCACCACCACGCTCTTGAACGGCCGCCAGCAGGCGAGCTCCGGCGACAACCGCGCTGTCGAGTTCGACCAGTATCCGGCCGAGCTGCTGTCCAGCGTCGTGGTCTACAAGACGCCGGACGCGCAGATCGCCGGCATGGGCCTGTCGGGCACGGCCGACCTCCGCACCGTGCGTCCGCTGGAATTCGGTCAGCAGGCATTTGCCGTCAACATCCGCGGCGAGATGACGGAGGGCCGCCAGCTCAACGACGACGTGCGCAAATGGGGCTCGCGCATCTCGGCCAGCTATATCGATCAGTTCGCGGACGGCACGCTGGGCATCGCGCTCGGCTATGCCCGCATCGACTCGCCGTCGTCGGCTCGGCGCTTCAAGGGCTATGGCTATGAAGCGTTCGGCGACCAGGACACGAACGGCGACGGCATCAACGACCGCAACGTCGTGCAGCCCGACAGCGCCGACAGTGCGCTGTTCCTGAACGGTCAGGAGGCGTTCGCCACCTCGCGCTTCAACACGCGCGACGCCTTCATCGGCATCCTCGAATGGCAGCCGAGCGACTTCGTCCACATCACCCTGGACGGCTATTATTCCAAGTTCAGCCAGGATGAGGTTACGCGCGGTGCGCAGTGGTTCTCCAACCCTTTCGCCGACCAGCTGACCTTCACCGGCGTGACGGTGGAGGAGCGCGGCGGAACGCCGGTCGCCGCCACCGGCGTCGCCAACCGCGTCGTGCCGATCCTTCGCAACGACCACAACCAGCGCAAGGACGAGCTGGTGTCGATCGGCCTCAACAACGAATTCGTGATGGACGATCGCACCAACTTCGTGGCCGACCTGTCCTTCTCCCGCAACAAGCGGCGCGAGACGATCCTGGAAACCTATGCCGGTCGCGCGGTGCCGGGTGCGGTCGGCGGCGTCACGCCCGCCACGCCGGATGTCGGCCGCGTGTTCGACAATATCGGCTTCGACGCACCGGACGAGGGCTTCCCCACCTACGCGCCCGGGCTCGACTATGCCGACGGCTCGCAGATCACGCTGGGCGACCGCGCGCCGTGGGGCGGCTGGGGCCATGACGGCGCGATCCGCTTCCCCGACGTGGAGGAGGAGGTCTACGCGCTCGACCTGCGCGTCAATCACGAGATGGACGGCTTCCTCAGCGGCGTGGACGTGGGCGTCAACTACACGCACCGCACGAAGAGCAAGCGCGTCAACGACTTCGACCTGTTCCTGAAGAACGGGCGTCAGCAGGTCGCGGTGGATCCGCGCTTCCAGGTCGACGCGACCGATCTCGATTTCGTCGGCTTCGGCCCGGTCTTCTCGTTCGATCCGCTCGACGCGCTCGACACCTATTACGACATCACGCCGATCCTCGACGCCAACTTCTACGACAAGAACTGGGACATCGAGGAAGACGTCGTCACCTTCTTCGGCAAGGCCAGCATCGACTGGGGCAACCTGCGCGGCAATGTCGGCGTGCAGGCGGTGGTGCAGTCGCAGCGGTCGGAAGGCGTGGTCATCAACGGCCTGACCCCCGGCCAGCCGATCGTGCCGCAGCGCATCGTCGACGGCGACGACTATGTCGACATCCTGCCCAGCCTCAACCTCATCTACGATCTGGGCGGCGGACACCGGCTGCGCTTTTCCGCGTCCAAGACCATGGCCCGCCCGCGCATGGACGAGATGCGCGCCAACGTCTCGCCCGGCTTCAACTCGCTGGTCTGCTCCGGCCAAACCTGCGCGCCCGGCACGGTCGTCAATCCCTGGTCGGCCAGCGGCGGCAACCCGAACCTGAAGCCGTGGCGCGCCAAGGCGGTCGATGCCGCCTATGAATGGTATATCGACCAGACGACCTATGTCTCGATCGCCGGCTTCTACAAATGGCTGGACACCTACATCTACCAGCAGACCGGCACGTTCGATTTCTCGGGCATCCCGCTGCCGGTGACCGCATCGTCGATCCCGGCGGGCGTGATCATCTCGCCGATCGGCCAGATCACGCTTCCGGCGAACGGCGACGGCGGCTGGGTGCGTGGCCTGGAATTTTCCGGCGCCCTGAACTTCGGCACCATCACCTCGGCGCTCGACGGCCTCGGCGTGCTGGGCAGCCTGTCGCTGACCGGATCGGACCTCAACCCGTCCGCAGACCAGACGCAGGAGGTCCGCATCCCCGGCCTGTCCGGCACGGTCTACAACATCACCGGCTATTTCGAGCGTGACGGCTTCCAGGCCCGCATCAGCCAGCGTTACCGCTCCGGCTTCAAGGGAGAGGTGGTGCAGCTGTTCGCGACGCGCGGCTTCACGGAGATCCTGCCCGACCGTCAGGTCGATGCGCAGATCGGCTACACCATCCAGTCGGGCACGCTCGAAGGGCTGGGCGTGCTCCTCCAGGTCAACAACCTCACCGACGCGCCCTATCGCACCCGTCTCGGCCTCGACGGCGGCGGCACGCGGACGGAGGATGGCGGTTCGCTTATCGAAACCTATGAGCGTTACGGCCGGCAGTTCCTCCTGGGCTTCAACTACCGCTTCTGACGGCGCCGGGCGCACTCCCTTCCCCTGGGCGTGCGCCCGCCCGGCCATCGCGCTAGACAGACCCCATGCAGCAGCTTCGGCGCATCCTGATCGTCGGCGGCGGATCGGCCGGATGGATGACGGCCGCGCTCCTCGCCCGGCTGTTCAAGGGTCTTTACGACATCCGCCTGATCGAATCGGAGGAGATCGGCACGATCGGCGTCGGCGAGGCGACGATCCCCGCGATCAAGACCTACAACGACCTGCTCGGCCTCGATGAGAACGAGTTCCTCCGCCGCACGCAGGGCAGCTTCAAGCTCGGCATCGAATTCGTCGACTGGCTGCGCCCCGGCAGCCGCTACGTCCATGGCTTCGGCGTCATCGGCAAGAACCTGGAATGGCTCCGCCTCCACCAGTTCTGGCTGAAGCAGCGCGCGGCCGGCAGCACCGTCCCGCTCGACGCCTATTCGATCAACACCGCGGCGCCGCCCGCGCACAAGTTCATGCGCGCGCGCACCGACATGCCGGCCTCGCCGATGGGGCAGATCGCCCATGCCTTCCACATCGACGCCGGCCTCTACGCCCGTTTCCTGCGCGACTATGCGGAGGCGCGCGGCGTCCGCCGGCGGGAAGGGCGCGTCGCCTCCGTGCAGCAGGACGGCACCACGGGCTTCGTCCGCGCGGTCGCCATGGACGATGGCGAGGTGATCGAGGCCGACCTGTTCGTCGACTGCTCGGGCTTCCGCGGCCTCCTCATCGAAGGCGCGCTGTCGACCGGCTACGAGGACTGGTCGCACTGGCTGCCCTGCGACCGGGCGGTCGCCGTGGTGTCGCCGCGGACGGACTTTCCGCCCTACACGCGCGCCACCGCGCGCCCGGCCGGCTGGCAGTGGCGCATCCCGCTGCAGCACCGCACCGGCAACGGCCATGTCTATTCCAGCCGCCACATGGACGACGACACGGCCGAACGCATTCTGCTCGTCAATCTCGACGGCGATCCGCTGGTTGCCCCGCGCCGCCTGCGCTTCACAACCGGGCGGCGAAAGCTCGCCTGGAACCGCAACGTCGTGGCCGTCGGATTGGCGGCAGGCTTCATCGAGCCGCTCGAATCCACCGGCCTCCACCTCATCCAGTCGGCGGTCATCCGGCTGGTCCGGCTGCTGCCCGACGCCGGCTTCGATCCCGCCAACATCGACGAATATAACCGCCAGACGCAGTTCGAATATGAACGCATCCGCGACTTCGTGATCCTCCACTACAAGGCGACGGAGCGGGACGACACCGCC
This sequence comes from Sphingomonas jejuensis, assembly GCF_011927695.1. GTDB lineage: Bacteria > Pseudomonadota > Alphaproteobacteria > Sphingomonadales > Sphingomonadaceae > Sphingomonas_K > Sphingomonas_K jejuensis. The sequence goes on from NZ_JAATJE010000001.1 coordinate 413,469, forward strand.
TTCTGGCGCCATGTCCGCGACATGGACGTGCCCGACACGCTCGCGCGCAAGATCGCGCTGTTCGCCGCCAATGGCCGCATCTTCCGGGAGGATGAGGAGCTGTTCGCGGAGGAAAGCTGGATCCAGGTGCTGATCGGGCAGGGCATCCTGCCGCGCGCGCACGATCCGCTGGTGGACGTGCGCTCGCCCGCCGATGTCGCCGCCTATCTGGAAAACATCCGTGGTGTGATCGACAAGTGCGTGGCGCTGATGCCCACCCATGCCGATTACGTCGCAAAGACCTGCGCCGCCCCGGCATGACGCCGCGCATCCGCCTGCAGCATGTCGGGGCGGAGCGGGAGCCCGTCGTGATCGTCGACGATTTCGCGCCCGATCCGGACGCCCTCGTCGCCGCCGCACAGCAAAGCGAGTTCGCGCCGCTGGGCGAATTCTACCCCGGGCCCAGGGTGCCTGCGCCGGCCGGCTATCTGCCCTCGGTGGGCGCCGTGCTGGCGGCCGTGCTGCGCGATGGCTTTGGCTTTCGCGATCGGCTGACGGTGCGCCGCGCGCTGTTCTCCCTGGTCACCACGCCGCCCGCGTCGCTGTCGCTCGCACAACGCATCCCCCATGTCGATGCGGTTGATCCCGGCGCCATCGCCATCGTCCACTATCTGTCGCGCGCCCCGCTTGGCGGCACCGGCTTCTTTCGCCACCGCGCAACCGGGTTCGAGGTGATCGACGCTGCCCGCCGGCCGCGCTTCCTGGCCGCGCTCAAGGATGATTTCGCCCGCCACGGCGAACCGGCCGCCGCCTATATCGACGGCGACACGCCCGTGTTCGAACGGATCGGCGCGGTTGATCCAGCCTTCAACCGCGCGGCGATCTATCGCGGCAGCCTGCTTCACTGCGCCCGGGTGCCGGACGGCGCGGTGTCGGCCGATCCCGCGACCGGCCGGCTGACGATCGCCAGCTTCCTCGACGCGGCCTGACGGGGGAGCCCTTGCCACCCGGCACGCGCCGCGCCACACCTGCCGGGCAACCACCACCGGAGCGCGCCATTTCCCGCAAGCCCACGATCGATGATGTCGCCGCGCGCTCGGGTGTCGGTCGCACCACCGTCTCCCGCGTGCTCAACAACGGCCCCAACGTCAGCGCGAAGCTCCGCGCCCGCGTGCAGGAGGCTGTCGACGCGCTCGGCTATCAGGTCAACATCCAGGCGCGCTTCCTCGCCGGCGGCAACAGCCGCACGGTTGCGCTGATCTGCGCGGCTGAACTCGATCTGGAACCCAACAGCTATTACCAGTCCGCGTTGGAGGTGGGGGCGCTCCGGGCCTGCACGCAGCTTGGCCTCCACCTCATCACCCATGCCGCGGTCCAGGACGATCCGCGCGGGGTGGAGGAGGTGGTGGCGCTGGTGGAGGAGCGGCGCTGCGACGGCGTCGTGCTCACCCCGCCCTTTGCCGACGACACGCGCTTGATCGACGCGCTGGTCGCGCGCGGATGCGCGGTGGCCTGCGTCTCGCCCGGCGACGCCACGGGCGCGCGCGTGCCCGGCGTCGGCATGGACGACGAACGCGCCGGCTATGATCTCGCCGCCCATCTGCTCGCGCTCGGGCACCGCCGCTTCGGCTTCATTCGCGGGCGCGAAGGGCACCGCTCCGCCGAAAGCCGCTTCGATGGCGTGATGCGCGCGCTGGCGGAGGCGCGGCTGGATCCCGCCGACGTCGCCGATGCGCGCGGCAACTTCACCTTCATGTCGGGCAAGGACCTGCTGCCGACGTTGCTGTCCGCGGCGGCGCGGCCCACCGCGGTCGTGTGCGCCAATGACGACACCGCGGCCGGCGCGCTCTTCGCCGCGCATCAGCTCGGCATCGACGTGCCGGGCGCCTTGTCGATCGTCGGCTTCGACGACACGCCGGTGTCCGCGATCGTCTGGCCGCCGCTCACCACCGTCCATCAGCCGATCCGCGAGATGAGCTTTCGCGCCGTGGAGATGCTGGCGGAGGCGCTGAAGACCCCGGGCGAGGCGCAATCGCCGGTGCACGAATATATCGCCCACACGGTGGTCTCGCGCAGGTCCACCGGCAGGCCTGAACTGGAAGCGCTTCCAATCGCCGCCACCGGGCGCTAGGCTTCCCGCCGAACGGGCGAAGCGAGCCCGACGGGTAGCAAGGGGAGAGCAAGCGTGAATCGATTGGGTACGGCCGCGCGCCGGATCGCCGCGGCCATGGGCGCGCATGGGCGCTTCAACTCCCGGCCGCTGCTTGCCGCCACCTCGCTGCTCGCCTTGGTCGGTGTCGGGTCGCTCGCACAGGCGCAGGCGCCGGAGCTTGCACCCGCGTCCCCGTCGATCACTGCCGTCTCCTCCGACGAGGCCTGGGCCCGCGCCGACGAGATCGCCGGGCGCATGACGCGCGAGGAAAAGCTGCGCTACGTCTTCGGCTATTTCCCGCCCATGTCGGCGGACAAGCCGGCCGACATGATCCCGTCCGCCGGCTATGTCCCCGGCACGCCCCGCCTCAACGTGCCGACGCTGCGGGAAAGCGACGCCAGCCTGGGCGTCGCCAACCAGGTCGAACAGCGCCGCGGAGACGTCGCCACCGCGCTCCCGTCCAGCCTCGCGCTCGCCGCCAGCTTCAGCCCGGAACTCGCCTATCAGGGCGGCGCGATGATCGGGTCGGAAGCGCGCGCCAAGACCTTCAACGTTCTCCTGGCGGGCGGCATCAACCTCACCCGCGATCCCTGGGGCGGCCGGACCTTCGAATATCTGGGGGAGGATCCGCTGGTCTCCGGCATCCTCGGCGGGGAATCGATCCGCGGCGTGCAATCGAACGGCATTGTGTCGACGGTGAAGCACATGGCGCTGAACTCGCAGGAGACCGGCCGAGCGATCGTCGACGCCCGCATCGGCGAGGCGGCGCTTCGCGAAAGCGACTTGCTCGCCTTCCAGATCGCGATCGAGCGCGGCCAGCCCGGCTCCGTCATGTGCGCCTACAACAAGGTGAACGGCGACTGGAGCTGCGAGAACGACTTTCTCCTGAACCGCGTCCTCAAGAGCGACTGGGGTTACCGCGGCTGGGTGATGTCGGACTGGGGCGGCGTTCATTCGACCGTGAAGGCCGCCAACGCCGGTCTCGACCAGCAGTCGGGGCGAGAGCTCGACACCGCGATGTTCTTCGGCGATCCGCTGGAGGAGGCGGTGGAGGCCGGCACCGTTCCCGAGGCGCGTCTGCACGACATGGTGCGCCGCATCCTGTTCGGCGTCATCTCCTCGGGGCTGATGGATCGCCCCACGCCCGCATCCGCGCAGCCGATCGACTATGCCGCCAATGCGGAGGTCGCGCAGCGCGTGGCGGAGGCCGGCATCGTTCTCCTGAAGAATGACGGCGGCGTGCTCCCCTTCGCCAAGACCGCGCGCAAGGTGGTGCTGATCGGCGGGCGCGCGGATGTCGGCGTGCTGTCGGGCGGCGGCTCGTCGCAGGTCCGCTCGGTCGGCGGCGCGCCTGTCGAAATCCCGCTGACAGAGGGCGCGGCCGCGTCCTTCGCGCGCGTCACCTGGCATGCCTCCTCGCCGCTGAACGCGATCCGCGCGCTCCTGCCCGATGCGGACGTCAGCTATGTCGACGGCAGCGATCCCGCCGCCGCCGCCGCCGCGGCGCGCGACGCCGATCTCGCCGTCTTGTTCGCGACGCAGTGGCGCAGCGAAGCGCAGGACATCTATTCGCTCGCACTCCCCGACAATCAGGACGCGCTGATCGATGCGGTTGCCGCCGCCAACCGCCGCACGGTGGTGGTCATGGAATCCGGCGGCCCCGTGCTGATGCCGTGGATCGACCGCGTGCCGGCCGTGCTCCAGGCCTGGTATCCCGGGCAGCGCGGCGGGGAGGCGATCGCCCGCATCCTGTTCGGCGACGTCAATCCGTCCGGCCACATGCCGATGACCTTCCTGAAGGACGCGTCGCAGACGCCGCGCCCCGATGTTCCCGGCCTTGACGAGCTGCGCGCCGCCGAAGCGCGCCGGTCGGCGGGCGACACCGCCAATTACGGGCAGAGCGGCGGGGTGCGCGACTTCTCCGTCACCTACACCGAAGGCGCCGATGTCGGGTACCGATGGTTCGACAAGCAGGGCCTTTCCCCGCTGTTCGCCTTTGGCCACGGCCTCTCCTACACGCGCTTTTCCTACAGCGACCTTCGGATCGTTCCGGGCGACAACCTGGCCGTCACCTTCACCGTCACCAACACCGGCCGCGTTGCCGGTGCAGACGTGCCGCAGGTCTATGCCCGCGCCGGTCGCCGCGACGGACCGTCGCTCCGCCTCGTCGGCTTCCAGCGCGTCGAGCTCGCGCCGGGCGAAAGCCGGCAGGTATCGGTCACCATCGACCCGCGCATCCTTGCCGACTACGACCCCGCGCAGCCCGGCTGGCACATCGCCGCCGGCGACTATCCGGTGATCGTGGCGGAAAGCGCGGCCCAGGCGGATCTCGCGGCCGGCCTCACCGCCACCGCGCGGCTCGCCGACCGGCGTCTGCGGCCATGATCCGCACGATTGCCGCTGCCTTGGCGGCCCTGTCGCTTGCCGGCTGCGCCACGCCCGCCCTCCGGTCCGCCGCCCAGCCGGTGACGGCCGTCGTCACCAGCGCCGACGGCGCCCAGCGGCTGTCGCCCCAGCCCGTTGCGGCGACCCCCGAAACGACGGCGCTGCGCATCACCGTTGATCCTGACACCCGCCATCAGACGATGGTCGGCTTCGGCGCCTCGATCACCGATGCCTCCGCGATCCTGATCGACGCGCTCCCGCAGGACCGCCGCGACGCGCTCATTCGCGAACTGTTCGGGCGCGGGGAGGGCGGCCTCGGCCTCGATTTTACCCGGCTGACGATCGGCGCATCCGACTTCTCGCCGACCCACTACAGCTTCGACGACATGCCGGCAGGGGAGCGGGATTCCGATCTTCGCCGCTTCTCGATCAATCCCAATCGCGCGGACGTCCTGCCCGTCCTGAAGTCCGCCCTGGCGGTGAACCCCGACCTTGTCGTCATGGCGAGCCCCTGGAGCCCGCCCGGCTGGATGAAGACCAGCGACTCGATGATCGGCGGAACGCTTCGCCCGGACGCCTACGACGTCTATGCGCGCTACTTCGCCCGCTACCTCCAGGCCTATCGGGCGGAAGGGGTCGCGATCCGCTACCTTACGATCCAGAACGAGCCCGATTTCTCCCCAACCGACTATCCGGGCATGAAGTGGCCGGCCGTCGACCGCGCCCGCTTCGTCGGCCAGCACCTCGGTCCGCTCCTGGAGCGCGAAGGTCTCGCCACCCGCATCCTCGACTGGGACCATAACTGGGATCAGCCGGAACAGCCGCTGACCGTGCTGCGCGATCCGGCGGCGACCCGCTACGTCGCCGGCACGGCATGGCATTGCTACGCCGGCAACGTGTCGGCCCAGACCCCCGTGCACGAGGCCTTTCCGGACCGCGAGACCTTCTTCACCGAATGTTCGGGCGGGGAATGGCGGCCGGGCTGGGCCACCGGGCTCTCGGATGCGGTCGGCCTGATGATCGACACCACGCGCGGCTGGGCGAAGGGCGTTCTCCTGTGGAACCTCGCGCTTGATCCGCGCAACGGCCCGCAGCTTGGCGGCTGCCGCACCTGCCGCGGCGTGGTCCGCATCGATCCCGCGACCGGCGCTGTGGAGCGGGAGGTGGACTATTACGCGCTCGGCCACCTCAGCCGTTTCGTCCGGCCCGGCGCCCACCGCATCGGCTCGACCAGCGGGGAGGCAGGGGTGAAGACCGTGGCGTTCCGCAATGCCGACAACGGGTCGCTCGTCCTTCTCGCCTTCAACGGTGCGGAGGAGCCGCGACCGCTCCGCATCGAGGCGCCCGGACGCAGCTTCGGCTTCACGCTCGCACCCGGATCGGCCGCCACCTTCGCCTGGTGACCGCACGACCGGCCTTGCACCCGCGCAAGGCCGGTCATAGTCCCGGCAAATGATCGTGCTGGTGGAAGACGATCCCGCGCTGCGCACGCTGACCTCCCGCGCACTTCGGGAAAACGGCTACGAGGTGCGCCCCTGCGCGGGCGCGCCCGAGATGTGGGAGGCGCTTGCCGACGGCACGGCGGAGCTTGTGCTGCTCGACATCATGCTGCCGGGGACGAGCGGTATCGACCTGTGCCGGCGCATCCGCCAGACCTCCGCCGTCCCGATCATCTTCATTAGCGCCAAGGGCAGCGAGGTGGACCGCGTCATCGGGCTGGAGCTCGGCGCCGACGATTATCTCCCCAAGCCGTTCGGCACGCGCGAGCTGCTGGCGCGCATCCGCGCCGTCCGCCGCCGGTTCGAGGCAGGCGCGATCGCCAGCGAGCCGAGCCTCAAGGTCTACCGGTTCGAGGACTGGGTGGCCGACGTTCCCCGGCGGGAACTGCGCTCGCCCACCGGCGCCGTGGTCGAGCTGACGGGCGCCGAGTTCGATCTTCTGGTGGTCCTCCTCGACCATGCGCAGCGCGTCATCGCGCGCGAACGCCTGATCGAGCTTGCGCGCAGCCGTCCCGGCGATGCGTCCGACCGCAGCGTCGACGTCCTCATCAGCCGGCTTCGGCGCAAGCTCTCCACCGTGGACAAGCCCGCGCCGATCGTCACCGTGCGCGGCGTCGGCTACATCCTGAACGTGCCCGTGACGCGCGAGTGATCGGGTCGGGCCTGCAACGCTTCGGCCTGATCGGCCGGCTGGTCGCCATCCTGCTCGTCACCCTGGTCGTCGAATTCGGCGTCAGCACCTATCTCTACGAACGCGCGACCGAATTCTCCGTCCGCGACGACGAGGCGCGGCGCCTGGCCGAACATCTCGTCATCTCCCGCCGCATCGTGACGGAGGCGAGCCCCGCCGAGCGCCAGGCGATGTCGCGCGAACTGACCACCGACCGCTATCTCGTCCGCTGGAGCGACGCCGCGCCCACCATCCCCGCGACGGGGGCCGAGCCCGACCGGATGCGCGCGCAGATCCTCGCCTGGGAACCCAGCCTCGACCGCACCGGCCTTCGTGTCGCGCTGCTGTCGCCCGGCGGCGCCTCCGTGATCGCCGGCGCGCTGCGGCTGGAGGACAGCAGCTGGCTTTATTTCCGCACGCTCGATCCGGTGCGCCGCGTCGGCTTCGCCTATGAGCGGGTGCTGGCGACGCTGCTCCCCGCCCTGGTCCTGATGGTCCTGGGCGGCATCCTGATCCGGCAGACGCTGCAGCCGGTCCGCGCGCTCACCCGCGCCGTTGAACGCTTCGGCCCGTCGCTCGACAAGAGCCTGCCGCATGTCGAGGAAGCCGGCACCGGCGACGTCCGCCGGCTCATCTCCGCCTTCAACGCCATGCAGGCGCGGATCGGCCGGCTGATCGACGAGCGCATGGTCGCGCTCGCCGCCGTCAGCCACGATCTCCGCACGCCCATGGCGCGGCTGCGGCTGCGTGCCGACGCCATCGGCGACGACGGCTTGCGGAGCGAGGTGGAGGCCGATCTTGCCGGCATGGAGGCCATGGTCACCTCCCTGCTCGCCTATTTGGGCGGGGAGGGTGATCCGGAGACACCCCGGCTGATCGACGTGGCGGTGCTCTGCGCCAGCGTCATCGACGATGCGAGCGACCATGGCTTTCCGGCCGTCTACCAGGGGCCGCCCCATGTCGAGCGCATGCTGCGGCCCTCGAGCTTCCGCCGCGCGATCGTCAACCTGGTCGAAAACGCGACCCATTATGGCGGCTCCGTCACGCTTCGCCTCCGCCATGCCGACGGCGAGACGCGGATCGAGATCGACGACGAAGGGCCCGGCATCCCGGAGGAGTCGCTCGCGGCCGTGCTGGAGCCGTTCGTGCGGCTCGATCGGGCGCGGCAGCGGGACACTGCCGGGTTCGGCCTTGGCCTGTCGATCGTGGTGAAGGCCGTCTCCGACGACGGCGGACAGTTCACGCTCGCCAACCGGGCCGAAGGCGGGCTGCGCGCCACCATCGTCCTGCCGGCGGCCTGAGCAACGATTCGTTACAGTCCGAGCGGAGCCCGGAAAGACAGCGTTCGATAGGAAGGGCACATCCCCGACGTGGGATGGCTTCACCTGGCTGGAGCGACAGGGCTCCATCCGGCGGCGCCTGCCCCTCGAGCACAAGGCTTTCGTGACCGGCCTCGCCATTCCCACCGCTCCGCTGGAACGGCCGAACCGGGTGACGATGCCGACGGGGATGCCGCGGGCCGCCCTTGCCGCGGCGCCGATGATCGTCGCGACCATGCTGCCGGGATCCGGTTTGAAAGGAATTGAATGATCAAGGGACTGAGCCTGGCAGGCTGGAAGCAGGACCTGCCGTCATCCATCGTGGTGGCGCTGGTCGCGCTGCCGCTGTGTCTCGGCGTCGCCCTCGCCTCCGGCGCGCCGCTGTTCAGCGGTCTGATCGCCGGCATCGTCGGCGGCATCGTTGTCGGCACGCTGTCGTCGTCGCCGCTGTCGGTCAGCGGCCCGGCGGCCGGTCTCACCGTGATCGTCTTCGCGGCGATCGAGCGCCTGCCGAGCTACGAAGCCTTCCTTCTCGCCGTCGTCATTGCCGGCGTCATCCAGATCCTGTTTTCCTTTTCGAAGTCCGGCGTGCTGGCCGAATTCGTGCCGAGCTCGGTGATCACCGGCATGCTCGCCGCCATCGGCCTCATCTTGATCCTGAAGCAGATCCCCCACGCGGTCGGCTATGACGGCGATCCGGAGGGCGATTTCGCCTTCATGCAGCCCGATGGCCAGAACACGCTGTCGTCGCTCTGGTACAGCGTCACCAACTATCTGACGCCCGGCGCCGTCATCATCTCCGGCCTGTCGATCGCCTTTCTGTTCTGGTGGGATGCGGCGCGCCCGAAGGACGGCCCCTTGAAGCTGCTGCCCGGACCGCTGGTCGTCGTGGTCGGTGCCATCGCGTTGAACGCGCTGTTCGCGGTCGCGGCGCCCGGCCTTTACCTTCAGCCCAGCCACCTGGTGCAGGTGCCGATCGCCGACGGGATCAGCGGCTTCGTCGGCCTCTTCACGCTTCCCGACTTCGGTCAGGTCGGCAACATGGCGGTCTGGTCGACGGCGCTGACGCTGGCAATCGTCGCCAGCCTTGAATCGCTCCTGTCGGTAAAGGCGGTGGACGAACTCGATCCGCAACGCCGCACTACGGACAAGAACCGGGAACTGTTCGCCCAGGGCGGCGGCAACCTCGTCTCGGGCATGATCGGCGGCCTGCCGGTCACCTCCGTGATCGTGCGCTCGTCCGCCAACGTCGATTCCGGCGCCAGCAGCAAGCTGTCGACCATCCTTCACGGCAGCTGGCTGTTGCTCAGCGTCCTCCTCATCCCGTTCGTCCTCAACCTCATTCCGCTCGCCGCGCTGGCTGCGGTGCTGATCGCGACGGGCTACAAGCTGACCAAGCCGTCCTTGTTCACGAAGCGCTGGAAGCAGGGAATGACGCAGTTCGTGCCCTTCGTGGTCACGATCACCGCGATCATGTTCACCGATCTCCTGATCGGCATCGTGATCGGCCTGGCCGTCGGCTTCGTGTTCGTGGTCGCCCGCAACTTCCGCTCGGCGGTGGTCACGGTGGAGGACGGCAAGGGCAACTACATGATCCGCGCCCGCCGCAACCTCTACTTCATTCACAAGTACGAGCTGCAGCGGGAACTGGGCCGTGTCGAGGATGGCGCATCGGTGCTGATCGACCTGTCGGCCACCTCCTATGTCGACCTCGACAACATCGACATCATCAATGCCTTCGTTCGCGGCGCGTCCTTCCGGAACATCCGGGTGATGGTGCGCGGCGACATTGCGGAGCGTTCGGCTCCGCTCATCAACGCCGACAGGCGGGAACTGGTGCACGCATGAACGACGAAACACTCCTGCTCCTGGCCAATCGCGCCTGGGCCGCTCAACTGAAGGACGAACGGCCCGACTTCTTCGAACGGCAGGCGGCCGAGCAGAAGCCCAACTTCCTCTGGATCGGCTGTTCCGACAGCCGGGTCGCGCCCGACCAGATCACCAACTCGCCTCCCGGCGTGATGTCGATCCACCGCAACGTCGCGAACCTCGTCTATGAAGAGGACGAGAACCTGATGGCGGTGCTGCAGGTCGCGCTCGAAAAGACAAAGGTGCGTCACATCATCCTGTGCGGCCATCTTGGCTGCGGCGGTGTCGAACATGGGCTGAAGCAGGATGCGGAAGGCGCGCTCGGTCACTGGGTCCGCTGTGTCGGCGACCTGGCGGATCGCCACGCCGATGAGCTCCGCTCGCTGCCCGATGCGGAGCGGCTCGACCGGCTGGTGGAGCTCAACGTGCGCGAGCAGCTGGAGCGTCTGTCCCGCACGGCCGCCGTGCAGGCCGCCTTCCGCCGTGGCCAGCCGCTGACGCTGCATGGCTGGATCTACGATCTTCGCGACGGCACCCTCAATCCGCTGGCGGAGATCAGCGGCGCGCCTGAGCCCACAGTCCTGTCGGCGGAGGCGGTGCCCGCCTGACATGGCGGCGCCGGGGATCCTTGCCTGCCGCAAGGGTTTCCGGCGCCAAGTGCCTGATCTGCATCAGTTCTGCCCGATCCGGCCGGAACCCGGCCGGGGATAGCGCGCTCTTCGTCCTCACCTTGACGGAGTATGGACGATGAAGGCGATGATCCTTGCCGGCGCCGCGCTGACGATGCTCGCGACCACCCTGCCTGCCAGCGCATCGGTGCAGGCGGCCGCGCCGGCTACCGCACGCGCTGCCCCGTCGCCCCAGACCCCGACCACGGCGGCGGCCTTCGTGCCGATGGCGGGCGCGAGCGACCTGTACGAGATCCAGTCCTCCCAGCTCGCGCTCGAAAAGTCGCGCAATGAGGACGTGCGTCGCTACGCGCAGATGATGATCACCCATCACCGCCAGACGACGGAGCAGGTGACGGCGGCCGCGCGCGAAGCCGGCCTCACCCCGCGGCCGCCCGTGCTCAACCCGGAACAGCGCGCCAATGTGGCGGCACTTCGTCGCCTCAGCGGCGCGGGCTTCGACCGCACCTACCTGACACAGCAGGTCCGCGCGCACGAACAGGCGCTGGCGCTCCACAGCACCTACGCCGATCGCGGCGATCAGCCGGCATTGCGCCGCGCTGCCGCCGGCGCGCGTCCGATCGTGCAGCAGCATCTGGACGAGGTCCGCACGCTCTCGCGCCAGCGCTGATCCCACGCCTCTCGCCGGCAGCCGCGTCAGGCTGCCGGCGGCGGTGCCTGCCTGCTGGCGCGGGACCGGTGCTGCTCGCCTTCAGGGTTCCTGGCGCGCCGTCAGGATCCGTTCGCTGCGTTCGTGCAACCGGACGGCGGTCAGCACGCCCGTCTTCCACGCACCCGTGTCCACGCCGATGCGGCGCTCATCGATGTGCGGCTTGTCCGACGTCCAGCTATGGCCATGGACGATCCGCTTCTCCAGCGCGCCCGACCCCGTAAGGAATGGATCGCGGATCCAGATGAGGTCTTCGGCCTTCTGCCGCGCGATCGGCGTTCCCGGCCGGATGCCGGCGTGCACGAAGAAATAGTCGCCGATCTCCACCGAAAGCTCCAGCGACTGCAGCAGGCGGAGGTGCGATGCCGGCATCGCGTCCAGCAATCGGTCGCGCAGCGCCTCGGGCTCGCCGTCGTCCGCATCGATCCCGTACGCCTTCAGGGTCGCATCGCCGCCGACCGCCAGCCACCGCGGCATCGTCGCTGGATCGTTCAGCGCATCCAGCATCAGCGCTTCGTGGTTCCCTTTCAGCAGGTGCAACCGCGCCCCGCTCTCCCGCCGCAGCCAGCAAAGCGCGGTCAGCACCTCCGCGCTCGCCGGACCGCGATCCACATAATCGCCCAGCAGGATCAGCGTCGGGCGCCCGGCGTGCGCGCCCGCATCCTCCGCGATCGCCGCCAGCAGCCGGCGCAGCAGGTCGTATCGGCCGTGAACGTCGCCGACTGCGTAGATCAGCTGCCCTGCCATCCCGCTGGCGCCGCTCACAGCACCGCGCGGCGGGAATAGGCGCGCGACGCGGCGCGCAGGTCGGCGGCGATCGCGTCGAACGCCTCCGCCACGCCGATCGGATCATCCTCGGCATAACGGCGCGCGCGCGACCATTCGCGGCGCAGCATGCGCAGATCGGCGACCGGCACGCCCGCATCCACCGCCCGCTCATAGGCGGCGGCGAGCCGGCCGTCCGCGTCCAGCAGCCGGTCGTACAGGCAGGCCGCGGCGTCCGCCCCCTCATAGCGTCCGCAATCGTCGCGGCGCGCGGCCACCTCCCGGCGCGGCGCGGCGCGGGTGCGCGCGGGCGCCGGCGCGACCGGTTCCGCTCTCACCGCCACCTGCTGCTCCACCGGATCGGCGACCTCCGGGTCGGGCGCGCGCGCGGCCTCGATCGCGGCCAGGTCGAGCGTCGGCACCTCCACCGGCTGCGCGGCGGCGACGGTCGGGGCGCGGGAGGGCGCCGGCGCCTTTCCGCCGACCGACTGGCGCACGCCGTCGGCGACCACCGGCTGCGCGGGCCATCCGCCCATCGCGATGCCGGTGCCGACACCCAGCAGCAGCAGCACGCCCAACCCGACGCCGCGCCCCCGTCCGCCACGCGCCGCGGCGGGTGCGGCAGGGCGCGGGTCGGGAAGGTCCTCGCCCGGCAACGGGGCGCGGCACAGCGCCGACCGGCCCAGCAGCGCGTCCATGTCGCCGCGCACGGCATCCATCCGCCCGTCACGATCCGTCATGCAAAACCTCCTTCCCTGCCGCTACGCGTCGGCAGGTGAACGCAGACTGTCTCCGCGGGATGCATCGGGCCTGCCGGATCGGCACCGAAACGGCGCCTCGGGAGTTATGGTGGAGCAATCTGGCACAGGGGGCGGCCAATGGATCTCGTGATCAACGGCAAACCGGTCAGCGTGGATGTCGACCCGCGCGTTTCGCTCCTTGATCTGCTGCGCGAACGGCTCGACCTTCCCGGCACCAAGAAGGGCTGCAACCAGGGCGCGTGCGGCGCCTGCACCGTGCTTGTCGATGGGGAGCGGATCCTTTCCTGCCTCGGCCTCGCGGTTCAATATGAGGGCCGCTCCGTCACCACGGTGGAAGGGCTGGCGGAGGACGGATCGCTCCACCGGCTGCAGCAGGCCTTCATCGACCATGACGGCTTTCAGTGCGGCTATTGCACGCCGGGGCAGATCTGCTCGGCGATCGGCATGGCCGCGGAGGCGCGACGCGGCCTCCCCAGCTTCGTCACGGCGGATCTGGACGGCGACCCGGTGCCGCTGTCGGGCGAGGAGGTACGTGAGCGGATGAGCGGCAACCTGTGCCGCTGCGGCGCCTACAACGGCATCGTCGCCGCCATCACCGAAACCTTTGCGGAGGACGTCCGATGATCCCCTTCGCCTATCAGCGCGCCGGCAGCGTGGCGGAGGCGATCGCGGTCGCCGCCCGCCCGCAAAGCAAATATCTTGGCGGCGGCACCAACCTCGTCGATCTGATGCGCGAGACGATCGAGGCGCCGGCCCATCTGGTCGACGTCACCGGCCTGTCGACGGCGATCGAGGACACCGATAACGGCGGGCTGATGGTCGGCGCGGGCGTCCGCAACACCGCGCTTGCCGAACACCCCGCTGTCCGGTCCCGCTTCCCGCTGCTGTCCCGCGCGATCCTGGCGGGCGCGAGCGGGCAGATCCGCAACATGGCGACGGTCGGCGGCAACCTGCTGCAACGCACGCGCTGCGCCTATTTCTACGATGATGCGGCGCGCTGCAACAAGCGCGCGCCCGGCGCCGGCTGCGATGCCGTCGGCGGCTTCAACCGCATCCATGCCATCCTGGGCGCGTCGCCCGCCTGCGTCGCCACCCACCCGTCGGACATGTGCGTGGCGCTGGCCGCGCTCGACGTCACCGTTCACCTGGACGGGCCTGACGGGGGCCGGACGGTCCCGTTCGGCGATTTCCACCTGCTGCCCGGCGACAGCCCCGATGTTGAAACGGTGCTGCGCCCCGGCGAACTGATCACCGCGGTGGAGATCGCGGCACAGCCGCTCGCCGCGCGCTCCACCTATCGCAAGGTGCGCGACCGGGCGAGCTACGCCTTCGCGCTCGTCTCCGTCGCTGCGGCGATCGAGGTGGACGGCGGCACCGTGCGCGATGTCCGCATCGCGCTGGGCGGCGTCGCGCACAAGCCGTGGCGGGCCCATGCGGCGGAGGCCGCGCTGATCGGCCAGCCGGCCCGAAGCGACAGCTTCCGCCACGCGGCAGAGGCGGAACTGGCGGCGGCCGCGCCGCTGTCGGGCAACGGCTTCAAGGTGGAACTGGCGGCCCGCGCCATCACCGCCGTCCTTGATGATCTGGTGGAGGAACGGGCATGAGCATCCGGGACCATGCGCGCACCGCAAAGCAGGCGATGCAGGCCGCGACCCAGGCGGCGATGACCAAGGCGATCCAGCTTGCCCCCGACAGCTGGATGCCCGGCGGCCGGCCCGATCCGCTGATCTTCCACAAGCATGGCCATGTCGGGCAGCCGGTGTCGCGCATCGACGGGCCGCTCAAGGTGTCCGGCGCCGCGCCCTTCGCGGCGGAGATCCCGCTCGAGGGGATGGCCTATGCCGCGCTCCTCTTCTCGACGATCCCGAAGGGGCGGATCGCATCCATGGACGTGTCAGATGCCCTGCTTGCGCCCGGCGTCTCGCTCGTCATGACGCACAGGAACGCGCCGCGCATGGCGACGATGCCCCTGTTCCTGACCGGCGCGAAGGCGGCGGGCGGCGACGACCTGCCGATCATGCAGGACGACCGCATTCACTGGAACGGGCAACCGGTCGCGCTGGTGCTGGCGGACACGCAGGAACAGGCCGATCATGCCACGTCGCTGATCCGCGTGACCTATCAGGCGGAGGAGGCGGTCACGTCCTTTGCCGCCGCCAAGGACAACGGCACCGTCCCCGGCCTGTTCATGAACCAGCCGCTGCAGAGCCGGAACGGCGATGCGGATGCGGCGCTCGCCGAGGCCGCCCACAAGGTCGATGCCGTCTACCGGACGCCGCGCCACAACCACAATCCGATCGAGCTGCACGCCGCCACCGTGATGTGGCAGGGCGATCGGCTCCGCGTGCACGACGCGTCGCAGGCCGTCGCGCACACCGCCTGGTCGCTGGCGCAGGTGTTCGGCATCGACGAGGATCAGGTCCACGTCACCTCGCCCTTCGTGGGCGGCGGCTTTGGCAGCAAGACCTTGTGGCAGCATCAGGTGCTGGCCGCGGCGGCGTCCAAGCTGGCCGGCCGGCCGGTGCGCATCATGCTCTCGCGCGAAGGCGTGCACCGCATGGTCGGCGGGCGCACCGTCACCGAACAGCGGGTCGCGATCGGCGCGGATGCCGATGGGCGGTTCCAGTCGCTGATCCACTCCGGCACGATCGCGATGACCCGGCACAACATGATGCCGGAGCCCTTCATCCTGCCGGCGCGCAGCGGCTACGCCTCCAGGACCATGAAGTTGGATGTCGAGGTCGCCTATGTCGACATGATCGCCAACACCTTCATGCGCGCGCCCGGCGAGGCGGTCGGCACCTTCGCGCTCGAAAGCGCGATCGACGAGCTTGCGGTGGCGATGGGGATCGATCCGATCGAGCTCCGGCTGCGGAACGAGCCCGACAAAGACCCGTCGACCGGCGCGCCCTTCTCGGCCCGCCATGTGGAGGAGGCCTATCGCTCCGGCGCGGAGCGGTTCGGCTGGTCGTCGCGCGGCGCCCCCGGCAGCCGGAAGGATGGCGAATGGCTGATCGGCACCGGCGTCGCGACCGCGACCTATCCCTATTACCGGATGCCGGGCGGCGCGGCGCGCATCACCCTGTCGAAGGACGGCGCGGCGACCATCGACATCGCCGCGCACGAAATGGGCATGGGCACGTCCACCGCGCAGACGCAGGTCGCGGCCGACCGGCTGGGCCTGGCGATGGATCAGGTGACCTTCCGCTACGGCGACAGCAGCCTGCCGGGCGTCGTGCTCGCGGGCGGGTCGCAGCAGACGGCGGCGATCGGCGCCTCTGTGATCGCTGCACAGCGGGTGCTGGTGAAGGAACTGCTGAAGCTGGCCGGCAACGACTCGCCCTTGGCCGGCTTGAAGGTGGAGGATGTCGGCGGGCGTGACGGCGGCCTTGCCAAGCTCGACGATCCGGACCGCTTCGAAAGCTATGCCTCCATCCTGTCGCGCGCGCGCCGCGACACCGTCGTTGCGGAGGCCAGCCCGCCGCCGCCGCTCGAAATGCTGCACTGGTCCATGCACTCGCACGGCGCCATGTTTTGCGAGGTGCGGGTGAACGCCGTCACCGGGGAGGTGCGGGTCAGCCGCTTCCTGGGTTCATTCGACTGCGGCCGGATCCTCAACCCAAAGACGGCGGCCAGCCAATTCCGCGGCGGCATCGTCATGGGGCTGGGCCTTGCGCTGATGGAGGAAACGCAGTTCGACGAGCGCAGCGGCCGGATCATGAACCCCAGCCTCGCCGAATATCATGTGCCCGTGCACATGGACGTGCCGGATATCGAGGTGATGTGGACCGACATTCCCGATCCGCACGCGCCGATGGGCGCGCGCGGGGTGGGGGAGATCGGCATCACCGGGGTCGGCGCGGCGGTCGCCAACGCGGTGTTCAATGCCACCGGAAAACGCGTCCGCGACCTGCCGATCACGCTCGACAAGCTGCTGTAGCGGGGCTGCCCGGCGCCCCGCCGGCCATCAGGCCGCCGCGCTCAGGCCGGCGCGTCGGCGGTGACGGTGGCCTTCAGCCGCTCGGCGATGACATACCATTCGGACGATCCCTTGCGGCTCGCGGGCGGCTTGGCATGCTTCACCACCTCGAAGTGCCGCTTCAGGAAGCCGACGATCTCGCTGTCGGCACCGCCCGCCAGCACCTTTGCCACAAAGCTTCCGCCGGGCCTGAGCGTGCGCACCGCGAAATCGGCGGCCGCCTCCACCAGCGCCATCGTCCGCAGATGGTCGGTCTGCTGGTGGCCCACCGTGTTCGCGGCCATGTCGGACAGGACCAGGTCGGCGGGGCCGCCCAATGCTTCCGTCAGCAGGGCCGGCGCCTCGTCCGCCAGGAAGTCCATCTGGAACAGCGTCACGCCCTCGATCGGGTCGGTCTCCAACAGGTCGATGCCGACCACCGTGGCCTGCGGGCGGCGGCGGCGCACCACCTGCGCCCAGCCGCCCGGCGTCACGCCCAGGTCGACGACGCGGCCGACGCCGCGCAGCAGGCCGAACCGCTCATCAAGCTCGATCAGCTTGTACGCCGCCCGGCTGCGATACCCTTCCGCCTTCGCGCGCTGGACATAGGGGTCGTTCAGCTGGCGCTCCAGCCAGCGGGTGGACGCGGCAGTGCGGTTGCGCGCCGTCTTGACCCGCTGCTTGCCGCCCGATCCGAAGCGGCTCATGCGCCCGGCTCCCCATGTGCCATCAGCGTGCGCAGGATGCCCTCGCGGATGCCCCGGTCGGCGACCCCCAGCCGCGGGGCGGGAACGATATCCATGATGCACTCCAGGATCGCGCAGCCCGCCACCACCAGGTCGGCGCGCTCCTGCCCGATGCAGGGGATCGCGGCGCGCTCGGGGATCGACTGCGCCGCCAGCCGCGCGCTGATGTCGCGCATCGCCGTGGCGGGCACGATCAGCCCGTCGACCGCGCGCCGGTCGTAGCTCGGCAGGTTCAGGTGGACGCTCGCCAGCGTCGTCACGGTGCCGCTGGTGCCGAGCAGCCGCGTCGGCAGCTTGCCGCTGTCCGCCAGCCGGGCGGCGAACGGCGCGAACGCCGCCGTCACCCGCGCCCGCATCCGCGCATAGGCGGCCAGCCGCGCCGCCTCGTCGGTGCCTGCGACTTCCTCCACCTCCGTCAGCGACACGACGCCCCATGGTGCCGAAAACCAGTCAATGGTCCGCGGATGCGGCCCCGCGGTATCGACCAGCACGACCTCCGTTGATCCGCCGCCGATGTCGAAGATCACGGCCGGCCCGGTCCCCGGTTCCAGCAGCACATGGCAGCCGAGCACGGCGAGCCTCGCTTCCTCCTCGGCGGAGATGACGTCCAGCATGATGCCGGTCTCCCGGCGGACGCGCTCGATGAACTCGCCGCCGTTGCTCGCGCGGCGGCAGGCCTCGGTCGCGACCGACCGGGCGACATGGACATGGCGGCGGCGCAGCTTTTCCGCGCAGACGCCAAGCGCGGAGATCGCCCGGTCGACGGCCGCGTCGCTGATGCGCCCGCTGGCCGCCAGGCCCTCGCCCAGCCGGACGATCCGGGAAAAGGCATCCACGATGACGAAACCCTCGCCGGCGGGGCGGGCGATCAGCAGGCGGCAATTGTTGGTGCCCAGGTCCAGCGCCGCATAGGTGCGACGCGACCGGGGATCGATCGTCTGGCGCGTCGCCGCCCGTCTTGGTGCGGGCGACATCGGCGCCGGGGCGGTTTGAACCATGCCGGCAGCCACTTCCTTCCTTCACGCCGGGCCGGCACCTGGCCGGACGACGAACTTGGGGGGGAGCCTAGCGAGCCGCCCGCGACCCGGCAAGCGAACGCTCATGCGTTGACAAGGGCGGGCCTCCCCGCCTATTCGCGCGCCTTCGTTGCCCCGTCGTCTAATGGTAAGACTACGGATTCTGATTCCGTCTATCGAGGTTCGAATCCTCGCGGGGCATCCACTCTCCACATCGCTGGTCGCTTGCGCCGACAGGGGTGTCGCCTGCGCGCGTCTGACCCCGTGCCGCTCCCCTCAAAAGGGGGTCGGTGATTGTCCCGCCTCGGGGGAGCGCGAGGAAAATCAATGGCCTAAATGGTTAACGTGGCCGCTGAACACCGGACGGCCAGGGAGAACAGGGTCATGCCGGGCAAGCGTTTCATCCGGGCGGCAGCCATTGCCGCCGCCGCCGTCGCGTCAACGGGCGCCGCCCATGCCGCGGCCACGCTCTACGGCCTCACCAGCGCGCAGTCCGGCCGCAACCTCGTTTCCTTCAACAGCGAAACGGCGGGCAGCTTCACCTCCAACATCGCCATCACCGGCGACGTCGACCGCAGCGTCGACCTGTTCGCGCTCGACCTCAACAGCTCCAACAACACGCTCTACGCGCTCGGATCGATCGGCGGCGGCGATTACGCGCTTTACACCATCGGCTATGACGGCGTCGCGCGCCGCGTCGGCGTCAACCTGGGCCTCAACATCGGCACGGAGAATGCCGGCCTCGATTATGACGCCGCCGCCAACCTGTTCCGCCTCGTCACCATCGATGACCGCGTCTTCACGGTCGACCCGCTCACCGGGCTCGCTTCCGCCGGCCAGCCGATCGGCTATGCGCCCGGTGCCGGGGCCGCCAACCCCAATGTCGTGGCGGCGGCCTGGAACGGCGATCTCTACGTGCTTGACCGCAACGGCCCCGGCAATGTCGGGCTGCTGTCGATCCTTGATGGCGGCACGCTGACCGCGGTCGCCGCGCTTGACCGGCAGATCAACGCCAATGCCAGCTTCGACATCGCGGCAAACGGCGACGCCTTCTTCAACGACGGGCGGGTCGCCGACCGGCTCTACCAGCTCGACCTCGCAACCGGCCTCACGGTGGACAAGGGCGCGCTGGAACTCAGGCTGACCGGCCTGACGGCAGCCCCGGGCGGCGGCGCCGCCGTGCCCGAGCCTGCGGGCTGGGCGATGATGATCGGCGGCTTCGCGCTGGTCGGCTTCGCCATCCGCCGCCGCTCACCGCGGCGCCTCCACGCCTGACCCCGCCGGGTCCGCCGTCAGCCGAGCGGATCGCCCTTGTACTTGAGCTGCAGGTAACGGCCCTGCGTCGCCAGCTTGTCGAGGTCGCCCGACGCCAGCTGCTCGCACATCCGCTTCAGCTCCTCGTCGACCAGGGTCAATCCATCCACCAGCTGCCGGTCAGGGCTCGTCCCGCCCGATGTCTGCCGCCGCAGCGATTGCGGAACGCGCTGATAGCCGCGAACCAGTTCGGGCAGCTCGTCTGCGACAAGGCGGCGGACCTCCTGCGCGGCCGGTTCCTGCGGGTCCAGGCCCTGCAGCTGCGGCATCAGCGCTTCCAGCCGGACGCCGATCTGGTCGGTCAGCCGCTGCGCCGGGGCGGGCAGGGCGGGCCGCTGCCCTTCCAGCCAGCGCTCGGTCTGCTGCGGCAGGCGGGTCAGGTCCACGTCGCGCAGCTGCTCGGGCGCAACCGGCGCCTCGCTGGAGAAGATCAGCACCCCGGCGAACACCAGCACCAGCGCGATCGCCGCCAGCAGGACGCCGCCCATGCCGATCGGCCCGACGATCCCGGCCCACAACATGGTCGCCGCGACCACCGTTAGCGCGCCCCAGAACATGCGCTTAAACAGCCGCTTGGCGCGCGCGGCCTTGCGTTCGCGCGCGCGTCGCGCGCGTTCGCGCCCCTCGGGCGACATGCGGTGGAGCAGCTCCTCCGCCTTGATCATCAATTGCTGGCTGTCGATCATCGCGTGGGCAGCGCCTCCAGCAGCGACGGCTCGCTCCGGCTGCCGATCGCCCCGCCCTCGGCGCCTTCCGCCCGGGCGATGTAGCCGCGCGATTTCTCGACCTCGTTCGACAGCGTGTTGACGGTGGTCTTCATGCTGTCGAGCGCCTTCAGCTTGAACGCGTCGATCGAATCCATCGTGTCGTAGATGTTCTGGAACGCGCGGGAGAGCGTCTCCAGCGGGATGGTCGCCGACGCGGCCTGCTCGTGGATGCGGGCGGTCTGGTCCTTCAGCATCTTGCCGGTGGAATCGATGATGTTGGCGGTGGTGGTGTTGAGCGCGGTGATCTGCTCCAGCACCAGCTTCTGGTTGGTCAGCGCCTGCGCCACCGTCACGGCCGTGCGCAGCGCGGACACGGTGGTGGTCGATGCCCGGTCGACGCCCTTGATCAGCTCGACATTGTTCTTCTTGACGAGGTCGAGCGCCAGGTAGCCCTGCACCGTCACCGCCATCTGCGTCAGCAGGTCCTGCGTGCGCTGCCGCACGTAGAACAGCGCGGTCTCGCGGATCGCCTTGGCCTTCGCCGGGTCGGTGGCGTCCAGCTCGTGCGCCCGGTCCTCGAGCTTCTGGTCGAGCGCCTTGGACATGTGGATCATCTGCTCCAGCCGGCCCATCGCCGCCCACAGCTTCTGCCGCTCCGTCCCAATCGCGGCATTGTCCATCAACAGCTCGTCCTTGCCGCCCTGCAGGCGGGCCAGGATCGTGGCGATGTGGCTCTGCGCCGATTTGTAGCCGTCGAAATAATCACGGATCTTCGAGCCGAAGGGGATGATCCCGAACAGCTTCTTGGGCGCCAGCAGGTTGCCGCGCTTGCCCGGATCCAGGTCCTCGATGGTGCGGCGAAGCTCGGCCAAGTCGGTGCCGACGCCCGATTCCTGATCCATCGCGCGGACCGGCCGATCGAGGAAGCGGTTGCTCTCGCCCGCCGCCGCACGGATCTCCTTCTGGCCCAAGGCCGTGATGCTGTCGACGCGGCGGCCGAACTCGGGCGAATTCACGTCCTGCGCCGCCAGATCCTCGACAAAGGCATCGACCTTCTTGTCGAGCTCCGTGCGCTCCTCCGGCTTCAGCGGAACCAGCCCGGACGCCTTTTCGGGCGCGACGGCCGGCACGGGATCGGGCGCGGTCAGCACCAGATCGGGCTCGGCAAGCTTGGTTTCGGTGGTCGCCATCTTGTCGTTCGTCCTTCCCCGCGGTCGTCAGCAGAAACTAGACCCTGCCGGCCGCCATTCAAGCGCGTTTCGCCGATGGGGAAGGCGTGTCCGTCGACGGACCTCTTGCCAGCCGCGCGGCGATCACCGCCGACAGCATCAGCTGCAGCTGGTGATACAGCAGGAGGGGGAGGAGGATGGCCCCCGCATCGCCGCCCGGAAACAGGATGCGCGCCATCGGCGCCCCCGTCGCCAGGCTTTTGTGCGCGCCGGCGAACAGCAGCGTCGCCCGGTCGGGCCGCTCCAGCCGCAGGATCGCCCCCAGCCACCAGGCGCCCGCAAAGGCGAGGGCGAGCACGCCGGCCGTCACCGCGGCGATGATCGCCAGCGTCTCGCCATCCACCCGCGACCACAGCCCGTCGGCGACCGCCTCGGCAAAGGCGGTAAAGACCGCCAGCAGGATGGTGAGCCGGTCGAGCCGGCCAAGGATGGCGCGGTGCCGCTCCGCAAAGGCTCCCAGCCAGCGCTGCGACACCTGGCCTGCCATGAACGGCAGCAGCAGGATGGCGGCGATGCGCGCGATGCCGTCGGCGTTGAACCCGGCGCCCCCCGCATGCGCCAGCAACGCGAACAGGAGCGGCGCCAGCAGCACGCCTGCGATGTTGGACAGCGCCGATGCGACAACGGCCGCGGCCACGTTGCCGCCTGCCAGCGAGCTGTAGGCGATCGACGATTGCACGGTGGTGGGCAGCACGGCGAGGAAGATGAACCCCGCCGCCACCCCGCCGCCCAGCAGCGGCGCCGTTGCCGCCGCGATCCCGACGCCGACAAGCGGAAGCAGGATGTAGCCAAAGGCCATGATGCCGCCCTGCAGCCGCCAGTGGCGCACCCCTGCGAGCACCGCCGCCGGCCGGATCCTCAATCCATGCACGAAGAACAACAGCATGATCGCTGCCGTGGACACGATCCCGACGCGCTCCAGCGTCTCGGGGCCGACCGGCACCACGCTCGCCACCACCACCGTCGCCAGCAGCATCAGGATGAAGGCATCGGGCAGCAGGCGGCGGAGGCGTGACATTCCCCCGCGCTTTGGCAGTCCGCGGGGGTTCGGGCCAGCCGAAAGCCTCATGCCGACGCGGGCTTCCCCAAACGCGCCTGCTCGGCTATGGCGCGCCGCAACATCCTTTCAGATCAGGAACACTCATGCAGCTGCGCAACGTGGCCATCATCGCGCACGTCGACCACGGCAAGACGACCCTCGTCGACCAGCTCTTCCGCCAGTCGGGCACCTTCCGCGAGAATCAGCGGGTGGAGGAGCGCGCGATGGACTCCAACGATCTGGAGAAGGAGCGCGGCATCACCATTCTGGCCAAGTGCACCAGCGTGGAATGGGAAGGCACCCGCATCAACATCGTCGACACGCCCGGCCACGCCGATTTCGGCGGCGAGGTGGAGCGCATCCTGTCGATGGTCGACGGCGTGATCCTGCTGGTCGACTCGTCCGAAGGCGCGATGCCGCAGACCAAGTTCGTCACCGGCAAGGCGCTGGCGCTGGGCCTGCGCCCGATCGTGGTCGTCAACAAGATCGATCGCCAGGACGCGCGCGTTCAGGAGGTTCTGGACGAGGTGTTCGACCTGTTCGTGTCGCTGGAGGCGACGGACGAGCAGCTCGATTTCCCCGTGCTCTACGCGTCCGGTCGCAACGGCTATGCCGGCACCGATCCGGAAGCGCGGGAGGGGACGCTGCGCCCCATGTTCGAGAAGATCGTGGAGCATGTGCCCGCGCCCAAGGCCGACACCGACGGCCCGTTCAAGTTCCTCGTCACCCTGCTCGATCGCGACAACTTCCTCGGCCGCATCCTGACCGGCCTGGTGCAGAGCGGCACGGTCAAGACCAACATGCCGATCCACGCGCTCGATCCCGACGGCAACGTCGTGGAAACGGGTCGTGCGTCGAAGATCCTGGCCTTCCGCGGGCTGGAGCGCGTGCCGGTCGACGAGGCGCAGGCGGGCGACATCATCTCGATCGCCGGCCTGACCACGGCGACCGTCGCCAACACCATCGCCGATCCGGAAGTCACCGAGCCGCTGCACGCGCAGCCGATCGATCCGCCCACCTTGTCGATGCGCTTTGCCGTCAACGACAGCCCGATGGCGGGCCGCGAGGGCACCAAGGTGACCAGCCGCATGATCCGCGACCGCCTGCTCCGCGAAGCCGAATCCAACGTCGCCATCAAGGTCACCGAAGCGGCCGACAAGGACAGCTTCGAGGTCGCCGGCCGCGGCGAGCTTCAGCTGGGCGTGCTGATCGAGACCATGCGTCGCGAAGGGTTCGAGCTCGGCATCAGCCGTCCGCGCGTGCTGTTCCAGGACGGCCCAAACGGCCGCGAGGAGCCGTACGAGACGGTGGTCATCGACGTGGACGAGGAGTTCTCCGGAACCGTCGTCGAGAAGATGAACATCCGCAAGGCCGAGCTGACCGACATGCGTCCGTCGGGCGGCGGCAAGACGCGCATCACCTTCTCCGCCCCGTCGCGCGGCCTGATCGGCTATCATGGCGAATTCCTGTCCGACACGCGCGGCACCGGGATCATGAACCGGCTTTTCGAAAAGTACGGCCCGCACAAGGGCAACATCGAAGGGCGGCGCAACGGCGTGCTGATCTCCAACGGGTCGGGCGAGGCGAACGCCTACGCGCTGAACGCCCTGGAGGAGCGCGGCATCCTGATGGTGGCGCCGGGCGACCCGCTCTACGAAGGCATCATCATCGGCGAGAACGCCAAGCCGGATGACCTCGAGGTCAATCCGATGAAGTCCAAGCAGCTGACCAACTTCCGCGCCAGCGGCGGCAAGGACGACGCCATCCGGCTGACCCCGCCGCGCAAGCTGACGCTGGAACAGGCGATCGCCTATATCGACGATGACGAGCTCGTCGAAGTCACGCCCAAGTCGATCCGGCTGCGCAAGCGCTTCCTGGATCCGCACGAGCGCAAGCGTCAGAGCCGCGCCAAGGCGGCCTGAGGTCCATCGGCGTGACGGCCGTGGGGCCGTTCGCCTGGGCGGTGGTGGTGCTCTACCTGGCGGCGGCGGCGACGACGCTCTCCGCCGGGTCGCGGGTCCTCGATGCCACCGGCCGCATTCCGGCGCGCAAGCGCCGCGGTGAAGCGCGGCCCGTTTGGCTGGCGATCACGGCGGTGCTGGTGCTCGGGGCGATCGATCGTCGCTACGGCCTGCTTTCCGGCACGGTCGATGCCCTGCGCGCGGCGTCGCAGACCGGCGGCTGGTATGCCGATCGCCGGCCGCTGCAGGCCAGTTTCATCGTGGCGACCGCGCTGGTGGGCGGCGTGGCGCTCCACGCCATCCGCGCGGCGGTGGGGCGTGCCGGTCGGCCGGTCGCGATCGCGGCCGTGACAACGGCCATGCTCGTCGCCTTCCTGCTGATCAGGGCCACCTCGCTCCACGGGGTCGATGCCGTGCTCCGCACGCAGGTGCTGGGCTTTTCGCTCTACACCGCGCCGGAACTGGCCGGGCTCCTGATCGTCATGGTGACGGCGCTGACGGAACGACGCATCGTTCACCGCCGCGTGCTGCCCGGCGCCGAACCCGCAGTGTAGGACGATGGTCAAGACGCAGGCGGAACGATCGACCTCCTGCCGCTGTTACCTCACCGCCGATCCGCTAAGGCGGGCGTCAATTTGGGTCGAAGGGATCAACAATGGGTGCGGATGGAATGGAGCCGGTGGTGCAGAGCCTGCTGGCGGGCCTCCCGGTCCTGCTTCTGCACCTGGGCCTGTCGCTCCTGATCCTGTTCGCCGCGCTGCTGATCTACATGGCGCTGACGCCGCACAACGAACTTCGCCTGATTCGCGACGGCAACCGGTCCGCCGCCGTCTCGCTTGGCGGGGCAGCGCTGGGGCTCGCCATTCCGATGGCCGCCAGCCTGTCGGCCTCGATCAACGGCTGGGACGTGGTGATCTGGGGCGTGGTGATCCTCGCCATCCAGGTGCTGCTGTTCAAGCTTGCCGACCTGGTCCTGAAGGACCTGCCGCGCCGCATCGAACGGGACGAAATGCCGGCGGCGCTGCTGCTGGCGGCGCTGAAGGTCGCGGTCGCGCTGCTGGTCGCCGCGGCGGTCGCGGGCTGATCGCCCGTCCATGCGCGGCTGTTCGCTTCTTCCCTTCATCCTCTTCGCCATCCTCGCCGCGCTGTTCGGCGGCGGGGGGCGGCAGCCAGCGCTTGAGCGTGGCTATGCCGAGGGCGGATCGTCGCCGCGGCGCCCGGCCTGGGGCGCGCGCGACGAATATGTGGTCGGGGACATGGAGCCCGGACGCGACAGTCAGGGAACGGTGTTCGCTGTTCCCGGCGATGCCCGCTGGCTGACGGCGCAGCATGTCACGCAATATTGCGATCGCATCGGCATCATCGACGCCGGTCGCCGCGCGATCGCCGTGGACCGTGTGGTGGAAAGCCGGTCGAGCGACGCCGCACTCATCGTGGGCGGCATCAACAACGACGTGACGATGGCCATCTCCGGCCGTGAACCGCAGCCGGGCGAGCCGGGCGTCCATATGGGCTTTCCGCAGGGGCAACCCGCCGTCGTGCTGAGCGAACTGATTGGGCAGGCGACCGTCCGCCGCGGGGATCGTGGCGAACCGACGCTGGCTTGGGCGGAGGTGGAACGCATCCCCGAATTCGACCTGCCGTTGTCGGGCATCAGCGGCGGCCCTACGCTCGACCTCGATGGGCAGGTCGTGGGCGTCAATTCGGCAGGCAGCGAACGGCGTGGCCGCGTTCTCACCACCCGTCCGGAAGCGTTGACCGCGCTGGCGGGCATGTCGGCGGGCGGCTATTCCGCCCCTATCGACAGCGAGGCGGCGGCCGTGACCCGCTTTCAGCAGCTGGTGGCGGCAGGCGCGATCCGCGTGGCGATCTGCGACGTCAACTGACGCGGCGGAACCGTCACTCCGCCAGCGCGGCTGCGATCATGCGGGACCAGACCGCCGGGTCGCCCGCCGCCGCCATCGCCCGGTCGGGCTCCCGCAGCGCCTTCAGGATGGCGATCGCATCGGCACGGTGCTCCGGCCACTGCGCGTCGACCTGATCGCCGGCCGAAGCGAGGTCGCCCTCGCCGTTGATGCTGAGCCGCTGGGCGGTCAGCACCCGTGCCAGTCGCTCAACAACGTCGCCCTTTGAGATGTCCATGTCAGCTCTCCTCGGGCGACGGAACGATGGCGCCGCCCGAGTGATCCCATGAGCCCCGACTACTTGTTGAAGCGCCCGTTGGCGTCCGCCTTCTCGCGCAGCAGCGGCGCGACCTCGAAGCCGTGCTTCTCAAGGCCGGCGGCGATCTTCCCCAGACCCTCCTGATCGGCCCAGAACATCGGGCCGCCCTTGTACGGCGGGAAGCCATAGCCGTAGATCCAGACCACATCGATGTCGGACGCGCGCTGCGCCTTGCCTTCGGCCAGGATCAGCGCCCCCTCGTTTATCATCGGGTAGACGGTGCGTTCCAGGATCTCCTCGTCCGTCACCTCGCGCTTCACCGACCCGGACCGTGCGGAGAACTCGTCGATGATGCTCTGCACCTCCGCCGACGCCGTCGGACGGCGCTTCTCGTCATAATCGTAGAAGCCCTTGCCGGTCTTCTGACCCCACCGGCCTGCCGAGCAGAGTGCGTCGCGCACATTCTCGATGCGGGCGGGGTCGCGGTGCCAGCCGATGTCGACGCCGGCCAGATCGGACATCTGGAACGGCCCCATGGGCATGCCGAACTCGGTATGCACCCGGTCGACCTGTTCGGGCGTGGCGCCTTCCATCAGAAGCTTCATCGCTTCGACCTGGCGCGGCATCAGCATGCGGTTGCCGATGAAGCCGTATGCCACACCTGCCACCACGGCCACCTTCTTGATCGTCTTGGCCAGCGCCATCGCCGTTGCCAGCACGTCGTCGGCGGTCTTGTCGCCGCGCACGATCTCCAGCAGCTTCATGACGTTGGCCGGCGAGAAGAAGTGCATGCCGAGCACGTCCTGCGGCCGGCTGGTCACCGCCGCGATCTCGTTGATGTCGAGGTAGCTGGTGTTCGATGCCAGGATCGCGCCCGGCTTCGCGATCTTGTCGAGGCGTGTGAAGACCTCCTTCTTCACCTCCATGCTTTCGTACACGGCCTCGATGATCAGGTCGCACTCGGCCAGCTTGTCGAAGTCCAGGGTGGGCGACAACGCACCCATCGCGCCTGCGACCTGCTCGGCACTCATGCGACCCTTGGCGGCCGTGGCCTCGTAATTCTTCCGGATCGTGCCGGTGCCGCGCTCCAGCGCCTCGGCCTGCATCTCCACGATCGTGACGGGGATGCCGGCGGTCAGGAAGTTCATCGCGATGCCGCCACCCATCGTGCCCGCGCCGATGATGCCCACCCGGTTGATCGGGCGCAGCGTGATGTCATCATCGATGCCGTCGATCTTGGCGGCCTTGCGCTCGGCAAAGAAGATGTGGCGCAGCGCGGCGGACTGCGTCCCGAACATCAGCTGCATGAACAGCTCGCGTTCCTTGGCCATGCCTTCGTCGAACGGCAGCGAAACGGCCGCTTCCACGGCCTTGATGTTGTTCTCCGGCGCGTGCTGGTTGCGGAAGGCGCGCGCGTTGGCCTGGCGGAAGGCATCGAACTGGCCGGGCTCGGCCGACGCGGTCTTGTCCCTGGCGCGCGGCAGCGGGCGGCTGTCGGCGACCTCGCGCGCAAAGGCGATCGCCTCGTCGAGCAGGCCGTCCTCGCTCGCAAGGCGGTCGATCAGGCCGGCGGCCTGGCCTTCCTTGGCACCGATCGGATTGCCCGACGTCACAAGCTTCAGCGCAAGCTCGACATTGGCCAGGCGCGGCAGGCGCTGGGTGCCGCCGGCGCCGGGCAGGAGCCCGAGCTTCACCTCGGGGGTGCCGAGCTTCGCCGACGGAACGGCGATGCGGTAATGGCAGCCAAGCGCGACCTCCAGGCCGCCGCCAAGCGCGGTGCCGTGGATCGCCGCGACCACGGGCTTTTCCGATCGCTCGATGCGGTCGACCAGCTCCGGCAGCCACGGCTCGACCGGCGGCTTTCCGAACTCGGTGATGTCCGCACCCGCAAAGAAGGTTCGACCCGCGCACGCGATCACGACGGCGGTGACCTCCGGGTCGGCCGCGGCTTCCTTGATGGCCGCGTCCAGCCCGACGCGAACGTCGGCCGACAGCGCGTTGACCGGCGGGTTGTTCGCCGTCGCGACCAGCACAGATCCATGCTTTTCCGTTGTGACAGCTGCCATGACATCGCTCCTCGATCAGCTTGGTTTGTCGCTGTCTTGTCAGCGACGCGGACGCATTTCCAGCCCCCCGGCGTCAGTGCGGCAGACGCCCTGGGCCTTGACGTTACGGCACTGCCGACCGGCCGATTTCGAAAGCTTAATTTCGGTCGGGTGCCCTGCCTCAACTAAGCATCTCCAGGCTTGCACAAGGAGGCTATCGGCATGACGACCCAACGCAGATCGGTGCACCGGACGGCTGCTCGCGCCCTTCCGGACCTGCCCAGCCGCATCGGCTTGTTCGGCTCCATGATCGGCGCCGCGGCCGACGCGACGCCGTTCGACATCGTCATCGCCGTTGCATCGGGCGACCCCACCCGTCGCTGAGCGATGCCCTCCACCGCTGGTCTCGATCGAAGCCTGAACGACGGGACGATAACCCGCCGGCTCACCCGCGCGACCGCTCGCGCGCGCACGGCGATCGAACGCCAGCCAGACCTCCGGCGATTGCAGCACCTGCTGACGTCTCCGGCACCGCATGCGGCGGAAATGGAACGGCGGCTGCGACCGCTGCTTCAGGACGTCCGCTGGATCCGTCCGCTTCTGGTCGACCTGTCCGACCTCATCGCGGCAGAGCCGCTGCTCGAGCTGCCCCTGATTGCAACCGCGGCGGGCCCGGAGCGGGCGGTGGTGATCGGGTCGTCCGCGCAGGCGACGGTCTCGCTCGTTCTGCGGAATGTCGCCCCGGTTCCACCCAGCGTGCGGGTCGGCGGACAGGTGGTGCTCCACCGCCTGCTGTCCGGATCGGCCGCCGTGCAGCGATGGCGCGGCTCGCCGATCGACGACGCGTTCACGCTGCATGACGCGCCGCGCTTGATCGCCGGGCGCTGGCACGCCCTGCGCGCCGATCGGATCGTTCGGGAGGACGGGCGGCGCGACGGGATGCTCTGGCGCGTGGATCGTCCCGCGGTGCTGCTGCGCGCCGCGATCCACTCCGGCCGCTCATGCTATGCGCGCGTCCACGACGACCAGGGCATGATCATGGGCGCGAGCGCGATCGACGACGGGGCGTCGCGCCTCGCGATGCTGGCGACCATGCTGACGTCCATGGCGCGGGCCGACGCGCTCCCCGCGATCGGCCGCTTGCTCGAAGCTCGGGATTTCAGCCTCCGCTGGCTGGCAGCGCGCCTGATCGGGATGCTCGACGACGATGCCGGCCGCGCCAGTCTCCTGCGACTGGAAGGCGACCCGCATCCGGAGGTGCGAGAGGCCGCGCACCGCGGGCTCCTGTCGAACTCGGGCGCCGCCTGATGCCGCGCGACATTACGGTCGATCCTGCGGCCGCGCCGATCTCGCAGGAGGTGCTGGTCGACTGGCTCATGCGCAATCCGGTGGACCCGCGCGACGACGACGCGATGACGGCGGCGGGCGCCATGCTGCACCGCTTCGGCACCAACCCCGATGCGGTCGCGCAGGCAGCCAAGAGCCTGCTGATGGACGACGACGGACGGCAGGACGGCCGCAACCGGTATGGGGGGCAGGTGCTGATCCTCCATCCGGGCGGACCCGGCTGGTTTCTGCGCGCGGCCATCTGGCCGGCGGCGGACGACCTGGTCGTCCGGGCGAGTGGTACGGCGCCCTTCTTCTACGGCGTCGCCCATGATCACAATTTCTCCTTCCTGACCACGGGGCATCATGGGCCGGGCTACTGGAGCGACTATTGGGAGCATGACGGCGCCGGCGCAGCCGGCCTGCCGGGCGAGGCTGTGGCCCTCGTCCCGCGCGGCCGGGACCGGCTCACGCCCGGTCGTACGATGATGTACCGCGCCCACCGCGACGTTCATCGCCAGCTTCCACCGGACAGCCTGTCGGTGTCGATCAACATCATGTTCACGGATCCGCTGCTGCCATGGCGCGATCAATATCGCTTCGATCCCGAAGGAGGCGTGATTACCGGCCTTCTGGGCACATCGGCCACGGAGACGCTCGTCTCGATTGTGGCGCACATCGGCGGTCCGGACGGCCAGGAACTCGCAACCGATTTCGCCCGCACCCACCCGAGCGCACGCCTCAGAGCCTCGGCCTGGTTGGCGCTGGCCGACGCGACACCCAAACTGGACCTCGCTCTTGAACTGCTCGACCGCGGCGCCGGCGATCCGGCCGCGCAGGTCTCGCGACAATGCCGGGCGGCATTGGAGATAATGATCCGATCCGGAGCCGACCGGCGAGGCTGACCGACGCAGATCAACTATGCTCCGGACGATGCGGGAGGGGGGCACGGCGCTGCTGCGAAGCAGGATCGGTGATCTGTGCGTGCGCTATGCGTCGGCCGGCGCATCGTCGGCCCTGGCCGAGGAGATCATGGCGATCGTCCTTGAGGAGCGGGGCGGGCGGCTTGTTCGCGGCCGGCTCGAACTCGATGTCGTCGAGCGGGAAGCGCGGCTGCGCGGCGTCCGGCTTCAGCTTGCACCGCGTGAGTTCGCGCTGCTGCATGCCCTGGCCTGCGCCGGTGGGGCCGTGTCCCTCGCCACGCTGCGCGCGGTGGTGCTCGGCCGATCGTTCGACACCGGCACCAATGCGATTGCAGTTCACGTCTCGCGGCTCCGGGCGAAGCTCGGCCGGGACGCCGTGTTGACGACGGCGGAAGGCGGCTACAGGCTCAATGACGGCGCCATATCGGATGCGCGCGTTGATTGAGAGCCATGATGACCCCCGAAATGCTGCTGGATGCCAAGGCCGACCTTGGGGAGGGGCCCCGCTGGCTGGAGGATGAGGGCCGGCTCTACTGGGTCGACATCAATGCGCGCGAAATGCACCGGCTGGATCCGGGGAGCGGGCATGACGAGGTGCGGACCTTCGACGAGGCGGTCGGATGCTTCGGCTTCCGGCAAGGGGGCGGGCTGGTGCTGGCCACCGCGTCCGGCTTTGCGCTGGTGGACAGCTTCGAAGGAGCGGTCCGGCCCTTTGGCGCGCAGATGCTGGCCGACCGGCCGCATCACCGCTTCAACGACGGGCGGGTGGCACCGGACGGAAGCTTCTGGGCCGGCACCATGAACGCGGCGAAGGACGCGCCCGATGCCGGCCTTTACCGGCTCGATTCGGACGGCACGATCCTGAGCGTGCAGGGCGGCATGATGACCGCGAACGGCGCGGCGTTCAGCCTTGATGGGCATTTCCACCATGCCGACACGCCCAGCCACATGCTGCGGCGCTATGACTATCGCGACGGGGCGCTGTCGGGCGAACGGACGCTGGTGCGGTTCCCGCACGGGCAGGGACGTCCGGACGGCGGATCGTTCGACGAGGAAGGCTTCTACTGGTCGGCGCTGTTCGACGGTGGCCGTGTCGTCCGCATCGCGCCGGATGGGGAGGTCGTGCAGTCTGTGCCGCTGCCGGTCAGCCGGCCGACGATGATCGTGTTCGGCGGCGACGACCGGCGAACCGCCTATGTCACCAGCGCACGCACCGGCCTGTCGGACGAAGAGCGCGCGTCCCAGCCGCTCGCCGGCGGGCTGTTCACCTTCCGCGTCGACGTGCCCGGCGTGCCCGAGTGGAAGTTCGCCGGGTAAGCGCCTAGGCTGCCCGCAATGCCGCAACCATGGCGGCGATATTGATCGGGAGAGCGGCGTGAAACTGGCAAGCCTCAAGGATGGCCGCGACGGACGTCTGGTGGTGGTCTCAAACGACCTCGCCTGGTGCGCGGAGGCACGGCACATCGTTCCAACCCTGCAGGCGGCGCTGGATGACTGGTCGGTGGTGGAGCCGTCGCTCCGCAACCTCGCGACCGACCTGGAGCATGGCGCCATCCCGCGGAACCGCTTTCACGAGCGCGAAGCGGCCGCACCATTGCCGCGCGCCTATCAGTGGGCCGACGGATCGGCCTATGTGAACCATGTCGCCCTGGTTCGTCAGGCCAGGGGTGCTGAGCTGCCGGACAGCTTCTGGACCGATCCCTTGATGTACCAGGGTGGTTCGGACGGCTTCCTCGGGCCCCGCGATCCCATCCCGCTCGCGGACGAAAGCTGGGGCTGCGACCTGGAGGCGGAGGTCGTCGTCGTGACGGGCGACGTGCCGCAGGGCGCCAGCCGAGAGGAGGCCCTTGCCGCGGTGCGCCTCGTCGGCCTCACCAACGACGTGTCGCTGCGCAACCTCATCCCCGCCGAGCTGGCGAAGGGCTTCGGCTTCTTCCAGTCGAAGCCGGCAAGCGCCTTTTCCCCCGTGTTCGCGACGCCGGACGCGCTCGGCTCCTGGTGGCGGGACGGAAAGCTTCACCGCCGCTTGATGGTCGACCTCAATGGCCGCCCGTTCGGCCGCGCCGATGCGGGCGAGGACATGACCTTCGATTTCGGAACGCTGATCGCGCATGCCGCGCGCACCCGGTCGCTGGGGGCGGGCACGATCATCGGATCGGGAACCGTGTCGAACCGCGATGCCCATGGCGGCCCGGGCAAGCCGATCCCCGATGGCGGCGTCGGCTACAGCTGCCTGGCCGAGCTGCGCACGATCGAGACGATCACGGGCGGCCAGGCGGTCACCCCGTTCCTGAAGCGCGGCGACACCGTGCGGATCTGGGCGGAGGACGATCGCCACCACCCGATCTTCGGCACCATCGAACAGGTCGTCGAGGCGCGCTGATCGCCGGTGCGGGCGGGCAGGCGTCGATGCCTGCCCGCGTGCGGCCTACATGTTGGCGACCAGGCTTTCGATGCTGATCGAGGCGAACGCCACGCTGGAATCTGCGACGCCATAGGGGATGAAGATGTCACCCCCGACCTTCAGCCCGCCGCAGGTGTAGACCACGTTGGGGACATAGCCTTCCCGGTCCTCGTCGGCGGCGGAGATGAGCGGCTGGCGCGACCGGCCGAGCACCTTGGACGGGTCCTTCTTGTCCAGGAGCGCAGCGCCAATCGAATATTTGCGCATCGCGCCGACGCCGTGGGTCAGCAGCAGCCAGCCTTCGTCCAGTTCGATGGGCGGGCCGCAATTGCCGATCTGGATGAGCTCCCAGGGGAAGCGCGGCTCCAGGATCATGCGGCCGCCTTCCCACCGGTCGAGCCGGTCGGATTCGATCAGGTACAGGTTCTGGCCGTCCTGCCGCCCGATCATCTTGTAGCCGCCGTCGAGCGCGCGCGGGAACAGCGCCAACCCCTTGTTGCGGGCGGCATCGCCCTCGATCGGTTCGAGCGTGAACGAGCGGAAGTCCGTTGTCCGCATCAGCTCCGACCGGATCGAATGGCCGGAATAGGCAGTGTAGGTGCCCAGCCATTCGGTGCGGCCGTCGTCATGCGTGAACTCGACGAGGCGCAGGTCCTCCAGACCGTTGCGCTGCGCCTCCGTGATCGGGAAGATCACGGTGCCGGACAGCGTGCTGTCTTCGTGCCGGTGCACGGTAACCGCCCCGTCCAGCCGGTTCGCGCCGACCTCAACCGAATTGGCCGCTGTCGCGAACGGCGGCTCCGGCATCAGCTCAAGCTCGCGATCGGCCGTGATGATGCCTTCGCGAAACGCGATGGAGGAGATGTGCCCTTCGCCGACCGCGCGCAGCGACATCAGGAAGCGGACGGCGCCGGGCTGCAGGCCCGACTGATCGGGATGGCGCACGACGCTGGGGTTCATCAGTGCGGCGGCGGCATAGCTGTACTCGTGGCAGAAATAAGCGCCGATCAGCTGCCGCATCTCGGGCCGAAGCGAGCTGCCGTCGAACCCGACCTGCTGCTCGATCTCCTGGTAACGCTGCGCAAAGACGCGCTCGGTCTGCCAGTGGCGCTGCTCGAAATCGCGGCGCACCAGGGCGAGCTCGGATCGCACCGTGCGCATGTCGAGGCGCATCACCTCGCGCGCCAGCTTCTCCGTCCGGTCGGGCTCGCCGTCAGTCGGCTCCTTCCACGGCAGGTGAAAGGGCCGGACCACGACCCGGGACGGGTCGGCCCGCAGCTTCAGCGGATGATGGAAAAGGTCGAGCATTGATCCTCGCGACCGTTGTCAACGACGCGCGATCACCCCCTGCTGGCCGGTGCCGCGCCCCACGAGGCTCTTAATGGCCGCCGTCGCAAGATGGAAGGCGAGCACGGACTCGGCGCCGCGATTCTGGTTCACCCCGTTCGGCATCAGGCCGTCGAAGCACTCGCCATCGGCCGGATCGCCGAGCGGCATGTGCAGGTCGTTCTCGCCCTGGAACCAGCGATAGGCGCGCACTGCTTCATCCCGCCAGACGAGGTCGCCGGTCGCGTCGAGTGCCGCGGCACAGGCCTCGATCGTCGCCCAGGCCTCCAGCGGCTGCTGGTCGAAGGGCAGGGGCGGCGCGAGCTCACGCCCGAAGCTTTCCGATCCCACGGGGCGGAAGTGCCCGGCCTTCGCGGTCTGCTGCGCGACGATCCACTCCAGCGTCTCGATGCCGCGCTCCACATAGTCCTGCCGGCCGAGCTGGAGCCCGGCCCTGAGCAGCGCTTCGGGAAGGCGGCAATTGTCGTAGGCGAGGACGATCTCGAACCAGGCCCAGTCCGGCCGGCACACCGCATCGACCAGCGCCATCAGCGCGTTGCCGGACCGTTCCAGCATGCGGCGCGACGGATCGTGCGACGGATCGGCGTCCAGCCGCGCAACGGCGGCGAGCATCACGAACGCATGGGCGCGCGGCGACCCGACCGACAGTGCGAAATCGATGCACTGGTCGTAGAAGGCGAGCGCCCAGCGCCGGTCGGCCAGGTGCCGCGCATCGCGCGCGGTGATGCCGAGCGACCAGAAGGCGCGGGCGGAGCTGTCCTCCGACCCTTCCTCCTCCAGCCAGCGGCGATCGAAGCTCATGAAGTTGCGGAAGCAGTTACGATCCTGGTTCCAGGCATATTGCACGAAGGACGCGTAGATCGGTGTCCAGCGGTCGTAGCACGAGGCCGGAACGTCCAGCTGGTGCATCAGAATGAGCGCGCGGGCATTGTCGTCGACGCAGTAGCCGTGGCGCCGGTCCGGCACCGCGAAGATGCTGTGCTGTAGGATGCCCGTGGAATCGCTCAACCGCTCCACCGCGTCGAACGCCACCGTCTCCGGAATGGAGGGCAGGGCCCGGTTCGCCTTCAACGGGGTTGGAAGCGTTGCGATCGCGTCCTCGAAAGATGTCATCGCGGCCTCCGCCAGTCGCGGCCAGATCATTGTCCGGCCAAGTGCATAGTTGCGCAGCCGCACGTTCTCGCGAACGGTCGGATGCTCCAGAAGGTCGATGATCTCGCGCGCAAAGCCGGCGCTGTCGCCGAACCCGACGAGCCGGCCGTGCCCGTCCGCCAGGATCTCCGCGGCATGGACATAGGGCGTCGATACCACCGGCTTTCCCAGCCCCACGGCGTAGGACAAGGTGCCGGACGTCATCTGCGCGGGGTTGAGATAGGGCGTGACATAGACGTCGGCCGCCGTCAGCCAGTCGAGCAGCTCGTCCGTCTCGACGAAGTCGTTCACCCAGCTGATATGCTCGGACACGCCGAGGTCGCGGGCCTGCGCCATCAGCTTCTCGCGATAGGCCTCGCCCTCGCGCGCGAGCAGGTTTGGGTGGGTCGCGCCCAGGACGATATATTGCACGTCCGGCCGCGTGGCGACGATCGCCGGCATCGCCGCAATCATCGTCTCGATGCCCTTGCCCGGCGACAGGAGGCCGAAGGTCAGCACGACCTCGCGGCCTTCGAGGCCGAAGCGCGCCTTGTACCCATCGGTGTCGACCAGCGGGCGATCATGCACGCCGTGCGGAATGACCACGACCTGGTCCGCGCGCGCGCCGTAGATCTCCATCAGCTGGACCTTGCCCTGGTCCGCCATGACGATCAGCTTCGCCGCGCGGGCGACGAGCGCCTCCATCACGCGCCGCTGCGACGCGTTGGGCTTTTCGAGCACGGTGTGGAGCGTCACCGCCACCGGCAGCGTCACCCGGTCGGTCAGCTTCAGGATATGCTCGCCGGCATCGCCGCCGAAGATGCCGTATTCGTGCTGGATCCAGACGAGGTCGGCGCCGCTTTCCTCGATCCGCCGGGCGGCATCGAGGTAGGAAAAGCCATCCTGTTCCTCGATCGTGCCCACGACGGCCGCGGGATAGTCATAGTCCTGGACGCCGTCGTTCATCGCGTAGACGTCCACCGCCACCTCGGGGAAACGGTCCACAAAGGCGTTGTAGATGTCGCTGGTGAAGGTGGCGATGCCGCACAACCGCGGAAGGAAATTGCCGATGAGCGCGATGCGTCCGACGCCCGGCCGGGACCGGGCTGCTGTCGCCTGCGCAAAGGCAGCGGAAAGGGTGGCGTGTTGTGCGATGTTCATAATAGGTCCGGTTCCAAACGCGCTCACGCTCGCTTGGTTGCACGATAGTGCAGCGCAGCATGATTGCATAGCAATGTAACATAGAGCAATTTCGTTGCCGGAACCTTGTTGCTCCGCGCTGCCGCTGCCGCGGTGCAGCATCGCTCGCGCTTCGCGTTCCGTTCGGTTAGGGTTCAGCGCCGCCTTGGCAGAAGGCGTTGATCCTCCCTGCTTTTCACTTTTTCCTTGAGGAGCTTTCGTACGTGCGAATCGCAATTCTTGCTGCCGGCACCTCTCTTTTCGCGAGTTTGACCATGGCTTCTGCTCAGACGACCGCATCGGCAACGCCGGCGCCCGCGCGGACGCAGCCGGCCGCCGCCGCCGCCGCGCCCGCCACCGGCGACAATCCGATCGGCCCCATGTGGACCGGCCCGTTCGAGGGCGTCCCGCCATGGGACAAGATGCGCCCGGCGCAGTTCCCGGCGGCCTTCCAGGCGGCGATCGACGAGCTTCGCACCGAGATGGCGGCGATCCGCGACAACCGCGCGCCCGCGACCTTCGCCAACGTCAACGAGGCGATGCAGCTGGCCGGCGGCCGCGCCGACCGCGTGTTCGCCATGTGGGGCGTGCAGACCAGCAACCTGTCCAACCCCGAGGTGCAGGCGATCGAGCGCGAGTGGAGCCCGCGTCTGGCCGCGGCGTTCGACGAGATCACGCTGGATCCCGCGCTCTTTGCCCGCGTGAAGGCGGTCTATGACGGGCGCCAGTCGGCCGGCCTCAACCCGCAGCAGCTCCGCATCGTGGAGCGCGACTATCGCCGCATGGTGCGGGAGGGCGCCGCGCTCCAGGGCGAGCAGAAGGCGCGGCTGACCGCCATCAACCAGGAGCTGGCCACGCTGTTCGCCGATTTCTCGGCCAAGGTGCTTGCCGACGAAGAAAAGGCGATCGTCGTCGAGGACGAGGCGCAGCTGGCCGGCATCCCCGACAGCCTGAAGGCGTCCTATGCCGCCGCCGCTGCCGAGATGGGGCAGGGGGGCAAGTGGGCGATCAAGAACACGCGCTCGTCCGTTGATCCACTGCTGACCTTCGCCACCGATCGCGCGCTTCGGCAGCGTGTCTGGACGGCCTTCGTCAACCGCGGCGACAATGGCGATGCCAACGACACCAACCAGGTCATCGCGAATATCCTGCGGCTGCGCGCCGAGCGCGCCCGGCTGCTCGGCTTCGCGACGCACGCCAACTACCGCATGGACGACACCATGGCGCAGGATCCGGCGCGGGCCGAGGCGCTGATGATGCGCGTGTGGCCGGCGGCGGTGGCGCGCGTGCGCGAAGAGGTGGCCGCGCAGCAGGAGATCGCCCGCGCCGATGGCCAGGCCATCACGATCGAGCCGTGGGACTACCGCTTCTATCAGGAGAAGGTCCGGAAGGCCCGCTTCGACCTCGATCAGCAGCAGCTGAAGCCCTATTTCGAGCTCAACAACATGGTCAACGCCCTGTTCTGGGCGGCCGGCCAGCTCTACGATCTGGAGTTCACCGAGAACACGGGCGCGGTACCGGTCTTCCATCCGGACGTGCGCACCTTTGCCGTCACCAACAAGCGCACGGGCGAGAATGTCGGGTTGTTCTACCTCGACAACTTCGCGCGCAACGGCAAGCGGTCGGGCGCGTGGATGACCACCTATCGCAGCCAGCAGGGACTTGGCGGCGAGCGCAACGTGCTATCGTCAAACAACAACAACTTCACCAAGGGCGCCGGGGGCCAGCCGACGCTCATCTCGCTGGATGATGCCGAGACGCTGTTCCACGAATTCGGCCACAACATCCATTACCTGCTGCAGGACGTCTATTATCCGGCACTGGGCGGCGTCCCGCGCGACTTCGTGGAGTTCCCCAGTCAGGTCAACGAGAACTGGCTGATGACGCCGGAGATCCTCGACCGGTTCGCCCGTCACTACCAGACGAACGAGCCGCTTCCGGCCGAACTCAGGCAGCGCATCCTCGATTCGCAGACCTTCAACCAGGGTTTCGCGACGGTGGAATATCTGTCGTCGGCGATCGTCGACATGCGGCTGCACAACCGGGCCGAGCCGGTGACGGACGTGGACGCGTTCGAGCGGGAGACGCTGGCCGAACTGGGCATGCCGCGGGAGATCGTGATGCGGCACCGCCTGCCGCAGTTCAATCACCTGTTCTCGTCCGACAGCTACTCGGCCGGCTATTACAGCTATCTCTGGTCGGAAACGATGGACGCGGACACCTGGGCGGCGTTCGAGGAAGCGGGCGGGCCGTGGGACCGCACGGTCGCCGACCGGTTCCGCACCATCCTGCTGTCGACGGGCAACGAGACCGACCGGGCGGAGGCCTATCGCCAGTTCCGCGGTCGCGACCCGGACGTGTCGGCGCTCCTGAAGAAGCGCGGCTTCCCGACCAACTGACGGCGAGTCGCCCTTTCCTCGCCCCCGCCCGGCCCGCAGCCGGGCGGGGCGGGGCGGGGGTTCCGCCAAAAAATCTGAAGGCCTGTTTGTAAGCTCCTGTCGCGCGCGCCCGGATTGCCGCGCCCGCGCGTCCGCAAGGACGGCTCCGGAGCGCATCTTGTTGCGTGACGGCCGTTGGGCGGCGTTGCGCTTCGATCCACCCATCTCGCCAATCCGCTTGCAACATCCTAACAGCCTGCCCCAAGCGTGGCCGGAGAGCCGCCGCGAGGAGCAAGGATGTCTGACGCAACCAGCCGGCCCAATCTGCCGCCGCTTCGCCTGCATGTGCCGGAGCCGCCCGCGCGCCCCGGCGAAGAGGCGAACTTCGACCATGTGACCGTGCCGCCCGCCGGGGAGGCGCGACGCCCCGCCGCCGATGCGGCGCCCGCCGATTTCCGCGATCTCGCCTATGGCCTGGTGCGCGTGCTGGATGACGACGGCCGGGCCGTCGGCCCGTGGGATCCGCGCCTGTCGCCCGACCGGCTGCGCACCATGCTGCGCCACATGGCGCTGACCCGCGCCTTTGACGAGCGCATGTTCCGCGCCCAGCGGCAGGGCAAGACCAGCTTCTACATGAAGTGCACTGGCGAGGAGGCCATCGCGGTGGCGCAGGCCCATGCGCTGGCGCCCGACGACATGTGCTTTCCCAGCTATCGCCAGCAGGGACTGCTGATCGCGCGGGGCTGCCCGCTGGTCGACATGATGAACCAAATCTACTCCAACAGCGGCGACAAGCTGATGGGGCGGCAGCTGCCGATCATGTATTCGGAAAAGCGGTTCGGCTTCTTCTCCATTTCCGGCAACCTCGCGACGCAGGTGCCGCAGGCGGTGGGCTGGGCGATGGCATCGGCGATCAAGGGCGACACGCGCATCGCCGCCGCTTGGTGCGGGGAAGGGTCGACGGCGGAAGGCGACTTCCATTCGGCCTGCACCTTTTCGGCCGTCTACCAGGCGCCCGTCATTCTGAACGTCGTCAACAACCAGTGGGCGATCTCGTCCTTCTCCGGCTTCGCCGGCGGTGAGGCGACGACCTTTGCGGCGCGCGCGGTGGGCCACGGCATTGCCGGGCTCCGCGTCGACGGGAACGACGCGCTCGCCGTCTATGCCGCGACCGAATGGGCGGCGGAGCGTGCGCGCACCAACCAGGGCCCGACGCTGATCGAGTTCTTCACATACCGGGCGGAGGCGCATTCCACGTCCGACGATCCGTCGGGCTACCGGTCCGCCAACGAAGGCGCGGCCTGGCCGCTCGGCGACCCGATCGCGCGGCTGAAGCAGCATCTGATCACCACGGGCGAGTGGGACGAGGAGCGGCACGCCGCGATGGACCGCGACTGCGCCGAAGAGGTGAAGGCCGCGCAGAAGCAGGCGGAAACGAACGGCATCCTGGGGCACGGCATGCACCAGCCGTTCGACACGATGTTCGAAGGCGTGTTCGAGAACACGCCCGCGCATCTTCTGGAGCAGGCAAGGCAGATGCGCGACGAGCGCGAGGCAGCAGGCATATGACCGACACCATCGTTAGCGCAGAGGCGGAGGCGCCCACCACGCCGCGCATGAACATGATCCAGGCGATCAACAGCGCCATGGACGTGATGATGGAGCGCGACCCCAACGTGGTCGTGATGGGCGAGGATGTCGGCTTCTTCGGCGGCGTGTTCCGCGCCACCGCGGGCCTGCAGGCCAAATACGGCAAGACGCGCGTGTTCGACACGCCGATCAACGAATGCGGCATCATCGGCGTCGCGGTCGGCATGGGTGCCTATGGGCTGCGCCCGGTGCCGGAGATCCAGTTCGCCGACTATATCTACCCCGGGATGGACCAGCTGATCTCGGAGGCCGCACGGCTCCGCTACCGTTCGGCAGGCGAGTTCACCGCACCGATCACGGTGCGGTCGCCGTTCGGCGGCGGCATCTTCGGCGGGCAGACGCATTCGCAGTCGCCCGAAGCGATCTTCACCCATGTCGCGGGCCTGAAGACGGTGATTCCGTCGACGCCCTATGATGCCAAGGGGCTGCTGATCGCGGCGATCGAGGACAATGATCCCGTGATCTTCTTCGAGCCCAAGCGCATCTACAACGGCCCGTTCTCCGGCCATTATGACCGCCCCGTGCAGCCGTGGAGCAAGCACCCGGCGAGCGAGGTGCCGGCCGGCCACTACCGGGTGGAGCTCGGCAAGGCGAAGATCGTGCGCCCGGGCGCCGGGCTCACCATCCTCGCTTATGGCACCATGGTCCATGTCGCGCTGTCGGTGGTCGAGGAGCAGGGCATCGACGCGGAGGTGATCGACCTGCGCACGCTGCTGCCGCTCGACATCGACACGGTTGCCGCCTCCGTCGAGAAGACCGGCCGCTGCCTGATCGTGCACGAGGCGACGCGCACGTCCGGCTTCGGCGCGGAGCTTTCCGCGCAGGTGCAGGAGCGCTGCTTCTATGCGCTCGAAGCGCCGGTGGAGCGCGTCACCGGCTTCGACACGCCTTATCCCCACAGCCTCGAATGGGCCTATTTCCCGGGTCCCGTGCGCATCCGCGAGGCGATCAAGAAGATCATGAAGGACTGATCGCTATGGCACGCTTTACTTTCCGCCTGCCCGACATCGGCGAAGGGATCGCCGAGGCCGAGATCGTCGCCTGGCACGTCAAGGTCGGTGACCGGGTCGAGGAGGACGGCCGGCTGGCCGACATGATGACGGACAAGGCGACCGTCGAGATGGAAAGCCCGGTTGCGGGCACCGTGGTCGAGGTGGCGGGCGCCGAGGGCGACGTGATCGCGATCGGCTCCGCGCTGGCGGTGATCGAGACCGAAGCGGCCGAGGCGGAGGCCCCCGCCGCCGCCCAGCCCGCCGACGCGGTCGCGGCCGAGAATCCGGGCGTCGAGGAAGTGACGGAGGTGGAGGCGCGCTTCCCTGCGCCCGCACAGGCACCGACGCGCCCGAGTGCTCCTGCGAAGGCAGGGGCCCAGGGTGGACAGGACGGGGCAGACAACCCTGGGCTCCTGCCTTCGCAGGAGCACGGCGGTGCGCAGGCAGACGGCGGACCCGGCCGCGACCGCGCCATCCTCGCCAGCCCCGCCGTGCGTGCCCGCGCCAAGGACCTGGGGATCGACCTCGGCCAGGTGAAGCCGCAGGCCGACGGGCGCATCCGCCACGCCGATCTCGACGCCTTCCTGCGCTACGACAGCGGCACCGCCACCGCCGGCGCCACGCAGCGTGCGGCCGCCCGACCCGACGAGCAGGTGCGCGTGATCGGCATGCGCCGCCGCATCGCGGAGAACATGGCCGCGTCCAAGCGCCACATCCCGCACTTCACCTATGTCGAGGAGATCGACGTCACCGCGGTGGAGGCGGTGCGCGCGGAAATGAACGCGGGCCGCGGCGACCTGCCGAAGCTGACCCTGCTGCCGTTCCTGATCACGGCGCTGTGCAAGGCGATCCCCAAGTTCCCGATGATGAACGCGCGCTACGATGACGAGGCGGGCGTGGTCACCCGGTCGGGCGCAGTGCACATGGGCATGGCCGCGCAGACCGACGCCGGGCTGATGGTGCCGGTGATCCGCAACGCCGACGGGCTGAGCGTGTGGGAGCTGGCGGCCGAGGTGTCGCGCCTGTCCGACGCCGCCCGCAGCGGCAAGGCGAAGAGCGAGGAGATGGCGGGCGGCACCATCACGCTCACCTCGCTGGGCGCGATCGGCGGCGTGGTGTCCACGCCTGTCATCAACCGGCCCGAGGTCGCGATCGTCGGCGTCAATCGCATCGTGGAGCGGCCG
Organism: Sphingomonas jejuensis; assembly: GCF_011927695.1. Lineage (GTDB taxonomy): Bacteria > Pseudomonadota > Alphaproteobacteria > Sphingomonadales > Sphingomonadaceae > Sphingomonas_K > Sphingomonas_K jejuensis. The sequence continues at coordinate 456,898 of NZ_JAATJE010000001.1, forward strand.
GTGTTCGATGCCGACGGCGACATCGTGCGCGCCAAGCTGATGAACCTGTCGACCAGCTGCGACCACCGCGTGGTGGATGGCTGGGACGCCGCCAGCTTCGTGCAGGAGGTGAAGCGCCTGCTGGAGAACCCGCTGCTGCTGCTGACCGTCTGATCGCGGTCCCGCGGGTCTACTGCCACTCCGGCGAGAGCCGGAGAGGCGGTGTGCCAGCGCGCAACGCCTGCCGAGCCCGTCAGCGCCACACAGCGCGGGTAGGATCGAGCCGCGACCTCAGCCGCGCGCTTCTGAAACGGTGGCGATAAAGGCGCGCAGGTCGGCCAGCATCAGCTCCGGCTCCTCCAAAGCGGCAAAATGCCCGCCCCGCGGCATGTCGGTCCAGTGCACGACGTCGTAGGTCTTCTCCACAAAGGAGCGCGGCGGCGGCAGGAACACCGGATCGGGAAAGGCCGCGATGCCGGTCGGCACCCGGATGCGCGTGCCCGCCGGAAGCGTCCGCGCCTTCTCCAGCCGGCTGCCATAATAGATCCAGGTCGACGTCACGAACGAACCCGGCGCGACGTAGAGCATGATGGTGGTGAGGAGTTCCTCCTCGGAAAATTTGCTCCAGATGTCGGGGTCGCCGTCGGCGGTCGTCGGAAGGTCGGCCCACTTGCCGAACTTTTCCAGGATCCACGCCGCTGCCCCGACCGGGCTGTCGGCCATCGCGGCGCCAAGCGTCTGCGGGCGGGTTTCCTGCTCCAGGAAATAGGCGCTCTCCTGATCGGCGATCGCGGCGCGCCGGGCGGCGAACGACCGTTCCGCGTCGGTCGTCGGCTGGGCGTCCGCCGCACGCACGGTCATCATGTTGAGGTGGATGCCGTGGAGGGCATCCGGTCGGTCATGCGCGGCCCAGGTCGCGACGGCATGGCCCCAGTCGCCGCCTTGGATGAAGTAGCGGGCGTCGCCGAACAACCGAGTCATCAGCTCCTGCACAAGCGCCGCGGCCCGACGCGCGCCGATCGGCCGCGTGATCGGGTTGGAGAAGGCGAAGCCGGGAAGCGAGGGAACCACGACATCGTGCCCGTCCGCGGCGAGCGGCTGCAGCAGCCGCTCGAACTCGAGATAGGAGCCCGGCCAGCCATGGAGGAGGAGGACCGGCGGCTTCGAACCGTCGCCCTTCACATGAACGAAGTGGAGATGCTCGCCCTCAACCTCGGCCATGAAGTTCGGCAATGCGTTGAGGCGCCGCTCGACCGCGCGCCAGTCAAAGCTGTCCCGCCAGTAGGCGGCGATCCGTTTCAGGTCACCGACCCCGACCCCCGCCGACCAGCCCCCCGCGTCCGGCAGCTGGCTCCAGTCATATGCCTCCACCTTGGCTCTGATCGCGGCCAGCCGTTCGTCGGGGATGGTGATCGTGAAGGGCGCAATCATGATGCTCTCCGCTGAAGCCCGGACGCGGGTCGGACCACCAACCATCCGGAAGAACGCTGGCCGCGTGGCCGGCTGACGAAGTCTACGGCCGACGTGTCGGACCGACTGAATTGAGGACGTCGCACGACGTGTCCCGAATCCGCTCGCTGTCCGGAATGCGGCATGCCGCCCCCTTCAACGCCAGCCATCACCTAGCGCCTCATCCGAAGCGTACATTTCTCTCAGCCTGTTTACCGCCCCCCCCGCCTACCTTTGCAGCGTGCCCGGATCCAACAAGGCGATTGGGAGAGCGCAAGCTTCGCGACGCCCTTCAACGTCGCGTCCGCTTCCGCCCAAAAAGCGGACATTTCGACGACCCAAGGGTGACCGCGTCCCAACGGCCGGTTAGGTGAGAAGGCTAGTGGCGATCGGAAGTCGATCAGCCTCAAGGAGATCCCGCATGCTTTTTCACACCATGGTCGGATCGAACGATATCGAACGGTCGAAGCGCTTCTACGACACGGTGCTCGCCACTTTGGGCGCTAGGGAAGGGACGCGGAACATCGCCGACAGCGGCCATACACGTCTGATCTATAATAGTGGCAACGGAACTAATTTCATCGTCAGCCAGCCGATTAACGACGAACCGGCAAGCGTCGCCAATGGCAGCACCGTCGCCTTTTCCTGCGACTCCCCTGAGCAGGTGAAACTGCTTCATGATACCGCGGTCGCCAACGGTGGCACCTCGATCGAAGCCCCGCCCGGCCCGCGTAATACGGCATCGCTGGGGACAGTCGAACTTGCCTATTTTCGCGACCCAGACGGCAACAAACTATGCGGAATTCATTTTCCTGCCTGATCTGTCCGGCCCGGGTCCGTTTTTAACCCTAGCGGACCCGGATTTTGCTATCGCGCGAATGTCCGCTTTCCACCAAAAGCGGCCATTGGGTGGCACCACGAAAGAACTCTCCGCGGTAATCGCTGAATGGTCCCCTCGAGTAGCTTTGACGTTCCTGGCAAGTCGCCCGCTGCGCCGGCAGCATTGTATCTGAAGAAAAGGCCCAAGCCTTTTCAACGGGTAGCCGGACTGGAAAGCGCAACGCCATCGAAGTTGTATCTGGCGAATTCGTACAGCTCATGTTCGGACCAGTGCACTTGGATCTGACGAGCCATTCTGGTGCCGGCAGCTTGTGCTTCGATGATCCTAAATGACGCCGCGCCAACGGCGCATTCTACATCGATCAGCACATCGCCGCCGATCTCTCCAATCCAAGCTTGCATCTGATCGAGTTGCTCAGTGGGAAAAGTGCGCCCTGCATAATTCAAAGACAGCAAGGTTGTGCCCTCTCCATCAAACGCCCACGTCAACACCACGCTATCTGTACCGCACTTGGCAGAGACTGAATGCTCACGAGGGGTCGGCTGAAAGAACTCTAAAGGCGCCAATAGCGGAGGAGGAGTTTGAGCGGCTGCAGGAGCCGCTCTGAGCAAAAGAGCAAACGACCACGCTCCTTTACGCGCTGCAGCGAACATCCGAACTGCTCCAAGGCAATATGCTCTCCCTGCAGATTGTGGTGGAAGTCGGCGCGACGGTCTAGGTCACGGAGGCCGAAGCCCTTGCACCGGGATCCGAGATCACCTGCCGCCATGCCCGAAAGAACGGCAGCTTAACGCGATGGAACCCCGGCAAGCGGATGGGCCGCTCCCCACCCACTCCCGCACGATCATCGTCACGCCGGCTCACATGCCCTGCGCGATATCCGCTGTCCTACAGCATGGCCCTTGTGGCAGGCAGGGGACGTGGCCCTCATCGATGCCTGTGCGATCCTTCCTCCTTCGATCTCGCGAGATGCTGTGGGCGAGCCGAAGGTGACGGGGACGTATCGTCAATTTCATCAACTTCCGGATGCGCGCCGGCCCGCGTCCGCGCCTGCCGGGCGGCTGGTGTCCGCCGCGCAGAGGTGTCGTCATGGATGAAACCCATCCGCTGGTGAGCGCCTGGCGCGATCATCTCGCACGGGATCGGCGGCGCTCGGCGCATACGGTGCGCGCTTATTCGGCGACGGCGGCGCGGCTGGTGCGCTTTCTTCAGCATCATCTCGGCGGTGCGGTGGATGCGGCGACGCTGGCCGCCCTCACGCCCGCCGACCTGCGCGCGCATCTGGCGGCCCGTCGGGGGGAGGGGATCGGCAACGCCTCGGCCGCGCGGGAGCTTTCCGCCATTCGCGGCTTTCTCGACTTCCACGGCGCCGCCGCACCGCGCGTGCGCGGGCCCAAGGTGAAGCGGGGCGTGCCGCGGCCGCTCAGCCCCGACGATGCCGTGTCGCTTGGGCAGACGGTGGCGGAGGAAGCATCCGACCCGTGGATCGGCGCGCGGGACTGGGCGGTGCTGCTGCTGCTCTACGGCGCCGGGCTCCGCATCGGGGAAGCGCTGTCGCTGACCGGCGCCGTGCTGCCGCTGGGCGACCGGCTGGCGGTGACGGGCAAGCGTGCAAAGACCCGGATCGTGCCGATCCTGCCGCAGCTTGCCGACGCGATCACCCATTATGCCGCGCTCTGCCCCTGGGGGGTGGAGCGGGACCTGCCGCTGTTCAGGGGCGCGCGCGGCGGGGCGCTCGACCCGGCCGTGGTCCGGCGCGCCGTGCGCCGCGCGCGCCGGGGGCTCGGCCTGTCGGAGCGGGCGACGCCGCACGCGCTGCGCCACAGCTTTGCGACCCATCTGCTCGGCCGCGGTGCCGACCTCCGGCAGCTGCAGGAGCTGCTCGGCCATGCCTCGCTCAGCTCAACGCAGGTCTACACCGCCGTTGATGCCGCGCACCTGATGGACGTGTACCGGAATGCTCACCCGCGTGCCTGATCGGTGGCGCTCTCCTTCGGCGCCGGGCGCCAGAAGATCAGGCGCCACAGGTAGGAGGCGAGGATGAGCGCGATCACCGCGTTGGAGATCGGCCCGACAAAATCGTCGATCCGGTTCTCGAACCGCTGCCCCAGCCACCATCCGGCCCCCGTCAGCGCGCCGGTCCAGATCGCGGTGCCCAGCGTCGACCAGATGATGAAGCTGGACAGGCGCAGCTTCAGGAAGCCGGCGGGGATGGAGATCAGCGACCGGACGGTCGGCAGCATGCGCGCGATGAACACGAACGCCGATCCGTAATGGCCGAACAGCTTTTGCGCGCGCTCGATCTCGTGCCAGTCGATCGTCAGCCAGCGGCCCCAGCGATCGATGAAGGGCTTGAAGCGCGCGATGCCGACGCTGCGCGCCGCGAAATACCAGAACATGTTGCCCAGCATCGCCCCGCCCGTGCCGCTTGCGATCACGCCCCACAGGTTGAGCGTGCCCTGCGCCGCCTGCACGCCTGCGACCGGCATGATCACTTCCGACGGGATCGGCGGGAACACCGTTTCCAGGAACATCAGAAAGGCTACACCCAGGTAACCGGTGCGGTTGATCAGGTCGACGATCCAGTCGCTCATCGCGCCGCAAGCCTCCCGTCGATCGCGTCCCAGATCATCCCGGCGGTGTCCGTGCCATTGTACCGGTCGATCGCGACGATGCCGGTGGGCGAGGTGACGTTGATCTCGGTCAGCCACTTGCCGCCGATCACGTCGATGCCGACGAACACCAGCCCGCGGGCGCGAAGCGCGGGCGCGAGCGCGGCGCAGATCTCGCGCTCCTCGTCGGTCAGCGTGGCTGCCTCCGCGCGGCCGCCGGCGGCGAGGTTGGACCGGATCTCGCCCTTGCCGGGCAGGCGGTTGATCGCGCCCGCGACCTCTCCGTCGACAAGGACGATGCGCTTGTCGCCGCCCTGCACCTCCGGCAGGAAACGCTGCACCATGAACGGCTCGCGCCAGACATGGCCAAACAGTTCCACGAGCGATCCCATGTTGGCGCCGTCCGCGCCGATCCGGAAGACGGCGGCGCCGGCGTTCCCGTGGAGCGGCTTCACCACGATGTCGCCGTGGCGGTCGTGAAAGGCGCGGACTTCGGCCAGCGAGCGCGTGATCAGCGTGGGCGGCATGAAGCGCGCGAAATCCAGCACCCAGAGCTTTTCCGGCGCGTTGCGGACGGCCACCGGATCGTTGACCACCAGCGTTTCGCCCGCGATCCGCTCCAGCAGGTGGGTCGCGGTGATGTAGCCGAGGTCGAACGGCGGATCCTGGCGCATCAGCACGACATCGACGTCGCGGCCGAGATCGAGCGACACCGCGTCTCCGGCGGAGAAATGATCTCCTTCCACCCGCTGCACGGTCACCGGTCGCGCCGCGGCGCGCAGACGCCCGTCGCTCCAGCTGAGATCGGCCGCATCATAGTGGAACAGCCGGATGTTCCGCGCCTGGGCGGCCAGCATCAGGGCAAAGGTGGAATCCCCGGCAATGCCGATGTCTTCCAGCGGGTCCATCTGGACGGCGGCGGTCAACGCCATTGGGGCCACTCCTGTCGTTCGGCGGCGGCTCTAGGCGGCATCAGCGCCGTTGTCACCCGATCCAGGCATTCTCGATGTGGCGAAGCGCAAAGGGGCGGGACAGCGCGATCAGCACGACATCGATGCGGATGTCGTCGCCGGGCGCCGCATAGCGATGTGCCAACATCTCCGTGGCGGCCGCGACGCGGGACAGGCGACGATGGTCGATCGCAAGGTCCAGTTCGGCGCCCGTCGCCCGCGTCTTCACTTCGACAAAGGCGACCAGCCCGGCACGCCGCGCGATCAGGTCGACCTCGCCGAGCGGCGTGCGGACGCGGCGATCCAGGATGGTCCAGCCCTTCAGCCTCAGCCACCAGGCTGCCGCGGTCTCCCCGGCGCGGCCGCGTCGCTCGGCAGCCCGGCGGTCACGCGGCATCAACGGTCCTTCATCTGCAGCGCGCGGGCGTAGAGATCGCGTCGATCATGCCCGGTCGCCTGCGCCACCTCGCTGGCGGCCCGGGCTGGCGACAATCGCTGAAGCGCGGCGGCAAGTGCCTCGTCGACCTGCTCGGCCGCGATGCGGGGCGCATCGCCCGGCGGGCCGACGACGACGACGATCTCCCCTTTCGGCGGAGCTTCGGCGTAGCGGGCGGCAAGCGATGTGAGCGTGCCGTCGACGCATTCCTCGAAGGTCTTGCTGATCTCGCGCGCGACCGCGGCGGGACGGTCGCCGAGGCCTTCTGCCAGCGCGGTCAGCGTCGCATGAAGCCGCGGGCCGCTTTCATAGAGGATCAGCGTGGCGCGGACGGCCGCGACCTCCGCAATCGCATCCAGGCGCGCTTTCGCCTTTGGGGGCAGGAAGCCGAGGAACAGGAACCGGTCCGTTGGGAGCCCGGCGAGCGTCAGGGCGGCAATGGCGGCGCAGGGGCCTGGAATGGTGGTGACGGCATGCCCCGCGTCGCGCGCATCGCGCACCAGCTTGAACCCCGGATCGGACACAAGCGGCGTGCCCGCGTCGGAGACGAGCGCCACCGCCTCCGCGGCCAAGCGCGCGACGATGCCGGGGCGGACCCGATCGGCGTTGTGATCATGGTAGGGCGCCATCGGGCGGGTGGATCCCGCCTCCCGCAACAGGCGGGCCGTGACGCGGCTGTCCTCCACCAGCACGAGGTCCGCCTCCCGTAGGATCTGCGCGGCGCGGGGCGAGAGATCGGACAAGTTGCCGATCGGTGTCGCGACGATGTAGAGGCCGGGAGAGAGTTCAGGCATGGGGTTAAGTATATGGCGGACGCGATGATCGAGCCGCAAGCGACCAGACGCGCGGCGATGCGAGGCATGGTGTTCGCAGCGTCGGCCTTGCTGCTCGCCGGCTGCCAGACGATCGTGCCGCGCGGGCCGACGCCGGCGCCGGACGAACGGCCGCCGGTGACCACGCCCGCCCCGCGTCCGACGACCCCGACCCCTGGGCTTCCGCAGGACCAGGACCGCCACCGTATCGCGTTGCTGGTCCCGCTGAGCGGCAGCAATGCGGGTGTCGGCCAATCGCTGGCCAATGCCGCGAACCTGGCGCTCCTCGATGCGAACAGCACGCGGGTGCGCATCACCACCTATGACACGGCACCTGGTGCCGCAGGCGCCGCGCAGCGCGCGATCGCGGAGGGGGCCCGGCTCATCCTGGGGCCGCTGCTGTCCACCGACGTGCGCGCGGCCGCGCCGATCGCCGCGCGGGCGGGCGTGCCGATCGTCAGCTTCTCCAACGACGTGAGCGTCGCGGGGGATGGGACCTTTGTGATGGGGTACAGCCCGTCCCAGTCGATCGACCGGGTCGTCCGCCATGCGCGCAGCCGCGGCATCACCCGCTTTGCGGCGCTGGTCCCGTCCGGCACCTATGGGCAGCGGGCGTCCGCCGCCATGATCCGGTCGGTGGAGGCCGCGGGTGGCAGCGTCGTCTCCATGGAGAATTTCGACCGGTCGCCGGCATCGCTGCGAACGGCCGTGGGGCGCCTGTCGCCGGGATACGAGGCGCTGTTGATCGCTGACGGCGGCCGCATCGCCGTGCAGGCGGTGCCGCTCGTCCGACGCGGAAATGGCGCTGAGGCGCGGATCCTGGGCACGGAGCTGTGGGCGGCGGAAGCGGACATCGGCACCAACGCCGCGCTCAATGGCGCATGGTTCGCCGGGGTGGGCAACGAGCTCTACGATCAGTTCGCGCGTCGGTACCGGGCACGCTATTCGACGGCGCCCTACCGCATCGCCAGCCTTGGCTATGACGCGACGCTGTTGGTGGAACGGATCGCGCGCGACTGGCGGGTGGGAACGCCCTTTCCGGTGCGCGAGCTGACGGACGAGGGTGGGTTTGGCGGCATCGACGGAGCTTTCCGCTTCGGGCGCGACGGCACGGCGGAACGAGCGCTGGTGGTCTATCAGGTCGGGCAGGGCACCACGCAGGTCATCTCGCCGGCGCCGGCCCGCTTCGACGACTAGGCGACGATTTCGCCCAGCACGCTGTTCAGCACGAGCATGCCGGCCGGCGTGACGCCGAGCCGCGGCCCGTCCTGCCAGAGCAGCCGGTGGGCAATCAGGCGGTCAACGGCACGCTCGTCGAGAATCATGTCCACGCCCGTGCGGGCGCGGATCTTGTCCACGTCCACGCCTTCGGTGAGGCGCAACCCCATCAGCAGCGCTTCCGACGCGCGATCGGCGGGGGTGAGCGCGTCTTCCGACTGGAGGCCGTGGCCGTTGCGCTGGACGGCCGACAAAAAGTTTTCCGGCTTGCGGTGGCGAACGGTGGCCATGCCGCCCCGTCGGCCGTGCGCACCCGGACCGACGCCCGCATAGTCGCCGGTGCGCCAGTAGGTGAGATTGTGCCGGCTCCGCTCGTGCGGCCGGGCATGGTTCGAGACCTCGTAAGCGGGAAGGCCGGCGGCCGCGGTGCGTGCCTGCGTGAGTTCGAACAGGAGCGCGCCCAGGTCCTCGTCGAACGGCTGAAGGCGGCCCTGTGCGGCAAGGGTGGCGAAGCGGGTGCCGGGCTCAATCGTCAATTGGTAGAGCGAGAGGTGGCCGGTGCCGAAGCCCAGCGCACGGGCAAGCTCCGCGTCCCAGGCGGCCTCGTCCTGTCCGGGGCGGGCATAGATGAGGTCGAAGCTGACGCGGGCGAAGCTCGCCTGCGCGACATCGAGCGCGCCGAGCCCTTCGGCGACATCATGCGCGCGGCCAAGGAAGCGGAGCGCAGCGTCGTCGAGCGCCTGGAGGCCGAGAGAGACCCGGTTGACGCCAGCCGCGGCAAGATCGGCAAAGCGCGCCGCCTCGACCGAGGATGGATTGGCCTCCAGCGTGATCTCCAGGTCGGTTGCCGCGCTCCAATGCCGGGTCGCGGCGTCGATCAGCGCGGCGACGGTTGCCGGCGGCATCAGCGACGGCGTGCCGCCTCCGAAGAAGATCGATCCGAGGCGGCGGCCGGGCAGCATCGCCGCCTCGTGCGCGAGATCGGCCAGCAGCGCTGCCGCCCAGGCATCCTGATCGACCCGGTCGCGCACATGGCTGTTGAAGTCGCAATACGGGCACTTGCTGACGCAGAACGGCCAATGGACGTAGAGCGCGAGCGGCTGATCATCGGCCGGTCCGGCCTCCGCATGCGACTGAGGCGCCCGATGGAGGATCGGCGCCGCCACGCTCACGCGATCAGCTTGGCCACCAGCTTGGCGAAGGCGTCCGCCCGGTGGCTGACACGGTGCTTTTCCGCCGGGTCCATCTCACCGAAGGTCTCGGCATGGCCGTCCATCTGGAACATCGCATCATAGCCGAAGCCACGATCGCCACGGGGCGGCCAGACGAGGATGCCATCGACCCGCCCCTCGAAGCTTTCGAGGTGCCCGTCGGGCCAGGCAACGGCGAGCGCACACACGAAATGGGCGTCGCGGCCATGATCCGGTCCGGTCGCCTCCATGCGGTCATGGACGAGCTGCATGGCGAAGCCGAAATCCTTTGCCTCGCCGGCCCAGCGCGCGGAGAAGATACCGGGGTCGCCGTTCAACGCCTCCACGCAAAGGCCGCTGTCGTCTGCGATCGCGGGAAGGCCGGAAAGATCGGCGGCAAGCCGTGCCTTCAGCTCGGCATTGGCGATGAAGGTGGTGCCGGTCTCCTCCGGCTCCGGCAGGTCGAGCGAAGCGGCCGACACCGGTTCGATGCCAAACGGACCGAGCAGCGCGGTGATCTCCCGCACCTTGCCCGGGTTGTGGCTGGCGACGACCAGGCGGCCGGGGCCAAGCCGCCGTGCGTCCTGATAGCTCATGCGCCGATCGCCCGGCGCTGCGCTGCGAAGATCTCTCCGCAACCGATCCGCGCCAGCCGGAGGAGGCGGAGAAGCGCTTCCTCGTCATAACATGCGCCTTCGGCCGTCGCCTGCACCTCCGCCATTGTGCCATTGTCGATCAGCACAAAATTGGCGTCCGCATCTGCCGATGAATCCTCGACATAATCGAGGTCGAGGACAGGCGTGCCGCCGACGATGCCGCACGACACCGCAGCGACCTGGCGCTGGATGGGGTCCACCGGCAGCTTCAGCCCGTCGACGGCGAGGCGCAGCGCCACCCACGCGCCCGAGATGGCAGCGGTGCGGGTGCCGCCGTCCGCCTGGATGACGTCGCAGTCGAGCGTAATCTGCCGCTCGCCCAGAAGCTTCAGGTCGGTCACGGCGCGCAGCGACCGACCGATCAGGCGCTGGATCTCCTGCGTGCGGCCGGATTGCTTGCCCTTGGCGGCTTCCCGATTGCCGCGGGTGTGGGTGGCGCGGGGCAGCATGCCATATTCGGCCGTGACCCAGCCTTCGCCCTTGCCGCGCAGCCAGGGCGGCAGCCGCTCCTCGACAGACGCAGTGACGAGGACGCGGGTGTCGCCGAAGGAGACGAGGACCGACCCCTCCGCATGGCGCGTGAAACCCGGTTCAATCGAGATTGCGCGCATCTGGTCTGCGGCGCGGCCGGATGGACGCATGTTGTTCAGGCTCCTGAAGGACAAGCGCCGGCACCTAGACCCGATGGCGCACCTGCGCCAGTGGCTGGTGCGCTGATGAGGGAGAGTGACGATGCGGACGGCGACCATTTGCGGCGCGGCGATGCTGCTGGCGGGCTGCCAGATGACGTCCGACGTCGCGCTGGGCGGGGCCGGGGCGCAGCCACGGCCGATCGAGGTCGAAAGCATCACATACCGGACCTCGCCCTGCTACGGGACCTGCCCGGTCTATGCCGTCACGGTGCAGCCGGACGGGACCGGATTGTTCGTGGGCGAACGCTTCACGGCGACGACGGGCGAGCGCGGGTTCCGCCTGACGCCAGCGCGATATCAGGCGTTCAAGGCGTTGCTGTCACCCCTGCGGCCGACGGAGGAACGGCGCGACGTGGTGCCGGGGGAGGCGGGCTGCGAAAGCTATGCCACCGACCAGTCTGGGGTGCATGTCACCTGGACCGAGCTCAGCGGCGCCACGCAGGAGCTTCATTACGACCTCGGCTGCAACAAGGCGGCCGGCGACGGCGGCAGCACCAGGCTGCGCGAGGCGCCGTCGCTGCTGCCCATCGAAGGACTTGTCGGGCGGCGGTGAGGGTCGACATGGCTGGCGTTTGGTGGCGGGAGCGGCCATGATCCGGCCATGCGGACCAAGACCATCCTTTCCTCGGCCGGCATCGTGCTGGCAATCGTTGGCCTGTTCTTTCTGGCGCAGGGGCGCGGCTGGATCCGCTGGCCCGCGGAGAGCTTCATGATCGGCAGCCAGCAGTGGATCACCAACGGATCGATCATCGCCGCGGTCGGGCTCCTGATGATCTTCATTTCCCGCCGGATGCGTTGAGCGGGCGCCGCGCCAAACCCATATGACAACCATGCAGTCGGTGATCGAACTCAGCGACCGGGCGCGCGACATCTTTCGGCTGGTGGTGGAAGGCTATCTGGAAACCGGCCAGCCGATAGGATCGCGCACGCTGTCGCGATCGGGCCTGAACCTGTCGGCCGCCTCCATCCGCAACGTCATGGCGGACCTGGAGGATGCAGGCCTGCTGGCGGCGCCGCACACGTCGGCTGGGCGGATGCCGACCGATCGCGGGCTGCGGCTGTTCGTCGACGGGATCATGCAGGCCGCCGAGCCGAGCCCGGAGGAACGCGCCGCCATCGCCCGCGGGCTGGAAGAGGGCGGGCGCGTGGAAACGGCGGTGGCGGCGGCGACCGCTGCCCTGTCCGGCCTGTCGCACTGTGCGGGGCTGGTACTGGTGCCGCCGCGCGAGATGGTGCTGCGGCAGGTCGGCTTCATGCCGCTGTCGGACAACCAGGCGCTGGCCGTGCTGGTGGGCGCGGATGGCAGCCTGGAGAACCGCGTGCTCGACCTGGCGCCCGGCACGTCCCCGACGACGCTCTCACAGGCAAGCAACTTCCTGACCGAGCGGCTGGTCGGGCTGACGCTGGGCGAGGCGCGCGCGCGGCTGGAGACCGAGCTGGCGGACGGGCGCGCCGGCGTGGACCGCGCCGCACGCGACCTGGTGGCGCGCGGCATTGCGATGTGGTCGGAGGACGGTGCCCGCCGGCCGGTGCTGATCGTGCGAGGGCAGGCGCGGCTGATCGATCCGGCGGCGGCGGCCGATCTCGACCGCGTGCGTCAGCTGCTCGACGAGCTGGAGGGCAAGGAGGAGATCGCCCGCGTGCTGGACAGCGCGCGCGAGGGCCGATCGACCCGCATCTTCATCGGGTCTGAGAACACGCTGTTCGCGCTGTCCGGATCGTCGGTGATCGCGGCGCCCTATCGTGGGCCCGACGGGCGCGTGGTTGGCGTGGTCGGAGTGATCGGACCGACCCGGCTGAACTATGCCCGGGTGGTGCCGATGGTTGATTTCACCGCGCAGGCGCTGTCGCGGCTGATGCGGTAGAGGTTGCGCCGGAGCCGGCCGGCTCCCATTGAAGCGCCCACGACAGACTTTTTTGACGGACCTGGACAATGACCGACACCGACCGCCCGACCGTTGACCCGCGGCAGGACGACCTGCGCGAGGAAACCGCCGCTGCCGCGCCGGAACTCGCCGAGCATGACCGCGCCGCCGAACTGGAAGCGCAGCTGGCCGAGGCAAAGGCAGCCGCGCTTTACGCGCAGGCCGAGACGCAGAACGTCCGCCGCCGGCTCGAAAAGGAAGCGGCCGACTCACGCGCATATGCCGCAACCGGTTTCGCGCGCGACATGCTGTCGGTCGCCGACAATCTGGGCCGGGCGCTGGATGCGATCCCGGCCGAGCTGCGCGGCGAGGAGCGCTTCAAGGGCCTCGTCGCCGGCCTGGAGGCGACCGCGCGCGAGCTGACCGCCGTGTTCGAGCGCAACGGCATCGCGCGCATCGAGTCGGTCGGCCAGCCGCTTGATCCCAACAAGCATCAGGCGATGATCGAGGTGCCGTCCGCCGATGCCGCGCCGGGCACCATCGTGCAGGAGATGCAGGCCGGCTACACCATCCGCGACCGCCTCCTCAGGCCCGCGATGGTCGGGGTGGCGAAGGCGGGCTGAGGCGTGGCGCAGGGAGGCCCGCCGGGCAGGGTTGCCGGCGCGGCCCCGCTGCTCTTCATCCAATATGGCGATTTTCGCGCGGCGTTTCTGAACCTGCGAAGTGGCGGTGAGGAAGATTACCAGGCGCAGCGGCGCTCCGTCGACTTCAAGGCCGGGCTTGCGCGCGCAGAGAGGCCGGTGACGGTCCTCAACGTCGTTACCGAGAGCGCCTTTGACGAGGTTCTTCCCGACGGCCCGCGCGCAATCGGGCTGGGCCCGCGCGGTTACGCCCTTTCCCTGCGCCAGTGGTGGCGGCTGCTCGACCAAGTCGATCCCGCCCAATTGGTTCTGCGAACCCCCTTGTGGCCTGTTCTGGTCTGGGCAGCATGGCGCCGGCGACGGACGCTCGTCGTCCTTGCTGATAGCTTTGCGGCGAGCGGTCGTCGTGGCCAGTTGCGCAACATGCTTATGGCGCGCCTCCTGAATGCCGGCGTCGTGGGCGCGGTTGGCAATCATGGGAGGCGAGCAAGCGCGCAACTGGCGGAGATCGGCGTGGATCGGCGCAAAATCATCCCGTGGGACTGGGCGCCGGCGCGAACGCCGCACGAGCAGGAACCAAAATGTTCCGCCAGCAATGACGGCGCCGTGACGCTGCTGTTTGCAGGCGCGCTTGCTCGATCAAAAGGGGTCGACGATCTGGTCGAAGCTGCTGGGGTGCTACGGCAGCGCGGACGCAAGGTCAGGGTCGACCTTCTGGGGGGCGGAGACATCGAGCGCCTGAGAGCGCTTGCCGAGGAAAAGGGCGTTGCCGACGCAGTCACGCTTCACGGCAAGGTGGCCAATCGTGACGTCGTCCCGATGATGCGCGCGGCCGACATGGTGATCGTGCCCTCCCACCATGACTATCCGGAGGGTCTGCCGCTGACGATCTACGAGGCGCTGGTGTCGCGAACGCCGATTGTTGCGTCCGACCACCCGATGTTCAGCGGCAATATCGTGGACGGTGTGAGTGCGCTGATCTTCCCGGCCGGCAACGCCGGGGCGCTGGCCGACCGAGTGGAACAGTTGCTCGACAACCCCGCGCTTTACGAGCGCCTGTCCCGGAACGGTGCTGCGGCATGGGAGCGGCTTCAGCTGCCGGTGACCTTCGAGGATTTGGTTGCGCGGTGGCTGGAGGATGACCGGGATTGGCTTCGCGCTCACTCGCTTGCCGAACGGAACTACGCGGCCGCCGCGCTCTCCGCTGCGGAAAGCGCCTGAAGCAGCTCGGCCGAGCGGCGGGAATCGAACTTGCGCGCAAAAAGCGCGGGGCTGCGGGCAAGCGCGTCTTCGTCCCGTGCGTCGAGCACGGCCGGCCTCACGCCGTCGCGGGGTCCCCAATCCATGTAGCGCAAATCATCATGCGCAACCCGATCCGAAAAGGGCGAATTCGCGATCATGGTTTGGAAGAAAAATTCTTCTGGAAGATAGCTGAAGCGCAGGTCCCGGAGGAGGCGATGAGCAGCCGGGCTCTCAACTGCGTGGCGCGCCACGTCGGCTGGCAGCGACAGCCAGACCAGTCCCTTGAAGATAGCGGACCGATTGAAGTCGCGCGTGCCTTTCCTCCGGATGCCAAAAATGCGCTGAAGGCGACGCAGCGGACGCTCAATGGGTCCGGGAATAGAGCGCCACCACTCAACAGGATAGAGAAGCTTGTACTGGTCGAAGCGGTCCCGGACCTCTTCCGGCGTTTCGGCGAGTGGTTCCCACGATATAAAAGCGCGACCGTCACATACCTGATCGAAGTATGATCGGTCCTTGATCGGATAGTCCTGCCCCGACAAGGTATGCACATAGTCGACGGCGGGATCTCGTAGCGCACGGCGCATCAAGTCTGTGATGGCAAGGAGATGTGTGTAGCCGCCCCAGACGATGCGGTAGCGGCGATCGACGACGCATCCACGCCGAACCAGATCATCAAGCAGCTCAGGATCGAACCGGCTTCTGCGGTCGACGTGGATGAACAGCTTGAAGCCGCGTCCCAGCAACGCGTCGGCAAGCCGCGCGA
The DNA here is from genome assembly GCF_011927695.1 of Sphingomonas jejuensis. GTDB lineage: Bacteria > Pseudomonadota > Alphaproteobacteria > Sphingomonadales > Sphingomonadaceae > Sphingomonas_K > Sphingomonas_K jejuensis. Next base: position 472,247 of record NZ_JAATJE010000001.1, read on the forward strand.
GCATGTCCGGATCCTTGAAGGCAGTGATGATTGCAGCGTGCACCTTAACCCCTTAGCGCGCCGCGTCGCGCTGGCCACGGCCGAATATGCTTATGCGTGCCCGGATCTGAGCCCGATACAGCCTCAGCCGCCGGTACAGGAAGGAGCTTGTCGCTCCTCGAACATCATCAGCTCACAGATGCCAAGTTCCTAGAAGCTCTTCGCGGAGGGCTGAGCGCTCACGACCGGAACGGCAGCACGCTCTCCAGCTGAGAGCGGGGTGGGGCGCCGGGTGCGGTCTGGCCGTGGCGGGCGAGGAAGGCGTGCTGCACGATCGTCGCCTGCTGTTCGATGCCGTAGCGGTGGAGAGGCCAGCCGGCGCGAAGCGAATAATCATAGCGGCAGAAAGGGTGCCGCATCAGCGGCAGCCACCAGCGCCCGCGTGTCTGCGCCTGCCAGACATGGGTCATCTCGTGGATGAACAGCCCCTGGAGCGACAGGGGTGCCGCCGCGAAATCGGCGCGGAAGACGCCGCCCTTCGGGTGGAAGTGAATGTGTCCCATGGGGGCCATGGCGACGCCGGCAGGTTGGAAGAAGATCCATTTGCCATCGACGATGCGCACCGGATCATAGTCGATGGCATCGCCGAACACCGACCGGGCAAGGGCGCGCTCCTGTTCGGTCAGCGGTCGGCGGATCGCGACGGACATGCCTCAGCGTTCCGGCGCGCCCTCCGCCGCCGTGCGCGCGGGAAGGGTATAGCGGATCGCCGGGCCCGCCTCGAACGTCAGAAGGAGCTCCACGCCCTGTCCTGATGCAATCGAGCGATCGAGCCCGAACAGCATGACGTGCGTGCCCCCGGGCGCCAATACGGTTTCGCCGCGGGCAGGCACGGGCACGCGGCGAACTGGTTCCATCGCGGCCATGCCGCCCTGCTGCATCGACTGGTGCAGTTCGGCGCGCAGCGCGCGCGGCGCGGTGACCGCGATCAGCGCATTGTCCTCCACGCCGCCCTTCAACGTGAAATATGCGGCCGCCGGATTGCCCGGCACCGCCGGCAGCTGCACCCAGCCGCCTTCCGCATGCAGTTCCGGCTGGGAGCAGCCGGCGAGGACGGCGAGGGGAAGGGCAAGGGCGGCAAGGATCTTCACGGGCGGCAATTCCGGGCAAGGTTGGTTCCTTCCCGCTTCTACGCCCTTCTTGATGGGGGGCAAAGCCCACCTATATCGCCGCCGTAACAGAGACATCCGTGCGCCGGGGAGACAGTGCGCCCGGATGTCAGGAAACGGGGTGCGAGAGAGCAAGCATGGCAAAAGTGATCGGTATCGACCTGGGCACGACCAACAGCTGCGTGGCCGTCATGGAAGGCGGCAAGCCCAAGGTGATCGAGAATTCCGAGGGCGCGCGCACGACGCCCTCGATCGTCGCCTTCGCCAAGGATGGCGAGCGATTGATCGGGCAGCCGGCAAAGCGCCAGGCGGTGACCAACGGCGACAACACGATCTTTGCGGTAAAGCGCCTGATCGGCCGCCGGTTCGACGATCCGGTCACCAAGAAGGACACCGAGCTGGTCCCGTACAAGATCGTGCGCGGCCAGAACGGCGACGCGTGGGTGCAGGCGGGCGGCAAGGATTACAGCCCGTCGCAGATCAGCGCCTTCACGCTGCAGAAGATGAAGGAGACCGCCGAGTCCTACTTGGGCGAGACGGTGACCCAGGCGGTGATCACGGTTCCCGCCTACTTCAACGACGCCCAGCGCCAGGCAACCAAGGACGCCGGCCAGATCGCGGGTCTTGAGGTGCTGCGCATCATCAACGAGCCGACGGCGGCGGCGCTGGCCTACGGTCTCGAGAAGAACGACGGCAAGACGATCGCGGTCTACGACCTGGGTGGCGGCACGTTCGACGTCTCGATCTTGGAGATCGGCGATGGCGTGTTCGAGGTGAAGTCGACGAACGGCGACACCTTCCTGGGCGGCGAGGATTTCGACAACAAGCTGGTCGACTACCTCGCCGAGGGCTTCCGCAAGGACGAGGGCATCGACCTCACGAAGGACAAGCTGGCGCTGCAGCGGCTGAAGGAAGCCGCGGAGAAGGCCAAGATCGAGCTGTCGTCGGCGCAGACCACTGAGGTGAACCTGCCCTTCATCACGGCGGACGCCACCGGGCCGAAGCACCTGGTGAAGTCCATCAGCCGAGCGGACTTGGAGCGGCTTGTCGACGATTTGGTCAAGCGGACGCTGGAGCCGTGCCGCAAGGCACTGGCCGACGCGGGGCTGAAGGCCGATGCCATCGACGAGGTGGTGCTGGTCGGCGGCATGACCCGCATGCCGAAGGTGCGCGAGGTGGTGAAGGGCTTCTTCGGCAAGGAGCCGCACACGGGCGTCAACCCGGACGAGGTGGTCGCGATTGGCGCCGCCATTCAGGCGGGCGTGCTCCAGGGCGACGTCAAGGACGTGCTGCTCCTGGACGTGACGCCGCTGTCGCTGGGCATCGAGACGCTGGGTGGCGTGTTCACCCGCATGATCGATCGCAACACCACGATCCCGACCAAGAAGTCGCAGACCTATTCGACCGCGGACGACAACCAGAATGCGGTGACCATCCGCGTCTTCCAGGGCGAGCGCGAGATGGCGGCGGATAACAAGATGCTGGGTCAGTTCGACCTGATCGGCATCCCGCCGGCGCCACGCGGCGTGCCGCAGATTGAGGTGACGTTCGACATCGACGCAAACGGCATCGTCAACGTGTCAGCCAAGGACAAGGGCACCGGCAAGGAGCAGCAGATCAAGATCCAGGCGTCGGGCGGTCTCAGCGATGCCGACATCGACCAGATGGTGAAGGATGCCGAGCGCTTCAGCGAGGACGACAAGAAGCGCCGTGAGGCAGCCGAGGCGAAGAATAACGCAGAGAGCCTGATCCACACGACCGAGCGGCAGCTCGCCGACAATGGCGACAAGATCGACGCGTCGCTGAAGTCGGAGATCGAGGCTGCCGTGGCCGAAGCGAAGACCGCCGTCGAAAGCGGCGAGCCGGCGCAGATGACCGAGAAGGCGCAGGCCCTGGCCCAGGTGTCCATGAAGATGGGTCAGGCGATCTACGAGCGCGAGCAGCAGGCGCAGGCCTCTCCGGGCGCGGACCAGCCGCAGGGCGGTGCCGCGTCGGACGACGGCGTGGTCGATGCCGAGTTCTCCGAGGTCGACGACAGCAACAAGGCGTAACCGTCAGGTGGCGCCGACCGTGCCGGGCCTGTCGAGGCGGCGTTCTCCCTTCGGAGAACAAGATCTGCTTCGACAGGTCCGGGGCGGGCGGTTCAATATGGGCGGGGACCGATGAGCACCGACATCGACTATTATGAGCTGCTAGGCGTGGAGCGCACGGCGGATGGCCAGACCATCAAGTCCGCCTACCGCAAGCTTGCCATGCAATATCACCCGGACAAGAACGCCGGCTGCAAGGACAGCGAAGCCAAGTTCAAGGCCGTCAGTGAAGCCTATGACTGCCTGAAGGACCCGCAGAAGCGCGCGGCCTATGACCGGTTCGGCAAGGCTGCGTTCCAGCAGGGTGGCTTCGGCGGTGGGCAGCAGGATTTTTCCGGCTTCTCCGACATCTTCGAGAACATCTTCGGCGAGTTCATGGGCGGGCGCGGCGGCCCGGGGGCAGGGCGCACCGCCGCCCGGCGCGGTGCCGACCTGCGTTACGACATGGAGATCTCGCTAGAGGAGGCCTTTGCCGGCAAGGCGGCGGAGATCACCGTGGACGTCTCCGCGGCGTGCGAGCCGTGTGGCGGGCGCGGCGCAAAGCCGGGCACCAGCGCGCGGAGCTGCCCCACCTGTGGCGGGGCCGGCAAGGTGCGCGCGCAGCAAGGCTTCTTCGTGGTCGAGCGGGCCTGCCCAACCTGCCACGGCGCGGGCGAGGTAATCGCCGAGCCATGCGCCGCCTGTCATGGCGAGGGCCAGGTCGACAAGCGCAAGACGCTGTCCCTGAACGTCCCCCCCGGCGTCGACGAGGGCACGCGGATCCGCATGACCGGCGAAGGCGAGGCGGGTGCGCGTGGCGGTCCGTCCGGCGATCTTTACGTCTTCATCCATGTGAAGCGTCATCCGCTGTTCGAGCGGGAGGGCACGACCCTGTTCGCGCGCTGCCCCATCAGCTTCACCACGGCGGCGCTGGGTGGCGAGATCGAGGTCCCCGGTCTCGATGGAGAGACGCACCAGATCCGCATCCCCGCCGGCATTCAGTCGGGCAAGCAGATCAGCAAGCGCGGCGTCGGCATGCCGGTGCTGTCCGGACGCGGTCGCGGCGACATGGTGGTGGAGATCCAGGTGGAGACGCCGACGAAGCTGTCGTCGCGTCAGAAGGAGCTGCTGGAAGAATTCCGTGCGACCGAAACCGGAGACGAGTGCCCGGCGAGCCACGGCTTCTTTTCCAAGCTGAAGGCGGCGCTCGGCTAACTCCTGCCAGCTTACTCTATGTTAAGATTGTCGGGGCTAAAGTGACGTTTTCCGGGGGGAGAGCCGTCACAACATGCTTCTACGCGTCCGTCGTGATCAGCTTTGTGTCGGCATGTATGTGCATGCGATCGAAGGATCGTGGTGGCTGCATCCATTCTGGCGCCGCCGTTTCCTGATCGAGGACGAGCGCGCGCTGGAGCTGGCGCGCGATGGTGGCGCCGAGATGTTCGTGATCGATACCGATCGGGGGGGGGCGCCTGTTGCCGAAGTCGAGGTTGACGCAGGCGCGCCGGCATCCGCGCCCGTGCAGAAGCGTCCACCACCCGCGCGACGGATCGAGTCGGAGGAGGAGCGGCAGGCCCGCGAGCTGGAACGCGCAGCGGCGCTGGTCCAGGAATCCCGCGCAGCAGTCACCCGGATGTTCAAGGAAGCGCGGCTCGGCAAGGCGGTGCGCCCAGCCGACGTGGGGCCGGTTGTCGAACAGATCGCCGAGCAGGTGTTCAACGACGCGTCCGCGCTGATTCGGGTGACCCGGCTGAAGCGCAAAAACGAATATACCTACATGCACTCGGTGGCCGTGTGCGCCCTGATGATCAACCTTGGGCGCAAGCTGCGGCTGCCGGAGGAAACGATTCGCGAGATCGGCATGGCCGGGTTGCTGCACGACATCGGCAAGATGAGCGTGCCCGACGCCGTGCTGATGAAGCCGGGCGCGCTGAGTGACCAGGAGTTCGCCGTGATGCGCGACCATCCGGTGCTCGGCCACGATCTTTTGAAAGCGGACAGCGAGATGTCGGCGATCGCGCTGGATGTCTGCCTGCATCATCATGAGCGGGTCGACGGCAATGGCTATCCGTTCGGACTGACCGCCGAGCAGCTGTCCATCCATGCACGGATGGGGGCCGTGTGCGACGTGTATGACGCGGTGACGTCCAATCGCTGCTACAAGAGCGCCTGGACGCCCGGCGATGCCCTCAATCGCATGAAGGACTGGGACGGGCACTTTGACCCGGGCGTGCTGGACGCATTCATTGCGTCGATCGGCATCTATCCGACCGGCACGCTGGTGCGGATGCGGACCAACCGGCTTGGTGTTGTTCTGGGCACGCTGGACCGCTCGACTGACCGGCCCTTGGTGCGGTGCTTCTTTGCGATCACCGACCGGGAACTGACGCGGCTGGACGATGTGGAGGCGTCATCGACGCTGCGGGGCGACGGCATCGTCGGCGTGGAGATGGGCGAAGCCTGGTTCGGCAGCCGGTGGAGCCGGATGCTGGGCATGATCCTGGCGAACCAGCGGCCGATCATCGCCGACGACACGGCCCTGAAAACCGCCTGCTGACCGCTCACAGCGCCTTGTCAGGGAGGAGGCGCCCAGCCTAACCTTCCGTCGCAGGTATCGGAGGGGTCGATGCGGGGTATCATCTTCTGGACGTTGGCACTTTTCGCGTGCCATCCAGCCGCCGCCGCCTGGCACCAGGCGAGTTCCGCTCACTTCATCGTGTATGCGGACGACGACGCCGAGGACGTCCGCCGCTATGCGGAGCGTTTGGAGAGGTTCGACCGCGCCGTGCGGCTGATGCGGAACATCCCGGACGATCCGGTCAGTCCGGGCAACCGCGTCACTGTCTACATGGTCAGGAACATGGACACGATCCGGCAGCTGTCCGGCAGCCGGTCGGTCGCAGGCTTCTATATTCCAAGGGCGAGCGGCTCCGTCGCGTTCGTGCCCCGCCGCACGGAAAGCGGTCCGCATGTGCTCTCCGCCGATGCGGTGCTGCTGCACGAATATACCCACCACATCATGCTGACCCATTTCGCGCACACCGCACTGCCGCCCTGGCTGGTGGAAGGTTATGCCGAGTTCCATGCGACCGCCGACTTGCGGGAGGACGGATCCGTGCAGTTCGGCCGGCCGCCGCTCTATCGCGCATGGGGCTTGCTGACGGGCAATCCGCTGCCCGTCGACCGGATGCTCGCCAACGAGATGCGGCCGCGCCGGGACAATGAGCACGACGCGCTCTATGGCCGTGGGTGGCTGCTGACGCACATGCTGACGTTCAAACCCGGGCGGAGCGGGCAGCTGACCGACTATATCGGGCGTATCAATGCAGGCGAGACGCCGCGGGCCGCGAGCGCGGCGTTCGGCGACATGGACGCGCTTCAGGATGAGCTGAACGACTATCTGCACCAGCGCCGCATCATGTCCCTGACGCTGCAGCCCGCGCAGCTTCCAATCGATGCCGTGACCGTGACACCGCTCAGCACGGGCGCGGCGGCGGTGATGGACGCGCGGATCCGGTCGACCCGCGGTGTCAATCGCGAGACTGCACCAGATGTGCTGCGGATGGCGCAGCGCGCGGCGGCACCCTATCCGGACGACCCGGTGGCACAGCGCGTTCTGGCCGAGGCCGAGTTCGACATGGGCAATCTGGACGCGGCCGCCGCCGCTGCCGACCGGGCGATCGCCGCCGACCCGAGGATGGCCGAGGCGCTGATCTATCGCGGCATGGCGGCCATGGCGATCGCGCGGCGAGACGGGGCGACCGATGCCGCAACGTGGAACGCCGTGCGGCGATGGTTCCTGAGCGCCAACCGGATCGAGCCTGATCATCCCATGCCGCTGCTGCTGTTCTTCCGCAGCTTTACCGAGCAGGGCATCACGCCGACCGAGAACGCCCAAATGGCCTTGCTGCGCGCGCAGGAGCTGGCGCCGCACGACATGGGGCTGAAGATGCAGGCCGCGCAGGTGGCGCTGCGACGCGATCAGCTGGACCAGGCTCGCGCGCTCCTGCGGCCGGTAGCCTACCAGCCGCACGGCGGGGACATGGCCGAGTTCGCCACGCGCGTCTTGGGCGTGCTGGACAGCGAAGGCCCTGCAGCCGCGCTCGCGCTGTCGCGGACTGAGCCGTCGACCGGCGAGAACGAGCCCACGCCGGGCAGCTGACGCGGCGATCAGGCCGGGCCGAATACCCGGTCGAAGATCGTGTCCACATGCTTGAAGTGATAGCCGAGGTCGAACCGCTCCTCGATCTCGGCATCGCTGAGCCGCGCCGACACGTCGGCATCGTCCTTCAGGAGCTGCATCAGCGACAGGCGCCCATCCGATTCCCACACCCGCATGGCGTTGCGCTGAACCGCGGCATAGGCATCCTCCCGGCTCATCCCCGCTTGGGTGAGCGCGAGCAGGACGCGCTGCGAGTGCACGAGCCCGCCCATGCGATCGAGGTTCGCCTGCATGCGATCCGGATAGATCAGCAGCTTGTCGACGACGCCGGTCATTCGGGCGAGCGCGAAATCGAGCGTGATGGTGGCATCGGGGCCGATGTAGCGCTCGACCGACGAATGGCTGATGTCGCGCTCGTGCCACAGAGCGACATTCTCCATCGCGGGCGCGGCATAGGCGCGGACCATGCGCGCCAGCCCGGTCAGGTTCTCGGTCAGCACCGGGTTGCGCTTGTGCGGCATCGCCGACGAACCCTTCTGGCCGGGCGAGAAATATTCCTCCGCCTCCAGCACCTCCGTGCGCTGGAGGTGGCGCACCTCGGTCGCGAGCCGCTCGATCGAGGAGGCGATCACCGCCAGCGTCGCGAAATACATGGCGTGGCGATCGCGCGGGATGACCTGCGTGGAGACGGGTTCGACCGTCAGCCCCATCTTGGCGGCGACATGCGCCTCCACTCGCGGATCGATGTTGGCGAAGGTGCCGACGGCACCCGAAATTGCGCAGGTGGCGATTTCCGCCCGGGCCGCGACGAGGCGCGCGCGGGCGCGGCTGAATTCGGCATAGGCCTGCGCGAGCTTCAGCCCGAAGGTGACGGGTTCGGCGTGGATGCCGTGGCTGCGCCCGATTGTGGGTGTCAGCTTGTGTTCGAACGCCCGGCGCTTGATCGCGGCGAGCAGCTGATCAAGGTCGTCCAGCAGAATGTCGGTCGCCCGTGCCAGCTGCACGGCAAGGCAGGTGTCGAGCACGTCCGACGACGTCATGCCTTGGTGCAGGAATCGCGCCTCGTCCCCCACATGCTCGGCCACGTTGGTCAGGAACGCGATCACGTCGTGCTTCGTGACGGCCTCGATCTCATCGATGCGCGCAGCATCGAAGGCGCCGCGCGCCCAGACGGCAGCCGCGGCGTCCTTTGGCACGATGCCCAGGTTGGCCATGGCGTCGAGGGCATGCGCCTCGATCTCGAACCAGATGCGGAACCGGCTGTCCGGCTCCCAAAGTGCGGTCATGGCGGGGCGGGCGTAACGCGGGATCATGGCGGTTCCTGGATGGCGACGGGATGAGCGGAGCCCTAGCGGGGGTGAGCGGTGGTTTGAAGTGATGACTCCCCGAACGGAGCCCCAATATTGGAGGGCCGCCGGCACGAAAGCCGGCTACTTGATGGAATATCAAGGAGTTACGACGATGATTAAGGCACTTCTTCTGTCCGCGACCATGATGGCGGCGTCGCCCGTGATGGCGCAGGAGACTGCGCCACAGCCGCAGTCGACGCCCCCTGCCGAGCAGGCAGCGCCCGCCGACACGCTCCCCGCGCAGCCGGAGACGGCCGCCGAGGATGTCGTGACGAGCGAGGCAGCACCGGCCGCCGAGACTGCGACGACGGAGGCTGCAACGGCCGAGGCCGCAACGACGAACAGCGCAGACACTGTCGCGCAGGTCGTCGAGGCCGAGTTCGCGAACTATGACGGTGATGCCGATGGCGAGCTGACGCAGGCCGAGTTCGGCCGTTGGATGACCGCGCTTCGCGCCAGTCAGCCGGGCGGTGCGGCCGAGGGTGACAGCGCCAGCTGGGCCAATGCGGCCTTCGCTCAGGCGGACACCGACAGCAACAGCAAGGTGTCACGCGGCGAGCTGACCACCTTCCTGCAGGGTTGATCGCCCAGCAGCACAAGCAGTGATCGAGGGGCGGCCGGCAACGGTCGCCCCTTTCATTTTCCACGTGGGCCAGCCGCGCCCTAGATGAGGCCGAGCGCGCGCAGGCTGGCATGGCCGTCGCGCCCGATGATGACATGGTCGTGGACGGCGATGCCCATACGCTTTGCGGCCTCCGCGATGTCGCGCGTGATGGCGATGTCCTGGCGGCTGGGCGAGGGATCGCCGCTCGGGTGGTTATGGACCAGGATGATGCTGGCCGAGCCGAGATCGATCGCGCGGCGCACCACCTCCCGCACATAAATCGGCGCCTGGTCGATCGAACCTTCGGCCATCAGCTCGTCTCGGATCAGCATGTTCTTGCCGTTGAGGTGAAGCACGCGGACCCGCTCCACCGCGACATGGGCGAGGTCGGCGCGCAGATAGTCGAGCAGCGCGTCCCAGCTGCCGATCACAGGGCGCGCGGCGACTTCCGCCCGCAACAGCCGCACGGCGGCTGCCTGTGCGACCTTGATCGCGGCGATTGCGGTGTCCCCCGCACCCGACCGGCGCATGGCTTCCGGATCGGCCGACAACAGCCCGCCGATGCCGCCATGTTCGGCGAGCAGCCGCTTCGCCAGCGGCTTCGTGTCTCGGCGCGGGATCGCGAGGGCCAGCAGATATTCGATCAGCTCATGATCCAGCAGCGCTTCTCCGCCGCCCTCGAGCAGGCGGGTGCGCAGCCGTGCGCGATGCCCATCATTGCCGGTGCCGTCCGCCATCGGTGCTGGTTAGAAGCCGGTTCAGCCGTGCGCAATCGTGCAACGTGGAGGATGACGGCACCGGATGGCTCGACTAACGGTTGAGCGTCAGTCGGGGGACGCGAGGTCCCGCAACGGGGGGAGAGTGACCGATCGAACCGGAGGCAGGAGCAGAGGCGACCGCGCCGCGCACCGCGCGCCGCGTGACGGCCCGGCGTCTGTTCCTGGCGGTGGGTGCGTTCCTGCTGGTGGCGGCCGCGATCCTGTGGTCGCAGCGGATCGAGATCGCATCCGGGCTCGTCGACCGGGAGCTTGCCCGCCGCGGCGTGGAAGCACGGTACCGCGTGACGGAGATCGGCGTCACCAGCCAGCGGATCGAGGATGTAGTGATCGGCGATCCCGCCGCGCCCGACCTGACCGCCGACTGGGCCGAGCTGCAGATCAGCGTCGGGCTGAACGGACCGGTGGTCACGGGTGCGAGCGCGGGCGGGGTGCGGCTGCGCGGACGTTTCGTGGACGGACGCATCAGGCTGGGCGCGGTCGACAGGCTGTTGCCGCCGCCGACGCCGGGCGCCCCGATCCGGCTGCCCGATTTCGACGTCGCGCTTGAGGAAGCGCGGCTCGATCTCCTGACAGAGGCGGGCAGGATTTCCGCCAGGATCGACGGTCGCGGCAATCTCGCCGACGGTTTTGCCGGGCGGCTGGTGGCGCGGGCGCCGCGGCTGGCGCTGGGTGGCTGCACGGCCGAGGGCGTGGTTGCGGCGGTGGGGCTGGAGACGGTTGACCGGCAGCCGCTGATCGATGGGCCAGTGCGCGTGCGGTCGGCCGCGTGCGGCGATGCGGCCATCGCCAGCGCGACCGTGCAGCTGGACGCCGCACTGGGCGAAGCGCTGGACCGTTGGCAGGGTGTCGCCGACTTCGACGTGGCGCAGCTCTCCTCATCCGGCGGCGTCCTGAACGCCGTTGTCGGGCAGACGAGTTTTGCGGGATCGTCATCCGGAACCGACGGGCGCATCGAGCTGGCTGGCCGGCAGGCGCGGCTCGCCGGCGCGCGTGCGGCGCAGGCGACGCTGGCGGGCGACTGGTCGATCGGCCGCGTGACCAGTCTGGATGGCGAGCTGGCGGTGAATGGAGCGGCGGTCGACCGCAGCCTGATGACGCCCTTGCTGCGGCTCGACGAGCGCACGGCGGGAACGCCGGTGTCGCCGTTGCTCGCGCGGATCGGTGATGCCTCGGCCAGCGCCGCCCGAGACTTCGCCCTGCGCGCGCGGTTCGTGGCCCGGCAGGAAGCAAGCGGCCAGGGCATGTTGAGCCTGTCCCAGCTGGATGCGACCAGCGCCAGCGGTGCGCAGCTGGCGATCGCGGACGGCGCGGCGGTGGCGCTCGGCTGGCCTGGTGGACAGCGCCGGCTGGACGGGCAGCTGACCCTGTCCGGCGGCGGCCTGCCCGCCGTAAGCGCGGTGCTCCGCCAGCCTCGCGCCACGGCCGCGATCACCGGGCTGGTGCGCGTCCAGCCATATGCCGCCGACAACGCACGGATCGCGCTGGCGCCCGTGCGCTTCACCACCGGCGGTGGTGGTGCGACCCGCATCACGACGCGGGCCACGCTTGATGGACCGTTGGCAGGCGGTCGGGTCGAGGGACTGGACCTGCCGGTCGCCGCACAGCTGACGCGTGCAGGCGCGCTGATGGTGGATCCGGGCTGCGTGCCGGTCCGCTACCGCCTTGTGTCCATCGGCGCGGCGCGGTTGGCGCCGGGCGGCTTTGATCTTTGCCCGGCTGCGGGGCGCCGGGTGGTGGATGGTGGCGGGCTGGCTCCGCTCAGCATCGCCAGCCCCGCGATCACCGGCACGATCGGCAGCACGCCGCTGGACGTGCAGGCGGGATCGGCCAGGCTGCAGCCGCGAGCGGGCGCCTTCACGCTCAGCGACCTCGTGCTGGCGGTTGGAAACGCGGCGCGCCGCACGGACGTCCGGATCGCCGAAGTGGATGGGCGGTTCGGCGGGGGCGGCCCGTCCGGGAAGTTCGCCGGCGGCGGCGCGACCATCGGCGGGATCCCGCTTGTCATCGGCGACGCGGCCGGCGACTGGCGCTTCGCCGGCGGGGCGCTGACGCTGGCGGGTGACATCGGGCTGACCGACGCCGTGGAGCCGGGCCGATTCGAGCGGCTGGTGGCGCGTGACATGCGGTTCCGCCTGGGCGGCGACGGGATCGTGGCGGACGCGACGCTGCGACTGCCGGCCAACGATGCACAGATCGTCGACGTTGCCATCCGCCACGACCTGAAGGCCGGGACGGGTGCCGCTGCGCTGACTGTGCCGGGCATCCGCTTCACGCCGGACGGGTTCCAGCCCGAGCAGCTGACGCGGCTGACGCTTGGCGTGGTCGCGGAGGTGGACGCGCTGGTCGACGGCAGCGGGCGGATCGCCTGGGGCCCGGGCGGCGTCACCTCAACCGGCGAGTTCGGGACCCAGAATGCGGCGCTGGCCGCTGCGTTCGGCCCGGTCAGCGGGCTGACGACCCGGATGCAATTCGTCGACCTGCTGGGCCTGCAGACGGCGCCCGGGCAGGTCGCCACCATCGGCAGCGTCAATCCCGGTATCGAAATCCTGAACGGTGCCGTGCGATACCGCCTGCTGCCCGAGCGGCGGGTGGAGGTGGCCGGCGGCAGCTGGCCGCTGGCCGGCGGCACGCTGACGCTCGAGCCGACGCTCCTCGATTTCGCCGAGCAGGCGGAGCGGCGCATGGTGTTCGACGTGAACGCACTCGATGCCGCAAAATCCATCGGGAGGTTCGAATTCGAGGATCTCGCGGCCACGGGGACGTTCGACGGGCGGCTGCCGATCCTGTTCAACCGGGAGGGCGGGCGGATCGAGGGCGGCACGCTGATGTCGCGTGAGGGGGGCGGCACCCTCGCCTATAATGGCGAGCTGTCGAACGCCGATCTCGGCACCTGGGGAAAACTGGCGTTCGATGCGCTGCGGTCCATCCGCTACAATCAGCTGACCATCGCGCTGGACGGGGCGATCGACGGCGAGATGGTGACGCAGGTCCGCTTCGGCGGCGTCAATCGCGCGACACCGCGGACGCGGGCGAGCATGATCCTCAGCCAGTTCACCAACCTGCCGTTCCTGTTCAACATCCGGGTGGAGGCGCCCTTCCGCGGGCTGCTGGCGTCGCTGCGCGGGTTCGGCGATCCGGAGGAGCTGCTGCGCGAGCGGTTGCCGGACGCGATCAACGCGCCCGATCCCGCGCTCCCGGCGCCCAGCGGCGTTCAGCCACCGGTCAGCCGGACAGCGTCATAGGAGCATGCGGATGTTGACGGGCGTTGATCAGGGTGCGAGCCGGGGCGGCATGACCACCGTGCGCACCGCGACCATGGCCGGGCTGGTGCTGATGCTGGGCGCGTGCGTCCAGGTGCAGGCGCCGGAACGGCCGATCGAGATCAATCTGAACGTCAATGTCCGGCAGGAGGTTCTGCTGAGGCTTGAACGTGATGCCGAGGCGATCATCGAGGAAAATCCGGAGCTGTTCCCGCAATGACACGTCTGTCCACCATCGTGCTGGCCGCCGGTGCCGCGGCCGGGCTCGCGCTTGTCGCCATGCCGGCCGCCGCGCAGGAGAGCGGGGCCGTTCGCGCCGCCATCGCCGCCGGAACGGTGGGCGAGAAGGCGGACGGCTATCTCGGCATTCGCGGCCAGGTGTCGGGCGCGGTGCGGGCGGAGGTCGATTCGATCAACATTCGCCGACGCGCCGTCTACACGGAGCGCGTGGCTGGTCGTCCGGTCAGCGTCGAGCAGATGGCGGCGGCGATCGGTTGTCGCACGCTTGCGACGCGGGTTCAGCCCGGCCACGCCTACCAGTCCGACGACGGCACCTGGCGCGTGCGGGGCGAGGGCGATCCGCCGCCCACCGCCGCCAACTGCCCCGCGCTCTGACCTGTTCGGGATCGGCGGCCGACTGCGTTCCCGGCCGGCGGCCTGTACCCTGACAGGGTCGATGCGGCTGTCGAGCGCGCCTGCCGCTGCGGTTGACTTGGCGACACCCCCTTCCTAAACGGGCCGCGCTCTGGCGGGACCGTCCGCCGTCGCGCAAATCCAAGCCGCGCCCCCGCATCGCGCGGTGGCTGGCAGGGAGGCGGGATGGAAGGCGGAAACGGCCAGGACCATGGCGGGGCGGACCCGCGGCTCACGCAGCTCGACGAGCGGCTGGCCAAGGTCCGCGCCGACGAATCGATCCGCACGGGACGGTCGAAGCGCGGCCCAGGGAAGGGTTATTCCCAGGGCAATCGCGTCTTGGCTGAGCTGATCGGAGGTCTTGGTGGCGGTGCGCTCATCGGTTGGCTGCTCGACAGCTGGCTGCGGACCACCCCCTGGCTCCTCCTGCTGCTGATGACGCTGGGCGTCGCTGCGGCGTTGAGGAACATCGTGAGGATCTCCAGCGAGCGTCCGGAATAACACCGGGCGCCGCTGCGCATAGGGATGGGTTGAAAATTGGCCACCGGGGCTGAAAGCGGCAAGATCGACCCGATGCACCAGTTCACCATTGAACCGCTGTTCGGGCGGATCGAGGTGGGGGGCTTGGACCTGAGCTTCACCAATTCCGCGCTGTGGATGGTGCTGACGCTGGGCGTGCTCTGGGTGTTCATGCTAGGCGGCATGAAGCGCGAGCTGGTGCCCGGCCGCTGGCAGGCCGCGGTCGAAAGCGTCCATGGCTTCATCGCCGGCATGCTGACCGCCAACATCGGCCCCGAAGGCCGCCGGTTCGTCCCTTATGTCTTCTCGCTGTTCATGTTCATCCTGGTGGCCAATCTGCTGGGCCTGTTGCCCATCGGCATCATCCCCGGGCTCCATGCCTTCACCGTCACCAGCCACCTGACCGTTACGGGCGTGCTCGCCATCATCAGCTTCTCCATGGTGCTGATCATCGGCTTTGCACGGCACGGCTTCCACTTCTTCTCGCTGTTCGTGCCGCACGGCACGCCGCTCCCGATGATCCCGCTGATCTTCTTTGTGGAGCTGGTGTCGTTCCTGGTGCGCCCGTTCAGCCTGGGACTGCGTCTCTTCGTCGCCATGATGGCGGGGCATATTCTTCTGAAGGTGCTGGCCGGCTTCGTCGTGTCCGGTGCCAACGCCGCATGGTGGACGCCCGTGGTCGTCAGCCTGCCGTCCATGCTGCTGATGGTCGCCATCTCGGCGCTGGAGCTGCTGGTCTGCGCCATCCAGGCTTATGTCTTCGCCCTGCTGACGTCGCTCTACCTGAACGACGCGGTCAATCTTCACTAAAACAACAGCTTACACGAAGGAGTTATTTCATGGACGCAGAAGCCGCAAAGCTGCTCGGTGCCGGTCTGGCCGCCATCGGTGCCGGTCTGGCCGCGCTGGGCGTGGGCAATGTCTTCGCCAAGTTCCTCGAAGGCGCGCTGCGCAACCCGGCCGCTTCGGACGGCCAGCAGGGCCGCCTGTTCATCGGCTTCGCCGCCGCCGAGCTCCTGGGCCTGCTGGCCTTCGTGATCGCGGTTCTGCTGATCTTCGTCGCCTAAGCGAACGGGGACCGGACCAAACGCCATGCCTCAGATCGACCAGATCGCGAGCACCTATGCCTCGCAGATCTTCTGGCTGCTGATCACCTTCGGGCTCGTCTACTTCACCATCGGCCGCGGCATGCTGCCGAAGGTGGAGCAGGTGGTGGACGCGCGTGACCGCCGCATCGCCGACGACCTTGTCGCGGCGGAGCGGGCACGCGCAGCTGCCGACGAGACCGAGGCGGCATGGCGCAAGCGGATGGACGAGGCCCGCGACGCGGCCGCGCATCAGACAGCGGAGGCCAAGGCGGCCGCCGCGCGGGATGCGGAAGGCCGCGTGAAGGCGGCAGATGCCGAGGCCGAGGCGCGCGTTGCTGCGGCGGAAGCGCGGATCGCCGCAGCACGGACGGAGTCGCTCGCCAACATCGACACGGTCGCGGCCGAAGCGGCGCAGGACATCGTCCGGCGTCTGGCGGGCATCGACATCGACGAGGCGGCGGCACGGGCGGCCGTGCGGGAGGTGGCGCATGGCTAATCCCAGCAACGGATCGGCAACGGTCGCGGCCAACCTGGCCGACCCCTTCTCGTCGGAGCCGCTGGCGCCGACCGACATGGGTCATGAAGGTATCACCGGTTCGATCAGCGGTGCGGGTGGCGAGCATGTCGCCGCGCCCGCCGCGCTCGGGCTGGAGGCGGAGGGCTGGGTTGCCCTCGCCATGCTGCTGCTGATTGCGCTGCTGGTGTGGCGCGGGATCGGCAAGGCCATCGGCAAGGCGCTGGACGGACGCATCGCGACCATCCGCGCGCAGCTTGACGATGCATCGCGGCTGCGGGCCGAGGCGGAAGCGCTGAAGGCAGAATATGAGGGGCGCGCGGCAACCGCCGCCGCCGACGCCGAGGCGGTGCGCGACGGTGCGCGGCGCGAGGCCGATGCGATCCTGGCCAAGGCGCAGGCTGACGCCGCTCAGTTGATCGAGCGGCGTACGGCCATGGCGGAAGCCAAGATCGCGGCGGCCGAGCGGAGCGCGCTTGCCGATGTCCGGCGCAGTGCGGCCGATGCGGCATCCGCCGCGGCGGCGCGGCTGCTGGCCGACCGGCTGGATGCCGGAGCCGACCGGCCGCTGATCGATCGCACGATCTCGGGCCTTGGCCGATTGAACTGATGCGGTGGGCGGCTTGGCGGCCGGTGCTGGCCGCGGCCGCCATCGTGATGCCGAGTACCGGTTCGGCGCAGGCGCTCTCCCCCTTCTGCTCGGATCGCCCCGACCGCGTCGTCACGCCGTGCGTGATCGAGGGCGGCGCGGTGCAGCTCGAGATCGGCGCTGTCGATTGGGCGCGGACCCGCGACGGAGCTGATCGCACGGACGAGACGCTGATCGCCGACACCGTCCTCCGCTTCGGATTGGGCGACGAGTTCGATCTCCGGGTCGGCCTTTCGCCCTTGGTTCGTGTCCGCGACGTCATGGGCGGTCGGATCGAACAGCATGAGGGCGTTGGCGATCTGACCGTCGGCTTGCGCCGGCGCATCGTCGATGGTGGCGACGACGGTGTGTCCTTCGGCCTGCAGCTTGGCGCCACGCTGCCGACCGGCGGAGACCGGCTGGGGCAGGGCGACTGGTCGGTTGAGGTCGTCGCGCCGGTGCAGATCCCGCTGGGAAAAATCCTCACGCTGGGACTGACGCCGACGGTCGCGGCCGCCGCGGACGAGGACGGCGACGGGCGGCATTTCGCCTGGGGCGGGGTGGCCGGGATCGAGGCGGCACTCGGCGAGCGGGTCGCCGTCGGCACCGAGCTCTACGCGATCAGAAACGAGGAGGCGGGCGGGGCGACCGAGGCGACTGCCGACGCCTATGCGACATGGCGGCTCAGCGACGGGGTGCAGCTGGATGTCGCGGCCTATGTCGGGCTGAACGCCGACACGCCAGACATTGAGCTTCTGAGCGGCATCACCTGGCGGCTGTGAAGGGGTGGCTTCACGGCCCCGGGCTACCTAGATTCAGCCGGTGAACACAGAAACGACCGATCGCTTCAACGAGGAACGCGCGACCTACACGGTGCGCGGCAGCGACAAGCCCGACATCGACGCCGGCGTCGCCGCGATCCGCAACGTGCTGAAGACGCTGCCGGCGCGGCCGGGTGTGTACCGGATGCTCGATGGCCGCGGCGAGGTGCTGTATGTCGGCAAGGCGCGCGCGCTGAAGCAGCGGGTGATCAACTACACACAGGTGGCGCGGCTGCCCAAGCGGCTGAGCCGCATGGTCGCGCAGACCCGCGGCATGACGATCGTCACCACCAACAGCGAGGCGGAGGCGCTGCTGCTGGAGGCGCAGCTCATCAAGCGGTACCGCCCGCCATACAACGTCCTGCTGCGCGACGACAAAAGCTTCCCCTTCATCCTGCTGCGGCAGGACCATGCCTTTCCGCGCATCCAGAAGCATCGGGGCGCGAGGCGCGCGAAGGGCGACTATTTCGGGCCGTTTGCCAGTGCCGGATCGGTAACGCGGACGCTCAATGCGCTGCAGAAGCTCTTTCTGCTCAGAAGCTGCACCGACAGCTTCTTCGCCAATCGGTCCCGGCCCTGCCTGCTGCACCAGATCCGCCGCTGCTCCGCGCCGTGCGTCGGGCGGATCGACGAGGCCGCCTATGCCGAGCTGGTCGCGGATTCGAAGGCGTTTCTCGCGGGCAAGTCGTCGGCCGTGCAGAAGAAGCTGGGCGAGGCGATGGAGAAGGCCGCGGCCGATCTGGATTTCGAGCTGGCGGCGATCCTGCGGGACCGGCTGAAGGCGCTGACCTTCATCCAGGGCGCGCAGGCGATCAATGCGGACGGCGTCGGCGATGCGGACGTGTTCGCGCTGGCATGCAATGCCGGCGTGATGTGCATCCAGGCCTTCTTCATTCGCGGCGGCCAGAACTGGGGGCACAGGAGCTTCTTTCCCACGCACACCGACGGCGTGCCGGAAGCGGAGGTGCTGGCAAGCTTCATGGCGCAATTCTACGAGGAGGTGCCCCCGCCGCGCACCATCCTGGTCGACCGCATGCCGGCCGAGCCCGAGCTGATCGCCGAAGCCCTGGGCGAGCGCGCGGGAGCCAAGGTCGTGATCTCGGAACCGCAGCGCGGCGATCGCCGCCGGCTGATGGAGCAGGCGAAGCGCAACGCCTCGGAAGCGCTCGACCGGCATCTGGCGGAATCGACCACGCAGGGGAAGATCCTGCGCGAGCTGGCCGAGCTGTTTGAGCTGGAAGGCCCGCCCAACCGGATCGAAGTCTATGATAACAGCCATATCCAGGGGACGGCCGCGCTGGGCGCGATGATCGTCGCGGGGCCGGAAGGCTTCCGCAAGAACAGCTACCGCAAGTTCAACATCAAGAACAAGGACACGGTCGGCGGCGACGATTATGCGATGATGCGCGAGGTGATCGGCCGCCGCTTCGCCCGCGCGCGCGACGAGGATCCGGATCGCGACGGCGGCGACTGGCCGGACTTGGTGCTGATCGACGGCGGCAAGGGACAGCTGAAGGTCGCCCGCGAGGCGCTGGAGGAGCTGGGCGTCGAGGACGTGGTGCTGATCGGCGTCGCCAAGGGGCCGGACCATGGCCGCGAGGGGCGGGAGGTCTTCCACATGCTGGACGGGCGCGAGCTGACGCTGCCCGTCAATTCGCCCGTGCTGTTCTATCTGCAGCGCCTGCGCGACGAGGCGCACCGCTTCGTGATCGGCGCCCACCGCGGCAAGCGTTCCAAGGCGCTGGGCGTCAGCCCGCTGGACGAGGTGCCGGGCATCGGTCCTGCGCGCAAGAAGGCGCTGCTGATGCGTTTCGGCACGGCACGCGCGGTGCGGGCGGCATCGCTGGAGGATCTCGCAAAGACACCCGGCGTGTCGCGTGCGGTGGCGCAGATCGTCCATGATCATTTCCATGCCGGCGGCTGAGCCGCGCCGGGTGCCGGCAGGCCGATGCACGTCCTGACGGATGCCATCGTGCTCGGCGCTCGCGGACATGGCGAGCACGGCGCGATCGTGCGGGCGATGACGCCGGCGGACGGCATGCTGGCGGGCTATGTGCGGGGCGGGCAATCCCGGCGGCTCCGCCCGATCCTGGTGCCAGGAAATATCGTCCGCGCGGAGTATCGGGCGCGTGTCGATACGCAGCTGCCTGCCATGACGGCCGAGCTGGTGCACAGCCGCGCGCCGCTGCTGTCGGAGCCCCTGCCGGCCGCCGCGATCGAGTGGTCGACGGCGCTCGCCGCCGCCGTGCTGCCGGAAGGGCAGAGCGATCCGGCCATGTTCGATGCGCTGTCGGGCTTGCTGGGTGCCGTGGAAGCGGCACCGTCTGCGCGCGGATGGGCGGCGGCGCTGGTGCGGTTCGAGCTTCTGTTGCTGACCGCGCTGGGGGTCGGGCTGGACCTGACCCGCTGCGTGGTGACGGAGCGGGCCGACGACCTGGCCTTCGTCAGCCCGAAAAGCGCGCGTGCGGTGTCGCGGTCGGCGGCTGCCGGGCACGAGGCTCGATTGCTGCCGCTGCCCGCCTTCCTGCTGAGCGGAAGCGCCGGGACGCTGGACGAGGCGATCGGCGGATTGCGGCTGACCCGCCACTTCCTGGACCGGGAGCTCGGGGAAGCGCGCAGGGGCGCGGTGCTCGCCGCGCGCGACCGGCTGGACGATCGATTGGCACGCGCGGCCGGGGTGCATTGACGCACCCGCCCGCGCCTTTCAAAGCAGGGCCATGAAGCGAGGCACGGGGCAGGACCGGTCGATCACCACACGCTGGCGTGCCGCGACGCAGGCCGTGCGCGGCGGCACCGCGCGCAGCGATTGGGGCGAGACGTCCGAGGCGCTGATGCTGACCTCCGGCTACTCCTACGACTGCGCTGCGGATGCGGCGGCGCGCTTCGCCGGCGAGCAGGCGGGCATGACCTATTCGCGCCTCCAGAACCCGACGGTGGAGATGCTGGAACAGCGCATCGCCCTCATGGAGGGGGCGGAGGCGGCGCGCGCCACCGCATCGGGCATGGCGGCGATGACGGCGGCGCTGCTCTGCCAGCTGTCGGCGGGCGACCACATGGTTGCGGCGCGCACGATGTTTGGGTCGTGTCGCTGGCTGACCGACCATCTGATGCCTCGCTTCGGAATCGACGTGACGATCGTCGACGCGTCCGACACCGACGCTTGGGCTGCGGCGATCCGGCCGAAGACCAAGGTTTTCTTCTTTGAGACGCCGGCCAACCCGACGCTGGAGGTGGCCGACCTGACTGCGATCTGCGCCCTCGCGCGGGCGCACGGCATCGTCACCGTCGTCGACAACGCCTTCGCCACATCGGCGCTCCAGCGACCGATGGAGCATGGCGCCGATGTCGTCGCCTATTCGGCGACCAAGATGATGGACGGGCAGGGCCGCGTGCTGGCGGGTGCGGTGTGCGGGACCCGTGCCTTCATCGACGACGTGCTGCTGCCGTTCGTGCGGAATACCGGGCCGACCATCAGCCCGTTCAGCGCCTGGGTCGTGCTGAAAGGGCTGGAGACGCTCGACCTGCGCATCCGGCGGCAGAGCGAGACGGCGCTTGCCGTCGCGCGCGCCATCGAGGCGAGAGTGCCGCGGCTGCTGTATCCGGCGCTCAAGAGCCACCCGCAGCATGCGCTGGCCATGCGGCAGATGGCGGCGGGCGGCACCATCATGACGCTGGTGCTGGACGGTGGCCGCGCGCAGGCCTTCGCGCTGCTCGACGCGCTGGAGTTGATCGACATCTCGAACAACATCGGAGACTCGCGATCCTTGATGACGCACAATGCCTCGACCACGCACAGCGGCGTGGCCGAGCCAGAGCGGATCAGGATGGGCGTGACCGAAGGCATGCTGCGCCTGAACATCGGGCTGGAGGATCCGGACGACCTGATCGAGGATCTCGACCGCGCATTGAAGGCGGCTGGTCTGTGAAGGCGCTGTTCCCCCATGCCAAGACCACCGCTGGCGTAACCGTCCGCGTGTCGGTCAGCTATCTGGCGGAACAGTCGCAGCCGTCGCGCGGGAAGTGGTTCTGGGCCTACCATATCCGGATCGAGAATGGCGGCACGCAGCCGGTGCAGCTGATCAGCCGCCACTGGATCATCACCGACGGGCGCGGCGCCCGGCACGAGGTGGAGGGCGACGGCGTGGTGGGGGAGCAGCCGGTGATCGCGTGCGGTGAAAGCTTCGATTATGTGTCCGGCTGTCCGCTGGGCACCCCCAGCGGACAGATGTTCGGAAGCTTCCGCATGCTGCTTGCCGACGGCACCAGCTTCGACGCGGCGATCCCCCGGTTCGGGCTGGTCGCGCCGGCGGTGACGCCGTGAAGCGGACGCACCTGCCCCTGAACGGCTTGCGCGTGCTGGACGCTGCGGCCCGCCACCTGTCCTTCACCCGCGCGGCCGATGAGCTGGCGGTGACGCCGGCCGCGGTGGGCCAGCAGATCCGTGCGCTGGAGGATACGCTGGGCACCGTGCTGTTCCGGCGGACGACCCGCGGGCTGGAGCTGACGCCGGAAGCGGAAAATGGCCTGCCGGCGCTGCGCGAGGGTTTCTTGCAGTTCGAGGAGTCGGTGCGCGCGATGCGGGCCGGCCAATCCTCCACCACGCTGACGGTGGCGGCGCCGCGCGACCTGACGGCCAAATGGCTGAGCGCGCGCATCGCCGATTATCGCCGACAGGCGCCCGACACGAGCTTCCGCCTGATGGCGACGGACGGCGCGGTGGACTTCACCGAAGCCAATCTCGACCTCGCGATGTTGTGGACGACGGGACCGGGTGAGCATGAGGGTGCACCCGTCTGCGACGGGTCGGTCTCGATCGTGGCGGCGCCGGACGGCGCGGCCGATGCCGGGCTGATCGGCTGGGCTGGCGGGGAGGTGGACGGCGCCGCGTTGGTGGTCGCGGACGCGGGACTTGCCATCGATGCGGCCGCCGCCGGTCTCGGCCGCGCGCGGGTGCCGAGCCTGCTTGCGGCCGCCGATGTCGCTGCTGGCCGGGTGGTGGAGCTCGACCGCGAGGCGGGTGGGGAGCTGCGCTACTGGCTGGTGGCACCCTTGCCGCAGTGGCGACAGAAGAAGGTCCGAAGCCTGGTTGATGCATGGACGCAGAAAGCGGAACAAGCGATAAGCACCGCAAGTTAGGTCGAAAGCAGCCCGACAAGGGCAAGGGCACAAGAGGGGGCGGCGGGGCACATCATGGCGGTTGACGCTCCTCCTGCACCGCCGCACCCGCTGTTCCAGGTCGGAGCGGCCGACCTGCCCGAATCCTTCGACGATGATCTCGGCTGGATCCTGTCCAAATATGTCGAACGGACGGGTGCGCGCGGCGGGGCGCTGACGATCCACTATGACGACGGGCGGACGCCGGAGCCCGTCTATGCCTATGGGCGGCCGGCGACCGACGACGCGCTTGCATCCGGTCTGGCGGCGATTGCCGAACAGTCGAGTCTCCACGACTGGCGCAGCGAGCAGGCGAGCTCCAGCTGGCAGGACCTGACGGTGGGAAGCGACGGATGGCGCATCCTGTCCCTGCCGATCGCGTCGGACGCGCACCAGCGACTGGTGATGACCACCGTGCACGACGGCGGCGATCCGGCGGTACTGCTGCCCAGCGAAATGATGGCGCAGCGCCTGCAACCGGTGCTGGCGGGCTACTTCAAGCTGTGGCTGCTCAATCGCGCGCAGCGCCGGCGGCTGGACGGCTTGGCATCGGCGCTCAACAGCACAGACATCGCCATCATGCTGCTGGACGGCGCGGGTCACATCATTTTCCTGAACGATGCCGGGCGCGGGCTGCTGGACGACGTGGACGGCGTGCGCCGCGTGGGGCGCGGATTCGCTGCGACCGACCCCGCCGACGCGGTGAAGCTGCGCGTCGCAATCGAGCATGTCATCGCCAGCAATCGCGCGCGTAGCGAGGCACCCTCCGATGCGCGCTCGCCGGTCGTGTCCCTGCGGCGCAAGGGCGAGCGCCGCGCGCTGATCGCGGCCGTGCTGCCGGTGGAGCGGGCGCCCGCCAATCCGTCCGATCCGGTGGCGATCGTGTATGTGTTCACGCCCGACATCGACGTAGGCGAACTGCTGAAGCCGATCTGCCAGGTCTACAGCTTGTCGCCCTCGGAGATCCGGGTGGCGGCGCTCCTGGCCGAAGGCAACTCCGTCACCGAAGCGGCCGAGCGGATGCGCGTGAAGGTGCCGACACTGCGCACCTACCTGAAGCAGATCTTCGCCAAGACCGGCACCGCCCGGCAGGGCGACCTGATCCGGCTGCTGATGACCAGCCTGATCCGCACGCGGAGCGAGGCGGGCCACAAGTTCATTTGATCCGACCCCCCATTTAGATGGGGAATATACCCCCGGATGGAAAAGCGGCTTCGACCAAGCGGGGAGAGCGGAACGCGTTAATCTTGATTAACGTTCCCTTCTCGTTGGGTATCATCAACAAGGGGTTGCACCATGCGTAAGATGACGATTGTTACCGCTATCGCCCTGTCGGCCGTCGCGGTGCCGGCCAGCGCCGCCACGCTGTTCGGCGTCGACGAGCAGAACAACCTGGTCACCATCAACAGCGCCGCGCCGGGCACCACCGTGTCGTCGCGGTTGATCACGGGCACGGAGGCGACGCTGCTCGCGCTCGACTTCCGTTCGGCCAACGGTCAGCTCTATGGCCTCGGCAGCGACCTGAGGCTCTACACCATCAACACCGCCACCGCCGCTGCCACGGCGATCGGCGGACCGCTCGCGCTGACGGGCACGAACTTCGGGTTCGATTTCAACCCGACGATCGACCGCATTCGCATCGTCAGCAACACGGGCGCCAACTACGTCATCAATCCCAATGATGGCTCGATCCAGCTGGTGGCGACGCCCGTCGCCTACGGCGCTGGCGATCCGAATGCGGGTACGACGCCGAACGTGACCGCGCTGGCCTACACGCCTGCCGCGCAGACCGGGAACACCGCAGACAGCCAGCTGTACGCCATCGACAGCTCAGGCACGAATGACGTGCTGGCGCGGCTCGCAAACAACACGGGCGTGCTGACCACGGTCGGCGCGACTGGCGTCAACTTCGGCCCGCGCGACAGCTTCGACATCGACTCGCTCGGCGTCGGCTATGCGCAGGACGGCCGCGGGCTGTACCAGGTGAACCTGCAGACGGGCGCGTTCAGCTTCCTGGGACAGACCGATCGTTCGCTGTTCGGCCTGTCCGCAGCGCCGGCGGCCGTGCCGGAGCCGGCCACCTGGGCGATGATGATCGGCGGCTTCGGGCTGGTCGGGTCGGCGCTGCGTCGTCGCCGTTCGTCGGCCGTGACCGCCTGATCGGGACGATCCTGTAACATCGGGACGGGGTGGCAGCGATGCCGCCCCGTTTCCGTTCAGGCGTCGATCGCGTCTTCCTCGATCCGGGCGGCATTGTCCTGGATGAAGCGGAAGCGATGCTCCGGGCTCTTGCCCATCAGCCGGTCGACGAGATCGCGAACGCCGGCCCGCTCCTCATATTCCTGCGGCAGCGTGATGCGCAGCATGGAACGCGACTTCGGGTCCATCGTGGTCTCGCGCAGCTGCCCCGGGTTCATCTCGCCCAGCCCCTTGAAGCGGGCGACCTCCACCTTCTTGCCCTTGAACTCGGTCCGCTCCAGCTCCGCGCGGTGCGCATCGTCGCGAGCATAGGCGCTCTTGGCGCCGGCCACGAGCCGGTAGAGTGGCGGCTGCGCAAGGTAGAGGTGCCCCTGCCGGACGAGGTCGGGCATTTCCTGGAAGAAGAAGGTCATCAGCAGCGTGGCGATATGCGCGCCGTCGACATCGGCGTCCGTCATGATCACGATGCGCTCATAGCGCAGGTCGTCGGATCGGAAACGGTCCCGCGTGCCGCAGCCCAGTGCCTGGATCAGGTCGGCGATCTCGTTGTTTGCACCGATCTTGGCGGTGGCGGCGGACGCCACGTTCAGGATCTTGCCGCGGATCGGCAGCACGGCCTGCGTCTTCCTGTCGCGCGCCTGCTTGGCAGAGCCGCCCGCGCTGTCGCCTTCGACGATGAACAGCTCGGTCCCCTGCGGCCCTTCGGACGCGCAATCGGTCAGCTTGCCGGGCAGGCGCAGCTTCCTGGCGCTGGTGGCGGTCTTGCGCTTCACCTCGCGCTCGGCCTTGCGGCGGAGCCGGTCGTCCATCCGGTCGAGCACGAAGGCGAGCAGCGCGCGCCCGCGGTCCATGTTGTCCGAGAGGAAATGGTCGAACTGGTCGCGGATCGCCCCTTCCACCAGTCGGGCGGCTTCGGGGCTGGTCAACCGATCCTTTGTCTGGCTCTGAAACTGCGGATCGCGGATGAAGACGGACAGCATCAGCTCCGACGAGACCACCACGTCCTCGGCCGCCAGCTCCTTCACGCGCCGACCCTGGCCGATCAGCTCGCCAAAGCCACGCAGCCCCTTGGTCAGCGCGGCGCGCAGCCCCGTTTCATGCGTGCCGCCATCCGGCGTCGGGATGGTATTGCAGTAGTAGCTGTGGCCGCCGTCCGAGAAGAGCGGCCACGCAACCGCCCATTCGACGCGGCCCTGATCGTCGGGAAAGGACTGCCGGCCAGCAAAGAAGTCGGCGGTGGCGCATTCGCGGCCGCCGACCTGCTCCCGCAGATGATCGGACAGGCCGCCCGGAAACTGGAACACGGCCTCCGCCGGGGTGGCGTCGCCCGCCTCGATCAGGGACGGATCGCACCGCCAGCGGATCTCCACGCCGGCGAACAGATACGCCTTTGAGCGGGCAAGCCGGTGCAGGCGCGCAGGCTCGAAACGAAGCTCGCCAAAAATCTCCGGATCGGGGGTGAAGGCCACGGTGGTGCCGCGACGGTTGGGCGCGGCGCCGACCTCCTCGATCGGCCCAAGTGTCTGCCCCTTGGCGAAGCGCTGGCGATAAAGCGTGCGGTTGCGCGCGACCTCCACCACCGTGTCCTCGCTCAGCGCATTGACGACGCTGACGCCGACGCCGTGCAGGCCGCCGGAGGTGGCATAGGCCTTCCCCTCGAACTTCCCGCCGGAATGGAGGGTTGAGAGGATCACCTCCAGCGCCGACTTGCCCGGATATTTGGGGTGCGGATCGACGGGGATGCCGCGGCCGTTGTCGGAGATGGTGAGCCGGTTGCCGGCATCCAGCACCATCTCGATCCGGCTGGCATGACCGGCGACTGCCTCGTCCATCGAGTTGTCGAGCACCTCTGCTGCCAGATGGTGCAGCGCGCGGGCATCGGTTCCGCCGACATACATCCCGGGGCGGCGGCGCACCGGCTCCAGCCCTTCGAGCACCTCGATCGAGGAAGCATCATAGCTGTCGGTCGTGGCGGGCGGGCGCCCGAACAGGTCGGTCATGCTCCCACCGTTATACGGGGCATCGGGCGGCACGCCAAGCGACCTGCCGATCGGTCCGGACCGAAGCGTTCGGAAGGATAATCGTCAGCGCTTCGCCGCCATCCAAGCGGCTGATCACGAAGGAAAGTCGGAGCTGAGAATGTTGAGCGACGCGGACGGGGCCACGCGGGCCACCGCAGCGGAGGTGTGCCGCAATTTCGGGCTGTGGCAGGACCGGGCGATGCGCGGACCGGTCCTGGTTACCAATCACGGCCGACCGAAAACCGTGCTTCTGTCCATCGAGAATTACGAGCGGCGCTGCGACGCGAGCGGAGAGGTGGTCGGGCCCGCCGCGATGGCGGTGGAGCGGATGGCGCAGGGTTTCGTCATGTTTGACGAGCGCTTGCGGCTGATCAGCGCCAACCGGGCCGCCTGCGACCATTGGAGCAGCGCCGTGGCGGCGATGCAGGGCCTGTCTGTCGCCGAGCTGTTCGGGCGCAACAGCGCCGCTGCAGTGGAGCGCATGCTGATGCGCGTCAGCGTGACGCACGAGGCGCGCCGTGCGGAGATTGCCGACGCGACCGGAGACCGGACGCTCGACCTCCATGCCTTTCCAACCGACCGCGGCGTGGCGCTGCTGTTCGATGTGCTCGATCCCGCCGCGATCCGGGCGGCGGCTGAGCGTGACGCCCTGGTGGCGCTCATCGACGACGCAGGGGCGGCCACCGCACGGATCAACCTGCGGGGCTGCCTGGTCGAGGCCGGTGCGGGCTTTGCTGCGCTGTGCGGCGATCCGGGCGCATCCCGGACGCTTGCGGACCTGGTCGGCAGCGACGATCGCGACGCGGTGGCCGATATGGCGGAACGCGTACTGTCCGCCGGCGAGACGCTGCGGCTTTCCGTCCGGCTCTCCGGACCGGCGCACGGGCGGAGCGCAATGCTTGCCGTGTCGCCCACGCGGTCGCCGGCGCATGCGATCACCGGCGCGGTGGTGATGGTGACGCCGATGCAGGCTGCACCGGCGTCGCTCAGGATGGTCGGCTGACCGGGATCAGCGGCGCGGGCCGCCAAAGGGCAGCGGCGGCGGTGCCCGCCGATCGCGCCGCGGGATCTGCGCCTGATAGGCGCTGCTGCAATGGTCGACGCAGTAGGGGAAGCCCGGGTTGGCCGGCTCGCCGCAGAAGTGGAAATCGGGTTCGCCCGGGTGGCCGATCGGCCACTTGCAGATGCGGTCGTTCAGCTCCAGCAGCGACGTCTTGCCCGCCATGTCGGCGCCCGGGCGTGCGGGAACCAGGCGGCGGGGCGGAGCAGGGGTCGCTGGCGGCTGCTGCTCGCCCGGCGTCTGCCGGACGAAGCCGCCCGGGCCGATCGAGCGGAACTGCGGCTGCGCGGCCCTGACCTCGGCGGCCGTCTCGTTCGCATCCTCCTCGGCCTCTTCGGCCTCGTCCTCGACAGCGGCGATCTCGGCCGGGGAGGGCTCCGCCTCGTTGCTGTCGGTGGCAAAGGGCGCGGCCAACGCGTCCGGTGTCTCGCCCGACTGGATGTCGGCCACCACCGGCGCCTTTGTGTCCTTTTCTTTCACCGGCGACGGGCGGGCCTGCAGGCCCAGCCGATGCGCCTTGCCGATCACGGCGTTGCGGCTGACGCCGCCCAGCTCCTCGGCGATCTGGCTGGCGGTCAGGCCCTTTTCCCACATCGTCTTCAGCTGATCGATGCGCTCGTCAGTCCAGGCCATTGTCGTCCTTCTTCAGGTGATCTGTTCCGGCGGCTTGCGGGCCGGGGAGGCACCCGGTAGGCGTGCCGGCCATGCCCGACCAGCGCAGTCCCGGAACGCTTCCCCCCTTCGGCGAGGCCGCCATCGGCCGCGTCAACTGGCCGGGGTTGAAGGCGCTCTATGTGAAGGAGGTGCGCCGTTTCTTCAAGGTGCAGCTCCAAACCGTGTGGGCGCCGGCGATCACCACCCTGCTGTTCCTCGCCATCTTCACCGTGGCGCTTGGCGGACGCAGCCGCACGGTGATGGGCGTTCCCTTCGCGGATTTCATCGCGCCGGGCCTGATCGTCATGGGAATGATGCAGAACGCCTTCGCCAACTCGTCCTTTTCGCTGCTGGTCGGCAAGATCCAGGGGACGATCGTCGATTACCTGATGCCGCCCCTGTCCACGCTGGAGCTTCTCGCCGGGCTGGTGCTGGCCGCCGTGACGCGCGCGGTGCTTGTGGGGTTTGCGGTCTGGCTGGCGATGCTGCTGTGGCCGGGCGTCCATGTGGTGCCGACGCATGGCTGGGCGATCCTGTGGTTCGGGCTGGGCGGCGCCGGCTTCCTGGCCTTCCTGGGCGTGCTCACTTCGATCTGGGCGGAAAAGTTCGATCATGCCGCCGCCGTCACCAATTTCGTGGTGGCGCCGCTGTCGCTGCTGTCGGGTACCTTCTATTCCGTGGATGCGCTGGCGCCCGTGTTCCGCACGATCAGCCACGCCAACCCGTTCTTCTACATCATCTCCGGCTTCCGTTACGGGTTCCTGAGCGAGGCCGACTCAAACGTGGTGCTGGGCGCGGGCCTGCTGCTTGCCATCAACATCGGCATGGGCCTGCTCTGCTACGCGCTGCTGAGAAGCGGGTGGAAGCTGAAGAACTGATCCGTCAGCCGGCGAGGATCAGCGATCGCAGCGACCGGTCCCGCAGCATCAGTCCGACCCAGGCAGACAAACCGATCCCGGCCAGGAACAGGATGTGGAGGTTCAAGCCGGGATAGATGCGTGCCACCGTTGCAAGCGCGCCGCCGACGAAGCCGGTGATGAGGATGGCACCCACCATGCGGGTACGCGGGAGCAGATAAAGGAACGATGCCGCGAGCGCGGTGAGGCCGATGATCGGGGCGCTCGCTAGCCGCCAACCGGTCGCCTGGAACTCGGCCGCGAGGAGTTGCGGCGCGAAGATCAGCATGCCGGCATCGATCAACAGGTGGAGCCCCACGAGCCAGCTGACGATCTGACCGATCAGCCGCTGACGATCGCTGACGTCGTCCATCGCATTCGTCCCCCTGACAGAATGACTCGCTGCGACCCCGTTCCCGGCAGGATGACACAAGCGCGGGCGCTGGCAAGCGGCGAGTTGACCGGCATCGGCGAGCGACTAATAAGCATCGACAGGCGGCCCGGCATGGCCGCCTTTTTGCGTTTGCCGGAGTCCGCACCCGACCATTTCGTTCGTTTCGAAGGAGTTTCAGCGATGGCCATCACCCCGCTCATGCCCGTCTACCCGCGCTGCGGGGTGCGACCGGTGCGCGGCGAGGGCTGCCACCTGATCGACGAAAGCGGCGCGCGGCTCCTCGATTTCGCGAGCGGCATCGCGGTCAACCTCCTGGGTCACAGCCACCCGGGCCTCATCGAGGCGATCCAGCGGCAGGCCGCGACGCTGATGCACGTGTCCAACCTTTATGGCAGCCCGCAGGGCGAGGCGCTGGCGCAGCGGCTGGTCGACAACACCTTTGCCGACACGGTGTTCTTCACCAACTCGGGCGCCGAGGCGGTGGAGTGCGCGATCAAGACAGCGCGTCGCTTCCACCATGCCAACGGCAATCCGGAGCGGCACACGCTCATCACCTTCAAGAACGCCTTTCATGGCCGCACGATCGGCACGATCAGCGCGACCGATCAGGAAAAGCTCAGGAGCGGGTTCGATCCGCTGCTGGGAGGCTTCACCGTCGTCGCTTTTGACGATCTCGCCGCAGCCGAGGCGGCAGTGGACGAGAACACGGCGGGTTTCCTGGTGGAGCCGATCCAGGGCGAGGGCGGTATCCGCCCGGCGTCGCGCGAGTTCCTGCAGGGCCTGCGCCGGATCTCGGATGACAAGGGGCTGCTGCTCGTCCTCGACGAGGTGCAGTGCGGCTACGGCCGGACCGGCAAGCTGTTCGCGCACGAGCTCTACGGCGTCACCCCCGATATCATGGCGGTGGCGAAGGGCATTGGCGGCGGCTTCCCGCTCGGCGCCTGCCTTGCGACCGAGCATGCCGCCAGGGGAATGGTGATCGGAACGCACGGGTCCACCTACGGCGGCAATCCGCTGGCGATGGCTGCGGGCGAGGCGGTGCTGGACGCAGTGCTTGCCGACGGCTTCCTGGAGAATGTCACGCGCATGGGCGAGCGGCTTCGCGGCGCCTTGGAGCAGATGATCCCCAACCATGATCACCTGTTCGAAGGCGTGCGCGGCACCGGCCTGATGCTCGGCCTGAAGATGAAGTCGGACAGCCGGCGCTTCGTCGCGCACCTGCGCGACGAGCATGGGCTGCTGACCGTCGCGGCGGGCGAGAATGTCGTCCGCATCCTGCCGCCGCTGGTGATCGGCGAGGAGCATGTCGCCGAATTCGTCGAAAAGCTGTCGGCGGCGGCCCGTGTCTATGTGCCGGCTGCCGACGAGTAGGAGGACGCCATGATCCAGGGAAGCTGTCACTGCGGCGCGGTCCGGTTCGAGGCGCCAACTCCCGACACGCTGACACGGTGCAACTGCACCTACTGCGACCGCGTCGGCGCATTATGGGGCTATTCGACGCCGGCCGATTTCACGCTGTTGAGCGACGAGGAGGCACTTCTCACCTACGCGCCCAACAGCACGCAGCATTACAGCTGCGCCACCTGCGGCATGGTGACGCATCAGCTTTCGCAGGACTTCGAGGCGAACGACGGCTCGATGAAGGCCGGCTACAATGTCCGCATGGCACAGGATCTCGATCGCTCAACGATCAGGATCATCGATCTCGACGGGCGGCATCAATGGTGACAGTGCGCCATTTCCGCGACCTGGCCGATGCCGGCTCCGCCGGCCTGCGCGCGATCCTGGACGAGGCGCATCGGCGCAAGGCTGCGCGCGCCGGCTGGCCGAAGGGCAGGGTGGACGCCGACGCACCGCTCGCCGGGCATGTTCTGGCGACGGTGTTCGAGAAAAGCTCGACCCGCACGCGCGTGTCGTTCGACATGGCGATGCGGCAGCTCGGCGGCTCGGCGCTGGTGCTGGACAGCGGATCGACGCAGCTTGGACGTGGCGAGACGATCGCCGATACCGCGCGCGTCCTCAGCCGTTTCGTGGATGGCATAACCCTCCGCACCGATGATCATGCCAAGCTGATCGAGTTCGCGGCGGAGGCAAGCGTGCCGGTCGTGAACGCGCTCACCGATCGGTCGCACCCCTGCCAGATCGTGGCGGACCTGCAGACGCTTGAGGAACATGGGCTGACGCTTCCCGGCAGCCGCTGGGCGTGGCTGGGCGACGGCAACAATGTGCTTCATTCGATCGTCGAGGCGGCGGGCCTGCTTGGCTTCCACGTCTCGGTGGGCGTGCCCGAAGGTTATGATCCGGACCGGGGCATTTGCGATGACGCACGGGCGCGCGGCGCCGGCATCACCATCCACCGCGATGCCGCAAGCGCTGTGGCCGGTGCCGACGTGATCGTCACCGACAGCTGGATCTCGATGGGCCAGGCGCATGCCGACGAGAAGCTGGCGGCGATGATGCCGTTCCAGGTGACGGACGCGCTTATGGAAAAGGCGGCCCGCAATGCCCACTTCCTGCACTGCCTCCCCGCGCATCGCGGTGAGGAGGTGACGGCCAGCGTGATCGACGGTCCCCGTTCGCTCGTGTTCGACGAGGCGGAGAACCGGTTGCACGCACAGAAGGCCGTTCTTCTCTGGTGCTTCGGGATGATCGGGTGACGAACGAGACAAAGCAGGTGGATGCTGCGCGCACGGACATGGACCGGAGCCTTGGTTTCGCCATTCCGGATCGCAACGCCCGCGGCCGGCTGGTGCGGCTGGGGCCGGCGCTGGACAAGGTGCTGGCGGCGCACGCCTATCCCCCCGTGCTGGAGCGCGTGCTGGCGGAGGCGCTGGTGCTGACCGCGCTGCTGGGCGCGACGCTGAAGGATGAAGGCGGCCAGATGACGATGCAGGCGCAGACCGGCGGCGGGGCTGTCGACCTGCTCGTCTGCGATTATCGCGGCGGCGAGGTGCGCGGTTATCTGAAGCATGATCCGGACAAGCTGGCCGAGCTGCCGGCCGACCCGTCGCTGTTCGCGCTGTTCGGCTCCGGCTATCTTGCGATCACCTTCGACGGTGCTGCGGGGCAGCGTTATCAGGGGATCGTGCCCCTGGACGGTTCCTCGCTGGCCGAGGCCGCCGAAAGCTATTTCGAGCAGTCCGAGCAGATCCCCAGCCTGGTGCGGATCGCCGTTGGCCATCAGGACGGCGGATGCGTGGCGGGTGGCCTGCTGATGCAGCATCTGGCGGAAGGGGAGGAAGGGCGCGAGCGGCTTCACACCCGGCTCGATCATCCCGAATGGGGCCATGTCGAGACACTGGGATCGACGGTGAAGGCGGACGAGCTGCTCGACGGTGACCTGCCGCTGGAGACGATCGTATGGCGCTTGTTCCATGACGAGGGCGAGGTCAGGGTGCTGGGTGGCGCGGCGCTGACCAATGCCTGCCGCTGCGATCCTGAGCATGTCGCCGACGTGATCTCCCGCTTTCCCGAGGAAGAACGGCGTGACATGGCCGATGCTGACGGCATCATCCGCGTCGATTGCGCCTTTTGCGCCAGCGTGTGGCCGATTCCGCTGTCGTCGCTGGCGCCGGCGCAATGAGCGGGACGGCACCGTTCGCCGTCGTTCTCCTGTCGGGCGGCATGGACTCCATGACCGTCGCGGCGATGGCGAAGGAAGCGGGATTTCGGCTGCTGGCGCTGACCGTCGACTACAATCAGCGGCATCGTGTAGAGATCGCGGCGGCCGGTCGGATCGCGGCCAAGCTGGGGGCGGAAAGGCACATCGTCGTGCCGCTTGACCTGCGCGGCTTCGGCGGATCGGCGCTCACCGCCGACATCGACGTGCCGAAGGACGGCGTGAAGGAAGGCGTCATCCCGCCCACCTATGTGCCCGCGCGCAACACGCTGTTCCTGTCGCTTGCGCTGGGCTGGGCGGAGGCGGCGGGTGCGCGCGACCTGTTCGTCGGCGTCCATGCGCTCGATTACAGCGGCTACCCCGATTGCCGGCCGGAGTTCCTGCGCGCGTTCGAGGCGCTGGCTGCCGTCGCCACCAAGGCCGGGGTGGAAGGGGAACGCTTCACCGTCCATGCCCCGCTGATCGACATGACGAAGGCCGATATCGCGCGCGAGGCTGATCGGCTCGGGCTTGATGCCGGCATGAGCTGGTCCTGCTACGATCCCGCGCCGGCGCCGTCCGGCCAGGCGGTGCACTGCGGCCTCTGCGACGCCTGCCGCTTGCGTCACGGCGGCTTCGTCGCCGCCGGCCTGTCCGATCCGACGGTCTACGCAGCCCGGCCATGAGCTATGCCGTCAAGGAGATGTTCCTGACGCTCCAGGGGGAAGGGCGGCAGGCGGGGCGGCGCGCAGTGTTCGTACGCATGGCAGGCTGCAACCTGTGGTCAGGCCGCGAGGAGGATCGCGCCACCGCACAGTGCCGGTTCTGCGACACCGACTTCGTGGGGCTGGACGGTGACGGCGGCGGACGGTTTCGCGATGCCGATGCGCTCGCCTCCGCCGCGCGCGCGCTGTGGGGCGATGCGTCCGGCGAACGTCCCTATGTGGTGGTGACGGGGGGTGAGCCGCTGTTGCAGCTGGATCCACCGCTGATCGACGCCTTTCATGCAGCAGGGTTCGAGCTGGCGGTGGAAAGCAACGGCACGATCGCCGCGCCGCCCGGGATCGACTGGCTCTGCATCAGCCCCAAGGCCGGCACCGACGTGGTGCAGCGCGCGGGTGACGAGCTGAAGCTCGTCTGGCCGCAGCCCGGGATCGATCCGGCCGCGCTGGAGGCGTGGGATTTTTCCCATCACCTCGTTCAGCCGATGGACGGCGCCAATCGCCAGGCGGCGGAGGATGCCGCGGTGGCGCTGGTGATGGAGCGGCCGCGCTGGCGGCTCACGCTCCAGAACCACAAGGCACTGGGACTGCGCTGAAGCGCCTCAGCGCGCCCGGCCGCCGCATTGGCGGCGCAGGCGATCGCGACGGTCAAAGCAGTCGGGGCCCAGCACGCGGGCGAACTGGACCTGCTGCACGCTCGCGGCGGGGAACTGCTGCTCGCCGCCGGGAAGCAGGCTGCGCCGCAGCTCAAGCAGTCGCTGCTGCGCCACGCGCCACAGCTCGCCGCGCGGGGCGAACAGCGCCTGCCGCCCGACCTGCGCGGCCGTGGCGCAGAAGGTCAGCTGCCCGCGCACGGTCGAGAAGCCGTTGTAGGTGCGATCGCCGAACTTGTCGAAGTTGGACTGGCCCTGGCGCCGGTCGATGCGCCGGAAATAGCCGAGCAGCGTCTGATAGGCGTCCGCCAGCTCCACCCGGTGATGGTTGATCAGGTGGTTGTACTGGTTGAGCGTCAACAGCGTGGGATCGAACTGGCACTGCAGCGCTGCCACGTTCAGGCCGGTGCGCATGTTCCAGAGCACGCCGGCGCGCAGTTCCTCCGGCGTGGCGCCGGGAAGCGAAAAGCCGATGTTCGGCTCGTCCCCGCGAGCGGCGGGCGAGGTCAGGTCAGGGGCCTTCCAGAAGAATTGCGCGGAAGCAGGTGTTGCGGCGGCGCACGCCGCCAAAGCGAAGGCGGCGATCCGCCCGAGCCAAGTCGAAGCCATCTTGATCCTCTCGAACCGGTTCCGCCTTGCTATCGCGGGACATGGTGAACGCCAAGGATTTTGCTGGGATTCCACGCACAAGCGGGTGCGGGTGAGTCCTTCCGGCAACGCGGGGGCGGAACGATCGCGCCCTGCTGCACGCAGCCGGGGTTCGGAGCACGCGCCACGAAAAAGGGCCGCCCGGACGATCCGGACGGCCCCTTCAAACCAGCGGCACCCGCGGATGCGGGCGCCAGGCCGATTACATGGCGTTGCCGCTCATGTTGTTCGACATCATGTCGCCCGACATGTTGTTCGACATCATGCTGTCGTTCGACATCATGGTGTCATTCGACATCATCATGTCGTTGCCCATCGCGCCGTCGACGCCGGTCATGTTGTCGGTGGTGGTGCCGTCCATCATGCCCATGTCGTTCATGTCGGTCGTGACGGTGTTCGAGGTGTTGACCGTCTCGGTGCCGCCGCAGGCCGCGACCAGCAGGGCCGCACCGGCAACCGCGGAACCGGTCATCAGCTTGGAAAGAATTGCACGCATTTGAAGCTCCCTATTTCTCGCGATTTGGCCGGCCGGGTGACCCGCGAGAACCAAATCGTCTCAACCGATAGACACAAAATCTTCACCCCTCAAGAGTTCTTCTTTCGGGGGAGGCGTGCGAGGAACGCTTCGGAACGCATTTGGAGCCATGCGTCGAATTGGGCGACCGTGGCATCTTTCCCCAAGGCTTTCAAGCTGGTGACGGGGTAGTCGGGCAGCCCGCACGGCACGATGCCCCCGAAGTGCGACAGATCGGGTGCGATGTTGACCGACAAACCGTGCATGGTGACCCATCGCCGGACACGCACGCCGATGGCGCCGATCTTGGCCTCCACCCCGCCGGCAAGGTCCGTCCAGATGCCGACCCGTCCGTCGACCGCGCGTGCGGGAACCCCGGCATCGGCCAGCGCGGCGATCACCCAGTCCTCCAGCGCGTGGACGAAGCCCCGCACGTCGCGGCCGCGCGTGCCCAGGTCCAGCATCAGGTAGACGACGCGCTGGCCGGGTCCATGATAGGTGTAACGGCCACCCCGTCCGCTCGGATGGACGGGGAAGCGCCGGTCGATCAGCTCGGCGGGATCTGCGCTGGTTCCAGCGGTGTAGAGCGGCGGGTGCTCGACCAGCCAGATCAGCTCGCGCGCGCGACCCTCCGCGATCGCGGCGGCGCGATCCTCCATGATACGCACGGCCTCGTCATAGTCGGTCAGGCCGGCTGACACCTGCCATTCGACGCCATCCACCTCAGCCAGCATGATGCGGACTTGGCGGCTCGGGCGATTTGCTGCAAGCCTCCCGATCAACATGCCGAACCGGCGGAAAAGGGGAACGCTGCCGATGCAAAGCCTGTCGATCGATCGCGCATGGACCGAAACGCGCCAGCGGGTGTTCGCCAATGCTGCGCTGTTGTGGCCGATCGCGTTCACGCTGCTCGCGCTGCCGGGGGTCATCTTCCAGTATCTGGTGCTACAGCCGCGCTTGGAGGCCTTCGCGGCGTCGGGCAACACCGACTTCACTGTGTTCGAAGGATCCTGGTACCTTTGGGGGCTGCCGGTCATCGCGCTGCTGATCGTCGGCACGGTCGCGGTGCTGCTTCTGACGGGAAGGTCGGGCGTGTCGGTCGGCGAGGCGCTGGCGGTCGGTCTCAGGCGCAGCGTTCCCTTGTTCATCGCAATGCTGCTGCTCGGGGTCGTGGCGGGTGCGGCGGCCGGCGTGATCGGCGGCATCCTCACCGCGACGATGGGGGCCGTGGGCGCGGCGATCGGACGGCTGCTGCTCCTCATCCTGTTTGCCTATGGCGGCGTGCGCATCGGCTTCCTCAGCCCCGCGGTCGCGGCCTACGAAGGCGTCGGCCCCATCGCGATCCTCCGGCGCAGCTGGGCGCTCAGCCGCGGCAATTTCTGGCGCCTGTTTGGCATTCTCCTGGTGCTCGTCGTCGTGTCGTTCATCGTGAGTGTTTTTGTCACCATCGTGTTCGGCATCGTCGTGTCGCTGGCATCGGGCGGTCAGCCGGGGCCGGTGGGAACGCTCCTGACCCTGCTGGTCAGCGGCCTTCTGAACGCCGTGATCTCCGTCTTCTTCACCGTCATGGCGGGGCAGATCTACCGCCAGCTTGCCGGCGATCCACGAGAGGCGGAGAAGCTGTCCGCCTGACTTCCCGTCAGGCGGCGGCCCCGCAATAACTCGCGACATAGGCGGCATGGTTCGGCATGCCGGCAACCGACTTCCTGACCGTCTCGCGCAATGTCGACAGCAGTCTGGCGAGCTCGTCATCGCTCAGCTTCTCGGCGATGGGATGGTGGCTGCGCGGCACGATGCCCTGACCCATCATCACCTGAACCCAGCTGTTCTCGCCGAACAGCTCCTCGTTGCGGCGGAACACGCGACCGGTTTCGCGGAACAGCTCGATTTTCTGGGTGAGCGTGTCGGGCACATCCATGTCCGCGCACTGCCGCCAGAAGGCGCTGTCACGCCGTTCTGTTGCCTTGTAGTGCAGGACGAGGAAGTCGCGGATCTGCACCATGTCGACCATCTGCTGGTCGTTGAACTCGGCGACGTCACGCGCGCTGATCCCGTCCGTAGGGAACATGCGGATCAGGCGCAGGACCGCGCGCTGGATAAGGTGGATGCTGGTCGATTCCAGCGGCTCCATGAACCCGCCCGACAGGCCGATCGCCACGCAGTTGCGGTGCCATTGCCGCCGCCTCGCACCCGTGACGAAGCGGAGGCGGTTGGGCTCGGTCAGCGTAGGGCCTTCGATGTTGCCGAGCAGCCGTGCCAGCGCCGCCTCATGATCGAGATAGCGGGTGCAGTAGACGATCCCATTGCCCGTGCGATGCTGCAGCGGGATACGCCATTGCCAGCCCGCGTCATGCGCCATCGCACGGGTGTACGGCACCGGCGGTGCCAGGCTCTCGGTCTGCACCGCGATCGCCGCGTCGCATGGAAGATAATGGGTCCAATCGTCGAACCCGGCATGGAGCGCGCCGTCGATCAGCAGCGCGCGAAAGCCGGTGCAATCGATGAACAGGTCGCCATCGATCCGCCGGCCGCCATCGAGCATCAGCGCGGCAATGTCGCCGCTCTCGCCGTCAAGCTCGACGGCGGTGATGCGCCCTTCCACCCGCACCGTCCCGTCGCCTTCCGCCATGCGCCGCAGAAAACCGGCGTAGCGGGCGGAATCGAGCTGATAGGCGTAGTTGGCCTGGTCTCCCGGCAGATGGCCGAACCGACCTTCCAGGGCAGCGACAAGCTCCAGGCAATACTCGTCATAGGGCGCATCATGGCCGCGCTCGAGGCCGCTCAGCCAGAAATGCTGGAAGCCGGCAGACCAATGGTCGCGGCCGGTCAGGCCGAAGGAATGGAAGTAGCTGTGGCCCAGCTGCTTCCAGTCGTCGAACAGGATGCCGAGTTTGAAGGTGGCCTGCGTCTCGCGCATGAACTCGGCCTCGTTGATGCCGAGCAGCCGGTTGAACGCGATCAAGGGCGGGATCGTGGATTCGCCGACACCGACGGTGCCGATCGCTTCCGATTCCACCAGCGTGACCTGGACGGTGCGGCCCATGGTGCGCGCGATCGCCGCGGCCGTCATCCAGCCGGCAGTGCCGCCGCCGGCTACGACGACCCGGCAGATCCGCGGAGCATCCACAGTCATTGGCTGAGCGCCCGCAGCAGATAGGCGCGCAGCCGCCCGGCGCTCTCCGGCGTCAGCGGATCGAGCACGCTGCGCGCGCCTTCGGGGATATGGGCTGTCACGGCCGTCCCGTCACCGAAGATGTAGTGGTCGAACATATCGCGCCAGTGCCGCTTCTCGTCTTCGGGCAGGTCGCGGATCGCGAGCAGGGCGTGGTTCAGCGCATCCTGCGGGTTCCCCATCCAGCGCGGCGTGTCCTTCCACCAATAGTTCACCAGCACGTTGAACGCGGCCAGCCCCTCCACATGGTGCCACCACATGGACGGGATGAAGATCGCGTCGCCCGCGTTCAGGTCGGCGACCTGCGCGTGCTCCAGCGCCTCGCGGAACCGCGGATGTCGGGCGTGGTCGGGATGGTGCAGGTCGACCATGCTGACGGCACGTCCCGCCGGGGTGTGGTCGATCGGTCCCAGGTAGAGGTTGCGGAACTGGTCGCGCGGGAACAGCGTGAACCGCCGCCGCCCGACCGCGACGCAGGCCAGGTTCCGCGGCAGGTCGTTGTGCGCGGCAATGCGCGTCCGGGTGCCGATCCAGATGCTGGCGATCGGTTGGCGCGCACCCAGGTCGACATGGTTGGCGGCATGCAGGCCGTCGAAGAACTGGTGCACGTCGACCGACGCGAGATAGATGGGCCGCGCATCGGCCGCGCCGTCCTCCCGCGCGATCTGCGCGAAGATGTCGGCGAGCTTCGCGCGCGCCATGCGGAAGTTCATCTGCATGGCGTCGTCGTAGAACAGCCTGCCGCCGCTCTCCGCCGTGCCGACGGATACGGTGAACGGCACGTCGCGCGCATGTTCGACCAGATAGGCCCGCGCGTCCGCGGCGGACCGCCGCCCCGCCTCGACCAGAGGCCAGTCGGACACCAGGCCGCGCACCACGAACGGCTTCGTTGCGCTGGCGAGCAGCCGGTCGAGCGCAGCCTGGTCGGCAACCGCAACCTCCGGCACGGCGGCGAGGCCGGCGAAGATGCCGGGGTCGGCGTCAGCCATCGGCATTGCGCTGGTTCTTCCGCGCCACCAGCTCCGCGATGCGGCCGAGCGAGGCGACCGCCATGAAGATCGGCATCAGGTGGCCTTCGCCATGAAGCGCGCCGAGCGCATCCGGCCCCAGTGCGGCCAGCTTCTGCTCGTCGATGGCATGGTAGCCGACCAGACGGTTGATGGACCCGTCGTCCAACTCGATCTCGAGCGTGAAGGGTTCGAGCAGGTTGTGCTGCCGAAGCGCGGCGAAGAAGGCGGCGGACTCGCGATAGCCC
This sequence comes from Sphingomonas jejuensis, assembly GCF_011927695.1. GTDB lineage: Bacteria > Pseudomonadota > Alphaproteobacteria > Sphingomonadales > Sphingomonadaceae > Sphingomonas_K > Sphingomonas_K jejuensis. Next base: position 512,761 of record NZ_JAATJE010000001.1, read on the forward strand.
GCGTCGAGCTCGCCCAGAAGCTCGGCCACCTCCTCCAGATAGGGCGTCGGGCGGCCGTCCCCGTCGAACACCCGAATTCCCTCGCCATCGCCGCTGATCCGCGGGCTGGCGGTGTCGACATGCACCTGCCGCACGTCGCTGTCGGGGGCGGCATGGCCGATCAGGAAGGGCTGGATGGCCAACGCCAGCGGCCGGTACCGCGCGTCCCACCGATCCCCTTTAAGAAACAGGTTCTCGCCATTCTCGAACCCGAACAGCGCGAGCGCCACGAAGTCGGTCCGCTCCTGATTCATGCGGAAGAGGATCGGGTACTCGTCCTGCACACGCCGGAACTCGGCGGGAACCACCAGGCTGGTCATCACCGCATCGCCAAGCGCCGCCCCGCGCTCGGCGCGCACGCGAAGGTCCCGGTGCCGGTCGGAGCCGAGCAGCTGATGAGCGGTCATGTGAGCTGTGTCTCCAGGGACGCGGGCGCCGTCGCGGCCCTCAGCGCGTCCAGATAGGCGCGGTTGGTGGGAAGGCTCGCCGCCAGGCCGCGCCCGCGCTCCGCCACCTGCCTGAGCAGCCGCCCGGCCGCGCCCTGACCTTCGGGCCGGACCAGCGGGGGAGGGGGCGGGGGAAAGCCCATGCCGTAGAGCACATATTGGTAGCTCGCCGCCGGGAACAGCTCCTCGGCAAGCGGCAGGTCGCGGCGCGACGGCGCGCGATGCCGCCACAGCCGCATCATGGCAGCGAGGCGAGGCGGCACGCTGTCGGCCGTGCGATGCGCGAGCCAATAGGGTTCGCTCCGTTCGCTCAGAACATAATGCAGCTTCAGGAACTCGACGATGCGGTCCCATCGTTCCCGAAACAACGCGTTGAAGCGGTCCGCCTGGATCGCCATGGTCTCTCGGTCGGGTGGGAAATCATCGAGCAGGGCATCCAGCGACAGCTCGATCAGGACGATGGCCGACGCCTCCAGCGGCTCCAGAAAGCCCGCCGACAGGCCCAACGCCAGGCAGTTGCGCTCCCAGAAGCGCGCGCGGTGGCCGGAGCGGAACGCAAGCCGGCGAAAGGCGGCGGGGCTGATCGTGGATCCCGGAACCGCTTGGGCGATGTAAGCCGCCAAGACCTCCGCTGCCTCGTCGTCATCCATAAACGCAGAGGCATAGACGCAACCGATCCCCCGCCGGGTGGGAAGGCCGATGTCCCAGATCCAGCCCGCCCGATGCGCCGTCGCGTCGGTCTGCGAGGCGATCATGCTGTCGGCCGCAACCGGAACCTGGGCGGCAAGCGCGCGGTCGTTCGGCAGGATGTCCCTCCGATCCACGAACGGCACGTCCAGCGCGCCGCCGATCAGCATCGCGGCATGGCCGGTGCAGTCGATGAACAGGTCGCCGGACACCGCGCCCGCGTCCCGCAGCACGACGCCCGCGATGTCGCCGTCGGGTGTCCGCTCGACCGCCAGCACATGGTCGCGCAGGTGGCGAACACCCAGCGCCTGCGCCCGCCGCGTCAGCAGCGCTGCCAGCTTGCCCGCGTCGAGGTGGTAACCATAATTCAGCGCGCCGGAATAATCGGGCATCGCGCGCTGCCGCGGTGCCAGATGGTCGCGGCAGATGCGCGCCTGCGTGGTGGCGTGATCGGCAAAGGGGCCGTCTGCTCGCGCGGCCCAGTCCTGCACCACCGCCTGCGGATCGGCCTCGGGCGGAGGCGTGAAGGGGTGAAGGTAGCTGTCGCCCGCCGCGCCCGTGCGCCAGCCGATGAACCGCGATCCCTGCTTGAAGGACGCATCGCAGGCGAGGAGGAAGTCGCTTTCTGCGATGCCGATCCGTTCCAGCGTACGGCGCATGGTGGGCCAGGTGCCCTCGCCGACGCCGATCGTGGGGATGTCGGGGGACTCGATGATGGTGACGGTCAGCGGATCGGCGAGGGCCTTGTCGATCCGCGCAGCGATGACGCAGGCCGCTAGCCAGCCGGCCGTGCCGCCGCCGACGATCACGACGCGGCGAACGGGCCGGCTCGGCTGCGGAGGGGCTGTCCGATCCTCGTGCATCAACCGTGGGTCTGCTCTCGCCCGGCGGAAAAAGCCACCCCGCCGCTGCGGGGTGGCTCCTGCCGGATCGGATCAGAAGTTGAAGCGAACACCCGCGGAATAGCGCGCGAAGCCCGGCTGCGAGAAGGTAACGAAGTTGTCCGATCGACGATGACCCCGCCGGCTGGCGTTGGTCAGGTTGATCGCCTCCACGAAGCCCGTCAGCCCCGGCACGAACTCGTAGCTCGCGCTGGCGTCGACCTGCCCGTAATCCTCGACATAGGTCGGGTTCGGATTGCCACCGGCATAGAACTCTGCGCGCCAGTTGTAGGCGACGCGCGCCTGCAGCCCACCACGGTCATAGTAGAGCACCGCATTGGCGCTGTCGCTCAGGCCCGCCAGCGCAAACTGGCCGACATTGGGGTCCAGCGCATTATCGAAGTCGGTGTCACCGCGCACCACCGTGTAGTTCAGGATCGTACCAAAGCCCGTGTCCCAGAAGCTGTGCTGGATCGCGAACTCGAAGCCGTCGATCGTCGCTGTCTGATCGGAGTTGAAGGGCGTGCCGACCCGGAAGTCGACAAGGCCGTCTTCCGCCAGGCCGAAGATCCGACCCGTGTAGCGACCGTTCTGGTCCAGCACCGGCTGGCCCTGAGCGTCGCGGGCGACTTCCACGCCATTGGTGAAGTTGCGCAGGATATAGTCGCGGATCAGGCCCACGTCCGTGGTTCCGCCCAGCGCCGCCTGCGCGGCCCTGAATCGGGGCCCGTCAGCGGGATTGCGCAGGTCGAACGCACTCCGCTCGACCTCCTGCGAGTTGATGAAGTTGCTCACCCGCTTCCGGAAATAGCCGGCCGAGACGTAGCTGGTATCGTCGTAATACCACTCTGCCGAAAGATCGATGTTCTTCGACAGGAAGGGAACCAGGTTCGGGTTGCCCTGCTGCCCGCCGCCACCGGCGATGCCGAACTGCCGGCTGAGGGTCAGGCCGCCCTGCAGGCTGCCGTAATCGGCCCGCGTGATGGTGTGGCTGTAGGACGCGCGAAGCTTCAGGCCGTCCAGCGGCTCCACGTCCACGTCGATCGCCGGCAGCCAGTTGTCGTAGCTGCCCTTGTTCGGCAGGAAGTCCGTCGAGGAGCCGTAGATGATGTTGAACTCGCCCACCGCGACCCATGCGGTGCCGGTCGGGATCGGCGTCAGCGAGGTCGATTCTACGTTCGTCTGGTCATAGCGGACGCCCGCGATGATGTGAGCGTCGCGACCGAGCACGTCGAATTCCATGTTCGCCTGGATGAATGGCGAGATGGTCTTTTCCGTGATCCGGCGGTCCGTATCGAAGGTCGCAAGGCAGCCGTCGCCGAGCGGGGTTCCGCCGAGCGGCCGGCTGCAGATGCCGAAGCGATCCTCGAGCAGGTTGACCAGCCGCGCGATGTCGAAGCTGTAGAAGGCCGGGATGATGCCGTCGCCGGACCCGGACACGCCCTTGAACTTGTCGGGCAGGGTGACGAGCTCGAAGATGTCGTCCGGCAGATCAGCCGGGGTGCCGAGGCCGCCCCAGGTGTCGTTCTGGATGAAGCCATAGGCCGAACGCACGCGGTTCTCGACATAGGAGAAGCCGACATCGATCGAGTCGAGGAAATCCCCGTCATGATCGTAACGGCCCGACAGCTGGACCTGGTTGATCTCGTCCTTGAAGTAAGCGTTGCGGAACGAGTTGCCGGTGGCGTTGATCCGCGATGCGTCAAGCGCGTCGATGCCCGGCTGCATGATGTAGGAGATGATCGGCAGCTCCTTGGTGAAGTCCACCGTCTGGGACTGCACGCCGAAGACCGCGGTGCCCACCGACATGCTGCTGCCGAAGTTGTTGGACGGCTTCGATTCTGCCGTGGAATGGTGCGCGTCGAGCACGACGGTGACGCCGCCCGGCGCCTCCCAAGTCAGGTTGCCGCCCAGCGACTTGTTTTCGCTGACGTTGGCGGTCAGCGCGCCCGAATAGGACAGGTCCTTACCCGGCCCGAACCGCTCCGTGTAGAACACTGGACCGGCCACGGGGCCGTCCGTCCACTGGGTGGTGGTGTCGCCGAAGTTGAACCAAATGCCCACGCTGTTGTCGCGCGCTTCCACCTTGTTGCGTGAATAGGTGAAATCCACGGTCGCGGTCAGGGCGTCGGCGGGGCGGAATTGCAGAACCGCCTGCCCGTTGATGCGCTCACGCTCGAAATTGTTGATGTTGTAGGCCGCGCTCTGCGGGATCTCGTACACATCGGTCGGGCCGGGGCGGTTGATGACGTTCGGCCCTTCCGGCCCGAGCGTGCCCCAGTCGTTCTCCGTGCCAAGGAAGGCGTTGCCGAAGCCGACGGAGCCGGTGTTCGTGCGGGCGTTGCGCTTCTGGTAGATGCCGGTCACCAGCACGCCGAACTGGTCGTCGCTGCCGAAGGTCGAGCTGATGATGCCCGACACTTCCGGGGTGATGCTCTGATCGTCGTCCTGCGACGTGTCGAGCACACCGCGCACCGCGATCGACCCGCGCAGGCCGGGACGATCCAGCGGACGGGGCGTGCGGATGTTGATGGTGGAACCGATGCCGCCCGACGGCACGGCGGCACGGCCGGTCTTGTAGACCTCCACCGCGGCGATGCCTTCGGAAGCGAGATTGGCGAAGTCGAACGAGCGTGATGCGGGCGGGCTGGCGCCGTCACCCAGCGTCGACGTCGGCATCTGGCGGCCGTTGAGCGTTACCAGGTTATATTCCGGACCGAAGCCGCGGACGGTGACGGTGGAGCCTTCGCCGTTCGATCGATCGATCGACACACCGGTGATGCGCTGGAGCGACTCGGCCAGGTTGGTGTCGGGGAACTTGCCGATGTCCTCGGCCGAGATCGCGTCGACGACGCCCTGGCCATTGCGCTTCAGATCAACGGCCGCCTGAAGCGAGGCGCGGATGCCGGTGATGACGATCTCCTCGCCGCTATCCTCCTCGATGCCGGGGGTGGGCTGGATCTCGGACGGGCCGGTGTTGCCGAGCGTCGATGCCGCGTCCTGCGCGTGCGCGGCGGCCGGCATCAGCGCCAGCATGGATGCGCCAACAGCGAAACGAGACAGCGAGCGAGCGTTGAAGCTCCGCATGAGTTCCTCCCCTTATTGATCTGGCTCGCTTGTTGTCGCGGCCTGGTTGTGAACGTTCATTTCCGAAAAGCGCGCGAGATTGTCAAGATGTTCGGATTGGGTGGACGGCAGCTCCCGCGGCGCTGGCGCCCATTTGCAACAGGGCGGCCGATCGCGCCGGCCGCCCCTCTGCGCTCAGGGATAGTGGAGCAGCGTCTGGCGGATCGCGCCCGGCCGCGCGGCGTCGCCCGCCTCGTTCACCAGATGCGCGATCGTGCCCTTGCCCCCGCCCAGCGAGATGATGGTGACATGGTCGATCCGGACGCCCGGCCGTCGCGGCACCTCCACCGCGCTTTCCAGCACGATCGACGGATCGGCCGTGAAGTTGGCATAGATGCCCATCGCGGTGGCCTTATGGTCCTGCACATGCGGCGCGACCTTGTACGCCGCCCAGCCGCGGGTGTTGCCGGCCATATAGGCCGCCTGGCTTGGTGGATCGTAGGGTAGTTCGTTCTGGTAGAAGAGGGTTCGCCCTCGCTCTCCGTTCCAGAGCGTCTGGTATTTCTGGTAATGCTCCACGAACAACCCGGTGAGCGTCACGTCGTTGCCGTTGACGACCAGGCCCTGGTCGCCCGTGCTCTCGTCCCAGCCGACATGCACCCGCCCGCCCGCGCGGTCGCCATGGTCCGCGCGCCAGATCCACAGGTGGTCGCCCAGCACATGGTGGCTGTTGATCTCCAGCGAGGTTGTCGCATTGCCAACGGTCGCGCCGCCCACGCGGAAGTAGAGATCGGACAGGCTGACCGGGTTGGCGCGGAAGTCGCCGGATGCGCCACGCGGGCCGATCTCCAGCAGCACGGGCGACAACGCCGGCCCGGCATCGAACATCACCCCCGCCACCACGACGCCCGCGACATCGTCAACCGTCATTGCCTTGGTGCCGCCGTTCGCCAGCAGCGTGGCGAGGCCCAGGCCCAGCACCACCGTACCGGCCTCCATGACACGGATCGGCGCGTCCAGAGGATAAACGCCAGGCGTCAGCAGCAGGTGCTGCCCCGCGCTCAGGGCGAGGTTGATCTCGGCCGCCGACATGCCCGGCTGTGCGATCAGGAAGCGATCGAGCGGGATCGTGCGGCCGAGACCCGGGCCAGCGCCCCAACTCGGTCCCCGCGCATCGCGGCGTACGGCCGGCACGAACACTCCCCAGCGCCCGTCGGCATCGATGTGGAGAAAGGGCTTTTCGCGGATCAGCGGCACGGCGGGCAGGGTGGTGAAGGGCGGCTCCGGAAAGCTGGTCGGCGGCGCGCCCTCGACGCCTGCGAACACCATGTTCCAGTTGGATCCCTCCCATGCGCCGATCGCGCTGGTGCGGGTCAGCCACTGCTGTTGGGATCCGGAGCGCACCGTCCCGTCGATGCGGCTGTCCGCGATCAGCCCGCCGCTGGACCAGCCGCCATCGTCCAGCGCCAGGTCGCCATGGAGGTGCATGCGGCGATAGGGTGCGGCCTGCGACACGGCCCAGCGGTCGGCGCCGTCCGGCGGACGCACGGCCATGTTCTCCACGCCACGCCAGAAATTGACCAGCGCCATGCCGTTGTTCCAGTCCGCCTCGCAGTGGACATGGCCGTCGATCACGACCTCGCCCGGCACCCGCCCGAGCCCCGCGACCTGGGTGAAGAAGCCGACGTTGATGTCGAGCGGATAGCGTCCGGGCTTCGCCAGCACGGCATAGCGCCGGTCGGTGAAGTGCGCGCGTTCCTGCTCCCGGAAGATCGCGTCCAGCCGCGCCTGAAGCGCGGCCGGTGGCGTGTCGGGGTCCAGCACGACCACATAGGGTCCGAGGTCCGGATCGGCTTCGGTCGTGGCGGCGCGTGGTCGCGGCGTCGTTGCGCACCCCGTCACCGCGGCGGCACCAAGTCCCGCGATCACCGCGCGACGGCCAACCCCGCGCCCGCCGTCAAGCTTCGTCATGATACTCTCCCTGTTTTGCGAGCAGGGGGTACCGGCCCCGTTGTGAACGTTCAACCGCCCGCGACTTGCGGAACCGGCAAGGTTGCTGGCAGAGGCGGTGGCGGGGAGACCATGTCGCCGATGCGCCGCCAGACCGTGACCATCAAACATGTCGCAGCCGAAGCCGGCGTGTCGCTGCAGACCGTGTCCCGGGTGATCAACAAGGAGCCGCACGTCCGCCCCGCGGTGCTGGAGCGGGTGGAGGCGGCGGTCGCCAAGCTCGGCTATGTGCCCAGCCTTGCCGCCCGGCGCATGGGCGGATCACGCTCCTACCTCATCCTCGCGCTCAACGATCGGGATCGCACGATCGAGGGGTGGCAGTCCGACGGCGGCACCGACTGGGTCGACCAGATGCTGCTGGGCGGCATGCTCAAATGCGCCGAGCACGGCTATCGCATGATCTTTGAGCTGGTGGACACGCATGCCGCGCATGTGGAGCGGGAGATCAGCGCCGCCATCTCCTCGCTTCATCCGGACGGCATCATCCTCACTCCGCCGCACGGCGACAATCCCGTCATCACTGACCTGCTGACCCGGCTGCGCGTGCCCTTCGCCCGGATCGGATCGGCCGGGGAGGGGGCGGGCTTCTCGATCGCGATGGACGAGGCCGCGGCCGCGGCGGCGGCGACGGACCATCTCGTCCAACTCGGCCACAGCCGCATCGGCTTCGTGACCGGCAGCGACGAGTATGCGCTGTCCGTAACAAGGTTGGAGGGGTGGCGCCGCGCGATGGCGGCGGCCGGGCTTGCCGCGGGCGATGATCTCGTCCGCCACGGCGACTTCACCTTCCGGTCGGGCGCGGCTGCGGCGGAAACGCTGGTGAGCGGGCCGCAGCCCGTCACCGCCATTGTGGCCAGCAACGACCAGATGGCGCTCGCCGCGCTGCACGTGGCGCAGGACCGCGGGCTCGCCGTGCCCGGCGACCTGTCGATCATCAGCTTCGACGACACCCCGATTACGCGCTTCAGCGTCCCGCCATTGACCGCCATCGCACAGCCGATCGCGGCCATGGCGTCGCGCGCGGCCGAGCTGCTGATCGAGGCGCGCGGCCAGCCGGCGGAGACGGCGGAGGCGAGCGTTCTGCCCTTTCGCCTCGTGGCACGCGCCTCGACCGGCCCGGTACGCGCCGACGGCTAGCGCAGCGCCGGGACGTGGGGTGCGCTGTCGGGCGGCAACAGCCCCACGGCGCGCGGATCGGCAAATGTCTCGACCCACTGCTGCGTCGGCCGGAATCCCTGGTGCCGGTAGAAGCCGAGCGCGCGGGGATGGTCCAGCGTGCACGTGGCGACGCGCACCCGCTCGACGCCCGGCCGCCAGAGCTGCGCCAGCGCGTGGGTCATCAGCCAGCCGCCACCGCCGCGGCCCACCCATTCCGGCACCAGGCCGAAATAGGACAGCTCGCCCACCGGCGCATGGCGGAAATCGAGTTCCAGGAAGCCGACCTCGACCCCGGACCGGTCCACGGCGGCGCTCACCTCGATCGCCGGATCGTCGAGGATCGCGCGCAGCTGCGCGTCCGGCATCGCAAGGCGCGAATACCATAGCCAGGGCCCGCCCACCCGGCGGAACAGCGCGCGATAGGCATCCAGTCCGGGCCGGCGCCAGCGTTCCAGCCGGAGAGGGGATGGCGGCAGCGGGCGGGGCGCCGGCCGCGCCGTCATCTCAAGCACGGTGACGACGGTTGCGACCTGACCCGCCGGGATGGTCGTGCGCGCCACCGCTCAGGCCCAGGTCGCGCGCGGCGGCAGGCTCATCAGGATCGCATCGACATTGCCGCCGGTCTTCAGGCCGAACAGCGTGCCGCGATCATAGACGAGGTTGAATTCGGCATAGCGGCCGCGCCACTCCAGCTGACGCCGCACGTCGGCATCGTCATAGGGCGCCAGTCGCCGGTGCCGGACGATGGCGGCGAACGACGACAGGAACGCATCGCCGACCGCGATCTGGAACGCCAGGTGGCTGTCGAAGTCGCCTTCGAGATGATCGAAGAAGATGCCGCCGACGCCGCGGTGGACGCCGCGGTGCGGGATGAAGAAATAGTCGTCGGCCCAGGCCTTGAACCGATCATAGTCCCCGGGCGGGCCGCCGGCGCACGCGCCGCGCATGGCCGCGTGGAAGGCCTCGGTGTCCTCGGCGTAGGGGATCGGCGGGTTGAGGTCGGCGCCTCCCCCGTGCCAGCGCTTGGTCGTGTTCAGGAACCGCAGGTTCATGTGAACGGCGGGCACGTGCGGGTTCATCATGTGCGCGACCAGGCTGATGCCGGTGGCAAAGAAGCGCGGATCATCCGCCGCGCCGTGGATCGTCCGGCCGAACTCCTCGCCCAGCGACCCTGCGACCGTGGACACGTTGACGCCGACCTTCTCGAACACCGCGCCGGTCATCAGGCCGCGCACGCCGCCGCCGCCGGGTGACCCGTCGGGATCCAGCCGGTCCCACGGGAGGAAGGTGAAGCGCGCGTCGCTGCCGGTCTCCGACTCGATCGACTCGAACTCGGCGCAGATGCGGTCGCGCAGCGCCTCGAACGCGGCGCGGGCGGCGGCCTGTTCGGGATCGAGCTCGGTCATCGGGGAAGGGCTCCGGTCTGGCAAAGGGCTTCGTGGACGGCAATGCCGGTGGCGACCGACAGGTTGAGCGAACGCAGCCCGGGTGCGATCGGGATGCGCGCCGCGATCGCCGCGGCCGCGCGTGCAACCGGTGTCGCGCCCGACCCCTCCGATCCCATCAGCAGGATGTCGTCGGCCGAAAAGGCGACGTCGGACAGCGCGGTGTCGCCGTGGGTGGTGAGGAGAACGATGCGGCCGGGCCGCGCCGCCCGGAACGCCGCCCAATCGGCATGGCGGCTGACATCCACGCGGTCGGCATAGTCCATGCCGGCGCGCCGCACCCGCGCATCGCTCCAGGCGAAGCCCAACGGTTCGATGATGTCGACCGGCACCGCGAAGCAGGCGGCAAGCCGCAGCACGGCGCCCACGTTGCCGGCGATTTCCGGCTGTTCCAGCGCGATCCGCATGCGTCCCTTTGGCGCGCGGGCCGCCGGCTCACAAGCCTGTCAAATTGATGTTGGCAAGTTGGCGGGGTGGAGGCTATCAGGCCGCCGACCGCCGTCGTGATGGACGGCCGCGCTTTGGAACAACCCGGAACGGATTCGGACAGCCAGGGCGCGAGGACTTGTTGCGCAAGGGCTTTATCGAACCATGGCCACGACGACCGATCACGGCGGGCTTCCGGACAACACGCCGCGCGAAGGGCTGGGAGACACCCCCGTCACGTCCGCGGGCGACGCCGTTCGTCGCCGTGACTTCATCAACATCGCCGCCGTCAGCTTCGCGGGCGTCGGCGCGGGCGTTGTGGCGCTGCCGCTGATCAACCAGATGAACCCGGCGGCCGACGTGCTTGCGCTGTCCACGATCGAGGTGGACGTGTCGCAGATCCCGGCCGGCCAGGCGGTCAAGACGGAGTTCCGCCGCCAGCCGCTGTTCGTGCGCCACCTGACCCCGCAGGAAATCGCCGCCGCCAACGCGGTGTCCGTCGCGTCGCTGCGCGATCCGCAGACGCTCGCCGAGCGCACCAAGGAGGGCAAAAGCCAGTGGCTCGTCACCATGGGCGTATGCACCCATCTGGGCTGCGTCCCGCTCGGCGCGGCGGAAGGTGAGAACCGCGGTGAGTTCGGCGGCTATTTCTGCCCGTGCCACGGGTCGCACTACGACACCGCGGCGCGCATCCGGAAGGGGCCGGCGCCGCTGAACCTCGAGGTGCCGGAATATGCATTCACGTCCGACACCGTGATCCAAGTCGGCTGAGGAAGACAGAAAGATGAGCTTTCCCTGGGCTGAGCAGTACAAGCCGAAGCACCCGCTGATGCAGTGGGTGGATGACCGGCTTCCGGTGCCGCGGCTGGTCTACAACGCGGTGGGCGCGGGCTATCCAGTGCCGCGCAACCTCAACTTCTTCTGGAACTTCGGCGTGCTCGCGGGCGCGGCCCTGGCCGTGCAGATCATCACCGGCATCGTGCTGGCGATGAGCTATGCCGCCAATGCCGGCGTCGCGTTCGACAGCGTCGAGCGCATCATGCGCGACGTCAACTCCGGCTGGCTGCTGCGCTATGCGCACGCCAACGGCGCGTCGATGTTCTTCATCGTGGTCTACCTCCACATCTTCCGCGGCCTCTACTACGGATCGTACAAGGCCCCGCGTGAGATGGTGTGGCTCCTTGGTCTGGTCATCTACCTGCTGATGATGGCCACCGCCTTCATGGGCTATGTGCTTCCCTGGGGCCAGATGAGCTTCTGGGGTGCCAAGGTGATCACCGGCCTGTTCTCGGCCATCCCGCTGGTCGGCGAGCCGATTCAAGTGTGGCTGCTCGGCGGCTTCGCGCCGGATAACGCCGCGCTCAACCGCTTCTTCTCGCTCCACTACCTGCTGCCGTTCGTCATCGCCGGCGTGATCGTGCTCCACATTTGGGCGCTGCACATCCCGGGGTCGAACAATCCGACCGGCATCGAGGTGAAGGGTCCGCAGGATACCGTGCCCTTCCACCCCTATTACACGGCCAAGGACGGCTTCGGGTTGGGCGTGTTCCTGCTGGTGTTCGCCGCGTTGATCTTCTTCGCGCCGAACTTCCTGGGCCATCCGGACAACTACATCCCGGCCAACCCGCTCTCCACGCCCGCGCACATCGTGCCCGAATGGTATTTCTGGCCCTTCTACGCGATCCTGCGCGCCTTCACCGTCGACATCCTGTTCGTGCCCGCAAAGCTGATGGGCGTGCTGGCGATGTTCTCGGCCATCCTGCTGCTGTTCTTCCTGCCGTGGCTCGACCGGTCGCCGGTGCGCTCCAGCAACTATCGCCCGATCTACAAGAAGTTCTTCTGGTTCGGCCTCATCCCGACGGTGCTCGCACTAGGCTACCTGGGCGGCGCGCCGGCTGAAGAGCCCTACGTCATGCTGTCGCAGTTCTTCGCGGCCTATTATTTCGCACACTTCCTCATCATCATTCCGATCATCTCGCGCATCGAGCGTCCGCTCCCCATGCCGGGTTCGATCACGGACGCGGTGCTGAAGGGGCAGAGCGGCTCCACCATCTCGACCAGCACGCAGACCGCGCAGACGGCGCCGGCGGCTTAAGGGGAACGACGTCTCATGGTTCGCATTGTCGGCATCCTCGTCGGCCTCGGCTTCGTCGGCGCGCTGCTGATCTCGCTCGTCTCGGGCCTGATCACCTACATCTCGGAGCCCGCCGTGGAGACGGCGGAGCACGCCTTCCACCTCCATCCCAAGGAGGTGCACTTCGCATCGGACGGCCCGACCGGCCATTTTGATCGCCAGCAGCTGCAGCGCGGCTTTAAGGTGTATCGCGAGGTCTGCTCGGCCTGCCATTCGATGCGGCTGGTGGCCTTCCGCGATCTGGAGGCGCTGGGCTACAGCGAGGCCGAGGTGAAGGCGATCGCCACCCAGTGGCCGGTGCCGTCGCCCTCGATCAACCCCGACACGGGCGAGGCCGCGACGCGTCCGTCGGTCCCGGCCGATCGCATCCCGCCGCCCTACCCGAACGAGGTCGCCTCGCGCGCGGCGAACAACAATGCGCTGCCGCCCGACCTGTCGCTGATCTCCAAGTCGCGCCATGGCGGCGCCGCCTACATCTACTCGCTCCTGACCGGATACCGCGATCCCGCGACCTACCGGAACGAAGAGGGTGAGGCGCTGCCGGCCGAGAGCCAGCCGGGCCAGGGGCTGCACTTCAATCCCTATTTCGCGAACCTCAACATCGCGATGGCGCCGCCGCTGACCTCCACCGGTCAGGTGACCTATGCGGATGGCACCACGTCCACCGTCGATCAGATGGCGCGCGACGTGTCGGCCTTCCTGGTGTGGACGGCGGAGCCGAAGCTGGAGAGCCGCCACTCGACCGGCATCGCGGTGATGATCTTCCTGCTGATCTTCACCGGCCTGGCCTGGATGGCGTACCGCAACATCTGGGCGGGCGTGAAGCACTAAGGCCGATCCAGCCGATCATCTGGCGGGGCGGACGGGGCGGTGGCCTCGTCCGCCCCGTTGCCGTTCAGGACGGCCGCGTGCGGACCATCACCAGCGCGGTGAAGCGGCAGACCGGCTCGTCACCCTGCCGCAGCACGGTGGTACGGACCTGAAGGCGCCCCAGACCCGGCCGTCCTTCGGACAGGCGCGCGTCGATCACCTCCGTTTCCAGGGACAGCAGGTCGCCGGGCTTGACCGGCTTCAGCCATCGCAATTCATCGATGCCGGAGGCGCCGAGCGCAGCCGGGTCGCCGCCCTCCGGCATCTCCGCGACCAGCATCGCCATCGCCATTGCGGTGACATGCCACCCGCTCGCCGTCAGCCCACCGAAATAGGGGTGCGCGCGCCCGCCTTCTTCCGACAGGTGAAAGGGCTGCGGGTCATAGCGCCTGGCGAAATCGACGACCCCCTGTGCGGTGACCTCGTAGCGGCCGAAGCGCCGGACCTGACCAACCTGATAGTCCTCGAACCATGGCATGCGCGGCTTCCTTCTCGTGGGGCCTCAAATCGCGCCGGGACCCTGCGGGAATGTCTTCACCTCGAAGATGTGGCCATCCGGCGAGCGAAATTAGAGCCATTCATGTCCGTTCGACGAATCGATCTCACCGATGATCTCGGCTCCGCCACGGATCAGCTCCTCGCGTGCCGCACGGACGTCATCCACTTCGAAAGCGACGGTGGGTGGCGTGTTGAGGGGCGGCCACGTCCATAGCAGCCGAAGATCTCCAGCTCCTGCCCCTCAGCGACGCGCATAATCGCCCGTGCCGATCCCCACCCCGGAAAGGCCCCGGACCCGCATCAAACGTTGAAGCGGAACAGCAGCACGTCGCCGTCGGCGACCACATAATCCTTGCCTTCGGAGCGGAGCTTGCCCGCATCGCGCGCGCCCGTTTCGCCGCCCAGCGCGACATAGTCGTCATAGGCGATCGTCTCGGCACGGATGAAGCCGCGCTCGAAGTCGGAGTGGATGACGCCCGCCGCCTCGGGCGCGCGCGCGCCCTTGAACACGGTCCAGGCGCGCGCCTCCTTCGGCCCCACCGTGAAGAAGGTGATGAGGTCGAGCAGCGCGTAACCGGCACGGATCACGCGCGCGAGGCCGGTCTCCTCCAGCCCCAGGTCCGACAGGAACTCGGCCCGGTCGGCGGGGTCGAGTGTGACGATCTCCGCCTCGATCGCGGCGGACACCACCACCGCCTGCGCGCCTTCCGCCGCTGCCTTCTCGAACACGCGGGCGGACAGTGCATTGCCGTTGGCGGCATCGCTCTCGTCGACATTGCAGACATAGAGCACGGGCTTACCGGTCAGCAGCTGCGCCTGCTCAAGGATGCGTCGCTCCTCCTCGTCTCCGACGCTGGTCAGCCGCGCGGGCTTGCCGTCGCGCAGAAGGTCGAGCGCACGGCCCAGCACCACGGCGGCGGCCTTGGCGTCCTTGTCGCCCTGCTGCCCCTTTTTGGCGAGGTTGGGCACGCGCTTCTCGAGGCTTTCCAGGTCCGCCAGCATCAGCTCGGTCTCGACCGTCTCGGCATCGGCGATCGGGTCGACCTTGCCCTCGACATGGGTAACGTCGCCGTCCTCGAAGCAGCGGAGCACATGGACGATCGCGTCCACCTCCCGGATGTTGCCCAGAAACTGGTTGCCCAACCCCTCGCCCTTCGACGCGCCCCGCACCAGCCCGGCGATGTCGACGAAGCCGAGCTGCGTCTCGATGGTCTTGGCCGAGTTTGCGATCGCCGCCAGCTTGGTAATGCGCGGGTCGGGCACGGCGACTTGGCCGACATTGGGTTCGATCGTGCAGAAGGGATAGTTGGCCGCCTGCGCCGCGGCCGTTTCCGTCAGCGCGTTGAAGAGCGTCGACTTGCCGACGTTCGGCAGTCCGACGATGCCGCAGCGGAAACCCATGATCGATCCTTGATTGAAGCGCAGGGCGGAGGCGCCCGGTCGCGGGGGAATAGCGATGCGGCCACCGGATTGCCAGTTGCCACGCATGTCGGCGCGCGGGCAGGGGAGACGGGTGACGCAGCACCGCCGCCCGACCGCCGCTCCGCCCCGCAGCGGCCGAAGGCTCGCGGCTTGATCGTCTATGGCGATCAGGAGCGGTGGTCGACCGTCGCCGAAGAATGCGCCCGCATCGTCGCGGCTCGGGCGTCGCTCACGGGGGCGGGGCTCGACTGGCACGGCGCCCTTGCCCGATTGCTTCTGGAGGTCGCCGGGCTGCTGCAGGGCATCGCCGACCTCGAAATGGAGCAGGCTGGGGGGCGCGACACCGGGTCGCCGCGCCAAGGTGGGCTGATGCGCACGCTGATCACGCTGGCGGGGGCGCTCGACCGCTCCTGGCAGAGCGGCTTTGCCGATCAGTCGCTGCCGCCGCTCGATCTCTGCGCCGCCACCGACGAGCCGATCTGCGTCCGCAGGCCCGAAGGCTTCGCCTTCTACGCGCTCTATCCGGAACTCCATGCCGCCGCCGCCCGCGTGCTTGAGCCGGGAACGCAGGTGATCGGCCTGCGCAGCATCGGCACCGCGCTCGCCCCCATCGTTGCGGCTGCGGCAGGCAGCGATGCCGCAGCGACGCTCCGGCCGGTCGGGCATCCGTTCGGCCGCGCGCCGGCGGTCGGTGAGACGTTGGCCACCAAAATTACCACCGGAGCGGTCGCGATCGTCGACGAAGGCCCGGGGCTGTCCGGCAGCTCGATCCTCGGCACGGTTGATTGGCTGGAGGAGCGGGGCGTCGGGCTCGACCACATTGCGGTTCTTCCCAGTCACGCCGGTTCCCCCGGCCACGCGGCGAGCGAGCACGGTCGCGCGCGCTGGAGCCGCTTGAGGCGGTACGTCGCCTCCTTTGACGACGTGGTGCTGGAGGGGCGCAACCCGCTCGCCAGCTGGTTCCAAGACCTGACCGGCCCGCCTTTGGCCCCGCTGGAGGATGTCGCCGGCGGCCGGTGGCGCCGGCATGTCGGACGGCCGGACCTGCCGGCACATCCCGGACGCGAGGCGCTGAAATGGCGGCTCGTCGCGGCAGGCGGCACCTTTCGCATCAAGTTCATCGGCCTAGATGCGGCCGGTGTGGCGGCTGGCGAGCGCGCTCGCTTCCTGGCCGAACGGGGACTGACGGTGGCGCCGCTCGCCCTGCGCTACGGCATGCTCCTGGAACGCTGGATCGACGATGCGATGTTCGGCCTGCCACCCGCCAGGAACCTCGATCTCCTGACCCGCTACCTCCGCGCGCGGGCGAACATGCCACCGCCGACACATGCCGGTGCCTCGCTCCGGACGCTTTCCAAAATGGCGCGCTTCAACCTCGCCACGGTCGTCGGGGAGGAGGCGGCGGCGGCGCTGCTTGCGCCATGGGGGGACGACCGGCTTGGCCGTCTTCAGGCGACGGTGCGACCGATCCATGTCGACGGGCGGCTGCATGACTGGGAATGGCTGCAGGTCGGCGGTCGCGTGCTGAAGACCGATGCGATCGACCATTCCCAGGCGCACGATCTGGTCGGGCCGCAGGATGTCGCCTGGGACGTGGCTGGCGCGGCGATCGAGCATCACCTGGACGACGCTCAGGCCGATGCCTTGGCGGCCGCCCTAGGTACATCGGCGGAGCTCGTCGCCTTCTGTCGCCTGGCCTACCTCGCCTTCCAGCTCGGCTGGTGGTCCGAAACCGACGATCCCCAGGGCCGCGAACAGGCCCGGCGCTATGCCGCGCTTGCGCGTGAGATGGCCGAACAGCGTTAGGAAGGGGTTGCCGTCGTCGTCCAGCTGAGTGCCGCGCCGCCAACCGGTCCGGTCCCGGGGCCGCGGGTTGTTACGACGCCGCGCTCGCCGAGCGCGGCGCTCAGCAGCCCGACCTGAGCCGTGCTGCCGGAAATGCTGATGCCGTAGCCGAGCCGCGCGGCGCCCCATGCGGCTGTGTCGACGGCGCCCTGGTCGAACGCCTCGCCGACGAACGCAACGGTCGGGGGCGCCACCGGGGGTGGTACCAGCTCCACCGTCCATCCCGACGCCGCCGCCCGCGCTTCCAGCGCGCGATAGGTGGCCAGCGTGGCGCCCGGCAGCGGTGCGGCCGGCGTGCGGATCCGGCGCGCCGCGTCGTCGACCATCAGGCTGTCCCGGCCCACTCCCATGATCGCCGCCACCTCGCGGGCGGTCGCCTCCGCCTCGCTCTCGATGCTGCTTGGGGTGGCGCGCGCTTGTGCTGCCTGGATCACCGCTGCACCCGCGTCGCTGGCGTCGGTGCCGACGCGATATTGCTGAATGCGGACGTCCACCTGACGATCAAGGCTGGACTGCAGCGCGGTGCGCGCCTGCTGCTCGGCATCGCCGCGATAGCGCGGGGTCAGCACCACCGCGCTCACCCGGATCGGATCGCGCGCGAAATCCAGGTCCAGCTGGCTGACACGGGCCTGGCTCGGAAACAGCTGCTCGATCGCGCGGCGCGATGTGCTGCCGGCGCGGCCTTCCCAGGCAAGCTGGCGCAGCGACAGCCCCAGCGGGATCGCAAGCGCTGCCAGCGTGACGATCACCACCGTCAGCTGCATGGCCGTCTGATTGGGGGAAAGCTTCGGGCCGAAGCTGTAGAGCCGCGCCATCACGGCGGCGGTCAGCGCGATCGTGACGAAGTTGGTGACGAACAGCAGCAGCGCCCCGCCGAACACGGGGCCGTTCAGCGTGGCGAGCCCGAAACCGACGGTGGCGAGCGGCGGCATCAGCGCGGTCGCGATCGCCACGCCCACGATCGTCCCGGCCCGCCCGCGAATGGTCGCGTAGGATCCGGCAAGCGCCGAGAACAAGGCGACGAGCAGGTCGAACAGGTTTGGCCGCGTGCGGGCGGCAAGCTCCGCCGTCAGGTTCTTCAGCGGCGACAACAGCACGATCGCGGCGCAGAACAGCACGGCCAGCGCGGAGCCGGCCAGCAGCGCGAACAGCGCTCGGCGGATCTGCTTGGCATCCACTGTCGCCAGCGCGAAGCCCAGGCCGATGATCGGGCCCATCAGCGGAGAGATCAGCATCGCGCCGATCACCACCGCCGGTGAGGACAAGAGCAGCCCCAGCACCGCGATGCCGGCCGACATGGTCGTCATGAAAAGGTAGCGCGCGGACCAGCCGGCGTCGTCGTGCACACGCTCGTTTACATCGACATGGTCGACCGATCGGATCACTCGCGAGCGCCAATATCGGTCCGCAAGCGCGGTCGCACCAGCAATCATGCTGCCGGTCTTAGCGTCGGTTTTCGGCCGTTGTCACCTGCAACGGCAAAGGGCGGACCCGCCGCAGCGGATCCGCCCCCATGCCGGGATCAGGCGTCGGCTTCGGTCTTGGCGCCGCCCTTCTTGCGCTTCGCCTTGGGCGCGGCGCCGACCATCTCGAACACGAGCTGGTCGTCCTTCAGCTTCACCTTGACCTCGCCGCCATGGACGAGCTTGCCGAACAGCAGTTCCTCGGCCAGCGGCTGCTTGATTTTCTCCTGGATCAGGCGGCCCATCGGTCGCGCGCCATACAGCTTGTCATAGCCCTTGGCGGTCAGCCACTGCTTGGCTTCGTCGTCCAGCGTGATGTGCACGTCGCGGTCGGCCAGCTGCAGCTCCAGCTGCAGGATGAACTTGTCGACCACGCGGGCGACGACTTCAGGCGGCAGATAGCCGAACGGCACGATCGCATCGAGGCGGTTGCGGAACTCCGGCGTGAACATCCGCTGCACCGCCTGCTCGTCCTCGCCCTCGCGCGTCAGCTGGCCGAAACCCACAGTCTCGCGCGCCATGTCGGACGCGCCGGCATTGGTCGTCATGATCAGGATGGAGTTCCTGAAATCGACGGTCTTGCCGTGGTGATCGGTCAGCTTGCCGTTGTCCATCACCTGCAGGAGGATGTTGAACAGATCCGGATGCGCCTTCTCGATCTCGTCTAGCAGCAGCACCGAATGCGGGTTCTGGTCGACCGCGTCGGTGAGGAGCCCGCCCTGGTCGTAGCCGACATAGCCCGGGGGCGCACCGATCAGCCGGCTGACCGAATGCCGCTCCATATATTCGGACATGTCAAACCGCTGCAGCGGAATGCCGAGGATGGAGGCGAGCTGGCGCGCGACCTCCGTCTTGCCCACGCCGGTCGGACCGGTGAACAGGTAGTTGCCGATCGGCTTGTCCGGATCGCGCAGGCCCGCACGGCTCAGCTTGATCGCGGAGGACAGCTTCTCGATCGCGGCGTTCTGCCCGAACACCACCCGCTTCAGGTCGGTCTCGAGCGTTTCCAGCTGCTGCTTGTCGTCGGCCGACACGCTCTTCGGCGGGATCCGCGCCATGGTGGCGATGACCTGCTCGATCTCCTTGGGCGTGATCACCTTCTTGCGCTTGGACGGCACCACCAGCATCTGCATCGCGCCGACCTCGTCGATCACGTCGATCGCCTTGTCGGGCAGCTTGCGGTCGTTGATGTAGCGCGCGGACAGCTCCACCGCCGACTTGATCGCATCGGGCGTGTAGCGGACCTTGTGGTGCCCTTCGAACGCGGAGCGGAGCCCGGCCAGGATCTTGATCGTGTCCTCGACCGACGGCTCGTTGACGTCGATCTTCTGGAACCGGCGCAAGAGCGCGCGATCCTTCTCGAAGTGGTTCCGGAACTCCTTGTAGGTGGTCGAACCGATGCAGCGGATGGTGCCGCCCGACAGCGCCGGCTTCAGCAGGTTGGACGCGTCCATCGCGCTGCCGGACGTTGCGCCCGCGCCAATCACCGTGTGAATCTCGTCGATGAACAGGATCGCGTGCGGCAGCTTTTCGAGCTCGTTCACGACCTGCTTCAGCCGCTCCTCGAAATCGCCGCGATAGCGCGTGCCGGCAAGCAGCGCGCCCATGTCGAGCGAATAGATCACCGCCGGCTTCAGCACGTCGGGCACGTCGCCCTCGATGATCTTGCGCGCCAGACCTTCGGCGATCGCCGTCTTCCCGACACCGGGATCACCCACATAGAGCGGGTTGTTCTTCGACCGGCGGCACAGGATCTGCACCGTGCGGTCGACCTCCGACGAACGGCCGATCAGCGGGTCGACCTTGCCGTCCTTGGCCTTCTCGTTGAGGTCGACGCAGAACTGCTTCAGCGCAGATTCCTGCTTCTTGCCGCCGTCCGCCTTGGTTTCCTTGGCGTCGTCCTTGTCCGCCGCGCCCTTCACCTCGCGCGGCTCGGCGGGCTGGCCGCCCTTGCCGACGCCGTGGCTGATGAAGCTGACCGCATCCAGCCGGTTCATGTCCTGCTGCTGCAAGAAATAAACGGCATAGCTTTCCCGCTCGGAGAACAGCGCGACGAGCACGTTGGCGCCCGTCACGTCCTCGCGGCCGGACGACTGCACGTGCAGGATCGCGCGCTGGACCACGCGCTGAAAGCCGCTGGTGGGCGACGGATCGGTCTCGCTGTCGACGCGCAGCGCCTCCAGCTCGGTATCGAGATATTGTGTGACGGCGTCCTTCAGCTCGCCGAGATCCACGCCGCAGCCGGCCATCACCTTGGCGGCATCGACGTCATCGATCAGGGCGAGCAGCAGATGCTCGAGCGTGGCATATTCGTGGCGGCGGCCGGACGCGTTGGTTAGCGCCTTGTGCAAGGTGGTCTCGAGCGCGGGGGCGAAAGAGGGCATTGGTTACTCCTCCGGGGCGCGGGGGGTGGCGCTCCCGTCCCATGCTATGTCGGGACGGCGGGGCCGCGCATCAAGGATCAGGTGGGCCGCCAGGTGGGGGCGACCGCGGTTCATCGCCGAAACAGCGCGTCGGCGCTGGCGCGCTGGTCCGTGGCGGCATTGATGCGCGCCCGCGTGCGTGCGATCTCCCCCTCCAGCGCGGCGATGCGGGCATCGAGTTCGGCGATCGACAGCGGGGACAGGTCCTGGGCGAGGAGCGCAACCAGGGGGTCGTTCGCACGGCGCGGCAGGCTGTCGTCCGAGTCCATGTCCGACAGCGTTGACCGGGGCGAGGTCGCTGTCAATAAACCCCTTCGCTCAAAAGGGGAGGCGCTCCGGATGACCGTTCATTCGCCGTCGGATATGCTCGCGATCGATCCCGATGCGGCCGGCGGGCCTGAGGTGCTCAGGCCCGTGCGCCGCCCGGTGCCGGCACCTGCCGCCGGCGAGGTTCTGGTTCGCGTCGCGGCCGCCGGCGTCAACCGGCCGGACGTTATGCAGCGGAAGGGGCTCTACCCGCCGCCCCCCGGCGCCCCGTCGATCCCCGGGCTGGAAATCGCCGGCACGGTGGTGGCCCTGGGGGAAGGGGTGGACACGCTGTCGGTCGGCGCGGAGGTCGCGGCGCTGGTGTCGGGCGGCGGCTATGCCGAATGGTGCACCGCGCCCGCCGGACAGTGCCTGCCGATCCCGGCCGGACTGTCGATGGTGGAGGCGGCCGCGCTTCCCGAAACGCTGTTCACCGTCTGGAGCAACCTGTTCGAGCGCGCGTACGCGACCGCGGGTGAGCGCGTGCTGGTGCATGGCGGCACCAGCGGCATCGGCACCATGGCGATCAAGCTCGGCGGGCTGTTCGGCCTGGAGGTGATCGTCACCTGCGGCTCCGACGACAAATGCGCGGCCGCCCGCGCCCTCGGCGCCACCCACGCCATCAACTACCGCATGTCTGACTTCGTGGAGGAGGTCGCCCACCTGACCGGGGGCGAGGGCGTCCACGTCGTGCTCGACATGGTCGGTGGCGACTATGTGCCGCGAAACCTCAAATGCCTGGCCCCCGACGGCCGCCACGTCTCCATCGCCGTGCAGCGCGGCGCCCGGGCGGAGATCAGCATCGCGGACGTGATGATGCGCCGCCTGACGCTCACCGGCTCCACCCTCCGCGCGCGCCCGGTAGGCTTCAAGACGCTGGTCGCAGACGAGATCGCGCGGGAGGTATGGCCGCATGTTGCCGACGGTCGCCTCCGGCCCGAGATCGACCGGGTCTTCCCGCTCGCGGAGGCCGCGGAGGCGCACCGGCGAATGGAAGACGGCGACCATGTCGGCAAGATCGTGCTGTCGGTCGCCGGTCAGGAATAGCCCCGGCCGTTCGGCCGGACCCCCGCCGTCCGCCCCGTTCCTCAGTGCGGCGCCAGCCCCAGTTCGACGCCGGTCTTGTCGTGCAGCGCGAACCGGTCGACGATGTCCGCGCTCGCCCGGTTGTAGCCGACCACCTCGACCTGCCGTCCCTCGCGACGCAGGCGCGCGACGATCTTGTCGAGCGCGCCGACACCGGAGATGTCCCAGAAATGGGCCCCGCTCACGTCGATGCGGATGTGCCGGGCACTGTTCTCGGCGGCAAAGGCCCGCGTGAACCGGTCAACGGACGCGAAGAAGATCTCGCCTGTCACGCGGTACGTGGCGTTTGGCGCCGTCGGTGAACCACTGGCGGCGATAGGCTGTGATGTCGAATGTCATTGAGAAATCCACAACAGGGCACGGGCGCCGACCGGCGCCTTCGATGATCGTGCATGTTGTTGTCCGGCGGATCGGCGGCCGGAGTAGCCACCCGGGATTGCACCGGGTCCTTGCGAATGGATGCTCCCCTAGACGCCTTCCGCGCAAAGGCAAGTGGCGCGCGACTTGCCCCGGACCCTGGCTGCGTCTATCTTCCCGCCATGCACCGGCCGCTCCGTGAAGGGGCGGCCCTTTTTGTACCTGGAGACTTTCAGTGGCCCAGCCGCTCATGCCCCATGCGACCGCATCCTGGCTGGTCGACAACACGTCCCTGTCGTTTCAGCAGATCGCGGAGTTCTGCGGCCTCCACGTGCTGGAGGTGCAGGCGATCGCCGACGACACCGCCGCGACCAAGCTGACCGGTCGCGATCCCGTCCGCGCGCACGAGCTCGCGCAGGAGGAGATCGACAAGGCGCAGGCGAACCCGGACTACCGCATGGTCATGTCCAAGGGGCCGGAGCAGGTGCGCCGTACCAAGGGGCCGCGCTACACGCCCGTGTCCAAGCGGGCGGAAAAGCCGGATGGCATCGCCTGGATCATCCGCAACCATCCGGAAGTGTCGGACGGCACCATCAGCAAGCTGATCGGCACCACGAAGACGACCATCGCCGCGATCCGCGATCGCAGCCACTGGAACATCTCCAACATCACGCCGAAGGATCCGGTGACGCTGGGCCTCACCACGCAGCGCGAACTCGACGCGGCGGTGGCGAAGGCGGCGAAGGCCGCCGGCACGGAAGCGCCTGTCGACAGCCGCCTGGAGGGCGACCGTGCGGCGCTGATCGAGGAGCTGCGCGCCCAGCGCGACCGCATCAACGCGGGCGAGGTGGAGCCGACCAGCCCGTTTGGCGCCTTCCCGGATCCTTTCCGACCGCGCAACTGAGCCTACGGTGGGGCGCGGCTCGCCGACCCGCGTCCCATAACTGCATAGGCCGCATGCTTAATCGAGGTTTACCTTCGGGCCTCAGCTGCTAAGCACCCCCTGCAACCAAGGGGGGATGCTTAACATGATGATTCGTGCGGCTTTCGCTGCCACCACTCTGCTCGCCTTCGCCACGCCGGTCATGGCGCAGACCGTCACCAACGGCGATATCAGGACGATCGCGGGCGGGACCACCACCACCGACGCAACCGGGACGCGCACCACCAATCCGGGCGCCCGCCAGACGGCCGTCCAGCCGGGCAACATGACCTGGTATCAGGCCAATCTCGGCGGCGGTGCCACGCTCGGCGTCACCACCGATTATGCGCGCGGCGGCAATGGTTCGGTGTTCTTCAACACGGCCTCCGGCGACAGCAAGGCTGACCTGCAGTACAATCTCGGCGGCCTGATCGAGCTCGGATCGCTTCAGTCCGTCTCGTTCGACTGGTTCCGTGATCCGGCGTCGGACACGGGTGCGGCTTTCGCGCCGGTGCTGCGGTTCGAGATGTTCAAGGACGGCTCCTATGCCGGCTCGCTCGTCCTGGAGAATGTCTACCAGAACCAGACCAATGCCGTCGAAGGCAGCTGGCAGACGCTCAGCGCGACGCGCAGCAGCGGCATCTTCTGGGCCACGCGCGACGCGCTGGGCCCGACCTTCGCCAACGCGAACGGCGGCCAGCTGACGCTTGATCAGTGGATCGCCCGTAACTCCGGATCGAGCCTGGCGGTCGGCGCGATCAACATCGGCGTGGGATCGGGCTGGAGCGGCACGTTCCGCGGCGCGGTCGACAACGTCCAGTTCGCCTTCGGTGACGGTCCGGCCGGCGATTTCAACTTCGAGGTCGCGGCGGCTGCCGTGCCGGAGCCGGCGACCTGGGCGATGATGATCGCGGGCTTCGGCATGGTCGGCATGGCCGCGCGCCGTGGCCGCGCCGTGGTCGCCGCCTGAACCCAGCGGCACGTTGATCGAGGAAGGGCGCGGCCGCAACGCCGCGCCCTTTTTCATGCCTGCCGCCTATTCCGTGGCGGCAGGGCTCGCCTGGTCGAGCATCACCGTCTTCAAATTCATGAACTCGTGCAGGCCGTGCGACGAAAGCTCGCGTCCGTGGCCCGATCGCTTCACCCCGCCGAACGGCGCCTTCGGGTCGGACGCCAGCATCGCGTTGATGGCGACCATACCGGCTTCCAAGTCGCGCGTCAGGCGCTCCTGCTCGGCCGCATCGGTGGTCCAGATGCTGCTGCCGAGGCCGAACGGCACGTCGTTGGCGATGCGGATCGCCTCGTCGATGTCGGCGGCGCGGAACAGCATGGCGACCGGACCAAAGAATTCCTCGCGCGCGATTTCCTCGTCCAGCGGCACGTCCTCCAGCACGGTTGGCGGATAATACCAGCCCGGACCGTCCGGTGCGTCGCCGACGCTCGACACCGTGGCGCCGGCGGCCTTTGCGCGCTCCACCTGCTCGCGGATGTCCTTCAGGCCCTGTTCGCTGGACAAGGGCCCCATGTCGGTCCCGTCGGCGGTCGGGTCGCCCACCCTGACCGCCTTCATCCCGGCCAGAAAGCGCTCGCGGAACCGGTCATAGACGTCCGCGTGCACGATCATGCGCTTGGCGCAGATGCAGCTCTGCCCCGCATTCTGGATGCGCGCCGTCACCGCCACCCTGGCCGCCTGCTCGATGTCGGCCGACGGCATGACGATGAACGGGTCGGACCCGCCCAGTTCCAGCACCACCTTCTTCAGGTTGCGGCCGGCGCGCTCGGCCACCTGGATGCCCGCGCCCTCGCTCCCCGTCAGCGTCACCGCCGCCACGCGCGGATCGTCGATGATCGCGCCGACGGCCGACGACGGAATGTGCAGGTTCTGGAACAGCCCGTCCGCGCCGCCCGCCTCGCGCACCATGTCCTCGATCGCCTGGGCGGTGCCCGGCACGTTGCTGGCATGCTTGAGCAGCCCGACATTGCCGGCAAGCAGCGTCGGCGCCATGAACCGCACCACCTGCCAATATGGAAAGTTCCACGGCATGATCGCCAGCACGGGGCCGAGCGGGTACCAGCGCGCCGCCGCCGCCTTGCCGTCGCCCAGGTCGATGCGCCGTTCCTCCAGCATGGCGGGGCCGTGTTCCGCATAATGGCGGAAGGCCGCGATGCACTTGTCCACCTCCGCCTTTGCCGAACCGAGCGTCTTGCCCATCTCGAAGGTCGCGATTGCCGCCAGCCGGTCGCGGTTCGCCTCGAACCGGTCGCCGATCGCGCTGAGCAGCGCGGCGCGCTCCGCCACCGGCGTCAACCGCCATTCGGCATAGGCCGCCGCGGCACGGGCGATCCGCTGCTCGATGGCGTCGGCGTCCAGTTCGGGGAAGCTGTCGCCGGTCTCGCCCGTTGCCGGGTTCCGTTGCTGGAACATGTGCACTCTCCTGATGGCTGAAGCCCCTAAACGCGGCGCGCGCCGATCGGATCAGGGCCGGTCCGCTCGCTTGACCGCTCAGGCCGCGCTCGCCACAAGCCGGGGATGAGCAGCGACCCCGACGCCCAGACCGCCGACCTGTCTTTCGAGGATGCGCTGAAGCGGCTGGAGGCGATCGTCGCCCAGCTGGAAACCGGCGAGATCCCGCTGGACCAGGCCATCACCCTTTACGCGGAAGGCGACCGGCTCCGCGCCCGCTGTGACGAGCGGCTGGCCGCCGCGCAGGCGCGGATCGACAAGATCAGCCTTGGTTCGGACGGGCAGCCCCGCGGTTTGCAGCCCTTTGACGCGGGCTGATCCGGTGGCGACCCCGCTGCCCGCCGACCTGCGCGCCGCCATGGCGCAGATCGCCGCCGCCGTTGATGCGGAATTCGACGCGCTGCTGCCCGTGCCCGACGATGCGCGCCGCCCGCTCTACGAAGCCATGCGCCATGCCGCGATCGGCGGTGGCAAGCGGCTGCGCCCGCTTCTCGTGTGCGCCAGCGCGCAGCTGTTCAACGTCGATCCGCAGGCCGCGCTGCGCACCGGCACCGCGATCGAGGCGATCCACGTCTACTCGCTGATCCACGACGATCTGCCGGCGATGGACGACGACGACATGCGCCGCGGCAAGCCCACCGTGCACAAGGCCTTCGACGAGGCCACCGCCATCCTCGCCGGCGACAGCCTTCATGCGCTCGCCTTCGGGCTGGTCGCCGATCCCGACACGCACCCCGATCCGTTCGTCCGGGCCGAGCTCGCGCTGGAGCTTGCGCGCGCGTCCGGCCCGGCCGGCATGGCGGGCGGGCAGATGATGGATCTTGTCGCCGACGGCGCCGGCTTCGACCTCGCCACCGTCACCCGCCTGCAGGCGCTGAAGACCGGTGCGCTGATCGGCGTCTGTCTGGAGGCCGGTGCGATTTTGGGGCGCGTGCCGCCGGAAGGGCGGGCCGGGCTCAGGGGCTATGCCCGCGACCTCGGGCTCGCCTTCCAGATCGCCGACGATCTCCTCGATGTGGAAGGCGATGCCGCCGCGGTCGGCAAGGCGGTCGGCAAGGATGCGGCGGCCGGCAAGGCCACCTTCCTGTCGCTCCTCGGCGTCGACCGCGCGCGCGCTCAGGCGTCGATGCTGGTCGACCAGGCGGTCGAGCATCTCCACGGCTTCGGGGCGGAGGCGGACCTGCTCCGGCAGGTCGCCCGCTACGCGGTGGAGCGCGACCGTTGAGCCGGATCGGGGTCTATCCGGGCACGTTCGACCCCATCACGCTCGGTCACATGGACATCATCCGCCGCGCCACCAAGCTGGTCGACCGGCTGGTGGTGGGCGTCACCACCAATGCGTCCAAGTCGCCGATGTTCTCGGTGGAGGAGCGCATCGCCGCCGTTGAGCGCGAGGTGGCGGGCATCGACGACGCCGCCATCCAGGTGGTGTCGTTCGACACGCTCCTGATGAGCTTCGCCGAGGCGCAGGGCGCGACCATGATCGTGCGGGGCCTCCGCGCGGTCGCCGACTTCGAATATGAGTATCAGATGGCCGGCATGAACCAGCAGCTGAACGACCGGATCGAGACGGTCTTCCTGATGGCCGACGTGTCCCTGCAGCCGATCGCCAGCCGGCTGGTGAAGGAGATCGCCTTGTTCGGCGGCACCATCGGCAAGTTCGTCAGCCCCGCTGTGGAGCGCGACGTGCTTGCGCGGCTGGCTGAGCAGCGGGCGCGGGCCTGACCGGTTCACGCGCCGTCAAGCCGCCACATTCTACCGCCAGTGTCGCAACAACCCCAGTCACATAGGAACCAGCCCGGATGCGCCTTTTCGGCAGTCTGATCGCGCTCTCCCTCGCCGTTGCCGCACCCGCGCACGCCCAAGGCCAGCGGCAGGCGCCGCCGCCGTCGGTGGAGGAATTGAGCCAGCAGGAGGAAGCCCGCCGCACGGCCGAGCGCATCGCGCGCGAGGATGCGGAGCGTCCGGCCGCCACCAACGAGGTGCCGGCGGCGACGCCCGACAACATCTGGGTGCTCGACCTCTCGAACGGGCAGCGCGTGACGGTGCAGCTGCGCCCCGACAAGGCGCCCAACCATGTCGAGCGTATCAAGACGCTGACCCGGCAGGGCTTCTACAATGGGCTGACCTTCCACCGCGTCATCGACGGCTTCATGGCGCAGGGCGGCGATCCGGAGGGCACCGGACAGGGCGGGTCGCAGCTTCCCGATCTTGTGGCCGAGTTCAACGACATGCCGCATGTCCGCGGCACGGTGTCGGCGGCACGCACCAACGAGCCGAACACGGCCAACAGCCAGTTCTTCATCGTGTTGATGCCGCGCCTCAGCCTCGACAACAACTACACCGCGTTCGGCCGCGTGCTGACCGGCATGCAGGGTGTCGATGCCATCGCCAAGGGTGAGCCGCCGGCCGAGCCCACCCGCATTGCCCGCGCCTATATCCAGGCCGATGGCGTGCCCGATGCGGTGGCCACCCTGGCGCCGCCCGCGGCCGCGCCGGCGCCCGCGCCGGGTGCCCCCACCATCGTCACCGTGCCGTTGCCGGTTCAGCGCCCGGCCGGGGCGTCGCCCAGCAACTAAGGGTGCCGCGGCCGTGAAGGTCGACCTTTTCGATTTCGACCTTCCGCCCGAACGCATCGCGCTGCGTCCGGCCCGGCCGCGCGATGCCGCGCGCATGCTGGTGCTCGAAGGGGACCGGATGGTGGATGCCGGGGTGGCAGACCTGCCGCGCCACCTGCGCTCCGGCGATTGCCTGGTCTTCAACGACACCCGGGTCATCCCGGCCCAGCTTCACGGCCGCCGGGGCGATGCGACCGTCGGCGCGACGCTGCACAAACGGGCCGGCGCGCGGTCCTGGCATGCCTTCGTCAAGGGCGCCAAGCGCCTGCGCACGGCCGACAGGATCGATTTCGGCGCCGATGTCGCGGCTGTGGTCGACGACAAGGCCGACGACGGCAGCGTGCTGCTGCGCTTCGAAGGCGATGCTCCTGTTGAATTGCTGCTGGAACGCGCGGGACAGATGCCGCTGCCGCCTTACATCGCGGCCCGGCGCGGCACCGATGCCGCCGACGCCGACGATTACCAGACGATGTTCGCCGGCCCCGGCGGCGCGGTGGCGGCGCCGACCGCCGGCCTGCATTTCACCCCGGCGCTGCTTGCTGCGCTGGCGGATGCAGGGATCGGGCACGAGACGCTGACCTTGCACGTCGGCGCCGGCACCTTCCTTCCGGTCAAGGCGGACGATACCGACGATCACCGGATGCATGCCGAATGGGGCCGGATCGATGCCGCGGCGGCGGACCGCATGAACGCCGTGCGCGCGGGCGGCGGGCGGCTGATCGCCGTCGGCACCACGTCGCTCAGGCTTCTCGAAAGCGCGGTGGGCGATCATGGCCGTATCCAGTCGTTCGAAGGGGACACCGCGATCTTCATCACCCCCGGCTACCGCTTCCGGGCCATCGACGGGCTCCTGACCAACTTCCACCTGCCGCGATCGACCCTGTTCATGCTGGTCTCGGCGCTGATGGGGCGGGATCGAATGCAGGCCGCCTATGCGCACGCCATCGCCAGCGGCTACCGCTTCTATTCCTATGGCGATGCCAGCCTGCTGCTGCCGGCCGCCTGACCTGAAAGCCGCAGCCATGACCCGCTTCGCCTTTTCCGTTCACGCGACCGATGGGCGTGCCCGCACCGGTGAGATCGCGATGCAGCGCGGCATCATCCGCACGCCGGCCTTCATGCCGGTCGGCACCGCCGCGACGGTCAAGTCGCTGAAGCCTGCCACCGTCCGCGCGGCAGGCGCCGACATCATCCTGGGCAACACCTATCACCTGATGCTGCGTCCCGGCGCCGAGCGTGTCGCGCGACTGGGCGGGCTGCACCGCTTCATGGGCTGGGACCGGCCGATCCTGACCGACAGCGGCGGCTATCAGGTGATGAGCCTGTCGGACCTGACCAAGCGGGACGAACAAGGCGTCGCGTTCAAGTCGCATCTGGACGGCAGCCGCCACCTTCTCACGCCCGAACGCTCCACCGAGATCCAGCGACTGCTCGGCTCGGACATCGTGATGGCCTTTGATGAGCTGGTGCCGACCACGTCCACGCATGAGGTGCAGGCGGCGGCGATGGAGCGGTCGATGCGCTGGGCACGGCGCTCGCGCGACGCGTTCCTGTCCGGCGGGGATCATGCCGCCGCGGCCGCGCAGTTCGGCATCCAGCAGGGCGCGCTCGACGAAGGCTTGAGGAAGTCGTCGGCCGACGCGCTCGTCGACATCGGCTTCGACGGTTACGCGATCGGCGGGCTTGCGGTGGGGGAGGGGCAGGCGGCGATGTTCGGCGTGCTCGACTATGCCCCCGCACAGCTGCCGGCGGACCGGCCCCGCTACCTCATGGGCGTCGGCAAGCCCGATGATATCGTCGGCGCGGTGGAGCGCGGCGTCGACATGTTCGATTGCGTGCTGCCGACGCGCAGCGGGCGCACGGGCCAGGCCTTCACCTGGGACGGCCCTCTCAACATCCGCAACGCGAAGTTCGCAGAGGATCAGAGCCCGCTCGATCCCGACAGCCCGGTGGCGGAATGGTCCAAGGCCTATCTCCACCATCTGGTGCGCTCGGGCGAGATCCTGGGCGCCATGCTGATGACGGAGCATAATATCTGGTTCTACCAGCAGCTCATGGCCGGGCTGCGCGCCGCGATCGTTGAAGGGCGGCTTGCCGCCTTCGCGGCTGCCTTCCGGGCACGCTACGGGCGAGGCTGACCGGCGGCGGAGGAGCCGCCATCGACGGGGCGGGCGCCGCTCCCTACATGCTGGCTCATGAAAAAGACCCCCGGCCTGCCGTCGCGCGAGCAGATCCTCGACTTCATCAGCACCTCGGATCAGCCCGCCGGCAAGCGGGAGATCGCCCGTGCGTTCGGCCTGCACGGGGCGGACAAGATCGCGCTGAAGGCGCTCCTGAAGGATATGGCGGATGAAGGGCTGATCGACGCCTCGCCCGGCCGCGCCTTCCATCAGGCCGGTGGCGTCCCCAAGGTCACGGTGCTCAAGATCGTCGATGTGGACGACAGCGGCCAGGCGTTCGCGGTCCCCGCCGCCTGGGAGGCGTCGGCCCCGCCGCCGCGGCTGCGGGTGCGGGAAAAGGCGCGAAAGGGCGCGCTCGGCGTCGGCGATCGCATCCTCGCGCGCACGGAGGAGGCAGGGTCCGGCTGGATCGCGCATCCGCTGAAGAAGCTCGCCGCCACGGCCGAGCTGATGCTGGGCGTGCTCCATCAGGAAGGCGACGTGCTGTGGCTGCGCAGCGTCGACAAGCGCGAACGCCGCGACGTCCGCGTGTCCGATGCCGGCGGCGCGGCCGCGGGCGACCTCGTGCTGGCCGAAAAGGCCGGGCGCCCGCCCCGCATCACCGCCCGCGTGACGGAGCGGCTCGGCGACCCGTTTGAGCCGCGCAGCTTCTCGCTGATCGCCATCCATAAGCACGGCATTCCCGACCAGTTCGGCGACGGCGTGGAGGAGGAAGCGGCGCTGGTCGCCCGCCTCGACACCGGTCCGTTGGGGGAGGGCGGGCGTGAAGATCTCCGCCACCTGCCGCTGCTTGCGATCGACCCGGAGGATGCCCGCGATCACGACGACGCCGTCTGGGCCGCGCCGGACGAGGATCCGGACAACGCCGGCGGCTTTGTCGCGGCCGTCGCGATCGCCGATGTCGGCTTCTATGTCCGCCCCGGCAGCCTGCTCGACCGCGAGGCCCGCCGCCGCGGCAACAGCGTCTATTTCCCCGACCGCGTCGTGCCGATGCTGCCGGAGGTTCTGTCGGCCGACGTCTGCTCGCTGAAGGAAGGCGAGGACCGCGCGTCGATGGTCTGCCATCTCCAGGTGGCGCCGGATGGCAAGCTCAAGTCGTGGCGCTTCGCCCGCGCCCTGGTCCGCATCCGCCACAACCTCGCCTATGAGGAGGCGCAGCGGCTGGTGGACGAGGACGCCGGCGATGACCTCACCGCCATCCTGAAGCAGCTCTGGGCCTGCTGGCGGGCGCTGGCAAAGGCCCGCGACGCGCGCGAGCCGCTGGACCTCGACCTGCCCGAACGCCGCGTCGTGCTCGACGAGAAGGGCCGCATACTGTCCGTCGCCCCGCGTGAGCGGCTGGATGCGCACCGTTTGATCGAGGACTACATGATCGCCGCCAACGTCGCCGCCGCCAAGGCGCTGGAGGCGAAGAAGGCTCCGGTCATGTACCGCATCCACGAGCCGCCGAGCCGCGAGAAGCTCGTCGCCCTAAAGGATTATCTCGCCACCTTCGGCGTGTCTGTCGCGCTCGGTCAGGTGGTGACGCCCGCCACCTTCAATCGCCTGCTCGCCAGGGTCGGCGACATCGACCAGCGCCCGCAGATCATGGAGCAGGTGCTGCGATCGCAGACCCAGGCCTATTACGGCCCCGCCAATGTCGGCCATTTCGGGCTGTCGCTCGGCAGCTACGCGCATTTCACATCGCCCATCCGCCGCTACGCCGACCTCCTGGTCCACCGCGCGCTTGCCGGCGCCCATGGCCTCGCGCTGCCCCGGCCGAAGCTGGTCGGCGGCGGCGCGGTGGCGGAGATCCCCGCCTCCACCGCGCTGTCCACCGACGATCAGGCCGATCTTGCCCGCATCGGCGAGGTGATCAGCCGGCACGAACGCCGCGCGATGGAGGCCGAGCGCGAGACAGTCGATCGCTACGTCGCCGCCTATCTGTCGATCAAGGTGGGTGAGGAGGTCGACGTGCGCATCACCGGCGTGCAGCCGTTCGGCTTCTTCGCGACGGTGGAGGGGCTGGGCGGCGACGGGCTGGTACCCGCTTCCTCGCTCGGGCCCGACTGGTATCGCTATGACGAGGCGGGGCAGCGGCTGGTCTCCGCGGACGGCGACACCGTGTACGCGTCGGGTCAGCGGCTGAAGCTGCGGCTGGCCGAAGCCAACCCGATCAGCGGCGCGCTGCGGTTCGAGCTGCCCGACGCCCCCCGCAGCCGCGACCGCACCGGCGTCGGGGAGCGTGCGCCCCGTCCCATGAAGCGCCGCGGACGCCCCGCCAACATCCGTCACAAGAACCGCTGACGCTGCGTTACAAACCAATGACAGTTAGATGACAATTATGTTGCAACGCTGTCATGAAAGAGTCATCTTCTCTTCAAGGAAGAGGAGATGTCACGATGAACAAGCTGATTGTCGCCGCGGCGGTGATGGCGGGCGGTCTGGGCGCCCCGGCGATGGCGCAGAGCCATTATGGCGCGCAGGCGCTGCTCGCCGGGCGGGACGATCTTGCCCGCACGATCATCCAGGCGCGGCTCGCCGCTGAACCGAACGAGCCGTCCGCGCTGCTCAACGCCGCCCTGCTCGCCCAGCGTTCGGGCCGCCATGCGGAATCGCGTGCCTTCTACGCGCAGGTGCTCGGCGGAGAGAATGTCGCGCTCGACGTGGCGGACGGCCGCACGATGATGTCGCACGACATCGCGCGCCGCGGCCTCGCCCTGTCGCAGGTCGCCAGCCGCTAGGCTGCTCTCAGCCGACCCGCTGGAGCATCAATGCCGGCGCCGCCGTCATCGGCTGCGGCGCCGGCAAGGCGAACAGCGCACGCCCGTCGCCGTCCAGGATGCGGGCGGTCAGCCGCAGCGGCGCGCCCTCTCGCGCCTGATAGGCAACGGTGAAGCGGATCGGCACCTGCAGGCCGTCGGTCGCCTGTCGATAGCGGCCGAGCACCTCGCCCGCCGCGCCCAGCACCTGGACCTCCACCACCGCGTCCGGCAACAAGGCCATGCGCTCGCGATAGGCCACCGTGCCGCTGACGGACCCCGTCACCAGCCGCCCCGCCGGCTGCTGCGGGCGCGGCGCGCTGACGGGTTCGGGCGGCCGTCCGGCCGGCACGCAGCCTGCCAGCAGCATGGCTCCACTCGCGACCAACAGCTTGCGCACCGCCATCTCCTCAAAGCTTCGGGAGCGTGACGCCCCGCTGTCCCATATATTTGCCGGCGCGGTCGGCATAGCTGACCTCGCACGGCTCGTTGCCCTTCAGGAACAGGAACTGGCACGCGCCTTCGTTGGCGTAGACCTTGGCGGGCAGCGGCGTGGTGTTCGAAAACTCCAGCGTCACATGTCCTTCCCAGCCGGGTTCCAGCGGCGTCACGTTCACGATGATGCCGCACCGTGCATAGGTCGACTTGCCCAGGCAGATCACCAGCACGTCGCGCGGCACCCGGAAATATTCCACCGTGCGGGCCAGTGCGAAGCTGTTCGGCGGGATGATGCACACGTCCGTCTTGCGGTCGACGAAGCTGTTCGCGGCGAAATCCTTCGGGTCCACCACCGCGTTGTCGACGTTGGTGAAGATCTTGAACTCGTCGGACACCCGCGCGTCATAGCCATAGGACGACAGGCCGTAGCTGATGCACCCGTCGCGCCGCTGCGTCTCGACGAACGGGTCGATCATCTGCGTGGTCAGCGCCTGCTCGCGGATCCAGCGGTCTGACAGGATGGACATGGGCGTTCTTTCTCCAGGTGGGCCGCGTCTTGCCGGTTTCATGCTGGTGAGCAAGGGGGGAGGGGCATGCGACCGCTGATCGATCTGGCCTACCGGGCCCGCCGCCGGCTGCTGGCCCTCACCGGCTGGGCCACGGCGGGTGCCAAGGTGATGGTCCATGACCGGTCGGGCCGGCTGCTGCTGGTGCGCAACCGCTATGGCCGGACGGACCGCTGGGTGCTGCCCGGCGGCGGCATCAAGCGGCGCGAAAGCCCCCAAGCCGCCGGCGCGCGCGAGGTGCTGGAAGAAACCGGCTGCCGCGTGACCGGCATGGAGGCGACAGGCGTCTTCCAGTCGAAGGCGGAAGGCCGCCGGGACACGGTGCACCTGTTCAGTGGCGTCACGGACGACACCCCCGTGCCGGACGGTGTGGAGATCGCCGAAGCACGCTTCTTCGCGCTGGATGCCCTCCCCAAGGGGCTGTCTCCCGCCACCCGGCGGCGTCTCGACGAGATCGCCGGGCGCCGCCAGCCCGACGGCCGCTGGTAGCTCAGCCGAGCCCCAGGTCGCGCGGGCCGAACGCGTCGGGCAGCAGGTCGGACAGGCGGTGGCGCTCCACCGCTCCGCCTGCGCCGCCCGAACAGAAGACCTGAAGGTCCCGGCCGCCCATCTGCGCGGCCTCGTTCAGCACTTGGCGGCACCGGCCGCAGGGGCGGATGGGATCGGTCCCGCCGATCCCGTCATCGCCCATCATCCCGCCGATGATCGCTACCGCCACGATGTCGCGCAGCCGCCCCTGTGCGCTCGCCGTCGCGGTGGCCACCGTTTCGGCGCACAACGACAGGCCATAGCTCGCATTCTCGAAATTGGTGCCGGTGATGACCGCTCCGTCGCTGAGCAGCAGCGCCGCTCCCACCCCGAACCGGGAATAGGGGGCATGGGCATGGACGGCCGCGGCGCGCGCGGCGGCGATCAGCGGATCGGGGTCGATGGCGATGGTCATTGCTTGATGTGCAGCACGCAAAGCAGCGTGAACAGCCGGCGCGCGGTTTCGAAGTCCACGTCGATCTTGCCGGCCAGCCGCTCGCGCAGCAGCTCGGCCGCCTCGTTGTGGATGCCGCGCCGGGCCATGTCGATCGTCTCCGTCTGCTCGGCCGACTGGCTCCTGACCGACCGGTAGTAACTGTCGCAGATCGCGAAATAATCCTTCACCGGCCGGCGGAACCGGGCCAGCGACAGGATCACCGTCTCCAGCGGCCGGCCGTCGGCGTCGGCGGTGTCGATCGCCAGCCGCCCTTCCTCCACGCGCAGCTTGATGCGGTACGGCCCACCATGCCCGGCGGCGATGGCACGGTTCGGCGCGAAGTGGTTGCCGGCGATCAGGTCGTCGATCGCGACGCGCTTTTCCTGTTCGATGTCTTCCGATCGCTTGATGATCGTGCGCTCGTCGAGCGTGATCGCGATGATGCGCGGGTCGGACATGGCAAAGCTCTAAGGACAGTTCGCGCCCGGCTCAACGATCCATTGCGCCGCACCGTTCGTCGCAAAGCCGCGGCTGTGGACGATCGTGCCGGCGCAAGGTGCCATTCGCCGGCTCGGCGCAGCGCCGGTCACCAACGCGCCCACCGGCCGTGAACAGCTTATCCACAGCCTTTCCACAGGCTTGGCGGGCCTTGTCCCCATCTTGCCGCCGCGGCGCTTTGGGCAGACAAGGATCGGATGCCCGATACGCTTCGCTTGATTCACTCGGCCGACGAGGCCGCGGCCCAGTCGCTTCCCGCCAACGTCGATGCGGAAGCCGCGCTGCTCGGCGCGATGATGATCGACAATCGGCTGGCGGAGGAAGTCCAGCTAAAGCTCCGCGCGGAGCATTTCTTCGAGCCGCTGCACGGCCGCATCTACGATGCCATCCTGCGGCTGGTCGACAAGGCGATGATCGCGTCGCCCGTCACGCTGAAGCCGATGTTCGACGGCGACGAGGCGATGAAGGAGCTGGGCGGCAGCGGCTATCTCGCGCAGCTGACCGGATCGGGCGCGGCGCTGATCGGTGCGCGTGATTTCGCGCAGCAGATCTACGATCTGGCGCTGCTGCGCGCCCTTGTGGGCGTCGGGCGCGAAATGGTCGACCAGGCGATGGACACCAGCGAGGCCGTCGATCCGAAGAAGCAGATCGAGGGTGCGGAGGTCGCGCTCTACCGCGTGGCGGAGGAAGGCGGCGAGGGCGGCGGGGTCAAGACCTTCAAGCAGGCGACCCAGATGGCGGTCGAGAACGCCGAAAAGGCCCTGAACGCCGGCGGCGGCCTCAGCGGCATCACCACCGGCCTCGACACCGTCAATGCCAAGATCGGTGGCCTGCACCGCTCCGACCTGCTGATCCTCGCCGGCCGCCCGGGCATGGGAAAGACCGCGCTGGCCACCAACATCGCGTTCAATGCCGCGCGCCGCTGGGTCCGCGACATGGAGGACGGGATCGAGGAGAAGCGGTCGGTGGGCGCCAAGGTGGCGTTCTTCTCGCTCGAAATGTCCGCCGATCAGCTGGCCACCCGTATCCTGTCGGAAAACAGCGGCATCTCGTCGGAGGCGCTGCGCATGGGCAAGATCGGGCAGCAGGACTTCCGCAACCTCGCCCGCGCGGCCGCCGATCTCGAAACGCTGCCGCTGTTCATCGACGATACGCCCGGCCTCACCATCGCCGCGCTGCGCACCCGCGCTCGGCGGCTGAAGCGGCGTCACGGCATCGGCCTGATCGTGGTCGACTATCTCCAGCTGCTGCAGGGTGCGGGCAAGGGCGGCAACGACAACCGCGTGCAGGAGATTTCGGAGATCAGCCGCGGCCTGAAGACGCTCGCCAAGGAGCTGAACGTGCCCGTCCTCGCGCTGTCGCAGCTCAGCCGCGCGGTTGAGCAGCGCGAGGACAAGCGCCCGCAGCTGTCGGATCTGCGCGAATCCGGCTCGATCGAGCAGGACGCCGACATGGTGCTGTTCGTGTTCCGCGAGGATTACTACCTCGCCGCGCGAGAACCGAAGGTCGGAATCGACGGCGACGATGCCAAGACCTTCGACGACCATGCCAAGTGGGCGATGGAGATGGAGCGGGTGTTCGGCCTCGCCGAGCTGATCGTGGCCAAGCAGCGCCACGGTGCGACCGGCAAGGTGAAGCTGAAGTTCGATGCCAAGATCACGCGCTTCAGCGATCATATCGACGATGCCTACCTGCCTCAGCGCATGAACTAGGCGGGCCCGGGTCGGGGGCCGGCGCCAGGGGAAGCAGGGGCCCGACCGCCGCCCGGGTGCGTTTGGAGGGGACCACCTGCCGGAGGCTTCCCCCATGCTTTCATCGATCCTGATCGGCGTCGTTGCCGGCGCGCGTGCCATGACGCCGCTGGCGGCGGTCGCCGACGCCGCCCGCCGCGGTGCCCTTCCACCCGCGAACGGCGCGCCGCCGCTTCTCGATCATCCGCTGGTGTCGGCGGGCACTGCTGCCCTGGCGCTCGGCGAGCTTGCCGGTGACAAGATGAAGACCGCGCCCGACCGCATCGTGCCCGCCGGCATCGCGGGACGGCTCGTCACCGGCGCCGTGGCCGGCGCGGCGCTCGCCCCGCGGGATCGGCAGGCAACTGCGGCGCTCGCCGGGGCGGCGGCGGCGGTGGCCTCCTCGTTCGTGACCTTCCGTGCGCGCATGTGGGCCCTTGATCGTTACGGGCAGACAACAACCGGTCTGGTCGAAGACGCCCTGACCGTCGGCAGCGCCTGGTGGATCGTCAACCGCCTGGCACCGTCGCGAGCGTCAACTTGATCCTCAACCGTCGCTCAGACCCATCCCGATCGACGCGCGGGGCTGCTCCACCTCCGACGAGACCACCGGATAGGCACTGTAGTCGGCGGCGTAGAAGGCACTCGGCCGATGATTGCCGCTCATCCCGATGCCGCCGAACGGCGCGCCCGACGACGCGCCGGTGGTCGGCCGGTTCCAGTTGACGATGCCCGCTCGCGCACCTGTCCAGAATCGCTCGTAGAGCTGAGGGCTTCCCCCGATCAGCGCCGCCGACAGGCCGAAGCGCGTGTTGTTCGCCTCCTGCATCGCCGCGTCGAAATCGGGAACGCGGATCAACTGAAGCAAGGGCCCGAACAACTCCTCGTCCGGCCGATCGGCAACGTCCGTCACGTCGATCAGCGCCGGGCCCAGGAACGGTCTGTCCGGCTGCGGCCGCGCAAGGTGCAGGATCGGACGGCCGCCCTTTGTCATCAACGTCATGAACGCCTCGCTCAGCGCGTCGGCGGCGGCATTGTCGATGACCGGTCCCATGAAGGGCGCCGGGGTGTCGTGCGGCGCGCCCACGATCAGTCGCTTGGTCAGCGTGGTGAGCGCCTCCAGCAACGGCTGGTGCTTGCCGTCTTCCACGATCAGGCGCCGGGCGGCGGTGCAGCGCTGCCCGGCCGTCATGTAGGCGGACTGCACGATCAGCGCAGCGGCCGATTGGTAGTCGCTGACGTCCCAGCAAATCAGCGGATTGTTCCCGCCCATCTCAAGCGCGAGCATCTTGCCCGGCGTCTCAGCGAATTGCCGGGCCAGCTTCGCACCCGTCATCGCCGATCCGGTAAACAGCAGGCCGTCGATCCCGGGATGTGAGGACAGGGCACGACCCACATCCGGCCCGCCCTGCGCCAGGCGCACGATCCCGTCCGGAATGCCTGCCTCACGGTAGCAGTCGATCAGCATGGCGCCGGTCGCGGGCGTCTTTTCGGACGGCTTGAACACCACCGCATTACCGGCGATCAGCGCAGGAACGATGTGGCCGTTCGGCAAATGGGCCGGAAAATTATAGGGGCCGAGCACCGCGAGCACGCCGTGGGGACGGTGTCGGAGCTTGTTGCGCTGCCCCATCGCTCCATCAAGCGTGCGGTGGCCGGTCCGCTCGGCATAGGCCTTGACCGAGATGTCGACCTTGGCAACCACACTGTCGACCTCGGTCTTGGCCTCCCACAGCGGCTTTCCTGTCTCCCGGGCGATCAGGTCTGCCAGCGCCTCGGCCCTGACCCGTACGACGTTGGCGAAGCGGCGGACGCATTCGATGCGGAAGGTGACCGGCTTGGCGCTCCATGGCGCAAGCGCCTCCCGCGCCGCGGCGATCTCGGCATCGACATCGCTCGACAACCCTTCCCACAGGACCTCGCCTGTCGCCGGCTCGTACGAGATCAATCTTTCCGCCATCGCCACTCCTTTGGTCGCTTTGTCCCGATCATGCGCCGTCGCGCCGGTCAAGCACCTCTGCGGGCGAGCGCATCGCCCATTCGCCGCACGGCCGCCACCTTCGCATGAAGGGGCGCCCAGTCGTCCTGCTCCGCGATGGGACGCCAAAGCGCCTCCACCTCGTCGATCAGCATGGCGCAGGGCTCGGCATCGGACCAGTAAGGGTGGTCAAGCGCATCGGGGGTCGCGCGTCCCTCCAGTGCGGCTGCAAGCGGAGTGAACGCGGGATGCGCGTAGTCCTGTTTCGCGCGCCGCAAACGACCCCCACGCCAATCAAAGAAAAAGCGGTCGAGCGGCACCTGGCTTTCGAATAGCGCGGTCTCGATCCGAGATGCCAGAACCGCATCTGCATCGCCATCGCGCGCCACGATGCCAAGCCGCCAGAACAGCCGCTCCACCAACGCCGCGCGGTAGAGGGCGGCAAACCGTCCGAGCACCGGCTCCAACGCAGAAACATCGGTCATGAGGCTGAGCGCGGAGGCAAGCTGCGCGACGTCCCACCAGATCGCCTCCGCCTGGCGGGCGAAGGCATAGAGGCCGGTATGGTCGAAATAGGCGGCGGTGAACCCCGGATCGAAAGCCGGCGCAAATCGCCAAGGGCCATAATCGAAGCTCTCTCCCGTTACGTTGATGTTGTCGCTGTTGAGCACACCATGCACGAAGCCGGCAGCCATGTAGCTGCCTGCCAGCCGCGCCGTGCGGGCGACAACCAGTTCAAGCAGGCGGACCGGATCGTCGCCCTGCTTTTCGAACAGGTTGGCAAGTACATAGCCTGCCAGCGCCTTGAGACCGTGCACATCGCGCGAATATGCCAGCCGCTGGAACGTGCCGATGCGAATATGTCCGTGGCTCAGCCGCACCAGCACGGCGGAGCGCGTCGGCGACGGCTCGTCACCGCGGTGAAGCTCTTCGCCGGTTTCAATGAGGGAAAGGGTGCGCGACGTCTCGACCCCCAACGCCTCCAACATCTCGGTCGCCAAAATTTCCCGAACGCCGCCCTTCAGCGTCAGCCGCCCGTCTCCGAAGCGGCTCCACGGCGTCTGCCCTGATCCCTTCGTGGCAAGGTCCATGAGGCGGCCGTCTGCAGCCCGGAACTGTGCGTAGAGAAAGCCGCGTCCGTCGCCAATGTCTGGATTGTAGCTTCGGAACTGATGACCATGGTAGCGAAGGGCGAGCGGACAGGGGAGGCTACCCTCGAACGGCTCGAACCTAGCGAAGCGCTGCACCCAGGCTTCGTCGTCAATCCTGTCAAGTCCAAGCTCCGCCGCCGCGCGATCGTTGCGGTAGCGCAACACGGCTTGAGGAAAGTCGGCCGGAGCCACGGGATCGTAGAAGTCTCCGCCCAACGTCTCGATGATGCGGGCGGGTTGCGGGCAGTCGACCATCCCGCGATATGGGGGGCGGGCAAGGAGCAGCGCAACCATGGGGGACGGACTGGACTGGCACGATGGCTATGTCTGGTCGGCCGACGGTGTGCGGCTTCACCACCGCGACCAGCCCGGACCGAAGGATCGCCCGGCCCTGCTCTGCATACCGGGGCTGACCCGCAACGTCCGCGATTTCGCGAGCCTTGCGGCTCGGATGAAGGGGCGTCACCGCGTCATCTCCGTGGATCTGCGCGGTCGGGGGGAGAGCGGCTATGCGCGCGACCCGCTCAGCTACACGCCGCTGACCTATGTGTCGGATCTGGCCCGAGTCCTCGCGGAGCTTCGCCCCGGATCGGTTGTTCCGGTCGGCACCTCCTTGGGCGGCCTTGTCACCATGCTGATGGCCGGCGCCGGCGTGGTCGAGATGGCAGGTGCGATCCTGAACGATGTCGGGCCGGAGCTCGATCCGACAGGGCTCGAGCGGATCCGCGGCTATGTCGGGCGGGGCGGCAGCTATCCGACTTGGCTGCATGCCGCTCGCGCGCTGGCCGACAATCAGCGGGAGGTTCACCCAACCTTTGCGCTCGGCGACTGGATCGACGCGGCCAAGCGGGTCATGCGCCTTGAGCCCTCCGGTCGCGTTGCGTTCGACTATGACATGCGCATTGCCGAGCCCTTCCGCTTGCCGGGTGGGGAGGCGGGCGTCGACCTGTGGCCCGCGTTGGACCGCTTGGCGCCGATCCCTGTCCTTATCTTGCGCGGGGAGCGATCTGATCTGTTGTCGGCCGAGGTGCAGGCACGAATGGCGGCCCGCCTACCCTATGCAACGGCGGTGACGGTGCCGGGCGTCGGACACGCGCCGACACTGGACGAGCCGGTCGCGGTCGCAGCCATTGATCGCTTCCTCGATCAGATCGGCCCGGAACCGCGCTGACCCCCGCGCGCTTGGAGGCGCATCGCCTTTCTGCCGGGGAACTCTTCATGACCACTGCCGCCGACGCCCACACTGCCCAACGAACGTTGAAGGGGCGGCGCATCGCGGTCACCGGCGGCACCACGGGGATAGGCCGGGCAGCGGCGGTGCTGCTCGCATCGGAAGGGGCGCGCTTGTTTGTCTGCGGCCGAAATCCGGATCATCTGGCCGATGTCGTCGCCCGTATCGGGGAAGTCGGCGAAGGCGACGGAATGACCACCGACCTTGGCGACGCTGATAACGTGAAGCGCTTCTTCGATGCCGCTCAAAGCAAGCTGGGCGGCCTGGATGTTGCCATCATCAACGCCGCCGTCCCCGCCAGGGGATTGTCCGATATGACCGAGGAGGAGGTGCGGTATGCACTTGCGGTCAACTTCAGCGCCTATGTCCTCAGCGCCCATGCCGCCATCAAGGCCATGGGCGACAATGGTCATATTTTCCTGATTGGGTCGATGTCGGCCCATGTGCTTGGGCCGTCTTCAACCGTTTATGCAGGGATCAAGGCGGGCATCGCCGGCTTCTCGCAGGCGTTGCGCCGAGAATTGGGCAACAAGGGCATCAAGGTCAGCCTCGTTGAGCCCGGCCTGACCGGCGCCGACTTCCATTATCCCGACATTTCCGCATCCGAGCAGGCGGAGCGGATAAAGGGTCAGTCGATGCTCCGCGCGGAGGACATTGCGGTGTCCATCCATTTCTGTCTGACGCAGCCGGACCGCACCACGATCCAGCAAATCACCGTGGTGCCACGGGTGAACGACGAATGACGATGTTTAAGGTCGATCGACTGGTGTTCGAGCCCGCGGATGTTGATCTTGCTCGTTCGCCGCTCGCGCAAGACCTCGGTGGGCAGACGCACGTCCTCGGCGCCTTCAATCCTGGGCTGACCCGCCTGCCAAATGGCAATCTGCTGATCATGGTCCGCGTCGCCGAAGCGCTCACCGAGCCCCGACGACATGGCCACATCCACGCGATCCGCTGGGATAACGGCAGCTATGTGCTCGATGCCTACCATGCCGACACTGTCGACAGCACCGATCCGCGCAAGTTCACGCTGATCGGGGAACGGTGGCGGGTCATGGCGCTGACCTCGCTGTCCTGGTTGCTGCCGGTGGAACTCGACCCGGATGGGCTCAGCGTCGTCGCAGTTCATTACGATCGCGCGATCGCACCGGGATCGTCGTCG
This sequence comes from Sphingomonas jejuensis, assembly GCF_011927695.1. Classification (GTDB taxonomy): domain Bacteria; phylum Pseudomonadota; class Alphaproteobacteria; order Sphingomonadales; family Sphingomonadaceae; genus Sphingomonas_K; species Sphingomonas_K jejuensis. Next base: position 555,966 of record NZ_JAATJE010000001.1, read on the forward strand.
CAATGCTATGGCGTCGAGGATGCACGCATCTCGCGCGTCGATGGTCGCTACCTGATGACCACCTGCACCGTCAGCCCGGAGCGTCACGCAACCACGCTCTATTCGTCGGAAAATGGGCTGGACTGGCGGTGCGACGGGATCGTGCTCGACCATCAGAACAAGGATATGCTGATCTTCGAAGGGACGATCGAGGATCGCTACTGGGCGCAGACCCGGCCGCTCGGCGACCTTTACTTCGCCTATCCGCCGGGCAGCGAGTGGCGCGCGGGACCGTCCATCAACCTGGCGACGTCACCGGATGCACTTCACTGGCGCCCGCACGAGCAGCCGGGCATCCGCCCGCATGCGGGCACCGTTGCCACCGCGCGCATGGGCGGCGGCACGCCCCCGGTCCTTACGGAAGACGGATGGCTGACGCTTTGGCACGGCGTGGAGCCGCAGGGGGTGGTCGGCATCTATCGGACATATTGGTCGATGCTGGCGCACAACGATCCGGCCAGGGTCGTCCGCACGGATCACGCTGCCTTGCTGGAAGCGCGCGCTGACCTCACCGCACCCTTGGCAGGCCAGATGTATGTGTCGGACGTCGTTTTCACGACCGGTATCGCGGATGCCGGCGACCATTTCGTCGTCGCATCGGGGGAGGCCGACCTTGCCTGCCGGATCACTCATATCCCGAAGGCGCGGTTCGGGCTGTGAGCCAGCATCCAGTTTTTTCGCGCCAAAGGTCGCTCGGCGCATTATGACGCGCCGAGCGAAGGAGTGACGATGTTCAAGGGATTGAAGCCCATTGTCTATAACGGCCGCGAGGTGTGGCCGCTTGTGGAAGGTGGCAAGGGTGTCGCGGCGACCAACCATGCGTCTGCCGGCGCGTGGGCGGCGGCCGGGGGGATTGGCACCGTCTCTGCCGTGAACGCCGACAGCTACGATCCGGATGGCAAGATTATCCCGCAAGTCTATCACGCGCTTACCCGCCGCGAGCGGCACGAGGAGCTGATCCAGTACGCCATCGAGGGCGCTGTACAGCAGGTAAAGCGCGCATTTGAGATCGCCGGCGGACGCGGCGCGATCAACATCAACGTGCTGTGGGAGATGGGCGGCGCACAGCGCATTCTTCATGGGGTGCTGGAACGGACGCGCGGCATGGTGTCCGGCGTCACCTGTGGCGCGGGCATGCCGTACAAGCTCAGTGAGATCGCGGCGTCGTACCAGGTCCACTACCTGCCAATCGTCAGCTCCGGGCGTGCCTTCCGGGCTTTGTGGAAGCGCGCCTATTCCAAAGCGTCCGAGTGGCTTGCCGCTGTGGTCTACGAGGATCCCTGGCTTGCCGGCGGACATAACGGCCTGTCCAACGCAGAAGATCCGCTGGCGCCGCAGGATCCCTACCCGCGTGTGAAGGCGCTGCGCGATACGATGCGGGAAGGCGGCATCTCGGACAGCGTGCCGATCGTAATGGCGGGGGGCGTATGGTACCTGCGTGACTGGAACGACTGGATCGATAATCCGGAGCTTGGCGAGATCGCCTTTCAGTTCGGCACCCGTCCGCTCCTGACGCAGGAAAGCCCCATCCCTGACGAGTGGAAGGCGCGCCTGACCAATATCGAGGAAGGGGAGGTGCTCCTCCACAAGTTTTCGCCGACAGGCTTCTACTCGTCGGCGGTGCGGAACCCGTTCCTGCGCGCACTGGAGGCGCGGTCCGAACGGCAGATCGCATTCTCCGCACAGGAAGCCGGCGATCACCAGTACCAGCTTGATGTCGGCGTGAAGGGCAAGAACTTCTGGGTGACGCGCGGCGACCTTCTGCGCGCACGCGAATGGTACGGCGCCGGCTTCACTGATGCCCTCAAGACGCCGGATAACACGCTCGTGTTCGTTACACCGGAAGAGAAGGCAGTCATTCGCAAGGATCAGGCGGACTGCATGGGCTGCCTCAGCCAATGCTCTTTCTCGGCTTGGGCGGATACGGAGGGTAATTCGACCGGCCGTCTCGCCGATCCGCGCAGCTTCTGCATCCAGAAGACGCTTCAGGACATCGCGCACGGCGGCGACGTCGAGCAGAATCTGATGTTCGCAGGACATGGTGCCTACAACTTCAAGCGGGATCCCTTCTACTCGAATGGATTCGTGCCCACTGTCGGCCAGCTGGTCGACAGGATCCTGACGGGCGACTGAGACGGGCGGGCCGTCTGCCATGTGGCAGGCGGCCCGGTCCGATCACTCGGGGTCGATCGCGCCGATCACGCCGCCCGCAACCGCACCCGCCGCAGCACCGTCGCCCACGTCGTTGCCGGTCGCCGCAGCCACACCTGCACCGCCTGCCGTGCCGATGGCCGCGCCGCGAAGTGTCGGGGACGAACATGCGCCAAGAGCGACGGTCGCCAGCGCGAGCGCTGCCAGAGCAGATGATTTCATGATGACCTCCTGTTTGAAACTGTTGAGGCTAACTCATGTTTGCGGGTCCGCGTTCCCGCAATTGATCCTTTGGGCAGCCTTTGGCATCGCTCCGTCATGAAGAAAGCATCCGCCTGTCTGGTCGCCATCAGCCTCGTCGCCACCAGCCTCATCGCCGGCGGGGTCGCCTGGGCGCAGCAGCAGGTGCCCTATTGGGTGTCGATCTCGGCCAGCCAGGCGAGGATGCGGACCGGCCCCGGCCGGAACTTCCCGGCCACCTGGCTCTACCAGCGCCCCGGACTTCCGCTGCGCGTCATCGAGACCTTCCCCGCCTGGCGAAAGGTCGAGGATCCGGACGGCACGCAGGGATGGATGCAGGCGAACCTGTTGAGCGAGCGCCGCACCGCGATGCTGCGGGGAGAGACCCGCGCATTGCGGGCCTTGCCCGATGCATCCGCGAAGGTGATGTGGCGAGCAGAGCCTGGCGTCATCGGAACGATCGAGCGCTGTGACAGCGGATGGTGCGTGATCGACGTGGGTGGAAGACGAGGGTTCGTCGAGTCCGCATCGTTGTGGGGCGTGTCGGCCGCCGAGGTGGTCGATTGATCCAATTTGGACAGTCCTTGATAAAACTCGTTAATTTTTATTAACTTACCTGCGTTCAGTCGTTCCATAAACGCTTCAACCCGGTTCGACGCTCAAGCCGGCGAACGATACAACCCCCATCTGAGGGGGGCACGTGCAGTTCTCCGGCGGAGACTGAGTATGCGTGCGCGTGGCGTTCCGGATCGTACCGAGAGTGTACGCGGCTTCGCCTGCATCCTTCTTGTGCTCTACCATGTCGTCGGATCATCGTCGGACGCCGGCATGCACTTGCCGCAGGATCACGTGCTGCGATCCCTGATGGACTGCCTAGCATTCGTGCGCATGCCGATCTTCACGGCTCTTTCGGGATATCTGTTTGCTGCCAATCCGCCCCGGCCAGAATCGCTCAGGATCTTCACACTGAAGAAGTTCCGCCGGCTCGGGGTCCCTCTGCTTGTCGCAACCGCCGTGTTCGGACTTAGCCGGTACGAGATCTATGGCGAACCCTTCGCGCTTCGATCCTTCTTCACCAGCTACCTTCATCTTTGGTTTTTGCAGGCGCTTCTGCTGCTCTTTGTCGTGTTCGGCATCTGGCATGCCTTGGCCACGCCGAGCCGGGTGCAATTGATGCTGGCGATGCTGTTTGCGTCGCTCGCCATGTGGTCGCTTCCATGGTTCGACGGCTTCAGCCTCGGTGGAGCGCTCTACCTGACGCCTTATTTCGTCTTCGGTATACTCATGCGGCACCATCCCGCGCTCATCGAAGCTGCCGAATGGCGCATCTTGGCGCTTGGCGTACTGTTGCTCGTCATGTCGACCAAGGCGCTCGGGACCTTCGGCTATGTGCTCGATATTCCGACTTCGTCGCTCTTCGCCGTGATCTGCGGCTGCGCAGCGGTGCTGATCCTGATGCAGCGTATGCCGCATGTGCCGATCCTCGCCGCCGTCGGGTCGTTCAGCTATACCATCTATCTCTGGCACCCGATCTTTGGATCGGCGGCGCGTCAGCTGCTCGAACGGCTCAATGCCTGGCCGATCGGCGTCTTCCTCGCGTCGATGGGCGCTGCCTTGCTGATGCCCATCCTCGTTCACGTTGCCGCGATGCGGCTGCCTTACCTGTCAGTGGCGCTGACGGGGCTGCGACAACCCCGCCCGCGCGCTGCCTGACCGCTCAATTCATCAACTCCACCGCCATTGCCGTCGCCTCCCCACCACCGATGCAGAGCGAGGCGAGCCCGCGCCGCTGACCAGATCCCTCAAGTGCTGACAGGAGCGTGGCCAGCACCCGCGCCCCGCTCGCACCGATCGGATGGCCGAGCGCGCAAGCTCCACCGTGGATATTCAGCACCTCGTGCGGGATCGACAGGTCGCGCATCGCGATCATCGCGACGCAGGCAAATGCTTCGTTGACCTCGAACAGATCGACATCGCCCACCTGCCATCCCGCCTTCTCCAAGGCCCTCTGCATCGCGAACACCGGCGCGGTGGTGAACCGCGATGGGGCATGCGCGTGCGCGGCATGCGACACGATGCGAGCGACCGGGGTGATCCCCAGCCGCTCCGCCACCGACGCCCGCGTCAGGACCAGTGCCGCGGCTCCGTCTGAGATCGACGACGCGTTCGCAGCCGTGATCGTTCCGTCCTTCGAAAAGGCCGGCTTCAGCGTCGGGATACGCGCGGCATCGCCCTTCGCAGGCTGCTCGTCCGCCTCAACGCGGACGCTGCCTTTTCTGCCCGGCACATCCACCGCGACGATCTCCCGGTCGAAGACGCCGGATGTCTGCGCGGCTTGAGCGCGGGTGAGGGAGGCGACGGCGTAATCGTCCTGCGCCTCGCGCGTGAACTGATACTCGCGTGCCGTTTCCTCGGCGAAGCTGCCCATCGGTCGGCCCGGCTCGTAAGCATCCTCAAGGCCGTCCAGGAACATGTGGTCCATCACACGGTCATGGCCGATGCGCGCACCACCGCGGTGTTTGGTGAGAAGATAAGGCGCGTTGGTCATGCTCTCCATGCCGCCGGCGACCAACAGGTCGACCGATCCGGCGGCGAGCGCCTCGGCGCCCATGATCGCCGCCTGCATGCCCGATCCGCACATCTTGTTGATCGTGGTCGCCTCCAGCCCTTCCGGCAGGCCGGCGGCGAGCCCAGCCTGGCGCGCCGGCGCCTGGCCGAGCCCGGCCGGCAGCACGCACCCCATGTAGATCCGGTCCACGTTGTCCGGAGCCACGCCCGCACGATCCACGGCAGCGGCCACCGCGGCCGCGCCCAGGCTGGTGGCGCTCAGCCCGGACAACGCGCCTTGAAAGCTTCCCATCGGCGTGCGGGCGTACGAGGCGATTACGATGGGGTCGGCGGCCATTATTCTCTCCTGCTTTTCGCTCCCGATCTAGGTGCGCGCGCGTTGCTGCGCAAACCGCGTGGAGGATGCACCATGGATGAAACGATGCTCGAGAGCGTGAAGTGGTTCGCCTCCATCAGCGGGATGATCGCCGCTTTCATGGTATCATTCGATGGAGGAAGGCGGTTGACCGGCTGGGGCTTCGTGCTGTTCGTGGGATCGTCGATCGCGTGGATCACTGCCGGGCTGCTTGACTCTGAAGGCGCGCTCGCGTCCCAGAACATCGTGCTGTTCGGGATCAACATCTTCGGCGTCTACCGCTACCTGATCCGCAAGCGCGCACCCGCAACGACGTGACCGCGTGGTGGCCGGCAGCCGGAGCGCTGCTGGGTTTGATCGTGGGCAGCTTCCTGGCGACGGTCGCGATGCGCTGGCCTGCCGGTCGAAGCGTGTCGCGCGGCCGTTCCGCCTGCGACAGTTGTGGGCGGCGCCTCCGTGCCGCCGAACTGGTGCCGGTTCTTTCCTACGCGCTGCAGCGCGGCCGCTGCCGGACCTGTGGGGCGGCCATCGACCACCGCCACCCGGCCATCGAGATCGCCGCTGCGGTGATAGGGGCAACGGCGCTGGCAGTGACGCCAGCGCCGGTGGGCCTGATCGGCGCGGCCTTCGGCTGGTCGTTGCTGCTGCTGGCGGTTCTGGATGTCGAGCATCACTGGTTGCCCGACCGGCTGACCCTGCCGCTTGCCGCGGCAGGATTGCTCGCGTCGCTCACGTCCATGCCTCCGGATCTCCTCGACCGACTTATCGGTCTCCTTGCCGGGTATGCGTCGCTGTGGATCATCGCGACCGGCTACAGGCTGTTGCGGGGTCGCGTGGGCATGGGCGGCGGCGATTCGAAATTGATGGCCGCGCTCGGCGCATGGCTTGGCTGGGCGCTGCTCCCTGTCGTGCTGCTGCTGGGGAGCTTGATGGGTCTGGCGGCTGTCGCGGCGGCACGGGCACGCGGGCGTCCGATGACGCGGTCGACCCGGCTGCCGCTGGGGGCGCTTCTGGCCGTTGCGGCTTATCCCGCCTTCCTGGTCATGGTAGGGACTGCTCGATGATCCGCCTCCTCCCCTTGCTGCTGCTCGCCGGTTGTTCGGCTGGTGCGGCATCGACCGATCCGCTGCCCACCGTCGCTCCGGCTCCTGTTGTCGAAGATGGCCTGCCGCTCCGCACTCTTTCCACCCAGCCGCTGCCGGCGCAGGGCTGCGCCCTCTTCCTTTGGACGATCTCGCCCGGTCGAAAGCTCGTCCTGATGGCGCGCAGCGACAACGCCACCAGCCGGATCGCTCTGGCGGGGGGCGAGATAGACCTGGCGCGCGCCGCGCAAAGCGGCCCGATCCTTGCCGGTTTTGCCGAGCGTGCACGATTCGCGGATGCCAGCACATCGGTGGAATGGTCGCTCAGGATCGAGCAGCGCGCCGACGTGACGGATGGCGCCGTGGTGTCGGAAGGCACGCTCGCCTACACGCCTGCCGCCGGCGATGCGGTTGCCGTGCCGGTGACCGGCATCGTCGGCTGTCGTCCGGGTCAGCGATAGGATCGTTCCCGCACCGGCGAACGAGCGCGTCGTTGCCCTTCCACCAGCCCGCGCGTTAAGGCGTTCGCGTCCGCAGCAACAGCCGGAGCACCGATGGCCGAGCGTTACCAGACCCTGATCCTGTTCGGCGCAACCGGCGACCTCGCCTACCGCATGCTGTTCCCGTCGCTTTACCACCTGATGCTCGACGGGTTGCTGCCCGACGACATGTTGATCGTCGGTTCCGGGCGGACGGTCATGGACGATGCTGCGTTCCGCGCTGAGCTGTCGGGCAAGCTCGTCGAGCATCTGAAGAAGGATCGGTTCGATCAGGCCGCGGTTGACCGGTTCCTGCAGCTGGTACGCTACTGCCCGGTATCGATCGGGGGTGAAGGCCAGGACTTCCACGCCTTGGCGGATATGGTGGCCGACCGGCGCGCCCGCGGCATCAGCGTCTATATGTCGACGCCGCCCTCGCTGTTCGCGCCCGTGGTGCGCGGGCTGGAAGGAGCGGGCCTGTCCGGCTCTGACGTCCGCATCGCGATGGAGAAGCCGATCGGCAAGGATCTGGCGTCCTCCTGCGAGGTCAACGACGCTGTGAACGCTGTGTTTGACGAAGCCCGCGTGTTCCGCGTCGATCATTATCTCGGCAAGGAAACAGTCCAGAACCTGCTGGTGCTGCGGTTCGGCAACACATTGTTCGAACCGCTGTGGAACGCCGGCGCGATCGACCATGTTCAGATCACGGTGGCCGAAACCGTGGGTCTGGAAGGACGGGTCAGCTATTATGATGGCGTCGGTGCGCTGAAGGACATGGTGCAGAACCATCTTCTGCAGCTGCTGGCGCTGGTCGCGATGGAGGCGCCAGCGTCTACCGGGTCAACCGCGGTTCGCGACGAAAAGGTGAAGGTCCTCCGCTCCCTGCGCAAGATGAGCGCGGACGACGTCACCAAGCTGTCGGTGCGGGGGCAATACCGGGCGGGGGCGGTCGCCGGGCAGGCGGTGCCCGGCTACACGGACGAGCTTGGCGCCGAGTCAGGCACGGAGACCTTCGTTGCGCTGAAGGCCTACATCGATAATTGGCGCTGGGCCGGCGTGCCCTTCTACCTGCGCACGGGCAAGCGCATGGCGGAGCGCAAGTCGGAGATCTACATCCAGTTCAAGCCCGTGCCGCATTCCATCTTCGATCGCGCCACCGGTGCGCTGCAGTCGAACGCCATGGTCATCAACGTGCAGCCCAAGGAGAACATCCAGCTGCTGTTCATGGCCAAGCAGCCGAGCCTGGACCGCGACGGCATGAAGCTGCGGGAGGTGCCGCTCGACGTGTCGCTCTCCAGCGAGTCGTCCGGCACGCGCCGCCGAATCGCCTACGAACGGCTGCTGCTCGACTTCATCGAAGGCGACAACACGCTGTTCGTTCGCCGCGACGAGGTGGAAGCGGCCTGGGCCTGGATCGATGCCATCCACCATGCCTGGGCTGAGGCCGGACAGGACGTGAAGCGATATATGGCCGGCAGCTGGGGTCCCGACAGCAGCGTCGCCATGATCGAACGCGGAGGAGCCAGCTGGCATGAATGATCTCGATCCGCGCATTGCCGCGATTACCGAGCGGATCCGCAAGCGGAGCGCCACAACCCGCCAGGCCTATCTGGACCTGATCCACCGGCAGCGCGACGCGGGCACCAATCGCGGGAGGCTGAGCTGCGGTAACCTGGCCCATGGCTTTGCCGCGTCCGGGGAGGACAAGCCTGCAATCCGCAGCGGCCATGCCGTCAACATCGGCATCGTCACCGCCTACAATGACATGCTGTCGGCGCATCACAGCTACGATCGCTATCCCGAACAGATCAAGGTCTTCGCGCGGGAGGTCGGCGCGACCGCGCAGGTCGCCGGCGGTGTGCCGGCGATGTGCGACGGCGTGACGCAGGGGCAGGCCGGCATGGAGTTGTCGCTGTTCAGCCGTGACACCATCGCCCTGTCCACAGCCGTCGCGCTCAGCCACGCGATGTTCGAAGGCGCGCTGATGCTCGGCATCTGCGACAAGATCGTCCCCGGGCTGTTCATGGGCGCCATGCGCTTCGGTCACTTGCCGACCGTGTTCGTGCCGGGCGGGCCGATGCCGTCCGGCCTGCCGAACAAGGAGAAGGTTCGCATCCGGCAGCTCTATGCAGAAGGCAAGGTCGGTCGGGACGAGCTGCTCGAGTCCGAGTCGCAGAGCTACCACACGACCGGCACCTGCACCTTCTACGGCACCGCCAATTCCAACCAGATGATGATGGAGGCGATGGGCCTCCATGTTCCCAACAGCGCCTTCGTGCAGCCGCGCACCAAGCTGCGGCAGGAACTGACCCGCGCCGCCGTGCACCGCGTCGCGGAGATCGCGATCAGCGGCGACGACTATCGGCCGATGGGCGAGATCATCGACGAGCGGGCGATCGTCAATGCGGCCGTCGCGCTTATGGCAACGGGCGGCTCCACCAACCATGCCATCCACCTGCCGGCGATGGCGCGTGCGGGCGGCATGGTGCTCGACTGGGCGGACCTCAACGACATTTCGGAAGCGACGCCGCTGATCGCACGGGTTTACCCCAACGGCTCGGGCGACGTGAACGCGTTCCAGGTGGCCGGCGGCACCGCCTACATCATCAAGGAGATGCTTGGTGCCGGGCTGATGCACGGCGATATCCCGACGATCTGGGCGGGCGGCATGGCCGCCTACATGGGGGAGCCGACGCTGACCGCCGACGACCAGCTGACCTGGTCGGCGGTGGGCGACAGCCGGGACGAGACGATGCTCGCGCCCGTCACCGCTCCGTTCCAGCCCAATGGCGGCATGCGCCTGTTGGACGGCAATCTCGGCCGCGCGGTGATCAAGGTGTCGGCGGTGGAGCAGGACCGCTGGATCGTCGAGGCGCCGGCCCGCGTCTTTTCCGACCAGGATCAGGTGATCGATGCGTTCAAGGCGGGTGAGCTGGAACGCGACGTTGTCGTCGTCGTCCGGTTTCAGGGACCGCAGGCGAACGGCATGCCCGAACTGCACAAGCTCACGCCGTCGCTGGGCGTGCTGCAAGACCGCGGCTTCAAGGTTGCGTTGGTGACCGACGGACGCATGTCGGGCGCCAGCGGGAAGGTGCCGGCGTGCATCCACCTGGTGCCCGAGGCGCTGGACGGCGGTCCGGTGGGCAAGGTGCGCGACGGCGATATCGTGCGGGTCGACGCCGTTGCCGGAACGATCGACGTGATCGGCGCGCCCGACTTCACCGGTCGTCCGGTGGCCGATGCGCCGCCGGCTGCGACGGGTGTGGGGCGGGAATTGTTTGCGCTGTTCCGCCACGGCAGCGATGGGGCGGAGCGGGGAGCGTCTCCGCTCCTGTCCGCGATGGAGAACGACCGGCGATGAGCAGAATCGAAACCGTGATGCGCACCAACCCGGTCATTCCGGTGCTGGTGATCGAGGACGCCGCGCATGCCCGGCCGATCGCGGAGGCGCTGGTCGCCGGCGGGCTGAAGGTGCTGGAGGTGACGCTGCGCACGCCGGCGGCGCTGGATGCCATTCGCGAGATGAAGCAGGTCGACGGCGCAATCGTCGGTGCCGGCACCGTGCTCAACGAGGAGCAGCTGGAACGCGCGATCGATGCCGGGTCGGAGTTCATCGTCAGCCCCGGCCTCACCAAGAAGCTGGGGAAGGCGGCCGTGAAGTCCGGCGTGCCGTTCCTGCCCGGCGTCGCGAACAGCGCCGACATCATGACCGGCCTGGATCTGGGCCTCGACCGGTTCAAGTTCTTCCCGGCGGAAGCGTCGGGCGGGCTGAAGGCGCTGAAGGCGTTCGCGGCGGTGTTCGGTGAGGTGCGCTTCTGCCCGACCGGAGGCATCACCGCCGAGACCGCGCCTGCCTGGCTGGCCGAGCCGAGCGTGCTGTGCGTCGGCGGCAGCTGGCTGGTCGGCAAGGGCTCCCCCGACCCGGACGCGATCCGCGACGCGGCGGCGAAGGCAGCGGCAATCCGCCCGGCCTGAGCGCCACCGCCGCCGACCCGCGGGTCACACCCACAGCAACGCGGCGGTGATCCGTTCGGCGAGGCGGTCCGCCACCTCGTCCTTGCCGAGCCGAGGCCAGTCCTCGACCCCGTCCTGGGTGACGAACAGCACCCGGTTGGCGTCGCCGCCCATTACGTCGCCGGACACGTCGTTGGCGACGATCCAGTCGCAGCCCTTGCGCGCCAGCTTCTCGCGCGCATGCACCTCAACCTGTTCGGTCTCCGCTGCGAAACCGACCAGCAGGCCGGGCCGGTGGTCGGACCGCGCCAGCCCCGCGAGGATGTCCGGGTTCTCCGACAGGGCGAGCGGCGGCGGTCCTTCGCCGCGCTTCTTGATCTTCTGGTCGGCCGGCTCGGCACGCCAGTCGGCCACGGCCGCGACCAGCACGGCGGCGTCGGCCGGGAGGGCATGTTCAACCGCCGCCGCCATCTCGCGCGCCGTTTCCACATCGATGCGGTCGACGCCCGGTGGGGTCGCCAGCGCGACCGGGCCGGCAACCAGCGTGACGCGCGCGCCGCGCCGGGCAAGCGCGCCGGCGACGGCAAAGCCCTGCTTTCCGGATGACCGGTTGGCGATGTAGCGCACGGGATCGATCGGCTCGTGCGTCGGACCCGCCGTCACCAGCACATGGCGCCCGCGCAGCCGCTCGTCACGGCCGGGGCGGGCAGGGGCGGTCGGTGCCGGCGGAGGCAGGGTCGGCGCAGCCGCCGCCGGTGCCAACGCGGCGCGGATCGCGCGGAGGATCGTGTCGGGCTCCGGCAGGCGTCCGGGGCCCCACTCGCCACAGGCCATGGCGCCTTCGTCCGGCTCCATCACGGTGACGCCGTCCGCGCGCAGCGTCGCGACGTTGCGCCGCGTGGCGGGGTGCAGCCACATGCGCACGTTCATGGCGGGCGCGGCGAGCACGGGCTTGTCGGTTGCGAGCAGCAGCGTGGTGGCGAGGCTGTCGGAGATGCCGCCCGCCATCTTCGCCAGCAGGTCGGCGGAGGCGGGACACACCACCACCAGGTCGGCCTGCCGGCTGAGCTGGATATGCCCCATCTCCGCTTCGTCCTTCAGGTCCCACAGGCTGGTGTGGACTTGCTGCTCGCTGAGTGCGGCCAGCGTCATGGGCGTGACGAAATGCGCGCCGCCGTCCGTCAAAACGCAGCGCACCGACATGCCGTCGCGACGGAGAAGACGGATCAGCTCGCACGCCTTGTAGGCCGCGATGCCGCCGCCAACGATCAGCAAGATTCGCGGGCCCGTCGTCACCGACGACGACCCGGAAGTTGATGAAATTGATGGCACGTCGGCATCAACTTCGACCCGGTCGGAAGATGGTGGCGGAGCGGATGCGAGGCGCGGACGGCGAGGCGGGATCGGCTCATCACCGCCCCTATAACGATGATCGGGGCTGTAGGACAGCGCCGGGCCGCCGCCGTGTCAGTCCCGGTCGCAGAGCCGCCCGCGTTCGCGGCAGAAGGCGGCAGCGACATCCTTCTTGAGGTCGATCGGGCCGAGTGACGCCATCGTCTCCATCATCAGCCGTGGCTGGAGGGCGCGCATACGCTGCGCGGCGGGTTCCTCGGCAGCCGCGACGAGGCGGCGAAGATCATCGACCGAAAGCTCACGCGCGTAAACGGCGCCCATGGCGCCCAGCAGTCGCGCGCGACCGGCGTCAGCCTGCGCGCGGCCGAGGGTGAAGAGTGCGTCACGATCCGCCGCCGTCATCGCCGGATCCTCGGCGGCGAGGTCGGTCAGGTCCTTCTCGACGATCAGCGGGATGAGCGTGGCAAGCGTGCCGGTCGCCGCCAGCCGGCGGCCGAGATCGACCGCCTCCGGCGTTGCGGCGGCGGGAGCGGCGGCCTGGAGGAGGAGTGCGGCGATCAGCATGGGTCCTGGTGTCCTCGTCCTCGGGTCCGGCGTTCTGCGCACGACCCTATTGCCTGGGTGGCGCAATCCGATTGGACGGACCGCACCGCGCGTCCTCACGGGGGGCAGCGTGGTGGGCCACAACGAAAGCGGGGCCGCCCCGAAGGACGGCCCCGCCATGCCTCACCAACGGTGAAGAGCGTGCGCTCAACGCTTGCCGCGCAGCGTGTTCAGAAGCGCGATGCCGACGACGCCGGCCAGCGCCGCGGTGGCCCACGGACGCTCCTTGGCGAAGCTGCGCGCCTTGTCGGCGAGCGGCCCGGCCTGCTGCTGCACGGCGTCGGCCGCGTTGCCATAGGCCTTCTGCAGCTTGCCGCCGAACTGGTCGGTGCGGCCCTCGGCCTCCAGCGAGCGGTCGCCCGTCGCGATGCCGGCCACTTCCTTCACGCTGCCGCCCAGATCCCGGGTCGCGCCTTCGAGGGTGCTGTTGTTCATGCGTGCCTCCTGTCAAAAGGGCGGCCGTGTCGCCGCCATCGGTCAACAGAACGGGCAGATCGCGAGTTGGTGCCGCGCCGCAACGATCTCAGATGAAGATCCACATGCCGAGCGCGCCGACCAGCACCCCTGCCGCGGCGGTCGCCACATGGCGCCAGCCGGCACCCACGCGCACCAGCTGGATCTCGCGCAGCGGCGGCGGAGGCGGCGCGGCACCCTCCGGCGGATAGCTCGCCTCGATCCGGCGAAGCAGCTCCGGCAGGCGCTGGATCGTGCGGAGGTCACGCAGCACCGTGTCGGCGATCTTGGCCTCCGGCCCGAGTTCGCCGCGCAGCCATTCCTTCACGAAGGGGCCGGCTGTTTCCCACATGTTGATGTCGGGATCGAGCGCGGTGGCGACGCCTTCCACCATCACCATCGTCTTTTGCAGCAGCAGGAGGTGCGGCTGCGTCGGCATGTCGAAGTCGCGCGTGATCGCGAACAGCCCGTCGAGCATGTGGCCGATCGAGATGTCCTTGACCTTCAGCCCGCGAATGGGCTCGCCCACGGCGCGGAGCGCGGTCGTGAATTCGGCCAGGTTGTGGTGTGGGGGCACGTACCCCGCCTCGAAATGGATCTCCGCGACGCGCGCGTAATTGCCGGTGATCAGGCCGTGGAGGATCTCGGCCAGCCACAGCCGCGCGCGCCGGTCGACCCGGCCCATGATGCCGAAGTCGATCGCGACGATGCTGCCGTCCGCGCGGGCGAACAGGTTTCCCTGATGCATGTCGGCATGGAAGAAGCCCTCGGCGATGGCCTGGCGGAGAAATGCGCGGACCAGACGCGCGGCGAGGGCGGGCAGATCATGCCCGGCAGCGATCAGATCGGCACGGCGCGACAGCTTGATCCCGTCGATCCATTCCAGCGTCATGACCCGGCGGCCGGTGCGCGCCCAGTCGATCGCCGGCACGTCGAAGCCGGGTTCCGCCACCATCAGCTCGGCCAGCTCGGACGCGGACGCGGCCTCCCGCCGCAGATCGAGCTCCCGCAAGGTCCACTGGCGGAAGGTGGCGACGATCAGGCGGGGGCGGAGCCGTGCGACCTCGCCGCCCATGCCCTCCACCTGCGCGGCCGCCCATTCATAGGTCTCGAGCGCGCGGGTGAAGTCCTCCTCCACACCGGGGCGCAGCACCTTCACCGCGACCTTGCGGCCGTCCGTGGTGACCGCGCGGTGGACCTGCGCGATCGAGGCAGCGCCGACCGCCACCTCGTCGAATTCGGCATAGGCGTCCGCGATCGGCCGGTTGAGCGATTGCTCGATGCTGGTGCGGATCTGTTCGAACGGGGCCGGCGGCAGCTGATCCTGCAGGCGCAAGAGGTCGGTGGCCGCTTCCTCGCCCACCAGGTCGGGGCGCGTGGCGAGCGCCTGTCCGAACTTGATGGCGGCGGGGCCGAGCGCCTGGAACGCCTCGGCATAGCGGGGCTGATCGGGCACGCGCGCGCCGATGCGCGCGATGCGGACGAGCCGGCGCAGGGCGGGCGGGGCGAGCGGATCGCGCTCGATCCCGCGCAGCGCACCGTGGCGGGCGAGCGTGCGCCCCCAGCGGAACAGCCGCCAGAGATGGGTCGCGGTGGTCGTCACGGGCGGGTCAGATCTTCCACCCGCTGTGGATGGCGACGAGGCCGCCCATGATCGGCTCCACCCGCGTCTGCCGGAACCCCGCATCGGCCACCATCCGCTCGAACGCGGGCATCGGCGGAAAGCGGCGGATCGATTCCACCAGATAGCGGTAGCTGGCCTCGTCGCCCGCGATGCGCTTGCCGAGCTGCGGCACCACCCGGCGGGAATAGACGTCGTAGAGGTCGGCGAACCCCGGCCATTCGACCGTCGAGAATTCCAGGCAGAAGAAGCGCCCGCCGCGGCGGAGCACGCGGTGCGCCTCCCGCAACGCCGCCGGGATGTCCGTGACGTTCCGGATGCCAAAGGCGATGGTGTAGGCATCGAAGCTGCGGTCCGGCAGATTCAGCGTCTCGGCGTTCTGTTCGGACCAGACCAGATCGGTGATGCCGCGCTTGGCCGCGCGGTCGATGCCGACGGCCAGCATTTCCGGATTGATGTCGGCCACCGTGATCGCCGCGCCGCGCGCCGCCATCCGGAAGGCGATGTCGCCGGTGCCGCCCGCCATGTCGAGAATGGCCTCGCCCGCGCGCGGCTTCACCCGGGCCACGAAGCGGTCCTTCCACAACCGGTGCATGCCGCCGGACATGGCATCGTTCATCAGGTCGTACCGGGACGCCACGGAGGAGAACACGGCGCCCACAAGGGCGGTCTTCTCGGCGGGCGCCACGGGCGTGTCGCCGAATTGCACGGTGTCGGTCATGGTGGGCTCCGGTGGCACGTCGCCCGGGCTCTACCGAAGCCTTGCTGTCCGGGCAAACCGAACCTAGCTGCGGCTGATGCCGGAACTCCCCGAGGTGGAAACAACCGTGCGCGGGCTCCGGCCGGTGCTTCAGGGCGCGATCCTGGCGCGGGTCGAGGCCCGGCGCGAGGATCTTCGCCGCGCCTTTCCGCCCGACCTCATCCAGCGGCTGACGGGGGCGCGGGTGGTGTCGCTCGGGCGGCGGGCGAAATATGGCCTGGTCGACACCGACCGCGGGGCGACCATGGTGTTCCACCTGGGCATGTCGGGGCGCTGGCGGGTCGATCCGACGGACATCGGGACGCATGATCACCTGCTGATCGAGACGGACGGCGGGCGCCGGCTGGCGCTCAACGACCCGCGGCGGTTCGGCTCCGTCGACCTTCTGGACAGCGACGCGGTGGAGGCCTGGCCGCCCTTTCGCGCGCTTGGCCCCGAACCGCTCGGCCCGGACTTTTCGGGCGCGCATCTGCAACGGGTGCTCGCGGGGCGGGCCGCGCCCATCAAGGCGCTGCTGCTCGACCAGCGGATCGTCGCCGGGCTGGGCAACATCTATGTGTGCGAAGCGCTGAACGTGGCCGGCATCTCGCCGTCGCGCGCGGGCGGCGCGATCAGCCGGCGGCGGCTCGACCTGCTGGCCGACGCGGTGCGGCAGGTGCTGCTCGCCGCGATCGAGGCGGGCGGGTCGACGCTGCGCGACTATGCCCGGCCGGACGGGGAGCTCGGCTATTTCTCCAAGCAGTTCCGAGTCTATGGGCGGGAAGGGGAGCGCTGCCCGTGCGGCGGCACCGTGCGGCGGCGGGCGGAAGGCGGGCGATCGACCTTCTGGTGCCCGAAATGCCAGCGCTGACGGTTGACCGGACACGGCTTTTCGGCGTAAGCGCGGCTCCTTCCGGTGCTGGGGCGTCCCAGCGCCGCCATTTCATTTAGCTCGAGGACGACGATGGCGAACACGCCGCAGGCAAAGAAGCGCATCCGCCGCAACGATCGGCGCGCGGTGATCAACGGCAACCGCGTCAGCCGGATCCGCACCTTCGTGAAGAAGGTGGAGGCGGCGCTGGCAGCCGGCGACCGTGACGCCGCCACCGCGGCGATCGCGGCCGTTCAGCCGGAACTGGCGCGCGGCGTGGCCAAGGGCGTGCTCCACAAGAACACCGCCTCGCGCAAGTTCTCGCGCCTGACCAAGCGCGTCGCCGCGCTCGGCTGATCCGCCGACAAATACGGGGTTCACGAGGCCCGTCGCGAGCGATCGCGGCGGGCCTTTTGCCGTCCGGTCGAGTCGCCATCCAAATGGGGAGGTCGGCGCGTACGAACGAACATCAAGAAGGTTCCCGACGGCATCTTCAACGACGATCCATCAACTTCGCACAAGCCCCGGAGTCTCCACGATTCGAGCCTCCAGACGTGTTCGTACAATTTTAAAAACCGCTCAATCACAGTGACTTAGCAACGGCATGCTGAAAGTCGCGGAAATCCGGAGTCAACTGGGTTTATTTCCGAAATTTGACAGCCGGTCCCTTGATCGCCCGGCTTTTCCCTTCCTAGAAACAGCTTCCGGCAGCCGTCGTTGCCGGATCACAGCGCAAGCGAGCCTGCTGTCCGGAAACCCGTTTTCCGGTGAGGGGATCGCTGCGCCTCGTGAAGATGATGGTCGGGGATGGCGATGCTGGCAGAACGAGAGGCGATGACCGACACCGCGGACGACGGGATGCTGGGCGCTGCCTGGACGTCGATCCGTGACGGTCTTCGCCGCGACTGCGGCGCGCGCCTGTTCGACCGGTGGTTGAAGCCGATCGCGCTCGCCGGCCTTGCCGAAGACGGCGTGGTGCTGCTGACGCTTCCGTCCGAGTTCATGGCGAACTGGGTGACCGCCCATTATGCCGACCGGCTGGTGCTGGCCTGGCGCAGCACGCTTCCCGCCATCCACGGCGTCCGCATCGCCGCCAGCATGGAGCGCCCGCGGCTGGTCAGCGTGCCGAGCGACGCGGAGCCCGCAGCTCCCGTCCCGGCCGCAGCCGCAATCCCGGCCCAGCCGAACCGGTCCACCGCGTTCGATCCGCGGCTCGGCTTCGACAGCTTCGTGGTGGGTGACGAGAACCGCGTCGCCGCCAATGCCGCCATGAGCCTCGGGCGCGGCGAGATGCGCTTCACCCCGCTGTTCATCCACGGCGCGACCGGGCAGGGCAAGACGCACCTCCTGCAGGCGATCGGCCAGGCCTTCACCGCATCGCGCCCCGGCGCCACCGTGCTGTCGATGTCGGCCGAGCGCTTCATGGTGGAATTCGTGTCCGCGATGCGCGACCGCGACACGCTGAGCTTCAAGGCCCGCTTGCGCGCCGCCGACCTGCTGATGATCGACGACATCCAGTTCATCGCCGGCAAGGGATCGACGCAGGAGGAGTTCCTCCACACGATCGACGAGATCATCGCCGCCGGCGGCCGGCTGGTCATCACGGCCGATCGCAGCCCGCAGGCCCTGACCGACCTGGAAGGGCGCATCCAGTCGCGGATCGTGGGCGGCCTGGTGTGCGACATCCGCCCCGCCGGCGAGGCGCTGCGCCGCCGCATCCTTGATGCCAAGTGCGCGGCCTTGGGCAGCCGCCTGCCGGACGACGTGTCGGCGCTGCTCGCCCGCCGCATGGCGTCCAGCGTCCGAGAGCTGGAGGGCGCGCTCAACCGGCTGACCGCCTATGCCACGCTCAGCGAGCGGACGATCGACACTGCCTTTGCAGCAGAGGTGCTGGGCGAGATGCTGGACGCCGCGCCGCGGCGGCTGACCATCGACGACATCCAGAAGGCGGTGGCCGAACATTATGGCATGCGGCAGAGCGAGATGCTGTCCGCGCGCCGCAGCCGCGCCATCGCGCGCCCGCGGCAGGTGGCCATGTACCTGGCCAAGCGGCTGACCCCGCGCTCGCTGCCCGAGATCGGCCGCCGCTTCGGCGGGCGCGACCACACAACGGTGATCCACGCCGTCAAGCAGATCGACCGCCTTCGCCTGGAAGACCAGGAGTTGGACGGGGACGTCCGTGTGCTGCTTCGCCAGCTGGAGAACTAGAGCGGAAGCTTGGCTTCTAGGACGTGGCGTCGATGTAGATACCACCAGAGCAGTCCGCAGGTGCACCCGTAAATGGTGCCGGAACTCCTGATGATCAGGTCGGCCGTGGTCGGCGCATCGCCGGTAAGCAGCACCGCGCCGGGGATGGCTCCGCCGATCCCATAGGTGGACGCTCGCTCCCAATGAAGGCGGGAAACAAGCCGAGTGAAGGGCAAGCCGATGAGGATGGCGCCGGCTGCCACCACCGGACCTGACGCAACGATCGCCGCGAAAATGATGAAAGCGGTTGCTGGAACGCTGCCTAGACCTGAGATCTCAAGTTCGAATGTAAAGGCAACGCCGATTGCGACTGAACCGATGACGGTTGCGCCACCGACCGCGGAGAGCAGCCCGAAGAGTGGCCCTTCCTTGTCACGAACGGTCGTGGCGAAATGGACGACAGCCGTCCTTAACTTCAGCCAAGACGGCGCTGACGTTGGCCTTGGAGGCTGTGCCTCAATCCTGCCTCCCCTCACCAGTTCGGCGTAGCGGAAAAGAGCAAGGCAAGTCACCGCAACAAGGACTGCACCGATCAGGATGATCGGCAGGGAATGCCGACCACCCATGGATTGATTGACCAAACGGACCGTGACTTCGAACGTGAACACGCCCGAGTACACACGCCAGAAGCTGACCGGTAAGATGCGAAAGCCAAAGCTGTACCCGAGCAGACCAAGCGGGACGCAGAGCCAGTAAGCCAATCTGACGCCATCCAATACCGAAGCCATCTCCTGGCTGCGATCCTTCACGATCAGCAGGTACATGAAGAAGGACACGAAGACCGCGAACGCGCGCCAAGATGGGGATTGTACCGGCAGCCGCTCCATTCAAGCCTTATTCGACCGCAAGAGTAAAGAAGCTGATACGCTGGTGAACTTTACGAACACGAGCCGGAGCGTCGTCGATTGTGCGTAAGCGAATTCCGACGTTCTCGCTGCTATCATGAAAAAAGGGGCTCCGCCGTGGCGAAGCCCCTTCCTCTATGATCTCGCCGAAGGCGTCAGCGGCGATCGGGCGGCGGCACGCTGATGCGGACGGTCTCGCCACTGTTGCCCGGGAAGCCCGTGAACATGGCCTCGACCAGGTTCGGGACCACATAGGGCAGGTCGTTGGAGCGGGAGACGGCGTTGGCGCGCCCCTCGAACAATCGCTCGCCATTGCCGGCACGCTCGATCTGCATTTCAAGCGAGCTGGTGTAGATGGTGTAGCTGTTCACCTCCGGGCCCCAGCCGGGGCCGTAGAGGAACGGGTCGTTCCAGCCATAATAGAAGCCCGCGCGACCGCGGCGGCCGTACCAGGGGCGATAAAAGCCGCCATAGGGCGCGCCCCACGCACCGCCACCGAAGCCCGGCGTGCTCACCACCCGCTCACGCCCGTTGTCGACGTCATAGTCGAGTTTGACGATCAGATTGGCGTTGTTGCCCTGGGCCTGCCGGTAGCCGACCTGCTCCAGCTGGCGGGCGACCAGGCTGGCATATTGGCTGAATTCCAGTCCGCCCTGCTTGTCCGGGTCGAGCGCACGGATGGCGAAGGTCTGTCCCTGCGGGACCGGAAGCTGCTGAAACCGCGAGACGTCCGCGCGGAACGGGGTGGCGCACGCCGCGAGGCCCAGGAAAGCCGCGGGTACGAGTGACATGAACAGGCGACGACGCGGATTCATCACTGAACCTCTCTTTGAAGCCGGCGCGCGGAAAGCGGCACCGTTATCAACATCTTGCCGGATGCGGCATGAATTGATGTTGAACGACGCACGCGGCGAACGGTTGCCGGTGCGCGTCGGATGGTGTCAGCGCGCGAGCCCCAGCGCGGTATAGGCGGCCGCCAGCCGGGGTGCGGCAAGCGTCCGCGCCTGCTCCGCCCCCGCCCGCAGCGCGCCGTCGATCGCCTCCGGATCGGCCTCCAGCGCCACCAGCCGGTCGCGGATCGGGCCGAGCACGCCGATGATCCGTTCGGCGATGGCGGTCTTCAGCGGCCCGAACCCGCCGCCGGCATGACGGGTTAGCACGTCCGCCACCGTCTCGTCGCCCAGCGCGGCATGGATGCCGAGCAGGTTACGTGCCTCCGGCCGGTCGGTGAGCCCGTCCTCCGTGTCCGGCAGCGGCTGCGTGTCGCTCTTGGCCTTTTTCAGCTTCTGGACGATCTGATCGTCGCTGTCGGTCAGGTTGATGCGGCTCATGTCGGACGGGTCCGACTTGGACATCTTGGCGCTGCCGTCGCGCAGCGACATGATCCGCGCCGATGCCGCCGGAATGATCGGGTCGGGGAGCACGAAGGTGTCGGTGCCGGTGTCCGTGTTGAACTTGGCCGCGATGTCGCGGGCAAGCTCCAGATGCTGCTTCTGGTCCGCGCCGACCGGCACATGGGTGGCACCGTAAAGCAGCACGTCGGCGGCCTGCAGCACGGGATAGCCGAACAGGCCCACAGAGGCGCCCTCCCGGTCCTTGCCCGATTTCTCCTTGAACTGCGTCATTCGGCCCAGCCAGCCCATGCGGGCGGTGCCGTTCAGGAGCCAGCAGAGCTCGGCATGGGCGGGCACCCGCGCCTGGTTGAACAGGACGGAGCGGGTCGCATCGACCCCGCACGCGATCAGCGCCGCCGCCATGGAGCGGGTGTTGGCGGCAAGCTCCGCCGGGTCCTGCCGAACGGTAATGGCATGGAGATCGGCCAGGAAGAACAGCGTGGTGCCGCCGGCGGCGTGGTTCTCGTCCTGCATCCGCACCCAGTTGCGGATCGCGCCGAGATAATTGCCCAGGTGCAGGCTGCCGGTCGGCTGGATGCCGGAAACGATGCGCATCAGGCGGCTCCTCCCGCAGTGGCGCCGCGGCGGCGGCGGGTGAGCGTCAGGATCGCCTCGCGGTCGACCGCGCCGATCGCCCAGGCGACGCCGAAATAGACGATGCCGCCGGTCGCCACGATCGCGCCGACCGCGGCCATCCGCTCGATCGTGGAGCCGGCGAAGAAATCGGCCATGGCGGTGCGCACGCCCCACAATGCCGCGACCATCGCGCCGCCGGCGGCAAGCTGTCGCAGGATGCGGCTCCACAGCCACGGCTCGATGCGGAAATGCCCGCGGCGGGCAAGCACCACCGTCAGCATGATGCAGTTCAGCCAGGAACAGGCGGCGATCGCGATGGCGAGGCCGTAGATGCCGAAGGGCGGGATCAGGAGGAAATTGAGCGCGACGTTGGCGATCAGCACGATGGCGGCGGTTTTAACCGGCGTCTTGGTATCCTCGCGCGCGTAGAAGCCGGGGGTGATCACCTTCACCAGCACATAGGCGGGCAGGCCGGAGACGATGATGGCCAGGGTGTTGCCGGTGATCAGTGCGTCTTCGGGCGTGAAGCGGCCGCCCTGGAACAATGCTGCGACCAGCGGCCCTGCGACCACCGCAAGGGCAAGCGCGGCGGGCAGGCAGAGCAGCATGGACAGCTCAACCGCCTGACCCTGCACCTTTGCGGCCTCGTCCGGCTCGCCCTTGGCGATGAAGCGGCTGATCTGCGGCAGGATGGCGGTGCCGAGCGCGGTGCCGATGATCGACAGCGGCAGCTGGTTCAAACGGTCCGAATAGTTGAGGTAGCTCATCGACCCTTCGGGCAGGCGCGTGGCGAAGAAGGTGTCGATGAACTGGCTGATCTGGTAGACGCCGGCGCCCAGCGTGGCGGGGATCACGACCACGAAGAACTGCTTCACAGACGGCGTGATGCGTGGCCGCCGGAGGGCGAGCGAAATGCCGGCGCGGCGCGCGGACCACCACAGCAGGGCGAGCTGCAGGAAACCGCCCACCGTGACGCCGATGGAGAGCGCATAGGCGCTCGGCACGCCGCCGGTCGGCTCCAGGATCAGCGCGCCCAGCATCGCGATGTTGAGGAGCGCGGGCGCGAACGCCGCGGCCACGAAGCGGGTGAGCGAATTCAACACGCCCGAGAACAGCGACACCAGGCTGATCAGGAGCAGGTAGGGAAAGGTGATGCGGGTGAGCGCGACGGTCAGGTCGAACTTGGCCGGTTCGTCGGCATAGCCGGATGCGATCGCCCACACGAAAAGGGGCATCGCCAGCTCGAATACCAGCGTGAAGGCGAACAGCATCGGCAGGAAGATCGCCAGCACCTCTTCGGAGAAGCGCTTGGCATCCTCGATCCCGCCCGATCCGTGCAGCCGCTGGCTGAAGAGGGGCACGAAGCCGGCGGAAAAGGCGCCCTCGCCGAACAGCCGGCGGAAGGTGTTGGGCAGTCGGAACGCGACCAGGAAGGCGTCGGCCGCGCCGGACGCCCCCATGATCCGCGACATCATCATTTCGCGCGCGAAGCCGAACACGCGGCTGACCATGGTCAAGCCGCCGATCGTTCCGACCGCCTTCATGAGGTTCATGGGCGGTGCCCGCCTGGTCGGAAGGGGTTAGGCGTTGCCGATCGACTGGCTGTCGCCGCCGCCCTGCTGCGCCACCGCCTGCTGCTGATAGAAGGCGCCGAAGTCGACGGGATCGAGCAGCATCGGCGGGAAGGCGCCGTCGCGCACGCTGTCGGCCAGCACGCGCCGCGCGAACGGGAACAGCAGCCGCGGCGCTTCCGCCAGCAGGAAGGGCTGGAGATGCTCGTCCGGCAGGTTGCGGATCGCGAACAGCCCGGCATAGGCCAGCTCGACCTGATAGGCGGTGCGGCCCGCGCTGTCGGCCTTCAGGTCGATCTTCAGGACAACCTCGTAGACGTCGTCGCCGACCTTGTTCGACTGGATGTTGAACTGAACGTCGACGCGCGGCTGCTCCTGGAACTGGTACACCGCCGGCGCATTTGGGTTCTCGAAGGAGAGATCCTTCAGATATTGGGCGACCATGCCGACCTGCGGCTGGTTGTCCGCACCATTGGGAAGCGCGTCGTCGGCCATCCTGTTTCTTTCCGTGGCTGTCGTGAACGGGTCAGGCCCATGGGCGGATCGCCCGGGGCCGGTTTCCGCGGCGGACTAGCAGGCAGGGCCGGGGAGGGCAATCGCGTCGCCGTTTGAAGTGGCGGCCGCTGTGCCCTATGTTGTCGCCTCGCTCGTTCGCGGATCGGAGTTGCAGTGGTCGCAGTCGTTCTCATCGCCATGGTGGCAGCGTTTCTTGCGCTCCGGCTCTACATGGTGCTCGGCAAGCGGTCCGGGCACGAAGAGTCGTTCCCGACGCAGGCGGAGGACAGGGCCGTGACGCAGGGCGCGACCCGGCCGGTGACCGACGCCGTGCCGCCGAAGGACGGGCTGATCGCGCTCGACAGCAGCGTCGAACCGGGCGCCGCCGCCGGCCTTCGCCAAATCGCGCAGGCGGAGAACGGCTTCGACGCCGCCGCCTTCCTTGATGGCTCCAAGTCCGCCTATCGCATGATCCTCGAGGCCTATTGGAAGGGCGATGAGGAACAGCTCGGCTGGCTGACGGACGCCGACGTGCGCGAGAGCTTTTCCGAAGCGATCGCGGCGCGCCGCGCGGCGGGCGAGGTGCTCGACAACCGGCTGGTCACGATCGAGAAGGCGGTCATCTCGGCCGCGTCGGTGGAAGGGCGCACTGCCCGCATCACCGTGCGGTTCGATGCGGACATCGCCGCGGTCACCCGCGACAGCGCCGGCAACGTGATCAACGGCTCGATGGACGATGCCGTGCCGACGCACGACGTATGGACCTTCGCGCGCCCGCTGAAGTCCAACGATCCCAACTGGCTGCTCGTCGAAACCGACGAGGCGTCGTGATCCGGCACCTGGCGGCCGCGACGGCGGCGACGGGCGCCCTGCTGCTGGCAGGCTGCGTCGCACCGCGCACGCCGCCGCCGGCCGCGCAGCCGCGACCGGCGCCCACCGCCGCACCCCGACCGACGCCCGCCCCCACGCCACCGGCCGCGCCGCCCGCACCCGTCGGCACCACGGCGGTCGAAGCAGGGGTGGAGGTGGTCGCAGGCGCGCCGATCCCGCTCGACGCCGCACGCGCGCTTTCCGCATTCCGCACCAGCTGCCGCGCGCTTGAACGGCGCACCGACCAATCCGGCCTGACGCAGCCCGGCGACTGGCGGGAGGCCTGCGCCGCCGCCGCCACCGTCGCGCCCGGCGGTGAGCCGGGCTTCTTCGCGAACCAGTTCGCCGCCGTCCGCGTCGGCGGCGGCGATGCTTTCATCACCGGCTATTACGAGCCGGAGATCGCCGGGTCGCGCGCCCCGTCCGCCGGCTATGCGGTGCCGGTCTATCGCCGCCCGCCCGACTTGGTCGAGACGCGCACCGACGGGCGGCGGGCGCGGGGCCGGCTGCAGGACAGGCGCGTGGTGCCGCATTTCAGCCGCGGCGAGATCGAGGACGGCGCGCTGGCCGGCCAGGGGCTGGAACTGGCCTGGGCGGCCGATCCGGTCGATCTGTTCTTTGTGGAGATCCAAGGATCGGGGCGCCTTCGCCTGCCGGACGGCGGCGTGTTGCGCATCGGCTATGACGGCCAGAACGGCCATCCCTATACCGCGATCGGCGCCCTGTTGCGGCAGCGGGGCGAGCTTCCGCCCGGCATCGGCATGGCGGAGATCGTCGGCTGGCTTCGCGCCGACCCGGCACGCGGCCGCGCGCTGATGCGCGAAAACGCGTCCTTTGTCTTCTTCCGCGAACTGACCGGACCGGGGCCGATCGGCGCGATGGGGGTCGCGGTAACCCCCAACGCCACCGTCGCCGCCGATCCGCGGTTCACGCCGCTTGGCGCGCCCGTGCTGATCGAGGCGGAGACGCCGGCCGCAACCGGGCTGTGGGTGGCGCAGGACACCGGCGGCGCGATCCGCGGTGCCAACCGCTTCGACACCTTCTGGGGTGCGGGCGCGGCGGCGCAGGCGACGGCGGGGTCGATGTCCAGCCGGGGCCGGGCGCTGGTGCTGATCCCGCGCGCGGCGGCGGCACGGCTGGGGCGGGGCGATGCGGCGGCTGGACGCTGACGAGGCGACGCTATGGGCGCGGGTGGTGGCGACCATCCGGCCGCTGGAGCCGCTGAAGCCGCGATCCGCAGCGCCGAAGGCAGCGACCGCCCCGCCGCCGAAACCGGCGGCAAAGCCGGCCAAGGTCGCGCCCCCGATCCCTCCCGCGCGCATCCCCGATCAGAAGAAGCCGGCCCGCGCCCCGGCCAACACGCTGGACGGCGGGTGGGACCGCCGGCTGAGCCGCGGCATCGCCGAACCGTCGATGACGGTCGACCTGCACGGCCACACGCTTTCCACCGCGCATGCCACGCTGGACGCGGCGCTCGACCGTGCCGTGCGGGACGAACACCGGCTGGTGCTGCTCGTCACCGGCAAGGCGCGCCGCGACGGATCCGGGCGCGGCGCGATCGCGCGGGCCGTGGGCGACTGGCTGGCGGCGTCCCGCCATGCGGGGGCGATCGCCGCCGTCCGCGGTGCCCATCCGCGCCATGGCGGATCGGGCGCGCTCTACATCGTCATGCGGCGGCGACGCGCGTGAGGTGTCGCATCGACAGGGCCGGATGATCCGCTAGTCTGCGACAGCGACACGGCCGTTCGCGCGGCCCCGGAGGTGCTGTGGCAGACGACTTCCCCGATGGTGTGGCGCACCGGGCGCCAGAGGACCTCCGCAGCGCGGTCCGCGCCGACCCGGGGGTGATGGCGCGGTGGGCGGCGCTGACGCCGCTCGGCCGCAACGAGTTCATCTGCTGGATCGAGGACGCGAAGCAGCCGGCCACGCGCCGACGTCGGATCGACCGGACGATCGCGGAAGTGACCGACGGCAAGAAGCGGCCCTGCTGCTGGGCCGGCTGCATCCACCGGACCGACAAGGCGCCGGGACAGTGGCAGCAGGCCGTGCTGATCGATGGCGCGGCGAAGAAGGCCACCCATGGCGCCGGCTGACGCGCAGGCCATCATCCGCACGGCGAGCTGCCGTTGCGGGCAGCTGCAGGCGCGCTGTTCGGGCGAGCCGGTCCGCATCTCCGTCTGCCACTGCCTCGCCTGCCAGCGCCGGTCTGGGAGCGCCTTTGCGACCCAGGCGCGCTGGCCCGATGCGCAGGTGGAGATCACGGGCCGCCACCGGGACTATGTCCAGGCGGGCGACAGCGGCACGCGCGCCACCTTCCGCTTCTGCCCCGACTGCGGTGCCACCCTGTGCTTTCGCAGCGACGGCGTGCCGGGGATGACGATGGTTGCGGTCGGCGCCTTTGCGGACCCCGCTTTTCCGCCGCCGACCGTCTCCGTCTATGAAGAGCGACGCCACCCGTGGGTCGCCATCACCGGCGACGCGGTGGAGCATTATGACTGAAGCTGGGCGATCCCGGCGACACGGCGGATGACGCCTTCGTAGATGCGGGTGAGCGATCGAAGCTGCTCCACCGGCACCGCCTCGTCCCGCTTGTGCATGGTCGCGTTCAACAAGCCGAACTCGATTACCGGGCAGAGCGCGCGCAGAAATCGCGCGTCCGATGTCCCGCCGCTGGTCGACAGGGCGGGCTCGCTGCCGGTTTCCGCCAGGATGGCGTCGGAGACGATCGCCGACAGCGCCCCGGGCTCGGTCAGAAAGGCTTCTCCGGAGACCACGCCGCGCACGGTCGCGCCCGGTGCGTGTTCCGCCGCCAGCGCCCTGATCCGCTCCACCAGCGCGTCGCCGCGGTGAAGGTCGTTGAAGCGGATGCTGAGCCGTGCGGAGGCCGCGGACGGGATCACGTTGGTCGCCGGATTGCCGACGTCCACCGTCGTCACCTCGATGTTCGACGGGTCGAACCAGGCGGTGCCGGCGTCCAGCACCACCGCATCGATGGCGCCGAGCAGGCGGACGAGGCGCGGCACCGGATTGTCGGCCAGGTGCGGGTAGGCGACATGACCCTCGCGCCCGGGCACGTCGATCCAGATGTTAACGGATCCGCGCCGGCCGATCTTGATGGTGTCGCCCAGGCGCGACACGCAGGTCGGCTCGCCCACCAGGCACAGGTCGGGGCGCACGCCCGCATCCGCCATGTGCCGCATCAGCGCGCGGGTGCCGTGCACCGCCGGCCCTTCCTCGTCGCCGGTGATGATCAGGCTGGTGGTGCCCGGCAGGTCGCCGGTCGCGGCGGCGGCGGCGGCAAAGGCGGCCACCGCGCCCTTCATGTCCACCGCGCCGCGCCCCACCAGCGCGCCATCCTCGATCGTCCCTGAAAAGGCGCCGTGCGTCCATCCCGAGCCGGCGGGCACGACGTCGACATGGCCGGCAAAGGCCAGGTGAGGCCCGCCCGTGCCGCGCACGGCCAGCAGGTTTTCGACCGGGCCGTCGGGCGCTTCGCCGTCCAGAAAGCGGGTGACGGTGAAGCCGGCTGCGGCCAGCGCGTCCTCAAGGACGTCGAACACGGCGCCGCGCGCCGGCGTGACACTGTCGGCGCGCAGCAGCGCCTGGGCGAGGGGCAGGGGATCGATCGGCACCGGCGTGGCCTAGCGTCGCGGGGGCGGCTTGCCTAGCGAGCGGGCAGGCGCCAG
The DNA here is from genome assembly GCF_011927695.1 of Sphingomonas jejuensis. Classification (GTDB taxonomy): domain Bacteria; phylum Pseudomonadota; class Alphaproteobacteria; order Sphingomonadales; family Sphingomonadaceae; genus Sphingomonas_K; species Sphingomonas_K jejuensis. The sequence continues at coordinate 584,158 of NZ_JAATJE010000001.1, forward strand.
CGCGCCACCGATCCGGCCGCGGTCAGGCGGGTTGCGGCTCGTAGCGTTCGATGACCCATTCTTCTTCCTGCGCCGCCGCGATCCAGTCCTGCATCCAGCGGTGCGCCAGGACCGCTTCCATATAGGCGGCGGCAAAGCCGGGCACCGGGATCTGGTAGGTGACGAAGCGGGTGACGACGGGTGCGTACATGATGTCCGCCGCGCCGAACGCGCCGAACAGGAACGGCCCGCCCGATCCCCAGCGTGCCCGCGCCTCCGCCCACAGCTGCAGCACGCGCACGATGTCCTGCGCGACGTCGGTGGCGGGCGGCTTGAACGGGAAGCGGGCGCGGATGTTCATGGAGCATTCGCGGCGCAGCGCGGCGAAGCTGGAATGCATCTCCGCCGCCATCGACCGCGCCATCCCGCGCGCGGCGTCATCCTCCGGCCAGAAGTGGTCGCGGCCCACCTTGTCGGCCAGCCATTCGATAATGGCGAGCGAATCCCAGACCACCGTGTCGCCGTCCCACAGCAGCGGCACCTTGCCGCCCGACGGCGCGAACTCGCCCCCACCGCGCCGCTTGTCCCATTCGGCATCATAGAGGGGAACGGTGACTTCCTCGAACGGGAGGCCGGACTGCTTCACGGCCAGCCAGCCGCGGAGCGACCAGCTGCTGTAAGCCTTGTTGCCGATGACGAGGCGGATCATGCGGGCGGGGATAGGCAGCCGGGCCGCCCGCCGCAACCACGGTTGCCCCCGCGTGACAAATCTTTGCTGGGACGGGCCGGGGATCGATCGAGGCTTGCGGCGGGGCGTGATCCGCCCACCTAGGTGCCACCCAGCGCGGGACCGGCGATCCCGCTTGTTTCAAGAAACGGCAAGGAGAACACCCACCGTGACCCTCTTTTCGGACATGATCGACGGCTATTACCGGTTCCGCGGCGGCGAATGGCTGGAGGAGCGTGAACGCTGGATGGAGCTGTCCGGCGGGCAGAGCCCCAAGGTCATGATCATCGCCTGTTCAGACAGCCGCGTCGATCCCGCCACCATCTTCGGCACGCGGCCGGGCGAGGTGTTCGTGGTGCGCAACGTCGCCAACCTCGTCCCCCCCTGCGAGGAGGGCGGCGGCCGCCACGGCGTGTCCGCGGCCGTCGAGTTCGCGGTCACCAAGCTTGGCGTGGAGGAGATCCTGATCCTGGGCCACGGCGCCTGCGGCGGCGTGAACGCCGCGCTGACCGGCAGCCTCAAGGACGCGGGGATCGGCGACGGCGGCTTCGTGGCCAAGTGGATCGACCTGCTTGACGAGGCGCGCGAGAAGGTCGTCGCCGAGCATGGCACGGGCGAGGCGGGCCAGAAGGCGCTGGAGCAGGAATGCGTCCGCGTTTCCATGAAGAACCTCCTCACCTTCCCCTTCGTGAAGGAGCGGGTGGACGCCGGCACGCTGAAGATCCACGGCGCTGTCTTCGCCATCGCCGACGGCCGCCTGCGCGTGCTGGAGGACAGCGGCCAGTTCGAAGCCGCCTGATGTGTCCGGAGGCGGGTCGCCCGGCCCGCCTCCGCTACGCCCGCATTGCGGTTTCGGCTCAGGCAGCCATGGGCAGCGCCACCGCGTCGGCGAGCGCGTCGCAGACGACCTGAACGTCCCCGTCGGTCATCTTAACGTGCAACGGCAGCGACAGGAGCTGGTCGCTCGCCTGCTCCGCGCGCGGCAGCGATGCCGAAAACCGGTCGTAGGGCGCAAACCGCGTGTTGAGCTGGTAATGCACGCCGGGGTGGATGTTCATGCCCCGCAGCCTGTCGAGCACCAGATCGCGATCGGCGACTTCGACCTGATAGAGGTGGCGCGATGGCGTGCACTGAGCGGCCATCGGCACCCGGTCGATCCCGCCCACCGGTGCAAGCCGCGCATCATAGAGCCCGGCCAGTCGGCGGCGCTCGGCATTGTCCCGCTCCAACCGGCGAAGCTGGACAAGGCCGATCGCCGCCATGACCGAGTTGCCGTGATATTTGAAGCCGACCTCCGGCACATCGTACCGCCACTGGTAGGTGCCCGATGCCGCCGTGCGCTCAAACGTCGTCTTGTCGATGCCGAGCCAGGAGAGGCGCCGCGCCGCCGCGTCGAGTTTGGCATCGGGCAGGCAGATCATGCCGCCATCCGCGGTGCCGAGGTTCTTGACCGCGTGGAACGAGAACACCGCGGCATCGGCATCGCGGGCCGGTGCCTGGCCATTGAGGCGCGTTCCGCTCTGATGGGCTGCATCGAGAACAAGGCGGAGGCCATGGCGCCGGCAGAGCGCCACCACCCGGTCCCACTGGCCCGCATTGCCCCCGAGCCCGACGAACATGACCGCGCGCGTTCGCGGCGTGATGGCCCGCTCGATCGCATCGGGATCGAGGCACAGCATGGCGTCCACGTCACAGAAGACAGGCGTCAGGCCGGCATGGAGGATCGCATGGTTGGTGCTGACAAAGGTCAGGGCGGTCGTGATGACCTCGTCCCCATCCGCCCAGCCGTCCGCCCGCTTCAGGACCTCCAGCGCAAGATGAAGGCCGGCGGTCGCTGAACTCAGGAAATGGGCATGATCGAGCCCGGCATACTGGCAAAATGCAGCCTCGAACTCGTCCGTCTTGAACCCCATTCCGGTCCAGCCCCGCTCAAGGCAGGTCCTGATCTCGGCAAGACAGTCGTCCACGTCGAAGTCTGGCGAGAAAACATTGATCGCATGCATGGCTAACCCCCCGGTCGTCCGGGAAGTTACCTCATGAGTGGTGCCGCCGCGTCAATAACTTATCCGATTGCTTCCAGGACGGCGGCGCGCAGTTCCGGGACACCCAGGCCGGTTTCGCTCGACGTCGCGATGACGTCCGGGTGCGCGGCCGGGTGGGTGCGGGCTTCGGCCTCGGTGGCGGCGCGGGTGGCGTCCAGTTCGGTCGGCTTGATCTTGTCGGCCTTGGTCAGCACCAGCCGGTAGCTGACGGCCGCCTTGTCGAGCATGCCCATCAGCTCGCGGTCGACATCCTTCAGGCCGTGCCGGCTGTCGACCAGCACCAGCGTGCGCTTCAGCACCTGCCGCCCGCGCAGATAGTCGTTCACCAGGTGCTTCCACTTGCGCACCAGGTCCTTGGGCGCCTTGGCAAAGCCGTAGCCCGGCATGTCCACCAGCCTGAGCGTGAGCGGATCGCCGACATCGAAGATGTTCAGCTCCTGCGTGCGGCCGGGCGTGTTCGACGTGCGCGCCAGCGCCTTGCGCCCGGAGAGCGCGTTCAGCAGCGACGACTTGCCGACGTTCGACCGGCCGGCAAACGCCACCTCCGCCACCATCGGATCTGGCAGGAAGTGGAGCTGCGGCGCGGACAGCAGGAAGTCGACGCGCCCCGCGAACAGCCGCCGCGCATCCTCCAGCAGGTCGGCGGCCTCGTCCTCCGTCATGCCTTGGCTTCTGACGCCTGGAGCGCGGGATGGCGCGAATAGAGCCACTTCTGCTGCGCGATGGTCAGCACGTTGGACATGACCCAGTAGAGCTGCAGCCCGGCCGCGAACGGCGCCATGATGAACATGAAGATCCACGGCATGATCGAGAAGACCTGCTGCTGCACGGGATCGGGCGGCGTCGGGTTGAGCTTGAACTGCAGGTACATGGTGATGCCGAGGAGGATCGGCAGCACGCCGATCGCCAGGAAGGTCGGCGGCGTGAAGGGCAGCAGCCCGAACAGGTTCAAGGGCGTCAGCGGATCGGGCGCGGACAGGTCGCGGATCCACAGGGCGAAGGGCTGGTGCCGCATCTCGATGGTCAGCATCAGCACCTTGTAGAGCGCGTAGAACACCGGAATCTGCAGCAGGATCGGAAGGCAGCCTGCCAGCGGGTTGACCTTTTCGCGCTTGTAGAGCGCCAGCATCTCGGTCTGCAGCTTCTGCTTGTCGTCCTTGTGCCGCTCCTGCAGCTGCTTCAGCTTGGGCTGCAGCGCACGCATCGCCGCCATGGACGCGAACTGCCGCTGCGCGATCGGGAACATCAGCCCGCGCACCACGCAGGTGAGCAGAATGATCGCCACGCCGAAATTGCCGACCAACGCGAACAGCCAGCTGAGCAGAAAGAAGATCGGCAGCTCGAACCAGTAGAACCAGCCCCAGTCGATCGCGAGGTCGAGACGGCCGATGCCGGCCCGCTGATAGGCGTCGAGAACCTTGTTCTCCTTGGCGCCGGCGAACAGCCGCGTGGCCGTCGCGGCGGCCTGGCCCGGTGCGATCACCTGCGCGGCGTTGGCGTTGGCGGCGGCGCTGTAGACCCCCGGCGTCTGCTGGAAGAAGCCGGCGTCCAGCGTCTGCCCGGCGGCCGGCAGGAGCGCGGTCAGCCAGTATTTGTCGCCGAAGCCCAGCCAGCCGCCCGGCGCGATGCCGAAGCGCTGCCCGGACGTCCCGATGGCCAGATCGTCATAGTCGGTGCCGAACTGGTCCGACCCGTTCCAGTAGCCGACCGGGCCGGTGTGGATGGTCCAGCTGTCGCGGTCTTCCGGATGCGTCGACGCGCCGGTGCGCGCGATCAGGCTGTACGGGCGCACCGCCACCGGAGCGCCGCTGGCGTTGCGCACGCGCTGCTGCACCGTGAACAGATAATTCTCGTCGACCGAGACGATGATGTCGAAGGTGAGCCCCGCACCGTTGTTCCAGCTGAGCGTCACCGGCGCGCCCGGCGCCAGCGTGTCGCCGCTCGCCGTCCAGCGCGTGCGCGCATCGGGCACGCGCACGGTGTCCGCCGTCCAGCCGAACGTCGCCAGATAGGCCTCCGGCGCGCCTTCCGGCGACAGGAGGCGGACGGGGGGCGAGCCATCGGCGATGGTCTGGCTGTGCGATTTCAGGACGAGATCGTCGATCCGCGCGCCGACCAGGTTGATCGACCCGCCCAGCCGCGGCGTGTCGATGCGCACGCGCGGGCTTTCGCGCAGCACCAGCACCCGGTCGCGCACGGCGGCGGCGGGCTGGCTCTCCTGCGTCGGCAGCGCGACCTGCTTGCCGGCTTCCACGCGCGTCGTCTGCGGCGCGGCGGTGGGGAAGTAGCGTTCGGAGATCAGGCTCCATCCGAGCAGGACGATCGCCGACATGACAATCGCCAGGATCAGGTTGCGCTGGTTGTCCAAGGCCTTGAACGCTCCTTCGGGCGCGGAAAAATCAGGGAACGGGGTCGTGACCGCAGCCACCCCACGGATGACAGCGCAGCAGCCGGTGCGCGGCCAGCCACGCGCCCTTGGCGGCGCCATAGCGGGAGACCGCCTCGATTGCATAGGCCGAACAGCTCGGGCTGAAGCGGCACGACGGCGGCAGCACGCGGGACGGCCCGACCTGCCAGCCGCGGATCACCAGGATCATGGCCTTGCCGACGGCGTTCCGGCCGCTCATCGCGCGAGCTTCGTGAGGGCGCGCGTCAGCTCCCGGCGCAGGTCGTCGATTGGCCGTTCGATCCCGCCCTGGCGGCCGATGATGACATGGTCGGCCCCGGCCAGCCCATGCTGCGGCACCAGTTCGCGCGCAAGCGCACGGAAGCGGCGCTTCATGCGGTTGCGCACCACCGCGCCCCCGATCTTCTTGGTGACGGTGAACCCAACGCGCATCGTCGGATTGCCGTCACCGCGCGGGTGGACGATCAGCACGAAACCGGCGGTGGGTTGGCGGCGGCCGCGATTGGCCGCCAGGAAATCCGCGCGACGCGTCAGCGTCGCGACGGCAACGGGCGTCAGGCCGACAGGCGCTTGCGGCCGCGGGCCCGGCGGGCTGCCAGCACCTTGCGGCCACCCACCGTCGCCGTACGGGCGCGGAAGCCGTGGCGACGCGCACGAACGAGATTGCTCGGCTGGAAGGTGCGCTTCATCGGTCATTCCTCAACAAATCGATCGGTCAACGGAAAAGGGCCGCCGACAAGGGCGACCTGCGTGGAGGCGCATTGCCGAATGGAGGGGCGGGCGTCAAGATGGAGATGGCAGCACCCGTCCGACGGCCGGGTCCGACTGGTGGCGAGGGGAACATGGGTGAGCGATAGCGGGAACGCGGTTGTCGGTGTCGGCTATTTCGACGGACAGCCGATGGAGGTCGAGTTGCCGCCGAGCGACGATGCGTGCCGGGCAGCGCTGGCCGCCTTCCTGGCCCTGACGCCGCAGGACCGGCTGAAGGACACGCCGCACGTCTACGCCTATTACCGCGAAACCTGCGAGGAGATGGCGCGCGACGGCGACGATCCGCTGGACATGGTCCGGCCCGCCTTTCCTGCGCAGATCTGGGATCATGTCCGGCCCGTCTACATCACCGTCGACGATCGTCGGCACATGGACGAGGATGCCGCCTACATCTCCATCGAATGCCGATGCGCGTGGGAGGGCGAACATGGGCTGATGATGGTGTGGCGGCACGGGCGCGACCTGGTGAAGGTCGGGCCCTATGACGGTCATCTGCTGAACAGCGATGCCTACGGCGACGACCGGCTGTTGAACGTCGTGTTCCATTCGCTGGATCCGCGCCTCAGCACCCATCGCCGCTGACGCCGGGCGCTTCCAAACCCCCGCCGCCCATGCTCTAAGCCGCGGGCGGGGGAGAAGAACATGGTCGCCGAGGTCGCAACCGTCGCCTTTCTGGGGCTGGAGGCGCGCGCCGTCGAGGTTCAGGTGCAGCTGTCGTCGGGTGTCCCGTCGTTCGTGGTGGTCGGGCTGCCGGACAAGGCGGTCGCGGAGAGCCGCGAGCGCGTCCGCGCGGCGGTGGCATCGATGGGGCTGTCGCTTCCGCCCAAGCGGATCACCGTCAACCTGTCGCCCGCCGACCTGCCGAAGGAAGGCTCGCACTACGACCTGCCGATCGCGCTCGGCCTGCTCGCCGCGATGGGCGTGGTGGATCGGGAGACGCTGGCCGAAACGGTTGTCGTGGGGGAGCTGTCGCTGGACGGGCGCATCGGCCCGGTGCCCGGTGTGCTGCTGGCGGCACTCCACGCGTCTGAGGCGGGCAGGGGGCTGATCTGTCCGGCCGCGCAGGGCGCGGAGGCCGCCTGGGCGGCCGGCGTGCCGGTGGTCGCCGCGCCCGACCTGCTGACACTCCTCAATCACCTGAAGGGCAGCGTGATCCTGTCGCCGCCGTTGCCGGGCGAGGCCTCCGCGCCGGACGCCGGCCCCGACCTGCGGCAGGTCAAGGGGCAGGAGGTCGCCAAGCGCGCGCTGGAGATCGCGGCGGCGGGTGGACACAACCTGCTGTTCGTCGGGCCGCCGGGCGCGGGCAAGTCGCTGATGGCGGCGTGCCTGCCCGGCATCCTGCCGCCGCTCGACGCGGCGGAGGCGCTGGAGGTGTCGATGGTCCGGAGCGTCGCGGGAACGCTGGAGGGCGGCCGCATCAGCCGGCAGCGCCCGTTCCGGTCGCCGCATCACAGCGCATCGATGGCCGCGCTCACCGGCGGGGGGCTGCGCGTCCGGCCGGGCGAGGTCAGCCTGGCGCATCTCGGGGTGCTGTTCCTGGACGAGCTGCCGGAATTCCAGCGTGCGGTGCTCGATTCGCTGCGGCAGCCGCTGGAGACCGGCACCGTGTCCGTTGCGCGGGCGAACGCGCATGTCAGCTTTCCCGCGCGCGTCCAACTGGTGGCGGCGATGAACCCGTGCCGCTGCGGCCATCTCGGCGACGCCAGCCTCGCTTGCGCCCGCGCGCCCAGATGCGCGGCCGACTACCAGACCAAGATTTCCGGGCCGCTGCTCGACCGCATCGACCTGCATGTGGAGGTGCAGGCGGTGTCCGCCGCCGATGTCAAACATGGAAGTATGTTGGAATATCGGAAGCTAGTCGGAACGACGCCGAGCCGCTTGCGCCGTGGTAGGGCGGCTAAGCGATTCGTTGGACACTACAATTCGGGATCGCGAGAGCTGTCTCGCAAGCATGCGGGTCCAATTTCAATGGTCTTCGACCCGCCAATAATTTTACGCGCCGCCGCTTGATGTTCCTAATCCGTTCGACGCGCTCCACGCTTCGGGGCGCGTCGGATGGAGAATGCCGATGTTGCGGCAGAACGGAGTGGAGGATCTCGTCGAGCGCCTGGAGCGCGACGGCGGCCACCGCGTCCTCAGGCGCCTGGACCTGCGTGAGGGCAGGACGGGCGTGGACTATGACGGCGGGCCGACCTCGATCGGGCTGGTGCTTGACGTGGAGACCACCGGCAAGGACGCCGGCACCGACCTGATCATCGAGCTCGCCATGAGGCGGTTCCGCTACGACCGGCTGGGTCGCGTGCTGAAGATCGACCGCGCGTGGTCGTGGCGCGAGGATCCAGGCCGCGCGCTGGACGACGAGATCGTGCGGCTGACGGGCATCACCGACGCGGATCTGGTCGGGCAGGAGATCGACGAGGACGCCGCCGCGCGCCTCCTCGCATCGGCCGACCTCGTCATCGCGCACAACGCGGCCTTCGACAGGAAGTTCGTCGAGCGTCGCCTGCCGGGATCCGCGGGGCGGGCGTGGTGCTGCACCTGCGCCGAGATCGACTGGGCGGCGGCGGGATTCGAGGGCAGGTCCCTGGGCTGGCTCTGCTCGCAGGCCGGCTTCTTCTACGACGCTCACCGCGCGGGCAACGACGTCGACGCCGTCATCGAGCTGCTGCGCCACGAGCTGCCGGATGGCCGCACCGTGCTGGCCGAGCTGGTCGACAGCGCCGAGTGCCCGACGGTCCGCGTGGAGGCGTTCGGCGCCGACTTCGGCGTCAAGGATGCGCTCCGCGCCCGGGGTTACCGCTGGAACGCCGAATCCAAGGTGTGGTGGCGCGAGGTGACCGCCGACGCGCTGACGGCGGAGGAGTTCTGGCTCGCGCGCGAGGTCTACGCGCCCGAGCACCGCCCCCGCGCCCTCGGTCCGAGGCTCACCGAGATGACGGCCCGCGAACGCTACGCGTGACGGCGACCTCCGGTTTTCCCCATTCACCAAGGATCTGACCATGACCAAGAAGAAGATCGACGCTACCCCGAAGACGACCACCGCGGCCCTCGCCACGCTGCCCGAGGCCAAGCTCGCCCCGTTGTTCGGCTCCCCGCTCGCCTTGGACAAGCTGCCGGGCTCGCGCGGAGACGTGACCCGCGAGGAGGGTGTCACGCTCGTCACCGGCCGGGCATACGCCACCCGCGACCGCACCGTGCCCGCGAGCGAGGTGTTCTTCGTCCCTGGCGCCAAGCCCCGGGGTGACGGCCCCTGGTTGGGGGAGGCGGACAAGCTCAGCTGGCGCGACGAGGAGACGGGGTTCGAGTGCATCATGCTGCGCGACACGCATGGTGGCCACCTCTGCGGCTACGTCGGCATCCCGCGCGGTCATCCGCTCTGGGGATGGGATCACAATGCGGTGCCTGCGGAACTCGGGGTCGAGGTGCATGGCGGGCTCACCTACTCGCGGATCTGCGCCGAGGGTCCCAGCCCCGCCCGGCGTCTGGTCGCCGAGGCGAGGCGGATCTGCCACGTGCCGCCCTCGGCCGTCAGGTACATGCCGCTGGAGCACGCGACCGAACACCGCCCCGGTGACGCCCACGCCTGGTGGTTCGGCTTCTCGTGCGACCACGTCTACGACGTCGTGCCGGGCGATCGCGGCGACCGCGCGAGGTTCCTCGGCGCCGAGACCGCGGCCGAGTATCGGGACGACGCCTACGTCGTGCGCGAGATCCTGAACCTCGCGCGCCAGCTCCGCGCGATCGCCGATGGCGCGCCGGTGCCGCCGAGGGAAGGCCCGCCGCTGCCCGCCTTCGGCCTCGACCCGAAGAAGGGAGCCTGAAGGTGGACCGGCGCGATCGACACTCGGGCGAGCTGCCGTGGGGATGGTGGCTCCGCGTGCGCGGGGGCGAGATCGAGGACGAGGACGGCCGCACCTGGAGCACGGTGCGCGACGCCTTCTGGGAGGGCGAACTCGGCTTCCCTGACGTCCACTTCGCGCCGGAGCAGCACGAGCTGATGACCCGGGTCCTCACCGCCATCGACGGCCGGTGGCTCCTCGGCGACGAGCGCAGGCACGACCTGTTCGGTGGCGACATGCTGTTCTGGCGCTTCTACCAGTGCTGGCTCGGTTCGATCGGGATGCTCGACACGGCCCACAGGACGAGCTTCGGGACCGCGCCGCTGGAGGCGCCGCTTTCGCCGGAGGGCCGTTCCGTGATGCTGATGCTGCAGGCCACCCGCGAGCCGGCATGGGAACGCATGCCGATGGCCGAGGTCGTCGAGGCGGTCGCAGCCGCGGGGCGAGGCGCAGATGGCGGCCGAGAGGCTGCGCTCAGGGAGTTCGAGCGATCCGTCGGGTTCAGGCGCCACGTCTTCGCCCGCGAGCGCGTCGGCCGCACCCACCTTGTGACCCTCACCGGCATCGCGGCGGAGGCGCGCATGCCGACGATGCGCGTCTCATGGTCGCAGGCCTTCACGGACGAGACGGGCAGGGACGACCTGTTCGCCTGGCTCGCCCGGAGGGTCGATCGCTGGGACGACTGGGGGAGGTTGGCGCATGGCCGCGGCGCGGACGCGCTGACCCGCCATCTGCTGGGGCTCATCGTCCAGGAAGGGGGGCTTCGCGCCTGAGCGGCGCTGGACTGGAGCGTAACACCGTGGCGCAGACTATCCAGGCGGGCGGAAGCCCGCGGATCCATCCCGCGATCAGTTGGGGAAGGCGTCCCGCTCGAACAGGAAGCCCGCATCGATGATCGCGTCGACGAGGTCGGGGAAGTAGCGGAACTCGACCACCAGCGCCTTTCCCATCCACGTCGCCTCGGCGTCGACGTTGGCGCGCAGCCAGGACTCGGCTCGCGGCGTCAACGGCTCGATCATGGCGAAGCTGCCTTCGTGGGTCGCCAGGAAAGCGGCGCCCGCGTCGCGAGGTGCGCAGAACTTGAGCAGGGGGTTTTCGGATGTGTTGGTCATGGCTCAGGTCCGATATGTGCATCTTCGAGGGGGTCGGTGGCCAGCCTTTCAGGTTGCGGCTGCGCCAAGCAGGTGCCACGCCTCGCGGTATAGCTCCAGCCAACCGGCCTCCAACTTGTCCATCTTCAGGTGGCCGTAGTCGGGCAGGAACCGCCGGAAGTCGCTGTCCTTTCGCTGCTGGCCCCATTTTCCCGGCTGCGAGAGCCAGGCCTGGTGCGCCTCGGCCAGCGTGGCGGCGACGATCGCGGCGGGGACGACGTAGGTGAACGCGCCGCCCGGCTTGTGCGCGGCGAAGTCCACGAAGCAGTAGAACAGCGTGGGCGAGGTCAGCGCCTCGTGCTTCTTGCGCATGTGCCAGCCGTCATCGGCCCCGGTGCTGTTCCGGGTCTTAACCTGCACGGCGCAGAGACGGTCGCCAATCTCGTCGGTGACGACGATGTCGCAGTTGGGAACGCCTGCCGGCGCGAGCGCCGCTATGTAGCCGCGCCGGAGCAGCTCGCTCATCACGAAGTGCTCGCCGGCCGCGCCCGTCAGACTGGTGGCGCTCACCATCCGGATGGCTCGATCCGGCTGACGGCCAGCACGTTGAACGCGTCCCTCGTCCCGAGGACCCGGACGTTGCGACCAACGAGCCCGCTCGCCTTCCAGCCCGCGAGGAAGCCGGTGTCGAGCCGCCACTGACCGCCTCCGTCAGGACGGAGGATGAAGCCGTGTCCGTCTCGGTCGAGCCGGCCCGTCAGCTCGTGTTGCGATCCGCGCGGCATGGCCGCCACCTCAGCCAAGGATCAGCCGCATAGCTTGCGGCCTTCCTGGATGAGGTCGCCGATGTTGATCCTCAGCGTCGGGCCGCCCTTCGCTCCCGCCGCCCGCAGCTCGCGCATCATCTGCTGGTTTTCCGCCCATATCGGCTTGATGTCCCTGTACTGCCGCGCGGCCGCGCCGTTCACAGCGTAGAAGGTTAAGTCGGGAGCCTCGAACCAGACCGCGTCGCCGGCACAGCCGAGCCAGCCCCTGTCCACGGTCAGCGGCCAGGTGAGCCCGCGCGAGGCGAAGTCGGCCCTGGTCGCGTTCGGCGCGGGGATGGCGTTGCCGTCCTTCCACGTCGCCACCTTGTGCGTGACCTGGTTCACCAGCAGCGTCATGCCCGGTCCGGGATAGTAGAAGGCGTCGTGCAGGTTCAGGTCGGACGGGCCGCGCTCGGCCCTACCCAGCTGCCGCTCGAACGCGGCCCGGTCGAACGGGGTGCCGACGATCACGTTCTCCATGATCCAGCGCCGGCGCTCGTCCCGCTGCTGCGTGTCGGCGACGCTGCCGCCCGAGGCCGACAGCCGGAACTGCCGCTCGGCGTGGAGCTCGGGCACGCCTGCCGCGGCCGGGTTGCCCTCCGCGCCCCACTTGGGGAAGAAGCTGACGGTCGCGTCGTAGGTCGAGGCCGGCAGCGGCTTGTCGGCCTTGGCCGTGTCCAGCACCACCTTCGTGGTCGCCGCCGTGAGCGTCACGAACTCGCTGTAGCCGACGTAGGTGTCCGTGCCCTTCTGGCCGTGCAGGTCGATGCTGGTCGAAACCTTGATCGGGGTCGGCACGTTCGTGCCGATGCTCAGCTCGACGCGGTGGGCGTCGAGCGCACGCGGCTCGATGGTCAGGAACGGCTTGGAAGGTGCGGCCGGCGTTGCCGTCGGTGCGGCCGCGGCCGGCACGTTGGTGGGCTTGGCGCCGTTCGGTGCGGCGATGCCGATCCCGAGGAACGCGGCCAGCGCGCCGAGGCCGAACTGCCAGCGCCTCGCGCCGGGGAGGTATGGGTAGACGACTCCCGCCAGCGCCGCGAGCAGGAGCAATACGAGAATGCCGATCATCCGGTTGTCCTTCTGTCCGTTATTGTCACCGTCTTCTGCCGCATTGCCAAGCCGCTTCATGGCGGCGCCGCGGTCTGCTACATTCCCGCTATGTTCCAGAGCCAGCCTCAACCGAAGCGCCTCCACCAGAACGTCCTCAACGGTCACCAGGGCGAGCAGCTCGTGTCCGCCCGGGCCGCGTCGATGGGGTTCGCGTTCCATGGCCTGAACCGGCTGGAGACGGGCGTGGACGGCATGATGGAGCTGCGCGACCCGCTGACGCACGCGATGCTGGCGAAGTGGGTGGGCGTGCAGGTCAAGACGACGGTGGGCGGCAGCTACACGGGGGAGGATGAGCAGCGATTCGAATACCTTTTAGAGCCGGCTGACCTCGCATATTGGGGTCCGTCGAATATCCCGATGATCATCGTGCTGGTCCGTCTGAGCGATCACACGATGTTCTGGAAGGCGGTCAATGCGGGGCGTCTCGACGAGCCGCGCCGGCTGGACTTCGACAAGGCGGCCGACGTGTTCGACGCCAAGGCCGCCGACGCGATCGCGGCGCTGACGATCGAGAAGAACACGTTCGGAACCTACGTGCCGCCGATGCTGGCGGGCGAGCCCGCGCACCTGAACCTGGTTCGCATGGTGCTGCCGGAGGAGATCTTCGTCGCGGAATCGCCGTTCAAGTCGGGCCGCGAGGCGGTGAAGGAGATGCTGCTGCACGACGGGCCGATGCACTTCGACTGGGTGATCCGCGATCGGACCTTCTGGTCGTTCCGCGATCCGCGCGGCACGGTGCTGGAGGAGATCGTCGACGTCGGCTCGGTCGAGGCGGTGGAGACCGAGGCCGTGGTGCTGCTCGACGACGTGGACGACCAGAACGCCGTCATCGAGCTGCTGCGCCGGAGCGTCGAGGCGCAGCTGTCCGGCGACTGCTTCTTCGACAAGGAGACGCGCGGCCTGTGCTTCCGCGCGCCGGGGCCCGGGATGAAGCGGGAATACGTCTACCGCTCGCTCCAGAACGTGACGAGCGCCGACGTGGTGACGCTGATCGGCAAGGAGGGTCGCGACGACATCATGCGCCACCACGCCTTCGTGCCGCGCTATCAGCGGATCGGCGACGAATGGTTCATGTCGATCACGCCCACCTTTGTCTTCACCTCGGACGGCTACCGCACCCATCCGGCGTCCAGCATCATGCTCGCCGGCAAGAAGAAGCTGGAGAAGGCGGGTGCGATCCGCGGCCAGTTCATCATGTGGCGCCATCTGCTGATCGCCTCGGCCACCGCACCGGCGCCGACCCTTCTCGACGATCCGGCCGAGGGCGTCGACGACCGCCCGCGCATCGGGTTCGAGCCGCTGGAGCCGCTGTCGCTGCCTGTCAGCGTGCCGGAGGACGTTTGGCGAGAGGAGGACCCGGAGGAGGCGGAGCGGGTCGCTCAGGAGGGAATGATCTGATGTTCACCCCGATCTACATGCCCGAGCCGAGGCTTGAGTTCGGCGACGGTGGCCTCCACATCGACCCGCGCGCGGGGCTGCTGGACTACGGCCCGCTCCAGCCGATGGTCGGCGACGTCATCCGCGTGGGCGTGATCGGGACCGGCGAGTCGATCGCCGGCTTCTCCAGGTTCCTCGAGCGGTGCCGGGAGGGCATCGGCGGCAAGCTGACGAAGGATGGCAAGCCGCACCCCCGCGCCAACCTCTTCCCGCCTTTCCCCGGGCTCCAGAACCGCAACCCGTTCCGCTGCGGCTTCACCACCGACGACACGCTGCAGCGGATGATCCCGAACGGCGACATCCGCAAGGTGACGGGCATCGCGAAGCAGAACGACGCCGTCGGCGCGGCGGTCGAGCTCTTCGCCGACCAGACCCGCATCCTGCTGGAGGGGTCGTCCAAGCCGGACGTGATCGTGGCGGCGCTGCCGACCGACCTGATCGCGAAGATCGTCAACGCCAAGGCCGGAGGTGGCACCGAGGATGGCGACGACGACCGCGACCCGCTCAACTTCCGCGACATGTACAAGGCGCGGGCGCTGCTGATGCACGCCCCCACGCAGGTCGCGTGGCCGACGCTGTGGGACGACCACGCGAAGATCCCCCACAAGATCCGCAAGACCATGCGCAAGGTGCAGGACCCGGCGACCCGCGCGTGGAACATGCTCAACGCGCTTTTCTACAAGGCCGGTCGGGCGCCGTGGCGGCTGCCGGTCAGGGAGGGCGAATACAAGACGACGTTCCTGGGCATCGGCTTCTACAAGGACCTCGGCGGTCGCAACCTGATGACCAGCACCGCGCAGATGTTCGACGAGCGCGGCCGGGGCCTTATCCTGCGCGGCGGCAAGGCGCTGCACGACAAGCACGACAGGCATCCCTATCTCGAGCGCGGCGACGCCTATCAGCTCGTCGTGCGGTCGCTCGAGGAGTATCGGGCGCAGCACGGCCACCTGCCTGCGCGGCTGGTGATCATGAAGACTTCGCGCTTCGACGCGGCCGAGGCGGACGGCATGATGGCGGCGGCGACCGATGCGGGCATCTCGTTCAGCGACCTCGTCTGGGTGTCGGAGAGCCCGCACCAGATGCTGATGCGCGAGGGCAACTACCCGGCCTTCAGGGGGACGGGCGTAGAGCTCGGCGGCGACCTGATGCTCTACACCCGCGGCAGCGTGCCGTGGTATCGCACCTACCCCGGCGCCAGGACGCCCAATCCGCTGCTGCTGCGTCCGCACAGCTGCGACTCGCCGATCGAGCAGCTGGGCGAGGAGATCCTTGGCCTGACGAAGATGAACTGGAACTCCACCCAGTTCGACCAGGCCCTGCCGATCCCGATCCGCGCCGCCCGGCAGGTGGGCAAAGTGCTGAAGCACGTCAGCGACGCGCAGATCGAGCGGTCGGACTATCGATTCTACATCTGAGACGGCCTGTGCTGTCGTCCGGCTGCTTATCGGCCGGACGCGAAGGCCGGATTGGTCATGACCACCAGCTGTGGACGTGGGCACGTGCGCGATCGCCCAGGCTCGCGTTGAGGATGTCGCAGACCACCTCGGCCATCGTGCAGTCCACGCCGCATTCCTGTCCGTGGTGGGCCCAGGTGCGCTTCACGTCCCAGGTGCCGGAGTAGGTGCCCTTCTCGACGGCGCCGATGCGCTTGAGCGCGTTGAGCAGCCTGCGGTCGTCGACCGTCATGATGACGCATGCGCCGCCATAGGCGTCGAGGCCCAGGTTGAGCCTGCGCCGTTCCTCGCGCCAGGCGTGGACCGCCTCCTCGGCGCGCATCCCCGCATAGTCGAACAGCTCGGCGAGCGCGGCGTCGTCGGCGTCCTTGCCGCCGTCGATCGGCATGTGCGGCGCGGCCGCCAGGTCGTGACGGGGCGGCCCGGCCCTCACGCCGCCGCCCTCGACGGCAGGGCGCCCGAGGCTGGCGCACCGCCGGGGAACGCGGGCGAGCCCGGCGTCCAGAACTCGGCCGAATCGAAGTTCTTGCCGTAGAAGTCCCGGTCCAGGGTGACGCGCACCGGCTTGGTCAGCGTGTCGGTCGACACCGTCCACTCCTTCGGGCTGAGGGTCGCCGCCTGGTATCCGGGCGGCAGCAGGTCGGCGTCACCGATGACGCGCACCAGATCCGCGAGGTCGAGCGCCGCGCGGCCGAGCGTCGGCATCTCGTCCAGGGCGGCGTCCGCGTCGTCCAGGTCGACGGCTGGCGGCGGCTGGTTGACCTGCCCGGCGACCATGGCGTCGATGTCGACGTGCGCGCCCGACAGGGCCAGTTCGGCGATGCGCTTGCTCACCGACGAGAGGATCGGCTGCAGGCCGCCGACCAGCGTCTCGAAGAGCCGGATGCGGGACGACAGCGCCTGGTAGACCTGCGTCTCGATGGTGTCGGCGTAGTGCAGGTTGACGATGCGGATGTCGTCGAACCTCTGGCCGAGGCGGTCGACGCGCCCGATGCGCTGCTCCACCCGCATCGGGTTCCAGGGCATGTCGTAGTTGATGAGCGACCCGCAGAACTGGAAGTTCAGCCCCTCGGCGGCCGCGTCGGTGCAGAGCAGGACGTCGCCCTGGCCGGCCCGGAACCGACGCTTGATGTCCGCCCGTGACACCGGCCGCCATCGGCCGTCCACGCCGCGGACTTCGCCGCCTCGGCCGGAGAAGCAGATGATCTCGCGCCCCGTCTCGCGGGCGAGCCAGTCGCGCAGCGCATCCATCGTGTCGGTGTAGCCGGTGAACACCATGGTCTGCTGGTAGCCGTCCGCCTCAAGCGTCTTCAGCTCGCGCGCTAGGGCGAGCGCCTTGCTGTCGGGTGGCAGCTGCGCGATCCGGTCGAGGAGCGATTGGATGGCGTCGGCCTCGAGCAGCTGGCGCGCCTCCCGGTCGTGCTCCGCGGCCTCGTCCGCGTCGACCTCCTGACCCTCGTCCTCCAGCCCGACGAGGTCGTCGTCGCTGTCCTTCGCCCGCTCCAGCCGGCCCCGCAGCGAGCAGGCCAGCGCGGTGAAGCTGGACGACAGTCGCTTGCGGTAGATGGTGAGGACGAAGCCGACCGCGGCGCGCGTTTTCTCGTCGGCGGTGGCGTAGGCGTCGGTGATCAGCTTCTCGGTGGCCTCGTAGAGCTCGCGCTCGGCTGGGCTCATGTCGATGAAGCGGTCGGCGACGACGCGGGTCGCGATCCGCGCGTCCAGCTTGCCCTCGGCGCGATAGCGGCGGAGCAGTGCCCGGGTGTGGCGCGAGACGAGGGCGCTGATCGGCGTGTGGCCGAGCATGATGCGGACGGCGGCCTGACGCTCGGTGGGACCGAGTCGCCGCCGCTTGATCGAGGACTCGCCCCGGAGCGCGGCGAGCACCGTCCGCACGGCCACGCGTGAGAGCGGCGGGTTTCGGCCGCCGGCGCCCATCGCGGCGGCGCGATGCTCGGCGATCGAACCGTATTCCCGCTCTGTCGCCTGGAACAGCCGGGCGCAGGCCTCGAACGCAGATGCAGGCACGAGCGGCTCGCGAAGCGCCTGAAAGTAGCGCTCGAACTCGTCGGGCGTCCATTCGTCGGGGAGGCCAAGGAGGGCCAGCAGGTCGTAGAGCTCCAGCGCGTTGGTCTGCAGCGGCGTAGCCGTGAGCAGGACGAGGCCGCGGGTGCGGGCGCGTAGATCGCGCAGCAGCCGCATCAGCATGTTGGGCTCGGACTTCCTTCCCGTCCGCGACACCCGCGCATGATGAGCCTCGTCGACGACGACGAGATCGTATTCGTCGGCGGTGAGCAGCTCGGGCCGACGGTCGCGCCGGCGGGCCAGATGGCTCGACATGATGACGAAGGGCTCGCGCGACCAGGCTGTCCGGCTTACCGGCGTCGCAACGGTGGTCTGCGTCGCCGGGTCGTAACGGTGCATGCACTGGCCGTCGTAGAGGGGCCAGTTTAGCGCGAACTTCTCGCGCAGCTCCGCCTGCCACTGCGGGCAGACGTTGGCGGGGGCGAGGATGATCGCCCGGCGCATGCGGCCGGCCAGCCACGACTGGCGGATGAGGAGGCCGGCCTGGATGGTCTTGCCGAGGCCGACCTCGTCGGCGACCAGCAGCCTCGGTGCGTGGTCGGGCGCGTCGCCGTACATGCGCAGGAACGCCTTCCGCTGGTGCGGCCAGGCTTCGACGGGGCTGGTCGCCTCGCCGACCCAGATCCCGCCATCAGGATTCGTGGCGGCGTTGGCGATGCTGTCCCAGACCTCGGCACGACGCTCGGCCGGGCTGACGTCCTCGACCGGCGTCGGCTCCTCGATCTCGACGTTCGGCTCCTCCGCCGTGGGTTGGTCCTCCTGCTCCTTCGCGGCGCGCTTGAGCCGCCGCGGTGCCTCGTCGTCGGGCGGCAGGAACTTGAGCAGCTCGTCGCGAACGGCCGTGGGCACGTCCACCACGATGACGCTGTCCGCCTCGTCCTGCCAATATCGGTCGAAGGCGGCGTCCTCGTCGTCGACGTATTCCGCCGCGGGTCCCCAGGAAGTGAACACGCTGATCGTCTCGCCGTTGAGCCGCCAACCCTGGTATGTCTCGTTGAGCGACCCGGTGAAGGCCAGCCGGTCGCCGGTCTTGTCCTCGACGATGCCGCACTTCTCGTGGAAGATCGTCGTGCCACCCACTGGAATGCGGGTGCCGGGCCGGCATCGGACGGCGACCTTTATGTCGAGCAGGCGGTGGCAGACGAGCCAGGCGAGCAGCTCGAGCGCCTGGCGCTCGTCTCCCTCCTTAGCGGCGGGCAGGGCCTGCCCGAGCTTGTCGGAGAGCATCTCCCCCATCGACAGGCCTTCCTCGACGGCCTTCACCTCGGCGTCGTCGAGCGTGCAGCCGACGATCAACCGCATCGTGCCCTCGTTCAGAGCGAGGTGTTCGATGCCGGCCGAGGCGAGGGCGAGGCCCTCGGCGTTGAAGTAACCCGTGATGCGGTCGTAGCGCTTGGCGGTGGAGAGCGCTGGCACGTAGAATTTGCGCACGAGGTCGCCGTCCTCGCGCGTGTATTTTCGCTTCCAGATGCGGTCGCTCAGAAGCATCTGTCTTCCCGGGGCCTGCCGCCCGTCACTTCTTCGCCGGCGGGGGCGGAGGAGGTGGTGGTGGCAGCGTCTGAGTCGGGGCGCGCGGTGCCGGCGTGACGCCCCCCTGGACGCGCCCGCCCGGGGCGATGTGGCTCGGCGCGCGTGGTGGAGGCGACGTCCCCCGCGTGCCGGTCGACGGACGGGGTGGGCTGGGCGGCGGCGGGGGTGGGGCAGGCGCACGTGTTGGCGCTCGCGGCGGGGGGTTGACACCCTCGTTGAGGCGCGACGGCCGGGATGGTGGGCTGGGCGGAGGCGGGGGGCTTGGACGACGGCTCATCGGCGGACACCACGTTCGCTGTGACGAAGGAGAACAAACATAGAAGACTGACCGGGAAGGACCAGAGGGAAATGGCGTTAAGGATGTCCAGCACTGGTGATGAGGGAGGGTCGTCGTCGTTGAGGGCGCGCCGACGCGCGTCAATCGCGCGACGGGCGGCCCCGAAGCTGAACGTGAGGGCGAGCAACCCGAGCACGCTGGCGATCCAGCCGAGGATCAGGGCCGGCCGCCAGACCGCATCCTTGAGCGGAGTGACATCGCCGACGAACGCGACCGAGGACGCGAAGAGGGCGGTGTGCGCCAGCGCGACGAACGAGTCTCGTCCGGTCTCGTTCTGCGCGTAAGCCGCGTCGAGCGTTCCGCGCTCGTGCGCGAAGTCGTCTGCCGACCTGCTTGCCATCACGCGGCGTCGAGCTGCTCGTAGAGCGACAGCTGCTTCGGCGCGCCGATTTCCTCGCCGTAGACGATGCGGCGCAGCTTCTCGAGCGCGTCGAAGTCGTCTGCGGCAGGCTTCACGGCGTCATCGGCGTCGATGCCCGAGAATGTCTTGGACGGCGGCAGCACCTCCAGCATCACCTCCAGCGCAACCTTAAATTCGTCGTCGTTCAGCAACCCGTTGGCCTCTAGCTGGTCGCGCGCCGCCTCCACGCTCTGCTTGCGCGCGGTGTTGGCGGCATGGTGGAGGGCGTCGATCATGCCGCGCGAACCATCCGCCGGTCCGAGCGCGCCCTTGGCGACGCGAGTGGCGCTGTCCCACAGCTTGAGGTCGGATCCCTTCTTCTCGGCCAGGCGCCCGACCACCTGCGTCATGTCGAGGCCGACGGCACGTGCAAGGCGAAGTCCCTCGTCATAGGCGAACTGCGGCGCACGGAACGCGTCCCAGGCGAGCGCGACCCACGCGGTGGCTGGATCCATGTCGCGGCTGGCGCGACGATCGGCGAGCTGGGCGAGGCGCCACGCCTTCACTTCCCGGCGCGCGGCGTTGAGCGCGTCCTCGGGGCGGACGGCATATGGGTCGAACT
This sequence comes from Sphingomonas jejuensis, assembly GCF_011927695.1. Taxonomy (GTDB): domain Bacteria; phylum Pseudomonadota; class Alphaproteobacteria; order Sphingomonadales; family Sphingomonadaceae; genus Sphingomonas_K; species Sphingomonas_K jejuensis. The sequence goes on from NZ_JAATJE010000001.1 coordinate 604,732, forward strand.
CCTCCAGCAGGTCGCCCTGCGATCCGCGCTTGGCCGGCGGCTGCGGCGCGGGAGTGCCGCGCGTCAGCGGCCAATGGCGCGAGAACGCCTCCAGCGCCGGGCCGAAGCTGGCGAGGTACAGGTCGACGCCGGCGATGCCGGACGCTTGGAACTCGTCGATGCGCTCGCGGACCGCCTTGGCGACGAGCGGCTCGACCTCCTCCCAGTAGCTCGCCTCGCCGCCTTGCTCCAGGCGGGGGCGGCAGACGAGGAAGATAGTGGAGTTGGCGGCGGCCTTGTCCTTGATGTGGAGTGAGCCGGACGCCTCGGTGTTCACCGGCCAAGACGCGGTGATGACGAAGCCGGCGTCCATCAGCGACATGGCCAGCGCGTCCCACGCGCCCGTGTCCTTGTGGGTGAACATGACGGTCATGATGCCGTCGTCCTTCAGGACCCGGCGGCACTCGGCGAAGATGCCGGCCATCTTGTCCTGATAGTCGCGATTGGCCAGCTTGGCCGCGCCCTTCTGGCCCTTGAAGTGCGCCGCATTGGCGACGGCTTCGGCTTCCTTGTCAGCAAGGCGCCGAGTAAACAGTTCTGGGACGACAAGGCCGGCGGTGCGCTTCAGCCAGACATAGAAGAAGTCGGACAGCTCGGCATACATGACGTTGGCGCCGTAGGGTGGGTCGATGATGACGGCGTCCACCGAACCATTTTCGATATGAGGCAGCGACGAGCCGCTCGAATTTGAAATGGCTATCCGCCCTGTCGTATTGTCGGAAAACAGGCTGACATCCGGACTGATGAGATCGATAATGCTCGACAACGAGTCTTTACTCCCGGCGAGTGCCCATTCAAGGCCACGTCCGACGTGAGAAGCAGCCATTTCGGCATACGACCACTTAAAGGCGAAGTCATGCCGATCGAAGGTGTTGACGATCACCTCACGCTTGGAGTGCCATCGCGTCATTCTCGAATTGTAGTCTCTGAACTTGTCGAGGGAGAACGCGATGTAAACAAATGCAGCCTTGGTAAGATCGTCGAGGGTTCCTGCTCGGTCGTGCTCATCGACCATGGCACGGAACACCTCGGACGAAGTTCCATGAGCGAACAGTTGACGATTAGAGAATTGATCGCGCCAAAGTGGCATTCCATAGTTTAGAGGTCGGTCATCGTTGCTTATTTCCGGATAGGACTCGTTTGGAATAATGTCGAATGCTTCCCATTCTGGGAGCTTGGCGGCGAGTAGGCCATCAACCTCTTGCCGGTTGTCGTCTTTGTCGCGAGCGGCACGGTAGTTTCGCTCCCAAGCAGATCGGGTCGATCCATTCTTGGTCACTTTATCAACGCGACGTCTGTAAGCGACGGCGACGAGCTGATCACCCATCTTGCCCGATTTGGCGAGAGTCTTGATTTCCGTCCCCGAGATGGCTCGGCCGCAGTCTTCGAAGACGCATACGCCGTCGCCACCGGCGACAGTCGGCTCAGTGGCGGACGATGCGGCCACAAGATCATAGGTGCAGACCCGACCCGGTGTGTTGGGTCCCGCGCCTAGGTGCGGTCCAACCTTGATGCCGCGGCCGGGGGCGATCACCCAAGTCGGGGAAAGCGGGGTCTCGCCTCCGCAATACGGGCATTCGGTGGTTCGGGTCCAAATATACCCGTCGACTCGGCAGCCCTCGTCTTCTTCCGGATAGAGATACTGAAGAGCCGCCTCAACCCGCCCGCTAAATTCCCCAGCCAACTGCTTGTATCGCTCTAGGAGCGGCTTGCCAAAGCGATACGGATACTCGGTGGTGGCCTTCAGGATAATGGCGGCGACAGGGTTAAGATCGTTCGCGAGCGATGTGGTCCCCAGACGAAGAGCTTCAAACGGTATGGAACCACCACCCGCGGTTGCGTCTAAAACGACTTTCTCGGCGATGTCAGGGACGATCTTGGCTGCGTCGCGAGCGGGATCATACTTGAACGCGCGCGGGTAACCGTATGGGTCACTCCCAAGATCCCGACCCGTTCGCTTAGCGGCTTCGATGGCAGCTCGCGTCGCGACGGGGTCGCCGGCTATGCCAAGCGCTTTCTGGAATTCGGCGTGGTCCGTCGTCGCGGGAGCGAGCGACGCGAGAATAGCGGAGCGAGAGGCGACGAGCGGCCGACGCGCCCACCACACGTGCAGGAAGTTGATCGGCGGCAGCGAGGTCGGGAGCCGACGCTCTCTGGCACCTTCTTCTCCGATGGCGGCAATTGGCAAAAAGCGCTCGATTAGGCGGGTCGTCATGTTCAGTTCTTCCCCGATCAGCGCTGGGTGGTGGTGAGCAGCACGCGCAGCGCGGTCAGGACGCGGCGCGGGTTCTTACGATGGACGGCCATGCCGAGCCAGTAGGCGGCTTCTTCGCGCGCCATGTCCTCGATACCCTCGGCGACCTGCACCATGGCGGCGCGCGAGCGCATGGGAGCCAGCACGCGGAACATCAGCGCGATCCGCAGCGCCGCCGCCTCATCGATGGGTGCGCGCAAGCCGTCGACCGGCATGACGTCTAGGCGGATGCCGGCGTCGCGCAGTCGCTTGAGGATCCGGATCTGGTTGATCTCCAGGTTGCGTCCGGCGAGGCCGGCGACCCGCACGGGGACCGTGACGTGGGGGCTCGCCGGCGAGGGCAGCTGCCAGATCTCGACCTGGAGCTCGTTGCCGGCCCGACGTGCGCGGACCTCGTAGGAGGGCTGGATGGTGGGACGGGCCATGTATTCGGCTTTCCTGCGGGTCTGCATCACGAATTCACCTTGGCGGAGGCTTCGACGAAGGCGGCGGCGGCGCCGAAGCGGGTCAGACGGTCGACAATGCGCTCGGGAGCATCGCCGTCGAGCGCGAGGCCGCTGGCGAAGTCGAGCCGGATGACGACCTCGAGCCGCTTCTCGCTCGCGGCCCGGAGCAGGGGCTCGACGAACTCGCGCAGCCCCTTCATCTCCGTCAGCGTGCCCTCGGCCCGGATGCTGAGCTCGCCGCCGGCCGCGGTGGCGAGGTCGCCCTCCATCTCGACGTGCTTGGTGGCGTCGGGCACGCCCTCGGCCACAGGCAGCAGCTTGAAGGCGTCGGCGTAGTCGAAGGGCGAGATGGTCACCGACGCAAGACTGACCGCCTTTGCGCTGCGCGCCTTCTGGAAGACGACGTTGAGCGCCTCCTTCAACACGCCCTCGTGCATGAACACTGTGCCCGGGCTTGCCCCGCCTGCGTCAGCCGCGCCGCGTTGTGTCGTCGCGCCGGGGTCGCCTGTCGCGGGTCCGCCAGCTCCAGTCTGGTGCGCGCCGGCGGTGGTCTCGCCGCCCTGCGATCCGCCGTCGGCCGAGTTGGTGCCTCCCCCCTCGATGCCGCCAGACCCGACGCCACCGCCGGTGGTTGGTGCCGGCCGCGGCCAGATGCCGTGCTCCTTGGCGTAGTCGGCGGTGAAGATGACCGAGGACTCATCGATGACGATGCTGGGCATCGGCTCGCCCTGACCAGCGACGAGGTCCTCGCGCCGGTATACGAACACGCCGTCTTCGATCCCCTTGCGCACGATCTTCTTGAACGGGTCGTCGCCGATCTGGATGGGTAGGCTCGGGTCGCGCCGGAATTCCTCTCGCAGCGCAGCGGCGGTCATCTGGCGCTTGCTCTTGAGCGGCGTGCGGTCGCGGATGTAGGCGGGCGCGTCGGGTGCGTCCTCCGGCGACTTGAGCTTGTTGCTCGCCGAAAGCTGCCGGACGACCTGCACCTGTCCGGCGCCGGGCTTCTCCGCGGTCGAGGGGTTGTCTATCGAGGCGTAGCCGAGGCTGACCGACCCGTCGCCCAGCGCCGCCTTGGATGGGTAGAGCAGGTGGCGGTAGCATCCCTGGATCGCGACGGCGACGGCCTGCTCCGACCGCTGCTCCTGCCGCAGGATCTCCTGCTGCTGGTGGTCGGCCAGGTCGACCAGGCGCTCGGGGCGTTTGAGCTCGGCGAGGGCAATGCGGCGGCTCATTGCCTCGCGCATCTGGGACACCGCGCGCTCGTCGGCGAGCAGGAAGACGAGGTTGTTGCGCAGGAGTCGGATCTTGTCCTCCTCGGCACCCTTACGCGTGTACATGCGGGCGATGAACTCGGGCACTGCGTCGAGTTGCGACGAGACCTCAAGCGTCTCGTGCTTGACCACGACCAGGCGCGGCTTGCCGTCGCCGACGTCGTCCGGCACATCGAACGCGCCGGCCGGGAACAGGATCGGGTCGAAGGTCGGCCGGTCGCCGGAGAAGATGTCCTTGATCCGGCTGTCGAGTTCGAGCCGGATGCGCTCCGCGTCGATGCCCTTCTCCTCGCGCGCGATGATCTGCGTGAGGTTGGCCTCTGCGTTGAAGCGAAGTGGAGCGCCGGGGCGATCGTCGAGATACGCGCTATCGGTCTGGAAGCGCACCAGGCTGGCGTCGAGCAGGTCGAGGTCGGAGGCCGGCGAAGCGATCGAGTAGCGCAGCTGTGCAGGCGTGATGCCGCGAAGCTCGTTGTTGAACGCGAGCGTGTGCACGAAGATCGTCCGGGCGGCGTAGGAGGCATACGGAAGCAGCCCGGCGTTCATGTCCGCGTCGACTGCCTGGGCGAGCGCGGGCTTGCCGGCCGGACCGGCGACGTCGTTGTTGATGGCGGGAACGAACGCAGACTGGCCGAGACGCGTCGTGAACTCTCGCTGCACGTCCTCCTGGCCGAGGTCGATGTGGTGCGTGTGGATGGCGAACGCGTCCGGAGCGCGCCGGGCCCAGAGGCCGGCCACCGTCTTGGCGAGGATGCGCAGCATGCCGCGCACGCGCTGGAAGTCGGCCAGCGTCGCCGTCTTGTCGGTCAGCGTGTCGATGAGGTCGGGGTGGAACGGGTAGGTGTCGGCCAACCGGGATCCTCGCACCCCCTCGCGGCTCTCGACCCGCTTGTCCGCCTGCACCGTTGCGTAGGCGGCGGCGACCTCGTCGGCGGCACCGGGCCGGATCGTCTCGAACAGGCGGCGGCGCAGCACGGCCACCGTCTCGTCGTCACCGGTCGGGTTGAGGATGGTGGCCTTGCGGCCGGACACGCTCTCGGCCTCGGCGATCAGCTTCGCGACGGCCTCGTTCTCGGCGGCGAAGGCGTCGGTCGCCTTGCCGTCGGCGCGCACCGCGAGCGTGAACACCACGGCGGCGCGCGGCGAGGACTCGACGGCCGAGAACAGCGCCTTGATGAAGGCGGCGAGCTGGTCGCGGCCGCCGGCGCCTGGGCTCTTGCGCAGATACTCGCCGATCTCGTCCAGCACGATCAGCGCCGGCTCGTCGCCCAGCAGCTCGGACAGCGTCTCGGAGCCGGGTGCCTTCCGCTCCACGTCGGACGCGCGGACGCGCTCGTAGCCGTCGCGGCCGCGCAGCTGGTAGGCCAGCTCGCCCCAGGGCGTGTAGGCGAGCACGCCGTCGCCCATGGCGCGCCCGTTGGTCGGATCGGACGCCTCGCCGTCGAAGGCGGCGACGCGCGCAGTCCCCGGCATCGTCACCGACGTGAACTCGGCCAGGTTGGGGATCGACGCTGCGCTGCGTGCCGCGTGGATTAGCGCGATGAGCCCGTGCGTCTTGCCGCCGCCGAAGCTGGTGTCGAGGCGGAACACCGAGGAGACCGCACCGGGCGTGCCGGACAGGCGGCGCAGCACCTGGTCGAGCAGCTCCTTGAGGCCGGCCGTCGGATAGGTGTTGGTGAAGAAGCGGATCGGGTCGACGTAGTCGGGATGGCCGGTGCGGTTGACCACCGGCCCGAGGCGCGCCGCGAAGTCGCCCTCCGACATCGCGCCCGACAGCACGTCGGGGCGCGGGGCGCAGAGGTCGTAGATGGTCGGTGCGCTCATTGTCCCTCTCTCGCCTTTTCCTCTTGCGCCGTCGGGCGGCCGCCCTCCGCGCGCACGTGTTCCTCTATCCTCGCGGCCAGCCGCGCCATGCTGTCGCCCCGCTGCCGCAGGATCGTCAGCAGCTTGTCCGGCACGTCGCCGGGCACCTCGTGGCGACCCGCCGCCCAGTTCCGCATGGTGCGGTCGGTCACGCCCAGGTCGCGGGACAGCGGCGTCTGCCAGCGCTCCCCGTAGAGCGCCTCACCCGCCTGCCTGAGAATGTCCGACCCCTTCATCGTTTCCGCATTATAGGAAGAAGCGGCTGGTGGACCAAGCGCTTTCGTCCGCGCGAGCTTTTTTCTCGACAGGCGCGGTGCGCGCCGCCGGTGTCGTGGTCCATCCTGGCCGCGTTCCCGTCCGCGGGGTCCGAGTTCCCGCTTTGTTCGTTCCGGGGCTCCAGCCTATAACCGCTGCATGACGACCGGGAGGACACAGGGACGGCCATGAACGCGATCCGGCTCATCGAGGTGCCGTTCCAGCTGGTGCCCGCCGAGGCGAGGCTGCTGCTGTGCACGACGCCGGCGGGGTTCCCGTCGCCCGCGCAGGACGACATGGAGGAGCCGATCGACCTGGCGGCATGGCTGATCGACCATCCGGCGGCGAGCTACGTCATGCGGGTGGCGGGGCACTCGATGGTGGACGCGGGCGTGAACGACGGCGACCTCGTCGTCGTCAGCCGCGCGGTGCAGGCACGACCCGGCGACATCGTCGTGGCGCTGGTCCATGGCGACAGGACCATGAAGCGGCTGCGCCGCCGCGGGGACCGCCTGTGGCTGGTGCCCGAGGCGGAGGGTTACGACGCGATCCGCGTCGACGAGCACGTCGAGATCTGGGGCGTGGTCGTGGCGCTGGCACGACGCTACCGCGCGTGACCGCCATCGGCCTGATCGACTGCAACAACTTCTACGTCAGCTGCGAGCGGGCGTTCGACCCCAAGCTCGTCGGCGTGCCGGTCGTGGTGGCCAGCAACAACGACGGCTGCGCGATCGCCAGGTCGAACGAGGCGAAGGCGCTTGGTGTGAGGATGGGCGATCCCATCCATCTCATCCGCGACCGTCTGGACAAGCATGGCGTCGTCGTGCGCTCGTCCAACTACACCCTCTACGGCGACATGCAGCGCCGCGTCGTCGCGGCGGTCGAGGAGTTCGCCAGCGAGGTTGAGATCTACTCGATCGACGAGAGCTTCCTCGATCTGGCGCCCTTCGCCGACCGCGACCTGACCGTCCACGCGAACGGGATGCGCGACCAGGTGCGGCGATGGACGACGATCCCCACCTGCGTCGGGATAGGTCCCACCAAGACGCTGGCCAAGGTCGCCAACGCGGCCGCGAAGAAGAACCCGCTGTTCGACGGCGTGGCCGACCTGCGCGATCCCGCGATCCGCGCGTTCGTGCTCGACCGCTTTCCCGTCGCCGACGTGTGGGGCGTCGGCCGCGCCACGGCGGCCAAGCTGGCGACGCTTGGCGTCACGACCGCCGGTCAGCTCCGCGACATGCAGCTGAAGCAGGCGCGCGGGCTCGGGACGGTGGTGCTCGAGCGGCTGGTGGCCGAGCTGCAGGGCGTGGCCGCCAGCGTCGTCGAGGTGGTCGAGCCGCGGCGCAAGGGCATGGCGGTGACCCGCTCGTTCGGCGCGCCGGTTTCCGACCTGGAGACGCTGATGGGCGCCGTGGCCCAATATGCGATGCGGGCGGGCGAGAAGCTGCGATCGCACGGGCTGGTGGCCGGACAGCTCACCGTCTTCTTCCACACCAATCCCCATCGCCGGGATCTTCCGCAGCATCACGGCAGCCGCCGCATTGCGCTGCATCCGATGACGGCCGACTCGCTCGAGTTGCTCGCCGCCGCGCGGCGCGGGGTGGAGGCGGCGTGGCGGGACGGGCCGGCATACACCAAGGCGGGCATCATGCTCGACGACCTGGTCGCAGAGGAGCAGCGGCCGCGCACGCTGTTCGAGGGGGACGTGGACCGCCGGGCGAGGTTGATGACCGCGCTCGACGAGGTGAACGGCAGGTTCGGACGGTTCACCGCGGTGCCTGCGGCACAGGGCTTCGCCCGCGAGTGGCGGATGCGGGCGGAGGCCAAGTCGCCGGCGTGGACGACCCGCATCGCCGAGGTTCCGGTCGTGTCGGCCCGCTGATCCCGACGCTGGTACACGATGGTCAGCGTCGTCGCGTGGCCTCGAACGACTCGCGTTGCGACTTCGCCCGCTCTACCTTCCGGCGTGCCGAATCGACCCGTCCTCATCGACAGCTTCGTCTCTCTGCCGGGAACCACCGAGATCGTGGGCCTGGGCGGCGTGCGCCAGCCGCGCGGCGAGGCGCAGGAGGTGGAGGTCGAGGTGGTCGTCGCGTCGGACATGGACGCGCCCGGCTTCGATCCGGTCCATGACGTGTCGTCGCACTGGCTCGGCTGCGGCCAGCTGGACCTGCTGGCGCCGGGGTCGTGCTGGGTGGGAGGCCAGTGGAAGCGGTGGGCGCCGGGGCTTGCCATCGAGGACAGCTTCGAGTGCAATGGCTGGAGGGAGGAGATCGGGGTGGGGCTCCACCCGCAGCCGCGGGGTCGACCGTTCCCGTCGCGGCGCTTCGCGTCGGTTCCGGGCTTCCTGTTACGTCGGCTGGCCGTGGAGGGGAATGCGCCGCGCGAGCGGAGGTGGAATGACCCCGACTGGGTCCTGCTGCCGCCCATGGCGCTGCTTCGCGCGCTGTTCGGCGTGAGCAGCGGGTTCCTGCTGGAGCTCTTCGACGGCATACGCGACCCCGCCGTGTCGGGCGAACGCGGCCTGGTCAGCCGCCAGCTCTCGCGGGTGCGCGATGACGGCACGGTCGTGCTGGAGGCTGGGCGCGACCTGTCGCGCGACGAGGCCGTCGCCGCCGCCGCGGTGATAGCGGACAAGGCGATCCGCTCGCTGCACGATGCGGCGTTCCAGCAGCTGAGCGTGGACCACGAGGCGCGTGACGGTCGCGCCGTCAACCTTGATCTGGTGTGGCCGTGGCGAGTGCCTGTTCGGATGCGATTGGTCGGACGATGGGTAACGAGGGTCGACGCCCAGCCGAGGTTCGTCGCGTTGCGCATCGAGGCGATCGCTCCGCCACTGCCATTCAAGCGCGTCGAGGTGCGTCACCCCGGTTCCGAGCGAGGCGCCGGACGGGACCTTCCGCCGCCTGACGGCAGGACAAGGCCCGCCAACGCCCGTCTGGTCGTCCTGACCACCGGCCGCGCCGGCTCGACCGGCCGTCGGTCGGTGGAGGTGCCGACCGGATCGGTCGATCTCGTCAGCGCGAGGGATGTCGAGGTGGTCTCCGTCGCCTGCGGCGCAGGCGTTCGGCGCGACCGGGCTTTGATCGGAGAGGATCCCCGGGACGCCGCGCCATTCGGCACCGGCGGGCGCCAGCCTGGAGCCGACCCGGAGGTCGGCGCGGCGGTCCTGAGGCGCAGGGCGAGAGCGGGCGAAGTGGCGGCCCGTCTACCATTCAAGGCGCTGGCTGACACCTGGATCGCTCTTGAGACGGCATGCCGATCACGGGGCTGGCGGCTGGACGCGCAGCCAACCACGTCGGGCCGTAGGTCGCCGCACGGGGGCCTCGATCTCACGCGCGAGCCGCTGGTTGCCATCGTGCGAGTGGGGGGACGACGGCTCGTCGTCGTGGATCGAGGCTCGCCACTAGGCGACGAGCGCAGCCTGGGACTGCTGTTGCCGAAGAGAGGGGGCATGAGCGACCGCGACCTTGCCAATGCGGCCCGAAGGGCTTGCGTCTCGGTCGACGGGAGCTGGCGCTCGCCGAAGGTCGCCCAGCCCGGCTTCGCGCCGGAGTTCGTGGTTAGGGGCGTCGCGCGCCCCTTCGGCCTGTGGGACGACCGCGCGGCCTATGCCGACTTCATGCGTCGGCGTATCGCGTCAGCCCTGGCTCTCTAGGGCCGCCATGGCCTCGGTGCGCCAGCGCGAGGGAACCGCCTGCCGCCGTTCGTAGTCCATGTGCCGGTATATGGCGGCGCGGCTCTCGCCGCAGATCGCGCGCAGGTCGCGGTATGTCGCCTTGCCCCTGGTCCGGCGGAGCCAAGCCGCGGCGGCGGCGACCTCGGGCTCCGTGGCTTGGTATGGTGTGGCGTCCATGTAGGCGCGCATGACCCGCTCGTAGGCGAACGGTGGGTTCGGCATGTCCTTGATGGCATGGGAGCGGTGCATGCCCGCCTCCAGGCATGAGTGGACGAACCGGTGCGGCCAGCCCCTCATCAGCCGTTCGACCATGTCGAACAGGCGGTGCCGGTCGGCGACGTCGAGATACTCGAACGGCTGGCGCGCCGTCGGCTTCTCGTAGGGCGCGGGATCCCCGCCCCAGTCCCTCGCAACCACTTGGCGAAGGGCTTGCGCGTGGCGGCCGTTGACGAGCAGGGCAGCGACCTGCCGCACGATGGCGAACGCGACGTGGGCGCGGAGATGCTCGTCGCCGAGCGGCCCCCAGCCACGCTCCAGCGCCGCCTCAAGCATGCTCTGCCAGGCGATGTGGTCGTGCCGCGCGACCGCCGCAGCCTGCTCGCACAGCTCGCCGCCGCACTTGAAGCAGTGCATCGCAGATGCGGCGGCGTGCTGATGGACGGGCGCGTCGCATTGCGGGCATCGGTCGCGCAGCAGCTGGCCGTGGGTCGTGCAGGACGTGACGAATGCCAGTCGCCATCGCCGTCTGAAGTAGGGCTTCGCGTCGGTGGCGAGGCACGCGGGGCAGTATTGCAGCCCGGTCCTCAGGCGCACGTTGTTGTCGATCGTCGTCGGCAGCAGCCAGGGGTTACGGCCCTTCGGGTTGTGCGCGGTGATCAGCGTTCCGGCGTAGGCCCGCAGCGTGCAGGCGTGGATCTCCTCGGCGGGCCGCAGCGTGCCGAGTGCGATCCGCTCGACGATCCGGGGTGGCGCGAAGTTGTCGAGGTCCTGCGCCAGCAGGTTCTTCGCCGAGCCGAACACCGTGTTGAGGAAGGTGATGGGCTTCAGGTCCATGCCGACGGCGAGGCGGCACAGGTAGGACGATAGCAGTTCGTCCGGCAGCGGCTGCGGCCGGAACGGCCACGGCTGTATTGCAGGCTTCGGCCGCGGACGCGGCAGGAGCGTCTCGACCGGCATCAGGCCACCCGGCGACCGACCGACACGATGCTGCGGTCTCTGACGCGGTCGATGGTGGACAACGTGATCCGCTCCTCGCCGCTGTCGATGGCGACCTTGCAGGCGTCCTCCAGCAGGTAGTTGAGGCGGCCGATGTAGCCCTGCGTCAGCGTGTACGCGAGCTGGACCAGCCCCTCGTTCTCGCGGAACCGCGACTGCCGGCGCAGCGGGAGCATGCGCTCGAAGGCCAGCAGGATCATCGCGAACTCGGACAGCGTGAACGGCTTCAGCTTGATCACCGTGTTGAGCCTGCCGGCGATCTGGTCCTCGCTCGCGATCATGTCGAGGACGACCTGCGTGCCGCCGACGACGAACGGCCGCCCCGTGTCGTTGATGAGGCTCTTCATGAACACGAGGAAGCTGACGATCTTCGAGTTCATGCGGCTGTCGCGCGAGATGTCGTGGATCTCGTCGATCATGACGGTTCCGACGCGGCAGGCCTTGAGCATGGTGACGGCGTGGCTGCGCAGGTCGGCGGGCGAGGGGTTGTAGCGCAGCGGATGTCCGAGCTCGGCGAGGATCTTCTTGAGCACGACGACCGGATCGGGGTTGTCCGGCGCGGTCAGGTAGATGACGCGGTGCTCGGCGTATTCGCTTTCCGGGTCCATGCGCGGCTGGTGGAGGTCGCGGAACGCCTGCATCGTGCGGCTCTTGCCCGTGTCGGCCTCGCCCGTGATGATGAGGCCTCGCGGCTTCGTGGACTGCGCGGCGTTCATGCAGTCCTGCAGCTCGATGAACGCCTCCTTGGTCGAGGGCGTCGGCACCCAGACACGGTTCCAGCACTCGCCGAGACGCCCGCGGCCCTCGATGTCGAGGAACTCCTGCATTTCCGGCCGGAGCGTCGGGTTGTCGTAGGTGTCGCTCATTCGAACATCGCCTCCACGTCGTCGTCGCTGATGCCCGCGAGGATGGCGGCGATGCTGCCCTCGGCGGGTGCCTGTTGTGTCTTCCCGTTCCGCACGGGCTGCTCGTCGGATTGCGTCGATGCTGGCGTCGAGGTCGGCTGCACGAACCTCGGCACGGCTCCGCTCCGGGCGGCGGGCACCGGCGCCTCCTTTCTGATCCTGCTGTGGTGCTGCTGCCGTGCGGCCTCGCGCTGGGCACTCTTGGTCTTCTTGACCGCCTCTTCGATGTGGCGGTGCTGCTCGTCTATGATCTTGCTGAGCAGTTCGGGCGTGGGCTCGCGCTTGCGCCGCAGCGCCTCGCGCCGTGCCGCCTGCAGTTCGTGGATGCTGGCTTCGGGGAAGTTGAGCTGGCGGACGTGGACCGGGATCCACTCGTCCCCGTCCGTCGCGTCAGGGTCCTCGGCCTTCCTGTCCGGATGCTTGACGTAGATGACGCGCACGTCGAACGGGTGGCGGCGGATCTCGAGCTGGCCGTAGCTCTTGCGGTTCCTGACCAGCCACTCCAGCGACTCGCTGTAGTAGTCGAGGTGGTCGATCCTGATGCCGTAGCGCTGGATGCTGCGCTTCACGAGCGGGAACCAGTGGATGCGGAACTGGAGGTTGTCGACGAACACGTCCGGCAGTCGGTGCTTCTGCCCGTTCGGGCCGAAGTAGTAGCCCCTGAACTTCTCCAGCGGCGGCATGCCGATCCCAGTGTGGACGTCGTTGTGGTATTCGTCGACGATCATCCATGCGTGCTTGGTGACGTCCTCCAGAGTGAACGCCGCCGTCATCTCGGGGCGGAGCTCCCCTCGCTCGGTCGATGTAGCGCCTGTGGCACCCGGCAGGTCCTTGAAGCGGTCGGCCAGATTGCCGTTGAGCCTCTCGATGTGTGCGCCGTATTGGGGTTGGCCCAGGGGCCGCCACTTCAATCGAATGTTGAAGTGCGCCGCCGATGCGTTCGCCGACTCGCCGGTGAACTCGCGCGCGTTGTCGGCCTCGAGCCGCTCGGGCTTGCCGCACATCGGGTTGTCCCACTCGAGCCCGTATCGCTCGGCGATCGCGTCCTTGCGCGTCATGCCGTTGATCATGGCCATGGCGAACGTGGTCGTGCTTGGCGCGTCGATGCCGACGTGCATGCCGAACACCATGCGCGAGTAGACGTCGATGGCGAGCGTGATCCAGACGCGGCCGATGACCTGCAGGCGGTCGTCGGACAGGATCTCGATGTCCGCCTTCCAGTGGTCGATCTGCACGACCTCCAACGGGCGATGCACCTCGGGATAGTGATCCCTGATCGGGTCGTGCGTCTTGCGGGTCTCGTTGTAGCCCTTGCGCGTCTTGGTCCAGCGGTGCTCCGGGATCTTCGTCAGGCGGTCGGCGAGGGTCGCGTGCGCGACCTGCAGCCCTGCCTTCTCCAGCCGGCGCTTGACCTCGCGGAAGAACTTGCGGGGTTTGGCCCCGCCGCGCTTCAGCACGGTCGCCTCCAGCACCTCCTCGATGATCTTTTGCGCCTTGGGGTTGATGCGCGACTTGCCCCGTCCGCCCGGCCGTGTCGGCGGCGGCAGCTGGTCCGTCGTGCCCGTCTCCCTGAACCGCCTGATCGCGTCGTATGCGGCGGAGGTGGAGATGCCGAGCTTCTTCGCGGCTTCGGTCACCGCGGCCTTGGTGTTGCGGTCGTTGCCGAGCAGCGGTCCGAGCGCCTCGACATAGGCTGGCACCTTCGCGGCGCGCTTGGGGTCGACGGAGGTGCCGGAACGCACCTGTCCCACCGCCTCCGCCTCGAGATCCTTGATCGACGCGTCGAAGTACTCGCCCTCGGCGCTTACCACGACGAGCGTGTCGAGGTCACGCGCGCCGATGACGCGCATCTGCGCGCCCCCGTATCGGACCTTGTCACCCTTCTTCGTGCCGATCTTCATCTTGGCCTCGGCGGCTAACTGGTCCGCCTAGCTTACATTATGTTCCCTGAATGTTCACTCGGAATCTGCGTCCCACAATGACATCATGATCGGATCGTCGTCGGGCCTGGGAAGGTCGCCGGGCGCGCGGGCGCAGACCACGGTCGCGTCGTCGAACGGACGGGAGAGGTCGCACAGCAGCATGCGCCAGGCCACGGCCTGCTCGATGCCTGCGCGGATGTCGGGCTCGTCCATGCCCAGGCTGCGCAGCAGCGCGATCGCCTCCGCCACGGTGACGCCATGCGCGCCAAGCTCCCGGCGAATGTGGTCGAACGCCGCGAGCTCCGGGTCGGCGTCGAGGTGGCGTCGGAGCAGGCGCGCGTTGGCGAGGTAGGGCGTGCGGATGCGATCCTCGCTCATGATGCGGAAGGCGGCCCCCACGTTCTCGGCGGCGACGCGCCCGGCCTCGAACTTGGGCGCGTATTGCGCCGCGTTGGCGATAAGGTCGGCCTGGCGCTTCACCTCAATGACATAGCGGCTTGGTGCGTCGTCCCCTGACGCGTGCAGCTGCACGATGATGTCGGGGGTGTATCGCCGCGCCCTGCCGTTCGTCGCGTATTCGATGATCGGCTGCGTGAGCAGGTCGTAGGTGCCGGGCGCGAAGGCCAGCTGCTCCAGCAGTTCGGCCTCCAGCTCCGATTCGACCTGCTGCGGTCCCGAAGGCGTGCGCAGCGGGACCATGCTTCGGAACGAACTGAACGTCGCCTCGATGGGGCGCTGCTGGAAGTGCTCTTTAAGGACCATAAGACCGACTTTAGAATAGGTTACGGCTCTCCCGCCACGCGAAACTGGTCGCATGTGCTTTTCCTCTCTTGCTAACTGGTCGCGCTGACTTGTCAGCTATTCCGACTGGCTTGTGCGATGTTCGGGGCTCGGGGAATGATCCGGTCCGACATGGTTTTCGGATTCACAGCCGACCTCGTGCTGCCGCCGCCGACCGAAGGATCGGCGGAGGTCGGCGCGCGCGTCGCCGAAGCGCGGGACCGTCAACGCATGCGCTATGCCGAGGCGGGCGCCCGCACCAACGCCGATGCGCCGGGAGCGGTGGCGGAGGCGGCGGCCGCGCCGGACGAGCCCGGCACCCGCCTGCTCGCCCAGGCGGCGGAGGCGACGCGCATGTCGGCGCGCGGCTATGCCCGCACGCTGCGCGTCGCGCGCACGATCGCCGATCTCGCAGGCGCGGACCGGGTCGGCCGCATCCATGTCGCCGAAGCACTCAGCTATCGCAGGCGTGCGCCGGTCAGCTAGAGACTGGACGCCGGCCGAGGCGCTGTGGCAAGGCGCGTGGCGACGCGGGCGTGGTGAAATTGGTAGACGCGCCGGACTCAAAATCCGGTTCCGCAAGGAGTGTCGGTTCGAGCCCGACCGCCCGCACCATCCTCTGCCCGCCCTGCCGTAGCGTCAGGTTGAAGTCGGCGGTTTTCCGCCATTTTCCGCGCTTGCACACGCCCGATCGCCGGCTATGGTCGCGCCCCACACGGTCGAAACGGCCGGGAGAGGATGCCCATGGATTTTCGCCTGAGCGAGCGCGAAACGCACTACCGCGACCGCGTGCGCGATTTCATCCGCACCGAGATCGCGCCCCGCACCGCCGAGCATGACGCCCAGGTGGCGGAGGGCGATCGCTGGGCGGTCGTGCCCGTGATCGAGGAGCTGAAGGCGCGCGCGAAGGCGGCGGGGCTGTGGAACCTGTTCATGCCGCCGCACAGCGGCCAGGCGCATGTCGACGACAGCTTCGCCTTCGACGGCGTGCAGCTCACCAACCTCGAATATGCGCTGTGCGCCGAGGAGATGGGGCGGATCGGCTGGGCGTCGGAGGTGTTCAACTGCTCCGCGCCCGACACGGGCAACATGGAGGTTCTCCACCGCTACGGCACGCGCGACCACAAGGACCGCTGGCTGAAGCCGCTGATGGAAGGCGAGATCCGTTCCGCCTTCCTGATGACGGAGCCGGACGTCGCCTCGTCCGACGCCACCAACATCCGCACGCGCATCGAGCGCGATGGCGACGATTATGTGATCTCCGGGCGCAAATGGTGGTCGTCGGGCGTCGGCGATCCGCGCTGCAAGCTCGCGATCGTCATGGGCCGGACCGACGAAACCGCCGAGAAGCACCGCCAGCAGTCGATGATCCTGGTGCCGATGGACACGCCCGGCGTCAGGATCGAGCGCATCCTGCCGGTCTATGGCTACGACCATGCGCCGCACGGGCATGGCGAGGTGCTGCTGGACCGGGTACGCGTGCCCGCCGCCAACCTGCTGCTGGGCGAGGGGCGGGGCTTCGAGATCGCGCAAGGGCGTCTTGGCCCGGGGCGCATCCACCACTGCATGCGCACCATCGGCGTGGCGGAAGCCGCGCTGGAGGCGATGGCGCGCCGGCTGGTGTCGCGCGTCGCGTTCGGCAAGCGCATCGCCGACCAGTCGATCTGGCACGAGCGGATCGCGCGGGCGCGGATCGACATCGAATCGTCGCGCTTGTTGTGCCTGAAGGCCGCCGACATGATGGACCGCGCCGGCAACAAGTCGGCCGCGCTCGAGATCGCGATGATCAAGGTGCAGGGGCCGACCATGGCGCTGCGCATCCTGGACGACGCGGTGCAGGCGCATGGCGGCGCCGGCGTGTCGGAGGATTTCGGCCTGGCCGCGGCCTGGGCCAACGTGCGCACGCTGCGCTTCGCCGACGGCCCGGACGAGGTCCACAACCGCGCTATCGCCCGGATCGAGCTCGCCAAGTACGAGGACGCCGCGACCCAGCGTCCGGCGCGGGGATGAGCGACCTGAATGAGGCGGCGCTGAGCCGCTGGATGGCGGCGACCATCGCCGGCTTCGACGGGGAGGCAAGCGCCACCAAGTTCAGCGGCGGCCAATCAAACCCCACCTACCGCATCGATGCGGGCGGCCGCGCCTATGTGCTGCGTAGAAAGCCGTTCGGCCCCGTGCTCCCGTCCGCGCATGCCGTCGACCGCGAGCACCGGCTGATGACGGCGCTCCACCCGACCGGCTTTCCCGTGCCGCGTCCGCTTGGTCTGTGCATGGACGAGAGCGTGATCGGCGCGCCCTTCTTCGTGATGGAGCTGGTGGACGGCCGCACGGAATGGGCCGGTCAGCTGCCCGCGCTGTCGCCCGATGCGCGCCGCGACACCTATCACGCGATGATCGACACGCTCGCCCGGCTCCACGCGATCGATCCGGAAGCGGTCGGCCTTGGCGATTATGGCCGCGCCGGCAATTATTTCGCCCGTCAGGTGGAGCGCTGGACCAAGCAGTACCGCGCGGCGGAGACGGAGCATCTGCCAGCGGTCGAGCGGCTGATCGACTGGTTGCCGCGCACGGTGCCCGACCAGACGCGCACCGCGATCATCCACGGCGACTACCGGCTCGACAACCTGATCCTGGCGCCGGATCGCCCCCAGGTCGCCGCCGTGATCGACTGGGAGCTGTCGACGATCGGCGATCCGCTGGCCGACTTCGCCTACCTTGCGATGAACTGGGAAATGCCGGTGGACGGGCGCGCCGGGCTCGGCGGGCTCGACCTGGCCGGCACCGGCATCCCGACGCTGGACGAGGCGGTGGACCGCTATGCCGCGGCGACCGGGCGCAGCGGGCTGCCCGACCTGCGCTGGTATTTCGCGTTCAATCTCTTCCGCTTCGTCGGCATCATTCAGGGCATCTGCAAACGTGCCGAGCAGGGCAACGCGTCGAGCAGCGATGCCGGCGTCTTCAAGGGCCGCGTGGAGATGCTGGCCGAGGCAGGCTGGCAGCAGGCGGAGCGGGCGGGGGCATGATGGCGTCCGCGGCACATCGTGAAAGGATGGCAAGCGCATGGCGATGAACCTGTTCGACCTGACCGACAAGGTCGCGGTCATCACCGGATCCAGCCGCGGGATCGGCAAGGCGATCGCCGAGGCGATGGCGGAGGCCGGCGCGAAGGTCGTCATTTCCAGCCGCAACCAGGATGCCTGCGATGCGGTCGCCGCCGACATCAACGCCCGCCATGGCGACGGCCGCGCGATCGCCGTGGCCGCCAGCATCTCCCGCAAGGACGAGCTGCAGGCGCTGGTCGACCGCACGCGCGCCGAATGGGGGCGCATCGACGTGCTGGTCTGCAACGCCGCGTCCAACCCCTATTACGGCCCGATGGCGGGGATCAGCGACGATCAGTTCACCAAGATCCTCGCCAACAACGTCATCGCCAACAACTGGCTCATCACCATGGTCGCGCCCGAGATGGCGGAGCGGAAGGACGGATCGATCATCATCGTGTCGTCGATCGGCGGCCTGCGCGGGTCGCCGACCATCGGCGCCTACAATGTGTCCAAGGCCGCCGACTTCCAGCTCGCCCGCAACCTGGCGGTGGAGCATGGCCGCGACAATGTGCGCATCAACTGCATCGCGCCCGGCCTGATCCGCACCGATTTTGCCCGCGCGCTGTGGGAAAACCCCAAGCAGCTGGATCTGGTCAACCGCCTCAACCCGATGGGCCGCATCGGCGAGCCGGAGGAGATCGCCGGCGCCGCCGTGTTCCTGGCGTCCAAGGCCGGAAGCTATGTGACCGGCCAGGCGATCGTGGTGGACGGGGGATCGACGATATGAGCGATCTTGGCGGCAAGAGCGTGATCGTCACCGGGGCAGCGTCGGGCATCGGCCGCGCGACCGCGGCGGCGTTCGTCGCGGCCGGCGCAAAGGTGATCGCCTGCGACCGCGCGGACGTTTCGGTCGACGGCGCGACGCCGATGCGCATCGATGCCGGCGACGAGGCCGATGTCGCGGCGTCGGTGGAGCGGGCGTGCGCGGACCATGGCGGGCTCGACATCTTCTTCGCCAATGCCGGGATCAGCGGCGGCTATGTCGGCGGCATCTTCGACGTCGACGCAGCGGCCTGGGCGGAGGTGTTGCGGGTCAACCTGATCGGCCCGGCGCTCGCCATCAAGCATGCCGCGCCGCGCATCGCGGAGCGCGGCGGCGGCGCGATCATCTGCACCGCATCAGTCGCGGGGCTCCGCTCCGGCGCCGGTCCCGCGCCCTATTCGGCGTCCAAGGCGGGCGTGATCAACCTGGTGCAGGTGGCGGCGCAGCAGCTCGCCGGCACCGGCGTGCGCGTCAACGCCGTGCTGCCCGGCCTGATCGAGACGGGCATGACCCAGCCGATCTACGACGATGCGCGCGCGCGCGGCAGCGAGGCGGCGATCGGCAAGCTCAACCCGCTTCGCCGCGGTGGCGAGGCGGAGGAGATCGCGGCGGCCGTGCTGTTCCTGGCGTCGGGCGCGGCAAGCTACGTCAACGGCGCGGCGCTGCCGGTCGACGGCGGGCTGTCCTCCTCGCATCCCACCTCCGGTCGGTTCACGGTGGGCGCGCTTCGCCCATGAGCCTGCCCGCGATCCTGGACGCGCTGATCGACGATGGCGGTGTGCTCCACGCCGCCATCCCCGATGGCTGGCGACAGGGGCGGACGGCCTATGGCGGGCTGACGGCGGCGCTGGCGCTGGCGGCGGTCCGGCACCGGGCGGGGGCGCTGCCGCCGCTCCGTTCCGCCCAGATCGCCTTTGCCGGGCCCGTGGAGGCCGAAGCGACGGTGGTGGCGGGCCTGCTGCGGCGCGGGCGCACCGCCGCCTTCTGGGGCGCCGATGTGACAGGGGCCAAGGGGTTCGGCACGCGGGCGACCTTCGTGTTCATGGATGCGCAGCCGTCGCACATCGACCACCGCGCCGCCCCCTTCACGCCGTCGCGCCGACCGGGCGATGCGCCGACCTTCGCCTTTCCGCCCGCGTTCGCGCAGAATTTCGACTATCGCTTCGCCGAACAGCGGCCGGACACGCCGCGCGCGGACATCGCCTGCTGGGTCCGGCTGAAGGATCGGGCGGGGATCGACCCTCAGGTCGAGCTGCTGTGCATCGGCGACGCGCTGCCGCCTGCCGCCATCATGCTCGCCTCCACCGTCGGCCCGCTCAGCTCGCTGACGTGGCAGCTGAACTTCAACACGCCGGATCCGCAAACGGACGACGGCTGGTGGCTGCTGCGCTCCACCTCCGACCATGCCGAAGGCGGCATCACGACGCAGCACATGGGCATCTGGAACGCGGCGGGCGACCCGGTGCTCAGCGCCACCCAGACAATCGCACTCTTCTTCTGAGGGAATGGACGTCATGGTCGATCTCAGCGCATTCAGACAGGAGGCCCGGGCCTGGCTCGAGGCCAATTGCCCCCCGGCGATGCGACAGCCGCTGCGCAGCGAAAAGGATGTCGTGTGGGGCGGCCGCAACGCCGTGCTGACCGACGACCAGCGGCTCTGGCTCGACCGAATGGCGTCGCGCGGCTGGACGGTGCCGGAATGGCCCGTCGCCTATGGCGGCGGCGGCCTGTCGCCGGAAGAAGCCAAGGTCCTGAAGGAGGAGATGCGCGCGCTCGGCTGCCGATCCCCGCTCGACAGCTTCGGCATCTCCATGCTCGGGCCAGCGCTCCTGAAGTTCGGCAACGAGGATCAGAAGCGCGAGCATCTGCCGAAGATCGCGCGCGGGGAGATCCGCTGGTGCCAAGGCTATTCGGAGCCCGGCGCGGGATCGGACCTGGCCGGGCTGCAGACGCGCGCGGTGCTGGACGGCGACCGCTTCATCGTCAACGGGCAGAAGGTCTGGACCAGCTATGCCGACCAGGCGGACTGGATCTTCTGCCTGGTCCGCACCTCCACCGAATCGAAGCAGGGCGGCATCAGCTTCCTGCTGTTCGACATGGCGAGCCCGGGCGTCTCGACCAAGCCGATCCTGCTCATCTCCGGCAGCTCGCCCTTCTGCGAGACCTTCTTCGACGATGTGTCGGTGCCGAAGGAGAACCTGGTCGGCGAGCTCAACCGCGGGTGGGACGTCGCAAAATATCTGCTGGGGCACGAGCGGGAGATGATCTCCGGCATGGGGCTGGGCGGCAGCGGCGCCAGCATCGGTCGCCGCGCGCTGCAGACGGTCGGCGTCGACGATCAGGGCCGGCTCGACGATCCGCTGCTGCGGGCGCGCATCGCGCATCACGAGGTCCGCGCGGAGGCGTTCTCTGCCATGCTCGAAGGCTTCATCGACGAACTCAAGGCGGGCAGGGGGCACCCGGCGGGCGCGTCCATGGTCAAATATCATGGCACGGAGCTCAACAAGGCGCGGCACGAGCTGTTGATGTCGGCGGGCGGCAGCGACGTGCTGGAATGGGAAAGCGAGGCCACCCGCGGCGGCGCGCCCGCCCGCGACTGGCTGCGCACCAAAGGCAATTCGATCGAGGGCGGCACGTCCGAAATCCAGCTGGGCATCGTCGCCAAGCACCTGCTGCGCCTGCCCGGCGCCTGATCCTCTTCAGCCGGAGACTGTACCCGTGCCGCTTTACCTGACCGACGAACAGGCGATGGTCGCCGACACCGCGCGTGGCTTCCTCGCCGACAACGCGCCGGTGGCGCATGCCCGTGCGCTGCGCGATGCCGGCGATTCAGCCGGATTGTCGCGCCCCTTGTGGCGGCAGCTCGGCGAGCTTGGCCTAAACGGCATCATGATCCCCGAGGCCGATGGCGGACTTGGCCTCGGCCATGTCGAGGCGGGCGTGGTGCTGGAGGAGATCGGCCGCAACCTGACGCCGTCGCCCTTCCTGCAGACCGCCGTCGCCGGTGCAACGGCGCTGCGCGGCGCCGCGCCGGAGCTGCGCGAACGCTGGTTCCCGCGGATGGTGGCGGGGGAGGCGGTGGTGTCGCTGGCGCTCGACGAGGGCGCGCGTCACCGGCCGGATGCCATTGCCTGCCGTGCCGAACGGTCGGGCAACGGCTTTCGCCTGACCGGCGCCAAGCGCTTCGTGGCGCATGGCCATGTCGTCGATTTGCTGATCGTCGTCGCCCGGGTCGACGATGCCGGGCTCGCCCTGTTCGCGGTCGATCCGGGCCAGCCGGGGGTGACCCGCGCCGCCGAACGTCTGGTCGATTCAAGCTTTGCCGCGACGATCGCGCTGGACGGTGTGGAGGTCGACGGGGATGCCATGGTCGGCGGCGCGGACGCGGTGGGCGCGACGCTTGCCGCCGTCCGCACCGGCGCCGCGGCGGAGCTCAACGGCGTGGCGGCGGGCGCGACCGCGATGACGCTCGATTATCTGCGCACCCGCAAGCAGTTCGGGCAGGAGATTGGCCGGTTCCAGGCGCTGCAGCACCGGGCGGCGCACCTCCATTCGGAGCTCACCGCCGCGCGCGCGGCGACGCTGAAGGCGCAACAGCTGCTCGACGCCGGCGACGCGCGCGCCGAACGGGCCGTGGCCGTCGCCAAGGCCGCCGCGACGCTGGCCACGACGCTTGCGGTGCAGGAGGCCGTCCAGATGCACGGCGGCATCGGCATGACGGACGAGCATGACATCGGCCTGTTCATGAAGCGCGCGCGCGTGCTGGCGGAGCTTGGCGGCGATGCGGACTTCCACGCCGACGCGCTGGCCCGCCTGTCGGGCTACTAAGTCGCTTCGGATCCGAAACGAAATCTCTCCGCTGGTGACGCTCTCCGTCCTCCGGTAGCGTCGTTCCGCGGAGGAATGCTGTGACCGTCAACAAGGCCCTCAACCAGGCAGAACCCCCCGCGGTCTCCGCGACCGACAGGGTCGTCGATGCGCTCGCCCCGACGGGCGCCGCGGCGGCCGACGAGGCCGACACCCCCGTCCAGCTCCGCCGCGACCGCCTGCTCGCCTCGCTGACCCTGATCGGCGGCGCCGGCCTCCTCATGGGCATGCCGTTCGCGTTGAAGGCGGGCGCCGAGTTCTTCCTGCCGGTGACCGCCGCGCTGGTCATCGCCGTTGCGCTGGTGCCGCTCCTCGAATGGCTGGAACGCCGGCGGGTGCCGTCCGGCCTCGCCGCGTTCGCCTGCCTGCTCGTTGTGCTGCTGGTGGTGAACGGGGCGCTCGCCTCCATCGTCGTGCCCGCAACCCAGTGGTTCGCGGTGCTGCCGTCGCGCATTCCGCAGATCCAGTCGAACCTTGCGCCGCTGATCGACTTCTATTCGAACTTCCAGCGCTTCGTGGACGATACGGTCGAGCTGATCGCCTCCGCGCCCGCCACGGCGGCGGCGCAGCAACAGGCGGTGGAAACGCCGACGTCGGTCCTTGCCTACGCGTCGTCTGCGCCGACCGCGGCGATCCACACCTTCTTCGCGATTCTGGTGATCTATTTCTTCCTGGCCGGATGGTCGCGGTTGCGCCGCGACACGATCCGGTCGCGCCACAGCTTCGGCGGCGCGATGCAGACCGCGCGGGTGATCCAGAACGTCGTCGATGCGACCTCGGCCTATATCGGCACGATCACGCTCATCAACGTAGCGCTGGGGCTGACCACCGCGGCGCTGCTGTGGCTGATCGGGATGCCGTCGCCGCTGATGTGGGGCGGGATCGTCGCCCTGCTCAATTACGTGCCCTATCTCGGCCCGATCCTGGCCGCCCTGCTGCTGGCGCTGGGCGGACTGATGAGCTTCAACGACATCTGGTACGCGCTGCTGCCGGCGGCCATCCAGATCGGGCTGCACCTGGTGGAGGCCAACGTCATCACCCCGCTGGTGCTGGGGCGCCGGCTGACCATCAACCCCTTGCTGATCCTGATCTCGCTGAGCTTCTGGGGGTGGGTGTGGGGGACGCTGGGCGCGCTGCTGGCGGTCCCGCTGCTTATCATCATCCAGACGATCATCGCGGCGGCGGGGCGTCCGGACATCGCGGGCTTCCTGTTCGAATCGGGCACGCTGACCAAGGTGCGCGGCGAAGAGCCTGAACTTTCCGCCGGCAGCGCGCGTGACGCTTGACGGACGCTTCGGGCTCGCCTAACCGGCGCCCTCCACCGCGCAAGCGGGTGTAGCTCAGTTGGTTAGAGCGCCGGCCTGTCACGCCGGAGGTCGCGGGTTCGAGCCCCGTCACTCGCGCCACCGCGCATCAAGCGCCGTGGCGGATCAGGACGGCGGAACCCGCCAGCGCCCGGTTTCCATCCACAAAAGCAGCGGCTTCAACGGCAGAATCCAGACGATCCCCGCGATCAGGTAGACGATGGCCTGGAGCACCGGCGGCAAGCGGCCGATCGGACCCGACAGGCTGGCGACGATGATCGCCCAGACCGCGATCAGCAGCAGGATGAGGCCGATCCCGGCAGGTTTGCGCCAACTCGGCATCACTGAACCTCGATCCACTCTTTTTCCGTGACAAGCGCGTGGAGCGGCACGTCCCAGGGATCGGCCGCAAGCGCGTCAACCTCCTGCACGCTCCAAGCCACGCCGATCCGCGTGGCGGAAGGCAGCGTCGTGAACGCCCGGTCATAATGACCGGCGCCCTGCCCAAGACGATTGAGCGCGCGATCGAACCCCAGCATCGGGGTGAGAATCAGGTCGGGATCCACCGCCTGAGCATCCGAAGCGGGCTGAAGCAGACCGAAGGGGCCGGCGACGAGCGCGTCGCCCCGTGTCCACTCCACGAACCGGATCGGGTCCTTTCGCGAGGTCGTGAGCGGAAGCGCCAGCCTGGCGCCAAGCGCCGCTGCTGCGTCCATCAAGGGCGTGGGATCGATCTCGCTGCCGATCGCGACATAGCCGGCCACCGTTCGAGACGAGGACAGGCGGTCGCGCAGCCCGGGCGGCATCTGCCCGATGTCGAAGCCGGAAGCGCCGCCAAGCACATGCGCGTCCCGCCGGGCGCGAAGCGCAGCACGAAGCGCGGGTTTGTCCAAGCCTGCGGCCGGGAAGGGCGGGGTGGCGGGACCGCCATGGCCGTGTGCCTGAAGATCCTCTGACGCCCAAAACGTCAGGTGGGGACCATGTAAGTCAGACCTGGATCTGCTCAGGGACAGCCCCCTTGGATGATGAATAGCCTCAGGGATGTTCGCAAGGCTCGTACCGGGCAGTTCCCGCCACCGCCAATTTAGGCGGCCGGGAGCTCTTCCTCAAGCCTTGCCGCCAGCTTTTCGACACGCGCGGCCAGTCGCTCAACCGCGTCGGCGACCGCGTCGAGATCCAGCGACTGAGGCTGGGGTGGAGCGGCTGCGGTTTCGTCGGCGAGCAGGAGGGCCGCGAACAGCAAGCGGCGGACCTCATCGGTCTGGCCGGCGCTGGCTGCTGCCTGTCGCACCTTTTCATCAACGCGCCCGGCGAGGCGGCGAAGGGCATCCTCGCCGCCCGCACGGCAGGTGAGATCATAGGTCCGGCCGCCGATCGGCAGGCTTACGGTCGGCATGTGTGCTTCTCGATCAGGCTGTCGAGGTCCGCGAGCGCTGCGCTGGCGGCCGATCGCAGCAGCGCATGACGCTCCTGCAACGCCGGATCACCGCTGTCGGCCGTGCCGGCAGACGGTGTCGACGCCACCTGCTCAACCCGCCGCAAAGCGAGATCGAGCCGGCCGAAAGCAGCGATCAGACGATCCTCGTTCATCGGCTGGAAGCTAGGGAGCGTTCCCATGTGGAGCAAGGCGATCGGGCGCGCGGGAAGGGCGCTCCGCCGGGCGGTTGACGCGTCGGCTGGGAGCGGACAAAGGCTCCGACCATCTTCCGCCCGCCTCATACGGGATATCAGATGACCGTCGCTCCGACCGATCTCGCCAACGCCGTCCGCGTGCTCAGCATGGACGGGGTGGAGGCGGCGAACTCCGGCCATCCCGGCATGCCGATGGGCATGGCCGATGCCGCGACCGTGCTGTGGACCCGCCACCTGAAATTCGACGCCGCCGACCCCTATTGGCCGGACCGCGACCGGTTCGTGCTGTCGGCAGGCCATGGGTCGATGCTGATCTACGCCCTGCTTCACCTGAGCGGGTTCGCGCGGCCGACGATCGAGGACGTCCGGTCGTTCCGGCAGGTTGGCAGCCCCTGCGCCGGGCACCCGGAGAATTTCGAGCTGCCCGGTGTGGAGTGCACCACAGGGCCGCTGGGCCAGGGACTGGCGATGGCGGTCGGCATGGCGATCGCCGAGCGGCACCTGATGGCGACGTTCGGCGCGGAACTGGTGGATCACCATACGTGGGTGATCGCCGGCGACGGGTGCCTGATGGAGGGCATCAACCACGAAGCGATCGGCCTGGCCGGGCATCTCGGCCTCGGCCGGCTGAACGTGCTTTGGGACGACAACAGGATCACGATCGATGGCGCGGTGTCGCTGTCGTCGAGCGAGGACATCCCCGCCCGCTACCGCGCCACCGGCTGGCACGTGGTCGAATGCGACGGCCACGACATGGAGGATGTCGATCGCGCGCTGTCGGAGGCGAAGGCCGATCCGCGGCCCACGCTGATCCGTTGCACAACGGTGATCGGAAAAGGTGCGCCGGGCAAGGAAGGCACCAGTGCGGTGCATGGCGCGGCGCTGGGTCCGGACATCGTCGCCAAGACCCGCGAGGCGGTGGGCTGGCCGCACGAGGCGTTCGTCATTCCTGAGGCGATCGCGGATTCGTGGCGCCAGGTCGGTGCGCAGGGTGCCGCTGCACGTGAGGCCTGGCAGGGCCGGCTGTCGGGGCACCCGCTCCAGGCAGAGTTCGAGCGGCGGATGGCTGGGGACGTGGACCTGCCGGTGGAGGCGGTCTCCGCCGATCTTGCGACCAAGCCGCAGGCGACGCGCAAGTCGTCGGAAGCCGTGCTCGGCGGATTGGCGGCTGCCTTGCCGGAGATGGTGGGCGGATCGGCCGACCTCACGGGATCGAACAACACCAAGACCAAGGCCATGACGCCGCTGACCCGCGACGATTATGCGGGCCGGTACATCTATTACGGCATCCGCGAGTTCGGGATGTCGGCCGCGATGAACGGCATGGCCCTGCACGGCGGGATCATCCCGTTCGGCGGCACCTTCCTGGTCTTTGCCGACTATGCGCGCGCCGCCATCCGGCTGTCCGCGCTCCAGCGTGCGCGCGTGGTCTATGTGATGACGCACGACTCCATCGGGTTGGGCGAGGATGGGCCGACGCACCAGCCGATCGAGCACCTGCTGAGCCTTCGCGCGATCCCGAACCTGGACGTTTGGCGCCCGTGCGATGCCGTCGAGACCGCGGAAGCCTGGGCGCTTTCCGTCGCGCGAAAGGATGGCCCGTCGCTGCTGGCGCTGTCGCGGCAGGATCTGCCGCAGTTCCGCAGCGACGCGGGAGAGATGAAGTCGGCCAAGGGTGCGTACCGGCTGCGTGCCGCAGCGGCGCCGCGCCGCGTCATCCTGATCGCGACCGGATCGGAAGTCGCGCTTGCGGTGTCGGTCGCGGAGCGGCTGGAGGCGGACGGCATCGGCGCCGATGTGGTGTCCATGCCGTCGTGGGAGCGGTTCGACGCGCAGCCGCAGGCCTATCGCGACGACATCCTGCCGAACGTCGATCCGTCCGAGATCATGCGCGTCTCGATCGAGGCGGGCACGACGCTCGGCTGGGAACGCTACACGATGGTGAATGGCCTTCGGTTCGGCATCGACAGCTTCGGCGCGTCCGGACCGGCTCCGGCGGTTTACGATCATTTCGGCCTCACGGCCGACAACATCGCGGCCAAGGTGAAGGCCGCGCTCTGAGGAAGGATTGATGTCATGGCAGTGAAGGTCGCGATCAACGGGTTTGGACGCATCGGCCGTTTGGTGGCGCGTGCCCTGCTCGAGAAGGGCGAGGGCGAGCTGGAGCTGGTCGCGATCAACGACCTGGCCGACGCCAAGTCGAACGCCTGGCTGTTCAGCCGCGACAGCGTGCATGGCAAATATCCGGGCGCGGTGTCGGCGGAAGGCGACGACCTGGTGGTCGACGGCAAGCGCATCCGCGTGACCAAGGAGCGTGACCCCGCCAACCTGCCGCATGGCAAAATGGGCATCGACCTGGTGCTGGAGTGCACCGGCTTCTTCACCGACAAGGAAAGCGCATCCAGGCACATCCAGGCCGGCGCCAAGAAGGTGCTGGTGTCGGCACCCGCGAAGGGCGCCGACCTGACGGTGGTGTACGGCGTGAACCACGACAAGCTGACCGCCGACCATGTGATCGTATCCAACGCATCGTGCACCACCAACTGCCTGGCGCCGGTGGCCAAGGTGCTGAACGATGCGATCGGCATCGAGCGCGGGCTGATGACCACGATCCATGCCTACACCAACGACCAGAAGATCCTGGATCAGATCCACCCGGACCTGCGCCGTGCGCGCGCGGCGGCGATGTCCATGATCCCGACCACCACCGGCGCCGCGCGCGCGGTGGGCGAAGTGCTGCCCGAGCTGAAGGGCAAGCTCGACGGGTCGGCGGTGCGCGTGCCGGTGCCGGACGGCAGCCTGGTGGACCTGACCTTCACGCCCAAGCGCGACACGACGCGGGACGAGGTGAACCAGATCCTGAAGGCTGCGTCGGAAGAGGGTCCGCTGAAGGGCGTGCTGGTCTATTCGGACGAGCCGCTCGTCTCGATCGACATCGTCCACACGCCGGCATCGTCGACGGTCGACAGCCTGGAGACCGCCGTCCTGGACGGCAAGCTGGTGCGGGTCGTCAGCTGGTACGACAATGAGTGGGGCTTCTCCAACCGGATGGTCGACACCGCGACCGCCATGGCCAAGCTGATCTGATGAACGCGCCGCACCCCCCGCTGTCGGTCAGTGACGGTGCGCCCTCGGCGGCCGGCGACGGGGGGAGCGCGACCGGCGTCCTGCTGGGCATCGCCCGGCATGGGCGGCCGCGCGGGCCGATCGAGCTGCTGGACCGGGCAAGCGTGTCCGTCGAGGCGGGCATCGCCGGTGACTATCGCGGTGCGGTCAAACCGGGCGGGCGCGGGCGGCGGCAGCTGACGCTGATGGAAGCGGATGACTGGCTCGCTGCGGTGAAGCAGGTCGGGGTGACGATCGAGTGGCAGGAGCGCCGCGTGAACCTTCTGGTCGGCGCGCTGAACCTGCCGCAGCGCGCGGGTGCGCGGTTGCGGATCGGCGAGGCGGTGCAGGTGGAGATCACCGGGGAATGCGACCCGTGCCGGCGGATGGACGAGATTGCGCCGGGGTTGAGGGCCGCGTTGACACCTGATTGGCGTGGCGGGGTGTTGAGCCGGGTGCTGGCGGGTGGCGAGATCCGGGTCGGAGATCGCATCATCGTCGAGGAGTTGTCATGAAGTCGTTCAAAACACTGGATGATATCGGCGATGTGCGCGGAAAGCGCGTGTTGGTGCGCGAGGACCTGAACGTACCGATGGATGGTGCGAAGGTGACGGATGCGACGCGTCTGGAAGCAGCCGTGCCCACGATCGCGGAGCTGTCGGACGCCGGCGCGATCGTCCTGGTGCTGGCGCATCTGGGCCGGCCGAAGACGCCGACGCCCGAATTTTCGACCGCGCAGCTGACGCGGCCGTTCACCGAGGTGCTGGGCCGCGACGTCCAGTATGTCGACTGGGAGGTTGCCCCGGAGGCGGTGGCGTCGCTCAACCCCGGGGACATCGCCCTGCTGGAGAACACCCGCTTCTTCGGCGGCGAGGAGAAGAACGACCCGGCCGTGATCGAGCGCTTCGCGGCGCTGGGTGACATCTATGTCAACGACGCCTTTTCGGCGGCGCACCGGGCGCATGCGTCCACCGAGGGGCTGGCGCGGCGGCTGCCGGCCTACGCCGGGCGGCAGATGGAGCGCGAGCTCGACGCGCTGGAAAAGGCGCTCGGCAATCCGGAGCATCCGGTGGCGGCGGTGGTCGGCGGCGCGAAGGTGTCGACGAAGCTCGATGTGCTGCGGCAGATGGTCGCCAAGGTCGACCACCTGATCATCGGCGGCGGCATGGCCAACACCTTCCTGGCGGCGCGCGGCGTGGATGTCGGCAAGTCGCTGTGCGAGCATGACCTGACCGGCACGGCCGAGGAGATCCTGGACGCCGCCGACCGGGCCAACTGCACGGTGCACCTGCCTTATGACGTGGTGGTGGCGACCGAGTTCCGCGCCGACCCGCCGACGCGGACGGTCAATGTGCACGAAGTCGCCCCGGACGAGATGATCCTGGACATCGGACCGGCCGCGACCGAGGCGCTGGGCGACGTGCTGAAGAACTGCCGCACGCTGGTGTGGAACGGCCCACTTGGCGCATTCGAGACGACGCCGTTCGACCGGGCGACGGTTTCGCTTGCGAAGATGGCGGCCGCGCTGACCCGCGACGGATCGCTGGTGTCGGTGGCAGGCGGCGGCGACACCGTCGCGGCGCTGAACCAGGCCGGTGTCGCGGGTGAGATGAGCTTCGTGTCGACGGCGGGCGGTGCGTTCCTGGAGTGGATGGAAGGCAAGGAGCTTCCCGGCGTGAAGGCGCTGGCACGGTGAGGCGCACGCGCGCGATCCTGGCGGCGGCGCTGATCGCGCTGGTGCCCGCCGGGGCATCCGCGCGCGTCGTCGAGGCGACCTGGACGGACGCCGCCAAGCGCGTGTTCGTGCAGCGCAACGCCAAGGGGCAAAGCTTTCAGTTGCCCGAGGTGCGTGCCTTCGATGCGGAAGGACGCCCGATCCTGCGGCTGATGCCCGCCGGCACCAGCACGGTGGGGCAGCTGCGCCAGGCGGCAGCCGGTGGCCGGGTGATCGCCGGTGCGACCCTGGACGACGTGCTGTCCGCGTTCGAGCTGCGCGACGGCGGCGGGCCGGTGCGGCCTGCGGTCGGGACGCCGTCGCTGGTGGTGGTGGATTTCTGGGCGGAATGGTGCGTCCCCTGCAAGGCGGTGTCGCACGACCTGGATCGCTGGCTGGCGACGCAGCCGGAAGGCAGCGTGACGCTGATCCGGGCGGAAACGGACTTCATGGCCGCGGCGCGCGGACAATGAGGCTGGCGGCCACCCCATGCCGCGGCCCAACCGAATGGGGGCGCGCCCGATCGACAGCGGCGGCGCGCCGGCCCGAACGCCAATTCGAACGATCAACGATGACCTTGAGGGGATAGCATGACCATGACGCCGATCGTTCGCCAGATCCTGGCGAATTACGAATCCGACAATCCCGGCGTAAAGGCCAACCTGGCGCGCATCCTGATGCAGGGACGCCTGGGCGGCACGGGCAAGCTGATCATCCTGCCCGTCGATCAGGGCTTCGAGCATGGCCCGGCGCGCAGCTTTGCCATCAACGAGCCGGCGTACGACCCGCATTATCATTTTCAGATCGCCATCGATGCCGGCCTGTCCGCCTATGCGGCGCCGCTGGGCATGATCGAGGCAGGGGCGGACACCTTCGCCGGCCAGATCCCGACCATCCTGAAGGTCAACAGCTCCAACAGCTGGTCGTCGTCGATCAACCAGGCGGTGACCGGCACGGTCGAGGACGCGCTGCGGCTCGGCTGCTCGGCGATCGGCTTCACCATCTATCCGGGTGCGGACGACGTGTTCGAGATGATGGAGGAGATCCGCGAGATGTCCGCCGAAGCCAAGGCCGCGGGCATCGCCACCGTGATCTGGTCCTATCCGCGCGGAGGGCAGCTGTCGAAGGAAGGCGAGCTGGCGCTGGATGTCGGCGCCTATGCCGCGCACATGGCCGCGCTGCTGGGCGCGCACATCATCAAGGTGAAGCTGCCGACCGACCATATCGAGCAGAAGGACGCCAAGAAGGCCTATGAGGGGCTGGATGCCTCCACCCAGGCCAAGCGCGTCGCCCATGTCGTGAAGAGCTGCTTCAACGGCCGCCGGATCGTCGTGTTCTCGGGCGGCGCCGCCAAGGGCGCCGATGCGGTGTACCAGGATGCGCGCGACATCCGCGACGGCGGCGGCAACGGATCGATCATCGGTCGCAACACATTCCAGCGCCCGCGCGAGGACGCGATCGCGATGCTCGACCGCCTCGTGGCGATCTACCAGGGCGCGGAGTGAGCGATGCCGTCCTCCCGTTGCGGGAGGACGGCACCCTGCTGGTGCATTCCAGCCGGCGCGCGGTGGCACCGATGCTGGCGGTGCTGGCATCGCTGTCCGCCATCGAGCTGATCGTGGTTCATGTGCTGGTCGCCTTCTGGTGGCCGGCACTGGCCGTCACGCTGTCGCTGATTTCCCTGGCAGGGCTGGTCTGGCTCCTGCTGCTGTTGCGGTCGTTCAGCACCCATCCGAGCGTGACAGGCGAAGGCGAGGTGGTGCTGCGCTGCGGGCGCGCAAAGGAAGTGCGTGTGCCTGCCGAGCGGATTGCCGGCGTCCGCACGGAGGGCCTGACCAGTGCCGTCGTCGACGCGCGCGGCGTCCTCAACCTGGCGCTGCTGGCGTTCCCCAATGCGATCGTCGACATTGCCCCGCCGCTGCGCGTTGGTCGCCGGCAGGTGCATGCGGTGGCGCACCGCTTCGACGATCTGCCAGCTTTCGTGGCGGCGGTGCAGGCGGTATGCGCACGCGGATGACCGATCTGCCTATCGACGACGATCCGCTGGGACCGCTGGACCCCGACTTCGCCAACCGTTTCGAGCGGGACCCGCGCCGGCCGGCGTGCCAACTCTATCTGATCTCTCCCCTGGAGGTTGGCGGAGGCTTTCCCGACCGGCTGCGCAGGGCGTTGGACGCCGGCGCGGTGGCCGCATTCCAGCTGCGGCTGAAGGACATCGACCAGCACGAGGCCGCACGGCTCGCCGAGCCGCTGCAGCGCATCTGCGCCGATGCGGGCACCGCCTTCATCGTCAACGACAGCGTGGCGCTGGCCAAGCGGATTGGCGCCGACGGGGTGCATCTGGGCCAGGACGACGGCGACCCGCGCGAGGCGCGCGAGCGGCTGGGCAAGGATGTGCAGATCGGCGTGACCTGCCACGACAGCCGTCACCTGGCGATGGAGGCGGGCGAGGCGGGCGCCGACTATGTGGCGTTCGGCAGCTTCTACCCGACGACGACCAAGGCGGTCCAGCACCGGCCGGAGCCGACCGTCCTGGGATGGTGGACGACCCTGTTCGAGCTGCCCTGCGTCGCGATCGGCGGGATCACGCCGCAGAATGCCCCGCCGCTGATCGAGGCGGGCGCCGACTTCATCGCCGTCTGCTCCGCCGTGTGGGGCGAGGACGAGGTGGCCGCCGTGCGCGCGTTCGACGCGGTTCTGCGCGGCTGAACGCCGCGCCCCGTCGGAGATCAATTGCGCAGGAGCGGCAGGGGCGGCGATCGCCCCTCGCGGCGGCGCTGGCCGGCGATGCGCGCCTGATCAGCCAGCCAGTCCAGCATCTGTTCGCGCGCAAGCGAGCATGGCTCGTCCCGCGAGATCCCGGTGTCCTTGTTCGTCCCCATCCTGGCCTGATCCATCGATCATCCTCGCATCCATGGTGGAGCCGCGATGTTAAGATCAGGCGAAGGGCGCGCGCACCCACATGCTTAAGGTTCGACGCGGTTGGGCCGGGTGCGCGCGAAAAAGAGGCCTACCAGCGGCGGACGCGGCCGGTGTCGACATGGACGAAGCCGTCGGCCGGATAGTAGCCGACCCCGCCGCGCCCCAGGCCCAGCGCTGCGTCGCGCAGCCGCTCCGTCGACACGCCGTCCACCGCGATGTCGGCGGCCTTGCCCAGCATGTGCTGGCTGCGGGTCGCGACGCCGGTGTGCGCACCGCCACGCGCGCGGAGCGCCGCGTTGGTGCCGGGCGAGCGATAGCCGGAGATGAGATTGAACCCGCGCGTCGGCGCAAGGTCGAGCTCGTCATGCAGGTCTGACAGCAGGCGGATCAGGCCCCGGTCCATCTCCATCATCTCGCCCGTGCGCCAGTCGCGCATGGCATGGTCGATCTCCGCCAGCCCTTCCGGATGGAGGGCGCCGCCGCGCAGCCAGCAGGCATCGCACCGCTCGTCATTGTGGAGGTTGCGAAGCGCGAGGCGGCGTTCCGGCAGCAGCGGCGGCGAGACGCGCGGCTGCGGACGGGGAAGGGGAGACGGGCTCGACACCAGGGCCGTCGCGGTCGGCGCGGCCACCACCATCGACCCGACCGTCGCGAGGCCGAGGCGGATCAGCGAACGTCTGTCGAAGGTGGAGATCGGATCGCTCCCGGAAAGAATGAGGGACCTCGTTCGTTTCGCGAGGACGAGTGAGTAGATAGCGGAGTGGTTGCATGCGTTCACGGCGTCTGATCAGCTTTTGTCTTGCGATCGGAACGGCTTGCCTCGTTCCAACGGCTATCGGCGCGCAGGGCGCACGGCCGGCGGCTCCCGCCGACCCGCTCCGCGAGCCGGTCGACCTTACCGTGATGCACGCACAGGTGATCCTTGATCGGCTGGGCTTTTCGCCGGGCGTGATCGATGGGCGGACGGGCGAATCCTTCAAGTGGGCGCTGCGCGGATTCCAGCAGGCGAACAACCTGACGCAGTCGGGCGAGCTCGACCCGGCGACGCTACGCGCGCTCTACCCGCACCGGCAGATCCGTCCCGTGATGGTCGCGACGATCACGCCGGAAGAAGCGCGCGGACCCTTCGTCCCGACGCCCGCCGACGACGCGCAAAAGGCGCGCCTGCAGGCGCTGCCCTACCAATCGCTGCTCGAGCGGCTGGCCGAGCGCTACCACACGACGCCGGAGACGCTGGTCCGCCTCAACTCGCGCGAGACGATGATCGGGGCGGGGCGGCGCATCAGCGTGCCCGGCGTGATGCCGGCGTCCACCAACTATTCGGACGACGATGCGGCGTGGAACGCGACGCTGGCCGGCCTCGGCGTGGGCGCCGAGCAGCCGGAGGCCGCGCTGGTCACGGTCGACAAGTCGGACGGCGTGCTGCGCGTGTTCGATGCGGCCGACAAGCTGATCGCGCAGTTCCCGGCGACGATGGGCAGCCGGCACGATCCGCTGCCGCTGGGCAACTGGACCATCCGCGGGGTGGCCAAGAACCCCGACTGGCGCCGCGACCCCGAGCTGCTGCGCGGCGTGGCCGACAGCGAGGAGGTGCTGCGCATTCCGCCCGGCCCGAACAACCCGGTCGGCGTGGTGTGGATCGACCTGTCCAAGGAGCATTACGGGATCCACGGCACCAGCGAGCCGGCGCAGATCGGCCGAGCGGAATCGAACGGGTGCATCCGCCTCACCAACTGGGACGTGGCGCGCCTGTCGCTGATGGTGAAGCCGGGCACCCGCGCGCGCTTCGTGGCCTGAAGGACGCCCGATGAACCGGCTGGGATGGCTGGTCCTGTCCGCCTTTCTTCTGGTGGGCGGATGTTTCTGGCTGCTGCAGGGAGAAGGCTCGCCGATCGCGCAGCGGCAGCCGTCGATGATCCCGCCTTATGGCGGCACGGCGCTGATCATCCCGGTGGCGGGCGTTTCGTCCGCCGCGCTGGTCGACACATGGGGGCAGAGCCGGGCGGGCGGGGCGCGGTCGCACGACGCGATCGACATCATGGCGCCGCGCGGGACGGCCGTGCTCGCCGCGCGTGCGGGCCGGGTGGAGAAGCTGTTCCAGAGCGGGGATGGCGGGCTAACGGCGTATCTGCGCTCCAGCGACGGACGGTGGGTCGATTACTACGCGCACCTCGACCGGTACCGCCCGGGGCTGGCCGAAGGGCAGACGGTGCCGCAGGGCGCCGCGATCGGCACGGTCGGATCGACCGGCAACGCGTCGCCGGATGGGCCGCACCTCCATTTTTCGGTCAAGCGCATGGGAGCGGGGGAGAGCTGGCACGAGGGCGAGGCGATCAACCCGTTCCCGCTGCTTGCCGGACGGCGGGGGCCGGGTTAAGGCGTCCGCCGCTCTTTCCACCAGTCAGGCAGGCCCATGAAGATCAGCGGCGTGGACATTCGTCCCGGCAACATCATTGAATATGAAGGCGGGCTGTGGCGCGCCGTGAAGATCCAGCACACGCAGCCCGGCAAGGGCGGCGCGTACATGCAGGTCGAGCTGAAGAACCTGGTGGACGGCCGCAAGAACAACGTGCGCTTCCGGTCCGCCGAGACGGTGGAGCGGGTGCGGCTGGATACCAAGGATTTCCAGTTCCTGTTCCGGGATGGCGAGCAGCTGACCTTCATGGACAAGGACAATTACGACCAGATCACGCTGTCGGCCGACATGCTGGGCGACGAGGTTGCGTTCCTGCAGGACGGCATGGACGTCGTCCTTGAGCTTTACGACGAGAAGCCGATCAGCGTGCAGCTGCCCGACACCATCGAGGCGACCATCGTCGAAGCGGACGCGGTGGTGAAGGGGCAGACGGCATCGTCGTCCTACAAGCCCGCCGTGCTCGACAACGGCGTGCGCGTGATGGTGCCGCCGCACATCGCATCGGGCACGCGGATCGTGGTCGACGTTTATTCCAAGGAATATGTGAAGCGGGCCGACTGAGCCTTTCCCCTCCCGCCGCCGTGGGAGGGGCGCTTCCGCATCATCCGTCGCACGCGCGAGAGACTTTGCCATGGTTGCCCATTCCGGCCTGATCACCGTCATGGAGCGCGCGGCGCGCAAGGCCGCGCCGCGGCTGCGCCGCGACTTCAACGAGGTGCAGCAGCTGCAGGTGAGCCGCAAGGGGCCCGCCGACTTCGTGTCGATGGCGGACCAGCGCGCCGAACGCACGCTGTACGAGGAGCTGTCGAAGGCGCGGCCCGGCTGGGGGTTCCTGCTGGAGGAAGCCGGCGAGATCGAGGGCGATCCGGACAAGCCGCGCTGGATCATCGATCCGCTGGATGGCACCACCAACTTCCTTCACGGCATCCCGCATTTCGCCATTTCGATCGCGGTGGAGGATCGGCGGCCGGACGGACGCGGGGAGATCACGCAGGCGCTGGTCTACCAGCCGCTGACCGATGAAAGTTTCTGGGCGGAGAAGGGGCGCGGTGCCTGGCTGCAGGACGGCCGGCTGCGGGTGTCGGCGCGGCGCGACCTTGCCGACTGCCTGGTGGCGACGGGCATCCCGTTTCTGGGACATGGGAACTTCCCGGAATGGAGCCGGATCTTCGGCGCGATCGCGCCCGAAGTGGCCGGCATCCGCCGGCTGGGAGCGGCCGCGCTGGACCTCGCCTGGGTCGCCGCCGGCCGGTACGACGGCTTCTGGGAGAGCGGCTTGAAGCCGTGGGACGCCGCGGCAGGACTGCTGCTGGTGCGCGAGGCAGGTGGCTATGCGACCGACTATCGCGGCGGTGACCGGCCGATCGAGCGCAAGGAGTTGCTGGCAGCCAACCAGGCCGTGCACAGCCGCCTCCACAAGCTGCTGGCCAACGCGCTGCGTTAACCTCTTGATCGAAGATAAGCATCTTCTCTGAAGCCTGGCGCCTGCTATCCCCCTGTAAACTCTGGGGGGAGAGGCGTTCAGGCGGCGTTGCCGGCGGCGCTTGCCGCAACGCCGTGGCGGGTGATTCCGGCGGATGAGGTGATCGGTTCGCTGGCGCCCGTCTATGGCCCGCCGGTGGTGTCAGCGCAGCGCTGAACCACCGACCTCGAGACGCCAGGCAGAGGGCACGATTGCGAGTGATTCGCAACGTTGCCCGATGCTTGCATTGCAGCATCCGCCGGGCCTAGAAGCCGCCCCGGACAGTCACCATCTGCGGTGTCGTCCCAAACGGAGCACCAGCTTTATGGCGTCGGTCGCCGCCGGATATCTGCCGATTCTCCTGTTCCTGGGCGTTGCCATCGTCCTGTCGTCGGCGTTCGTCTTCCTGCCGATGCTGGCGGCGCGCGCGACGGGCGCGCACAAGCCGACGCCCGAGAAGCTGAGCGAGTATGAATGCGGCTTTCCCGCGTTCGAGGATTCGCGCAGCCAGTTCGATGTCCGCTTCTACCTCGTCGCGATCCTGTTCATCATCTTCGATCTGGAAGCGGCGTTCCTGTTCCCGTGGGCGGTGTCGCTCGTCGGGATCGGCTGGGCCGGCTGGGCAGCGATGATGATTTTCCTGGCCGAGCTGATGCTCGGCTATGTTTACGCGTGGAAGAAGGGAGCGCTGGAATGGGAGTGATCCTGAACCCGGCAGAGAACCGCCATCCGATCGAGGAGCGTGCGCCAGACCAGGCCTTCTTCAACGACCTGAACGGCGAGCTGGGCGACAAGGGCTTTCTGGTCACGTCGACCGAGGAGCTGTTCCAGTGGGCGCGCACGGGGTCGCTGTGGTGGATGACCTTCGGGCTCGCCTGCTGCGCGGTGGAGATGATCCACGTCAACATGCCGCGCTATGACCTGGAGCGGTTCGGCGCGGCGCCGCGCGCGTCCCCGCGTCAGTCGGACGTGATGATCGTGGCCGGCACGCTTTGCAACAAGATGGCGCCGGCGCTGCGCCGGGTCTACGACCAGATGTCGGAGCCCAAATACGTCATCTCGATGGGCAGCTGCGCCAATGGCGGCGGTTATTACCATTACAGCTATTCGGTGGTGCGTGGGTGCGACCGGGTGGTGCCCGTCGACATCTATGTGCCGGGATGCCCGCCGACCGCGGAGGCGCTGCTTTACGGGATCATGCAGCTGCAGCGTAAGATCCGCCGCGTGGGAACGCTGGAGCGCTGATGCCGACCGTTGCCCCCCGCTATGCCGCCAATGACGGCCTGATCGACGCCGCGCGCGCCGCCATCGGCGATGCGCTGATCGAGGCGTATGACAAGGTCGGCGAGGTGTCGCTGACGATCGAGCGCGACCAGATCGTGCCGGCGCTGGTGGCACTGCGCGACACGCCCGGTCTGGAATATCAGCAGCTGATGGAGATCGCCGGCGTCGACTATCCGGCGAACGGCGCTGAGCGGTTCGAGGTCGTTTACCACCTGCTGTCCCTGACCCGGAACAGCCGCATCCGCGTGCGGGTGCGAACGGACGAGGCGCATGCCGTCCCATCCGTCACCGGCATCTGGCCGGTCGCCGGCTGGCTGGAGCGCGAGGTGTTCGACATGTACGGTGTGCTGTTCGACGGCAATCCGGACTTGCGCCGCATCCTCACCGACTATGGCTTTCGCGGGCACCCGCAGCGCAAGGACTTCCCGCTGACCGGCTATGTCGAGCTGCGCTACTCGGAGACGGACAAGCGCGTCGTCTACGAGCCGGTGCAGCTGGCTCAGGATTATCGCACCTTCGAGTTCCAGAGCCCGTGGGAAGGCGCGTCCTATACGCTGCCGGGTGACGAGAAGGCCGCGCTGCCGCAGGCCAAGGGCGCGATGACGCCGGTAACGGCCGACCAGATCAAGCGGGCGGATACAAGCGAGAGCAAGGCGCAGGCGCCGGCCGGCGACAAGAAGGTGACGGACACCCCCGCCGACACGGGCGCGGGCAAGCCGCATCCCGGCAACGCGCCGTCCGAGAAGCCGGACCGTGATCCGTCCGCGCCGCCGGTGCAGACCACGCCGGCGAAGGAGGAGCGGAGCGATCCGCTGCCGCCCGAGGAGCATAAGTGATGGCGGATTATGTGGACGAGCTGATCGGGCGGACCGACGCGTCGGACCCGACGCCGGGCGACACCGAGATCCAGAACTACACGATCAACTTCGGCCCGCAGCACCCGGCCGCGCACGGCGTGCTGCGCCTGGTGATGGAGCTGGAAGGCGAGATCATCGAGCGGATCGACCCGCATGTCGGCCTGCTCCACCGCGGCACCGAGAAGCTGATCGAGCACAAGACCTATCTGCAGGCGCTGCCGTATTTCGACCGGCTCGATTACTGTTCGCCGATGTGCATGGAGCACAGCTATGTGCTCGCCGTCGAGAAGCTGCTCGACCTCGAGGTGCCGCTTCGTGCGCAATATATCCGCGTTCTCTTTGCCGAGATCACGCGGATCATGAACCATATGCTGAACCTGGGGTCGCATGTGATGGACGTGGGCGCGATGACGCCGAACCTGTGGTTCTTCGAGCTGCGCGAAGACACGATGGGCTTCTACGAGCGGGCATCGGGGGCGCGCATGCACGCGGCCTATCTGCGGCCCGGCGGCGTCCACCAGGACGTGCCGCTCAGGCTGCTGACCGACATCGGCGACTGGGTGGACACGCGCCTGCCCAAGCTGTTCGAGGATGCCGTGAGCCTGGTTGCGGACAACCGCATCTTCAAGCAGCGCAACGTCGACATCGCCACCGTCAGCCGCGAGGACGCAATCGCCTGGGGCTTTTCCGGCCCGATGATCCGCGCCGCGGGCATCCCGTGGGACCTGCGCAAGTCGCAGCCCTACGACGTCTATGACCGGATGGAGTTCGACGTGCCGGTGGGCACGCGCGGCGATTGCTACGACCGGTTCATGGTGCGGGTGGAGGAGGTGCGGCAGTCTGCGCGCATCATCAAGCAGTGCCTGCGCGACATGCCGGAGGGGCCGATCGCCAGCCTTGACCGCAAGGTTGTGCCGCCGAAGCGCGGCGAGATGAAGCGGTCGATGGAAGCGCTGATCCACCACTTCAAGCTTTATACCGAAGGCTTCCACGTGCCGGCGGGCGAGGTCTATGTCGCGACCGAAAGCCCGAAGGGCGAGTTCGGCGTGTACCTGGTGGCGGACGGGTCCAACAAACCCTATCGCTGCAAGATCCGGCCGACGGCGTTCAGCCACCTGCAGGCGATGGACTTCATGTCCAAGGGCCACATGCTGGCGGACACGACGGCAATCCTGGGTGCGATGGACATCGTGTTCGGGGAGTGCGACCGGTGACGTTGCGCGCGCAGTCCGGCTGGGGACGCGTGTTGCTGGTGGCGCCCGCAACGGCGATGCCGGCGGCGATCGGCATCGGTACCGCGACCGGGTGGAGCCGGGCCGAGGCCGTCGGCATGGACGCGCTGTTCGGCGGGATGCTGGCCGCGATCGTGCTCTACGGCGCGCTGATCTGGCGGATGACGATGAACGAGCACAACGCTCAACAGGACGAACTCTACTGATGGCTGCCGATCGCGCTCATATCCCTGACGAGGCGGAGGTCCGCGCGCGCTGGAGCGGGTGGCGGTGGTCGGACGCGAATGCGCAGCAGGCGCAGCGCGTGATCGA
Organism: Sphingomonas jejuensis; assembly: GCF_011927695.1. GTDB lineage: Bacteria > Pseudomonadota > Alphaproteobacteria > Sphingomonadales > Sphingomonadaceae > Sphingomonas_K > Sphingomonas_K jejuensis. Next base: position 645,335 of record NZ_JAATJE010000001.1, read on the forward strand.
GCGCTATCCGCCCGGGCGGCAGGCGTCGGCGGTGATGCCGCTGCTGGACCTCGCCCAGCGCCAGGTCGGCGAGGAGACGGGCACGCAGGGCTGGTTGCCGATCCCGGTAATGGAGGCGATCGCGCAGCAGCTCGACATGCCGAAGATCCGCGTGCTGGAGGTGGCGACCTTCTACACCATGTATAATCTGCGCCCGGTCGGCCGGTACCATGTGCAGGTGTGCGGGACGACGCCGTGCATGCTGCGCGGATCGGACGACGTGCTGCGGGCATGCTACGACCGGGGCATGAAGAAGGACGCGACCACCGACGACGGGCTGTTCACGCTGATCGAGGTGGAGTGCCTGGGCAGCTGCGCGTCGGCGCCGATGGTGCAGATCAACGACGACAATTTCGAGGATCTCGATTACGATCGCACGCTGACGGTCCTGGACGCGCTTGCCCGCGGCGAGCGGCCGAAGCCGGGAACGCAGGAGCCGGGTCGCCACACGGTGGAGCCGCTGGGCGCGCCCACCAACCTGGCGGCGATGATCGACGAGAACCACGATTATCGTGGGGAGTGGCGCGCATGAAGCCGGAGTTCATCGCGATCTTCGCGTCGCTGTTCGCAGTGTTCATGAGCCTTATCGTCGTGTTCGCGGTGCAAGCAAAAGCAAAGAAGGGCGGCCAGTGATGCTCGCCGACAAGGACCGGATTTTCACCAACCTCTACGGCTATCAGCCGTGGGGTCTGGATGCCGCGATGAAGCGCGGCGATTGGGACAACACCAAGGACCTGATCGGCCTTGGCGTCGACAAGATCATCGACACCATCAAGGCGTCCGGCCTGCGCGGTCGCGGCGGTGCGGGCTTCCCGACCGGCATGAAGTGGAGCTTCATGCCCAAGGCGCCGACGCCGGAGCGGCCGAGCTTCCTGGTAATCAACGCCGACGAGTCCGAGCCCGGCAGCTGCAAGGACCGCGAGATCATCCGCCACGATCCGCACAAGCTGATCGAAGGTGCGCTGATCGCCGGCTTCGCGATGCGCGCGCGGGCGGCCTATATCTACATTCGCGGCGAATATATCCGCGAGGCGGAGGTGCTGTTTGCCGCCGTGGCCGAGGCCTATGACAAGGGGCTGATCGGCAAGAACGCGGCCGGCAGCGGCTATGACTTCGACGTGTTCGTCCACCGCGGCGCCGGCGCCTATATCTGCGGCGAAGAGACCGCGATGCTGGAAAGCCTGGAGGGCAAGAAGGGCCAGCCGCGGCTGAAGCCGCCGTTTCCGGCCGGCGCTGGCCTCTACGGGTGCCCGACCACCGTCAACAATGTGGAATCAATCGCCGTCGTGCCGACGATCCTGCGGCGCGGGGCGGAGTGGTTCTCCTCCTTCGGACGCGAGAACAACAAGGGCACCAAGCTTTTCCAGATCAGCGGCCATGTGAACCGTCCGTGCGTGGTCGAGGAAGCGATGAGCATCCCGTTCCGCGAGCTGATCGACACGCACTGCGGCGGCATCCGCGGCGGGTGGGACAATCTGCTGGCGGTGATCCCGGGCGGATCGTCGGTGCCGCTGGTGCCGGCCGCCGAGATCATGGACGCGCCGATGGATTTCGACGGGCTGAAGGCGCTGGGCTCCGGCCTGGGCACCGCGGCCGTCATCGTCATGGACAGGTCCACCGACATCGTCCGCGCGATCAGCCGGATCAGCTATTTCTACCGTCACGAGAGCTGCGGCCAGTGCACGCCGTGTCGCGAGGGCACGGGGTGGATGTGGCGGATGATGGAGCGGCTGCGCGAGGGCAAGGCCGAGGTCGCCGAGATCGACATGCTGCAGCAGGTGACCAAGCAGGTCGAAGGCCACACCATCTGCGCGCTGGGCGACGCGGCGGCGTGGCCGATCCAGGGACTGATCCGTCATTTCCGGCCGGAGCTGGAGCGTCGCATCCATGAGCGCAACGGCGGCGTGCCGACGTTTGCGGAGGCGGCGGAGTGAAGCGATCGATTGCCCTGATCCTCGGGACCGCCGCCTTGGCTTTAACGATGCCCGCGGCCGCCCAAGATGGCGTCCGTGGCACGCCGCGGCAGGCGGCGCGAGCCATGCAGCATTTCTCGCAATGCGTTGTCCGGAGAGAGCCCGTCCGTGCGCAACAGATTTTGGGAATGGATTATAGAACGCCTGAATATCAGTCGGCCCTTCGCGACTTTGCCTTGAGCGAGCGCAGCTGTTTGCGTGGTGCGGAATTGAGCTTCGGCGGCGTGCTGCTTGCTGGGAGCATGGCGGAGGCAATGCTGATGCAGTTGCTGGAGAGACGAACGCTCCTCTCGCGACTTTCGTCCATGCCTGCGGCTACCCGCCCGACAGCGCGTGACGATGGTGAGAGCGCCGCAATGTGCACGGTCGACACGGCACCGGATCAGGTCGCGACACTGTTCGCTACTGACGTGGGCTCGATTGGCGAGCGCGATGCCATTATGGCGCTGACGGGGCCAATCGCGGATTGTCTGACGCCGGGCACGCGCGCGTCGCTAAATCGCAACGGCATCCGCGCGGTTCTCGCGCTGGCCGCCTACCGCCTTGTCCAGCCGGCCGCTGCCGGCGCCAGCGGAAGCTGATCGAATGCCGAAACTGAAGGTCGACGACATCGAAGTCGAGGTGCCGCAGGGTGCCACCGTGCTCCAGGCCTGCGAGGCTGCGGGCAAGGAGATCCCGCGCTTCTGCTATCATGAGCGGCTGTCGATCGCCGGCAACTGTCGGATGTGCCTGGTCGAGGTGAAGCCGGGGCCGCCCAAACCGCAGGCGTCGTGCGCGCTGCCGGCGGCGGACGGGCAGGAGGTGCGCACCGACAGCGCGATGGTGAAGCATGCCCGTGAGGGCGTGATGGAATTCCTGCTGATCAACCATCCGCTCGACTGCCCGATCTGCGACCAGGGCGGCGAGTGCGACCTGCAGGACCAGTCGGTGGCCTATGGCCGCGGCGCATCGCGCTATGACGAGGTGAAGCGCGCCGTCACCGAGAAGTACATGGGCCCGATAGTCAAGACGATCATGACCCGCTGCATCCAGTGCACGCGTTGCGTCCGCTTCGCCGAGGAAGTCGCAGGGGTCGAGGAGATCGGTGCGCTCGGCCGCGGCGAGGGGATGCAGATCACCTCCTATCTGGAGCGGGCGGTGACGTCCGAGCTGTCGGGCAATGTCGTCGACCTGTGCCCGGTGGGTGCGCTGACGTCGAAGCCCTATGCCTATGAAGCGCGGCCCTGGGAGCTGAGGAAGACGCCGTCCATCGACGTGATGGACGCGATCGGCACCAACATCCGTGTCGACAGCCGCGGGCGGCAGGTGCTGCGCGTGCTTCCGCGCGTGAACGACGACGTCAACGAGGAGTGGGCGACCGACAAGACGCGCCACGCGATCGACGGGCTGGTGAAGCGTCGGCTCGACCGCCCCTATGTGCGGCGCGACGGACGATTGCAGCCGGCGAGCTGGGACGAGGCGCTCAGTACGGTCGCCGATCGGCTGCGCAGCGCGGGCGACAAGGTGGCGGCGATCGCGGGCGACATGGTCGACTGCGAGACGATGTATGCCGCACGCGAGCTGCTGGCGGGGCAGGGGTCGACCTTGCTCGAGGGACGGCAGACCGGCCTCGACTATGACGTGACAAGCCTGGGTGCGGTGGCGTTCAACACGACGCTGAACGGCCTTGAGGACGCGGACGCGATCCTGCTGGTTGGTACCAACCTGCGCTGGGAAGCGCCGCTGGCGAACACCCGCATTCGCAAGGCCATCAAGAAGGGCGCAAAGGTCTTCGCGATCGGCCCGCAGGTCGATCTGACCTATTCGGTGGAGTGGCTGGGCGACGACCTGTCGCTGCTCGGCAAGCTGCCGGAGGCGGCGACCAGCGTATTCGACGCGGCCGAGCGGCCGGTGGTGATCGTCGGGCCGGGTGCACTCGGCGCAGGCGCGCTGGGTGCGGCGCTGAAGCTTTCCGCCGACATGCGGGCAGTGCGCGACGGGTGGAACGGCTTCAACGTCGTGCACACGGCGGCGGCGCGGATGGGCGGGCTGATGCTCGGTTATTCGCAGCCGGGCGGCATCCGCGACGTGGTGGCGGCATCGCCGTCGCTGGTCTTCCTGCTTGGTGCAGACGAAGTTCCGGCGGGCACGTTCGACAACAGCTTCGTCGTCTATGTCGGCCATCATGGCGACAAGGGCGCGCACGGCGCCGACGTGATCCTGCCGGCCGCCGCCTATACGGAGAAGAGCGGCACCTGGGTGAACATCGAGGGCCGGGTGCAGCGCGGCGAACGCGCCGTGTTCCCGCCGGGTGACGCGCGCGAGGACTGGGCGATCTTCCGCGCGCTGTCCGCCGTGGTCGGCCGGCCGCTGCCGTTCGACACGCTGGAGGGCCTCAGGGTCGCGATGGGTGCCGCGGTGCCGATGCTGGCGCAGGAAGGCTTGGTGCGGTTTGACTGGGCGCCGCCGACGCTGCCGTCCGACGTGTCGGGCGGCGTGCGCTATCCGATCGCCGACTTCTATCTCACCAACAGCATCGCGCGGGCGAGCGACACGATGCAGCGCTGTTCCGCCGAGCTGTTGCATGGCGAGCAGTTCCTGGAGGCGGCGGAGTGACCGAGTGGTTCCAGAGTGTGCTCGGCACCGGCTTCGGCTGGTTCACCGCGACGCTGATCCTGATCCTGCTGATTGCCTTGCCGCTGATGCTGGCGGTGGCGATGATCATTTATGCCGATCGCAAGATCTGGGCGGCGATGGCGCTGCGCCGCGGGCCCAATGTGGTTGGACCGTTCGGGCTGCTGCAGAGCTTCGCCGACGGGCTGAAGGTGTTCCTGCAGGAAACCATCATCCCGACAGCGGCGAACCGCGGCATCTTCCTGATGGCGCCGATCATCACTTTCACCGTGGCCCTGATCGCGTGGGCGGTGATCCCGTTCGGGCCGGGCATGGTGCTGGCCGACATCAATGTCGGGCTGCTCTACATCTTCGCGGTATCGTCGCTGGGCGTGTACGGCGTGATCATGTCGGGCTGGGCGTCCAACTCCAAATACCCGTTCTTCTCCGCCCTGCGCGCCGCCGCGCAGATGGTGAGCTATGAGGTGTCGATCGGCTTCGTGCTGATTTCGGTGGTGCTGTGGGCGGGCACGTTCAACCTCAGCGGCATCATCGAGGCGCAGCGGGCGCATGTCTTCGGCTTCATCAACGGCTTCGCGTTCAACCCGCTGCTGTTCCCGATGGCGGTGGTGTTCCTGATCTCCGCCCTTGCCGAGACCGCGCGCGCGCCGTTCGACCTGACCGAGGCGGAATCGGAGCTGGTGGCGGGTTACCAGACTGAATATTCGTCGATGAGCTTCGCGCTGTTCTGGCTGGGCGAGTACGCCAACGTCATCCTGATGTGCGCCCTGAACGCGATCCTGTTCTGGGGCGGGTGGCTGCCGCCGGTCGACTGGGCGCCGCTCTATCTGGTGCCGGGTATCTTCTGGTTCTTCGCCAAGATCCTCTTTTTCTTCTTCGTGTTCAGCTGGGTCAAGGCGACCGTGCCGCGGTTCCGGTACGACCAGCTGATGCGCCTTGGCTGGAAGGTGTTCCTGCCGCTGTCGCTGTTCTGGGTGTTCCTGGTGTCGGGCTGGCTGATGCTGACGAGGTATAGCTGATGCTCATGCTGAGCCTCGCCATGCTGAGTCCGGTTGGGCCTTGGGAACCCACGGCCGAGACGGAGACGGCCCCGCGCCTCTCTTATGATTGCGAGATGATCGACGAGGCCTTCACGCGGTCGCGCCTCCGCTTCGTGACCGATGGAGGGCGCGGCTATGTCGCCGCCGACGGGCGCGTGGCATCGACGCCGTTGCGGTATCGGTTCGAAGACGGCCAGGACGCCGGTCTCGGCGCGATGACGCAAAGCCTGCTGCCGGCGTCGAACCCGGGCACGGCGACCTACCGGGGGATGCGGTTCTCCGGCCCCGATCGGGCGGCGATCGTCGAAGAGGTGACGCCGTACATGAAGACGCGCCCGGACGGCAGCTGGCCCGCAAGCCTCGTCTTGACGATCGACCGGGGCGAGAGTGTGTCGCGGTCGGTCGGTTTTTGCTCGGTCGGGAGCGAGGAGCAGTCGCCGCTGTCGGCGGCCGAAACAAAGGAGCTTCTGGCCCGATGACCGTCGCCCAGATCATCAAGTCGTTCACGCTGTGGGAGTTCGTGAAGGCGCATGCGCTGACGCTGCGTTACTTCTTCAAGCCCAAAGCGACGATCAACTATCCCTACGAAAAGAACCCGCTGTCGCCGCGCTTCCGCGGTGAGCATGCGCTGCGCCGGTATCCGAACGGCGAGGAGCGCTGCATTGCGTGCAAGCTGTGCGAGGCGGTGTGCCCGGCGCAGGCGATCACCATCGAGTCGGAGCCGCGTGACGACGGCAGCCGCCGCACGACGCGCTACGACCTCGACATGACCAAGTGCATCTACTGCGGCTTCTGCCAGGAAGCCTGCCCGGTGGATGCGATCGTCGAAGGGCCGAACTTCGAATATTCGACCGAGACGCGTGAAGAGCTGATCTACGACAAGTCGAAGCTGCTGGCGAACGGCGACCGGTGGGAACGCGCGCTTGCCGCCAACCTTGCCGCCGACGCGCCCTACCGTTAATGCGCCGGGCAATCGTGAACCGCCGCGCCCCCGGGCGCCGATCGTTGCCGTTGAACAGGGGATAGTGCCGACGTGATCCAGGCGTTCGCCTTCTATCTGTTTGCGGCCATCGTGCTGCTGTCGGGCGCGATGACGGTGACGTCGCGCAACCCCGTGCATTCGGTGCTGTGGCTGATCCTGGCGTTCTTCAACGCCGCCGGGCTGATGCTGATCGTCGGCGCCGAGTTCATCGCGATGCTGCTGGTCATCGTCTATGTCGGCGCGGTCGCCGTGTTGTTCCTGTTCGTGGTGATGATGCTCGACATCGACTTCGCCGAGCTGCGCGCGGGCTTTGCCCGTTATGCCGTGTTCGGGACTTTGGTTGCGCTGGTGCTCGCGGCCGAGATCGTGATCGCGGTGGGCGCATGGAGCGCAGGCAGCCTGGCGCTGTCGCAGCGCGTCGCGCCGACGCCGGAGGGGATGTCCAACATCCAGGCCGTCGGAACGCTTCTTTACACCCGCTATCTCTACATCTTCGAAGCCGCGGGCGTGCTGCTCCTGGTGGCGATGGTCGGCGCGATCGTGCTGACGCACAGGACGCGGTCGAACACCCGGTCGCAGTCGGTGCCGCGGCAGAACGCGCGCCGGCCCGACGAGGCGACGCGCAACGTCAACCAGCCGGTCGGCGTGGGAGTGGAGCTGTGATCGGGCTTGTCCACTATCTGGTCGTCTCGGCGATCCTGTTCGTGCTGGGCGTGCTCGGCATCTTCGCCAACCGGAAGAACATCATCGTCATCCTGATGGCGCTGGAGCTGATCCTGCTGGCGGTGAACATCAACCTGGTCGCGTTCAGCGCCTTCCTGGGCGATCTCGTCGGCCAGGTGTTCGCGATGTTCGTGCTGACGGTCGCGGCCGGGGAAGCCGCGATCGGCCTTGCCATCCTTGTCATCTTCTTCCGTGGTCGCGGCACAATCGCGATCGACGCCGTCGACCGGATGAAGGGGTAAGCCGGCCGTGATTCAGGTCATCGTGTTCCTGCCGCTGCTGGCGGCGCTTGTCGCCGGGTTCGGCCAACGTGCGCTCGGGCCGATCGTCGCCAAGGGGGTGACCACGGGCGCGCTGTTCATTTCCTGCGCACTCAGCTGGCCGATCTTCATCGGGTTCCTGACGGGCAGTGCGGAGCCGGGCGTGGCGCCGGTGCTCACCTGGATCCAGTCGGGCACGCTGGACGTGAACTGGGCGCTGCGCGTCGACACGCTGACGGCGGTGATGCTGGTGGTGATCACCACCGTGTCCGCGCTCGTCCACCTGTACAGCTGGGGCTACATGGCGGAGGACCCGGACCAGCCGCGCTTCTTCGCCTATCTGTCGCTGTTCACCTTTGCCATGCTGATGCTGGTGACCGCCGACAACCTGGTGCAGATGTTCTTCGGCTGGGAAGGTGTGGGCCTGGCGTCCTATCTGCTGATCGGCTTCTGGTACCAGAAGCCGTCGGCCAACGCCGCGGCGATCAAGGCTTTTGTCGTCAATCGCGTCGGTGACCTCGGCTTCATGCTCGGCATCTTCGGCACCTTCCTGGTGTTTGGAACGGTGTCGATCCCGGCGATCCTGGAGGCCGCGCCCGCGATGGCGGGATCGACGATCGGGTTCCTGGGGCAGCGCTTTGACACGATGACGGTGCTGTGCCTGCTGCTGTTCGTCGGCGCGATGGGCAAGTCCGCGCAGCTTGGCCTCCACACCTGGCTGCCCGACGCGATGGAGGGGCCGACGCCCGTGTCCGCGCTGATCCACGCCGCGACGATGGTGACCGCCGGCGTGTTCATGGTGTGCCGCCTGTCGCCGATGTTCGAGACGAGCGCGACCGCGCTGACCGTCGTCACCTTCATCGGTGCGGCGACCGCGCTGTTCGCCGCCACCGTCGGCACGGTGCAGACCGACATCAAGCGCGTGATCGCCTATTCGACCTGTTCGCAGCTCGGCTACATGTTCTTCGCGGCCGGCAGCGGCGCTTATGGCATCGCCATGTTCCACCTGTTCACCCACGCCTTCTTCAAGGCGCTGCTGTTCCTGGGTGCGGGCTCCGTGATCCATGCGATGCACCACGAGCAGGACATGCGCTATTATGGCGCGCTCCGCCGTGAGATCCCCATCACCTTCTGGACGATGACGCTGGGCACGCTCGCGATCACCGGCGTCGGGCTGTACGGCGTGTTCGGCTTTGCAGGCTTCTATTCGAAGGACGCGATCATCGAGGCGGCCTATGCCTCGGGCACGTCGATGGGCGGCTTCGCCTTCTTCGTGGGTGTGTTCGCCGCCTTGCTGACCAGCTTTTATTCGTGGCGGCTGGTCCTCCTCACCTTCTTCGGCAAGCCGCGCTGGGCCGCGTCCGAGCATATCCAGCATGCGCTCCATGACGACCATGGGCACGGCCACGACCATGACCACGATCATGGTCATGCCGTCGCGCATGCTGACAATCCGCCGGCGCAGGAGAGCGCGGGTGACGAGCCGCATGCGCATGGGCCGACGAAGCACGATCTTCCGGCGGGCACCGGCGGTTATCACCCGCACGAAAGCCCGTGGCCGATGCTGGTGCCGCTTGTCGTGCTGAGCATCGGCGCCGTGTTCGCCGGCATCGCCTTCGCCCCGTTCTTCATCGATTCCGCCGAGTTCTGGCGCGGCAGCATCGCCTTCGACGAGGCGCTGATCCACCACATCCACGAAACGCCGATGTGGGTGAAGCTGTCGGCGACCGTCGCCATGCTGATCGGGCTCGGCACCGCCATCCTCGCCTACGTCGTCTACAAGGACTGGCCGCAGCGCTTCGCAGAGCAGTTCCGCATCCTGTACCGGTTCCTGCTCAACAAGTGGTATTTCGACGAGATCTACCACCTGCTGTTCGTGCGATCGGCCTTCTGGTTCGGCCGGCTGTTCTGGCAGCGGGGCGATGTCGGCCTGGTCGACCGCTTCGGCCCGAACGGCTTTGCCGCCGCAGTGCAGGTCGGCAGCCGGGCGGCCGTCCGGTTCCAGTCCGGGCAGCTGGCGAACTATGCTCTCGTGATGCTTCTGGGCCTGGTGGGTTTCGCCACTTGGGCGATCCTGGGTTGAGGCCGACACAATGAACCAGCTCGGCTTTCCGATCCTGTCCGTCATGCTGCTCGTGCCGCTCGTCGCGGCCGTGGCCTGCGTCTACTCCGCAGCGGCGAACGCGCGGCGCATCGCGCTGGGCGCGACGCTGATCGACCTTCTGCTCGGCATCGTGCTGTGGGCGACCTTCGACCAGGCCGGCCAGGCGGAGCGGTGGCAGTTCGTCGAGTACCAGCCGCTGTTCGGGCGGTTCGCATGGGCGCTGGGCATCGACGGCATCGCGCTGATGCTGATCATGCTTTCGGTGTTCCTGATGCCGATCTGCATCGGTGCGTCGTGGCGCGCGATCGAGCGGCGGGTGCCCGAATATATGGCGCTGTTCCTGCTGGTGGAGGTGCTGATGATCGGCACCTTCGCGGCGCAGGACCTGTTCCTGTTCTACATCTTCTTCGAAGCCGGCCTGATCCCGATGTACCTGATCATCGGCATCTGGGGCGGGACGCGGCGGATCTACGCCAGCTACAAGTTCTTCCTCTACACGCTGCTCGGCTCCGTGCTGATGCTGATCGCGATGCTGTGGATGGCGCGCTATGCCGGCACCACGTCGATCCCGGCGCTGATGGAGACGGACTTCCCCGTCGAGGCGCAGACGTGGCTGTGGATCGCCTTCTTCGCGTCGTTCGCCGTCAAGGTGCCGATGTGGCCGGTCCACACCTGGCTGCCCGACGCCCATGTGGAAGCGCCGACGGCGGGATCGGTGATCCTGGCGGGCGTGCTGCTGAAGCTTGGCGGATACGGCTTCATCCGCTTCTCGCTGCCGATGTTTCCCGAAGCGTCGCAACAGCTGATCTGGGTGATCCTGGCGCTGTCGATGGTCGCGGTCGTCTACACCTCGCTGGTCGCGCTGGTGCAGGCCGACATGAAGAAGCTGATCGCCTATTCGTCGGTCGCGCACATGGCGATCGTGATGGTCGGGCTGTTCGCCTTCAACCAGCAGGGGCTGGAAGGCGCGATGATCGTGATGCTGTCGCACGGCCTGGTGTCGGGCGCGCTGTTCCTGTGCGTCGGCGTGATCTACGACCGGCTGCATACCCGTGAGATCGCGCGTTACGGCGGGCTGGCATCGGTGATGCCGCGTTATGCCATCCTGTTCCTGCTGTTCACGATGGCGACCATCGGTCTTCCGGGCACGTCGGGGTTCGTCGGCGAGTTCCTCTCGCTGATGGGTGTGTATCAGGTGAACAGCTTCGCCACGCTGATCTGCACCACCGGCATCATCCTTGGTGCGGCCTATTCGCTCTATCTTTACCGGCGCGTCGTGTTCGGCGTGGCGGACAAGCCGGACGTGCTGAAGATGGAGGACCTGTCGCGTCGCGAGATCGCGCTTCTCGCGCCGATCGCCGCGGTCGTCCTCTGGTTGGGCATCTATCCCGAAAGCTTCATCGCGCCGATGCGCGCGGATGTCGCCGCGCTGACGCAGCGGATCGACCGGGCGCGTCCGGTCGGCGATGCGCAGGTCGCCGCCGCGGCGCCCGGCGCAGTCCAGGAACAGGTCGGCGGTCCCCAGGACGCGCACGGCGCGGAGGCGCACTGATGGCCGACTATCTTCTCCGGCTCGCTCCCGAGCTGATCCTCATCATCGGTGGCGTGCTGCTGCTGCTGGCGGCCGCCTGGCGCGGCGAGCGCGGCGTGGACATGGTGACGCTGCTGTCGGTGGCCGTGCTCGCGCTGGCCGGCGTGTCGCTGCTCGGCCCCGCGTCGACCGGCGGTGACAGCTTCGGTGGTCTCCATCAGGCCGACGCCTTTGCCGCCTTCTGCAAGGTTGGCATTTATGTCGCGGCGGCGGTGTGCATCCTGATCGCGCCGCGCTTCTTCCGCCGCGCGGGCGGGACGATGCAGCCGGAATACCCGGTCCTGATCCTGTTCTCCTGCGTCGGCATGGGGATGATGGTGTCGGCCGGTGACCTCCTGACGCTCTATGTCGGCCTGGAGCTCCAGTCGCTTGCGGCCTACGTCCTCGCCAGCTTCCTCCGGCGTGACCTGCGGTCCGCGGAGGCGGGGCTGAAGTATTTCGTCCTGGGTGCGCTTGCGTCCGGCATCATGCTCTACGGCGTATCGCTGCTGTACGGCTTTACCGGCACCACGCTGTTCGACGGCATCGCCGCGGCCTTCGCGGAGTCGATCGAGACAACGGGGCAGCCGTCGCTGGGCCAGGTGTTCGGCCTCGTGTTCGTGCTGGCGGGCGTGCTGTTCAAGATCTCCGCAGTGCCGTTCCACATGTGGACGCCCGACGTGTACGAGGGCGCGCCGACGCCGGTGACCACCGTGTTCGCCACGGCGCAGAAGTTCGCAGCGATGGCGCTCCTGGTGCGCGTGTCTGCCGAGGCGCTTGGGCCCGGTCTGGAGCAATGGCGGCAGATCATCGTGTTCGTCGCACTCGCCTCCATCATCCTGGGAGCGGTGGCGGCGATCGGCCAGTCGAACATCAAGCGGCTGCTCGCCTATTCGTCGATCAACAATGTCGGCTTCGCGCTCCTCGGCCTCGCCGCGGGCACGGCGGAGGGGCTGGCGGCGGTGATCAGCTACATGGCGATCTACATCGTCATGACGCTGGGCAGCTTCCTGTGCGTGCTCCAGATGCGCGACAGCGAGGGACGGCCGGTGGAGACGATCGCCAGCCTCGCCGGACTGTCGCGGACGCGGCCGGGACTGGCGGCGGCGATGGCTGTGTTCATGTTCTCGCTGGCCGGGATCCCGCCGCTGTTCGGCTTCTGGGGCAAGTTCCTGGTGTTCGATGCGCTGATCGGCGTCGGGTATTGGGAGCTGGCCGCGATCGGCATCGCGCTGTCGGTGATCGGGGCCTATTATTACCTGAAGATCGTCAAGACGATCTACTTCGACGAGCCGGCACCCGGCTATGCGCCGTCGGACAGTCGGCTCGAGGGCGGCCTCATCGCGGCTGCCGCGGTGTTGCTGTCGCCGCTCGGCTATCTGCTGATCCCGGCATTGGCGCTGGCGAGCGGGCAGGCGGCGGCCGCGCTGTTCTGATCCGCTTCGTCGCGGAAACGGGCTCCACCAACGCCGACCTGCTGGCAGAGGCGGGGCAGGGTGCAGCCGAGGGAGCGTGGCTGCGCGCCGGGCGGCAGACGGCCGGGCGTGGTCGGCTGGGCCGGTCATGGGCGTCTGCCCCCCGCAACCTGTTCGCGAGCACGCTGGTGCGGTTGCGGCCGGCCGATCCGCCGGCGCCCGGCCTGGCGCTGGTGGCGGCCGTCGCGCTCGATGAGGCGATGCGGCGGCATGCGCCGGATGCCGCGCTGTCGATCAAGTGGCCGAACGACCTGATGCTGGGGAGCGCGAAGCTGGCGGGCATCCTGCTGGAACGGAGCGGGGAGGCGGTCGTAGCCGGGTTCGGCGTGAACCTGGCCAGTGCGCCCGACGTGCCGGGGCGGACGACGGCGGCGCTGGGCGCGGCGGTTGGACCCGAGGCGCTTTGCGAAACGCTGGCTGACTGTTTCGCCGCCTGGCTCGCGCGGTGGCGGGCGGACGGGCTGGAGCCGGTGCGGCAGCAGTGGATGGCGCGGGCCTACCCCGACGGCACCGCGCTTCGGGTGGCGATGCCGGGGGCGGAGGCGGTGGACGGCGTCTATCGCGGGCTGACAGCCGACGGAGCGCTGCGGCTGGAGACCGCGACGGAGACCATCGAGGTGCGGGCCGGGGACGTGTTCCTGATCAGTTGAGGGCCGGGTTGACCCTGTCGAGCACCTGATCGAACTGGCCGCTGGCTTCGGCATGGCGGAGCGGGCGAACGCGTTCCACAAGGATTTCAGCAGGTTGCGACCAGAGACTGATGACCTCGTCCGCGAATTCGTCGAGCGGCTGGTAGCCGTCGCGGCTGGCCTGTCCCGGCGTCAGGTCGGTCTGCACGCCCGGGGGCGCCAGCTCCACCACCTCCACCCGGCCGGCGAGCCGGTGGCGGAGCGACACCGTGTAGGAATGGATGGCCGCCTTGGTCGCCGAATAGGTGGGCGCATCGGTGCGCGGCACGAAGGCGAGCCCCGAAGTGACATTGACGATCGCTGCGTTCGGCTGGCCGGAGAGATGGCCGACCAGCGCATCGGTCAGGCGGATGGGGCCGAGCAGGTTGGTGGTGATCATCTCCTCCGCATCACCGAGGTCGCGGGCGGCGTCCACGGCCTCGAACCGCATGACGCCAGCATTGTTGACGAGGATGTTGAGCGCGGGGTGATCCGCAACGACCCGGCGGGCCAGCGCCGCGATCGAGGCGGGATCGGCGATGTCGAGCTCGACCACGGCAATCCGCTCCCGCCCCTCCGCAGCCTCGTGGAGCGCGTCCAGGCGGCGTCCGGCGATGATGATGTGGTTGCCGGCGTCGTGGAGGCGGTGGGCGAGCGCGCGGCCGATGCCGCTGCCGCCGCCGGTGATGAGGATGGTGTTGCCGCTGGGGGTCATCGCAGATGCTCCGGATCGTGAGGCGCCGATCTGGTGTGCGATCGCGCGCGCGGAAGGGGTGGGGGCGGCGATCGGCGACATTTCCGGTGGCAATCGTCCGGAGCGTGGGCACGCGAGCGGCCGCGGATGATCGGCAGGAGGCGCGCAACCCTTCGACAAGCCCCGGTCAGGCGGTAAAGGGAAGCGACCGGGCTGCATGGCGGCACCGCGATGGAAGGGGACGCGATGCTGCTGGCGATCGATGCGGGAAACACCAATGCCGTGTTCGCGCTGTTCGAGGACGGCGAGATCCGCGCGCGGTGGCGCATCGCAACCGACCCGCGGCGCACGGCCGATGAATATGCGGTGTGGCTGCACCAGCTGCTGCAGCTGGAAGGCTATGGCCGCGATGCCGTCGATGCGGTGATCATCGGCACGGTGGTGCCGCGCGCGCTCCACAACCTGCAGGTGCTGTCGACCAAATATTTTGGCGTCGAGCCGGTGGTGGCCGGACGCGGCGCCGCCGCCTGGCCGATCGTGCTGGACGTGGTGGAGCCGCAGACCGTCGGCGCGGACCGGGTGCTGAACGCGATGGCGGCGCATGCCATCCACCCCGACGACCTGATCGTGATCGATTTCGGCACGGCCACGACCTTCGACGTCGTGGATTATACCGGCGCCTACAAGGGCGGCGTGATCGCGCCGGGCGTCAACCTGTCGCTGGATGCGCTGGTCGCGGCGGCGGCCAAGCTGCCGCGGATCGCGATCGAGGCGCCGGCGAGCGACGACGTGATCGGCCGCACGACGGAGGCGCAGATGCTGTCCGGCATCTACTGGGGCTATGTCGCGATGATGGAAGGGCTGATCGCGCGCGCCAAGGCGGAGATCGGCCGACCGGCGCGCGTGATCGCGACCGGCGGGCTGGCCGTGCTGTTCGACGGGCGGACCGACCTGTTCGATGCGGTGGAACCCGACCTGACGCTGAGGGGGCTGGCGATGTTGCATGCGGCCGCCCATATGCAACGCGCAGCCTGAGCGGTTGCGAGCCCGGATGAACGGCTTGCCCCAGGTTCTGCACAGCCTCCGTTCGTTCCGCACGGAGCCGGGAAGCGCCCCAGAGCGGTGCTTTTCGACTCCGCCCGAAACGAACGGGGTCGAGGCTTTCTTCGGAAAGGCCGATCCCGATCACCCCCATTCCGGGCGGATGCCCGATCCTTGGCGCGTTTTTCACGCGCGAACACTGACGAAAGATGTGAATGAAACCTGGTAAGGAATTGCTTTTCCTCGCTCTCGGCGGATCCGGCGAGATCGGGATGAACGTCAATCTCTATGGCTGCGACGGCAAGTGGCTGATGGTCGACTGCGGGATCACCTTTGCCGATCCGGGCCTGCCCGGCGTCGACGTGATCCTGCCCGACCTGAGCTTCATCGAGGACCGGATCGACGATCTGGTCGGCATCGTGCTGACGCACGGCCATGAGGATCATATCGGCGCGCTGCCCTATCTGGCGCAGGACCTCGGCGTGCCGCTCTATGCCGCGCCGTTCACGGCCGGCCTGATCCGCGAGAAGCTGGACAGCGAGGGCATCGCCGACAAGGTGAAGCTGAAGATGGTTGAGCCAAACCGCCCCTATAAGCTGGGGCCGTTCACGGTGAACCACATCCCGCTGGCGCACTCCATCCCCGAGGGCAACGCTCTTGTCATCGAGACGCCTTATGGCCGGGTGTTCCACAGCGGCGACTGGAAGCTGGACGAGGATCCCGTGCTGGGCACGCCCTCCACGGCGGCGGAGCTTGAGGCGATCGGCGACAAGGGCGTGCTGGCGCTGATGTGCGACAGCACCAACGTGTTCAACGACGCCGCATCCGGATCCGAATCCGCGGTGCGCGCCGGCCTCGATTCGGTGATCGGCGCGGCCGAGGGCCGGGTGCTGGTCACCACCTTTGCCTCCAATGCGGCGCGGCTGCACACGCTGGGGCAGGTCGCGGAGGACACCGGCCGCAAGCTGGTGGTGGCCGGGCGGTCGCTCGACCGGATCATCAAGGTCGCCCGCGCGGCAGGTTACCTGAAGGATTTCCCCGAGACCGTCGATTTCGACCAGGCCATGAAGCTGCCGGCGCGCGAGGTGATGATCGTCGCCACCGGCGGCCAGGGCGAGCCGCGCGCGGCGCTGGCGCGGATCGCGTCGGGCAGCCACCCGCTGAAGCTCAGCAAGGGCGACCTTGTCGTGTTCTCGTCCAAGCAGATTCCGGGCAACGAGACGGCGATCGGCCGCATCCAGAACCAGCTGGCGGGCGCGGGCGTGCAGATGATCACCGATCGTCAGGCGCACGTCCATGTATCCGGCCACCCGGGACGGCCGGAGCTGGAGCTGATGTACAAGTGGATCCGGCCGGAGATCCTGGTGCCGGTGCACGGGGAGCTTCGGCACCTGACCGAACATGCCCGCTTCGCCATGGAAAAGGGCATCCGCCGCGCCGTGGTGCAGGAGAATGGCAGCCTGATCCGGCTCGCGCCCGGCGCGCCGTCGCTGGTCAGCCACGAGCCGGTCGGCCGGCTGGTGATCGACGGTGACGTCATCCTGCCGGCGGACGGATCCACGATGCAGGAGCGTCGCCGCGTCGCGGCCTATGGCCAGGTGTCGGTCGCGGCCGCGGTGGACAAGCGCGGCAAGCTGGCCGGTGATCCGCAGATCCGCACGCAGGGCCTGCCGGTCGAGGAGGACCGCGACGACTTCATCGCCGAGGCGGTCGCCGCGGTCGAGGAAGCGCTCGACAGCGGTGCCAAGGGCGACAAGCGCCAGGAAGCGGTGCGGCTGGCCGTGCGGCGGACGGCGGTGCGCTGGACCGGCAAGAAGCCCGTCGTGGACGTGATGCTGCTGGCGGTCTGATGCGCTGGACGTCCGCCCTCGCCATCTATTTCCTGTTCTGGGTGCTGGCCGTCTTTATCGTGCTGCCGTTCGGCATCCGCACAGGCGAGGAGGCCGGCGCCGAGCGGGTGCGGGGGCAGGCGGACAGCGCGCCCCACGAGTTCAGGCTGGGGCGCGTGCTGGCACGGGCGACAATCGTGTCGCTGGTGCTGTTCGGCTGCTTCTACCTGAACTATGTCTATGGCTGGATCTCGGCGGAGAGCCTGGTCTGGATCCGGCCGCCGAACTGATCCTGCCGCGCGGCGGCTAGGCGGCCAGGAGCCGCACCAACGCCGCGTAGACCTTGCCGATGTCGGACGACAGCAGCGTGACGGCGAGCGCGCCGCCTTCGCGGGTGGCGAGCACCGCGCGCAGCATCGCCTCGAAATCCTGCACGAAGCGGTGAACGCCGTCGCGCAGGGCGGCATCCTCCCGCAGGCGGGTGGCGAGCGCGGCGGCATCGCCCTCGTCCAGCAACTGGGCGAGCCGGCGGCTGAACAGGCTGCGGTCGCCGCCGAGATAGGCCTGCCAGTCGGCATCTGTGGCATCGGTGGCGAGCAGCGCGCGGACATCCACCGACGCGCTGTTGAGGCCGGAGATCACCAGGGCGACACGGCGGGCGAAATCCTCCCGCCCGATGTCGCCGCCGGCTTCCACCAGCCGCTGGTCGAGCGAGCCGGCGGCATCCTCAATCAGGCGGACACGCTCCGCCAGCGCAGCGGCGGCGGCGTCGGCCGCGGCGACCGCGCGTTCGGCCGCGGCCGCGAGCGCGGCGGTCTGCGCCTCCACCCGTTGCTGCATGGGGGCGAGCGCGGCGTCGCCGGCATCGCTGACCGAGCGGGCGAGATCGGGCGCGAGCCGGGCCATGGCGTCGCGCGCGCGGTCCGCCGCGTTGCCCGCGGCTTCGCGGACGCGGACCATCATGTCGACGAGCTGCGCCCCCGATCCGTCCACGATCGCGCGCGCCTGGCCATCGGCGTCTGACGCGACGCCGGCGATGGCCTGCAGCCGGGCCTGCTGCCCGTCGAGCAGCGCCTCGACGCGGGCGAGATCGCCCAGGAGCTTGTCGCCCCGGCTGCTCATGCCGTCGAGCGCGGGGCCGATCGCCTCCAGCCGCCCCTGCGCGGTGGCGGCCGCGGCATCCAGCCGGGCAAGCGCCGCCGGCAGCGTTTCGTCGATCTCGCGCGCGTTGGCGTCGAGCGCGGCGAGCAGGTGATCGGCGCGCACCATCAGCGCTTCCGCCAGCGTGCCGCCATTGGCGAGCGCGCCGGCCATGCGATCGGCCTCGTCCGTCAGGCCGGCCATCGCCGCGGTCAGCCGCTGCGCCCGGGCCACCCCGTCGGTGTCGATGGTGGTGAAGCGCTGTTCCACCTGATCGAGCCCGCCCGAGATGCGGTCGATCATGGCGGCGCCGGTGCCGTCGTGGCGGGCCAGCGCCGCACCGATCTCCGCCACCTGCGCGGACACGTGGGACAGGCGTTCGGCAAGCGCGCCGGTGCTGCCCTCGGCCGCGCTCTCGATCATGGCGCGGGCCTGGTCGGCAAGCGCGGTCATCGCGGCGGCCTGCTCCTCCAGCCCGGCGCGGGTGCGCGCGAAGGCGGCCTCCGCCTCGGCCACGGCGGCCTGCGCGCGGTCGGAGAGGCCAGTGGCGGCGGCATCGATGCGCCCGCCGGCGGCGGCGCCCGCCTCGTCGACCAGGCGGATGCGATCGGCCAGCGTCTCGGCGGCGCCGGTGGCGATCGCCTCGGCCGCCTGCGCGCGCTCACCAATGGCGGCGACGCGGGCTTCCAGCGCGCCCGTTCCTTCCAGCGCGGACAACATGGTGTCGTCGAGCACGGCGGTGATGCCGCGGACCTGCTTGTCGGCCTCCGGGATGCGGCCCATCACCGCGACCAGCGTGGAGGCCATGCCGGTGGTGGTGGCGTTGAGCGCGCCGGTGACCGCCTCAAGCCGCGCGCCGTCGTCGGCGGCACGGGCGCTGGCATCGGCCAGGTGGCGGGCGGCGGCTTCGCTGGTCTCCCGGATGGCGGCGGCGCGCGCGCCGAGCGCGGCCAGCCGATCCTCGATCAGGTCGGCCTCCGCGGCGATCGCGGCCGCATCCGCGCCGAAGCGGCGGGCGCGACGCCGGCTGGCGGTGGCGAGGAGGAGGTAAAGGACGCCGATCAGCGCAAGCGGGGCGGCGGCAGTCGCGATCAGGCCTCCCAGCTCGGCCAGCGACGGCGCGCGGCCGCCATAGCCGTCGACCGCCGCGACCACCACGAACGCGATCCAGGCGATCGCGGCGAGGCCGCACAGCACGGGCAGCAGCAGCGATGGCGCGGGGCGGGGCGGATCGAAGCGCTCGGTTGCTTCAAAGACGCTCTCGTCCGGCTCCATCCGCTCCTCCTGATAATGGCTGCGCGGCTGGTCGGCGAACAGGCCGACGATCTTGGTTCCCCCATTCATGGCCGGGACGCTACCGCGCTTTGCCGGCAAGCGAAAGCGCCGCGCGACCGGCCGTTTGTTTACCGGCCGTTCACCCTTTCGGCCTAGCCACGGCAGCATGGCTTACGAACAGGGCATGCTTGAAATGGCGCTGGCCGCCGCAGTCGGTAACGATCCCGCGCTCGTGCTGGAGCTGCGCACCGCCTTTCTCGACAGCGCGGAGGCCAATTTCGGGCAGCTCGTCGCCGTCACCAACAAGCTGGACTGGGAACTGGGCGCGCTGCGCCTGAAGGGGCTTGCCGCCAGCTTCGGCGCGGAAGACCTGCTGCGCGCGGCCGAGCGGCTGGGCGGCGCGCCGTTCGGCGACAAGGATGCGCTGGCCGCGGTGCGTGCCGAACTGAACGCGATCGCCGCCTGAGCGGCTTGGCAAGCGGGCACCCGCGCGACTAACCCGTCCGCCGCCGCGCCAGTCCGGCGCGAACGGGGACCTCCATGCTTTTCGGCCTGCTGATCGCCAACCGGGAAACGCCCGACGGTCGCCAGACCGCCGCGGCGCTGCCGGTGGCGGGCGGCACGCTGGCCGAAGCGGCGGCGCGGCGGCTGCGCGCGGCCGGTGTCGAGCAGCTGCTGCTTTTGACCGAACGGCCGGACCTGCCGTTGATCGACACGGCCGCGCGGCTGTCGCGCGACGGCATCCCCACCCGGCTGGTGAGCGACGCGGGCGAGGTCGCGGCCGAGATGACGCCGGGCGACCGGCTGCTGCTGCTGGCCGACGGCGCGCTGGTGGACGAGGACAGCCTGGCGCTGCTGATCGCGACAGACGGGCCGGCCGCGCTGACCATCGCCGACACGCCTGCCAATGCCGCCTGGGAGCGGATCGACGCCGACCGGCGCTGGGGCGGGGCGGCGATCGCCGATGTCACCATGATGCGCCGCGTGGCGGACCTGCCGCCGGACTGGGACCCGGGATCGTCGATCCTGCGCACGCTGTTGCAGGGCGGCGGCGCGCTGTGCGCGGGTGCGCCGGGCGGGCTGGCGGCGCTGGTCGAGGACGAGGACGATGCCGATACGCTGACAACGGCGCTGGGCGAGCGGGCGGCGGACCTGCCGCGCGGCCCCGCCGACCGGTGGCTGCTGCTGCCGCTGTCCCGCCTGATCGCGCCCGTGGCGATGGACAGCCGGCTGACGCCCGATACCGTCGGCTGGGCCGCGGCGGCGGCGGCGCTGATCGCGGTGCCGGTTGCCGGCGGCGGGCTGATCGCGGCCGCGCTGGCGCTTGCGCTGGGATCGGGCGCGCTGGCGGCGGTGGCGCGGCGCATGGCGCTCGTGTCGTGGCGGCCCGACGCGCTGGCCCGGGTCGAGCCGCAGCGGATCGCCGCGCTGATCATGACGCTGGCCGTCGCCGGCGCCACGCTGTCGATCAGCGGCGGCGACACCGGCCCGGCCGCGATGACCGGGGGCACGCTCGCCTTCCTGGGTTTCACGGCCCGTCACCGCCGGCTGTTCGGACATCATGGCGACCGCCCGGCGCCGGCCGCCGACGCGGACAGCCTGGCCTGGCTGATGCTGCCCTTTGCGCTGGGCGGATGGTGGAGCGCCGGGCTGCTGGTGCTGGCGGGCGCGGCGGCGGCGAACCTGTTCCTGGCCCAGCGCACGACGGCGGCTGGGTTAACCGGCTTTTCACGCGACGCGGCCTAGGGTCGCGCCGATGGCGTCACGGCACATCAGCGAGGAGGAACAGCCCAGCGGGCTGGTGGCCAACGCCGCGCGGGCGACGACGCTTGCGTCGCGCGGATTGGACCTGCTCGTCCGCCAGCTGGCGACGCCCGACCTGCAGCCGCCGAGCGACTATCACTGGACGCAGACGCGCCGGCTGGTGGCGGAGCTGGTGGAGGCCGAGGAAGCGGCGTTCCGCGCGCGGCTGGCGGCGCTGGTGCCGCCCGTGCTGCTGCCGCCGCTGGCCGTGCCCCATGCCGTCAGCGATCCGGCGCTGATCGCGCAGGCCTTTGCGCGGGTGGAGGAACACCGGCTGACCACCATGTTGCGGGCGGCGGGCAGCCGTGCGCCGGTGGAGCCGGTCGCGTCGGGAGACGCGGAAGCCGCCGCGCTGGAGCTGGCGCTGCTGCGCGCGGACAGCCGCCGGTTCGATCCGTTCGGCGACCCGATGCTGGTCGGCACCGATCTGAAGGCGGAGGACATGCACCGGCTGGTCTGGCGCATCGCCGCCGCCGCGCGCGCCGTGCTGATCGCGCGCGGGGAGGATGACAGCCAGGTCGACAATTGGATCGCGGTTGCCGCGCGGCATCAGCTGAGCCGGCATGACGAAGGGGAGGGCGCGTGCCCCGCCGCCATCCGGCTGGCCACACGATTGCTGAACAGCGACCGGCCGCTGGCGGACGTGATCGAGGCGGCGCTGTCGGCGGCGCGGCCGGGCCTTGCGGCAGCGCTGCTGTCCCGCACGCTCGGCATCGATCATGCCGATGCGCTGGCGGCGCTGGCCGATGTCGATCGGGCGGCGGTGCTGCTGCGCGCCGCCGGGCTGCCGCGCGCGGAGGCGGTGGGAGTGCTGCTGCGGCTGGCCGAGGCGCACGGGCAGGAGGACGACAAGCTGGTGGCGACGGTGGACGGGTTTGACGCATTGAGCCGCGCGGACGCGCTGCACAGCGTCGCGCAATTGCAGCTGGACCCCGGATACCGCGCCGCCATCACCGAACGGGACGGACGATGACGGGGGTCGCGCACGCGCGCATCGACAATGACGGCCGGCTGGTCGACGCGGACCCGCGGCTGCGCGCGTTGCAGGAGCGGGCCGGCGGGCGGATCGGCGTGGCCCTTGCGCTGCCGGCGCTGGCCGACATCGTGCGGCTTGCACGGCGGCTGGGCGTGATCGTCAGCCGGCCGGCGATCGTCCATGACGACGGCGAGGAGATCGAGCTGTGGGCGCGGGCGCGGCCGGATGCCGCCGGCGTGTCGCTGTCGGTGACCGGCTGGCTGCCGCGCGACACGTCGCGCGGCCGGGCGGCCGACGTGGCGCGGGCCGAGGCGAGCTGGATGCTGGAGCTGGACGCGGCGCTCCGGATCACGCGCATCGGCCTTGCCGACACGGCCGACATGATCGGCGAACCGCTGACGGCATTGGTGCAGCTGGCCGACGACGGGGCGGGCGACATGCCGATCCTGTCCGCGCTTGGCCGGCGGATGCCGTTCACCGGCCAGCGTGCGGTGTTGAAGGCAACCGGCGCGGCGCTGATCCTGTCGGGCGATCCCGAGGTGGACGGCGATGGCGCGCTGATCGGCTATCGCTGTGCCGTTGAGGCGGCCGAGGGCGCGGCGGCGCCGACCGGCGCGCCGTCGACCGACGCGCTGGGCCGCGCGTTCCGCGGTCCGCTCGACCGGATCCTGGCGGGCGCGGAGGGGATGAGCCTGGAGCGGGGCAGCAGCTATGCCGGCTATGCCGACGATATCGCGGGTGCCGCACGCCACCTGTTGGCGCTGGTGGACGATCTGGTCGACCTGGAGGCGGTGGAGCGGCCCGGCTTTGCGATTGCGGGCGAGCCCATCGACCTGGCGCTGCTGGCGCGCCGGGCGGCCGGGCTGCTGGCGGTGCGCGCGGCCGAACGCGGCGTGCGGATCGATCCGCCCGCGGCATCGGACGCGCTGCCGGCGATGGGGGAGCCGCGCCGCGTGCTGCAGATCCTGGTCAACCTGGTCGGCAACGCCGTGCGCCATTCGCCCGACGGCGGCATGGTGTGGCTGCGCGGCGAGGTGGCGCGCGGGCAGGCGACCATCGTGGTGGCCGACCAGGGTGCCGGCATCGACCCGGAGGATCAGGGGCGCATCTTCGAAAAGTTCGAGCGGGTGGAGCCGGCGGACCAGACGGGAAGCGGCCTTGGCCTCTACATCGCCCGGCGGCTGGCCCGCGCGATGGGCGGCGATATCGGGGTGGACAGCGCGCCGGGGCAGGGTGCGCGCTTCCTGCTGACCTTGCCCGTCGGCGCAGGCTGATCCCCGGCCGGGCGGGCGGTTCGCCCTAGCGGCGGTCGCGGCGGCGGCGGTCGTCCGGCACCAGACGGCGGAAGCCGTCGATCTCGCACGCACCGCCGGAGCGCGACCTGAACCCGTCGCGGTCGGCGCAGACCATGCCGTCGCGGCCCGGGCGGACGTAGAAGCCCGAATATAAGTCCATCGCCGGGCAGCTGCCGTCCAGGCGCGCCCGGACCCGCCCGCCACCGCGCAGGATGAGGTCCACGCTGTTGTCGCGGTTTACATGCGCGCCGGCCAGGCTGTCGACGGCGACGCAGCGCGGGCCACGCTGTTCACGCCACCGTTCCGGCCGGGGCGGCGGGCCACGGGGCACGGGCACGCGGATGAGCGAGCGTTGCGTGCGCACGCGGACCCCAACGGCCTGCGCGAACAGGACCGCCGGTTCGACGGCAAACAGGAGCGCGCCCAGCGCGACCGCAATCATCAGCAGAACCCCACGACGGTTCCGCGCCTGCGGATTTGCGGTTGAACAGCAGATGAACTGAACCCGGCGCGGCCGGGGCCTGAAAACACGAATGCCCGGATCGTTTCCGACCCGGGCACCCGCAAGACGACCGTGCCGTCTGCCCCCTTCAATGTTTCGTCTCGAACAGCGTGTCGCCTGCCGTCGACATGCTGGAGCCCGAAACCTCCCCGAACCACGGCCATTGCCTGCGCTTCGATGACTCGGACCGTAGGGAGCTGCCTTGTAAATGTCATGTTCATCCGCAGCGCCCGGCCATTTTGGACGTTTGCTGTGGCGACGAGGACACAGAAAGACACAAGGTTGCAAGGTTGCATGCGGTTTCGGCCGGACCTAAGTCGAAGACCCTGCCTTTGTCCCGGATGCCTCCTTCATGATCCTGTCCCGCTACGAGCGGATGATCGCCAAGCGATACCTGCTGCCCGGAAAGGGGGAGGGCTTCATCTTCCTGGTCGCGTCCATCAGCCTGGTGGCGGTGATGCTGGGCGTGGCCGCGCTGGTGATCGTGATGAGCGTGATGAACGGCTTTCGCGCGGAGCTGTTCGAGAAGTCGGTGGGGCTGAACGGCCATGCCGTCGTGCAAGGCTATGGCGGGCGGCTGCCGGACTGGCGCGAGGTGCTGGCGCAGGCGCGCGCGACGCCGGGCGTGACGTCGGCGACGCCGCTGATCGAGCAGCCACTGATGTCGACCTATGAAGGGCGGGTCGAGGGCGTGCTGGCGCGCGGCATGCGGGTGGAGGACATCCGCGGCAACCCGGTGATCGCCGGCAACGTGCTGTCCGGACGGCTTGCCGAGCTGACTCCCGGCAGCGGCAACGTGGCGCTGGGCGCGCGGCTGGCCGAGGCGCTGGGCGCGCGCGTCGGGAGCGAGATCAGCCTGATCAGCCCGCAAGGCCCCGCCACCCCGTTCGGCACCGTGCCGCGCGTCGTGTCGTACCGCGTGGCGGCGATCTTCGAGGTCGGCATCTGGGATTATGACAGCCTGTTCGTGGTGATGCCGATCGAGGACGCGCAGACGCTGCTGTTCCTGGGCGACGCGGTGCAGATGGTGGAGCTGGACACGGTCGACCCCGACCGGGTGGGCGAGATCCTGCAGCCGCTCGCCAGCCGGGTGGAAGGCCGGGCGGCGATCACCGACTGGCGGCAGATGAATTCCACCCTGTTCGACGCGCTGCAGGTGGAGCGGGTGGCGATGTTCACCATCCTGTCGATCATCGTGCTGGTGGCGGTGTTCAACATCCTGTCGTCGCTGATCATGCTGGTGCGCGCCAAGACCCGCGACATCGCCATCCTGCGCACGATGGGCGCGACCCGCGGCGGACTGGTGAAGATCTTCATGACGGTGGGCGTCACCATCGGCGTGCTGGGGATCGCCGCAGGGCTGGTGCTGGGGCAGATCTTCCTGTTCTTCCGCCAGTCGGTCGTGAATGCTGTGCAGGCGGTGACGGGGCAGAACCTGTGGGATCCGTCCATCCGCTTCTTGACCGAGCTGCCGGCGCGGACCGACCCGGTTGAGGTGATCGGGATTGCGGGCATGGCGCTGCTGATGTCCGTGCTCGCGACGCTCTATCCGGCGTTCAAGGCCGCCAACACTGATCCCGTGCAGGTGCTTCGCTATGAATGACGCGGTGCTGCGCCTTCACGAGCTGCGCCGCAGCTTCACCCAGGGCGGCGAAACCATCCATGTGCTTCGCGGCGTCGACCTGTCGGTCGCGCCGGGCGAGATCGTGGCGCTGCTGGGGCCGTCCGGATCGGGCAAGTCGACGCTGCTGCAGGCGGTGGGGCTGCTGGAGGGCGGGTTCGAAGGGTCGATCATGCTGGGCGGCGAGGAGGCTGCGCGGCTGAACCAGGACGGGCGCACGCGGGTGCGGCGCGACATGCTGGGCTTCGTGTACCAGTTCCACCACCTGCTGCCCGATTTCGACGCCACGGAGAATGTCGTGCTGCCGCAGCTGGTGAAGGGCGCGTCGCAGGCGGAGGCGCGGGCGCGCGCGACCGGGCTGCTGACCGCGCTCGGCCTCGGCCACCGGCTGACGCACCGGCCGAGCCAGCTGTCGGGCGGCGAGCAGCAGCGCGTGGCGGTGGCGCGTGCGCTGGCCAACCGGCCGCCGCTGGTGCTGGCGGACGAGCCGACGGGAAACCTGGACGAGGCCACTGCCGACGTGGTGCTGGGCGAGTTCCTGTCGCTGGTGCGCGGCGAAGGATCGGCCGCGATCGTCGCGACCCACAACGAGCGGCTGGCCGCGCGCATGGACCGGGTGGTGCGGCTGCACGAGGGCCGGCTGGCTTGAGCGCGTGGCGCACGCCGGTGACGCTTGGCGGGCGTCATGTCGTGCTGCGGCCGCTTGAGCGATCGGACGCGGCCGCGCTGGCGGCGGCGGCGGCGGACCAGCTCGACCTGTTCTACGCCAATGTCGCGCTGATGCGCGATCCGGAGGCGGTGGTCGACGGCGTGCTCAGCGACCAGGCGGCGGGG
The DNA here is from genome assembly GCF_011927695.1 of Sphingomonas jejuensis. Classification (GTDB taxonomy): domain Bacteria; phylum Pseudomonadota; class Alphaproteobacteria; order Sphingomonadales; family Sphingomonadaceae; genus Sphingomonas_K; species Sphingomonas_K jejuensis. The sequence continues at coordinate 671,792 of NZ_JAATJE010000001.1, forward strand.
CGCGCGCTGCCGTTCGCCGTGACGCTGCCGACGGGCGAGGTGGTCGGCACCACGCGGCTGATGCGGATGAACGAGGCGCACCGGCGCCTCGAGATGGGCGGCACCTTCTATGCCACGCGGGTGCAGCGGACGGGCGTGAACACGGAGGCCAAGCGGCTGCTGTTCGGCCATGCGTTCGACACGCTGGGTTGCGTGTCGGTGCAGTTGCGCACCGATCACCTCAACCGCAGGTCGCAGGCCGCGATCGAGCGGCTGGGTGCGCGGCGGGACGGGGTGCTGCGCGGCCACCAGATTGTCGACGGGCGGCGGCGCGACACCATTGTCTATTCGGTGCAGGACCATGAATGGCCGGGTGTCGCGATGAACCTCGACCGGCTGCTTGCGCGCGGAGGAGCATCTGCATGACCAGTGTCCTGGATTTCACCGCCATGCTGCCCGGCGGCAAGGCCAAGCCGCTGGCGGAGTATGCGGGCGAGGTGCTGCTGATCGTCAACGTGGCGTCCAAATGCGGGTTCACGCCGCAATATGCCGGGCTGGAGGCGATGCAGCGCGACCTGGGGCCGCGCGGACTCCGGGTGCTGGCGTTTCCGTGCAACCAGTTCGGCGGGCAGGAGCCCGGCACCGATGCCGAGATCGCCAGCTTCTGTTCGGTCAACTACGGCACCAGCTTTCCCGTGTTTTCCAAGGTGGACGTGAACGGCCCCGCCGCCGACCCCCTGTGGGAATATCTGAAGGGCGCAAAGCCAGGGCTGCTCGGCAGCGAGCGGATCAAGTGGAACTTCACCAAGTTCCTGGTCGACCGCGCGGGGCAGGTGGTCGAGCGCTATGCGCCAACAGCGACGCCAAGATCGATCCGCGGAGACGTGGAGCGGTTGCTGGCCGCGAGCTGAGGGCGCTTTCCGGCCGGCGGGATGAAACGGGAGGGCTTCAGTCCTGCGGGGCCGTCGCGATGGAGGACAGGTCCGTTGCCGCGTCGATCGGAACGCCGGCATCCTTCCGTTCCGAATAGCGGTCGACCAGCTGCGCGCCGTGCGGGCGCAGCAGCACGGTGAAGCGCACCAGTTCCTCCATCACGTCGACGATCCGGTCGTAATAGCTGGACGGCTTCATCCGCCCGTCGTCGTCGAATTCGGCGAAGGCCTTTGCCACGGACGACTGGTTGGGGATTGTGACCATCCGCATCCAGCGGCCGAGGACGCGGAGCGTGTTGACGCTGTTGAACGACTGGGAGCCGGCCGACACCTGCATGACGGCCAGGGTACGGCCCTGCGTCGGGCGCATCCCGCCCATCGACAGCGGCAGATGGTCGATCTGCAGCTTCATGACGGCGGTGATCTGCCCGTGCCGTTCCGGGCTGCACCAGACCTGTCCCTCCGACCACATCGACAGTTCGCGGAGTTCATGCACGGCGGGATGATCGTCGCCGGTGTGCCTGTCGGGAAGCGGGAGGGACGCGGGATCGAAGATGCGCGCATCGCACCCGAACAGGCGCAGCAGGCGCGCCGCTTCCTCGACGCACAAACGCGAATAGGATCGTTCCCTGAGGCTTCCGTACAGCAGCAGGATGCGCGGCGGGGGATCGAGCGGACCAAGGCCGAGCGCGGGTCGCTGATGAGCGAAGTCGCGGGAAAGCGCCGGGAGGTGATCGGGATCGGGAAGGTCGCGGAGCGGCATCAGATGGTGGCTTCCCGTTCGTACCAGCTGCGGGTGCGCTTCACGATTGCGACGACCGAAAGCATGACCGGCACCTCCACCAGGACACCGACCACCGTCGCCAGCGCCGCGCCCGACGTGAGGCCGAACAGCGAGATGGCAGCAGCGACCGCGAGCTCAAAAAAGTTGGACGCGCCGATCAGGGCGGCCGGCGCGGCCACGCACCAGGCGACGCCGAAGCGGCGCGACAGCCAATAGGCAAGCCCCGCGTTCAGATAGACCTGGATGAGGATCGGCACCGCGAGGAGGGCGATGACCAGCGGCTGCGCAACGATGGCGTCGCCCTGGAAGCCGAACAGCAGCACCAGCGTCGCCAGCAGCGCGGCGAGCGACACCGGACCCAGGCGGCCGAGCAGCCGATCAAGCGCCGATTGCCCGCCGCTGGCCAGCACGGCGCGGCGGATGAGTTGTGCGGCGGCGACCGGCACGACGATGTAAAGCCCGACGGAGATGAGCAGCGTGTCCCACGGCACCGTGACCGACGCGACGCCGAGCAGAAGCGCGACCAGCGGCGCAAACAGGAACAGCATGAGGGTGTCGTTCAGCGCGACCTGGCTCAAGGTGTAGGTCGGATCGCCGTCACACAGATTGGACCAGACGAACACCATCGCGGTGCAGGGCGCCGCGGCAAGCAGGATCAAACCTGCGATGTAAGAGGACGCCTGACCGGCCGGGAGGAGAGGCTGGAAGAGCCAGCCGATGAAGAGCGCGCCCAGTGCGGCCATCGAAAAGGGTTTAACGGCCCAGTTGATGAACAGGGTGATGCCGACACCCTTCCAGTGCCGGCGGACCGACCCCAGCGCCCCGAAATCGATTTTGAGCAGCATGGGAATGATCATCAGCCAGATCAGCACGGCGACGATCAGGTTGACGCGCGCCAGTTCGGCAGCCGCGATGGCCGCGAAAAGGCCGGGCAGAAGATGACCGAGGCCGATGCCGCCGAGGATGCAGAGCGCCACCCAGAGCGTCAGGTACCGCTCGAACATGCCGATGCCGGCGCGGGGCGGCGCGCGGTCGGCGGTGGGGGCGACGGAGGACATGGATCAGCCGACCCGCTGGCCGAATGCGTCCACCACCGTCTGGCCGTCCTCCTTGACGAAGGCGCCCGCCTGCGCGGACGGCAGCAGATCAAGGACGGCTTCGGAGGGTCGACAGAGTTTCACACCAAGCGGCGACACGACCAGCGGGCGGTTGATGAGGATCGGGTGCGCGATCATCGCGTCCACGAGCGCATTGTCGGAGAGCGAGGTGTCACCAAGGCCGAGCTCCGCATAGGGCGTGCCCTTTTCACGGAGCAGGTCGCGCGGCGTGATTCCGGCGCGGTCGATCAGATCGACGAGCAGCGCGCGTGCGGGCGGCGTCTTCAGATACTCGACGACGTGCGGCTCGATCCCGGCATTGCGGATCATCGCCAACGCGTTGCGCGACGTTCCGCAATCCTGGTTGTGGTAGATGATGATGTCGACGGCCACGGAGCGTCCTTTCAAGCGCAGGAGCCAAGTTCGGCGACGAGCGGCGCACACAGCTCTGCATTGCCGGCGCAGCAGTCCTTGACGAGGAAGAGCATCAGCGCGCGCAGGCCATCAAGGTCGGCGCGGTAGATGATGGACCGGCTCCGCCGATCAGGTCGGACCAATCCGGCCCGGGCGAGAATGGCGAGATGCGCGGACATGGTGTTCTGCGGTACGCCGAGGTCACGGGCGATCTGGCCAGCCGCGAGCCCGTCAGGCTCGTGCCGTACCAGCAGGCGAAAGGCATCGAGGCGTGTGCCCTGCGCAAGCGCGCTCAGCGCAGCGATGGCGGCATCAGCTCCCATAAATCCATAATACTAGATATATGAAAGCTGTCAAAGCCAAGGCCGGTGGCTTTGTCCAATTCAAGGGTCCGATGCGGATCTCGCGCATCAGGACCGAAAAGCGGCCGCGTATCAGTTTTTGAGCGAACGAGAGACGTCGAGGGGGATCAACATTCGCCATTGCTCGGAAGCCGACACGGCGAGCTTGGAAACGAGGTCTTCAACGTCGCCATCCATGATAGCAGCAGCCAGGCTGGCATTGATGCGTAGGGCCTAGATAGATGTTCCAAGCCGACCCCCTCGGGGTTTTCTCGGCAGTCGATGAAGTCCGCGGCGTTGTCATATACCAGACAATGGTGATGGCGGGTGACCGTGATGATCCAGGCGGAGAGGTCTGGTTCATCGAAATCGCGCGATCCGCTCGTTGGGCATTGAAATTCGAGCGGCGGCGAACTGAACCGGGCGATGGCGAACGGGTAGCACGTTTCGGGGCAGGAGGCGGCCAACTTCCCGATGAATCACAGTGTCGGACGATCATCGCCGACTATATGGAATATGAGGAAAGGCGGCTCACTCAGTTCCTTCGCGAGGAGCCGGTTCCAAACCTCACGATCAAGATAGGCGGCTACATACATTCTGGATCGTTCGCGGAGGAAACAGACCGTTACCCAGTTGCGCTATATGGCTTCTGAGAACCGAGCCGCTTGAAGCTATCGGACATTCGCCTCAGCAGAATGGCGCCTGCCGCTTGCCTGGAACGAACATCTGGTTTCCACCAGAAACAGAGGTTTGGCTCGGTTACTCGTCAGGATAGACGACCGCCACGATCTCCCATTCCTTCGCGCCGGCCGGCAGGGCCACAGTGCGCAGGTCGCCGACGCCGGCACCGCGGAGCGCTCGGGCCATGGGGGAGCTCCAGCCGATGCGCCCGGCGCCGGCATTCGCCTCGTCATCGCCGACCAGCGTGACGACGCGCTCGGCATCGTCCTCGTCAGCAAGCGTGACGGTGGCGCCGAAGAAGACGCGCGACCGGTCCGGCTGCCGCGCGGGGTCGACGACCTTGGCGGCCTTCATCCGGCGCGACAGGAAGCCCAGGCGACGGTCGATCTCGCGCAGCCGCTTCCGTCCGTAGAGATAGTCGCCATTCTCCGACCGGTCGCCGTTCGACGCGGCCCAGGCGATCACGTCGACGATCCGCGGCCGTTCGGTGCCGAGCAGCGCATCATATTCGGCGCGCATGGCGGCAAAGCCGGCCGGCGTGATGGGGTTCTGCCGGTCGATCACCCCTGCGCCGGCTTGCCCAGATAGCTGGACAGCGGGGTCTGCGACGGGCGGCGGGCGTTTTGCGGATGGAGCGTGTCGTAGACCACCGCATTTTCCAGCACGCGCTGCACATAGCCGCGGGTCTCGGTGTACGGGATCGCCTCGATCCAATCGATCATGTCCACCGCCGCGGTGCGCGGATCGCCGTTCTCGCGCACCCAGCGGTTCACGTTGCCGGGCCCCGCATTATAGGCCGCGATCGCCAGCGGCATGGAGCCGTAGGTGCCGTAGAGCCGCTGGAAATAGGTCGAGCCGAGCTGGATGTTGTAGCCGATGTCGGTGGTGAGCGCGTCGGGGCGATAGGAAAGGCCGGCCCGCGTCGCCACCTCCCGCGCTGTCGGGGGCATGAGCTGCATCAGCCCACGCGCGCCGGCCGAGCTGATCGCGGCGCGGTCGAACTGGCTTTCCTGCCGGCTGATCGCGTGGATCATCGTCCACCAACCCTGATGCCCGGCGGGGACGGGGACCTGCGGGAAGCCGGACGCGACATAATCGCTGTGGCCATTCGCCCGTGCGCTGCGGCCGACCATCACGGCCAGGTCGGGCCGGCCGATGGAGGCGGCGAGCTCGGCCGCGAGCGCATGGTCGAGATCGCTGGTCGCGTCCGCCGCGATCTGCCGGACGAACTGGGTCTGGTCCTGCCACTGACCGGTGCGGCCGAGATAGCGCACGGCCTGGACCAGTGGCTTCTGCCCGTAGTCGCGGCGTTGCTGCACCGTGGGCGTGATGCCGGCGTTGCGCGACGGAGCCGGAATTGGCCGGCGCAGCGTTTCCAGCGCGAGCTGACCGTAGAACTGGTCGGCGTGGGTGGCGGCCTGTTCCAGGTGGCGGCTGCCATCCTGCCCGGCGGCGCGGGCGGCCCGGCCGGCCCAGAAATGCCCCTTGGACTGGGTCTGCGGCGACTGGGCGGCAGCGGCGTAGAGTTCGAACATGCGAATCGCATCGGCGGGCCGGTTGCGGCGCTTCAGCGCGGTCTGCCCCGCCAGCCAGACGAGGCTGGTATAATCGTCGCGGATGCCGATCGACTGGTCGCGCACGACGGCGCCTTCAGGAAGCGCATCGTCGACCTGCGAGGCGATGTCGTAGGCGGCGGTCCACTGGCTGTCGTTGGCGGCGGCGCGGGCGTTTTCCAGCAGCACCTCATACCATTTCTCGACCTCGCTCGGGCGGACGGTGAGCTGGCGCGGGCGGGCGAGCAGCTGCCGCGCTTCCAGTGAATTGCCCGTCGCGCGGAGCCAGGTGGCCCGATCGGCAATGAAGCCCGCATCACCCATGCCGCGATCCATCACCGCCTGGGCGAGGGTGGCGGCGTCCGGCGCGCGGGTGCGCATGGCAAGGCGCGCGGCGAACAGCGGGCGCTTGTCGGGCGAGACATAGGCGATCTGCCGCTGCGCCGCCGATGTCTGACCGGACCAGAGCAGCCGGTCCATGCGCTCGTCATGATCGGCGGGGCGGAAGGCGCCGGCGAAGAGGCCGGACAGGCGCGCTTCATCGAGCGTTGTGAGCGAGCCCGACGTCCAGGCCTTGCGCGCGGACTCCGTCGCATCCTGTCGCCGGCCGGCGGCGAGCAGCGCCTCCGCATGGCGGGCGCGGCCGACATTGGTGATCGGCGGAAAGCGGTCGAAGTAGGCATTCACCTCGGACGGCGCGGTCTGACCGGGCACGATCCGGCTTTCGGCCGTGCGGCGCATCGCCTGCTCCCCGGGGAACCCGGGATTGCGGACGAGAAAGCCGGCATAGGAGGAGAAGGGGAGGCTGTCCGTCTGGCGGAGCGCCTTCCACTGGGCGACGGCCTGCGCGATGGCGGCGTCGTCCGCGGCCGATGGCGCGCGGAGCGGCTGCACGACCGCGCCGGCGGGCGGGGCGGCCGGCTGGGCCGCGGGCGGAAGGATCGACTGCACCTGGGGCGTCGAGGCGGCGGCGGCGCTGGCGATGAGCAGCGCGGAGACGGACAATCGGGCGACCATGCTGGACAGGGTGGGCTCCCGCTCCTTATCTGACGGTGAACGATGGCGTTTGAGCATCTTGCGATCATGCCGTGGTGCGACCGCGAGGTGAAGGAGTAAATCGATGTTTTCCGGGTCGATTCCGGCCTTGGTGACGCCTTTCCGCAACGGGCGGATCGACGAGGAGGCGTTTGCCGCGCTGGTGGACTGGCAGATCGCGGAGGGATCCTCCGCGCTGGTGCCGGTGGGCACCACCGGCGAGAGCGCGACGCTCGACATGGACGAGCACCACCGGGTCATCGCGCTGTGCGTGGAGGTGGCGGCCGGGCGCGTCCCCGTGATCGCCGGATGCGGGTCGAACGCCACGGCGACGGCGGTGGCGCACGTCGCCAAGGCCGCCGACCTGGGCGCGGACGGCGCGCTGGTGGTGGCGCCTTATTACAACCGGCCGGGCCAGGCCGGCATCCTGGCGCATTTCCAAGCGGTGTCGGCGGCGTCGCGGCTGCCGATCGTGGTCTACAACGTGCCGGCGCGCACGGTGACCGACATCCTGCCCGAGACGATGGCGGCGATCGCGCGTCTGTCGGGCGTGGTGGCGGTGAAGGACGCATCGGGCGTGCTGGGGCGGGTGACGGAACATCGGATGGTCTGTCCGGCGGACTTCGTGCAGCTGTCGGGCAATGACGACCTGGCGCTGGCGTTCAATGCGATGGGCGGGGAGGGCTGCATTTCGGTCACCGCCAACGTGGCGCCGCGGCTGTGCGCCGATTTCCAGCGTGCCTGCCTGGAGGCGCGGTGGAACGATGCCCTGGGCCTGCACGATCGGCTGTTCCCGCTGCACGGCGCGCTGTTTTCGGACGCATCGCCGGCGCCGACCAAATATGCGCTGGGTCGCGTGCGCCCCGGTTTCCCGCAGGAGCTGCGCCTGCCGCTGGTGCCCGCCTCCGCCGCGTCGTGCGCCAGGGTGGACGCCGCGCTCGCCCATGCAGGGCTCGTCTGATGGCACGCCCGAAGCCCGCCGCGTTCGACAAGGCCAAGGTCGTGGCGGAGAACCGCCGCGCGCGGTTCGAATATTTCCTGGACGACTTCTACGAGGCCGGGATCGCCCTGACCGGGACCGAGGTGAAGTCGCTGCGGTTCGGCGAGGGATCCATCGCCGAGAGCTATGCCGAGGTGCGCGACGACCAGGTGTGGCTGGTGAACGCCAATGTCCCCGAGTTCAGCCATGGCAACCGCCACAACCACGAGCCGAAGCGGCCGAGAAAGCTGCTGCTGCACGAAAAGGAGATCGGCAAGCTCCGGAACGCGGTGTCGCGCGAGGGCATGACGCTGATCCCGCTGTCGATCTACTTCAACCCGCGCGGGCGGGCGAAGGTGGAACTGGCGCTGGCCCGCGGCAAGAAGCTCCACGACAAGCGCGAAACGGAAAAGGCGCGCGACTGGAAGCGGGAACAGGGCAGGCTGCTGCGCGACCGTGGCTAAGCAGAAGACCTGGCTGGTCGACACCATCCGCCGCAACATGCCGCGGCGGGAGGACCTGGAGTCGAACCGGCTGGTCCGCCCGATCGCGCATCTGGTGCTGCGCCCCGCGCTGTGGCGATTTACCCGCCGGTCGGTGCCGCGCGGCGCGGCCGTGGGAATGGCGGTCGGCATCATCATGCTGATCCCGTTCACGCAGTTCGTGGCGGCCGCGCTGCTGTGCCTGCCGTGCCGCGGCAACATTCCGGTCGCCGTCGCGATGACGCTGCTGACCAATCCCGTCACCACGCCGCTGCTGATCGTCGGCAGCCTGTGGGTGGGGGGCCGGCTGTTCGGCCTGCCGGCGGAACCGTCCACCGTGATGCGCATGATCCGCGAGCATGCCGCGATTGCGGAATGGTGGAGTTGGTTGTGGAGTTCGGCCGCGCCCGCGCTGATCGCCGGATTGCTGGTGATCGGCGTGGTCGCCGCGATCGTCACCTACATCGTCGTCGATGTGGGCTGGCGGTTGTGGATCCGGCGCAAATGGCGCGCACGGGGCCATGGGCCCATACCGGAGCTGACCTGAGCATGAGCAGCCGGCCGTTGATCCAGGACCTGCTGGCCGACGCTCCGCCCGAAAGACCACTGGCCGGCGCGCTGGGCGGCGTCGCCCTGCTGATCGCGGGCGCGCTGCTGATCGGCGGGCTGTTGTGGGCGGCGGGCGGCGCGGCGGTCGCGATCGCCTTTGCCGGCGGACTGGTGCTGGTCGCGGGCGCGGTGCTGTTCCTGGGGCGGCGGACCGGCGAGACGGCGCTGGCCGAGGCGCAGCCGGCGACCGACTGGGCGCTGGTTTCCGCTGCGATCGGCGAGCAGGAGGGCACGGCCGTGATCGTGACCGATCCGTCCGGCGTCGTGCGCAGCGCCAATGCGATCTATGAGCGATGGTTCCCCGATCGACCGAGCCCCGGCCAGCTGCCGGAAGACAAGGCCGGAACCGCGATGATGCAGGCCGCGGTGCGCGACGCGCGGCGGGACGGGCACGGCCGGGTCGAGCGGCTGGAGCGGCGCGGCCTGGCCTTCACCCTGACGGTGGACACGGCCGGGAGGCATGCCGACCACCTGGTGTGGCGCGTGCGGCTGGCGGAAGGATCGAACCTGGCGGTGGACGCCGCGCGGCTGCTGACCGGTCCGGCGGGCGAGCGGCTGGGCGAGGCCGGCGTGATGGGCCTGCTGCTGACCGGAGCCGGGCGGATCGAGGCGGCCAACCGTGTATTCGCGATGCGGGCCGGCGGGCGCGGCGACGCGATCATCGCCGGGCGCGATCTGGGCGCGTTCATGGCGCTGGAGCCCGACGGGCGTGTCCGCTTCGTGCGGGAGGAGACGGTCGGCGGCGCGCTGCGCTTGGTGCAGGTGCCGCTGGACCCGTCCGACGGCAATGCGCCGACGCTGGTGTTCATCCTGGACGACGAGGGGGGCGCGGCCAACGGCGCGCAGGACGAGGGGCATGTCGAGACGCTGCTGGCGATGTTGCCCTTCGCGCTGGCGCTGGCCGACCGCGACGGCCGATTCCTGTTCCTGAACGGTGCCTTTTCGCGTGCCGCCGGCCTGCCGGAGGGCGCGACGCCGGTCTACCCGGGCGACCTGGTGGTGCGCGAGGACAAGGGCGCGGTTGCCGATGCTGTGCGCCGCTTCGCGACCGGACAGGCGCTGTCCGGAGACATCTCCGTGCGGTTGCGCAGCCGGCCGGACGAGCAGGTGGCACTGTCGATCGCGGGCGCGCGCGGGCTGGGCGACGCCGCCGTGCTGCTGTCCCTCAAGGACAACACGGAGGAATCGAAGCTGAAGCGGCAGGTGGCGCAGGCCACCAAGATGCAGGCGGTGGGCCAGCTTGCCGGCGGCATCGCGCACGACTTCAACAACATCCTGACCGCGATCATCGGCCACTGCGACCTGATGCTGATGCGCCACACGCCCGGCGACAGCGATTATGACGACATCCAGCAGGTCCGCGCCAATTCCAACCGCGCGGCGAGCCTGACCCGCCAGCTGCTCGCCTTCTCCCGCCAGCAGACGCTGCGCCCGCAGACGTTGCAGCTGCCCGACGTGATCTCCGAGGTGTTCAACCTCCTGAAGCGCCTTTTGGGCGAGACCATCGGCCTCAACGTGACGCACGGGCGCGCGCTGGGCGCGGTGCGCGCCGACCCCGGCCAGCTGGAACAGGTGATCGTCAACCTGGTGGTGAACGCGCGCGACGCGATCCAGGCCAAGGGCGAGGCCGGCACGGTGACGCTGCAGACCTTTTCGCTGTCCGCCGCCGAGGTGAAGCGGATGAACAGCGACATCCTGCCGGTCGGCGATTACACCGCGATGAGCGTGACGGACACGGGCACCGGCATCCCGCCCGACATCCTGTCCAAGATCTTCGAGCCGTTCTTCACCACCAAGGAAGTGGGCAAGGGCACGGGCCTGGGCCTGTCCACCGTCTACGGCATCGTGAAGCAGTCGGGCGGCTTCATCTTCGCCGAGTCCGAAGTGGGCGAGGGCACGCGGTTCGTGATCTATCTGCCCGTCCACAAGGCGGAGACCGCATCGGCGCCGGCGCCGCTGAAGGAAAAGGGGCGCGCCGCGGAGCTGTGGGGGTCGGGCACCATCCTGCTGGTGGAGGACGAGGACATGGTGCGCGCGGTGGCGGAGCGCGCGCTCAGCCGGCACGGATACAAGGTGCTGACCGCCGCGCACGGCGAGGAAGCGCTTGAGATCCTGGAGGACGGCGCGGAGATCGACCTGTTGGTCACCGACGTGATGATGCCGACCATGGATGGCCCGACGCTGGTCCGGCACGCCCGCGAGCGGATGCCGCACCTGCCGATCCTGTTCATGTCCGGCTATGCCGAGGAGCAGTTGCGCAAGTCGATCACCATCGAGCGGGTGTCGTTCCTGCCCAAACCCTTTTCGGTCCAGCAGCTGGCTGAAGCAGCGCGGGACACTTTGGCGGCGACTTAATCCTTTACAGGCCGCCCTCATTTTCTATTGCTCGCACGAAATGAACAACTCACCGTCCATCCTCATCGTCGAGGACGAGCCCCTGATCAGCATGATGCTGGAGGACTTCCTTGATTCGCTCGGCTACCGCGTGGCGGGAACCGCCGACGGCGTCGGCAGCGCGCTGGACCTCGTGTCCCGCGGCGAGTTCGACGCGGCCATCCTCGACGTGAACCTGCGCGGCGGGGAGCCGTCGTGGCCGGTCGCCGATGCGCTTGCCGACAAGGATCTGCCCTTCGTGCTTGCGACCGGCGGCACCGGATCGGACCGGCCGTCGCGCCACGGCACCGTGCCCGTGCTCGCCAAGCCGTTCACCATGGACGGCGTGAAGGCCGCGGTTGAGGGCCTGCTCGCCTGACGGCGGCACCATGTTCTCTACTTGTTCCGCCGGAACAGATGATGTACGGTCGCTTCCTGTTTGAACGGGGTTTCGCCCCGGTCTAGGAGGAGGGACGCGAGCATGGCGGCAACACTCAAGGTGATCGGGGGCGACGTGGCAGCTTCAACGGCGGCAGCATCGGACAGGCAGAAGGCGCTGGACGCGGCCCTGGCGCAGATCGACCGGGCGTTCGGCAAGGGCTCCGCGATGAAGCTGGGCAGCAGGGAGAAGATCGAGATCGACACGATCTCGACCGGCTCGCTGGGCCTCGACATCGCGCTCGGCATCGGCGGCCTGCCACGCGGGCGGATCGTGGAAGTGTACGGGCCGGAAAGCTCGGGCAAGACCACGCTTGCGCTCCACGCCATTGCCGAGGCGCAGAAGGCCGGCGGCACCGCCGCCTTCGTGGATGCCGAGCATGCGCTCGACCCGGTCTATGCCAAGAAGCTGGGCGTCAACATCGACGAGCTGATCGTGTCGCAGCCCGACACGGGCGAGCAGGCGCTGGAGATCACCGACACGCTGATCCGATCCAACGCGATCGACGTGCTGGTGGTCGATTCGGTCGCGGCGCTGGTGCCGCGCGCCGAGATCGAGGGCGAGATGGGCGACAGCCATGTCGGCCTGCAGGCGCGGCTGATGAGCCAGGCGCTGCGCAAGATCACCGGGTCGATCAACCGCAGCCGCACGCTGGTGATCTTCATCAACCAGATCCGCATGAAGATCGGCGTGATGTACGGCAGCCCGGAGACGACCACGGGCGGCAACGCGCTGAAGTTCTACGCGTCCATCCGCCTCGACATCCGTCGCACCGGCGCGATCAAGGATCGCGACGAGGTGACCGGCAACGCGACCCGCGTGAAGGTGGTCAAGAACAAGCTGGCGCCGCCGTTCAAGCAGGTCGAGTTCGACATCATGTACGGCGAGGGCGTGTCCAAGGTCGGCGAGATCCTGGACCTGGGCGTGAAGGCCGGCATCGTCGAGAAGTCGGGCGCGTGGTTCTCCTACGACAGCGTCCGCATCGGCCAGGGCCGGGAGAATTCCAAGGTCTACCTCCGCGAGAACCCCGACGTGATGGCGCGGATCGAGAATGCGATCCGCGGCCGGACCGACCAGGTCGCCGAGGAGCTGATGGCGGGTCCGAGCGAGGATGACGACGTCTGATCGATCGCAGCCGGGGCCGGATCGCGTGCGATCCGGCCCCGGCTGCCAACCGGTGACGGCTGCGGCCGACCACCCCCAAGCGGAGCGCCCCGATGAGCCTGATCGTCCACCATCTGAACGACAGCCGCTCGCAGCGCATCCTGTGGATGCTCGAGGAACTCGAGCTCCCTTATGAGATCCGGCGCTATGCGCGCACCGCCTCCATGCTGGCGCCCGAGGCGCTGCGGCAGGTGCATCCGCTCGGCAAGTCGCCGGTGCTGGAGGACGACGGCCGCACGATCATCGAATCGGGTGCGATCGTCGACTATCTGGTCGAAAAGACCGGCCGGCTCGGTCCGCCGCCGCATCGTGACGCCGCGCTTCGTTACCGCCAGTTCCTCCATTATGCGGAAGGCTCGTTGATGCCGCCGCTGTTCCTGTCGCTGGTGGTCAAGAAGATGGGGCTGCTCGGCCGTCCCGTCCGGCCGACGGTGACGCGGATGATCGACACGCATCTCGACTGGCTGGAAACCGAGATCGCCGGGCGCGAATGGTTTGCCGGCGACCGGCTGTCGGGTGCGGATGTGATGATGAGCTTCCCGCTGGAGGCGGCGCAATCGCGCGCCGGGCTCAACGACCGCAATCATCCCAACCTGGCCGCGTGGCTGGCACGTATCCATGCGCGGCCGGCCTATGCCCGGGCGCTGGAAAAAGGCGGCCCCTACCGCTTCGCGCGGGACTGACCGCTCCCATGCGCGGCCTGCCTATGCCCGGGCGCTGGGAAAGGGCGGCCCCTGCCGCTTCGCGCGGGGCTGACCGCGCCGATCCGGCTCCGCCCGGACGGCGGAGCCATTGCTTTGGATCAATCGGCAGGAACAGCCGCCCCCCGCCACTGTTCTAGCTCCACCGGCCGACAAGCGGCCTTTGGAGCCGCGATGCTGAAGAAGACGACCGATGCCGCCCTGCGCGCGGCCGATGCGACGGTGCCGGTGGCGGTCGCCGCCGCCCAGCTGGTGGACAGTTCAACCAGCCGCATCCTTCTGGCGGCCGACGAGCAGCGGGCAGGCGCCATCGCCGCCATCGCCGCCGCCATGGCGCCGAATGCGGTCGTGATCCATCTTGCCGCCAGCGACGCGCTGCCGGGCGACTCAGCGCCGCCATCCCCCGCCAATGTCGGCCAGCGCGTCGCGGCGATGCGCAGGTTGCGGATGGCTGCGACGGACAAGGGCGCGGCGACCGTGCTGCTCGTCACCTCCGCCGAGGCAGGCGCGCTGCGCGTGCCAGCGCCCGAGGCGTTCGACCGGGCGCCGCCCTGCATCCGCACCGGCGACACGATCGATCTGGAGGCGTTCGCGGACACGGCGATCGAGCTCGGCTATATCGTCGACGATCGCATCGACGAGCCGGGCGAGGTGGCGGTGCGCGGGGCGGTGGTCGACATCTTCCCCGCCGATCGCGATGCGCCGGTCCGCATCGAAGCGGCGGACGGCGTGGTGGCATCGATCCGCCACTATGATCCGGTGACGCAGCTGGGCACCGACGAGGTGGCCGAGGTGGCGATCGGCCGCGCGACGGAGCCGCCCCTGGGCGACGGCGTGTCGCTCCTGGACCATGTACCCGGCGCGGGGCTGCTGATCGACGGCGATGCCGAGGCGCGACGCGACCGCTTCCTTGCGCTGGCCGGCGACGGCGGGCGCCGACGCCGCGCCGCGCGCGAGCTGGTCGACCGCGCGGCGTGGGAGAAAGCAAAGGCGGGACGCGACGCCGTGGCGATCGAGGGTGAGGCCGGCGACCCGCCGCCGCGCTTCGTCGAGCACCGCGATCCGCTGCGCGCCTTCAAGCGCTTCGCCAAGGCGGCGCTGGATGACGGCGCGCTGCTGATCGTGGGGTCGGCGCGCGACATCCGGTTCCTGGCGCCGCGGCTGGGGCTCGACCTCCAGCCGGTCGCGTCGTTCGGCGACGCGCTGACGGCCAAGCAGGGCCGCGCCATGACGCTCGTGGCTCCGGTGGAGCGCGGGTTCGTGGTCGGTGGCCTGACGGTGGTGGCGGCCAGCGACCTGCTGGGAAGCCGCGCTCTCGTCACCGAGGCGCAGACATCGGTCGTCGATGCCGCGTTTGGCCGCGCGGGCGAGCTCCACCCCGGCGACGTGGTGGTGCACGAGGAGTTCGGCATCGGCGTGGTGCAGGGCCTGGAACCCGCACCCGGTGGCGAGGGCGACTGCATCATGCTCGAATATGCGCGTGATGCACGGCGGCTGGTGCCGGTTGCGGACGCCGGCCGCATCTGGCGTTATGGCGCGGACCGGGATGCGGTCACGCTCGACGCGCTGGACGGGGGAAGCTGGCAGAAGCGCCGGGTCGAGATCGATGCCGCGATCGCCGAAAGCGCACGCGCGCTGTCCGAGCTGGCGGCCGAGCGCGACACGCGCCGGACCGACCCCATCGTGCCCGACACCGCTGATTACGAGAAGTTCAGCGCGGGCTTCCCCTTTGCCGAGACGCCCGACCAGGCCCGCGCGATCGCCGCGGTGAGGAGCGACATGGCGAGCGGCCGGCCGATGGACCGGCTGGTCGTCGGCGACGTCGGCTATGGCAAGACGGAGGTCGCGATGCGCGCGGCCGCACTGGCGGCACTGGCGGGGCGCCAGGTGGCGGTGGTCGCGCCGACCACCGTGCTCGTCCGGCAGCATCTGGATGCCTTTGCCGCCCGCTTCCGGGAGAGCGGCATCGCGGTTGCCGGCCTGTCGCGCCTGTCGACCCCTGCCGAACGCAAGCGGGTGAAGGCGGGGCTGGCCGATGGATCGATCCGCGTCGTGGTCGGCACCGGCGCGATCGGCGGCAAGGGCGTGACCTTTGCGGACCTGGCGCTTGTCGTGATCGACGAGGAGCAGCGTTTCGGCGCGAAGGACAAGGCCACCCTGCGGGCGCTGGGTGCCGGCCATGTCCTGACGCTGAGCGCGACGCCCATTCCACGCACGCTGCAGTCGGCGCTGATCGGCCTTCAGTCCATTTCCGTCATCGCGACGCCGCCGGCGCGGCGGCAGCCGATCCGCACAACCGTCGCCGCCTTCGACGACGAGCAGGTGAGAAAGGCGCTGCTGCGCGAACATGCGCGCGGCGGCCAGAGCTTCGTCGTGGTGCCACGGATCGAGGACATCGATCCGCTGGCGACCAAGCTGGCGCGGCTGGTGCCCGACCTGTCGGTGGTCGTGGCTCACGGCAAGATGCCGGTCGACGCGCTGGACAGCGCGATGGTCGATTTCGCGGCGGGCGACGGCGACATTCTGCTGGCGACCAACATCATCGAGGCCGGGCTGGACGTGCCGCGCGCCAACACGATGATCGTCCACCGTGCCGACCGCTTCGGCCTGTCGCAGCTGCACCAGCTGCGCGGGCGGGTCGGCCGCGGCGGCCGGCGCGGGCAGATCATGCTGCTGACGGAAGGCGACGCGACCATCGGTGAGGCGACGCTGAAGCGGCTGCGCACGCTGCAGGCGTTCGACCGGCTGGGCGCCGGCTTTGCGATCAGCGCCCGCGACCTGGACCTGCGCGGAGCGGGCGATCTGATCGGCGATGCGCAGGCCGGGCACATGAAGCTGATCGGCGTCGACCTCTACCAGCATCTGCTGGGCCATGCGCTGCGGGTCGCGCGGGGGGAGGCGGAGGACCGCTGGTGGCCGACGCTGAACCTTCAGGCGGCGGGGCGCCTGCCGGAAAGCTGGGTGCCCGAGCCCGACCTGCGGCTGTCGCTCTACGGACGCCTGTCGCGCCTGGAGGAGCCGAGCGACGTGGACGCGTTCGAGGCGGAGCTGGAGGATCGCTTCGGCCCGATCCCGCCCGAGGCGGCACGTCTGCTCCGCACCGCGCGCATCGCCGCGCTGGCCGAGATCGCCGGGGTTCGGCAGGTCGATGCGGGACCCGGTGCCATCGCGGTGACGCCGGTGGACCGGCGGGCCGAGCCCCCCGCGCCGTTCGCGGAAGAAAAGGGCCGCTGGCTGGTGCGTGAGCGGATCGAGGATCCGGACGCGCGGGCGGAGCGGGTGATGGAACTGCTGGAGGCGCTGGCCGCCGGCGATTGAGCCGGATGCTTGCGCGGGAAAGCGCGTGGTCTAGAGCAAGATCATGACGTTAACCTTCCGGCCGGCCCTGATCCTCGCACTTCTGGCCGCGGCCGCCCTGCCGATCCCGGCAACGGCGCAGTCCGCCTTCTTCGACCTTGCCGGGCCGGACATGGAGGCGAGCGTCACGCGCGGGGATGACACGCTTCGGCTGGCGCAGGTGCCCGCGCTTCAGGAAGGCGACCGCATCCGCGTGAAGCCGCTGCTGCCGCCCGACCAGTCGGAACGGTATCTGCTGGTGGTCGCGTTCCTGCGCGGCGTGACGAACCCGCCGCCCGAGAGCTGGTTTCACCGCGCGCGTACCTGGCGGCGCGGCGAGGATGCCATCGAGGTGGAGGTGCCCGAAGGCGCGCAACAGGCGATCGTCTTTCTGGCGCCGAACACGGGCGGCGGGTTCGACGCGATCCGCGACGCCGTGCGCGGACGGCCGGGCATCTTCGTGCGGGCGGCACGCGACCTTGGGCAAGCGTCGATCGACCGCACCCGGCTGGATGCGTTCGTCGCCGGCGTGCAGCGGGTGGGCGAGACCGCACCCGACCGGATCCAGGCGGCGTCCACCACGCTGGCCCGCAGCCTTGCCGTGCAGCTGGATGCGGAGTGCCTGCGGCGCCAGCCGCGAAGCCAGGCAGCCTGCCTGACGCAGAGCCGCGATTCCATCGTGCTTTACAACTCGCGGGGGACGTCGCTCGCCGAAACGCTGACCGGGGCGCCCGCGGACCTCGCCTATCGCGTCAGCACGACTCCAGCCGGCGGCGCGGGCGCGTACAGCCCTTATATCAGCGTCGTGCGCGACATCGGCCGGCTGCTGGGGGCGTTCCAGTCCGCCGACTACCAGTATATCCCGGCGCTGGCGGTGCCTAGCGCCACCGGATCGGGATTGTTGCTGAACACCGCGCCGTCGTTCGAGGCGCCGCAATCCGTGCTGGTGGCGGCGTTGCCGCCGGTCGGCACCGCGAGCCTTGCCGCGCCGCGGCTGGCATCGCCGCCGGGCGCGCTGTGCGCCGCCGACCCCCGGCTGATGATCCCGGTCGAGGATGCGCCGCTCCTGTTCTCGACGCCCTTGGCGCGCCAGCTGCGGCTGCGGGTGGCCGGAACGGAGGTGCCGCTGGTGGCGGACGCGCTGCGCGGCGGGCTGGTGCCGGCACCGGGCGCGCAGGTGCCGGCGGTGGAGGGCCAGGTCGAGGCCGAGTTGCGCGGCGCGTGGGGGTTCGAGCCGATGGCGCCGGTGCCGGTCATGCTGGCCGGCGGCGACGGCGGCGCATGGCGCCTGACCGCGCAACGCCGGCCGGAGCGGGGTGGCGATGTGTCGGCCGAGATGCAGGGCGGCAACCTGGCCTGCGTGGCGGCAGTGGCGGTGCAATCCGCTGATGGGACGGAGCGGGCGGTTCCGTTCACGATGTCCGGAGAGCGGCTGACCGCGACCGTGCCCGGGAGCGCGGTGGCCGGAGCATCCGCCATCCTGATCCGCCAGCACGGGCGTGCCGCGCCTGCATCGGTGCCGTTTGGCGGCGCGGTGCGCGACCGGCCGCAGATCGCGCTGCTCGCCAAGACGGTGACCGTGCCGGCCCGACCGGTGGGCATCAGGCTGATCGGCGATGACGCGGTGCCGGCGGGCGGGCGGCTGACCTTTTCCGCGACCGTGCCGGAGGGCGCGAGCCTGCAGCCGGACGACAGCCTCGAGCTTCGCAGCGCCAGCGGGGGCGCGGCGCGGCTGTCGGCGGGCGAGGGCTATCGCCTCCAGGACCGCCGGGTCGCCGTCGCATCTGTAGAGCCCAGCGCGGTGCTGGGCGCGTCGGCGTTCGGGCTGCTCGAGTTCAGGCTGGTGCGGGGCGACGCGACGAGCGCGTGGCAGCCGCTCGGCACGCTGGTGCGCCTGCCGGTGATCAGCGCGGCGACCTGCGCGCGTGGAGGGCCGTGCCGCATCAGCGGATCGGACCTGTTCCTGATCGACGCGGTGGCGACCGACCCCGGCTTCATCCACGCCGTGCCGGTGCCATCCGGCTTCACGCAGCCGAGCATCGCCATTCCGGTCGAGACGGTGCCGGAGCGGCTGCACCTGCGGCTGCGCGACCTTCCGGACGGCGCGGCGGTGATCGACCTGCCGTCCTGAGAGCGGCCGGCAAACGCGCGGACGTCAGCGCGGCTGGAGGTCGTAGTCAATCCGGATGCGGACCCATTCGCCGACCTTGAGTTCGCCGCCGACCTGCGGCGGGCGGACGCGAAACTGCCACGCCGCGGCGAGCACCGCGCGCGCGATGTTCGACCCGCGCGGCGATTCGTCGAGCGCGACGCAATCCTCCACGCGGAACTGCGCCACCGTCCGGCAGGCGATCAGCCCCCAGCCGGGGCCGCTGGCGGTGGACAGGTAGCCGCGCAGCTCATCGGGATAGGGGCGCCGGTACCAGGCCGCGGCATAGAGCGGCTCGCCACCGGGCGCCGTGCCCACCCGTTCACTGTCGCCCGACAGGTTCGCGCCGGCGCCGGTATCCACCGGGCCAAAGACGGGACGGCTGCGGCCGGGTGAGGACGCAGTTGGCGGGCGTTGACGCGGCGCGATGTTCGCCGCCGCCATCTGGTCGCGGGTCATCGGGATCCAGGACGGGATCGCGGGCGGCGCGGTGACGGCCGGTTCAGGCTGGGCCGGGGGCTCCACCGGCTCGGCAGGATCGGCCTGCGGCGGTGGACGATCGCTCTGCGGCTCGGCGGCGGCTTCGGGCTCGGCCGCAGCCTCGGGCTCCTGCGCGGCCGGGGGTGTGTCGGGGCTGATGCCGAAGACGGCGATCTTCTTCGGCTCTTCCTGCGGTGTCCACGGCGCCATGGTGAACAGCAGCAGGACGATCCCGGCCTCGAGCGCGACCGCGAGCAGGAAGCCGGCGGATCGCTCACCAAAGCGGTCGCGCAGGCGCCGGAGGCGCGTCGGCTCGGACAGGGCAGTCGGCTCGAGCAACGGACCTCGATTTCGGCGGGCGGGTGGCGACACCGTCCTGCCGCGCGTTTGCGTCCAAATCATGGAGGACCGCAGGGGCCGGGCGCAAGCGACGATGGGAGGGGAGTGGTGGACGCACTAGGGCTCGAACCTAGGACCCGCTGATTAAGAGTCAGCTGCTCTACCAACTGAGCTATGCGTCCACTGAGGGGGCGCATTTGGGGGAGGGGCAGCGCCACGTCAAGCAGGTTTTCGCGCCCTAGCGCGCGGAACCCATGCCCCTGGCCGAGCGGTCCAGGCTCATCAGGATGCCGATGCAGATCATCACGGTCATCATCGCCGATCCGCCGAAGCTGACCAGCGGCAGCGGGATGCCGACGACGGGGGCGAGACCCATGACCATCATCAGGTTGATGGCGACGTAGAAGAAGATCGTGCTGGCGAGCCCGGCAGCGGTGAGGCGCGAAAAGCGGTTGGGCGCGCGCGCGGACACCCGCATGCCCCAGCGGATGAGGAGCAGGAAGCCGCCGATCAGCAGCACGCCGCCGACGAGGCCCCATTCCTCCGCCATGGTGGCGAATACGAAATCGGTGTGCCCTTCGGGAAGATAGTCGAGGTGGCTCTGAGTGCCGTTCAAGAAGCCCTTGCCGAACAGGCCGCCGGAGCCGATCGCGATCTTCGACTGGCTGATGTGGTAGCCGGTGCCCAGCGGATCGGCCTCCGGATCGAGGAAGATCAGCACGCGGTTGCGCTGATAGTCGTGGAGCATGCTGAACGCGATCGGGAGCGCGGCGGCGAGCGCGAGGGCGCCGCCGACGAACAGCCGCATCGGCAGCCCCGCCAGGAACATCACCACGCCGCCGCCCGCGCAGATCATCAACGCGGTGCCGAGATCGGGCTGCAGCATCACGAGCGCGGCGGGCATCCCGATGAGCAGCGCGGCCGGCCACACGGCCGTGATCGTGCGGATCTGGCCGATCGGAAGCCGCGCGTAGAAGGCGGCGAGCGCCAAGACGATGCCCGGCTTCATGAACTCGGACGGTTGCAGGCGGATGAAGCCCAGATCGATCCAGCGCTGGCTGCCGCCGCGCACCGCGCCGGCGAGCTCGACGGCAAACAGCAGCACCAGGGTGATGGCGTAGCCGGGCAGTGCGATGGCGCTCCAGAACTCTTCGCGCAGCCGGGACAGCGCGATGGCGAGGCCGGTGAAGACGGCGAAGCGGAGCCCCTGGGTGAAGGCCCAGGGCGAGATGCTGCCGCCGGCGGCCGAGTAGAGCACGGTAAGGCCGAAGCCGCCGATGGCGAGCACCAGAAGGATGATCCGCCATGGAAAGGCGCCCGCGATCCGCGCGGGGACGATCGACAGCCTCATGCCGGCCGGCGGCCGGTGTCGGCATCCGCCTCGGCCGGGGGTGGTTCCGCCTTTGCGGCCTTCCAGGCGACCGCCTGGGCCGCCATGCGGGTTTCGATGTCGCCGCCCCATTCCGCCTCGAAGCGGGAGAGCGTTTCCATCGCCTGTGGTGGATCGAACAGATAGGTGAGGACGTCGCGGGCGACGGGTGCGGCCGCGCCCGACCCAGACATGCCATGTTCAATGACGACGGACGCGGCGTAGCGCGGATTGTCGACGGGCGCGAAGCCAATGAAGAGACCGTGATCCCGATACTTCCACGGCACGTTCAGCCCGCCGCGCGCGCCGCCGGCGATGCGGCGGACCTGCGCGGTGCCGGTCTTTCCGCCCATGCGGATGCCGTCGAGCTGGAGCCGGCTGCGCACCGCGGTGCCGGCACCGTTCACGACCTCGTCCATGCCCGAGCGGATCAGCCCGATGCGTTCGGTCGGCACGTCGAGCGGGGGCGCCACGATCGGCGCGTTCGCCAGGATGCGGGGCACGAGCGCGCGGCCGGATGCGATGCGCGCCGCCTGCACGGCGAGCTGCAGCGGACTGGTGAGGATATAGCCCTGACCGATGGAGGCATTGAGCGTGTCCGACTGCGTCCAGGCCTGATCGAAGCGGCGCTGCTTCCACGCCGGATCCGGCACGGTGCCGTAGCGCTGGGACGGGAAGGGCAGCGGATATTCCGCACCCAAGCCCAGTTCGCGCGCGGCCGCCGCCACGCC
Organism: Sphingomonas jejuensis; assembly: GCF_011927695.1. Taxonomy (GTDB): domain Bacteria; phylum Pseudomonadota; class Alphaproteobacteria; order Sphingomonadales; family Sphingomonadaceae; genus Sphingomonas_K; species Sphingomonas_K jejuensis. The sequence goes on from NZ_JAATJE010000001.1 coordinate 693,759, forward strand.
GTCCATCCCGACTTCCCGCCCCATCGTGTAGAAGTAGGTGTTGCAGCTTTTCGCGATCGCGCGGTGCAGATTGACGGGTCCGTGCCGTCCCAGGCAGCGGAAGAAGCGGTTGCCGAGCTGATAGCCGCCGGGGCAATTGACCGTGCGTTCGGGATCAACGCCGGCACGCAGGGCGGCGAGGGCGGTTGCCGGCTTGAAGGTGGAGCCCGGCGGGTAGAGCCCCTGCACCGTCTTGTTGGTGAGCGGGATGCGCTCGTCGGACGAGAGCATGTCCCATTCGTCGTGACTGATCCCGTCGGAGAAGCTGTTGGGATCGTAGGACGGCATCGACACCATCGCCAGGATGTCGCCCGACAGGGTGTCGATGACCACGACCGACCCGGACGTGTTGCCGAGGCGGCGCGCGGCATAAAGCTGCAGCCCGGCGTCGATCGTGAGCTTCAGCTGCTGCCCGGCGACATCGGGCCGGTCGGTGAGTTCGCGCACGGGCCGGCCGCGCGCGGTGACCTCCACGCGCTTCGCGCCGGGTCTTCCGCGCAGCCGATCCTCCAGGACCTTCTCGATCCCATCCTTGCCGATCTTGAAGCCGGGCGTGATGTAGAGCGGGTCGCGGGTTTCCTCATACTGTTTGGCAGAGGCCGGGCCGACATAGCCGATCAGGTGGCCGACCGCCGCGCCGTCCGGATAATGACGGGACCATCCGCGCACGGGCGCGACACCGGGCAGATCGGCCTGACGGACGCTGACGGCGGCGAAGCGATCCCAATCGAGGTTGGTTGCGACCTGCACCGGCTGATAGCCGCGCGCGTCCTCCAGATCCTGAAGGATGCGCGCGACGTCCTCGTCGGTGAGGCCGATGAGGCGGCGGAGCGCCGCGATCGTGGCGTCCCTGTCGCGGAGCCGTTCCGGAATGAGGTCGATGCGGAAATCGGCGCGATTGGTGGCGATCGGCTGTCCGTAGCGGTCGACGATCCACCCGCGCCGGGGCGGCACCAGCGTCATGTTGACGCGGTTGCTTTCGGCCAGGAGCGAATAGCGTTCGTTCTCGGCGACCGACAGCCAGCCCATCCGGCCGACGAGAAGCGCACCGAGCCCGAGCTGGGCGCCGCCGAGCACGAAGGATCGCCGCGCGAAACTGAACGCCTGCGTCGCTTCCGTCACCACGCGCGGCGGCCGCGTGCGCTTCATCCCAGGAGCCGCCAGCGATCAAGAACCGCGCACAGCCGCTGGGCCAGCGGGAACAGCAGGATGGATGCGGCAAGTTGCGGCATGATCCCGATTATAGTGCCGCCGCCGCCCGTTGCGAGAGCGAGCCCGAAGGCGGCCATAAGCGCGAAGGCGAGCGCGACCGCGGCGATCATCCAGTCCTGCAGATGGCTGCGCCACACGATCCAGCGATCGGCGGCATCGATGGCGATCAGGATCGGCGTCCAGATGAGCGGCGCGGTCCCGATCGGCTGACCGGTCGCAAGGTCGTCCCAGAGGCCGAGCGGCAAGGCCATCCAGGCGGGCCACAATTCGGGCCGGAGCAAACGCCAGCCGAGCAGCATCAGGAGGCCGACGGGCGGCATCAGCGGCCACACCGCCACCACGGGGAAGGTCGCAACGAACGATCCGGCCATCGTCGACAGGATCGGCACCAGCCGGGCGCGCTGCCGCATGCGCCGCGGCGTCATGGTCATGGAGACGATGCGGCTCATCAGTCGGCCGGCGGCGGTGGGGGCGGGGGCAGCGGCTGCAGGTAGAGCGGGTAGACGAGCGCGAAGTCGATGGCCGACGGATCGGCGCGCGGGCGGACAAGCGCGCCGTCCGGGGTGAGGCGCGACACGGTGCCGATCGGAATGCCGGGGGCATAGACGCCGCCGACCCCTGATGTGACGATGACGTCCCCCTGACGAAACGGGTTGGCGCCCGAGACGAGCGGGCGCACGTCGATAGCGCCGTCGCCGGTGCCGGTGGCGATGCCGGCGAGCCCGTCGGTCGCGCGGCGCACGGGAACGACGTTGCCGCCGTCGGTCAGCAGCTGGACGCGGGCGCTCCATTGCCCGACGGCCTCGACGCGGCCGACCAGCCCCGGCGCCGCGAGCACCGGCTGCCCCGGCCTGACGCCGCTGCTCGCCCCCGCATCGATCGTCGCGAACCGGCGTCCGCCGACCGGGGTCGAGCCGACGATCCGGGCCGCTGCCACCGGATCGGGCCGGGCGGCGGAGATGCCGAGAAGGGCGCGCAGTTCCCGGTTCTGCCGTTCGGTCGCGGCCGCCGCAATCAGGCGGGTGCGGCTGTCGGCAAGCTCCCGCGTGAGCAGGCGGTTCTTGGACCCGGCCTCGACATAGGCGGCGATGCCGTCCACGGCGTCCTGAAGCGCACGCCCCACGCCGCGGCCGCCGCCCTGCAGCGGTGCGGTGACATCGGTCGCGGCCGTCGCAATCGCGTTGTAGCCGCGTGGATCCAGCACCGATGCCACCAGCAGCAGCGCGGCCACGAGCATGCCCGTGACCGCGGCGACATAGCCGAAGAACAACCCATATTGCGCACGGCGCGAATGGCCGGGGCGGGAGCGGGGCGGGGGCATCGTGCCCTCTCCTCAGGCGACCCCACCGCGCTCCGAAGGCCGGCGGGGTCGAAGCGTGATCATGCCGTCAGCAGGACGCCGCGGAACATCGGATCCTCGAGCGCGCGGCCGGTGCCGAGCGCCACGCAGGTGAGCGGGTCTTCCGCGATGGTGACCGGCAGACCGGTTTCATCCCGCAGCACCTCATCCAGCCCCTGGAGCAGCGCGCCGCCGCCGGTAATGACGATGCCCTGGTCGACGATGTCGGCCGCCAGTTCGGGCGCGGTATTCTCCAGCGCGATGCGGACGCCCTCGATGATGGTGCCAACCGGTTCGGACAGCGCCTCGGCGATCTGGCCCTGGTTGATCTCGATCTCCTTGGGCACGCCGTTCACCAGGTCGCGACCCTTGACGTGGATCGTGCGGCCGATGCCGTCTTCCGGCGGCTTGGCGATGCCGATCTCCTTCTTGATCCGCTCGGCCGTGCCTTCGCCGATCAGGAGATTGTGGTTGCGGCGGATGTAGGAGACGATCGCCTCGTCCATCTTGTCGCCGCCGACGCGGACGGAGGTGGTGTAGGCGAGGCCGCGCAGCGACAGCACCGCGACCTCCGTCGTGCCGCCGCCGATATCGACGACCATCGATCCGATCGGCTCCGTCACCGGCATGTCGGCGCCGATCGCGGCGGCCATCGGCTCCTCGATCAGCCAGACCTGGCTGGCGCCGGCGTTCGACGCGGCGTCACGGATCGCGCGCCGCTCCACCGTGGTCGAGCCCGATGGCACGCAGATCACGATCTCCGGCCAGCGCGGGAAGCGGCGCTGCCCATGCACCTTGTGGATGAAGTGCTTGATCATCTGTTCGGCGACATCGATGTCGGCGATCACGCCGTCGCGAAGCGGCCGGATGGCCTCGATTGATCCGGGCGTCTTGCCCATCATCAGCTTGGCGTCGTCGCCGACGGCCTTGACCTTCTTGACCCCGTTGATCGTCTCGATCGCGACGACGGACGGTTCGTTGAGCACGACGCCCTTGCCGCGAAGGTAGACGACCGTGTTGGCCGTGCCGAGATCGATCGCCATGTCGTGCGACATGAATTTGAAGAAGCGCGTGAATGCCATTGGTGGTCCCGCTCAGTCGGCGCGGCAGAAGAAGCGCGGCCGGGCCCGCCACCGGCTCGCGAGATGGCGTCGATTGGGCTAGAGGCTGCGCCATGTCAATACGGCGCCTCCCCAGTCACCTGGTCAACCGCATCGCGGCCGGAGAGGTGGTCGAACGGCCGGCCAGCGCCGTGAAGGAGCTGGTCGAAAACGCGTTGGACGCAGGTGCGACACGGATCGTCGTGCGGATCGCCGCCGGAGGGCGCGACGGCATCGAGGTGGTGGACGACGGCTGCGGCCTGTCGGCGGATGAAATGCCGATCGCACTGGAGCGGCATGCCACATCGAAGCTTCCCGACGACGCCATCGAAGCTGTCGAAACGCTCGGTTTTCGCGGCGAGGCGTTGCCGTCCATCGCGAGCGTGGCGCGGCTGACCATCGCCAGCCGGACCGGCGGCGACCATGGCTGGTCGTTGCAGGTGGACAATGGCGCCGCCGGCGCCGTTCACCCGGCCGCGATGCCGCCCGGCACGTCGGTGCGCGTGGAGGATCTGTTCGGCCTTGTGCCGGCGCGTCGCAAGTTCCTGCGATCGCCTCGATCCGAATATGCAGCATGTCTGGATGTCGTGCGCCGCCTGGCAATGGCGCGCGCGGACGTCGGCTTTACGCTTATTCATGACGGCCGGACGAGCCTGACCGTGCCGCCGGGCGACGACCGACCCACGCGCGTCGCCGCGCTGACCGATCCGCAGCTGCGCCCCAACAGCGTGGTGGTGGAAGCCGAGCGCGACGGCATCCGGCTTGGCGGGATCGCCGGGCTGCCGACCTTCAACCGCGGCATCGCCGACCACCAGTATCTGTTCGTGAATGGCCGGCCGGTGAAGGACCGGTTGCTGGCCGGTGCGGTGCGCGGCGCCTATGCCGACCTGATCCCGCGGGACCGCCATGCCGTGGTCGCGCTGTTCATCGACATTCCGAGCGGCGAGGTGGACGTGAACGTGCACCCCGCCAAGACGGAGGTGCGGTTCCGCGACCCAGCCATCGTCCGCGGGCTGATCGTGGGTGGGCTGAAGCGCGCGCTGGAGGCGGAGGCGCGCCGGACCGCGCAGCCGGCGGCGGCGTCAACCGTGGCGCTGTGGCAGCGCGAGCCGGGCTTCATGGCCGCACCGTTGTCTGCGGCGGCATCGGAGTTTCAGCCGGCGGTGTGGGATGTGCGGCAGGAGTTCGCCCCGGCGCCGGCGGCACGCGCGGAGCCGGCCGCGCTGCCGCCGCCGGAGGGCGACGCCGCCGCCCGGCACCCGCTGGGCGTGGCGCGTGGGCAGGTGGCGGCGACATATATCGTCGCGGAAACCGAGGACGGCCTGATCCTGGTCGACCAGCATGCCGCGCACGAGCGACTGGTGCTGGAGCGGATGCGCGCGGCGCGGATCGGCGGGACGGTCGCCGCCCAGACGCTGTTGTTGCCGGAGGTGGTCGATCTGGACGAGCCGGCGTGCGACCGGCTGGAGCAACGGGCGGACGAGCTTGGCAGGCTGGGGCTGGCGGTGGAGCGGTTCGGGGCGACCGCGATGCTGGTGCGTGCGGTGCCGGCGCTGCTCGGATTTCCCGACGTCGCCGGATTGCTGCAGGACCTGGCCGACGAGCTTGGCGCCTACGACCATGCGACCGCGCTCAGCGACCGGCTGGATCATGTCGCGGCGACGATGGCGTGCCATGGATCGGTGCGGGCCGGCCGGGTGCTGTCAGTCGCGGAGATGAACGCCCTGTTGCGCGAGATGGAGGTGACGCCGAACAGCGGCCAGTGCAACCATGGGCGACCGACATGGATCAAGCTGGCGAATGCAGACATCGAGAAGATGTTCGGGCGTCGCTGACCTGCATGACGATCATGTTGACGGGGCGTTAAGCTTCATCCGCCAAGACACCACCCGCCACGTGCGGAGACCGTTCATGCTTCAATACTGCTATATCAGCTCCGCACGACCCGGTCAGCCGGTCGATGTCGACGAGATCCTGGCGACGTCGCGTCGCAACAACCAGCAGGCCGGCCTGTCGGGGCTGTTGATCTTCGACGGGCGCCGCTTCCTCCAGGTGCTGGAGGGCGAGGGTGCGGCGGTGCGGAGCACGGTGGAGCGGATCCAGGCAGACCCGCGGCACCGCGCGATCGTGAAGCTGAGCGAGCGCCGGATCGAGGCGCGAGAGTTCGGCGACTGGGCGATGGCCTGCAACCGCGTCGCCGATGCGGGCGACAGCCGCAATCTCGCAAGCACGGTCGACGCGCTGACCGAAGGCGTTGCCGACGCCAATACGCGCGCACTGTTCCGCAGCTTCGCCCGGATCGATCGCGCCGCCTGATCCCGGACGGCGCGACCCGGGAGGTCAGTTGCGCTCGAACGCGGCGGTGATGCGGAGCTCCACATCGTCGGACACGCCGGGCACGGCATAGTTGATGCCGAACTCGCTGCGCTTGACGACAGCGGTCGCCTCGAAACCGACCGTTGCCTTCTGATTCATGGGATTGGCGCCCGCACCCGACAGCCGCGCGTCGAGCACGACCGGGCGCGTCTGGCCACGCAGCGTGAGGTTGCCCGCGATCCGCGCGCGCTGCCCCTGAACCTGCACGGAGGTCGAGCGGAACGTTGCCGTCGGGTGGGTCGCGGCATCAAAGAAGTCGGCGGTCTGCAGATGCTGGTTCAGCTGCGGGCTGGTCGTCTGCACCTGCGCGATCGGGATGGTGATCGACACCTGCGCACGGCCCGGCTGGGCCGGATCAAGCGTCAGCGTGCCGGACGATCCCTGGCCAAAAAGACCCCAGTAGCTGTTGAACCCGAAATGCTCGACGCGGAAGAGCACCTGCGTGTGCGCGCCATCGAGCGTGTAGCTGCCGGCGCGGATGGAGGACGTGTCGACGGGGCGCGGCGGCTGCGGCGCCGGGCGGCCGGCGGCCGGCGGCGGGGGCGGCTGAAGCGCGAGCGCGGCCGCGGGCAGCGCAACGGCGGAGGCAAGGGCGGCAAGGTGCTTCATGTGCATGGCGTGCTCCCGAGACGAGGTTCGGTTCCCGCCTAGGCAAGACCGGCGTCATCGTCGAGCGTCGAATTGGCGCCCGCCGGCCAACCCATCGTTTCCGCCTGCGCGATCATCTGGTCGACGTCCGTGTCGGTCGCCGGACCGCCCAGCCGTGGCCACGTGGCCGGCGGCTGATGGGCGAACCAGGTATACTGGCGCTTGGCATATTGGCGGGTGGCGCGCTGCCCGGCGGCAAGCGCATCAGCGCGTGCGAGGCGCCCGCCGATATAGCCGGCGATCTCGCGAACGCCGATCGCGCGCATCGCGGGAAGGTCCGGGGACAGGTCGCGCGCGACCAGGGCCGCGACCTCCGCCTGGCCCCCGTCGAGCATGGCCGCGAAGCGTGCGTCGCAGCGGGCGGCCAGCCAGTCGCGCGGCGGCAGCAGAATGCGGGGCACCAGCCGAATGCGATCGGCGATGCCGCCGGAGCGATCGGCCTGCCAGGCCGCGAGCGGACGGCCGGTGGAGCGGATCACCTCTAGCGCGCGCGCGACACGGGTGGTGTCGGCGGGGGCGAGCCGGGCTGCGGCGGGCGCATCCTCCTCCTGCAGGCAGGCATGCGCCTGCGCGACGGGAAGGGCGCGGACCGCCTGGCGAATGGCAGGATCGATGTCCGGCACCGGTGCGATCCCGTCGAGCAGGGTGCGAAGGTAAAGCCCCGTGCCGCCGACCAGGATCGGAAGCCGGCCGGCGGCGTGGGCGCGGCCGATTTCCGCCTTGGCATCGGCGGCCCAGGCGGCGGCCGAACAGGCATCGCCCGCATCGACATGGCCGAACAGTTGGTGTTCGGCCGCCGCCTCGTCCTCCACCGTTGGACGCGCGGTGACGACGCGTAGATCACGATAGACCTGCGCCGAGTCGGCGTTGATGATGACGCCGCCGGTCTTCTGCGCGAGACGGAGCGCGAGCGCCGACTTGCCGCTGGCGGTTGCGCCCGCAATAAGCGCGACCGGCGGCAGGGAAGGGGACGGCATGCACATCGCGACGCTGATAGCAGCCGAACGCCTGTCGGCGGGAGAGCTGTCGGAAGCGCTCGATCGGCTGGCGGCGGCAGGCATCCCGGTCGGGCCGGTCGACAGCTTCGATCCGGACCGCGCGTGCGACATCCAGCTGCCCGGCGGCCCGGCGGGCGTCCGAACCGCGCTGGACGGAGCGATCGCGGGGATCGACGTGGTGGTGCAGCTGGCAGACGGCCGCGCGAAGCGGCTGCTGGTGGCCGACATGGATTCGACCATGATCACGGTCGAATGCATCGACGAGCTGGCGGACTATGCCGGGCTGAAGGCCGAGGTCGCCGCCGTGACTGAGCGGGCGATGCGCGGGGAGCTGGATTTTGCCGAGGCGCTGAAGGCCAGGGTCGCGCTGCTCGCCGACATGCCGGTGGAGACGCTGGACCGTTGCCGGCGCGAGCGGGTGCGGCTGATGCCGGGCGCACGGACGCTGGTCGGGACGATGCGCGCCGCGGGCGGGCGGGCGGTGCTTGTGTCGGGCGGCTTCACGGCCTTTGCCGATCCGGTGGCGGCCGAGATCGGGTTCGACCGGGCGGTCGCGAACCGCCTGCAGGTGGCGGACGGGCGGCTGACCGGCGAAGTCGACCAGCCGATCGTGGATGCGGCGACCAAGACGTCAGTCCTGCAGCAGGAAGCGGCAGCGATGGCCCTCGCGCGCGAGCAGGTGATGGCGGTCGGCGACGGGGCGAACGACGTCCCGATGCTGCAGGCGGCGGGCCTGGGCATCGCCTATCATGCCAAGCCCGTGGCCGAAGCGGGTGCTGCGGCGGCGATCCGCTATGGCGACTTGACGGCATTGCTTCACGCGCAGGGCATTCGCCGCGACCGGTGGATCGACGTCACCCATTAACCCGATCTTAGGTCCAACCGTGCGACCCCCCTGCTCAACGCTTTTCGCGACGCAAGGGATTAAAGCATGCGGGTTCTGGCCTTGGCTTCGCAGAAGGGGGGATCGGGCAAGACGACGCTGTCCGGCCATCTGGCCGTACAGGCGCAACTGGCGGGGGCCGGTCCGGTCGTCCTGATCGACATCGACCCGCAGGGGTCGCTTGCCGACTGGTGGAACGAGCGCGAGCCGGAGTTCCCGGCCTTTGCGCAGACAACGGTGGCCCGGCTGGCCGCCGACCTCGAGTCGCTGCGCCAGCAGGGCTTCCGCCTCGCCATCATCGACACGCCGCCCGCCATCACCATGGCGATCCAGAGCGTGATCCAGGTGGCCGAGCTGATCGTCATTCCCACCCGCCCGAGCCCGCACGACCTGCGCGCCGTCGGTGCCACCGTCGACCTGTGCGAGCGCGCGGGCAAGCCGCTGATCTTCGTGGTCAACGCGGCGACGCCCAAGGCCAAGATCACGTCGGAAGCGGCGGTCGCGCTGTCGCAGCACGGCACGGTCGCGCCCGTTACCCTTCATCACCGCACCGATTACGCGGCGTCGATGATCGACGGCCGCACGGTCATGGAAGTCGATCCCAAGGGCAAGTCGGCCGCCGAGGTTGTCGACCTGTGGGGCTATATCGCCGATCGCCTCGAGAAGAATTTCCGCCGCACCGTGTTCAGCGCTCCGGGTGTCCACCCGGCCGCCTACCACCGTCCGGCCGCAGGCGGCTTCGGCCGCCGGGTGGTGGGCCAGTGACAGGGCTCAGCAAGGCGATCGAACCGCGGCCTTTCGCGTCGCTGTCGTCCGGGCTCCTGGCCAGGAAGGGCCAGGCGAAGCCGGCGATGCGTCCGCAGGGTTTCGGCGGGTTCGGCAACATGACCATGGGTCATGAGGATCTGGGCTGGAACGACATGGGCTACGACACGCCCGCGCCGTCGCAAGCACCGGTGGAGCAGCCGAGCGAGCAGCGGATGGTGCCCGCCGAGCGCTTCAATGGCGCCGTGCCGCCGCCACCGCCCGTGCTGGAACAGCGCCAGTCGCTGGCCGAGCAGTTCGACGAGGACGGCGAGAGCGAGGCGGAGGAGCCGACCACGGGATCGTTGCTGTCGGTCAAGCCGCGCGCGCGTGCTGCAGCCGTGGAAGCCGCGGCGTCCACGCCCGAGCCTGCCGCCGTCGACCCCGTCGATGTCCGGCCGGCGATCGTCGAGGCGGAGCAGCCCGCGGGTCCAGCGGTGACGGCGGAGGTCGCGCCTGCGGCTGCCACTGGTCGCAAGGCGGCGTTCACGCTGCGGCTGGACCAGCAGCGCCACCTGAAACTGCGCCTGGCCTGCGCGGTGGACAATCGGTCCGCCCAGCAGATCGTGACGGCGGCGCTCGACGCCTATCTGAACGCGATCGACGCGCTTGACGATCTTGCCGGGCGCGTTCCGGGTCGATCCACCAGCTGAGGGGCAGCAGCCATGTGCGCCATCGCCATCTTCACCCGGGCGGCGGTGTCGTCGCTGTTGCTGGCGTCCACGATGATCGCGTCGACCAGCCTGGCGGGCGAGCTGCCGGCCGGGCAGGCGAGCGCCATCGCGGCCGACCGCGCGCTCGCCGCCGGTGACGGGGCCGCGGCAGTTGCAGCCGCCGAGGAGGCGGTCGCGCGGTCACCCGACCGGGCGCATTACCGCACGCTTTTGGGGCGCGCTTATCTGGCGTCGGGACGGTACCGGTCGGCGGAGACCGCGTTCACCGAGGCGCTGACGCTGGAGACCACCGACGGCCGCGCGGCCGGCGGGCTGGTGCTGTGCCAGCTTGCGCTCGGACGGCCGGGTGCCGCGCGGGCGAGCCTGGGCGATTACGCCCGCATCATCCAGCCGACCGACTTGGGGCTGCTGGTGGCGCTGGCCGGCGATCCGGCCACGGGCATCATGCTGCTGGAGCAGGAAGCACGCCGCGCCGGCGGATCGCCGCGGCTGCGCCAGAACCTCTCGCTGGCCTATGCGCTGGCGGGACGCTGGCCCGACGCGCGGGCGATGGCGGCAGCGGATCTTGGCGACGAGGCCGCGCGCGCGCGGATGCTGGAATGGTCGGCGGCGACGGGACCAGCGATGGCGACTGCACGGATCGCCGCGATGACGGCGCCGGCCGCGCCCTACGACCCCGGTCGTCCGGTGGCGCTGGCGCTGGGCGCGGCGCCGGCGGGCATCGCCACGGCGGCGGTGGAGCCGACAGGTGAAGCCAAGCCGCTGACGATCGAGAGCGCTCCCCCGGCGCCCATCCAGTTCGCGGGCTTTGGTGGCGTGCAGTTCGCGCCCCGGCGTGAGGTTGTCCAGGCACTGCCGGCGAACTACCGATCGGCCGCGCCGACCGTGCGCGCCTCCGTCGCGGTTGCGATCGCTGCGGCCGAGCGGCGTCGGCAGCCGCGCCCGAGCGCCGCACCCTCCGCCCAAGCCATCGTGCAGATCGGCGCGTTCGCCAGCCCCGCGCTGGCGCGGATGGGCTGGGAAACGGCGCGCCGGCGCATGCCCGAACTCGCGAGGTTCTCATCGACCGGTGCGACGCTGAGCCGGCCGGGCGCGACATTGTACCGCCTGGGCGTCAGCGGCTTTGCCGGACGTGGCGAGGCGGTTGCGCTCTGCGAGCGGTTTCGGCGCACCGGCGGCAGCTGCTTCGTGCGGCAGGCCGCCGGCGACCGGCCGCTGGAACAGGCCTTCGCACCGCAGCCGGTGCGGATGGCCGCCCGCTAGGACAGCCAGCGGCCGCCTTTCATCACGCGGCGCACGCGGCCCTGGACCGGCAAGCCGTCGAACGGCGTGTTGCCGGCCTGACTTGGCATCCGGTCCGACGAGATCTGCCACGGCGCGTCCGGATCGAACAGGATGAGGTCGGCGGGTCCGCCGTCGCCGAGATGGCCGGCATCGATGCCGAGCAGCCGCGCCGGGTTCCGCGCCAGCAGATCGAACAAGCGCGCCATGCCGACATGGCCATCGCGAACCAGGCCGAGGCCGAGCGCAAGGAGGTGGCCGGCCGCCGCCATACCCGGCGCTGAGTCGGCAAAGGGCAAGCGCTTGTCTTCAGGACCGCGCGGATCATGGCCGCTGTGGAGCACATCGACCGTGCCGTCGGCGAGCGCGTCCAGTGCGGCGTGGCGGTCCCGCTCGTCCCGCAGCGGGGGCGAGAGATGGGCAAAGGTGCGGAAATCGCCGATCGCGGTGTCGGACAGCAGCAGGTGCGCCGGCGTGATGCCGCAGGTGACCGCAAGGCCGCGATCCTTGGCGCGGCGGACGAGATCGAAGCCGGCCCCCGTGGTGACCTGTCGCAGGTGGAGGCGTGCGCCCGTCACCTCCGCAAGCGCGATGTCGCGGGCGATCGCGATCGCCTCAGCGCAGGACGGGGCGGCGGGAAGGCCGAGCCGGGTTGCCGCCTCGCCTGCGGTCGCCACCGCGCCTGCCACCAGCCCGTCATCCTCGGCATGCGTGACGACGGTGAGGTCGAGCGCGGCGGAATAGGCGAGCACCGACTGCATCAGCCCCGAATCGGCGATCCAGCGCCGCCCGGTCGCGACGGCCCGCGCACCCGCGCCCTTCATCAGGCCGATCTCCGCCAGCGCGGTGCCCTCCAGCCGCTGGGTGGCGGCGGCAAGCGGATGCACCCACAGGTGCGGCTTGGCGGCGATGGCCGCACGCTGGATCAACCCCGGACCGTCGAGCGGCGGGTTGCCGTCCGGCATCAAGGCGACCCGCGTGATGCCGCCGAACAGGCAGGCCTGCAGATCGACCGCGAACGCGCCGAGATCGACGATGCCGGGAGCGAGATGAAGCTCGGTCGCGTCGATCCGATCGGCACCGTCCAGATCGCCGCCGATGCGGTCGCCGCTGACGAGCAGCGGCCGGTCGACCCCGTCAACGCGCTGGGCGCCGGTGATGAGCACCGACCCGCTCATGCCCAGCCCGGCGTGCCGCGTCGGCGGCGGGTGAGCACGTCAAGGCAGGCCATGCGCACGGCAACGCCCATTTCGACCTGTTCGGTGATGGCGGAGCGGGTGGGGTCGTCCGCGACGCTCGACGCAATCTCGACCCCGCGGTTCATGGGGCCGGGGTGCATGACCAGCGCGTCGGGGGCGGCGCGGGCGAGCCGTTCGGGCGTGAGGCCCCAGAGCGCATGATATTCGCGCGGCGACGGGATGAGGCCGCCCGCCATCCGCTCACTTTGCAGGCGCAGCATCATGACGACGTCCGCGCCTTCGAGCCCGCGATCCATGTCGGTGAAGGCTTCCACATGCATCCGGTCGAGCGCCGGCGGCAGCAGGGTGGGCGGACCGACGACGCGGACGCGCGCGGCGAGCGAGGTGAGCGCCAGGATGTTGGAGCGCGCGACGCGGCTGTGCAGCACGTCGCCGCAGATCGCGACCGTCAGCCCCTCCACACGTCCCTTGCGGCGGCGGATCGTGAGCGCGTCGAGCAGCGCCTGCGTCGGATGTTCGTGCCGGCCGTCTCCGGCGTTGATCACGGGGCAGTCGACCTTGTCCGCGATCAGCCCGACCGCGCCCGAACTCGCATGGCGGATGACGATCGCGTCCGCGCGCATGGCGTTGAGGGTGACCGCCGTGTCGATCAGCGTCTCCCCCTTTTTCACGCTGCTGGTGGAGCCGTGCATGGCGACCGTGTCCGCGCCGAGGCGCTTGCCCGCGATCTCGAACGACAAGAGCGTGCGGGTCGACGCCTCGAAGAAGGCATTGATGACGGTCAGTCCGGCAAGGCGCCCGTCATGCTTGGTCGCCGATCGGTTGAGGTCCACCCATTGTTCGGCCTCGTCGAGGAGAAAGGCGATCTCATGCGGCTGGAGCCCGGCGATGCCGGTCAGGTGGCGGTGCGGGAACGCCGCTGCCCCGGCCGGATAGCGGTCGAGATGAGAGGCGGCGGCCGACATGGCGGAGCGACTAGCCCGTGAGCGTCTGGCCGACAAGCCGGCGGCGGAACCTTGATGCTCGCCCGCGCGTATTAGGCGTTACCCTGCGGCGCACTGCGCCGCGGGGACCAGCGCCATCGAAGACTTTGTCGGCTGCGATCCAGTCCACGACGGATCTTTTTAAAATAAATTGTCTTTGCCTCCAAATGGAGGGATCGGCCGCCGATTGATCCATCATAAGCTCCCACGGCAAGCGTGCGGCCTCGAGCTGCACGACCGGACGACAAGAGGGAGAGCCCGTGATGGAAGACAGTAGCCGGGTCGTCGAACTGTTCGACGAACGTGCGCGGCAGCGCAGCGAGCGCCGTGAATTCTTTCGCATTCTGGCAACGGGGGCAGCGGCCGCAGGATCGGTCGGGCTGACCGCAACGGCCGCGGTGGCGCAGTCGACGATCTCCGAAGCGGACGTCCTGAACTTCGCGCTCAACCTCGAATATCTGGAGGCGCAATTCTATTATCAGGCGGCGTTCGGCCAACCGCTGCCGAACAGCTCGCTGACCGGCACCGGCACGCAGGGTGCGGCCACGGGTGGCCGGCAGGTGCAGTTCACCGATCAGTCGGTCGCGCTCTACGCCCGCGAGATCGCCAGTGACGAGCGCGCGCATGTCGAGTTCCTGCGCACGGCGCTCGGCGGATCGGCGGTGTCGCAGCCGCGGATCGACATCGGAACGGATCCGAACGGCGCCTTCTCCAGTGCCGCGCGGGCGGCCGGGCTGGTCGGACAGGGACAATCGTTCGATCCCTACGCCTCGGACGAGGCGTTTCTTCTCGGCGCCTTCATCTTCGAGGATGTGGGCGTGACCGCCTACAAGGGCGGTGCATCGGCATTGATCAACAACAAGGTGTTCCTGGAGGCCGCAGCCGGCATCCTCGCCGTGGAGGCCTACCACGCCGCCATCGTGCGCACGACGCTCTACGCCAAGGGCATCTCCACCTCGCCGCCACCGACGCTGGACCTTGTGGGTGCGACGGAGGCGATCTCCAACGCTCGCGACAGCCTGGACGGAGCGGACGACCGCGACCAGGGCGTTCGCCCGATCGGCACCGCCAGCAACATCGTGCCGCTGGACGGTGACGGCCTCGCCTACACCCGCTCCCCCGGTCAGGTGCTGAACATCGTCTACCTCAATCGCGCGTCGGTGACGGCCGGTGGGTTCTTCCCCAACGGGATGAACGGCACGATCCGCACCAGTGCCGCCAGCTGATCCAGGGAGAGGGACAATGACAATGATCGAAGATGACAAGTTCGCTCCCGTACTGGACGCGATCGCCGAGCGGCAGCGTGAGCGCAGACGGTTTCTGAAGGTGGCAGGCGGCGCTTCTGCCGCGATCGCCGGTGCATCGCTGCTGGCTGCGTGCGGCGACGACGATGACGACGATAACATCTCGGCACCCGCGCCGACGCCGACCCCCACATCGCCGACGCCGTCGCCCACGGCCTCCGAAGGCGACGTGCTGAACTTCGCGCTGAACCTCGAATATCTCGAAGCGCAGTTCTATTCCTATGCGGCGACCGGCGCCGGCCTGCCGGCGGCGTTGCTGAGCGGGACGGGAACGGCGGGCCAGGTCACTGGCGGGCAGCAGGTGCAGTTCCGCGACCCGCTGGTGCGGCAATATGCACTTGAGATCGCGGCCGACGAGCGGGCGCACGTCGCGTTCCTGCGGAGGGCGATCGGCAACACGGCCGTGGCGCAGCCGGCGATCGACATCAGCGGATCCGCCACCGGCGCCTTTTCGGCGGCGGCGCGTGCGGCCGGGCTGGTCGGCGCAGGACAGGCCTTCGATCCCTACGCATCGGACGAGGCCTTCCTGCTGGGCGCCTATATCTTCGAGGATGTCGGGGTGACCGCATACAAGCGCGCGTCGATCCTGATCAACACGCCCGCCTTCCTGGAAGCGGCAGCCGGGATCCTGGCGGCTGAGGCCTACCACGCCGGCCTGGTCCGCACGGTGCTCTACCAAAAGGGGATCGCGGCGCCGAACGCGGCGCTGAACCTGATCGCCGCGTCCGAGTCGATCTCGACCGCGCGCGACAGCCTCGACGGTGCCGACGACCGCGACCAGGGGATCCAGGCGGTTGGCGGCGCGGCCAACCTGGTGCCGACCGATCCGAACGGCATCGCCTTCGGCCGGGATGCCGCGCAGGTGTTGAACATCGTCTACCTGAACCGCGCCTCGGTCTCGTCGGGCGGGTTCTTCCCGAGCGGGCTGAACGGCACGATCCGGACCAGCGCGGCGTCCTGATCCACTCTCCAAGCGTATCGGGCGGGGCGGCCGGCGACGGCCGCCCCGTTGTTGTTCAGGCCGCGTCGCGCAGCGACTGCATGTCGATGACGAACCGGTACTTCACATCGCTTTTCAGCATGCGGTCGTAGGCGGTGTTGATCTCCTGCATGGGGATCATCTCGACGTCGGCGGTCAGCCCATGCTGATGACAGAAGTCGAGCATCTCCTGCGTTTCGGGAATGCCGCCGATCAGCGACCCCGCGAGCGACCGCCGGCCGAAGACAAGCGTACCGACATTGGGGGCAGGGTGCGGCTCCGCCGGCACGCCCACCAGCGTCATCGTCCCATCGCGCTTCAGCAACGCCAGAAACGCATCGAGGTCGTGCGGAGCGGCGACGGTGTTCAAGATGAAGTCAAACGTGCCCCGGTGCGTGGCCATTCGATCCTCGTCCCGCGACACGACGACATCGTGAGCGCCCAGCCGCAGCGCATCGTCGCGCTTGTCCGGCGAGGTGGTGAACACCGTAACGTGCGCGCCCATGGCGGCAGCAATCTTCACGCCCATGTGGCCAAGGCCGCCGAGGCCGACGATCCCGACCTTCTGTCCCGGCCCGACCTTCCAATGCCGCAGCGGCGAATAGGTGGTGATGCCGGCGCACAGCAGCGGCGCGACCGCGGCGAGATCCTTTTCATCGTGCCTGACCTTCAGGACGAAGCCCTGATCGACGACGATATGGTCCGAATAGCCGCCAAAGGTGTGGCCGCCGGACTGCGGGTCGGGACCGTTATAGGTGCCGACCATGCCGGTGGTCTCGCAATATTGCTGTTCACCGTCCCGGCATGACGGGCAGTGCCCGCAGCTGCCGACCATGCAGCCGACACCGGCGATGTCGCCGACGGCGAAGCGATCGACGCGATCCCCGACGGCGACGACACGGCCGACGATCTCGTGCCCCGGAACGCAAGGGTAGAGCGTGCCCGGCCATTCGCCGCGCGCGGTGTGAAGATCGGAATGGCAGACGCCGCAGAACAGGATGTCGATGGCAACATCGTCGGGTCCCGGATCGCGACGATCGAAGGAGAAGGGCGCAAGCGGCGTATCGGCAGCCTGAGCGGCAAAGGACTTGGTGGGGGTGGGCATAATGGCTCCTGCAGGGTGCAGTGCAGCATGTAGGGCGCGGAGGTCCTCAGACCAGAGACGCTGGGCGCGTCAGGCGCGGACGAGTGCGTCGATGGCGCCTTGGAGGATGTGCGCCGCCGCCAGCGTGTCCACCCGCTCGGCCCGCTTCGCGCGGCTGAGATCGGCGTCCACCATCATCCGTTCGACCGCCTGCGTGGACCAGCGTTCATCCCAGAGCAGGATCGGCCGGCCGAGATCGACGATGTTGCGTGCGAACGCCCGCGTGGCCTGAACGCGGGGGCCGGCCGTGCCGTCGAGGTTGAGCGGCAACCCGACAACGATGCCGGCGACGGACTGTGCCGCGACGAGCTGGGTCAGCGCCGCCTTGTCGCTGGCGAACTTCGTCGCGCGGCGGATGGTGCCGGCCGGGCTCGCGAAGCTCCACCCCGCATCGCAGAGCGCGGTGCCGATCGTCTTGGTGCCGACATCGAGGCCGAGCAGCCGGCCGCCATCCGGCAGCAGCGCCCGGAACGCGGCGGCATCGGCGACGATCATCGCGCCAGGAAGGAGCGCAAGCGTGCTGCCGCATCGGCACGCGTGTTGGCCCAGAACAGGGCATAGTCGAACACATGGTAGTTGTTGCCGGGCATGACATAGTTGCCATAGCCCTCCGGCTCCGGCCCGATCAGCAGCAAGCCCATGGGATTGCAGCGCGCCGGCACGCGGCCCGGCACGATTTCCGCCGTGGTCAGGTCCGCGCTGGGAACGAGCGAGCCGAGGTTGGCCGAGGCCGGCGCGGCGCCGCCCGGCGACCCGGTCAGCGGGTTGCTGCAAAGCGCGGGCGTGCCGCGGCGGGTCTGGCCGGTGTAGCCGGTGGTGCCGTCATAGACCTCCATCAGCTGGCTGGCGTCGGCAGGTTCCGCAAAGCTCATCCACGACAGAATGCAGCCCGCCTCGCCAGGATCCCGACAGGCGGGGAGGCCAAGTGCGGGAAGGTCGGCGGCGATCGAGAGTGGCCAGCCGATCACATAGGCGGCGGCGATGCGGTCCGCGACCGGCGTGCCGGCGACATGATCGCGCAACAGGCGGGACAGGTGGAGCGCCCCCTGGCTGTGACCCGCAAGGATGATGGGACGGCCCGCCGGCATTTGCGCAAGAAACGCGTCAAAGGCACGTTCGACATCGGCATAGGCGAAATCGAGCGCCTTCAGCGCGTCGGGCGAGGAGGTGAGGAAGGCACCGATCGTTGCCTGGCGGTAGCGCGGCGCCCAGACCCGACCGATGCCGTTGAACGCGCTCGCCTGGCTGGAGACGAACAGGCGGAGCCGGTAGTTCGCCTCGCCGTCCTCGGTGCCGGCGTTCCAGCGGTCGCGGTTGAGCGCGGTCGTCGGATGGATGAAGAAGACTTCCGCCTGGGGATCGGCGGTCGGTTCGAAGCCGGGCGCGCTCCACCGCGAGGGGTCGTCCGGAAGGTCGGGACGCGCGAGCCACGAAGATGGCTGGCGATAGTCGAGCGCCGTGCGATCGGGTGCGGGCTCGAACGCCACCGTGGGCACCAGCGCGGCGCGCATGATGTCCTGCTGAAACAGCGTCCAGGCGACGCCCGCCGCCAGGATCAGCACGATGACCGCAGCGATGAAGTAAAGGAAGCGACGGGCGAGCAACGGAAACTCCGGCAGGGGGCGACCCGCCCGTAGAGGATGGGCGCCGATCGCGCAAAGGCTGGCGAGGCGGCTTTGCGGCAGCGAAGCGACGGGGCATGATGACGCGCATGCCTTTCAAGCGCCTGCTCCGCTTCGACACCGATGCCTCCCCGGACTGGCCGCAGCGGCCGTGGCTGCTTGCCGCAACGGGGGCGGGCGCGGGCCTGCTGATCCACCTGCTGACGCAGGCGGGAACGACCGGGCCGGCGGTGTCCGCGCGCGGCGCGGCCGTGCTGTTCATCGGCATCGCCGCGCTGCTGATCGCGTTCACCTTCGAGCGTCCGCGCGCCGCATGGGGCGTCGCCTTCGCCTTGGGCGGCGCGGGGGCGGTCGCGCTGGTGTCGCTGCTGCTGGGCGGGCCGCTTGCTTGGTGGGAGGAGCTGTGGCGGCTGATCTGCATCCTCTTGGCGGTGGCGATCGCCGCGCCGCTGTTCCAGGCGGCGCGCGACGAGGGGCGGCTGGGCTTCCCGTACCGGTCGGTTCACGACCATGCTTGGACCAACGTGCTGCTGGCTGCAGCAGCCGTGAGCTTCACCGGCGTCGTGTTCCTGGTCCTGTTCCTGCTGGCGGCACTGTTCCGCCTGATCGGGATCGAGGCGCCGTGGGCGGTGGTGACCGCGCCGGCGTTCGGCTGGACGCTGGGCGGCGCTGCATCGCTGGGCGCGGTCGGGTGGCTGCGCGAGCGGGTGGGGGTGATGCGCGGCACGGTGGGCATCCTGGCGCTGCTGGCGCCGGTGATGGGCGCGGGGCTGGCCATCTTTCTGCTGTCGGTGCCATTTACCGGCCTTGCCCCGCTGTGGGAGGCGACCCGCTCGACAACGCCTATCCTGTTGGCGTGCATCGCCGGCGGGCTGGTGATCGCCAACGCCGTGATCGGCGCGGACGGCGACGAGGCGCGACCGCCGGCGATGCTGTGGGGAGCGATCGCCATCTGCCTGTCGCTGCTGCCGCTGGCGGCGATCGCGGTGGCGTCGGTCGCGGCTCGCATCAGCCAATATGGCCTGCTGCCGGAACGACTTTGGGCAGTCGTGTTCGTGGGGATCGCGGCGGCCTATGGCATCGGATATCTGGGCGCCCTGGCGCGGGGACGGCGCGGTTGGGCGCCGCGGGTGCGCGAGGCGAACCTGGTGCTGGCGGTGGGCGTGGGCGCGGTGGCGCTGGTGCTGGCGCTCCCCATTGTCGACTTCAACGCGATCTCCGCCCGATCGCAGGTCGCGCGGTTGCGCAGCGGCGGCGTGCCGGCTGACCGCTTCGACTTCGGCGCGTTGCGCTTCGCCATGGGCGCGCCGGGGCGGGTGGCGCTTGCGCAGCTCGCCGCAGATGCCGCGCCGACGATCCGCGAGCCGGCCGCCCGGGCGCAGGCGAGTCGCTGGCCCCAGCAGCTTGAATCGATCGAGCGGGTGGCGGCGGCCGGAGCGATCCGGGTGGTGCCGGTCGCGTTGCCCGTGCCCGGCGCGTTGCAGAGCGCCATTGCCGACTTCGGCATGACGGGCACCATGGCCCTGATCTATTCGCCGGGCGCGACGGAGGCGATCCTGGTGTCGTCCGGCTGCGAAGGCTGCCCGTCAAACGCGGTTCGGTTCATCCTGGCCGACGGAGAGTGGACCACGGTCCAGCGCGATGCCCAGCCGACCGCGTCGCCGGCGCGCGCGCGCATCGAACTGAGGCGGGTCGAGCGGCGACAGGTGTTCGTGGATGGGGTGCCCGCGGGCGAGCCGTTCGAGTGAGGTCGCTTGAAGGCTCCCCGCGTCGCTGCTAGCCGCAGGCCATGTCCGTCGACACCGATACCGTTCGCAAGATCAGCCGGCTCGCGCGCATCCAGATGAGCGATGCCGAGATCGAGGCGCTCGCGCCCGAGTTCAACAAGATCCTCGGCTGGATCGACCAGCTGGGCGAGGTCGATACCAGCGGCGTGGAGCCGATGGCGGCGGTGGTGCCCAACACACTTCGTCTGCGCGACGATGTGGTGACCGAGGGCGGGGACCGCGACCGGGTGCTGGCGAACGCGCCGCAGGCGGAACATGGCTTCTTCGCAGTGCCGAAGGTGATCGAATAGTGAGCGAGCTGACCAACCTGGGCGTCGCGGAGATCCGCGACGGCGTGAAGGCGGGCGACTTTTCTGCGCGCGAGGTGGCGGAAGCGCATGTGGAGGCGGTGGCCGCGGCCAAGGCGCTGAACGCGTTCTTGGTGGAGACGCCGGACCATGTGCTGGCGGCGGCCGATGCGGCGGACCAGGCGCGCGCGGCGGGAACGCTGAAGCCGTTGTCCGGTGTGCCGATAGGCATGAAGGACCTGTTCTGCACGGTCGGCGTGCAGACCACTGCGGCCAGCCACATCCTGGAAGGCTTCACCCCAACCTATGAGTCGGGCGTGTCGCAGCGCCTGTTCGATGCCGGCGCGGGGATGCTCGGCAAGCTCAACATGGACCAGTTCGCGATGGGATCGTCGAACGAGACCAGCGCGTTCGGCAACGTCATCTCGCCGTGGCGGCGCGGCGGCGGCGACAACGCGGCGCTGGCCCCCGGCGGCTCCTCCGGCGGGTCGTCCGCGGCGATCGCGGCACGGCTGTGTCCGGCCGCGACCGGCACCGACACCGGCGGTTCGATCCGCCAGCCGGCGGCCTTCACCGGTATTTCCGGCATCAAGCCGACCTATGGGCGCTGTTCGCGCTGGGGCACGGTCGCGTTCGCGTCCTCGCTCGACCAGGCGGGGCCCATGGCGCGGTCGGTCCGCGACTGCGCGATCATGCTGGAGGCGATGGCGGGGCTCGATCCGCGCGACGCGACCTCCCTGGATGCGCCGGTGCCGGCGTGGGAGCAGGGGCTGAACGCTGACCTGAAGGGCAAGAAGGTCGGAATCCCGCGCGAATATCGTGTCGAGTCGATGCCGGCCGAGATCGACGCGTTGTGGAAGCGCGGGGCGGAGTGGCTGCAGGACGCCGGCGCCGAAATCGTCGACGTGTCGCTGCCGCACACGAAATATGCGCTGCCGGCCTATTACATCATCGCGCCGGCGGAGGCTTCGTCCAACCTCGCCCGCTACGACGGGGTGCGGTACGGCCAGCGCGAACTGCCGGATGGCGCGAACCTGCAGGAAATGTACGCGGCGACGCGCGCGGCCGGCTTCGGGCCCGAGGTGAAGCGGCGCATCATGATCGGCACCTATGTGCTGTCGGCCGGCTTCTACGACGCCTACTACACGCAGGCGCAGCGGGTGCGCGCGCTGATCTCGCGCGATTTCGACGAGGCCTTTGCCAAGGTCGACGTGCTGCTGACGCCGACCGCGCCGTCCGCCGCGTTTGCGCTTGGCGACAAGAGCGACGATCCGCTGGCCATGTACCTGAACGACGTCTTCACCGTGCCGTCGTCGCTGGCAGGCCTGCCGGCCATGTCGGTGCCGGGCGGGCTGGATGATGCCGGCCTGCCGCTTGGCCTGCAGATCATCGGGCGCGCGATGGACGAACAGGGCGTCCTGAACGCCGGCCTGGCGCTGGAGCAGCATGCCGGCTTCACGGCCCGCCCGGACCGCTGGTGGTGAACGCGCCGGACGTCGAGCTGAGCCTCGTCGTCCCCGTTTACAACGAGGCGCCGTCGATCGACCTGTTCCTGGTCGAGGCGGCACCGGTGCTGG
This sequence comes from Sphingomonas jejuensis, assembly GCF_011927695.1. Classification (GTDB taxonomy): domain Bacteria; phylum Pseudomonadota; class Alphaproteobacteria; order Sphingomonadales; family Sphingomonadaceae; genus Sphingomonas_K; species Sphingomonas_K jejuensis. The sequence goes on from NZ_JAATJE010000001.1 coordinate 715,995, forward strand.
AGGCGATCACCCCCGCCTGGGAAGTGGTGTTCGTCAACGACGGCAGCCGGGACGGCACGCTGGAGGCGATCATCGCCGCGCACGGCCGCGATCCCCGGGTGAAGCTGATCGACCTGTCGCGCAACTTCGGCAAGGAGCTGGCGCTGACCGCCGGGCTGGACCATGCCCGCGGCCGCGCGGTGATCCCGATGGACGTCGATCTTCAGGACCCGGTCGCCGTCCTGCCGCGGCTGGTCGATGCGTGGCGGGGCGGCGCCGACATGGTGCTCGCCAAGCGCGTCGACCGGAAGACCGACAGCCTTGCCAAGCGCTGGTCGGCAACGGCCTTCTACGGCGTGCTCAACCGGGCCTCCACCGTCGACATCCCGCACAATGTCGGCGATTTCCGGCTGATGGACAGGAAGGTGGTGGATGCACTTGGCAGCTACCGCGAGCGCGAGCGCTTCATGAAGGGGCTGTTCGCGCACCTGGGTTTCCGACAGGCGGTCGTGGAATATACCCGCGCGCCGCGCGCCGCCGGCCAGTCCAAGTTCCGGTTCGTCCGGCTGTGGGCGCTGGGCCTGGAGGGGATCATCTCCTTTTCGACCCGGCCGCTGAAGGTGTGGACCTATATCGGCGTGGCGGTGGCGGCGGTATCGCTGGCGTACATGGTGTGGATCGTGGTGCGCACCATCATCTTCGGAATCGACCTGCCCGGCTATGCATCGCTGCTGACGGTGATGCTGTTCATGAACGGGCTGGTGCTGACCGGGCTGGGTGTGATCGGCGAATATGTCGCGCGCATCTTCTCGGAAGTGAAGGGCCGGCCGCTGTACCTGGTGCGCGGGCGGCTTGGTGTTGAGGATGCGCGCGGGCGCAGCTAGGCAAGAGCGATGAGCGAGACGAGCTACAGGATCGAAGGCGCGACGGGCGCGTGGGAAGTGGTCATCGGGCTGGAGGTCCACGCCCAGGTGACGAGCAACGCCAAGCTGTTCTCCGGCGCCGCCACCGCGTTCGGCGCGGAGCCCAATGCGCAGGTCTCGCTGATCGATGCGGCGATGCCGGGCATGCTGCCGGTGCCGAACAAGGAGTGCATCCGCCAGGCGGTGCGCACCGGTATGGCGCTGGACGCGGTGATCAACCGGTGGAGCCGGTTCGACCGCAAGAACTACTTCTATGCCGATCTGCCGCAGGGTTATCAGATCAGCCAGCTCTACCATCCGCTGGTGGGCGAGGGGTCGATCGAGATCGAGCCTGACGGCGACGCGCCCAAGACGATCGGTATCGAGCGCATCCATGTCGAGCAGGATGCCGGCAAGCTGATGCACGACCAGCATCCGACGCGGTCCTATGTCGACCTCAACCGCGCGGGCGTCGCGCTGATGGAGATCGTGTCGCGACCGGACATGCGGTCGCCGGCGGAGGCGGGCGCCTATGTCCGCAAGCTTCGATCGATCCTGCGTTACGTCGGCAGCTGCGACGGCAACATGGAGGAAGGATCCATGCGTGCCGACGTCAACGTGTCCGTGCGCAAGCCCGGCGCGCCGTTCGGCACCCGGACGGAGACCAAGAACGTCAATTCGGTGCGCTTCGTCATGGCGGCGATCGAACATGAGGCCCGGCGCCAGATCGACGTGCTGGAGGCCGGCGGCACCATCGTCCAGGAAACCCGCCTGTTCGATCCCGACCAGGGGGTGACGCGGTCGATGCGGTCCAAGGAGGACGCGCACGATTACCGCTATTTCCCGGACCCGGACCTGCTGCCGCTGGAGCTTGACGAGGCGTTCCTGGCAGAATGCCGGGACAGCCTGCCGGAACTGCCGGACGCGAAGCGCAGACGGTACCAGGAAGGGCTGGGCCTCAGCGCCTACAATGCCGACGTGCTGACCGCCGAGGTGGAGACCGCGCGCTGGTTCGAGGCGTTGCTGGCGGAGATCGGCGACGACAGCCGGGCCAAGGCGGCGGCCAACTGGGTGATCTCCGAACTGTTCGGGGCGCTCAACAGGCTCGGCCGATCGCTTGATGATTCCCCCGTGACGCCGAAGGATGCCGCGACGCTGCTCGGCCTGGTCGCCGACGGCACGCTGTCGAACACGCTGGCGAAGCAGGTGTTCGAGATCATGCTGGAGACGGGCGAGGCCCCGGATGTCATCGTCGAGGCACGCGGGTTGAAGCAGACCAGCGATACGGGCGAGATCGACCGGGTGATCGGCGAGGTGCTCAGCGCAAACGCCGACAAGGTCGCTGATTACCGCGGCGGCAAGGACAAGCTGTTCGGTTTCTTCGTGGGCCAGACCATGAAGGCGATGGCCGGCAAGGCCAACCCGGCGCTGGTCAACGAGCGGTTGAAGGCGTTGCTGGACGGCTAACCATCTATCCTCCTTGTGCTGCCAAGATTGCTGCGGCAGCATCTGCAGCGGAGCCGTGAGGGCTCCGGCATCCTGGGGGGGATCTGATGAAGAGGTTGGTGCCGGCGATCATGTCGGTGGGCGGTCTGTGCCTGGCCATGCCTGCGGCCGCGCAGGACAGCGCGCCCGACGATTCAAACCATTCCAAGTATTTCGTCTTCCACCAAGCCAATGTCGCGCCTGACCTTGCGCTTGCCGACGTTTCCGAGTGCATGGATTATTCCCGCGTCGTCGTGAACATGCGGCCTTCCGGCCCGACGTTCATTCCGGTGAACGTGCCGGCCGGGCTGTCGCCGGCAGCCGCCGGGCTTGCCGGCGGGCTGGGTGGCCTGATCGGCGGTGCGATTGTCGAGGCGACTGTGCACGCGCCGCAGCGCCGCCAGATGCGCCGCGCGAGCATGCGCCAGTGCATGGCGTTCAAGGGGTATAACCGGTTCGGCGTCACCGAGGAGCGGTGGGAGGAGCTGCACGACGGCGAGGAGCGCGAGATCGCGCTGCGGCTGGCGGCGATCGCCAGCGGGCCTGCGCCGGAAGGCACGGAGGTGGTGCGATGAGGATGTTCCTGGTGGCTGCCGCAGCGGCCATGCTGGTGACCACGCCCGCGAACGCCGGCCGGCAGTTGAAGATGCGCGACACGCTGACGGTGGCGCCCGACAAATCCTATCTGCTGTTCCGGACGGTTGGCGAGGACCCTGATGCGTTCGACATCAGCTTCTTGCGTGAGTTGAGCGCAGCCGAGCAGCAGCAGGCGCGGGCGGCGCTCGACGAGGCGTTCGCGCGTGACGAGGCCCGGCGGGCGCGTCGGCAGGAAAGCGAGGTCGCGGCGCTTCAGCGGCGTGGCGTGAACGAGGCGGCTGCGCGGCGGCATGTCGCGGCTGAGCGCGGCGAGCGAGAGCCGAGCGTCACCGCGCCCTTGCTTCCGCTCAACATGATCCACGGCCCGGTGCCGCGGCGATGGGAGGGGGCGGAAGTCGGCATCCGGTCCATGTCCGGTCGCGCTCTCGATCGCGGGGAGCGGCTTCGCACCTACCTGATCGAGGTTGCGCCGGGCGGCTATGTCGTGGCCGGCATCGCGCCGCGCGACATGTCCGGCGGCACCTGCCTGTGCATGGGAAGCGTGCGGTTCGATGCCCCGGCGGGCCAGGTGGTCGACCTGGGCACGTTCCGCTTCAACGGTGATGCGGTGCCCGACGACCGGCGGGCAGCGGCCGGGTTCCTGGCCGATCCGGAATTGTCGCTGCGCCCGACTCTCATGGCGATAGAGCCTTCGGGCATGATGACCGAACGGCCGCAGCATGTCGCCGGCGCGACGGTGGTGCCGGCAAGGTACACGGCGTCCGGTCGCTTCCCCAACCTGTACGGCATGATGGTGAGCCGGCTGGCGCCGATTCCCGGCGTGCTGGCCTATGACCGGGACCGGCCCTTCACGCCGACAGCGACGGCCGCCGGATCAGTCGCGCCGACCACGATCACGGCCTCCGCACCGCGGTAACCGGGAGCCGGCAGTGCCGGCTCCCCCCGACGTCAGCCGTTATTCTGGCCGCCGCCGGGCTCGTCCTGCGACTTGTTGACGCCGCCCGTGCCGGCGGTGCCGCCCTCGATGCCGGGACCGTCGAGCGGCGAGGCGCGGTCGTCGTCGCGACGCTTGCCGTCCGGTGAATCGATGATGTGATGGTCGTCCTTGCGGTCGTCGGTCATGCTTTCTTCTCCTTTATCGTGCCAACGTGCGCCGGCGCGCGCCGATCCCTGATTGAGGGTGGCAGGCAGCCGGCCTAGCGTCCGGCAACGGTGAAGGAGCGGTGCGGGTGAGGCGGCTGTTCATCCTGGTGGCGATGATGGCGCTGTGCGGGTGTACCACCGTGCGGTCCTTCGCCGCCCCCGAGCACCGGCTTCCCGACCGGCCGCTGACCATCGTGGTCATGCGACCGGATGTTGAGGTGTCGTGGCTGACGGCCGGCGGTGTGGCCCAGCCGAACGCCGACTGGACGGCATCGGCGCGGACCGCGCTGATCGGGGCGCTCACCGCCGAGCAGGGCGCGCGCGGCAACAGCGTGCGGTTGCTGGGCGAGCAGAGCGGCGAGGCGGCCCGGCTGGTCGCGGATTATGAAGCGTTGCACCGGACGGTCGCCGACCAGATCGCGCAGTTCAAATATGCAGGCATGATCCTGCCGACCAAGCGCGGAAAGTTCGACTGGACGCTGGGGCCGGGTGTCCGGCAGCTTGGCGAGATGGCCGGTGGCGGCGATTACGCCCTGTTCCTGTATGCGCGTGACAGCTTTGCCAGCGACGGGCGGCTGGCATTGCAGATCGTGGGGGCGGCGCTGGGTGGCTATGTTCCCGGCGGCGAGCGCTTCGTCTACCTGTCGCTGATCGACCTTCGCACCGGCGACATCATCTGGTTCAACCTCCTGGCGTCTGCGCGAGGGGACCTGCGCGATCCCGAAGGCGCGAGGGCGACCATCGACACGTTGATGCGCACGCTGCCGGCGCGGGCAGGCGCGCGGCCATGAAGCGCATCGCCCACGCCGCGGCGGCTGTCGCGATGCTGTGCCAGCCGCCGGCTGTAGCCAGCGGGCAGGTGCCGGTCGGCTACCAGCCGGTCGACAGCGACGAGCGCGGCTTGTGGATGGTGATGGCGGAAGAAGAACGCCGGGTCCGTGACAGCAACTTCGTCATCCAGGATCCGGCGCTCAATGCATATGTCCGGCAGGTGCTCTGCCGGACCGTCGGGCCGCGCTGCGCCGAAGTTCGGATCTATCTGATGCGGACGCCGTACTTCAATGCGTCCATGGCGCCGAATGGGATGATGCAGGTCTGGTCCGGCCTGTTCCTGCGCACGCGGAACGAAGCGCAGCTCGCCGCCGTGCTGGCCCATGAATATACCCATTACGAGGAGCAGCATTCGCTGCGCATCTTCCGCGACGTGCGCGACAAGTCGACCGTGCTGAGCTTCCTTTCGCTGCCGCTCTCCATTCTGGGCGGGATGGCCGCGACGACCGCGGCGCAGTTCGTGACGCTGGCGACCATCTTCGGCTTCAGTCGGGAGAACGAGCGCGCGGCCGACCGCGGATCGGTCACGCTGCTGACGCGGGCGGGCTATGATCCGGCTGCGGCGGCGGCGATCTGGGAGGGCATCGAAGCGGAACGGGAAGCAGCGGCCGCAGCGCGCGGACGCTCGGTCCGACCGGAGATCGCGCTGTTCGGCACGCATCCGACATCGCGGGCGCGCATGGAGGAGCTTCGCGCACAGGCGGCGGCGGCGCCAGCAGGGGCGCGCGAGAGCGGGGAGGGCCCTTACCAGGCCGCGCTCGCCGGCAGTTGGGCGATGCTGGTCGACGACCAGATCAAGCTCAACGACTATGGTGCAACGGAGCTGCTGCTGACCCGGCTGGCCGCAGACGGGTGGACGGGATCGCTGATCTATGCGCGGGCCGAGCTGATGCGGGCACGTGGGACGGCGGACGACCTTCGGCATGCCGAGGCGTGGTACCAGGCCGCCATCGTAAGACCGGACGCGCCGGCGGAGGCGCGGCGCGGGCTTGGCCTCACTCTGCTCCGTCGCGGCGAGGTGGCGGCAGGGCGGGCGGCGATCGCCAGCTATCTTGAGCACCGCCCGAATGCCTCCGACGGCGCCATGCTGCGGGCGATGACGGGCGCATGATGTGGCGGTGGGTGCTGATCGCGGTTGCGGCCGTGGGGCCGAGCGGCTGTGCGGTGTTCGGCTATACTCTGGTGCGGCCGGGCGCGGCGGTGGATGTCGCCGGATCGGGCCTGATCGTCTCCCCGGATCGGGCCTGGAACCGGGCGGGCAGCATCAACGGCCCCGGCAAGGACGCCGAACGGTGGACGCTGGACGGCCCCGCGCTGAACGAACTGACGCTTTATGCCGGCATTCGGGACGGCAGGCCGCTATTCCGGGAGGAGGACCGGCGTGACCGGCCGCTGCCGCGCTTTTCGGCGACGATGCTTCCCGTGGACGTCGCCGCGCTGTTCGAGGCGAGCTACCGCGTGGCGAGCGGAACGTCGCTGTTCACCATCGATGCGATTGCGCCGGACAGCCTGGCCGGGCGGCCGGGGTTCAGGTTCGACTACAGCTATGTGCTGCCGGGCGAGGAGGTCCGCAGAAAGGGTGCCGCGACCGGGGCGATCGTGGGCGGAAAGCTCTACCTGATCAGTTTCGAGGCGCCGGCGATCCATTATTTCGATCGGGACGTCGGCGCATACCGGGCGATCGTCGCGGCTGCCCGCCTGAAGGACGATGCCCGGGATGTCGGTGACATCCCGGGCCCATTGACCTAGCGGCTTGTGCCGGCGAGGCCGCCGGTCTCCGCCTCCATGCCGTCGGTGCCGCCGGTGGCGACCGCCTCTGCCGGGGCGCGCTCCCCCACCGATGTGGACGGGGCGTGGAAGCCCGGCGGATTACTGTCCGGCGTTGGATCCGGCACGTCGATGTCGCCCGGCGTGGGGCCGACCTCGTCCGGACGCGGGGTGGTGTCGGGCAGGCTGTCAGGCGTGGTGGTATCCGGCTGTGGGGGAACGGTCGCCATCCTCGATCTCCTTGATGAAACGCGGCTTTGAGAGGAACGCGGGGCGGGCGTCCGCGATCCGCCTTGCCCTTGCCCGGGGGCTGCGGTAGGACCCCCGCCGACCGGCGGCTCAGCCAGGCGGGCGTGGCGGAACTGGTAGACGCAGCAGGTTTAGGTCCTGCCATCGCAAGATGTGGGGGTTCGAGTCCCTTCGCCCGCACCAGCTTCCGCCCGAACGGATGGCGGACACCACCCAGGATCCAGACCAAGAAGGCATCGAAATGCAGGCTGTCGAGACGTTGAACGAGGGGCTGAAGCGGGCCTACACGCTGACCATCGCGCGCAAGGACATCGACGCGATCGTCGATCGGGAGCTGAAGAAGGCCGCGCCGCGCATGCGCATGCCCGGTTTCCGCCCCGGCAAGGTTCCCGCCAACCTCGTCCGCAAGATGCATGGCGCCGCGTTCGAGCAGGACGCGCTCAACAATTCCATCCAGCAGAGCGTCCAGCAGCTGCTTGCCGACAAGAAGCTGCGTCCCGCGATGCAGCCGTCGGTTGAGCTCGGCGGCGATTTCGGCCCCGGCCAGGATGCCGAGGTGAAGGTCGAGCTGGAAGTGCTGCCCGACGTTCCCGCACCCTCGATTGACGGGCTGAAGCTGGAACGGCTGATCGTGCCGGTGACGGACGAGGCCGTCGACGAGCAGGTCGAGCGGCTGGCCAATCAGAACAAGCGCTTCGCGCCGGCCGACGAGGGCCATGCGGCGGTCGATGGCGACCAGCTGGTGATCGATTTCCTCGGCAAGGTCGACGGAACGCCGTTCGAGGGCGGCAAGGGCGAGGGCATGGCGATCGTGCTCGGCTCCGGCCAGCTGATCCCCGGTTTCGAGAGCGCGCTGGTGGGTGCGACCGCCGGTGAAGAGCGCGTCATCGACGTGACCTTCCCGGAGGATTACGGCGCCAAGGAGCTGGCGGGCAAGCCGGCGACCTTCGACATCACCGTGCACGAGGTGAAGGTCGCGGCCGAAGGCGCGGCGGACGACGAGTTCGCCAAGTCGCTCGGCCTGACCGGGCTCGACCAGCTCAAGGAGCTGCTCAAGGGCCAGATCGAGCAGGAGCACAACAACCTCACGCGCACGCACATGAAGCGCAAGCTGCTCGACCAGCTGGCCGACAGCCACAGCTTCGACGTGCCGCCGTCGATGGTGGATGCCGAGTTCACTCAGATCTGGGCGCAGCTGGAGCATGAAGCGAGCCACGAGGCCGATCCCGATGCCGCGCGCGCGGACATGGAAAAGGAACGCGACGATTATCGCGCCATCGCCGAGCGGCGGGTGCGGCTGGGCCTGCTCCTGTCCGAGATCGGCCAGGCCAACGGCATCGCGGTGAGCGACCAGGAAATGAACCGCCTGATCGCAGAAGCGTCGCAGCGTTACGCACCGGAGGACCGGCAGCGGTTCGCCCAGTATATCCAGCAGGAGCCGATGGCCGCCGCCCAGCTGCGCGCGCCGCTGTACGAGGACAAGGTCGTCGACTTCCTGTTCGGCAAGGCGGAGATCAGCGAGCGTGAGGTGACCCGCGCCGACATCGAAGCGGCGATCGAGGCCGATCTGGGCGAGGAAGGCCATGTCCACGGCCCCGGTTGCGGCCATGACCATGACCATGACCATGCGCACGACGAGGCCCCGGAGGCCGCGCCTGCGAAGAAGAAGGCCACCAAGAAGGCCGCTGCCGAGCCCGAGGCTGTGACCGAGAGCGAGGCTGCCGACGCGACGCCGTCCGGGGAGCCCGCGCCGGCCAAGCCGAAGAAGAAGGCGGCGACCCGCAAGGCCGCAGAGCCAGAGCAGGCCGAGGCGGCTGCAGACGCTGCACCCGAGGCCGAAGCCGCCGAGAAGCCGAAGCGCAAGCCGGCGGCGAAGAAGGCGAAGCCCACCGAGGCGTAAGGCTTCTTTCGTTCAGCAGGGGGAAGTGAACGGCATGCGTTCGCTTCCCCGAATGCCTTGATTGCTTCTATTTCGCTCGCGACCGGCTCGCCGCGACGCGCTTCAAGCTGCGGGCTCGGAAATCCGTTGATCGAGATTGGTGGCGCGCCATGCGAGCAGCGCCACCAGAGGGATGAGCCAGATAAGACGAGCCTGGTAGCGCCCATGCGGCGTCGATAGAGCGCCGCAGATCGCGGCGTTTGCGGCGACGCCCAGCACGACCGTCACGATCATGACGCGCAAGTTTGCTGGAAGTGCCCGGCGCTTGGCCGACCCAAGCAGAAGCGCGATGAGGACGATCGATCCGACGAGTGTCGTCAGCACGGACAAGCCTGTCACAATCTGCGTCGGCATGCCGTTCGTAGAGGCGCGCGTTCCGTTCAGGGCGTCAGCGTAGGGCTGCGGAACTGCCTTTGAAGGCGGGCTCCGGCCGGCAGCCCCGTAGTTGAAATCGTCAAGTTCGATCGATGTCACCTGGCGGCCCATCGCGGCAAGTGTGCTGGATGCAACAGCCAGAGGCCGATCGCTTACGGTCCGCCAGACCAGAGAGGATTGCTCAGTGCTCACCGCGCGACGTTCGTCGGGCGGCAGGGCCATGAAGATGCCCTTCGCGGGATCCCGGCTCCACAACATGACATCGCTGTTGTCGTTCAGCCGATTGAGATGCCGGCAGAGCGTATAGCCAGCTACCGGGCAATCTTCTTCAAGAACCTGTCTCGCTGGACCATCCGCGATCAGCCGCGCTGCGACGAACGGCGGCCGGACCGGGGGCGCGCCAGTGAGTCTCGTCACGCCGGCCGAGAAGAGGATTTCGCCGGCCATACCGACCACGATGGCGAGCGACACGACGGTCAAACCGGTTCGAGAAACGCTGCCGCGCTGAAGAAAAATGCGGGCAAACAGGACAAGGAGCGCGACCGTGACAATCAGCAAGAGTGTCGCGCTGTGGAAGAGAACTCCTGCGGTCAGGCAGGCGAGCCAGAAAGAGCGCTCAAACCGAGTGGACGTTGTCCAGTAGCCGACGAGCATCGCTGCAGCGAGGAGCGCAAGGGCGGCAAAGATGTCCGGCATCATGAAGACAGCGAAGAAAGCGACAGGTGTTGCGGCCGCCAGGAGGACGATCAGGACCGTTGCGTCACGCAGGCTGGGAGAAATCCCGGCCGCGAGCATGACACGCCTGCCAGCAAGACCGACAGCGAGAACCGTCACCGCGCTTTGGAGTAGCGCAGTCGTCCACAGGGCTTCGATCGCCCAACCCAAATAAAGGAACGCGCCGTAAAAGACGGACCGACCAGCGAGAACCACTTCCTGGCTCTCGGCGGCGGCGAACGGGACGCCGGCGCCGCCAGCCGTTGCGGCTCCCGGCGCGCCGGCGATCCCCGTCCAGTCGCTGGTCACGCCGAACAGCCGGTACATGCCGGCATCCGCACCGCGGATGTAGGCGGTCGTGTCCGCAAAGATGAACGGAGCCCCGTTGAGGAGGGCGGGCCAGAGGAGCAGGGCAACCGCGGCGGCGAACATCAATCCCAGAGCCAGACGCGATACCGCCACCTAAACGCCCCGATGCTTAACGTATTGCGCTGCACAAGCAGTGATCGATAAGGCGAGGGTCGTCAATTACGGTCAGGTCTTCGAACAATGACGCCATCGTCGCTCGGCACTTCGGCCTTGCCTGACCGATCGCCCGAACCGAGCCTGCGCGTCGCCGTGCTCCTGCCTTGTTATAATGAGGAAGCGGCGATCGGGCGGACGGTGGCGGCGTTCCGGGCGGCGCTGCCGGGCGCCACTGTTTACGTCTATGACAACAACAGCCGAGACCGGACCGTGGCCGTGGCGGAGGCTGCGGGCGCGGTGGTGAGGCGGGAGCGCATGCAGGGCAAGGGCCATGTGGTGCGGCGCATGTTCGCCGATATCGATGCCGACGTCTATGTCATGGCGGACGGGGACGAGACCTATGAGGCGGCGGCCGCGCCGCGCATGGTCGCCACGCTGGTCGACGAGCAGCTCGACATGGTGGTCGGTGCGCGCCGCGACGAGGTGGAGGCGGCCTACCGCCGGGGGCATCGGTTCGGGAATGCGATGCTGACCGGGCTGCTCGCCTGGCTGTTCGGGCGCAGCTTCTCCGACATACTGTCGGGCTACCGCGTGTTCTCTCGCCGGTTCGTGAAGAGCTTTCCCGTCCTTTCGGGCGGGTTCGAGATCGAGACTGAAATCAGCGTCCACGCGCTGGAGCTGAAGATGCCGGTTGCCGAGCAGGTCACCGCCTATGGCGCACGTCCTGAGGGATCGGCGTCGAAGCTGTCCACCTATCGAGACGGATTCCGGATCCTGGGGCTGATCCTGACGCTGTTCCGGATCGAGCGGCCTGTGCTGTTCTTCGGTGCGATCGCCGGGGCGCTGCTTCTGCTTGCTGTCGGGCTCAGCATTCCGCTGATCATCACTTATCTGGACACGGGGCTGGTGCCGCGCGTGCCGACGGCGATCCTGGCCACGGGACTGTCGATCGTGGCGGTGCTGAGCTTCTTTGCCGGGTTGATCCTGGACACGGTGGTCCGCGGCAGGCGCGAGGTGCGGCGGCTCGCCTACCTCTCGCACCCGGCACCCGCACGCACGCACGGCGCATCAGCCTTGAAGTCGGCGGCTGCAGGGGCGATGTTGCCGGCCTCAACCGAAGGATCCTTCCCCCTATGAGCCTCGACCACGCCGACATCCTTGGCGGCCTTGTTCCCATCGTCATCGAGCAATCGAACCGCGGGGAACGCTCGTTCGACATCTATTCGCGCCTGCTGCGCGAGCGCATCGTGTTCATCACGGGCGGTGTCGAGGATCACATGGCATCGCTCGTCACGGCCCAGCTGCTCTTCCTCGAGTCCGAGAACCCGAAGAAGGACATCTATATGTACATCAACTCGCCGGGTGGCGTGGTGACGGCGGGCATGGCGATCCACGACACCATGCAGTACATCCGCCCGCGCGTCGGCACCGTGTGCATCGGGCAGGCGGCATCGATGGGCAGCTTTTTGCTCGCGGCGGGCGAGCCGGGTATGCGGGTGGCGCTGACCAACGCGCGGATCATGATCCATCAGCCGTCGGGCGGCGCGCAGGGCATGGCATCGGACATCGAGATCCAGGCCAAGGAAATCCTGCGCATCCGGCAGCGGATGAACGAGCTTTATTCGAAGTACACGGGACAGCCGATCGACGAGATCGAGCGCCGCATGGACCGCGACACCTTCCTGTCGGCGGACGAGTCAAAGGCGTTCGGCTTGGTCGACGAGGTGTTCGACAAGCGCCCGACACCTGCGGACGAGGCAGCCCAGGCGGCCTGAACCGTGCCGGCGGCGGCCCGGTGGGCCGCCGCACCGATACTTCAAATGAGCGCCACACACTCTATTTAGGTAATTGTCCCATAGGAGGTCGGGTGTAGACTGACCGGTGGGCTTCACGCCCTTTGCGGGCGTCCGAGAGGTGATTGAATGACGAAGCTGAGCGGTGGCGACTCCAAGAGCACGCTCTATTGCTCCTTCTGCGGCAAGTCGCAGCACGAGGTCAGGAAGCTGATCGCAGGCCCCACGGTGTTCATCTGCGACGAGTGCGTGGAGCTGTGCAACGACATCATCCGCGAGGAGACCAAGTCGGCACTGGTGAGCAAGAAGGACGGCGGCGTGCCCACGCCGCTGGAGATCTGCGACGTGCTCGACCAGTATGTAATCGGGCAGAGCCAAGCCAAGCGCGTTCTGTCCGTCGCGGTGCACAACCATTACAAGCGGCTGGCGCACGGTCAGAAGGGCGCTGACGTCGAACTGGCCAAGTCCAACATCCTGCTGGTCGGGCCGACCGGCTGCGGCAAGACCCTGCTTGCGCAGACGCTGGCGCGCATTCTGGACGTGCCGTTCACGATGGCCGACGCGACGACGCTGACCGAAGCCGGCTATGTCGGCGAGGATGTCGAGAACATCATCCTGAAGCTGCTCCAGGCGTCCGACTATAATGTTGAGCGGGCGCAGCGCGGGATCGTCTATATCGACGAGATCGACAAGATCAGCCGCAAGGCCGAGAACCCGTCGATCACGCGCGACGTGTCGGGCGAAGGCGTGCAGCAGGCCCTGCTGAAGCTGATGGAAGGCACCACCGCCTCCGTGCCGCCGCAGGGTGGCCGCAAGCATCCGCAACAGGAGTTCCTGCAGGTCGACACGACCAACATCCTGTTCATCTGCGGCGGTGCGTTCTCCGGCCTTGAGAAGATCATCGCGGACCGCCTGCAGGGCAAGTCGATCGGTTTCGGCGCCTATGTCGCCGCGCCCGAGGAGCGGCGCACGGGCGAAGTGCTTCGCCAGTGCGAGCCCGAGGACCTGTTAAAGTTCGGCCTGATCCCGGAGTTTGTCGGCCGTCTGCCGGTGATCGCGACGCTTGAGGATCTGGACGAGACGGCGCTGGTGAAGATCTTGGGCGAACCGAAGAACGCCCTCGTCAAGCAGTACCAGAAGCTGTTCGACATGGAGGACGTGAAGCTGGGCTTCACCGACGAGGCGCTTGTCGCGGTCGCGCGCAAGGGCATCGAGCGCAAGACGGGCGCGCGTGGCCTTCGGTCCATCCTCGAGGGCATATTGCTCGACACGATGTTCGACCTGCCCGGAATGGACGGCGTCGACGAGGTGATGATCGACAAGGACGTCGTCGAGGGGCGCAAGGAGCCGGTCAGGGTCTACGCCAAGAAGGCGAAGGAAACGGCGGGCGACGCCGCGTGATCGCGGGGCGGTTTCCGCTCCTCCTGATGTCTCTTGCGGTGCTGTCGCTCTTCGGAGTGACGGCACCGCCTGTTTCGGCGCAGCAGACGTCGCCTCTCGTCTCCGAGGGCAGCGAGCTTGTCCATCCCGGCTCGGGCTATCGCTTCCCGGAAGCGTATGGCGATCTGCGGCGCACTGGCACGACCAGCTACGCGCCCGACAATCTGTCCGTCCGCTACGGACAGTTCGACGAGCAAATCTCGGCGCCTTACCTCGATGTGTTCATCTATCCGGCGACGGTGCCGATCCATATGGAGAGGGCCGGCGTCGAACAGGCCCTGGTTGCGCGCCTGAACGCCCGGCCGATCGAGGAAGATGCGGATGGCGAGCCGACCGGCACCGGACGCTGGTTCGAAGGCGAGTTCAACGGCGTGCCGGTCCTGACCGGATACCTGCTGCAGCAAGGGCGCGGGTGGCTGGTGAAGGTGAGGGCGACCGGACCGCGGGATGCGGGCGACATCGACCGCCTGCGTGCGGCGGTGGCGGCGATCGACATGGACGGCACACGCCGGCCCTACAAGGCGCCGCGCTGAGCGCTCGGCCGCAGCGATGCGCGCCGCCTTACTCGCCGGCCTTAACCCTCTGCCGAGGCCCGCACGATGGGCGCCACGTTGATGCGGCCCGTCCAGTCACCATATGTTGATCAATGCCGCTGCGGCTGTCTTCGCAGCGGCCTGGAGCTTACATGACCATTACCCTTCCTGTTCTTCCGCTTCGCGACATTGTCGTTTTCCCGCAGATGATCGTGCCCTTGTTCGTCGGTCGCGATCCGTCGGTGGCTGCGCTGGAGGCGGCCATGACGGCGGACAAGGAGATCTTCCTCGTCTCGCAGCTCGACCCGACGGAGGATGATCCCGCGCGCGAGGATCTCTACGACCTGGGCGTCGTGGCGACCGTGCTGCAGCTGCTGAAGCTGCCGGACGGGACCGTGCGCGTCCTGGTCGAGGGCAAGGCGCGTGCAAGCCTGGCTGAGCTGCAGCCGGGAGAGACCTTCCTGTCGGCGTCGATCGAGCGCATCGAGGAACAGGCCGGAGAGACTCCGGAGACCGGCCCGCTGATGCGGTCGGTCGTGGAGCAATTCGGCAAATATGCGAAGCTGAACAAGAAGCTGTCCGACGAGGTCGCCGGGCAGCTCGCGGAGATCGACGACGCCGGCCGGCTGGCCGACGCGGTCGCGGCCAACCTGCAGATCAAGGTGTCCGAGAAGCAGGCGCTGCTCGCCGAGCTGGACCCGGCCAAGCGCATGGAGATGCTGTTCGGCTACATGGAAGGCGAGCTGGGCGTCCTGCAGGTCGAAAAGAAGATCCGCAGCCGCGTGAAGCGCCAGATGGAAAAGACGCAGCGTGAATATTACCTCAACGAGCAGCTGAAGGCGATCCAACGCGAGCTGGGCAACGAGGACGCGGAGAACGGCGATGAGATTGCCGAGCTGACCCAGAAGATCGCACGATTGAAGCTGTCCAAGGAAGCGCGCAGCAAGGCCACGGCCGAGCTGAAGAAGCTGAAGACCATGCAGCCGATGTCGGCCGAGGCGACGGTCGTGCGCAATTACCTGGACGTGCTGCTCGGCCTGCCATGGGGCAAGAAGTCGAAGCTGAAGCGCGACCTGGGCGATGCGCAGGCGGTGCTGGACCAGGACCATTATGCGCTGGAGAAGGTCAAGGATCGGATCGTCGAGTATCTGGCGGTGCAGGCCCGGACCAACAAGCTGAAGGGGCCGATCCTGTGCCTGGTGGGGCCGCCGGGTGTGGGCAAGACCTCGCTCGGTCGGTCGATCGCGAAGGCTACCGGTCGTGAGTTCGTGCGCCAGTCGCTGGGCGGCGTGCGTGACGAGGCGGAAATCCGCGGTCACCGGCGCACCTACATCGGGTCGCTGCCGGGCAAGATCGTGTCCAACCTGAAGAAGGCCGGCACGTCCAATCCGCTCTTCCTGCTCGACGAGATCGACAAGCTCGGTCAGGATTTCCGCGGTGATCCCGCCTCGGCGCTGCTCGAGGTGCTGGATCCGGAGCAGAACGCCAAGTTCCAGGACCATTACCTGGAGATCGACGTCGATCTGTCGGACGTGATGTTCGTCACCACGGCGAACACATTGAACCTGCCGCAGCCGCTTCTGGATCGCATGGAGATTATCCGGCTGGAGGGCTACACCGAGGACGAGAAGGTCGAGATCGCCGAGCGGCACTTGCTGCCCAAGGTGATTGGCGAGCACGGCCTGAAGGATGGCGAGTTTGTGCTGACCCAGGAAGGTCTGCGCGCGCTGATCCAGCGCTACACGCGCGAGGCCGGTGTCCGCACGCTTGAGCGCGAGATCGCCAAGCTGGCGCGCAAGGCACTTCGCCGGATCCTGGAGGGCAAGGCGGAGAGTGTCACGGTGACGCCGGAGAACCTGGCCGACTTCGCGGGCGTGCAGAAGTTCCGCCACGGCCTGTCGGAAACCGAGCACCAGATCGGCGCTGTGACCGGGCTGGCATGGACCGAGGTCGGCGGAGAACTCCTGACGATCGAGGCCGTGACGGTGCCGGGCAAGGGGGTGGTGTCGACCACCGGCAAGCTCGGCGACGTGATGAAGGAGAGCGTGCAGGCCGGCTTCTCGTTCGTGAAGGCCAGGGCGCCTGCCTATGGCATCAAGCCGAGCCTGTTCGGGCGCAAGGACATCCATATCCACCTGCCCGAGGGCGCGGTGCCGAAGGATGGACCGTCCGCCGGTATCGCGGTGGTCACCGCCATTGTCTCGACGCTGACCGGCATCCCCGTGCGGCGCGAGGTGGCAATGACAGGCGAGGTCACGCTGCGCGGCCGCGTGCTACCGATCGGTGGGTTGAAGGAAAAGCTGCTGGCGGCGCTGCGCGGCGGGATCACGACCGTGCTGATCCCTGAGGAGAACGAGAAGGACCTGGCCGAGATCCCCGCGCGGATCCGCGAAGGCCTGTCGATCATCCCGGTCGCCCATGTGGACGAGGTGCTGAAGCTGGCGCTGACGGAGCCGACGGTGGCTATCGACTGGACCGAAGCGGACGAACTGGCGGCGGTGCCGCCGGCAGCGATCGGCATGGGTACCGAGCCGTTGCGGCACTGATGACAAGGGGGTGCGGGCGCGTTCAGCCGGTCGCGTCCGCGCCCCTTTCTCTTTGACAGCGGCAGGCGTGATCGCCTTACATGCCTGCCATGTTCTACAGGCGACTCGGGAATCGCCGCGTAAAAGGGGATCAAGGGATGAATAAGCAGGAGCTGATCGGGGCCGTCGCTGAGACGTCCGGCCTCGGCAGGGCCGATGCGGTGAAAGCCGTGGAAGCGGTTTTCGAGCACATCTCGACGACCTTGAAGAATGGCGAAGAAGTTCGACTGGTTGGTTTCGGCACCTTCTCCGTGTCGAAGCGCAAGGCATCCACCGGGCGCAATCCGCGGACCGGCGAGCCGATGACGATCAAGGCATCGTCGCAGCCCAAGTTCAAGGCAGGCAAGGGGCTGAAGGACAGCGTCAACTAAACACCGGGCGCGGTGCGGGCTGGACAAGCTGCCGCACCGTCGCTTATGGCCCTCCGCGGTCCAGCGCCACGGCGCTCGCGGCGAATACCACCGCCGCACTGGACCGCATCCATGATCGGGCGCGTAGCTCAGTGGTAGAGCACTGTGTTCACACCGCAGGGGTCGCAGGTTCAATCCCTGCCGCGCCCACCATGACAAAGGCCCCGCCGGAGCGATCCGGCGGGGCCTTTGTCGTTGGAAGCCTCGCGGCATCAAGCTGCGTTTGGCGAGTGCATAGAAAAGCTGTGCACGGCCCGCTGGCTGCCATCAGCCCCATCCCCTAAGCGGGCGGCCGCATGACAGACCTCGCCATCTTCTACGAACATCCGACCTGGTTCGAACCGCTGTTCGCCGCGCTTGAAAGACGCGGGATCGCGGCAACGCGGCTGACACCTGCCGGGCTTGCCTATGATCCGGCAGACCCCACGCCGCCGGCGCGCATGATCGTCAACCGGATCTCCATGTCGAGTGGATCACGCGCCACCGACACCCCGATCTTCTTCACCGCTTCGCTGCTCGATCATTGGAGCCAGCATGCGCGGGTCGTGAACGGGCGTCCGTTCCTGCTCGATGCGTCGAAAGCGCGGCAGCTTTCGCTCCTCTCCAGCCTCGGCATCGATGCGCCAGCCACGCGGATCGTTCACCGCCCGCAGGATGTGGCCGCAGCGGCCGAAGCCATCGGCTTTCCCCTGATCGTCAAGGCGAACATCGGCGGGGCGGGCGCGGGGATCGTCCGCTATGACGATATGGGCGCGCTGCAGGACGCGGTCGCCGACGGCACCCTGCCGACGAGCAGCGACGGCGTGCTGCTGGTGCAGGATCTGGTGAGCGCGCGAGACGGGCGCGTGATCCGCATCGAGACCCTGGGCGGGCGTTTCCTTTATGCTCTCTCGGTGCTGTCGGACGGTGGGTTCGACCTTTGCCCGGCGGACGCCTGCGTGGCGACGCCGGGACGCGCCGCCGTTCGGATGGAAGCGATCACGCCCCCGGACGCTCTGATCGAGGCTGCCGAGCGCATCGTTCAGGCCGCCGGGATCGAGGTCGGCGGTGTCGAGGTGATGATCGACGATCGCGATGGCACCCCGCGCTTCTACGACATCAATGCGCTCAGCAACTTCGTGGCGAAACCGCTGGACGTGCTGGGGTGGGACCCGCACGACCGCTTCGTTGATTATCTGAGCCAGGTGATGGCGGAGGCGCGGGCGTGAGGTTCGGTTACTGGATGCCGGTCTTTGGCGGCTGGCTGCGCAACATTCCGGACGAGGGGATGGAGGCGAGCTGGGACTATGTGAAGCGGCTGGCGCAACGATCGGAGCAGATCGGCTATGATCTCTCGCTGATCGCGGAGCTCAACCTCAACGACATCAAGGGCACGGACGCGCCCGCGCTGGACGCCTGGTCGACGGCGGCGGCGCTTGCGGCGGTGACGGAGCGTCTCGAGCTGATGGTCGCGGTGCGCCCCAACTTCCACCAGCCGGCGCTCTTCGCGAAGGCGGCCGCCAATATCGACCGGATCGCGGGCGAAGGGCGGCTGTCGCTGAACGTGGTATCCTCCTGGTGGGCGGACGAGGCGCGGCAATATGGCCTTCAGTTCGACCAGCATGACGATCGCTATGCACGAACCGACGAGTGGCTGCAGGTCGTCGACGGATTGTGGACGGAGGATCGCTTCACCTTCGACGGGCGCTTCTACCGAATGGAAGATGCCATCGTCTCGCCCAAGCCCGCCACCCGGCCGACCGTCTATGCCGGCGGCGAGAGCGAGGCCGCCAAGACGATGATCGCCACGCGCTGCGATGCGTATGTCATGCACGGTGATCCGCCCGAGGCGATCGCCCCCAAGATCGCCGACATGAGCGCGCGGCGCGACGCAGCCGGCGGTGCGCCGATGCAATATGGCATGGCCGCCTACGCGATCGTGCGCGACAGCGAGGCGGAGGCGAAGGCCGAGCTGGACCGGATCACCACGGTCAGCGAGCTTCCCAAAGGCTATGCCAATTTCGATCAATGGCTGTCGGGCACGCAGCTGGAGCGTGAGCTGAAGATCCAGGAATATTCGGTGTCCAACCGTGGCCTGCGGCCGAACCTGGTCGGCACGCCCGAGCAGCTGAAGCAGCGCATCGCCGATTATGAGGGCGCGGGGCTGGACTTGCTGCTGTTGCAGATGAGTCCGCAGGCTGAGGAGATGGAGCGCTTCGCCGCCCAGGTGATGGGCACGACATGATCCGTTTCGAAGGTGTGTCCAAGCGTTTCGCCGGAACGGGTGGCGAGGCGCTGCGCGCGATCGACCTCGATGTGGCGGCAGGCGAGATCTTCGGCGTGATCGGTGCCTCCGGCGCAGGAAAGTCCACGCTGGTACGGCTGGTGAATGCGCTGGAGCGGCCTACCTCCGGGCGCGTGCTGGTGGACGGTGTCGATGTCGCGGCCCTCGATGCCGCCGGGCTGCGCGGGCTTCGTCGCAAGGTTGGCATGATCTTCCAGAGCTTCGGACTGCATTCCTCGCTGACCGTTGCTGACAATGTCGGGTTGCCGCTGCGGCTGGCGGGACGCGAGGCGCGGGAGCGGCAGGAACGCGTGGCCGTCCTGATCGATCGCGTCGGCCTGGCCGTACATGAGGCCAAATATCCCGCCCAGCTGTCCGGCGGGCAGAAGCAGCGCGTGGGGATCGCTCGCGCGCTGGCGACCGGCCCGTCCATCCTGCTGTGCGACGAGCCGACAAGCGCGCTGGACCCGGAGACGACGCGGTCGGTGCTGCGATTGCTGCGCGAGCTGAACCGGGAGCTGGGCCTCACCATCATGCTCATCACGCACGAGATGGAGGTCGTGCGGGAGGTGTGCGACCGGGTGGCGGTGATCGATGGCGGCACGGTGGTGGAGATGGGCGCGGCGGCTGACATCTTCCTGGACGGACAGCATCCAGCGACGCGGCGTCTGATCTCCGAGGCGGGCGAGGGCGCTCCGGCGGTCGCGCCCGAGGGAATGGCGCTGGTCCGACTGACCCGCCGTGGTGCCGGGTCGGCGGCGCCGATCGACGGGGCGGAGGTGCTGGAAGGGCGGATCGGGCGCATCGGTGGCGAAAGCTACAGCGATCTGGTGCTCGCTGTTCAACCGTCGGAGGTCGAGCGGCTCTCCAGCCTCGGCCGCGCGGATCGGATTTGACATGTTCGAGAATGTGGATCCTGCGGAGATCGCGCAGGCGTGCATCGACACGCTTGTCATGCTGGGCGCATCGCTCGCCCTGACGGTTCTGATCGGCATACCGCTGGGCGTGCTGCTGTACCTGACGGACCGGCGGCGACCGCTTGCCCGGCCGTGGGCGAACCTGGCCGTCGGCACGATCGTAAACGTGCTGCGATCGGTGCCGTTCATCATCCTTTTGATCGTGATGATCCCGGTGACGGTGCTGATCGTCGGAACCTCGCTGGGCGTCGCAGGGGCGATCCCGCCGTTGGTGGTGGGGGCGGCGCCCTTCTATGCCCGGCTGGTGGAGACGAGCCTCCGCGAGGTCGATCGCGGCACGGTGGAGGCAACTCAGGCGATGGGTGCGACCACATGGCAGCTGGTGACGCGCACCTTGCTGCCGGAAGCGCGCCCGGGCCTGATCGCCGGCGGCACGGTGACCGCAATCGCGCTCGTCTCCTTCACGGCCATGGCAGGAGTCGTCGGCGCAGGCGGGTTGGGAGACCTGGCGATCCGGTTCGGCTATCAGCGGTTCCAAACCGACGTGATGCTGGTGACCGTGCTGTTGCTGGTGGTGCTGGTGCAGGCGCTCCAATGGTTGGGCGACATGCTCGTTCGGCGCACGACGCGCCGCTAGCTTTTCAGGGGATGAGACGCATGAAGAGACGCAGCTTTCTGGGCGCAGGCCTCGCCCTGACGCTGGCTGCCTGTTCCGGCAGTGGCGACGACCAGACGGATGGCACCACGCTGAGCGTCGCCGCGACAGCCGTGCCGCACGCGGAGATCCTGGAGCATGTGAAGCCTGTGCTCGCACGCGAGGGCGTGAACCTGGAGGTGCGCGTCTTCAACGATTACGTCCAGCCGAACGTCCAGGTCGCCGAGGGGCGGATGGACGTGAATTATTTCCAGACCAAGCCGTACCTGGACGATTTCAACCGCAACCGCGGGACCCAGCTGCAGACGATCGCGGGGGTCCATGTCGAGCCGCTTGGCGGATATTCGCGCAAGCACCGGACGCTGAACGATCTGCCGCAGGGTGCGACTGTCGCGATCCCGAGCGAGGCGAGCAACAACGGGCGTGCCTTGCTGGTGATGCAGAAGGCCGGCCTCATCCGGTTGCGTGATCCGGCCAACCCGCTGGCGAGCGTGCGCGACATCGTCGCGAACCCGAAGAACCTGCAGATCCGGGAACTGGAGGCGGCGACGCTGCCGCGGGTGCTGGGCGAGGTCGATCTCGCGCTGATCAACACGAACTATGCTCTCGATGCCGGGCTAAGCCCGGTGCGCGACGCGCTGATGATCGAGGGCGCCGACAGTCCGTACGTCAACTATGTCGTGGGTCAGCCTGGCGCTGCCGACGACGAGCGGGTGCAAAAGCTGATGGCGGCGTTGCGGAGCCCGGAGACGCGCGCCTTTATCGAGCGGACTTACAGCGGCGCCGTCCTGCCGGCCTTCTAAGCCGCCGCCGCGCCCCCGCACGTTCCAGACGGAAGACGTGCGGGGTGCCGGGATCCGGCCAGGATCAGGTGCTCAATAGGCCAGCGCCGCGCCATCGGCGCGAGGATCGCTGGCAGCGGCATAGACCATGGGGCCGTCCTGTCGGAGCCGTTCCACATTGTGGTAGCGGCCAAAGCCGCCGTCCGATCGGCCGATCGACCATCCCATGCGCTCCAGCTCGGCCCGAACCGCGTCCGGAACCCCTGCCTCCAGGTGCAGGAGGCCGGTCGCCGGCATGTCGGGATCGTCCTCCCCCATCGACTCCGACGATCCTTCGTGCCGCCAGCGGGGCGCGTCTCCCGCGGCCTGCACGTCAAGGCCATGGTCCACCATGTTCATCAGGACCTGCGCCTGTCCCTGCGGCTGCATCGCGCCGCCCATGACGCCGAACGACATCCAGGGCGTGCCATCCTTTGTCGCGAAGCCGGGAATGATGGTCTGGAACGGGCGCTTGCCGGGGGCATAGATGTTGGGGTGGCCGTCCTGCAGGCTGAAGAGCTGCCCGCGGTCCTGGAACATGAAGCCGAGGCCGTCGGGCACCAGCCCCGACCCCATCCCGCGGAAGTTGGACTGGATCAGCGACACCATCATGCCATCCTTGTCGGCGGCCGTAAGGTAGGTCGTGTCGCCCTGCGCCGGTGCGTTGCCGGGACGGACGTCGGGGTTGATGCGGTCCGGGCGGATCAGGCGGGCGCGTTCCCGCGCATAATCCTTCGACGCGAGCCAAGCGAAGGGGACGGGCGACGCGGTGGGATCTGCATAGAAGCGAGCACGATCCTCGAAGGCGAGCCGTTTCGCCTCGGCGCCCAGATGGATCGAGCGCGCCGACTGGAAGCCGGCACCTGCCATGTCGAAGGTTTCGAGCATGTTGAGGATCTGCAGCGTGGCAACCCCCTGCGTGTTCTCGCCAATCGCGTGCACGGTCACGCCACGATAGTCGGTGGTGATCGGGTCGGTCATTGTCGCGCGGTGGGCACGCAGATCCGCCCGCGTCATCCAGCCGCCGATACGCCTGAAATAGCGTTCGATCGTGGCGGCGATCTCGCCGTCGTAGAAGGCGTCTGCCCCGCCCTCCGCGATGGCGCGGTAGGTGCGCGCGAGGTCGGCGTTGCGGAAAATCTCGCCGGTGTTGGGCGCATTGCCGCCCGGCGCATAGGTGCGGATCGCGTTCTCGGTTTCCTCGATGCCGTTGTTGGCGCGGCGGAATGCGACAATGCTGCGGCCGACATAATAAGCGATGATCGGCGCCATCGGACGGCCTTCCTCCGCCATGGCGATGGCGGGGGCGAGCACGTCATGCCACGGCAGCTTGCCGTAGCGGCGGTGCAGTTCCTGCCAGCCGGCGACCGTGCCAGGCACGGACACGCTGACGGCGCCGAGCGGCGGTAGCGTGCCGTTCGGCCGGGCGCGCGAGCGGACGGTGTCGAGCGACAGGCCGCGCGGGGAGCGCCCGGAACTCTGCACGCCGACCACCTTCCGTTCGGCCGGGGACCACAGCATGGCATAAAGATCGCCGCCGATGCCGCATGAGGTCGGCTCCAGGAAGCCGAGGCAGGCATTGATGGCGATGGCCGCGTCGGCGGCCGACCCGCCTGCCTTCAGGATCTCTATGCCGGCCAGCGTGGCCAGGGGTTGCGCGGAAGCGGCGGCCCCCCCGCTGCCATAGACTGCCGAGCGGGAGCCGTAGCTTGCACCAACCGGCCGGTCGCCCGACCGAAGATCGGGCCGGCGCAGATTGTCGGGTGCCGCCTGGGGGCGCGCGGAAATACGCGTTTCGGTCTGGGCGAGGAGGGGGGCCGCGGCGGCGGCGGGAAGGGCGGCAAGAAAGGTGCGACGGCGCAAAGGGCAGGCTCCGGCTGTGAAGCCGTCAGCCTAGCCGGATTGCTGCGACGCGCCAGCCCCTTGCCCACCAGCCGAGCGCCGGCGGAGGGGATCAACTGCCGTGGATCTCCGGAGAGCCATGTTCGAGTACGAAGGTGGAGCGCGTGCGCACCGGCGCGCCCGGTGTCGTCACCTGGTCGACCACCCGCCACTGCGTCTGGAAGGTCTGGGGCGTGACCTCGCACAGCGCGTAGCCGCGCTGGTCGTTGGTATCGAGGAGATAAGGATTGCGCGCCTTCAGCCGGTCGGTGAAGGCGCGGCGGTCGGAGCCGTTGCCGCCCGAGCTCATCGAGGTGGTGACGAATTCGGCGCCGACCGGATCGCCCTGGCCACGGTCCCGGCGAAGCTGCCCTGCGAAGTTCTGATGCTCGTCACCCGTCAGGACCACGACATTACCGGTGCGGCCGAAGCGCTCCAGCATCCGCTCGCGCGGGGCCGTGTAGGCGGCCCAGCTGTCCATGTTGCGGATCGGCTCCGGCTCGTCGCCGGTGCGCCGATCGAGCGGCATAACCATGATCTGCTGTCCGATGAGGTTCCAGCGGGCGCGGCTGGCACCCAGCCCTTCGTTCAGCCAGCGCTCCTGCACCTGGCCGAGGACGGCCGCATCGGGATCGTCGACGCCTGCGCAATCCGGCCGGAAGCCATCCTGGCAGGGCTGGTCCGTGCGGCTGCCGCGGGTGTCGAGGAAATGAGCCGACATCAGCGAGCCATAGGTCTGGCGACGATGGTAGATCGGCTTGTCCGCGCCGAGCGCGAGCGCGGCACGGCGGAGCGGCATGTGCTCATAATAGGCCTGAAGCGCCATCCGCTTGCGAAGCGCGAACAGCTCTGGCGGAACATCGTCCTGCGGGATGCCGTCCACCCAGTTGTTCTCGACCTCATGATCGTCGGGCGTGATGAACCAGGCGGCGGCGGCATGCGCCAGCATCAGGTTCGGGTCGCTCTTCACCTCCGTGTAGCGGAGACGATAGTCGTCGATCGACTGAAGCTCCGTCGGGCGGCGATGTTCGCGCACCCGCTCCCGAAGGTTGCCATAGGCGATGCGAACAGGAGACGAGGAGTATTCGTAAATATAGTCGCCGTAGTGGTAGACGAAATCGAGGTCCGGCTCGGCCGCGAGGTGGCGATAGCCTGTGTAGAGGCCGTCCTCGAAATGCTGGCAGCCGGCAACGGCGAAGCGGACGCGGTCAAGAGCGGCACCGGCCGCAGGCACGGTCTGGGCGCGGCCGACGAAGGAGCGGGCGCTACCGACCTGGAAGCGGTAGAAATAAGGGCGACCAGGCTGCAGCCCGTCGACCTCGACATGGACGCTGTGCGCGAGCTCCGGACGGGCGAGCGCCGTTCCGCTCCTCGCGATGGTCCGGAAGCCTTCATCCTCGGCCACCGACCACTCCACCTCGACCGCCGCCATCGGCATTCCGCCGCCGGGAGCATCCGCATCGGCAATCAGCCGGGTCCAGATGACGAAGCCGTCCGGTGCGGGATCGCCGGCCGCGACGCCGAGCACGAACGGATCGCGAAGGAACAGCGGCTGGGCGCGAAGGATGGCGGGAGCGGCCAGCATCGAAGCTGCGCCTGCGCCGAGCAGCTGCCGGCGACCGATCAGAAGAGTCATGACGGGGCCTTGGGAGCCTTGTGTGTTGATTTCGTGACAATCTTCCGGTCGCCGGCCCGTCCCTCAGGCCGGCGACCGGTCCCTGTCAGCGGCGGACGCCCATCTCTTCGAGCAGACGGTCGGCACCGTCGACCTTGTCCATCGTCCACAGCATGAAGCGGCTGTCGACATGGATCGTGCGGTTGATGGTCGGGTCGTAGGACCAGTCGGAGATCACGCCGTCGAGCGTGCCGTCGAATGCAAGGCCGACGAACTCGCCGCGCGCGTTGAGCGTGGCCGAACCCGAATTGCCGTTGGTGATGTCCACCGTCGACAGATAGTCGACGGGCAGGGTGCCGAGCGACGGGGCCACGTATCGGCCATAGTCGCGGTCGCGGATCAGCTCGACCGCACGGTCCGGCAGGTCGAACTCGCCTTCACCAGTGTGCTTGGCGAGAAGGCCTTCGGCGGTGGTGAACGGGGTCCAGATCAAGCCGTCGCGCTGACGCCCCGTCACCTTGCCATAGGTGAAGCGCAAAGAGCCGTTTGCGTCCGGGTAGAGGGGGCGGCCGTTCGCGTCTGCCCATTCCCGCATGCCCTGAAGATAGACTGAGCGCGCCGCCTGCGTACGGCCGGCCCGCGTCTTCGCTTCCGTCTCGCGGCGGAGACCCCAGTCGTAGGACGCGACAGCAAGCCGGATGAACGGATCGGTGGACCGCTCGAAATCGGCCACCGGACGGTCGAGCCAGGCGAGCCGGGCTGCCGTTTCGTCAAGCTCCGTATCGGCATAGAGGCGATCGAGCCCGATCTGCTCCAGCGTCCGTTCAAAGGCGGCGTCGCGGCTGGCGGCATCGACCTTCCTATATTCAACAAGAGCCTGCTCCAGCACGGCGCGATCGACGCGGGCGTCGTACCGGCGTTCGATCTGCTGCAGCCGCTGCTGGATCGGCAGCCGGTCGCGCTGCTGGTAGCCGCTCTCGCGCTCGGCATCCGGCTTCTGCTGCTCCTGCGCATACCGGTAGAGGAGCTTGGCGGCGGCATAGAGCTGCGCCCGATTGATGGTGCCGAGGCGCGTGTCGGCGAGCGCCGTGGCGTTCGCCTCCTGAACCAGCGCGTCGAGATCCCGTGCGGCGGTGGCATATGGCTGGCGCCGGCGTCCGCCTTCGCGGATCCAGCTGCGATAGGCATTCTGCTGCTCGGTCTTGCGCGCGGCGAGATCGATCGCCTTGGCGCCGGCGATCTCCCCCTGTGACTTCTTCTCGTAATTCTCGACGCCCGCCAGGATCGAGGCATATTTGATCTGGGCGGCCTGATCCCCCTCCGTGCGCTGCTCGATCAGGTTGGCGTAGTCGGTGAGCAGCCGAGTCTGGACCGGGTAGAGCTGATCGAACTGGAAGATCGCCTCCTCTGCCGTGACGAGGCGGGAGGTGGTGCCGGGGAAGCCCGCTACCATCACGAAGTCGCCGTCGGTGACCCCTTCGGTCGCGATGCGCAGGTGTGAGCGCGGACGGTAAGGCACGTTGGCCTCCGAATAGTCCGCCGAGGAGCCGTCGGGTGCGACATAGGCACGGTAGAAGCCGAAGTCGCCCGTGTGGCGCGGCCACATCCAGTTGTCCGTCTCGCCGCCGAAGTTGCCGATGCCCATGGCTGGCGCGTAAACGAGGCGGACGTCCTTGATCTCAAGCTGCTGCTGCAGGAAGTAGGTGGAGCCGCCATAATAGGCGCGCACGTCGCAGCGCCGGCTCGGCTGGCGCTCGCACGCGGCGATGAGGCTCTTCCGGTTTTCCTCGAGCCGGTTGTAGCGGTCGATGCCGGTGGTGCGCGCGGTCAGGCCACGGTTCATGTCGGCCGTGACGTCGCGCAGTTCTTCGATCACGAAGATGCGGCTTCCGGGCGCAGCGCGCACCTCGTCCTGCAGACGGCGGGCCAGGAAACCGTTGGTGAGGCGATCCTGATCCGGGCTCGAGTTATACTGAAGCGAGCCCTGCACGCAGTGGTGATTGGTGGCAACGAGGCCCTGCGGCGAGACAAAGCTGGCCGAGCAACCACCAAGCGAGACGATCGCGTTCAGCGGTGCGGCCTGCAGGTTCGACAAGAGCGCCGGATCGATCTCCAGCCCTGCCGCACGCACCTGGGCGGCGATATCCTGCGTCTGGCGGGGGAGCCACATGCCCTCATCCGCCCACGCCGCCGTCGCGATCATCGTCGCCGACAGTGCGGCCGCCCCACCCAACACCCAAGCCTTCATGTTCCGGTCATCCTTGTCACTTTGTCTCATGCTGATTAGCCATCGGCGATCTGCCCCGCAAGGAACGCCAATGATCCTCGCCACAATGTTGTTTGCCGCCCAGGCCGCCGTGCCGCCGGCCCCAGCGCTGCCGATGGCGGCGCCTCTGCCGCCGGCGCTGCCCTGGTCAGGCCGAAGCGAAGGCCTGATCGCGCGTCCGGACGACCCGTGGATCACGCCGGCGGAGCGCGCACGTTTTGAGGCAACGCCGAACCTTGCCGACAGCTACGCCTGGCTCCAGCGGCTGGATGCCGCATCCGACCTCGTCTCGATCGAGCGGATCGGCACCAGTCCGGAAGGCCGGCCGCTGATCGCGGTCACGGCGCGCAAGGGGAGCGCGGCCAAGCCGGTGGTGCTGATCCAGGCGGGCATCCACGCCGGCGAGATCGACGGCAAGGACGCCGGCATGATGTTGCTGCGCGACATCGCGCTGCGCGGCAAGGACGGGTTGCTGGACGACGCCACCTTCGTCTTCGTGCCGGTCTTCAACGTCGACGGGCATGAGCGGTCATCGCGCTGGAGCCGTCCCAACCAGCGCGGCCCGCGCGAGCAGGGGTGGCGAACCACGGCGCAGAACCTCAATCTCAATCGCGATTACCTGAAGGCGGACGCGCCCGAGATGCAGGCGATGATCGCCCTGATCCGCAGGCTTGATCCCGCGCTCTACATCGACGTGCACGTCACCGACGGCATCGATTACCAGTATGACATCACCTACGGCTTCAACGGCTGGGGCGGGGAAGATGCCTATTCGCCCGCGATCGCCCGCTGGATGGACGGCCGCTTGCGCCCTGCCTTTGATCGGGCTCTCATACGGGGCGGGCACATTCCGGGGCCGCTGATCTTTGCGACCGACGACCGCGATCCTGCCGTCGGCTTGTCCGCCGGACCATCGAGCGGACGCTTCTCGCAAGGCTATGGCGACCTGCGTCACATGCCCTCGATCCTGGTCGAGAACCACAGCCTGAAGCCTTACCGCCAGCGAGTGCTCGGCACCTATGTCTTGATGGAAGAAGCGCTGCGCCTGGTCGGCGCGGAGCGAAGCGCGGTGCAGCGCGCCGTGGCGGAGGATCGAGCGGCCCGGCCGACAGAGATGTCGCACGGATGGCAGGCGGAAGAACAGCCAACCACCCGTCGCTGGCGAGGCGTTGCGTGGGAACGGTACCGTTCGGCCGCGTCCGGCCGCGACGAGATCCGGTGGCTTGGACAGGCTCGCGATGGTGAGATCGCGTCGACCGGGCAACGGTTCGCGCCGGCCGCGCCGCTGCCGTCGGCCTGGTGGGTGCCGGCCACCAAGCCGGACCTGATCGCGGTGCTTCGCCTGCATGGCGTGGAGATGACGGAGGCCGCCGGGTCGACGGCGCTCGACCTCGACATGGTGCGGCTGCCGCTTGCGCGGCTGTCACAAAGGGCAAGCGAGGGGCGCGTGCCGATGAACGTCGGGGAGGGGCGCCACGAGCGACGCCGCGTCGTCATGCCGCCCGGGTCAGTTCGGGTGCCGGCGGACCAGCCGCTCGGCCTCGTCGCGGCCGCGCTGCTGGAGCCGGACAGCCGCGAGTCCCTCCTGGCGTGGGGAGCGTTTCCGGAGATCCTCGAGCGCACGGAGTATATCGAGGGCTATGCGATCGCGCCGCTGGCCGACCGCATGCTGGAAGCGGATCCGGCGCTTCGCGCGGCGTTCGAGGAGCGGATTGCGGCGGATCCGGCCTTTGCAGCGGACGGCGACGCGCGGCTGGCCTGGTTCTATGCGCGCACGCCTTACTACGACGACCGCTACCTTCTTTATCCGGTCGGCCGGGAGACTGTGGAACGCTGAGGTTGTCACAAAAGCGTCTCGCGGCTGTCTCGCATCTGTAACGGATGCGTCATCAAACCATCATCGCGCAGGCCTAGGCGCCCCTCAAGCCGGGGGCGGAACCCCGGTGCCGACTCCGTCGACCAAGGGGAATATTCGATGACGCGCACCCGCCTGTTGCTCCTTATGGGAGCCGCTCTTCCGCTCGCCGCCTGCGGTGCCGACGACGTCGCCTCCCCCGGCGAGGGTGTGATTGTGGTGCCGGCGCCGACGCCGACCACCCCCACTCCGACGACCCCAACGCCGACCACGCCGACCCCGACCCCGGGAACGCCGGCGGCTGACTGCCCCACCGGCACGACCGACGCTGGCGTGATCGGCAGCGTCCGCGCCTGCCGCCTGCCGACCCAGATCCTGAGCGACCTGACGCTAGCGCGTCGTGCCGGCACCGCCTACATGATCGACGGCCGCGTCGACGTGGGCATCGACGTCGGCGGCGCCTCCACTCCTGCCTCCACTGGTCGCTCGGCGATCCTGACTGTTCAGCCGGGTGTGGTGCTGTTCGGCAATGGCGGCCCCAACGGTGGCGCCGACAACGACTTCCTGGTCGTGAACCGCGGTTCGCAGATCCTGGCTGAGGGCACGGCGTCGCTGCCGATCATCTTCACCTCACGCCAGAACATCGACGGCACCGTTGCTGCGGACTCGCAGGGTCAGTGGGGCGGCGTGATCCTCGCCGGCCGCGCGCCGATCTCCAACTGCGACACCACGGTCGCCGGCGGCAGCGCGGGCTGCCAGGCGGTGGTCGAAGGCACCGGCAACGCGCGCTACGGCGGCGAGGTGGCGAACGATAGCAGCGGCATCTTCCGCTACGTCCAGATCCGCTACTCCGGCATCGCGATCTCCGCGGGCAACGAGCTGCAGGGCCTCACCATGGCCGGTGTCGGCTCCGGCACTCGGGTCGATCACATCCACGTCCACAACAGCGCGGATGACGGCATCGAGGTGTTCGGCGGCCGCGTGAACGCCAACTATCTCGTGATGACCGGCACGGACGACGACGCGCTCGACACCGATGTTGGCCACCAGGGTGCCTTCCAGTTCGTCCTCGCGATCCAGCGCACCGGCAACGGCAGCTCGGACCCACGCGGCCTGGAGATTGACTCCGACTCCAACCCGGACGCGCTGCCGCGCAACGACTTCCGCTTGGCGAACTTCACGCTGGTCTCGGCGCTGAACTTCCAGTCGATCCTGCTGCGCGGCGGCACGGACGCCACGCTCGTCAACGGCGTGGTCGTCAATCCGCTCAGCCAGTGCCTTGACATCGATGGTTCGGAGACGATCCGCGCGGCCGATACGGCGCTGCAGGATCGTGGTCCGCCGGCGTTCCAGTCGCTGTTCTTCCAGTGCGCTTCACCCTTCACGGACGACACCAACGTCACCGGTGCGCAGATCCAGACTGTGTTCGGCGCATCCACCAACACCAACAACACGACCAACGGTACGGGTGGTCTGAGCGGAACGTTCATCACCGCCGGTGCCGCGGCATCCGTGACGCCGTTCAACGCCGCGTCGCTGAACTTCGCCGGGCAGTCGTTCCTGGTGCAGACGAACTATATCGGTGCCGTTCGTGACGCGAACGACACCTGGTATCGCGGCTGGACCTGCGACAGCGCCACGGCGAGCTTCGGAAGCAACCTGAGCTGCACCGCGCTGCCGACCCTTTAATCGGCCGCCATCTCTCGTCGGGGGTGGCGCGATAATCCGCGCCGCCCCCGAATTTCGTATCGCTCTTGATTGGACACTCGCGATGAAGACGCCGCTTGCACTTGGGGGAGCGCTGCTCGTCTCAACCTTCCTGACCGGCTCCGGCTGGGCGCAGACCAGCGGGTCAACCGCAACCGCGCAGACTCCGCCGTCGGCGCCTGCACAGTCGACGCCGAGCACGCCGGCCACCGGTGCGGAGGGAACGCCCCCGACCGCGTCGCCCACGACGCCGCCTGCGTCCGCAACCGATCCTGCCGCAGACGGCACGCAGGAGTCGGTCGACGTTTCCATCCCCGGCGCGGATGCCGGTGAGGAAATCGTCGTGATCGGCCGCAACATTCCGGAACCGGTGCGCAACACGGCAGCCGTCGTAAACGTGCTGTCCACGGCAGACATCGCGCGCACCGGCGAAGGCGACATTTCGGGCGCGCTGCAGCGCGTGACCGGCCTCAGCGTCGTGGGACAAGGCTTTGTCTATGTGCGCGGATTGGGCGATCGCTATTCGCTCTCTCTTCTCAACGGATCGCCGTTGCCGAGCCCCGAGCCGCTGCGTCGCGTTGTTCCACTCGATATCTTCCCGAGCCGCCTGATCGCCTCGGCGCTCGTCCAGAAGAGCTACTCGCCCAACTTCCCCGGCGAGTTCGGCGGTGGCGTGATCAACCTGACGACGGTCGCGACGCCCGACGAGACCTTCTACAGCGTGGGAGCCTCCATCGGCGGCGACACCGAGACGACGGCCAAGCTCGGCTACACCTATTACGGATCAGACCTCGACATCCTGGGCTATGACGACGGTGCGCGGCGCGTGCCTGGCTTCGTTCGCCGCGCCGGTGAAACCGGGCAGGGACTCTCGCCGCAGGAAGCGGCGCTGCTGACCAACGCTCCGACCACGCTTCTTCAGCGCAACTCGGACATCCCTGCAAACTTCGGTGCCGACTTCAGCGCGGGCACGCGCTTCGAAGGCGGCGACGTGACGGTCGGCGTGATCACCAGCCTCGGCTATTCGAACAGCTGGCAGGTGCGTGCGTCGGAGCAGCAGTCGACCGACGACAGTGCCGGCCTCATCATTCGTGACTTCGACACCGTGCTCACCGACAACCGCATCCTCGTGAACGGCCTTGTTGGTCTGGGAGTCGAATTCGGTGAGCATCGCATCCGCCTGACCAACGTCTACATTCATGACACGCTGAAGCAGACTCGGCTGTCATCGGGCTTTGACGTCACAAACGTGGACTTCGACCCGAACTTTCCCGATCCGCTGTTGGAGCAGAACACCTTCTTCTTCGAGCGGCAGCTGTACGACCTGCAGGCAGTCGGTGAGTTCGACTTTGGCGATCTCGATATCGACGTCCGCGGCACCTACGCGAACACCCGGCGCGAGTCGCCCTATGAGCGTGGCTTCGTCTACTCCTACGATCGTGAGGTCGGCGACTATGTGAATCGCCTCGCCGGCAGTTTCGAGGAAGCGTCGATCGCGTTCAGCGACCTGGACGAGGATCTTTATTCCGGCGGTATCGACGCAACCTATGAGCTGCCGACAGCGCGTCCCTTCTCGCTCACCGCGGGATACGCGTACACAGACACCGACCGCACATCGACGCGCTACGAATTCATCTATCGCGGCGTGAACGGCAGCGGCGTCAACAACACGGTCGGGCAGCTGCGCCCGGACTACCTGCTCTCCGACTATACGTTGCTGACCTACAATGTTGGCCTCATCAATCAGTCGACGAGCCAGGGTGCCGCCCGCTACGATGCCGGCCTGACGATCCACGCCGGATATGGTCAGGCGGAGATCGAGCTGTTCGACGGGGTGCGGGTCCAGGGCGGCGTCCGCTACGAGACCGCCGATCAGTTCGTGGATACCTTCAGCAACATCGCGCGCACCGAATTGTCCAACGACTACTGGTTGCCTGCGCTGACGGTCACCTGGAACTTCGCAGAGGACATGCAGCTTCGCCTGCATGGCTCGAAGACGATCGCGCGTCCGCAGTTCCGCGAGCTGGCACCGCAGCTGTACCAGGACTTCACGTCCGACCGGCAGTTCATCGGGAACCCGTTCCTGCAGGACAGCGAGATCTACAACGCCGAAGCACGTTACGAATGGTTCTTCCGCCGTGGCGAGCGGATCACGCTGGCCGGCTTCTACAAGAAGCTCGAGAACCCGATCGAGCCGGTGGCGTTTGCGTTGCCGAACAGCCAGCTGCAGACCGGCTTCGCCAACGCGCCGGAGGCCGAGCTCTACGGTGCTGAAGTGGAGCTGCAGACCTATGTTCCGCTCAGCGGGATCAACAGCGACTTCTTCACGACTCGTCGCCTGGTGCTGATCGGCAACTACACCTACTCACAGTCGGAACTGAAGACCGACGACAGCCTGGTGGCCGGCCCGATCTCCAGCGTGACGCCGGAACTGGTGCAATCCTCGCTGCTGTTCCGCGATGGTGCGCCGCTGACCGGCCAGTCGGATCATCTGGTGAACGTTCAGATCGGTATTGAGGATACGGAGCGGCTGTCGCAGGCGACGCTGCTGTTCACCTATGCTAGCGACCGCGTCACCAATCGTGGACCGGTGGCGTTCGGAAACCGTTTGCCCGACATCGTCGAGCGACCGGGGATCCGCCTGGACTTCGTTGCCCGCGAAGCTATCGAGCTTCTCGGCACGAACATGGAAGTCAAGTTCGAGGCACGAAACCTGACCGGCCAGGATTATCGCGAGTTCCAGCAGTTCGAGAACAGCGCGATCAACATCAACGCTTATGATCTTGGCACCAGCTTCTCGCTGGGCGTCAGCGTCGGCTTCTGAATGGAGCGCCGGAGCCTGCCATTACTGGCAGGCTCCGGAAACGCGTACGAAATCACCCCCAGGGACGTTCCCTGAACCACTGGGTGATGACATATTTTACGCCGGCACGAACCTTCATGCCGTGATGGAGGGTGGACGGGTTCACGCTTCCATCCGGGCGGCGGTTGTTCCAGGCCAGGAGCTTGCCGATCTCGGGCTGGACGATCTTGTCGATCGCCTTGAAGCGGGTGGCGCCGCCGGCTTCCGGCTCGTTCAGGTAGATCATCACCGTCCAGGTCCGGTTGCCCGCGACCGAGCAATATTTGGTATAATCCTCCCCGGTGGGCTCGAAATAGTCGGTATGACCCTTGAACTCCTGCCCCACCGCGTAGCGTTGCCCTTGCATGGGTTCGCCGTAGACCGGATCGAGGTCGGTCAGCGCTGTGATGCGCCGGCGGATCTCGATCACAAGCGGATCCTGCCCGTCGAGGTCGCACGTTTCGCTCGTGCGGAAGGCATCGTCGCCGTTATAGTCGGACACGGTCGAGGGGCGACGATTGGCGTCGATCCGGGCGATCACGCCGGTGCACTCCTCGGGGCTGAGGAAGTCCTTGTGGATGAACAGGCTGAGCTTGGGCGAGGGCACGCGCTGAATGCCCGGCTTGGCCGCCAGGATATCGGCAACGTCAGGCCGGAGAAGATCGGTGGACATGTCGCATTCCTTCGTGGACGACGGATCCAGCAAGCCGCGACGACGCGCCTTCGTCAAGCGTTCAAAGCAGGTTGCGGCACAGGCGGGCTGACCGCTATGGTAAATCGGTCGCTCCAGCGGGGGAGCGGCGCTGGCGGGGCATCGACGGCCTTCATGATGGAGCGGTGCCTGTTCATGGCGGCGGAACAGAAGGGGGTGCAGGCATGCGCCTGACGCTCGACCCGCGGTTGCGCGCCTGGGCACGGCGGCTGCCTGTCACCAATTTCTACAGCCTCGCCGAGTTGCTCCTGCTGGTGGTGCTGGCGGTTCAATGCGCACGGCTGCTGTGGACCCTGGTGACGCCGGTCGGGCCGATCGGCGACTGGCGCCCGGCCAGCGGCGTTTCAGCCGGCGACCCGGCGCAGGCGGCGCGGCTGCGGACCTTTGATCCTTTCTTCAGGCTGGTCGACACGGGCACGGCGACCGTCTTGACCTCTCTGCAACTGGTTCTCTACGGCACCCGGGTTGATGAAGCCACGGGTCGCGGATCGGCCATCCTGGGTCCGCCCGAAGGTGTTCAGAACAGCTATGCAATCGGCGACGAGGTGGTCCCCGGCGTGATCCTGTCCGGCGTTGCTTTTGATCATGTCACGCTTACACGCGGCGGCGCGGAGGAAACCTTGTTCATCGACCAGTCCAACCCTGCCCCCGTGGCCGATGCGAGCGGCGCTCCTGCCGCCTTGGGAGCGGCACCCGCCGCGACGGTTCCGGCGGCTGCGCCAGTCGATCCGCGCCGCGCCGGCCCGCCGCCGCTGACCATCGAGACGATCCGCCGCGATATCCGCTTCACCCCGCGTACGGTGGATGGCCAGCGCAGCGGCGTGGCGGTGACCGGAACCACGGGGTCACCGACGCTTGGCCAGGCCGGGCTCGTTGACGGCGACGTCATCCTGGAGGCGGGCGGCCGGCCTGTGAGCGGATCGGCCGACATTGAGGCGGCCGCCGCCGGCGTGCAGCCCGGCACCAGCCTTCCGCTGGTGGTGGAGCGCGGCGGGCAGCGCGTGCCGATCGCCGTGCCGGTGCGCCAGTGATGCGGGGTGCCCTCGGGATCGCGCTGGCACTGGCGCTCGCCGCGCCGGCCGTGGCGCAGCAGACGCTGAACGTCCGCGACGCGGATATCCGCGCCTTCATCCAGGATGCGGCGCGCGTCACCGGACGGGTGTTCATCATCGATCAGCGGGTGCAGGGCCGCGTCTCCGTGACCAGCGATCGGCCGCTGTCGCGATCAGAGTATTTCGAGCTCTTCCTGGCGACCCTGCGGGCAAACGGCCTGGTTGCGGTTCCGACGAACGGCGGGGCGTTCCGCATCCAGCCAGTCGAGGGTGCGGCGGCCACGGCCGGCCGGGTTGGGGGTGGCAGTACCGCCAACAGCTTCGTCACGGAAGTCTTTCGCCTGCGGTCCATCGACGCCACGCAGGCGGTGGAGACAATCCGACCGCTGGTGAGCCGCGAGGGATCGGTCACGGCGAACCGGGGCGCCAATTCGCTGGTGGTCGCCGACTTCGGCGACAATTTGCGCCGGATCCGGGAGCTGATCCGCCGCATCGACCAGGACGGCAGCGCAACCCGCGTGGTGCCGCTGGAGAATGCGGGCGCGCGTGAGATCGCGACGTCGCTCAGCCAGCTGATCCAGGGTTCGGGCGGGCAGGGCGGAACCGGCCTGACCGCGACGGTCGTTCCCGTCGACAGCGCCAATGCGATCGCGCTTCGCGGTGACGCCGCGACGGTGGCCCGCCTTGCCGAAACCGCGCGCGAGCTTGACCGACAGGCCGAACAGGGCACCGAGATCCGGGTGATCTATCTGGAGCATGCGGATGCCGCGCAGCTGCTGCCCGTGCTGCAACAGCTGACCGGCCAGCCCGTGACTCAGGCGTCCTCGGACACGGGCGCCCTGTCGGCGAGCCGTGGCGGCGTGTCGGGCAGCGGCACGGGCGGAGCCGGCGGCAGCATTCCGACCTCGACGAGTGTGGCGAGTGCGCCGGTCGCGGCAAGCGGCGGCAATCCAGGTGCCGCATCCGCGCTGGGCCTGCTTGGCCGCGGCCCGGCCATCGTGACGCGGTTCGAAGGTGCGAACGCGCTGATCGTCGCGGCACCCGGAGATACGCAGCGGCTGCTGGGCGAGGTGATCCGTCAGCTCGACGCCCGGCGCGAGCAGGTGCTGGTCGAAGCCATCGTCGTGGAGATCAGCGACACGGCGGCCCGGCGGCTGGGCGTGCAGTTCCTGCTGGGCGGCCTGCCGGGCAGCGGCCTGCCGTTCCTGGCGACCAGCTATGCGAACTCGGCGCCGAACCTTCTGACGATCGCTGGTGCGGTGGCGGCCCGGTCGCTCAACACGACGACGACCGTGGTCAACGGAACCACGGTGACCACGTCCACCGACAACGCCATCTCGAACCAGTTGGCGCAGGCGGCCGTCAACTCGATCCTCGGCAACCCGGCCGGGCTGATCGGGTTCGGCACGGAGATCGGCCGTGACGGCATCTTCGGCACGATCATCAATGCCGTGCAATCCGACGGTCAGTCCAACCTTCTGTCGACCCCGTCGATCATGACGCTGGACAATCAGGAAGCACGGATCCTGGTGGGACAGGAGATTCCGGTGACAACTGGCGAGGCGCTTTCGAACAATTTCGACAATGCCTTCCGGACGGTGCAGCGGCAGAATGTCGGCATCCAGCTGGAGGTCCGGCCGCAGATCAACGCCGGCGGCGAGATCAAGCTGGCGCTGCGGCAGGAGGTCAGCTCCATTTCCGGCGCGGTGTCGAATGACAACAGCGACCTGATCCTCAACAAGCGTGAGATCGAGACCACGATCACCGTGCAGGACGGGCAGATCGCGGTGCTGGGCGGCCTTCTCGACGATAACGAGCGCAACACGATCGAGAAGATCCCGCTTCTGGGCGACTTGCCCGCCATCGGCGCGCTGTTCAGATCGCGGGCGCGGCAGCGGGCAAAGACCAACCTGATGGTCTTCATCCGTCCCACGATCATCCGTTCACCCAATGACCAGCAGGTGCTGACCGAGCAGCGTTACGGCTATGTTCGTCGCCAGCAGATGGAGCAGCAGCCGAACGTCGAGCCCAGCCTGGATGAACTGGTGCGCGATTACATGGGGGCAGCGCCGCCGGTTCCGCGCGAGCCGCTGCCGGGCAGCTACCCGCCGGCTGCGCCGCCTGCCACTGCGCTGCCGCCGCCGCTGCTGACGCCCGAGGGCGAGGCGGCCCTGCCAGAGACGGTCGTTCCGCGTCCGCTGTCCGAGCAGCAGCCCCGCGTGATCGTGCCGGAGGTGCGCAGCACACGCCAAGTCGTGCGCCCGATCACGGGTGATCCGCAATGAGGATCGGCCGCGGCGAGACGATCGTCGCGGAGCCGACGATCCCGGATGCAATGCCGATGCCGACGCCGGCATCGGCGACGCCGGTGATCCCCTATGCCTTCGCCCGTAAATACGGCGTCGTCATTTCCGGAGCTGGTGGCGACCGTCCAACGATCGCGCTTCGGGATGGCGCCGACCCGCGCGTCCTGATCGAGCTCAGGCGCCATTTCGGCGGCGGCTTTGCCGTCGACCGGGTAACGCAGGTTGCCTTCGACCGGCTGCTGTCCGATCAATATGCGATGACCGGCCAGGCGACGGCCGACGCAGCTGGATCGCTCGACGCCGACGATCTTGCGCTCATCGCCGGTGACATCCCGACCGCCGAGGATCTTCTGGAGAGCGCGGACGATGCCCCCGCCATCCGCCTCATCAACGGCATCATCGCCGATGCCGCTCGCCAGGGTGTGTCCGACATCCATGTCGAGCCTTATGAGACGGGCCTAGTGGTGCGGATGCGGATCGACGGCGTTCTGCGCGAGACGCTGCGCATGCCGCCGCACGCGGCGCCGGTGCTCGTCAGCCGCATCAAGGTGATGAGCCGACT
The DNA here is from genome assembly GCF_011927695.1 of Sphingomonas jejuensis. GTDB lineage: Bacteria > Pseudomonadota > Alphaproteobacteria > Sphingomonadales > Sphingomonadaceae > Sphingomonas_K > Sphingomonas_K jejuensis. Next base: position 754,656 of record NZ_JAATJE010000001.1, read on the forward strand.
GGACATCGCGGAGCGACGTGTCCCGCAGGACGGGCGCATGGGGTTGTCGCTTGGTGGGAAGCTCCTGGACGTTCGTGTCTCAACACTGCCGAGCAGGGCGGGCGAGCGCGTCGTCATGCGCATTCTCGACAAGGAGAATGCGGGCATCGGGTTCGACACGCTCGGCCTTACGCCCGCGACGACGGAGGTGCTGGGCGACGCGCTGGGCGAGCCCAACGGCATCATTCTCGTCACCGGCCCGACCGGGTCGGGTAAGACCACGACGCTCTACGCAGGGCTGCGGCTGTTGAACGATGGCAGCCGCAACATTCTGACGGTCGAGGATCCGGTCGAATATGCAGTGGACGGCGTCGGCCAGACGCAGGTCAACGCAAAGGTGGGCATGGACTTCGCCACCGGCCTTCGAGCGATCCTTCGCCAGGATCCCGACGTCGTGATGGTGGGCGAGATCCGCGACCGGGAAACGGCCGAGATCGCGGTTCAGGCGTCGCTGACCGGGCATCTGGTGCTGTCGACGGTCCACACCAACGATGCGCTGGGTGCGATCACGCGGCTTCGCGATATGAAGGTGGAGCCCTTTCTGCTCGCGTCGACGCTGCGCGCGGTGCTGGCGCAGCGGCTGGTCCGGCGATTGTGCCCGACCTGCCGCCGGCCTCAGCCCGCCGGCGAGCGCGCCGCGGCGCTGCTGGGATTGCGGCCGGATGAGACGGTGTACGAGCCGGGCGGCTGTGTCGAGTGCAACGGCACGGGCTTCAAGGGTCGTATCGGCGTGTATGAGGCCGTTCGGATTGACGACACGCTGCGCCGGCTGATCAATGACGGCGCGGACGAAAGCGCGATGGCGCGTCATGCCTTTGCCCGCACGCCGACACTGACGCAGGCGGCCCGGCAGATGGTGCGCGACGGCACCACCACGCCGGAGGAAGCGGTCCGCGTGTCCCGCCGCGAAGAGATCGATGGCTGACTTCGACTATCTCGCGCTCGACGTGGCCGGGCGGGAACGACGGGGGCAGGTGCAGGCCAGCTCGCTTGACGACGCGCGCACGCGGTTGGCGCGGCGGCGGCTCTACGTCGTCGAGGTTGCGCCGGGAACGGGTGAGCGGCCGCAGCGGGGGCCGGCGCTGGTCGGTCGTGGCCGTGGACGGATGGGATCGAAAGCGCTGACGCTGTTTACGCGGCAGCTTGCGACGCTGGCACAGGTCAGCCCGCTTGAGGAATCATTGCGCACGATCAGCCGGCAGACCGAGCAGGCGCATGTCCGGCGGGTCGTTGGTGCGGTGCATGCGGGCGTTGTGGAGGGAAGGCGGCTGTCGGACGCCATGGCGCGCGAAGCCAAGAGCTTCCCGCCGCTCTACCGCGCGATGGTGAATGCGGGCGAGAGCTCCGGCACGCTTCCGGCGATCCTGGAGCGACTGGCCGAGTTGCAGGAACGTCAGGCGCAGATCCGGGGCAAGGTGCTGACGGCGATCGCCTACCCGACCGTGCTGGCGGCGGTGGCGATGCTCGTCGTCATCTCGCTTATGGTGTTCGTGGTGCCCCGGGTCGTCGAACAGTTCGAGGATTTCGGGCAGACGCTGCCGCTGCTCACCCGGATCGTGATCGGCATCTCCGACCTGCTGGTCGACTGGTGGTGGGCGATCCTGCTGGTGGTGGGCGGCATCGTGCTCCTGACATGGCAGGCGTTGAAGACGCCGGCGACGCGGCTGCGGTTCGATGCGGCGCTGCTGAGGCTGCCGCTGATCGGGCGGCTGACCCGCGACCTTCACGCGGCGCGGATGTCGCGGACGTTGTCGACGATGGTGGCGTCGCGGCTGCCGCTGATCGACGGGCTGGCGCTGACCGTTGGGACGATCAACAACCGCGCGCTGCGGCTGGCATCCGAGGAAATCGTGGAGGCGATCCGCGGCGGCGGCAGCCTGTCGGCGGCGCTACGGCGGGCGGCGGTGTTCCCGCCGCTGCTGGTCTACCTGGCGGCGTCGGGCGAGAGCAGCGGGCGGCTGGACATCATGCTGGAGCGGGCGGCCGATTATCTGGAGCGCGAGTTCGACGGGTTCACCGCAACCGCGCTGTCGCTGCTGGAGCCGGCGATCATCGTCGTGATGGGCGGTATTGTCGCGGCGATCGTGCTATCGATCCTCCTCCCCATCCTTCAATTGCAGACGCTGGCTGGCGCTTGAGGACCAACTTGACACTCAGAGAGCATGAAACGGGCACTTCGTTGCCGAAGCGTAACGATGGCGAGGAGGGCTTCACGCTGGTGGAGCTGATGGTGGTGATCGTCATCATCGGCCTGCTTGCCACCATCGTGGTGGTGAACGTGCTGCCGTCGCTGGACCGCGCGAACGACACGCGGGTGCGCAGCGACATCCAGACGCTGGAATCCGCGCTGGAAATGTACCGGCTGGACAACCTGACCTATCCGTCGACGACCGAGGGGCTGCAGGCGCTGACCACGCCGCCGCCGACCTTGTCGCAGCCGGCGCGGTACCGGCCCGGCGGCTATGTCCGCCGGCTGGAGGAGGACCCCTGGGGCCGGCCGTACCTGTATTCGCAGCCCGGGCGGAACGGGCGCCCGTTCGACGTCTTCACGCTGGGCGCGGACGGCGCCGAGGGCGGCGAGGGCGAAAATGCCGATATCGGCACCTGGCAGTAGGCGCCGAGGGCGGCGGCGGGGCGAGGAGGGCTTCACCCTCGTCGAGCTGATGGTGGCGATCGTCATCATCGGCCTGCTGTCGGCCACCGTGGTGCTGGCGATCCCCGACCCGCGCGGGCGCGTGATCGACGAGGCGGAAAGCTTTGCCGCGCGCACGGCGGCTGCCCGCGACGCTGCCATCATCGAGGCGCGTGCGACCGCCGTGCGCGTGACGCCCGCCGGATATGCATTCGACCGCGAGGCCGACGGCGAGTGGGCGCCCATGCAGGAGCCGCCCTTCCAGGCGCGGGCCTGGAGCGGGGAGGTGCGGGCCGACCTGGGGCCGGAAGGCGGCGCGCGGATCGCGTTCGACCCGACCGGCACGGTCAGCGGGCCGATCAGCTTTGCGCTGGTGCGCGAGGATGCGCGGGTCGGCGTGGCGGTGGGCGCGGACGGCCGGGTGCGCGTGGGCGGATGATGCGTCGCGCCCCCTGCCATCGGGAACGGCCCGCCATGTCCGGGCGCGCCGCCGGCGGCAACGGCGGGCAGTGCCGACAGCGGGCGGAGCAGGGCTTCACGCTGATCGAGATGCTGGTCGCGCTGGCGGTGTTCAGCCTGGCGGCGCTGGCGCTGCTGCGGCTGGAGACGACCACGCTGGCGAATGCGGCGGTGCTGGAGACACGGGCGCTGGGCCAGGTGGTCGCGCGCAACGTGGCGGTGGAGACGCTGGCCGACCCGATGCCGCCCACGCTGGGCGTCAGCAGCGGCCAGGAAGTGAATGGTGGCGCGACCTGGAACTGGACGCGCAACACGTCCAACACCGACGACACCAGCATCCTGCGCATCGACATCGCCGTGACGGGTCCGACCGGCGAACCGGCGGCGGTGCTGACCGTGGTGCGCCCGGCCGAATACCGGCTGGACGCGGCCGCGACGATCACGGCGCCGGGATCATGACCGGTCCGCGCGAGCACGGCTTCACGCTCGTCGAGCTGCTGGTGTCGCTGGTGATCTTCGCCGTGCTGAGCGCGGCGGGGGTGTCGCTGCTGCAGATGAGCGCCCGATCGCAGGCGGCGGTGGGCGAGCGGCTGGAGGAAGTGGCCGCGTGGCGGCGCATCTCGTCCCTGATCGCGAGCGACCTGTCCGCCGCCGTGCCGCGGACCACGCGCGAGGTGGCCGGCACGCTGCGCCCGGCCTTTGTCGGCAATGCCGTGAACGACGGTCCGCTGCTGGTGGGCTTCGTCCGCAGTGGTTGGAGCAACCTGGACCAGGCGCCGCGCGCCAGCCTGCAGAAGGTCGATTACCGGTTCGAGCAGGGGCGGCTGGAACGTGTCGCCTATCCCGCGCTGGACGGGGCGGAGCCCGAGGTGCCGGCGGTGCTGGCGGACAATATCGAGCGCTTTTCGATCCGGTACCGCGCGCGCGACGGGTGGCGCAGCCAGTGGGAAGCGCTGGGCGCCGAGCCGATGCCGTCGGCCATCGAGATCACCATCGGACAGGCGGGACGCGCGGACGTGCGCCAGCTGTTCCTGGTCGGGGCGGGGCGATGAGGCCGAACATGCCCGTGCCGCATGGCGAACGCGGCGCCGCGCTGCTGACCGTGCTGCTGCTGGTGGCGGTGATGGCGGTGATCGCGGCGTCGTCGCTGGAAAAGCTGCGGCTCGCCACCCGATTGTCGGGCAACAGCTTCGCCGTCGACCAGGCGCGCGCCTATGCCAGCGCCGCCGAAACCATCGCGGCGGCGCGCGCCGAGCGGCTGATCGAACGGTCGCTGGCGCGCACCACGTTGCAGGGCGGATGGAACGGCCGCGCGATCGGCGTGCCGGTGCCGGGCGGCAGCGCATCGGTGATCGTGCGGGACGGGGGCAACTGCTTCAACCTCAACAGCGTCGTGCAGGGCGAGAGCCTGTTCCAGCTGACCAGCCGCATCGCCGGGATCCGGCAGTTCGTGGGGCTGATGCAGGCGCTGCAGATCCCGCAGGCGCCGGCGGAGCGCATCGCGGCGGCCACCGCCGACTGGATCGACAGCGACGTGATCCCTCAGCCGAACGGCGCGGAGGATGATTTCTATGGCGGGGTGCAGCCGCAGCGCCGCGCGGCAAACATGCTGATGAGCGACCCGAGCGAGCTGCGGCAGGTGGCCGGCATGACGCCGGAGATCTACGCCCGGCTGCGCCCCTTCATCTGCACGCTGCCGACGCCCGACCTGTCGCCGATCAACGTCAACACGGTGCTGCCCGAACAGGCGCCGCTGATCGCCATGCTGCTGCCGCGGAACTTGACCCCCGACCGCGCGCGAACTTTGCTCGCGGAGCGCCCCGCGACCGGCTATGGATCGGCGCAGGAATTCCTGAACCGGGCGGCGCTCAGCGTCGGGGCACAGGACGATGGGCAATTGGGGCGGCAGTTGAAGGTCCGAACAACCTGGTTTTCGCTGGAAACCCGCGTCGAGCTGGGCGGCACGCGCGTGACGCAGCGGGCGATGATCGACGCGCGGACCACCCCCGTGCGCGTCACCGCGCACCTGGCGGGGCGCGGCGACTGATGGCGACGATCGCACCGCCCCTGCCGCGCGTGGCGCCGACGCGCACCCGCACCCGGGCGCGATCGCAGGCGGCGGGCACCGTGATCGCCTTTCTGCCGACCGACGACGCCGCGCCGATCGCGTGGCAGCGTTTCGAGGGCGGGGTGCCGGCGGCATCCGGGCCGAGCCTGGACACGCTGGGCGAGGCGATCGTCGACCTGGGCACCGAGCGCGTGGTGGCGGTGGCGCCGGCGGCCGACGTGACGCTGCACTGGGCGGAGCTGCCCGGGCTGGCGACGGCGCAGGCACGCGCGGCCGCCCGGCTGATGGTGGCCGAACAGAGCCTGGTGTCGGGCGACGCGCTGCATGTCGCGGTGGGCGACGAGACGGAGGACGGCGAGCGCCCGGTGGCGGCGGTGGCGACGGAGCGGATGTCGACCTGGCTGGCGCGGCTGGCCGGTGCCGGCATCGATCCGTCGGCGATCGTCGCCGCGCCGCTGCTGCTGCCGCTGGCGGATGAAGGCTTCACGCGCGCGGCGGTGGGCGGCGAGACGGTCTATCGCGGGCGCAGCAGCGGTTTTGCCGACGATCCCGTGCTGACGCCGATCCTGGTGGAAGCGCGGCCGGTGACGCCGCTGACCGGGCGCGCGCTGGACGAGGCGGTGCTGGCGGGAGCGGAGACGCCGGTCCTGGACCTGCGGCAGGGTGCCTTTGCGCGCAGCCGGCGCGGGCGGCTCGACTGGGCGCTGGTGCGGCGGCTGGGCTGGCTGGCGCTGGCGATCGCGGCGGTGTCGCTCCTGATCGGGCTGGTGTCGATCATGCGGCTGAGCTTTGCCGCCGACGCGGCCGAGCGGGAGGCGGCGGAGATCGCCCGCAGCGCCCTGCCGCGCGGCACGGCCGCGGGCGCCGACCCGGTGCTGGCGCTGGACCGCGCGCTGGCGGGCGAGCGCGGCGGCGGGCTGGGCTTCACCACGACGGCGGGCGTGCTGTTCGGCGCGGTGCAGGCGGTGCCGGGCGTCGAGCTGACCGGCATCGATTTCGGCGCGGACGGCGTGATGCGCGCCGCGCTGCGCGCACCGGGCGCGCCGGAGGTAGAGGCGATCATCGAGCGGGTCGAGGCGAGCGGGCTGGAGGCGACGCCCAGTCCGTTCCAGGCGAGCGAAGGCCGGGTGTCGGGCGAGCTGAGGATCGCACTGCCATGACCGAGCGGTTCCAGGCCTGGTGGCGGCTGCGATCTGTGCGCGAGCAGCGGCTGTTGCTGGTGATGGCCGGGTTGTTCCTGGTGGTGTTCCTGTGGATCGGCATCATCGGGCCGATCGCCGACGCGCGGGCCGGCGCCTGGTCGCGGCACGAGGAAGCGGTGGCGACGCTGGGACGCGTGCGCGCCGACGCGGCCGCGCTGCGGGCGATCGCGCGGCGCCCGGCCGCCCCGCTCGATGCGCCGCTGGCGACCGTTGTCAGCAACGCGGCATCGGCGGCGGGTTTCGCCAGCGCGGGCGTTTCCGCGCAGGGCACGGCGCGGGTGACGGTATCGATCGCCTCCGCGCGGCCGGGCGCGCTGTTCCCGCTGATCGCCGATCTGGAGCGGCGCGGCATCCTGGTGGAGCGCATCGCCGTGCGGGCCAATGCCGACCAGACGCTTGGCGCGGACATGACGCTGATCGGAAGGGGCATCAGATGAGGATCAGGCTGCCGGTCGGGCGCAGCGTGCTGTTCGGCATCGCCTTTGTGGTGGCGCTGGTCCTGTTCCTGCCGATGCGGCTGGGGCTGGGGATGTTCGGCGTCGCCGACGAAGGGCTGACCGCGCGCGGTGCCGATGGCACGATCTGGACCGGGCGGCTGAGCGAGGCGCAGCTGGGCGGGATCAGCGTGGGCGACGTGGAGGCCGGGCTGTCGCCGTTCCAGCTGCTGGTCGGGCGCGCGCGGGTGAACGTGTCGCGGGAGGCCGGCGGCACCGACATGCTGCACGGGGCGGTCGGCGTGACGCGCAATTCAACGGGAATCGACGACCTGACTGCGACGCTGCCGGTGGGCACGCGCTTTGCCCCGCTGCCGATCAGCGCGCTGGGCTTTACCGATTTCACCGTGCGCTTCGTGGGCGACGCGTGCCGCAATGCCGAGGGCGCGGTGCGCGCGGTGATGAGCGGCGAGGTGGCCGGCATCAACCTGGCGCAGGGCTTCACCGGGGCGGCGCGGTGCGACGGCGCGGCGCTGCTGCTGCCGCTCGCCAGCCAGTCGGGCCAGGAGCGGCTGGACGTCCGCATCGACGTCGGCGGGGCGTGGCGCGCGTCCGTGGTGGTGGCGAGCACCGACCCGGCGGTCGTGGCGCAGCTGACCGCCGCGGGCTTCGCGCCGGGAGAGGGCGGTTACCGGCTGGAGATCGGCGGCCGCTGAGCGGCTGCTTGACGGGGGGTGGACCCCGCCCCTATGTCCGCGCGCATCGGGCACCAACCGCCCGGAACATGGCGACCGTAGTTCAATTGGTTAGAGCGCCGGCTTGTGATGCCGGAAGTTGCGGGTTCAAGTCCCGTCGGTCGCCCCACTCCCTTTCTCCCCTTTGAACGAGAAGGATCCGGCGCTTGGGCTCCCCATGGGAATTCGCTGACTTCGACGACCATGAGGGCGTCCATTTCTTTCGCGACCAGGCCAGCGGGCTGCGCGCGATCGTCGCCATCCACTCCACCGCGCTGGGACCGGCGGCGGGGGGCGTGCGGCGGTGGCGCTATCCCACCACCGATGCGGCGGTGACGGACGCGCTGCGCCTGTCGCGGGGCATGAGCTTCAAGAACGCGATGGCCGGGCTGCCGATGGGCGGCGGCAAGGCCGTGATCCTGGACGACGGCAACCGCGATCCGGCGGTGCTGGACGCGTTTGCGCGCGGCATCGATTCGCTTGGCGGACGCTATGTCACGGCCGAGGATGTGGGCGTGTCGGTGGCCGACATGGTCCGCATCTCCGACACCACGCGCTTCGTGTCCGGGCTGCCGGTGGAAGGCGGCCGGGTCGGCGGCGATCCGGGCCCGCACACCGCGCTCGGCGTGTTCCTGGGCGTGAAGGCCGCGGTGCGCCGCGCGCTCGGCAAGGATGACGTGGCGGGCGTGCATGTCGCCATCCAGGGTGCCGGCAGCATCGGCGGCGGGCTCGCCCGGCTCCTGGCGCGCGACGGCGCCCGCGTGACGGTGGCGGACGTCGACCAGGCGCGCGCGGCGGCGCTGGCGGCGGAGGTCGGCGGCACCGCGGTGGACGCGGACGCGATCATGACCGTTGAGGCGGACGTGCTCAGCCCGTGCGCCCTGGGCGCGATCCTGACCGAGGAGAGCATCGCCGCGCTGCGTGTGCCGGTGGTGGCGGGCGGTGCCAACAACCAGCTGGCGACGCCGGCGGACGGCCAGCGCATCCATGCGCGCGGCATCCTCTATGCGCCCGATTATGTGATCAACGCAGGCGGCATCATCAACGTGGCGCTGGAATATCTCGGCAACGGCGACCCGGCCGACGTGGAAGCACGGATCCACCGCATCCCCGAACGGCTGGAGCAGGTCTGGGCGGAGAGCGAGGCGAGCGGGGACCCTGCCGCGACGGTCGCCGACCGCATCGCGTCCGGCCTGATCGGACGCCGCTGATCGGCGCTCCGACCATTGCCCGAACCGCGCGCAAGCCTTTGCGTCCGAAGCCCGTTCCCGGTAAGGGAAGCGCGCTGATGCACGCGCTCGCCAACCCCGCACGGTTCCTGAAGATCGCGCGCCCGCTGACCCCCATCCTGACACTTGGCGGGGCCGGGCTGGCGACCGTCGGCGCATGGGCGGGGCTGACGCAGACGCCCGCCGACTATCTGCAGGGCGACAGCGTGCGGATTCTGTACGTGCATGTCCCGGCCGCCTGGCTGGGCATGGGCGGATGGATGGGGCTGGCGATCGCCTGCCTGACGCAGATCGTCTGGCGCCATCCGCTGGCAGGCATCGCCGCGCGCGCGATCGCGGTGCCGGGCATGGTGTTCGCCGGGCTGTGCCTGGCCACGGGATCGATCTGGGGACGGCCCACCTGGGGCACATGGTGGGAGTGGGACGGGCGCATGACATCCATGTTGGTCCTGTTCTTCCTTTATGCCGGCTTTATCGCGCTGGCGCGGGCGAGCGACGGGCAGGACGGCGCGGCCGAGGGCGGCGGGATCAGCCGGGTGACGGCGATCTTCGGCCTGGTCGGCGCGGTCAACGTGCCGATCATCAACCGGTCGGTGGTGTGGTGGAACTCGCTGCACCAGGGGCCGAGCATCACGCTGCGCGGATCAAGCATCGCGCCCGAGATCCTCTGGCCGCTGGCGCTGACCGCGCTGGGCTTCACCCTCCTGTTCGCGGGCATCGTGCTGATGCGAATGCGCGCGATCCTGGCGGGCGCGAAGGTCGAGGCGCGGATGCGGCGGATGGCGGCGGCATGAACGCCTGGCCCTTCATCGCGGCCGCGTACGGCCTGACGGGCGCGGCGACAGCGGCGCTGGTCGGCTGGTGCTGGTCGGCCATGCGGCGGGCCGAGCGCGCGGCAGAGGCGCTGCGCCGGCGATGAAGGCCAAGCATCAGCGACTGGTGCTCGCCCTGGTGGCGGTCGGCGCGATGAGCGGATCGGCGCTGCTCGCCATGTCCGCGCTGGGAGACCGGGCCGCCTATTTCCAGGCACCGAGCGACGTGGCGCGGACCGGCATCGAGCCCGGCCGCGCGATCCGGCTGGGCGGCATGGTGGACCGCGGATCGATCAGCCGCGGTGGCGACGGCGTGTCGATCCGCTTCACCGTATCGGACGGCGGCGGGCGCGTGCCCGTGCGCTTCACCGGCATCACCCCCGACCTGTTCCGCGAAGGATCGGGCATGGTGGCGGAAGGCCGGTTCGGCAGCGATGGCGTGTTCGTGGCCGACACCATCCTGGCCAAGCATGACGAACGCTACATGCCGCCCGGCATGAACACCGACGTGACCAGCGGCAGCGCGAGCCCCGGCACCACCACCGTCGCCAGATGATCGCAGAAGTCGGCCATGCCGCGCTGTGGGTCGCCGCCGCGCTGGCGCTGGCACAGCTGATCTTCGCCGCCGCCGCCTTCACCATGCGCGGCGCCGCGCTGGCGGACGCCGTGCGGCCGGTGGCCATCGTTCAAGGTCTCGCCGCGGTGTGCGCGTTCGCCATGCTGGCATGGTTGTTCTCACGCACAGACCTGTCCGTGCTGCTGGTCGCCTTGAACAGCCATGTCGACAAGCCGTGGCTCTACAAGATCGCCGGCACATGGGGGAACCATGAGGGGTCGATGCTGCTGTGGGTGGCCGTGCTGGGCGCAGCGGGCGCGGCCTATGCGCTGCTGGAACGGCAGCTGGCGGCGCGCACCACGATCGCGACGCTGGGCGCCCAGGCGGCCATCGCGCTCGGCTTCTATGCCTTCCTGCTGATCGCCTCCAACCCGTTCACCCGGCTGAACCCGCCGGCGGCGACGGGGCTGGGGCTGAACCCGATCCTGCAGGACCCCGGCCTCGCCTTTCACCCGCCCACGCTCTACCTCGGCTATGTCGGGCTTTCGATCGCCTTTTCGATCGCGGTCGGCGCGCTCGTCACGCGCGACGTGGGGCCGGACCTTGCCAAGGCGATGCGGCCGTGGGTGCTGGGCGCCTGGGTGCTGCTGACGCTGGGCATCACCGCCGGCAGTTACTGGGCCTATTATGAGCTCGGCTGGGGCGGCTGGTGGTTCTGGGATCCGGTCGAGAACGCATCGCTGATGCCGTGGCTGGCGGCGACCGCGCTGCTCCATTCGATCAGCGTGCTCGCCGCGCGCGGTGCGCTGCGCGCCTGGACGGTGATGCTGGCGGTGCTGGCATTTTCCATGTCGATGGTGGGCACCTTTCTGGTGCGGTCGGGCATCCTGACCAGCGTGCACGCCTTTGCGGTCGATCCCGCGCGCGGCAGCTTCATCCTGGCGCTGCTCGTCATCTACATCGGCGGCGCGCTGGCGCTGTTTGGATGGCGCGTCGGCACCGTCCGGCAGGGCGCGACCTTCACCGCATGGAGCCGCGAAGGATCGCTGGTCCTGAACAACCTGCTGCTGACCGCGATCCTGGGGATCGTGCTGGTGGGCACGCTTTATCCGCTAGCGATCGAGGCGCTGGGGCTGGAGCGCGTCTCGGTCGGGCCGCCCTATTTCAACGCGGCGACGGCGCCGCTGGCATTGGCGCTGATGGTGGCGATGGTCGCCGGACCGCTGATCCGGTGGCGCCGCGACGATTGGCGCGAGACGCTGGCCAAGCTGCGCCTTCCCGCCGGCCTTGCCGTGCTGGTGGCGGCGGTGGTGTGGATCGCCGCCGGATGGATCGGCCTGCTGCCGCTGCTGGGCCTTGCGATCGCAGCGGCGGTGGCGGCGGGCAGCGTCGCGCCGCTGTGGGGACGCAACCTGCGCCGCACGCCGCTGTTCACCTGGGGCATGGTGGTGTCGCACCTGGGCGTGGCGGTGAGCGTGGCCGGGATGGCATCCGAGAGCGCCTTCACGCAGGAGGTGCTGGTGGCCGCCCGCGCCGGAGAGGTGCACGAGGTGGGGCCGTTCCGCGTCCGCTTCGTCGGAATCGAGCCGATCTCCGGCCCGAACTTCACCGCATTGCAGGCCGTGCTCTATGCCGGCCGGCGGGGCGGCGCGGTCCACGAGCTGAAGCCGCAGGCGCGAAGCTTCTGGAACCCGCCCACCGAAACGCGCGAGGCGGCGCTGCTGACCTCCGGCGGCGGCCAGCTGTACGCCGTGCTCGGCCGGCAGGAGAGCCGCGGCCGGTGGCAGCTGCGGCTGTGGTGGAAGCCCTGGGTGACGCTGATCTGGGGCGGCGGCGCGCTGATCGCCGCGGGCGCCGCGCTGTCCATCCTGGGGCGCGTGACACGGCGGCGACGCCGTGCCGACCGGACCGCCTACGCATGAGGCGGTGGATGCTGTGGGCGCCGCTGGCCGGCTTTGTGCTCCTGGCGGTGCTGGTGGCGGTGGGGCTGTTGCGGCCCGCCGACCGCACCGTGCTGTCGCGGATGGTGGGGCGGCCGGTGCCCGCTTTGGTGCTGGCGCCGGCCGTGGCGGGCAAGCCGGGCCTGTCGACGGCCGACCTGAAGGGCGAGGTGCGGCTGGTGAACCTGTTCGCGAGCTGGTGCGCGCCATGCATCGCGGAGGCGCCGCAGCTGCTGGCGCTGAAGCAGGCGGGCGTGCGGATCGACGGCATCGCGCTGCGCGACGCGCGGGCAGACGTGACGCGGTTCCTGGCCGATCACGGCGACCCGTTCGACCACATCGGCGACGATCCCCGATCAACCGCGCAGCTGGCGCTGGGATCGTCGGGCGTCCCCGAAAGCTTCGTGGTGGATGCGGCGGGCGTGATCCGCCACCAGCATGTCGGGCCGATCATGCCGCAGGACATGGACGCGATCCTGGCCGCGATCGAGGACGCGCGGTGAGGCGGGCCGCGATCCTGGCCGCGCTGATGCTGGCGACGCCCGCGGGTGCGCGCGTGCCGCCGCCGCCGCTCGCCAACCTGCCGCTGCCCAATGCAGCGCAGGAAGCGGACGCCAAGGCGCTGATGGAGACGATCCGTTGCCTGGTGTGCGCCGGACAGTCGATTGCCGACAGCGACGCCGCGATGGCGGCCGACATGCGCGCGATGGTACGCGCGCGGATCGCGGCGGGGGAGCGGCCGGAGGCGGTGCGCGCCTGGTTGGTCGATCGATATGGCCGGGAGGTCAGCTATGACCCGCCGCTGTCGGCCGGGACGGCGGTGCTGTGGGCGGCCCCCGTGCTGATGATCCTGGCCGGCGTGCTGATCGCCCGCGCAAGCTTTCGGAAGCGGCGATGACGGGCTGGCTGCTGGCGATCGCCGTGGCCGGCGCGGCCTGGCTGCTGCTGTGGCGGGTGGTGCGCGTGCCGCGCGTCGCGCGGGAGGCGGTCGGGGCGACGCTGGTGCTGGCGCTGGCCGGATATGCATTGAGCGGGGTGCCCGGCCAGCCGGGCGCGCCGGCGACGCGCGCAGCTGCCCGGCCGCAGGTGGACGAGCGCGCGATCGAGCTGCGCCAGGCGATGAGCGGCGGGTTCGGGACGGCCTATAACTGGTTGATCGCATCCGACGGCGCGATGCGCGCGGGGTTGCCGAGCGCAGCCGTCACCTACATCCGCAGCGGCATCGCGGAGGACCCGCGCAATGCTGACCTGTGGCTGGGGTTGGGCAACGCGCTGGTGGCGCGGGCGGACAACACGCTGACGCCGGCGGCGCTGTTCGCCTATGAACGCGCGGCCGTCCTGAACCCGCGCCATCCGGGGCCGTGGTTCTTCCTGGGTCTGGCCTATATGCGCGGGGGCGAGCCGGAGCGGGCGCGGCCATTGTGGCTGCAGGCGCTGCGCCGCGCACCGGCCGATGCGGAATATCGGCCGGTGCTGGAGGCCGCCTATGCGATGGTGGCGGCCGGGACGCCGCCACCGCGCTGAACGATCAGTCCTTTCCGCGGCCGGTTTGTTCCTGAAGCGCGTCGATGCGCTTGGACGCCTCGGCCTTGCTAAGCGTGTCGTCGAACTGCTCGCCCGCTTCCTCGCTCAAGGTCTTCAGGTAGGACGCCTGCGCGCCCGTCATGGCCTCGTCGCCCGTTGTCCAGTCGTCCGGGTTCTTCTCGGCATTGGAGGTGGGGTGCGTCTTGGGGTTCTCGGTCTCTGCCATGATGATCTCCTTGCCCCCGCAGAACGCGCCCGTTCCCGCTCCGTTCCCGTCAGGCCGCGAACGGCAGGTCGAGCGCGTCGGCGACCGCCTTGTGCCGGATCTTGCCGCCCGACACGTTGAGGCCGGCCGCCAGATGCGGGTTCGCGGCCATCGCCGCCTCCGCGCCGTCCGCCGCCAGCCGGAGCACGAAGGGCAGGGTGGCGTTGTTGAGCGCAAAGGCGGAGGTGCGGGCGACAGCGCCCGGCATGTTGGCGACGCAATAATGGATGACGCCGTCGATCTCGAACACGGGATCCTCGTGCGTGGTCGGGCGCGACGTCTCGAAGCAGCCGCCCTGATCGATCGCGATGTCGACCAGCACCGACCCGCGCTTCATGGTCTTCAGCATGTCGCGGGTGACGAGCTTGGGCGCCGCGGCGCCCGGGATCAGCACCGCGCCGATCACCAGGTGCGCGCGCGACACCGCCGCGGCGATCGCCGCCTTGGACGCAAACGCCGTCTTGATCTGGTTGGAAAAGAACATGTCGAGCTCGGCCAGGCGGGCGTTGGACACGTCGTAGATGGTGACGTCGGCGCGCATGCCGACCGCCATCTGCGCCGCGTTCACGCCCGACACGCCGCCGCCCAGGATGGCGACTCGCGCGGGCGCGACGCCGGGGACGCCGCCCAGCAGCACGCCGCGGCCGCCCTGTTCCTTTTCGAGATAATGGGCGCCGACCTGCACGGCCATGCGGCCCGCGACCTCCGACATCGGCTTCAGCAGCGGCAGGCCGCCGCCGGGTGCCGTCACCGTTTCATAGGCGATGCAGGTGGCGCCCGAGCGCATCAGCCCTTCGGCCTGCGGCTTGTCGGCGGCGAGGTGAAGATAGGTGAAGAGCAGGTGATCGGGACGCAGCATCGCGATCTCGGACGCCTGCGGCTCCTTTACCTTCACGATCATCTCGGCCTGGTCGAACACCTCGGCAGCCGAGCCGACGATGCGGGCGCCGGCCTCCACATAGTCCGAGTCGTCGAAATCGATGCCGGAGCCGGCGCGCGTCTCCACGATCACCTCGTGGCCGGCGGCGGTGAGTTCGGAGACGGACGGGGGCGTCAGGCCGACGCGGTATTCGTGATTCTTGATCTCTTTCGGGACACCGACTCGCATCTTCAGCTCCATTGTACGATTTTGAAGGCGCCATAACGCGGCCGGGCGCGGTTGTCGCCGTTGCGGGGCATAGGTGGCGGTGCTAGGCCGCGCGCCGCCCCTCCCCAGGGCGTTTTGGAGCATGAGCACGATGGGTGAGCCTGCGGCCCCGGCCGTTCCGACCGGGATGATGCCCAGCGATCGACCGGTTGAAGATGGCGCCCACAACCACGAGCGGCAGGGCCTGGCCGCGCTCGCCTTCGGCGCGATCGGCGTGGTCTACGGCGACATCGGCACCAGCCCGCTCTATGCCATGAAGGAGACGTTCGTCGGCCATCACCCGCTGACGGTCGACCCGCTCCACATCTTCGGCGTGATCAGCCTGATCTTCTGGTCGCTGACGCTGATCGTGACGATCAAATATGTGTTCCTGATCCTGCGCGCCGACAACAACGGTGAGGGCGGCAGCCTGGCCCTGCTGGCGCTGATCCAGCGATCGTCGGGCACCAAGAAATGGGGGGCGAGCCTCGTCATTCTCGGCGTGCTGGCGACCGCGCTGTTCTTCGGCGACTGCATGATCACGCCCGCCATCTCCGTGCTGTCGGCGGTGGAGGGGCTGACCACCGTGCGCGAGGGGCTGGACTGGCTGGTGCTGCCGATCGCCACCGCCATCCTGGTCGGGCTGTTCCTGATCCAGTCGATCGGCACCGCCAAGGTCGGGCGCCTGTTCGGCCCGATCATGCTGGCCTATTTCGTGACGCTCGCCGTGCTCGGCGTGGTGAACATCGTCGGGCGGCCGGACATCTTCCTCGCGCTCAATCCCTGGTACGCCTACCAGTTCGCGGTGACCGACGGCTGGCTCGCCTTCCTGGCGCTCGGCTCAGTCGTGCTGGCGGTGACGGGGGCGGAGGCGCTTTATGCCGACATGGGCCATTTCGGGCGCCGGCCGATCAGCGTCGCGTGGCTCTACATCGTGTTTCCGGCGCTGATGCTCAATTATCTGGGGCAGGGCGCGCTGCTGCTCGATCAGCCGGAGGCCGCGGAAAACCCGTTCTTCATGATGGCGCCCGACGAGCTGCGCCTGCCGCTGGTGCTGCTTGCCACCTGCGCCACCGTCATCGCCAGCCAGGCGGTGATCACCGGCGCCTTCTCCGTCGTGCAGCAGGCTGTGCAGCTGGGGCTGATGCCGCGCCTCAGGATCGACCACACCAGCGCGTCGGCGGCCGGCCAGATCTACATTCCCAGCGTCAACACCGCGCTGATGGTGATGGTGCTGCTGCTGATCGTCGGGTTCCAGGAATCGTCCAACCTGGCCGCGGCCTATGGTATTGCGGTGACGGGCACGATGTTCATCTCCACCTGCATGGTGGCGGTGCTGCTGCACCGCGTGTGGTCGTGGCCGGCCTGGGGCACGGGCGCGTTCCTGGCCGTGTTCCTGCTGATCGACGGCGCCTATTTCTTCTCCAACATGACCAAGGTGCCCGATGGCGGCTGGTTCCCGCTGCTGGTGGGGCTGATCGCCTTTGTGCTGCTGACGACCTGGGCCAAGGGTCGTGCGCTGATGATCGGGCGGATGCGCGAAGCGGCGATGCCCGTGCAGATCTTCGTGCAGTCGGCCGCCAATTCGGCCACGCGCGTGCCGGGGACGGCCGTGTTCATGACCTCCACCCCCGACGGCGTGCCCCACGCGCTGCTCCACAACCTGAAGCACAACAAGGTGCTGCACGAGCGGGTGGTGCTGTTGACGGTGAAGATCGCCGACGTCCCTTATGTGCAGCCCGAATATCGCTGCATGCTGGAAGACCTGGGGCAGGGGTTCCACCGGCTGGTGGTCAAATATGGCTTCATGCAGGATCCGGACGTGCCGTCGGCGCTGAAGCGGCTGACCGGATGCGGGCCCGAGTTCAAGATGATGGACACCAGCTTCTTCCTTGCGCGGCAGACGCTGTTGCCGTCGTCGCGGCCGGGCATGGCGATCTGGCGGGAGAAGCTGTTCTCCTGGATGCTGCGCAACGCGGCGAGCCCGATGGAATTCTTCCGCCTGCCCACGAACCGGGTGGTTGAGCTCGGCAGCCAGGTCGAGATCTGAGTGAGCGACACGGCCCCGCTGATCCTGACGGCGATGCTGGGGCCGGAGGACCACCGCTGGGCCGACGACCTGCGGCAGGCGCATTTCCCGCCGGAGCGCAACCAGCTGGCCGCGCACCTGACGATGTTCCACGCGCTGCCGCCGTCTGCCGCGCCCGAGCTGAAGCGCCGGATCGTCGACGAGACGCGCGGCGTCGCGGCGCCGGACGCGAGCGTCGCGCGCATCCTGGACCTGGGCGGGGGCACCGCGCTGGGCATCCAGAGCCCCGGGCTGGTCGAGATCCGCGCTCGGATCGCCGATGCCTTTCACGGATCGCTGACGGCGCAGGACGCGCAAGGCTGGCGCCCGCACATCACGATCCAGAACAAGGTGACGCGCGACGCCGCCAAGGCGCTGCAGGCGGCGATGTCGGCCGACTTCCGCCCGCGCGCCATCCGCATCCACGGCCTTGCCGCGTGGGCCTATCGCGGCGGCCCGTGGGAGCCGTTGTTCGAGGCGCGGTTCGCCTGAGCTGCGGGCGTCGCGCCGGCATCGGTTGACCGCGAGGAATGGGCTGCTATAGGCCGCCTCCGCGCTGCGGCGCGACAGGCCCCAAGTGGCATCGGGGCGGAGTAGCTCAGCTGGTTAGAGCAGCGGAATCATAATCCGCGTGTCGGGGGTTCAAGTCCCTCCTCCGCTACCATTTTCAAAACAAAGAGTGAGGTGGGCGCTCAGGCCGTCGGAGTGATCGGACGTGCGCTGCTCGGCGGTGATGGTGACGCGCCGGATCATAATGCGCCGACTGATACTGTCGGCAACCTCGGGAGCTGCCATACCGAGCTTTAGTTCGAGTTCCGCCAGCCCCGCGAAGACCATCGTGTCAGCGATCCATGATCTGGATCAAGTGACGCCCCTCCATCGCGTCGGATGGTTGGTTCGGTGACGGATCGGCACCCCGACATGCGCCGGTCGATGCCGATCCGTCGTCTTGGGCGTCAGGCGAAGGTGACCGCGGTAGTCTGCCGGCGGCGGCGCATTGCGGAGCCGACGAGGCCGAAGCCGCCGATCATCATTGCCCAGGTGGCGGGCTCCGGCACGGCGCCGACCGGACCACGGTTGATGGTCACACCGTCGCTGAAGGTTGCCCGAAAACGAGTTTCACCGCGCGTGTAATCCGCAGTGCCCCGCCGCGCTTCATTCTGGGTGAAGTTGAAGGTGCCGACGGACAGCACATAGTTTCCGGCCGCAAGCGAGCCGGTGAACAGAGCGCCAAAGCCGTCCCCACTATCGTCGTCGCGGCCAATCAGCGTGCCCGTCAGCGCGCCGCTGGCCGACCCGTCATCGGCGAACAGGAACAACTCCGGATCCGGGATGCCGTTGAGCGCAGCCGGATCAACCGCAACCGAGAAGTCGCCGCCAATCCAATTGAAGAAGGTGTCACTGGTGCCGTTCGGCGTGATGTTGCCGGTGATGGTGACGGCCGCCGACGCGGGCGCGGCAAAGACTGCGCTGGCAAGCAGCGCGGTTGCGAAGAAACGCATTGGTAATCCCCCTCTTGTCGCGGCCCCCTGCCGCAACGGAGACATGCCTAAGGGCCCGTTAACCCTGTGGATTGTATCAGGACGCCAACTGCTTAACCTGCCTCAATCTCTGATCGGTCCGTTTGGGGCCGGGTTTGCCCAGACGATCCCGACGGAATGCTTTACAAGGCGGGATCGCCGTTCGCGCCGGCGCTTCCCTTCCGCTCGCGATATCGCGCGCCGGCTACCGGCTTGAGAAAAGCCCACCCCTCTGTCACCATCCTGCCGGCCTTGGGGGAGGCACGATGCGCGAATATGCGGCCTTCATCAGCTACAGCCATGCCGATGCGGCCACCGTGCGATGGCTGCACCACAGGCTGGAGACATACCGGTTGCCGCGCGCGCTGGTCGGCCGCGAGACGCGCTTCGGCCCGGCGGCGCGGCGGTTGCCGCCGGTGTTCCGCGACCGTGACGAGCTGCCGGCGAGCGGGGATCTCGGCTCCGAACTGAGGGCCGCGCTCGCGGCGGCGCGGACGCTGGTGGTGCTGTGCAGCCCGCGCGCGGCGGCGTCGCGCTGGGTCAATGAGGAGGTGCTGAGCTTCAAGCGCCTGCACGGCGAGGACCGCGTGCTCGCGCTGATCGTGTCGGGCGAGCCGGGCGATCCGGAGCAGGAATGCTTCCCGCCCGCGCTCCGCTTCCGGATCGGCGCGGACGGCGCGCTGTCGGACACGCCCGCCGAGCCGATCGCAGCCGACATGCGGCCGGGCAAGGATGGGCGGCGGCTCGCGCTCCTGAAGCTGATCGCGGGGATCGCGGACGTTCCGCTCGACGCGCTGGTCAGGCGAGACGCGGCGCGGCGGCAACGCCGGCTGTTGTGGATCACGGCCGGGTCGCTCGCCATCGCGGTGCTGACGATCGGCTTGGCGATCTATGCCGAAGGGCAGCGCCGCGTGGCGGAGCGGCAACGCCAGCTTGCCGACCGGAGCCTCGCGTTCCTGATCGGCACGTTCAACATCGCCAACCCGGCGACCGAGAACCCGCGCACGATCACCGCGCTCACCATCCTGCAGCGCGCCAGCCGCAGCGCCGCGACCGACCTGAGCGACCAGCCCGGCGTGAGTGCCCGGCTGCTGCGTGCGACCGGAGAGATCTATTATAATCTCGGCCTGCCGCAGGAAGCGGCGCGGGATTACCGGGCGGCGCTGAGCCGGCTTCCTGCGCGGGGCGAGGAGCGGGCGGTCACCGCGCTGAAGCTCGCGTCCGTCGCGTACAACCGCGGCGACCTGGCCGCCATGCGCCGCGCCATTGCGGCCGCCGTCGCTGCGACCGATCAGGGCGCCCGCTATGCCCCCGCAATCAACGCGGCGCTGGCCGAGGCGAGGGGACGCGCGGACGTGCTGGACGGGAACTATGCCGATGCGCAGCGCAACCTGGCGGAGGCGGCGCGTCTGCTGACCGAGCTGCCGGGCGACCAGCGCGAGGCGCTGGGTCGGGTATGGATGAACGAGGCCGATGCCTGGGGGCGGCTGGGCCGGTATGACGAGGCCGACCAGCTGTTCGCGGCGGCGGCGGCGGCCTATCAGGCGAAGTTCGGCCGGGATCATGTGTCCACGGCCAAGGCCATCCAGAACCGCGCCTTTGTCGACTTCGAGCTCGGACGTGTCGCGATCGCGCAGCAGCGCATGGAGCAGGTGCTAGGCATCTTCGGCCGGGTGCTGGAGCCCGACCATCCATTCGTGGCCGCATCGCTGCTGCTGACGGGGCGGATCCGGACGGCCAATGGGGAGCCGGACCGCGCGCTTGGCGATCTGGACCGCGCCGCTGCGATCTACCGGCGGCTGTACGGCGCGGATGCCCCGGCGATCGGCGACGTCGCCTTCTATGCCGCCGAGGCGGAGGCGGCCGCCGGGCGAACGGACGCCGCATTGGGCCGGATCGCGACGGCCAAAGCGATCTACGACGAGGCCTATGGCCCCGACGATCCCGACCAGGTGGAACTGTTGCTGTTGCGCGCCCGGGTGCTGTCGGGCGGTGGCCGTGCGGGCGAGGCGCGGGCCGCGTGCCGGTCGGCATTGTCGCTGCAGCAGCGGATCGATGCGACGGCGGCGGCAGTGGGCGGAGTGCGGGACCAATGCGCGCGCCTGGGACAACGCTGAGGAGTCGCACGTCCCCCGAAATCCTGCTATAGCGCTAACCATCATTTCCGGGGGGAAAGTCATGTCCAAGCCAGTGTTTCTGCGCGCGATCATCGGGTCGGGGGCCGCCTTGCTGTGCGCCGGCGCAGCGCCTGCCGCGATCGTCGAGACGGTGCGGGTCACCAACACCTATGGCCTGTCCTTCACGCCCTTTACCCTGCCGAGCGAGCTGCCCGGCGGATCGCGCGAAACGCTGATCCAGCGGTCCGGCGTGCCCGGCGCCGACTCGGAGGCGGGGATCGACCTGGTCGGCGAGGCGGACAGCGGCGGCTTCTTCTTCCTGCACAATGATTATTGCGTCGGTCAGTGCGCGATCGCGTCGAGCACGGAGATCCGGTTCGTGGTCACGAACACCGGCACCGAGGCCGTCAACCTGCGCTTCGACTCGCTGATCACCCCCGGTCACCTTGCCCGGATCGGCAACGATCCCCGCGCCACTGGCGGATTCGATTTCCGGGTCACGCAGCAGGACACCGATCCGTTCGAGGAAAATATCCCGGAGCTGCTGTATTCGGCCTTCGGCAACGTCAATGCGGAGGACATCTTCGTCGAGACGACGGGCGGCGTGCCGTTCAACAACTACAACGACCAGACGATTGGCGACGGCCGCGTCGTCGACTGGAGCTGGACGCCGCTGAACCTTGAACTGGGTCTGCTCGGCGCGGGTCAGTCGAAGATCGTCACCTATTCAGCCTTCTACTTCATGACCGGCAACGGCGTGTGCGAGGATGTCGCCAATTGCAGCGGCCTGCAGGTCGCCTTCGGCGATCCGCGCAACAACGGCACGATCCTGTCGCGGATGGCGTCGTTCGCAGCCTTTGCCGACGATGGCACGCCGATCATCAACCGCGAGTATGACGCGGTGTCCGTCCCGTTCGCGTTCAACCTGTCGGGCAGCCCGCTGCCGCCGCTGCCGCCGACCGAAGGCCCGGTGAACTATGGCGTGCCGTTCGTGCCGGCCGCGCTGGGTGCGGTGCCTGAGCCGGCGACATGGGCGACGATGGTCTGCGGCTTCGGCCTTGTCGGATCGACACTCCGCCGCCGGCGCCCGCTGACGGCCTGACCGCGCAGTCCGCCGCCGCGTGATTGCGCGGTGGCGGATGCGGTAGACTGTCCTCACGCGCCACTCACTCAGGTGAATGCAGAGCCAGATTGCGCTGCCGCAGTGCTTGCCCGAGATCAGACGAAGCGAACTTGACATGTGATGTTGTAACGTGGTGGGAGGCGCCAGCTTCAGCCACGAGTGACAGACATGACCCACACGCTTCGCCTCGCCCTTCTGGGCAGCATCGCCGCCATCGCCGCGCCGGCGGCGGCGCAGACGACGACCGGCACCGATGGCGATCATCATGCCGACCAGCCCGAGACGATCGTCGTCACTGCGCTGTCGCGCAACCGGGAGGATTTCCTCGGCGGCGTGTCCGTCCTGTCCGGCGCGGACCTGGATGCGGCGCGGCGCACGTCGATCGGCGAGACGCTGGCGCAGCTGCCGGGCGTCAGCGCGACCTCGTTCGGGCCGACCGCGTCGCGGCCGGTGCTGCGCGGCTTCCAGGGTGATCGCATCCGCGTGCTGACCGACGGCATCGGCAGCTTCGATGCGTCGTCGTCGTCGGTCGACCATGCCGTGGCGATCAACCCGTTGCTGGCCGAGCGCATCGAGGTGCTGCGTGGCCCGGCGGCGCTGCTCTACGGCTCGGCGGCGATCGGTGGCGTGGTGAACGTGCTCGGCACCCGCATCCCACGCAGCGTGCCGGCCGAGACGGTCCATGTGGAGGCGAATGCGGATTACGGATCGGCGGCCGAGGAACGCCGAGCGGCAGGCATCGTCGATGTCGCGATCGGCGGCAATTTCGTCGTCCATCTCGACGGCAGCTATGCCAAGACCGATGACTTGCGCACCGGCGGATATCTGCTGAGCCGGCCGCTGCGCGCGGCCGCGGCGGCATCGCCGGACGCCGAGGTGCAGGAGCTGGCGACCCTGCGCGGCCGCCTGCCCAACACGGCTTCGGAGCAGAGCGAGTTCGGCGGCGGCGTCGCCTATGTCGCGGAGGGCGGCAACATCGGCGTGTCGTTCAGCCGGCTCGACAACAATTACGGCGTGCCGATCCGCTTCCCGCTGGAGCCCGGCGAGGAGGCGGAAGCGCCGACGCTGGACGTTCGCCAGGATCGCGTCGACCTGCGCGCCGAGATCACGCCGGCGACCGGGGCGTTCGACGCCATCCGCCTGCGCGCCGGATATGGCGATTACCGCCATTTCGAGATCGAGGACACGGGCGAGATCGCCACGACCTTCCTGAACGACGGCGCGGAAGCACGGCTCGAGTTCGTGCAGCGCCGGCAGGGCGCCTGGAGCGGGGCGTTTGGCGCGCAGCTGATGACGCGCGACTTCACGGTGATCGGCGAGGAAGCATTTCTGCCGCCGACGAGCACGGCGCAGGTGGGGCTGTTTGCGGTCCAGAACCTCGACCTGGGCGCCGTCCGGCTGGAGGTGGGTGGCCGGTACGAGAACACGACAACGGAATCGCAGGCATCCGAGGCACTGGGCACCGAGCGGGACCGGCGGACCTTTGACGCGTTCAGCGGATCGATCGGCGGCAGCGTCGGGCTGGCCGACACCGTGCGGCTGGGCCTGAACCTCAGCCACACCGAGCGCGCCCCAACCGTCGAGGAGCTGTACGCGGCCGGCCCGCATCTCGCCACCCAGGCGTTCGAGGTGGGCAATGCGGACTTTGCAAAGGAGCGGTCGAACGGTGCCGAACTGGTGCTGCGCGGCGGCGGCGATGCTTTCCGGTTCGAAGTGTCCGGATATTACAACGACTTCAGCAACTTCATCTTCCAGGCACCGACCGGCGAGGAGGAGGATGGCCTGCCCGTCTATGCCTACCAGTCTGCCGGTGCGGAGCAGTGGGGCCTGGAGGGCGAGGTGAGCGCCAGGCTGGCCCGGATCGGCGAGGGCGAGGTGCGCGTCGAGGCGCTGGCCGACTATGTGCGGGTGACCCTGGACGATGTCGGCCCGGCGCCGTTCATTCCGCCGCTCCGCGCGCTCGGCGCGATCGAATATCGCACCAACAGCTTCGACCTGCGCGGCGAGGTGGAGCATGTGACCGAGCAGGAGCGGATCGCGCAGTTCGAGACCGAGACACCGGCCTACACGCTGGTGAACGCGCGGGCCGAATGGCGCCCGGGCGGCCCGGAAGGCGCGTTCGCGATCCGCGTGGCGGCAAACAACATCTTCGACGTGGAGGCGCGGCGCCACGCATCCTTCCTGAAGGATTATGCGCCGCTGGCCGGACGCGACATCCGGGTGGGCGGCAGCATCCGCTTCTGACGCGGCGCGTTGCCGCGGCGCGGGCAAGCGCTTATCTGGACGGGAACCACCCAACCTGGAGCGCTTGCCCCCCATGGCCGACATCATGAAGACCCGTATGCTGATCCTGGGATCGGGCCCGGCGGGCCTGTCGGCGGCGATCTATGGCGCGCGCGCGGGTCTGAAGCCGATCGTCGTGCAGGGCATCCAGCCGGGCGGCCAGCTGACCACCACGACGGACGTCGAGAATTACCCCGGCTTCCGCGACGTGATCCAGGGCCCATGGCTGATGCAGGAGATGGAGGCGCAGGCCGTCCATGTCGGCACGCGCATGATCTACGACCATATCGTCGAGGCGCAGCTGGACAGCGCGCCGTTCCGCCTGATCGGCGACGGCGGGCAGGTGTACGAGGGCGACACGCTGGTGATCGCGACCGGCGCGCAGGCGCGCTGGTTGGGGCTGCCGAGCGAGGACGCGCTGAAGGGCAAGGGCGTCAGCGCCTGCGCGACCTGCGACGGGTTCTTCTATCGCGGCAAGAAGGTGGCGGTGATCGGCGGCGGCAACACCGCGGTCGAAGAAGCGCTGTACCTGACCAACCATTCGGACGACGTGACGCTGATTCACCGCCGCGACCGGCTGCGGGCCGAGCGCATCCTGCAGGAGCGGCTGCACGCCAACCCCAAGATCAAGGTGCTGTGGAACAAGCGGGTCGAGCAGTTCGTGGACGGCGGCGGCAATGCCGGGCTGGTCGCGATCGACCTGGTCGACACGGTTACGGGCGAGCCGTCGACGCTGGCGGTGGACGGCGGCTTCGTGGCGATCGGTCATCATCCCGCGACCGAGCTGTTCCGCGGCAAGCTGGAGCTGGACGACGAAGGCTATGTCGTCGTGGAGACGGGATCGACCCGCACCGCCATTCCCGGCGTGTTCGCGTGCGGCGACGTGCAGGACAAGATCTACCGCCAGGCGGTGACGGCGGCGGGCACCGGCTGCATGGCTGCGCTCGACGCCGAGCGTTACCTGCAGGAGCTGGATTTCGAGGAGCGGGTGGAGGAAGCGGAGGCGGCCTGAGCGCGCGGGCTCAGACGGCCGCCTTGGTGAGCACGAACTGCTTCAGCGAGCCGAACGTCTCCAGCAGCTCGCCGTCGACCTCGTCATCCTCGATGACGATGCCCATGCGGTCCTCGACATCGGTCAGGAGGCCGGCGACCGCCATCGAGTCGAGCTCCGGAAGCGCGCCGAACAGCGGCGTGTCGTTCGTGAAGGCCGCGACGCGGTCCGCATCGATGCCGAGCGTGTGGACAAGGGCGTCGCGCAGGGCGCGATCGGTGGCGGGTTCGTCGTCGCGGATCATGCACGCGCCTGTAACGCACATGGTGGCAGGATCAATGGGGCGGCAGCGATGACCGTGCCGGATCGGGAGCCGCGGCCGCTCGACCATCTGACGCTGCGCGGCCGGGCCGACGCCGTCGCGATCGACCGGCGCGACGGCGCCTTGAGCTATGCGGGGCTGGAGGAGGCGGTGGGCAGCCTCGCCGGGTGGCTGGTGTCGCGCGGGCTGACGACCGGCGACAGGGTGGCGAGCTGGCTGCCGAAGACGCGGCTGGCGCTGCTGTTGCCGCTGGCGACGGCGCGGGCGGGGCTGATCCATGTGCCCGTCAATCCTTTGCTGAAGCGCGCGCAGGTCGCACATATCCTGGTCGACAGCGGAGCGCGGCTGCTGCTGAGCCAGGCGCCGCGGCTGGCGACGTTGAGCGCGGATGACGTGCCGTCCGGATGCGCCGCCGTGACGGAGGACGAGGCGGCGGGCGCGGGGGCGCCGGCGCTGCCGCCGTCCGACGTGGACCCTGAGACGCTCGCCGCGCTGCTCTACACGTCCGGATCTACGGGGCGGCCGAAGGGCGTGATGCTGACCCATGCCAACCTGTGGCTTGGAGCGGTGTCGGTCGCGCATTATCTGGCGCTGTCGCCAGCCGACCGCGTGCTGGCGGTGCTGCCGCTGGCGTTCGATTATGGGCAGAACCAGCTTCTTTCCACCTGGCATGCCGGCGGGACGGTGATCCCGATCGACTATCTGGTGGCGCGCGACGTGCTGCGCGCGGTGGAGCGGTGGCGGCCGACGACGCTGGCGGGGGTGCCGCCGCTGTGGACGCAGTTATGCGAGATCAGCTGGCCTTCGGAGACCAGCCTGGAGCGGCTGACCAATTCGGGCGGTGCGTTGACGCCGGCGTTGATCGGCCGATTGCAGGCCACCTTTCCCGGCGCGCGCATTCACGCGATGTACGGGCTGACGGAGGCGTTTCGCTCCACCAGCCTCGATCCCGCGCTGCTGTCGGCGCATCCGGAATCGATCGGAACGGCGATCCCCTTTGCCGAGATCAGCGTGCGGACGCCCGACGGCGGCATCGCGGCCGATGGCGAGCCGGGCGAGCTGGTCCACGCCGGTCCGCTGGTGGCGCGAGGGTACTGGCGCGACCCCGAGCGATCCGCCGCGCGCTTCCGGCCGGAGCCGGACGGTTCGCTGGCGGTATGGTCGGGCGACACGGTGGTGCGGGATGCGGACGGGCTGCTCCGCTTCGTCGGGCGCGAGGACGAGATGATCAAGACGGCGGGCAATCGCGTGAGCCCGACGGAGGTGGAGGCAGCGGCGGTGGCAAGCGGGGCGACGACGGAGGCGGTGGCGATCGGCGTGGCCGACGCGCGGCTGGGCCAGTCGATCCTGCTGGTCGCGGCGGGTGCGCCGGACGATCGGCTGCAAAGGCACCTGGCCCATGTGCTCCCCGCCTTCATGCAGCCGCGCGAGATCCGCTGGCTGGACGTGCTGCCGCGCAACCCCAACGGCAAGATCGATCGCGCCGCGCTGAAGCGGGAGGCGCAGCCATGACGGGCAAGCCGATCGGGCCGATCCCGCCGGAATTCGCCGCGGCGGGGGCGCTGCACCTGGGCGGCCAGACAGCGGACGCGCTGGTGGAGGCGCACGGCAGCCCGCTGTTCGTCTACGACCGCGGCGTCATGGCGGCGCGGATCACGCGGTTTCGCCAGGCCTTTGCCGGCATCGACCTGCATTATGCGATCAAGGCCAATCCCAATGCCGCACTGCTCGGCTGGATGGCGGAGCGGGTCGACGGGTTCGACACCGCATCGGCGGGCGAGATCCAGTTCGCGACTGAGGCCGCCGCGCACCCGCGATCGAGCGTGCGCGACATCTCGATCGCGGGTCCGGGCAAGTCGGATGACGAGCTTGTCGAGGCGCGGCGCCGCGGCGTCACGGTGAACGTCGAATCGATCGGCGAGGCGGCGCGCATCGACCGGCTGTCACGCGACGGCGACGGGCCGTTCAGGGTCGCCGTTCGCGTGAACCCCGACTTCGAGCTGCGCGGATCGGGCATGCGGATGGGCGGTGGCGCGCGGCCGTTCGGCGTGGATGTCGACCAGGTGCCGGTCGTGCTGAACATGCTCCAGCGCCAGCAGGTGCGCGGCTTCCACATCTATGCCGGATCGCAGTCGCTCGACGCCGAGGCGATCATCGATGCGCAGCGCCGCACGATCGACCTGGCCGCGCGGCTGTCGGACGCTGCGGGCATCGCGCCGGAGCTGGTCAATCTGGGCGGCGGGTTCGGCGTGCCATATTTCGCGGGCGATACCCCGCTCGACATCGACGCGGTGGGGGCGGGGCTGGCCGCCAGCCTGGCGCAGCGGCCGGCGGTGCTGGCGGATACGCGCTTCGCGATCGAGCTCGGCCGCTGGCTGGTGGCGGAGGCGGGCGTCTACCTGACCCGGGTGCTCGACCGGAAGACGAGCCATGGCGAGCTGTTCCTGGTGACGGACGGCGGCCTGCACCATCAGCTCGCCGCGTCCGGCAATTTCGGCACGGTGGTGCGGCGAAACTATCCGATCGCGGTGGCTGCGCGCATCGGTGCGGCGCCGGACGAGGTGGCAACGGTGGTCGGCCGGCTGTGCACGCCGCTCGACCGGCTCGGCGACCGGATCGCCCTGCCGCGCGCGGAGGTGGGCGACGTGATCGCGATCTTCCTGGCAGGCGCCTATGGCAGGTCGGCGAGCCCGGCAGCCTTCCTTGGTCACCCCGCGGCGGCGGAAGTGCTGGTCGGGTAGACCGCTTCGGTGAAGTAGAGCCCGTCCGGGGGCGCATTGTGGCCGAGTGCGGCGCGGTCGCGTGCGGCGAGCGCGCCCGCCAGGTCGTCGGCCGACCACCGCCCGCGCCCGACCAGCGCGAGGCAGCCCACCATCGAGCGCACCTGATGGTGGAGAAAGGAGCGGGCGGCGGCGATCACGACCACCTCGTCGCCGTGACGCGTCACATCAAGCCGGTCGAGCGTCCTGAGCGGACTGTCCGCCTGGCAATGCGCCGACCGGAAGGTGGTGAAGTCATGCCGCCCGACCAGCCGCTGCGCGGCCTCGTGCATGGCAGCGGCGTCAAGCGGATCGGGAACGCGCCAGGCGAGGCCGCGGTCGAAGGTGAGCGGCGCGCGCCGGTTGACGATGCGGTAGCGGTAGCGCCGTCCCACGCAGGAAAAGCGCGCGTGCCAGTCGTCCGGCACCGCCACGCAGCCGATCACCGCAATGGGATCGGGCCGGACAAGCGCGTTCAGCCCCTCTGCCAGGCGAAAGGGATCGATGTGCCGGTCGAGATCGAGATGCGCGCGCATCGCGGTCGCATGGACGCCCGCGTCGGTGCGTCCGGCGGCGTGGACCGCGACCGTCTCCCCGGTCATGCGGTGAACGGCATCCTCGAGGCTGGCCTGGACGCTGGGCCCATGATCCTGCCGCTGCCATCCCATGAAGGGGCGGCCGTCATATTCGACGACCAGCGCATAGCGGGTCACGCCAGCACCATTCCCGGCGGCACGGCGAAGCCGCGAAGGAGGGCATCGGGCGCCATCGCCGGGCGACCGGCCCGCTGGATCAGCGTCGGCCGGACGGCGCCGGTGCCGCAGGCGATGGTCAATTGGTCGTCGAGCACCTGGCCTGGTTCGCCGGCACCGGGCGCCGGCGTGGCGGCAAGCAGCCTGAACCGCTCACCCGCCAGCTCAAAAAAGGCGCCGGGCGCCGGAGCGAAGGCTCGAACCTGCCGGAGGAGCGCGTCGGAAGGGGCTGAAAAATCCAGCTTTGCTTCGCTTTTCTCGATCTTGTGGGCGTAGGTCACGCCGATAGCCGGCTGGGGCACCGGCGGATGTGCCGGCAGGTCCGCCAGCACCTCCACCATCAGGCGCGCGCCGGCCGCTGCGATCGCCGCCGTCAACGTGCCGGCGTCTTCGTCCATGATCGGTATGACATGGCGCGCGCGGACAGGGCCAGTGTCGAGCCCGGCCTCCATGTCCATGATGCACACGCCCGTTTCGGTGTCGCCGGCGATGATGGCGCGCTGCACCGGGGCGGCCCCGCGCCAGCGCGGCAGCAGCGAGCCATGGACGTTCAGGCAGCCGTGGCGCGGCGCATCGAGGATCGGGCGCGGGAGGATGAGGCCGTAGGCGGCAACGACGGCGACGTCCGCGTCGAGCGCGGCAAAGGCGGCCTGCTCGTCCGGCGAGCGGAGCGACGCGGGGCTTCGCACGGGTATGCCGAGATCCTCTGCGCGCGTCTGCACGGCAGACGGGCGCGGCGCCTTGCCGCGGCCGGCGGGGCGGGGCGGCTGGGTATAGGCGGCGACCAGATTGTGCCCCGCCGACACCAGCGCCTCCAGCGTCGGCACGGCAAAGGGCGGCGTTCCCATGAAGACGATGCGCATGCACCCGTCTCTTCCGATTGGCTTGGGCGTAAGCAACCCCTATCTGTTCCCGGCATGGCATCGCCCGAGATCGAAACATTGACGGAGGCGCTGTCGCGGCTGCCGGGGCTTGGCCCGCGATCCGCGCGGCGGGCGGTGCTGCACCTGATCAAGCGGCGGGAGGCGGCACTCGCGCCGCTCCGCGCCGCGCTGGAAGCAGTGGAGGCCCGGCTGACGAGCTGCGGCATCTGCGGCAATGTCGACACGTCTGACCCCTGCGGCATCTGTCGCGACCCGCGGCGCGACGCGCGGGCGCTGTGCGTGGTGGAGGAGGTCGCCGACCTGTGGGCGCTCGACCGGGCGAAGCTGTTTCCCGGGCGTTTCCATGTGCTTGGCGGGCGTCTTTCAGCGCTTGATGGAGTGCGGCCGGAGGATCTGTCGATCGACCTTCTGATGCGCCGGCTGGAGGCGGGCGGCATCGACGAGGTGGTGCTGGCCATGAACGCCACGCTGGAAGGACAGACGACGGCGCATTACATCGCCGACCGGATCGAGCGGATGCCGGTGCGCGTGACGCAGCTGGCCCACGGCCTGCCCGTCGGTGGCGAGCTCGATTACCTGGACGAGGGCACGATCGCCCAGGCGCTGCGGGCGCGGCGACCGGTCGCTTGAAGCGGCGCACCCGCTCCGGTATCGCGGCGCCATGGCAATCCTTCCCATCATCGAGACACCGGACCCCCGGCTGCGCCTGATTTCCGAGCCGGTGGAGCAGTTCGACGACGCGCTTTCCACCCTGATCGACGACATGTTCGAGACGATGTACGCGGCGCCCGGCATCGGCCTGGCCGCGATCCAGGTGGCGGTGCCGAAGCGGGTGCTGGTGATCGACCTGCAGGAGCCGGAGGAGGACGAGGGCGAGCCGGTGAAGCGGCCGCGCGTCTTCATCAACCCGGAGGTGCTGGAAGAATCGGAGGAGTTGTCGAGCTACAACGAAGGCTGCCTGTCGGTGCCGGAGATGTTCGGCGATGTGGTGCGGCCCGCCCGCGTGCGGGCGCGCTGGCTGGACCGCGACGGCAGCACGCAGGAAGCCTGGCTCGACGGCTTGCTGGCGACCTGCCTGCAGCACGAGATCGACCATCTGAACGGCGTGATGTTCTTCGATCACCTGTCCAAGCTGAAGCGCGACATGCTGTTGAAGAAGCTCGCCAAGCTGCGCAAGGCCGCCTGACGCCGCGCTTGTGCGGGGCCGCCGCCGCCGCTAGGTTCACCTTGTGTTCCAAGGGGAGACGGGTGGGTGGAGCTGATGAGCCTGATCGCGGTGGCGATCGCCCTTGTTGCCGGGGTCGGTCTCGGCTGGCTGATCGCCAGCCGTCCCGCCGCGGCCGCGCGGGCGGAGCGCGGCGCCGCGGAGGAGCGCGCCCGCACCGCGGAAACCGCGCTGGCGCTTGCCGAGCAGCGCGCGGGTGATCTGCCGCCGCTTCGCCTGATGCTGGATGCCGTCCGCAACGAGCGGGACGAGGCGCAGCGCGAGCTGGCCGCGGCGCGGCCGATCGCAGAGCGGGTGGGCACGCTGGAGCAGGAGCTGGGCGAGGCGCGCGCGCGGGCCGAGCTCCTGTCCGCCGAGGTCGCGGGCTTCCGCCGCGGCGAGGACGAGCGCGCGCGGGCGCACGACGCGCAGCTCGCCACGCTGAAGGAGATGGAGCAGCGACTGCACGGAAGCTTCGGCGAGCTTGCGGGCAAGGCGCTGGGCGAGGCGCAGAGGCATTTTCTGGAGCGCGCGGACGCCCGGTTCCGGCAGGCAGAGGAAACCAGCGGCCAGTCTCTGAAGGCGCTGTTGCAGCCGGTGAGCGAGCGGCTGCAGCGTTACGAGGAGAGCGTCGGCAAGGTCGAGGCGGAGCGGCGCGAGGCCTATGGCAACCTGACCGGCCTGATCGAAGGCATGCGGGCCGGCCAGGAGGCGGTGCGCAGCGAGGCGGCGCGGCTGGTCAACTCGCTGCGATCGGCACCGAAGGCGCGGGGGCGCTGGGGCGAACAGCAGCTGCGCAACGTCCTGGAGACCTGCGGATTGGCCGAGCACACCGACTTCATGATGGAGGTGTCTGTCGCCGGGGACGAGGGCGAGGGGCGCCTGCGGCCGGACGCGATCGTCACCGTGCCGGGCGGCCGATCGCTGGTGATCGACGCCAAGGTCTCGCTCAATGCCTATCAGGATGCCTATGGCGCGGTCGACGAGGCCGAGCGCGAGCGCAACCTGACGCTGCATGCCGCGGCGATGCGGGCGCATGTCAGCGGGCTGGCGGCGAAAGCATATTGGAACCAGTTCGCCGACGCCCCCGATTATGTGATCATGTTCGTTCCCGGCGAGCATTTCCTGGCCGGGGCGCTTGAGCATGACCCCACGCTCTGGGATTATGCGTTCGACAAGCGGGTGCTGCTGGCGACGCCGACCAACCTGATCGCGATCGCGCGCACGGTGGCGGCGGTGTGGCGGCAGGAAAAGCTCGCCAAGGAAGCGCAGCAGATCGGCGAGCTCGGCAAGGAAATGCACGACCGTCTGGCGGTGGCGGCGGACAAGCTGCGCCGGGTGGGCGGCGGGCTGGGCACCGCCGTCAGGAGCTACAACGAGTTCGTGGCTAGCTTCGAGGGTCGGTTGATGGTGACGGGGCGCAAGTTCCGCGACCTCAACATCGAAACCGGATCGCGCGAGCTGGAAAGCGTGCTGCCGGTCGAGGCCATGGCGCGGCACGGCGACCTGGATGTCGCGCTGCCGGCGCCCGCCGGACTCAGCGATCCGGCTGCCGGGCGCGCGGCCTGAGAAGCAGAAACGCCGCCATGGTGACGGCGGCCACCGTCTTCGCAGGGCCGGTGGCGGCATCGTCGTAGCCGAACAGCGCGGCGCGGACGATGACGAGCAGGGCGAGCACGGTGCCCGTCACCGCCGCCATCTGCAGCGCCACGGTGGTGGTGACCTGTCTCATCAGCCTTCCTCGTGAAGCGTGAACAGCGTTTCGACCGGCTGATCGAAGTGCCGGGCAAGCTTCAGCGCGAGCTCCAGGCTCGGCTCGAACCGTCCCGTCTCGATCGAATTGATGGTCTGGCGCGAGACGCCGACCGCCTCGGCGAGCTGCGCCTGGGTCAGGCGCTGGTCGGTGCGGGCGGCGAGCACCGCAGTGATCACTGCCACAGGCGGCGCGCGTCCACCATCCACACCGCGGTGCAGATGACCAGCCAGTCGAGCAGCACCCAGCCGGCGGTCGGCGACGGCAGCCAGCCGATCCGCTCCCCCGCGAGCCACAGCGCAAGAGCTGCCAGCGTGATGAAGCTGCCAAGACCGTAGGACCGGTTCTGCACGCGGTTGAACAGCTCATCCTGGCGCGCGCTGAACAGCGACCAGAGGACGGCGGCGACGGCGAACAGCAGCACTGTTAGCAGTGTCAGCCAGCGGTCGACGACAGGCGACAGCAGCGCGGATCGCGTCTCCGGCGGCGCCATCCCGCCCGAGCCAAGGCGGAAGCCGAGATCGTAGAAGGGGCCGCCCGCATCCATCAGCTGCGTCAGGCAGGCGGTGCCGACGCCGATGCAGGTGAGCGACG
Organism: Sphingomonas jejuensis; assembly: GCF_011927695.1. GTDB lineage: Bacteria > Pseudomonadota > Alphaproteobacteria > Sphingomonadales > Sphingomonadaceae > Sphingomonas_K > Sphingomonas_K jejuensis. The sequence continues at coordinate 788,046 of NZ_JAATJE010000001.1, forward strand.
TCGCCAGCAGGATGCGTTCGGCGCGGTTGAGCGCGCTCCACTTGAACCAGGTGCCCCGTCCGGTCGGCTCGTACATCGTCATCCCTCCCCAAGAGCGGGATGGATGTAAAGTCGGCTTTACACCTGTGTCAAGCGTGCTTGACCTGACGGCGGTGCTGGTTCAGCACCTCATAGGCCATCACGGCCGTCGCAACCGCGGCGTTCAGGCTGTCGGCCCGCCCGAGCATAGGCATGCGGACGAGGTGATCGCAGGCGGCTTCCTTGTCGGCGGGCAGGCCCTGCGCCTCGTTGCCGACGAGGATGAAGGTCGGGCGCGGATAGGCGATGGCTTGGTAATCGGTGTCCGTGCGCAGGCTGGTCCCCACGAGCGTGCCGGGCCCGGACCGCAGCCAGGGGAGGAAATCTTCCCAACGGGTCTGCACGATCGCCTGCGTGAACAGCGCGCCCATCGACGCACGCACCGCCTCCACGGAGAAGGGGTCCACGCAGTCGTCGACCAGGATCAGGCCGCCGGCGCCGACCGCGTCGCCGGTGCGCAGGATGGTGCCGAGATTGCCGGGATCGCGCAGCCGTTCGGCCACGATCCAGATCGGCGCGGCCGTGCGGTCGATCGCTTCCAGCGCAGTGCCGCGGTCGGCATAGGCGCCGAGCAGGATGCCCGGATTGTCCTTCCCCGACATCTTGGCGAGGATGTCCGCGCCCGTCGTGACGACATCGCCGCCAGCCGCCTCCGTCCGCGCGATCAGCTGGCGGGCCAGCGGCGGCAGATCGGGGCGGTCGACATAGACCAGGATTTCCGGCAGCGCGCCGGCATCGGCGGCCTCCGTCAGGATGCGCAGCCCTTCCGCCAGGAACAGGCCTTCGGCACGGCGGTGCTTCTTGTCGCGGAGCGAGCGCAGGCGCTTCACGAGCGGATTGGAAAAGCCGGTGATCTCGCGAGCCATCGGGCTCAATCCTCGCCGAACTTGCCCTCGACGAGCGCCACGAGCTGATTGAGCGCGTCTTCCGCCCCGTCGCCGTGCGTGCGGATGGTGACGCTGTCGCCCATCGCCGCGCCCAGCATCATCAGCCCCATGATCGACGTGCCGGTAACGCTGCTGCCGTCCTTTTCCACCTCCACGCGGGCGGGAAGGCCGCTCGCCAGCGTGACGAACTTGGCGGAGGCGCGGGCATGGAGGCCGCGGCGGTTGGTGATGGCGACGGTTCGGCAATGCTCCGTCATGCAGCGGCTTCCCCCAGCACCTCGGACGCGACGGAGATGTATTTGCGGCCGGCGTCACGCGCGGCGGCCACGGCCTGGCGCACGTCCATCGACTTGCGCGCGCCTTCCAGCCGGATCAGCATGGGCAGGTTGACGCCGGCGATCACCTCGACACGGCCCGGGACCATCAGCGAGATGGCGAGGTTGGACGGCGTGCCGCCGAACAGGTCGGTGAGCACCACCACGCCGCGTCCCTCATCGACCCGGCCGATCGCGCCGGCGATGTCGCCGCGGCGCAGCTCCATGTCGTCTTCCGGTTCGATGCAGATCGTCTCCACGCCGGCCTGCGGACCCACCACATGCTCCAGGGCGACCACGAACTCGGCCGCAAGCCGGCCATGGGTCACCAGCACTAGTCCGATCATCAAGTCCTCTTGAGCAAGCGTCACCTCCGGTCGGGGAGCGCGTCGGGCGCTTCCGGCAGGTCGCGATGCACGATGGTGGGGGAAAATCCGGCAGCGCGCAACCGTGCTGCGACGGTCTCCGTGACGTGCACGGAGCGGTGTCTCCCCCCGGTACAGCCGAACGCCATGACGACATAGGCCTTCCCCTCCGCCTGGTAGCGGGGGATCAGCAGCCGCAGCAGCCCTTCGATGCGATCGACCGCTTCGGCATAGGCGGGGTCGGCGCGGACATAATCGGCGACGGGTGCGTCCCGCCCCGTCAGCGGCCGCAAGGCGTCGTCCCAGTGCGGGTTGCGCAGGAAGCGCATGTCGAACACGAGGTCGGCATTGCGCGGCAATCCGCGAGCATAGCCGAAGGACATGACAACAAGCGTGGTGGCGGCGCCCGCACCGGCGAAGCGATCCCGCACCGCGCCCTGCAAGCCGCGCGAGGTGAGGCCGCTCGTGTCGATCAGGTTCTCGGACCAGGCGCGGAGCGGCGCGAGCAGCGCCTGTTCCTGCGCGATGCCGTCGCTCGCGGCGCGGTCCAGGGCGAGCGGGTGGCGGCGGCGCGTCTCGGCGAAGCGGCGTTCGAGCTCGGCCGCGCTGCAATCAAGGAAGAGCGTCGAGATGTCGTGCGTGGCGGCCAGCCGCTCAATCCGACGGATGATGTCGACCGCATCGAAGCCGCGGGTGCGGCTGTCGATGCCGATGGCGAGGGGGCGCGCCTCGTCCCGCGCATCGTCCGGCGTGGCGCCCAGCAGGCGCTTCAGGAGCGGGATGGGCAGGTTGTCGACCACCTCCCAGCCGAGATCCTCCAGCGTGTGGAGCGCGGTGGTCTTGCCGGCACCGGACATGCCGGTGACGATCAGGGTGCGGGGCGGCGCATGGGTCATGGGCAAAGCATCCGAAGCGCGAGTTCCGTCTTGATCGGGGCGGACGCTGCAAAGGCGTCGAGTGCGATCCGGGGCAGGGGGAGATCAAGGATGGTTTCCTCCTGACGGTCGGGAAGGCGGTCCGGCTCCGCACCCAGGTCGACGATGAGGGCGAGCGGTGTCGCGTCCGCGGCGACGACGGTGGCGATGCCGATGCCGCGCACCTCGATCATCCCGGCGATGCGCGGCGGGGCGGACGCGAGCAAGCCGTTGCCAGCCCGGGCGACCAGCGTGCGATCGTCCGAGACCAGCAACGCGCCGCGATCGATCAGGCGCAGCGCCAGGTCCGACTTGCCGCTGCCCGACGCCCCGCGCAGCATCACGCCGCGGCCATCGATCGCGACGGTGGTCGCGTGCAGGTTGAGCGGCTCTTTCACCTCAATCGGGGTCCTCGACATCGGCGGCGGGCAGGACGACCACGATACGGGCGCCGGACCGGCCGTCCGCACGGTCCTCTACATGGATCTGGCCGTCATGTCCTTCCACGATGGTGCGCGCGATCGCGAGGCCGAGGCCACTGTGCCGGCCGAAGCTCTCGCCGTCCGGCCGGTCGCTGTGGAACCGCCGGAACACCGCCTCGCGCGCGTCCGGGGCGACACCCGGGCCATCGTCTTCCACCGACAGGAGCACGTCGTTGCCGCTGCGCGTCGCGGTGACGCGCACCACCCCGCCGGGCGGGGAGAAGGACAGCGCGTTGTCGATGAGGTTGTCAACGACGCGTTCCAGCCGCGCGGGCAACCCCATCACCACGGCCGTATCGCGCTGCGGGCGGGCAAAGGCGACGGACGCCGGGCTGTCGCGGTCGGGGCGGTTGGCGAGCAGCCCTTCGATCAGGCGGCCGAGGTCGATCCGTTCGAACGGCGCGCGGGCGAGCTGCGCATCGAGGCGCGACGCGTCCGCGATATCGGTGATCAGGCGGTCGATGCGGCGCACATCGTCGCGGACGATGCCGAGAAGCTGGTCGCGCGCCGCCGGGTCACGGACATGATCGAGCGCATCAACGGCGGAACGGAGCGAGGCGAGCGGGTTCTTGATCTCGTGCGCGACATCGGCGGCGAAGCGCTCGGTCGCGTCGATGCGCGCGTTGAGGCCCTGGCTCATGTCCGACAGGGCGCGCGCGAGCATGCCGATCTCGTCGCGGCGGGAGGGGAGGCGGGGGACGACCACGTCGCGCGCACGGCCCAGCCGCACGCGAACCGCGGCGCGCACCAGCCGACGCAGCGGGCGCACGATGGTGCGGGCGAGGAACAGCGACAGGAGCACGGATGCCGCCAGCGCCGCCGCCAGCACGATGCCCAGACGGACGCGTTCCGCGCGAACAACCTCCAGGATGCGCCGCGCGCCGGTGGTGGACAGCAGCACCGCGCCGCCCGGCGTGATCGGTGCTGCGGCCGAGATGATCGGCGTGCCGTCGGCCGCCGCCCGCACGATCGCCTGCGCCTGTCCGCGGTCGGAGGCGGCGCGCACTTCCGGCCAGGCCACGGCACGGTCGGTCGCGGGCTCGGCAAAGGGGGGCAGGGGGCGGCGCCACACCACCAGGTTGACCAGCTGGTCGATGGCGAGCGCGCCGCGCGCGGCCAGCGTGGCACGTGCGGGATCGCGGACGCCGTAGCTTCCCGGTGCAAGGCGCCAGCTGTCCTCGACCGGGCGGTCGCCCTGGTAGAGCCTGTACCGGGCGCCCGTGGCGGCGCCCAACTCGGCGAGCAGCGCGCCATGTTCATCCGCCGGCAGCCGGCGGAGGGCGGCCGCGACCAGCTGTACCTCACGCCCCAGCTCGCGAACGCGGCTGTCGATCAGGCGGGCGCGGTAGGTGTCGAGATAGAAGAAGCCGCCGGCAAGAAAGGCGAGCACGAGGATGTTGAGCGCCAGGATGCGGCGCGTGAGCGAAACGCGCCCCGACCAGCGAAGCGCGAGATCACCGGGCTCGCGCCGGGGCGGATCCTCAACCTTCGGCGAAGCGATAGCCGGCGCCATAGAGCGTCTCGATGGCATCGAATTCGGGATCGCTCTCGCGGAACTTGCGCCTCAGCCGCTTGATGTGGCTGTCGATCGTGCGGTCATCGACATAGACATCCTCCTGATAGGCGGCGTCCATCAGCTGGCTGCGCGATTTCACCACGCCGGGGCGCTGCGCGAGTGATTCGAGGATCATGAACTCGGTCACCGTCAGGGTGACGTCGTGTCCGTCCCACGTCACGCGGTGGCGTGCCGGATCCATCGCCAGCCGGCCCCGAACGATCGGCTCCGCCTGCGGTTCGGGCGCCGACCCGTCGGCGGGACGCTGCGTCAGTTCGGTGCGGCGCAGGATCGCGCGGATGCGGGCGATCACCAGGCGCTGCGAGAAGGGCTTGGCGATATAGTCGTCGGCGCCCATCGCGAGGCCGAGCGCCTCGTCGAGCTCGTCGTCCTTGGATGTCAGGAAGATCATCGGCACCGGGCTTTTTTCGCGCAGGCGGCGCAGCAGCTCGAGCCCGTCCATGCGCGGCATCTTGATGTCGCTGACGACAAGGTCGGGCGGATTGTCGAGCAGCGCCTTCAGCGCGGCCTCGCCATCGGCATAAAGACGCGTGGTGAAGCCTTCGGCCTGCAGCACCAGCGAGAGCGAGGTGAGGATATTGCGGTCGTCGTCGACCAGCGCGATCGATGCGGCCATCGTCTTCAGCCTCGCCTTGTCACCAGGAACCCCTCGGGCGGGTCCTACACGGCCGGGCGGGCCGATCGCAAATCGTTAACGACGAAAGCCGTCCTTATTAATTGATCGACCGGTCAGTCGGTTTGACGGCAAAGCCGCCGGTCGGGTAAGCGCGCGGAAAGGAACGAGGCAGGGGAGAGTGGCAGTGGCGAACCGGGAACCGCAGCATGGCCTTAAGGCCGGCGGCATCGAGACGGGCGCCGAGCTGCGCTGGAACCTCGGCACCGCCGCGCTGGTGGAAGAAGCCGTGCGCCGCGGCGAGGGCGTGCTGGCCAAGGACGGCCCGCTGGTGGTGCAGACGGGTCGCCACACCGGCCGGTCCGCATCCGACAAATATACGGTGCGTGATGCCGGAACGGACCAGACGATCTGGTGGGGCAAGTCCAACCAGCCGATGAGCCCGGATCACTTCGCCGCGCTGAAGGAAGATTTTCTGGCGGCCGTCCGCAGCAAGCCCAAGCTGTTCGTGCAGGACCTTTACGGCGGGTCGCAGCCCGAGCACCGGGTGAATGTGCGGGTTATCAACGAGCTCGCGTGGCACAGCCTGTTCATCCGCACGATGCTGGTGCGGCCGGACCGCGCCGATCTCGACGGGTTCGTGCCCGACTTCACCATCATCGATCTGCCGAGCTTCCGCGCCGATCCCGCGCGCCACGGCTGCCGGGGGGAGACGGTGATCGCGGTCAACATGACGGAGCGGCTGATCCTGATCGGCGGCACCGCCTATGCCGGCGAGATGAAGAAGTCGGTGTTCGGCATCCTGAACTACCTGCTGCCCGAACGCGGCGTGATGCCGATGCACTGTTCGGCCAACATCGGCCGCGACGGGGACACCGCCGTGTTTTTCGGCCTGTCCGGAACCGGGAAGACGACGCTGAGCGCGGATGCCAACCGGACGCTGATCGGCGATGACGAGCATGGCTGGTCCGACACCGCCGTCTTCAACTTCGAGGGCGGCTGCTATGCCAAGATGATCCGGCTGTCGGCCGATGCCGAGCCCGAGATCTTCGCCACCACCCGCCGGTTCGGCACCGTGCTCGAGAACGTCGTGATCGATCCGGAAACGCGCGTCCTCGACCTGGACGATGCCAGCCTGGCGGAGAACAGCCGCGGCGCCTATCCGATCGACTTCATCCCCAATGCGTCGGCCGACAACATGGGGCCGGTGCCGACCACCATCATCATGCTGACGGCCGATGCCTATGGCGTGCTGCCGCCGATCGCGCGGCTGACGCCGGACCAGGCGATGTACCATTTCCTGTCGGGCTATACCGCGCGGGTGGCGGGAACGGAGATGGGGGTGACCGAACCGACCGCGACCTTTTCCACCTGTTTTGGTGCGCCCTTCATGCCGCGCCACCCGAGCGTCTACGGCAACCTGCTGAAGGAGCGGATCGCCAAGGGCGGAGTCACCTGCTGGCTGGTCAACACCGGGTGGACGGGCGGCAGCTTCGGCACCGGAAGCCGAATGCCGATCAAGGTGACGCGCGCGCTGCTGAACGCGGCCTTGGACGGCAGCCTGTCGCGCGCAACGTTCCGGACCGACCCGAACTTTGGCTTCGAGGTGCCGGTCAGCGTGCCGGGCGTGGAGGACCGCATCCTGGATCCGCGCGCGACCTGGGCCGACGGCGATGCGTATGACGCCACCGCCCGGCGGCTGGTGGAGCAGTTCATCGCCAACTTCGCCCAGTTCGAGGAGCATGTGGACGATGGCGTGCGGGAGGCAGCGCCGCGCGCGGCGTGACCGCCAACCACAAGCCGGGGTGACGCGGGCGGCGAAAGCCGTCACATGCCGGCGACATGGATCTGGAACAGCTCGTCGCCCGGTGGGGGCTGCTCGCGCTGTTGATCGGCGCGGGCGTGGAAGGCGAGACGGTGGTGGTGCTGGGCGGCATCAGCGTCAGTCGTGAGCTGCTGGCGCCGGTGCCCGCGGTGCTGGCGGCGGCGACCGGATCCTTCATTGCAGACCAGCTGTTCTTCGCGATCGGGCGGCGATCCCGATCTGCGGGGATCGTCGTGCGGGCGCAGCGGCGCGCCGCCTTTGCGCGCATCCTGCGAACGCTGGAGCGCCGGCCGGTGGCCTTCATCTTCGCATTCCGTTTCCTGTGGGGGCTGCGCACGATCAGCCCGATCGCGATCGGGACCAGCGCGGTACCGACCCGCCTGTTCGTGATGGTCAACGCGGCCGCCGCACTGTGCTGGGCCACGCTGTTCGTGACGCTGGGCGCGGTGTTCGGCGAGGCGCTTGGCAGCGCCATTGGCGAGTTCGCCCCGCTGGAGCACAGCTTTGCCATCGGCATCGCCGCGATCCTTGCGATCGCCGCGACCTATTGGGTGGTGCGCCGTCGGCGCCTGCGCGGTCGCGACTGAGGACGGCGACCCATGCCGGCGGGGAACGGCCGCCGCCGCACCGTGTTACCCAAGCATGCGACAGATCGACATGTTCGGGTGGGACGTGCCCGCCCCCCTGGTCGCGGCCGGTGCGATCGCGCTGGCGGTGCTGGCAGGCCTCCTGATTCACGCCACGGCATTCCGGCTGCTCCGCCGCTTTGCGGAACGGACGCCGGCGACGGCAGACGACATCCTGGTGTCCCATGCGCGCCGGCCGGCGCGGTGGATCACCGTGGCGGTCGCGCTCGCCTTGATCCGCCCGGCCGTGAACCTCAGCGAGAGCGGCGACACGCTGTGGCGGCAGGTCGCCGGGCTGGTCGTGCCGGCGCTGATCGGCTGGCTGGCGATCGCCATGCTGCGCGCCTTCCAGAAGGTCGTGGAGATTCGGGCGGACATCAGCGTGGAGGACAATCTTCGCGCACGGCGGCAGCGCACGCGGGCAAGCATCCTGACCCGCATCGGCGTGTTCGCGATCATCTTTGTCACCTTGTGCCTGATGCTGCTCAGCATCCCCAGCGTGCGGAGCGTGGGCGTGACGCTGATGGCGTCCGCCGGCATCGCCGGCCTGGTGGTCGGTGCCGCGGCACAGCCTGCGCTGAAGAACGTCATCGCAGGCGTGCAGATGGCCTTTTCCGAGCCGATCCGCATCGATGATGTCGTCATCATCGATGGCGAATGGGGGCGCATCGAGGAGATCCGGCTGACCTTCGTGCAGGTAAAGCTGTGGGACGAACGACGCCTGATCGTCCCGGTTTCAAAATTCCTGGAGCAGAGCTTCCAGAACTGGACGCGCGAAACGAGCCACCTGCTCGGCTCCGTGTTCTGGCGGCTCGACCCGGCCGCCGACATCGATCGGCTGCGGGACCGGCTGGGCGCGCTGGTGGATGCCAACCCACGCTGGGACCGGCGGTTCTGGAACATGCAGGTGACCGACATGACCGCCGACGCCGTCGAGGTGCGGGCGCTCGCCACCGCAAAGGACGCATCCACCGCGTTCGACCTGCGCTGCGACCTGCGCGAGGGATTGCTGAAGTTCATCCGCGACGAAATGCCCGAAGCGTTGCCCAAGACACGCGCCTTGGTCGAAGCAGGATCGTCAGCGTCGGTGGGCGCAGAGAACGAGCGCGTCTAGCCTGTCGTGTCCGGCCTCCAACGGGTGGAAGCCGGTGCCTAGCGCAGCATCTCGACCGGGCGGACGATCAGCGTCGCGCCTTCCGAGCCGATGATGGTGAGGCATGCGCCTTCGGCACAGTCGGGGCCGCGCGCGGACCATTCGCTGTCGCCCAGCCGGATGCGGCCGCGACCGTTCTGGAACGCCGTGGTGGCGCGCACTTCCTCCCCGATCAGTCGGATGGCGCGTTCGTTGATGAAGGGATCCTGCGAGGCAACCGGATGGGTGACGTACCACCGGCGGCCCCCCAGCACGGCGGCGATCGCGAAGGCGGTAAAGGCGATCAGCTGGACCACGAGCGGGGGCGCAAGGCCCCAGGTGACCACCGCCGTCCCGGCCGCCGCCGCCGCCAGCCAGACAAGGAACACGCCGGGCACCAGCAGCTCGGCAATGGCGAGCAGCAGCGCCAGCCCCATCCAGTACCAGGCCGGGTCGAGGTCGGACGGGTTCATCCCTGGCGCTGTCCGGCGGGATCAAAGGGCAGCGGCGGGCGGGCAGGCGCGGGCGCGGGCGCGGCTCGTCCGGACTGCTTCGTCTCCTCGGCGCCGCCGAGCGCTTCCTTGGCGAGCTGGCCGATTCCGCCAAGCGTGCCGATCAGCTGCGTCGCCTCGACCGGGAACAGGATGGTCTTGGCGTTGGGCGATGTCGCGAACTGGCTGACGGCGCGGACATAGTCCTGCGCGATGAAGTAGTTGACGGCCTGCGCGCTGCCGCCCGCGATCGCGTCCGACACCATCTGCGTCGCCTTGGCCTCCGCCTCTGCGCCGCGCTCTCGCGCTTCGGCATCGCGGAAGGCAGCCTCGCGCCGGCCCTCGGCCTCCAGGATCTGGCTCTGCTTGGCGCCTTCTGCGCGCAGGATCTCCGACGCGCGCAGGCCCTCTGCCTCCAGGATCGCAGCGCGCTTCTCACGCTCCGCCTTCATCTGGCGCGACATGGAGGTGACGATGTCCTGCGGCGGGCGGATGTCCTTTACCTCGACCCGGGTGATCTTGATGCCCCAGGGCGTGGTCGCGTCATCGACAACGTTCAGCAGGCGCGCGTTGATCTGGTCGCGGTGCGACAGCGTCTCGTCCAGGTCCATCGACCCCATGACCGTGCGCAGGTTGGTGGTGGTGAGATTGAGGATCGCGCTCAGCAGGTCCGACACCTCGTAGGCGGCCTTCGCGCTGTCCAGCACCTGGAAGAACACGACGCCGTCCACCGCGACCACGGCGTTGTCGCGGGTGATGATCTCCTGCCCGGGGATGTCCAGCACCTGCTCCATCATGTTCACCTTGCGGCCGACACGGTAGAAGAAGGCGGGAAAGAAGTTGAAGCCGGGGCGCGCCACCGTGGTGAAGCGGCCGAAATGCTCGATCGTGTACTGGTACCCTTGGCGCACCACCTTCACGCTGGCGAACAGGTACAACACGACAAGGATCAGGATGAACAGTCCGATCGTCGCGGCCATTGATGCCTCCCCCTGGCAATATCCGGAACGATTATGGAACAGCCGCCCGTGAGCGCCAAGTGGATTCGGGGTCTGGCATCCCACGGCGTCGCCGTTTAAGGGCCCGCGATGGATATCGAGCTGGGCCTGACCTTCGACGACGTGCTCCTGCGCCCGGCGGCGTCCGACGTGCTGCCGAGCGACGCGGACACCTCCACCCGCCTCACGCGGACGATCTCGCTGAACATTCCCGTGCTATCCTCCGCGATGGACACGGTGACGGAAGCGCGCATGGCGATCATCATGGCGCAGCTGGGCGGGATCGGCGTGCTCCACCGCAACCTCGACATCGACGTGCAGGCCGCCGCCGTGCGCCAGGTAAAGCGGTTCGAAAGCGGCATGGTCGTCAACCCGATCACCATTCGCCCGACGGCGACGCTGGCCGAGGCGCAGGCGCTGATGGCGGAGAACAGCATTTCCGGCATTCCGGTGACGGAGGAGGACGGCCGGCTGGTCGGCATCCTCACCAACCGCGACGTCCGCTTCGCCGAGAATGCCAGCCAGCCCGTGGCCGAGCTGATGACGCGCGACAACCTGGCGACGGCACCCGCCGACGTCGGACAGGACGAGGCGCGTCGGCTGCTCCACCAGCGCCGCATCGAAAAGCTGATCGTGGTGGACGACGCCTATCGCTGCGTCGGGCTGATCACCGTCAAGGACATCGAAAAGGCCGCGATCTACCCCAGCGCGACCAAGGATGCGTCGGGCCGGCTGCGCGTGGCGGCGGCGACCACGGTCGGCGACAAGGGCTATGAGCGCACCGAGGCGCTGGTGGCGGCGGGCTGCGACCTGATCGTGGTCGACACCGCGCACGGCCATTCCTCCATGGTCCTGAAGGCAGTCGAGCGCATCAAGGCGATGTCGAACGAGGTGCAGATCGTCGCCGGCAACGTGGCAACGGCGGAGGCGACCCGCGCCCTGATCGACGCGGGCGCGGACGCAGTGAAGGTCGGCATCGGTCCGGGCAGCATCTGCACCACGCGGGTGGTGGCGGGCGTCGGCATGCCGCAGCTGTCGGCGGTGATGGAAAGCGCCAGGGAAGCGGCGAAATCCGGCATCCCGGTGATCGCGGACGGCGGCCTCAGGACGTCGGGCGACATCGCCAAGGCCCTGGCGGCCGGCGCGTCGGCGGTGATGATCGGATCGCTGCTGGCGGGTACGGAGGAAGCGCCGGGCGAGACCTTCCTGTACCAGGGCCGCGCCTACAAGTCCTATCGCGGCATGGGCAGCGTCGCCGCCATGTCGCGCGGATCGGCCGACCGTTATTTCCAGCAGGACATCAAGGACCAGATGAAGCTGGTGCCCGAAGGAATCGAGGGTCAGGTGCCGATCAAGGGGCCGGCCAAGGACGTGATCCACCAGCTGGTCGGCGGCGTGAAGGCGGCCATGGGCTATACGGGGTCGCGCACGCTCGACGACCTGAAGGCCAATGCGCGGTTCGTGCGGATCACCAATGCGGGCTTGAGCGAGAGCCATGTGCACGACGTGACCATCACGCGCGAGGCCCCCAACTATCCGACGCGCTGAGCGGTGACGCCCGCCGCGCGCGTCCAGACCGCCATCGAGCTGCTCGACGAGATCGTGGCGGCCGCGCGGGACGGCGGTCCGGCCGCCGACACGCTGATCCAGCGCGGCTTTGCCGCCCGGCGCTATGCCGGGTCGGGTGACCGGCGCGCGATCCGCGAGCTGATCTACGCCGCGATCCGGCGCGCGGGCGAGCGTCCCGAGAGCGGACGCGCGGCGATGGTGGGGCTGGCGGCGGAGGACCCCGCTCTCGCGGCGTTGTTCGACGGATCTGCCCGTGGTCCGCAGCCGATCGCCGCCGGAGAGGCGAGCGCGCCGGCGGGGATCGCCCCCCGCTGGATCGCCGACCGCCTGACCCGGAGCCTGGATGCGGACGGGCTGGCCGCGCTGCTCGACCGCGCGCCGGTCGACCTTCGGGTCAACCGCGCGCGAACGACGCGTGAGCGGATGCTCGCCGAGTTTTCCGAGGCCGAGCCGAGCCCGCTCTCACCGGACGGGCTGCGGCTCCAGCCCGGCGCGGCGGCCGGGATTGACCGGCACCCCCGGACCGTCGACGGCAGCGTCGAGGTGCAGGACGAGGGGAGCCAGATCGTCGCGGGCGCCGCCAGGGCAGGCGCGGGGATGCTGGTGGTGGACCTATGCGCCGGCGCCGGTGGCAAGTCGCTGGCGATCGCTGCGGCGACGCCGGATGCCCGCATCGTCGCCTGCGACACCGACCGCGCCCGGCTGCAGCGGCTGCCGCCGCGCGCCGAGCGTGCGGGAGTGACCGGGATCGAGACCCGGCTGCTCGATCCCGGCCGCGAGACCGAGCGGCTCGACGACCTCGCCGGGCAGGCGGATGTGGTGGTGGTCGATGCACCCTGTTCGGGCACCGGCACCTGGCGCCGCAATCCCGAAGCCCGCTGGCGCCTGACGCCCGCCCGTCTGGAGGCGCTGGTGACGCTGCAGCGCCGGCTGATCCGGATCGCGGCGGGGCTGGTCCGGCCGGGCGGGGCATTGGTCTACATCACCTGTTCGCTGCTGCCGGAAGAGGGACCGGACGCGGTGGCGGACTTCCTGGCGGAGCACCCGGGCTGGCGTGCGGAGGACCCGATCAACGGGCTTGGCGAACCGGCGGGGGCCGGACGGCGGCTGCAGCCCGCAACGCATGGCACCGACGGCTTTTTCGTCGCGCGGCTGCTGCGGCCATGATAGGCTGACCGCCGTGCCCCCCATGGAGACCGTGATGCGCTTCACCCCGGCTGCCCTTGCCCTGTCGCTGCTGCTCGTGACGGTGTCGAGCGCGGGATTGGGACAGCGTCCCGATGACGAAATCGACCCGCGGTCGGTGGCGCTGGTGGAGCGCGGCCGCGTGGCCCAGCGGGCCGGCAACCTCGCCGAGGCGAACGGCCTTTACGAAACCGCGCTGGCGGTGGATCCGCGAAACCGCACCGCCTTTATCGCGCTGGCCGAGGTTGCGCGGCGGCAGGAGCTGCCCGGCAAGGCGATCCGGCTCTACCGCGACGCCCTGCGGCTGGAGCCGAACGACGTCCGCGCGCTCGCCGGGCAGGGTCAGGCGATGGTGCAGAAGGGCGCGGTCGAACGGGCACGTGCCAATCTGGCGCGGGTGCGCACGCTTTGCACCGCGCCGTGCAGCGAGGCGACCGCGCTGCAGGCGGCGATCACCGCCGGCCCGCCCGCCCGCGTCGTCTCGGCGCAGGCGAACCCGAGCGCGCCGCCGCCGGGAGCCGAAACGCAGACCCGCGCGCCGCAGAACTGACGCGCTCGCCCGGCCGCTGCCGGATCAGGCTGAGGGGGTCGCTACCTCCCCGTCCATCACGCGGGCAAGGGCCACGAAGTCGGCCACGGACAGGGTTTCGGCACGCCGCGTCGGATCGATCCCGGCGACCTCCATCGCACGGTCGGCGCCGGCCACGCCCTTCAGGCTCTGGCGGAGCATCTTGCGGCGCTGGCCGAAGGCGGCGGCTGTCAGGCGCTCCATCGTCGCCATGCTGACCGCCGTCGGCTGGGCGGCCGGCACGATGTGGACCACCGCCGACATGACCTTGGGCGGCGGGGTGAAGGCGGAGCGATGCACCCGCATCGCCAGCCGCGCGTCGCTGCGCCACTGCGCGAGCACGGACAAGCGGCCATAGGCTTCGTCGCCGGCATGCGCGACGATGCGCTCGGCGACCTCCGCCTGGAACATCAGCGTCAGCGACAGCCACCAGGAGGGCCAGGGATCCGCAGTCAGCCAGCGGACCAGAAGTGCCGTGCCGACATTGTAGGGCAGGTTGGCGACGATATGCGCGGGAGCTCCGATCGCGGCGGCGGCATCGAACCGCAGCGCGTCGTCCTCGACCACCCGCAGCTTGTCGGGGAATGCCGCGCCGAGCTCGGCCAGCGCGGGCAGGCAGCGCCGGTCGCGCTCGACCGCCGTCACATCCGCACCGGCGCGCAGCAGCGCGCGGGTCAGGCCGCCGGGGCCGGGTCCGACCTCGAACACGGCCGCGCCGTCCAGATCGCCTGGGATGCGGGCGATGCGGCCCAGCAGCTGCTCATCAAGCAGGAAGTTCTGCCCGAGCGCTTTCGACGCCTGCAGCGAATGGGTGCGGATGACGTCGCGAAGCGGCGGCAGCGCCGGGGATGGGGCGGTCAGGCCGCGGCCCGGCGCGCCCGGCACTGCGCCGCCTCCGCCGCCACCCGGATCGCCGCCGTCATGGCGCGGTGGTCGGCCTTGTCCTGACCGGCGATACCGAACGCGGTGCCGTGGTCGGGCGCGGTCCGGACGATGGGCAGGCCCAGCGTCATGTTCACGCCTTCCTCGAACGCGATCGTCTTCAGCGGGATCAACGCCTGATCATGATAGGTGCAGATGGCTGCGTCGTAGGTCGCCCGTGCGCTGGCATGGAACATGGTGTCGGCGGCAAAGGGGCCCCGCGCATCGATGCCTTCCGCGCGCAGCTCCATGATCGCCGGCAGCAGGATCTCCAGCTCCTCGCGCCCGATCTTGCCGCTTTCGCCGGCATGGGGGTTGAGGCCCGCAAAGGCCAGCCGCGGCCGTTCGATGCCGAAGTTGCGCGCCAGCCCGCGGACCAGCACGCGCGACTTGGCCACCACCAGCTCCACCGACAGGAGCGAGGTGACATCCATCAGCGGAACATGGGTGGTGAGCGGCACGACCTTCAGCCCGGCGCCCATCAGCATCATCACCGCGTTGTCCTCGGCGATGCCGCAGCGTTCGGCGACGAATTCGGTCTGGCCGGGATGACGAAAGCCGATGGCGTAGAGCTGCGCCTTGGCGACGGGCGCGGTGACAAGCGCGCCGGCCGAGCCCGACCGGACGATGCCGGCCGCAAGCTCAAGCGAATCAAGGGCGGTGCGCGCGCCCTCCAGCTTCGGCTCGCCGGGTTCGACCGGACCATCGCCGTCGAGATGGATGAGGGGAAGGGCGTCGCCGAAGATCCGGGTGGCTTCGTCCGGATCCGAGATGCGACGCACCGGCCCGTCCCAGACCGCCCCGATCGCCGCGGCGTCGCCGACCGCGAAGAACGGGGGCAGACCGGTGTCGCGACCCGCCGCCCAGGCCTTTGCCACGATCTCCGGCCCGATGCCGGCCGGATCACCGAGCGCGACGGCCAGAGGCTTCAAGGCGCTTCCCACAGGCGAACCGTCACCGATAGTCGACAACGGCGTCGCGGCGCAGATCGCGCAGGTAGCGACGGGCCCGGCGGCCGACACGCTCCTGCTCCAGCTGCGTGGCGATGCGCTCACGCGAGGCCTCGTTCGTGACCTCCGGATCATCGCGGCCGCACAGGACGAGCACGCGCAGGCCGTCCTCCGGAGAGCCGAACGGCGGCGTCGCCGACCCGACCTGCAGGTTCAGCATCGTCTGCTGCAGCTGCACGGGCAGGTCGCGGACGCGCACCTGATCATTGTCGACGATCTCCGCATTGAGCTGTCGGGCGATCGCGTCGACCGCGCCGCAGCCCTGAATGTTGCGCGTGGCATCGGCAAAGGCATTGGCGCGCGCCTGAAGCTGCGCCTGGGTGACGTTGGGCGGAAAGCTGATCGCCACCTGGCGGAGGTTGAGCACCGCGTCGCGCGGATCGGCCGTCAGCACCTGACGCTGATCGATCAGGTAGAGGATCGACAGGCCGCCCGGCACCGGGATCGGGCCGGCGAGCTGCCCGACCTGCATCTGCCGCGCCTGGTTGGCGAGCGGATCGGGGAGCTGTTCCGCCCGCACCCAGCCGAGATCGCCGCCGACCGCCGCCGTCGAGGCTTCGGAGAACTGGCGCGCATAGGCGGCGAACGACGCGCCCTGCTGCAGCTGCTGCATGATGCGCTGGGCGTTGGCGATCGTCTCGTTCTGGGTCGCAGGCGTGGAGGCGAGATAGATTTCGCCGACGCGGTATTCGCTGGTGCCGCGCGCCGCGTTCAAGCGGTCGACGATCGCCTGCACCTCGGCCTCACCGACGTTGGTGGTGGGTTCGATCCGCCGGCGGAGCAGGCGCGACCATGCGAGTTCGGCATGGATCTGCTGCTTCAGCGACGTGTCCGAGCTGTTGTTCTCGCGCAGGTAGGCGTCGAGCTGGGCGGGCGTGCGGCGGAAGTTCTGCGCCACCCGGTCGTAGCTCTGCTGGATCTCGGCCGCGCTCACCGTGATCTCGTTGGCGCGCGCTTCCTGGATCTGCAGCATCTCGTCGATCAGGTTGCGCAGCACCTGAAGGCGCAGCCGCTCGATCTCCTCCTGCGGGATCTGCTGGCCCTGGTTGGCGAGCAGAGTGAGCGCAAGGCGGTGGTCAACATCGCTGCGCGTGATGATCTCGCCATTGATAACGGCGGTGGGCTTGCGCACGGCCGTGTCGTTGCCGAACAGCACGACGTCTGCCGGGATGTCGAGCGCGGCGCGCTGAGCGGCGTCCGCGGCGGGCGCGGATGCGGGCGCCTCCTGCGCGAGGGCGGGCACGGCGGCGCCGCTGGCGGCGATGCCGATCACGAGCGCGGAAGACGCGGATGCCGCGGCCATGCCGGACAGGAGCCGCTCAAAACTGGTGCGAATCGTCACAGTGAAGATCGATCCTCGAACTGAAAGGAACCGGCGGCGGATAAGCCAGCGCCGCTGAACGACGGCTTAGCGGCCGATGTTCCGGAGCGCGACCCGGAAGAGAAAGCTGTTGCCACGCCGTGCGTCACCGGTGTCCTCATAGTCGCGACGCCAGGTCAAGCCAAGTTCCAGGCAATCGTCCGAATAGGCGAAGCCGAGCCGCGAGCGGATCGGCTGGAAACCGTCGGCAATCGAGAGCGGATCTTCGGACCGATTGGTGAGGTCAACGATCGCCGATCCGAACACGGACCAGAAGCGGCTGACCTGCACGCGGCCGCCCGCGCGGACCTCTTCCCGGTCGGACAGGTCCTCATAACCTTCCTCAATGTCGCGGTTGAGGCGGAGGTAGCCGAGCACGAGATAGGTGCGGCGCGTGCCGATGGTGGCGTCGATCTCGTTGCGGCGGAGCTCGAAATCATCCTTGTCGAGCCGGTAGCGGTGCGTGAGGCTGATGAAGTCGCGGAAGCGGACCTCCGTACGGCCCACGAAGTCGGAGAAGCGTTCGTCGACGCCGGTGCCGGCCGGGAAGATCGTCTCGTCGCCGGACATGCGCAGGCTCTGCCCGACATTGGCGGCGACGGTGACGCCGGGCAGCGTCAGCGCATAATCGACGCCGTAGGTGACGCGCGCGCCATCCTCGAATCGGTCATAGCCGGGAAAGCGGTTGAGCGAGAACAGGTTGCTGTCGTCGAGGTCGAACGCGCGGCTGTCCTCGTTCGGGATGGGATCGTTGCGAAGCGGCGGCGTGACGGCGAACTGGACGCGCGGGGTGATGCGCTGCGTTCCGCCGAATGCGGCGCCGACCAGCGGCCAGCGGACGTCGATCGCCGCCGCGGCGATGCCGCGCGCCTGCCACCCCTCGTCCCCACGATAGGGGATGGTGGCAGTCAGCAGCGTCTCGTCCGTGTGGTAGGCGTCCACCCGGCCAAGCAGGGTGAAATCGACCTCCTGTCCCCAGTTGGTGAGGCGGCGAAGATCCCAGCGGGCGCCGGCAAAGGCGCGCTGCGTGTCCTGTCCGTCGGTGCGGCCGATGGCGAGGCTGTTGAGCTGCAACTCCACCCGTCCGCCGAGCAGCGGATCGTTGATGCGGCGGCGGTAGTCGACGACCGGCAGCGCGATGGGCGTCTGGCCCTGGCTTTCGCCGACGCGCAACGTCTGCACCGCCCAGCCGGCGAGCGAGAAATAGCTGTCGGCATCGATGCGTTCGACATTGATGGTGGAGCGCAGCCGATCGTCACGGGAAATGTCGTAGCGGCGCAGGAAGGTGCGGTCGGTCGCGCGGCGGATCGACCCGGAAATGCTCCAGTTGGGGTCGAGCTGGAACCGGCCGCTCGCGTCCACGAACCCGCGCAGGCGGTCCCGCTCCTGCCCGGTGGGATCGAGCGACAGGCTTTCCCGGCCCGAATAGGTCAGCATGCCGCGCAGCTGATAGGCGCCGTCCTCCGTCAGCGCGCGATACTGCCCTTCCAGCGCGGGCAGGACGGAGGTGTAGATGTGCGGCGTGATCGTCAGATCGCGGTTGGGTGACAGCTTGAAATAATAGGGCTGGGCGACCTCGAAGCCATTCACCCGGCTGATGCGCACGTCTGGGACGAGCAGGCCGGGCCCACCCCCCGACCCAGTCGGTTGCGACAGCACCGGCAGCGGCAGGATCGGCAGGCCGAACAGCGACACGGTCGCGCCCTCGAACCGGATCCGCTCCCGGTTCTCGTCATAAACGACGCGGCGGGCGGTGACCTTGAAGGACGGTTCGCGCGGGCAGCCGTTCGCATCCACCACGGCGCATGGCGTGTAGGCGGCGCGCGACAGGGTGAACACCGCGCCCTCCCGGTTGCCGCTTTCCGCCGCGAGCCGCGATCCGTTGTCGAGCACCAGCAGGAGGTTGGCGACCGCGCCGTCGCGCAGATCCTCCGCCAACACAACCGAGTCGCCATAGGCGGTGTCGCCCGCCGGATTGGTGATGGCGACATCGCCCTCCGCCCGCACCTCGCCCGACCGCCGGTTCCAGATCACGCGATCGGCGCGAAGGCGATTGCCTTCGCGGGCGACACGCACATCGCCGGACGCGGTGATCACATCGGCATTCTGGTCATATTCGACGGTGGCGGCGCTGAACTCGATCTGGTCGGCCGGGACCTCCGCGCCGGTTTCGGGCGGCGGCGCGACCGGGCGGGGCGACAGATCCTGCGCCGCGGCGGGAAGGCTGCACAGGCCGACGATCGGAAGCGTGGCCCAGCGGATCGCCTCCATCCCCGTCAAACCACTTCCCCACGCACAATGCCGGGGCCGCCCCCGTTCGATCGCTGCCTATTGCAGACGCCCGCGCGGGCCGCAATGCGCGACCCGGGGTTGGGTCCGCGACCGGCTTCGCCTAGAAGCATCCCTCAAGAGAAGACATCGAAAGGTCGCCCATGCCCGCCATCAGACTTCAAGCCGCCCGGCCCGACAGCGTCCACGACATCGCGATCCCGGTGGCGTCCGGCGGCCTGGGCGCCGCGCGGTTCCCCGGACTGGCGGCACCGGCGACCGCGCTGGGCAAGGCGGCGGCGGCGGCCGCCCGGTTCGACGGCGAAGCGGGCGGGATTGTCGATTTCGTGGCCGACACCGGCGCGGGCATCGCGCGCATCCTTCTGGTCGGCACTGGTGCCGGAGCCGATGCGGACTGGGAGAAGGCCGGCAGCGCGATCGTCGCCCGCCTGCTGGTGTCTGGAACGCATGTCGTCGCCGTTGACGTATCGGGCACGGACGCGACGGCGGCAAACGTCGCGGCGCTTGCGTCCGGCGCCGCCGCGCGCGGGTGGCGTTTCGACCGCTACCGCTCCCGCCTGCCGCAGAAGCAGAAGCCAACGCTGGACGAGGTGGTGATCGTCGGCGCGCCGGAGGGCAGCGAGGACGCATGGTCGCGCGGCGCCGCCGTGATCGAGGGCCTGTCGTTGACGCGCGAGCTGGTGAGCGAGCCGCCCAACATCATCTATCCCGAAAGCTTCGTCGAGCGCTGCCGCGAGCTGGAGGCGCTGGGTGTCGAGATCGAGGTGCTGGGCGAGGCGCAGATGGCCGAGGCCGGCATGGGCGCGCTGCTTGCCGTGTCCAAGGGGTCGGCGCGGGAAGGCCAGCTGCTGGTGATGCGCTGGAACGGCACGGGCGACGCCGGGGACCCGCCGCTTGCGCTGGTCGGCAAGGGCGTCACCTTCGACACCGGCGGCATTTCGCTGAAGCCCGGGCCCGGCATGGAGGACATGAAGTGGGACATGGGCGGCGCCGGCGCCGTCGCGGGTGCGATGAAGGCGATCGCCGGGCGCAAGGCCAAGGCGCATGTCGTCGGCGTCTGCGGGCTGGTCGAGAACATGCCGGACGGCGAGGCGACGCGGCCGGGCGACGTCGTTACCTCCATGTCCGGTCAGACCATCGAGATCCTGAACACCGATGCCGAAGGGCGGCTGGTGCTGTGCGACGCCATCGCCTGGGTGCAGAAGCGGTACCGGCCGAAGACCATCGTCGACTTGGCGACGCTGACGGGCGCCATGGTGATCTCGCTGGGCAGCGAGCATGGCGGGCTGTTCGCCAATGACGAGAGCCTGGCCGAGGAGCTGCTGGCGGCGTCGCGGACGTCCGGCGACGCGCTGTGGCGCTTCCCGCTATCGCCCGCTTACGACAAGCTGATCGACTCGCCGATCGCCGACATGAAGAATGTCGGTCCGCGCGGCGCCGGATCGATCACCGCTGCCCAGTTCATCAAGCGTTTCGTCGACGAAGGCGTCCGCTGGGCCCACCTCGACATCGCCGGCATGGTGTGGGCCGACAAGCCCGGCACCCGTTTCGACAAGGGCGCGACGGGCTTTGGCGTGCGGCTGCTCGACCGGTTCGTCGCGGACACGCTGGAGGGCGGCGCGGGCGGGCAGGGGGCCTGACCCGCTGCAGGTCGACTTCTACCAGCTGAGCGGCAATCCCGACGCCGTCCTCGCCCGCATCGCAGAGCGGGTGACGGACGGCGGCGGTCGCCTGTTGGTGGTCGCCGATGACGACGGCGATCGGGCGCGGATCGACGCCGCGCTGTGGCGGGTGCCCGGTCCTGCCTTCCTGGCGCACGGCCAGGCCGGCGAGGGCGATGCGGCGAACCAGCCCATCCTGCTGTCGGCGGCCGTGGACCCGGCAAACGGCGCGCGCAACATCGTGCTAGCCGACGGCCGCTGGCGGGACGAGGCGCTGGACTTCGAGCGCTGCTTCCACCTGTTCGACGAGGCTGCGACGCCGGCCGCGCGAGACGCCTGGCGCGCGCTGGCCGCGCGCGACGGGGTGGAACGACGCTTCTGGAAGCAGGATGAGGCGGGGCGCTGGACGCAGGCCGCCTGATCGCGCCGCCTTGCCCTGCCGCGCGCCGCCGACTAGGGACGCGGCCACTTATCCACCATCGTCATAGACAGGAGCACGACGGCCATGGCCGCCACGCGGACCTTTTCCATCATCAAGCCCGATGCCACGCGCCGCAACCTGACCGGTGCGGTCACCAAGATGCTGGAGGAGGCCGGCCTGCGCGTCGTCGCGTCCAAGCGCATCAAGATGACCCGCGAGCAGGCCGAGGGGTTCTACGGCGTTCATCGCGAGCGTCCGTTCTTCAACGACCTCGTCGAGTTCATGATCTCCGGCCCGGTGGTGGTGCAGGTGCTGGAAGGCGAGAATGCCGTTCAGAAGAACCGCGACATCATGGGCGCGACCAATCCCGCCAATGCCGAGCCGGGCACGATCCGCAAGGAGCTGGCCGAATCGATCGAGGCGAACTCGGTCCACGGATCGGACAGCGAAGAGAATGCGGCGACCGAGATCGCGTTCTTCTTCAAGGACGACGAGATCGTCGGCTGACCTTCCCGGTCGGGGCGGGCAGGATCATCTGAATTTTCGGTCGTCGGACTGGCGCCGCTGTGATCCTTCCCGCCCTCATCTTTTGCGCTCTGATGAGCGTCTGGACGGCGGCGGCGTTTCGCCGTGACAAGCAGAACGCCGTCGCGGGCCGGCGGCGGATCCCTGAATCGGACCTCCTTCTTCTGGCGGCGCTGGGCGGAATGCCCGGAGCGTTGATCGCCCGCCGGCTTTATCGCCACAAGACGCGCAAACAGCCCTTCACGCTTGGCTGATGCTGATCGCCGCCCTGCAGGCGGGGCGCTGATCGGGCTCGCGCTGTCGGGATGGGGCGGCTTCTAAGCGGCTATGTTGCGGTCGGCCGCCAAAGCCGGTCGATCTCCGCCTGCGGCGCGCGGCCGGCGGCGCCCTGATAGGCCACGCCGCTGATGCGGATGGCATCGCCGCCGATCAGGCGGTCGCGCCGCTCGAGACCCAGTTGGTAGAGCCCGGTGGCGCGATGGAGATCGCCGCCTGCCGTGAACACCGCCTCGACGGCGATCGGCAGCCGGATGCGCTTGGCGTCGGTGGCACCGCGTACGGCCCGGGCGAACGCACCGGCATCCAGGCGGGCATCGGCCAGCGTTTCCACCGGCGAAACGCCGAGGGCGGAGGGGAAGCGCACGGTCAGCGACTGGATCACGCGTCCCTCGTTGGCCGAGGAAAAGCTGATCGCCTCGCCGTCCTCCTCCACGCGGCCGGACAGCACGATGCTGGCCGCGGCCGCCTGCTCCGACTGCCGCTCGGCCGCCTTTTCCGCGGCCGCGGTGGAGCGTTCGGAATAGCTGTTCCAGAGCGTGAGGCCGGAGATCACCACCGCGACCACCGCCAGCACCTCGCCCAGCGTGATCCAGCGGCGGCGGATGGCCGCGGCCTCGGCCGCCTGCTTGGGTGTCTGCGGCTCGCTCATCGACCGCTCGCCTCCAGCAGACCCCGCGGCGCCGCCAGTTCCCAGCTGATCGCCACGCGGTCATCCACCTGCGGCCAGTCGACATCGCCGGCCAGCGAAAGCGCGACCCAGCCGGCCGGGCCGAGATAGGCGGGGCGGCTGTAGCGATCGGGGTCGGCCTCGATCAGCGCGGCCTGCTCGTCCGTGCCGCTCGTCCGCACGCAGACAACTGTGCGGCCGTCACCATGATGGTCGTGGCGGAACTGCGCGAACTGCCGGTCGGCGACGAAGAAGGTCGGCTGGCCGTGCGACGGGCGCTCCTCAGCCTCCGGCAGCGCCAGCGCGGCCTCTCGCAACCGTGTCAGCGCCGTTTCGGGATCGTCACTCAGCATCGGTCATCGCCTTGGCCAGCGCCTTCGGGTACAGCCGGTTCTCCACCGTGAGCACGCGCGCGGCAAGCGTTTCGGGGGTGTCGCCGGGCAGGATCGGCACGCGCGCCTGCGCGATCACCGGACCGTCATCGAGCAGCTCCGTGACATGGTGCACGGATGCGCCCGCCTCCCGGTCTCCCGCGGCGAGCGCGCGGGCATGCGTGTCCAGGCCCTTGTGCCGGGGCAGCAGCGACGGATGGATGTTGACCAGGCGGCCGGCCCAGTCCGCCACGAACGCCGGCGACAACAGCCGCATATAGCCGGCAAGCGCCACCCATTCAGCTCCATGCGCGCGCAGCGCCTGCGTCAGCCGCACATCGAACGCCTCGCGCGCGGTGCCCTTGTGGGAGAAGGCGACGGTCGGCACGCCCGCCGCGGCGGCGCGCGCCAGCCCGGCGGCGTCCGGGTTGTTGGATGCCACCAGCACCACCTGCCACGGGCAGTCCGGCGCGGCGGCGGCATCGATCAGCGCGGCCATGTTGCTGCCGCGCCCGGAGATGAGGATGCCGAGCCTTTTGCGATCAGCCATGATGGGTGGCGGACCACGGCGCCCGGCCGGACCAGGCTTCGGCCGATCCGGCAA
Source organism: Sphingomonas jejuensis (assembly GCF_011927695.1). GTDB lineage: Bacteria > Pseudomonadota > Alphaproteobacteria > Sphingomonadales > Sphingomonadaceae > Sphingomonas_K > Sphingomonas_K jejuensis. The sequence continues at coordinate 811,777 of NZ_JAATJE010000001.1, forward strand.
CGGTGCAGCCGCGCATGCCCTCTGCGACGTGGCCGATGCGGAACACCGTCTCGCCCGCGGCTTGGAGCGCGGCGGTCACCTCGTCCACCCGGTCCGGCGCGACTGCCGCCACCATGCCGATGCCGCAGTTGAAGGTGCGCGCCATCTCGCCGGGCTCGATATTCCCCTGCGCCTGCAGGAAGGCCATCAGCCGCGGCTGCGGCCAGGCATCGGCGTCGACATGCGCGTGAAGCCCGGCAGGCAGCACGCGCGGAATGTTCTCCAGAAGGCCGCCGCCGGTGATGTGGGCGAGCGCCGACACCGCCCGGCTCCGCACCAGCGGCAGCAATGCGCGGACATAGATGCGCGTCGGTGCCATGAGCGCATCGAGCAGGATCATGTCCTGGTCGAACAGCGCCGGCCGGTCGAGCTTCCAGCCGCGGTCGGCGGCGAGCCGCCGGACCAGCGAGAAACCGTTGGAATGGACGCCGGAGGATTGCAGGCCCAGCAGCAGGTCGCCCGCCTTCACGCGATCACCGGTCAGCGCATCCGCCCGCTCCACCGCGCCCACGCAGAAACCGGCGAGATCATAGTCGCCGTCCGCATACATGCCCGGCATCTCGGCCGTCTCGCCGCCGATCAAGGCGCATCCGGCGATGCGGCATCCTTCCGCGATCGACGCCACCACGCGTTCCGCCACGGCGGGGTCGAGCCTGGCCGTGGCGTAATAATCAAGAAAGAACAGCGGCTCGGCACCCTGGACGACGAGGTCGTTCGCGCACATCGCCACCAGGTCGATGCCGACGCCGTCGTGCGCGCCATGCTCGATCGCCAGCTTCAGCTTGGTGCCGACCCCGTCGTTGGCCGCGACCAGGAGCGGGTCGCTGTACCCCGCCGCCTTCAGGTCGAAGAAGCCGCCGAAGCCGCCGAGCTCCGCATCCGCACCCGGCCGGCGCGTGGCGCGGGCGAGCGGCGCGATCGCCTTCACCAGCGCGTTACCGGCATCGATCGACACGCCGGCGCCGGCATAGGTGTAGCTGTTGGTCATGCCCGCCGCCTAGCCAATCAGCCCGCGACGCTCAACCGCCGGCCGCCAATCGACGCCTTCACGTCAAAGCGTGCTTGGCTTCAACGGCTCGACCCGCCAGAAGGCAGGCGTGATGGGGCTGAGGCGCATAGGCTTTGGCGTGGCGGGGGCTGCGCTGGCACTGGGAATGGCGGTGACGCTGCGCGCCCAGATCGAGGGTGGCGAGCGCGGCGTGCCGCCCATCGACAGCTCGTCGAGCTTCGAGGTGTCGGGCATCAAGGTCGACGTGACCGGCCCAACAGCGGAGGCGGCGCGCGTCGGCGGCTGGCGCGAGGCGCAGCGGCGCGGCTGGCGATCGCTGTGGCGCCGGACGCATGGCAGCGACGCAGCGCCAAACCTGTCCGATTCGACATTGGACAGCATCGTCTCCGGCATCGTGGTGGAGCAGGAGGGCACCGGACCGAGGCGCTACGTCGCGACGTTGGGTGTGCTGTTCGATCGCGCCCGCACGGGGCAGATCCTGGGCGTCACTGGGCGCACCCGGCGGTCCGCCCCGCTGCTTGTCATTCCCATCCAGGTCTCCGGCGGCGCGATGACCGCATTGGAACTGCGCAATCCCTGGCAGGAGGCGTGGGCGCGTTTCCGCACCGGCAACAGCCCGGTCGATTATGTCCGGCCGGTCGGGACGGGGCCGGACCCGCTGCTGCTGAACCAGGGGCAGACGGAGCGTCGGGGGCGCGTGCTCTGGCGCCAGCTGCTCGACCAATATGGTGCCGCCGACGTGATCGTGCCGCAGGTGTCGCTCAGCCGACTGTGGCCGGGCGGGCCGGTGGTCGGGCGCTTTTCCGCCTATCACGGGCCGGATCGGCGGCTGCTCGGCAGCTTCTCGCTGCGCGGGGAAAGCTCTGCCGCGATCGCCGAGATGCTGGACGAGGGCGTTCGGCGGCTGGATGAGATCTACGTCGCCGCACTCACCCGCGGCGCGCTGACGCCCGATCCGTCGCTGGTGATCGAGGAGCCCATTCCCGAGGAGCTGCCGGAGGAACTGCTGGCCGAAGACGGTGTCGATCCGTTCGCCGGGGACCAGGCCGTTGTCGGCGTGACGCAGCTGTCCGTCCAGTTCGATTCGCCCGATGCCGGCGCGGTGAACGCGGCGGAGGCGGCGCTGCGGGCGATCCCCGGCGTCCGCTCCGCCGTCACGGGCAGCCTCGCGATCGGCGGCGTGTCGGTGATGCGTGTTGCTTATGAGGGGGAGGCGGCCGCGCTCGCCACCGCGCTGGAAAGCCGTGGCTGGAGCGTCAGCCAGGGTGGCGGATCGATCCGGATCAGCCGCCGCGCGCCCGCCGCCCAGCCCGCGGGCACGCCGCCCGCGCAATGAGCCAGCTGGCGTTCCCGCTCGCCTTTCCCGAAGGGCGGCGGGAAGAGTCGTTTCTCCTCGCCGACAGCAACCGCGCGGCCGCCGCCCATCTCGACCGCTGGGGCACCTGGCCGGTGCCGGTCACGATCCTGACCGGCCCGCGCAAATCCGGCCGCAGCCTGCTTGCCCGGGTGGCGATGCGGCCGGTCGGCGGGCGGATCGTCGATGCGGCCGACACGATCGACGAGACGCAGCTGTTCCACCACTGGAACGCCGCCAACGACGATCGCCGGCCGCTCGTCCTGATCGCCGATGCGCCGCCGCCTGCCTGGATCGTGCGCCTGCCGGATCTCCGGTCGCGGCTGGCGGCGACGCCGCATGTCCGCATCGACGATCCGGACGCGGCGCTGGTGCCGCAGCTGATCGCGCATCTGTTCGAACGGCGGAACCTTCATGCGCCGGACGCGCTCGTCGACTGGCTGGCGCGACGGGTTGAACGAACCCACCTTGCGATCATCGGTGCGGTTGACGCACTGGACGAAGCAGCGCTGGCCCGGCGCGCCCGATTGACGGTGCAACTGGCCCGCACGGCCCTTGGCCGGTTGATCGACGAGACGGACATAAGGAGCGGCGACGCCGCATGATGGCGACACAGGCGATGACCGACCCGGCGATGGACCTTCACCCGGATCGCTATTTCAATCGCGAGCTGTCTTGGCTCGCGTTCAACCGGCGCGTGCTGGAAGAAGCGCTCAACCCCGCCCATCCCGCGCTGGAGCGGATGCGCTTCCTGTCGATCTCGGGCAGCAACCTGGACGAGTTCTTCATGGTGCGCGTGGCGGGCCTGAAGGGCCAGCAGCTGCAAAGCGTGGAGGAGCGGTCGCCCGACGGGCTGACCGTCACGCAGCAGCTCGCCGCCATCTCGGAGGAAGCGGACCGGCTGTTCGCGGCGCAGCGCGCGGCCTTCAAGCAGATCGCGGCGGAGCTCGACCAGGCCGGCATCCGCGTGCTGGGTGCCGACGACATCTCCGACGACGACGCGCCCGCGCTGGAGCAGTATTTTCGCGAACAGCTGTTCCCGATCCTGACGCCACAGGCGCTGGACCCCGCGCATCCCTTTCCCTTCATCCCCAACAAGGGGCTGGCGATCATCCTGGATCTCTGCCGCCTGTCGGATGGGGAGCCGATCCGCGAGCTGGTGATGGTGCCGGCGTCCATCCCGCGCTTCGTGCGGCTGGGCACCGTCGACGACGCCCGCTTCGTTGCGGTGGAAACGCTCCTGAAGCGCTTCACCCCCATGCTGTTCCCCGGATATCAGGTGAATGGGTCTGGCACCTTCCGCGTCATCCGCGACAGCGACATCGAGCTGGAGGAAGAGGCCGAGGACCTGGTCGACTTCTTTCGCACCGCCATCAAGCGCCGCCGCCGCGGACGCGTGATCCGGCTGGAGATCGAGGCGGGCATCCCCGCCGAGCTGGAGGAGCTGGTGCGCGACACGCTCGGCAGCGACGACATGCTGTCGGGCGAGGATGGTGGCTTTGTGGGCATCGCCGACCTCGCCCAAATCGTCGAGGAAGACCGCCCCGACCTGAAGTTCGTGCCGTTTTCCCCGCGCTTTCCCGAACGCATCCGCGAGCATGGCGGCGATTGTTTCGCCGCGATCAGCGCCAAGGACATCGTCGTCCACCATCCGTACGAGGCGTTCGACGTGGTGCTGTCGTTCCTGCGGCAGGCGGCGACCGACCCGGACGTGGTCGCGATCAAGCAGACGCTCTACCGCGCGGGCAAGCAGTCGGCAGTGATCCGCGCGCTGATCGACGCGGCGGAGGCCGGCAAGTCGGTGACCGCCGTCGTGGAGCTGAAAGCGCGGTTCGACGAGGAGCAGAACCTGCTGTGGGCAGCCCAGCTTGAACGGGCGGGCGTGCAGGTGATCTACGGCTTCACCCAGTGGAAGACGCACGCCAAGGTGTCGATGGTGGTGCGGCGCGAGGCCGGTGGCTACCGCACCTACTGCCATTTCGGGACCGGCAACTACCATCCGGTGACCGCGCGGGTTTACACGGATATCAGCTTCTTCACCGCCGACCCGCGCGCCGGACGCGATGCCGCGCAGCTGTTCAACTATGTCACCGGCTATGTGGAGCCGAGCGGGCTCGAACTGATCAGCATGTCGCCCCATGGCATGAGGACGCGGTTGTGCGAGCTGATCGACATTGAGATCGGCCATGCGCGCGCCGGCAAGGCGGGCAACATCTGGGCGAAGCTCAACTCGCTCACCGACACGCTGATCATCGACAAGCTTTACGAAGCGAGCATGGCGGGCGTGGCGATCGACCTGATCGTGCGGGGCATCTGCTGCCTGAAGCCCGGCGTGCCCGGCCTGTCGGAGACGATCCGCGTGAAGTCGGTGGTGGGGCGCTTCCTGGAACACAGCCGCATCTTCGCGTTCGGCGACGGAAAGCCGTTGCCGCACGACGGGGCGAAGGTGTTCATCTCCTCGGCCGACTGGATGGGGCGCAACTTCGATCGGCGGGTCGAATATATGATGCCGGTGCTCAATCCGACGGTTCACGACCAGCTGCTGGACCAGGTGATGGTCGCCAACCTGATCGACAACGAGCAGAGCTGGGAGCTGATGCCGGACGGCCAGTATCTGCGCGCCGATCCCGGCACGCGGCCGTTCAACCTCCACCGTTATTTCATGACCAATCCGTCGCTGTCGGGACGCGGGCAGGCGCTGCGCGACAGCGACGCGGTGCCGACGCTTCGCCTCGTCCAGCGTGACTGACCCGCGGGCGGGGAGCGGCCGCCGACGCACCGCCATTGTCGACATCGGCTCCAACAGCGTCCGCCTCGTCGTCTATGACGGGCCGGCGCGGCGGCCGGCGATCCTGTTCAACGAGAAGATCATGGCCGGGCTTGGCCGCGGGCTGGAGGAAAGCGGGCGGATCGACCCCGCCGCCCTGGACCTTGCCACCGCATCGCTGGCGCGGTTCGCCCGCCTGTGCCGCGTGCTGGAGCCGGACGACATGATCGCGGTCGCCACCGCTGCCGTCCGCGATGCCGCAAACGGCTCCGTGCTGGTTGAGCGGGCGGCAGCGCTGGGCATCGACGTCACCATCCTGTCGGGCGACCGCGAGGCGGAGCTGGCCGCGCTGGGGGTGCTGTCCGGCGTGCCGGGCGCGAGCGGGGTGGTCGGCGACCTCGGCGGCGGGAGCCTGGAACTGGTGCAGGTCGGCGACGGCACGGTCGGCGACCGGCTGTCGCTGCCGCTCGGCGTGCTCCGCACCGCCGGCATGCGAGGCCGCATCGACGCGGCGCTCGCTCAAGGGCTGGAGGCCGCAGGCTGGACGGAGGATTGCAACGGCGGCGCCTTCTACTTGGTGGGCGGATCGTGGCGCGCGCTGGCGCGGCTCGACATGCACCTGTCGGGCTACGCACTCCCCATCATCCATGATTACCGGATGGATCCGGCCGCGCTGGGCGAACTGGCCGCGCGCATCGATGCTGCGGACAAGGCGGAGCTGAAGAAGGTGCCGGACCTGTCGTCGGCGCGCATCGCGACCCTGGGACAGGCAGTTGAGCTTCTGGAAGCGGTGGTGAGGCGGCTGCGTCCGGCCGAACTGGTCGTGTCCGCGCTCGGCGTGCGGGACGGGCTGCTGTTCGAGCGGCTGGATGCCGATGGGCGTGCGTCCGACCCGCTGATCGTCGCCGCGCGCGACGAGGCGGCATCGACTGGACGGTTTCCGGAACATGGCGACCTCTTGGACCGCTGGATCGCGCCCTTGTTCCGCAACGACGGTCCGGGCGACCGCCGCCTGCGCCATGCCGCCTGCCTCCTCGCCGACACCGGTTGGCGCGCGAACCCGGAATTCCGGGCGGAGCGGGCGCGTGAGGTGGCCCTGCACGGCAACTGGGTCGGCATCGATGCACGGGGCCGCGCGATGATGGCGCAGGCATTGAGCGTCGCGCTTGGCGATGCGACGGTTCCGGTCGATCCGCTGCCGCTGCTCGCCGATGCGCCGAGCCTGGAGCTTGCGTCCGGATGGGGCCACGCCATCCGCTTTGCCCAGCGTTTGAGCGCGGGCGTCGCGTCGCCGCTGACCGATACCCGGCTGGAGGTCGCGGACGGTGCCCTCCGCCTCGTGCTGAAGCCGGGTGACGAGGACTGGTACTCCGACCCGGTGGAGCGCCGCCACCGCAAGGCGGCGACCAGCCTTGGCCTTCAGCCGGAGCTGGTCAGCCGCACCTGACGCCCTCGACGCGGCCGGCGTCGTCCAGCGTCACATTCGCGCGGTCGGTGCGATAGTCCATGGTCACGGCCGTGCCGCGCTGAATCCAGCGAAGCGTGCGCGCGCCGGTGCGCCTCAGCACCTCCGCACCCAATGCCGCATCGGCCGGGCGCCCGACCAGGTCTGCGGTGGCGGCCGCATTGCAGCGTCCCTCGCCTGCGATCACCGGTCCGGGCTCGGCCCCCTCCGCCCCATCGGGCGTCGCGGCCGTGGTGGTGCAGCCGGCGATGGCGATCAGCGGCAAAGCGGCCAGCAGCTTGGTCATGCCCGTTCCTCCTCCGTGCGCGTCATGCGCAGCTTTCCATTGCGCACGGCGAATGCCATGCGACCTTCCACCAGCGCCAGCGCGTCGCGCCCGAACTGCTCCCCGCGCCAGCCGTCCAGGATCGACAGGCCTTCGCGCTGGCCGCAGGCGAGCTGCTCCAGCTCGTCCGTGCGCGCGAGCAGGCGCGGCGCCACTGCGATCTCCTTCGCGCGGATCTTCAGGAGGAGCTTCAGCAGATCGGCGACCAGCGCCCCGTCCTTGCCGACGCCGGGGCGGCGCTCCTCGCGCCCCGGCATCTCGTCGGCGGGGAGCGGCACGGCGGCGGCCAGCGCCTTCATCAGCCGCCCGCCGATGTCGTTGCCCGACCAGGCCTGCGACAGGCCGCGCACCCGGCCGAGATCGGCCTGGGCGGCCGGCGGGCTGCCGGCCAGGTCGACCAGCGTTTCGTCCTTGACGATGCGCCCGCGCGGCAGGTTCTTCGCCTGCGCCTCGCGCTCGCGCCAGGCCGCCAGCACCTTCAGCCGGCCAAGCGCGTCCGCCTTGCGGCTGGGCAGCTTCAGCCGCAGCCAGGCGTCGTCGGGCTGGTTCTCGTAATTGGCGGGATCGGCGAGCCGATCCATCTCCTCGTCAAGCCAGGCGCCGCGGCCGAGCTTCTTCAGCTTGTCCAGGATGCGCGGGAAGATCTTCACCAGGTGGGTGACGTCGCCGATCGCATAGTCGATCTGCCGCTTGTCGAGCGGGCGGCGCGCCCAGTCCGTGAAGCGCGCGCCCTTGTCGAGCGTGATGCCGAGCCAGGTGTCGACAAGGTTCGAATAGCCGATCTGGTCGCCTTGCCCGATCGCCATGGCCGCCACCTGCGTGTCAAACAGCGGATGAGGGGTCTTGCCGGTCAGGTTGTGGACGATCTCAATGTCCTGCCCACCGGCGTGGAAGACCTTCAGTACCTCCTCATTGTCGACCATCAGGTCCAAAAGGGGCTTCAGGTCGATGCCGGGCGCCATCGGGTCGATCGCCGCGGCCTCATGCTCGTCGGCGATCTGGATCAGGCACAGTTCCGGCCAGTAGCTGTTCTCGCGCATGAATTCGGTGTCGACCGCGACATAGGGCGACTTGGCGAGGCGGGAACACAGGGCGGCGAGATCGGCACTGCTGTCGATCAACGGGTGAATACGCATCGCCCCTGAATAGCAAGGCAGCGGCTGGAGGGAAGGGGCGTCGCTGCTTGACAAGCCGACGGCGGGCCTGCCTTACGCCGGGGCTTTCTCCATCATCCGAACGGGTTTTCTCCACCGATGCACGCCTACCGCTCCCACACCTGCGCCCAGCTGCGTGCCGGCGACGTCGGCTCCACCGTGCGCCTGTCCGGCTGGATCCATCGCAAGCGCGACCATGGTCAGCTGCTGTTCGTGGACCTGCGCGACCATTATGGCCTGACGCAGGTGGTGGTCGACAGCGACAGCCCGGCCTTTGCCGCGCTGGACGGCGCGCGGGTTGAATCCGTCGTGACGGTGACCGGGCGCGTGGTGGCGCGCGTGGCGGAAACGGTGAACGCCGGGCTCGCCACCGGCGAGATCGAGGTGCGCGCCGACGAGGTGGCGGTGCAGTCCGCCGCCGCCGAGCTGCCGATGCCGGTCGCGGGCGACGCCGAATATCCGGAGGAGATCCGGCTGCGGCACCGTTACCTCGATCTTCGCCGCGACAAGCTGCACGCCAACATCATGCTGCGGTCGAGCGTCATCGCGTCGATCCGCAAGCGCATGATCGACCAGGGTTTCACCGAGTTCCAGACGCCGATCCTGACCGCGTCCTCGCCGGAAGGCGCGCGCGATTACCTGGTGCCCAGCCGCGTCCATCCGGGCAAGTTCTACGCGCTGCCGCAGGCGCCGCAGATGTTCAAGCAGTTGCTGATGGTCGCCGGCTTCGACCGTTACTTCCAGATTGCGCCCTGTTTCCGCGACGAGGATGCGCGCGCCGATCGCAGCCCGGGCGAGTTCTACCAGCTCGACTTCGAGATGAGCTTCGTCACGCAGGACGATGTGTTCGCCGCGATCGAGCCGGTGCTGCACGGCGTGTTCGAGGAGTTCGCCGACTGGCAGGGCAAGGGGCGTCAGGTCTCCGCGCTGCCGTTCCGGCGGATCCCCTATGCCGAGTCGATGCTGAAATACGGCAGCGACAAGCCCGACCTGCGCAACCCGATCGAGATCGCCGACGTGTCCGACCATTTCGCGGGATCGGGCTTCGGCCTGTTCGCGCGGATCGTGGAAGGCGGCGGCGTGGTGCGCGCGATCCCGGCCCCCGCCACGGGCGACAGGAGCCGCAAGTTCTTCGACGACATGAACGACTGGGCGCGCAGCGAAGGTCATGCGGGCCTTGGCTACATGACCATGAAGGGCGGCGAGGCGGGCGGCCCGATCGCCAAGAACCATGGGCCGGAAGCGACGGCGAAGCTGATCGCGGCGCTCGGCCTCGGCCCGGACGACGGCGTGTTCTTCGCGGCCGGCAAGGCGGCGCAGGCGGCCAAGCTGGCCGGTGCCGCGCGGACCCGCGTGGGAGAGCAGCTGGGCCTGATCGACGCCAACCGGTTCGAGTTCTGCTGGATCGTCGACTTCCCGATGTTCGAATATGACGAAGACGCCAAGAAGGTGGACTTCTCGCATAATCCCTTCTCCATGCCGCAGGGCGAGCTGGAGGCGCTGGAGACCAAGGATCCGCTCGACATCCTCGCCTACCAGTATGACATCGTCTGCAACGGCGTTGAGCTGTCGTCGGGCGCGATCCGGAACCACCGGCCGGACATTATGTACAAGGCGTTCGAGATCGCGGGCTATACACAGGCGCAGGTCGACAGCGACTTTGCCGGCATGATCAACGCCTTTAAGTTCGGCGCGCCGCCGCACGGCGGATCGGCGCCGGGCATCGACCGCATCGTGATGCTGCTGGCCGACGAGCCGAACATCCGCGAGGTGATCGTCTTCCCGATGACGCAGAAGGCGGAGGACCTGATGATGCAGGCCCCTGCGCCCGTGACGCCGAAGCAGCTGCGCGAGCTCGGCATCCGCATCGTCGAGCAGCCGGGAACCAAGCCGCAGCCCGCAGCCGCGGCGCTGGTCAAGCCGGAGTAGCTTGGTCGGCCGGCGGCAGACGCGGTGGCGGGGCGACGACCCCGCGCCGCCGCCGCCGGCACCCCCGACATGCGCGCTGTGCCAGCGCCCGCTCGGCCGTCGGGTCGAGCTTCACCACCTGATCCCGAAATCGGAGGGCGGGCGCGACACCGTGCCGGTTCATCCGATCTGTCACCGCGCCATCCATGCGGCGATGGCGAACCAGCTGTTGGCGCGCGAGACGCGGGACGTGGCCGCGCTTCGCGCCCGGCCGGAGTTGCAGGACTTTCTCCGCTGGATCGCCGACAAGCCGTCGGACTTCCACGCGCCGACGCGGCGTCGCCGCGACCGGGCATGAAAAAGGGCGACGCCGTGGCGCCGCCCTCCTTCAACCTGCAGGTGGCGGTCGCTTAGGCGAACGCGACCTGGCCCGACGCACGGCGGCGGCGCATGCCGGCACCGACCATGCCGAAGCCCGCGATCATCATCGCCCAGGTCGCCGGCTCCGGCACCGCGGCGCGGAAGTTGTCGATCTCGAAGCTGTTCTGGCCGCTGGCGAACGTCACGCTGGAGAAGCCCTGAACGCCGGCGAACATGAAGCGGCCGTTGGTGCGCGACGACACCTGGTCGCCGTTGGCCGGACCCTGGATGCCCGACAGGGCGAGAAGCTGGCCGCCGGTGAAGGTCTGCGACGCAGCGCCGTTGAAGGTGATCGTCAGGTCATTGTACGAGTCGATCGAGCCGATATCGATCATGAAGCTGTTGATGTTCAGCGCCGGATTGATCGCCAGCGTGGCCGTCCCACCGCCGAGAACCGACAGATACTGGTTGGCGGTCGAGCCCGACGGGTTGCCCGGAGCCGGCATCGCACCGAACTGATCGGTCACGTTGCGGAACAGGAAGCCCGTGCCGGTGACCTGGCTCTGTTCCTGCGAGGTGTTGAAGTCGTTGCGGAAGATGATGTTCTGACCGCCATTGGCGTTCGAATAGGCATCGCCGACGCGGGTGATGGTGACGGCGGCGTTGGCGGAGGTGGCGGACGCCAGCAGCGTGGCGGCGAGAGCGATGGTGCGGATCATGGCGGTAACCTTTTTCGAGCGAGTTGTTAACGGGCCAATCTCCGCAACAAGCGTGCCAGAACGTAAAAACAACAACTTAGCTGGTTAAGCTGCCGGTAGCTGTAATTTCAGCCGACGGAATGTCGCCCAGATCAATGAACGAGCACGGTTAATCCTTGCCCCGCCACGCCAGTGAGCGGGCGTTGAGCGCCGAAAGGTCGGCGGTGCCGGCCAGCACCTGCTCGGCCAGGTCGACGGCGGCGCGCAGCCGGTCGGCCGACACGGTCAGATAGGCCGGACGGGCGGAATGGGCGTCTGTCCAGCGTCCGCCGAAGGCATGATCCAGGAAGACGCGCTGAAAGCAGTGATCCAGCCGGATCGGCCAGCGCCGCCCCGTCGCGACATCCGGCAGCAACCGGCGGGTCAGCTCCATCCACCGCGCTTCAAGCGCTTGGCGGTTTAACGAATCGAGCGGAGGTCCCATAGTCTCGGTCATGTCCCCAACGCCCTTTGTTCCGCTCCGTGTCCTGTCCGCCTACACCATGCTCGAAGGGGCGATCGACCCGAAGCTGATCGCCGCGCAGGCCCGCAAGCTCGGCTTTCCTGCCGTCGCCATCTGCGACCGCAACGGGCTTTATGGCGCCATGGCGTTTTCGGAGGCCTGCATGAAGGCGGGCGTGCAGCCGATCATCGGCGCGCTGCTCGCGGTCCGGCGTCCCGACCTGCCCGACATGCCGGGCGGTGCGATCGACTGGCTTGCGCTCTACGCCAAGGACGAGCGCGGTTATGAGAATCTCTGCGCGCTGGTCTCGATGGCGCATCTCGATCGCCCGGTCGAGGAGGACGCCCATGTGGAGCTCGACCAGCTGGAGGGTCGCACCGACGGGCTGCTCGCGCTGACGGCGGGGCGGGAGGGGGCGCTTGCCCGCTTGTTCGAGGATCACCGCGAACAGGCGGCCTATGCCTATGCCGATCGGCTCGCCGCGCTGTTCCCGGACCGGCTTTACGTGGAGCTGTCGCGCTGCGGCAACGCGGTGGAGGAAGGCGCGGAGGCCGACCTGATCGCGCTGGCCTATGCGCGCGGCTGGCCGGTGGTCGCGACCAACCCGTGCAGCTTTGCGGAAGCCGATTTCCATCCCGCGCACGATGCCATGCTGTGCATCGCCGGCTCCGCCTATGTCGACAGCACCGACCGGGTGCGAAGCGCGCCCGACGCCTGGATGAAGCCGGCCGCCGAGATGCGGCGCCTGTTCGAGGACTTGCCGGAGGCCATCGCAAACACCGCCGTCGTGGCGCAGCGCTGTGCCGTGGCCGCCCCGGCGCGCAAGCCGATCCTGCCGAGCCTGGCGGGCGACCGAGAGGCCGAGGCGATCAAGCTGCGCGAGGACGCGCGTGCCGGGCTGGAGGAGCGGCTGAAAAAGGCCGGCATTGCCGACGACGCGTCGCGCGCGCTCTATTTCGATCGCCTCGACTTCGAAGTCGACGTGATCGTGAAGATGGGCTTTCCCGGCTATTTCCTGATCGTCGCCGACTTCATCAAATGGGCGAAGGGCGAAAGCATCCCCGTCGGCCCGGGGCGCGGATCGGGCGCCGGATCGGTGGTCGCCTGGGCGCTCACCATCACCGACCTGGACCCGATCAAGCTCGGCCTGCTCTTCGAACGCTTCCTCAATCCGGAACGCGTGTCGATGCCCGACTTCGACATCGATTTCTGCGAAACCCGGCGCGAGGAGGTGATCCGCTACGTCCAGCAGAAATATGGCCGCGACCATGTCGCGCAGATCATCACCTTCGGGCGCTTGAAGGCGCGCGCGGTGCTGAAGGACACCGGCCGCGTGCTCCAGATGAGCTACGGCCAGGTCGACCGGCTTGCAAAGCTGGTCCCCAACCACCCGACCGACCCATGGACGCTGGAGCGCGCGCTGAACGGCGTGTCCGAGCTCGCCACCGAATATAAGCGCGATGCCGAGGTGAAGCGCTTGTTCGACCTGGCCATGAAGCTGGAAGGTCTTCCACGCCACAGCTCCACCCATGCCGCAGGCGTGGTGATCGGCGACAGGCCCTTGAGCCAGCTGGTGCCGCTCTACCGCGATCCGCGCTCCGACATGCCGGTCACGCAGTTCGACATGAAATATGTCGAGGGCGCCGGGCTGGTGAAGTTCGACTTCCTTGGCTTGAAGACGCTGTCCGTGCTGCGGAAGGCGACCGACCTGCTGGCCAAGCGCGGCGTGCACATCGACCTGGATGCGCTCGAATGGGACGATCCAGCGGTCTATGCGCTTCTTCAGCGCGGCGAGACGGTGGGCGTGTTCCAACTGGAATCCGAAGGCATGCGCCGCACGCTGTCGGCGGTGCGGCCGACCAACTTTGGCGACATCATCGCGCTCGTGTCGCTCTATCGGCCGGGTCCGATGGACAACATCCCGATGTTCGGTGACCGAAAGAACGGCCGCGCCGCCATCGCCTATCCGCACCCGCTGCTCGAAGGGATCCTGTCGGAAACCTACGGCATCTTCGTCTATCAGGAACAGGTGATGCAGGCCGCGCAGGTCCTCGCCGGCTATTCGCTGGGCGAGGCGGATCTGCTGCGCCGCGCGATGGGCAAGAAGATCAAGGCCGAGATGGATGCGCAGCGCCAGCGCTTCGTCGACGGGTGCGCGCGCAACGACATCGGGGCGGAAAAGGCGAACGAACTGTTCGACCTGATCGACAAGTTCGCGGGTTACGGCTTCAACAAGAGCCACGCGGCGGCCTATGCGCTGCTCGCCTATCAGACCGCCTGGCTGAAGGCGCATCACGCGCCCGAGTTCTTCGCCGCGTCGATGTGCTTCGACATGGCGCTGACCGACAAGCTGGCCGTTTTCGTCGAGGACATGCGCCGCATGGGCGTGCCTGTGCTCGGCCCATGCGTGAACGGGAGCGTCGCCGAATTCGATGTGGAGGAGGGGGCGGTCCGCTTCGGCCTGGCCGCGCTGAAGGGCGTCGGCGAGCGGGCGATGGAGCTGCTGGTGCAGGAACGGTCGGCCGCGGGCGCCTTTGCCTCGCTGGACGACTTCGCCGGCCGTGTCGACCCGAAGCTCCTGAACCGACGCCAGCTGGAAAGCCTGGCCGCCGCCGGTGCGTTCGACGCGCTGGTGGACGGCGGGCGGAGCCGCCGCGCCGCCGTGTTCGCCGCGGCCGAAACGCTGCTGGCCGTCGCCGTGCAGGCGCATGGCAGCCGGACGAGCGGGCAGGGCGGCCTGTTCGGTGCCGGCGACGCCAGCGTCTCCGCGATCCGGCTGGCCGCCGACGCCCATTGGTCGATCGCCGACGCGATGGCGCAGGAAAAGGACGCATTCGGCTTTTACTTTTCCGCCCATCCGGTCGACAGCTATCGCCATGTCGCGGGCGCGCATGGCGCAAGGCCGTACGCCACCATCTGCCGCGATCCCGCGCCGGCCGACGGAGGCCGTGTCGGCGCGACCATGGCGTTGCTGGTGGAGGACGCGCGCTGGCGCACGTCCGCGCGTGGCAAGCGCTACATGATGGCAACGGTGTCGGATGCGTCCGGACAGTTTGTCGCCACCTGCTTCGACGACGAGGTCGCCGCGACGATCGAGGAGGCGGCGCGCGCCGGCGGCTGCGCGCTGGCGACGGTCGAGCTGGACCGCCGCCCGGGCGAGGAGACGCCGCGCGTCACCATCAAGGCGCTTCGCCCGCTTGAGGGGCTGACCGCGAACGCCCGATTGGTGATGGAGGTGACGGTCGCCGATCCCGCCGCCGTTGCAGGGCTGCGCAGCCTGGTCGGGTCGCCGGGCGCGGGGCGGGGCGAGCTCCTGCTGCGCGCGCGACTGCCCGACGGGGGCGAGGCGCTGCTGCGGCTGGGTCGCGGGCTGCTGCTCGATGCGGAACTCGCCGCCCGGGCCGAGCGCATGCCGGGGGTAACCGCGGTCGCGCTGCGGGCGGCCGGCCCGCCGCAGCTGGCGGTGGTCGGGGGCTGACGGCGGCCGCATCACGGCCGGGCCCGATCAGAACAGTCGGAGCTGATCGCCCGCCGGCGGGCGGAACAGGTCGCAGCGAAGCTGGATGCGGCGGTTGTCGATCCCGGCCTTGACGCACGCGATGCGGAACCGCGCGCGGATCAGGTCCGCCCATGGCCCTTGCCCCTGCATGCGCGTAAAGAAGTTGGGATCGTTGTCGCGCCCGCCGCGGATCGACCGAACCGTGGCCATCACCTTGCCCGCGCGTTCCGGATGATGCGCCGCCAGCCAGTCGCGAAACAGCGGGGCGACCTCGTGCGGCAGACGCACGGGCATGAAGAACACACCGCGCGCCCCCGCCGCGCCGGCGCGCGCCACGATCGCCTCGATCTCATGATCGGTGACGTGCGGGATGACGGGCGCGATCGACACAAAGGTCGGTACCCCCGCCGCGACCAGCGCCTCCACCGCCGCCAGCCGCTTTTCGGGGTGCGACGCGCGCGGCTCCAGCGTGCGGGCGATGGCGGGGTCGAGCGAGGTGACCGACATCATCACGGCGGCAAGCCCGTCCGCCGCCATACCGGCGATCAGATCCAGATCGTCAAGCACGCGCGCAGACTTGGTGGTGATGGTGATCGGGTGCCGGCACTCGCGCAGCACCTCCAGGCATGCGCGGGTGATGCGCCAGTCACGCTCGATCGGCTGATAGGGATCGGTGTTGGTGCCGAAGGCCAGCGGCCGGCACTCATAGCCGCGCTTGCCAAGCTCCGCCCGGAGGAGCGCCGGCGCATCGGGCTTTGCAAACAGCCGGCTTTCGAAATCCTGTCCGGGCGACAGGTCGTGATAGGCATGGGTCGGTCGCGCAAAGCAGTAGACGCAGCCATGCTCGCACCCGCGATAGGGATTCACCGAGCGGTCGAACGGAACGTCGGGGGACTGGTTGCGGCTGATGATGGTTTTCGGCGATTCCACCGTGACGGTGGTGCGCAGCGGTGGCGCCCGCCCATCGATCAGGTCGCGCTCATCCAGCCAGTCGCCGTCCGCGTCGCGTGCGGCGAGGCCGAAGCGCGACGGCGTGCGGTTGGTCGGCGCGCCGCGCCCGGCACGCAGCTCATGCTCTCGGCCCGAGTCCATGCCCAAGGATAGCGCGATCGACGGAACATATAAAGAACGTCGTTCCCGACTTGCGTCCCACCCCGCTGACGTGCGTTAGGGCTTCATCCGTCATCAACCCTCGAGGAGATGCCTCATGGCGTTCGAACTGCCCCCGCTTCCTTATGACTACGACGCGCTGGAGCCGACCATCGACAAGGAAACGATGACGTTCCACCACGACAAGCATCACAAGGCCTATACCGACAAGCTCAACGAGGCGGTCGAGAAGGACCAGAGCCTTCAGGGCAAGTCGATCGAGGAGATCCTCGGCAACATCTCCTCCGCCCCGGCGGCGGTCCGCAACAATGGTGGCGGCTTCTGGAACCACGACTTCTTCTGGAACACCATGAAGAAGGGCGGCGGCCGGCCGTCGGGCGCACTGAAGGACGCGATCGACCGCGACTTCGGCTCGCTGGACAAGCTGAAGGAGGAATTCAACACGAAGGGCGCGGGGCAGTTCGGCTCCGGCTGGGCCTGGCTGATCGCCGATGCCGACGGCAGGCTGAAGGTCACCTCCACACCCAACCAGGACAATCCGCTGATGGACGTGGTGGCCGATCGCGGCACGCCGCTGCTCGGCAACGACGTGTGGGAGCATGCCTATTATCTCACCTACCGCAACGATCGCGGCGCCTATCTGAAGGCGTGGTGGGACGTGGTCGACTGGGACAAGGTCGGCGAGCGCTACGCCGCGGTCGCGGGCTGACGGGCGCGCGACGCTCCCACGTTGGGGGCGCCGCGGCCTAGAAGGGGATTCTCAGCCGCACCATCGCGCGCTGGCTGGTCTCCCCGCGGGAGAGCGTCGCCTGTTCGGCATCGACCGACAGGCGCGCCCCGCCCACGCCGATCTCGGCGCGCGGCAACAGCGCTTCCTGGCTGTAGCGCCCGTCATCGAGCGGCGGCGCGGCCCGGCGGGCGCAGACGAGGATCTCGTTCGGTTGAAGCGTCGCCCGGGTGCAATCGGCCGCCGCCGGACGCGCCACGTCCTTGAGGTCAAAGCTGGCGAGGTCGGGCGGCGGGTTCGCCAGCGACATTTGCATCAGCAATGCGATGGCGGCGCTCATGACGGTTCCTTTCCGCCACCGATGTCTATCGGGATTGCGGCGGCACAAAGGCCGCCCTCAATCTCGAACGATCCGGCCTTCCCGCGCGCGGTAGAAGAACTGGCTCGCGACCAGCCAGCCCTTGAGCGGGCGCAGCGGCAGGACCGTGCTCAGAGCCAGCACGGGGACGCTCACCAGCAGGTGCACCCACCAGGGCGGATCGGCGATCACCTGCAGCATCAGGATGAAGACGACGCCCGGCACGCACGCGAACAGCTGCACGAACACCGCCGGCCCGTCCGCCGGATCGGCATAGCTGTAGTCGAGCCCGCACACGCCGCACCGGTCGGCCAACGTCAGGAACCCCTTGAACAGCCGGCCCTGACCGCAGCGTGGGCACCTCCCGAGAACGCCCGTCCTGACGGGATCGAGGGGTGGCCAGCGCCGTCCGTTCTCGTCGACCAGCGGATCTGGTGCGGGGGCGCTCATCCCTCGGCCGGCGGCTTTGCGATCGGATCGGTCGGGTCGGCGAGGCCGTTCTTCAGCAGCATCGGGATATTGGCGAGCACGAACACCAGCGTCAGCGGGATCGCGCCCCACAGCTTGAAGCCCACCCAGAAATCGAAGTTGGTGGAGCGCCAGACGATCTCGTTCAGGATGGCCATCGCCAGGAAGAACAGCGTCCAGTTGCGGGTGAGCTTGCGCCAGCCGAGGTCCGTCAGTCCGGGGTAGGTGGTGTCCAGCAGCATCTTCAGCATGGGCCGGCCGGTCATCAGCCCGATGCCCAGCGTGCCGGCGAACAGCAGGTACACGAAGGTCGGCTTCATCTGGATGAAGCGCTCGTCACGAAACAGGAAGGTGAGCGCGCCGAAGGCCAGCACCAGCGCACCCGTGATCCACAGCATCGGCGGCACGCGCCGTTCGACCCACCAGCTGACCGCGATGGCCGCCATCTGCGCCAGCATGAAGGCGGCGGTGGCCGTCAGCACGCGCTGAATATGAAGCGCGCCCGGCGCCAGCTGGTTGGTGGCAAAGAAGATCACCAGCGGACCATAATCCACCGCCAGCCTGAGGCCGGTGGACATGGGCGCGCGGGGCGAGGGATCGGCAGTGGTCATGGGGCGGGGTCCTGCCCGTCCGTAACGGGGAAGTCGAGGGAAGCGTTCGCCTCGTCAACGCTCTCCCGATGCCGCGGTTGCCGCCAGGATCGCTCAATGCATCTCTAGCGGAACGCGCCCGGCCAACTTTCATGCTGTCGGAATTTCTCAGCGAAGGTGCAGGCAAACCAGTCCTGAAAAGCCTGCCGCTTCAGGCGGCCGGCTTTGCGCCCGCGATCGCCTCGGCGAGTTCGGCGGGATCGAACGGCTTCAGGTCGTCCATTCCTTCGCCGACGCCGATCGCATGGATCGGCAGGCCAAACTTTTCGGCCGCGGCGACCAGCACGCCGCCGCGCGCGGTGCCGTCGAGCTTTGTCATAACCAGGCCGGTCACACCGGCCACTTCCTTGAACACCTCGATCTGGTTGAGCGCGTTCTGCCCGGTGGTGGCATCCAGAACGAGCACCACGTCGTGGGGCGCCTGCGGGTTGAGGCGGCCGAGCACGCGGCGGATCTTGGCAAGCTCGTCCATCAGCTCGCGCTTGTTCTGGAGGCGGCCGGCCGTGTCGACGATCAGCACGTCGATGCCGGTGGCGGTCGCCTGCTTCACCGCATCCCACACGATGCCGGCGGCATCCCCGCCTTCCGGCCCGGCCATGATGGGCACGCCGATCCGCTCCGCCCAGACCTTCAGCTGCCCGATGGCGGCGGCGCGGAAGGTGTCGCCGGCCGCCAGCATCACGCCGTAATCCTGTTCCAGGAACAGGCGGGCGAGCTTGGCGATCGTGGTGGTCTTGCCCGATCCGTTGACGCCGATCACCAGGATCACCTGTGGACGTGGAAAGGCGTCGATCTCCAGCGGGGCGGCGACCGGCCCCAGCACCTTCACGATCTCGTCCGACACCACCTGCCGCACGCCGGCCTCATCGAGGCCGCGCTCGAACCGCTGGTCCTCGAGCCGGTCGCGCACGCGCGCGGCGGTGGCGGGGCCAAGGTCGGAGACGATCAGCGCTTCCTCGATCTCGTCCAGCGTCTGCCGGTCGAGCGTGCTGCGCGTGAACAGCCCGGTGAGGTTGTCGGTCAGCCGTTCGGACGTGCGGCGAAAGCCGCCGAACAGCCGGTCCTGCCAGCGATTGTCGGTCATTCGGCCTCCACGATCAGGGTGTCGCCGTCCCGCCGACGCGGCACGACGGTGAGAATGGTGCCGGCCGGCTGCGGCGACAGCAGGCGAAAGGCGGCAAAGCCCTCTCCATGGCCGGTCAGGCCGCTGCGCTCAACCAGCATCGACTGGCGCGTGCCCACCAGCCGGTCGAGCATGGCGGCCCGCACGTTGGCGGACGCCGCCCGCAGCGCCGCCGCGCGCGCCTTCGCCACGCCGGGCGCGACCTGCGGCATCCGCGCGGCCGGGGTGCCCGGGCGCGGCGAGTAGGGGAAGACATGGGCAAAGGCGATCCCGGCTTCGGCGATCAAGGAGAGGCTGTTTGCCGCCATCGCGTCGTTCTCCGTCGGGAAGCCGGCGATCAGGTCCGCGCCGACCGTCAGCGCCGAGCGCGTCGCGCGCAGCCGGTCGACCAGCCGGATCATGTCCGCGCGGCGGTGCCGCCGCTTCATCCGCTTCAGGATCATGTCATCGCCGGCCTGCGCCGACAGGTGAAGATGCGGCATCACGCGCGCCTCGCCCGCAAGCAGCGCGAACAGCCGGTCGTCGATCTCGGCCGGATCGATCGACGACAGGCGCAATCGCGACAGCCCGGGCACGCCCGCCAGGATCGCCTCGATCAGGTCGCCCAGCCGCAGCCCGTCATCCTGATAGCTGGTGAGGTCGACGCCGGTCAGCACGATCTCGCCGTGTCCCGCGTCCACCAGCCGCGCGACCATGTCGACGATCGCGCCGGCGGGCAGCGACCGGCTGTCCCCGCGCGCGAACGGGATGATGCAGAAGGTGCAGCGATGGTCGCACCCGGTCTGCACCTCCACAAAGGCGCGTGATTGTTCGGAAAAGGCAGCGGTCAGATGAGGCGCGGTCCGCATCACGTCGATCACGCCCGACACCCGCACGCGCGGCGCGCCCGGCGCGTAGCTTTGCGGATCGAGCTTCCCGACATTGCCGACAACAGCATCCACCTCCGGCATCGCGGCGAAGCGATCCGGTTCCAGCTGCGCCGCACAGCCAGTCAGCACCAGCCGGTCGTCCGGCCGCTCGCGGCGGAGCCGGCGCACGGTCCTGCCGGTTTGCCGCACCGCTTCTGCCGTCACCGCGCAGCCATTGACCACGACAAGGTCGGACCTGTCCGGCAGCATCGCGCGGATCGCCTCGCTCTCCGCGATGTTGAGCCGGCACCCCAGCGTGGCGACGGTTGTCACGCGAAGGCGCCCAGGTCTGCCTCGCCGGTGAAGACATGGGTCGCCGGCCCGCGCATCCGGATGCTGGTTCCCGGCGTCCAGTCGATCTCCAGGTCGCCGCCGGGAAGCGTGACCGTGACCGGCCCGTTGACCAGGCGGCGGCGCACGGCCGCCACGGCCGCCGCGCACGCACCGGTGCCGCAGGCGCGGGTCAGCCCCGCACCACGCTCCCACACGTCCAGCCGGATGGCGGACGAACCGGTGACGCGGGCGACGCCGACGTTGATCCGCTCCGGGAAAAGGGCGTCATGTTCGATGAGCGGGCCGAGCGTCGCCAGGTCGACCTCGGCGTCCTCGGCCACGAAGAACACGATGTGCGGGTTCCCGACGCTGAGCGCGGTGCCGTGCCCCAGATCGCCCCAGCCGACGGGAACGTCCAGCGTGTCCAGCGGGTAGGCGAGGGGCACCGCTTCCCAGTGGAAGCGCGGCAGGCCCATGTCGATCTCGATCAGGTCGCCGGCCACGCGCGCGGTGATCCGCCCGCCCGGCGTGTCGATGGCCGCGCCATCGCCCAGCAGCATGGCCACGCACCGGCTCGCATTGCCGCAGGCTCCCGCCTCGCTGCCGTCCGGGTTCCAGATCCGCATCGCGGCGTCGGCGCCGTCCGCTGCTTCGATCAGGATCAGCTGGTCGCACCCGATTCCCTGCCGCCGGTCGCAGATGCCCCGCGCGACACCCGCGTCGATGACGACCGGCGCCGATCGCGCATCGATCACCACGAAGTCGTTGCCGAGCCCGTGCATCTTGTGGAATGCGAAGCGCATGGCGGACGATCTAGGAAGCGGCGGCGTGCAAGTCCATGCGGAGGCCGAACGCGTGATCCGCTTCTGGCTGGACGAGGTGCCGGCGGACAAGCGCTTCGCCAAGGATGACGCGCTCGACACGCAGATCCGCGACCGGTTCGCCGCGCTGCGCGAGGCGGTGCTGAAGGATCCGGAGCCATGGCGCGCGGACGGCCGCACGACGCTCGCGGCGATCATTCTGCTGGATCAGTTCTCCCGCAACCTGTTCCGCGGCGATGCCCGCGCCTTTGCCGCCGATCCGATCGCGATCGGCCTGACGCGGCTGGCGCTGGAACGTGGCTGGGACGCGGCGATGAGCGGGGAGGAGCGCCAGTTCCTCTACATGCCGTTCATGCACTCCGAGGACGAGGCCGATCAGCGCCGCGGCGTGCGGCTGTTCGAGCAGGTCGACAATCCCCAGGCGCTCGACTTCGCCCGGCGTCACCTGGAGCAGATCGAACGGTTCGGCCGCTTTCCCCAGCGCAACGATGCGCTCGGTCGAGACACGACGCCCGAGGAAGCCGCGTTCATGGCGCAGCCGGGCGCGACCTTCTAACCCGCGCGGCGGCGGGTCGCCTCCGGCTCCTCGTCCGGCTCGGGCGCGCGGGCGGCGGGCAGCAGATTCTGGTCGGCGAGCAATGCCCGGACCTGCTCCACGCCCATCGGCTTGCCGAAGCGCCAGCCCTGGCCCTTCAGCGCGCCCATGTCCTTCATGCGCTCCTCGATGACATGGTCCTCGATCCCCTCCGCGGTGATCGGCAGGCCCAGGCTGTCGCCAAGACGCGTGATGGCGTTGACGATGGCGGCGCTTTCCTGGTTCTCGTTGATCGACGACACGAAGCTGCGGTCGATCTTGATCCGGTCGAACGGCAGCGCGCGCAGGTGAGCGAGGCTGGAATAGCCGGTGCCGAAGTCGTCCAGCGCGATGCGGATTCCCTGGTTCTTCAGCGACCCGACGATCGACTGGGCAAGGCCCAGATTTTCAAACAGGGCGCTTTCGGTGATCTCCACCTCCAGCCGGTTGGGCGGGAAGCCTGTCTCGACCAGGAGCTTCACGATCTTCTGCGCCAGCCAGGGATCCTTCAGCTGCGACGGTGAGATGTTGACCGACAGGGTCAGCTCGGGCGCCCAGTTGCGAGCCTCGGCAAAGGCCTGCCGCATGATCGACAGCGACAGGTCGCCGATCATGCCGGCTTCCTCGGCGATCGGGATGAACATGTCGGGCGACACCAGCCCCAGTTCCGGATGGTTCCAGCGCGCGAGCATCTCGAAGCCATGGATACGGCCGGTCGCCAGATCCACCTGCTGTTCGTAGAAGGGGACGAACTGGCCGGCGGGGATGCCTTCGCGGATGCCGGTCTCGATCGCGTTGCGGGTCTGCAGCTCGCGCTCCATCGACGGATCGAACCAGCTGAAGCGGTTGCGCCCGCGCTGCTTGGACACATACATCGCGATGTCGGCGCGGCGCATCAGCGCATCCACCGTGTCGCTGCGTGCTTCCATCCGCGCGATGCCGAGCGATGCGGTCAGGTGCAGCTGCACGCCGCCGGCGTCGCAGGGCTCCGACAGGTTGGTGACGATGGCGTCGGCGACCTTGTCGACCAGTTCCGATTGGCCATCGAACGCGACCATGCAGGCGAACTCGTCGCCGCCCAGGCGGCCGCACACGGTTCCGGCGGGCACCGACGCCTTGATCACGTTGGCGGCGATCACCAGCGCGGCATCGCCGATCGCATGGCCGTTCAGGTCGTTGACCGTCTTGAAGTTGTCGAGGTCGAGCATCAACAGCGCCACGCCCTGGCCGCGCTGCGCCGCGCGCGCCACGAACTGCTCGCCATGGTCGGCGAGCGAGCGGCGATTGAGGAAGCCGGTCAACGGGTCGATGGAGGCAAGCTCGTTCGCGCGTGCCTCCGCGGCCGCGCGCTCGCCCACCTCGCGCTGGAGGTCGGCATAGCGGCGCCAGCCGAACAGGACGAGCGCGATGTTGAGGATCAGCGCCGTGGTCAGCAGCCGGTCCGCGCCCGCGCCGCCGCCCAGGAGCGACTCCACGGATTTGGCGACCACGGGCGCGCCGGTGCCGGCGAACATGATGATCGCGGCGATGGTGATGCCGCCGGTGACGAGGTCCACCCGCGCATTGCGGAAGGGCGAGCGCTTGGCCGGCGCGGTTTCAACCTCAACGTTCAACATCGCGCCAACCGCCCGCCTGCCTGATACTGGATGGGGCGGGTGTCGCATGGCGTGCGTATACAAGGCGTTAAAGGGCGGCGGTGTCGCCCCTGCTTGCGACGGACGGCGGATGCCGCTATGGGCTCCGGCGTCGTCCCCATGGGAAGATGCAGTCGACGTCGGGTCCGGGATGGACCTGGCGACGCCGGTCGGCGAGGTTTCGCCCACCGGCGTTTTTGGCGTCGGCCGCATTGTTCCCGGGACAATGGAACGAAGGTGCGGGCATGTTCGAAAGCTTGAGCGAACGACTGGGCGGCGTGTTCGACCGCCTGCGCGGCCGCGGCGCGCTTTCGGAGGCGGACGTGCGCGCGGCCATGCGGGAGGTGCGGATCGCGCTTCTCGAAGCCGATGTCGCGCTGCCAGTTGTGCGCGATTTCGTCGACAAGGTGGCCGAGCGTGCGGTGGGTGCGGAGGTGCTCCGCTCGATCACGCCGGGGCAGCAGGTCGTCAAGATCGTCCACGACGCGCTCGTGGAGATGCTCGGCGCGGACCAGTCGCAGCTTGAGCTGGGCGTTACGCCGCCGGCGGTGGTGATGATGGTCGGCCTGCAGGGCAGCGGCAAGACCACCAGCACCGCCAAGATCGCGCGCCGCCTGGCGGAGCGTGAGCGCAAGAAGGTGCTGATGGCGTCCCTGGACGTCCAGCGCCCGGCCGCGCAGCAGCAGCTGGCCGTGCTCGGCGAGCAGGTGAAGGTCGCGACCCTGCCGATCGTTCCCGGCCAGCAGCCGGTGGAGATCGCGCGCCGCGCCATGCAGGCGGCAAAGCTCCAGGGCTTCGACGTGCTGATGCTCGACACCGCCGGTCGTCTCCACGTCGATCAGGCGCTGATGGACGAGATGAAGGCGGTGGCGGACACCGCCACGCCGGACGAGATCCTGCTGGTGGTCGACAGCCTGACCGGCCAGGACGCGGTCAACGTCGCCAAGAACTTCAGCGATCAGGTGCCGCTGACCGGCGTGGTGCTGACCCGCATGGACGGCGACGCGCGCGGCGGTGCGGCGCTGTCGATGCGCGCGGTGACCGGCCGACCGATCAAATTCGCCGGCGTGGGCGAGAAGCTCGACCAGCTCGAAGCCTTCCATCCGGAACGCGTCGCCGGCCGCATCCTCGGCATGGGCGACGTCGTCAGCCTGGTCGAGCGCGCGGCCGAGACGATCAAGCAGGACGAGGCGGAAAAGCTCGCCGCCAAGATGGCGAAGGGCCAGTTCGACCTGAACGACCTGCGCGCCCAGCTTGAGCAGATGCGCCGCATGGGCGGGCTCGGCGCGCTGGCCGGCATGATCCCGGGCCTCAAGAAGGCGCAGGCCGCGGCCGCAGGTGCCACCGACGACAAGATGCTGATCCGCATGGACGCGATCATCTCGTCGATGACGGCCAAGGAGCGCGCCAAGCCCGAGATCGTCAACGCCAAGCGCAAGATCCGCGTCGCCAAGGGCAGCGGCACTACGGTGCAGGAGGTCAACAAGCTCCTGAAGATGCACCAGGAGATGGCCGGCGCCATGAAGAAGCTGAAGAAGATGGGCGGGCTGAAAGGCCTGGCCGCGATGTTCGGCAAGGGCGGCGGCGGCATGGGTGGCCTTGGCGGCCTGCTCGGCGGCGGCGGTGGTGGCGCGGGCGGCATGGGCGGGGCGGGCGGTCTCGGCGGCCTGCCCGGGTTGCCCGGCGCCGGTGCCGGCGGCCTCCCGCCCGGCTTCGACAAGTTCCTGAAGAAATAAGCTCAACGATCAACTGCAAGGATAAGCGAACAATGGCACTTTCCATCCGGCTGTCGCGTGGCGGCTCCAAGAAGCGTCCCTATTACCGCATCGTGGTGGCGGACTCGCGCTCCCCGCGCGACGGCCGCTTCATCGAGCGGCTGGGCAGCTACAACCCGCTGCTCGGCAAGGAAGACGAGAAGCGCGTGGTGCTCGATGCCGAGCGTGCGAAGCACTGGCTGTCGAACGGCGCGCAGCCGACCGACCGCGTCGCCCGCTTCCTGGATGCGGCCGGCGTGAAGGAGCGTGCCCAGCGCAACAACCCGAAGAAGGCCGAGCCGGGCGAGAAGGCCAAGGAGCGCGCCGAGGAGCGTGCCGCCAAGGCCGCCGAGGCAGCCGAGGCAGCCAACGCCCCGGCCGAGACGCCGGCCGAGACGGCTGACGCCTGACACCCGTCGGGCACCTGCTGACGGCCGGCGCGTTGGACAACGCGTCACCGTCACAGGAGCCGAACATGAGCGACCAGAAGAAGCCCGCACCAGGCAGCCCGGACGATGAGCGCAAGCAGCGAGCCGCCGACCAAGACTATACCGGCGGGCAGTCGGCGACCAAGCCGGCCGAAGGCGGCGACGAAGCCCCCGAAGGCGACGACGGTTCGCCCGTCGGCTGAGGTCCCGCCGTCCGCGCGCGCCATCGTGCTCGCGGCGGTCGCGGGTGCCCATGGGGTTTCGGGCGAGATCAAGGTGAAGCTGTTCACCGACGATCTCGCCCGCTTCGCTGCCGTCGACATCGGCGGCACGCCGCATCGGCTGACCGGCGTCCGCCCCGGCGGCAAGACCGCCGTTGTGCGGGTGGCGGGCGTCTCCACCCGCGATGCGGCGGAGGCACTGCGCGGCTTGACGCTGACCGTGGACCGGGCGGCGCTGCCGCCGCTGGAGCCCGGCGAATATTATCATGCCGACCTGATCGGCCTGCCTGCCGCCACCGACGGCGGTGAGCCGCTGGGCCATGTCGTCGCCGTCGACAATTTCGGGGCAGGCGACGTCATCGAGATCGAGCGGCCCACGGGCAAGCGCTTCATGGTGCCGATGATGCCCGACGCCGTCCCCGAATGGTCGGCGGAACGGCTGGTCGTCGCCGCCCCCTTCGCGGCGGACTAGGCGGTCAGCCGCGCATCGGCCCGGTCGAGGTCCACCAAGGAGCTATTCTTGGTCTCCCGCATCACCAGCGCCGACCCCAGGCTCACCGCACCTGCCGCAAGGATATAGACCGCGATCGGCGTCCAGCTGTCATAGCCGCGCAGCAGCGCCGTGCCGACCAGCGGCGCCCAGCTGCCTGCCACGATCGCCGTCACCTGGTAGCCGAGCGAGACACCCGAATAGCGCATCCGTGTCGGGAACATCTCGGTCATGATCGCGGGCTGCGCCGCGTACATCAGCGCGTGGACGCTCAACCCCAGGACGATCGCGGCCAGGATCGCGCCCGTTGCGCCGGTATCGAACAGCGGAAAGGCGACAAAAGGCCAGATCATCGCGCCGGCCGCCCCCATCAAGTACACCGGCCGCCGACCGATCCGGTCCGCCCAGCCGCCCGCGAGTGGGATCGCCAGCACCTGTACGATGTTGGCGACGAACAGCAGCGACAGGATCCGCGTCGTGTCGATGTCGCGGTGGTCCAGGTAGGTGATCGAGAAGGTGACGACCATGTAGTAGAGGATGTTCTCGCCGAACCGCAGGCCCATTGCCGTGAACACGCCGCGCGGGTATCGCCGGAACACCTCCACCAGGCCATAGCCTTCGTCCGCACGGTGCTCGGCCGCCGCGCGCGCCGCCTTGAAGATGGGTGAATCGCTCACCTGTGTGCGGATGTAGTAGCCGATGCCGACGATCACGACCGACAGCCAGAACCCGACTCGCCAGCCCCAGGCCAGGAAGTCCGCTTCGCTCAGCGTCGCCGACAGCACCAGCAGCACGACGGTCGCCAGGAGGTTGCCGATCGGCACGCCCGCCTGCGGAAAGCTTCCCCAGAAGCCGCGGCTGCGGTTGGGGCTGTGTTCCGTCACCAGCAGCACGGCGCCGCCCCATTCGCCGCCGAGCGCGAAGCCCTGGAGGAAGCGCAGCAGCACCAGCAGCGCGGGCGCCCAGTACCCGATGGTGGCGAAGGTCGGCAAACATCCCATCAGGAAGGTCGACAGCCCGATCAGCACCAGGCTGAACTGGAGCAGCGACTTGCGGCCGACCTTGTCGCCGATATGGCCGAAGATGATGCCGCCCAGCGGGCGCGCAATGAAGCCGACGGCATAGGTCGCAAAGGCCGCGATGATGCCGTCCAGCTCGTTTCCGGTGGCGGGGAAGAACAGCCGGCCGAAGACCAGCGTGGCCGCCGTGCCGTACAGGAAGAACTCGTACCATTCGACCACGGTGCCGGCCATCGATGCGCCGACGACGCGCCGTAGGTAGCTGGTGTCGCCGCCCTGTTCCTGCTCCTCCGCGCGCCGCGCCTCGTTCATGCCGCTCCCCTCCGTGCCGATCCTCCGGCTATGGGGCCCGCGGGCCACCAAGGGAAGCATTCAGCGGCGAAGTGGGCGTTCCTCCGAAAGCCGGTTGCGGATGGTGGTCGCCGCCACCGCCGCCTGACCCATGGCGCTGGCGATCTGGTCGAGGCCGTAGACGACGTCACCGGCGGCGAACAGGTTGGGGACGCTGGTTTCCTGATGGTCGCTCACTTCCATGCAGCCGTCCTCGCTGGCGACCGCACCCGCCGCGATCGCGAGCGTCGACCGGATGGTCGAGCCAAGTGCGGGATAGATGCTGTCGAACGCAAGTGACATGTCGCCGGTCGGCGCCACGATGCGATCACCGTCGATGACCAGCGGCGCGCCTCGCCCGTCGGCAACGGCGATGCCGGCGGCGGCAAGGGCCGCGCGCTCGTTGTCGCTCAGGCGGTGTCCATCGGCCGGCGGCAGCAGGGTCAGGTCGGCGGTGAAGCCGCGCAGGAACATCGCTTCCTTCACCCCGCGTTCGCCCGTCCCGAACACGCCGACGCGCTTGTCCGTCACCTCGAAGCCATCGCACACCGGGCAATAGCGCAGCAGGTGGCGGGCCAGCGCCTCGTCATGCCGGCCGTCGGCCACATCGGGCTGGTGGTTGACCACACCCGTCGCCAGCAGCACGGCGCGCGCCGCAACGGTCATTCCCGCAACTCCGGCGCTGAATCCCTCGTCACCGACCGACAGCGACGTCACCTCGGCATCCTCCACCTGGACGCCATAACGCGTGGCATGGTCGCGCATCCGCTGCCGCAGCTCGCGGCCGGCGATCCCATCGGCATAGCCAGCGACATTGTTGGTCCGCGGGATCCAGTCGATGCGGGCGTCGCCGCTGTCGAACAGCCGGACCTTCAGATGGAACCGGGCGAGGTAGAGCGCAGCGGTCAAGCCGGCCGGGCCGCCCCCGATGACGATGCAGTCTTCCACCGTTTCGCTTCCCCTTCTGCTTCACTGGCGCTGTGGAACCGGTGCCGGTAACGAGCAACCCGGGAGAAGGCTCATGCTCATGTTAGCCTGGTTGATCAGTGTTATCGTGGTGGCGGCCGCCACCTGGGGCGTGACCGGGCCGCTGCTGCGCTGGCAGGTCGGATCGCGGATCGGGGCCAGCACGACGGTGCCGGCCCTGCTGACATGGCTGGTTCTGATCATCACCTATGTCGACTGGAACGCGACCGCGCCCGATGCGCGCGGCTGGCAGCTGGTGATTGTCCTGTTCAGCTTCATCATCAGCCTCGTCGCCACGCTCCCGGCGCTGTGCGTCGCCTGGATGATCGAGGGTCGCTGGGGACATGCCGCGCCATGAGCTTCGCTGCGACCGTGCTCACGCTCTACCCCGACATGTTTCCCGGCCCCTTGGGGCACAGCATCGCCGGACGCGCGCTCGCCGAGGGGCGCTGGTCGATGGACACGGTGCAGATCCGTGATCATGCCACGGATCGTCACCGCACCGTGGATGACACGCCGGCCGGGGGCGGGGCGGGCATGGTGCTGCGCGTCGACGTGCTGGCCCGCGCGCTGGACGCTGTGCCGGCGGACGGCCGCCCGCGACTGGCGCTCAGCCCGCGGGGGGCGCCCTTGTCGCAGGCGCGGGTGCGGTCGCTGGCGGCTGGGCCGGGGGTCGTCCTCGTCTGCGGTCGTTTCGAGGGGTTCGACGAGCGTCTGTTCGACGGGCGGAATGTGGAGCCGGTCTCGATCGGCGACTATGTGCTGTCGGGTGGGGAGATGGGGGCGCTGGTTCTCCTGGACGCTTGCATCCGCCTGCTCCCCGGCGTAATGGGCGCGGCTTCCAGCGGGGATGACGAGAGCTTCGAAAACGGGCTGCTCGAACACCCGCATTATACCCGACCCGTTGACTGGGAAGGGCGCTTGATCCCCGAAGTGCTGCGATCGGGGGATCATGCGCGGATCGCGGCCTGGCGCAAGTCGATGGCCGAGACCGATACACGGCTAAGGCGGCCGGACCTTTGGGAGCGCCACGTCGGCGCTCGGGTCGGGTCGCCCTCTGGCGCGCGGCATGATGATTGAGGCGACGACATGAACCTGATCCAGCAGCTCGAAGCCGAGGCGATCGAGCAGTTCAACAGCACCAAGCAGATCCCCGAGTTCCGCCCCGGCGACACGCTGCGCGTCGGCGTGAAGGTGGTCGAGGGCGAGCGCACCCGCGTCCAGGCCTATGAGGGCGTGTGCATCGCCCGCGCCAACAAGGGCATGGGGTCGAGCTTCACGGTCCGCAAGATCAGCTTCGGCGAGGGTGTGGAGCGCGTGTTCCCGCTTTACTCGCCGAACATCGATTCGATCGAGGTGGTTCGCCGCGGTGCCGTGCGTCGTGCCAAGCTCTATTATCTGCGTGGCCGCACCGGCAAGTCGGCCCGCATCGCGGAGCGTCGGGACCCGCGCACGGAGGGCTGATCGCCTTCTTGGAATGCTCTTTGAAAAAGGGGCGCGGTCCGGCCGGATCGCGCCCCTTTTCATGTCCGGAGCCGTGGATCAGCTTTTGCGACCCGGTCCATTTCGGGAGCAGGTGTCGCAGATGATCACCAGCCGCGCCTGATAGCCGTCTGGCTGCGGCGCATGATCGCCGCAGCGGTAGCAATATTCGTTCGATATGGTCGCGGTCGGCCGTCTCGCGGCAATGCCCCGGTGCCTGGTCGCCAAAGCAAGTCCTCTCCTTGTTTTGCACCCGACAAGCCGCCGCGCTGGCAAATGTTCCCGAACGCGCAGGTGCATCCTGTCCCGTTCTGGTACGGCCGACGGCGGAGCCTTTGGCGTTCTGAACAGGTGGCTCGCGCTCGGCCGCGCCTTTCGGGAGACGCTGCCGGATCGTTTGAAGGAAACCGTTCGTTGACCGGCGCTTGACCGGGAGGGACGATGCCGAAGGACGGGGCCACGGGGCCGAGCAGGATCTGGCTGGTTCGCCACGGCGAGAGCGCCGGCAACGTCGCCCGCGACCGCGCGCACGAGAGCGGGCTCGACCGCATCGATCTGGCCGCACGCGACGTCGACATCCCCTTGTCGCCGCTCGGCGAGGATCAGGCCGCCGCACTCGGCGCCCATGTGGCGCGGGCGAATGCGGAGGACCGGCCGGAGGTCATCCTCGTCTCCCCCTATCGCCGTGCCCTCCAGACCGCCGGCCGCATCACGGGCGCGTTGGATGGCGGGAGCGACCTCCCGCTCCGCATCGACGAACGACTGCGGGAGAAGGAGTTCGGCATCCTCGACGGGCTGACCACGCGCGGCGTCACTGCCGTCTACCCTGAACAGGCGGAGTTCCGGCGGCTGCTCGGCAAATTCTACCACCGGCCGCCGGGCGGGGAGAGCTGGTGCGACGTGATCTTCCGCCTGCGCTCGCTCCTGGACACGGTCGCCATCCGTCACGCCGACCAGCGCGTCATGATCGTCGCGCATCAGGTCGTGGTCCTGTGCATGCGCTACATCATCGAGGAGCTGACGGAAGACGAGATCCTCGCGATCGATGCCGAGGGCGACGTCGCCAACTGCTCGGTCACTGAATACCGCCGTGATCCGGCCGGCGGCGGGCTCCGGCTGGTCCGCTACAACGCCACCGACCACCTGGAGCGCGCGGCCGATGCGGAGGTCACGGCGGAGCCCGACCGCGCCGGGGGGATCCGCGGATGAGCCGGGACGCGACCGCCATCGACAGCGGCTGGATTGCTGCCAATCCCGCGCCCGTCCACAAGGTCGGCACCACCAAGAACAGTCGCGGCCGTGTGCTCGCGGTTGGTGGATCGCGGATGGTGCCGGGCGCCCTGCGGCTGACGGGTGAGGCGGCGTTGCGCGTCGGCGCGGGCAAGCTGCAGATGGCGACCGTCCGCTCGGTCGCGCTGATGCTCGGCCTGCTGGTTCCGGAAGGCGGTTCGATCGGCCTGCCCGAGGATGATGGCGGCGAACTTGCCGATCCGGGCGATGCACTCGTGTCGGCGCTCAACAGCTGCGACGCCGTGGTGGTGGGCCCGGGCATCGGTGATCCAGCCGCCGCTGCCCGGGCAACCGAAGCGGTCCTCCGGTGCGCCGAATCCGAAGCCCTGCTGGTCGTCGATGCGCTTTCGATCGCGGCGCTGCGGGACCGTGCGGAGGCGCTCAAACCCTTCGCCGGCCGGTTGCTGATCACCCCGCATCATGGCGAGATGGCGGCGCTGACCGGCGCGGAGGTGGACGCCATTGCCGCCGATCCGGCCAGCCATGCGCGGACGGTGGCGCGAACCTACGGCGCCGTGGTCGTCCTGAAGGGCAGCGACACCATGGTGGCGGCGCCCGACGGCGCGCTGCTCCACTATGGCGGCGGCGGCACGGGGCTGGCGACGGGCGGGTCGGGCGACGTGCTGGCGGGCGCGATCGCCGGGCTGCTGTCGCGCGGCGCCAGCCCGCTGATCGCGGCCGGCTGGGGCGTGTGGCTGCATGGGCAGAGCGGCCGCCGCGTCGCGACCACCTGCGGCCCGATCGGCTTCCTGGCGCGCGAAGTTCCGGCCGAGTTTCCGAAGCTGCTGCCGCAATAATATCGATTATATGTATCATGGATCAGTTTTTGCGCCGCCGGCACCAATCATTGGTGGCGATGGCCTCCATGCTCGCCGATGCAGGGCGGCATGAGGCCCAGAACCGCGGACCCCGCCAACGTCGCCGTCGCCATCCCGGTGAAGAACGAGGAAGCGGCGATCGGCGCCTGTCTCGCCGCCCTCGACCAGGCGGCATCGCGCCATCCCGGCCGTACCACCATCGTCGCGGTCGCCAACGACTGCGACGATCGCACGGTGGAGATCCTGTCGGCCGCGCGGCCCGCCCATGCGCGCCTGATCTGGACGGCCGTGTCGCTGCTGCCGGGCCACCGCCATGCCGGCTGGGCGCGGCGACTTGCCTTTGACGCCGCGGCCGCGGTTCTCAGCCATGAGGACGACCTGCTGCTGTCCACCGATGCCGACACGGAGGTGGACGGGGCATGGATCGTCCGCAACGCCGCCCATCTCGGTCGCGGCATCGATGCGGTCGCCGGTCGCGCGCTGACCCGGCGGGCGGAGCGCAAGGCGCTGGGCGGGCAGGCGTTCGACCGGCTCAACATGCTCGGCCGCTATTACGGCCTCGCCGACTACCTCCGCACGGCAGGCGACGCGCACGAGACGGAGGGCTGGCCACGCCATTTCTACGAAGGTGGCGCCAGCATCGCGCTCCGCCTCGGCATGTACCGCGCGATCGGCGGCGCGCCGACGCCGCCGGTGGCGGAGGACCGCGCGCTGTTCGACCGCATACGGGCGCATGGCGGCAACGTAGTGCATCCGATCGACGTGCGCGTGTTCACGTCCTGCCGGCTGGATGGTCGCGCGCCCGGCGGCATGGCCGATACCTTCCGGACTTGGATCGCGCAGGGTGAGGACGATCCGCTGCACGAGACATACCGGATGGCGGCGGCACTGGCGCCGCACTGGGCGCTGCCGGGCGACCGGCTGTCGTTCCGCACCCTTCCAGCCGCGGTGAAGGAGGCGCAGGCGCTGCTGAAGGCCACACGCCGCGGCGCGTCAGCTCCGGCGCCAGAGGTCGAGCCGGTACGCTTCCCGCCGGTCATGGTGAAGCGGCCCGACACGCTCGCCCAAACTCTCGCGGAGCAGCTCGACCGCGTCATCCCCGCTCAGCGGGTAGTCGGTCAGCCCGGTCCAGTGGACCAGCAGGATGTCGCCGCCGGGCCGAACGGCATCGGCCACATAGTCCGCCATCCGCCGGACATCGTCCGCATCCCAGTAATAGACGACCTCGGACAGGAGCATGAGGTCGAAGCGGCCGGCGGGCTGGTCGGCCGGGAGCTGGCGGCGCTCGAACCGGACCTGCTCGAGACCGGCGCAGCGCGCGCGCGCCGCCGCCAGCGCGGTCTCCGAGACGTCCACGGCCAATAGGTCGCGACACAGCGGCGCCAGCCGCCGGGTCAGCACGCCGTTGGCGCATCCGACCTCGAGCGCGGCGGCATAGTCCGTGCGAGGCAGGGCGGCGATCGTGTGATCGTACTTGGCGGCCTCGTAGTCGCTCGTTTCGAAGTCCCAGGGGTCGCCCTTCTCCCTGAACAGCGCCTCGAAATAGTCAGGGTCGATCGATCGTTCGCGGCGCATGGCGAGGCTCCAGAAGCAGGGTGACGGGCTGGTCGACGAGCCGACGCATCGACCGCGGCAGGCAGAACGCCTCGCCTCCCAGGATGCGCCCGCCCAGTTGCGATCGATGGAGGTTCAGCGCGCGCCGTTGGCGAGCGCGTGTCGCATGCGTGTCGATCCGGCGGACACGGGCCGGGCCGACCGCAGCCGCCAGGTCGTCCTGCGTCCATCCCCAGACGAGGTAATGGAACAGGTGGGTCTCGGCGGCGCGGGACACCTCGGCGGCCAGCGTCGCCGCGCCTTCATGGTCGCAATGCGGCTCACCCGGCCAGGTCACCGCGATCCGCCCGATCCGGTGGCGGCGGCAGACCGCGACCAGGCGCCGGACGGTGCGCTTGAACGCGGCTGTGTCCGTTGCGTGCGGTGCCGCATCGCCCCAGCCAAGCTGGAGGGCAGCGACCGACGCGCCAAGCGCGCGAAGTGCCTGGCGGGCCTCCGCACGACGCAGGGCCGCGATCCGGCGCCGCGTCCATCCGGGCGCACCGACATGCGATCCGCTGCCGTCGGTCAGGAAGGCGACGATGGGCGGCGCGCCGTCCTTGCACAGCCGCGCGATCAGGCCGCCGGCACCCAGCGTTTCGTCGTCGGGATGCGGCACGATGATCAGCCATCGTCGCTGTCGCCGATCTCCGGGGGGAAGCGGCGTCGACCGGGCGAGCAGCCTGCGCCGCGCGGTCCAGCCCGGCGCTACCACCAACCGCGCTCGCCCCAATGATCGTGATCGATCCAGGCGGCGGCTGCGCGGTCCCGCGCCTGGTCCGGAACCGGCTGGCGCAGGTAGAGGCCGAGGTCGCGGGTGATGCGGTCGATCCGGCTGTCCTCGAAAAAGGACGCTGTGCCGACCGCGCGCGCAGCGCCCTCCATCGTGGCGAGCGCGGCGTCCTCCACGATCCCGCGCGTCATCAGGACAAGCGGGATGGCATCGGCGGTGCGTGCCTCCGCGGCCTTCGCGGCGCGGCGGACCCACTGGGCGGCGGACCTCGTGGCGGCCACGCTGTGCCCGAAGCGGAGGCGCTGCACCGGGTCGTCTCGCTTGCCCGTCTGCACAAGGTGGTCGCGCCAGTGCCGCAGCAGCGCCTGCGCCGCGCCCTGCTGCACGCAGGCAAAGCGCCATGCTCCGGCCGTGAACATCGGCTCGCGCTCGTAATCGCCGGGCCCACCGATCAGTGCATCGGGCGCCAGCGCGACGTCCTCGAAGTCGAACCGTCCGCTGACCGTCCCCTTCATGCCGCGCACGCGCCAGCCTCGATTGTCGGCGCGGTCCGGCGTCGCGCCGATGTCCACCAGCACCAACTGCTTGATGCCGTCGTCCCGGCGCGCGGTGATCAGCGCCCGGTCGATATGCCCGCCGCCCGTCGCGAACGACTTGGCACCGGCCAGCCGCAGGCCGCTTCTTTCGTGTGTCACCAGCCGGACGCCGTCGGCATGGTCGGTGTTCCACACGCCAAAGCACCGACCGGCGGCAAGATGGCGATGCAGCGCCGCGCGCTGTGCATCGTCGCCATAGGTGTGGACGAGCTGCACCGCATTCACATGCCCTTCGAACACGCGGCCAAGGCTCAGGTCCGCGCCGCCGATCGCTGTCAGTGCGTCAGCCAGTGCGTCGACCGCTGCCTCGTCGGTCAGCACGACGAACTGGTCGAGCCCGCCGATTGCCGCCAGGCTGGCAAGCGGGCCGGCGGGAAAGGCCTCCGGCGGGTTGCTGCGGTCCCATTCGTGGATCAGCCGATCCAGCGCCTCCTGGAAGCCTCCGTCGTCTCGGTGGCGCGGCGCGGGATCACGCAGGTCGGGATCGGTCATCAAGGATTCCGGGATCGGTTGCAGGGCGGCTGCCATCCCGTCAGGTGCGGCAAGCCCGTCAACGCATCAACCGGAAAGTCGCGCCGCGTTCTCGCGTAGTTGCCTCGCGCACGGCATGTTGTAACGGAACTCACCCATGCACGCTCGAAGGGCCACTCGTTGAAGATCGCGCCGCCGGGGCCCCGCCAGGAGCGCACATGGTGACCGGATGGGCCGTCCCCGTCCTGTTCGGCATCGCCGCCAGCCTGGCCACGTTGCTGGGCGGCGTGCTTGCGCTCAGCCTGTCTGCGCGGATGACGGCGCTGCTGGCCGTGGCGGCAGGGATCGTGCTGGGCGTCGCCTTCCTCGACCTGCTGCCCGAAGCGCTGGAGCATGGCAGAGGGCTCTATGACGCGCGGACCATCCTCGCCTTCGCGGCGGGAGGTATGGCGGCCTATCTGCTGCTCGCGCGCGTGCTCGCGGGGCTGGAGCGCTTCGGATCGCTCCGGGCGCACCTCGCCCCGGCAAGCCTGACGCTCCACAGCCTGATGGACGGGCTGGCGATGGGCCTCGCCTTTCAGATCGCCCCCGGCATCGGCTGGATGGTGGCGGTGGGCGTGCTGACCCACGACATCGCCGACGGGCTCAACACGGTCAGCCTGGCGCTGGAGGCGACCCGCCGGCGCACCGCGCTCCGCTGGCTGGCGCTGAACGGGGCGGCACCGCTGACGGGGGTGCTGATCGGGCTCGCGGTGTCCTTGCCCGATGCGGCGCTCGCCCCTGCGATGGCGCTGTTCGCCGGCATGTTCGTCTATATCGGCGCCGTGGAACTCGTTCCGCGCTGTCTTGCGCGCGACGAGCGGCTGCGGACGCCGGTGCAGGTGCTGTGCGGCATGGGGCTGATGCTCGCCGTGACGATGCTGGGCGACTAGGCGGCCGCCCTCCGCCCCGCTGGCAAAGCCGTGCCTGCTCGGCTACCCGGTGCCATGGCCGACGCCGCGCCCAGGATGATGCCGGAATGGCGCGGAACGACGCGCGCCGCCTTCGATGCGGAGGTCGTGGCGGCGGGTCGACCCGCCGTTCTGCGCGGCATCGTGTCCGACTGGCCGGCGGTCGCAGCGGCGCGCCGGTCGCCGCAGGCGCTTGCCGACTATCTGCTTCGCTTCGACCGCGGCGATCCCGTGGTCGCGGCGGTCGGCCCGCCCGACATCGCCGGTCGCTTCTTCTACAACGACAGCCTCGACGGCTTCAATTTTCGTCGGCAGCCCGCGCGGCTGAAGGACGTGCTCGGCTTCCTTGTTGCGCGGGACGGGCAGGAAGGTGCGCCGGCGCTTGCCGTGCAGTCGGTGCCGGCGCGCGCCCACCTCGCCGGCTTTGCCGAGGACAACCCGATGCCGCTCCTGCCGCCATCGGCGGAGCCGCGGCTGTGGATCGGCAATCGCGTGACCGTCGCGGCCCATTATGATCCCAGCGAGAACATCGCCTGCGTGGTGGCGGGCACGCGCCGCTTCACGCTGTTTCCGCCCGACCAGATCGGCAACCTCTACATGGGCCCGATGGAGCGGACGCCGGCCGGCACCACGATCAGCCTGGTCGATTTCGATGCACCCGACCTCCAGCGCTTCCCGCGTTTTGCAGAGGCAATGGAGCATGCGCTTGTCGCCGACCTCGAACCCGGCGATGCCATCTACATCCCCTACATGTGGTGGCACCACGTGCGCTCGCTCCAAAGCGTCAACATGCTGGTCAACTATTGGTGGACCCCGCCGGCACCGGCCGGCGCCCATCCGCTCGATGCGCTGCTCCACGCCATGCTCGCCATCCGCGCGCTGCCGGAGCGTCACCGCCAGGCGTGGCGTGCGCACTTCGACCATTATGTGTTCGGCGCGGGTCCGGCGGCGGGCGACCATCTGCCGGACGCCGTTCGCGGCGTGCTCGGCCCGCTCGACGCGCAGAAGGCAGAGCAGCTGGCGCAGCTGATCATGAAGGGGCTCCGCGGCCAGCAGGACTGAGGCCCGAGATGTGCGTGGTGCCGAGTGTCGGACTCGAACCGACGACCTACCGCTTACAAGGCGGTTGCTCTACCAGCTGAGCTAACCCGGCGCGTGGCCGTGACTATGCCTAGGGAACGCCGAAGGTCCAGCCCTCCGTTGCCGCAATCGCGGGTGTCAGCGCGGCCGGATGCCACAGCCGGTCATCGGCATGGACGCGACGCAACCATGCGGCGGTGATCAGCGCGTCCGTCCAGTGATCGTCGTAGCGGGTGAGCGGCGCGTGCGGCGCGCTGCCGAGAGCGGCAAGCGCGCGGTCGAGCGTGGCGGGATCGCGCACCTTGCTGCGTCCGCGCGGAAGTCCGGCGGCCAAGGCGGCGATGCTCGTGTAGATCTCGACCAGCGTCAGGCCGCTGGGTGCCAGCGCGTCGAACGGCCAGATCGTCACCCGCCCGTCCAGCCGGCACAAGGCTCGCATGCCGGTGAGGCTGGACTTGCCGACCTGCGCTGCGCCGACCAGGTTGAAGTTCGACACGGGATTGGCCAGCCGCTGCCGCCGGCTTTCCTCCTCCGTCAGCCGGAAGCGTCCGGCGCCCGGAGGGAACAGGTCGCCGGCGCGTCTGCCCGGACGGCGGAAGTGGCGGCTGGCATCCGCATGGTCGACGAGCCCGTCCGCGCCGAGGTGGGGATCGTCCCGGCACAGGCGATCGACCATCTGCCAGAGCGAGCGGGCGTCCGCCGGGGAGGCGGGCCAGCAGGGGAAAAATGCGCCGCGATCGGCAAAGGCGAGCGACATGCCCAGGTCGAGGCCGACGAGGAGATCGTCGCCGGGCAGCTGCGCCACGATCCAGTCGAGCACGTCCGTCCGCGACCATCGTCCGCGCGGCGGCTCCACCAGCAGCGGCGGCGCGTCGCCGACCTCGCAAAGCGCGACGGCGATGCCGGCCAAGCGGTCGCCGCGCGCGCCGGACCAGTCGATCGCGGCGAAGCGGCGGAACCGATCAGGGTCGATCGCCGGCCGCCTTTCGCTCCGCGACCGTGGCCCGGTCCCACCACGCCCGGCGGAGCAGCAGCGCCACGCGATCGTCCCGATCGGGCCCGTAGCGGACGAGCACCGCCGGCCAGCCGACATAATGATCGGTCTGCCAGAAGCGCTCGGGATCGGTGTCCAGGAGGATCTGCTTCTCCTCCGCGTCCACGTGCAGGACGAAGCTGCCCTGGTCGGGCGCGGTGGTTCCTGCGATCACGCGTCCACGCTTCTTCAGTGCCGGCCGGCCATAGCTGGTGCCGTGTTCGACGCCCGGCAGCGCCAGCCCGGCAGCCACGACGGCGTCCCAGTCCTTCATTCCAGCGCCTGCAGGACGTCTGCGGTCAGGCGCGCGATGTCGAACCCGGCGCCGGACGGATCCTCGCCCCGGCGCACGACCACCAGCCGGGCCGAGGGCACCACCATGATGAACTGACCGCGATTGCCCTGCGCGGCATAACTGCCGGCCGGCAACCCCTGTGCCGGGCCAAACAGCCACAGGGTGGCGCCGTAGCCCGGTCCATCGGCCGGCTGGGGCCCGGCGGGCGCGGTCATCCACCGCATCCAGCCTTCCGGAAGCAGCCGGCGGCCATCGACCACGCCGTCGTCGAGCCAGAACTGACCGAGCCGGGCGAGATCACGCGCCGTTGCCCACACCTGGCTCGACAGCACATAATTGCCGCGCCAGTCCTTCTCCGCGAACGTGCCGTTGAGGCCGAGCGGATCCAGCAGGAGCGTGCGGGCGAAATCGTCATCGCCCGCGCGGCTGCGCAGCCCGCGGATCGCCAGCAGGATATCGTTGTTGGCGTAGCGAAAGCGCGTGCCCGCCGGCACCTCGATCGGCCAGGCGACCGTTTCTTCCGTGACGGCGGTGCCGCCGAAGTAGATCGCGTCCGTGCGGCTTCCGCCGGTGTCGCTGTGCAGCCCGCTCGCCATCCGGAAAAGCTGCTCGGTCGTGATCGCCGCGCGCGGGTCGCCGGGCGCCTGCCATTCGGGCACGGGGGCCGGGGCAGCCGGGTCGATCAGCCCGCGCGCCACCGCCGTGCCAGCCACCGTGCCGGCGATGCTCTTGGCGACCGACCAGGTGCGGGTCGGCGTGGCCGGACCATAGCCGTCGGCATAGCGTTCCGCGATCATCCGGCCATCGCGCATGACCAGCAGCGCGACCGTGTTGGTCCGATCGCCAAAGCCGGCGGCAAAGGCGCGATCGAAGAGGCCGCGCAGCGCGCCGCGTGCTTCTGGCACGACGGGCGGGCGCCCGGCGGGGCGCGTGCGCGCGGCGGCGGTGGACGGCGGCCGAAGCGCCGGATCGGTGCCGATCGGGAGGTTGGTACAGCCGTCGGCACCTTGCGCGATCGCGACGCGAGGCGGCAGACGGTCGTCGAAGGGCACGGTCACCCGGTCCGCGCCGACGGTGGCGGTCAGCGTCGGAAGCAGCGCATCATATTCGGGATAGGTGCCGACCAGCTCGTTGCGCTCGACACTCTCCACGGTGCGCTCGGCACCATTCGCGCGGGCGTTGAAGATGGCCGAGCAGAGCATCGCGGCCTTGTAGCCGGCAGCGATCGCGCGGTCGTACGGCGTGGGGACCGGCTGCAGCTGCGCCGCGACGGGGGCGGCGAGCAGCGCGGCGGCGGCAGCCACGAGCGTGATTCGCAAAGATCGCGCGCGTGGAAGTTGACGAAATTGACGACACGTCGGCGTCAACTTCGACCCCACCGACGCCTCCGGATGGCGTCGGAGGAGGCTGCGCGCGGTCGTGGCACTGCTCATCGCGCCAGTGGAGCAGAGCTTTTCCTACAATGGAAGCGGCTTGCGCGTGCCTAACCAGCGGGCCGCTGCGTGCGCCGCTCGTCCCACCATGCCATTCTTTCCGCCACGCGCTGTTCGAACCCGCGGTGGGTCGGTTCGTAGAAGACCGCCGGCGTCATCTCCTCCGGCCAGTAATCCTGACCCGAGAAGGCATCCGGCGTGTCATGGTCGTAGGCATAGTCGCCGCCATAGCCGAGCTGCTTCATCAGCTTCGTTGGCTTGTTGAGGATGGTCTTGGGCGGCATCAGCGATCCCGTCTCGCGCGCCGCCTTGAACGACGCCTTCTGCGCCTTGTAGGCCGCGTTGGATTTGGGGGCGGTGGCGAGGTAGAGGCAGGCCTGCACGATCGCGAGTTCGCCCTCCGGCGAGCCGAGGAAGTCATAGGCGTCCTTGGCGGCCAGGCACTGCACCAGCGCCTGCGGGTCGGCCAGGCCGACATCCTCGCTGGCGAAGCGCACGAGCCGGCGCAGCACGTAGAGCGGCTCCTCACCCGCGGTCAGCATCCGCGCCAGATAATAGAGCGCGGCCTGCGGGTCGGATCCGCGCAGGCTTTTGTGGAGCGCGGAGATGAGGTTGTAGTGCCCGTCGCGATCCTTGTCGTAGACCGCCACGCGCCGCTGCAGGAATGCGGACAAGCCGGCCGGGTCGAGCGGCGCATCGACCGCGACCGAGAACAGCGTTTCCGCCTGGTTGAGCAGGAAGCGGCCATCGCCATCGGCGCTGGCGACGAGCGCGGCGCGGGCATCGGGCAGGAGGGGCAGGGGGCGACCCTCGATCGTTTCTGCACGATCGAGCAGCTTGCCCAGCGCATCGGCATCCAGCCGGTGGAGGATCAGCACCTGTGCGCGGCTGAGAAGCGCGGCGTTGATCTCGAACGACGGGTTTTCGGTGGTGGCGCCGACCAGCGTGACGGTGCCGTCCTCCACGAAGGGCAGGAAACCGTCCTGCTGCGCGCGGTTGAAGCGGTGGATCTCGTCCACGAACAGGAGCGTCCGTCGACCCGCCCGCGCCTCCGCCCGCGCGCCGGCGAACAGCTTCTTCAGGTCCGCCACGCCGGAGAAGACGGCGGAGATCGCCTCGAACCGCAGCCCGACGGCGTCGGCGAGCAGGCGCGCGATGCTGGTCTTGCCGGTGCCGGGCGGGCCCCACAGGATCAGCGACGATAGCTTCCCCGCCGCCACCATCCGGCCGATCGCGCCGTCCGGGCCGGTCAGATGCTCCTGCCCGATGACATCGGCGAGGCTGGCGGGGCGAAGGCGATCGGCAAGCGGCGCGTGGACATCGGCAGCCGGGGCAGATTGCGGAAGATCCTGATCGGCGAAGAGGTCGGCCATCTGCGTCCATGTAGGCGTTCCCACACGCAGTCGAAAGATAAAGCTCCGGACCAGCGCGTCGTCGAAGATATATCTTGAAACAGCGCCCCTAACGATATATCTTCGGTGCATCCTGGCTGAAGGAGTGTGGCATGTTCGGGTTTCATCATGGATCGCATGGGCGCGGGTGCGGGCCGCGCGGCGGGCGCTTTCAGGGCGGGCCGTTCCAGTTCGAATGGAGCGTCGACGGTGCGGGCCGCGGGATGCGTGGTGGACGCCGCCGGATGTTCGACGGGTCCGAGCTTCGCCTCGTCCTTATCGCGCTGATCGGGCAGCAGCCGCGCTATGGCTATGACCTCATCCGGGAGATCGAGGCGCTGACCGGCGGCGGCTATGCGCCGAGCCCCGGCGTGATCTACCCGACGCTGACTCTCCTGTCCGACATGTACCTGATCGCGGAGGCGGAGTCTGAAGGCAGCAAGAAGCTGTTCGCGCTGACGCCGGACGGCGAGGCCTATCTCGCCAAGCGGAGAGAGGAAGCCGATGCGCTGCTCGCGCGGCTGCGGGACATGGGGGCGGAACGGACGCGCGGCGACCGGGCGCCCGTGCGCCGCGCCGTGGGCAACCTGAAGGCGGTGTTGCAGCATCGCCTGGCGGACGAGGATGATGCGGAGGTTTCGCACCGGATCGCCGCGATGATCGACGAGCTCGCGCAGAAGATCGAGCGGCTGTGATGCGCAGCGTTGCCAGCGTGCCCACGGCGCACGCCTCCCGCTATCTCCAGCAACTGTGCAAGCATTGGAGCCACAAGATGGACGTGGCGTTCGATGCCGAGGAGGGCCGCATCGACTTTCCGAACGGCACCCGGATGCTGCTGACGGCGGCGGACGACGCGCTGACGGTGACCCTGGAGGTGCCCGACGGCGAGGACGCCGGCCGGATGCAGCAGGTGGTGGCCGATCACCTCGACCGCTTTGCCTTTCGCGAGGCGCCGCTGCCGTTCGAGTGGCGGCCCGGCTGAGCGATCAGCGGGGCGCGGCGAGCTCCAGATAGGCGTCGAGCACGGCCTGGTTCGCCGTGTCCCACCGGTAGCGCTGCGCCTTCTGGTGGCCGGCCGCCCCCATCGCGCGGCGGAGTGCGGGATCCGCGACGATGTGCGCGATCGCGTCGGCATAGCCGTCGATGTCGGCGGGATCGACGAGGAAGCCCGTGACGCCGTCCTCCACCAGATCGACGGCGCCGGTCGCGCGGGCGGCGACGACCGGGACGCCGGACGCCATCGCCTCCGTCGTGACGTTGCCGAAAGTCTCCGAGATCGACGGGTTGAAGAACACGTCCATCGCGGCGACGGCACGGCCGAGATCGTTGCCGCTCTGGTGGCCCGCGAAGATCGTGTCGGGCGCGCGTTCGGCGAACCATCCCTGCGCGGGGCCCTTGCCGATGGCGAGCACCTTCAGCGGC
Source organism: Sphingomonas jejuensis (assembly GCF_011927695.1). GTDB lineage: Bacteria > Pseudomonadota > Alphaproteobacteria > Sphingomonadales > Sphingomonadaceae > Sphingomonas_K > Sphingomonas_K jejuensis. Next base: position 855,298 of record NZ_JAATJE010000001.1, read on the forward strand.
ACGGCGCGGGCGCGGAGCTGGTCCAAGACCTCGGCGAACACGTCCAGGCCCTTTTCCTTCACTAGCCGGCCGAGAAAGCCGACCGCGACGTCATCGTCCGCAATGCCCATCGCGCGGCGCCATTCCAGGCTGCGGCGATCCGGCCGGAAGCGGTCATGGTCGATGCCGCGCGACCAGATCGACACGGGCGCGGTGACACCCCAGTCGCGCACCAGATCGACCATGCTGGGGCTGGGCACCATCACGCGGTCGAACTTGTTGTAGAAGCGCGTCATCAGGCTGGCGATCAGCGGCTCGATGAAGTCGGCGCCGTAATAGCGGAAATAGGTCTCGAACCGCGTGTGGAACGAGGCAAGCGCGGGGACGCCGTTCTTCTTCGCCCAGCGGACGGCCGCGTGGCCCAGGAACTCCGGCGCGGAGACATGGACGACGGTGGGCGCGAACGCCTCCAGATCCGCCTTCACCTGCGGGGTGAGGCCAAGCGCCACGCGATACTCCCCGCGGCCTCCGATCATCGGCACCGACGGCACCGAGACAAGATCGCCGGTCGGCGGAAATGCCGGCATGTCGACGGTGGGCGAATAAACGCGCAGCGTGACGCCGCGGTCGAGCAGGTGACGCGCGAGCAGGTTGAGCGACTGGTTCGCCCCGTCGCGCACATAGTTGTAGTTGCCGCTGAACAGCGCAATGCGAAGGTCTGAGGCGTCCATCCGGGCGGCGGGTAGCGGCGAAACGCGGCGGCATAAAGGCCCGCATCCTCATCCCCCTGTCGAGGATGCGGGCCTCCCGGCTCAGGCCGTGACCACCGCCTGCTGGCCGCGCCGACGCATCGCGCCGCCGATCAGGCCGAAGCCGCCGATCATCATGGCCCAGGTGGCCGGCTCCGGCACCGCGCCGGTGGGCGGCGGCAGCACGACCTGACCGGGCGCGCCGGTGCCGAAGATGGTGCTGGTGGCAAAGCTGCCCGTGCCGCGGCCGGAAAGCTGCAGCGAGTTGCGCAGCGCCAGTTCCACGTCATAGCCGCGGTTGGCATCGATGAAGCCGTCGCCGTCGGCATCGTTGCGGATCGTGTTCGACAGGCCGCCGGCACCCTGCGCGCGCGTGCGCAGGTCGCTATATTCGCCGATCTCGAACCCGGCGGCGGTGCCACCGGTGTTGAAGATGCCGACAAAGGTTGCGCTGTCGCTGGCGCCCGTGGCGGTGTCGGTTTCGAACAGGATCTCGTTGCCGCCGCTCGTCAGGCGTCCGCCGCCGTCGATCAGCTCGCTGTCGAAGCGCAGGTCGCCGTCAAGATAGCGGAACAGGTCGAGCGACAGGTCAGCGTCGCCGAGGTTGGTGAAGCTGTAGGTCTGCGTCAGCAGCGATCCGGTCTGGTTGCCGGCGGTGTCGACGAGGTTGCTGACCGTCTGGACGAGCTGCACCGACAGGAGGTCGCCCAGCGTGAACACGCTGGTGCGCGACAGGTCTGTGCCGGTAAACGACTGGAGCTGCCCGCTGGCGGTGGACACGCGCGCGCCGCCGTTGATGCCGACGAACAGACCCGATGCATAGATGGTGGATGCGGCCGCCTGGTCGCCGGTCGGATTGTAGAGGCCGGTCGATCCGCTCGATTGCGCGTTGAGCGCGCCGAGCGTGCCGAAGCCGTTGGTGTCGATGATCACCTGGCCGTCGTCGGCGCCGGTGGTGAGCGTCTCGGCACTGGCGGTGCCGGTCAGCAGCGCGGCGGTGGCGACCGCCGCGAAACGGTAAAAGCGCATGATCTGTCCCCTGTAAGCATGGCCACCCGGCGGCAGCCAGGTGGTGAACAGCCCGTTAGGGATGTGAAACGGGAGGATCAGCCATGCCTCGACCGGGCGCGGCAGGCGCCGACAGTCGGGCAGACGGCAGCCGTCGGGGACAAAGGTCGTTGGTCGGAGCGCACCGCGCCCGCGCCTCCGAAAAGGAAGAGGCCGCGATCGCCTGGGACGATCGCGGCCTCCATTCAGCCTCACAACGACGGTGCGGGCTTATTCCTCGGTGGCGTTCAGGTAATCGCCTGCCGCCTCGTCCGATCCGTCGCCGGAGGTTGCGACCGCACCCAGCGGATCCGGACCTTCACGCAGAGCCACCTGCTCGTGCTTTTCGGCCTCGTGCTCCTCCTCGGCGCTGTTCGGCGCCACGAGGGCGGCCTGCCAGCTGCGCTGCGAAGCGCGGAGCGCCGCGTCGCGCGAGGATGCCGTCACCCGCATGCGGTTCATGCCCGCACCGGTGCCTGCAGGGATGAGCCGGCCGACGATGACGTTCTCCTTCAGGCCGTTCAGGCTGTCGATCTTGCCCTGCACGGATGCCTCGGTGAGCACGCGGGTCGTCTCCTGGAAGGACGCGGCCGAGATGAACGACCGGGTCTGCAGCGACGCCTTGGTGATGCCCAGAAGGATCGGCTTGCCCTGCGCCGGCTGCTGATTGGCTTCCAGCTTCGAGTTGACCTCGTCCATCTCCTCGCGATCGACCTGCTCACCGGGGAGCAGGGTCGTGTCGCCGGCATGGGTGATCTCAACCTTCTGCAGCATCTGACGAACGATCGTCTCGATGTGCTTGTCGTTGATCTTCACGCCCTGCAGTCGATAGACCTCCTGGATCTCCGACACGAGATACTCGGCGAGCGGCTCGATGCCGAGCACTTCGAGAATGTCGTGCGGATCGGGTGAGCCGCCGATCAGGTTGTCGCCACGCTTGACGTAGTCGCCTTCCTGAACGTCGATCACCTTCGACTTCGGCACCAGATACTCGACGATCTCACCACCGTCATCCGGGCGGATGCCGATCTTGCGCTTCGCCTTGTAGTCCTTGCCGAACTCGACCCGGCCGGAGACCTTCGCGATGATCGCGTTCTCCTTCGGCTTACGCGCCTCGAACAGCTCCGCCACCCGCGGCAGACCGCCGGTGATGTCGCGGGTCTTGGCGGCCTCGCGGCTGACACGGGCCAGCACGTCGCCGGCCTGCACGGCCTGGCCGTCCTCGACCGAGAGCGTGGTGCCGATCGCCAGCATGTAGCGGCCGGTCTCGCCCGATGCCTCGTCGAGCAGGGTCAGGCGCGGACGCAGATCCTCCTTCGACTTGGCGCCGGCGCGATACTCGATCACCACGCGCTGCCCGATGCCCGTCGCCTCGTCGACCTGCTCGGTCAGCGTCTTGCCTTCCAGCAGGTCCTGGTAGCGGACCACGCCCGGGTTTTCCGTGATCACCGGCATGGTGAACGGATCCCATTCCGCCATCCGGTCGCCCTTGGACACGATGTGGCCGTCGTCGAACATGACATAGGCACCGTAGGGGATGCGGTGCACCGCCCGCTCACGCCCGTCCATGTCGACGATCGCCAGCTCGCCCGACCGGGACAGCACGACACGGCGGCCGCGCTGATCGGTGATGGTGCGAAGCTCGCGGAACTCGACCCGGCCGTCGACCGGCGCGTCGAGGTTCGACTGCTCGTTGAGCTGCGCCGCACCACCGATGTGGAAGGTGCGCATGGTCAGCTGCGTGCCCGGCTCACCGATCGACTGGGCGGCGATGACGCCCACCGCCTCGCCGATGTTGACCGGGGTACCACGGGCGAGGTCACGCCCGTAGCAGGCCGCGCAGACGCCGCCCTTGGACTCGCAGACCAGCGGGGAGCGGATCTTCACGCCCTGAACGCCGATCGCCTCGATCTGCGCGATCATGGCCTCGTCGAGCAGCGTTCCTTCCGGAATCAGCGTCTCGTTGTTCTTCGAGTCCACGATGTCCTCGGCCGTGGTGCGGCCCAGGATGCGCTCGCCCAGCGACGCGATGGTGGCGCCGCCCTGCACGATGGCCTTCATGTCCAGCGCACGCTCGGTGCCGCAGTCCAGCTCCACCACGACGCAGTCCTGCGACACGTCGACCAGACGACGGGTCAGGTAACCCGAGTTCGCCGTCTTGAGCGCGGTGTCCGCCAGGCCCTTGCGGGCGCCGTGGGTGGAGTTGAAGTATTCAAGGACGGTCAGGCCTTCCTTGAAGTTCGAGATGATCGGCGTTTCGATGATCTCGCCCGACGGCTTGGCCATCAGGCCGCGCATGCCGGCAAGCTGCTTCATCTGCGCCTGCGAACCACGGGCACCGGAGTGCGCCATCATGTAGATGGAGTTGATCTGGGCCATGCGGCCCGTCTCGTCCTTCGGCTGCGCCTTGATCTCGTCCATCATGGCGTTCGCCACCTGGTCGCCGCAGCGGCTCCAGGCGTCGATCACCTTGTTGTACTTCTCCTGCTGCGTGATCAGGCCGTCCTGATACTGCTGCTCGTAATCCTTCACGAGCGTCCGCGTTTCCTCGACGGTCGCTTCCTTGGACGCCGGGATGATCATGTCGTCCTTGCCGAACGAGATGCCGGCCTGGAACGCGTGGCGGAAGCCCAGCGCCATGATGGCGTCGGCGAACAGCACCGTCTCCTTCTGACCCGTGTGGCGATAGACGGTGTCGATGACGTCGCCGATCTCCTTCTTGGTCAGCAGGCGGTTGACGGTTTCGAACGGCACCTTGTGCGACTTCGGCAGCGTCTCGCCGAGCAGCATGCGGCCCGGCGTCGTCTCGTAGCGCTTCAGATACTGCTTGCCGTCCTCGTCCGTCTGCGGGACGCGGCTGACGATCTTCGAATGCAGCGTCACCGCCTTGGCGTGGAGCGCCTGGTGCACCTCCGCCATGTCGCCGAGCAGCATGCCCTCGCCGGGCTCACCCTCACGCTCCATCGACAGATAATAAAGGCCCAGCACCATGTCCTGCGACGGCACGATGATCGGCTTGCCGTTGGCGGGCGACAGGATGTTGTTGGTCGACATCATCAGGACGCGCGCTTCCAGCTGAGCCTCGAGGCTCAGGGGGACGTGAACGGCCATCTGGTCGCCGTCGAAGTCGGCATTGAACGCGGAGCAAACGAGCGGGTGAAGCTGGATCGCCTTGCCCTCGATCAGCACGGGCTCGAACGCCTGGATGCCGAGGCGGTGGAGCGTCGGCGCGCGGTTCAGCAGCACCGGGTGCTCGCGGATCACCTCGTCCAGGATGTCCCAGACTTCCTTGCGCTCCTTCTCGACCCACTTCTTGGCCTGCTTGAGCGTCATCGACAGGCCCTTGGCGTCGAGCCGCGCGTAGATGAACGGCTTGAACAGCTCGAGCGCCATCTTCTTCGGCAGGCCGCACTGGTGCAGCTTCAGCTCCGGACCGGTCACGATGACGGAACGGCCCGAATAGTCGACGCGCTTGCCGAGCAGGTTCTGGCGGAAGCGGCCCTGCTTGCCCTTCAGCATGTCGCTGAGCGACTTCAGCGGACGCTTGTTGGCGCCCGTGATCGTGCGGCCGCGGCGGCCGTTGTCGAACAAGGCGTCGACGGCTTCCTGCAGCATGCGCTTTTCGTTGCGGACGATGATGTCCGGCGCGCGCAGCTCCATCAGCCGCTTCAGGCGGTTGTTGCGGTTGATCACGCGGCGGTAGAGGTCGTTCAGGTCGGACGTCGCGAAACGGCCGCCGTCCAGCGGCACCAGCGGGCGCAGCTCGGGCGGGATCACGGGGACGACCTCGAGGATCATCCACTCCGGCCGGTTGCCGGAATCGAGGAAGCTCTCGACGACCTTCAGCCGCTTGATGATCTTCTTGGGCTTCAGCTCGGACTTGGTGACCGCCAGCTCCTCGAGCAGCGCCTTGCGCTCACCCTCCAGATCCAGCGACTCCAGCATGATCCGAACGGCCTCGGCGCCGATGCCGGCGGAGAAGGCGTCCTCGCCATATTCGTCCTGCGCCTGCAGGAGCTCGTCCTCGGTCAGCAGCTGATACTTTTCGAGCGGGGTCAGGCCCGGCTCGATCACGATGTATGCCTCGAAGTAGAGCACGCGCTCCAGCTGCTTCAGCTGCATGTCGAGCAGCAGGCCGATGCGGCTCGGCAGCGACTTCAGGAACCAGATGTGCGCGACGGGCGCGGCGAGCTCGATATGGCCCATGCGCTCGCGGCGAACCTTGGAGACGGTCACCTCCACGCCGCACTTCTCGCAGACGATGCCCTTGTACTTCATGCGCTTGTACTTGCCGCACAGGCACTCGTAGTCCTTGATCGGGCCGAAGATGCGCGCGCAGAACAGACCGTCACGCTCGGGCTTGAACGTGCGGTAGTTGATGGTCTCGGGCTTCTTGATCTCGCCAAACGACCAGGAGCGGATCTTCTCGGGCGAGGCGATGCCGATCTGGATCTGGTCGAACGTCTCCGGCTTGGCCACCGGATTGGCGAAGTTGGTCATCTCGTTCATGGTTCTACCTCATTTCCCTTCCGCAGCGCGGGGTCGGGGCAGGGTGGAAAATCGTGCAAGCGGATCGGGGCGTCCCGCTCCCTCCACGACGGGAAGGAGCGGGAGCTCCGCTTATTCCGCGGCCTCGGCGAAGCCTTCGTCCTCGTCGACGGCGTCGGCCATGCTGTTCAGTTCGACGTTGAGGCCGAGCGAGCGCATTTCCTTCACAAGCACGTTGAAGCTTTCGGGGATGCCGGCCTCGAACGTGTCGTCACCCTTGACGATCGCCTCGTAGACCTTGGTGCGGCCGACCACGTCGTCGGACTTCACCGTCAGCATCTCCTGCAGCGTATAGGCCGCGCCGTAGGCCTGGAGCGCCCAGACCTCCATCTCGCCGAAGCGCTGGCCGCCGAATTGCGCCTTTCCGCCCAGCGGCTGCTGTGTGACGAGCGAGTAGGGGCCGATCGAGCGGGCGTGGATCTTGTCGTCGACCAGGTGGTGGAGCTTCAGCATGTAGATGATGCCCACCGTCACCTTGCGATCGAACTGATCGCCGGTGCGGCCGTCGAACAGGTCCGACTGACCCGACGTGTCGAGACCCGCCAGTTCCAGCATCGCCGACACGTCCGCCTCACGCGCGCCGTCGAACACCGGAGTGCCCATCGGAATGCCGTAACGCAGGTGGCCGGTCAGATCGACGATCTGCTCCGCGGATCGGTCGGCGATCTCGCGGTCGAACTGGTCGCCGTAGATCTCCTGCAGCCGCGCCCGCGTGGCTTCCGGCATCGCGCCGCCCTTGGCGTCGGGATTGGCCTCGCGCCAGTCCTCCAGCTGCTGGTGGAGCTGCATGCCCAGGCCGCGCGCGGCCCAGCCGAGGTGCGTTTCGAAGATCTGACCCACGTTCATGCGGCTCGGCACGCCCAGTGGGTTCAGCACCAGGTCGACCGGGGTGCCGTCCGCCAGGAACGGCATGTCCTCGGCCGGCAGGATGCGGCTGATGACGCCCTTGTTGCCGTGACGGCCGGCCATCTTGTCGCCCGGCTGCAGCTTGCGCTTCACCGCGACGAAGACCTTGACCATCTTCAAGACGCCCGGCGGCAGCTCGTCGCCCCGCTCCAGCTTCTCGCGGCGATCCTCGAACTTGTCGTTGATGCGCTTCACGGCCTCGTCATACTGGACCTTGATCGCTTCCAGGTCCGACTGGCGGGCATCGTCGGCGACGCCGAACTTCCACCAGTCGTGACGCTCGACCGAGTTCAGCAGGTCCTCGTCGATCGTCGACCCCTTCTTGACGCCCTTCGGCGCCGAGGTCGCGACCTGGCCGACCAGCATCTCGCGCAGGCGCGACCAGCTGGCACGGTTGAGGATGGCACGCTCGTCCTCGCGGTCCTTGGCGAGGCGGTCGATCTCCTCGCGCTCGATCGCCATCGCGCGCTCGTCCTTGTCGATGCCGTGGCGGTTGAACACGCGCACGTCGACAACGGTGCCGGACACGCCCGGCGGTAGGCGGAGCGAGGTGTCGCGAACGTCCGACGCCTTCTCACCGAAGATGGCGCGGAGGAGCTTTTCCTCCGGCGTCATCGGGCTTTCGCCCTTCGGCGTGATCTTGCCGGCGAGGATGTCGCCTGGCTCGACCTCGGCACCGACATAGACGATGCCCGCCTCGTCGAGGTTGCGCAGCGCTTCCTCGCCGACGTTCGGAATGTCGCGGGTGATGTCCTCCGGCCCCAGCTTGGTGTCGCGGGCCATCACCTCGAACTCGTCAATGTGAATCGACGTGAACACGTCGTCCTTCACGATCCGCTCGGAGATGAGGATGGAGTCCTCGTAGTTGTACCCGTTCCACGGCATGAACGCGACCAGCGCGTTGCGGCCGAGCGCGAGCTCACCCAGGTCCGTCGACGGGCCGTCGGCGATGATGTCGCCTTCCGACACGATGTCGCCCACCTTCACCAGCGGACGCTGGTTGATGCAGGTCGACTGGTTGGACCGCTGGAACTTCATCAGCGTGTAGATGTCGACGCCCGACGTGGCGCTGTCGACCTCACCCGTGGCGCGCACGACGATGCGGGCGGCATCCACCTGGTCGACGATGCCCGAGCGACGCGCCGAGATGGCGGCGCCGGAATCGCGGGCAACCGTTTCCTCCATTCCGGTGCCGACCCACGGCGCCTCGGCGCGGACGAGCGGCACGGCCTGACGCTGCATGTTCGATCCCATCAGCGCGCGGTTGGCGTCGTCGTTCTCCAGGAACGGGATGAGCGACGCGGCAACGGACACGAGCTGCTTGGGGCTGACGTCCATCAGCGTGATGGTCTCGGGCAGCGCCATCAGGAACTCGCCCGCCTGACGCGAGGACACCAGTTCCTCGGTGAAGCGGCCTTCCTCGTCCAGCTCGGCGTTGGCCTGCGCGATGGTGTGCTTGGCCTCCTCCATCGCCGACAGGTACACGACGTCGTCCGTCACCTTGCCGTCGACGATGCGACGGTAGGGCGTCTCGATGAAGCCGTACTTGTTGACTCGGCTGAAGCTCGCCAGCGAGTTGATCAGACCGATGTTCGGGCCTTCCGGCGTTTCAATCGGGCAGATGCGGCCATAGTGCGTCGGATGGACGTCGCGAACCTCGAAGCCCGCACGCTCGCGGGTGAGGCCGCCCGGCCCGAGCGCCGACACGCGACGCTTGTGCGTCACTTCCGACAGCGGGTTGGTCTGGTCCATGAACTGCGACAACTGCGACGAACCGAAGAACTCGCGCACCGCGGCAACCGCGGGCTTGGCGTTGATCAGGTCGTTCGGCATCACGGTCGACACGTCGACCGAGCTCATCCGCTCCTTCACGGCACGCTCCATGCGGAGCAGGCCGACGCGGTACTGGTTCTCCAAGAGCTCGCCCACCGAGCGCACGCGGCGGTTGCCGAGATTGTCGATGTCGTCGATCTCGCCCTTGCCGTCCTTCAGGTCGACAAGCGTCTTCACGACGGCAAGGATGTCCTCCGTGCGCAGCGTCGTCACCGTGTCCTCGGCATCGAGGTCAAGGCGCATGTTGAGCTTCACGCGGCCAACGGCCGACAGGTCGTAGCGCTCCGGATCGAAGAACAGCCCGGCGAACAGCGCCTCGGCGGTTTCCTTCGTCGGCGGCTCGCCAGGGCGCATGACGCGGTAGATGTCGGAAAGCGCCTGATCGCGGTCCTCGGCCTTGTCGACCTTCAGCGTGTTGCGGATCCACGGACCCGTGTTGACGTGGTCGATGTCCAGGAGCTCGATGCGGTCGATGCCCGCCTTGTCGAGCTTTTCGAGATTGTCGGCGCCCAGCTCGTCGCCGGCCTCGATGTAGATCTCGCCCGTCTGCTCGTTGATGAGGTCATAAGCCGAATAACGGCCGAAGACTTCCTCGGTCGGGATCAGCAGCGTCTCCAGACCATCCTTGCCGACCTTGTTGGCCGCGCGCGGGCTGATCTTCTGGCCTGCCGCGAACACGACCTCGCCGGACTTGGCGTCGACGACGTCGAACACCGGCTTCTGGCCGCGCCAGTTCTCCGGCTGGTAGGGTATCTCCCAGCCGCCATTGCCGCGGACAAAGGTCACGCGGTTGTAGAAGTGGCCGAGGATCTCCTCCGCCGACAGACCGAGCGCGAACAGCAGCGCGGTGACGGGCAGCTTGCGCTTCCGGTCGATGCGGACGTTCACGATGTCCTTGGCGTCGAACTCGAAATCGAGCCACGAACCGCGATACGGGATGACGCGGGCGGCGAAGAGATACTTGCCCGACGCGTGGGTCTTGCCCCGGTCATGGTCGAACAGCACGCCCGGCGAGCGGTGCATCTGCGACACGATGACGCGTTCGGTGCCGTTGATGAAGAAGGTGCCGTTCTCCGTCATGAGCGGCATGTCGCCCATGTAGACGTCCTGCTCCTTGATATCGAGCACCGACCGGGCTTCCGTATCGGGATCCACCTCGAACACGATCAGGCGAAGCGTCACGCGCATCGGCGCGGCGTAGGTGATGCCGCGCTGGCGGCACTCTTCCACGTCGTACTTCGGGTCTTCCAGCTCGTAGTGGACGAAGTCCAGCTCGGCCGTGCCGGCGAAGTCGCGGATCGGGAACACGCTGCGCAGCGTCTTCTCCAGCCCCGACACATAGCCGATCGACGGGTCGGAGCGCAGGAACTGCTCGTAGCTCTCCCGCTGAACCTCGATCAGGTTCGGCATCTGCACCACTTCGTGGATGTTGCCGAAGATCTTGCGGACACGCCGCTTGGTGCCGCCGATCTGGTTGGGAGCGGAGATTGCCTTGGTCGCCATGCTGATATGTGCCTCTCGCCTCAAGTCCGGGCGCGAGCGAGCGCGACAAAAGCCGATCCCCGGCAGGGAACCGCTTTCGCCGCTGATCGCTGAACCAACTGACCGCCCAATGCGTATGATGCGCTGCGCGACGGCACATCCTGTTCCGGGTGGTGTGGTGAAGTGCGGATGTAGGAAGTGCCGCGCCGCTTGTCAAACCGCGCGCGCCGCATCCTTGACGTGGGTTTCGAGGAAAGCGTCGATCTCCGCCATAACGGCGAGGCGGACCGGATCCGCCTCCCGCAACAATTCGTGCCCGCGCCCCGGCAGCAGCAGAAGACGGGCATTGCGGAGCCGCCCGGCGAGCCTCTCCACGGCGGACACGTCGACGATCGCATCGCCGCTGGACACCACCATCAACACGGGCGTTTCGATCGGCCGCGCTGCCAGCGACCGGTCGAGCTGGCCGATCGACCGGGCCGCCGCGCGCAGCCACGCCCAGGAGGGCGCGCCGGAGGCAATTTCCGGATGCTCGCGCTTCCACCAGAGCTTGTCCTGCTGCCGGTCCGGACAGGCGGTGAGGCGGCCGCCGACATTGCCGGGATCGCTGCGCCAGATCGCCCGCTCGCCCAGCCCGCCGCGCACGGCCGCGCCCGCGATCCGGCCGAGCATGGCGGACGACAGCCCGGCGGCACGGATCCCCACCATCGGCGAGGCGAGCGCGGCGGCGGCGATGGCCGGGCGCCGCTCGGTCATCAGGCGGAGGGCGAGATGCGCGCCCATCGAGTGGGCGACGATGACATGCGGCCTCGCGCGCCGCCGCTGCCAGGCGGCGAACAGGTGATCGAGATCGTCGAGGAGCGGATCGAAGCTCGGCACATGACACACCAGCGGATCGCGGGCGAGCCGCCCCGAGCCGCCCTGGCCGCGCCAGTCGAACCCGCCGACGTTCCACCCGGCCGATCGCCAGTGGTGCAGCGCCTCCAGGTGCTTTTCGACGAAGTCTCCGCGCCCGCCCAGGAAGAACAGGCTGCCGCGCCCGCCGCCGCCGTCCGCCGGCCAGTCGAAGCCGCGGATCGGCCAGCCGTCGCCGGCCGCCCAGCGCTCAAAGACGAGGCCGGGCGGGTGGCGGCGGCGATCGGCAAGCGGCGGGATCGTCAGGCGGCGATCCCGGCCGGGCGACGCCGGCGCACGCTGCCGCCGACCAGGCCGAAACCCGCGATCATCATCGCCCAAGTCGCGGGCTCAGGCACCGCCGCCACGCTGCGGCCGAGCACCACGAAGCCGGCAGTGCGGTTGGCGGTGGCGGCCACGCTGCCGCGATCGGACACGAGGTAGATGTTGCCCTGCCGGTCAACCGTCACGCCCTCGAACACGCCCGCTTCGCCCAGCGTGGCAAGATCGAAGCTGCTGACCAGCGCGCCCGTGCGCGTGACCTCGAACAGGCGGTTGCCGTCACCGCTGAGGATCAGGAGGTTGTTGAACGCGTCCGTGCCCGACAGGCTGGTCGCCTGCGACAGCGGCACGATGTCCGCCAGCGTGGTGCCCGCCGCCAGGAAGCTGGGGACGAACGGCTGCGTCGTGGTGCCGGTGACGATGCCGCCGGTGGTCGAGGCGGTGAAGTTCACCTGGCTGAAATAGACCGCCGGCGCGCCCGCGGAGCCGCCGCCCTGCCGCACGCCGAAATAGCCGCCGGTCAGCGGGTCGATGTTGACGCCCTCAAGGCCGTTGTTGCCGACATTTGCGCCGCCGTCGATTAGGTAGCGCTGCGCCAGCGGCTTATCGGTGTAGAGCGTGGAGGGCAGGCCGCCCCGCGTGCCGTTGTCGGCCTGGACGCCGATCCTGACGATCTCCTGCGTCCGCTCCTCGGCCAGCACATACTGGCCGTTGCCGATGTAGCTGATCCCTTCCACGTCGCGGTATCCGTTGGTCACCACGTCGCGGTTGCGGATGACGTCGCTGGTCAGCCGCTCGCCCGTCAGCGAGTATTCGGCGATGTCGTCGCCCTCGTCGTCGACCAGCACCAGCGTGCCGCGATCATAGTTGTAGGTGATGCCCGACGCCTCGTCGAAGGCGATCGTCTGGTTGCGCGTCGCCGCATAGGTGGTGAGGTCGAGCGCGGCGGCCCCCGGAGCAGCGATGGCGGACGACAGCAGTGCGGCGGTGACGAAACGCGTGAGCATGACCGATCCCCTTGGTGACCGCGCGGTTAACCATTTGCGCGAGATCAGGCCGCTATGGGCCGTCGGTGACGGAGCGGTGACAGGGCAGTGACGGTTTGATGACGCCTGTCGCACGGTGCCGGACGCGCGACCGACGCAGCCGGTGGAGCAACCGCCCAGCTACATCGTTGTTAAGGCTTGAACCCCCTTTTCAGGAGCAGCCATGCGCGCCGCCTTTGTCCTCCTTGCCGCCACCGTCGCCGGGTCCGCCATGGCCCAACCGCTGGTGCAACGGGGGACGCCCGCCATGGCGGAGCCCTATGCGACCGAGTCCGTCGTCAACCACCCGGTCGTGATCGGCTGGCCGGAGGGCCGCACGCCGACCGCGCCGCGCGGCTGGGAAGTGGTCGCGTTCGCCAGCGGGCTTGAGAACCCGCGCCAGGTGCTGGAATTGCCCAATGGCGACGTGCTGGCGGCGGAGGCGCGGCAGAAGCCGAAGCTGGACGAGGAGCCGGAGGCCGCGCGCGGCTTTGCCCGCTCGAACGTCACGGGCTGGTCGCCCAACCGCATCATCCTGCTGCGCGACACCGATCGCGACGGTGTCGCGGACGAGCGGCACGTGCTGGTCGAAAACCTCAACCAGCCCTTCGGCATGGCGTTCGCCGATGGCCGGCTCTACGTCGCGAACACCGATGCCGTCGTCAGCTATCCGTTCCAGCCCGGACAGACCCGCATCACCGCGCCGTCGCGCAAGCTGATCGACCTGCCCGCGGGCGGCTACAACAATCACTGGACCCGCAACCTCGAGCTGAGCCCGGACGGGCGCACGCTGTTCGTGTCGGTGGGATCGGCCAGCAATGTCGGCGAGAACGGCATGGAGGAAGAGGAGCGCCGCGCGGCGATCCTGGCGGTGGACCTGCGGACGGGCAGGGAGCGGCTTTACGCGACCGGGCTCCGCAATCCGGTCGGCATGGACATCGCGGCCGACGGCACCTTGTGGACGGCGGTGAACGAACGGGACGAGTTCGGCGACGACATTTCGCCGGATTATCTCGTCGGCGTCCGCGAAGGCGGCTTCTACGGCTGGCCCTACAGCTACTGGGGCCGGCAGGATCCGCGTCATGCCAACACCCGCCGCGACCTGCTCGCGACGACGCTGAAGCCGGATGTCGCCGTTGGGCCCCATGCCGCCGCGCTGGGCTTTGCCCTGTCGCCGGAGGAAAGCGGGCGCCAGTACGGCTATGTGGCCCGCCACGGATCGTGGAACCGCGCCGCCTTCTCGGGCTATGACGTGCTTGTCCTGCCCTATGAGAATGGCCGGCCGGCCGCCGACCCGCAGCCGTTCCTGACCGGCTTCATCGCCGATGAGCGGGCCAAGCAGGTCTATGGCCGTCCGGTCAGCGTCCGGTCGCGCGCCGATGGGTCGCTGTTCGTGGTCGACGACAACGGCAACACCATCTGGCTGGCCCGCCGCGCGCGCTAGCGGAACGGCAGGAAGCGGACGCCGGCGGGCAGCGGGGCGGCATTCTCGGGCGCCCCGCCGCCCAGCCGGTCGAGGATGGTGAGGATCTGCTCGCCATCCGGGGCATGGCCGCCGCGCGGCAGGAGATAGGTTCCACCGCGCAGGCCCGCCGCCACGGCTGCTTCGTGCAGCAGGCGCGCCTCCGTCACGGGGATGACGTCGTCGTCGGTGGCATGGATGAGGGTCAGGGTGGCGCCAAGCCCCGGCACCGCCGCCAGATTGTCATAACGGTCGCGCAGGAGCGGACGGGCAAAGCCGGGCGCCATGGCGCGCAGCCGGCTGAAGGTGCCGATCGTCACCAGCTGGTCCACCGGCTGCCGGCGGGCGAGGCCGAACGCCACGCCGCCGCCCAGGCTGTGCCCGACAACGATCAGCGGTCCTGAACCCGCGCGGCGACGCGCTTCGGCAAAGAAGGCGTCGGCGTCGGCCGCGAGACCGGCTTCGTTCGGCCGTCCGGGGTTGCCGAAATAGCTTCGGTAGCCGGCGGCAACGAGGCCGTAGCCCGCTTCGGTCAGCGGCCGGAACCAGTCGATCACCTCCGTGGGCGTGGACGCGTTGCCGTTGAAGACGAGCAGGGTGGGGTGCCCCGCCTGTGCGGGAACGGCCAGGCCGGCCAGCGTCAGGCCGTCCGCCGTCTCCACCCGGACCCGTTCTGCGTGAGGCGGAACGGGCGTGGCGTCTCCGCCCGACGGCGGCTGGTAGACATAGCTGTTGACGATGCCACAGCTGGACAGCGGCACGGTGACGGCAAGGGCGAACAGTTTGGCAAGGCGCATGCCGATGTCCTCGCAGCCCGCCTCGCCGCCGGCAATAGGGCACGAAAAAGGGCGGTGCCCGGCATGGGACACCGCCCTTGATCTCCGCCGCTCAGCGCCGCCGGGAACCCCGACGGTGCTGCTCGGCTGCAGGATTACTTGAGCTCGACGGTCGCGCCGGCGTCCTCAAGCTGCTTCTTGAGCTTCTCGGCCTCGTCCTTGGACACGCCTTCCTTGACGGCCTTCGGCGCGCCCTCGACAAGGGCCTTCGCCTCGGTCAGGCCGAGCGCGGTGATGGCGCGGACTTCCTTGATGACGTTGATCTTCTTGCCACCGTCGCCGGTCAGGATCACGTCGAACTCGGTCTTCTCCTCGGCGGCCGGGGCAGCGGCGCCACCGCCGCCAGCGGCGGGAGCGGCAACGGCAGCGGCGGCAGAGACGCCCCACTTCTCTTCGAGCAGCTTCGAGAGCTCGGCGGCCTCGAGGACGGTGAGCTCGGA
The DNA here is from genome assembly GCF_011927695.1 of Sphingomonas jejuensis. Lineage (GTDB taxonomy): Bacteria > Pseudomonadota > Alphaproteobacteria > Sphingomonadales > Sphingomonadaceae > Sphingomonas_K > Sphingomonas_K jejuensis. The sequence goes on from NZ_JAATJE010000001.1 coordinate 870,781, forward strand.
CAGCTGGTCAACGAGCGAATTCAGGTCAGCCATGTGTGTACTCCATTCGGGTCTGTTGTCGCGGCCCGTGCCGGGCCGCAGGATGTCGAGGAGGCGTTACGCCGCTTCCTTCTCGGAATAGGCGGCGAGCACGCGCGCGATCTGCGCGGCCGGAGCCTGGGTGATCGTGGCGATCTTCGTGGCGGGCGCCACGATGAGGCCGACGATCTTTGCGCGCAGCTCGTCAAGCGACGGCAGCTCCGCGAGCGCCTTGATGCCGTTGGCATCGAGCACCTGTCCGCCCATCGCGCCGCCGACGATCTCGAACTTGTCGGTCGTCTTGGCGAAATCCGCGGCTGCCTTGGCGGCGGCAACGGGATCGGCGGAGGTCGCGATGGCGGTTGGGCCGGTCAGCAGGTCGCTGATCCCGGCATAGGACGTGCCATCGAGGGCGATCTTGGCAAGGCGGTTCTTGGCGACCTTGTAGGACGCGCCGGCGTCGCGCATGCGACCCCTCAGGTCCGTCGACTGCGCGACGGTGAGGCCGAGATTGCGGGTGATGACCACCACGCTGGTCTCGGAAAAGGTCTGCTTCAGCTCGGCGACCAGGTCGGACTTCTCTGATCGATCCATGCCATTCTCCAGTTACACCGGCGGAATGATCCCGCCGGTGGGTGGGCCGAGGCGGAAGAACGCCCGCCGGCCGGCCCAAACAGGTGCAGAGGCGGCATCGGGCGGGCCCGGCGACGCATGCGACGATGTCCGAAGGGGATGGGTGTCGACCAGATGGGGCGCTGTCGCCTTCATCCTGGCAGACCCGGAATGCGCAGCCCGTAAGGCAGCGGCCCGGTAAAACTCATGCCCCGCCTCGGTGGGAGATTAAGGAAGACGAAAGCCTTCCACCCACTGTCTCGGACGGTGAAGCGGCGCCGGTACCGGATATGCCGCAGAAGCGCAAGCATGATCAGGCGCTGCATTGCAGCACTAAACAGATTGTGGCGCTTAACGGAAACCTGCCTGCATGTTAGGGCGGAAGTGCAATTCCTGGGGGGGACGTGGCAATGGCGGTTCTGCAGCTGAAGAATGCGGACGGGTACCTGTATTTCGACGAGGAGAACTGCCGGCAGGAGGGCAGGGCGCGCGCCGCTGCCTACCAGTCCGCACATCCGTTTCCGCACATCGTCATCGACGATTTCCTGGACAAGGACATGCTGCGCGGCATCCACGCGCAATATCCGTCCACGGAGAACCAGCGCTTCTTCGATCGCGATCAGGAGCGCTTCAAGTTCCAGTTCGGCCCTGGCGCGGACCTCAGCGGGCGGACGCGCAACATCCTGGCCGAGCTGAACTCGCAGGCCTTCCTCGGCTTTCTGGAGGAAATGACCGGGATCAAGGGCCTCATCTCGGATCCCTACTTCAACGGCGGCGGGCTGCACCTGACGCGGCGCGGCGGGCATCTGGGCGTCCATGCCGATTTCAACGTGCATGGCGACATGCAGGTCGAGCGACGCCTGAACCTGCTCGTCTATCTCAACGAGGACTGGGACGATGCCTATAACGGCAAGCTGGAGCTGTGGGATACGGAGATGAAGGGCTGCGAGGTGTCGGTGGCGCCGCTGCTGGGCAGGGCCGTGGTGTTCAGCACCACGCTCGACAGCTACCATGGCCATCCGGACCCGCTTGCCTGCCCGCCGGAGCGGGACCGGCGTTCGATCGCGACCTACTATTACACCGCGTTCCCGGACGGCGTGAACAGCGTGCCGCAACGCACCACCGTGTTCCAGGCCCGGCCCGGAAGCAGCGATCGCACCGACTGGCGCGTGAAGGTCGATCATCTGATCGGCGACTGGGTGCCGCCGCGGCTGCAGAAATACGCGCGCAAGCTGAACCGCTTCGCGTAGCGCCTGCACCAGAGGAGATGACAGCCGGTCGCGGCTGTCATCCCTGTCGATAGGGGATGCAGCGCCGCCCACGAAGCGCCCGAGAAACAAAAAGGGCCGGGATCGCTCCCGGCCCTCTTTATCTTGCGCAAGGCGCCTGGTTCAGGCGGTCGCGACCTCGGCGACGTCGAGCTTGATGCCCGGCCCCATCGAGGAGCTCATCGCCGCCTTCTTGACATACTTGCCCTTGGCGCCCGACGGCTTGGCCTTCACCACCGCATCGACCAGCGCGTCGAAGTTCGCGCGCAGGTCCTCGGCCGGGAAGCTCGCCTTGCCGATGCCGGAATGGATGATGCCGGCCTTCTCGACGCGGTATTCGACCTGACCGCCCTTTGCAGCCTTCACGGCCTCGGCGACGTTCATGGTGACCGTGCCCAGCTTCGGGTTCGGCATCAGGCCCTTCGGACCAAGCACCTTGCCCAGGCGGCCGACCAGGCCCATCATGTCCGGCGTCGCGATGCAGCGATCGAAATCGATCGTGCCGCCCTGCACGGTCTCCAGCAGGTCTTCCGCACCGACAACGTCGGCACCGGCCGCGGTTGCTTCCTCGGCCTTGGCGCCGCGGGCGAACACGCCCACGCGCACGGTCTTGCCCGTGCCCTTCGGCAGCGTCACGACGCCGCGGACCATCTGGTCGGCGTGGCGCGGATCGACGCCCAGGTTCAGCGCGACCTCGATGGTCTCGTCGAACTTGGCCGACGCGTTCTGCTTCAGGAGGCCGATCGCCTCGTCGACGCCGTGCAGCTTCTCACGATCGATCGTGCTGGCGAGCTGCTTCGCCTTCTTGCTCTCGCGTGCCATGTTCAGCCCTCCACGACCTCAAGGCCCATCGCGCGGGCCGACCCTTCGATGATCTTCGTCGCCGCGTCGATGTCGTTGGCGTTCAGATCCTTCATCTTCGCCTCGGCGACGCCCTGCAGCGCGGAGCGCTTGATGGTGCCCGCGGACACCTTGCCGGGCTCCTTGGAGCCGGACTTCAGGTTGGCGGCCTTCTTCAGCAGATAGGTCGCCGGCGGCGTCTTGGTGGTGAAGCTGAACGAACGGTCGGCATAGACGGTGATGACCGTCGGAAGGGGCGTGCCCTTTTCCTGGTCGCCGGTCTGCGCGTTGAACGCCTTGCAGAACTCCATGATGTTCACGCCGCGCTGACCCAGCGCCGGGCCGATCGGCGGCGACGGGTTTGCGGAGCCCGCGGGCACCTGCAGCTTGATATAGCCTGTGATCTTCTTTGCCATGTCACTCTCTCAATGAAGCGGCAGGCCACAGCCCGGCGCCTCGTTTCAAGTCGAGCGGTTCGTGCGGACGGCCAAGGCCATCCTCCCGCAAGGTCCATGCTGTTGCCTGGAAGCGCGTGCCCTTAGCCGAAAAGCATGCGCTCGCCAAGTGGCGGCAGCCGCTCAGTCGACGACGCGAAAGGCGTAGCTGTAGCTGGCCGCCGGAGCCCCGGTGACGCCGTCGATCCGCACGCGATATTCGGTGCCGCGGACGAGCCCCGCCACCCGCCACTGCAGGTTGTTGGCAAGGCCATAGCCGTTGTTGTCGGCGCTCTGGTCCGCGATCGGGAGCGTCGCGCCCGCCGGATCGGTCACCGTCACGCGCGCGCCCGACAGGCCGACCCGCCGGTCCGATCCGTCCCGGTTGCGGCTGGGCGCGACGGAGAAGGAGAGATAGTCGCCGGCGCGGAAATACCTGACCGGATAGTCGCCCTGCGGCACCGCGACGAAGCCGGGCACGGTGCCGGGCGCGGCGGCGGCGGCGGCAAAGCCGAACACCTTCAGCGTCACCGCATCGATCCGGTGCCCGTCGGCGCGCTGCACGGCGAAGCGGCCATAGCTCACCTGGCCCAGGAACGGGTCGAGCAGCCAGCGGCGATGGCCGAGCGCGTTGCTGCCGCCCTCGTTGATCCAGGCGGCGAAATGATCGTCCGCGCTCATGAAGCCCAGGCCGTTGCCCCAGGCCATGTAGAGGTTGCCGGAGCCCGCGCCATTCGCCCCGGCGGCGGTGTAGCAGGTCCAGCTCGTCGGCGGGGTGTGGCTGAGCTGCCCGTTGGCGGCCATCATCATGGATGCCTCCGCCACCTCGCCGTCGCCCGACGGCGCATAGGCGACGGCGGCGAGCCCGTGGCGCGCGCGAAGCGCGTTGAGCTCGGCCAGCGCCTGCTGGCGGACGCCCGCCTTCAGCGCACCGGCCCGGCAGCTGGCAAGGTCGGGCGCGCTGTCGTAAAGGGCGGCTGCCGCCCCGGCCCAGCCCGTTGCCGCAGGCGCCGTCGCGGCGGGGGCGGGCGCCGGTGTGGGGGTGGTCGCCGCGGGGGCGGGCGCCGGCGTGGTCGCGGCCGGCGGCACGATGGTGACGGGCGCGGCCTGCGTGTCGCCGCCGCCCCCGCCGCCGCATGCGGTCAGAAGGGCGATGGCAGGCAGGACCAGGGCGAGGGGCGGGGACGGTGCGGTACGCATGACGATGCGTCTAAGTCACCGCCGCTTAACGGAATATGCCGACCGCCGGCAGCTTCAACTCGGCTGGGCGCATGCGGGAGCCGGACCGGCGCAAGTTCGTACCGGGCGGCGCGACGGCCGCCCGGCGGCGCTTACTTGGCGCGCTCGACCTGCTCGAACTCGAGCTCGACGGGGGTTGCGCGGCCGAAGATCGACACGGACACCTTCACGCGGCTGCGGTCGAAATCGAGCTCTTCCACAACGCCGTTGAAGCTGGCGAACGGACCGTCGAGCACCTTCACCTGATCGCCGATCTCGTAATCGACCTTGATCTTGGTCTTGGGTGCGGCGGCGGCCTCCTCCTTGGTGTTGAGGATGCGCGCGGCCTCCGCCTCGGTGATCGGCTGGGGCTTGCCCGACGATCCCAGGAAGCCGGTCACCTTGGGCGTGTTCTTGACGAGGTGGTAGACGTCCTCGTTCATGTTCATCTTGGCAAGGACGTAGCCGGGGAAGAACTTGCGCTCCGACTGGACCTTCTTGCCGCGACGAACCTCCGTGACCGTCTCGGTCGGCACCTCGACGGACTCGATCAGCTGGTCGAGCCCGAGCCGGGTGGCGTCGGCCATGATCTGGTCGCGGACCTTGTTCTCGAAACCGGAATAGGCGTGGATGATGTACCAGCGGGACATGTGTTGACCTTGAACCCTTCCGTCAGGCTGCCAGCGACAGGAGCTGCTGCACGATGAAGCCGAAGATGCGATCCACGCCGAAGAAGAAGACCGACAGGATCGCCGTCATGATAACCACGAGGATGGCGGTTCGCACGGTTTCCTGACCGGTCGGCCAGGCGACCTTCGCCGTTTCGGCGCGCACCTGGTTCACGAACTGGGGAATGGAAGGGCGCTTGGCCACGTCGGTCTCGCTTCTGTCTGTCGTGCGGAGCGGGCGGCCGGCGGCTGGCTCGATCCTGGGATCAAGGCCGTCGTTCGCCCGATTTTACGAATCCGCGTTCTATATGGGGATCATTCGCGAACGACAAGCCGGCTGGCCGGCTCGTCCCGGGATGGCAGGAGTGGAGGGACTCGAACCCACGGCCCTCGGTTTTGGAGACCGATGCTCTACCAACTGAGCTACACTCCTCCGCCGTCGCGAAGGAGCGGGGACATAGCGGCCGTGCCGGGGCGGCGCAAGCGGCGATCGCCCGGCCGCATCGCGCTTGTGGAGCGGGGCGCCGCGCGGCAGAGTTGCCGCATGAAGCGCGCTGCCATCCTGTTGATCCTGCCGCCGCTGCTGGGCGGCTGCCTGGCGCGCACGGCAATCGACGTGGTCACGCTGCCGGTCCGCGCTGTCGGGCAGGGGGTGGACTGGGCGACCACCAGCCAGGACGAGGCGGATCGCAACCGCGGGCGGGAGCTTCGCCGGCAGGAGGAGCGCGACGCCAAGGAGCGCCGCCGGGCCGAGCGCGAGGAGCGACGCCGGGCGCGCGACGACGCGGACGAGCCGCGGTGAACGATGGCGGCAGGAGGGCTGGCGGAGCGGCGGCCTGAGCGTTAGCAAGTCTCATGCAGCTGTCTCTTCGCGCCATCCTCGCCGCCACCGCCATGGTCATTGCCACCCCCGCCGCAGCCGACGATCTGACCCTGGAACGGATCTTTGCCAGTCCGTCGCTGTCGGGCCCGCAACCGCGCGGGCTGAAGCTGTCCCCGGACGGGCGCTGGCTGACCTCGCTCAGGAACCGGCCGGACGACCGCGAACGCTATGACCTGTGGGCGACGGACACGACCACGGGCGAAAGCCGGATGGTCGTCGACAGCCAGCGCATCGGATCGGGCGCCGAGCTGTCGGAAGAGGAAAAGATGCAGCGCGAGCGCGCCAGAATCGGCGGCACCCGCGGCATCGTCGCCTATGACTGGGCGCCCGACGGGCGCAGCATCCTGGTGCCGCTGGATGGCGACCTGTTCATCGCCGCGCTGGACGGATCGACGCGCCGGCTGACGGAGACGCCGGGCACGGAGCTGGACGCCACCGTTTCGCCGCAGGGCGGCTTTGTCAGCTTCGTGCGCGACCAGAACCTGTTCGTGCAGCCGCTGGCCGGCGGCGCGGCGCGGGCGCTGACCACCGACGGCGGCGACGCGCTCAGCTGGGGCGTGGCCGAATTCGTCGCGCAGGAGGAGATGGGTCGCAGCCGGGGCCATTGGTGGTCGCCGGACGACCGCCGCGTGGCGGTGGCGCGCGTCGACGAAAGCGGTGTGCGCGTGATCAGCCGCGCGGCGATCGGCGCGGACGGTACACGGGTCTATCAACAGCGTTATCCACAGGCCGGCACGCCCAACGCCGTTGTGCAGCTCTGGGTGCTGGCCGCCGATGGTTCGGGCCGCGTGCAGGTCGACCTGGGCAACGATCCCGACATCTACCTGGCGCGGGTCGACTGGGCGCCGGACGGGTCGAAGCTGATCGTGCAGCGCGAAACGCGCGACCAGAAGCGGCTGGACGTGCTGCTGGTGGATCCGGACACGGGCCGCAGCGAGGTGCTGTTCACCGAGCGGGCCGAGCGCTGGATCAACCTCCACGACAATCTGAAGCCGCTGTCCTCCTCCAGCCTGCTGTGGACGTCGGAGCGTGACGGATACAGCCACATCTACCGCTTCGATGCCGGACGCTGGACCCAGCTGACGCGCGGTCCCTGGGTCGTCGAGCGGATCGTCGGCGTGAACGAGACGGCGGGACGGATCTATTTCGTCGCCAACAAGGAATCGCCGCTCCGCTGGCAGCTTTATTCGATGCCGATCGCCGGCGGCGACCCGGTGGTGGAAACCGATGCCGACTACACCAACGGCGTGGTGATGGACGGCGCGGCCACCCGCGCGATCGTGTCGCGGTCGAGCCCGACGCAGCCGGGGCAGGTCTATCTGCTCGATCCCGCCACCGACGCGGTGCAGTGGGTGGAGCGCAACGAGGTGACGGGCGCCCACCCCTATGCGCCCTTCATGGCTAGCCATGTCGCGCCGCGGTTCGGCACCATCCGCGCAGAGGACGGCAGCGAGCTGCAATACAAGATCATGACGCCGACGCTGGAGCCGGGGCGGCGCTATCCGGTGTTCCTCCAGGTCTATGGCGGGCCGGGAGCGGGCCGGCAGGTGACGGCGGGGTGGACGCCCGAGCTGCAGCAATATCTGGTCGACCGCGGCTGGATCGTGTTCTCCGTGGACGGGCGCGGCACGCCGGATCGCGGCAAGGCGTTCGAGGACCAGATCTACAAGGCGATGGGGACGGTCGAGGTCGCCGACCAGCTCCGCGCGGTGGAGTGGCTGAAGTCGCAGCCCTTCGTCGATCCCGACCGGGTCGCCGTCTATGGCTGGTCCTATGGCGGCTACATGACGTTGAAGCTGTTACAGGCGGCGCCCGGGCAGTTCGCCGCGGGCATCTCCGGCGCGCCGGTGACGCGCTGGGGCCTCTACGACACGCATTATACCGAACGCTATCTCGGCAACCCGGCGACCGACCCTGCGCCTTACGATGCGTCGGACGTGGTGCCGCGCGCCGACCGAATTCGCGATCCCCTGCTGCTGATCCACGGCATGGCCGACGACAATGTCGTGTTCGAGCATTCAACCGCGCTGATGAGCGCGCTGCAGGCCGACGCCGTTCCGTTCGAGACGATGGTCTATCCCGGCCAGACACACCGCGTGGCGGGGCCGGGCGTCAGCGTCCACCTGTGGCGCACGATCGAGAATTTCCTGAACAAGACGGTGCTGGAGGAGGAGGGGACCGCCGCCGGGCAGTGAGGGCGGCGGCCTAGGGCGCCGCGTGCAGCACCTCCGTGCGGTAGCGGCGCAGCGCCACGTCCGGCTGGTTGCCCGGCCACCAGCGTGGTTCCGGCAGGCCGCGCGCCCAGGCGATCGCCTCGATCAGCGTGCCCTGCGCGGACGGCACGTCGACGCTCGCCGCCCAGCTGGAAATAGGATCGCGGTAGGCCTCGTCCGCGCCGATCACCTCCCACCCGCGCGCCTTCAGCGCCGCGACCATGTCGGGCAGGAACATGGCCGCAAGATCGGTTTCGTGCAGCAGCATCATGTGCGCCGGCGACCGCCCAAGCGCGGCGACCGCGACGGCATCCGCGGCTTCCGCAGCCTCAACATGGCTGTCAACATAGAGCGTGCGCAGCCCGTCCATGTCGATCGCCGTCCCCGCCGCGACGGCATCGATCGTCAGCTGCTCCATGTTCCAGTCCGACGCGTCGACCGTGACATAGCCGTTGGTGAGGCCGCGCGCGGCGAGGCCGGCGCGCACCCGATCGCGCTTCGCCTTGTCGGCGCGGCCCTCGTCCAGAAACGGGAAGCGGAACCAGGGGCGATAACCGGGGCGCGCTGAAAGCCAGGTCGCGGCACGATCGATGTCGGCCAGATAGACATCGGCGTCCGTCGCGCGCAGTGCCGGATGGGAGAAGCTGTGATTGGCGAGGAGATGCCCGGCGGCGACATAGGCGCGCAGCCGTTCCTCCCCACCCTCGCCGAACGGTTCGGCAAGGTTGCCCGGATTGACGAAGAAGACCGCCTGCCCGACGCCGGCACGCTGCAGCGCCGCGATCAGCCGCACGGTGCGCTGATCCGGCGTCAGGAACGCACCCGCGCGGCGCGGTGCGTCGTCGAAGCTGAACGCGATGCGCTTTGCCGCCGCCGGCTGGAGGCCGACCAACAGCAATGCAAGCAGCAGTCCGATCCGGGCGAGCATGATCAATCCACCAGAAGGGGACGCACATCGACCAGCCGGACGTCGTGCATCTGGTTGAGATAGGCCTCGTAATAGGCCTTGTGCGACGCGCCAACGATGCTGAGCATGCGCATGCCCGGATATTGGCCCAGCACGTCGCGCATGTTGGCGGCCATGCGCAGATTGCGCGTTTCCCAATAGCCGAGATAGCGGCGTCCGAAGCGGCCTTCGGACGGCTCCATAAAGGCCGCGCCGAAATCGGAGCGGTAGATGAGCATCGGCTGCGACGGGTGGTTGAAGGCACGGTAGAGGTCGAGGACGCCGCCGGGAGCGGAAAGGCGGCTGGTCAGCTGCCCGATCGCGCGCATGCGGTCTGCCGTGGCGGGATTGTCCCAGGCCGCCTGGATTGCCGCGCCGGCGGCCGCGCGTTCGGCGGGGTCGCTGCCATCGGGCGTGTCGGCGCTATGGTCGTCGACGGCATAGAGCCGCTCCAATCCCAAGCGTGCGGCAAGGGGAGCGGCGATCCAGAAGGTTTCGTTCTTCCGACCCACCAGGCCGTTGAGGATGCCGACAAGCTCGGCATCAAGGCTGTCTTCCGCGCGCCGCTCCGCCTCCGGCAGCCTGAGCCACTGGACGAGCGCGGAGCCGCGCTCACCGCCGGCCAGGAAAAGCGCGGCGAGGCGGCGGCGCTCGGCCGGCGTCGGCGCGGCCGGCCATGTCGCGAGCAGGCGGTCGGCCTCGGCAGTGGCTGCCGGCACGTCGAGGCCGACCGCCCGACTGGCGGGAGCGGGGTCCCAGCAATAGGTCTCGACCGTGTCGGCATAGCGTTGCGGATAGCGGCGAAGCGCGTCGCACTGGATACCGGATACATTCTCGGTCGCGATCGTCGTGGGGCGCCAGCGGGCGAGGCGGTCGAGCAGCGGATCGAAGGCGGCCTGCGTCACGCTGTCGGGCAGGTCGGAAAGGTGCGTGGTGCCGAGCACCATCACCTCGTTGAGGGGACCGGGGGGCGGCCCCTTCAACTGGTCCGGCTGGAAACCAGGGCGGTAGTTCTGCGCCGCCGCCGCCGTCCCCAGCAGGCCCAGCACCAGCGTCGTCAGCGCCCTTGTTATCGTCATCATCGTCCCCCCCTCGTCCGCAATCCGACCGACTCGCTAGGGCCGGGGGGCGTTTCGCGGCAAGCGGCTTTCCATGAGCGGCGGTTTCGGCCAGTTAGGCGCCGACTGGTGACGAGGTGAACATGGGCTATCGGGTGGTGGTTGCGGGTGCGACCGGGAATGTCGGGCGCGAGATGGTCAACATCCTGGCCGAGCGCGAATTTCCGATCGAGGAGCTGGCGCTGCTCGCGTCGTCGCGATCGACCGGCGACGAGATCGAATATGGCGACACGGGCAAGCTGCTGAAGGTGCGCAACATCGAGCATTTCGATCCTGCCGGCTGGGACATGGCGCTGTTCGCGATCGGATCGGAAGCGACCAAGATCTACGCACCGAAGTTTGCCGCCGCGGGATGCACGGTGATCGACAACTCGTCGCTCTACCGCATGGACCCGGACGTGCCGCTGATCGTGCCGGAAGTGAACGCCGATGCCATCGACGGTTACCGCGCGAAGAACATCATCGCCAATCCCAACTGCTCCACCGCCCAGATGGTCGTCGCGCTGAAGCCGATCCACGATGCCGCCAAGATCCTGCGGGTGGTGGTCGCGACGTACCAGTCCGTGTCCGGAGCGGGCAAGGAAGGCATGGACGAGCTGTTCGAGCAGAGCCGCAACATCTTCGTCGGCGACCAGGCAGAGCCGAAGAAGTTCACCAAGCAGATCGCCTTCAACGTCATTCCGCATATCGACAGTTTCCTTGATGACGGGTCCACCAAGGAGGAATGGAAGATGGTCGTGGAGACCAAGAAGATCCTAGACCCGAAGATCAAGGTGATCGCCACCTGCGTTCGCGTTCCCGTGTTCGTCGGCCATTCGGAAGCGATCACCATCGAGATGGAGAACGAGCTGGCGGCCGAGGACGCGCAGAAGCTTCTGCGCGAGGCGCCGGGCGTGATGCTCGTCGATAAGCGCGAGGACGGCGGCTATGTCACGCCGATCGAGAGCGTCGGCGAGTTTGCGACGTTCGTCAGCCGCGTCCGCGACGATCCCACGGTCGAGAACGGCCTGGCGCTGTGGTGCGTGTCGGACAATCTGCGAAAGGGCGCGGCGTTGAACGCGGTGCAGATCGCGGAACTGCTCGGCCGTCGTCACCTGCAGAAGGCGGCGTGAGCGAGCCGGCCTTCTTCCACGCCGACGATGGCACCCGGCTCGCCTATCGCGAGCTGGGCACCGGTCGGCCCGTCGTTCTGATCCACGGCTTCGTCTCCGACGCGAATACCAACTGGATCCGCTACGGGCACGCAGCGGCGATCGCAGAGCGCGGCTTTCGCGTGATTATGCCGGATCTGCGCGCGCACGGGTCGAGCGACAGGCCGCACGATCCGGCTGCCTATCCACCGGATGTGCTGACCGACGACGGGTTCGCGCTGGTCCGGCAGCTGGGCCTGACCGACTATGACCTGGGCGGCTATTCGCTGGGCGCGCGGACGACGGTGCGGATGCTGGCGCGCGGGGCCACGCCGCGGCGGGTGGTGATCGCCGGCATGGGGCTGGAGGGCATCGCCGACGCAGGTGGGCGGAGCGGCCATTTCCGCAACATCTTCAACAATCTCGGGAGCTTTCCCAAGTTCAGCGCGGCGTGGAACGTCGAGGCGTTCCTGAAGACCACGGGCGGGGATCCCGTCGCCCTCAACCTCCTGCTGAATGCCTTTACGAGCAGCGGCGAGGACGTGCTGCGGTCGATCACGCAGCCGACGCTGGTCGTCGCGGGACGCGAGGACGACGAGGTGGGTTCGTTCGAGCGGCTGGCCGAGGTGCTGCCGCACGCGACGCGGGCGGACATACCGGGCGGGCACATGAGCGCTGTCACGAAGCCGGAACTTGGAGAAGCGATCGCCGCGTTCCTTGCGGATTGAGGGAGGACAGTCATGGCATTGAAACTGATGGTGGCGGGCGGGTTGCTTTGCGGAAGCGCGGCGACAGGGGCGCAGACGATCAGCCTGCAGCCCAATGAGGCCTTGCTGCAGGTGGATGCGACCGGCCAGGCGTTGGTCCAGCCCGACATCGCCAGCTTCAACATCGGCGTGGTGAGCACCGGCACCACCGCGCGCGAGGCGACCGACGGCAATTCGCGCCAGATCGCAGAGGTGATTGCGGGGCTGAAGGAGGGCGGTGTTGCGGACCGGGACATTCGCACGCGCCAGATCAGCGTGCAGCCGCAATATGACCGATCGGCCGGTGGCATCAGCAACCAGTCGCGCATCATCGGCTATGTCGCGCAGAACAGCGTCACCGTGACGACCCGCGACCTCGGCAAGGCACCGGACATCCTTGCCGCCGCGTTCGGGGCGGGAGCCAACAGTGTTCAGGGGCCCAATCTCGCGCTCGAGAACCAGGGCGAGGCAGTGGCGGCCGCGCGGCGCGATGCGATCGAGAAGGCGCGGTTCGAAGCCAACGCCTATGCCGAGGGGCTCGGCATGCGCATATCCCGCGTGCTCCGTGTCAGCGAGCGTGGAACAAGCTCCCAACCCTATGACATCATCGTCACGGGAAACCGGCTGTCAGCGCCTCCGCCGCCTCCGCCGCCGCCGCCCACTCCCATGCAGGCTGGCGAGCTGATCCAGTCGCTGAACCTGTCGATCGACTTCGCGATCGTACCGAAATGAGGACGGGGCGAGGCGCCAAAGGCACCTCGCCCTCTCCGGCGCTCAGGCGTACCGGTCCGTGGCGCTTGGATAGTCGGGCTTGGTGGCCGGGATCATGTTTTCGTCTGCGATGCCGACGAAATCATCGTCCCGGCCCGTTCGCGGCTCCTGCCGGTCAGCTTCTCCCGAACGCCGCACCCCGGCGACGAGCGCGGTCAGTGCCGCGGCCGCGCCACCGACCAGCGCCGCTGCGGCCCATGGGCGCATCTGCGCTTCAAGTGCGAGGCTGGTCTTGCGGACGTAGCCGCCTGCCTGCCCATGGACGTGCCCGTCCTCGCGCGCTTCGAAGAGGTTGTCGCTCATGCCCGGCCGCGGCGGCTTGTCCGTCTTCTGGAGCGGCTCGAACACGGCTTCCATGAAGCGGTCGATCGTGCGCGGCATGGCGTTGCCAAGCTTGCTGACCAAGAGACCCTGGCCGCCGACGGTGAGTTCGCGCTTCTGGTTCTCCGCGGCGAAGCAGATCGCCTTGGCGACAAGTTCCGGGTCATAGACGATCGGCGGGATACGCGCGGGTTCGTCCATCTTGTTCCGGGCATGCTCCGGGTAGGGCGTGTCGATCCCGTTGGGCTTGATAAGCGTGACCGAGATCGGCGCCCCGTCCATCTCCAGTTCCATCCGCAGCGCATCCGTGAAGCCGCGAACGGCGTGCTTCATGCTGGAATACCCGCCCTGCAAGGGCACGGCGCGTTCCGAAAGCACGGAGCCAACGTTGATGATTGCGCCACCCTTGTCGCGCAATTGCCGGGCGGCTTCGAGCGAACCGGTAACGGTGCCGAAGAAGCCCACGTCGAACAGCCGGCGATACTCATCGATCGTCATGTCGGTCAGCCGCGCATAGGTGGCAGCGGCCGCATTGTTGACCCAGGTATCGAAACCGCCGAACGCCTCGACCGCGCGTTCGCTGATCCGGGCGGGGGCATCGTCGTCGGCGACGTCAACGGCCAGGTAGGCCGCCCGTCCGCCCCGAACGACGATCTGATGAACGGCCTCCTTCAGCGCCTCTTCATTGCGCGCGACGAGCAGGACCTTCGCCCCGACCTCCGCGGCGCGACGTGCGGTCGCCAGACCAATGCCGGACGATGCGCCGGTGATCACGATGCTTTGCTGGGCGAGGGGTTTCAGGGCCAGGGTCATGATGCTCTCCGGATGCTGAGGTCGGGAGGGCAACGCATGGAGGAAGCGATGTTTCATCTGCCGGGAAGCCGACCGTCCGGTGCCTTACCCGGCTGGCTGGTCGTCTGCCCCGGACAGCATTGCTGCGGTGGCGCGGAGCGTGCGCAGATTGCGGGTGGTCCAGAGCCCCTGGGACGGCGCCATTGGCATCTTCGAGCGTCCGGCACCATCGCCGTAGAACAGCCAGAGCGCATCGCCACGGCGCGTCGCAACCTCGCGGCCCGACGCGCGGGCACGCACCACTGAGAGATCGTCGTCGGTCGCGGGCTGCTTGCCGATGGTGAGCATCACCAGGTTGGGGCTCTGTCGCCCTTCCTCCTCGAACGGGACGTCATCAAGGTAGCGTTGCCAGGCTGCCGCCGATCGCACCACCACGTCCACATGGAAGCCAAAGCCATCGGCAATGGCGCGCTCAAGGTCGGCCGCGAGCGTATCGGCCGAGGCTTCACTTCGCAGCAGGATGTTGCCGCTGGCCAGATAGGATCGAACGTCCGTGAAGCCGCGGGTGCCCAGATGCCGGCACAGGTCGGACATCCGGATGCTGCGGTTGCCGCCGACGTTGATGCCGCGCAGGAGCGCGATAAAGGCGGTCATCGCAGCGCCGCAGCAGAAGCGATCACCGGAACGGCGGCTCGTTGAACGCGCGGAGCTTGCGGCTGTGAAGGCGCTCTCCCTCGCGGCGCAACTCGGCGCAGGTCTCGATCCCGATCTGCATATGTTCGTTGATCGCGCGTTCGTAGAAGCGGTTGGCCTGACCCGGCAGCTTGATCTCGCCGTGGAGCGGCTTGTCGGAGACGCAGAGCAGGGTGCCGTAGGGCACGCGGAAGCGATAGCCTTGAGCCGCGATCGTCGCGGATTCCATGTCGATGCCGACCGCCCGACTCTGCGAGAAGCGCAGCGCCGATTTCGAATAGGCGAGCTCCCAGTTGCGATCGTCCGTCGTCACGATGGTGCCGGTGCGCAGGCGGCGCTTCAGCTCGTCGCCCGACTGACCGGACACGGTCTCCGCCGCACGGGCCAGAGCCTGCTGGACCTCGGCGATCGCAGGAACCGGAATCTCCGGCGGGAGCACGGCGTCGAGCACATGGTCGTCGCGCAGATAGGCGTGGGCGAGCACATAGTCGCCGATCCGCTGCGAGGGGCGCAGGCCGCCGCAATGCCCGATCATCAGCCAGGCGTCGGGCCGGGTGACGGCCAGATGATCGGTAATGGTCTTCGCATTGGAAGGACCCACGCCGATGTTGACGAGGCTGATGCCGGACCGGTCGGGGGCCATCAGGTGGTAGGCCGGCATCTGGTGGCGCCGCCATGCGCTATCCGTGATCACGCGTTCCGGATCCGCGTCCGCCGCGGTGAAGAACAGCCCGCCCGCCCCCGAGAGCGCCGTGTAGCGGCTGTCGGGCGCGCGCAGTTCGGCACAGGCCCAGCGGACGAATTCGTCGACATAGCGATGGTAGTTGGTGAACAGCACGTAGCGCTGAACATGTTCGGCCGGAGCGCCGCTGTAGTGACGCAGCCGCGCAAGCGAGAAGTCGACGCGAAGCGCATCGAACAGCGCGAGCGGGAAGGGCGCCTCCGCATCGCCATAGGGAAGGCCGTCTGCGATCTCGTCGCCGATCGAGGCGAGTTCGGTCGCCGGGAACCAGCGCGCCAGCTCGGTCGGCGCGATGCCATCGAGCGTCAGGTCGTGGCCGGGCTCAAGCACGTAGGGAAAGGGGATCTCCTGGCGGGAGCGTCCCACCTCGACCGAAACGCCGTAGTCGTGGATCAGCGTGGCAAGCTGCTCCACCAGATAGCCGTGGAAAAGCCGAGGACGCGTGATGGTGGTGGCGTAGTTGCCAAGGTTCGACAGGCGTCCCCAGGCCCGCGGCGGCGGCGCACCCTCCGGCGGCGCGTGGTGGCTGATGCGCAGTTCCGGATAGGCGAAGCTGCCGTCCGTGCGGCGCGCCGGATCGGGCCGGGTTCCGTCCGCGGCGAAGGCGGCAACGGCGTCGCGCAGCGCTTCCACAGCGTTGTCATATTCGACGATCAGCGCGTCGACGCAGGCGGCGGCGGTCGCCTCGGCTTTGGACATCCGGTTCATGCCGGGGGCCTAGCCGGGGCGATCCGCGCCCACAAGCGGCCGGGCGCCCCAGGGACCGCCCGGCCGCAGCCCATCAGAGCTGCTTCAGCAGGTAATCGGCGGAGCTCACCTCGTAGCCGCCCGGCTCCTCGACGTTCAGCTGCGTGACCATGCCGTCTTCGACCAGCATGGAAAAGCGCTGCCCGCGCGTGCCCATCCCGAACTTCGAGCCGTCAAATTCCAGCCCGACAGCGCGCGCGAATTCCCCGTTGCCGTCGGCGAGCATCGTGACCTTGTCCTTGGCATCGGACGCCTTGGCCCACGCGTCCAGGACGAAGGCGTCGGAGACCGACGTGCAGGCGACCTCGTCCACGCCCTTCGCCTTCAGTGCGTCAAGCTGCTCAACGAAGCCAGGCAGATGCTTCACCGAACAGGTCGGCGTGAAGGCGCCGGGCACCGAGAAGAGCGCAACCGTCTTGTCGGCGAAATAGTCGTCGGTCGTCACCTGCTCCGGCCCGGCGTCGGACATGCGGGTGAAGGTCGTGGTCGGCAGCTTGTCACCGATCTTGATGGTCATGGGCGGTCTCCTGTGAGGAGGCCGGCATGTGGTGCCGCCCCCGGGGTCGTCAAGCCGTCCGCCGCCCGCTACGCTCCCGATGATGGAGCAGCCACCCTTCCTGACAGGCCAGATGCTGTTGGCGCTGCCGTCGATCGGCGATCCGCGCTTCGAACGGGCCGCCATCCTTATCTGCGGGCACGGGCCGGACGGTGCGCTGGGCATCGGCCTGGACAGCGTCGTGCCGAACCTGGGATTTCACCGGTTGGTCGAGCAGTTGGGCATCGATCCGGGCGTGGCGCCCGACGCGCCCGTCCACCGCGGCGGCCCGGTCGAGCCGGGACGGGGCTTTGTGGTTCACGGCCTCGACTGGGGCGGCGCGGACACGGTGGAGGTGGCGGGACGATATGCGCTGACCGGAACCATCGACGTGCTGCGCGCAATCTGCAGCGGCCGGGGCCCGACGCGCTGGATCGCCGCGCTCGGCTATGCCGGATGGGACGGAGGGCAGCTGGAAGACGAGCTGACGGGGGCGGCCTGGTTCAGTACGCCCGCCACCGACACGCTGCTGTTCGACACGGAAGCTGCAATCCGGTGGCGCGCGAGCTTCGAGGTGGCGGGCATCGACCCGCGCCTGCTCGCCGTCGGATCCGGCACGGCATGAGGCCAAACGGTCACAGAAGTATCATCTAAGTCGCTATTTCGTCACAATAAATGCTGCTGAATGGGAGTTGATCGGGGCAACTTCTTCATCAACCCTGTGGGTCCGCCGCGTACCGAGTCGCGTCACGGGACGCGTCCCACGGCGGGTGAAGGGGTGTCCCATGAACCGGATCGTGAAGCTTATCACGGCCAGCGGCGTCGCGCTGGCTGTTCCATCCGTTGCGTCTGCAGCCTGCTGCACTCCGCGCAGCACCGTTGCGGCCGAAATCAGGGCGCTGGACGTCATGCTCATGGCTTCTGCGCTTCGCTGCCGCCTCGACGGCGTCGATTTCGTGCAGGACTATAATCACTTCGTCCGGGTCAACCGTCCGGCGCTGACCGGGGCGGTGGACGACCTGAGGATCCACTTCGACGAGGGCGACGGTTGGCGCCCCTCGCTCGAGCGGTTCGACCGCTATGTGACGGCCATCGCCAACGAGCATGGCCGTGCCCGCGACTACAGCTGCCGCGACCTTCGCCTCATCACCGAGGACGGCATCGATGCACGGGGCGATGCGCGGCGTCTGCTCGACCTGTCTCGCGCCGTTGGCGTGACGCCGCGCTTCACCGGCGGGGTGTGCGAGACCGGCGGCCGCGGCGATGGCTGGCGCACCCGCTGGGCGGCGTCGGCAGCCGCGTCGGAACGCGCGCCGGCCTTGCCGCCGGTCGTGACGAGCGTCGGCGGACCCGAGCCCGCTGCCGCAACCCCGCCCCAACCGGCGGTTGTCGAGGAGCCAGCCCTTGCGTCGCTGCCGGTCACGAAGGTCGCAGAAGCGCCCATTGCGGAGCCGCAGGCGTCGGACGCCCCGGAGCCCGTCGCCGTTGCGGCAGCGGCGCCCGAACCCGCAGCCCCGACGCTCCAGCCGGCGGTCGCCACCCGCGTCGAGCCGGTCGCGGCGGCGAGCGCGCCGACGCCGTCCGGGCGTGCTGCGACCTTTGACCTGGCAAGCGGCAGCCTGACCGTTCCCGAGGGCGGGGAGGTCGAGGTGGTCGTCACCGAAGGGCCCGAGCAGAACGGCGTTCGCAGCCGCACCTATCGCATCCGGCGGCCTGGCAGCTGAACGGCAGGCCGCGACGCAACCCGGACATAAAGACATCTTTATGTCCGGGTTGCGTGCGTGGCCGGCGGCGGCTAACGCGGCGGCATCAATTCCAGCTGCCGGAGACGACCCGTGGCCACTGCCGCCAAGACGACGTTCGACGATCATGTGGTGAAGGATCTTTCGCTCGCCGATTTCGGCCGCAAGGAGATCGAGATCGCCGAGACCGAAATGCCGGGCCTGATGGCGCTGCGCGACGAGTTCGGCGAGGCCAAGCCGCTGAAGGGCGCGCGCATCACCGGATCGCTCCACATGACGATCCAGACCGCCGTGCTGATCGAGACGCTGACCGCGCTGGGTGCGGACGTGCGCTGGGCATCGTGCAACATCTATTCGACGCAGGACCATGCCGCCGCCGCCATCGCCGCGACCGGCGTGCCGGTGTTCGCCATCAAGGGCGAGACGCTTGAGGAATATTGGGACTATGTCGTCCGCATCTTTGACTGGGGCCAGGACCAGACCTGCAACATGATCCTGGACGACGGCGGCGATGCCACGATGTTCGCGCTGTGGGGCGCGCGCGTGGAAGCCGGCGAAACGCTGTTCACGCCGACCAACGAGGAAGAAGAGGTCTTCGTCGCGACCCTTAACCGCTTCCTTCAGGAGCGGCCGGGCTACCTCACTAAGACGGTTGAGGCGATCAAGGGCGTGTCGGAGGAGACCACCACGGGCGTCCACCGGCTGTATGAGCTCGCCAAGAAGGGCAAGCTCCCGTTCCCGGCGATCAACGTGAATGACAGCGTGACCAAGTCGAAGTTCGACAACCTTTATGGCTGCAAGGAGTCGCTGGTCGACGCCATCCGCCGCGGAACCGACGTGATGCTGGCCGGCAAGGTCGCCGCGGTGGCCGGTTTCGGCGATGTCGGCAAGGGATCGGCCGCCTCGCTCCGCAACGGCGGCGCCCGCGTTCTGGTGACCGAGATCGACCCCATCTGCGCGCTGCAGGCGGCGATGGAAGGCTATGAGGTCGTGACGATGGAAGAGGCGGCGACGCGCGCCGACATCTTCGTCACCGCGACCGGCAATGCCGACGTCATCACTGTCGACCACATGCGCGCGATGAAGAACATGGCGATCGTGTGCAACATCGGCCACTTCGACAGCGAGATCCAGATCGCCGGCCTGAACAACATGAAGTGGACCGAGATCAAGCCGCAGGTCGACGAGGTCGAGTTCCCGGACGGCAAGAAGATCATCGTGCTGTCGAAGGGCCGCCTGGTGAACCTGGGCAATGCCACCGGCCATCCGAGCTTCGTGATGTCGTCCAGCTTCACCAACCAGGTGCTGGCGCAGATCGAGCTTTGGGCGAACGGCGCGAATTACAAGAACGACGTCTATGTGCTGCCGAAGCACCTGGACGAGAAGGTGGCCGCGCTGCACCTGGAAAAGCTGGGCGTGAAGCTGTCCAAGCTGACGCCCAAGCAGGCCGACTATATCGGCGTTCCGGTCGAGGGGCCGTTCAAGCCGGATCATTACCGGTATTGATCGCGCCGTGGCGGTGAGCGAAGACCTCGCTCACCGCCAGCCAATGACACATATTTGCAACAGTGCTTCGAATTCGGGCCGGTTGATCGTCGTTGGCCGACAATTCCTTGCCGCACCTGCAGGTGATAGGCACGGAACCCTTCGGATCTGCGCTTCGACGTAGCGCTGAAGGGAGTTCGACATGATTATAAGCCGTACCCTTGCGGGAAGCGTCTCGCTGCTCACCCTCGCTTTTGCCTGTGCGCCGCTCTCGGCGCAGGCAACGGGTGCCGCGGCAACCCAGGATTGCAGCGCGATCGCCGATCCGACGTTGCGCACCGCCTGTGAGCAGGGACCCTCAAGCGAAGTCGCCGGCGCGCAGACGATTCCGGGCGCCGATGATGAGGCGTCGGAAGAGATCATCATTACCGGCAGCCGCATCCGGCAGACCGAGTTCGATGCGCCCAATCCAGTGGTCTCGCTGGACAGCGCGAACATTCAGAACGCAGGCACGACAAACCTCACCAACTTCCTCCAGGATATCCCTGCGCTCGTCGGGTCGTCCGGGTCGCTCGACGCGTCGGGATCGGCAGCCGGCATCGGCGGCGTTGGTCTCAATCTTCTCAACCTGCGCAACCTCGGTGTCGATCGCACGCTCGTGCTCGTTGACGGGCGCCGCCATGTTGCCGCGGTGCCGGGATCGTCCTCCGTCGACGTGAACACCTTCCCGGTGGACTTGATCGAGCGGGTGGACGTTCTGACGGGCGCCGCGTCGGCCATTTACGGTGCCGACGCCGTGACGGGTGTCGTGAACTTCGTCCTTCGCCGCGACTTCGAGGGCGTGCAGGCGCGTCTTCAGGCAGGCACGCCCGCGGAAGGCGATGCGACCGCCTATCTGGGTTCGCTGCTGGTCGGCAAGAATTTCGCGGATGGCCGGGGCAACATCGCCGTCGCGCTGGAATATGGCAACGAGCAGGCGTTGCTCCCCCAGGATCGCCGCCGTTTCCAGCCCGAGAACTTCCGCGGTTTCTACCGCAACTTGGCCGACCGGAATGACGATCCGAACGTGCCCGACTTCCTGCCGTTTGCAGATATCCGTTATTTCGATTCCAATCCGAACGGCGCGATCGACGTGGACCTGGATTTCGCGCCCGACTTCGTCGGCGATGGCAGCGTCTTCGATCCCGGCGAGTATGTCCCGGACATCTATCAGGTTGGCGGCAGCGGCACGCCGGTTGCGACCTATGGCGGCGAACTGATCCCGAACGTCGAGCGTTATGTCGCCAACGTGCTTCTGAACTACGAGTTCAGCGACACCGTGCGGGCTTATGCGCAGGGCAAGTACGCGCGCGTCGACAGCAAGTCCTTTGGTCAGCCGACATTCGACTTCACGTTGCTGGTGCCGCTCGACAACGCCTATCTGCCGGCCAATGTGCGCGACGCCGCCTTTGCCGAGAACGGCGATTTCGGCGTGCTCGTCAATCGCGACAATCTGGACCTCGGCCGCCGCGGTGAGCGCAACCGGCGTGAAACCTACCGCGCGGTGGCTGGGATCGTCGCCGATCTGAACGACAGCACCGAAGTCGAGCTGAGCTACGTCTACGGCAGGTCGGACGTGAATTCGTTCCAGACCAACGGCCGCTACAATGACCGCTTCTTCGCCGCGATCGATGCCGTCCGCGATCCGGCGACCGGCAACATCGTGTGCCGGTCCAGCATCGCTCCCGCGACGCAGAGCAACCAGCCTTTCTACAATTTCCAGGGAGCTCCGTTCGACTTCGCTGGCCAGCCGTTGAGCTTCACGCCGGGTGCGAACAGCGGCTGCGTTCCGTTCAACCTGTTCAGCCAGGATCAGAGCCAGGGCGCGTTGGACTTCATCCGCGTGGATGCCAATGATCGCTCGCGCCTGCAGCAGCATGTCGCGACGATCGCCATGAACGGTGATCTCGGCGACACGGTGCGCCTGTGGGGCGGGCCGTTCTCCTACGCGCTCGGTGCCGAATATTGACACGAGCGGTCCGAGAGCAATCCGGACCCGGTCAACACCACGGGGCTTACCTTCGGCAACGCGCTGTTCCCCGAGACCGGTTCTTTCGACGTGTGGGAGGCCTTTGGTGAGGCGCGTCTCCCCATCATCCAGGATCGTCCGTTCGCCTATGATCTGACGATCAGCGGTGCGGCCCGCGTGTCGACCTATTCCACCATCGGTCAGACCTTCACCTATCAGGGTAGCCTCAACTACGCTCCCGTGCGGGATATCCGGTTCCGCGGAACCTACGCAGAGGCGGTGCGCGCGCCAAACATCGGCGAACTGTTCGGCCCGCAGAACCAGACCTTCCTGTTTGTGGATGACCCCTGCAGCCAGGATAACCTGAACAACGGCACGGACTTTCGTGTGGCGAACTGCGCGGCGTTGCTGGGATCGCTGGGTCTGTCGCCAGAGCAGATCCAAGGCTTCGATGGAGCGACCAGCGCGTCCATTCCAGGCGTGGCCGGCGGCAACCGAAACCTGACCGAGGAAACGGCCCGCACCTTCACGGCCGGCGTGGTCCTGCAGCCTCGTTTCATCCCCGGCTTCTCGCTTTCTGTGGACTTCTACGACGTGCGCATCCGCGACGCGGTCTCGACACCGTCGCTCCAGGTCGTCGCGGACCTGTGCGTTGACCAGCCGACGCTGGACAACGTCTTCTGCGCAGCGATCGATCGCAACCCGGCAAGCGTGACTGCCGCCCCCGGCGTGGTGAATGGCTTCCGGCTGCAGCCGCAGAACGTCGCCGAGTTCGCGACACGCGGCATCGACATGGTGCTGAACTACCGCGTCGAGCCGGGTGATCTCGGGCTGTTCAACTTCCGGCTTACCGGCAACTACCTCGATCGCCTGACCTTCATTCCGACGCCGGGCGGCGATGTTGTCGACTCCAAGGGCACGGCCATCCCGGCGCCCGAGTGGCAGGCGAGCTTCGACCTCACTTATGCAAAGGACAATTTCGGCCTGAACTACGGCGTGAACTACTATAGCGGAGTGCTTCGCACGACCAACGAGTTGATCGCGGCCCAGCCAGACCGCTTCCCGGAAGAGTTCATCTACTTTAAGGATCGCTGGGTTCACGAGATCCAGGCTTCGATCGCCATCGACGAGGGCTTCACCTTCTACGGCGGTGTGAACAACCTGTTCAATCAGACGCCGGACGTTGGCAGCTTTACCATTCCGGTTTCGCCGCAAGGGCGCTTCTTCTACGCGGGAGCGCGCGTGAACCTGCCCTCCTTCTGAGGCCAGGCGACATCAATTAACAGGGCGGGGTGTTGCGGCGCCCCGCCCTTTTTGTATCCGTAGCGGGACTGAAAGAGGGGAATCGGCGATGAGGTATGATGTGATCTGGGCGCTTGCCGCCGTGCTTGCCGTGACGCCGCTTGCCGCTCAGGTCGCCGATCAGCAACCACCCGAGGATCCCGTCGAAGCCACCGAGGCGCCCGAGGATGAGGCTCGCGAGGTGACGGAGGATCGCGATGCCCTTCCGCCGGCGCCCTTGCCGACGCCGTCCCCTGCGCCGAACACGGCGGCGTCAACCGCGCCCGCGCCATCCGCCCCGACGCCGGCCAAGTGGGACGTCAATGCACCACCGGGTGCGACGATCCGGCAGGTGCCGATCAACGTCACCGAGGGGACCTGGATCAACCTGGACGTCTCGCCTGACGGCCGCACCATCCTGTTCGACCTCCTGGGCGACATCTACACGCTGCCGATCGGCGGGGGCACGGCGACGCGGATCGCGGAGGGTCTGGCGTTCGAGACGCATCCGCGCTGGTCCCCGGACGGGCGCCGCATCGCCTTCACCTCGGACCGGGGTGGGGGCGACAACATCTGGATCATGAACGCGGACGGCAGCGACAAGCGGCAGCTGACGCGCGAGACCTTCCGCCTGCTCAACCAGCCCACGTGGAGCCCGGACGGGCGCTTCATCGCGGCGAAGAAGCATTTCACCACCGGCCGCTCGCTCGGCACGGGTGAGGTCTGGCTGTACCATGTGTCCGGTGGTGAGGGCGTGCCGCTCGTCGAGCGGCCGAACCCCCAGCACCAGAAGGAACTTGGCGAGCCGACCTATGCGCCCGACGGCCGGGGGATCTACTTCGTGCGCAACACCACGCCGGGGCCGATCTTCGAGTACGCGCAGGATTCGAACACCGAGCTGTTTGCAATCGAGCGCTACGACATCGACAGCGGGGAGACCGAGGAGGTGACGGGCGGGCCCGGCGGCGCGGTGCGTCCCGCGCCGTCGCCGGACGGCAAGTGGCTGGCGTTCGTCAGGCGCGAGGCGACCGAGTCCAAGCTTTACGTCCGCAACCTCGAAACGGGCGAGGAGCGCAAGATCTACGACGCGCTCGACAAGGACATGCAGGAGACCTGGGCGGTCCACGGCGTCTATCCGAACATGAGCTGGACGCCCAACAGCCGCTCCATCCTGTTCTGGGCAGGCGGGCAGATCCGCCGCATCTCGCCCGACGGCGGCGAGGCGACCGTCATTCCGTTCCGCGTGACCGACAGCCGCGGCGTCATCGATCCGCCCCGCAATGCCGTCGATCTGGCGCCTGCCGAAGCAAGCACGGCGATGGTGCGCTTCGCCGAAGTGTCGCCGGACGGGCGCCAGGTGGTGTTCGAAAGCCTGGGCAAGCTGTGGATCCGATCCACCAGCGGCAATGCCGCGCCGCGCAGGCTGACCCGGGGCGGCGATGGCTTCGAGCTTTTCCCGAGCTGGTCGCGCGACGGGCGTCGCATCGCCTTTGTTCGCTGGACGGACCGGGGGCTTGGTGAGCTGCGGACCATCGGTGCGGCCGGTGGTGCGGAGACGCTGGTGGTGGACGGTGGTGATCATTTCGCCCGACCCCGCTTCTCGCCCGATGGCGAAACGCTGCTGGTGGAGGTGAACGGCGGCGGGCGCCTTGTCTCGGATCGTCAGCGGCGGCGGTCGGGCACCTATCTCGTGCCGGCAGCCGGCGGATCGCCTGTCCGCGTGGAGGCCGATCTTTCGGCCCCGCACTTCGCCGATCGCGACGACCGTATCTACGGCATGGAGGCGGAGGGTGACACCCGGCGCCTGGTCAGCGTGGCACGCGACGGTTCGGGCAAGCGCGTCCATGCAAGCGGCGAGCTGATCAACGGCTTCCGCGTGTCGCCGGACGGCCAGTTTTTCGCGTTCAGCCAAAATTACGACGCCTGGGTCGAGCCGATGTTGCCGGGAACGCAGGCCGTCGGCGCCGGACGGTCGGCGACCGCGCTTCCGGTCACGCGCGTCAGCGGGTCGGGCGCGGAGTATATCCACTGGTCGAACAACGGCCGCACGATCAACTGGAGCCTGGGGCCGACGCTCTATTCCGCGCCGGTCGACCGGCTGTTCCGGCAGGCGCCGGCGGCAGCGGGCGAGACGCCGCCGCGTTTCGAGCCGCCGCGCGACGGCCTCTCCCTCGCGATGTCCTATGATGTGGCGCGGCCGAGCGGCCGGGTGGCGCTGACCGGCGCACGGATCGTCACCATGGCGGCGGCGGACGGCGGCGTGATCGACGATGGCGTGATCCTGATCGATGGCGATCGCATCCAGGCGGTGGGGCCGCGCGCCTCCACCCCGATCCCGGCGGGAACGCGGACAATCGACCTTGCCGGCAAGACGGTCATTCCCGGCCTGGTCGATGCCCATGCCCACGGGCCCTATGGATCTGACGAGATCATCCCCCAGCAGAACTGGGCGCAGATGGTGAACCTGGCGATGGGCGTGACCACGATCCACGATCCGTCGAGCCAGGCGTCCGAGGTGTTCGCCGCGTCCGAATATCAGCGCGCCGGCCTGATCCTCGCGCCGCGGACGATGTCGACCGGCGAGATCGTCTATGGCGCGCGGGCGCCCGGTGTTTACGCCCAAATTGACGGTCTGGACGATGCCCGGGCGCATGTCCGGCGGCTTCGCGCGCAGGGCGGCCGGAGCGTCAAGAACTACAACCAGCCCCGGCGCGATCAGCGCCAGCAGGTGGTGGCCGCCAGCCGCGAGGAGCGGATGAACGTCGTGGCGGAAGGCGGGTCGCTGTTCGGCATGGACATGACGCTGATCGCGGACGGCAACACGACGCTGGAGCACAACATCCCGCAGCTGAACCTCTACGAGGATGTGCTGAGCTTCTTCTCGCAGACGCGGGTGGGTTACACGCCGACGCTGGTCGTCACCTATGGCGGCCTTGCCGGGGATCCGTACTGGCGGGCGCACACCAACGTGTTCGAGCAGCCGGTCCTGCGTCGCCACGAGCCGCCGGCTGTGCTGCTGGCCGCCAACGCCCGCCGGTCGATCGCGCCCGACGCGCAATATGTCGACGACGACAGCGCGCGTGAGGCCCGCAAGCTGGCGCAGCGCGGCGTGCCCGTGTCGATCGGCGCGCATGGCCAGGAGGCCGGCATCGGCGCGCACTGGGAGCTGTGGTCCTTCGTGCGGGGCGGGATGACGCCGGTGGAGGCGCTTGCCGCCGGCACGATCGTATCGGCCCGGTCGCTGGGATATGACCGGGACGTCGGGTCGCTGGAGGCCGGCAAGCTGGCCGACCTCGTGGTGCTCGACGCCGATCCGCTGACCGACATCCGCAATTCGGAGCGGGTGTCGCAGGTGATGCTGGGCGGCCGTCTGTACGACGCGGCGACGCTCAACGAGACGGGCACCGGCAACCGCCAGCGCCTGCCATATTGGTGGGAATGATCGCGACCGCGCAATGATCGTCCTGTCGCCCGTCCTCGCCGTCGCTGCCGGGGTCATCCTTGCCCTGTGGCTGACGGCGGGTGCCGCGATGCTGGTGCGTGGCCGCCGCCTGCGCGAGGAGGCGCTGCAGGCGCGGCGCCGCGGTGACCGGTTGCTGGAGCTGATCGACACCGCGCCGGCCGCGCCGCTGGTCGTCCACGCCGATGGAGGACTGGAGGCGCCATTGCGGCTGATGGCGTGGCTGGGGCTGGACGAGGTGCCGGCCACCCTGTCCGGGCTGTCGGCGGACGACCGCGGCCTGCAGGTGGCCGACCTGGCGGCGCTGGCCGACGACATCGCGTCGGCCCGGGTCACCGCCCGGCCGTTCACCCGCGCCGTGAAGGTGCGCGGATCGTCCCGGACATTGCTGGTGCGCGGTGCTGCGGGCGTCTTCAGCGACGGGCAGCCGAGCGACGTGCTGCTGTGGTTCTTCGACATGACGGAGAGCCAGACGGAGATCGCGCAGTTGCGCGAGGAGGGCGCGCGGCTGTCCCGCGCCTTTGATGCGCTGTCCGGGCTGATCGAGGCGTCACCCATCCCGATGTGGCACCGCGGGCCCGACCTGCGCCTGACGCTGGTCAACAGCGCCTATGTCCGGGCGGTGGAGGCCGAGGATGCGCAGGACGTGGTGCGCCGCGGGCTCGAGCTGATCGAGACGGCCGGATCCAAGGGGCCGCTGGCGATGGCGGCGGCGGCGCGCGAAAGCCGAAGAATTTCCAGCCGCACCGTTCCCGCGACGATCGCGGGCGAGCGACGGATGTTCAACATCGTCGACGTGCCGCTGGGCGATGCCGGTGTCGCGGGCTACGCCATCGACATCGACGCGCAGGAGCAGGCCCGCCTCGCGCTCGACCGCTTCGTGATGGCGCAGCGCGACACGCTCGACCGGCTGTCGGCGGGCGTGGTGCAGTTCGGGCCCGACCGGACGCTGTTGTTCTGCAACCAGCCGTTCCAGCGCCTGTTCGCGCTCAGACCGGAATGGCTGGCCGAACGCCCCGAGTTCGACCGGGTGCTGGAACGCATGCGGGAAGCGGGACGGCTGCCGGAGGTCCGGGACTTCCGCGGGTGGCGTGACGAGCGCCGCGGCTGGTTCACCAGCCCCGACGGCGGCACGGAGGAGCATTGGACGCTTCCCGGCGGCGCGCACTTCCGCGTCGTCGCACAGCCGCTGCCGGACGGCGGGCTGATCGTGATCTTCGAGGATCAGACGGAGCAGTTGGCGCTCGCCAGCGCGCGCGACACGCTGCTGCGGGTGCGCGCGGCAACCTTCGACAATCTGTTCGAAGGCATCGGCGTGTTCGCCGCGGACGGCCGGCTTCAGCTGTGGAACAGCAAGTTCCGCGACATCTGGGAGTTCGACGAGGAACTGCTTGCCACCCATCCGCGCGTCGACCGGTTGGCGGAGGCGGCGTCGCAGCGGCTGAGCAATCCCAGCCGCGCGGCGATCCTGCGCGAGCTGGTCCGAGTCGCCACCACCGACCGCAAGCAGCGCGCCGGCCGCGTGGCATTGAAGAACGGCAGCCATTTCGAGTTCGCCGCCGTTCCGCTGCCGGACGGCAACGCGCTGTTCACGATGCTGGACATCACCGACAGCCGCCGGATCGAGGCGGCGCTGCGCGACCGCAACGAGGCGCTGGAGGCCGCCGACAAGGTGAAGACGGCCTTTGTCGCCAACATGAGCTATGAATTGCGCACGCCGCTCACCTCGATCGGCGGGTTCGCCGAGATGCTCGCCGGCGGCTATGCGGGCGACCTGAGCGGGCAGGCGGCCGACTATGTCGAGGCGATCCTGGAATCGGTGTCGCGGCTGGGATCGCTGATCGATTCGGTGCTGGACCTGACGCAAAGCGCCGCCGGATCCCTGCCGATCGAGAGCAGCTCGATCGATCTGGCGCGCCTGTGCCGCGATGCCGCAGAACAGGTGCGGACCTTGGCCGACGAGCGGTCGATCAGCCTGCAGGTCGATCTGCCGGCATCGCTGGGGCGGTTCGACGGGGACGCGCGGCGGCTGAGGCAGGCCTTCGACAATCTGGTCGAGAATGCCGTGCGCTACACGCAGGTCGGCGGGCGGGTGGAGGTGCGCGGGCACGGCGACGACAAGGAAGTCGTGCTCACCGTGTCGGACAACGGCCCGGGCATGAACAGCGCGGAGCAGGCGCAGGCGTTCGACAGGTTCGGGCGCGCCGAGTCCGACCGCGACGACGGGATGTCGTCGCTGGGGCTCGGCCTGCCGCTCGCCCGGCAGTTCGTCGAGGCGCATGGCGGGACGCTCACCATGACGTCCGAGGTGGGCACGGGTACCGCCGTCACGGTGACGTTGCCGCGACGATGATCCTGGTCGACGACGGTGCGACGATGGCATTCGGCATGGCGATCGCCGGACATGTCGAGCGCGGCGACCTGATCACGCTGTCCGGCGATCTGGGCGCAGGCAAGACGACACTCGCGCGCGGTCTGCTGCGCGGACTGGGCCTCCAGGAGGAAGCACCGAGCCCGAGCTTTGCGATCCTGCTGCCCTATCAGCCGCCGCTGCTTCGCCTGCCGGTCGCGCATGTCGACCTCTACCGCATCGAGGATGTCGGCGAGCTCGAGGAGCTTGGCCTGGAAGAAGCGCGGGCGGACGGATTGCTGCTGGTCGAATGGCCCGAGCACGCGGCGGGCGTGCCCGTGCTGCAGGATGCGCTCGCCCTGCGGCTCGACATCGTCGATGGCGGCCGGCGCTTGACAGCCGACGTGCCTGCCGCTTGGGAGCGGCGATGGCCGCCACGATGATCGCGCCGCCGCATGCGGCGGATTTCCTGGCAACAGCAGGGTGGCCGGGTGCCGCCATCCTCCCGTTGGCCGGCGATGCGTCGTTCCGCCGATATTTCCGTGTCCGGGACGCGGGCCGTGCCGCCGTCCTGATGGATGCGCCTCCGCCGGAGGATCCCCGGCCGTTCATCGCCGTGGGGGAGCAGCTGCTCGCCGCCGGCCTTGCGGCGCCACGCGTGCTCGCCGCCGACCTGGAGCGCGGCTTGCTTCTGCTCGACGATTTCGGCGACGCGCAGATGAAGGGCGTGGTGGAGGCCGATCCCGCGGCGGAGGAAGCGATCTACGCCGACGCCGTCGACCTTCTCGTCCATCTTCAGCGCCATGGGGCGGGTGCGCTTCCGCCCTATGACCGCGACGTGCTGCTGCGCGAGGCGCGGCTGTTGCCGGAATGGTATGCGCCGATGACCGGGCAGGCGGTGGATGCGGCCGGATATGACGCCGCGTGGGACGCCGTGCTGGAGCCGCTCTACCAGCCGGCCGCGCGGGCGGTGGTCGTGCTGAGGGACTATCACAGCGAAAACATCATGCTGCTCGATGGCCGCAGCGGCATCGATCGGCTGGGACTGCTCGATTATCAGGACGCGCTGGCGGGTCACCCGGCCTATGACCTCGTCTCGCTGCTGCAGGATGCGCGGCGTGACGTGCCGGACGCGCTGGAAGCGGCGATGCTGGCGCGCTTCCGGTCGGCGACGGCGGGGGACGAAGCGTTCGATGCGGCGTACCATCTGCTCGGCGCGCAGCGGAATGCGAAGATCATCGGCATCTTCGCGCGCCTGGCGGTGCGGGATGGAAAGCCCCGTTACCTGGAGCTGCTGCCGCGGGTCTGGCGATATCTGGAACGCGACCTCAACCATCCGGCGTTGAAGCCGGTGGCGGACTGGTTCGCGCTCAACCTGCCGGCGGACCGGCGCGAGGGTCACCGATGAGCGTCAGCAAGCCGATGTCGATCCGTCCGGCCGAAGGGCGCGATCCGCCGGAAACGGCGATGGTGCTGGCGGCGGGCCTTGGCAAGCGGATGCGGCCGCTGACCGCCACGCGCCCGAAGCCTCTGGTGGAGGTGGCGGGGCAGCCGCTGCTCGACCATGTGTTCGACCGGCTGAAGGCAGCGGGCGTGAAGCGGGCGGTGGTCAACGTCCATTACCTGGCCGACGCGCTGGAGGCGCATCTGCGGCGCCATGTCAGCGGCATCGACGTCACCGTGTCCGACGAGCGCCAGGCGCTGCTCGAGACCGGCGGCGGGGTCGCCAAGGCCTTGCCGCTGATCGGCCAGAGCCCGTTCCTGGTCGTCAATTCGGACAATCTGTGGATCGACGGACCGTCCGACACGCTGCGGATGCTCGCGGGGCGGTGGGACGATGCGACCATGGACGCGCTGCTGCTGCTGGTGCCGCTGGCGCGGGCCAACTGCCATCGGGGGCAGGGAGACTTCCACATGGATCCGCGCGGCCGACTGACGCGGCGGCGGCCGGGCCGGGTGGCGCCGTTCGTGTTCACCGGCATCCAGATCATGTCCGACCGGCTGCTGGCCGACGCGCCGGGAGGAGCCTTCTCGCTCAACCCGATGTGGGATCGGGCGATGGCGGCGGGACGGCTGTGGGGCCTGGTTCACCAGGGGCTGTGGTTCGACGTCGGCACGCCGCCGGCGATCCGGCAGACCGAAACGGTGCTGGTGAACGGCTGATCCGCTGCCATCTATCCGCCGGGGCGGCGGCCGGGTAGATCGGGGCGGTGCCGGTGCCCAGCCTTTTCACGATCGATCCGCACCGGGCCTTTGCCGACGCGCTGGCCGCCGGGCTGATCGCAACGCACCGGGACCCGATGGTGCTGGCGCGGGGCACCATCCTGCTGCCGAGCAACCGGGCGGTGCGGGCCGTGTCCGACGCATTCGTGCGGCGGGCCGAGGGCGGCCTGCTGATGCCGCGGCTCGTGCCGCTGGGCGATCCGGCGATCGACGACCGGATCGGCGGAACGCTTGAACCGCTGACCGGCGAGCCTTCGCTTCCCCCGGCGATCGCTCCCCTGGAGCGGCGCCTGCGGCTTGCGCGCCTGATCGTGGCGCACCGGCCCGGCACCGACGTGTCGGAGGCGATGCGGCTGGCGGCCGACCTTGCCCGCACGCTCGACCAGCTGCACGTCGACGACGTGTCGCCGCAGGCGCTGCGCGCGCTGCCGATCCCCGATGGCCTGTCGAGCCACTGGCAGCGGGCGCTGGACCAGCTGACGCTGATCCTGGACCGCTGGCCCGCGGAACTGGCGTCGATCGGCCGCATGGACCTGACCGAGCGGCGCAACCAGCTGTTCGATCGGCTTGCCCGGCGGTGGCGGCAGCAGGGCGCCGGCGGCTTCGTGGTTGCCGCCGGGATCAACCTGACATCGCCGCCGGTCGCCCGGCTGTTGCGCTGCGTTGCCGAAATGGACGGCGGCAGCGTGGTTTTCGCCGGCCTGGACCTCGAGATGCCGGAGGAGGAATGGGCGGCGCTTGGCCCCCATGATCCGGATCCGGTCAGCGATTTCCGCCCGCGATCGATCGAGAGCCACCCGCAATATCACCTGAAGCTGCTGCTCGACCGGATGAGCGTGGGGCGGGCGGAGGTGCAGCGCTGGCGCTGGGGCGGCGGCCGCGATGCGCGGGCGGCGCGGTCGCGCGCGATTGCGTCCGCGCTGGCGCCGGCGAGCCACACCGCGCGCTGGATCGACCTGCCCGCCGACCAGCGGTCGCTGGCGGGCGTGACGGCGATCGTTGCGGCCACGCCGGCGGAGGAGGCGCAGGCGATCGCCATCGCCCTTCGCGAGGCGCTGGAGACGCCCGGCCGCACCGCGCAGCTGGTGACGCCGGACCGGGGTCTGGCGGAGCGCGTGTCGTCGCACCTCAGGCGCTGGGGCATCCAGGCGGACGACAGCGCCGGCCGGCCATTGTCGGCGACCCCGGCGGGAACGCTGCTGCTCGCGATCGTCGAGGCAGCGGCCGAGCGCTTCGCCCCGGTGGCGTTGCTGGCGCTGTTGAAGCATTCGCTGGTGGCCGCTGGGGAGGGACGGGGCGAGTGGCTTGCCGGGATCCGGCGCATCGACCTTGGCCTTCGCGGGCCGCGTCCGGCGCCGGGGCTCGCCGGGATCACCGCGGCGCTGGAGCGGGCGGAGCCCGGCGCGCGCGACGGCGGTGCGCGGATGCAGGCCGCCAGCGCGTGGCACGCCGTGCGGCCGCTGCTCGATCCGCTGGAGCGGGTTGCCGCCGACGAGCCGTCCGCCCTGATCGTCGCGCTGCGCGAGACGGCCGATCGCCTGGCCGGCGATGCGGCATGGTCGAGGCCGGCAGGTCAGGCGGCGGCCGACCTGATCGCCGACCTGGAGGCCGGGTCGGCATTCGGTCCGCCGCTGGGCGACCCGGCGACGCTTGCCCGCGTCCTGCGATCGCTGATGGACGAGGTCGCGGTCCGCCCGCCGCAGGGCGGTCATCCGCGGATCGCCATCCTGGGGCTGATCGAGGCGCGGCTCCAGCAGGCCGACCTCGTCATCCTGGGCGGGCTGAACGAGGGGACGTGGCCGGCGCTTGCGCCCGCCGACCCGTGGCTGGCGCCGCGCGTCCGGGCAGAGCTGGGGCTGGCCGGGCTGGAGCGGCGCATCGGCCTGTCGGCGCACAGCTTTGCCGAGGCGCTGGGCGCACCCCAGGTGATCGTCACGCGGGCACGGCGCGATGCCAGCGGCCCCGCCGTCGCATCGCGCTTCTGGCTGCGGCTGGAGGCGATGTCGAGCGGCCTGAAGGCGGCGGAGGACCATCTGCGCCTGGCACGCGTCATCGACGATCCGGGCATGGCGTCGCCCGCCGGGCGCCCGGCGCCGTGCCCGCTGGCCGAGGAGCGCCCGCGCCGCATCTCCGTGACGCAGGTGGACCGCCTGAAGGCCGATCCGTTCGCCTTCTACGCGCAGCAGATGCTCAGGCTGCGCGCGCTCGACCCCCTGGATGCGGAGCCAAGCGCGGCGTGGCGCGGAACGGCGGTCCATGCGGTGCTGGAGGCATGGGCCAAGCAGGACGGCTTCGATCCCGCGGCACTCCGCCCGCGGGCATTGGCGATGCTGTCCGGCGAAGAGGCCCACCCGCTGATGCGCGCGCTCTGGCAGCCGCGGCTGATGGAGGCGATCGAGTGGATCGCCGCGCAGCTCCAGAAGGACCGGGAGCGCGGGCGCGTGCCGATCGTGTCCGAGGCGACGGGGCGCGTCGAGCTCGGCGGGATCATGCTCGACGGACGGGCCGACCGGATCGACCGCGATGCCGGCGGCGGCATCGTCGTGGTCGATTACAAGACCGGCAAGGCGCCGGGCCCGAAGGCGGTCGGGGCCGGCTTCGCCCTTCAGCTGGGATTGCTCGGCCTGATCGCCGAACAGGGCGGCTTCCCCGGCGTTTCCGGCACCGCCACCGGATTCGAATATTGGTCGCTGGCGAAGGGTCGCGACGGTTTCGGCGAGGTGACATCGCCGGCGCATGACGAGGGCAAGGGCGGGCGCATCATCACCGATCGCTTCACCGCGGTCGCGGCCGCGAACTTCAAGGACGCGGCCGACCGCTGGCTGACGGGCAACGAGCCCTTCACGGCGAAGCTCCATCCCGAACACGCCCCTTATGGCGACTATGACCAGCTGATGCGGCTGGAGGAATGGTACGGGCGCGATGCGCGCTGACGAGGTGAAGCCGCTTCAGCCGCTGCGCGACGAGCAGCTGCAGGCTTCCGATCCGGCCGGGGACGTCTGGCTGAGCGCGTCGGCGGGCACGGGCAAGACCCATGTGCTGACCGCGCGCGTGTTGCGCCTGTTGCTGCGCCCCGGCCTCGACCCGTCCACCATTCTTTGCCTGACGTTCACCAAGGCCGGGGCGGCCGAGATGGCCGAGCGCGTGCAGTCGCGCCTCGCCCGATGGGTGCGGCTGGACGAGGCGGCGCTGAAGAAGGAACTGTTCTCGCTGGGCGAGACGCACGACGACCCGGCCGTGATCGCGCGCGCGCGCACCCTGTTCGCCCGCGTGCTGGAGGTGCCGGGCGGCCTGCGGATCGGGACCATCCACGCCTTCGCCGGCTCGCTGCTGGCAAGCTTTCCGGTCGAGGCGGGGCTCACCCCCGGGTTCCGGCCGATGGAGGCGCGCGAGGAAGCGCTGCTTGCCCGGCAGACGCTGGCGGAGCTGGTGCTGGCGGCCGAGAAGGATGGCGACGACACGCTGATCGAGGCGCTGTCCGCCCTCGGCCTGAGGCTCGGGGAAGGCGGCGCGGAAGCCTGGCTCCGCCGCTGCGCCCAGGCCCTCGACGTACTCGACGCGTTGCCGGCCGACATCCGCGGCTTCGTCGGCGAGGCCATGGAGCTGCCGCCCGGCGACGTGGCGGATGCGATCGCCGCCGCCTGTGGCCGGCATCCGCTGGACGGCGCCCTGCTGGATCGCCTCCGCCACGCGAACCACGCATGGGGCACGGCGACCGGATTGAAGCATGCCGATGCGATCGACCGGTGGCGCGGCACGGCGCATGCCGACCGCGGCGGGCTGCTGGGCGCGATCCGCGCGGTTGTCCGCACGACGGAGGGCGCGCTCCGCAAGGCGTCTGCCAAGCTGCTCGCCCACGAGCCGGACTATGAGATGCTGGCAGAAGAGCTGGGCGACGCCTGCGCCCGGCTGGAAGCGATGCGCGAGCAGGCCGCGCTGGCGGACCTCCTGTCGGCCGGGCTGGAGGCCGGCCGCCGCTATGCGCGGGCCTATGCCGCCGCCAAGCGATCGGCCGGGCTGGTCGACTTCAACGATCTGATCCAGCGGGTCGGACGCCTGCTGGAGGATCCGTCGATCGGCGCCTGGATCCGCTACATGCTCGACCAGGCGACCGACCATATCCTGGTCGACGAGGGGCAGGACACGAACGCCCGGCAATGGGCGATCGTGAAGGCGCTCGCCGCCGAATATTTCACGGGCGCCGGCGCACGGGGCGGGCGGGTCCGCACCCTGTTCACCGTCGGCGACCACAAGCAGGCGATCTTCGGTTTTCAGGGAACCGACCCGTTGTTCTTCCGGGCGGCGGAGGAGCGGTTCGCGGCGCTGGCCGCAGGGCTTGACCCGGCCGACGCGGGCAAGGGGCCGATGGCGCGCCTGTCGCTCAACCGATCATTCCGATCCGTACCCCCCGTGCTGGATGTCGTGGACGCGCTGATCGACGAAGTGGGGCCGGAGGCGCTGGGCCTATTCGACGCGCCGCCACGGCATGAAAGCGCGATCGGCGGCGCCGGTGCGGTGGAGCTGTGGCCGGCCGTCGGGTCGCAGGACGACGACGACACGGATGCCGGCGGCGACGAGGAAGGCTGGATCGGCGACGCGACCCGGCGGCTGGCGACGCGCATTGCCGATCAGATCGCCGCGTGGCTTCGCGACGGGCTGTGGCTGTCAGCCAAGAACCGCCCGATCGAGGCGCAGGACATCATGATCCTGGTGCGGCGGCGCGGCGACCTCGCCTCGCTGCTGGTCGCGCGGCTCCATGCCGCAAAGGTGCCGGTCGCGGGCGTCGACCGGTTGCGGCTGTCGGCGCCGCTCGCCGTGCAGGATCTGCTTGCCGCCGCACGCTTTGCCGCGCAGCCCGAAGACAGCCTGACGCTCGCGTCGCTTCTGGTGTCGCCGCTGGTCGGCTGGGACCAGGACCGATTGGCGCAGGCGGCGCGGCGGCCGGCGGGCGTGTCGCTGTGGCGGCACCTCAGGGACAATGACGTGCCCGACGAGCTGACCGCGATCCTGGCGATGGCCGACCTCGTCACGCCATACGCCTTTTTCGAGCGGATCCTGTCGGGACCGATGCAGGGGCGGCGGCGCCTGCTCGCCCGGCTTGGGCCCGAAGCGGCCGACCCGATCGATGAGCTGCTGAACGCTGCCCTGCAATTCGAGCGGACCGGCACGCCCGGCCTGCAGCGGTTCCTGGACTGGTTCGATCGCGACGATGTGGAGATCGTCCGCGATCCGTCCGCGCCGCTGGATGCCGTCAGGGTGATGACGGTGCATGGCGCGAAGGGCCTGCAGGCGCCCGTCGTCATCCTGGCCGACGCGACCGTCGATCCCGAGCGGAGCCCGCGTCGTGAGCTGTTGTGGCAGGCAGGCGACCTCCTGGATCCGCTGCCGGTGTTCCGCCCGCGCCGGGCCGAGCTGGCCGGCAGCCTGCTGCGCGACGCGCAGGATGCCGACCGCCGCGACCGGCAGGAGCATTGGCGGCTCCTCTACGTCGCGGCGACCCGAGCCGAGGAGCGGCTGGTGATCGCAGGTGCGCTTGGCCCCGCCGCGCGCGGAACGCCGCCGGCCAACAGCTGGTATGCCGCGGTGGCGCGTGCGCTTGGCCGGGTGGAGACCGTTTCCATCGAGGACGACCGCTGGGGAACGATCGTCGCGCACCGGATCGAGCCTGCCGCACGGCGCGGCGCGAAGGCGACCGAAGCGCGGCCGGCGCCGGTGGTCGCACGCCCCGCCTGGCTGGATCGCGCCGCGCCGGAGGAGGCGCGGCCGGCGCGTCCCCTGTCGCCCTCCGCACCTTCCGAGGACGATGCCCCCAATCCGCCGCCAAGCGCCCCCATGCAGGCGGCTGCGGCGCGGGGTCGGCTGCTCCATGCGCTGTTCGAGCGGTTGCCGGAGGTGCCGGCGGCCGATCGCCGCGCTCGGGCGGACGCGTGGCTTTCCGGATCGGGCGGGGTCGGCGACCCCGCCGAACGGGCGCGCCTGATCGACGACGTCTTGGCGGTGGTCGAGGACCCGGCCTTTGCAGACCTGTTCGGGCCGGATGCGCTGGCGGAGGCGCCGCTTGCCGCGGTGGTCGACGGCATCGTCGTCGCGGGCACGGTCGACCGGCTGCGTGTCGCCGCCGACCGGGTGACGGTGGTGGACTTCAAGACCGGGCGACGCGTCCCCGCCGGATTGGATCAGGTGCCCGACGCGCACCTGCGGCAGATGGGCGCCTATGCGGCCGCGCTGCGGGTGATCTTCCCGGACCGGGCGGTGACGGCGGCGCTGCTCTACACGGGCGGGCCGGCAATGATCACGGTCGATGATGCGGTGCTCGCGCGCTTCCATCCGGCACGGTTGAGCCAGGGCGCCGGGCTCCCTACCTAGTCTATATCAATCACGAGATGGGAAACGGCGATGCCGACCAAGAAGATCACCGACGCCTCCTTCAAGTCGGACGTGCTGGAGGCGGAGACGCCGGTGCTCGTCGATTTCTGGGCAGAATGGTGTGGGCCGTGCAAGATGATCGGCCCGTCGCTCGAGGAGTTGTCGGACGAGCTGGGTGAAAAGGTGACCATCACCAAGCTGAACATTGACGACAATCCGGACGCCGCCGCGCACTTCGGTGTTCGCGGCATTCCCACCATGATGCTGTTCAAGGGCGGCACCAAGGTCGCCGAGAAGGTCGGCGCCGCCCCCAAGGGCCAGCTGAAGGCCTGGCTCGAGGGCGAGCTTGCCTGAGCCTGCCGATCAGCTCCGGTAGTCGGCGTTGATCGAGATATAGCCATGGGTTAGGTCGCACGTCCAAACGGTCGCGCGGCCTGACCCCATCCCGAGGTCGACGCCGATCTCGATCTCCTGTCCCTTCAGATGTGCGGCGACCGGCGCCTCGTCGTAACCCGCGACTGCACTGCCCTCGCGTGCGACCTGGGTCGCGCCGAAGCGGATGGCGAGCAGGTCGCGCTCCGCCGGCTCCCCGGCCTTGCCGACCGCCATGACCACGCGGCCCCAGTTGGCGTCTTCGCCGGCGATCGCGGTCTTCACCAGCGGCGAGTTCGCGATCGACAGGGCGACGCGGTGGGCGCTGCCGTCGCTCACGGCGCCGGTCACCTGCACCTCGATGAGCTTGGACGCACCCTCGCCGTCGCGCACGACGAGGAGCGCGAGTTCGCGGCACAGGTCGGCCAGCGCTGCCGCGAAAGGCTCCGCGCCGTTGTCGTCGAGCGATTCAATGGTTGGATTGCCGGCTGCGCCGGTCGCGAAGGCGAGCAGCGTGTCGGAGGTGGAGGTGTCGCCATCGACCGTGATGGCGGAAAAGGACCCGGCGTTGGCGCGGCTCAGCATCGCCTGCAGCGCATCCGGCAACACCGCCGCATCGGTGAAGACGAAGGCGAGCATGGTGGCCATATCGGGCGCGATCATGCCCGATCCCTTGGCGATGCCGACCAGGGTCACGTCGTGCCCGCCCATCGACAGGCGCCGGGATGCGCCCTTTTCGAAGGTATCGGTGGTTGCGATCGCCGCGGCCGCCGCCTGCCAATCCGCGCCCGAAGTCGCGAGCGCGGCGTCGATGCCGGCCTCCGCCTTGTCGATTGGCAGGGGCACGCCGATGACGCCGGTGGAGGCGACGAACACGTCCGATGGCAGCGCCTCGATCGCGCCGGCAACGCGCGCGGCGATCGCTTCCACGGCCTCGCGGCCGCGCTGCCCGGTAAACGCGTTCGAGTTGCCCGCATTTACCACCAGGGCGCGGGCGGTGCCCAGCACAAGCGCCTTGCGGCACCATTCGACCTCCGGCGAGGGGCAGGCCGAGCGCGTGGTCACGCCGGCGACGCTGGTGCCGGGGCGGAAGAGAGCCAGCGTCAGATCATCCCGGTCCCACGCCTTGTAGCCGGCGCGCGCCGTGCGGACGTCCACGCCGGCGACAGCGGGAAGATCGGGGAAGCGGGCGGGGGCGAGGGGGGAGCGGTTCATGGGCGACCCTTGGCGGCAGTGGGGTTGAGGAACAAGACGGCGTTGCCGATCGGGCTCTCCAGCTCGACCCAGCCATGTCGGCGTGCATAGCGGACGAGCGCGGCATCCGGATCCGCCGGAAAGCGGCGACGCGCCCCTTCGTAGCCCGTCACGATCGCCGCCGGCGGAACGCGGCGGAACGCATCCTCCAGACCGGCCGGCGTGGCGACGTTGAAGCGGTCGGCCTGTCCCCGGGACAGGAGGGCGCCCGTGCGGAACACGAAGACGCCGGTGGCGAAACGCGGATCGAGCGGCATTCCACTGTCGAGGACGAGGCGGGGGCTGAGCGTCGCCACCGGCCCCATGACACCGGCCGCGCGCATCCGCTCCCCCAGCCAGTGCGCTTCGCGCTCCACGCTCAGCATCGGCGATCCG
The DNA here is from genome assembly GCF_011927695.1 of Sphingomonas jejuensis. Taxonomy (GTDB): domain Bacteria; phylum Pseudomonadota; class Alphaproteobacteria; order Sphingomonadales; family Sphingomonadaceae; genus Sphingomonas_K; species Sphingomonas_K jejuensis. The sequence continues at coordinate 910,392 of NZ_JAATJE010000001.1, forward strand.
GCCTGCAGTGCCAGGACGCCGAGCACGGGCGTCCGGACGAGCCCGGCGACTACGCCGATGGCGAGAAGGGCAAGCGGCCACCGCCGGCGATCCCGCCAGATATCGGCGAGCAGCGGCGACAGGCGAACGAAGAGCGGGGCAAGCACGGGAAGGAAGTAGCCGCGCTGGACGGGAGTCGGCATCATCGCGGCGGCCAGTGCCCCAACGATCAGGGCATCGAGCAGGAACAGATCCGGGCGCGCCTCCCCCTCGCGCAGTCGCCAGCGGTCGATGCGGAGCAGGATGGCGACGAGCGCCGGGCCCTCGACCAGGATGGCGCCGGCAACGAGCAGTTCGTGCGCCTGGAGGAGCCGTTCCCCACGGCCGTTGGCCAGGTTCCAGGCGAACGGCGCCCTCGCCGCGAACTCGAACACGCCCCAGCGGAACGCGTCCCAGCTGCCGGCCGCAACGATCACGGCGGGCATGAGGCCGATGAGGCCGCCTGCCGCAGCCGCCAGCGGCACCCGCCAGGCGATCCGCCCGCGCCACGCAAGGATCAGCAACGCGCTTCCCCCCGCGCCGGCGATGACCAGGTGGAGCAGCTTGCCGGATGAGGCGAGCCCCCACAGCACGCCGGTGAAGGCGCCGAGACGCGCATCGTTCCCACGGACCGCCAGGATCGCCGCCACCATCGCCATCGCGCCAATGATGGCGGGAAGCGCATCGTTGCGAAGCGTCGTCACGGCATATTGGAAGGGCTCGCACAGCGCGAGCAGCAGCGCGCCCGCCAGGGCAGCGCCCGGCGGCGCGCCGATGATCCGCGCGCCGCGCCAGGTGAGAAGGGCGATGCCGAGGCCCGCAAGCACCGTCATCGCGTGCAACAGCACGAATGCGTGAGGCTCGAGCAACGGAATGACGGGCGTCCACAGCCAGAGCTGCAGCGGCGGTTGCAGATGCAGAAAGTCGCGGAAGACCCGTCCTTCCGCCCCAAGCATCGCACCGCCGAGATACTGGTCGATGTCGTGGTCCACGGGATTGGACAGCGCACGCACCGTCAGCCAGACGAGCGCAACCGCCAGAGCCATCAAGGGGGCGCGGTGACGCATGTGCGCGGGCATAGCCGGGCGCTTACCCGCTGAAAGCTTGCTCTGACCAGAGCATTGCCGAACCGGGAACCTTGCGACAGATTGCGCGGAGGGGAGGACAAGATCTTGATCGCTAGCGCTCTGCTCATCGTCGCTCTGCAGCTGGCGAGCGACCCGCCTGTTCTCAGAAGCGCGTCGGCACGCTAACCTGCCATTCACGCCGAACACGGCAGAGGTGGACGCTTGTGGACGGCATGCCTATGTGCGGGCGGCCATGTCCGTGGGGATGACGTTGCGCCTGTTCTTGTTCCTGTCCGCGCTTGTTGCGAGCTTTGCCGGTATCGCCGGCGATCTGCGCGCGCGCGTGCCGGTCGCGGTGGGCGTGGCGGCGGTCAGCGGTGCGATCGCCATCGATGCCGTCCGACCGGTGCGCCAGTCCCACCTGGACCTGATGGACACGCCGCAGCGGCGGCTTGACGTCGCGCCGGACGGCCTGGCGAGCTACCCGTCGGTGATCGCGCGGGTCGCGGCGCCGCGGCGCGAATAGCGGCCCCACGCTCTATATCCTGCGCCGGCGCGTCCGGCGGAGCCGACATCATCGTGCGCCAGCGACGGCGCCGCCATTATCGATAGGATTTGCCATGTTCGGTGGCCTCGCCAAGTCTCTTTTCGGGTCGTCCAACGACCGCTACGTCAACTCGCTGCGCTCCACCGTCGCCAAGATCGAACGGTTCGAGCCGACCTTGCAGGCGATGGACGATGACACCCTGTCGCGCCAGACGGCGCTGTTCCGCGAACGGCTTGCCGCGGGCGAGACGCTCGACGCGCTGCTGCCGGAGGCGTTCGCCACCGTCCGCGAGGCGGCAAAGCGCGTGCTAGGCCAGCGTCATTACGACGTGCAGATGATCGGCGGCATCGTGCTGCATCGTGGCGAGATCGCCGAGATGCGGACGGGCGAGGGCAAGACGCTGGTCGCCACGCTCGCCACCTATCTGAACGCGCTGCCGGGCGACGGCGTTCACGTCGTGACGGTCAACGACTATCTGGCGCGGCGCGACGCCGAGTGGATGGGCCGCGTTTATCGCTTCCTGGGCCTGACCACCGGCGTGATCGTGCCCAACATGCCCGACCACGAGCGTCGGGCCGCCTATGCCTGCGACATCACCTACGCCACCAACAACGAGTTGGGCTTCGACTATCTGCGCGACAACATGAAGTATGAGCGGTCGCAGATGGTGCAGCGCCCGTTTGCCTACGCCATCGTCGACGAGGTCGATTCGATCCTGATCGACGAGGCCCGCACCCCGCTCATCATTTCCGGCCCAACCGACGACCGGTCGGAGCTCTACACGCAGGTCGACCGGCTGGTGAAGCAGGTGACCGCCGAGGATTACGAGCTCGATGAGAAGATGCGCACCATCACCCTGACCGAGGACGGGACGGAGAAGGTGGAGCGGATGCTCGAGGAGGCCGGGCTGCTCCAGGGCAGCAACCTCTATGACTTCGAGAACACGCTGATCGTCCATCACGTCAACCAGGCGCTGCGCGCCAACGTGATGCAGAAGCGCGATACCGACTATATCGTCAAGGACGGCAAGATCGTCATCATCGACGAGTTCACCGGCCGCATGATGGACGGGCGCCGCTGGTCTGACGGACTGCACCAGGCGGTGGAGGCCAAGGAAGGCGTGAAGATCGAGCCGGAGAACCAGACGCTCGCTTCCATCACGTTCCAGAATTATTTCCGCATGTATCCGAAGCTTGGCGGCATGACCGGCACCGCGGCGACGGAAGCGCAGGAATTCTACGACATCTACAAGATCAACGTCGTCACGATCCCGACCAACCTGGACGTGAAGCGGATCGACGAGGAAGATCAGTTCTACAAGAACATCAACGACAAGTTCCGCGCCATCGCCAAGTCGATCCGCGAACATGCGCTGAAGGGTCAGCCGGTGCTGGTCGGCACCGTCTCCATCGAAAAGTCGGAGCTGCTGTCCGACTTCCTCCGGCAGGAGGGCGTGGAGCACAAGGTGCTGAACGCCCGCTTCCACGAGATGGAAGCGCACATCGTGGCGCAGGCGGGCCGGCTGGGCGCCGTCACCATCGCGACAAACATGGCGGGCCGCGGCACCGACATCCAGCTTGGCGGCAATCTGGAATTCCGGGTCGAGGACGAGCTGAAGGACATGCCGGAAGGCGAGGCGCGGGACGCCGCCATCGAAGGCATCCGGCAGGAGATCGCGGCGGAGAAGCAGGCGGTGCTCGATGCGGGCGGATTGTTCGTGCTGGGGACCGAGCGGCATGAGAGCCGCCGCATCGATAACCAGCTGCGCGGCCGGTCCGGGCGCCAGGGCGACCCAGGCCTCAGCCGCTTCTACCTGTCGCTGGACGACGATCTGCTGCGCATCTTCGGGCCGGACACGCTGTTCGCCAAGATGATGAACAAGAGCCTGGACGACGGTGAGGCGATCGGCAGCCGCTGGCTGTCGAAGGCGATCGAAACCGCGCAGAAGAAGGTGGAAGCGCGCAACTACGACCAGCGCAAGCAGGTCGTGGAGTACGACAACGTCATGAACGACCAGCGCAAGGTGATCTACGACCAGCGCGCCGAGATCATGGACGCCGAGGCCGTCGACGATGTGATCGAGGACATGCGCCGGGAGACGGTGAACGCCGTGGTCGGCGCGGCCTGCCCGCCCGACACCTATCCGGAGCAGTGGGACGTGCCCGCCCTTCAGGAGCGTGTCCGCGAGTTGTTCGCGGTTGATGCGCCGATCGCGGACTGGATCCGCGAGGACCATGTCGATCCCGAGCTGATCGAGACGCGGATCGCAGCGGAGGCGGACGCGCGCGCCGAGCGCCAGAAGGCGCAGGTCGTCGACCCGTCGATGTGGGGCGGCATCGAGAAGAGCATCCTTCTCCAGACGCTCGACCACCATTGGAAGGAGCATCTCGCCACGCTCGATGCGCTGCGCCAGGTGGTGCACCTGCGCGCCTATGCGCAGAAGACGCCGCTCAACGAGTACAAGCAGGAGGCGTTCGCCCTGTTCGAGCGGATGGTGGAGCAGATCCGCGAGGATGTGACCCGCACCATTGCCAATGCCGAGTTCGGCATGCCGGCCATGCCCGAACTGCCGCCGATGCCGGACTTCCTGACGACGCACATCGATCCGCTGACCGGCGAGGACGACAGCCGCGACATCGACGGCGGCAGCCTGGGCCTGGTGACAACCCGCCTGCCGCCGCTGCAGGCGCCCCGGCCCGAGATGCCGGAGAACCTGGATGAGCGGTCGGAGTGGGGCGAGGTCAGCCGCAACGCGCCGTGCCCGTGCGGGTCGGGCCGCAAGTTCAAGCATTGCCACGGCGTGCTTGCGTGACACGCCTCGCCATCGTGGTGGCGGTTGCAGCGATGATGCCTTGGCCCGGCATGGCATCATCGCAGGCGGCCACCCGCGATGATGATCCCGCGCGGACGATCCTCGCCCTCGACGACAAGGTCAGCGTCGAGCGCGATCTGAACAGTGACGGTAGAGCGGAGAGGGTGATCTACGTCACCGACCGGCGCTATTGCGGCAGCGGCGGCTGTACGCTGGTCGTGCTGGTGCGGAACGGGGCAGGCTGGCGCACCGTGTCGCGTACGACGGTGGTGCGTGCGCCGATCGAACTGCTGCCCACGACCAGGCATGGCTGGCGCGATCTGGCGGTGACGGTCGCCGGCGGCGGGATCACCGCGCCGCGGCGCGTCAGGCTGAGGTTCGATGGTCGCCGCTATCCGCCCAATCCGACGGTGATCACGGAGGAGGCGCCGGATGACGGCGCCACTGTCCTGATCGACCGCTAAAGACTGGGAATGGCTCCCCGGGCCTGATTCGAACAGGCGGCCGTCCGATTAACAGTCGGATGCTCTACCGCTGAGCTACCGGGGATCGCGCGTGGCGTGGAGGGCTATTGCCGCGCTTTTTCGCGAAGCGCAAGCATCTCAGGAAATGAACTGCTCCATGGTGATCCGGTCGTCGAGCGCGTGCTCCGGATCGAACATCAGCTTCAGCGCGGTGGCGCGGTCGATGGCGACCTCCACGCTCGCGACGTCGCGCACCTCGCGCTGATCGGCGACCGCGCTGACCGGGCGCTTGACGGGATCGAGCACGCGAAAGCCGATGCGGGCGCTGTCGGCCAGGATGGCGCCGCGCCAGCGACGCGGGCGGAACGGGCTGATCGGCGTCAGCGCCTGCAAGGACGAGCCGAGCGGCAGGATCGGTCCATGGGCGGACAGGTTGTAGGCCGTCGACCCGGCGGGCGTCGCGACCAGGACGCCGTCGCAGACGAGCTCGTCCAGGACGACGCGACCGGACACGGACACCTCGATCCAAGCCGTCTGCCGCGTTTCGCGCAGCAACGACACCTCGTTGATCGCAGGCAGCGTCACCCGCTCCCCCTCGATCGTCACGGCATCCATGACGAGCGGCGACACCGACAGCGTGCGCGCGCGCGACAGCCTGGCGTCCAGATCATCGGCCGACCAGTTGTTCATCAGGAAGCCGACCGTGCCCCGGTTCATGCCGTAGACCGGCACGATGCGGCGCCGCTCCAGCATCGCATGAAGGGTCTGGAGCATGAAGCCGTCGCCCCCCAGCGCGATGATCATGTCCGCGTCTTCGGGCGCCACGAAGTCGTGCGTGCGGCGAAGCTCCGCCTCTGCTTCGCGCGCGGCCGGCGTTGGCGAGGCGAGCAGCGCCCGGGCCAGCGTCATCCGCCGGTCACGCTCATGTGGCGGCTGACGGCAGGGCGCGCCCGATCGACACCGAAATCATGCGCCAGGGGCTTGGTGGAGAGCGCCTGGTCGAGGATGGCGTCGAGCGCGTCCACGCCGCCGTCGCGAAGCGCTGCCTTCACGTCGACCTGATCGGAATGGCCCAGGCACATGAAGAGCTTGCCTTCGGCCGTCAGCCGGATGCGATTGCACCCGGCACAGAAATTCTCGGTCAGCGGAGAGATCAGCCCGAGCGTCAGGCCAAGTTCCGTCACCTGCCAGTAGCGCGACGGCCCCCCGGTGCGCATCTCGCTGGGCATCAGGGTGTAGCGATCGGCAAGCCGCGCGCGCACCTCGGTGAGCGGCAGGAAGCGGTTTTCGCCATCGTCGTCGATGTGGCCGAGCGGCATGGTTTCAATGAGCGACAGGTCGAAGCCCTGATCGGCGCACCACCGCATCATCGGATCGATGTCGACCTCGTTCAGTCCCTTGAGAGCCACCATGTTGATCTTGACGTGAAGGCCGGCGGCGCGGGCGGCATCGAGGCCGGCGAGCACGTCGGGCAGCTGCTGGCTGCGCGCGATATAGGCGAAGCGGTCGGGATCGAGCGTATCCAGGCTCACGTTGATGCGCCGCACGCCGGCGTCGCGTAGCGCGGCGGCATGCTCCACCAGGCGCGTGCCGTTGGTGGTGAGCGTCAGTTCGTCGAGCCCGCGGCCGAGGTTGCGCCCCATACGCGCGGCGAGATCGGGAAGACCGCGCCGGGCGAGCGGCTCGCCCCCGGTCAGCCGGATGCGACGGATGCCGCGGGCGACGAACCGATCGGCGACGGCGGAAAGCTCCTCAAAGCTCAGCAGTTCGCGACGCGGCAGGAAGCTCATCACCTGCGGCATACAGTAGCGGCAGCGGAACTCGCAGCGGTCCGTCACCGAGATGCGCAGGTAGCTGATGGTGCGCCCGTGCGCATCCTGGAGCGAGCGGGGCCGGGGAGCATCCATCGTCCGGAAACCTAAGGTGCTCCACTCGTCGCGGCAAGGTGGCGTCGGCCATTGGCGCGGGCGGGAGGTGCGGCTACCATCGGGAACCACGGGAGAGCGATCGACATGCAGGTTGGATATCCCGTTGACGCTGCCGGCGGGGGCAGGCGGGGGTTGGAACCGCTGTTCCTGTTATCGTTCCGCCACCGTGACGAACTTGCCCAGGCGGCGTCACGCGCGGGATGGCAACCGATCGCCGCGCGGCGGCAGGAGGATGCGAACCGTCGCTTCGTCTCCAGCGGCGCGGTAATCGCCGTGGTGGACGCGCGCGGCGCGCTGGAGGAGGGGATCGCCAGCCTCACGGCGCTGGCCGGCGCGGCCGAAGCCAACGCTTCCGGATTGCTGATGCTGCTGTCGCGCGGGGACGTGGGTGCGCTCGACCGCGTGTTTGCGGCGGGCGCCACCCATTATCTTGCAAGCCCGTTCGGCGACGACGAGTTCGCGCAGGCGCTGCGCTTCGTCGCTCGCCATGCCGAACGGGTCGGCGGGCAGCGGCGCCCGGACCAGCCGGCGCTGTCGTGGGAGCTGGACACCAGCACGGGATCGCTGGCGCTCAGCGAGCCGCTGGCCGAGCGGCTGAAGGTCGATCCGCCGTCGAGCTTCAGCAGGTTCATGCGATTGCTGGACAAGCGCGACCGGCGCGCGGCGGTGGAGGCCGCGCGGCGCCTGGATGCCGGCGATGTCGCCACCGCTTTTGCCCACACGCTTCCGGGCGGTGGCCGGGCCGCGCATCACCTCAGCCGCGCGGACGAGGGGGAGCGGATCGGCGGCCGGATCGAACAGCTGGAGGACGGGCAGGAGCGCAGGTCCGGGGGCCGGGACGTGCTGACCGGCCTTGCCGACGGCGTGGCGGCGCGGCACTGGATCGCCCGCCGGCTGGGCGAGGGCCGGCCCGTCACCCTGTTGCAGATCGCGCTGGCCCGGTTCGACGGGATCAACGAGGCCTATGGCCGGGCAGCCGGCGACGCCCTGCTGACCGCCGCCGCGCGCCGGGTGGAGCGCCTGAGCGCCGAGGTGGTCGGCCGCGGCGGGCTGGTGGCGCGCATCGCCGGCGCCGAGTTCCTGATCGGCGTCGCCGGGGACGACATGCTGGAGCGGGTCCGCCTGCTTGCCAGCCAGCTGCTGGATGCGCTGGCGCGCCCGTTCGTCGCCGACACGGCGGTGCTGACGCTGGGATCGCACGGCGGGATCACCGAGTCGCTTGCCGGCGAAACGGAGCCCGGCGACCTTCTGCGGCGCGCCTCCGCCGCGCTGTCAGACGCCCGCATCGGCGACGGCGACCCGATCCGCGTGCTGGCGGGCGACAAGGCGCGGGACGAGCAGATGTCGCGCAGGCTGGAAGCGGACCTGCGCGAGGCGCTGGCGGGCGACGGCATCGAGATCCTTTACCAACCGCAGGCGCGCCTGCCGGACGGCGCCATCGTCGGCGTGGAGGCGCTTGCCCGGTGGCGGCACCCGACGCTGGGCCTGCTGGGCGCCGAGACGCTGTTTGCCGCGGGCGAGGGTGCCGGGCTGTCGCTGCCGCTCTCCAACCTCCTGCAGCGGCGCGCGATCGAGGGGGCGGTGGCGTGGCCGCCCGCGCTCCAGCACCTCACCTTGTCGATCAACGTGACCGCCGCCGACGTGGCGCAGCCCGATTTCGACGAGCGCGTGCTCGCGCTGACCGACGAGACGGGGTTTCCCCGCCACCGGCTGACCATCGAAGTGACGGAAGGCGACCTGATCGCCGACCTCGCGCAGGCCGCCGACCTGCTCGCCAAGCTGAGGGCGGCGCGCTGCCGCGTCGCCATCGACGATTTCGGAACCGGCTATTCGAGCCTCGCTTATCTGAAGGCGCTTCCGCTCGATTACCTGAAGATCGACAAGCGGCTGGCGCAGGACATCGCGGGCACGACGCGAGACCGCGTGGTGGTGCGCGGGGTCATCGAAATGGCGCGTTCGCTCGGCCTGCGGGTCGTGGCCGAGGGCGTCGAGACGGCCGAGCAGCTGGCCCTGCTGGCGGCGGAGGGCTGCACGTCGTACCAAGGCTATCTCTGCGCGCCGCCGCTCAGCACCGACGAGCTGGTGACGCTGGTGGCGCCGGTGGACTGAGCCGCCGGCCGGCCGGTCAGCGCACGAGCTTGGCGAGGCCGCGTGACAGTTGCAGGGCGCCGTTCAGGCGCTGCCGCCCGTTTTCCCAGGCGCGGCTGATCACCAGCTTGTTGTCGGGCCTGAGCTTGGCCGTGCCCTCAAGCCGCGCGACATAGCCGAACAGCTTTTCCGGTTCCGGGAAGCGATCCTGGTGGAAGGAGACCACCGCGCCGCGCGCGCCGACGTCGATCTTGGCGATGCAGGCGCGGCGCGCGTTGGTCTTGATCTCGATGAGCGTCAGCAGGTTGCGGGTTTCCTCCGGCAGCTTGCCGAAGCGGTCGATCAGCTCGGCCGCGAACCCCTCCAGCGCGCCTGTCTCCTCCACCTCGTTCAGGCGGCGGTAGAGCGCCATCCTGAGGTCGAGGTCGGGGACGTAATCCTCCGGGATCGAGACCGGAACGTCGACCGTGATCTGGGGCGAGAAGTCGCCCTTGGTCGGCAGGTCGTCCTCGTCCGGTGCGCTCTTGCCCGCCTTGGCCAGCATGATCGCGTCCTCCAGCATCGACTGGTAGAGCTCGAACCCGACCTCCTTGATGTGGCCGGACTGTTCGTCGCCGAGCAGATTGCCGGCGCCGCGAATGTCGAGGTCGTGGCTGGCGAGCTGGAAGCCGGCGCCGAGAGACTCGAGGTCCGACAGGATCTTCAGCCGCTTTTCCGCCGTGTCGGTGAGGCGGCGGTTTGGCGGCGTCGTGAAATAGGCATAGGCGCGCGTCTTCGACCGGCCGACGCGGCCGCGGATCTGGTAGAGCTGCGCCAGACCGAACCGATCGGCCCGGTGGACGATCAGCGTGTTGGCGCTGGGGATGTCGAGCCCGCTTTCGACGATGGTGGTGGCGACCAGCACCTCGTAGCGCTTGTCGTAGAAGGCGCTCATGCGCTCCTCCACCTCGCTCGCCGCCATCTGGCCGTGCCCGACGACGTAGCGCACCTCCGGCACCTCTTCGCGCAGGAACTTCTCAATATCGGGCAGGTCGGCCACGCGCGGCACGACGATGAAGCTCTGGCCGCCGCGATAATGCTCTCGCAGCAACGCCTCGCGCACCACCACCGGATCCCACGGCATGACGTAGGTGCGGACCGACAGCCGGTCGACCGGCGGCGTCTGGATGACGGACAGCTCGCGCAGGCCCGACATCGCCATCTGCAGCGTGCGGGGGATGGGGGTGGCGGTCAGGGTCAGCTGGTGGACGTCGGTCTTCAGCGCCTTCAACCGTTCCTTGTGGGTGACGCCGAAGCGCTGCTCCTCGTCGACGATGACAAGTCCCAAGCGCTTGAACTCGATGCCCTTCGACAGCAGCGCGTGCGTGCCGACGACGATGTCGAGCGTGCCGGAGGCGAGCCCTTCCTTCACGGCCTTCGCCTCGGCTGCGGGCACCAGGCGGGAGAGGCGGCCGATGTTGAGCGGAAAGCCGCCGAAGCGCTCGACGAAGTTCAGGTGGTGCTGGCGCGCGAGCAGGGTGGTGGGGCAGACCACCGCGACCTGCATGCCCGCCATCGCGGCCACGAAGGCGGCACGCAGCGCGACCTCCGTCTTGCCGAAGCCGACGTCGCCGCAGACCAGCCGGTCCATCGGTCGGCCGGCGCCGAGATCGTCGACGACATCGGCAATCGCGCGTTCCTGATCCTCTGTCTCCTGATAGGGGAAGCGGTCGATGAACTCGGGATAGCCCGCATCCGGCTCTGCCACCTCGGCGGGTTTCAGCGCGCGGGCCGCGGCCGTCTTGATGAGCTCGCCGGCGATGGCGCGGATCCGCTCCTTCATCTGCGCCTTGCGACGCTGCCACGCCTCGCCGCCAAGGCGGTCGAGCGCGACGCCTTCGGTCTCGCTGCCGTAGCGCGACAGGACGTCGATGTTCTCGACGGGCACGAACAGCTTGTCGCCGCCGGCGTAGGACAGCCAGACGCAATCGTGCGGCGCCTTGCCAACCGGGATCGACGTCAGCCCCTCGTAGCGGCCGATCCCGTGGTCGGCATGGACGACGAGGTCGCCCACCGACAGCGTCGCCAGTTCGTTCAGGAAGGCGTCGGACGACTTCTTGCGGCGAGCCCGCCGGACCAGCCGGTCGCCCAGCAGGTCCTGCTCGGTCAGCAGCGCGACGTCGGGCGCGGTGAAGCCGTGGTCGAGCGGCAGCACGACGAGCGCCGGAGAGCCGCCGAGCGCGGACTGCCAGTCGTCGGCCTCGCGCGCGCCGTGGAGACCATGGTCGGCGATGAGCCCACCGAGCCGCTCGCGCGACCCGGGCGTGTAGGACGCGATCACGAGCTTTCGGCCGGCGCGCTTCTGTTCGGCCGCCCAGGTGGCGAGCGCATCGTAGATGTTGGTGCCGGCCGTCCGTTCCGGCGCGAAATCGCGGGGGCCGTCGACGCCGAACTCCACAACGCGGTCGCTGTCGGGTGCGTGGAACGGCGTGGCGCTGTGGATCGGCCGGTCCTCGATCTGCTGCGCCCAGGCGGCGGCATCGAGGTAGAGCCTGTCGGTGGGAAGCGGGCGGTAGCTGCCGGGATCGGTCGACTGCGCGCGGACGCGATTGTCATGATAGTCTGCGATCGCCTCGAACCGGGCCTCGGCCGCGCCGGCGGCGCCGGGATCGGCCACGATCAGCATGTCGTCGGGCAGATGATCGAAGACCGTGACCAGCCGCTCCTCGAACAAGGGCAGCCAGTGGTCCATGCCGGCCAGGCGGCGTCCCTCGCTGATCGCCTGGTAGAGCGGATCACCCGTGGCGGTCGCGCCGAACCGCTCGCGGTAGCGGGTGCGGAACCGCTTGATGCTGTCCTCGTCGAGCAGCGCCTCCGATGCCGGCAGCAGGGTGAAGCTGTCGAGCCGGCCAACCGTGCGCTGGTCGGCGGGATCGAACTGGCGCACGCTCTCGATCTCGTCACCGAAGAAGTCGAGCCGGAGCGCAAGCTCGGCACCCGACGGCCACAGGTCGACAAGGCCGCCGCGCACCGCGAACTCGCCCGGATCGGCGACCGTGTCGACGCGGGTGTAGCCGTTTGCGCGCAGCAGCAGCGCCAGCCGGTCGAGGTCGATGCGCTCGCCGGGCGCAAGCTTCGCCACCAGCTGTCGGATGCGGAAGGGGGTGAGCGTCAGCTGCGTCACCGCATTGACGGTGGTGACGACAAGCTCCGGTCCCTTCGCCGGCTGCTGGAGCGCGTGAAGCGTGGCCAGCCGCTCGGACGTCGAGCGCAGCGAGGGCGACGCGCGGTCGTAGGGCAGGCAGTCCCATGCCGGGTAGCCGAGCAGCTTCAGCTCTGGCGCGAAAAAGGGCGCGGTGTCGATCAGCGCGCGCATCGCGATCTCGTCCGATGCGATCACGAGGACGCGGCCCTTGGCGGCGCGCGCGAGATCGGCGGCGAGCACGGGCAGGAAGCCCTGCGGCACGCCCGCCAGGGTGAGCGGCGCCCGTGCCTTCAGGATGGTCTTCAGCGGGTCGGCCATGTCAGCGTGCGATCGGAATGTAATCCGCGCGCCGAAGGGCCTGCATCACCGTGCCCGCATAGCGCGCCGGCGGCTCCGCCGTGCCGAGCGCCCATGCCATGATGTCGACGTCCTGTTCCTCCAGGAGCGTCTCGAACAGGGCGACCTCCTCCTCGTTCCAGCTTCCCGCATAATGATCGTAGAAGCCGCCGATCAGCAGGTCCGCCTCCTTGGTGCCGCGATGCCAGGCGCGGAAGCGGAGGCGCTTGAGACGGTCGGCAAGGGTCATGCGGGCGCGGATCCATGGACTGTCGGCCGGCAGGCGCTTTGCGTCCCGTCGGCTGCGGAGTAGGGCGTCGGACATAGCCATGCGTCCGGAACTCCTCAACCCGCTGTTCACCGAGGTTCGCGCGCTGAAAGGCGTGGGGCCGCAGCTCGGGCGTCCGCTGGAGCGGCTGGGGCTGGCGCGCGTCGTCGACCTGCTGTTCCACCTGCCGACCGGCTGGACAGACCGGCGACGGATCGACCGGCTGGAGGAGGCGGTGCCGGGCGACGTCGTGACGGTGGCGCTGACCGCGACCGAATATCGCGGGGGGAGCGCGCGCGGCCCGTTCCGCGTCGATGCGGCGGACGGCGGCGGCGACCATGTCGCGATCGTCTTCTTCGGGCGCAATGGCCCGGGCTGGGCACGCAAGCTGCTGCCGTTGGGCGAGCCGCGGATCGTGTCGGGCAAGCTCGATCGCTACGGCGACACGCTGCAGATCGTGCACCCGGACCATGTGCTCCCGCCGGACGAAGGTGCGGCCCTGCCGGAGCGCGAGCCGGTCTATGGCCTGTCCGAGGGGCTGACGGGCAGCCGCCTCCAGACGCTGATCGCCGCGGCGGCTGAGCGGCTGCCGACGCTGCCGGAGTGGATCGAGCCAAGCTTGAAGGCCACGCGCGACTGGCCCGGCTTCACCGACGCGCTGCGCCGTATCCACGCGGATCCCGCGGACGCCAAGGCGCGGGAGCGGCTGGCCTATGACGAGGTCTTTGCCAACCAGCTTGCGATCATGCTCGTCCGGCAATCGACCCGGCGACGACGCGGACGGCCGCTGGCGGGCGACGGACGGCTGCGCGCCATGCTGCGGCTGCCCTACGCACCCACCGGCGCGCAGGACCGGGCGGGTGCCGAGATCGACGGCGACATGGCGCAGGCGACGCCCATGCTCCGGCTGCTGCAGGGCGACGTTGGGTCGGGCAAGACGCTGGTGGCCCTGCGCGCGTTGCTGACCGCGGTTGAGGCGGGGGCGCAGGGCGCACTGCTGGCGCCGACCGAAATCCTGGCGCGGCAGCATCACGAGAACCTGTCGCGAATGCTGTCGGGGGTGCCGGTTACGATCGCGATCCTGACCGGACGCGAGAAGGGGCGGGTGCGCGAATCAGTGTTGATGGGGCTGGCGGACGGGTCGGTCGACATCCTGATCGGCACGCATGCCATCTTCCAGGATGCCGTGCGCTACCGCTCGCTCGGCCTTGTCGTGGTGGATGAGCAGCACCGCTTTGGCGTCGCGCAGCGGTTGATGCTTGCCGCCAAGGCGGAGGTGCCGCCGCACCTGCTGGTCATGACGGCAACGCCCATTCCACGCACGCTGACCCTGACCACGCATGGCGAGATGGACGTCAGCCGGCTCGACGAGATGCCGCCCGGCCGCCAGCCGATCGAGACGCGGGTGATGTCGGCCGAGCGGCTGGGCGAGGTGGTCGACGGCCTTGCCCGCCATGTCGAGGCGGGCGGACAGGCCTATTGGGTGTGCCCGCTGGTGGAGGAGAGCGAGAGCAGCGACCAGGCCGCTGCCGAGGCACGGGCCGAAACGCTCAGGCTTCGCTTCGGGCACGACCGGATCGGCCTGGTGCATGGGCGGATGAAGGGGCCGGACAAGGATGCCGTCATGGCCGCCTTTGCCGCCGGCGACATCCCCGTTCTTGTCGCGACCACCGTGATCGAAGTGGGGGTCGATGTGCCCAATGCGACGCTGATGATCATCGAGGGCGCCGATCGCTTCGGCCTGGCCCAGCTGCACCAGCTGCGCGGGCGGGTGGGGCGGGGGCCGGGACGGTCGGTGTGCCTGCTGCTGCGCGGCAGCGCGCTGTCGGAGACGTCGCGCGCGCGCCTGGCGCTGATGCGGGAGACAAACGACGGCTTTCGGATCGCGGAGGAGGACCTCCGGCTGCGGGGCGCGGGCGAGCTACTCGGCACGCGCCAGTCGGGAGAAAGCCGGTTCCGCCTGGCGACGCCGGAGCTGCTGCAGTCACTGGTCCCGGCGGCCACGGATGATGCCCGCTTGCTGGTCGATCGTGACGGCGGGCTGGCAGGACCGCGGGGCGATGCGGCCCGCACCGCGCTTTATCTGTTCGAACGGGACGCCGGGGTGGAGCTGCTCCGCTCCGGATGAGGGGTCAGCGCGTGCCGCGCACCAGTTCCGTCAGCATGTCGAGATAGGCGACCAGGCCGACCATCTCCTCGAACTGACAGCCGATGCGTCCACCGAGCGACCAGCGGATCTCCGCCGTCACCGCGCCCACCACCGGAAGCTTCAGGTAGAGCTTGTGCCCCACCTCCAGCTCCTCGTCGGTGCGCGCCATGAAGCCGTTGGCCGACACGTTCACGATCTGGAGCGGAACCGTCATGCCGTTCGGGCGGCGCGCACGGGTGCGGTAGAACACCTCCTCGCGCGGCTCCGACCGCTGATCCTTCACCGCAACATTGCCGCCAAACAAGGCCATCAACCGGCCCTTTCTTCGCCAACCGAGCCGTCAACCTATGGCGGAGTTCGTTAAGCCGGGGCCAAGCAACGCAGTTAATCGCGACGAAGCGCGTGCTCTAAGCCACCAGAAGGCCGTGATTTTTCTTCCCCGCCGAAAGCTTCACCGTGGCACCCGGCGCCACCGTGACGGTCATGGCGTCGTCGGACACCTTTTCTCCATCGACGCGCGCGCCGCCGCCCTTGACCAGGCGACGCGCCTCTCCCTTCGAGGCGGCGAGGCCGAGGCCCACCAGGCCGTCCACAAGCGCGATGCTTCCGCCTGCCACGGTGAGGGTCGGGAGCGCGGCACCGGCGGCACCCTCCTCAAAGGTCCGGCGGGCCGTCTCCGCCGCCTCGCGTGCCGCCTCGACGCCGTGGGCCAATGACGTCGCCTCGTCGGCGAGCCGCTTCTTGGCTTCGTTGATCTCGGCACCCTCCAGCGCTTCAAGCGCGGCGATCTCGGCCAGTGGCACGTCGGTGAACAGGCGCAGGAAGCGGCCGACATCGGCGTCCTGCGTGTTCCGCCAGAACTGCCAATAGTCGTAGGGCGCCAGGCTGTCGGCGTTCAGCCAAACCGCGCCCGACACGGTCTTGCCCATCTTCTGTCCGTCGGCGGTGGTCAGCAGCGGGGTGGTGAGCCCGAACACCTCCGTCCCGTCCGCGCGGCGGGCAAGCTCCACGCCGTTGACGATGTTGCCCCACTGGTCGGACCCGCCCATCTGCAGGCGGCAGCCATGCAGCCGCGACAGTTCCCGAAAGTCATAGGCCTGGAGGATCATGTAGTTGAATTCGAGAAAGGAGAGCGACTGCTCCCGGTCCAGCCGCAGCTTGACCGAATCGAAGCTGAGCATCCGGTTGACGGAGAAGTGCCGGCCGATGTCCCGGAGGAACGGGAGATATTCGAGCCGGTCGAGCCATTCGGCATTGTCGAGCATCACCGCATCGGTCGGCCCGTCGCCGAAGGTCAGGAAGCGCTCGAACACCCGCCGGATCGAGGCCACGTTCGCCCGAATGATTTCCTCCGACAGCAGCGACCGGGCATCGTCCTTGAAGCTGGGGTCCCCCACCTTCCCGGTGCCGCCGCCCATCAGCACGATCGGCTTGTGCCCGGCCTGCTGCAGCCGGCGCAGCATCATGATCTGGACGAGACTGCCGACATGAAGCGACGGCGCGGTCGGATCGAAGCCGATATAGCCCGGAACGACGGTGGTGGCGGCAAGCGCGTCGAGCGCGGCCGCGTCCGTCACCTGGTGGATGTAGCCGCGTTCGTCGAGCAGGCGTAGGAGCTGTGATGTGTAGGCCATGACGCCGGCCGACTAGCATAGGGAGGAAGCGCTTGGACAGCATGACGGCGATTGGCCTGATGTCAGGCACATCGCGCGACGGCATCGATGCGGCGTTGATCCGGACGGACGGCGAGGGCGCGATCAAGCGCATTGATTTCAGGTCCGAGCCCTATGACGACCTGTTTCGGGACCGGCTGGCGTCCGCATGCCGCCGGGCGATCGACATGGCCGCGCCGGCCGCCGACAGCATGATCGACGATGTCGCGGCCGAACTGACCGAACGCCATGCGCGCATCGTCGCCGGGTGGGATGCGGACGTGATCGGCTTTCACGGGCACACGGTGGCGCATCGGCCGGACCGCGGCTGGACCTGGCAGATCGGTGACGGCGCGGCGCTGGCGCGGCAGACGGCGATCGACGTGGTGGCCGACCTGCGCAGCGACGACGTGGCGGCGGGCGGGCAGGGCGCGCCGCTGCTGCCCGTCTATCACCGGGCGCTGACCCGGGGGCTGGAAAAGCCGACGGGCGTGCTCAACCTGGGCGGGGTCGCCAACCTGACGCTGATCGGCGCGGACGGCAGCCTGGTCGCGTTCGACACCGGCATGGCGAGCGCGCTGATCGACGACTGGATGCAGCTGAACGGTGCCGGCAGCTTCGACGCGAACGGCGACGCGGCGGGCGCCGGACGCGTCAACGAGGCGGTGGTGACGGCGATGCTCGACCATCCCTGGTTCGATCAGCCGCCGCCCAAATCCATCGATCGGGAGGATTTCACGCTGGAGCCGGTCCGCGGCCTCGCGCTGGAGGATGGCGCCGCGACGCTGACCGCGTTCAGCGCCCGGGCCGTTGCGCTGGCGCTGCAGGTGACCGCGGCGCGCCCAGCGCGTCTGATCGTGGCGGGCGGCGGGCGCCGCAACGCCACGCTGATGCGGATGATTGAGGAAGCGACCGGCGTGGAGGTGGAGGCCGCCGACCTGCACGGCTGGAACGGCGACGCGGTGGAGGCGGAAGGATTCGCCTACATGGCCGTGCGCAGCCTGCGTGGCCTGCCGATCAGCTTTCCCGGGACCACGGGCGCGCCCAGGGAGATGACGGGCGGGACGCTGCACCGCCATTAACGATGCGCAAACCGCTCTCAACATATGTTGGGCCGTTCAAGTTCGAGCGGGCGGGCGTGTATGCGGGAAGGTGTCATTGCGGCGGATCCCAGGGCGATCGGCGATGCCGCGCGGGCGTGCGGCTCGCTCGCCGTCGGCTGCACGGCCGAAGCCGGGCGGATCGGCAATCTGTCGAGCAGCCTGAACGCGCAGCTGGAGACGCTGAACGCACTTGAGACCGTGACGGGAGCCCTGGAGCGCGACCAGCGCCGGGCGGCCGACGCCACCGACGAGGCGCGCCTGCTGTCCGAGCGCGCCCGCGCGTCGCTCGAGAGCGGGCGGGACGCCATCGCGCTGTCGATGGCCGAGTTCGCCGACATCACCCAGCTGGTGGTGCGCCTTGGCGAGCAGGTGACGGGCTTTGCCGCCGCGATGACGCAGGTGCGCCGGGTGACCGAAGGCATCGACGCGATCGCCAAGACCACCAACATGCTGGCGCTGAACGCGACCATCGAGGCGGAGCGGGCAGGGAGCGCCGGCCGCAGCTTCGCCGTGGTCGCGGCCGAGGTGAAGAAGCTCGCCCAGGACACGCGCATCGCCGTCGAGGAGATCAGCGCCACCACCGGATCGCTGGGCCGCGAGGCCGATGCCTTTGTTGACGAGATCAGCCGCGGCGTCGGGCGCAGCCGCGTGGCGCAGAGCCGCTTTGAGAAGGTCAACGACACCGTGAGCGAAGTGTCCGAGATCGTCGCGCAGGTGGAACGGCAGTCGGACGGAATCGCCCGGTCGACCGCGCTGATCCATGACAGCGTGCGGCGCGTGCAGGACGGGCTTGCCGGCTTCACGCGGGAAGCGCGGGCGAACGGCGAGCTGCTCGGCACGGCGCGTATTGAGATGGAGAAGCTCGAAAGGCTCTCCAACCGGATGTTCGACCGGTTGGTGCACAGCGGGTTCGCAGCCGACGACCAGCCCTATGTCGACCTCGCGCTGCGCGTGGCAGCAGAGGTGACGGAGATCGTCGAGACGGCGATCAACGACGGGCGCATCAGCGCCGCGGCCGTGTTCGACACCAATTATCGCCCGATTCCCGGGTCAGATCCGGAGCGCTTCGACAACGGCTTTGCCGATTTCGCGGACCGCCACCTGCGCGTTATCCTGGATCGGGTGACCGACGCCGATCCCCGGATCTTCGGCTCCGTCTGTTCGGACGTGAACGGCTATCTTCCGACCCATCTTTCCGGCACGTCCAAGGCGCCGCGCGCCGGGGATGCGGAGTGGAACAACCGCAACCGCCGGAACCGGATGATCGTGCTGGACGACGCGACATCGCGCGCGATCGCCAGCGACGCGGCCTTCATGATGGCGGTCTATCGTCCCGACGATTCGTCGATCAGCGATACGGTGAAGAACGTGTTCGTGCCACTGCGCTTCCACGGTCGGCGCTGGGGCAATTTCGAGATCGCCTACCGGGACGCCTGATCGTCCCGGCGGCGCCCGGTGTGTCAGGCGGCGCCGGCCACCGGCGTCAGATCACCGCCACGGGCATGGTGACGCGCTTCCAGAAGGCTCCAAAAGCCGCGATGCTGGGCCAGAAGCTGCTCGGCACCGAAGGTGACGGCGCGCGCACGTGCGGCGTCCGTTCGGCCGATCCAGGCGAGGACCAGATCGCCGGGGGGAAGCGCGCTGGGTGTCGCGTCGACGCCGAAGCGCAGCGCCACCAGGTTCAGCGTTTCGCGCATCGCGGCCCAATCGAGGATCAGCGCGGCCGCCGCGCCAAGCGTGCAACCGGCGCGGTCGGACCGGCCCAGCGTTTCAAGGACATGGCGTTGCTGCAGCAGCGCGGCCTCGCTCGCGGCCTGGCCGGGGGTGCCCGGGACGGGGCCGGCGGCGGCGGCGATCTGCGCCAGCAGCGCGCGCTCCCCGGCAAAGGCGATGGCGGCGGTGCCCATCCAGTCGGGCGCGTGGAGATCGCCCGCGGCCGCGTCGATCAGGCCGGGATGACGGCCGTGGAGGGCGCACAGGTGATGCACGAAATCGGTGCGGGCGCGCAGCGCCGGCGCATCGGCCGATCGGGCGAGCGCCGCGCGGTGCGGATGGGACACGCTGCCGTCCATCGCGGCCGACCGGGCGATCCGCACCGCCGCCGCATGTCCGATCGTGTCGCCTGCAACGCTGACTTCCATGGATCTCCCCCGCGCAAACCGTTTACGCGGGGGTGACCCTAGAGGCGGCTCGTAAAGGGGCCGTTACGAACCGACCGCTGCCTTACTGGTCGAGGAAGCTGCGCATCTTGCGGCTGCGCGACGGGTGTTTCAGCTTCCTGAGCGCCTTGGCCTCGATCTGCCGGATGCGCTCACGCGTGACGCTGAACTGCTGGCCGACCTCTTCCAGCGTGTGATCGGTGTTCATGCCGATGCCGAACCGCATGCGCAGCACGCGCTCCTCACGCGGGGTGAGCGAGGCGAGCACGCGGGTGACCGTCTCCTTCAGGTTGGACTGGATCGCGGCATCCACGGGGATGACGGCGTTCTTGTCCTCGATGAAGTCGCCCAGGTGGCTGTCCTCCTCGTCGCCGATCGGCGTTTCGAGCGAGATCGGCTCCTTGGCGATCTTCATCACCTTGCGAACCTTCTCCAGCGGCATGGAGAGGCGCTCGGCCATTTCCTCCGGGGTGGGCTCGCGGCCCTGCTCGTGCAGGAACTGGCGCGAACAGCGCACCAGCTTGTTGATCGTCTCGATCATGTGCACCGGAATACGGATGGTGCGCGCCTGATCGGCGATCGAGCGGGTGATCGCCTGTCGGATCCACCAGGTGGCGTAGGTCGAGAACTTGTAGCCGCGGCGATACTCGAACTTATCCACAGCCTTCATCAGGCCGATATTGCCTTCCTGGATGAGATCCAGGAACTGCAGCCCGCGGTTGGTGTACTTCTTGGCGATCGAGATCACGAGGCGAAGGTTGGCCTCCACCATCTCCTTCTTGGCGATACGCGCCTCGCGCTCGCCCTTCTGAACCATGTTGACGATGCGCCGGAACTCGGGAAGCGACATGCCCGCCGCCTGCGCGATCTCGGAGATCTCGACGCGGATCCGCTCCACCGGCTCGATCTCGGCCGAAGCGAATGCCATCCACTTCTTGTCGAGCTTGGCGACGCTCTCCAGCCAGGTCTCGTCGAGCTCACGCCCGACATAGCTGTCGAGGAACGCCTTGCGCGGCACCTTGTGGCGCTCGGCCAGGCGCAGCATCTGCCCGCCCAGCGCCGTCAGGCGCCGGTTGTAGGCATAAAGCTGGTCTACCAGATACTCGATCTTCTGCTGGTGGAACTGGACGCTCTCGACCTCCGCCGTGAGCTCCTCGCGCATCTTGTGGTACTTGCGCTCGTCGGCGGCCGGATAGTCGTTGCCGGCGGCCAGCGCGTCCATGCGGTTGGCCTGCGCCTTGGAGAACTTCTTGTAGAGCGCGGTGATCGCCGCGAACTTCTCCAGCGCGGACGGCTTCAGCAGCTCTTCCATCGCGGCGAGCGAAAGGGTGTTGTCCTCTTCCTCGTCATCGGACGGGCGCGGCGTGCGCCGCTCCGTCATCGAATCCTCGTCGTCGTCGGCGGAGACCTCCTCGGGCTCCTCCTCTTCCTTGAAGGACGGACCGGCGGTCTTCTCGCTGATCTCGCCGTCGCCGCCCTCATCGTCGTCGCTGAGGCTTTCGGGCGCCGGATCCTTCGACAGCATCGCGTCGAGATCGAGGATCTCGCGCAGCTGGATCGTGCCCTCGTTGAGCGCGGTCGACCAGTCGATGATGGCGTTGAAGGTGATCGGGCTTTGGCACAGCCCCAGGATCATCGTGTCGCGGCCGGCCTCGATGCGCTTGGCGATCGCGATTTCGCCCTCGCGCGACAGGAGCTCAACCGCCCCCATCTCGCGCAGGTACATGCGGACGGGATCGTCCGTGCGGTCGACAGTCTCCTTCTTCTTTTCAGGAACCGAGCCGCCGGTCTCATCGACCGGATCGACGGCATCCGCGTCATCCTCGTCCTGCTGCTGCTTTTCGGCGTCGGCGTCCTCGCCCTGCTCCTCGTTCTCGACGACGTTCACGCCCATCTCGTTGAGCGCGGACATGACGTCCTCGATCTGCTCGGAGGACATCTGGTCCTGCGGCAGCGCCTCGTTCAGCTGGTCGTAGGTGATGTATCCGCGCCGCTTGGCCCGGGCGATCAACTTCTTGA
Source organism: Sphingomonas jejuensis (assembly GCF_011927695.1). Lineage (GTDB taxonomy): Bacteria > Pseudomonadota > Alphaproteobacteria > Sphingomonadales > Sphingomonadaceae > Sphingomonas_K > Sphingomonas_K jejuensis. The sequence goes on from NZ_JAATJE010000001.1 coordinate 932,186, forward strand.
GCGACGCCTCGTTGAGGTCGATCAGGGGCGCATCACCGCCCTCCGTCGTCTCTGCAGCTTCCGTCGCCATGTTCGCTTTCGCCATTCTAAGCCCTTGATCCTTCATCCGAACGGCTGCCCGTCGGCATCGTCGTCGCCCTGCACCAGGTCCGCCAGCCTTCGCTCGACCTCCACACGGAGCACCAGCAACCGCTGCTGCTCCGCGAACAATGCCTCGTCGAACCCCGCCTTCAGCCGCTCGGTCGCGGCCTTCAGCTGTTCATCCACTTCCGGCCGCCAGGCCAGGATGCGGATCGCTTCCCCCAGATCAGCCTTGGCGCGATCCGGATCTCCTCCCGAACGTGCGAAGGAGAAGGGCAGGGTGTCGGCGCGCAAAAGGTCGCGTGCCAGTGCATTATACTCGGTTGCGGCCAATATGGTCGTAAGGCGTTCCGGATCAAGCGCATGCTCGGCCAGGGCGAGATCAACAAGCGCATCCATCAGCCGGCCCAGCGGCTGGTCGGCGACGGAGAGGCTGCCGAGCGCCTCCAAATGGTCGGGGAGCGTCTCGGGAAAGCGCAGCAGCCCGGCGATGATCGCTTTCACGATCAGGTGGTCGATTCCGGTCGATCCGATGCTGCGCGCCTGTCCGCTGAGCGGACGCGGCGGCAGAAAGGCGCTTCCACGGCGCCACGTTCCGTCGCCGCCGCGCGGGCGGGCGCGCCTGAGCAGGAAGCTGTCCTCGAACCGTTCGCGCAGATGATGGTCATATTGAGCGCGGACGTCGCGGTCGGCGATTTCCGCGACGACGCCGCTCAGCCGCCGCCGCAGGCCGGCGCGCCGCTCCGGCGTATCGAGCGGCTGTGCGTCCACCATGTCGCGCCACAGCCGGTCGACCAGCGGCTCGGTCGCCTCCACGACCGCGTCGAACGCCGGCTTGCCGCCGTCCCTGACCAGATCGTCGGGATCCTGCCCGGGCGGGAGCGCCACGAACGACAGGCTCAGGCCCGGCTCCAGCCGCGGCAGCGCCCGGTGCGCGGCCCGCGCCGCCGCCTTGCGCCCGGCCGCATCGCCGTCGAAGCAGACGACCGGCGTGTCGACGATCCGCCACATCCGCTCCATCTGCCCCTCGGTAAGCGCGGTGCCGAGCGGCGCGACAGCCTCCGGCACGCCGGCCTGATGGAGCGCGATCACGTCCAGATAGCCTTCCACCACAATCAGCCGGCCGGCCTTGCGGGCGGCGGTGGCGGCTTTGTCGAGATTGAAGAGCGTCCGGCCCTTGTCGAACAGCGGCGTTTCCGGAGAATTCAGATATTTGGGCTCGCCATCTCCGATCACGCGACCGCCAAAGGCGATGACGCGGCCCCGCGGATCGCGGATGGGGATCATCAGCCGGTCGCGGAAGCGATCATAGGGCGCCTTGCCCTCGACACGGATCAGCAGCCCGGCCTCGACCAGCAGCGATTCGTCGAAGCGGGACAGCGCCTCCTTCAGCCGGGTGCGGCCATCCGGCGCATAGCCGATCGCAAAGGCATCGAGCGTGGCGGCAGAGAGCCCGCGCCGCTCGGCATAGGCGCGTGCTTCCCGGCTCTCGCGGAACTGGGCCCGGAACCATTCGGCCGCCGCCGCCATGACGTCATGAAGCCCGGACTGCGCCTCCATGCGGCGCGCGACCTCGGGATCCGGCGCGGGCATGTCGAGCCCGGCCGCCTGCGCGAGATCCTTGACCGCATCGATGAACGACAGGCCCTGCTGCTCGGTCAGCCAGCGGATCGCGTCGCCATGCGCGCCGCACCCGAAGCAATGGTAGAACCCCTTCTGATCGTTGACGTAGAAGGAGGGGGACTTCTCCTGATGGAAGGGGCAGCAGGCCTTCCATTCGTTGCCCGCGCGCTGGAGCTTGGTGGAGCGGCCGACGAGCGTGGACAGCGTGGTGCGGGCGCGGACTTCGTCCAGAAAGGCCGGGGAGAGGGTCACCGTTCAATCCTTCCGCCGCCGGCGGGGGCCGGGGCAGGGCTTTCCATCACCCGGCCAGCGCCGCCTTCACCTGGCCGCTTGCCTTCGACATGTCGATCTGCCCGGCGTGGCGCGTCTTCAGCTCCGCCATGACGCGGCCCATGTCCTTCGGGCCGCTCGCGCCGAGATCGGCCACGATCGCGTCGATGGCGGCGCGCGCCTCGGCCTCGTCCATCATCTTGGGGAGGAAGCGCTCGATCACGGCGAGCTCCGACTCCTCCTGCTGGGCGAGCTCCTCCCGGTCGCCTTGGCGATAGAGGGTGATCGATTCGCGCCGCTGCTTCACCATCTTCTGCAGCACCTCCGACACGAGCACGTCGTCGTCGGCAGGCGCGGTGCCGGTGCGAAGCTCGATGTCTCGGTTCTTGATGGCGGCCTGGATCAGGCGGATGGCGGCGGTCGCCTGCTTGTCGCCGCCCTTCATGGCGGTCACCAGCGCAGCCTTGATGTCGTCTCGAATCATGCACTCTCTCGGGCCAGCGGAAAGCCGGGGAGTGTAGCGGCTGCGACGTGGTCCGAACAGATTGACGGGTGGGGCGATGGGGTCTAGCTCGCGGGCCTTAGCGCACATCGCCAAACCCGTTCAGGAGCCTGCCCCCTCATGGCCGAGCCCACACCCGCCCCTGCGTCCGTCACCGCCCCTGCCGGCGCGACCGGCGTGCTGGCGCTGGCGACGGGCGAGCTGCTGTGGGGTCACGGCTTCGGCGCGGAAGGCGAGGCGGTGGGAGAGGTGTGCTTCAACACCGCGATCACCGGCTATCAGGAGATCATGACCGATCCGTCCTATGCGGCGCAGATCGTCACCTTCACCTTCCCGCACATCGGCAATGTCGGCGCGAACCACGACGATCTGGAAGCCGACAACCCCCATGCGCTCGGCTGCATCGTGCGCGAGGCGGTGACCAAGGCATCCAACCACCGCGCGGTGATGGGCTTCGATGCGTGGATGCGATCGAACGGCCGGATCGGCCTGTCGGGCGTCGACACGCGCGCGCTCACCCGCCGCATCCGGATGGCGGGCGCCCCCAACGCCGTGATCGCGCACCGTGCGGACGGGCAGTTCGATATTGCCGCGCTAATCGAAAAGGCGCGGACCTGGCCGGGGCTGGAGGGCATGGACCTCGCCAAGGAAGTCAGCTGCCGGCAGATGTACCGCTGGTCGGGCGGTGGATGGCGTCATGGCGGCGGGTATGAGGAGCGCGCGCATGACGAGGCGCTGCCGCATGTCGTCGCGATCGATTACGGGTCGAAGCGCAACATCTTCCGCAACCTCGCCGATGCGGGGGCGCGGGTGACGGTGCTGCCCGCCACCGCCACGTTCGACGAGGTGATGGCGCACGGGCCGGACGGCTTCTTCCTGTCGAACGGCCCGGGCGATCCGGCCGCGACCGGGGACTATGCTGTGCCGGTGATCCGCGAGATGCTGGCGACGGGCAAGCCCTTGTTCGGCATCTGCCTGGGGCACCAGCTGCTCGGGCTGGCGCTGGGGGCGAAGACCACCAAGATGCACCAGGGCCACCGCGGCGCGAACCATCCGGTGAAGCGCCTCGCCGACGGCCGTGTCGAGATCACCAGCATGAACCACGGCTTCGCGGTCGAGCGCGGCAGCCTGCCGGAGGGCGTCGAGGAGACGCATGTCTCGCTGTTCGACGGATCGAACGCGGGGCTGGCGACGGCGGACGGGCAGGCGTTCAGCGTGCAATATCATCCGGAGGCCAGCCCTGGGCCGCAGGACAGTCGCTATTTGTTCGAGCGTTTCGTTGGATCGATCAACGGTGCTGCCCAATGACGCGGCACGAGCGGTTCCCTCGCTTTACGGAAGAGGCTTCCGTCGCGCGCCATCTGAGCTGCCGTCCGCAGGGTAAGCCACGACATTCCGGAACAAACAAAGCCGACAACGGTGAACATCGTCGCGCGGCGGACGAAGCGGACGGGATGGTCATCGATGGCAATCGACCGCCGCGGGCTGTCGTAGATGCGGCCAGTGACAGCGGCCTCATAAACTTCATAGAAGGACCAAACTGCCGCGCCGCTAAGAAGGATGCCGAGCAATATGGCCGTCAGACCGGGCCATTTGCCGAAGAAGTTTCGCACCTATGTTCCTCTTCCTGGCTTCTTCGGTCTGAATAAGCCCGAACTTGCAAACGAGACCCTAATGCCGAAGCGCACCGACATCTCCTCTATCCTCGTCATCGGTGCCGGCCCGATCGTCATCGGACAGGCGTGCGAGTTCGATTATTCGGGCACGCAGGCGATCAAGGCGTTGAAGGACGAGGGATATCGCATCGTCCTGGTCAATTCGAACCCGGCGACGATCATGACCGATCCGGAGCTGGCCGACGCGACCTATGTCGAGCCGATCACGCCGGAGGTGGTCGCCAAGATCATCGAGGTTGAACGACCCGACGCCGTGCTGCCGACGATGGGCGGGCAGACGGCGCTCAACACCGCGCTCGCGCTGTTCCGCGACGGCACGCTCGACAGATTCGGCGTCCGCATGATCGGTGCCGATGCCGAGGCAATCGACAAGGCGGAGGACCGGCAGAAGTTCAAGGTCGCGATGGACAAGATCGGGCTGGAAAGCGCCCGCAGCCACATCGCGCACAACGAGGCCGATGCGCTCGTCGGGCTGGAGAAGGTCGGGCTGCCCGCCATCATCCGCCCGTCCTTCACGCTGGGCGGCACCGGCGGCGGCGTCGCCTACAACCGCGAGGAGTTCCTGGACATCGTCCGCAAGGGGCTGGACGCGTCGCCCACCACCGAGGTGCTGATCGAGGAATCGCTGCTCGGCTGGAAGGAATATGAGATGGAGGTGGTCCGCGACCGGGCGGACAACGCCATCATCATCTGCTCGATCGAAAATGTCGATCCGATGGGCGTGCACACCGGCGACAGCATCACCGTCGCCCCCGCGCTCACGCTGACCGACAAGGAATATCAGCAGATGCGCAACGCCTCGATCGCGGTGCTGCGCGAGATCGGGGTGGAGACGGGCGGGTCCAACGTCCAGTTCGCGGTCAATCCAAAGGACGGCCGCCAGATCGTCATCGAGATGAACCCGCGCGTGTCGCGTTCGTCCGCGCTCGCGTCGAAGGCGACGGGCTTTCCGATCGCCAAGGTCGCGGCCAAGCTGGCGGTCGGCTATACGCTCGACGAGATCATGAACGAGATCACCGGCGCCACGCCGGCGGCGTTCGAGCCCACCATCGACTATGTTGTCACCAAGGTGCCGCGCTTCGCGTTCGAGAAGTTCCGGGGTGCCGAGGAAACGCTGTCGACCGCCATGAAGAGCGTCGGCGAAGTCATGGCGATCGGCCGGAATTTTGCCGAGAGCCTGCAAAAGGCGCTGCGTGGCCTGGAGACCGGCCTCGACGGGCTCGACGAGGTCGAGCGGTTGCGCGGTGCGCCGCGCGACGAGATCGTGGCCGCGCTCGCAAAGGCCACGCCGGACCGGTTGCTGGTCGCCGCGCAGGCCCTGCGCGAAGGTCTGGGCGAAGCGGAGATCGCGCAGATCGCCGGCTTCGATCCGTGGTTCCTCGAGCGCATGAACGAGATCATCACGGCCGAGCGGAAGGTGGAGGCCGATGGCCTGCCGCGCGATGCCGAGGGGCTGCGCCACCTGAAGTCGCTGGGCTTTTCCGACCGGCGGCTGGCGCGACTGGCGCTGCGGTCGGCAAACATCCGGGGCGGCATGTCGGTCGGCATCCGGCGCGGCGGCGGGCTGCTCCACGATGCGCTGGTCGCCATGACCGGCGGCATCACCGAAGAGGAGGTGCGGGCGCTTCGCCACCGGCTGGGCGTCCACCCGGTCTACAAGCGCATCGACACCTGCGCGGCCGAGTTCGACGCCAAGACGCCCTACATGTACTCGACTTACGAGGCGCCGGCCTTTGGCGAACCGGAGAACGAGGCACTGCCCTCCGACCGGCGCAAGATCGTCATCCTCGGCGGCGGACCGAACCGGATCGGGCAGGGGATTGAGTTCGATTATTGCTGCTGCCACGCCTGCTTCGCGCTGGCGGACGCCGGCTACGAGACGATCATGGTCAACTGCAATCCGGAAACGGTGAGCACCGACTATGACACGTCGGACCGGCTTTATTTCGAGCCGCTGACCGCCGAAGACGTGCTGGAGCTCCTCCGCGTCGAGCAGTCGCGTGGCGAGCTTGTCGGCGTGATCGTGCAATATGGCGGGCAGACGCCGCTGAAACTGGCGCGGGCGCTGGAGGCCGCCGGCATCCCGATCCTCGGCACCAGCCCGGATGCCATCGACCTGGCGGAGGACCGCGAGAGGTTCGCCAAGCTGGTCAACGACCTGAAGCTGCTGCAGCCCGCCAACGGGCTGGCGCGGAGCCGCGAGGAAGCCGCCGCCGTCGCCGACCGCATCGGCTATCCCGTGCTGATGCGGCCGTCCTATGTGCTCGGCGGGCGCGCGATGGAGATCGTCGACGGGCCGGCCCAGCTCGACGCCTATATCAGCACTGCCGTGCAAGTGTCTGGCGACGCACCCGTCTTGATTGACCGGTACCTGCGCGACGCGATCGAAGTCGATGTCGATTGCATCGCGGACGGCACGGACGTGGTGGTTGCCGGCGTGATGCAGCATATCGAGGAGGCCGGCGTCCATTCGGGCGACAGCGCCTGTTCGCTGCCGCCCTACAGCCTGTCGAGCGAGGTGGTGGACGAGATCTCCCGCCAGGCCGTGATGCTGGCGCGGGCGCTGCAGGTACGCGGCCTCATGAACGCGCAGTTCGCGGTGAAGGACGGCGCGATCTACCTGATCGAGGTCAATCCGCGGGCCAGCCGCACCGTGCCTTTCGTGGCAAAGGTGGTGGGCGTTCCCGTCGCCAAGATCGCCGCGCGCGTCATGGCGGGCGAGAAGCTGGCCGACCTGCCCGCGATCCCGGTGCCGGAGGGGCGCATCGCCATCAAGGAAGCGGTGTTCCCCTTTGCGCGCTTCCCCGGCACCGATCCCGTGCTCTCGCCGGAAATGAAGTCCACCGGCGAAGTGATGGGGATGGCGCCCGATTTCGCCACCGCGTTCCTGAAGTCGCAGGCGGGGGCGGGCACGGTGCTGCCGACGGGCGGCACGGTGTTCGTGTCCGTGAAGGACGGCGACAAGGCGGTGATCGAACCGGCGGTCGCCTCGCTGATCGACATGGGCTTCACCATCGTCGCGACCGGCGGCACGGCGGCCCATCTGCGCGGCCGCGGGCTTTCGGTCGAAAGCGTCAACAAGGTCGCGGAAGGCCGCCCGCACATCGTCGACCGGATGAAGGACGGCGACATCGCGCTGGTGTTCAACACCACCGAAGGCTGGCAGTCGCTGCAGGATTCGCAGTCGATCCGGGCGACGTCGGTGGCGGGGCGCATCCCGTACTTCACCACGGCCGCCGCGTCGGTCGCGGCGGTGCGCGCGATCGAGGCGTTGAAGGCGGGCGGCCTTGAAGTCAGAACGCTGCAATCCTATCATCGCGCCTCGCACGCCTGATCCCGAAAGCTCAGTACTCGCGCGACGGATGACCGGGGGAAGGTCGTTCGGGGATGAAACAATGATTGAAGGGTAAGTCGATGGCGACCGTCGAGAAGATGCCGATGCTGGCCGAGGGGCACCGCAAGGTGACCGAGGACCTCCATCGCCTCAAAACGATCGAGCGCCCGGCTGTGATCGATGCGATCGAGGAAGCGCGCGCCCATGGCGACCTGTCCGAGAACGCGGAATATCATGCCGCCAAGGAGCGTCAGGGCCAGATCGAGGCGCAGATCTCCGACCTGGAAGACAAGCTGAGCCGCGCGCAGGTGATCGACCCCACCGAGCTGTCGGGCGACAAGATTGTGTTCGGCGCGACCGTCACCCTGCTGGACGAGAACGACAAGCCGATCACCTACCAGATCGTCGGTCAGGAAGAGGCGGACGCGAAGTCGGGCCGCATCTCCTACAACTCGCCGCTGGGCCGCGCGCTGATCGGGCGCCGCGTCGACGACGAGGTGGAGGTCACCGTGCCGTCGGGCGATCGCTACTACGTCGTCTCAAAGATCGAGTTCATCTGACCCGTCACGGGGCAGGTCGATGCCCGTGAAGATGCCGCCGGGGCCGGTGACGGTCGCGATTGCCGGTGCGACCTTCGTGGCATGGGCGATCGTGGCGTTGCTCGGCCTTGGGCCGATGGCAGCGGTGGCGGGCGGCTTCATCCCCGCGCGCCTGTCCGACCTGGTCGAGGTGGGAGGCGGCGTGCCGCTGGTGCTGACACCGCTCAGCGCGACGCTGCTCCACGCCAACCTGCTGCATGTCGGCTTCAACCTGCTGATGCTGGTGTTCTGCGGCCGGTTCGTCGAGCAGGCGATCGGCGGGCGGCTGCTCGCTCTGCTCTATGTCGTCAGCGCCTATGTCGGGGCGCTCGCGCAATATGCGCTCGACCCGACCAGCGCAGTGCCGATGATCGGCGCGAGCGGCGCGGTGTCCGGCGTGGTCGGCGCTTATGCGCTTCTTTATAGCCGCCAGCAGGTGAGGGCGATCGGCCCACTGTCGGCCCATGCCGTCCGCCTGCTCTGGCTGGCGGCGGCGTGGATCGTGATCCAGTCGATGATCGAACTGGCAAGCTTCGGCACGGCGCAGCGCGTGGCGGTCGCCGCCCATGTCGGCGGCTTCCTGGCCGGATTGCTGCTCGCCCGTCCGCTTCTGCTCTTCCGCTATCGAAACGCCTGAGGCGTCAGGCGTCCAGCCGCGGCTCAAGCATGCGGTGAAGATGCACGATCACATAGCGCATCTCGGCATCGTCGACCGTGCGCTGCGCATTGGCGCGCCACGCATCCTCTGCGCTCTTGTAGTCCGGGAAGAAGCCGACGACGTGCATCTGCTCCAGGTCGGCAAAGTCGAGCGTGCGCGGATCCTTCACGCGACCGCCGAAGACGAAGTGAAGCTTGCTCAAGGAACGGCCTTTCAAAACGAAGCGGGGGGGTGGCCGCGCCTAGCAGCCACCCCCCGCGTCGTTCAAGCCGGTCGCGTCAGGCGCGGGGCGTCTCGCCATCGTTCGGGCGGACGCCGGAATAGAGGTTCTCCGTGCTTCCGTCGTCGGCACCAAGAACAGAGGTGCCGCCCGTACCGGTGGTCGGCGGCGTCGCAGACCCCGTGTCGCTGCCGGTGTCGCCTGCGGACGATCCGGATGAGGACGTGCCCTGCTGGCTGCCGGCATCGGTGCCGGTCGATCCGTCCCGCGCCGCCTGCGTGGCAGCGGCCCCGGCCGATCCGGCGACCTGCTTGGCCACGTCGACCAGCGATGCGGCCTTGCCCTTCGCGGCCGAGCTGCTGACGCCGAGCTCGTCCAGCTTCTCCTGCCCGGCCTGCTTGGCCGCCGCCGTGGCCGAGCGTGCGCGGTCCGCAAGGGTGCGCCCGACGCCGCCCAGCAGCTGGGTCTCCTGCCGCGTGCGGGGCAAGAGCGCGCCGACCACGGCGCCGATGGCGATGCCGCCAGCGAGGGCGACCAGCGGGTTCTGCTCCAGCCCGTCGCTGGCGCGTGCGGTTGCGCTGCTCAACCCATCCCGGCCGCTCTGGTAGGCGGACGAGGCGCGGTCCTTGGTCGCGTCATAGGCGCCGGACGCCTTGTCTCTGACCGTCGAGAGGCCGTGGCTGACCGCGTCCTTTGCCGAGGCCAATGTTCCCGAGGCGCGAGCCTGGCTGCCGGTCGCGTCATGATTGTCGGTCATCGCTCAAGCTCCTTTAGGATCTTCGGCGCGGCGTTCCGTGTCGCCGGCCGCGTGTTTCTGAAACGTTTCTCGGTCGGGCGCGGTTGCGAGGTCGTGGCGCCGGTGGCGTCGCTTGCTGCCGATCGTCCAGGCGAGCAGCGATGCGATGACGGCCGCGGCCCCACCCACTGCGAGCGGGTTTTCACGCGCGGTGTCGACAGCCTGCTGCCCGGCGAGGCTCGCCTTTTCGCGCGCGTCCTCAACGGCTCGTGCGGCGATCGCGCTGGGCGAGCTTCGCGCCTTCAGCAGGGTGAACGTCGCCTCAAGCCGGGCACGTGCCGCCTGACGTTCCGCGTCGAGCGCGGCAAGCGTGGCGGGATTGCTCATGCCGCACCCCCGATCCGACCGAGATGCCGTTGTGCGACCTTCACCAGCAGAAATGCCAGAAGGAGCGATGCGCCCACGACGATCAGTGTCGCCCAGAACGGGCCCACCCGCGGCGTCAGCGTCATCACCAGCCCGACCAGCAGCGTGATCAGCGCCGACAGCGCGATCAGCGCCGCCGCCACGCCGAAGATGGCCACCTGCTTGAACTCGCCGACGCGCAGCGTCAGCCGCTCGCGGTGAAAGGCGATCTCCGCCTTTGCATAGCGGACCCCGTCCTCCCGGACCTGGCCGATCAGATCGGCCAGGCCAAGGTCATCAGCAGCATTCCGGCCATCGATCACAGCGTCTGGCCGCCGCGATCAGCATCGGGAAAGGTGGTCGTGTCGGCCTTGAACGACACGTCGGCGGTGCTCGACGGGTCGGTGCCGAGCGTCCGAGCCTCGTCGAAGCCCGACTTGACGACGCGCGCGAGCACGAAGCCAACTGCCGCTGCCGCGCCGATCGCAACCGCCGGGCTGCGCCGCACGAAGCCCCGCGCATCGTCCAGCAGGTCGTCGACATCCTTGTCCCGCAACGTGTCGGCGAAACCGGAGACAGCGCCCGCCGCCTGGCGCGCATAGCCTCCGAACTGCGATCCCAGCCGCTTGTCGATCTGCGAGGCGGCATCTTCCAGCATCGACGACAGCTCACCCAGCGCGCCCGATGCGCGCTCCTTGCCGTCCACGGCGAAGGAGCGAAGCTTGTCACCCGCCTGCGACTTCAGCGATGCGGCCTCACCACGCGCGCTCGACGCGGCATCCGACGCCGCGCTGCGGGCTGCCTGGGCGGCCTGGCTGAAGCGTCCCTTTGACGACGTGTCGCCGCCGGTTCCGGTCGCGTCGGTGGTGCCCGTGTTGATGTCGCTCATTAGATCCTCCTGTTGAGGCAAGGCCGTTTCGCGTCCTGAACAACCACCGATCGACGCAGGTTCCATTGCGATCGAGGTGGGCGGACGATAGAGCCGGCGCGCTTCCAACCATCGGAGTTGACCCAACATGACCGCGATCGTCGACCTTCATGCGCGCCAGATCCTCGACAGCCGCGGAAATCCGACGGTGGAGGTCGAAGCCACGCTGGAAGACGGCAGCATGGGCCGGGCGGCGGTGCCGTCTGGCGCATCGACGGGCGCGTTCGAGGCGGTGGAAAAGCGCGACGGCGACAAGGCGCGCTGGCTGGGCAAGGGCGTGGGCGAGGCCGTGCGCGCGGTGAACGGCGAGATCGCCGAGGCCGTGCTGGGCTTCGAAGCCGAGGATCAGGGCGAGATCGACGCTGCTCTGATCGCGCTGGACGGAACGGACAACAAGGGGCGGCTGGGCGCCAACGCCATCCTGGGCGTCAGCCTGGCGGTCGCAAAGGCGGCGGCCGAGGCGGTCGGCCTGCCGCTCTACCGCTATGTTGGCGGCGTCCATGCCCATGTGCTGCCGGTGCCGATGATGAACGTCATCAACGGCGGCGCGCATGCGGACAACCCGATCGACTTCCAGGAATTCATGGTCATGCCGGTGGGGGCGGAGACCTTCGGCGAAGGCCTGCGCTGGGGCGCCGAGATCTTCCACACGCTGAAGAAGGCGCTGCACGACGCGGGGCTCGCGACGGCAGTGGGCGACGAAGGCGGCTTTGCCCCCAATCTGGGCTCCACGACCGACGCGCTCAACTTCCTGATGCGCGCGATCGAGACGGCAGGATATCGGCCGGGCGAGCAGGTGCTGCTGGCGCTGGACTGCGCGGCGACCGAGTTCTTCAAGGATGGCCGGTACCGCCTGGATGGGGAAGGGCGCAGCCTCGCGCCTGCCGAGATGTCCGACTATCTTGTCGACCTCGCCGCCCGCTATCCGATCGCCTCGATCGAGGACGGCATGGCCGAGGACGATTACGAGGGCTGGGGACAGCTGACCCGCGCGCTCGGCGACCGGTGCCAGCTGGTCGGCGACGACCTGTTCGTGACCAACCCGAAGCGGCTTGCCGACGGCATCCGGGACGGACTCGCCAATTCCCTGCTGGTGAAGGTCAACCAGATTGGCACGCTGTCGGAAACGCTGGAGGCGGTGTCGCTGGCGCAGCGTGCCGGCTACACCGCGGTCATGTCGCACCGGTCGGGCGAGACGGAGGATGCGACCATCGCCGACCTGGCGGTCGCCACCAACTGCGGTCAGATCAAGACGGGCAGCCTTGCCCGGTCGGACCGGCTTGCCAAGTACAACCAGCTGCTTCGGATCGAGGAGGAGCTCGGGCCGGTCGCCCGCTACGCCGGGCGCGCCGCGATCAAGTCGGCAAGGGCTTGATCGAAGCGCCGCTTTGTGATTCTGCTGTGACATGGCGAACCGCTTGAAATCGAAGCCCGTGTCGCGTGCCAGCGTCCTGCGCGGCTATGCCGGTCGCGCGGCCGCGGTCGTCGTCATCGCCGTGTTCGGCGGGTCCGCGATCTTCGGGCAGAACGGCGTTGTCGCCTTTGGCGGCTACAGCCGGGAGCTGGAGGCGCGCAAGGCGCACCTGGCGGAGGTCGGCAAGGCGCGCGACGCGCTGGCGCACCGCGTGGCGCTCCTCGATCCCAAGCACGCCAACCCCGACATGGTCGACGAACTGGTCCGAAAGGAGCTTGGCGTCGCCCATCCGGACGAGGTCATCATCCCGCTCGATTGAGGCCCGTGCCGCTGCGGCATCCGCGGCGCGGCCACAGGTTGCGACGTGGAGCGCCACGCGCCTATAGGCGTTCAGCCAACTGAGACACCGAACAAGAGAGGCCAGCCCCTTGGCACGTCCCGCGACCGCAAAACCCGAACCGGCTGCCACCCACACCAGCAACCAGCTTCCCAACCGGGAGCGCCCGGGCGAGCCGACCCGCTTCGAGCCGACCAAGGAGCAGCTCCTCGAATTCTACCGGCAGATGCTGCTGATCCGCCGTTTCGAGGAGAAGGCGGGCCAGCTCTACGGGCTCGGGTTGATCGGCGGCTTCTGCCACCTCTACATCGGGCAGGAGGCCGTGGCCGTTGGGCTGCAGTCCGCGCTGGAGCCGGGCAAGGACTCGGTCATCACCGGCTACCGCGACCATGGCCACATGCTCGCCTACGGCATCGACCCGAAGGTGATCATGGCGGAGCTGACCGGGCGCGGCGCCGGCATCTCCAAGGGCAAGGGCGGCTCGATGCACATGTTCAGCGTCGAGCATAAGTTCTATGGCGGCCACGGCATCGTCGGCGCGCAGGTGTCGCTCGGCACCGGGCTCGCCTTCGGGCACAAGTACAACGAGGATGGCGGCGTGTGCCTCGCCTATTTCGGCGACGGCGCGGCCAACCAGGGCCAGGTCTACGAAAGCTTCAACATGGCAAAGCTGTGGGACCTGCCCATCATCTTCGTCATCGAGAACAACCAGTATGCGATGGGCACGTCCACCGCACGATCGGCCTCCGAGGACCAGTTCTACCTGCGCGGCGAAAGCTTCCGCATCCCCGGCATCCAGGTGGACGGAATGGACGTGCTGGCCGTGCGCGGCGCGGCCGAGCGTGCGCTGGAATGGGTGCGCGGCGGCAAGGGACCGATCGTGCTGGAGTTCAAGACCTACCGTTATCGCGGCCATTCGATGTCGGATCCGGCCAAGTATCGCAGCCGCGACGAGGTGCAGCAGATGCGCGACACCGCCGATCCGATCGAGCGTGCCAAGAAGGAACTGGAAGGAATGGGCGTCGGCGAGGACGCGCTGAAGGATCTGGAAAAGCAGATTCGCGCGATCGTCGCCGAGTCCGCCGACTTCGCGGAGCAGAGCCCGGAGCCGGACGAGAAGGAGCTTTGGACCGACGTGCTGGTGGAGACCTATTAAGATGGCCGTCGAGCTGAAGATGCCTGCGCTGTCCCCGACGATGGAGGAGGGCACGCTCGCCAAGTGGCTGGTGAAGGAAGGCGACGCGGTGAAGTCCGGCGACATCCTTGCCGAGATCGAGACCGACAAGGCGACCATGGAGTTCGAGGCGGTGGACGAGGGCACGGTCGCCAAGATCCTGGTGGCCGAGGGCACCGACAATGTGAAGGTCGGCGCGCCGATCGCCGTCATCGCCGAAGAGGGTGAGGACGCGTCCACCGCGACGGCCGCCAGCACGACAGAAAGCCGCGCGGGCGATGCCGCCAACGCGACGCCGACCGAGCAGCCGAAGGATCAGGGTGCGCCGCCGATCCCGGAATCGGCCGAGCCGCACCAGATGGAAACCGGCGCACGCGACCTGGTCCATGCCGTGGACGAGGCCGGCGCGGGCGATCCGGAGGTGCCGGAGGGCACCGAGATGGTGAAGACCACCGTCCGCGAGGCGCTGCGCGACGCGATGGCGGAGGAGATGCGCGCCGACAAGCGCATCTTCGTGATGGGCGAGGAGGTCGCCGAGTATCAGGGTGCGTACAAGGTGACGCAGGGCCTGCTCGACGAGTTCGGCGCCAAGCGCGTCATCGACACGCCGATCACCGAATATGGCTTTGCCGGCGTCGGCACGGGCGCGGCCATGGGTGGTCTTCGCCCGATCATCGAGTTCATGACGTTCAACTTCGCCATGCAGGCGATCGACCACATCATCAATTCGGCCGCCAAGACCAACTACATGTCGGGCGGGCAGATGCGCTGCCCGATCGTGTTCCGCGGTCCCAACGGCGCGGCCGCGCGCGTGGGGGCGCAGCACAGCCAGAACTACGGTCCCTGGTATGCCAGCGTTCCCGGCCTGATCGTGATCGCGCCCTATTCGGCGGCGGATGCGAAGGGCCTGCTGAAGGCGGCGATCCGGTCCGAGGATCCGGTCGTGTTCCTGGAGAACGAGCTGCTCTACGGCCAGAGCTTCGAGGTGCCGAAGCTGGACGATTATGTCCTGCCGATCGGCAAGGCGCGGATCGCCAGGCCCGGCAAGGACGTGACCATCGTCAGCTATTCGATTGGCGTCGGCGTCTCGCTCGATGCCGCCAAGAAGCTGGCAGACGAGGGCATCGATGCCGAGGTGATCGACCTGCGCACGCTGCGCCCGCTCGACACCAAGACGGTGCTGAAGTCGCTCGCCAAGACCAACCGGGTGGTCGTGGTCGAGGAAGGGTGGCCGACCTGTTCGATCGCGTCCGAGATCGCGGCCGTCGTCATGGAAGAAGGCTTCGACGATCTGGACGCGCCGGTGTTGCGCGTCACCAATGTCGACGTGCCGCTGCCCTATGCCGCCAATCTTGAGAAGATGGCGCTGATCAAGGTCGACGACGTGGTCGCGGCGGCGAAGAAGGTCAGCTACCGCTGAGGCGAACGGGCCGCCGGTGTCAGCGCCGGCGGCCCTGCCCGCTCAGAGCCCGCTCGGCGACGTGCAGTTTTCCTTGGGGGCATAGCCGGGCGTCGTCAGCACGGGCTTGAACACCGATCCGCGGCCCCGGTAGGCGGCCGTGCGCGTGATCACCTCCGGCACGCCGAACCAGCGCACCAGGCTTTCGCCGAACAGCGGATCATATTCGTAGCTGACCTGGGCCATGAAGAAGGCCTCGTTCAGCACCAGCGAGCGGCTGTCCTTCAGCACCGCACGGTCGTTGTTCTGCCGGCAGCCGATGATGTTGGTCGCCGTTGTGAAGCCGCCGTCGTAACGCTGCCACTTGATGCGGTTGTAGTCGGCGACGCGGTCGTTGTTGGTGTCCTCGCCGAGCACGGCGCTGATGATGATCCGACCATGTTCCCGCATCTTGAGCGGCTGGGCCGCGACATCCAGCGCGAACATGATGTCGTAGATCTGCATTTCAGAGATCTGCTTGTCCGATGCGCCGCGCTGCGCGATCATGTCGGCCGTCATCGTCGCCAGCCGCTGCACGCGCATGTTGGTCATCATCAGATGGCTGAACTCCAGCCCGGCCGCGACGAAGCCAAGGAACATCGGCAGCGTCAGCGCGAACTCCAGGAACGCGACCCCCCGCCGGTCGGACCGGAGCCGGCGGAACAGCCGGCGTTTGCACGACAGCCCGCTCATGAGCTGCGTGCCGATCGGACGACGGGTTCGTTCCGCATCACGATATCCGCGGACATGGTGATGCCTTCGCCCAGCCCGAGGATCTCGCCCAGCGGCTTGAAAAACAGGGCCGCCGGGAAGACCGCCCGGTAGGCGACGACATCGCCCGGCCCGCCGAGCAGGCCGTCCTTCTGCGTCGCCATGTCGCGCACGCCGTTGCGGTTCCGGTCGTCGAAGCTTTCGCCGGGAAAGGTGCCGTTTGGGCCGTCATACTGCCCGTTCTCGTTCGTGTCCTCGAACGACTCCGGATAAGCGTCGCCGAACTTGGCGTAGACCGTGGTCTCGATCTCCAGTTCCTCACCATCGATCGTCGGGAAGGTCGCCATCTGGCGCGTCACGGACGCGCGCAGCTGCTCGTCGCGCTCCTCTTCGGTCGCGGTCAGATCCGCCATCGCCTTGCGCGCAGCGGTGCCCAGCGCACCCTCGAGGGTCGAACGGACCATCACGAAATGACCCATCTCGATCGACCCGATGATCAGCAGGATCAGAACGGGGGCGAGCACCGCGAACTCGATCACGGTGGTGCCGCGCCGATCGCGGCGGAGCGAACGCCGCGTCATTGCGTCAGGTGCAGGTCGACGAGGTCGACCGCGATCTGATCGAAGGCGGAGCGGATCGCCGCTGCATCTTCGGTCTGGTAGTAGCGCGGGCCAGCACAGGTGCTGAATTCTGATACCGCTGCTTTCAACGAAACGATGTATACAACGATGCCATCGTTCTTCGCCGCCTGGCACACCTTTCCGAACCGGCGCATGATCTGCGTGGTCGTGGGTCCATTGGCGGTCAGTCGCTTGTGGCGTCGTGAGCCATAGGCGCCCATCCAGAATTCACGATTGTTCGCATCGACACTTTCGCCGGTACTTGACTGTCCATCCGTCATAAAGACCAGAGCGCGGAGTGGTGTCTGGTTTTCGATGGGATTATTGCGCACGAACTTGTCATCACGCGTAAGCATTCGATAGCCCCACAGCATGCCGATGTGATGCAGAGTTCCGCTTGCCGGTTCCAACGGCATGTTATGGTATCTGATATAATCATCATAAACCGACTTGTTGCGGCCATACTGAACCGTCATTGCGGGCTCAGGACATTGCCAATTGGGCGTTGGCATGTTGAGGTTGTAGCCGGTCCGCGACAACCCGTTGGTGTCCGACCGGCCATTGAGCGTCGTGAAGCCGTACTTTGCATTCGGCTGACGCCAGTGCGACGTGTTGGTGATGAAGGGAACGCGTGAATAGTTCACGACCCAGTGCGTGCCATGCGAGCCGCCCGTTGACGGATTGTAGTATTCTCCGGACGGCGTCGTGATCACATCGTCGTTGATATTCGACGAATTGGCGTTCAGCCCGATATAATAGTGATAAAATTCGTCACGATAGGCGGGTGAGTTCGCAAGACGCTGCCCGATCGCCATGTCGCCGCCTGGGCTGAGCAAATAGAAATTGTTGTTGCCAGATCCGCCATAATTGTCGGCGACACGCGCGGCCGTTTCATAGGCGCCGCTGTAGTCCGACGTCATGACCTTGTTCTTGTCATAGGTCGGTCCACGACGCGGGCTGTGAGGAGGATAAAGGTAGGGCGTCACCGGCGGGTGACCGTCGGCATCGCCCGGCAGCGAGCGGTTCACGTCCCACGCGCCGCGGCGGTAGTCGTTCTCCACATCGGCGGGATTGGCGTTCAGGTCGTTGATGGTGTCGTCGTTCATGACGCACCCCTTCCAGCCGAGCGGGTTCTTGTCCCAGGCGTTGGACCCGCCGGTGTAGCTCGCCACGTTGGTGAACCCGTCGACATCGCGGATCGCAACGCCGGCGTCGCGCAGTTGCTGCCCGACATTGGTGGTCACCGTGTAGGTGACGAACCCAAGCGCCAGTTCCGAACGATTGCTCGATCCCTGGTGCAGGATGTTGATGAAGCTGTACATGGCGTTCTTCAGCGCATCCATGCGCGTCCCGCCGCCCACGTCCCGGGTGTTCATCGATCCCGTGTCGTCGAGCACGACCATCACCTCGAGCGGCTTCGGCTGAAGCTCCGCCTGCGCCACCACCTCGATGTTCTTCTCGCCGATGCCGAAGATCTGCATGAACAGCATCGGCAGCTCGACGCTTGCGGTGACGCGGGTCACGTTGATGCCGCTGTTGGTGGAGAATTGCGGAACGGGCACGATCTCCGGCGCGCCGAGATAGCCGTCGCTGAAATTCTCTTCGAAATAGACCTGAACCTGCGTGTTCCTGCCGCCGGCACCGTTGGTGGTGTCACCGAAGGCGCGCGCGCCGGCCAGCGCGGCGGCGTCCACGCCGGCCTGCATCTGGCTGCGGATGAGGTAGATTCGGCTGAGGTCGATCGCGCCGCCGACACCGGCAAGCACGGGGATCATGCCCGCCACCATGATCGGCATGGTCGCGCCGCGGCGATTGCGCCACAGGCTGAGCGGAAGACCCTTGATTCGTTCGAGACGGGACGAGCCCATGGCCCGAATGCTCCTGCTAAAGCGACAGGGGCACAGTCTTTGCCGGCAAAGTGCTAAAGGAAGGCTAAGCAGGTGGCGTTAACGGGATTGGACAGCAAAGCCGCCCCGCTTGCCCTGGCGGATCCGGAGCGCGCCATTGCCGTCACCTATGCACCGGCCGCGGCGCGGTCGACGCTGGCGGCCTTGTTCGCCCTGGACGAGCGTTTGGCCGGCGTGCTGCGGACCACCAGCCAGCCGCTGATCGGCCAGATGCGGTTGACCTGGTGGCATGAGGCCTTGGCGGCGCTGTCGGCCGGAGCCGCGCCGCCGCCCGAGCCGGTCCTCGTCGCACTTGCCGAGTTGGATCCGGACCGGACCGCGTCGTTGACCCGCATCGTGGAGGGCTGGGAAGCGCTGCTGGATGAGCCGTTGACGTTGGACGCCATCCGCGTCCACGCGGTTGAGCGCGGCGAAACGCTGTTCGCGGTCGCGGCGCCATTGTGCGGGATTGTGGCCGACGACGGGATCCGGGCCGCCGGGCGCGGCTGGGCGCTTGCCGACGTCGCGCGTCACCTGAGCGACAGGACCCTTGCGGAACAAGCCTCCGCGGCCGCCGGGGAGGCGATGCGCGCGGCGCCGCGCCGCTGGCCGCGACGGGCGCGGCCGCTCGGCATGCTTGCCCGGCTGGCCCGGCAGGACGCCGCCGGCGCACCGGCAGCCCCGCCGGCCAGCAGGCGCCGGGTGGCATCGATGCTGTGGCATGCGCTGACGGGGCGCGCCTGACCCTCTTGCGATGTTCGCGCCGGCGGCTAGGCTTTGCATGGGTGGGGGGAGAGACCTGGTGACGCGCATCCTGGCTTCCGTGGCATCGGCCGTCTTGCTGATCGCCGCCGGCGTCTTTTTCTGGCGTGACCGCGCAGGCGCGGAGCCGCCCCCGCCGCCGTCGGCGTCCGACATCGCCCAGGTTGCGCCCGCAGCGGTCGACACACCACCCCCGCCGCGCGCCACCGAGCGGAGCCGTGAGGAACGCCGCTTCGATCGTTACGACAAGGACCGCGACGATCTCATCACGCGCGAGGAATATCTGCGCAGCCGCCGCACGGCCTTCGGGAAGCTCGATGCGAACGGCGATGGCCGCTTGAGCTTCGACGAATGGGCGGTGAGAACCACCACCAAGTTCGCCGGCGCGGACGGTGACCGGTCGGGCGGGCTGACCCGCACCGAGTTCGCCACCACCCGCACCGTCCGGCGCGCCGCGCGGCGGGTGGCAGCCCGCTGCGACTGTCCGGCACCTGCCGGCGACGACTGACCGCTATGCCGCCCAGGCGGCAAGCGCGGAGCGCGCCCGCGCGACCATGGCGGCCTTCCGCTCCGACTTCCTGACCTTGCCGTCGACCGGCGGGAACAGCCCGAAATTGACGTTCATCGGCTGATAGTCGCGTGCATCGGCGCCGCCGGTGATGTGGCCCAGCAGCGCGCCCAGCGCCGTTTCGGCCGGGGGCACGGTCGGCGCCTCGCCCCGCAGTTCCGCGGCCAGGAAGCGCCCGGCGAGCAAGCCCACTGCGGCGGACTCGACGTATCCCTCGCACCCGGTGATCTGCCCCGCGAAGCGCACATGGGGGGCGCTGCGCAGCCGCAACGTGCCGTCAAGCAGCCGCGGCGCGTTGATGAAGGTGTTGCGGTGCAGCCCGCCCAGCCGCGCGAACTCGGCCCGCTCCAGCCCCGGTATGGTCCTGAACACGCGGACCTGCTCGGCATGCTTCAGCTTGGTCTGGAACCCCACCATGTTCCAGAGCGTGCCGAGCGCATTGTCCTGCCGCAGCTGCACGACGGCATGGGGCCAGCGCCCGGTGCGCGGATCGTCGAGGCCGACCGGCTTCATGGGACCGTAGCGCAGCGTGTCGAGCCCGCGTGACGCCATCACCTCGATCGGCATGCAGCCTTCGAAATAGGGCGTGTTCTTCTCCCACTCCTTGAACTCGCCCTTTTCGCCGTCGAGCAGCGCCTGGCGGAAGGCGGCATATTGCTCCCGATCGAGCGGGCAGTTGATGTAGTCATGCCCTTCGCCCTTGTTCCAGCGGGACTGGAACCAGGCGACATCCATGTCGATCGAGTCGCGATGGACGATCGGCGCGATCGCATCGAAGAAGGCGAGCGCATCGCTTCCGGTCTCGGCCTGGATCGCGGCGGCGAGCGGCGCCGCCGTCAGCGGGCCGGTGGCGATGATTGCTGGTCCGGCGGGCAGGGTGTCCACCCGTTCGCGCACCAGCGTCACGTTGGGATGCTCGGCCAGAGCGCGGGTCACGCCCTCGGCATAGCCGTCCCGGTCGACCGCGAGAGCCGATCCTGCGGGCACCCGGTGGATGTCGGCCTGCGCCATGATGACGGAGCCGAGCGCGCGCATCTCCTGGTGCAGCAGCCCCACTGCGTTGCCGTCCGCATCGTCCGATCGGAAACTGTTGGAACAGACGAGCTCGGCCAGACTGTCCGTCTGGTGCGCGGGCGTGCCTTCGACGCCCCGCATCTCGGACAATCGCACCCGGATGCCGGCTTGGGCGAGCTGCCAGGCGGCTTCCGATCCGGCCAGTCCGCCGCCGATGATGTGGACCTGATATGTCATGCCCGCCGCTTAGCGCCGTCTGCCGACGGATGCGAGGAACCTGCGGCGCTTCCTGGCGTCTTGCCCGTCAACGGACTGGGAAGAGGGAGCGGATCGATGGCGTCGAACTGGAATGGAGCGGGACAGGCCGCGCCGCCGCGTGGAACCGGCATGCTGCTTGCCCTTGGCATTCTGCTGATCATCGGCGGGTTGCTCGCCATCCTGCTTCCAGGCGCCACCGCACTTGCCGCCACCATCATCGCCGGCTGGGTGCTGCTGCTGATCGGGGTGGCCGGCATCGTCATGGGTGTGCGCACGCGGCGCGACCATGGGCGGGTGTCGGACATCCTGCTCGGCGCGCTGTCGGTCGTCGCCGGGCTCGTCCTGATCTTCGATCCGCTGCGCGGCGCGCTGTCGCTCACGCTCGTGCTCAGCATCTGGCTGCTGGTTCGCGGGATCATGGAATTGATCGGCGCCTCCCGCTCAAACGGCGGCGGGCGCACCCTGCTCATCGTGGCGGGCCTCGTGGACCTACTGCTCGCGGGGCTGCTGTTCTTCAACTACCCGTTTCCGGCCGTGCAGATGGCGGGGCTGTTCGTGGGCATCAGCCTGCTGTTCCGGGGCGTGACCACCACCATGGCGGCGGTTGCGCTCCGGAAGCTGTGACGCGAACGGAGGCGCCGCCGACGTGGATCGACCGCAGGTCTTCACCATCGGGTATGAAGGCGCCACCGTCGACGGTCTGATCGCGGCGTTGCAGGGCGCGGGCGTGCGGCGACTGATCGACGTCCGCGCGCTGCCGCTCTCCCGCCGGCCTGGCTTTTCCAAGTCGGCGCTGGCGGCGGCCCTGGGCGAGGCCGGCATCGACTATCGCCACCTCCGCGCGCTCGGCACGCCGAAGCGTGGCCGTGATGCCGCGAAGAAGGGCGACGTCGCCACGCTCCGTGCGGTCTATGCCGACCAGCTCGGCTTGCCGGAGGCCGAGGCCGAGGCGGCGATCCTGCAGGCGCTGGTGCGGGAGGCGCCGAGCGCTCTGCTCTGCTTCGAACGCGACCCCTGCCATTGCCACCGCACATTGCTGCATGCGGCGGCGCTGGCCGACATGGACCGGATCGACCTTTACGCCTGATCGTCGCCGCCGGGGCGCTCCTCCGGCTGGTCCAGCGTCTGCTCCGCCGTGTCGGCGTCGGGCACCGGGTCGACCGTCTGCGGGGCAGGGGCGTCGCGCACGTCGGCTTCCGCCTCCGCCTCGTTCTCCTCGATGCGGGCGGCAGCCACCACATGCTCGCCACGCGCGACGTCGAACAGGCGCACGCCGGCCGACGCGCGGCCGATCACGCGGGTGTCGCCGACAGACATGCGGATCAGCTTCGCCTGGTTGGTGACGAGCATCAGCTGCTCGCCGCTGTGTGCCGGGAAGCTGGCGACGACATCGCCGTTGCGCGCAAGGTTGTCGATGTTGGTGATGCCTTGGCCACCACGCCCGGTCCGCCGATATTCGTAGGCGGAGGACCGCTTGCCATAGCCGTTGGCGCAGACGGTCAGGATGAACTCCTCCGCATCCGACAGAGCCTGGTTGCGGTCGTCCAGTTCGTCCTCGCCGCCCTTCCAGGATGCGACGCGGAGATAGGCGTCACGTTCCTCGGTGGTCGCGTCCACGCCCTTCAGGATCGACAGGGAGATGACCTGGTCGTCGCCCTTCAGCGTGATGCCGCGCACACCGGTCGACGTGCGGCTCTGGAACTCGCGTACCTCCGTGGCTGCAAAGCGGATGGCTCGGCCGCTTCGCGTCGCCAGCAGCACGTCGTCTTCTTCGGTCAGCAGCGACACGCCGATCAGGCGGTCGCTGGGGTCGCCGTCCTCGTCCGTGCCGAACCGCATCGCGATCTTGCCGTTGGACGGCACGTTGGTGAACGCGTCCATGCTGTTGCGCCGGACCGTCCCGTGCGCGGTCGCGAACATGATGTGGAGGTCCGCCCAGCTCGCCTCGTCCTCCGGCAGCGGAAGGACGGCGGCGATCCGCTCGTCGGCGGCAAGCGGAAGGAGGTTCACCATCGGCCGGCCGCGCGTGCTCGGCCCGCCTTCCGGCAGGCGCCACACCTTCATGCGGTAGACCTTGCCCTGGTCGGAAAAGAACAGCACCGGAGTGTGGGTCGACGTCACGAACAGCTTGGTGACGACATCCTCTTCCTTGGTCGCCATTCCTGCCCGGCCTTTGCCGCCGCGCGCCTGGGTGCGGAAGCTGTCGAGCGTCGTGCGCTTGATGTACCCGCCGAGCGTCACGGTCACGACCATGTCCTCCCGCTCGATCAGGTCCTCGTCGTCGATGCCGTCGGCGGCGGGCGCGATCAGCGACCGGCGGGGCGTCGCATAGGCCTGCTCGACCGCCGCGAATTCCTCCAGCATCACCTCGTAGAGGCGGTTGCGGTCCGACAGGATGCGCAGCAGCTCGCCGATCGAGTCGGCCAGCTGGCGCAGCTCGTCGCCGATCTCGTCGCGGCCAAGCGCGGTCAGCCGGTGCAGGCGCAGGTCCAGGATGGCGCGCACCTGCTGCTCGCTGAGGCGGTAGCTGTCGCCCTCCACCTCGGTGTCGACGGCTTCGACCAGGCGGATGAAGGGCGCGATCTCCGCCACCGGCCAGTCGCGGGCGAGCAGCGCGGCGCGCGCCTCGGCGGGGGAGGCCGATCCGCGGATGATTCGGACCACCTCGTCCAAGTTGGTGACCGCGATCACCAGGCCCAGCAAGATGTGCGCGCGCTCCCGCGCCTTGTTGAGCTCGAACTTCGACCGGCGGGTGATCACTTCCTCGCGGAAGCGGACAAAGGCCTCGATGATGTCCTTCAGGCCGAGCAGTTCCGGTCGGCCGCCGCGGATGGCCAGCATGTTGGCGGAGAAGGCCGACTGGGCGGGCGTGTGCCGCCACAGCTGGTTCAGCACGACTTCCGGCGTGGCGTCGCGCTTCAGGTCGATGACGATGCGCACGCCCAGGCGCGAGCTTTCGTCGCGGATGTCGCTGACGCCCTCGATCCGCTTGTCCTTGGCAGCCTCCGCGATCTTCTCGACCAGGTTGTTCTTGCCGACCTGGTAGGGGATCTCCGTCAGGACGATCGACCGGCGGTCGCCGCGGCCTTCCTCCACCTCGTACTTCGACCGGACCACGATCGACCCGCGACCGGAGCCGTAGGCGGCGCGCGCGCCCGACTGGCCCAGGATGGTGCCGCCCGTCGGGAAGTCGGGCCCCGGCACGATTTCCATCAGCTGCTCGGTAGTGATGAGCGGATCGGCGATCCACGCCCGGCACGCCGCGATCACCTCGCCCAGATTGTGCGGCGGGATGTTGGTCGCCATGCCGACGGCGATGCCGCCCGCGCCGTTGACCAGCAGGTTGGGGAAGCGCGCGGGCAGCACCTGCGGCTCGCTGCGCGACCCGTCATAGTTGGGCGTGAAGTCGACGGTATCCTTGTCGAGGTCGTCGAGCAGCGTGTTGGACACGCGTGCCAGCCGCGCCTCGGTGTAGCGCATCGACGCGGGCGGATCGGGATCCATCGATCCGAAATTGCCCTGGCCGTCGATCAGCGGCACCCGCATCGCCCAGTCCTGGGTCATGCGGGCGAGCGCGTCATAGATCGCGCTGTCGCCGTGCGGGTGGTAGTTGCCCATCACGTCGCCGACGATCTTGGCCGACTTGCGATAAGGGCGCCCGGCGACGAAGCCGCCTTCCTGGCTGGCGTAAAGGATGCGGCGGTGCACCGGCTTCAACCCGTCGCGGACGTCGGGGAGCGCGCGCGCCACGATCACCGACATGGCATAGTCGAGATAGCTCGACTTCATCTCGTCGACGATCGAGATCGGCGAAATGTCGGAAGGGTCGGCGAGCAGCGTCTCGTCGGTCAAGGCAGGACTTTCGGTAGCAGGATATGAAAGGCGGACCCTAGCGGAGGGGAGGCCCTGTTGGAACCCCGCGCGCGGGCACGCGTACGCGCGTGCGCGACGGCGGCGGGCGGATCAGGCCGGGACCGGGCTGCCGTCCCAGGCAAAGATGCCGCCGCTGTCCGGCACGCTCAACCCCTCGAGCACATCGAGCAGCTGCACGGCCGCGCGATCGGGCGAGAACAGCGTGCCGGGGCGCACATTGCCCTGGAACGGCTCGCTCAGCCGGGTGTCCACGGTCCCGGGGTGCAGGCCGACGATGATGGCGCGCGGGCGCTGGCGCGCTGCCTCGATCGACGCGCCCTTGATGATCATGTTGAGCGCCGCCTTCGCGGCCCGGTAGCTGTGCCAGCCACCCAGGCGATTGTCGCCGATGCTGCCCACCCGGGCGGACAGCGCCGCTATTACCGCGCGGTCGCCTTTCGGCAGCAGCGGCAGGAAATGCTTGATGATCAGCGCGGGGCCGATCGTGTTGATCGCAAAGTTGCGGGCCATCCACGCCGCATCGATCTCCGCCAGCGACTTCTCCGGCCCATGGGTGGCGTCATGGAGAAGGCCGGTCGCGATCAGGATCAGGGTCGGGGCGGGGCCGGCCGCCACGGTGGCGGCTGCGGCGCGCACCTGATCCTCCACCGTGATGTCCAGCGTGTCGCGGGCGAAGCCATGGACCGCGTCATGCGCGCCTTCCTCGCGGATCGCATCCAGCAAGGCCGCGCCGATGCCGCCGCCCGCGCCGATCACCACCGCCGATCCGCTCACCCGGAACGCCTCCATGCCACAGAATGGCTGGACCCCTAGCCGCCATGCCTGCAGCCGTCGAGCCGGCGCGTGGGAACCGGACGGGTTCAACCACGGTTCACAGCGCGGACCGCAAGTGGCCGGCCGTGGATGCTTGTGCGTCCGTCACGGCCTCTTTAGCAGGTCCAAGCCATTCAGCGCGCGCTGTCCCCAGCGCGACGCGCCTGAGGAGAAGAGCATATGAAGCTGCTGTCCACCCTGTCGCTCGGCACCGCAGCGGTTGCGCTGTTCGCCGTTGCCGCGACCCCGGCCGATGCACAGCGCCGTCGTGAGCGGCAGGCGGAGCAGCCGGCGGCCGCGCCCGGTGCGTACACGCCCACGCTCTCCCGCGAGTTCCGCGCCGCGGTCGCGCCCGCCGACGAGGCGGCGACCCAGCAGAACTGGGCGGCCGCAAACGCCGCGCTTGCCACGGCCGCGCCGCTCGCCACCACCCCGGACGAGAAGTACACGCTGGGCCAGGTTCGGCTGCGGGTTGGCCTCGGCACCAACGACAAGGCCGTGCAGCGCGCCGCCCTGCAGGAGATCGTGGACAGCGGCGTCGGCCCGTCCGAGCAGTTGCCGCGCTTCCGCTTCTTCCTCGGCAACCTCGCCTATGAGGCCAACGACAATGCGGCGGCCGAGCGCTATCTGAACGAGGCGATCCAGGCCGGCTACAACGAAAACAACGTCAAGCTGATGCTGGCGAGCGTTTATTTCCGCACCAACCGGACGCAGCAGGGTCTGCAGCTGCTGGAGCAGGCGATCAACGAGGAGCGTGCCGCCGGGCGCGTGCCGCCGCAGGACTGGTACCGCCGTGGTGCGTCGGTTGCCTACCAAGGCCAGATGGCGCCTGAAGTCGCCAAGTGGACCCGGCTGCAGGTCGAGGCCTATCCGACGCCGGAGAACTGGCGCTCGGCGCTGGTCATCTACGAGGAAGCGAACGAGAACCTCGACAGCCAGGTCATGCTCGACCTGTACCGGCTGAAGCGCGCGACGGGCGCGCTGACCAGCGAGCGGGATTACTTCACCTACGCGCAGCTCGCCTATGATCGCGGCCTGTTCGGCGAGGCGAAGGCCGTGGTCGACGAGGGTCAGGCATCCGGCGACGTGCAGCGCACCGCGCCGGCCTTTGCGCAGATCTACACGCCCGCGTCGCAGCGCATCACGGCCGACCGTCGTGAGCTGACAGCATCCGGCGGCCGCATCGCCTCGGCCAGCGCTGCAGACGCGCTCGACACCGCCAATGTCGCCCTTGCCTATGGCGAGGACCAGCTGGCGGTGCAGGGCTACCGCGCGGCGCTTCAGAAGGGTGGCATCGACACCAACCTTGCCAACATGCGGCTCGGCATCGCGCTTGCCCGCCAGGGCCAGGGTGAGGAAGCGCGCGCGGCCTTTGCGCAGGTGACGGGCGTTCGCAAGCCCATCGCCGACTTCTGGACGCTCTACACGACGTCGCGCGGCAGCGCCGCTCCGGCGGCGGCCCCGGCCGCTGCACCGGCGGCCACACCGACCGCGGGCTGACGCGACGCCAACAGCAAAAGGGGCTCCGGTTCGATCAACCGGAGCCCCTTTTTCTTGCCGAGTGGACTGGCCTAGCCGTGTTCCGGAACCGGGACGCCCGGCTCCGCCTTCGACGTGCGGATCGTCAGCGACGTCTTCACGCCCGCGACGTTCGGCGCCGTCGTCAGCCGGCTGGTCAAGAAATCCTGGAAGTCCTGGAGGTCCGCGGCGACGATCTTCAGGATGAAGTCGATCTCGCCGTTGAGCATATGGCATTCCCGCACCTGCGGCAGGGCGGCGACATGCGTTTCGAACGCCCTGAGGTCCGCCTCCGCCTGGCTCTTCAGGCTCACCATCGCGAACACGGTGATGCCGTAGCCCAGCTTCTGCGGATCAAGCGTCGCATGGTAGCCATGAATGAAGCCCGCCTGTTCCAGCGCGCGCACGCGCCGCAGGCACGGCGGCGCCGTCAGCCCCACCTTCTGCGCGAGGTCGACGTTGGTCATGCGACCATTGTCCTGCAGTTCGGCCAGGATCTGCAGGTCGATGGCATCCAGCGTGCTGGTTGCCGGAGGAGAAGATTGCGGGCGTTGATCAACCATGGGCCGTCCCTAATAAAATTGCGCGTGAACGCAATTGTCCCACTATGCAACGTGCCATTTTCGCCTCTGTCACTGGCGTGTCCGCCTACTTAACGCGTGTTTGTCGCCAGCCCAATGCTGGGGTTGGTGAAGGGGGCACGTGGTACGGTTCGATGACATGCTGGCAACCGTTTTGCGGCAGCCCGAGTCCGATGACGCGGCGCGGCAGACGGCATGGCGTCAGCTTGTGGACCTGTTGGCGCAAAGCCGCACGGACGACGATGTCCGGCTGGAGCGTGACGCCTTTCGCCGCCTGCGCGACTGGCGCCAGGCTGTTCCGGCGAACATCCGCCGGGCTGCGGCGGAGGCCTTGGCCGGCCGCCGCGTTCCGCCTGCGCTGGTGCGCTTCTTTTCCGAAGACAGCCCGTTTGTCGCCCGCCCGCTGCTGCGCGCGGTGAGGCTGCCGACCGCGCAGTGGCTCGGCCTGCTGCCCGATCTTTCCCCCACCGCGCGCGCGCTGCTCCGCCACCGGGCCGATCTCGGCATCGACGTTGAACGAGCGCTGGAAAGCTTCGGCGCGACTGATTTCGTCTTGGCGGCGCCTCCCGCGGATCCGGTGCAATCCGGGCCTGCGATTGAACCGGCTGCCGTTCAGCCGTCGAACGACGAAGCAGCCGACCCGCAGGACGAGCGCGCCCAACCTTCGCCATTGCCATCAGTGTCGGAGCTGCTCGAGCGGATCGCCCGCTTCCAGGCGACGCCGCCGGGCCCGGCTCAGGCTCCGGATATCGCCAACGTCCACGACCAGTTTTCCTTCGAGACCGACGTCACGGCGCGGATCCACCATGTCGACGGGGTGCCCGCGTCCGCACTGATCGGTCTCAGCATCCTTGCTCTTGCTGAGCCCGGTAGCGACCGCGGGGTGGATGGGCAGGTCGCGGGCGCGGTGCGCGCGCGGCGGCCCTTCCGCAACGGGCGGCTGCTGATGGCGGCGGGAACGGCGCTTGCCGGCAGCTGGCGCTTGTCCGCCGTTCCGGTCTTCGACCATCGGACGGGACGTTTCACCGGCTATCGTGGCAGCGCACGGCGGCCGCGGGCCGACGAGCAGGCGGGGCAGGGCGGCCTGTTCGGGCTGGCAGCCGATGGCGGGTCGCTGCAGCAGCTGGTGCACGAGATCCGGACGCCTCTGAACGCGATCGTGGGCTTCGGCGAGATGATCGAGCACGCGGTTCTCGGCCCCGCGCCGCGTGACGAGCGGGAGCGTGCCGGCCGGATCGTCGCCGACGCGCGGCGGCTGGTGGAGGCGGTCGAGGACCTCGACACCGCGGCGCGCCTGGCCGGAGGCAAGCTCGCCACTCAGATCGACAGCGTCGATCCGGACGCGTTCACCCGCGCGATCGCCACGGCCGCGACTCCGGCGGCGCGCGAGCGCGGGGTGACCCTGACGCTGGACGCGGACCCGGCGTTGGTGCCGATCCTTGCGGACGGCGGCCGGTTGGAACGCATGGGCGCCCGGCTGGTCACGGCCGCGCTGTTGACCGCCGCGCCGGGTGAGACGGTGACGGCGTCGCTCGGCGGCGACCTCGATCACTGGCGGCTTGACGTCACCCGCAGCATGCGGCTGGCCGGTCGTACGGAAGCCGACCTGCTCGATCCCGACCTTGGCGCGGACGAGGAGGAGGGCGGCCCGATCCTCGGTCTCGCCTTCTCGCTCCGGCTCGTTCGCAGCCTCGCCGAAGCAGCGGGCGGACGGCTTGAGATCGCCGCCGACCGCTTCACCCTCGCCATCCCGAGCGCTCGTCCGGTCGACGCCAGCATCGGCGCCTAGCGGCCGACACGCCTCTCGTCTGGGTCAGGAGCCGTTCTGGCTTCCGGGCGCGGGCGCGGCGGTGGGGCCGTTCGGCAGCACCACCTCGACTCGCCGGTTGCGCTGGCGCCCGGCCTCGTCATCGCTGCCGTCCGCCTGCGCATTCGGCGCAACCGGCCTCAGCTCACCCAGGCCGATCGTCCGGAACCTGCCGGCATCGATTCCCTTGTCGACAAGATAGGCCTGCACCGCCTCGGCCCGCTCCTCCGACAGCCGCTTGTTGTAGGCGTCGTCACCCTTAGCATCGGTGTGGCCCTCGATCGCGATCTGGCCGGCAGGCGACGCCTGGATGAGGGCGGCCAGCCGATCCAGCGTCTGCCGGGCCTGCGCGCGGATCGTCGCCTTGTCGAAGTCGAACGTCACGTCGCCCGGCAACGACACGATCGTCCCGCGGTCGGTCTGCGTCGCGCCCAGTTCGCTGCGGAGGGCTTCCACCGCCCTCAGGTCGCTGGTCGCCTGTCCACCCGCGCCGAGGGTCGATCCGCCCGCCGCGGCCTGGCGGAGCGAGGACGCCGCATTGGGGCGCATATTGGACAGCGCCGATGCCTCGGCGCCGCCGGACGCGCCAAAGGCGCCGTCGAGCGGCAGGACCACCTGGAAGCGCGGGCTGGCGCTGTACTCGTTGTCGGCAGACCCGTTCTCGTTGAGCACAAGCGTCGCGCGCTCGGCCCGTGGCAGGCTGCCGCTGAACACCAGCACGCCATCCATCGTCTGGCCGCCGGGGACCGCGAGCTGAGGGTTGCCCGCCGGCGGGATCAGCATCAGCTTCTCGCCACTGTCGGCAAGGATATAGCTGTTCTCGCTGCCGGAATTGAGCGTCACCTCCCGCTCGCGCCCGTTCAGCAGCCGAACCGCGACCTCGACGCGGTCACCGCCGGCGCTGAGGGACAGCACCTGCAGGACGGCGCCGTTCGGATGCGCGATCTGCGCGTCGATCGGCGAAGGCTCGGATCCGCCGAGCAGCCCGCCGCCGTCGCACCCGGTCACCATCAGGCTCGCGCCGAGAAGGATAAGGCGCATCGACACACGCGCGGCCCCCGAGCTCATTGCGCGACCGCTCCGGCGATGGTGCCCAGGGGCATGTTGATCCGGAAGGCGGGCGTGGTCGTGTACTGGCTGTCGGTCTGGCTGTTCTCGTTGAGGATCAGCACGGCATTCTGCACCGGCGGAAGCTTGCCCAGGAACACCAGCTCGCCCTCCATGGTCTGTCCGGCCTCCACGGTCAGGCGCAGGTTGCTGCCGGGCGGAGAGAGGTATAGCCGCTCCCCCGTGTCGAGCGCGAGATAGCCGTTGCGGTTGCGGTTGAACCTGTTGAGGTCGATCGCCTGCTCGCGCCCGTTGATGACGCGTACCCCGACCACCGTCTCGGTCGGCCGCGACTGTAGCGAGGTGAGCTGCAGCACCACGCCGTTCGGATGCGCGCTCTGGATGTCGAGCGGCTTGCGGTCGCCATTGGCCCAGGCTGTTCCGGTTCCAGCGGTCGCGGTCGCCGCTGCCGTGGGCGCTGCGGCGTCCGGTTCGGAGCTGTTCGCGCCGTTCCCGGGCTGCTGCGCACAGCCACCCAGGAGCAATCCTGCCGAAATCGCGAACAATGCTGCACCACGCATCCAAGTGTCTCCTGGCGTTCAATGGAGTGATCGCCTTGTAGGGGCGCCGTCAGCCGGTGCAAACCGAACATGTCACCAAGCGGAAGCAGTTCTGGGCGACACCCGCTGCGAAAGAAGCGCGGCTGTGTGACAAAGAAGACGGGAACTCACCGCCACGGACACGTTCTCTCCAAGTCAGTGTCGGAAGGACCGGGCGCATGAAATGGATGATCCTGCCGCTTCGCCGCTATGCGGACTTCAAGGGTCGCTCCGGGCGGCGTGAATTCTGGTTCTTCCAGCTGTTCATTGTCGTGGTCCTCCTCGCCGCACAGGTGGCGATGTTCACGAACGATCCGGGGATGAGCCGGAGCGAGGCCAGCGAACGCTTCCCGGTCTGGGCCGGCTATGGCTTGCTGCCGTTCCTGGTCCCGCTGTTCGCGGTCACGGTGCGGCGGCTCCACGATCTGGGCTGGAGCGGCTGGTGGCTCATCCCCCTGATCCTGGCTGGCGCGATCCCGGCCATCGACACCATCGCGGGGCTTGCATGGCTGATCATCATGGCACTGCCCGGCAGCAGGCGCGACAATCGGTTCGGGGAAAGCCTGAGGACGCCGGTGCAGGGGACGCCGGCCTAGGTGGTCGGGGAGACAGGATTCGAACCTGCGACCCTCTGCTCCCAAAGCAGATGCGCTACCAGCCTGCGCCACTCCCCGACAGCATCGCCTTAGCGCCCGTGCGCATCGCCATGCAAGCGACGGGCGCCGGTGGGCCCGGCAGGATTCGAACCCGCAACCAAGCCGTTATGAGCGGCCAGCTCTACCCTTGAGCTACAGGCCCGGCGCCCGTGTCCGGGGCTTAGCGTCCGGCCTTCGCATGGACAAGGCAAGCGTCCATGCGAAAACGGGCGGCCTTCCCATCGGAAGACCGCCCGTCCCCTGTTTCAGGTCGTCTTGCGACGACCGCCGCAGCGCAGCTTAGCTGGCGTTGCTGTCGATCGCGTCGGCGCGGTCCTCGGCGGCGTCCTCGACGTTCTCGGCACGCTCGTTGAGGTTGTTCGCGGCACGCTCCAGCTCGTCCTCGGCCACCTCGTTGGAGGTGTTCTCGGCCATGGCGTCATACATGTCGGCCTGGTTCTCGAGCGCCTCGGCGGCGTTCTCGCCCGCGTTCTCGACGGCGGCGGCTTCGTTCGACTGCGTGTCGCAAGCGCCCAGCGCCATCAGGCTCGCGGCGGCGAAGGCAATGCTGATCGTCTTCATCAACGGTGCTCCAAAAAAGCGTCGCGCGGCCCATACCGACGCGAGCGCCCCGATTTAAAGGAAGCGGGGGCAGCGTCAACGTTATTCCTTATCGAATTGGTTGAGAATGCGACGAGCCGTTTGCACCAAGGGGGCTGCATCGCTATCTGACGGTCGCAATCCGCATTTCCTGACAGATCCTGGAGTTCCGACGCCGTGGCGGTGCAGTACAGCTATGTGATGAAGGGTCTGACCAAGACCTTCCCCGGTGCCAACAAGCCGGTGCTCAACAACATTCACCTCCAGTTCCTGCCGGACGCCAAGATCGCGATCATCGGCCCGAACGGCGCGGGCAAGTCCACGCTGATGAAGGTGATGGCCGGCATCGACACCGAATTCTCCGGAGAGGCCTGGGCCGCGGAGGGCATCAAGGTCGGCTACCTGCCGCAGGAACCCCAGCTCGACCCCGACAAGATCGTCATGGAGAACGTGAAGGACGGCGTGCGCCCGGTCGCCGACCTGGTCGACCGCTTCAACGCCATCTCGGCGGAAATGGGCGATCCGAAGGACGACACCGACTTCGACGCGCTGATGGAGGAGATGGGCGTTCTTCAGGAGAAGATCGACGCCGTCGATGGCTGGACGCTCGACAACCAGCTCGAGATCGCGATGGAGGCGCTGCGGTGTCCGCCTGGCGATGCCGCCGTCACCAACCTGTCGGGTGGTGAGAAGCGCCGCGTCGCGCTCTGCAAGCTGCTGCTGGAAAAGCCCGACATCCTGCTGCTCGACGAGCCCACCAACCACCTGGACGCCGAAAGCGTGTCCTGGCTGGAGAATTACCTCAAGGAATATACCGGCAACGTCATTCTGGTGACGCACGACCGCTACTTCCTCGACAATGTCGTCAACTGGGTGCTCGAGCTCGATCGCGGGCGCTACTACACATACGAGAGCAACTATTCGGGCTATCTCGAGAAGAAGGCCAAGCGGCTGGAGCAGGAGGAGCGCGAGGAAGCCGGCAAGCAGAAGGCGATCCGCGACGAGCTGGAGTGGATCCGTCAGACGCCCAAGGCCCGCCAGACCAAGTCAAAGGCGCGCATCAAGGCGTTCGACGAGTTGGTGAAGGCGCAGGAGAACCGCGCCGTCGGCAAGGCGCAGATCCTGATCCAGCTGCCCGAGCGGCTGGGCGGCAAGGTGATCGAGGCCAAGGGACTGACCAAATCCTATGGCGACAAGCTGCTGTTCGAAGGGCTCGACTTCATGCTCCCGCCCGGCGGCATCGTCGGCGTGATCGGGCCGAACGGTGCGGGCAAGTCGACGCTGTTCAAGCTGATCACGGGTCAGGAGCAGCCGGATGCCGGCGAGATTGAGATCGGCCAGACCGTGAAGCTCGGCTATGTCGACCAGTCGCGTGACCAGCTCGATCCGAACAAGAATGTCTGGGAGGAAATCTCGGACAAGCTTGAGGTGTTTCGCTTCGGAAAGCAGGAGCTTGGCACCCGGGCCTATGTCGGCGCCTTCAACTTCAAGGGGCAGGACCAGCAGAAGAAGGTCGGCCAGCTGTCGGGTGGTGAGCGCAACCGCGTCCACATCGCCAAGATGCTAAAGGAGGGCGGCAACGTCCTGCTGCTCGACGAGCCCACCAACGACCTCGATGTGGAAACGCTGCGCGCGCTGGAAGAAGCGCTTGAAAGCTTCGCCGGGTGCGCCGTGGTGATCAGCCACGATCGCTTCTTCCTGGATCGGCTGTGCACGCACATCCTCGCGTTCGAGGGCGACAGCCATGTCGAATGGTTCGAAGGCAACTTCGAGTCCTACGAAGAGGACAAGCGCCGCCGCATGGGCGACGCCGCCGACCGCCCGACGCGCCTTGCCTATAAGAAGCTGACGCGCTGATCCGGCCACCTTGGAGCCTTCTCTTCGGCTTGACCGCCTGGGGGAGGGTGGCATGCTTCCGGTCTTGCTGAACAAGGCCGGTGTCGATGCGTCTGCAGCTGATCCTCCTGGCGCTGATCTCCACGGCGGGCGCAGCTTACGCGGCTGAACGTCAGGCGTGAGAGGTGCGAAGCGGCGCGGCGACTCTGCTCAGGATCGAACCGCAGGTGCTCGGCACCCGATTTCCGTTGTTGGCTGACCAGCCAGCCCTGCAGGAGCCTTACGACCTGGCGGCTGCCGCCGGTCGGCTGCGCCCGTTGTTCGGCACCGGCACGCTTGCCGGGCAGGAGCAGCTCCGGCGCGGTTATGATGAGGGTCGCACTACGCCATGAGCCTGGGCGCATGGCTGGCGCAAGAAGGCTTCACTCCCGATCCCGCAGCAGGGGCGATCGCCGATGTGGTGCGCGTCCGATCCGAACTTCTGGCGGCGGCACGCGGCGGGCGCGCAATCAGCTATTCGGAGCTGCTTCAGGCACTCGGCTTCCGCTTCACGCGCCCCAAGATGCGGGCGCTCTGCCGCACCCTCGACGCGATCGACACGGGCAGGGCGCCCGGCGAGCCGGCGCTGGCCGTGCTGGTGGTGCGGGAAGGCGACCGGCTGCCGGGGCAGGGCTGGTGGACCAGTGCCGCGCGTGATCTCGGCTATGCCGGAAGCTGGACGGGCCCCGATGCCGTCGCCCTGGTTCGAGGGCTTCAACAGCAGGCCTTCGACCACTGGCGCGACCGTTGATCGGAACACGGCTTCCGCCATGCGGGTTTCCCGCCCATGCTGCACCATGTCTCGCTGGGCACCGCCGACCTGGATCGCGCCCGCGCCTTCTATGACCCCGTGCTCTCGATCCTCGGCCTCACGCGCACGCTCGATGTCGCGGACGCCGTCGGCTACGGTGCGGGCATCACCGCCTTCAGTCTCAATCGCCCGGCTGACGGCAAGGCGCCGGCCGCCGGAAACGGCATCCATGTCGCCTTCGAGGTTGAGAGGCGCGGCGATGTGGACGCGTTTCACGCAGCCGCGCTCGTCCATGGCGGCACGTCCGATGGGGCACCTGGGCTGCGCCCGCACTATGATGCGCATTACTACGCGGCGTTCGTCCGCGACCCGGACGGCAACAAGATCGAGGCGCTGACCTTCGCCGCCGCTTAGCCCATGCGCTTGACGTAGAGGTTGCCGCCCTCGCGCGCTTCGGTGGTGAAGTAGGGCAGGCTGTCGACCAGGTCCGACAAGCGCTTGAAGCCGTAGTTCCGCGCGTCGAAGCTCGACCGGTTTCCGGCCCGCTGCCCCACCTCCGACAGCCGGGCGAAGCCGCGGTCGTCGTGCTTCACGGCATTATACGCATCGATCAGCAACCGCTCGAGCGCCTCGTCGGGCCGGCTCGGTTTGGCCGCGGCGGTGCGCGGCGCCTTGCCGGGGGCGGGATCCGGCCCGGTCCCGCCGGATGCCGCCGGCGCTGCCGCGGGGCGCGCGGGCTCCTCTACCGGCACGATCGCATCGACATCGATGAAGCGGGTGCAGGCCTGCCGGAAGCCCTCCGGCGTGGTCGCCCGGCCGAAGCCGTACACGGGCAGCCCCTCCTGCTTGATGCGGATGGCCAGCGGCATGAAGTCGCTGTCCGATGACATGAGGCCGAACCCGTCGACGCGCCCGCGCGCCAGCAGGTCCATCGCGTCGATCGTCATCTTCATGTCGGTGGCGTTCTTGCCCTTGGTCACGTCGAACTGTTGCTGCGGCTCGATGCCGTAACTGAGCGTCGCGTCCGCCCACTTGGCGAGCCCCTGCTTGCGCCAGTTGCCATAGGCGCGCCGGATGTTGACGGTGCCAAGCTCCGCCAGCACCGTCAGCACAGGGTCGAGCGAAGCGAGCGACGCGTTGTCCGCGTCAATCAGCAGCGCGATGTTGCGGGCAGTGCCCCTGGTGTCGCCAGTCATGCCCATGCTGGTAAAGGCGGCGCATGACTTCGTCCATTGCCGACGCCCCTCGATCCGCCATCCGCGCCATCCATGCCGCCTGGATGTTGATCGGGGCGACGCCCGTCCTGATGGCGCTGGTGACATGGCGCTACGGACCCATCGATCCCGTGCTCGCGTGGATGCGCTTCATCGCGCCGCCCGTGCTCGCCGCCGAACTGGTCCTGATCCTGGTGGCATGGCGTCATGGTGCGCGTCTTCCCCCGGCGCCAAACTGGCTTCTCGCGGTGGCGGCAGCGCTGCTGCTGGTGGTCGCGAACGGCATCCGCGTCGCCGGCGACCCATGGATGGCGGAGATCAGGGCAGCGGTGTCGGTGCTCCACATCGGCGCGGGTGTGGCGGCGGCATCGCTGGCGGCACGGCCCGGCGCGGACGTCACCGTGCTGTGGCGGGCCGTTGCGCTCGGCGGGCTCGGCTATGCGCTCGCCGCCGGCCTCTATGTCGGCCTCATCCCCGACTGGTCGGCTCACGACTGGCAGCGCTTCGGCCTGGGGGTCACCAACATCCGCCATGCCGGCTTCTATGCGGCAGCGGGGGTGTCGGCAGCGCTCGCGCTGGCATGTCGCCCGGGCGCGCTCTCCTGGGCGCTTGCCGCGCTCCCGCCGGCAACGCTGATCCTGTGGAGCGGATCACGCGGCGGCATGGCTGCGCTTCTGGCCGGCAGCGTGCTTGCCGCGATGGTCGCGCGGCGGCACCGCATCCGGCTGCCGCTGATGGTGGCGGGCGTGCTTGCCCTGGCGGCGGGCATCGCGCTCCTGCTGCCGCAGCCAACCCCTTCCGCCCCCGTGCGGATCGCGGAAGCGGTCACCACCGGCACCAACATCAGCAGCGGCCGCATCGACATGTGGCTGGGCACGCTGAAGGAGGTCGTGCGCCGCCCGCTGCTCGGCCACGGCGAAGGCCAGTTCATCACGACGCCGCCGGGCGCCGACATCTTCCACCATCCGCATCAGGCGCTGCTCCAGCTGCTGTTCCAGTGGGGCATCGCCGGCGCGGTGCTCGTCACGCTGCTTCTCCTGATCCCGCTTCGGCGGGCGCGTCGGGCCGTCACGGCCGCCTCCGATCCGCTGCTGCCGGGTGCGGCTCTGCTCCTCACCTTCGCCGTCTACATGAGCTATGACGGCATCCTGTTCTTCGTTTACCCTGCGATGCTGGTCACCGTCGTGCTGGGCACGCTGGCGGGCGCGGGAGGGGTGGCAAGCGGGGCGTCTGATCGCTATCTGCGCTCTCGATGAGCGAAGCCGACCCGATCTTCAGAGAGCCCCCGCGTCAGCGCAAGCCGGACTGGATCCGTGTGAAGGCGCCGACCTCGGTTGGCTTCAGCGAAACCAAGCAGCTGATGCGCCGCCTGAACCTCGCCACCGTGTGCGAGGAAGCGGCCTGCCCCAACATTGGCGAGTGCTGGACCAAGAAGCACGCCACCGTGATGATCCTGGGTGACGTCTGCACGCGCGCCTGCGCCTTCTGCAACGTCAAGACGGGCATGCCGCGGAACGTCGATCCGCTGGAGCCGGAGCATGTCGCCGTCGCCGCGGCCGAGCTCGGCCTGCAGCACATCGTCGTCACGTCGGTCGATCGCGACGACCTGCCGGATGGCGGCGCGTCGCAATTCGTGAAGGTCATCGAGGCGCTGCGACGGAACACCCCGTCGACGACCATCGAGATCCTGACACCCGATTTCAGAAACAAGGCGCAAGCCGCTGTGGAATCGATCGTTTCCGCGCGGCCGGACGTGTACAACCACAATCTGGAGACGGTGCCCAGGCTCTACCCGACCATCCGGCCGGGTGCGCGATACTATGCGTCGCTGCGGCTCCTGGAGAGCGTGAAGCGGCATGATCCGTCCATCTTCACCAAGTCGGGCGTGATGCTCGGTCTGGGCGAGGAGCGGTTGGAGGTCCATCAGGTCATGGACGACATGCGCTCTGCCGACATCGATTTTCTGACGATGGGTCAGTATCTGCAGCCGACGCCGCGCCACGCCAAGGTCATGGACTTCGTGAAGCCGGCTGCGTTCGACGCCTATGCCGGCATCGCGCGGGCGAAGGGCTTCCTGCTGGTCGCGTCCTCGCCGCTGACGCGGTCCAGCTATCACGCCGGCGACGATTTCGAGCGGCTACGCGCCAATCGCGAGGCGAAGCTGGGGCGCACCGCACCTGCGGGGGCGGGGTCGCCGGCCTGATGCCGTCGCACGCCGAAACCCGCCATCTTCCCTACACGCCCGACCAGATGTTCGATCTGGTGGCCGATGTCGCGCGCTATGGCGAGTTCCTGCCGTGGATCTCCGCCGTGCGCGTGCGCTCGAACAACGAGACGGAGATGGTTGCGGACCTGGTGGTCGGCTTCAAGGGCCTGCGGGAGCGATTCACCTCCCGCGTGGTGAAGCAGCGGCCGGGCGAGATCCATGTCGACTATGTTGAAGGTCCGCTGAAGTATCTCCGGAACGACTGGCGCTTCCGCAGCGACGGGCAGGGCGGCAGCTTTGTCGACTTCAAGGTCGATTTCGCCTTCCGGAATCGCCTGTTCGAGATGCTGGCCGGGCAGGTCTTCGATTTGGCGCTGCGCCGCATGATCGGCGCGTTCGAAGCGCGAGCCGCAAAGCTCTATGGGGCGGAAGTTTCCGCGTCCGGCATCAGCAGGTCGAGCGCCACCAGCGCCGCCTGAAGCCTCACGCCGCCCCGGCCCAGGTCCCCCAGCTCCCGCCGCTCCGCCTTGATCTTGTCGGGGGCCGCGCCTTTTTCCGCCCGTGCGAACACGACCGTGCCGACGGGCTTGCGCTCCGACCCGCCACCGGGCCCAGCGATCCCCGTGATCGACACCGCGACGTCCGCCTCCGTCCGCTCCAGCGCGCCCTGCGCCATCGCCCATGCGGTCGCGATCGACACGGCGCCGAACGTCTCGATGACGTTGCCCGCCACGCCCAGCGCCTGACGCTTGGCGGAATCGGAGTAAGTGACGAACCCGCACATGAACACGTCGGATGACCCGGCGATTTCGGTCAGCGCCGCCGCCACCAGACCGCCCGTGCAGCTTTCGGCAACCGCGATGCAGCGCCCCGCCGCGCGGTTCGCATCGAGCACGGCGCGGGCCCGATCGATCAGGATGGCGGGAAGCAGGGTGTCGGTGCGCTCGGTCATGCGCTGTCCTCCAGATCGTCCGGCAGGCTGAGGGTCGCAGCCGCCTGGGCGGCAATGCCTTCGCCGCGGCCCGCAAAGCCGAGCCGTTCCGTGGTTGTGGCCTTGATGCTGATCCGCCGCTCCGACAGCGACAGCATCTGGGCGATGGCGGTGCGCATGGCGGCGCGATGCGGCCCGATCTTTGGCGCTTCGCAGATCAGGGTGAGGTCGAGATGCTCGATGCGTCCCCCGGCGGCCGACACCATGGCGGCGGCGTGCTGCAGGAACTGGTCGGATCTTGCCCCGCGCCAGCGCATATCGCTGGGCGGGAAGTGCAGCCCGATGTCGCCCTCGCCGAGCGCGCCCAGGATGGCGTCGGTCAGCGCGTGCAGCCCGACATCGGCATCGCTGTGGCCCGACAGGCCCTGGTGATGCGGGATCAGGATGCCGCCCAGCCACAACTCCTCGCCCTCCTCCAGCCGGTGGACGTCGAACCCGGTGCCAACTGCCGTTCGCATGCGCAGGCGCCGGTCGGCGGCGGCGAGGTCGCCGGCGGTGGTCAGCTTCTCCAATCGGGGATCTCCTTCAACCAGCGCGACCGCGCCGCCGGCCGCGCGTAGCACGGTGGCATCGTCGGTCGCGGTCTGGTCGCTCGACCACGCGGCATGCGCCGCCTGGATGTCGGCCAGGCGAAAGGCCTGTGGTGTCTGGACGCGCCCGAGCGTGGTCCGGTCGGGGGCTTCCGACCCGTCAAGCGCCACCAGCGTGTCGACCACCGGCAACACGGGGATCGCGCCCGGCGCCTCGCCAAGCGCGTCGATCAGCCGGTCGATCACGGACGGGGGGCAGAAGGGGCGGGCGGCGTCGTGGATCAGCACATGGTCCGCCAGCCCGGTCGCGGCGATCGCCCGGAGCCCGGCAATCACGCTGTCGCGCCGGGTCGCGCCGCCGGCGACCGGCGTCATGACGTCGCGGTTGCCCAGCGCCGCTGCGGCAAGTTCCTGCTGGTCCGGGCCGATCACGGGCTGCACCAGCTGGATCGCCGGGTGCGACGTCATGGCGTCCACCGCATAGGCGATCACCGCCTTGCCGCCGATCCGGCGATATTGCTTGGGCACGTCGCCGCCGGCGCGCACGCCCGTTCCGGCGGCGACGACAAGGGCGGCGATGCGGTGCGGCCGGGTCACGCGGCCTCTCTAACGGGCTCGGATGGAGGCGCAAGCTTGCCGCTTTGGACCGCCATCGCTACATCGCCGCCGCCATGGCGCGCCTCCAGCCTCTTCAGATCGGCCCTGTCCGGATCGACACGCCCGTCATTCTCGCGCCCATGACGGGGGTGACGGACATGCCGTTCCGTCGGCTCGTGCGGCGGTATGGCTCCGGGCTCAACGTGACGGAGATGATCGCCAGCCAGGCCGCCATTCGCGAGACCCGCCAATCGCTGCAGAAGCTTGCCTGGGATCCGATCGAGGAGCCCGTGTCCATGCAGCTGGTGGGCTGCACCCCCGGCGAGATGGGCGAGGCCGCCCGGCTTGCCGAGGATCGCGGTGCAGCGATCATCGACATCAACATGGGCTGCCCGGTTCGCAAGGTCACCAACGGTGATGCCGGTTCCGCGCTGATGCGCGACCTGAAGAACGCCGCCGCGATCGTGAAGGGCGTCGCCGACGCCGTGTCGGTGCCGGTGACGCTCAAGATGCGCATGGGGTGGTGCCACGACAGCCTCAACGCGCCGGAGCTGGCGCGCATCGCGGAGGATCTTGGTGTCCGGATGGTCACGGTGCATGGGCGCACGCGTAACCAGATGTATCGCGGCGAGGCCGACTGGCGGTTCGTGCGGCGGGTCAAGGATGCCGTGTCGATCCCGGTGATCGTCAACGGCGACATCTGCTCGATCGACGATGCGGAGGCCGCACTCGACCAATCGGGAGCGGACGGCATCATGGTCGGCCGCGGCGCCTACGGCCGCCCCTGGCTGCTGTCGCAGCTGATGCGCTGGTTCGATGCCGGCCAGCGCACGTCCGATCCGTCGATCGACGAACAATATCGTTTGATTGTCGAACATTACGACATGATGCTCTCCCATTATGGTGCTCTCACCGGCGTCAATCTGATGCGCAAGCATGTCGGCTGGTACACCAAGGGGCTCCCCGGTTCCGCCGAGTTCCGCAACCGCCTGAACCAGGAACCCGACGCCCAGGTCGTGCTGGCAATGCTGGCGGAATTCTACGCGCCCTGGCTCCACCGCGCCGCCGCCTGACCGGATCGGGACGGATCGACCCGCGAGGCGCTTGGCGCACCGCCAAACTGTTGTATGCTTGCAACGATGGATGTTGTTGACGATCGGCGGAAACGCGGGCCGCGCTGGCAGCGACTGCTCTCCGCCGTCCGTCGACGCGGCCGGTTCATGCCGCTGGTCGAGCTGGCGACGGTCCTGCTGGTGGTCGTCATCGGTGTCGCCACCTGGGGCATCCTGTCGGGCGTCCGCACCACCGGTCCGCTGACGCCCGCGCTGATCGCGCTCCTCTTGGTCTCCAACCTGCTGCCCGCGATCATGCTGCTGATGCTGATCGGCCGGCGGATCGCGCGCCGCCGCGCGCTTGCCTCGGCCATTGGCGGGGGCGGGCGGCTGCACGTCCGTCTGGTCGCGATCTTCTCGCTGCTGGCGTCGGTGCCGATGCTGCTGGTGGTCGTGTTCGCGTCGCTGCTTTTCCAGTACGGCGTCGAGTTCTGGTTCTCGGACCGTGCCCGCTCCATGCTCGAGAACGCGCGCGAGGTCGGGCAGGAATATTATGAACGCACCCGCGCCGACGTCGCACGCCAGACGGTGGCGGCCACCGGCGACATCGCGCTCTACCTGACCGAGTTCCCGATCAACTCGCCGCAGTTCCTCGCCAGCTACGAGGTCCAGATCTTCGGTCGCGACCTCAGCGAAAGCGCGCTCATCCGCCTCGATCCGTCCGGGCGCGGCCAGCTGCTCGCCGCGATCAATCCGGAGAACCGCGATCTGGAGCGTCGCATCACCCGCGAGATCCTGGCCGAACTCGCCTCCGGACCCGACGTGGCGCTGAGCGAAAGCGACGACCGGGTGGAAGCCGTCAGCCGGCTG
Source organism: Sphingomonas jejuensis (assembly GCF_011927695.1). Classification (GTDB taxonomy): domain Bacteria; phylum Pseudomonadota; class Alphaproteobacteria; order Sphingomonadales; family Sphingomonadaceae; genus Sphingomonas_K; species Sphingomonas_K jejuensis. The sequence goes on from NZ_JAATJE010000001.1 coordinate 974,938, forward strand.
GTGCCGGAGGAGAACCTCTACCTCTACGTCGCCCGGGTCTACGACCGGCAGGTCGTCACCCGATCGGAAGCGGTGCTGGCCGACTATAACAGCCTGCTCAGCCGCTCGCGCACGCTGCAGCTCCGCTTCAACGCCGCGCTTTACCTCGTTTCATTGCTGATCGTCGGCATGGCCGTGCTTATCGCGTTGAAGGTCGCGGACCGGGTGGTGCGCCCTGTGGGCGAGCTTGTCGCCGCGGCCAGGCGGGTGGCCGCCGGCGATCTCACCGCTCGCGTCGAGCGGCCGCGTTCCCGCGACGAGGTCGGCATCCTGTCGACGGCGTTCAATCGCATGACCCGCCAGCTCGAAAGCCAGACCGGCGCCCTCGTCTCCGCCAACGATCAGCTCGACGCGCGTCGCGCCTTGACCGAGGCGGTGCTGTCGGGCGTCAGCGCAGGCGTGGTCTCCGTCGATCAGGGCGGCATCGTGCGCCTGCTCAACAGCAGCGCGGAGCATTTCCTGGGCGATCCCGGCGTCGACCCGATCGGGCGGTCCATCGTCGATCTGGCGCCTGAGCTCGGCGATCTCGTCGCCTCCGGCGCGCGCGAGGCCGTTGTCCAGCTCGCGCGCGGCGGAGAGGTGCGCACGCTCGCCGTCCGCTTGGTGAAGGACGAGCGCGCGACCGTGCTCACCTTCGACGACATCACCCAACAGCTGCTCGACCAGCGCCGCGCGGCCTGGGCCGACGTCGCCCGCCGTATCGCCCATGAGATCAAGAACCCGCTGACGCCGATCCAGCTCGCCGCCGAGCGCTTGCAGCGCCGCTACGGTAAGGAGATCGCGTCCGATCCCGCCACCTTCTCCCGGCTGACGGAAACGATCGTCCGGCAGGTCGGCGACCTCCGCCGGATGGTGGACGAGTTCTCCTCCTTCGCCCGAATGCCGAAGCCCGTGTTCCGGCCGGAGAACCTGGGCGACATCGCGCGCCAGACCTTGTTCCTGCACGAGGTGGCGCATCCCGGCATCCGCTTTTCGCTCGATGCGCCGGAGACCGGACCCGTCCTCGTCTGCGATCGTCGGCAGATCGCCCAGGCGCTGACCAACCTCGTCAAGAACGCTGTGGAGGCCGTGGAAGCGCGGCCCGGCGAGGGGGAGGGTGCCGTCTCGATCACCATCGATGACCCGGCGCCCGGCGCCGTAAAGCTGGACGTCGCCGACACCGGCATCGGTCTTCCTGCCGACCGCGAGCGGATCGCGGAGCCGTACGTCACCGGGCGTGCCAAGGGAACGGGCCTTGGGCTCGCGATTGTCAAGAAGATCGCCGAGGAACATCATGGCACGCTGAGCTTTTCGGATCGCCCGGGCGGCGGGGCGGTGGCGACGCTCACCTTCGATGCGGCCGGGCTCGGCCGGCTGGCGGACAGCAGCGGTTCAGGGGTGCACCCTGATGAACAACCCCTTGAAATTGCGAAGGCAGGCTAGACGCGATGGCTCTGGAAATCCTCATTGTCGACGATGAGCGGGACATCCGCGAACTCGTCGCCGGCGTCCTGGAGGACGAGGGCTATGCCGCGCGTGCCGCCGCCAACAGCGACGAGGCGCTGGCCGCCATCGACGAACGTCGCCCGTCGCTCCTCCTCCTGGACGTATGGCTTCAAGGATCGCGGCTCGACGGCTTGGAACTGCTCGACGAGGTGAAGCGCCGCGATCCTTCCATCCCGGTGCTGGTCATCTCCGGTCACGGCAATCTCGACACCGCGGTTGCCGCGATCCGGCGCGGGGCCGGGGACTTCATCGAAAAGCCGTTCGAGGCGGAGCGGCTGCTCCACCATGTCCGGCGCGCGACGGAGACCGAAGCGCTGCGGCGGGAGAACGCCAGCCTCCGCGCGCGGGTCGGCAACCATGACGAGCTCACCGGGACATCGGCTGCCATCAACGGGGTCCGCGCGACGCTGAAGCGGGTGGCCGCGACCGGCAGCCGCGTGCTCATCACCGGTGCGGGCGGGGTCGGCAAGGAAGTCGCGGCCCGGCTCCTCCACCAGTGGAGCAACCGCACGGATGCACCGTTCGTCATCGTCAATGCCGCGCGCATGACGCCGGAACGGATGGACGAGGAGCTGTTCGGCGTGGAGGAGGGCGGCAAGCTCGTCCGCGCCGGGCTGCTCGAACAGGCGCATGGCGGCACGCTGTTCCTCGACGAGATCGCCGACATGCCGGTCACGACGCAGGCCCGGATTCTGCGCGTGCTGACGGACCAGAGCTTCCTGCGCGTGGGCGGACAGCGAATCGTCAAGGTCGACGTCCGGGTGGTGTCCGCCACCGCGCGCCACCTGCCCGACGAGATCGCCGCCGGCCGCTTCCGCGAGGATCTCTACTACCGCCTCAACGTCGTGCCCGTGCACCTGCCATCGCTCGCCGAACGGCGCGAGGACATTCCGCCGCTGATCGATCACTTCGTGGCCCGCTATGCGCAGGATCGCCGGGCGGTGGCACCGCAGGTGGCGGGTGACGCCATGGCGGTGCTGCAGGCCTATGACTGGCCGGGCAATGTGCGCCAGCTGCGCAACATCGTCGAACGCACGATCATCATGGCGCCCGAGGATCGCATCGGCCGGATCGAGATCGACATGCTCCCGCCCGAGCTGCTGTCCGATCGCGCGCCGGTGGCGGGGGAGGCGGCCAGCGCCATCATGGGGGCACCGCTCCGCGAGGCGCGCGAGACGTTCGAGCGTGAGTATCTGCGCATCCAGATCCGCCGCTTTTCCGGCAACATCTCCCGGACGGCGGCCTTCATCGGCATGGAACGATCGGCCTTGCACCGGAAGCTGAAACTGCTCGGGCTGCATGACGTTCGAGACGATTGAGGATCATGGACGGGCGCGGGTCCGCGCCCTATCTAACGGCACGACGTCGGCTGCGACCGGCGCGGAACATGCGGCAACGATCCGCCAATAAGGGAGCCACGTCATGGCCGAGAAGATCAACAACCTGCAGGACATCTTCCTGAACACGCTGCGCAAGCAGAAGATGCCGGTCACCATGTTCCTGGTGAAAGGCGTGAAGCTCCAGGGCATCATCACCTGGTTCGACAATTTCTCCGTCCTGCTCCGCCGCGACGGTAATTCGCAGCTCGTCTACAAGCATGCGATTTCCACGATCATGCCCGCGCAGCCGATCGATCTGCGACCGATGGAAGCGGCGTTCGCCGCCAATCCGAAGCGGCCCGGCCAGCTTCAGGACGTGTTCCTGAACGCCGTCGTCAGCAGCCAGGAACCGGTGACCATGTTCCTGGTCAATGGTGTGATGCTGCAGGGCGAGATCGTGGCGTTCGACCTGTTCTGCATGCTTCTGTGGCGCGAAGGCCTGTCGCAGCTCGTCTACAAGCATGCGGCATCGACCGTGCAGCCGGCCCAGCCGCTCAACTTGGCCGAGGAACCGGCCGACAGCGGTGAAGAGGCTTGAGCGGCTTTACCCGCGACGACGCCGATTATGCGCGCGGCGCGCGCGCGCTGGTCGTCCGGCCGGAAATCGGGCCGGCGGGCGAGCGTGACAGCGACGCCCGGCTGGAGGAAGCGGCCGGCCTGGCGGCGGCGATCGGCGTCGATGTCGTTGATCGTCTCGCCATCAAGGTCCGTCAGCCAAAGCCCGCGACCTTGTTCGGCTCCGGCCAGGTGGAAAGCATTGCCACCACGGCACGCGCCCATGATGCCGCGCTGATCATCATCGACGGCGCGATCACCCCGATCCAGCAGCGCAATCTTGAAAAGGGGACCGAGGCCAAGGTGATCGACCGGACCGGTCTGATCCTCGAGATCTTCGGCGAACGGGCGGCGACGGCGGAAGGCCGGCTTCAGGTCGAGCTTGCCCATCTCGATTACCAGCAGGGACGGCTGGTGCGCAGCTGGACCCACCTTGAACGGCAGCGCGGCGGCTTCGGCTTTCTCGGCGGCCCAGGTGAAACGCAGATCGAGGCCGATCGGCGCATGATCCGCGACCGCATGGCGCGGCTTCGCCGGGAACTGGAAACCGTGAAGCGCACCCGCAGCCTGCATCGCGCGCGGCGGGCCAAGGCGCCCTGGCCTGTGATCGCCCTGGTTGGCTACACCAATGCGGGCAAGTCCACGCTGTTCAACCGCATGACCGGGGCTGACGTCATGGCGGAGGATCTGCTCTTCGCAACGCTCGATCCGACCCTGCGGGAGATCAGCCTGCCCGGCATCCAGAAGGCGATCCTGTCCGACACGGTGGGCTTCGTGTCGGACCTCCCGACCGAGCTGGTCGCCGCCTTTCGCGCAACGCTCGAGGAGGTCGTGGCCGCCGACGTGATCGTCCATGTCCGTGACATCTCGCATCCGGATACGGAAGCGCAGGCACACGATGTCGATGTGGTGCTCGAGGCGATCGGCGCGGCGGGAGAGGGGGCCGCCCCGCGCATCGAGGCCTGGAACAAGCTCGATCGCCTGACCGATAGCGCGGCCGAAGGGGCGCGCGCCGCGGCGGAGCGACGTGACAATGTCGTGTTGCTGTCGGCGCTGACCGGCGATGGCGTCGATGATCTGCGCGCCAGCCTGTCGGCTCTCCTCACCCGCCACGCGCGACTTCGCCATGTGACGCTCCCGGTCGACGATGGCGCGGCGCTCGCTTGGCTCCATGAACATGGCGAGGTGCTGTCGCGCGACGTGGAGGACGGCCAGCTCCTCGTCGATGTGCGCTTGTCCGACGCCGATTGGGCGCGGTTCGAAAGCAGGGACGCCGATCGCTAGGGCCTCAGTCCGACGATGGCTGTTGCTCCTTCGCTTTGACCGCGCGCCACAGCGCGTCGAGCGCGTCGGCATCCAGTGCGCTGAGCGGGCGTGGCGCGGCGGCCTCGACCGCGCGGAAGCGGCGTTCGAACTTGGTGGTGGCCTGTCTCAGAGCGGCTTCTGGATCGATCTTCAGATGGCGTGCGAGGTTGGTGATTGCGAACAGCAGGTCGCCGAACTCCTCCTCGCGCTCCGCGGCCGTGGCGGCATTGGCGAGTTCGGCAAGCTCTTCGTCCACCTTCAGGCGTGCGCCCTCTGCGTCGGGCCAGTCGAAGCCGACGCGGGAGGCGCGCTTGCCGATCTTCTCCGCGCGGCTGAGCGCAGGCAGCGCGATGGCGACGCCGGCCAGAGCCGACTTGTCCGCCAGTGCTGCACGTTCCTCCGCCTTGATGCTCTCCCAGCCGGGGGTGTCGGCATCACCGAAGATGTGCGGGTGCCGACGCTCCATCTTGTCGGCGATGCCGCGCAGCACGTCGTCGACATCGAACAGCCCGAGGTCCTCGGCGATCCTGGCGTGAAACACGACCTGCAACTGCAGGTCGCCAAGCTCGTCGCGGAGCGCCGCGGCATCGTCGCGCTCGATAGCGTCGGCCACTTCATAGGCTTCCTCGATTGTGTAGGGCGCGATCGATCGGAACGTTTGGGCACGATCCCATTCGCATCCATGCTCGGCATCGCGCAGACGCGCCATGATCGCGCGGAGCCGCTCGAAGGCACTCCCCTCAGCCATTTTCGTGTGTCCGATAATATACATTATGTAAGTTTTGAGTGAGTTCGGCAGGGGCTTTGGGGGCCGGAACCATGATCAGCGTCCGTCCCTCCACCCGCCAGGATTCCAGCCCCGACAGGAAGTTCATGCCGATCACGTTGATCTGCCCGAACGCCGGCGACGTGATCGCGCCGAGATCACGGACGACGATCGATCCGATCCGCACTTCCGGCAACCGCAACCGGCGCGCCGCCACATCACCGTTCGCCGTGGAGATCAGCACGGGAAACCCGCTCTCGTCGACACTCAATCCCGCATCGCGCACCGTGTTGCCGCTGACCGCGGTAAAGGTCGCGCCGGTATCAACAAGGAAGCGCGTGCGCGCGCCGTTGATGCTGGCGTCGATCCAGAAATGCCCATCAGGTGACAACTCGACCCTCAACTCGCCCCCGACCACTTCGGTCTTCTGACCGCTCAGTTCCCCAGTGATCCGGTTCCAGAACAGGCCAAGCTCTGTCCGATAGCTCGCCGCGACGATGACGACGCCGAACAGCAGGATCCACGTTCCGATCATCTTCAACGTCGCGCCCAGCCCGATCCGCCGCAGCGACAGCGAGCTCGCCACCAGCACGATCGCGCCGATGGCCCATGCGAGCTGGACGGCCTGGTCAGAGCTCATGGATCGATGACAAGCCCGTCATGGCCCGGCACGACACCCGCCGGCAGCCGCTCGCACAGGCTCCGGTAGTCCATCGACTGGTCCATATGCGTCAGCACGGCGAGCCGCGGCGAGACCGCGCGGATGTAGCGAAGCGCGGCGGACAGTGTCGGGTGCGACGGGTGCTCCCGCTCCCGCAAGGCGTCCACGATCCACAGGTCGACGCCGCGGTAGAGGTCGAGCATCTCGTCCGTCATGATGTGGAAGTCGGTGGCATAGGCGGCTGACACGCCATCTGCCTCGAACCGCAAGCCGGCCGAGCTGATCGACCCGTGCGGCTGATCCACGACCCGGACCAAAACGTCACCGATCGCCAGCTCATCGAGAAGGACCTGCCCCCGCACCGTTGGCGGATAGCCGTGCCGGCCATCGAAGACATAGCCAAACCGGTGCCTGAGCGCGTCGAGCGTGTCGACCCGGGCAAACCCCTCCACCGGCCGGCCACGCGCGTGATAGACTTGCCGGAGATCGTCGATCCCATGGCAGTGATCGGCATGGTCATGGGTCCAGATCACCGCATCGACATCTGCGACGCCGGCATCGAGCAACTGGGCACGCAGGTCCGGCCCCGTGTCGACGAGGATGCGGGTGGTCGCGGTTTCGACGAGGATCGACACGCGTCTGCGATGGTTGCGCGGCTCCGCAGGATCGCACGAGCCCCAGTCGCCGCCGATGCGCGGTACGCCGGACGACGTGCCGCACCCGAGCATGGTGACCTTCACGCCGTCGCGCGCGTGAAGAGACGCGCGAAATTCGCGCTCGTGTCGGCGGCCAGGGCGTCGATCGAAACGTCGCGAAGGTCGGCGAGGAAGCTTGCGGTGTTCGCGACAAAGGCCGGCTCGCAGGTCCGTCCCCGATGCGGCACCGGCGCAAGGAAGGGCGCGTCTGTTTCGATCAGCAGGCGATCGGCCGGAACCGTGCGCGCGACGTCCTGCAGATCCCTGGCATTCTTGAAGGTGACGATCCCGGAAAAGGAGATGAAGAGGCCCAGATCCAGCGCGATCCTGGCGAAGGCGTCGCTGGCGGTGAAGCAGTGGATCACCCCGGTGTAGGCGCCCTTCCCCATCTCCTCGCCCAGGATGTCGGCGGTGTCGCCCTCGGCATCGCGAGTGTGGACGATGATGGGAAGGCCGGTCTCGCGGGCGGCCCGGATATGGGCGCGGAAGCTGTCGCGCTGCCGGGCGCGATCGCTCTTGTCATAATAATAGTCGAGGCCGCTTTCACCGATGCCGATGACGCGCGGGTTGCGGGCGCGCTCCACCAGCCGCTTGGTGTCAACGTCGGGGTGCTGGTCGGCTTCGTGCGGGTGGATGCCGACGGTCGCGAACACATCGGGCTCGCGCTCGGCCGTGGCGAGGACGGCGTCCCACTCCCCTGCCCGGGTCGCGATGTTGAGCATCATGTTGACGCCCGCGGCGCGCGCGCGGGCGAGCACGGCGCCTTGGTCCTCGGCGAGACCGGGGTAGTTGAGGTGGCAGTGACTGTCGACGAACATGGGTCCTAGCTGGCCTCTTCCGGTGGCAGGTCAAGCCGCGGGAACACCGGCGTCGGCGCTTCCAGGGTGAAGCCGGAGGCGACGAGGCGGGCGTGGCGTCCATCATCAAGGATGTTGGAAATCAGCCGCTCGTCGGCGGGCACGCCCATCATGTCGAGGATCCGGGCGGCGGATGCCGGCACCACCGGCTGGATCGCGACCGCCAGGTCGACGATCGCGCGCCACAGCGTCGCCAGCACCTGTTCCATGCGGACAGGATCGGTCTTGCGGAGCGCCCAGGGCGCCGCGGTGTCGATATAGGCGTTGCAGGCGAACACGCCGCGCATCCACGCCTCGATGCCCTGCGACAGCTGCAGAGCCTCGAAAGCGGCGGGCATCTCGTCGGCGCAGGCGCGGCGCACCTCCGCCAGCAGTGCCGCATCCTCCGCGGCCTCGCCGCCGCCCGCCGGCACCCGCCCGGCCAGGTTCTTGGCGATGAAGGCCAGCGTGCGCTGCACCAGATTGCCGAAGCTGTTGGCCAGTTCGGCGTTGACGCGGGTGACGATGGCATCGGCCGAATAGCTGCCGTCCTGACCGAAGCTGACCTCCCGCAGCAGGAAGTAGCGCAGCGCGTCGACGCCGAACGCATCGGCCAGCGCCAACGGGTCGACGACGTTGCCGAGCGACTTCGACATCTTTTCCCCGCGGTGCAGCAGGAAGCCGTGCCCGAACACGGTCTTCGGCAAGGGCAGCCCCGCCGACATCAGGAAAGCCGGCCAGTAGACCGCATGGAAGCGGACGATGTCCTTGCCGATGACATGAAGGTTCGCCGGCCACCGCTTCTGCCAGCCCTCCGCCGGATAACCGATGCCCGTCAGGTAGTTGGTGAGCGCGTCGACCCACACATACATGACATGGCCCGGCGCGTCGGGCACCGGCACGCCCCAGTCGAAGCTGGTGCGGGAAACGGACAGGTCGGACAGGCCGCCCCGCACAAAGGACAGCACCTCGTTGCGCCGCGCCTCCGGCTGGATGAAGTCCGGGTTGGCCTCGTAATGCGCGAGCAGCCGGTCGGTATAGGCCGACAGCCGGAAGAACCAGCTTTCCTCTACCGTCCATTCGACGGGCGTCCCCTGCGGCGACAGGCGGGCGCCCCCTTCACCGTCGAGCAGCTCGTCCTCGCCATAGAAGGCTTCGTCACGGACGGAATACCAGCCCTCGTACCGGCCGGGGTAGATGTCGCCGGACGCCTGCATCGCGCGCCAGATCGCCTGGCTCGCCTCGTGGTGGGCCGGCTCCGTGGTCCGGATGAAGCGATCATAGGAGATGTGAAGACGATCCGCCATCTGCCTGAAAAGCGACGACATTTCGTCGGCGAGCTGCAATGGCGCGATGTCGCGGCCGCGCGCGGCCTGCGCCATCTTCAGCCCATGTTCGTCCGTACCGGTCAGGAAAAAGGTGTCGCGGCCGCGCAGCCGGTTGAAGCGCGCGATGCAATCAGTCGCGATCGCCTCGTAGGCGTGGCCGATGTGCGGCGGGCCGTTGGGATAGCTGATCGCAGTGGTGACGTAGAAGGGCTCGGCCATGGCTGTCAGCCTTTAGCGGCGGAGACAGGCCCGGCAAGGCCGGCAACGATGGTGCCGAGTTTCCAGACGGTGCTCGGCACGTCGAGCGACAGCGGGACGGCCGCCGCGCAGAGCGAGCGGGCCTCGTCCCAGGCCGCAAGCGCCCGCGCAAGCGCCGTTCCCTGTCGTTGCCGGGCGACTGCGGCGATCGTGGCCGGAACCCGCTCCAGGAACACACGGTAGCGCGCCTGCGCCGTCTTGCCGCCAAGCGCCTTCACGAGCGCGAGCCGACCGAGCCGGTCCGGATCCCCGGTCGACCCGATCGCATGAAGCGCGCGGTCGAGCCCCGCCACGTCGAGCCCGGCGGCGGCGATGGCGGACCCCGGGGCCCCGTCCCCCGCCGCGACCAGATCGTCGACGGATCCGGCAGGCTCGTCCGGAAGCGCCTGGGCCAGCGCCGCGCGCATGTCCGCGTCGCCGAGCGGCCTGAAGCTGAGCGTCCGGACGCGCGAACGGATCGTCGGCAGGAGGCGGCCGGGCGCGTGGCTGACGAGGAGGAAGACGAGGCCCGGCGGCGGCTCCTCCAGGCTTTTCAGCAGCGCGTTGGCGCCGCCGCGCTCCAATTCGTCGACCGCATCGATGACGATCGCGCGCCTTGCCGACAAGGACGGCGTGCCCGTCAGCAGCGGCTGGAGCCGGCGCACGGCATCGACCGGGATGTTGCGCCCGGTCTGTTCCCCGTCCTCGTCGCGCGCGCGTTCCAGCAGCTGATAGTCCGGGTGGCTGCGCGCCTGCACGAGCCGGGCGGTTGGATGATCCTGCGGCAGCTGAAAGGGGCCGGTCCCGCCCGCGAGCAGCCGCGCGGCGGCGGCGCGGGCGAACAGTCCCTTGCCGATCCCCGCCGGCCCGGCGAGCAGCCAGGCATGGTGCATGCGGCCCGACGCCATGGCGTCGAGGAAGATCTCCGCCTGCGCGTCATGCCCGACGATGCGGGTCACGGCAGCAGGTCCGCCAGCGCATCCACCAGGCGATCGGTCACGCTGTCGGCCGGTCCGCTGCCATCCACCAGCCGAACCCGCTCCGGCTCCGCCGCGGCGATGCGGTGGAAGGCACGCGCGACATGGTCGTGATAGTCGGCCGCGCGCCCGCCGATCCGGTCCGATCCCGCGCTGTCACGGTCGCCGGCGCGGGCAAGCGCCTCGTCCGCATCGAGCGCCAGCACGAGCGTGCGATCCGGCAACAGCCCCGCGCTTCCGACGCGGTGCAGCGCCATGACGTCATCATCGCCGAGCGCGCTGCCGGTCGCCTGGTAGGCACGGCTGCTGTCGACGAACCGGTCGCACAGCACCCATCGTCCGGACGCGATGGCCGGACGGATGGTGCGTTCGACATGGTCGGCGCGTGCGGCCGCGAACAGCAAGGCCTCCGCCCGCGCGCTCCAGCGGTCCGCGGCACCGGTCAGCAGCAGCGCGCGGATCGCCTCCGCCCCCGGGCTGCCGCCCGGCTCCCGCGTGACGACCACGTCGATCCCGCGACGGGCGAGCGCGTCCGCCACCCGTCGCAGCTGCGTGGACTTACCGACCCCTTCCCCGCCTTCCAGCGTGATGAAGCGGCCGCTCACCCGAAAAAGGAGGTGAGGCCGTTCCACACGCGGCGGAAGAAGCCGGCCTCTCCCACCGCGTTCTCGGCCACCAGCGGCAGGCTCTGCGCCGGCATGCCCGCCGTCTGCACCACCAAGTCGGCGACATGCTGCCCCTTGGCGATCGGCGCCTTGATGGGACCATTGTAGACGACGCTGACGCGCATATCCTGCCCCATGCCGGCCGGGATGGTGACCGACAGGTCGCGCGGCGCGACGAGGCCCACGACATCGGCATCGCCCATCTGCACCGCCGCCTCATCCACCTTCGCACCGCGTGCGAGCAGCGGGCGCGCGCGCCACGCGCCGAAGCCCCAGTCCATGAAGCGGATGCTTTCCTGGCGACGCCCACCATAGCTGTCGAGGCCGGCCACCACCATCACGAGCCGCCGGTTGTCGCGGACGGCAGAGCCGGTGAAGCCGTAGCCGGCCTCCGCCGTGTGGCCGGTCTTCAGCCCGTCTCCGCCCTGGTAGTTGCTTTCGATCAGCGGGTCGCGGTTGCCCTGGGTGATCGCCTGGCCGCCCATCGTCTGGCCCCAGGTGAATTCCCGCCGGCTGTAGAAATTGCGGTAGAGTTCGGGGAAGCGCTCGATCGTCGCCTCGGCCAGCGTCGTCAGGTCGCGCGCGGTGGTGTAGGTCCGCCCCTCGTCCGGCCAGCCGTTCGAATTGCCGAAGCGGCTGTTGCGCATGCCCAGCCGCTCGGCCGCCTGGTTCATCAGCGCGACAAAGGCAGGCTCGGTGCCGGAGATGCCCTCCGCCAGGACGACGCAGGCGTCGTTGCCGGACAGGGTAACGATGCCGTGGAGGAGGTTCTCCACGCTCACCTGCTGTCCGGGCGACAGGAACATGGTGGAGCCGGCGGCGGGGCCATGCCAGCGCTGCCAGGTTTCCGGACGCACCGTGATCATCTGGTCGAGCTTCAGTTCGCCCCGGCGGATCAGGTCAAAGGCGACATAGACCGTCATCATCTTCGCCATGGAGGCCGGCGGGATCCGCCGGTCCGCATCCTTGGCGTAGAGCACGGCGTCGGACGACAGGTCCTTCATGAAGGCGATGGGCGCGGTCGTGTCGAACGGCGGCGCGGCGGCGCGCGTCGGTGTCGTCAGGAGCGCCAGGGCGGTTGCGGAAAGAAGCAGCGGGCGGCCGGGGAAGCGGAGCATGGTCGAGGGGTTCCGTCAGCGGGTGATCTCGTCGGCCAGCAGACCGACCGAGAGCGCGTAGAAGTTGGAGCAGTTATAGTCGAGGATCACGCGGTAATTGCCGGTGAGCAGATAGGCGGTGTTGCCCGGGCCGTCGGGCTCCAGCAGGCTCGCCATCTCGTCATCGGCGGGCCAGCGCGGCCCTTGCGGCACCACGCCCAGCCGGCGCCATTCCGCCATCGTCCGCCAGCGCGAATGACGTTCATGGACGCGCGGGCAGCGGGGCGACGCGCCCAGGCTGCCGAGCGATGCGCGGTCGAGCCCGGCAGGCACGCGCGCGGCGACGCCCCACGGCACCCCCGGCTTCCACCCCGCATTGCCGAGATAGTTGGCGATGGAGGCAAGCGTGTCCGCTCGGCTGGACCAGATGTTGGCCAGCCCGTCGCCGTCCTCGTCCACCGCCAGGCGGAGGTACACGGAAGGCAGGAACTGCGGATAGCCGAAGGCGCCCGCCCAGCTGCCCTTGAGCCGCTCCCGCGGGACGCCGCGGTCGACCATGCGGAGCGTCGCGATCAGCTCCGGCTCGAACAGCTCGCGCCGCCGGCCGTCATAGGCGAGGCTGGCGAGCGAGCGGATGAGGTCGAAGTCTCCCACATAGCCGCCATAGTTGGTCTCATGGCCCCAGATCGCCATCAGGATGCCGGCCGGGACGCCGCGTTCGCGCTCCACCCGGTCGGCGGTGGCGCGCACCTCCGCATAGCGGGTGCGCCCGCGGCTGATCCGCTCCGCATCGACATGGCGCGCGCGATAGGGCGCAAAGGGCGGGCTGGCCGATGACGGCTGTGACGAGGGCGTGCCCCCCGGTTGCGCGCGGTCCAGCTCAACCACCCGCGGGTTGAACGTCAGCGTCGGCAGGATCGTGTCCAGCGTCCGCGGGCTGACGCCATCACGCAGGGCGGCGGCACGGACCTGCATCAGATAGGACTGGAAGCCCGCGCCGGTGTCCTGCGCCTGGCTGGAGGACGGCAGCATCGTTGCCGCGGCAAGGGCGACCAAAGCGATCGGAAAACGCATCAAACCTCCACACTGCCCGCCCGGACAGGTGCCACAGCGGGCGCAAGCATGTGAACCCCCCTCGTCGTCCCGCGCGTGCGATCCGGCTCTTTCCCGACGGCACAGGGCACGCTAGGCGAGGGAGCGACGGGCAGGTGGCCGAGTGGTTTAAGGCAGCGGTCTTGAAAACCGCCGTGGGTTTGCGCTCACCGTGGGTTCGAATCCCACCCTGCCCGCCACTCTCAGGCGACCTGGCGCTCCGCCGTGTCTTCGGTCCGGAGCAGCGCCGCGAGATCGTCGAACGGCATCGGCCGGCCGATATGATAGCCCTGGATGCTGTCGCACCCGCAGGCGGACAGGGCGGCAAGCGTGGCGGCATCCTCCACGCCTTCGGCCACCACCTTCAGGCCCAGTTCGTGCGCCATGTCGATGGTGGAGCGCACCAGGATCTGGTCGCTGCTGCTGGCGAGCATGGCCTGCACGAAGCTCTTGTCGATCTTCAGCTCCTGCGCGGGGAAGCGCTTCAGGTAGGACATGGTCGACTGGCCGGTGCCATAATCGTCGACAGAGATGCGGATGCCGGCGTCGCGCAGCTGCTCCAGCGCGTCGATGATGTCGCCCTTCAGCTCCACGGCGGCGGATTCCGTCACCTCCAGCGTCAGGCGATCGGGCGCGACGCGGGCATCGGCCAGCGCCTGGAGGATGGTGTCGGTCAGCCCCGCGCGGCCGAGCAGCGTCGCCGACAGGTTCACCGCCACGTTGATCGGCGTGCCGGCGGCGGCGAGGCCGGCGGCATCGTCCAGCGCGCGACGGAGCACGTGGAGGGTCAGCTCCAGGATCTGGCCGCGCGCCTCAATCTGCGGGATGAAATTGTCGGGCGGCACGAAACCGCGCGTCGGGTGGCGCCAGCGCACCAGCGCCTCGGCGCCGGTGATGCGGCCGGAGGCGAGGTCGAGCTTGGGCTGGTAGGCGACCCAGAGCGATCCGTCCGCCATCGCCTGGTCGAGTTCGCTGAGCATCGAGAGCTGCCAGTCCTTGTCGGCGTCGGTGACGCCGCCGGCCGCCGCCCAGCGCGCGCCGCGCGATGCCGCCTCGCTTGCCGCCGATAGCGCATCGGCGATCAGCACGGGTGCGGGCTGGCGCGCGTCGGCGGCGATGCCGAAGCTGACGGAGAGGTCGACCGGACGGCCGGCACAGAAGAAGGGCGCGCGCAGGAGGGCGTGAAGCCCCTCGAAGCCCTCATCGGCGGCATCGGCGGTCCAGCCGGCGACGATGAAGGCAAGCGCGCCCTCCTCCACGCGGTAGATGCGCTCGTCCACGGCGACCGCCTGCAGCCGCTCGGCCAGGCGCTCCACCACCTCGTCGAGCCGGCCGGGCCCGAGCAGCGCGGCGAGCTCCTGGTGGCGGTGGATGGCGGCGACGCAGAGCTGGAGCCCCCCCGCCCCCGGCCAGTCACGGAGCAGGCCGGCGAGGTTCGGAAGCCCCGTGGCGCGATCGACCAGCCGTTCGCGGGCAAGCCGGGCCAGGTGGCCGAGCGCGGCAAAGGCGCCGCCGGCCGCCAGGATCAGGATGAGCGCCGGCATAATCTCCATGCGGACGCGGCCGTCCATCTCCAAGAGCAGCGCGAGGAGCGGAAGCGCGACCACGCCGGCGAAGGGCAGCAGCCAGCGAAGGCTCCGCCGGCGACGCGTGAAGGACAGGCGGATGAGCAGCATGGCGAGGAGCAGTGCGGGCACCCAGCCGATCTCGACGGCCGGACCCGCCCGCATCAGGGTTTCCGCTGCCAGCGCCTGGATCAGCACGCCCGGGATGACGCCGTGGCCGGGGACGGCATAACGGTCGCCCATCTCGATGGCGGTCGCGCCGACGATCAGGTCGCGGCCAGCGATCGCGGCGGCCGGCACCCGGCCGGCGATGAAGTCCGCGAAGGAGAAGCTGGGAATGGTGTCCGGATCGATCGCATAGTCGATCGGGAAGCTGGTACCCGCGGTGCCCTTCGCGCCGGCGACGAGCGCCGGCAGCGACGGACGCGGGGTGCCGGCCGTCACCACGCCCAGCGGCATGCGCCGCACCAGCCCGTCGGGCTCGGGCTGGACGTTCACCGCCGCCAGCATGGCGTGCCCGCGGAATTCGGGAAGCGGCAGGCTTTCCAGCTCCGTCGCCGCGCCGTGGCCGGCGGCCTGGCGGAAGGTCGGCAGGATCACCGTTCGACGCGCGGCACCGAGCGCGGCTGCGAAGCGCGCATCCTCGCTGGCGTTCGAGCGCGCGGAGAAATCAACGTCGAACGCGATGCTGTCGGCACCCAGCCGGTCCGCCGTCTCGACCAGCCGCGCATGGAGCGAGCGCGGCCACGGCCAGCGGTCAAGCGTCGCCAGGCTGCGCGCGTCGATTTCGATCACCGCGACACGCCCGCCAGCGTCGGTGGCGCGCACCGCGTCACGCGCGCCCTGAAGCGCGCGCTCCCCGCCGACCGACAGGCCGCTGAACAGGGCCGCGACCGTGACCAGCACGCCGGCCGCCGTCGCGATCAGACCACGACGACGGCCAACGGAAAGCCCGGCATCAACCGGCGAGATCATCGGCGCTGATCGCCTTCACGATCAATCGTCGTCATCGTCGTCGTCGCGATCGTCATCGTCGTCACGATCGTCGTCATCATCATCATCATCGTCGTCGTCGTCGTCGTCGTCGCGATCATCATCGTCGTCCCGGCCCGGCCGCGGACGGATGATCGACCCGATGCCATCGATGATCTGGCAGGTGATCAGGCGGCAGGGAGCACCAGCCGTGGGCGCGTCATCATCGTCGTCACGTGGCCGGTCAGGCCTGTCCGGTTCAGGCTTGTCGGGCTTGTCGGGTTTGTCGGGCTTGTCTGGCCGGCCGGGCTCCGGTCGATCGGGGGCAGGCTGATCCGGCTGAGGGACCGGAGTGGGCGCTGGCTCCGGCGCGGGGGCCGGCTCCGGAGCAGGGCTTGGCGTGGGTGTCGGCTCCGGCGCGGGGGTCGGCTCTGGCGCAGGTGTCGGTGTGGGCTCAGGGGCAGGCGTTGGAGCCGGTGCTGGAGCGGGCGTGGGCGCTGGAGCGGGCTCCGGCGCAGGTGTCGGTGTGGGCTCAGGGGCAGGCGTTGGGGCCGGTGTTGGAGCTGGCGTGGGCGCTGGAGCGGGCGTCGGCTCCGGCGTCGGTGTCGGCGCCGGCGCTGGTGTCGGCGTCGGGGTGGGCTCAGGAGCAGGCGCAGGCGCAGGCGCAGGCGCAGGCGTCGGCGTTGGGGCCGGCTCAGGCGTCGGCGTCGGCGTCGGCGTTGGCGTGGGTGTGGGGGTGGGCTCCGGCGCGGGGGTGGTCACCGGCGCCTCGCCGGTCGCCGGCCCGGATCCGACGCCCGTGTTGCCGCCGACCGGATCGGGCGCACGCTGCGCATCCTGGACCGCGGCGATCGCGACGGCCGCCACCGTTGCCACCACATTGCCTTCGACCATGTTGTTGGTGAGCGCGGCCAGCGGCTGGGATGCGCTGTCCACCGTCTCCGTCAGCACGGGCGTGGTCGCGCCGCCGGCATCCTCCGCCCCGTCGGCGGTCTCGACCGACAGCCGGTCGGTGGACCCGGCGGTGACCTGTGCCACCTCGCCGGGCTCGACCAGGTCGCGCTCACGACCGTCAAGCGTCGACACCTCGACCGCGCCTTCCAGCACCTGCACGCTGGCGCCCGTCTCGTCGACCGTGACGCTGAAGGTCGTGCCCTTCACCACGGCGGCCAGATAGGGCGTGTCGACGCCGAAATGCTGACGGGCGGCGCGGTGCACGCGGTAGATGACGTTGCCGACCTCTTCCATGATGCGGGTGACGCCGCTCGCTTCTTCGGCCGGCAGGCGCACGCGGCTGCCGGGTGCCACCACCAGATAATCATCGTCGCGGACGATGACGGCGCGGCCGGCACGGCCGGTCACCACGGCGTCGCCCGGCTGCAGCGGACCGTTGCTGACGGCGGCCTGCTGGCGCCCGCCACGAAGCACGAACACCTCGCCGCTGGTCTCGCTGAAGCGCCAGTCGCCGGCCAACGCAGGCATGCTGGACGACAGCAACAATGCGGCCAGGGCCGACTTGGTCAGAGATCGCACATCACTCTCCTCCGCTCCGGATCAGCCGGACCGCGGATCGGGGCTAGACGCGTCAAGGTTTCGATCGGCTTTCGACCGTTGGTTTACCGGGAATAAAGCATGGCCTGAAAAGCAATCCTTAGCATTCCATGCGGTAGCGCCGCCCGCATGACACCGAACCCAATCAGGCGCGCGGCGCTCTTGCTGCTGCTGTCCTCGCCCATGCCCGCCCTTGCCCAGAGTGGGCTGGACCGCGCCGATCCGGATGTGATCCAAGGGGAGCTTCCGCCGACGCCCGAGCCGGACACACCCGGCACGCCGGTGCCCGTGCAGACCGACGCTCCCACCCCGGACGCGGTTCTGGAGGACGGCATCTTCGTCGGCGCGATCCGGGTCGAAGGGTTGACGGTGCTTCCCTCCGAAAGCTTTGCCGCGACCATCGAACCCTATCTCGGCCGCCGGCTGAACCGCGTCGACCAGCAGGCGCTCGCCTCCGCCGTGGCCGCAACGGCCCGCAAGTCGGGGCTTGTCCTCGCCACCGCCCGCATCTCACCGCAGAGCGTGCGCGCCGGCGTGCTTCGCGTCCGCGTGGACGAAGGCCGGATTGCCGCCGTCCGCGTGGCCGGTGCCCGCAACGATCTGGCGGAGGCCATCCTGCGCCGGCTGGCGTCGGGCAATCCCGTGATGATCGGCGAGCTGGAACGGCAGCTTCTGCTGGCAGGCGACGTGGCGGGCGTGCGCGTGCGCCGTGCGCGGCTGCTGCGCGAGGGCGAGTTGAACGTCCTTGCCGTCGACCTCAGCGAGGATCGCTTCGGCGCGACGGCCTTCTTCGACAATTGGGGCACCCGGTCGATCGGGCCGATCCAGGGGCAGCTGACCGCGGATGCCCGCCGGCTGGTGACGCCGGGCGACGAGCTGACGCTGGCCGCCGCCGTGACGCCGGTCGACTTCCAGGAATTCCTCTATGGCAGCCTGCGCTACACCGCGCCGTTGAACACGGACGGGACGACGCTGGCCGGCACCGTCTCCGTTGCGCGGACGGAGCCGAGCGGGCGATTTTCCCGGCGCGACCTGATCGGCGACAGCGTCGGCGTGCGCGGTGCGCTGCGCCACCCGCTCATCCGCCGCTACAAGGCGAGCCTGTGGGGCACGCTTGGCTTCGGCTACCGCGATGTGGTGCAGGACTGGCGGAGCGAACGCATCCGGGAGGACCGCGTCACCAGCGCGACCGCACGTCTCAACGGCACCATCCTGATCCCGCAGGGCCGGATCACCGGAAGCATGCTGCTGACGCAGGGCATCGACCTGTTCAACCCGACGCGCGAGGGCGATCCGATGGCGTCGCGCGACGATGGCGACGGCCGCTTCACCAAGGTGGAATTCCGCGCCACGCTCGACATGGCCGTGAAAGGTCCGGTCAGCCTGGCACTGTCGGGCGAGGCGCAGTTCGCATCGCGCGCATTGCTCTCCGGTGAGGAGATGGGCCTGGGCGGCCCGCGCTTCGGCCGCGGTTACGACTATCGCGAGCGCTCCGGTGACGAAGGCGTGGCCGGCGCGGCGGAGCTGCGCTGGGCGATCGCCGACCGGATCGGGCCGCTGCAGGCCGTCCAGGTCTACGGCTATGGCGATGCCGGCACGATCTGGAACCTTGGCGAGGGCGACGGGCGGTCGGGCGACCTGTTCTCCGCCGGCGGGGGGCTGCGCGCCGCGATCGGCCGCGACATCGGCATCGCCGTCGAGCTGGGCGTGCCGATCGGCAAGGATCGGGACGAAACCGGCAACCGCAGCCCGCGGCTGTCGGCCGAACTCTACCTGAGGATCTGAGCGACCGGCGTCAGCGGCGGGGCCGGCTGTCCGGCTGATCGGCGACGGCGACGATCGCCAGCAGCCCGACGGCCAGGCCCCGCACGCTTTCCTCCGGCGCCACGTCGATCCATTCGTCGAGCGCATGGGCTCGCCCGCCGGTGCCGCCCGAGCCGATCGTGACCGCGGGCACGCCGAGGCTCATGGCCATGTTGGCGTCCGTCGACGACGCGTCGAGGGTGGGCGCATAGCCGGCCGCGGCGGACGCGGCGGCACTCAGCCGGACGATCGGGCTGGTCGCGGGGGTTTCGCCCGCCGGACGGTCGCCGATCGCCTCCAGCGTGGCGGTGACCCGCCCTTCCCGCGTCGACCGCGACTCGTTCTCCACCGCGACCGCGCGCTCCACCACGCCGCGGAACGCCTCGTCCAGCCGGGCGAGCGCGGTTGCATCCTCGGAGCGCATGTCGACCTCCACGAACACCTCGCTCGGGATCGCGTTCACGGAGGTGCCGCCGCCGACCACGCTGGCGGAAAAGGTGGTGCGCGGCTGCTGCGGCACCGGCAGGGCATAAAGATCGGTGATGGCGCGGGCCATGGCGGCGGCCGGATTGACGAGGCCGAACGCGCCGTAGCTGTGGCCGCCGGGGCCGCGGAACAGCACCCGGTAGCGTTTGGACCCGACGCCGCCGCGCGTGATGCGGGCGGGCGACAGGCCGTCCACGGAAAAGAAGGCGGCGATGCCGCGTCCGTCCCGGCGATCTGCGAACAGCTGGCGCACGCCGCGCAGGTCGCCCCGCCCCTCCTCGCTCACCGTGCCGACGATCAGCAGGTCGCGGCGCGTGCGGATGCCGGCGGCGTCGAGCGCGCGGACATAAGCGAGCAGCGCGGCGAGGCCGCGGCTGTCGTCACCGATGCCGGGCGCGCTGAGCCGCGTTCCCTCCCGCCGGACACGGACGTCGGTGCCTTCGGGAAAGACGGTGTCGAGGTGCGCCGACACGACGACCGGCGGCCGGCCGGCCGGACCGCTGCCGCGCCGCAGGCCGATGACGTTGCCGACACTGTCGACCGTGACGTCGGTCAGCCCCGCTTCCACCATGAGCGCGCGGAAGGCCTCACCCCGGCGCTGCTCGCCAAAGGGCGGCGCGGGTATCTCGGTCAGCTGGATGATGTCGCGGACGAAGCGGTCATGCCCGTCCGCAAGCGCCGCTTCCGCCCGGCGGAACGCGGGTGCTGCGCGAATGCGCTCCACGGTGGCGCGCGATGCGGCGTCCACCGGCTGGGCGACGGCGGCGGCCGGCCAGCAACCCGCGCTCATCAGCGCGAGTGCGGCCAGCCTCCGCCCGCCGGTCACTTCTTGCCGAGGCTGAGGCCGCCGAAGCGCTTGTTGAAGCGGGCAACCTGGCCGCCGGCGTCGAGCATGGTGCCCTTGCCGCCCGTCCAGGCGGGGTGCGCCAGCGGATCGATGTCGAGCTGCATGGTGTCGCCGTCCTTGCCCCAGGTGGAGCGCGTCTCGAACACGGTGCCGTCCGTCATCTGCACCTTGATGGTGTGATAATCCGGGTGGATGTTCTTCTTCATGGTCTTGATCCTCATTGGCTGGTTTCCGACCAGCCGGGGAATGGAAGCGGCGCGCCTAACGGATCGCGCCGCGGCAGGCAAGATCAGCCGGCGGCACCCGGCGCATCCGCGATCATCGCGGTGAAGTTTGCCTCCGCCGCCAGCTCGTCGCCGACAAAGGCGCGGCCGGCGAACTTGCAGACGCGCGACCGCTTCTGGACGAACTCGACCTCCAGGCGCAGCAGCACGCCGGGCTCGACGGGCTTCCTGAACTTCGCCTCGTCGATCGCCATGAAATAAACCAGCTTGCCGGAGCCCGCGAGGCCCAGCGTCTCCACCGCGAGGACGCCGGCGGCCTGCGCCAGCGCCTCCACGATGAGCACCCCGGGCATGATCGGCCGGCCGGGAAAGTGGCCCTGGAAGAAGCCCTCGTTGATCGTCACCGCCTTGATGGCGGTGATCGACCGGTCGAGCTCCAGCCGCTCCACCCGATCCACCAGCAGCATGGGGTAGCGGTGGGGGAGCGCCGCCATGATGCCGGCGATGTCGATCTGGCGGGTGGCGGCGTCCGTCATGACGGGATCAGCGGCCCTGCGGCTGCTGCGCCGGCTGCTGCTGCGGCTGGGCGGCGGGGGCCTGCTGCTGCTGGCCACCCGGCTGCCAGCCGGCCGGCGGCGTGATCTGCACGCTCGGCACCGCCCGGTTCAGCTCGGCGGTGACGTCGCGGGTGATGTCGGCGGTCGGCTGGAACGACACGGCCGCTTCCGGACGGATCACCAGCTGGACGCGCTTGGCCGTCATCGCCGCGCGCAGGGCGGCATCGAGGCGGCTGACGATCTGCTCCTCGACATAGGCGCGGGCGAGCGCGACCGGCTGACCGATGCGGGCCAGTTCCTGCTGGGCCGCCTGCTCGCGGGTCTGGATCTGCTGAAGCTGGGTCTGCAGCGCCTGCTGGTTCGGGTTCGGCTGCTGCTGCGCGGTCTGGAACGCGGTCACCAGCGGCTGGAGCTCGGCCTGGATGGCGGTGCGGCGCTGGTTCACCTGGGCGATCTGCGCGGCATAGGTGGTCTGCATCTGCGTCATCGCCGTGGTCCAGGCGGTGGACTGCTGCACGGCCTGGTCGATGTTCACGACGGCGATGCTGGTCGCCTGCGCGAACGCCGGGGCGGCCGACAGGGTGAGCGTCGGGAGCGCCAGCGCAAGGGCGGCGGCCTTCATGATCTTGGTCATCAGAATGCGGTTCCTACGTTGAAATTGAAGAGCTGGGTGTCGTCGCCCTCTTCCTTGAGGACGGCATAGGCGAGGTCGATGCGGAACGGCCCGAACGGCGAGTTCCAGTTGACGCCGAGGCCGACGGAGACGCGCGGGCTGGGCGTGTCGCCGGTGTAGACCTCCCGGAAGGCCGGGATCTGCTGCGAGATGAGCAGCGTCGCGCCCGTCGGGCAGTTGGCGCCCGGCTGGATCGGCACGACCGATCCGGGCGTGGTGCCGCTGGCGGGGATCGAGCACTGGCGCAGGCCGGCCGCGTCGAGCAGCGGAATGTCCACGGGGGTCCGGATGTCGGTCAGCACCGGCCGGGTCAGCCCGAACACCGCGCCGGCATCCACGAAGATGGACGGACGCAGGCCCAGTTCACGCGCGCCGGAGCCGAGCGGGATCTCGAGCTCCGCACGGCCGAGATAATAGGCGCGGCCGCCCAGCGCGTCCTGAACGATCTGGTCGCGCTCCGTGGAGATGAAATCGTCCGGATCGGTCGTCGTGGTATCGTAGAAGAAGCGGCGGATGCGCGGACCGACGCCGCGGATGTCGAAGCCGCGGATCTGCGGCTGGCCGAGGAAGAAGCGGTCCACCAGGCGGACGCGCTCCAGCTCGTTGCCGTCGGCATCCTCGCGGCGGCCTTCGAGCGAGTGGATGTAGCCGCCCTCGACGCCCAGCGAGAAGATGAAGCCCGACCCGAAGTTCCAGTATTTGTCGAGGTCGACGCGGGTCCGGACATATTTCACGCTGCCGCCCAGGCCGGCGAAATCCTGGGTCAGGACCGCGCGGTTACCGTTGGTCGGGCGCAGGCGGTTGTTGGTGGTGTCGTAGATCAGCGAGTAGCTGAGCGACGACGTGGCGCGGTTGCCGAGCGCTTCGCAGAGATAGCGGCCGGCGAGCAGCGGCGAGCACTGGCCGTTCAGGAAGAAGCGCCCCTCGTCGAGCGACACGTCGTCGACCTGGAAGCCATAGCGGCCGATCAGCGTGGCATATTCGGTCAGCGGCGCACCGGCACGAAGCTGGAAGCCCGTCGAGACATTCTGGTAGGTGGTCTGACGCTCGTTCCCAAGACCGAACTGGAAGCTGTTGAGATCGCGCCGGAAAAGATCGACGCCGACCTGGATGTTGCGGTCAAAGAGATAGGGCTCGGAAAAGCCCAGCTCGATCGAGCGGGTATAGCTGGAATAGTTCACCGCAGCGCGCAGCGTCTGGCCCTTGCCGCGGAAGTTGCGCTGCGCGATCGAGCCGTTGACGATGAAGCGTTCCAGGCTGGAGAAGCCCGCCGACAGCTGCAGTTCGCCCGTCGCGCGCTCCTCGACATTGGCCGCGAGCACGATCCGGTCGGGCGTGGAGCCCTGCGACTGCTCGATCTGCAGATTTTCCTGGAAGAAGCCGAGCGAGTTGATGCGATCGGCCGAGCGGCGCACGGCGATCGCATTGAAGGCGTCGCCCTCCGTCAGGCGGAACTCGCGGCGAATCACCTTGTCCTGCGTGCCGGTGTTGCCGTTCACGTCGATCCGCTCGACATACACGCGCGGCGCGTCGGCGATCTGGAAGGTGATGTCCATCGTCAGCGTTTCGCGGTTGCGCGCGAACTGCGGGTTCACCTCGGCAAAGGCGTAGCCGACGAGGCCGGCGGTCGACGTCAGCAGCTCAACCGTGTCCTCGACCTGCTTGGCGTCGTACCAGTCGCCGGTCCGCATCGGCAGCGCGCTGTCGAGCGAACCTTCGCGGAAGTCGCGCAGCGCCGAATCCACGCGCACGTCGCCGAACTTGTAACGTTCGCCTTCCTCGACGACGTAGGTGATGATGAAGTCGCGTCGATCGGGCGTCAGCTCCGCCACGGCCGAGACGACGCGGAAATCGGCATAGCCGTTGGTCAGGTAGAACTGCCGGAGCTTGCCCTGGTCGGCCGCCAGGCGATCGGGATCATAGGTGTCGCCCGACGAGAAGAAGCGGTACCAGCGGGATTCCCGCGTGTACATCTCGCTCCTCAGCTCGCGATCGCTGAACACATCGTTGCCGATGATGTTGATCTGGCGGACCTTGGAACGCGGCCCCTCGTTGATCTCGAAGACGATGTCGACGCGGTTCTGGTCGAGGCGGACCATCTGCGGCTCCACCGTCGCGGCATAGCGGCCCTGGCGGCGATAGAGCTCGACGATCCGGGCGACGTCGGCGCGGACACGCGACGGCGTGAAGATCTGGCGCGGCGCCAGCCGGATCTCCGGCCGGATCTTGTCTTCCTTCAGCCGGCGATTGCCCTCCAGCACGATGCGGTTGATGACCGGGTTTTCCTGGATCTGGACGACCAGTTCGCCCGTGTCCGCGCCCGCGATCGCCGCGCTGGAGAACAGCTCGGTCGCGTAGAGCGCGCGGATGGCCTCGTCGAGGCTCTCCGGCGTGTAGGGCTGGCCCGGGCGGAGCGTGATGTAGGACAGCACCGTGTCCGGCTCCAGCCGCTGCGCGCCTTCGACGCGGATCGACCGGATCGTGTTCTGGGTCAGCGGCGAGGTCACCGCCGGCGACGCCGGCTGCCCCGTCTGGAGCGCAGGCGGGGTCGGCGGACCGGCGGGCCGCGGCGCAGGCGCCGTCTGCGCCGCGACGGGCGCCGACAACATGGTGCCCACCATCAGGGTGGCGACCAGCGAATGCCGCCCTGCCCGTGCCAAATTCGACGTCACGCCTGCCCACCTTTGATAAAGAAAAAGGAACGGCCGTCCCCGGCCCTGCACCCGCCCCGGGCGCCCTGCCCCAAGCCGATCACCCGATCAAGCCAACCAGCCCGTCGAGAACCCGCATGTTGATCAGGTCGTTGATCGTCACGAACACCATCAGGGACAGCACCAGCAGCAAACCCGACCGGAACGCCCATTCCATCACCGTGGGGCTGACCGGTTTCCGCCGGACCGCCTCGATCGCGTAGAAGAGCAGGTGCCCGCCGTCGAGCATCGGGACTGGCAACAAGTTGATGAATCCCAGATTAATTGAAATCAGCGCCACGAAGAAGGCAAAGGTCTCCCACCCGATCATCATCTGTTCGCCCGACGCGTTGGCCATGGCGATCGGCCCGCCAAGCTCCCGCACCGAGCGGCGCCCGGTGATGATCTGGCCGAGCGTGTCCGTCATGAGCGTCAGGATCTCGCCCGTCTGCCGGACCGCGACCAGCGGTGCCTCCAACAGGCCCACGGGAACGGTGACGGGATCGGTCTGCCCGATGCCCATCAGCCCCATGCGGAATTCATTGCCGAAGCGGTCGCGTTCCAGCTGCACGTCGGGAGCGGCCAGGATGCGCAGGCGCTGGCCGTTCCGCTCGACCTCGAAGGCGAGCGTTTCCTGCGGGCGGAAGCGCACCACGCGGACGATGTCGTTGAACGACCGGGTGTCCCGCCCGGCGATCGACAGGATGCGGTCGCCCGGCTGGAACCCCGCGCGCGCGGCGGCGCCACCGGCCACAACCTCTCCAGCGACCGCAGGCGTGCGGTTATCGCCATAGGCAAAGGCAAAGCCCGCCAGGATGAGGATCGCGGCAAGGAAGTTGATGACCGGCCCGGCGGCGACGATGATCGCGCGCTGCCACACCGGCTTTGCCTGGAAGGTGCGCGCCCGCTCCTCGGCCGGCAACGAGAGCCATTCCGCCGACGGCTGGCTTGCCGGGTTCATGTCTCCGGCAAAGCGCACATAGCCGCCGAGCGGCATCCAGCCGAGCTTCCAGCGGGTGCCGCGCCGATCGGTCCAGCCCGCCACCTCACGCCCGAAGCCGATCGAGAAGGCCTCCGCCTTCACGCCGAACAGGCGGCCGGCGAGATAATGTCCCATCTCGTGAATGAAGACGAGCGGTCCGATGACGAGCAGGAACGCGAACAGCGTGAGCAGCAGGCCCGGGTTGTCGATCAATGCCGCACATCCTCCAGCAACCGGTCGGCCACGACGCGCGCCTCCCGGTCGATCGCGAAGACCTCATCCAGCGTCTGGGGTGCCGGCGGGTCGTAGCTTTGGAGCGTATCGTCCACAATTGCGGCGATATCGAGGAAGCCGATGCTGCCTGCCAGGAAGGCGGCCACCGCCACTTCGTTGGCGGCGTTCAGGATGGCGGGCGTCCCCCCACCGGCCATGAGCGCCTGTCGCGCGAGGCGGAGGGCGGGAAAGCGGGTTTCGTCCGGCGCCTCGAAGTCGAGCCGGCCGATGGCGGCGAGGTCGAGCGGGGGGCACGGCCCGGTCATGCGATCGGGCCAGGCAAGTGCGTGGGCGATCGGCACGCGCATGTCGGGCGGGCCCATCTGCGCCAGCGTGGAGCCGTCGACATATTCGACCATGGAATGCACGACCGATTGCGGGTGCACGATGACCTCCAGCCGCTCGGCACCCACGGGGAACAGGTGAAAGGCCTCGATCAGCTCCAGGCCCTTGTTCATCATGGTGGCGCTGTCGACGGAGATCTTGGCGCCCATCGACCAGTTGGGATGCTTCACCGCCTCAGCTGGCGTGACCGACGCCATGGCGTCACGCGGCATTGCGCGGAACGGCCCCCCGCTCGCCGTCAGCACGATGCGTCGCACGCGGTCGAGCGACTGGCCGGCAAGGCATTGGAAGATGGCGTTGTGTTCGGAATCGACGGGAAGCAGGG
Organism: Sphingomonas jejuensis; assembly: GCF_011927695.1. Taxonomy (GTDB): domain Bacteria; phylum Pseudomonadota; class Alphaproteobacteria; order Sphingomonadales; family Sphingomonadaceae; genus Sphingomonas_K; species Sphingomonas_K jejuensis. The sequence continues at coordinate 1,001,348 of NZ_JAATJE010000001.1, forward strand.
TCGCACCGGACCGGGTGGCGGCGGCGGTCATCAGGGACCCGGCGGAAACCAGCGCCTCCTTGTTGGCGAGCGCGACTGCCCGTCCCCCGGTCAGCGCCGCCATGACGGCGGGCAGCCCCGCGCAGCCGACGATCGCGGCCATGGTCCAGTCGGCGCCCATGGATGCCGCTTCCACCACCGCGGCCTCGCCGCCCGCCGCCGTGATGCCGGTGCCGGACAGCGCGTCCCGCAGCGCCGGCAGGCACGCCTCGTCGGCCACCACGGCATGGCGCGCGCCCAGGCGCCGGGCAGCGGCGGCAAGCTTTCCGACATCGCGGTGCGCGGTGAGCGCCAGCACCTCGAAGCTGCCGGGCGCGCGCGCGATGAGGTCGAGCGTCGAACTGCCGACCGATCCCGTGGCGCCCAGCACGGTGACGCTGCGCATCAGCCGAGCCCTTTAAGGAGGAGAAGCAGCGCAACGGCGGGCGCGACCGTCACCAGCCCGTCGAGCCGGTCGAGCACGCCGCCATGGCCGGGAAGCAGCGTGCCGCTGTCCTTCACGCCTGCGCGGCGCTTGATGCTGCTTTCGTAGAGATCCCCGGCCTGCGCGATGATCGCGAGCACGGGCGCGGTGAGCACGAGCTCGATCGGAACGCCGAAGCGCTCGTTGAACGCCAGCCCGACCAGCAGCGCCGCCGCCATGCCGCCGATCAGCCCCGCCCAGGTCTTGTTCGGGCTGACCCGCGGCATCAGCTTGGGCCCGCCGATCAGCCGTCCGGCGAAATAGGCGCCGATGTCGGTCGCCCAGACCGTGGCCATCGTCCAGAAGGCGATGGCAAGCCCGCCCGGCAGCTCGCGCAGCCACAGCACGGCCACCGCGGGCAGGGCGACATAGGGGATGCCGAGCGCGAGCTGCGGGTGGCGCGTGACCGCCCCCACGAAGATCGTCGCGCCGCCGATCAGCCCCAGCACCAGCCAGCTCGGCCCCGCGGCGATCGGATCGGGCGCGAGGATCGCCAGCGGCACCACCAGCGCATAGAGCGCGATCCGCTTGGCTCCGCGCGGCGCGCGCGCCAGCTCCGCCCACTCCGCCATCATCAGGATGGAGGCGACGCAGATCAGCAGCCAGAAGGCCGCGCCGCCGAGCGACAGGCAGATCCAGGCCAGCGCGATCAGGATCGCGGCGACCAGAGCCTTGCGCGGAAGGTCGGCAATCCAGTTGCGGCGGATGCCCGGCATCAAAGCCCGCCGAACCGACGGGTGCGCCGTCCGTAATCCTGGATCGCGGCGGCAAGCGCGTCGCCGTCGAAGTCCGGCCACAGCGTGTCCACGAACAGCAGCTCGGCATAGGCGGCCTGCCACATCAGGAAGTTGGACAGCCGGTGTTCGCCCGACGTGCGGATGACGAGGTCGGGCGGCGGCAGCCCGGCGGTGTCGAGCCGGCTCTCGATCGCGGCGGCATCGATGGCCGACGGATCGACGGCGCCGGAGGCCGCATCCGCCGCAATCGCGCGGGCGACCCGGACCAGCTCGTCCTGCGACCCATAGTTGAGCGCGACCACAAGGGTCGTGCCGGTGTTGTTCGCCGTCTGCGCCACGGCATCGTCGATGAGCGTGACAAGATCGGGTTCGAACATGCGGTGGTCGCCGATCACGCGCAGGCGGACGCCGGCGTCGACCAGCTGCTTCAGCTCCGCCTTGATGAAGCGGCGGAGCAGACCCATCAGGTCCGCGATCTCCTGCGCGGGGCGGCGCCAGTTCTCGGACGAGAAGGCGTAAAGCGTCAGCACCTCGATGCCGTGGTCGCCCGCCGCGCGCACGACACGCCGCGCGGCCTCGACGCCGGCACGGTGCCCGGCAAGGCGGGGCAGATGACGCTGCCCGGCCCAGCGGCCGTTGCCGTCCATGATGATGGCGACATGACGGGGCGTCGCCCCCGCCCCGCCCCCCGCGTCCGTGCGCGCGCCGGCGGGGTTCACTTGCCGAGGATTTCCTTTTCCTTGGCGCCGGCGGCCGCGTCGATGTCGGAAACGGTCGCGTCCGTCAGCTTCTGGACCTCGGTCTCCAGCCGCTTGCGCTCGTCCTCGCCGATCACGCCCTTCTTCTCGTCGGCCTTCAGCGCATCCATCCCGTCGCGGCGGACGTTGCGCACCGCCACGCGGGCCTTTTCGGCATATTGCCCGGCGAGCTTGGCAAGCTCCTTGCGGCGCTCCTCGGTCAGGTCGGGGATCGGCAGGCGGATGTTCTGGCCGTCGACGATCGGATTGAGGCCGAGGCCGGCCGAGCGGATCGCCTTGTCGACCGGACCGACGTTGGACTTGTCCCACACCTGAACCGCGATCATCCGCGGCTCCGGCGTCGACACCGTCGCCACCTGGTTCAGCGGCATGTGCGCCCCGTAGACCTCGACCGTTACCGGATCGAGCAGCGCGACATTGGCACGCCCGGTGCGCAGGCCGGACAGATCGCCCTTCAGGGCCTCCACGGCACCGCTCATGCGGCGATCGAGATCGGACTTGTCGTAAGCGGCCATCACAGGCTCTCCTTGGTCTCGTTGGTGACGATCGTCGCGGTGCCCTCGCCAACGAGGATCCGCGCCAGGTTGCCCTGTTCGCGGATGTTGAACACGACGATCGGAATATCGTTGTCACGGCAGAGCGCAACGGCGCTGGCGTCCATCACCTTCAGATTGTCGGACAGGACACGCCCGTAACTGACTGTCTCATAACGCTTCGCCGTCGGGACCTTCTTGGGGTCGGCATCATAGACGCCGTCCACCGAAGTGCCCTTCAGGAGCGCGTCGCACTTCATTTCCGCCGCACGCAGTGCAGCGCCGCTGTCCGTGGTGAAATACGGGCTGCCGACACCGGCGGCAAAGATCACGACGCGGCCCTTTTCCAGATGCCGCTCGGCCCGCCGGCGGATGAACGGCTCGCACACCGATGCCATCGGGATGGCGGACTGGACGCGGGTGTCGACGCCGATCTGTTCCAGCGCGTTCTGCACGGCCAGCGCGTTCATGACCGTCGCCAGCATGCCCATATAATCGGCGGTTGCGCGTTCGAACCCCTTGGCCGCCGCCGCCAGGCCGCGAAAGATGTTGCCCCCGCCGACCACGACGCAGACCTCGTGCCCCGCCTCGCGCGCGGCGGCAATCTCGCCAGCGACGCGGGACGTGACGGCGGGGTCGATGCTGAGGCCTTCCGGCCCCATCAGAACCTCGCCCGACAGCTTCAGGAGGATACGGTTGAAGCGCGGGCGGGACATGGGGGCGTGGAATCTCGGATAAGGTGCGGGAAGGTCGCGGGACCTTAGAGACGGTCAGGGACGCTGCCAAGCGCCGGGACCATGGCGTCATGCGGGATGTCCTCCCGCAACGCCCCGCGCCGGGTGCGCGACGACCACGTCGCCGCCCACCCGGCCGGTGCATCAAGGCGATCGTCGCGACGCCATCTGCGCCGCGACGATCGCCGCCGCGTCAGGCCTTCTTGACGCCGGCGGTGGCGGCAACCTCGGCCGCGAAGTCGGACGCTTCCTTCTCGATGCCCTCGCCCAGCTGGAAGCGGGCATAGTCCTTCAGCGTGATGGAGCCGCCGGCGTCCTTTGCCGCCTGCGCCACGACCTCGCCGACCGGGGTCTTCTGATCGACCACGAAGATCTGCGTCATCAGGCCATTTTCGCGGCGATACTTGTCGACCGGACCCTTGATGATCTTCTCGGCGACCTCGGGCGGCTTGCCGACGATCTTGTCGGCCGCCTTCTCGCGCGCGATCGCCGCCTCACGCTCGACCAGCGCCGGGTCGATCGCGTCGCCGGTCAGCGCGAGCGGGTTGGCAGCCGCGATGTGCATGGCGAGCTGCTTGCCCAGGCTTTCCAGCGCAGCGGCCGGCGCATTGCCTTCAAGCGCGACCAGCACGCCGATCTTGCCCATGCCCGGGGCAGCCGCATTGTGGACGTAGGAGACCACGCGGCCCTCGGACACCTCGAGCAGCTGCGCGCGGCGCAGCGACTGGTTCTCGCCGATGGTGGCGATGTTGGAGGTGAGCTTTTCCGCCACGGTGCCGCCGCCGGGGTAGCCGGCCGCGGACAGCGCCTCGATGTCCGAACCGGTCTCGAGCGCAAGCGTGGTCACGTCGCGCACGAACGACTGGAACTGCTCGTTCTTCGCGACGAAGTCGGTCTCGGAATTGACCTCGACGACCGCGCCCTTGGTGCCCGACACGGCAACGCCGACCAGACCCTCGGCGGCGGTGCGGCCGGCCTTCTTGGCGGCGGCGGCAAGACCCTTGGTCCGCAGCCAGTCGATCGAGGCTTCCAGGTCGCCGCCGTTTTCCGCCAGCGCCTTCTTGCAGTCCATCATGCCGGCGCCGGTGCGCTCACGCAGTTCCTTCACGCTTGCCGCGGTGATCTCGGCCATGTGCTTGATCCTTTCGGGATATGAATGTGGGGCGGCGGTCCATCGACCACCGCCCCGTGTCAGTTTCGCGACGCGGGCGCGGCTCAGCCGGCCGGCTGCTCCTCGGCCGCCGGCGCATCGGCCGCGACGGAGGGCGATGCCTCGGGCGTCTCGTTGAGCGCGGCCTCGACGGGCGGCTCCTCCATGGCGCCGAAATCGACGCCGCGGCGCTGCTGCGCACCCTGGTTGCCGCGCGTCGCTGCCTCGGCGATCGAATCGCAGTAGAGGCGGATGGCGCGGGCCGCATCGTCGTTGCCCGGAACCGGGAACGCGATGCCGTCGGGCGACACGTTCGAATCGAGGATCGCGACGACGGGGATGCCGAGCGTGTTGGCTTCCTTGATCGCCAGCTCTTCCTTGTTGGCGTCGATCACGAACATGATGTCGGGAATGCCGCCCATGTCGCGGATGCCGCCCAGCGACAGCTCGAACTTGTCGCGCTCACGCGTCAGCTGCAGCACTTCCTTCTTGGTGAGGCCGTGCGTGTCGCCCGCGAGCTGCTCTTCCAGCGCCTTGAAGCGCTTGATGGAGCCCGAGATCGTCTTCCAGTTGGTGAGCATGCCGCCCAGCCAGCGATGGTTGACATAGTGCTGACCGGCGCGGCGCGCGGCCTCGGCGATCGGCTCCTGCGCCTGGCGCTTGGTGCCGACAAACAGCACCTTGCCGCCGGCCGCAACCGTCTGCGACACGAAATCAAGCGCGCGCGCGAACAGCGGCACCGACTGCGACAGGTCAAGGATGTGGACCCCGTTGCGCTCGCCGTAGATGTACGGCTTCATCTTGGGGTTCCAGCGGTGGGTCTGGTGACCGAAGTGCGCGCCGGCCTCGACAAGCGCGTTCAGGGTGACGGTGGGGACCGCCATGAGCATTTCTCCTACCCGGTTGTACCTCTGGAGGGCGGAACCGGGTGAATCACCCGGCACCGGTATGGATGCCCTCCATGCGGAATGGACGCGCCCTTAGCGGTGGCGCGCGCGATGATCAAGCGTTGACATAGGAACAAACCGAGAACATACGGGCTGTGGCTTTTGAAAAGGGGGCTTGAGCAATGCTGATGGCGGTTCTGATGACGATGCTCTTTGCGATCGCGGCATCGATGATCTTGCAGGTCGGCGGCCAGATCCTGACGCGTGACGGCGCGCGGATCGTGCGGCTGCTGGCAATCGGCCTTGGCGGCCGTCAGGCGACGGTTGCGGTGCGGCGCTGACGCTGCACCCGGGCATAGCTCCGGATGCTGAACGGGATGGCCGCAAGGTAGAACAGGCACAGGATGCTGAGCGTCGCCCACGGCGCGGTCAGCAGCGCCCCGCCCAGGATCGCCACCACCGCGATCGCCTCCAGGCGGATCGTGCGGCGGACCCGAAGCGAGCTCCAGCTGTAGGTCGCGACGTTCGAGATCATCAGAAAGGCGACCAGCGCCGCCCAGGGGGCCACGACCAGCGGCTCGCGGAAGATCGGCTCTCCCGTCCACAGCCACAGGAACAGGGGCAGGAAGGTCAGCCCCGCCCCGCTCGGTGCGGGCACGCCGGTCAGGAAGCCGGCCGACTTGTGCGGCTGCTGCTTGTCGTCGATGGCCGCGTTGAAGCGGGCGAGCCGCAGCGCGCAACACACCGCATGCGCAAGCGCGAAGATCCAGCCGAACTGCGGCACGGCCTGCAGCGACCACAGAAACAGGATCAGCGCCGGCGCCACGCCGAACGCGATCACGTCCGAGAGCGAATCAAGCTCCGCGCCGAAGCGGCTTTCGCCCTTCAGCAACCGCGCGATGCGGCCGTCGAGCCCGTCGAGCACGCCCGCAAGGATGATGGCGGCGGCCGCGCGTTCCCAATCCTCGCCGATCGCGAACCGGACCCCGGTCAGCCCGGTGCAGAGCGCCAGGGCGGTGACGGTGTTGGGGGCAAGCGCGCGCAGCGTGATGCCGCGCCGGGCCTGGCGCTCCTCGGGGTTCAGCACCTGCGGCTCACTGCGGGACCGCCGTGGCGGCGTCGCTGCGGCCGATCACGCCCAGGATGGTTTCCCCGGCGATGGCGCGCTGGCCGAGCGCCACGCGCGGCGCGGTGCCGGCCGGCAGGTACACGTCGACCCGGCTGCCGAAGCGGATGAGCCCGATGCGCTGGCCGTGCGCGACAATGTCGCCCGGCTTCACGAACGGTACGATCCGGCGCGCGACCAGCCCCGCGATCTGGGTAAAACCGATGCGGGTGCCGTCCTCGCGCTCCATCAAGATGTGCTGGCGCTCATTCTCGTCGCTTGCCTTGTCGAGGTCCGCGTTCAGGAACTTGCCGGAGATATAGACGACGTCGAGCACCCGCCCGCCGATCGGCGCGCGGTTGATGTGCACGTCGAACACCGACATGAAGATGGACACGCGGATCATCGGCTGGTCGCCCAGGCCGCGATCGCCCGCCATCTCGCGCGGCGGCGCGACTTCCTGGATCAGCGTCACAAGGCCGTCAGCCGGCGACACGATGAGGTCGTCGCCGCTCGGCACGGCGCGGACGGGATCGCGGAAGAAGGATGCGACCCACAGCGTCACACCCACGAACAGGAACCCCAGTTCGTCCCACACGAAGAACAAGAGGATGAGCGAGATCGCCGCCGAGGCGACGATGTATTTGCGCCCTTCCGGGTGAACCGCCGGGAAGCGCCACTTCACGGTGGTCGTCACGACCGGCGGCTTGTCGAGCGATGCCATCGGCTCGTCCTATCCGCCGCGCCCCCGGCTGACAATATCCGTGAGGCGTCCTCACCCGATCCGCCCTGCCCGTTGATCCAGCCGGGCCGCCCGCCTAGGACGCCGCCATCCCTTTTATCAGCACGGATGGCAGGCATGGCGAAGATCAAGGTGAAGACCCCGGTCGTGGAGATCGACGGCGACGAGATGACGCGCATCATCTGGCAGTGGATCCGCGAGCGGTTGATCCTCCCTTATCTCGACATCGACCTGCGCTATTACGACCTGTCGATCGAGGAGCGTGACCGCACCGCCGACCAGGTGACGATCGACAGCGCCAACGCGATCAAGGAGTTCGGGGTCGGCGTGAAGTGCGCCACCATCACCCCGGACGAAGCGCGCGTTGAGGAATTCGGCCTCACCAAGATGTGGAAGTCGCCCAACGGCACGATCCGCAACATCCTGGGCGGTGTCGTCTTCCGCGAGCCGATCGTGATCAACAACGTGCCGCGGCTGATCCCCGGCTGGACCGATCCCATCGTGGTCGGCCGCCATGCCTTTGGCGATCAGTACCGCGCGACCGACTTCAAGGTGCCGGGCAAGGGCAAACTCACCATGAAGTGGGTGGGCGAGGACGGCCAGACGATCGAGGAGGAGGTGTTCGACTTCCCCGAGGCCGGCGTTGCCATGGGCATGTACAATCTCGACCAGTCGATCCGCGACTTCGCGCGCGCCTCGATGAACTATGCGCTTGGCCGCGGCTGGCCGCTCTACCTGTCGACCAAGAACACCATCCTGAAGGCCTATGACGGCCGCTTCAAGGACATCTTCCAGGAGGTTTTCGACAGCGAATTCAAGGACAAGTTCGCGGCTGCGAAGATCGTCTACGAACACCGCCTGATCGACGACATGGTCGCCTCCGCGCTGAAGTGGAGCGGCAAGTTCGTGTGGGCCTGCAAGAACTACGACGGCGACGTCCAGTCGGACCAGGTCGCGCAGGGCTTCGGCTCGCTCGGCCTCATGACGTCGGTGCTGCTGTCGCCCGACGGCCGCACGGTGGAGGCGGAGGCCGCGCACGGCACCGTCACCCGCCATTATCGCATGCACCAGCAGGGCAAGGCGACGTCGACCAATCCGATCGCGTCGATCTTCGCCTGGACGGGCGGCCTGAAGTATCGCGGCAAGTTCGACGACACGCCTGAGGTGACGCAGTTCGCCGAGACGCTGGAGCGGGTCTGCATCGAAACGGTGGAAAGCGGCCAGATGACCAAGGATCTGGCGCTGCTGGTCGGCCCGGATCAGGCCTGGATGACGACCGAGCAGTTCTTCGAGGCGATCCGCGTCAACCTGGAAGCCGCGATGGGCGCACAGGCGACCGCCTGACGGATGTGGCGGGAGCCGGTCGACATCGCTCGACCCGCGCTCCCGCCGCCACCGCCGCCCGGCGGCGGCATGGTGCCAGCGACACCAACCTGACGGCCCCGGCGGATCTTTGAACCGATGTGGGTTCCGGACGCCTGACGGACCTCCCTCAATCGCTGGCGAAGACACGCATACGCATGCAACAAGGGCGCATGCCGCTTCCACACGCCTCCGTCGGGTTCAGCGATGCGCTGGTCGTGCTCGGCAGCGCCGGGATCGTGATCCCGACCTTTGCGCGCTTCCGGATCAATCCGGTCATCGGGTTCATCCTGGTCGGGGTTCTGGTGGGGCCGCACGGTCTCGGCAGCTTCGTGGGCAGCGCGCCCTGGCTGTTCCACCTGACAATTACCGAGCCGGACTCGATCGAGCCGTTCGCCGAATTCGGCATCATCCTGCTGCTGTTCTCCATCGGGCTGGAGCTGTCGTTCCGGCGGCTCTGGTCGATGCGCCGGCAGGTCTTCGGCCTCGGTGCCGGCGAACTGATCCTGTCGGGGCTGGTGATCGGCCTCGGGCTCAACCTTATCGGGCAACCCCCGGCGGGCGCCTTCGGCCTCGGCTTCGCGCTTGCCCTGTCCTCCACGGCGCTGGTCCTGCCGATGGTCGGCACCTCCAGCCCGGTCGGCCGGTCCGCCTTTGCGATGCTGTTGTTCGAGGACCTGGCGCTTGTCCCCATCATCTTCGCGCTCGGCGCGCTTGCGCCCTTCGCCGCGCAGGAAGGGTGGGACGGGCTGTTCACCACCGTGTGGCAGGGCGCACTGGTGGTTGCGGCGTTGATGGTCGCAGGGCGCTACCTGCTGCCGCCGCTGTTCGCGCAGGCCGCCCGCACCAAGAGCCCGGAGCTGTTCCTGTCGGCGAGCCTCCTGGTCGTCATCCTGGCATCCATCGCCACGGCCGCCGTGGGGCTGTCGCCCATCGTCGGTGCCCTGCTCGCCGGGCTGCTGCTCGCCGAGACGCCCTATCACGGCGAGATCGAGGCGATCACCGCACCCTTCAAGGGACTGGCGCTCGGCGTCTTCCTGATCACCGTCGGGATGAGCGTGGACCTGCGCGCCATCGCTGCGGACTGGGGCGAGCTGATCGTCGCCATCGTCGGCGTCATGGCGGTGAAGATCGCGATCACCTCCGTCATCCTGCGTGTGTCGGGCGAGCGCACGGAGGTGGCGGCGGAAACGGGATTGCTGATGGCGTCACCGTCTGAAACGACCCTGATCGTGCTGGCCGCGGCGATGCACGCGCAGCTGATACAGCCCTCCACCGCCGCCTTCTGGCAGACGGTGACGGCGATCGGCCTGACCGCGACCCCGCTGCTGGCGCGGATCGGGCGAGACGTCGCCCGCCGGGTGGAGCGACAGGCCGCCACCGCCGCGCCGGTCGAGGAGACGGCCGATGCCGCCCGCGCGGTGATCTTCGGCTTCGGCCGCGTCGGACGGTTGGTCGCGGAGATGATGCGGGTGCACGGCCGCCCCTTTGTCGCCGTCGATGCCAGCATCGATGCGGTGGCCGCCGCCCGCGCGGAAGGGTTCCCCGTCCTGTTCGGCGATGTGGGGCGGCCGGGCACCATGGATCGGCTGGGGCTGGACCGGGCAAGCGCGCTGGTGCTGACGATGGATGATCCGGTGCAGCTCGTCCGCCTCACCCGCGCGGCGCGCCAGGCCTATCCGGACCTCGCCATCATCGCGCGCGCGCGCGACAGCGACCATGCCGCCGAACTTTACCGCGCCGGCGCAACCGATGCGGTGCCGGAAACGCTGGAAAGCTCCCTGCAGCTGTCGGAAGCGGTGCTCGTAGACCTGGGCGTGGCCATGGGTCCGGTCATCGCGTCCATCCACGACAAGCGCGCGGAGTTCCGCGAACAGATCATGCGCGACGGGCAGCTGACCCGTGAACCGCGCCTTCGCCGCACACGGATGAGCGGGTGACGGTGGTCAGCGGCGGGTGACGCTGACCTGCATGCCGTCGTCGACCTGGATGATCCGGGTTTCCGCCGGACGCAGCGCAATCGCCTGTTGCACCTGGGACGTTCGCACGCCGCCCGCCGGCGGACAGCCCTCACCGATGGGCCGCGTCCACCTGACGTCGATGTTTGCACCCAGCGGCGCCGCGCTGGACGTCATGTAGACGTTCAACTGCTCGCCCGAGCGGGTGCGGGCCTCGTCGCCGCTGCAGCCCGGAAGCGGGCCGGTCGTGTTGATGCTGATCGACGATCCCGCGCGGCCGCCGACGGTCAGCGCACCCTGCCAGAGGATCCGATCCCCGTGCCTGATCTCGATGTCATGCGTGTAGACGGGCGCCGCCTCCGAACCGAAGGATCGGACGCGGGGCGCCTCCGGCTGGCGCGGCGCCGGCGTCGGCGTCACCGTGATCGGCTGGGCAAGGAGCAGGAACATCAGCGTCAGCATGGGTCGATCATGCCCGGCAACGCTTAACGAAAGCTCTTTGCGTCAGGCGCGTGCCTGCAATGCGGCGCGCACGGCCCCGACCGCTTCCGCGGCCTTGTCGCCGTCCGGGCCGCCGCCTTGCGCCATGTCGGGGCGCCCGCCGCCACCCTGACCGCCGAGCGCCGCCACCGCCGCCTTGACGAGGTCCACCGCGCTGACCGTCGGCGCGACGTCGGCGGTGACACCCACCGCAACCGACGCGCGGCCGTCGTTCACCGCCACCAGGGCGGCGACGCCCGATCCGATCCGCGCCTTCATCTCGTCGACCGCGCCGCGCAGCCCCTTTGGATCCAGGCCATCGGCAACCTGCCCGAGGAAGGTGACCTGCCCGATCTGCTCCGGTCCGGCCGCGTCGCCGCCGCCACCGCCCATGGCCAGTGCCTTCTTGGCATCGGCCAGCTCTCGCTCGAGCCGGCGGCGATCCTCCACCAGCGCGGCGACACGGGCGGGCACGTCGTCCGGCGCAGCCTTCAAGACGGCGGCGGCCTCGCGCAGCCGCGCGTCGCGATCGGTGAACCAGCGCCGCGCCGCCTCGCCGGTCAGCGCCTCGACACGGCGCACGCCCGACGACACCGCGCCCTCACCGACGATCTTGAACAGCCCGATCTCGCCCAATGCGCCGACATGGGTGCCGCCGCACAGTTCGAGCGAGTAGATGCCGTCATCGTCCGCGCCCATCGACACGACGCGTACCTCGTCGCCATATTTCTCCCCGAACAGCGCCATGGCGCCTTCCGCGATGGCTTCGTCGGGGGTCATCAGCCGGGTTGAGACACGGTCGTTGGCGCGGATCTGCGCGTTCACATCGGCCTCGACCGCCTCCATCCTGTCGGGCGCGATCGCGACCGGCTGGGAAAAGTCGAACCGCAGCCGGTCCGGCGCCACCAGCGACCCCTTCTGTGCCACATGGTCGCCCAGCCGGTCGCGCAGCGCACGGTGGAGGAGGTGCGTCGCCGAATGGTTCGACCGGATGCGGCCGCGCCGCGCATGGTCGACGGTCAGGTGCACCGCATCGCCCACTGAAAGGCCGCCCTCCCCGACCGCGACGCGGTGGGCGAACACGCCCTGGTGCTTCTGCGTGTCGGTGACGGCGAAGCTTCTGTCGCCCACGCTGAGCGTGCCGGCATCGCCGACCTGCCCGCCGCTTTCGCCGTAAAAGGGGGTCTGGTTGACGATCACGTCCACCGTGTCGCCCGGCTCCGCCCGGCTGACGGTTGCACCGTCCTTCACCAGCGCCTGGACGACGCCCTCCCCTTCTTCGGCGGCATAGCCCGTGAACTCGGTCGCGCCGTGAGTGTCGAGCAGGTCGAACCATAGCTCGTCGGACGCCTGCGCGCCCGATCCCTTCCACGCCGCCCGCGCCGCTGCCTTCTGCGCCGCCATGGCGTCATCGAAGCCCGCGCGGTCGACGCCCAGCCCCTGCGCCCGCAGCGCATCCTCGGTCAGGTCGTAGGGAAAGCCATAGGTGTCGTAGAGGCGAAAGGCGGTCTCGCCCGACAGCGTGGCGCCCGGCGTCATGCCCGCCGTCGCCTCGTCGAGCAGGCGCAGCCCCTTGTCCAGCGTCTGGCGGAAGCGGCGCTCCTCCTGCTCCAGCGTCGCCTCGATCAGCGCCTGCGCGCGGACGAGCTCCGGATAGGCGCCGCCCATCTCCGCCACCAGCGCGGGCACCAGGCGGTGCATCAGCGGGTCGGCGGCGCCGAGCAGGTGGGCGTGACGCATCGCGCGGCGCATGATCCGCCGCAGCACGTAACCGCGCCCCTCGTTGGCCGGCAGCACGCCGTCCGCGATCAGGAAGCCGGATGCGCGCAGATGATCCGCGATCACGCGGTGGCTGGCACGGGCGCCGTCCTCCGCGGCGACGCCGGTCAGCGCGACGCTTTCGGCGATCAGCGCGCGGAACGTGTCCGTGTCGTAGTTGTCGTGGACGCCCTGCAGAACGGCGGCGATCCGCTCCAGCCCCATGCCGGTGTCGATCGACGGCCGCGGCAGGTCGCGGACGATCTGCCCGTTCTCCTGCTCATACTGCATGAAGACGAGGTTCCAGATCTCGACGTACCGGTCGCCGTCCTCGTCCGGGCTGCCGGGCGGGCCGCCGGGAATATGGTCGCCATGGTCGTAGAAGATCTCTGAACATGGCCCGCACGGCCCGTTGTCGCCCATCGTCCAGAAATTATCGGCGGTGCTGATGCGGATGATGCGCTCGTCCGGCAGGCCGGCGATGCGCTTCCACAGATCGGCCGCCTGGTCGTCCGTGTGGTAGACGGTGACGGTCAGCCGCTCGGCGGGGATGCCCCACGTGCCGGTCAAGAGGCTCCATGCCAGCTCGATCGCGCGCTCCTTGAAGTAATCGCCGAATGAGAAATTGCCGAGCATCTCGAAAAAGGTGTGGTGCCGCGCGGTGTAGCCGACATTGTCCAGGTCGTTGTGCTTGCCGCCAGCCCGCACGCACTTCTGAGAGGAGGCGGCGACCGAATAAGGGCGGCTTTCCAGCCCGGTGAACACGTTCTTGAACGGCACCATGCCCGCATTCACGAACATCAGCGTCGGATCATTATAGGGCACCAGCGGCGCGGACGGCACGCGCGCATGGCCCGCGGCCGCGAAATGATCGAGGAAGGACCGGCGGATGTCGTTGGTCGAGAGCATGTGCGGCATCTAAGCCGCAGCCATCACGCTGCCAAGCCGCGTCCGGCGCTCAGAACAGTTCATCAAGCATCAGGTGGAAGCGCAGGCGATCCTCGTCCGGCGCGTCGATGCCATACGCGCTGAAGAGACGATCCTGATACGCCGGCCCGAACTCACCCAGGCAGTTCCACAGAATGGCGAGGTCCTGATAGGGATCGGCAACGCCGACGCGGCCCAGGTCGATGCATCCGACCACGCGGCCGCCCTCGATCAGCAGATTGTCGAGCGAGAAGTCGCCATGCGTCACCGCCCGCTCCATCGGCAGCGGCAACATGGCGGTAAGCTCGTCCCAGACCTGCTCGGCCGACCAGCCCGCCCGCTCCTCGTCGAAATCATCCTCCTCGACCAAGCCCGCATCGATCCGCTTGCGCGCCAGGGACAGGCGGTGGCCGTGGTCGGCGGTGAACGGGCAGCTGTCGACAGGAATGGCATGGAGGCGCCGCATGGGTTCGGCAAGCGCATCCACAAGGTCGGGCCCCGCGCCTTCCTCAAGCAGCTGATAGGCGGTTCGACCCGGCATCGCGGTGGTCAGCAGCATCGCTTTGTCTGCATCGGCGCGGAAATGAACGATGTCCGGCACCGGCATCTTCCCGCCAAGCCAGGCGAGCCGGACCAGCTCGTCGGTGACGTCGCCGGCGAAGCGGCCCCGCCCCTGCTTCAGGTACAGGTCGGCCGCTCCGTTGTTGTGGAGGCGATAGACCGAGGCGCCTGATTCGCCCACAAGATCGCGGCTCCAGCGGCCTTGGAGCCGCGCTTCCGGCAGCCGTGCGAGCAGTTCCGGCGGCGCGGAAGGCACCTCTCGCGCATCATCGTCCGCCACCATTTTGCCCCTCCGCCGCCCCTCGGCATCCGGTTGCCGCCCTTGACCCGGCCGCCGCCATGCCGTCTTCAAGGCCGCACTACAGCAAGGACGGCGAATGGCGAACCGGCTCACCACCTTCATCCTGATCGGCCTCGTCGCCGGCATCGCGCTCGGCTGGGGGCTGAACGTCGCGTTCGCCGACGGCACGGAAGCGGGCCAGGCGCGGCTCGTCGAGATCGCCGGCTATTTCAACATCATCACCCAGCTGTTCCTGCGGCTCATCAAGATGATCATCGCGCCGCTCGTCTTCTCCACGCTGGTGGTGGGCGTTGCGCACATGGGCGACACGCAGGCGCTCGGCCGGGTGGGCTTCCGCGCCGTCGGCTGGTTCGTGACCGCCAGCCTCATCTCGCTGTCGCTGGGCCTCGTTCTCGTGAACCTGTTCCAGCCGGGCGTCGGCCTCGACTTCCCCGTCCCGCCGGCGGATGCCGCCAGCGGCGTGGAGCGCAGCGCGTTCAACCTCACCAACTTCATCACCCACATCGTGCCCGCCTCGATGATCGAGGCGATGGCATCGAACGAGATCATCCAGATCGTCGTCTTCTCCCTGTTCGTGGGCGTCGCCATCACCGCCGTCGGCGAAAAGGCGGCGCCACTGGTGCGCGGCATCGAGGGGCTGGTCTCCGTGATGCTGCAGATCACCAACTACGTCATGCGCTTCGCGCCCTTCGCCGTGTTCGCGGCGGTGACGGCGACGCTGGCGGAGCGCGGCCCGGCGGTGCTGGGCGACCTCGCCTATTTCATGGGCAGCTTCTACTTCGGCATGGCGCTCCTCTGGGCCATCCTGATCGGCGCCGGCTTCCTGTTCATCGGGGGCCGGATGCGGCTCCTGATCGGATATATCCGCGCGCCGCTGATCCTGGCCTTCTCCACCGCCTCGTCGGAGGCCGCCTACCCGCGCACGCTGGAAGCGCTTGATCGGTTCGGCGTGCCGCCCCGCATCGCCAGCTTCGTGCTGCCGCTCGGCTATTCGTTCAATCTCGACGGCTCGATGCTCTACATGACCTTTGCGACGATGTTCATCGCGCAGGCCTACGGCATCGATCTGTCGCTGGGGCAGCAGATCACCATGCTGCTGGTGCTGATGGTCACGTCCAAGGGCGTGGCCGGCGTGCCGCGCGCCAGCCTGGTCGTCATCGCCGCCACGCTCGCCTTCTTCGACATTCCGGAAGCCGGGCTGCTGCTGATCCTGGCGGTTGATCATTTCCTCGACATGGGCCGGTCGGCCACCAACGTCGTCGGCAACGCGGTGGCGAGCGCGGTGGTCGCGCGCTGGGAAGGCCAGCTCGACCCGCCCGAACCTGCCGAGATCGTGCGCCCGGCCGCGCCCAGCCATGTGCCGCCGCCGCCGCCCGGCACGCTCGACAAGCTGGGCGACCGGCTGGAGGACGAAGGCCCGGTCCACCGCTAAGCCGCGCACCCCCGCCTTGCGGAGACGGGGCGCGGCACCCATAGAACCGCCATGCTCTCCCAGCGCACACGCTATGCCATTCGCGCGCTGATCCATCTGGCCGACCGGCATGGCGAGGGACCGATCCAGCTTCCCGAGATCGCGGCGGCGCAGAACATCCCGGCAAGCTTCCTGACCGTCATCCTGTCGCAGCTGAGCCGCGCCGGGCTGGTCACCACGCAGCGCGGCAAGGACGGCGGTTACCGCCTGTCACGCGCGCCCGACCGGATCAGCTTCGGGGAGATCGTCCGGCTGACGCGCGGATCGCTCGCCTTGGTCCCATGCGCCAGCCGGCTGGCGCACCGTCCGTGCGAGAACTGCATCGACCAGGACCAGTGCCGCATCCACCATGTCATGCTGCAGGTGCGCGACGAGACCGCCCGCATCCTGGACAACGTCACCCTGGCCGATCAGCTGCCCGCCATCGCCGCCGACTAGCGCCGGCTGGACAGGTCCGGCGGCGCAGCTAAGTTCGGGCGCATGACGCTATCCGCTCCCTTCGATCGCCTGCGCCTGCCCGTGATCGGGTCGCCGCTGTTCATCGTGTCCTCGCCCGAACTGGTGATCGCACAGTGCAAGGCGGGGATCGTCGGCTCCTTCCCCGCGCTGAACGCCCGCCCGCAGAGCGAACTCGACGCCTGGCTCCACCAGATCACCGAGGAACTGGCCGCGTGGGACCGCGACAACCCCGATCGGCCGGCGGCACCCTTTGCGGTCAACCAGATCGTGCACCGGTCGAACACGCGGGTGGAGGCGGATCTCGCGACCTGCGCCAAGTGGAAGGTGCCCATCATCATCACCTCGCTCGGCGCGCGCGAAGAGGTGAACCAGGCCGTCCATGGCTGGGGCGGCGTCACGCTGCACGACGTGATCGACGACCGCTTCGCACGCAAGGCGGTGGAAAAGGGCGCCGACGGCCTGATCCTGGTCGCGGCGGGCGCCGGCGGCCATGCGGGCACGCTGTCCCCCTTCGCGCTGGTGCAGGAGGTGCGCAGCTGGTTCGACGGCACGATCGCGCTCTCCGGTGCCATCGCCACCGGGCGGGCGGTGCTCGCCGCCCGTGCGATGGGCGCCGACCTCGCCTATATCGGCAGCGCCTTCATCGCGACGGAAGAAGCCAATGCCGCGCCGGGCTACAAGCAGGCGGTGACTGAGGCGAAGGCGGCCGACATCGTCTATTCGAACCTCTTCACCGGCGTGCACGGCAACTATCTGCGGGCGTCCATCGTCTCGGCCGGGCTCGATCCCGACAATCTGCCGACCGGCGACGTCAGCACGATGAACTTCGGGTCGGGCGAAGCGAAGGCCTGGCGCGACATCTGGGGGGCGGGCCAGGGCGTCGGCGGGGTTGCGGCGGTGGAACCGGCGGCGGCGCTGATCGCGCGGCTGGCCGATCAATATGAGGGTGCGCGGCGGGCGCTGTGCGCCTGACCGCCTAGAAGGCGCGCTGCAGCCGGTCGATCAGGTCCAGCGCCGGGCTCGGCGGCGGCTCCAGTTGGCGCAGGTTCTCGTCGAGCCGGCGCAGCCGTTCGTAGAGGTCGATGCTGCTTTCGATGAGCAGCCGCGCGGTGGCCGGCATCGCGGCGAGCGAGCGGGCATCCGTCTCCGGCGCGGTGCCGAGCGGCTTTGGCATCCGCTCCAGCGCGCCGTCGCTGCGATGGGCGATCAGCCAGGCGATGATGTGCATCAGCCGCGTCGTGATCTTCAGCGACTCGCAGGCAAAGGCGACGCGACCCACCGGTGGCAGACCGTCACGCTCGTTGCGGCCGGTGTCGTCGAAATAGGCGCGGGTCTCGTCGGCCAGCAGCATCGCCTCGACATGGAGGGCGTCGATCAGGCGTCGGGTCAGCCGCTCGGAACCTAGATGCTGCATCCGCGCGAGATGGCATGTTTCCGGGCCAGCCGCGCCCTCCATTTGTGGTAAACGCGTTTCATCCCGGATCATGCGATGATGTCCGGCAACAGCGCATCCTCGATCGCGGCGATCTCGTCGCGCAGACGCAGCTTGCGCTTCTTCAACCGTGCGAGTCGCAGCTGATCGGGCCGGGAATCGACCAGCAGCGCATCGATCGCGCCGTCCAGGTCCCGATGTTCCTCTTTAAGCAAGGTCAGCCTCTGGAGGGCGGTCGCGTCGGCCATGATCGATCCTCGCTGATGCCCCGTCACCATCCATCCCGAAATCGATGGTGACCACCGAATAAACTGTCTTTGATCGGGACAGAAGCCCGCGCCCATGCTTTACTGATCGACCCACATCCAACCGAGGAGACGTTCGCATGGTCGATACGCATCTTTCAGCTCTCGAAGCGAAGCATGCCGGACTGGAGACGAGGATCGCGGATGAACTGCGGAGGCCGGCGCCCGATGCCGGCATGCTGGCGATGCTGAAACGCCAGAAGCTGAAGATCAAGGAAGCCATCGGCCTTCGTTGACCGATCGGCGGGCGCGGACCGGGCTTGCCGGCCGCGCTCGCTCAGCGGGTCCTCAGCGCCCGCGGACCCACCGTCAGCGACTTTGCATAGACCGGCGATCCTTCGCCGCCACCCACCGGCCGCCGCGCCTGACGCGGATCGATCGCCCGGTCGAACATGAAGCCGATCCGTCCGCCCGCGCACCAGGCCACGGTGGCGGTCACCTCACCGATCCGCGGCAGGTCCGCCACGACGGCCACGCCCCGCGCCAGCACCTTGTCCGATTCGACCATCATCCCGCCGGCCGACAGGTTGCGGACCCGCGCCTTGATCTCGCCCGCCAGCGCCGCGCCGCTCAGCGTCGCGATCAGGAGCATGCTTTCGCGGATGTCCCGTTCCGCCGCCTCGGCGGTCACATCGTCGTTGGTCGGTTCGGGATCAGTCACGCATACACCATCTTGTCTTGATGCTCTTGTCGGCCGTCAGGCGGGCTATTCGTCGCGGGACACCTTCTCCTGACGTTCGTGACGCTCCTGCGCCTCGACCGTCATGGTTGCAACGGGCCGCGCCTCAAGGCGGGCCAGCGAGATCGGCTCGCCGGTCACCTCGCAATAGCCATATTCCCCGTCCTCGATGCGCCGCAAGGCCGCATCGATCTTGGAGATCAGCTTGCGCTGCCGGTCGCGGGTCCGCAGCTCGATCGACCAGTCGGTCTCGCTCGATGCCCGGTCGGTGACGTCCGGCTCCCGCAGCGAATCGGTCTGCAGCTGCGCCAGCGTTCCCCGCGATTCCGCGAGGATCGCCTGCTTCCAGTTCAAAAGCTTGCGCCGGAAATATTCACGCTGACGCTCGCCCATGAAGGGCTCGTCTGCGTGCGGAACATAGTCCCGGTCCGCGCCGGGTTCATTCGCGACTGCTGCCGTGGCCATACGCACACCCTCTGCCGGTGCGTTCGTCGGCCTCTCCGCACGTCCGACCGCACCCTTTTGCCCGCCGCGCCTATAGGGGCGCGCCAAGACCCGCACAAGCGGAGCCGTGGCGACAGCCTCCTAAAAGGCGCCTTATGCATGCGGTTATGCAACAATGGCGGTTGCGGGGCGGTGAACGGCGATCAGCTGTCGAGGATGATCTGCTCGATCTCGGCGATCTGGTGCCCGGTCAGGTCCTTCGCCAGCTCGCCCTCCAGCCGGCTTTCCACTTCCTTGTGATAATGCTTGCGCAACTCGCCCAGCGTGGTCGGCGGCGCCACGATGATCAGCGATTCGAACTGGTTGGAAAGCGCCCGGTCCTTCAGCAGCTTTGCGGCTTCGGCGGCGAAGCGATCCTCCTCGATCTGGTGGAAGTCGGTCTGCTCCATGCCGCCGCGCCGCGGGCCGGATCCGCCGCCGGTGCCGCTTCCAGGACCGTCAGATCCCTGGTCGCGCGTTGCCGGGTTCTGCTGCTCGCGGACCTGCTCGACCTCAAGGCTCGGATAGGTCTCGTCGCCGCTGTTCCGGAGGAACAGCATCTTGCGACCATCAGCCACCAGAACAAGACCACCACTCGCGATACGCATTCCAAACTCCTCGACGTTTCCCTCCAAACGCCTGTCCGCGGGCGGGGTTGCCTGCGTCGCACGGCGCTGCCATGGCCCGGCCATGCACGATCCCCGCGCCGTTCGAGACGATCCCGCCGCCTTCGATCTCGCGCTTGAGCGACGCGGCGCGCCCCCCGCCGCGGGGGCGATCCTGGCCCTGGACGATGCCCGCAAGGCTGCCGCCACGGCGCTCCAGGTCGCCCTTGCCCGCCGCAACGAAGCCTCCAAGGCCATCGGCGCGGCCAAGGCCGGCCGGCGCGAGGAGGAAGCGCAGGCGCTGATGGCCGAGGTGTCGGCGCTGAAGGAAACGCTGCCGGCGATCGAGGAGGACGGGCGCGCCGCCGACCGCGCGCTAGCCGACGCGCTCGCCGCCCTCCCCAACCGCGTCGCAGACGACGTGCCGCCCGGCCGTGACGAGCACGACAACCTGCTGGTGCACGAGCGCGGCCGCCGGCCGCAGTTCGACTTTCCCCCGCGCGAGCATGACGCGGTCGCCGAGCAGCTCGGGCTCGACTTCGAGACTGCCGGGCGCCTGTCCGGATCGCGCTTTGCCGTGATGCGCGGGCCGGTCGCCCGCCTGCACCGTGCGCTCGGGCAGTTCATGCTCGACCGGCAGGTGGCCGCCGGCTGGGAGGAAGTCGTGCCCCCGGTGCTCGTCCGCGGGGATGCGCTGTTCGGCACGGGCCAGCTGCCGAAGTTCGCCGACGACCTTTTCAAGGTCGAGGGCGAGGACCGCTGGCTGATCCCGACGGCAGAGGTCAGCCTGACCAACATCGTGCGCGAGCGCATCCTGGACGCGGACGCGCTGCCCCTGCGCTTCACCGCACTCACGCCCTGCTTCCGGGCGGAGGCCGGGGCCGCCGGCCGCGACACCAAGGGCCTGATCCGGCAACACCAGTTCGAAAAAGTCGAGCTCGTCTCCATTGTCGCGCCGGAAGCCGCGGCTGAGGAGCATGAGCGGATGACGGTCGCCGCCGAGGCGATCCTCGACGCGCTGGAGCTGCCCTATCGCCGCATGCTCCTGTGCGCGGGCGACATGGGCTTTTCGGCGCGGCGCACCTTCGACCTGGAAGTGTGGCTGCCGGGGCAGGACCGCTACCGCGAGATCAGCTCGATCTCCGACTGCGGAGACTTCCAGGCGCGGCGGATGGAGGCGCGGATGCGGATCGCCGGAGAGAAGGGGACGCGCTTCGTGCACACGCTGAACGGATCCGGGCTCGCGGTCGGCCGCGCGCTGGTCGCGGTCATCGAGAACGGGCAGCGCGCCGATGGATCGGTGGAGCTGCCGCCCGCGCTCCGCCCCTATCTTGGCACCGACCGGCTGGAGCCGCGCGGCTGATGCGCATCCTCCTCACCAACGACGACGGCATCCATGCACCGGGGCTGAAGGTGCTGGAGGCACTCGCCCGCCGCTTCTCGGACGATGTCTGGATCGTCGCACCGTCAGAGGAGCAGTCGGGCGCCGGCCACTCCCTCACCCTCACCCGGCCGCTCCGGATCCGCCGGCTGGGCGACCGCCGCTTCGCCGTCACCGGCACGCCGACAGATGCGGTGATGATGGGGCTGGCCAAGATCATGGTCGACTGCCGGCCCGACATCATCCTGTCGGGCGTCAACCGCGGCGCGAACCTGGGCGAGGACGTGACCTATTCGGGCACCGTTTCCGCCGCGATGGAAGGCGCGCTGGCCGGCGTCCGGTCGATCGCGCTCAGCCAAAGCTACGCCCGCGAAGGCATGGGGAACGAAGTGCCCTTTGCCGTCGCCGAGGCGTGGGGCGAACAGGTGCTCCGCCCGCTCCTGGACGCGCCGCTCGCCCCCCGCTCGCTCATCAACGTCAACTTCCCCGCCGTCCCGACGGCCACGGTGAAGGGCATCCGTGTCGTGTCGCAGGGCATCCGCGATTATGGCCGCACCCAGATCGTGTCCAACCGCGATCCGCGCGGCTACGAATATCACTGGTTCGCGTTGGGACCGATGGTGGAGACGCCCGCGCACCGCACCGACCTTGAGGCGGTGGCGGAAGGCTTCATCGCGGTGACCCCGCTCCATCTCGACCTCACTCATATGCCGTCGATGGCGCCGCTGGCCGACCTCTTCGCCGATCCGGGCCAGGCGCTCTGACCGTGCGGCCGACCGGCCCGGGTCGCGCCGGACGATCGGATCAGGTCGAAACGCGCCCGACGCTGCGGCGCAACTCCACGGTGCCGCTCTGGCTCGCGATCGGCTGGCGCGTGCTGTTCGTGGTCGGGCTGATCGCGCTTGCCATCGCCGTTCACTGGTTCGACCGGGCCGGCCTGCGCGACAATTACGACGGCGATGTCAGCTTCAGCGACGTCGTCTACTTCACCATGATCTCCATCACCACCACCGGCTATGGAGATATCGCCCCGGTGACGGAGCGGGCACGGCTGTTCGATGCATTGATCGTCACGCCCATCCGGATCTTCATCGTGCTCATCTTTCTGGGCACGGCCTACCGATTCGTCCTTCAGCGCATCTGGGAGAAATGGCGTATGGCCGCCCTGCAACGGTCGCTGCGCGGCCACTTCGTCATCGCCGGCTTCGGCACAAGCGGTGGCCGCGCGGTGCGCGAGCTGATCACGCGCGGCACCGATCCCGCGCAGATCGTGGTGATCGACCGCAGCGACCTCGCGCTCGAGGAGGCGGCCAGCTGCGGCTGCCTGGTGATCGACGGCGACGCCACCCGCGACGTGACGCTGAAGGACGTCCATATCGAGCGTGCCTGCGCGCTGATCGTGTCGGCGGGTCGCGACGACACCTCCATCCTGATCACCCTGACCGCACGTCACCTGGCCCCGGACATCAGGATC
This sequence comes from Sphingomonas jejuensis, assembly GCF_011927695.1. Classification (GTDB taxonomy): domain Bacteria; phylum Pseudomonadota; class Alphaproteobacteria; order Sphingomonadales; family Sphingomonadaceae; genus Sphingomonas_K; species Sphingomonas_K jejuensis. The sequence goes on from NZ_JAATJE010000001.1 coordinate 1,024,132, forward strand.
AGCGTCACCGTGCGCGCCGAGGACAACGAGCTCCTGGCGCGGCAGGCGGGCGCCGACATCGTCATCAATCCCGTGAACTTCGCCGGCGTCCTGCTCGCAGGGTCCTGCCAGGGGTCGCATATCGCGGACTATCTGGCCGATCTGGCGACCGCGTCCGGACGGGTGCAGCTGGTCGAGCGCCCGGCCGCGGCGGAGGACGTCGGCCATCTGCTGCGCGACCTGCCGACCGGCCTCGGCGTCCGGCTCTACCGCGCGGGCGCGTCGGTCGGCTGGTGGGAAGGCGACGCGGCCCGGGTGCAAGAAGGCGACCAGCTCGTCCTCATCCGGGAGACGCCGAAGACGGGTCGCTGAGCAAGCCGCTCCGGCCACTGGAAAAAGCCGCCGGGTGCCGCTATGTGCCGCGCCTCCCATGGCACTTCAACTTCCCACGCAGCCGAAGGTCGGCATGGTCTCGCTCGGCTGCCCCAAGGCGCTTGTCGACAGCGAGCGCATCCTGACCAAGCTCCGCTCCGACGGTTATGGCCTGTCGCAGGACTATGCCGGCGCGGACGTGGTGCTCGTCAACACCTGCGGCTTCCTCGACAGCGCCAAGGAAGAAAGCCTCGAGGCGATCGGTGAGGCGATCGCGGAGAATGGCCGCGTGATCGTGACCGGCTGCATGGGGAACGAGGCGGACGCCATCCGCGCCCGCTTCCCGGACGTTCTCGCCGTCACCGGGCCGCATCAGTACGAGGCGGTCGTGGGCGCGGTGCACGAGGCGGCGCCGCCGGTCCCTTCCCCCTTCGTCGATCTGGTGCCCGAGGCCGGGTTGAAGCTGACGCCGCGCCATTACAGCTATCTGAAGATCTCGGAAGGGTGCAACCACGCCTGCACCTTCTGCATCATTCCGTCGATCCGCGGTCGGCTCGCCAGCCGCCGGCCCGATGCCGTGCTGCGCGAAGCCGAAAAGCTGGTCGCCGCCGGCACGCGCGAGCTGCTGGTGATCAGCCAGGACACGTCGGCCTACGGCGTCGACCTGCGCCATGCCGCCTGGCCGTGGAAGGGCGCGGAGGTGCGCGCCCACATGACCGACCTGGCGCAGGGCCTGGGGCAGCTGGGTTCTGCGGAGCAGCCGGTGTGGGTGCGCCTCCATTATGTCTACCCTTACCCGCACGTCGACGCGGTGATCCCGCTGATGGCCGACGGGCTGGTGACGCCCTACCTGGATATTCCCTTCCAGCATGCCGCGCCCAACGTGCTGCGCGCGATGAAGCGTCCGGCCAACGACGCCCGCGTGCTGGAGCGGATCCGCGGCTGGCGCAGCGTCTGCCCGGATATCGCCATCCGCTCCTCGTTCGTGGTCGGCTTCCCCGGCGAGACGGAGGAGGATTTCCGCTATCTGCTCGACTGGCTCGGTCAGGCGCAGCTCGACCGGGTGGGCGGGTTCCGCTTCGAGCCGGTCGAGGGCGCACGCGCCAACGACCTGCCCGATCCGGTGCCGGAGGAGGTCAAGGAGGATCGCTTCCAGCGGCTGATGGCGCACACCGCCGCGATCTCCGCTGCGAAGCTGGCCGCAAAGGTCGGCCGCACGATCCCGGTCATCATCGACGACGTGGACGAAGACGGCGGCGCCAACGCCCGCTCGCAGGCGGATGCGCCGGAAATCGACGGCGCCGTCTTCCTGCGCGACGCCGGTGGGCTGAAGCCCGGGGACATCGTTCCGGCGATCATCGAGGATGCGGACGAGCACGACCTTTACGGCGTTCCCGCCTGACGCGGCTTGTCCGGCGGGCAGCGCGCGGTAGGTTGATCGGCCCCCTCCGCCAGGAAAGACGCCCTTGACCGACTTTCGAAGCCTTCTCCGCCCCGATCGCGGGGAGAGCGCGCATAGCCTCCACCTCGTCGATCCCGCCTCCTTCAAGGCCTGGCTCCAATCGCAGCCGCTCCGCGCGCGTGCGATGGTGGAGGCGGCGCGCTTTACCGGAAAGGCCGGTGAGGTGGCGATCCTGCCGGGCGACGCCGCCGAGGCATGGAGCGTGGCGGTGGGCGTTGCCGACGCAGGCACGCCCGGGCGCTGGTGCCTCGCTCGCGCGGCGGAACAGCTTCCCGCCGGCACCTATCGGGCGGAGGGCAGCGCCGGCCCCGCCGCGCACGGCTGGCTGCTCGCACAGCACCGGTTCGACCGGTACCGCAAGGACGACGGCGCTGCCGGACCGCGCATCCTCCTGACGCAGGATGTCCGCGGGATCGAGCGGGAGATCGGGCTGGCGTCCGCCGTCGCCACCGTGCGCGACCTCGTCAACACGCCCGCCGACGACATGGGACCTGCCGAGCTCGAAATGGCGGTGCGCGCCGCCGCCGAGGGGCATGGCGCGCAGGTGTCCGTCACCACCGGCGACGCGCTGGAGCAGGGCTATCCGATGATCCATGCGGTCGGGCGGGCCGCCGCGCGCCCGTTTGCACCGCGCCTGATCGAGCTGACATGGGGCGACCCGGCGCACCCCCGCGTCGCCGTGGTCGGCAAGGGCGTCTGCTTCGATTCGGGCGGCCTCGACATCAAGCCGGCGAGCGGCATGCGGCTGATGAAGAAGGACATGGGCGGCGCGGCCCATGCGATCGCTCTGGCCGGACTGATCATGGCCGAACGGCTGCCGATCCGGCTGCACCTGCTGATCCCCGCGGTCGAGAACGCCATTTCGGGCCATGCCTTTCGCCCCGGTGACATCCTCCGCAGCCGCGCCGGCACCAGCGTGGAGATCGGCAACACCGATGCCGAAGGCCGCCTGATCCTCGCCGATGCGATCACCCGCGCCGTCGAGGAGGAGCCGGCGCTGCTCCTCGACTTCGCGACCCTCACCGGCGCGGCGCGGATCGCCCTCGGCCCCGACCTGCCCGCCCTGTTCGCCAACGACGATGCGCTCGCCGCCGACCTGCTCTCCGCCGGGACTTCGAACCAGGACCCGCTCTGGCGCCTGCCGCTGTGGGATCCTTATGCGGAATATATCTCATCCGATGTCGCCGACCTGGCGAACGCGGGCGACACGCCCTTTGCCGGCACCATCACGGCCGCCTTGTTCCTGAAGCGTTTCGTGCCCGCCGCCGTGCCATGGGCCCATCTTGACCTGTTCGCCTGGCGTCCGTCGGCGCGGCCCGGCCGGCCGAAGGGCGGCGAGGCGCTGGGTCTGCTTGCCGCCTGGGCAATGCTTCGCGGGCGATACGACCCGCAGAAATCTTGAAGATTCGTTAGCCGTTGGGGGAAACCCGGCCTCAAGTTGACGCGTTCGGTTGCCAATGATGATCGCCGTCTGACGGCGTCAGTGATTTAGGCGAAAGGACGTCGTCCATGCCAGAAAAGCCGCTGTTCGGGTGGATGAGAACGCTGCTGGATTATGTCCGGTCGGGGGAGCCCGACCTGACCAACCGGCAGATGGCGCTGCTGCTGATTGTCTACCTGAAACCGGGCCCCCATACGGTCCGCGGCCTCGCCCGCGGGCTGAACGTATCGAAGCCGGTGATCACCCGCGCCTTGAACCGGCTGGCCACCCTCGGCTACCTGCGGCGGCAGCGCGACGATGTGGATCGCCGCAACATCTTCGTGACGCCGACCAGCGAGGGGGCGAATTTCCTTGAAAGCTTCCGCGCCCTTGTCACCGCTGGCAACCGATCCGAGGATCGGCGGGAGCCGATCGAGGCCTGACGCCTTGGGAGCCCGCCGGTGATGCGCGTCTTCATCGACGGCGCGGCGGGAACGACGGGGCTGGAGATCGTCGACCGGCTGGCGAACCGGCCGGAGTTTGACCTGCTCATCCTGGGCGATGCGGAGCGCAAGTCGGCGGCGGCGCGTGCCGACGCGATCGCGGCAGCGGACATCACCATCCTCTGCCTTCCCGACGACGCCGCGCGCGACGCGGTCGCCCTTGCCGAGGGCACGAACGCGCGCATCATCGACGCCTCCAGCGCGCATCGGATCGACCCGCGCTTCGCCTATGGCTTTCCTGAGCTCGGCGGCGACGTCCGGCGCGCGATCGAACAGGCGCGGCTGGTCAGCAATCCCGGCTGCTACCCGACCGGCTTTCTCGCGCTCGTGCGGCCGCTGGTCGCCGACGGCCTGCTCCCCGCCGACTGGCCGGTCAGCGTCAATGCGGTGTCCGGCTATTCCGGCGGTGGCAAGGCCATGGTCGCCGCCTTCGAGAACGCGGACGCGCCCGATGCCACCAGCACCGCGCACCGCGCCTATGCGCTCGGCCTCGGTCACAAGCATCTGGGCGAGATGCGGGTTCATGCCGGCCTCGCGCATGCCCCGCTGTTCACGCCGGCGGTGACCCGCACCTACCGCGGCATGATCGTTGAGGTGCCGCTCCCGCTTGCCCGGCTGCCGGGCGCGCCGACGCTGGATGACCTGCGGCAAAGCCTCGCGTCCGCCTATGCCGGCTCGCCGATCGTGCGCGTGTCGGACGCGCGGCCCGCCACGCTCGATATCGAGCGCATGGCCGGCACCGATGGCATGGAGCTGTTCGTGCTTGGCGACGCGGTCGCCGGTCAGGCGCGGCTGGTCGCGCTGCTCGACAATCTCGGCAAGGGCGCGGCCGGGGCCGCCATCCAGAACCTGAACATCATGAGCGGACTTCCGGAGACCGCCGGCCTCCGGCTCTAGCCGCTACATCTCGCCGCGCGACCGGCGCAGCGCGTACCAGCGTTCGACGTTCGCCTGATGCTGCTGCAGCGTGTCGGCGAACACATGCCCGCCCGACCCGTCGGCAACGAAATACAGCGCGCGGGTCGCTGCCGGATCAAGCACGGCGGCGATGGAGAGCCGCCCCGGATTGGCGATCGGCCCCTGCGGCAGCCCGGCCATGGCATAGGTGTTGTAGCCGTTCCGCGCGTCCAGTTCCGACCGAAGGATCCGCCGGCCGAGCGGACGCCCCCGCGTGATCGGGTAGATGACGGTGGGATCGGCCTGCAGCGGCATGCCAAGCCGCAGGCGATTCGAATAAACGCCCGCAACCGTCCGTCGCTCGGCCGGAACGCCCGTTTCCTTTTCGACGATGGAGGCGAGCGTCAGCGCCTCCGCCTTTGTCCGCACGGCCGTGGTGGGCTTGCGCGCCCGCCACAGCCGGTCGAGCTCGCGGGTCATCGCCGCCTGCATCCGCGCGACCACCGCCGCGCGCGTCTCACCCGCTTCGAAGCTGTAGCTGTCGGGAAGGATCGATCCTTCCGCCGGGACCGCGACCGATCCCGTCAGCGCCGATTCCCGCATCAGCCGGTCGTGGACGAGGACGGAGGGCGTTCCTTCCGGCACCACGATCTGCCGCTGGAAACTGCGGCCGGACTGCAGAAGCGCCAGCACTGCCTGCGGGCTGGCCCCGGCGGGCACCAGATATTCACCGGCCTTCACCGGCTCGTCGTCGCCGAACAGCCGCTGCAGGGTGACGAACCGGTCGGCCGAGGCGATCACGCCCGCGTCCTCCAGCGCCCCGGCGGCGCCGCGGACGGAACTGCCCGGCGCGACCCGCACCAGCGTCTCGCGCGGAGCCGGCCCGGCGCCCGTCCACTGCGACGATGCCCAGACATAGGCGCCGCCCGCGCCGATCAGCAGCAGGGCGGCCAGAAGGAAGACGAGCCGCCGCATGCGTGCTGCTAGATCGCCTTCAGGATCACGGAAGCGTTGGTGCCGCCGAATCCGAAGCTGTTGTTGAGCGCCGCGCGCACCGGCCGCTTCTTGGCGGTGTGCGGGACCAGGTCGACACCCTCCGTTCCGTCGTCCGGATCGTCGAGGTTGAGCGTCGGCGGCACGATCTGGTCGCGGATGGCGAGGATGCAGAAGATCGCCTCCACCGCGCCCGCGCCGCCCAGCAGGTGACCGATGGCGGACTTGGTGCTGCTCATCGAAGCGCCGCCCAGGTCGTCGCCCAGCACGCGCTTCACCGCGCCCAGTTCGATGGTGTCGGCCATCGTCGATGTGCCATGCGCGTTGATGTAGTCGATGTCGCCCGGCTCCAGCCCGGCCTTGCGCAGCGCCATCTTCATGGCGAGCTCGGCGCCGCGCCCTTCCGGATGCGGAGCCGTGACGTGGTAGGCGTCGCCGGACAGGCCGTATCCGACCACCTCGGCATAGATCTTCGCGCCGCGTGCCTTGGCATGCTCATATTCCTCGAGCACGACCACCCCGGCGCCCTCGCCCATGACGAAGCCGTCGCGGTTGCGGTCATAGGGGCGGCTGGCCTGCTCGGGACGATCATTCATGCTCATGTTGAGCGCCTTGGCCTGCGCGAAGCCGGCCACGCCGAGCGGGTTGATCGTGCTTTCCGCGCCCCCCGCCAGCATGATGTCGGCATCGCCGTCCTTGATCATGCGCGCCGCGTCGCCGATCGAGTGCGCACCGGTTGAGCAGGCGGTGACCACCGAATGGTTGGGTCCCATCAGGCCGTACTTGATCGACACCTGGCCGCTGGTCAGGTTGATCAGCCGGCCGTGGACGAAATGCGGGCTGACGCGTCCGGGGCCGCGCTCCTTCAGCACCAAAGACTCGCTCTCGATGCCCGGCAGTCCGCCGATGCCCGATCCGATGGAGACGCCGGCACGCTCGCGCATGTCCTGGTCCATGTCGGTCAGCCCGGCATCCTCGAGCGCCTGGCCGGCGGCATCGATCGCATAGACGATGAAGGGGTCGACCTGGCGCTGCACCTTGTGGTCGACGCGCTTGTTCGCGTCGAAGCCCCAGGGGTGATCGGCCGGCTTCACCTCGCCCGCGATCTTCGCCTTCTGGTCGGACACGTCGAAGCGCGTGATGGGCCCGATGCCGCTCTTGCCGGCGATCAGGTTCGCCCAGGTCGTCTCGACGTCACCGCCAAGCGGCGTGACGAGCCCCAGCCCGGTGACGACAACGCGGCGCATCTCTGTCGCCATCTTCTACTCCCGTCCGATCCTTACAAAGCGAAACGGCCTCCCGCCCGGTTCCAGCCGGTGTCGGGAGGCCGCCAATATGCGGAGCTGACACCGGACCCCGAAGGGCCCGGCGCGGCCGGCGGCCGTTCAGCCCTTGTTGCTGTCGATGTAGGTGATGGCGTCGCGCACGGTGGTGATCTTCTCCGCGGCGTCGTCGGGGATCTCGACCCCGAACTCTTCCTCGAAGGCCATCACCAGCTCGACGATGTCGAGGCTGTCCGCACCCAGATCGTCGATGAAGCTTGCGTCCTCGGTCACCTTGTCGGCCTCGACGCCGAGGTGCTCGACAACGATCTTCTTCACGCGGTCGGCGGTCTCGCTCATGGATAGTCCTTCTCGGGTCAATTCAGTCTCGCCGCCCTAATCAGGGCCTATTCAGCTTGCAACCCCTGCGGGCAATCACAGCATCGCCATGCCGCCGTTCACATGCACGGTCTGCCCGGTGACATAGGCTGCCTCGCGCGACGCCAGGTAGGCGACGGCGGCACCCACGTCGCTGCCCTCGCCAAGCCGGCCGGCCGGAATGCGGGTGGTCAGCGCCTCCTTCTGCGCGTCGGGCAAGGCATCGGTCATCGGAGAGGTGATGAAGCCCGGCGCCACGCAGTTCACGGTGATGTTGCGGCTGGCCAGCTCCTGCGCCAGCGCCTTGGACATGGCGGTCAGCCCGCCCTTCGACGCGGCATAGTTGGCCTGCCCCGGGTTTCCGGTCGCGCCCACCACGCTCGTCACCGAGATGATGCGGCCATGACGCTGCTTCATCATCGGCTTGGCGGCGGCCCGCGCTAGCCGGAACGCCGCCTCCAGGTTGACGGTGATGACCTGGTCCCATTCATCGTCCTTCATCCGCATCACCAGGTTGTCGCGGGTGACGCCGGCATTGTTGACCAGGATGTCCAGCCGCCCGCCGAGCGCTTCCACTGCGCGCGGGACCAGCCCGTCCACCGCCGCGCCGTCCGACAGGTCGCAGGCCAGCGTCACATGGCTCCCGCCGATCTCGCCTGCGAACGCCTCCAGCTTGGCCTGGTTGGACCCGCTCAGCGCCAGCCGGGCGCCCTGCCCCGCAAGCGCCTTGGCCACCGCGGAGCCGATGCCGCCCGACGCGCCGGTTACCAGCGCCGTCATCCCCGTCAGATCAAACATGTCGAACTCCTCAAAGCGTCTTCGCCAGTGCCTCGGCATCGTCCATCGTGACGATGCTCGAGACTTCCGCATCGCCATCGATGCGCTTGACCATCGGACCCAGCACCTTGCCGCCCAGCTCCACGAACTGCGCGACGCCCGCCGCGCGCATGGCGATCACGCTCTCGCGCCAGCGCACGCGCCCCGTCACTTGCTCCACCAGCAGCCGCCGGATCTCGTCCGGATCGGCGACGGCCGCGGCCGTGACGTTGGCGAACACCGGCACCAGCGGCGCCTGCATGCGCGCTTCGGCCAGCGCCGCCTGCATCGCGTCGGCCGCCGGCTGCATCAGCGGGCAATGGAAGGGGGCGGACACCGGCAGCGCGATCGCCCGCTTGGCGCCCATTTCCTTGGCAAGGCCGATCGCGCGGTCGATCGCACCCTTGTGCCCGGAAATCACGACCTGCGTCGGATCATTGTCGTTGGCGACCGTGCAGACCTCGCCCTCGGCCGCCGCCGCGGCCAGCCGCTGCGCCACCTCCACGTCCGCGCCCAGCACCGCCGCCATCGCGCCCTCCCCGACCGGCACCGCGGCCTGCATCGCTTCCCCGCGGAGCCGCAGCAGCCTTGCCGTCGTTGGCAGGTCGATCGCGCCCGCCGCGCACAGCGCGCTATATTCGCCCAGCGAATGGCCGGCGACGAACGCGGCCTTGTCGGCCAGGCGGATGCCGCCGTCGGACTCCAGCACGCGCAGCGTCGCGATGGCGTTGGCCATGATCGCGGGCTGGGCGTTGGCGGTCAGCTGCAGTTCGTCTGCCGGGCCATCGGTCATCAGGCGGAACAGATGCTGGTCGAGCGCATCGTCCACTTCCTCGAACACGGCGCGCGCCGCGGCGCTGCCGTCGGCGATCGCGCGGCCCATGCCGACCTGCTGGCTGCCCTGGCCGGGAAAGATAAAGGCTCGCATCGTCTCAGAACTCCGTTCGGGCGGGACCGGTGACAGCCCTGCCGCCTCCCCCGCGCGGTTAGAAGAAACGGCAAGGCTTCGACAAGCGCGGCCTGAACGGGGTTGAGCTTTTCGCGGAGGCGGGCCATAGGGCGCGACTTCCGGCATTACGGCGCCGGACGAGACGACAGCCGGAGGGGCGACCGCATCGGGCGGCGTCAGCGATCGGCCAACATGAAGGCAAGAGACATGGCTCTGTACGAGCACGTCTTCCTTGCGCGTCAGGATCTGGCTCAGGCCCAGGTCGATGCGCTTGCGGAGACCGCCACCAGGATCGTCGAGGAGACGGGTGGCAAGGTCGTGAAGACCGAGACCTGGGGCCTGCGCGGCCTCGCCTATCGCATCGCGAAGAACCGCAAGGCGCATTATGTGCTGCTCGAGTTCGAGGCGCCGTCGAACACGGTGGCCGAGCTGGAGCGCCAGACCTCCATCAACGAGGACGTGATCCGCTACATGACCGTGCGCGTCGACGCGCACGAGGCCGGCCCGTCCGTGATGATGCGCAAGAGCGATCGTGACGGCCGCCGCGGCGACCGTGGCGAGCGTGGTGCGGGCGACCGTGGCGACCGCGGCCCACGTCGCGACCGTGAAGAGGAGGCCGCATAATGGCGCGTCCGTTTTTCCGCCGCCGCAAGAGCTGCCCGTTCTCGGGCAAGGACGCTCCGCGGATCGACTACAAGGATGTCCGTCTGCTGCAGGGCTTCGTGTCCGAGCGGGGCAAGATCGTGCCGTCGCGCATCACCGCCGTCAGCGCCAAGAAGCAGCGTGAGCTCGCCCAGGCGATCAAGCGTTCGCGTCACCTGGGCCTGCTGCCCTACATCGTGAAGTAAGGAGCAGAACCCATGGATGTGATCCTGCTTGAACGGGTCGAGAAGCTCGGCCAGATCGGCGACGTGGTGTCGGTGAAGCCGGGTTTCGCCCGCAACTTCCTGCTGCCGCGCAAGAAGGCGCTGCGCGCCAACGAAGCCAACCGCAAGGTGTTCGAGGCCAACCGCGCGCAGATCGAGGCCGACAACGCCGCGCGCCGGAGCGATGCGGAAACGGCGTCGAAGGATATCGACGGCAAGAGCGTGACGCTGATCCGTCAGGCGTCCAACACTGGCCAGCTCTACGGTTCGGTCAGCGTCCGCGACATCGTCGAGGCGCTTGAGGCCGATGGCACCAAGCTGACCAAGAGCCAGGTCGTGCTCGACCGTCCGATCAAGTCGATCGGCGTCAGCGACGTCCGCGTGCAGCTGCACCCGGAAGTGTCCGTGAAGGTCACGGTGAACGTCGCCCGCTCGCCGGAAGAGGCCGAGCTGCAGGCGCAGGGCGTCGACGTGATGGCCGAGATGTTCGAAAAGGACGAGGCCGGCTTCACCGAGGACTTCGACCCCAATGCGGAACCGGGCGAGATCGCCACGGACCGCGGCGACGAGGACGACAGCCGCGAGGGCTGAGCTTCGGCTGCGTTCAACGAAAAAGGGCCGGATGGAGCGATCCATCCGGCCCTTTTTTCATGCCATGACAGTCGCTGGCTGCCTGTCCGCGATCAGCCCGTGAAGGCGCAGGTGACGGTGGCGGTCAGAACGACCAGCGAAGCGGCGAGGGGGATGATAGCCTTGAGCATGGCAGTAAAATGAACGGCGGACGAACAGGTTGCATCGCCGTTGCCGGCTGTCTCACCGTGAAACACCGCTTCCGTGCAGCAGACTGAAGTCCTCATGCCCGCCTGACCGACGCCGCGTCCTGCGTGAAGGCCGCTTACCGCGTCACGGCGGCCCGGCCGTTCCTTCCGGCAATGCCGGCGGCTCCGCCGCATCGACGATCCCGATCAGCCGCCCGACGGCGGTCAGCGGGTCGCGCCCCCCGCCCCACCCGCTCGCGATCATGTCCGCCTTTGAACAGCGTCGCTGGTCGGCGAAGATGCCGCACTGGTCGCGGCTTCCCGGCGCCGCCCCGGCCAGGGCCATATGCGCGTCCATCGACCGCACACCCGCTTCCTCCTGGGGCGGGCGCCGCTCCTGAGCCGGCAGTCGAAAGGCATCGTCGTCGCGGCGCGCGCAGACGACCACGTCGCCCGCCCGCTCCTGCCGGCACCCCTCGGCCCGCGTCATACGATCATGGTTCTGCTGCAGCGACTCGGCCGTCTGCGCCGGCAGCGCTGCCGGCATCAGCAGCAGGGCGAGCGCGCCGCCTCTCACCGCCCGATCAGCGCCAGGACCTCGCGCCGGCTGCGCTCGTCGTCGCGGAACACGCCCATCATCCGGCTGGTGGTCATGGTCACGCCCGGCGTGCGCACGCCGCGTGCCGTCATGCAGGCATGGGTCGCCTCCACCACCACCGCGACGCCCAGCGGCTGGAGATGCTCCCAGATGCAGTCCGCCACCTGCGCGGTCAGCCGTTCCTGCACCTGCAGCCGGCGCGCAAAGCCGTGCAGCACGCGCGCAAGCTTCGAGATGCCGACCACGCGGTTGCGCGGCAGATAGGCGATGTGCGCAACCCCCAGGATCGGCGCCATGTGATGCTCGCAGTGCGACTGGAACGGAATATCCTTCAGCAGCACGATCTCGTCATAGCCGCCGACCTCCTCGAAAGTCCGGCTGAGATGGTGCGCCGGATCCTCGGCATAGCCCGAACAATATTCCAGCCAGGCGCGCGCGACCCGCGCCGGTGTGTCGGTCAGCCCCTCGCGCGCGGGATCGTCGCCCGCCCAGCGGATCAGCGTGCGCACCGCGTCCGCGACATCGTCGGGCACATGCGGCTTGGCGGGGGACGAGACGAGGTCCCCGTCGGCGGGGCTGGCGTGGCTGGTCATGCGCGCTGCCTAGCCCAGCATGGTGTCTGCGCCAAACAGAAGGGGGCGGGAACCCTGCGGTCCCCGCCCCCATGTCATGTCGCCTTGGCGGTCGATCAGGCCGCGACGGCTTCTGGAGCCTTGTGCTCGATGGCGTCGGCCGGCGTGCTCGCGCCGCCAATCTCGATGCGCCGCGGCTTGATCGCCTCGGGCACCTCGCGCTTCAGGTCGATCTGCAGCAGGCCGTCGGCCAGCTCGGCACCGGTCACGACGACATAGTCGGCCAGCTGGAAGCTCCGCTCGAACGCGCGGGCCGCGATCCCCCGGTGGAGGAAGCGCCGATCCCCGTCGTCGCCCTTCTTGCCCTGCACGAGCAGAAGGTTGGGCTTGCTGGTGATGTCGATCTGATCACGGGTGAAGCCGGCAACCGCGATGCTGATGCGATAGAGGTCCTCGCCGCGCTGTTCCACGTCGAAGGGCGGATAGCCGTCCTGCCCTGCGTCGCTGCGCGTCGCGCTCTCCAGCATGTCGAACAACCGGTCGAAGCCGATCGACGACCGGCGATAGGGGGTGAAATCAAAAGCGTTTCGCATAACCAAATCCTCCAATGAGCAACCTGGATTCAAGGCTGGCGGTGCCACGCGCATCCGCCGCCGCCGGACCCCGAAGGCATCCGGCACGATCCAGATGGGTTCGCCGCGCTGTTCGTCAAGACCCCCGGCGCACCCTGTCGTGCCGGGCAACGCGTGTCCTGGAAAACGACTCGGAAGATGACGCTGCATCCGGGATCGCGTGGTGAAATCGCGCCGGCATGTCCCGCCCTAAGTCCCTCTGACGCCCGCATGATCGCCGAGGCGACCAGCCGTTGGCACGGTGCAAACGAACATCCCTGGTGCAAAATGACCAAGGATCGTTGAAGAAGATGACATGTTGTTGGCCTGATCGGAGCGATCTCGCGCAGCGTGGATGAGCGATGCTCCCGAAGGTGGCAGGCCTGATGGAGGATCACGCGATGAATGACATGACCGGGATCAACGCGGCCACTGCATCCCTTCCCGCCGCGCCACGGCCGCGGCCCCAGGCGCTGGCACGGCGGCTGGAGCGGAGATGATCGGCACCTTCTGGCTGGTGCTCGGCGGCTGCGGGGCCGCCGTCCTCGCCGCCGGCGCGGACGTGCCGGGCACGATCGGCCTGCTCGGCGTCAGCCTCGCCTTCGGCCTCACCGTCTTCACCATGGCCTTCGCCGTCGGCTTCATCTCGGGCGGGCATTTCAACCCGGCCGTGACCGTGGGGCTGACCGTCGCCGGGCGCTTTTCCGCGCGCGACCTGCCGGGCTATGTCGTCGCGCAGCTGGTCGGCGGGGTCCTTGGCAGCATCGTGCTCCTGTCGCTCGCCTCGGGATCGCCGACCTTCGATCTTGCGGCAAGCGGGCTCGCCGCCAACGGTTAAGGCCTGCACTCGCCAGGCGGCTACACGCTGGCCGCCGGCTTCCTCGCTGAAGCCGTGCTGACGGCCGGGTTTCTCTGGGTCATCATCGGCGCGACCGACGAGCGCTCACCGGCGGCCTTCGCTCCGCTCGCAATCGGCCTCGCGCTGACGCTGATCCATCTCGTCTCGATTCCGATCACCAACACCTCGGTCAATCCCGCGCGCAGCACGGGGCCGGCGCTCCTCGTCGTGGGCTGGGCTGTTCAGCAGCTCTGGCTGTTCTGGGTGGCTCCGCTCATCGGCGCCGCGGTGGCCGGCCTCACCAGCCGCTGGCTCTTTGCGCACCGCGCGGCCGACCAGTCGCCGGGCCCGATCGGCGACACGCCCGTCGAAATGATGGTCGCGGACCAGAACGCCAGGGCCTGAACGGTGGTGCGCCCGACTGGATTCGAACCAGTGGCCCCCAGATTAGGAATCTGATGCTCTATCCTGCTGAGCTACGGGCGCACGGGCATGGGAGTTACGGTGTGTCGCGGCCGCGGGCAAGCTGATCAGTCGATCAGGTCGACCGGCCCGATCGGCTGGCGGTGGTCCAGAACCGGCATCCGCGCGCGGGTGGCGGTCACCGCCGCCGCGTCGATCTCCGCAATGCCGAGCCCGGGCTCCTCTCCCATGTCGAGCAGCACCGTGCCCCAGGGATCGATCACCAGCGAATGACCGAAGGTTCGCCGGCCATCCGCATGGGTGCCGGTCTGCGCGGCCGCGACGACGAACGCCGCTGACTCGATCGCCCGCGCGCGAAGAAGGACATGCCAGTGGGCACGACCTGTCGGAACGGTGAAGGCGGCCGGCACCGACAGGACGGTCGCCCCGGCATCGCTCACCGCGCGATAAAGGTCCGGGAAACGCAGGTCATAGCAGATGCTGAGGCCAAGGACGCCGACGGGCGTGTCGACCGCAACCGCCTTGTCGCCGCGTTGGTAGCTGTTCGATTCGCGCCAGCGCTCACCCGTGGGCATGTCGGCGTCGAACAGGTGGATCTTGTCGTACCGCGCCCGGATCTCACCCGCGTCATCGATGACGAAGCCGCGGTTGACGCGCTTGTCGCCCGACCGCAGCGCCAGCGAGCCGAGATGGACCCACAGCTTGTGCCGCGCCGCCGACGCGCGGGCGGCGTGGAGGACGGGATCGTCCGCCTCCGCCACCACGCGGGCTTCCGAGCGCTCCCGATCTTGATCTAGCAGATTCGTCATCTCAGGCGTGAACAGCATGGCGGCACCCGCTGCCGCCGCATCGGCGACGGCGCTGGCGACGGCCACGGCATTGTCCGCCGGGTCGATCCCGGCGGTCATCTGCAGGACGGCGATCTTCAGCGTGCCGCTCCCTCCAGCATCGGGTCGAGCTTGCCGGCGCGATCGAGCGCGGCCAGGTCGTCTGACCCGCCGACATGCTCTCCGTCGATGAAGATCTGCGGCACGGTCGTGCGACCGTTCGCCCGCTCGATCATCGTGGCGCGGTCGGGGCCGCCCATGGTGATGTCATGCTCTTCGAAGTCCACGCCCTTGTCGCGCAGCAGCGCCTTGGCCCGGCTGCAATAAGGGCATCCGAACTTCGTGTAGATCTCAACAGCCGCCATGGTCATGCGCCTCCTTCGTCGCCCGGCAACACCCGGGCCCAGCACAGCAGTTGAACGCGACGGGCGCCTGCCTGTTTCATCGCCCGCACACAGGCGTCCGATGTCGCGCCGCTGGTCAGCACATCGTCGACCAGCAGCACGGTGCGCCCTTCCAGGCGATGCCGCTCCCGCGGCTCGACGGCGATGGCGCCCTGCATGGCGCGCTTCCGCTCGGCCCGTCCGAGCCCGCGCAGCACGGGCGTCGCGCGCGTGCGCTTCAGCAGCGCGGGGGCGTGCTCCGCGCCCGTCCGCCGCGCCACCGATGCCGCGATCAGCGCCGACTGGTTGAAGCCGCGCTGCCACAACCGCCAGCGGTGGAGTGGGACAGGGACGATCAGCGGCCGGTCCGCCATGTCGACATGCGGTGCGAGGAACCCGCCGATCAGCCGCGCCAGGCCGATCTTGCGCCCATATTTCAATCCCATCGCCACCCGCCCGGCAATGGGGCCGTAACCGACCACCGCCCGCACGCCGTCATGGAGCGGAGGGTCCGCCAGGCACGGCGCGCACCGCTGCCCGGCATCGGTCGCCGGCAACGGAACGCCGCACCCCGGGCATCCCGCGCCCAGCCAGTCGAGTGCGCCCCAGCAGGCGAGGCAGAAGCGCAGGTCGCCTTCCACCACCGCCCCGCACCCCGGGCACCGCGGCGGGAGGGCGAAGTCGAGAAGGAGGCGGAAGGGCGCCGCGGCCGCGATCATCGCGCCTTGTCCCCGGCCGCGCGGCCGGGCACAAGCCCGACGATGGCTGACCATCCTCCGGAGATCTTCGACCGGGCGCGCCGGCGCCTCCGGCGGGACCGGGCGGCGCCCCGCTATGCCGCCCACGACGTCATCCACGCCCACATGACGGACGAGGTGATCGGGCGCCTGGATCTCGTCAGCCGGCCGTTTTCCGACGTGCTCGACCTCGGCGGCCATGGCGGCGCCCTCGCTGCCCGGCTCGCGGGCCGCGGCATGGCCGTCACCAGCGTCGATGCGGGCGCCCGTTTCGCGGAGGCGGCGGGCGGCGTCCAGGCGGACGAGGATCGGCCGATCTTCGCCGCGCGAAGCTTCGACCTCATCCTCTCGGTCGGCGTGCTCGACCAGCTGAACGACCTTCCCGGCGCGCTGGTCCTAATCCGCCAGATGCTTCGTCCGGACGGCCTGTTCCTCGGTTCGTTCATCGGCGGTGGCAGCCTGCCACGCCTCCGCGCGGCGATGCTGGCGGCCGATGGCGATCAGGCCGCCCCGCGCATCCATCCGCAGATCGACGTGCGCGCGGCCGGCGACCTCCTGATGCGCGCGGGCTTCACGCTGCCGGTGGTCGACGGCGACCGGCTGACGGTGCGCTACCGCGCGCTCGCCGGGCTGGTCGCGGACCTGCGCGGCATGGCGGCGACCAACCTGCTTCGGGGCTCGCCGCCGCTCGGGCGGTCAGCCGCGTCGCGCGCGGCGGCGGCCTTCGCGGCGCAGGCGGACGCGGACGGTCGCGTGTCCGAGACCTTCAACATCGTCCACCTGTCCGGATGGGCACCTTCGCCTGACCAGCCGCAGCCCGCACGCCGCGGCAGCGCCACCGCATCGCTGGCCGATGCCCTCAGACGAGCGCCTCCAGAAGGCCGATGAGCGGCTTGTCGGCGGGCGGCATGGTGATGCGGTGCAGCTCCACCGGCCGCAGCCAGCGAAGCGCGGTGGCCTCGATGGGTTTCGGCACGCCCCGCCATTTCCGGAGCACGTAGAGCAGCAGCAGCATCGGGCGACCGTCGCCGGCAACATCGCTGGCAAAGCACGCCGGTGCCAGGCACGCCCGCTCGACATCGATGCCCAGTTCCTCGGACAGCTCGCGGATCAGCGCAGCCTCCGGCGTCTCCCCGGGCTCCAGCTTGCCGCCCGGAAACTCCCAGAAACCGGCAAAGGCCTTGCCCTCCGGTCGCTGCTGGACAAGGACGCGGCCGTCGGCATCGACCATCGCTGCGGCGGTGACGATCAGCATGGCCGGCCGGCCGGTCCGATGCGGATCAAGCCTTGTGCGGCCATTAACCCTGTTTCCCTCAATCGCTTAAGTGTTTCGCAACCGGGACTTCCTATTCCGGCGATGTCGGCGCGTGGCCTCTGGTCTCCGCCGGCCGGGACTAAGGCAAATCGACGGAACCACGGAGACCGGTTATGAAGTTTCTGCACAAGCTCGCGAAGAACAACAAGGGTGCGACCGCCATCGAGTACGGCCTGATCGCCGCTCTGATCGCCGTTGCCGCCATCACCGCGATGTCGGGTCTGGGCAACAGCCTGAAGACCACGTTCAACAACGCGTCGGACGCGATGGACGGGGCCGGCCAGTAAGCCGGGCTTCCTGCCTTCGGGCGGAGCGGCGATCCCGCTCCGCCCCTTCGGAAGGAGCAGCAGTATGGCCCTCATCCGGGCACTGCTCCGAGACCGGAAAGGCGCGACGGCGATCGAGTACGGCTTTCTGATCGCACTCGTCGCCCTCGGGCTGGTCACTGCCCTGACGTCGATCGGCAGCACGGTGTCCAACACCATGGACAGCGCAAATGCCGGCTTCACACGGGCCGACTGATCAACCGAGATCGGCAGCAAAGGGGGCGGTGGCAGCAATGCCGCCGCCCTTTGCGCATGTCAGCGCGAATTGACGACCAGCTTCACCTGCTGCCCCGGCACCAGGCGGTCGTTCTGACCGAGGCCGTTCAGCACCAGGAAGCGCTGCAGCTGCAGGTCCGGATAGGCCATTCGCGCTGCCAGCCGCTGCGGCGTGTCGCCCGCGCCGACCGTTACCACGTCGATCTCGCGCCCACGGATCTGCGCCGCTTCGCTCGCGCTCAGCCGTTGGAGGCTTTCCAGCATCGGGCCGAACGGGCCGACGCCGCGGCCGGCTGGCGTCAGGAGCAGGAAATGATAGGCGGTCTGTGGCCCGAACTCATAGGCGAAGACGCTGACGTCGACCTGGCCTGACCCGCTGTTCGCCCGGGTGGTGGTGTAGGCAACGGGAAAGTTTCCGATCCGCGTCCGCTGGACCTGCCCCTGCGGCACGCCGCCGCTCCCGCCGCTGAGGCCGCGGAGCACGCCCGTCACATAGCTGTCGAGGTCGCCGCGATAGCTGCCGGTGCCGAACTGCGCCTGACCGCCCTGCCCGGTCACCGACACGGCGCGCGCGCCGTTCGACATGGTGAAGCCCTGCGGGACGCTGAACTGCAGCCGGAGGTCGGGATGTCGGAAGGTGCGGCCGTCGATCACGCCCTGGCGCGGATCGTCGCCATAGCGCAACCCGTCGAGCTGGCGGATGAACGCCTCGCGATTGAGCGCACCGGTTGCGGGATAGCGCGCCGCCGTCTGCTCCGCCCGGCGCACGCGCCCGGCGGGATCGGGATGGGTGCTCGCCCATTCGGCGAGCGACCGCGCGTCGCCGCCCCGCGCCTGCGCGTCGAGCTGCGTCTGCGCCGCCAGCGAGGCCAGCATGGAGGCAAGCGCACGGGGATCATAGCCGGCGCCCACCAGATAGCGGATGCCGAGGTCGTCCGCCTGCAGCTCCTGCGAGCGCGAGAAGCGAAGCGTGTAGAGCTGCGCCGCCTGACCCGCGATCTGCGCGATCTGCGAATTTCCGGTCACCACGCCCAGGAGGAGCGACCCGATCGCGCCGATCGTGGAGGTCCGGCCGCGCGACGAGCTGTGGCGCGCCGCGACATGGCCGACCTCGTGGCCCAGCACGCCGGCAAGCTCGGCCTCGTCGTTCATCAGGCCCAGCAGCTGCCGGGTGACGTAGACATAGCCGCCGGGAATGGCGAAGGCGTTGTTCACGGGGGAATTCAGCAGCGACACGGTGAAATCGCTGCCGCTGTTCGACAGGCCGGATTGCACCGCGATGCGCTGTCCGACCTGGCGCACATAGGCAGCCTGCGGCCCATCATAGGTGCCGCCGAACTCCTGCAGCAGCTGCGGATGCGCCTGCGCACCCTGCTGCCGGTCCGACTGGCTGATCGATCGGACGCGCTGCGCCTCGATGGACGCCGGAACGGCGAGCGCGGCCACCGCGGCCACGCCCGACAGGATCAGCACCTTACGCATTTCACTCTCCCACGCGGAATTTCGTTCCGGGGGTAAACCGCACTTTCGCCGTCGCGGTTCCGCGCGAGCCGACGCGGGTCAGTAGTTGCCGATCGACAGGAACTTCGCGCGCCGGTCCGCGCGCAACGCATCGCGGCTGAGCGGCTCGAGCGCGGCCAGCGCGGTGCCGATCGCATCTCCCAGCGCTCCGATCGCGGCACCGGGGTCGCGGTGCGCGCCGCCGACCGGCTCGGGCACCACCGCATCCACCACGCCCAGCTTCAGGAGGTCGGCCGACGTCACCCGCATGGCCTCGGCGGCATCGGGCGCGCGATCGGCGGTGCGCCACAGGATGGACGCACAGCCTTCCGGAGAGATCACCGAATAAACGGCATGTTCGAACATGAGCACCCGATTGGCCGCCGCGATGCTCACCGCGCCGCCCGATCCGCCCTCGCCCACGATCGCCGCGACCATCGGCACGCCCAGCTGCAGGCAGGCCTCGGTCGCGCGCGCGATCGCCTCCGCCTGTCCCCGCTCTTCCGCCTGGATACCGGGAAAGGCACCGGACGTGTCCACCAGCGTCACCACCGGCAGGCCGAACCGGTCGGCCAGTTCCATCAGGCGGATGGCCTTCCGGTACCCCTCCGGCTTCGCCATGCCGAAATTGTGGCGCACGCGGCTGGCGGTATCGTCACCTTTCTCGTGCCCCATCAGTAGCACCCGGCGCCCGCCGATCCGCGCCAGCCCGCCGATGATCGCCTGATCATCGGCAAACGCCCGGTCGCCGGACAAGGGCGTCCAGTCGGCGGCGAGGCCGGCAACATAATGCTTGAAATGCGGCCGCTGCGGGTGGCGGGCGACCTGCGTCTTCTGCCACGGTGTCAGCGTGCGATAGGTTTCGGCCAGCATCGTCTGCGACCGTGCGGTAAGCCGCGCCGCCTCCGCCGCCGCTTCCGCATCACCGTCCTTGCGCGACAGGTCGGCGGCGCGCGCGTCCAGCTCGGCGATGGGCTTTTCGAATTCCAGATAGCTGTTCATGTGGCGGCGCGGGTAGGCCGCCCTCGCTTTCCCGTCAACGCCGTGCCGTCCGCAAGCGGGTGGCGCTCGTTGACCAGCGTCACCAGTCGCTGCGCATCGACATGGGTGTAGATCTCCGTGGTCGCGATGCTGGCATGGCCAAGCATCGCCTGCAGCGCGCGCAGGTCCGCACCGCCCTCCAGCAGATGGGTGGCAAAGGCGTGGCGCAGGACATGCGGCCCGACCCGCTCCGGCGGGACGCCGGCCGCCGCCGCAAGCGCCTTCACGATCTGGTGGAGCCGCACGCGGCTGAGATGCGTCTTGCCCGACGGGAACAGCCAGGGCGATGCCGACGCCACCGCGCGCCATGCCGCCACCGCTGCCCGCGCCCGGTCGGAGATCGGCACCAGCCGTTCGCGCCCGCCCTTGCCGCGGATGATGATGAACGGACGATCGGCCGTGATGGCGGTGGCAGGCAGGCTGACCAGCTCGGTCGCCCGCAGCCCGGATCCGTACAGCAGCTCCACCAGGGCGGCGGTCCTCAGCGCGTCGGGTGTGCCCTCCGCCACCCGCCGCGCGATCTCTGCGAACAACCGGTCCATGTCGCCGTGGGACAGCACGGACGGCAATGGCCGGCCGGCCGTTGGCCGCGGCAGCGCGTCGCCGGGATCGTCGCTGCGCAGGCCGTCTTCCTGCAGAAAGGCGAAGAAGCGGCGAAGCGCCGCGGACTTGCGTGCCACCGTTGATCGCGCGAGCCGCGCCCAGCTTTCGGCAAGCTGCCGGATGGCGCCCGCGTCGGCCGTGCCCAGTTCCCCCTTCAGCACCGCCGACGCCCCCTCCAGGTCGGTGCGGTAGGCCGCGATCGTGTTCGCCGCGGCGCCCGCATCCACCGCCATCATCTCCAGAAAGCGATCGATCAGCGCGCGGTCCGCAGTCATCGGCAGGGCATCATGTGCGCGCGATGGCCTCGGCCGCGATCATCCGTGCCTCGGCTTCCAGGCCGACGGCGGACAGCGCGCGAACGATGTGGAACAGGTGAAAGGTCGGCACCCCGCGCCAGTCGCCGGCCTGCAGTCCGGTGGCGGCAAGCAGCACCACCGTGCCGGGCTGCTGCGCGGCGGCCGCGGCATCGATCGCCTCGCTCCACCGGCTCTGGCGGGTGAGGCCAAGGCCGGCCTCCTGGTCGATGCGCCGCGCGGCGGCGGCGTCGAGCCGTCCGAGCCCGGCCAGCGCGGCGACCAGGAAGCGCGCCTTGGTGGCCGACGCCTCCGACACAAAGGCCTCCGTCCGCGCCGCGGAGAGATCGACGCGCGGCTGCGGCGATCCCGCCGCCAGCAGCGCCCAGGCATCGCCTCCCGCCTGGTTCGCGACCGCCGACCAGCGGTCCGCCTGCAGGTCGAGCCCGGCGGACAGCATCGCCGCGATCAGCCTGGGCGCATCCGCCGACAGCGCCGCGTCGGGCCTGATCCGCGCCGCCGCCCGCGCCGTCAGAACCTGGCCGGCAAGCGCATCGCCCTCGCCGTCCCAGATCGCGCGGAGCGCGGCGAGTTTCGCTGCATCCTCGGTGGCGGCGTATGCCGTGCGCAGATTGCCGGCCGCCGTGCCGTCAACCTCCGCCGGATCCATCCCGTCGGCGATCGCGGACAGCAGGTCGACATAGGCAAGGTTCGACAGCACGCCGATCCGCGCCGCGACCTCGGCGGCGGCCTGCCGGTCCGCCAGCGGCCGCATCGGCGCCGTCGCCGCCCAGCCCGACACGCGCGGGTTGGCCGCCGCCAGAAGCTCCGCCGGGATCGACACGCCGGTCGCGGTGGCAAGGCCGTACCGCCAGCTGCTGAGCGCGCTCACCCCGTCCCACTGGATGGTCGTGGCGCGGCGCCCGCCCGTGCCGGCGTTCACCAGCTTTTCGGCCAGCAGCATGTCGATGCCGCGGCCATGCCGGCGGCGCGCGGCGTCGACGATGGCGCCGGCCGTGCCGTTGTCCCCCGCCAGCGATGCGCACCATGCCCGCGCCAGATCCCACCCGAGGTAGGTCTTGGCCGACACCGTGGTCAGGGGGCAGACGCCGACCGGATCGGCGGTCGCCAGCATCGCCTGCATGGCGACATCGTGCAATTTGGGCGTGTAGCGATCGACGTCGACCGACTGCACCAGCGCGCGCGCGCTGGTTGCCTCGCCCATCCGGATCAGCAGCCAGGCCCGCTCCGCCGCCCAGTCCGCACCGCCCACGCCGCGCGGGGCCGCCGCCCGCGTCAAAAGTGCGCGCCGCAGCAGAATGGAGCCCCAACGCGACGCCACCGGCGCATTCAGCCGGCGCATCAGCGTGGACAGATAGCGTCCGTCCGCACGGCCCCAGGCTTCCTCGCCCACGCCGCCGCCGTCGCTGTCGATCACCCCGGCAAAGCGCGGGTCACGCCGCGACGTGTCAGGCAGGTCGAGCGGATCGGGCGCGGGCTCCTCCTCCGCTTCCGCCTCGTCCGCGTCCTCCGCGCCGTCGGCGGCGGGATCGTCCGCGGCCGGGGCGAGCGGATCGGCCGCCGGGCTGTCGGTGCCCGTCGCAGACGGCGGCAACAGGTCGGTCGGGCGGTCGGCCGGCGCCTCCGGCTCCGGCGCAGGATCGCCGAACCCGGGGGGAAGCAGCGATTCCGGCGCGCTCTGCCCCAGCGCCGGGCCGATCGCCACCGCCGCCAGCAGCAGCGCGGCGGCCGTGCGGCGCTTAGCGCGCCAGCCGGTCATTCGGCACCGCCTTCTCCACCCGCGTCTGCGGCACCTCTGTGTCGATGCCGGCAAGCGCATAAAGGCCGGCCGCCAGAAGGGCCACGATGACGATCAGGATGATGAGCGGTCGCATTCGCGTCCTCGGCTACACTCGGAAAGGCGGCCTTTTGCCCGAGGGGGAAGGTTCCTGTATAGCCCTCCCATGGCATCCCAGCTCAAGTCCCTGCCCGATTGGCGCCGCCGGCCCATCGTGCTCGTCGGCTTGATGGGGGTGGGCAAGTCCACCATCGGCCGCCGCCTCGCGCAGCGCCTGCGCCTGCCCTTCGTCGATGCCGATCACGAGATCGAGCGTGCCGCCGGCCTGTCGATCGCCGAGATCTTCGAGCGGTTCGGCGAACCCCATTTCCGCGATGGCGAGCGGCGGGTGATCACGCGGCTGCTCGACGGATCGCCCAAGGTGCTGGCGACGGGCGGCGGCGCCTTCATCAACGACGCCACGCGCGCCCGCATCCTCGCGCTGTCGACGGCGGTGTGGCTGGATGCGGACGTGTCGGTGCTGGCGGAACGCGTCGGCCGCCGGGCAACCCGCCCGCTGCTCGTCGGCCGCGATCCGAACGAGGTCCTGGGGGAGCTCGCCGCCACCCGCAACCCCATCTACGCAGAGGCGCATATCCACATCCGCAGCCAGCCCGCCCCGCACGAGGCCACCGTCGACGCGATCCTGGCCGCGCTCCGGTGATCGTCCCCGTCGAACTCGGGGCGCGTCGCTACGACGTGCTGGTGGAGGCAGGCGCGCTCGGCGCCGCCGACCGGCATCTGGCGGGCTTCGCGCGCGGCGGCCGTCTCGTCACCGTTGCGGACGAACGTGTCTGGGCGCTGCACGGCGACAGCTTCATCGCGGCACTCGCCCGTGCCGGCATCGACGTCCGCCCGGTGCTGCTCCCGCCCGGCGAAGCGACCAAGAGCTGGGCGATGCTCGCCGATCTCTGCGACCGGCTGCTGGCGCTCGAGGTCGAACGCGCCGACCACATCGTCGCCTTCGGCGGCGGCGTCATCGGCGATCTCGTCGGCTTTGCCGCCGCCATCCTGAAGCGCGGTTGCGGGTTCATCCAGGTGCCGACCACGCTGCTCGCCCAGGTCGACAGCTCCGTCGGCGGCAAGACGGCGATCAACACGCCCGCCGGCAAGAACCTGGTCGGCGCCTTCCACCAGCCCGCCTTCGTGCTCGCCGACCCTCTCGTCCTCGCCACCCTGCCGCGGCGCGATCTCGCCGCCGGCTATGCCGAGGTCGTCAAATATGGCCTGATCGACGATCCCGCCTTCTTCGCCTGGTGCGAGGCGAACGGCCTCGCGCTTCTGGACGGCGACACCGCGCTGATGGCGCATGCGGTGGAACGCAGCGTCGCGGCAAAGGCGCGGATCGTCGCTGCGGACGAGCGGGAGACCGCCGACCTGCGCGCGCTCCTCAATCTCGGCCACACCTTCGGCCATGCGCTGGAGGCGGAGGCCGGCTTTTCCGATCGCCTGCTCCACGGCGAAGCGGTTGCGGCCGGCATGGCGCTGGCCTTCCGCTTCTCGGCCGAGCGCGAGCTGTGCTCCGTGGCCGATGCCGACCGGGTCGCGACGCACCTGTCGGCCGTCGGCCTTCCGACCGGCCGCGCGGGGCTTGCGTCCGATGGCGCGCGGCTGGTGGCCCATATGGCGCACGACAAGAAGAAGTCGGCGGGAACCCTCCCCTTCATCCTCGTGCGGGGGATCGGCCAGGCGTTCGTGGACCGCAGCGTCGCGCTCGACGATGTCGCCGCCTTCCTCGACCGGCAGCCGAACTGATGCCCAACGGCGTTGCCAAGCGTGACCTGCCGACCAAGGTCTGCCCGGTCTGCGATCGCCCGTTCAGCTGGCGCAAGAAATGGGCCCGCGACTGGGATCAGGTCCTCTACTGCTCGGACAAGTGCCGATCAGCGGCGAAGCGCGCGTAACGCCAGCCACAGCCAGCCGGCGATCATCGCCGCGCCGCCGATGGGCGTGATCGCGCCCAGCATGCGCGGAAAGCCGAACGCCATCAGGAACAGCGTCCCCGAAAACAGGATGGCGCCGCCCAGCAGCAGGGCGGACGGCCCCCGTGCCAGCCGTCCGGTGCCGCTCGACATGATCGCCATCGCCGCCACGGCATGCACCAGGAGGTAGAAGGATCCCGTCTCCAGCCACGTCGCCGCGCGGCCGCTTGCGCCATGCGCGGCAAAGGCGCCGCAGCCGATCGCCACCGCCGCCGACAGCGCGGCCAGCGCAGTGAAGCGTCCGCCGGCGCGCCCGCGCCTCATGCCGGTTGCCGCGCTTCCGCCTGGCGCGCGGCATCGGCCACCGCCTCGAAGGCGAGCCGGATGGAGGCGTGGCGCGCCTTGTGCGGCAAGGCGGGCGTGAAGATCGTCAGGCCCGGCCAATCGCCGGGGTCGTCGCGCTCACCGGCCAGCCAGGCCGTCAGCGCGTCGCGCGCCGCCTCCAGCTCGGCCGCCGTCCGCCCGATCGCCTGGGCGCCCATCAGGCTTGCCGATGCTTGCCCCAGCGCGCAGGCGCGCACCTCCTGCGCCAGCCTGTCGACACGCCCTGCCGGGTCCAGGGTCACGTCCACGGCCACGCGGCTGCCGCAGACGGGCGACCGCTTCTCGCTCACGCCGCTCGGGTCGCCCAGCCGTCCGGCATGCGGCACGCTGGCCGCCAGGCGCAGGATCTCGGCATTGTAGAGGGTGGTGCTCATGAACCTGATGTAGGACCTGCGCCCGCCGGTGAAAGATGCTCAGTCATCGTCGGCAGGAACGACGCCGTGCCCGCTGCCGAGCGCAAAGGCGACAGCCGCGCCGCCCAGGATGTTGCCCGCGGTGCTCAGCGCCAGGTTGCTCGCCACCGCGACACCCACGCCGCCCGGCCATCCGGCCGCCGCCAGGCCGAGCGGGAGGAGCGACATGTTGGCGATCGAATGTTCGAAGCCCGCGGCCACGAACAGCGTCACCGGCGGCACCACCGCGATCAGCTTGGCGGCGACCTGCTTTGCGCCCATCGCCATCCAGACGGCCAGGCACACCAGCATGTTGGCGAGGATGCCGGACGCCAGCGTGGCCGCCGCGCCCTTGCCCAGCTTGGTTGCCGCCGTCGCCGCCGCCGCTTCGCCGATGCCGCCGTCCAGCCCGTTCAGCCCGCCCGCCGCCAGGAACAGGCCAACGATCGCGAGGCTGCCGATCAGGTTGGTCAGCCACACCACCGCCCAGGTGCCCAGCATCACCGACACCCGCATCTTGCCCGTCGCGGCCGGCAGCATCAGCATGGTGTCGCCGGTGAACAGTTCCGCCGCCGTCACCACCACCAGCATCAGCCCGATGGAAAAGGCAGCGCCCGAAAGGAGCTGCACCGCCCCCGTCGTCTCCCCCGCGCCCTGCACGATCAGATAGGCGATCGACCCGAAGGCGATGAACGCGCCGGCGGCGATGCCCAGCATGGCGATGCGCGGCCACGACACCGCCACCTTCTTGGCGAGCAGGTCCGGCGCGGCATCCGCGATCTCCGGTCCAACCGCGTCCTGCTTCTGCATTCCGTCCATCGCCGCTCCCTTTCGCCATCTAAGCAAAGCGGCGGGAGTGCGGACGGTTCCCGGATCAGCTTGCCGGGCTGTCGACCCGGTCGGGGTTTCGCCGTTCGTCGATATAGTCGCTCATGGCCTTGCCGGTCGCGTTCAGCAGCGGAAAGGTCCGCGCGTCGCGGATCCATTCGGGCCGGTTCGCCGCCCCGCCGCGCACCGTGTCGACCACCATGGTGGCGAGCAGGAACAGCAAGGTGGAGATGATCAGCCCCTTCAGCGCGCCGAACCCAAGGCCGAGCACCCGGTCGACCGGGCCCAGGACGGAACTGCGCGTGCGCGCGCCGATCGCCTTGGCGACCAGCTTGCCGCCCAGATAGGTCGCGCCGAACAGGATGGCGAAGGCAAGCACGGCCGCGCCGTAATAGGTGCCGACGCTCGGCTCCAGCCGGGCGGTGAGCGGATCCTGGAACAGCGAAACCGCCGCCACCGCCGCCACCCACGCGATCAGCGACAGCGTTTCCGTCACGAACCCGCGCAGCGCGCCGAACACGGCCCCGCCGCCCACCAGCAGGATCACGATGATGTCGAGTGCGGTCAGCCCCATGGTTCAAGCTCTAGAAAGCGGGACAGATGCGGTCAACGCGGGCCGGGCGCCCGGTCGTCGCCTCAGCGGCCGACCAGATGCTCCACCACCGCGCCCAGCGTTCCGTAGCGCGCGATGTCGATACCGGCGCCCTCCGCCTCCACGCCCGTCGGCACCAGCGCCCGGCCGAAGCCCAGCTTGGCCGCTTCCTTCAGTCGCAGCGTCGGGTGCGACACCGGCCGCAGCGCTCCGGACAGCGCCAGCTCGCCGAACGCCACCGCGTCGCCCGGCACCGGCCGCTCGGCCAGCGCCGACACCAGCGCGGCGGCGACCGCCATGTCTGCGGCCGGGTCCTGCACCCGGTATCCGCCGGCAACCGCCAGATAGACTTCCGCCGTTGAAAAGCTGAGGCCGCAGCGCGCTTCCAGCACGGCAAGCACCATCGCCAGCCGGCCGCTGTCCCACCCCACCACGGCCCGCCTGGGCGTCGCGCCGCTCGCCAGCCGCACGGTCAGCGCCTGGATCTCCACCAGCACCGGCCGTGTGCCTTCCAGCGCCGGGAACACCACGGCGCCCGGCATCGGCTCGCCGCGCTGCGTCAGGAACAGGGCGGACGGGTTGGCGACTTCCTTCAGCCCGCCGTCCTCCATCGCGAACACGCCGATCTCGTCCGTGCCGCCGAAGCGGTTCTTGATCGCGCGCAGGATCCGGTACTGGTGGCTGCGCTCGCCCTCGAACGACAGCACCGCATCCACCATGTGTTCCAGGACGCGCGGGCCCGCGATCGACCCGTCCTTGGTGACATGGCCGACCAGCACCAGCACGGTGCCGCGCTCCTTGGCGAAGCGGATCAGCTCCTGCGCGCAGGCGCGCACCTGGCTGACCGTCCCCGGCGCGCCCTCGATCAGGTCCGAATGCATGGTCTGGATCGAATCGATCACCAGCAGCGCGGGCGGCGCCGTGGTGGCGAGCGTCGAGATGATGTCCCGCACCGACGTCGCCGCGGCGAGCACCAGCGGCGCGCTCCCCAGCCCCAGCCGGCGCGCGCGCAGGCGCACCTGGTCGGCCGCTTCCTCGCCCGACACATAGGCAACCGGCCGCCCGGACGATGCCAGCCGCGCCGCCGCCTGCAGCAGCAGCGTCGACTTGCCGATGCCGGGATCCCCGCCGATCAGCACCGCCGACCCCGCGACGAACCCGCCGCCGAGCGCGCGGTCGAGCTCGGCCATGCCCGTTGCGATGCGCGGCGGCAGCACCACTTCTGCATCCAGCGACAAGAGCTCGATGCGCCTGCCGCCCGAAGACAGGTCGTGGCGCGCCGAAAAGGCGGTCACCGTGCTCGCTTCCGCGCTCAGGCTGTTCCATTCGCCGCAGTCGGGGCACTGGCCCTGCCACTTGGACGTCACGCCGCCGCATGCCTGGCAGACATAGTGCTTCTGAGCTTTGGCCATGGCCGCGGTATTCACGGAATGTTCCGCTCGGCGCAAGAAAAAAGGCGGGGTCGCCTGGTGACAAGACCCCGCCTTCCCGCCCCGCATCCCGGCACGCCGGGTGGGGGAGGATCCCGTCGCGGCGGACGTCTCGGGTCCGCTCTTCTCAAAAGCGGCAAACGTCGTCTTGCCGCCATGGTTCCGGGTGAAACATTTTGAGACGCAACCGCCCGCGCGGCGTTTGCTCTGCCGCAACATCCACGGAACCTTCATGACCGTCGTCGTCAGCTACAACATGCGCAAGGCCATCGGGATCGATCGCCGCCGCCGGCCCGAGCGCACCCTGGAGGTGCTGTGCGAGATCGACCCGGATGTCGTCGCCCTGCAGGAGGCCGACCGCCGCTTCGGCACGCGCGCGGCCGCGCTGCCGCAGCACCTGATCGAGGATCAGAGCGCGCTCACCCCCGTCCCCTTCGGCGTCCGCGCGCTGTCGATCGGCTGGCACGGCAACGCCATCCTCGTGCGCAAGGGCACGACCATCCTCCACCGGGAGGTGCTCCACATCCCCGCGCTGGAACCGCGCGGCGCCGTTCTGGCGGAGGTCGAGCTGGCCGGCGGCCCGTTGCGCATCCTCGGCATGCACCTCGACCTGTCGGGGCTGTGGCGCCGGCGGCAGGCGCACGCGATCCTGGCGCATGTCGCCGCCCGGCCGCCGATGCCGACCGTCATGATGGGCGACCTCAACGAATGGACGGCGGGCGGCTGCCTGCGCGATTTCGGCCGCGACTACCGCTTTGCCGATTGCGGGCGGAGCTTCCACACGCGCCGGCCGCTCGCCGCGCTTGACCGGATCATGGTGTCCGACGACCTCGGCATCGAGGACGCCGGCGTCCACATGAGCATCGCCGCCCGCCATGCCTCCGACCATTTCCCGATCTGGGCGCGGCTCGGCCGGCGCTGACTCGCCTTCCCGGCCCGATCTGGCTAGTCTCGGCCGATCGCCAGCTTGAGTGACGCCATGCTTTTTCTGCGCCTGCTGTTCTGGATCATCGTGGTGGCGCTGCTGGTGCTGTTCGCCGACAACAACTGGACGCCCGTCACCGTGGTGCTGTGGAACGACCTCAGGCTCGACGCGCAGCTGCCGGTCCTCGTCATCGGCGCCTTTCTGATCGGGCTCGTGCCCATGCTGATCGCCTTCTACGCCACGCGCTGGCGCTACCGGCAGCGGGTGGGCGCGCTCTCCCGCCCGGTGGTCGCGGCTGACGAGCCCGCCGCCGCCGGTGTTCCGCCGGGCGCAGTTCCCATCGCCGTGCCGCCGGGTGTGGCATGACCAGGCCGGTCTTCGTCGCGCTCGACACGCCCGACCTCGCAAAGGCGCGCGCGCTGGCCGAACGGGTCCGCCACCATGTCGGCGGCCTAAAGCTGGGGCTCGAGTTCTTCTGCGCGAACGGCCGCGCCGGCGTGCAGGAGATGGCGCAGGTCGGCCTGCCGATCTTCCTCGACCTGAAGCTTCACGACATTCCCAACACGGTGGCGAAGGCCGTGCAGGCGCTGGCGCCGCTTAACCCCGCCATCCTGACCATCCACGCCGCGGGCGGCCGCGCGATGATGGAAGATGCCAAGGCCGCCGCCCCCTCCGGCACCAAGGTCGTCGCCGTGACCATGCTCACCAGCCTTGATGAGCAGGACCTGCGCGCCGGCGGCATCGCCGGCAGCGCGCATGATCAGGTCGTCCGCCTGGCGGCGCTCGCCCGCGAGGCGGGGCTGGACGGCATCGTCTGTTCGGGGGCGGAGGTCGCCGCCGCGAAGTCCGCCTGGCCCGACGGGCTGTTCGTCGTCCCCGGCGTTCGCCTGCCGAGCGGCGCCACCGGCGATCAGAAGCGGGTGGTGACGCCGCGAAAGGCGCTGGACGACGGCGCGTCGATCCTGGTTGTCGGTCGCCCGATCACCGGCGCGGCCGATCCCGATCAGGCAGCGCGAGACATCGGCGCGACGCTCTAGGCGGGGAACGCCCCTGCTTCCCTCGGCCGCCGTCAATCCATATCTCACCCCCATGCCTGCCACTGCAAAGATCTGCGGCCTGACCACCGCCGCCACGCTGGATGCCGCCGTTCGGGGCGGGGCGAGCCATGTCGGCTTCGTCTTCTTCGCCCCCTCGCCGCGCGACATCGCGCCGGATCTGGCCGCCGCGCTCGCCCGCACGCTGCCGGATGCCGTCGCGGCCGTGGGGGTCTTCGTCGATCCGGACGACGATCTCCTCGCGCGCACCGCGCCGTTCCTGCGCGCGGTCCAGCTCCACAAGACCGCGCCTGCCCGTGCCGCCGCCATCCGCGATCGCGTCCGGCGAGAGGTGTGGGCCGCCGTTCCCGTCCGCACGCGCGCCGATGTCGATGGGGCGGGCGCGTTCCGGGGCGCCGCCGACCGCATCCTTTATGATGCAAAGCCGCCGGAAGGCGCCGCGCTTCCCGGCGGGCTCGGGCTGCGGTTCGACTGGCACCTGCTGGACGGCGTGCGCCATCCGCTTCCCTGGGCGCTGTCGGGCGGCCTCGACCCGGACAATGTGGCGGATGCGATCGGCGTCACCGGCGCGCGGCTGGTCGATGTGTCGTCCGGCGTCGAAACCGCGCCCGGCGTCAAGGATGTGGACAAGATCGGGCGCTTCCTCCAAGCGACGGGCCGATCATGACCATCGCCAACAGCCTTCGCAGCCAGCCTGACGCGCGCGGCCATTTCGGCATCTACGGCGGCCGCTACGTCGCCGAAACGCTGATGCCGCCGATCCTTGAGCTTGAGCGGGAATATGAGGCGGCAAAGGCCGATCCGGCCTTCCGTGCCGCGCTCGACGACCTGCTCGCCCATTATGTCGGCCGCCCCAGCCCCCTCTACTATGCCGAGGGGCTGACGGAGCGGCTGCGCGGCAGTGCGGAGGCCGGCAAGGGCGCAAAGATCTACTTCAAGCGCGACGAGCTCAATCACACGGGCGCGCACAAGATCAACAACTGCGTCGGGCAGATCCTGCTCGCCCGCCGCATGGGCAAGACGCGCATCATTGCGGAAACGGGCGCGGGTCAGCACGGCGTCGCCACCGCGACCGTCTGCGCGCGCTTCGGCCTGCCCTGCACCATCTACATGGGCGCGCGCGATGTTGAGCGGCAGAGCCCCAATGTCTTCCGCATGAAGCTGCTGGGGGCAGAGGTCGTCGCCGTCGAATCGGGCGCCCGGACGCTCAAGGACGCGATGAACGAGGCGCTGCGCGAATGGGTCGCGCATCCGGAGGACAGCTTCTACCTGATCGGCACCGCCGCCGGCCCGCATCCCTATCCGGCGATGGTGCGCGACTTCCAGTCGGTGATCGGTGAGGAAGCACGCGCCCAGATCCTGGAGCGTGAAGGCCGCCTGCCCGACCTGCTCGTCGCCGCAATCGGCGGCGGGTCGAACGCGATCGGCCTGTTCCACCCGTTCCTCGACGACATGGACGTGGCGATGCTGGGCGTGGAGGCCGCGGGCGAGGGACTCGACGGCCGCCATGCCGCCAGCCTCGCGGGCGGTCGCCCCGGCATCCTCCACGGCAACAACACCTATCTGCTGCAGGACGAGGACGGGCAGATCACGGAGGCGCACTCGATCTCCGCCGGCCTCGACTATCCCGGCATCGGTCCGGAACATGGTTGGCTGAAGGACATCGGCCGCGTCGAATATACCGCCGTGACCGATGCCGAGGCGCTCGACGCCTTTCAGCTGCTCTGCCGCAGCGAGGGCATCATCCCCGCGCTCGAACCCGCCCACGCGATCGCCGCCGTCGTGGCGCGCGCCCGCACGATGGACCGCGACCGGATCATCATCGCCAACCTGTGCGGCCGGGGCGACAAGGATATCTTCACCGTCGCCTCCGCGCTCGGCGTGGCGATATGAGCACGGCGGCTCCGGACGCCGACGGCCGCATCGCCGCCGCCTTTGCCGGCGCGGCGCAAGACGGTCGCGCGGCGCTCGTCACCTTCGTGACGGCGGGTGACGGTCCGACGCCCTCGATCCTGGACGCGCTGGTCGACGGCGGCGCGGACGTGATCGAACTCGGCATGCCCTTCACCGATCCGATGGCGGACGGCGCCGCGATCCAGGCGGCGAACATCCGCGCGCTGGATGCGGGCACGCGCACCGCCGACATTCTCGATGTCGTCCGTGGCTTTCGCGATCGCCATCCGGACGTGCCGCTGGTGCTGATGGGCTATGCCAACACCATGCTCGCCCGCGGCGCCGACTGGTTCGCGCGCGAAGCCGCGGCCGCCGGGGCCGACGGTGTCATCTGCGTCGATCTTCCGCCGGAAGAGCAGCAGGACCTTGCCCCTGCGCTGCGGGGCGCCGGGCTCCACCTCGTCCGCCTGGTCGCGCCGACCACCGGGGACGCGCGGCTGGCGCAGGTGGTCGGCACGGCGTCGGGCTTCGTTTATGCCGTGGCGGTGGCTGGCATCACCGGCACGCAGCAGGCAACGGCGGAGGCGATCGGCGCTGCCGCCACGCGCATCCGCGCCGCCACCGACCTGCCGGTCGCCGTTGGCTTCGGCATCCGCACGCCCGACGATGCCGCCCGCGTGGCCCGCGTGGCGGACGGGGTGGTGGTGGGATCGGCCATCGTCGACATCGTCGCCAAGCATGGCGCGCTCAGCCCCTCGCCGGTCCGCGCCTTTGTTCAATCGCTGCGCACGGGCATCGACACGGCCCGGCAGGAGACTTCCGCATGAGCTGGCTCACCCGCGTCCGCGAGGCCATTCCCTTCATCAAGAAGCGCGAAACGCCCGACAATCTCTGGCACAAGTGCAAGAATTGCGGCGAGATGATCTTCTCCAAGGAGCATGAGGAGAACCTGTTCGTCTGCCCGAAGTGCGATCACCATGACCGCATCGGCCCGGCGCAGCGTTTCCGCCAGATCTTCGACGATGGCCGCTTCACGGTCCTGCCCGCACCGCGCGTGGCGGAGGATCCGCTGAAGTTTCGCGACAGCAAGAAATATCCCGATCGCCTGAAGGCCGCCCGCGCCTCCACGGGCGAAAAGGACGCGCTGCAGAACGCGCGCGGCCTGATCGGCGGCCAGCCGGCGATCGTCGGCGTCCAGGACTTCGCCTTCATGGGCGGCTCCATGGGCCTCGCCGTCGGTGCCGCCTTCGTCGCGGGCGCGGACGCCGCCATTGCTGAGAAGCGCCCCTACATCATCTTCACCGCCGCCGGCGGTGCGCGCATGCAGGAAGGCATCCTGTCGCTCATGCAGATGCCCCGCACCACCGTCGCGATCCAGCGCCTCAAGGAGGCCGGGCTGCCCTACATCGTCGTCATGACCGATCCGACGACCGGCGGCGTGACGGCCAGCTATGCGATGCTCGGCGACATCCAGATCGCGGAGCCCGGCGCCCTGATCGGCTTTGCCGGGCAGCGGGTCATCGAGAGCACGATCCGTGAACGCCTGCCCGACGGCTTCCAGCGTGCCGAATATCTGCTCGATCACGGCATGCTCGACATGGTCGTGCACCGCCGCGACCTGAAGGCGACGCTGGCCCGCCTCGCCGACTTCCTGGCCCCGGCCGAGGCCGCCTGATCGGATCACCCGATGGCTGATGGTGCGGTCTCCAGCGATCCGCGGGTTCAGCGCCAGCTCGACCGGCTGCAATGGCTGTCGCCCGCCGGCGACCGCCTGGGGCTGCAGCGGATCGACGCGCTGCTCGACAGGCTGGGGCGGCCGCAGGATCGCCTGCCCCCCGTGCTTCATGTCGCCGGCACCAACGGCAAGGGGTCGACCTGCGCCGTGCTCCGCGCCGCGGTCGAGGCCGGCGGCGGGACCGCCCATGTCTTCACCTCGCCCCATCTCGTCCGCTTCAACGAGCGGATCCGCATCGCCGGCCGCCTGATCGAGGACGACGACCTCGCCGACGCGCTCGAAGCGGTGCTCGACGTCGGTGCCGATCTCCAGCCCAGTTTCTTCGAGGTCGCGACCGTCGTCGCCATCCGCGCCTTTGCGGCGACGCCCGCCACCGCCACCATTCTGGAGGTCGGGCTCGGCGGGCGCCTGGACGCGACCAACATCGTGGCGACCCCGGCCGCGACGGGCATCGCGGCGCTCGGTCTCGACCATCAATCCTTCCTTGGCGACACGCTGGCGGCGATCGCGGGCGAAAAGGCGGGGATCGCCAAGCGCGGGGTTCCCCTGGTCACGCTCGCTCACCCGATTGAGGCGGCGGCGGTGGTGGAGCGGGTCGCTCAGGATCGCGGCGCCGTGCTGCTCTGTCAGGGGCGGGACTGGACGATCGAGCGGACCGGCGACGCGCTCCGCTACAGCGACGGGCACGGCACGCTCGCCATCGATCCGCCCGCGCTCGCCGGGCAGCATCAGGTCGACAATGCCGGCCTCGCCATCGCCATGCTCCGGCACCAGACGGCGGTTCCGGTTTGGGACACAGCGCTCCGCCGCGCCCCGGCGCAAGCCCGGTGGCCTGCGCGGCTGCAGCATGTCGCGTCCGGCCCGCTGGTGGACATGCTCGGCCGCCCCTTTTGGATCGACGGCGGCCACAATCCGTCGGCGGCCGCGGCGCTGGCGGATCAGTTCGGCGGATCGCGCCTCCACATCATCCTCGGCATGCTGGAGACAAAGGACCTGGCCGGCTTCCTGGCGATGCTTGCTCCGCTTCGCCCAACGGTCGCCGCCGTGCCGATCCCGCGCGCGGACCACCACTCGCCCGCGCTGATCCGCGACTTGGCGAGCGGCATCGGCCTGGACGCGCAGGCACATTCGTCTCTCGCCGAGGCGCTTCGCGCCGCCCCCGCCGACCGGACGGTGCTTGTCGCGGGCTCGCTCCACCTCGCCGGCGCGGCGCTCGCGGAGAACGGCTCACCGCCCGTCTGACCCTCGCTCCAAATTGCGATTGACTATCAATAGCGGCTTTGCTCTTCGTCGGATCTGCGATGGAGAGAGCGATGAGCGTGTCAACTTGGATGCCAACCGCGATGCTGCCCAGCACCGCCCCCGTCGACGACGCCGGCCGGCTGCTCTTGCTCGCGGTGCGGCGGATGGCGGTCGGCGGCCTCGACGACGCGCATGCCGCCGCCGCCATGCTCGGCTTCTTCGGGCGCAGCTATCGCCGGCCGCTGGTGCTGCTCCGCGCGCTGATGGCCGAACTGGCCCGCTCGGCGACCGCGCCGATCACGGTCGCACCGCCCTGCTGCCCGCGCATGACCGCGGCCGAAGGCCTGATCGTCGCGGCTGTCGCGGAGGCCGGCACCCACCCGCAGGGCGCGATCGACTCGCTCGCGCTGGTGCTCGGCACGCGAAGCTGCGTGGGTGCGTTCGGCAGCGCGCAGGCGCTCGGCCAGGCTTTCTCAGACCTTGGCCGACCGCTGGCGTTCAACGCGGCCTGATCGCGGTGGCGGCGGCCGCCGCCTCGCCGTCCAAGGGCGCGGCTTCGGTCTCGACCGCGTCGACCTGGCGCGCCGTCTCCACCACGAAGCCGCGCCGCCACAGCACCAGCAGCAGGACAAGACCCGGCACCGCCACCAGCGTCGTCAGGAGGTAGAAGCCCGGCCAGCCGAGCGCTTCGGCCGCATAGCCCGACGGGGTCGAGATCCAGGTCCGGCCGACCGCCGCAAAGGACGACAGCAGCGCGAACTGCGTCGCCGTGTAGGCGAGGTTCGACAGCCCCGACAGGTAGGTCACGAACACGGTCAGGCCGATGCCGCTCGTCAGGTTCTCGACCCCCACGGCAAGGCCGAGACCAAGCGGCGAATGCCCGCTGAGCGCCAGCAGTGCGAAGCCAAGGTTGCTGGCCATCATCAGCACGCCGGACACCAGCAGCGCACGCCCCATCCCCAGCCATGCAAGGAACGGCGCGCCCAGCGCTGTTCCCGCGATCAGCGCCCAGAAACCGACGAACTTGTTGGCGTTGATATATTCGATGTCGCTGAAGCCAAGCTCGACGATCATCGGGTTCAGCATCAGCTGCCCCATCGCGTCGCCCAGCTTGTAGATCAGCACGAACAGGAGGATCAGCACCGCGCCCCGCCGCCGGAAGAACTCGGCGAACGGACTGACCACCGTGTCCTGCAGCCAGCGGCCCGCCGAGGAAACCTCCCGCGCGACGAACCGCCCCGGCCCAGCCAGCAGCGCGGCCACCGCCGCGGGCAGCACCAGAAAGCTTGTCAGGCCGTAAGCCACCGCCCACCCGACGCTGGCGCCCTCCGCCGAGGCCAGCCAGATCGTGCCGGCCCCCGCCAGCAGGTTGCCCGTCCGGTAGCCGAACTGGTTCATCGCCGTGCCGTGCGGAAGCTCGGCATCGCTCAGCAGCTCGATGCGATAGGCGTCGATCACGATGTCCTGCGTCGCCGACAGGAACGCGACCACGATCGCCCACAGCGCAAACGCGGCAAGCCCCTGTTCGGGGGCGCTGGCGCCCAGCTGCCACAGCGCGCCCACCAGGAGCGCCTGCACGACGAACAGCCACGCGCGACGCTGCCCGACCAGTCGAGTCAGGACGGGAATGGGCACGCGGTCCACCAGCGGCGCCCACAGGAACTTCAACGTGTAGGGTGTCGTCAGGCCGATGGTGAAGCCGATGGTCGTCTTGTCGATCCCGACGCGCGACAGCCAGAAGGTCATGGTGGCCAGCAACAGCGTCAGCGGGAATCCGCTGGAGATGCCGAGCGCAAAGGCGGCAAGTGGACGGGGCCGAAGATAGAGCTGGAGGGCCTGCGCGAAGGACGGCCGGGCGGCCACGGCATGATCGGTCATTTCGGGACCATAGCGCGGCGTCGCCGCCCCGCCAGCCCCGCCTTACGATGCGGCCTGCGTGAACAGCCGGAACCCGTCCGGCACCTTCTTCGGGGTCCGCCCGGACACGACGTCGTCGATCGCCTGGATCGCGGCGATCAGCGTTCGCGGCTGATAGGGTTTGCCGAGATAGCCGATCGCGTGCCGTTCGGCATCGGCCGGGCAATGCCCGGTCACGAACATCACCGCGATCCCGGCCGCATGCGCCGCCGCGGCGACATCCAGGCCGCTGCCGTCACGCAGCTCGATATCCGCAAGCACAAGGTGGATGGCGTCGCCGCGCGCGATCGTCTCCAGCGCCACGGCCGCCCGGTCGGTCGTTTCCACCACCTCATATCCGGCATCCGACAGGTAATGTTCGTTGTCGAACGCCACCAGCGGCTCGTCCTCCACCACCAGGATGCGCTCGATGCTCCGCTTTCGCCGTCCGAAGATCATTGCCGCACCGTCCCTGTTACGCCATGCACGCGGACGAACAGCGCCGCGCAGGTGCTTCATAACGCATCCGGTCGATCAACGCTGCATCGCTTCCGGAACGATCGGGAAAGCCTCGCCGTGCCGCAACGTCCCACTCCCGCACCCCGTCCTGCAAAGCCGGCGGGGGAGGACGCGCGCGCGGGCGATCGCATCGCAAAGCTGCTGGCCCGCGCCGGCGTCGCGTCCCGGCGGGAGGTCGAACGCCTGATCGAGGCCGGCCGCATCGCCATCGATGGCACGCCCGTCACGACGCCCAACACCGTGCTCCGCTCGCTTGACGGCGTCACCGTGGACGGGCAATCGGTGAAGGCGCCCGCGCCGGCGCGCCTGTTCCGCTATCACAAGCCAGCGGGGCTGCTGACCGCGGAACGCGACCCGAAGGGTCGGCCGACCATCTACGATCGCCTGCCAAAGGGCCTGCCGCGGGTGGTGCCGGTGGGACGGCTCGACCTCAACACGGAAGGGCTGCTGCTTCTCACCACGGACGGCGCGCTGAAGCGACAGCTGGAACTGCCGTCCACCGGCGTGCCCCGCGCCTACCGGGCGCGCGCCTACGGCACCGTTACGCAGGCCCAGCTCGAGGATCTGATCGAGGGGGTTGAGATCGACGGTGTCCGCTACGGCTCGATCGACGCGAACATCGAACGGCGGACCGGCGCGAACGTATGGATCGAGGTGCGTCTGACGGAGGGCAAGAACCGCGAGGTCCGCCGCGTGCTCGAACATCTCGGCCTCAAGGTGTCGCGCCTGATCCGCACGGCCTACGGCCCGTTCGGCGTCGAGGGGCTTGAGCCCGGTGACGTCGACGAGGTCCGGCAGCATGATCTGGTCGCGTTCCGCAAGACGCTGAAGCCTGCGCCCGATCCGCGGCCGCGCCCGGCCGGCACCCCGCCTCCCCCGAAGAAGCACTGATCCGCTCCGATCCGGACGAAATCGCACGGCGCCGGTCCGGAACGCGTTCAAGTTTAACCACTTGTTGGCGGGACGCCTCGCATGACCGGTTGCACGCCCGGGCTCGGCCGTCGGCGCAGCAAGGTGGCGTCAACGTGACCACAGCCCTTCAGATGCGGATCTCCCCGCGTGAACAGCGCCAGCCGGTGCTGCTGCCGTGCCACATGCGCGACGGCGCCACGTCGATCCCGGCGTGCATCCACAACATCTCGTCACGCGGCGTCCTGGTTGGCGCGGACGACGCCCCCGCCGCGGGCACCTATGTCGACATCCGGCGCGGCCGGCATGTCATCATCGGGCGCGTCGTCTGGCGAAAGGGTCGGGTGTTCGGCGTTCGGACGCAGGACCGGCTGGACATCGCGGCTCTGACCGCGCCCGACGCGCCCGGGTGCGCGCGCACGGCGGGACGCCGCTCCGCGTCCGCGACCGAGCGTCTGGCCGCCGAAGGGCGGCTCGCCCGGCAGATCGAACAAAGCCGCAGGCTGGCGACCGGGCTGCAGTTCTTCGTGCTGTCGCTGGTTGCGGTCGGCGCGGGACTGTTCGTGGCCTTTTCGGTCTACGGCATGCTGGCCGCGCCGGCCGATGCCATCGAGAACGCCCTGCAGGCCGGCTGACCCAGGCACTGGACAAGGGGGTCCGCGCTCGCGAGAACGCGGCTCCAACCAGGATCGACCCACCATGCGCATCATCGCCGGGCGTTGGCGTGGACGCCCGCTTGTGGCGCCGCCGGGCCTCCAGACCAGACCCACCGCCGATCGCCTGCGCGGCGCACTGTTTTCCATGCTGGCGAGCCGCGTCGGCACGTTCGACGGGCTGCTGGTGGCGGATCTCTTCGCCGGGTCGGGCGCGCTGGGGCTTGAAGCCGTGTCGCGGGGCGCGGCGCGCGCGATCTTCGTCGACAATGGCCGGGATGCGGTGGCCGCCCTCCGTCAGAATGTCGACCGGCTGGGTGCCGCGGCCGCGGCCGACATTCGCCCGGTGCCCGTCGAAAGTCTCGGGTCGATCCCGACGCCGGTCGACCTCCTCCTCATGGATCCGCCCTATGCCACGGGGGCCGGCCAGGCCGCGCTCGTTCGCCTTCAGACGCTGAACTGGATCGCGCCGTCCGCCTGGATCGCGATCGAAACCGGGCGCGGAGAACCTGTCTCCGCGCCCGGCTTCATCATCGATGCGGAACGCGAACATGGTGCGGGCCGGCTGACGCTGCTTCGCGCCGGCTGACCCGCCGCTCCACGTTACGCCAGGACCATGATCCGCCGCCGGCTGCGCATCGCCGCGCCGACCATGCCGAATCCGGCGATCATCATCGCCCAGGTGGCCGGCTCCGGCACCGCCGGCGGCGCCACCGGGGTTGCGCGCACCACCTGGCTCTGCCCCAGGATCACGGCGCCGTTCACCAGGTTGGTGCCCGACACGAAGTTGGTGAAGCGCAGCGACAGGGCATTGGTCGTGAACATGTCGCCATCGGTGATCTGCTCATTGAGCGTGATCTTCAGGCCGAGCACGTCGAGCAGCACCGCGTTGACGGCGGGCGTGACGTTGCCGAGCAGGCCTGCGTTCACGGTCCCCAGCGTCGTCGTCAGCCCCAGGCCGGCAATGCTGCTGCTGCCTTGAAAGAGCCCGGCCGCGTCGACGCTCGCCGTTGACCGGATCTCGCCCGTGCGCAGGCCGAGCAGCGACACGACGGTGGCCGGGCCGAACAGGTTCTGCGTGGTCGCGTTGATGCCCAGGTTGGCGCTTGCGAGCGTGGCGGACGCCGTGGCCGTGGTGCCGATCCCCGATGCGGAGGTGCTCGCCACGCCCGTGTTGAACTGCAGCCCGGTGTTAGTCAGGCCCAGCAGGGACAGCGTCAGCCCGCCGCTCGCGCCAAGCGCGCTGTTCGTCTGGTTGTAGCTTGCGGGCCCATGGCCCTGCGACACGGCGACCGGCGCGACGACCAGGCTGGCGCCGGTGCCGATGATGGGCGTGGCGGACAGGGACGCTGTGGCAGCCGTCCCCTTGGACGACACCGGCGTCGTCTGCGCGGTGGCCGGCGCCACCGCCAGAATTGCGCAAGTTGCGAAAGAGATAAGACCGGACTTCAGCATGTTAGCCTCCCTTGTTGACCGATCATGCCATTGCAGAAGCCGTGCCAACCGCGTGCTTTCGAGGGTGCGGCGAGGATGCGGACCGGACGCGCGCCGCGCGCTGTCAGGGTACACGACAACGTAATTTCCGCATGGCGGCATGGCGTCACGCGTCTGACATGCCCGGCCGGTAGCGACTCGTGCCGGGGGGCCGTTCACATCCTGAGGGAACAGGCCATGAAGACGATTGCCATGCTCATGCTGCTGGGCGTCGCCGCCCCCGCCGCAGCCGCGACCACCATCGACCTGCGCTTCATCGGGGAACAGCGCATCCCCGGCGGCGCCACCTTCAACGGCCCCGTCGTCGGCGGCCTCAGCGGCATCGACTATGATGCCGCCACCGGCCGCTACAAGGTCATCGCCGACGACCGCTCCGCGCTGTCGCCCGCACGCACCTATGATTTCACGCTGATCTTCGACGCCGCCGGCTTCACCGCCGCCACGCCCGTCGCCAGCACCGTGCTCCTGCAACCGAACGGCACGCCCTACCCGCTCAACCAGATCGATCCGGAGGCGATCCGCTTCACGCCCACCGGCACACTCGTCTACTCCAG
The DNA here is from genome assembly GCF_011927695.1 of Sphingomonas jejuensis. Lineage (GTDB taxonomy): Bacteria > Pseudomonadota > Alphaproteobacteria > Sphingomonadales > Sphingomonadaceae > Sphingomonas_K > Sphingomonas_K jejuensis. The sequence goes on from NZ_JAATJE010000001.1 coordinate 1,065,330, forward strand.
CGAGGGCGAGGCGACCGCCACGTCGCAGCAGACGCCCTTTATCCGCGAAATGACGGCGGACGGCCGCTACGTCGCCGATTACCAGCTCTCGACCCGCTACAGCCCGTCGCTGTCGGGTGCGACCGGCATCCGCAACAACCTGGCGTTCGAGAGCCTGACCTTCTCGCCGGACGGCACCCGCCTGTTCACCGCCACGGAGAACGCGCTGGCGCAGGACGGTCCAGCCGCCACGCTCACCACCGGCAGCCCGTCGCGCATCATCGCGTTCGACACCGCCACCCGCTCAGCCGTGGCCGAGTTCGTCTACCTGAACGATCCCGTCGCCGCCGCGCCCAACCCGGCGGGCCAGTTCACCACCAACGGCCTGGTCGAACTCCTCGCGCTGTCCTCCACCGAGTTCATCGCGCTGGAACGCAGCTTCTCCGTCGGCACCGGCTATTCGGTGCAGCTGTTCCACATCGACATCTCCAACGCGACCAACGTGATCGGCATCGACAGCCTGTCCGGCGCCAATGTCACCGCCGCCACCAAGACGCTGCTGCTCGACCTCGACACGCTGGGCATCACGCTCGACAATCTGGAGGGCATCAGCTTCGGGCCGACGCTCGCGAACGGCAACCGCAGCCTGGTGCTCGTTTCCGACAACAACTTCACCCCCGGCCTGTTCACGCAGTTCCTGGCGTTCGAGGTGTCGGCCGCGGCCGTGCCGGAGCCTGCCAGCTGGGCGATGATGATCGCCGGCTTCGGCATCGTCGGCGGCGCGCTCCGCCGTCGCAAGCCGGTCGTGCTCGCCTGATGCCTTGAGGGGGCAGGCCGCCCGGCTTGCCCCCACCCCTCCCGTTCCCTAGTTGTTCGCGGGTGACCGACATCGCCCGCACCCCGCCCACACCCGCCCCCGCCGATCCGCCCTATCTGCGCGGGCTGAACGATCCGCAGCGGCAGGCGGTGCTCACCACCGACGGGCCGGTGCTGGTGCTCGCCGGCGCCGGCACGGGCAAGACGGCGGCGCTCACCGCCCGGCTCGCCCACCTCATCTCCACCCGCCGCGCCTGGCCGTCGGAGATCCTGGCGGTGACCTTCACCAACAAGGCCGCGCGCGAGATGCGGGAGCGGGTCGGCCGCATGATCGGCGACGCGGTGGAGGGGATGCCCTGGCTCGGCACCTTCCATTCCGTCGCCGCCAAGATGCTGCGCCGCCATGCCGAGCTGGTCGGGCTGCAGTCCAACTTCACCATCCTCGACACCGACGATCAGCTCCGCCTGCTGAAGCAGCTGATCGTCGCCTCCGACATCGATGAGAAGCGCTGGCCCGCCCGCCAGCTCGCCGGCCTCATCGACCGGTGGAAGAACCGCGGCCTCGTCCCCGACGATCTCGATCTCGGCGAGGCGGAGCAATACGCCAACGGCCGCGGGCGGGAGCTCTACGCGCTGTACCAGACCCGGCTGAAGGCGCTCAACGCCTGCGACTTCGGCGATCTGCTGCTCCACATGCTCACCATCCTCAAGGGCCACCGCGAGGTGCTGGAGCTATATCAGCAGCGCTTCAAATACATCATGGTGGACGAATATCAGGACACCAACAGCAGCCAGTATCTCTGGCTCCGCCTACTCGCCCAGCAGCGCCGCAACATCTGCTGCGTCGGCGACGACGACCAGTCGATCTACTCCTGGCGCGGGGCGGAGGTGGAGAACATCCTCCGCTTCGAGCGCGACTTCCCCGGCGCCGTCGTCATCAAGCTGGAACAGAACTACCGCTCCACCGCCCACATCCTCGCCGCCGCGTCGGGCGTGATCGCCAAGAACGGTGGCCGCCTTGGCAAGACGCTGTGGACCGCCGGCGACGACGGCGAGAAGGTCCGCGTGCTCGGCCTGTGGGACGGTCCGGAGGAGGCGCGCCGCATCGGCGACGACATCGAAAGCGCACAGCGCGGCGGCACCGACCTCGACGACATCGCCATCCTCGTCCGCGCGCAGTTCCAGACGCGCGAGTTCGAGGACCGCTTCATCGCCATCGGCCTGCCCTATCGCATCGTCGGCGGCTTCCGCTTCTATGAGCGGCAGGAGATCCGCGACGCGCTCGCCTATCTCCGCCTCGTCAACCAGCCGGCGGACGCGCTCGCCTTTGAACGCATCGTCAACACGCCCAAGCGCGGGCTCGGCGACAAGGCGCTGGCCAAGCTCCACCAGCTCGCCCGCGCGGAGGACGTGCCGCTGACGATCGCCGCCGCGCGCATCCTCGACACGGATGAGCTGACGCCCCAGGCCCGCAAGTCGCTCGGCCGCTTCGTCGCCGATCTCGCGCGCTGGCGCCGGCTGGCGGGGGAGCTTCCCCACCCCGATCTCGCCCGGCAGATCCTGGACGAAAGCGGCTACACCGCCATGTGGCAGGCGGAGAAATCGGCGGAGGCCGCAGGCCGGCTGGAGAACCTGGCCGAGCTCGTCCGCGCGATGGAGGAATATGAAAGCCTCGGCAGCTTCCTGGAACATGTCAGCCTGGTCATGGACAATGATCAGCAGGTGCCCGGCGGCAGCGTGACGATCATGACCATCCACGCGGCCAAGGGGCTGGAATTCGACACCGTGTTCCTGCCGGGGTGGGAGGAAGGCGTGTTCCCGTCACAGCGCGCGCTGGACGATGGCGGGACGAGCGCGCTGGAGGAGGAACGGCGCCTGGCCTATGTCGCCATCACCCGCGCCAGGCGGTCCGCCACCATCCTCCACGCCGCCAACCGCCGCATCTATGGCCAGTGGACCAGCTCCATCCCCAGCCGCTTCGTGGGGGAGCTTCCGCCCGAACATCATGAGGAGGAGACGAGCCTGGCGGGCGGAGAGAGCCTGTGGCGCGCCAACTGGACCACCGGCGCCGATCCCTTCGCCGACGTCGCGCGCGGCGCCGGCCGCGGCCCCGGCTGGCAGCGCGCCGCGACGCAGGGCGGCTTCTCGACGTCGCCCGCGCGCGTGCTGGAGGCGCGGGCCAGCGCCGTCAGCCTCGGCAACAAGGGCCGCAGCGACTTGGTCGTAGGTCAGCGCGTGTTCCACACCAAGTTCGGCTACGGCACCATCGCCGAGATCGAGGGCAACAAGCTCGAGATCGACTTCGAGCATGCCGGGCGGAAGCGGGTGATGGATAGTTTTGTGACTGTTTGAGGCTCAGCTTACCTGACAGACCTCAGCCAAGGTGGCAGCGTCCGTTAATTCAAAACTACCTTGGCAATCAGGACAGGTGATTGAACCCTCTGTTCCGATGCGAAGGCTCGAGCAATGGGGACAGATCACTAGATAATTTTCTAGTGCCTCTTCGAGGCTAGCGTCCGACAAGATCGCCAGCGCGAGCCGTGGATCTGTGACTCCATATAGGTAAAGTGGACGGTTTCCCGGATTTGGTACATCTCCAACCTTTACGACTGCACCTGAGTTCTGCCAACCTTGGACCTTTGCTCTAGCAGCTTGCGTAGTCACCCGAAATACGTCGTTCGCTAAGCTATTAATCGTGAAAGTCAATTCCCCTATTTTTTTAAGATCCGCGTAGGCTGTACCATAAAGCTCTTGAGCCCTTTCAAGAGAAAAGAGAGACATGGCCGACTTAACCGTGCGGAACTCAATAGTCCGACCGAACTGGCCAGACTTCGTATGCTCGTCTACGATCTTTTTACATATTCTCACCATATCTCTTGGTGAACCATTCGCGAAATAGGCGATCATCCTATGTATGTTAAACGGAACAGGCGATGTTACCAACTGATCGAATCTCGAAATGCGACCACCAGAATAAGTTTCTAAACGAAGCTCTAGAACCCTCTCTAACTCAGCGACAGACCAAACGAGTGAGTATTCAATGACGCGGTCTGAGCGACCACCCGCAGCACGATAGTCTTCTTTGGTTTTGTCCCAAAGGAAGAACTTGAATGCAATGCCTGGCGTTTCTAATAATGGAAGGTCGAGCAGGATGCTTGATAGTAAAGCGAATGCTTTATCGGCATTTAGCACAGTCTGAGGTAATTCATCAGCCCGGTCCACCAGAATGTAAACTGAACTAAATCCGAGTTTTGTTGCAAGCGTCACAAGAGCCTCGAACTTGAAACGCATCGATTCGATGACTCGCTCCTGATTGCTTAGGATTTCTATAGGAGCCCCGCCATTTGAGGTTACGAACGCATTCACCAAGCTAAGGGCTGCTCCGCCGTACTTTCGCCAAATGTCGCCAGCCCTATCTCCTAGAGATTTAACAGCTTCAATTTGTTCTTTTAGTCTGGCGGTCGATAAATCTCCCAAGAGACTCCTTGATAGATCGACAACTAACTTGCGGTCCACTTCCTCTAGCTTACCCGATCCGCTCTCCGAGAATTCAACAAGGAGTGCCACAAGCAACAGGCGGGTTATATTCGTGATGTGATACTCAGAGTCCGCATCTGAAACTTGTTTGAGCCCCTCCAACGGAAAACGATCGTAAGATATGCATAGGAAGCTGGAGTCATTTAGACTCTTGCGTTCAATCATAATTTTCTGGGCAGTCTTTCCGCCGCCTCTTGGTGCAAAAACGACATTGCTTTTTGGCTTACGGGGATCGCCTATAACGGCAGGAAAAAATGGCGGTTGAACAAAGTAGTTCTCAATCAGCGGCTCATCTGCAGCGTTAGTAGATGCAAAGGGATCTTCAGAGAACCCGAACGTCGACAGGAATTCTATAGCCATTTCGCTTGCCCTCGGAGTTACCTCACGCTTACACACTCGAGGGGGCGAGACAATCCGTTCGCTTGAAGCGCAGTCTGAGGCAGAGCGGATCTGCTCTGTCCTACAGCCCCCCACCTGACGCATAGACTCGTCGATGCACGAGTCGCTCGCCTTCACCCCCGTCCCCGTCCGCGCCCGGCACGACGGGTGGACGCCCGACCGGCAGCGCGCCTTCATCGATCGGCTGGGTGAGCTCGGGCTGGTCGCCGCCGCCGCAAGGGCGGTCGGGATGGCGCCCAAGTCCGCCTACCGCCTCCGAGACCGCCCCGATGCCGCGTCCTTCGCCGCCGCCTGGGATGCGGCGCTGGAGGAAGGGGGGCGGCGCGCGCTCGACACCGCCATCCACCGCGCGCTCCACGGCACCGCCACGCCTGTCTTCTACCGCGGCCGGCAGATCGGGGAGCGTCGCCGCTACAATGACGGGCTGCTGATCGCCGCCATCCGCCGGCTCGATCGCACGGCACCGTCCGCGCCGTTCGGTTCGTCGACGTATCCCGATGACGCCCTGTGACATTTGTGACCTTCCACGCCCCGCCGCTTCGCCTCGCGCGGCTGTTAACCAGCTCGCCTAAGCCGCTGGAAACCCTCGCGCGCACACTGCCGCCCGCACGCCTGCCGGCCCTCTGCCGCCGGCCGGGCGTCGAGGAGTGCCGCGATGTCCCGCCTTTTTCGTTCGATCGCCCTGCGCCCGATCGCTGTCATCGCGCTGCTCGCGGCCTTTCCGCTCCCTGCGCCTGCCCATGCCGCGCCGCCGGCGGGCTTCGTCGCGCTTGCGGATGCGGATCTCGCGGGCGTCACCTCTACCGGCCTGCCGACGATGCCGGCTCCGCTCGATCCCGCGCGCCGCGTTTCCGCGTTCGAGATGGCGGTGAGCACTGCCTGGGATCAGATGGACGCCTGGTGGGCGGACGACGGCGCGCTCCTGATCCTGGAGGCGGTGCGCCCCGCGCCCGACCTCTCCACCCTGCCCCGCCTCGCCTTCACCCCGCGCTGATCCCCGGAACGCCGCCCGGCCCTGCGGGTTCGGGCAGCAGGAGGATGCGCCCATGTCCGAAACCGCGGAAAAGACCGATCCCAGGCTGTGGGAGCAGGTGAAGGCGGAGATCACCGCCGGCGCCAAGGGCGGCAAGAAGGGCCAGTGGTCCGCCCGCAAGGCGCAGATGGCCGTGACTGAGTACAAGAAGCGCGGCGGCGGGTACGAAGGGCAGCGCGACGAGAACAACAGCCTCCACCAGTGGACGGAGGAGGATTGGGATACCAAGTCCGGCAGGAAGAGCGGCGACACCGGAGAACGCTATCTGCCGAAGGACGCGCGTGAGGCGCTTTCGGACGAGGAGTACAGGCGCACCACCGCCAAGAAGCGCGCCGACACGCGCAAGGGCAAGCAGTTCTCCGCCCAGCCCAGGGACGTCGCCGACAAGGCCGCCCGCGCCCGCGACCACCGCACCAAGGCCGAACTCTATGCGGAGGCGAAGAAGCGCGACATTCCCGGCCGCTCAACCATGACCAAGGATCAGCTCGCCGACGCGCTCGCCGGCTAGGGTCAGCAACCTCCTTCGGGCGGCTTCGTTAATGCGCCGAACCGAAGGAGCTTAACATGCCTTATGTGAAGACGCGCGACGGCACGCAGATCTACGTCAAGGATTGGGGAGAGGGTCGCCCGGTCATCCTCATCCACGGCTGGCCGTTGTCGTCGGACAGCTGGGACGATCAGGCGATGGCGCTGGCCGATGCCGGCTACCGCGCGATCGCCTATGACCGCCGCGGCTTCGGCCGGTCGGAACAGCCCTGGAACGGCTATGATTACGACACCTTCGCCGACGATCTGGCGGACATCATGGAGGCGTCCGGCGCCACCGACGACGTCACGCTGGTCGGCTTCTCGATGGGCGGCGGCGAGGTCGCCCGCTACCTGTCGCGCCACGGCGGCAAGGGCGTCCGCTCCGTCGCGCTGGTGTCATCCGTCGTGCCCTACATGCTGAAGACCGACGACAACCCGAACGGCGTGCCCCAGGCGACGTTCGACCAGATGACCGACGGCATGAAGAAGGACCGCGCCCACTTCTTCCGCGGCTTCTTCGCCGACTTCTTCGGTGTCGGCTACATCAGCTCGCCGGTGTCGGACGAGATGATCGACTGGGCCTGGCGCCTGTCGATGCAGGCGGGGCTGAAGCCCACGCTGGCGGCGGCAAAGGCGTTCGCCACCACCGATTTCCGCGGCGACCTGCCGTCGTTCACCGTGCCGACGCTGGTGATCCACGGCACGGGTGACAAGACGGTGCCGATCGACGCCACCGGCCGCGCGGTGAAGCAGGCGGTGCCCCAGGCGGAGCTGATCGAATATGACGGCGCGCCCCACGGCCTGTTCGCGACGGACAAGGATCGCTTCACCCGCGACCTGCTCGATTTCGTCGGGCGCTGATCCGGCGACAAGCTCAGCTTGCGGCCCCGCAACCATTTTGCGGGGCCGCCAAGGCTGTCGCGGGTGCCGCGCCTGTGACAAGGACGCACCGTGACCGCCGCCACGCCCCATCCCTTCACCATTCCCAACTTCCGCAACTTCTTCGTCGCGCGCCTGTGCTCGATGATGGGCGGCTACGGCATGGTGCTGATCATCGGCTGGCAGGCCTATAACCTGGCGCGCGCCGACGGCCTCTCCATCGAGGCCGCCGCCGTCCGCCTCGGCTTCATCGGCCTGTTCCAGTTCGTGCCGCTGTTCCTGCTGACCCCGCTCGTCGGCTGGGTCGCCGACAGCATGGACCGCCGCTTCGTCGTCCGCGCGGTACAGGCGCTGCAGTTCGCGGTCGCGCTCGCGCTCGCCATCGCCACCATGAACGACGCCGTCACCCTGCCCTTCATCTATGGCGTGGCCGTGCTGCTGGGCGTGGCCCGCGCCTTCCAGGGGCCGGCGGTCGGGGCGCTCGCCCCCAATCTGGTTCCGAAGGAGGTGCTGCCCACCGCCATCGCCCTTTCGTCGATTGCATGGCAGGGCGGCTCAATCGTCGGCCCGGCGATCGCGGGACCGCTCTACGCAACCGCGCCATCCCTGCCCTACTGGGTCGCGTCCGCCTTCTATGCCGCTGCTTTCCTGCTGTTCATGCGCATCGGCCCCGTGCCGCGCAGCCAGATCGACAAGGGCCGCGGCCCGATCGCACAGGTCGTGGACGGCGTCCGCTACGTGATGGCCAACAAGCTGGTGCTCGGCGTCATCACGCTTGACCTTTTCGCCGTCCTGCTGGCCGGCGCCGTGGCGCTGATCCCCGTCTATGCCCGCGACATCCTCCAGGCGGGCGAGCATGGCCTGTCGCTGCTGGCCGCATCGCCCGCGATCGGCGCCGCTGCCGTCGCCCTGTTGTTCAGCGTCCGCCCATTGAAGCGAAACGTCGGCAATCGGATGCTCGCCAGCGTGTTCGTGTTCGGGCTCGCCACCATCGGCTTTGGGCTAAGCCGCTCACTCCCGCTCTCCATGCTCTGCCTGATCATCTACGGCGGCGCGGACATGTTCAGCGTGTTCGTTCGACAGTCGTTGATCCAGCTGCACACGCCCGACGATCGGCGCGGGCGGGTTGGCGCGGTGTCGCAGCTCACCATATCGGCCTCGAACGAGTTGGGTGAGGCGGAGAGTGGCTTCCTCGCCGGCCTGCTCGGTCCGGTCACGGCGGTGGTGGCCGGCGGCATCGGCGCCATCGTCGTCACCGCGCTGTGGGCGTGGCGTTTCCCTCAGATCTCCGCCGCCCGCACCTTCGATCCGTCGGACGAGGTGGTGGCCAGTGAACCCAATGCCATCGCCAAACCATGAAGGAACGATCAGCATGAAGGCGAACTCAGTCCTCGACACCATCGGCAACACGCCGCACATCCGGTTGAGCCGGCTCTTCCCCGACGCCGAAGTCTGGGTGAAGTCGGAGCGGGCGAACCCTGGCGGCTCGATCAAGGATCGGATCGCGCTCGCGATGGTGGAAGCCGCCGAACGCGATGGCGCGCTGAAGCCAGGCGGCACCATTGTCGAGCCGACATCCGGCAACACCGGGATCGGCCTGGCCATGGTCGCGGCCGTGAAGGGCTACAAGCTTGTCCTCGTCATGCCCGAGAGCATGTCGCTGGAGCGCCGGCGCCTGATGCTCGCCTATGGCGCCACATTCGACCTGACGCCCAAGGAGAAGGGCATGAAAGGTGCCATCGCACGCGCCGAGGAGATCGTTGCCGAGACGCCCGGCGCCTGGATGCCGCAACAGTTCGACAATCCCGCAAACATCGATATCCACGTCCGCACGACGTCGGAAGAAATCCTGCGCGATTTCGCCGACAGCCCCATCGACGCGCTGATCACCGGCGTCGGCACCGGCGGCCACATCACCGGCGTTGCCGAGACGCTGCGACAGCGCTGGCCGGAGTTGCGGGTGTTCGCGGTCGAGCCCACGCTGTCGCCGGTCATCTCCGGCGGGCAGCCCGGCCCGCATCCCATTCAGGGCATCGGTGCGGGCTTCGTCCCGTCCAATCTCCATACGGACGCACTCGACGGCGTGGTGCAGGTGGACCCTGCGGATGCGAAGGAGATGGCGCGCCGCTCCGCAGCCGAGGAAGGATTGCTGGTCGGCATCAGCTCGGGCGCGACGCTCGCCGCGATCAAGCAAAAGCTTCCCGAACTGGGCGAAAATGCGCGAATTTTGGGCTTCAACTACGATACCGGGGAACGTTACCTGTCCGTTCCGGATTTCCTGCCGGAATAAGCGGAAGGGGCAATGATGACGGCAGGTGGGCGTGCAGGCGCCGGATGGCGATCAGGCCCGCCCGTGGGTGCAGCGGCAGCGGTCCTCCTGATCGCTGCCGGCGCCATCCTTCCGCGGGGTGACGTCGACGGCGTGCGGGCGCTGTCCGAGGTCACCGTGGCCGGATCCGCGCCGGCGCGGCGCATGGTTCATGCCGCGCCGCCGCAGGTCGAGCCGGTGGAACTGGAGCCGATCGCGCCGGATGATGCGGTGGCGATCAATGCCGCCATCCCGTTTTCGACCCTGCCCAACCCGGCCGCTCGCCCGTTCCGCTTCGCAGGTGATGCCGAAGCAAAGGCGCGTGCCGTCGACTGCCTGGCATCGGCAATGTACTACGAAGCGGCGACGGAGGGGGACGATGGGCAGCGCGCCGTCGGTCAGGTCGTTCTCAACCGCGTCCGACACCCCGCATTCCCCAAGAGCGTCTGCGGCGTGGTCTTCCAGGGCGCCGAGCGTCGCACGGGCTGCCAGTTCACCTTCACCTGTGACGGCGCGCTCGCGCGCGTCCCGCGCGAGGCAGGCTGGGCCCGGGCCCGTCGCCTCGCCGAGGCCGCATTGGAAGGCCGCGTCTTCCGCCCCGTTGGTCAGGCCACCCATTACCACACCAATTGGGTGCTTCCTTACTGGAGCGGCAGCCTCGACAAGATCGTGGCGGTCGGCACCCATCTGTTCTTCCGCTGGGCGGGATGGTGGGGCACGCCGCCGGCCTTCCGGCGCAGCGTCAGCGGAAGTGAACCGGTGGTGCCGCGCCTTGCCTTCACGTCGGCAGCGCATCGCACCGGCGACGTTCCGGACGCCGCGCTCCGCTTGCTAGCCGATGCTGTCGGCACGCCCGTCGCCGCGACGCAGCAGCGGCCGCCGCTGCTTGCCGATGCGGGCACTGCCGACTCATCGATTGCTGCGCCGCGAATTGCGGCCGATGGCCCGCCGTCCGCATTGATCCGGCCGGGGGAAGACAGCTTCATATACTTGCTCGACGCCGCTGCGCCCGATGCGTTTCCGGCGGTGGCCAGACGGGCGTGCGGCGCCAAGCCTTTCTGCAAGTTTCAGGGCTGGACCGACACTGCACAGCTTCCGGCGGGCTACCCCGTGCCGTCCGACCGCTTGGCGACGATGTCCTTCAGCTACCTTCGCGACCGCGACGCCGGGTTCGACAAGATGCTGTGGAACTGCCGACAGTTTCCGCGCAGCGATCCGTCCCAGTGCATGCGCGGCTGAGATCGTCAGGCTGAACAGCCACGCTCCGCCGACCGACGACGCCAGCGGGCCCATCTGACCGCCGGCGTCGCCGATGATGGTTCAGGCTGCCAGGAACAGCTCCGGCTCCAGCGCCATCAGGCTTTCCGCGCCGCCCTCGATCTTACGCCGTAGCGCCCCAGTATCCGGCAGGATGCGCTCGCCGTAGAAGCGGGCCGTCACCAGCTTCGCGCCCAGCCACTCGGCATCGCCTTCGCCCGCGTCGATCAGCCGCTGCGCCGCAGTTGCCATGCGCAGCCACATCAGGCCCACCGTGACAACCCCCATGATGTGAAGGTACGGCACTGCCGCTGCGCCCGCATTGTTGCGATCGGTCACGCCGTTGGCGACCAGCCACATCGTCGCAGCCTGCAGATCGCCCAGCGCCTTTTCAAGCCGGCCGGCATTGTCCGAAAGCGTCTCGCTGAGCTTCGCAGCGGCAATCTCCTCCGCCACCAGCTTGAAGAAGGCCTGCACCGCCCGGCCGCCATTCATACCGAGCTTGCGTCCGACCAGATCCATCGCCTGCACGCCGTTGGTGCCCTCGTAGATCTGAGCGATCCGGGCGTCGCGAACATACTGCTCCATCCCCCATTCGGCGATGTAGCCGTGCCCGCCATAGACCTGCTGCGCGTTGGTCGCGATCTCATAGCCCTTGTCGGTCGCAAACGCCTTGATGACCGGGGTGAGGAGGCCGATCAGGTCGTCGGCTTCCTGGCGCTCGGCATCGGTCTGCGCCTTGTGGCTCAGGTCAACCTGCAGGCCGCCCCAAATGCACAACGCACGCAGACCCTCCGTCAGCGCCTTGGCCTCCATCAGCATGCGACGCACGTCGGGATGGACGAACAGCGTGTCGGCCTTTTCCTCGGGCTCCTGCGCGCCGCTGAGCGCCCGCCCCTGCCGGCGATCCTGCGCATACTGCACGGCATTCTGGAATGCCGTTTCCGCAACGCCCAGACCCTGCAAGCCGACGCCAAGCCGCGCCGCGTTCATCATGATGAACATCGCGGCCAGGCCCTTGTCCTTTTCGCCGATCAGGTATCCGGTCGCGCCGTCATAGTTCATCACGCAGGTCGAGTTGCCGTGGATGCCCATCTTGTGCTCGATGGACCCGCACTGCACCGCGTTGCGCGCGCCCGGCGTGCCGTCCTCGTTCAGCAGGAACTTGGGCACGATGAACAGGGAAATGCCCTTCACATTGTCCGGCGATCCCGCGGCCTTCGCCAGCACCAGGTGGACGATGTTGTCGGTCAGGTCATGCTCGCCTGCGGAAATGAAAATCTTGGTACCGGTGATGGCGTAGGTGCCGTCAGCCTGCGGCTCCGCCCGAGTCCGGATCAGGCCAAGATCGGTGCCGCAATGCGGCTCCGTCAGGTTCATCGTGCCGGACCACTCGCCCGCCACCATCTTGGGCACCCAGGTGTCCTTCTGCTCCTCCGACCCCTTGGCGAGGATCGCGGCGATCGCACCATGGGTCAGGCCGTTGTACATGCCAAAGGCCATGTTGGCGGAGATGAGATATTCCTCGAACGCCAGGCTGACGACATGCGGCATGCCCTGCCCGCCGAACCGCTCGGGCGCCCCCAAAGTCGACCAGCCGCCCTCCACGAACTGGCGATACGCGTCCTTGAACCCGGTGGGCGTGGTGACCGAACCGTCCTCGTGCCGTGTGCAGCCTTCCCGGTCGCCGACCTGGTTCAGCGGGAACAGCACGTCGGCGACGAAACGGCCGCCTTCTTCAAGGACCGCCTCAACCACGTCGGGCGTCGCTGCCTCGAACCCGGGAAGGTTTGTGTAGCGGTCGAGCCCGACCACATGGTCGAGGATGAAGCGGGTGTCGCGGATGGGCGCGCGGTACTGCGGCATGGGACTCTCCGATTTTTATGATCGTTGCTGGGTGCGGCTCAATCGTCGCTGTCGAGCTGCGCGATGAAGCCTTCGAGTTCGGCAATCGTGTCTTCGATGTCGCGTTGCTGCTCGCGAAGGAGGGCGATCCGCGCTGAACAGCGGTCCCGCGTAACCTGACGCTGGCGCGTGCGCCCGTCACCGATGTCGTACAGGTCCACCATCTCGCGGATGTCGGCGAGGGAGAAGCCGACGCGCTTGCCGCGCAGGATCCACGCGAGCCGGATCCGATCGCGCTTGGAATAAATCCGCGCGGTGCCCCGCCGCTCGGGCGAGATCAGCCCCTCGTCCTCGTAGAAACGAAGCGCACGGGCCGTAATCCCGAACTCTCCCGTCAGGTCGGAGATGCTGTATTCACGGTCCAGCTCCGCATCGCGGAGCGGCATTGCGGCGGGTCCAAGGTCCTTGAGCATGGCCCGCAATCTAGTTGACGTTCACGTCAACGTCAAGCGCTCACCATCCTCGATCCGGCGGTAGAAGCAGCTTGTTGCGCCGGTATGGCACGCAGGCCCTTGGGGGTCGCAGATGAGCCAAACAGCATCCTGGTCGCAATCGATCCGCGCTTCCTGAACGCGCAGGACATGGCCCGATGTCTCCCCCTTTCGCCACAGCCGGCCGCGGCTGCGTGAGAAGAAGTGCGCCTCGCCCGTAGATAAGGTGAGGTCCAGCGCGTCGCGGTTCATGTGCGCGACCATCAGCACCGCCCCACTCGCGGCATCGGTCACCACCGCCGTCAGCAGCCCCTGCGCGTCGAACTTGGGCTGGAGCGACAGGCCCGCTTCACGATCGTCAACCATGGCGTGCGGGGTAGGTCGTGTTGGGCTCCGCCGCAATCGGTTCGGTCAGTCCGATCGGATCGCCCGCGCCAGCTCGGCCTTGGTCATCTTGGACCGCCCTTCGATCCCGATCTTGCGGGCCTCGTCGTAGAGATCGGCCTTGCTCCGCTCCTCCAGCTTGTCGCTGCGATGGTCCAGCGTGCCGGCCGCGCGCGCGTTGGCGATCCGCGCGGCCTTTCCCTTGGAATTGCCCTGCTTGATCAGCTCCTCGTAGAGTGCGTCGTCCTTGATCTGCGGACCATGATCCTTCGCCATCGACCCTCTCCCTTTCTTGCCAAACGCGCGGGCGCTCACCCGGTTCGCCGCAGGATCGATGACAAAAGCGAGACAAGGGGCAAACCCGTCCCTATATGCACCGCCGAGCATGAAGGCGGGCAGGCCATGATCACCACCAATCCGTTCGACGATGACAAGCTGCGCGAGGAGTGCGGCGTGTTCGGCATCTGGGATGCGGACGGCGCCGCGGCAGTTGTTGCGCTTGGCCTTCACGCGCTGCAGCATCGTGGCCAGGAAGCGGCCGGGATCACCAGCTTCGACGGCCATGATTTCCATTCGCATCGGGCGATGGGGCATGTGGCGGGCACCTTCGACAAGGACGGGGTGATCCGTTCGCTCGCAGGCCGTGTCGCGTGCGGCCACGTTCGCTACTCCACCACGGGCGAGACTGCGCTCCGCAACGTGCAGCCATTGTTCGCGGAGCTGTCGTCCGGGGGCTTCGCAGTCGCCCATAACGGCAACATCTCGAACGCGCTGACCCTGCGCCGGGAGCTTGTCCGCCGGGGCTCGATCTTCCAGTCCACCTCCGACACGGAGGTCATCATTCACCTGGTGGCCACCTCCACCTACCGGACGCTGCTCGACCGATTCGTCGACGCGCTGAAGCAGGTCGAAGGCGCCTATTCGCTGATCTGCATGACGCCGGAGGGCATGATCGCATGCCGCGATCCGCTTGGCATCCGTCCGCTGGTGATGGGCCGGCTTGGCGACTCGGTGATCTTTGCCTCAGAGACCGTGGCGCTCGATGTCGTCGGCGCCGAGCACATGCGCGACGTTGAACCCGGTGAGATCGTGATCGTGGACGCGTCCGGCATGCGGTCTGTGCGGCCGTTCTCCCGCGTCAATCCGCGCCCCTGCATCTTCGAGCATGTCTACTTCTCGCGCCCCGACTCGATTGTCGGCGGCAACTCCATCTATTCGGTGCGAAAGGCGATCGGCGCCGAACTCGCCGTCGAGGCGCCGGTCGACGCCGACCTTGTCATCCCGGTTCCGGACTCCGGGGTGCCGGCCGCGATCGGCTATGCACAGCAGAGCGGCGTTCCTTTCGAGCTCGGCATTATTCGCAGCCATTATGTCGGCCGGACCTTCATCCAGCCGGGCGACCAAATCCGGCACCTTGGGGTGAAGCTGAAGCACAATGCCAACCGCGCCCTGATCCAGGGAAAGCGTGTCATCCTGATCGACGATTCGATCGTCCGGGGGACGACCTCGCTCAAGATCGTGCAGATGATGCGTGATGCGGGCGCGACCGAGGTGCATATGCGGATCGCAAGCCCGCCGACGCGGCACAGCTGTTTCTACGGCGTCGACACGCCGGAGCGGTCGAAGCTGCTCGCCGCGGTCCACGACATCCAGGGCATGGCCGAATTCATCCATGCCGACAGCCTCGCGTTCGTGTCGATCAACGGCCTCTACAAGGCTGTTGGCGAGGCGCGACGGGCTGACGTGCGGCCTCAATATTGTGACGCCTGCTTCACGGGCGATTATCCCACGCGGTTGACCGATCAGGATGCGCTCGATTGCACCGATCAGCTGGCTCTCACCGCCGAACGGGTGATGTGACGAACCGATCATGACAGACAGCAACAAGACTGAACGCCTCTCGCTTGTTACCGGCGCGAGCCGGGGCATCGGCGCCGCGACGGCGGAGGCGCTGGCACGCGAAGGATTTCACGTCGTCCTGGTCGCCCGCACCGCCACAGGCCTTGAGGAGGTGGAGGAGCGCATTCACGACGCGGGCGGATCTGCGACAATCGCGCCGCTCGACCTGACAGACGGCGACAGCATTGCGCGCCTGGCGACTGCGATTGCCGAACGCTGGGGCAAGCTGGACGGGCTAGTGCTGAACGCGGCGACACTGGGCTCGCTGACCCCTGTTCAGTCGATCGATGCCAAGGAGCTGTCTCGCGTCATGACGCTGAACGTCATCGCGCAACAGGCTTTGATTTCCGCCTTCGATCCCCTTCTGCGCCGGTCCAGCGGCGGGCGCCTGGTTGCCGTGACGTCCAGCGTGGGTCGCGCGCCGCGGGCTTATTGGGGTGCCTATGGCGCATCGAAGGCCGCGCTCGAAACGCTGGTCGAAGCATATGGCGAGGAGCAGCGAAACATCGGGCGCATCCGCACCGCCATTGTCGATCCGGGCGCGACCCGCACGGTGATGCGCGCTCGCGCGTTTCCGGGCGAAGATCCGGAAACGGTGAAGCCCGCGTCCGTGGTTGGCGACCGCATCGCCGCGCTTCTTTCTCAGGGTTTCGAGCCCGGGCATCGGGAACGCATCGACGGCTGACCGGCGCGCGAGCCGCGGGGCAGCTGTCAGCGCTTGATCAATGTCACCTGCGCGACGTCGATCCCGCCGCCCCGGAACCCACCCTCGCAATACATCAGGTAGTAGCGCCACAAGCGGTTGAAGGGGGCGGCCGAATCCCCTTCGATCCGGCCGGCGGCGACGGCCTCGTCGAACCTCTCGCGCCACCGCTTCAGCGTCTCGGCATAATGAAGGCCGAACCCTCGCCTTCCGTGCCACTCGAACCCGACAGCCTCTGCGATCGCGCGAAAGCGTGCTTCCGACAGCAACATTCCGCCGGGAAAGATGTGCGTCTGGATGAAATCGGCGCTGGTCGCATAGCGCTCGAAGATTTCCTCCTGGATGGAGATGAACTGCAATGCGGCCCGTCCGCCCGGCTTCAACGATCGGTGGATCGACGACAGATAGCTGCGCCAGTGCTCCAGCCCGACCGCCTCCACCATCTCGACGCTCGCGACTGCATCGAAGCGACCCTCGACGTCACGATAATCTCGCAGGTCGATCGACACCCGACCGGCGGCGATATTCGCCTGATTGAGCGCGCGTGCCTGTTCGGCCTGCGCTGCGGACAACGTCAGCGCGGTGACGGTCACTCCGTACTCGTCGGCGGCGATATCCGCCAATGTTCCCCACCCGCACCCGATCTCGAGCAGGTGCTGATCGGGCGCCAGCTCTAGCCGGTCGAGCAGCGCCCTGATCTTGTTGAGCTGTGCGAAAGCCAGCTCCTCCGACCGGGAGATTGGCTCCTGGAACAGGGCGGACGAGTAGGTCATCGTCTCGTCCAGCCACGCCGCGTAGAAATCGTTGCCGAGGTCGTAGTGAAAGGCGATGTTGCGCCGCGATCCGGCCCGGCTGTTGCCGTTGAGGGCATGGCCCAGCCGCTTGAGGATGCGCCAGGGGCCGCTCGCGCGGGCCACCGACTTCAGGCTTGTGGCGTTCCGCATGAACAGGTCGAACAATGGCACGGGATCCGGGCTGTCCCAGTCGCCGTCGGCCCAGGCCTGGTACCAGCCGGACGACCCATGCCGCGCCAGGCGCACCAGCGCGCGCCAGCGGCGCAGCTCCACCTCCGCAACTGGCCCGGGCGCCCGCCCGCCGAGGATTCGGTGCGATCCGTCCGGCAACCACGCCTCGATCGCACCGGACAGCAATCCGGCATCGATCCGATCGAGCAGCCGGTGGAAGATCGAAGCACGAACGCGCGCGATCCATCCGCCGCCACGATGTCCGGCGTCGAACTGCCGGGCGCGGTCGGGATGCGGTGCGTTCATGAGCGGGTGATCGTCGAAACCATGGATCACCCTACCGCCGGTCCGGATCGACGGTCTACCGTCAACCGCGTATGGCCCGTCCCGCGGCGAGGGCACGCTCCCGTCCCTCCCGATGGCCGATCAGCTTGGCCGGGTAGCCCTTGACGGTCACGCCTGCGGCTTCCGGATCATGGATCACCTCGTCGTCCAGACTTGCCAGTTCGGGCACCCACCGCCGGATATATTCTGCCGCCTCGAATTTCGCTGATTGTGTCAACGGCGCCATGATCCGACTGAACATGTTGGCGTCGTGGCCGGTGCCAGCCACCCATTGCCAGTTGACCGAGTTGTTGCCGTAATCGGCATCGACGAGCGTATCCCAGAACCAGCGCTCCCCACGCCGCCAGTCGATCAGCAGATGCTTGATCAGGAAGGACGCCGTGATCATGCGGGCGCGATTGTGCATCCAGCCGGACGTCCACAGCTGGCGCATTCCGGCATCGACGATGGGATAGCCGGTCTGCCCCTTGGTCCATTTGCGAAAATCGCTGTCGGCGGCCTTGCCGGTGCGCCACTTCAGCTTGTCGAAGGCGGCGCGCGCGTTCTGATCGCCGATCTCGGGGTTCGCCTGCTCGACGGCGGATGTGAAGTCGCGCCATCCGAGCT
Organism: Sphingomonas jejuensis; assembly: GCF_011927695.1. Classification (GTDB taxonomy): domain Bacteria; phylum Pseudomonadota; class Alphaproteobacteria; order Sphingomonadales; family Sphingomonadaceae; genus Sphingomonas_K; species Sphingomonas_K jejuensis. The sequence goes on from NZ_JAATJE010000001.1 coordinate 1,083,304, forward strand.
CCCGCTTGAAGCCTTCACTGTTCTTCTTGCGCGCCACCGCATGCCACACCGTCGCGGGCGACACCTCGCCCCAGTGCAGGTGGGGCGACAGCCGGGATGTTCCCTCGTCGGATGGAAGGTTGCGGCGGTCGTCATAGCTGCCCACCGCATCCTGGAACGCCTTCAGCCTGTCAGCGGCGCCCGCCTCGCCGGGCGCCCACTCTTCCGCGAAGCCGCCGGACCAATCCGGCTTCGTCGGCAGCAATGAAAGCGCGGCGATCGGCGTCGACGGCGGCCATTTGTCCGGCGCGGTCAGCCTCCCTGGCGCCGGCTTCGGCTTTTCGGGAGGCATCTTCGCCTCCAGCGCTCTCCAGAAGGGCGAGAAGATCTTGAATGCCTCCCCGCTTCCGCTCCTCACCGTCTCCGGTGGCGCCAGTTGGTTACCGTCGTGCAGCACCAGGTCGATGGCGGAGGCGAGCTCCTGTTCGGCTGCGATCCACCAGGGCTCGTAATGGCGGATGGCATGCACTCGCTTGGCGCCAAGTTCCTTCGCCAGTTTGGCGATCTCCGCCGCCGCCGGCCCGCGCCGGATAACCAGTCTGGACCCCAGCGCCTCCAGATCCTTGGCGAGCGCCGCCAGGCTGTGGTGCAGCCACCAGCGCTGCGCTCCACCGATGCGCCAGTCGCCCGGCGTGTCGTCGTCCAGCACGTAAACCGGGACCACCGCGCAGCCGTCTTCCGCGGCGGCGAGGAAGGCGGGCTGGTCGTGGAGGCGGAGGTCCTGGCGCAGCCAGACGAGCACAACATCGTTCATGACGCTCCGCTACGCCCTCCCATGCCCCGTGGTTCCCTCCGGCCCCGACGTGTCAGCGGGTCGGCGCCTCGCCGGCCGGTCCTCGAATGCCGGTCAGGCCGGGGATGACGCGCAGCACGATCTCGCGGTCCGCCTCCGACAGGCGGGAGAGCAACTCGATGCCGCGGGCGGTTCGGGCGCGCAGGCGATCAACATCGACGGCATCGCGCGTCTCCAGCGCCGCGCGGAGCGCCTGAAGGTCGAACGGTCGTCGCACCGCCGCCGCTTCGATCATCTCGCTTGCCGCTGCCGACCGCTCAGCGAACCCGCGCGCCTGCACCTCGTTGTCGGCCATCGATTGCTGGAGGACTGCTCGTCCCCCCACAGAAAGCTGATCCAGACCTGGCGCAGCCGGAGCCTGCACCTGCAGCGCCGCCTGCGCGAGGATCATCCACATTATCATGCTCATCCGCTTACGCCACCTCTGCTGCAACCGAACCCAGCCGGGCCGCGAGCACCGGGCGGTGCGCCTTCAGCGCGTCGGCCATGCACAGCATGCTCCGAACATGCCGGCGCGCCAGCAGCATCTTGTCGGGCCCGTAGCCGCCGCCGAGCGCGCTGGCGACCGCCGCCCCGCTCCGGATCGCCTCGCCAGCCACGAACCGGTCGCGTCGGTCCAGTCCCTCGTCGGACAGCGCCAGCCGTCCCAACCGGTCGTCGACATGCGGATCCACCCCCGCCTGGTAGAGGATCAGGTCGGGCCGTACCCGATCGACCAGCGGCGGCAATGTCTGCGACAGCGCGTCCAGATAGGCATCGTCGGTGGCGCCGTCGGGCAGCGCGACGTCGACGGTCGACCGCGCCTTGCGCGCGGGGAAGTTCTTCTCGCCGTGGACGGAGTAGGTCCGGATGTCCGCCCGATCGCCGATCAGCGCGGCGGTGCCGTCACCCTGGTGCACGTCGAGGTCGACGATCAGGATCCGCGCCACCGTGCCCTCTGCGATCAAGCGGATGGCTGCAACGGCAAGGTCATTGAACACGCAGTAGCCTGCTCCCGTGTCGAACAGCGCATGGTGGCTCCCCCCGGCCGAATTGGCGGCATAGCCATGATTGAGCGCCAGTCGGGCGGCGAGCCAGCTTCCGCCCGGCGTCAGCTGGACCCGCCGCGCGATGCGCGCATCGACGGGAAAGCCGATCCGCCGTTCCTTGTCGCGCGGCACCGAAGCGGTGAACACCTCCTCCACATAAGCAGGCTCGTGAACCGCCTCGATCCAGCGTCGCGGCATCGGCTCCGGCCGATGCTGTTTGTGTGGCGCGCCGATCTCCTCCAGGGCCGGGATGATCAAGCCGTACTTGTCCGCCGGGAAGGCGCCCGGCGGCGCCGGCGTGACATAGTCCGGATGGTGGACGAGGTGGAGCACAGGACCTATCTACGGCGCTCGCCATCTGGAAACCAGAGTTGGAGGCCCGTTTGGCTGATCCCGTTGCCGCAGATCTTCCGTATCGCCCCTGTGCCGGGGTGATGCTCGTCAACGAAGCGGGCAAGGTCTTCGTCGGCCAACGGCTCGATTCTATACTCGAGGCGTGGCAAATGCCGCAGGGCGGAATCGACGCGGGCGAGGATGCGCGATCGGCTGCCGTGCGGGAGATCGGGGAGGAAACCGGCATCGGCGCCGACCTCATCCACATCGTGGCCGAGGCACCCGACGAACTGTTCTACGACCTGCCCGAGGAGATGATCGGCAAGATCTGGAACGGGCGGTGGCGCGGTCAGCGGCAGCGCTGGTTTCTCGCGCGCTTCCTCGGGCGTGACGAGGATGTGCGGATCGAGACGGCGGAGCCCGAATTCAGGTCCTGGAAATGGGCTGATCCCGATGAACTGCCGTTGATGATCGTTCCCTTCAAGCGCCGGCTCTACGAGCAGGTGCTGGAGGCGTTTCGTCCCCTGATCTGACCGGAGCGTTTATGCCGTTCAGCCTGCTGCTCGCGCTTGCCGCGCAACCCCCGGGTGCCGATGTCGCCCCGCCCCCGCCCGAACCGTTGCCTGCGCCCGAGGAGATCGCGGCCGCTTCACCGGCGATGAACCCCGTTTTGCGGCAGATGCTCGATGCCGCAATCGGCAACAACAACGAAGCCGAGATCAATACCGTCGCGAAATATGCGCGCGAGGCGGCGCCCAACAGCCGCGAGGAGATCGACGGGCTCGTCCGGGCATGGAGCGAGCGGCGGTTGCAGGCGCAGCAGGAGCGGCTGGAGACCGCAGGATTGTTCGATCTTTGGAAGGGTCAGGGCGATCTCGGCGGCACACGCACCACCGGCACGTCGAACACGCTTGGCATCAGCGCAGGGCTCGTGCTGACTCGTGAGGGGGATCGCTGGCGTCATCGGCTGCGCGGGCGCGTCGACTATCAGGAAGCCGATGGCGAATCCGTCCGCGACGCCTTCCTCCTCTCTTACGAACCACGCGTCCGCATCCGCGACGGGCTCTTCGTCTACGGATTGGCCCAGTATGACAGTGACAGCTTTCTCGGCTTTGACCGCCGCCTGTCGGCATCGGGCGGGGTCGGCTACCGGGTCGCGGGACCGGGAGCACTTTCGATCGATGTCGATGCCGGTCCCACCTACCGCGCGACGCGCTTCACCGACGGATCGGAAGACGGCAGTCTCGGCGGGCGCGGCTCGCTCGGGCTTCGCTGGACGTTGGCGGAAGGCATCCGGCTGACAAACGATGCCGCACTGGTCGTCGATGGGCGCAGCAACAGCTTCGCCAACACGGCCGCACTCGATGCCAAGCTGCTGGGGTCTCTCTCCGCCCGCCTCTCCTACAATCTTCAGTATGAAAGCATGCCGCCGCTCGGCGGCAAGACGAGCGGCACCATCAGCCGCGCCAGCCTGGTGTACGACTTCTAAGGGCGGGTCGCCTTGCCGGGGGCGTTCCTCGCCGCCTAGAAGCCCGGCATGACCAAGACTGACCTGCGCCACCGCGATGTTGCCGAAGCAGCCGCGTCGCAGCCGATGCTACAGCAGGTGGAGCGTTGGAGCGCGATCAACAGCGGATCGGCCAACCTCGCAGGCCTTGCGACAATGGCCGGCCTGCTGGCCGATGCCTTCTCCGCGCTTCCCGGCGAGCTCGCGCTGTTGGACGGCGCGCCCAGCGAACGGGTGAGCGCGTCGGGGCAGGTGCTCGAAACGCTTCATGGGCGCCACCTTCGTCTGCGGGTCCGCCCGGACGCATCGCGCCGCATGCTGTTCACCGGGCATATGGACACCGTCTACCCGGCCGATCACTCGTTCCAGTCGATCTCGCCGATCATGGATGGGCGGTTGAACGGTCCCGGTGTGGCCGACATGAAGGGCGGGCTCGCCGTTCTGCTGGCGGCGCTCTCGGCCATCGAGCGGTCCGGAGCCGCCGGCAGCATCGGCTACGACGTGTTGATCAACAGCGATGAGGAGGTCGGCTCGCCGTCGTCGGCTGCCCTCCTGGCGGATCTCGCGCCCACCAAGATTGCGGCACTGACCTATGAACCCGCTCTGCCGGATGGCACGCTGGCAGGCGCGCGTGGCGGCAGCGGGAACTTTTCCATCCTCGTGCGCGGCCGCAGCGCCCATGCCGGGCGCAACCCGGCTGACGGGCGCAATGCGGTCGTCGCTGCCGCCGACCTGACGCTTCGGCTGGCGGGAGTCGCCAGCCCCGGCCTGTCAGTCAATCCCGCCAAAATCGATGGCGGCGGGCCCAACAACGTCGTGCCGGACACTGCTGTCCTGCGCGTCAATTTCCGTCCAGCGGGAGAGGAAGACGTGCGGCACGCCCGCACCGCTGTCGAAGCGGCTGCGGCGTCTGTCGCGCGGGATCACGACGTTGCCGTTGAAGTTCACGGCGGCTTCGGTCGCCCCCCGAAGCCTGTCGATCCCGCCGCGGAAAAGCTTTTCGCGCTTGTCCGGGAGTGCGGCCGGATGATCGATCTCGACGTCAGGTGGCGATCGACCGGTGGCGTGTGCGACGGCAACAACATCGCGGCCTGCGGCGTCCCGGTGGTTGACACCATGGGGGTGCGGGGCGGTGCCATCCACTCTCCAGACGAATATCTGATCGTGGAGTCCCTGGCCGAACGCGCGATGCTGTCCGCGCTGGCGATCTGCCGGATCGCCGACGGAGGCCTCGCGTGAGCCACATCGTTCGCCTCGCCACCCTCGATGACCTGCAGCCGCTCTACGAAATGGCGAAGCTGACCGGAGGCGGCTTCACCAACCTGCCTGCCGACAAACCTGCCCTGGCCGAGAAGCTGGAACGATCGGTTGCCGCGGTTAGCGGGAACACCGATGCAGCCGGCGACAATCTGTTCGTCCTTGTGCTTGAAGACGCAGGCACCCGGGAAGTGCGGGGGACCGCTCAGATCTTCACGGAAGTCGGGCGGCGCTGGCCTTTCTACAGCTACCGCCTGGGAACGCTGACCCAGAGTTCACGGGAGCTGAAGCGCACCTTCCGCGCGGACATGCTGACGCTCACCACCGATCTGGAAGGGTCGAGCGAGGTCGGCGGGCTTTTCCTCCATCCGGCCGAACGCGCCGGGGGGCTCGGGCTCCTGCTGGCGCGAAGTCGCTATCTCTTCATCCGGCGTCACCGCTCACGCTTTGCCGACCGGGTCCTGGCCGAACTGCGCGGCGTCATCGATGAGGCGGGCGGATCCCCCTTCTGGGACGGGCTTGCCGGCCGGTTCTTCGGCATGAGCTTCCAGGAAGCGGATGCCTTCAACGCGGTGCACGGCAACCAATTCATCGCGGACCTTATGCCCAAACATCCGATCTACATCGCCATGCTGCCGGAAACCGCCCGGTCCGTGATCGGCGTGCCCCATCTGACCGGACGGGCGGCGATGCGCATGCTCGAAACCGAAGGCTTTCAGTTCGGAAACTACGTCGACATCTTCGATGGCGGGCCCACCATGATCGCGCCGACGGATCGGATCGCCAGCATCATGTCTGCGAAGGAAGCGCCGATCTCCGCGATCGATGAAGCGGGCGACCAGCGGCTGGTCTCCACCGGCGCGCTTGCCGACTTCCGCTGTGGCTATGCCCGGATCGGCGGCGACGACACCGCGGTGACGATTGATGCCGATGCCGCCGCGTTGCTCCGCGTCGGGGTGCGCGACACCATCCTGCACGCGCCGCGCTGATGCTTCGGGAGATCAACTTCGACGGGATCGTCGGTCCCACCCACAACTATGCCGGGCTCAGCCTTGGCAACCTGGCGTCGGCGCGCAACGCCGGCCGGATCAGCCGGCCCAGGGCGGCGGCGCTGCAGGGGCTGGCGAAGATGCGTGCCAACCTTGCGCTCGGTCTGGCGCAGGGGATCCTGCTTCCACATGTCAGGCCGCATCGGCACTGGCTGCAAACGCTGTCGGCGGACATGCACACACCGCCACCGGTCCCGGCATGGGCCATGTCCGCCGCCGCGATGTGGACCGCCAACGCCGCGACGGTCTCTCCGGCGCCGGACACCGCCGACGGGCGCTGTCACCTGACCGTCGCGAACCTCGTGACCATGCCGCATCGCAGTCACGAATGGCCCGGCACGCTTGCCCAGCTGCGCATCGCCTTTTCCGATCCCGCGCACTTCACTGTCCATGATCCCGTACCGGCGCCGTTCGGTGACGAGGGCGCCGCCAACCATATGCGCTTTGCGTCGGGATATGACGCGCCTGGCGTCGAGGTCTTCGTGTTCGGTGATCGCGGCGGCCCCTTCCCCGCCCGCCAGAGCCGGGTTGGGAGCGAAGCGGTGGCGCGGCGGCATGGCCTCGATCCGTCGCGAACGCTGATGGTCCGGCAATCGGAAGCCGCGATCGCGGCCGGTGCCTTTCACAATGATGTGGTGGCGGTCGCCGACGGGCGCACGCTGTTCGCGCACGAGCAGGCGTTTGAGGACCGCGCGGGGACGCTCGACGCGATCGCTGCCCTTGTTCCGGGATTTGAGCTTGTGGAGGTGCCCGCCGCCGAGGTCAGCCTCGCCGACGCGATCCGCTCCTACCTGTTCAACGCCCAGCTCGTGACGCTGCCGGACTGCAGCCAAGCATTGATCCTGCCGACAGACGCGCGGGAGGTGCCGAGCGTCGCCGGTTGGGTGGAGCGCAATCTCTCCGGCAACGGCCCTATCCGGCGCGTCCACTATGTCGATGTCCGCGAATCGATGGCCAATGGCGGGGGGCCGGCCTGTCTCAGGCTGCGGGTGGTCGCCGATCCGGCAACGGTGGACCGGCGCTTCCTTGTCGACGACGCGCGGATCGCGATGATCGAAGGCGTCGTTGCTCGTCACTGGCCGGAAGAGATCGGCCCGGCCGAAATCGCCTCGCCGCACCTGATCGACAGGGTGGAGGGCGCGCGGGCGGCTCTGATGACGGCGCTCGACCTCGATCTCTGATCGCTTGCGGCGGCTGCTGCTGTCGGGTTAATTTACAAGTAACTATTGGGCCTGTTGGAAAACCCGCGGCCCTGCGAGGTTGGCGCAATCGTTGCTGCGGGTGTCAACATGAAGGACAAGCTCGCCCGGCTCTTCACCATCCGCACCAAGTTCGAGGTGTTCCTCGTCATCTACGCCCTTGCCCTCGGCGCTGTGGAGCGCGGCCGCGTCTACCTCGAGATCTATCCCAATTTCGGCGGCAAGCTGCTGTTCGTCGCCTGCACTCTCGTCGTCTTCGTCGCCGGCGGCAAGTTGATCGATGCCGTCGACGCGGACCGCGAACGGGAGCGGGACGGATGAGCTGTGCTTTCGATCTGGTGGAGCCGCGATCGCGTCTCTAGACAAGCTCCGCCTGCGACTGGCGCCGGCGGGGTGGGAAAAGCGCGTTGCAGCATCTGATCGGACTCGTCGGCATAGCGTTCATTCTTCTGCTCGCCGTTCTCCTGTCCACAAACCGACGCGCGATCCGGATGCGCGTGGTCGCCCCTGCCTTCCTGCTCCAAGTCGCGATCGCTGTTCTGGTGCTCTACGTACCTGCGGGCCGCGTCCTCATTGGCTGGATGTCGAGCGGTGTCGCCAACCTGCTGAGCTACGCCAACGCAGGGACCAGCTTCCTGTTCGGCGAGCTGGCATCGGATCGGCTTGGCCAGAACTTCGCGATCCAGGCATTGCCGGTGATCATCTTCTTCGCCGCGCTCGTCTCCATCCTCTATTATGTCGGCGCCATGCAGAAGGCCGTTCGGTGGATCGGCGGCGGCATCGAGAAGGTGACCGGCATCAGCAGGGTGGAGTCGCTCTGCGCTGCTGCCAACATCTTCGTCGGACAGAGCGAGTCCCCGCTCGTCATCCGGCCCTATCTGGCCGCGCTAACCCCTGCGCAGCTGTTCACCGTCATGACGAGCGGCATGGCTGGTGTGGCCGGCACCATCCTGGCCGCCTACGCATCCATGGGGATTTCGATCGACTATCTGCTGGCGGCGTCCTTCATGGCGGCGCCGGGGGGTATCCTGATGGCCAAGATCATCATGCCCGACATGCCTGTCATGCGCGAAGGGCAGCTGCCGTTGGGCGACGAGCCGAGCGAGGATCGTCGCATCGAGATCGCGGGCGAACGGATCAGCGGCAAGGGGCCGGCGGCGCTGCTGCCGGAAGGCACGCCAGGCGAGCCGATGCCCGAGGCCACACATGACGAGGAGCGGCCGGCGAACATCATCATGGCGGCGGCGCAGGGCGCCCAAACGGGCGTGCGGCTGGCGGTGGCGGTGGGTGCCATGGTGCTGGCGTTCGTGGCGCTGGTCGCGCTGGCCAACGGTCTGCTTGGCGGCGCGGGCAACCTGGTCGGGATCGAGGGGCTGAGCTTCGAGCGGCTGCTCGGCTTTGTCTTTTCCCCGGTCATGGCGCTGATCGGGGTGCCCTGGTCGGAGGCGGGCGCGGCCGGCGGGTTGTTCGGCCAGAAGGTCGTGCTGAACGAGTTCGTTGCCTTCATCAGCCTTGGGGCGCAGCAGACGACGCTGAGCCCGCGCACGGTGGCCATCGTCACCTTTGCATTGTGCGGTTTTGCCAACTTCTCCTCCATCGCGATCCAGATGGCGGTGACCGGGAGCCTTGCCCCCAATCAGCGGCCGATGATCGCAAAGCTTGGGCTGCGCGCGCTGGTGGCGGGGTCGCTGGCGAACCTGATGAGTGCGGCGCTGGCCGGGCTGATGATCACGGCATGAGGCCCAAGTTGACGCTCGAAAGGCTTTGACAGCTCCGACGCTGCCAATGTAAAGAGCTCTTGTCATAGTGTCGGGAGTTCTTGTCAGTTGGAGAACCGCCTCCGGGTGCTGCGGGCAGAGCGCGGCTGGAGCCAGGGCGATCTGGCCCAGCGGCTGGGCGTATCGCGGCAGACGATAAACGCGGTCGAGACCGACAAATACGACCCGAGCCTGCCGCTCGCGATGCGGATGGCCAAGCTGTTTGGCCTGCCGGTCGACGAGATCTTCAACGATCCGTGGGAACCGGCCGCATGACCGCCGTCCGGCCCGCACAGAGGAGCATGACCATGACCCGCTTTCGCCATGTCCTGCTTGCCTGCACCGCGCTGTTCGCGGCGCCCGCGGCCGCGCAGACGACCCCGCCGGTCGCCGCGCCCGCGCCCGCCACGTCGACTCCCGCGACGCCAGCCGCTGTCACCGACGTCGACCCGGCGCTGTGGGTCGTGCGTGACGAGGACACGACCATCTATCTGTTCGGCACGGTTCACCTGCTGAAGCCGGGCCTCGGCTGGTTCGACGAAGCGGTAAAGGACGCGTTCGACGCATCCGACACGCTGGTCGTCGAGATGATCGAGCCGAACCCGCAGGAGATGCAGGCGCTGGTGGGACGCACCGCCATGGCAGCGCCCGGCAAGGGGCTGTCAACGCACCTGACGCCCGAACAGCAGACCAAGCTGGGCGCGGCGCTGCAGTCGGTCGGTGCGCCGCCAACCGCAATGGAGCCGTTCGAACCCTGGTTCGCGTCCACGGTGATCGCGCTGATGCCCCTGCCCGCGCTCGGCTACGATCCCAGCAAGGGGGTCGACAACGAGCTGCAGGCCGCGGCCCGGGCCGCGTCGAAGCGGGTCGAGGCACTGGAGACGGCCGAGCAGCAGATCGGCTTCTTCGACAGCCTGCCGCTACCGGTCCAGACCCGGATCCTGGTGAAGACGGTCGACGAGTTCGACGATGTCGGGCCGACGATCGACAGGATGGTGCGCGAGTGGGGCGCCGGCGATCCGGACGCGCTTGCCGCCACCATGAACGAACAGATGCTGGAGGTGCCCGAGGCAGCGCGCGCGCTGCTGACCGACCGGAATGCGCGCTGGGCAGACTGGATCGACGCCCGCATGGAGCGGCCGGGAACGGTCTTCATGGCCGTGGGCGCGGGCCACCTGGCCGGCGAGGGCAGCGTGCAGCAGCAGCTGCGCCGCCACGACCTGACCGCGACACGCGAGGCGTACTGAACCGCAGCATCGGGAGGGAGCCATGCCGAGCATCGATCGCGCCAAACTGGTCAGGATCGCCGTCGGCTTTCTGGTCGGCGCCGCGGTCGGGGCGGCCGGCGCCCACCTGATCCTGGCGCAGGCCGAGCTGTTCTCGGCGGCCGACCTGATCGGCCTGTTCGTGGCGCTGCTGCTGGCGGGTAGCGGGCTTTATACCCTGTTCATCGGCGTCAATGCCGCAACCTACCGGCGGCTCGGCAGCGGCGTCGAGCCCGGCGAGGCCCCGGATGCCGACCTCTTGCGCTTCGCCCGGCGGACGGGCGTGGTCAGCGTGCTGGCGGGGCTGCTGTTCGCAGCCCCGCCGATCGTCACGATCCTGACACCCGCGCGGGGGACGCTGACGGCGATCTACGCCGCCATCGCGGCGCTGATCGCCATCGAAAGCTGGGTCAACCTGAAGCTGTGGATGGACGGCGACGAGCTGGTCCGGGCGGTTGTCGTCAGATCGGCCGCGATCTGCTTCTGGCTGCTGCAGGGACTGTTCTTCCTGTGGGCGGCGGCGGAGCGGATGACGCTGGTCGATCCGATCGGAAGCTGGCCGCTGCTGGTGGTGCTGATGGGCACCTATCTGGTCGTCGCGACCACGGTGTCGGTGCGAAGCGGGCTCGCCGAACACTAGGCTTGCCGCCGCCAAGCCGATCTGCAACGCGGTGCGGGTGACGATCGGACGGCGCGGATTGATCCTGGCGGTGGTGGCCGGCGTCGGCGGCATGTACGCCCTGCGCGCGGTACGGCCGGATGGCGACGTCATCGAACAGCCTGACCTGACCGACAGCGTCCTGAGGGCGGAGGGGCCGCGTGCCGGGGCCGACGATGCCGCCGTCCGGATGGCCGTGTTCACCGATTATCGCTGCCCCAATTGCCGGGCGGCCCATGCACCGATGATGGCGGCGGCGGCCGACGCCGACGTGCTTCTGCTCCTGCGCGACTGGCCGGTCCTTGGGCCGCAATCCGAGCGGGCGGCGCGCATCGCGATCGCGGCGGACGCGCAGGGCCGCTACCTTGCGGTTCACGACGGTTTGATGAAGGCCGCCGCGCTGGACGACGCCAGCCTGGAACGCGCCGTGCTGGACGCGGGCGCGGACTGGAGCGCCGCACAGGCGGGGGCGAACGGTCCGATCGTCACCGATCGGCTCCAGCAGAATGGCAACCAGGCGTTCGCGCTGGGATTGCGCGGGACACCGGGCTATCTCGCCGGACCGATCCGGGTGGAAGGCGCCCTGGACGAGGCCGGCTTTGCCCGATTGTTCGAGCGGGCGGCGCGAGAGCAGGAGCGACAGGGATGAGCGGATCAACGGTGCTGGTGACGGGCGGAGCCGGCTATATCGGCAGCCACGCCGTTCTTGCGTTGCTCGACGCCGGGCGCCCGGTGGTCGTGATGGACAATCTGGTCACCGGCATGCGCTGGGCCGTGCCGGAGGCGGTGCCGTTCCAGGAGGGCGACATCGCCGACATGGATCTGGTCGGCGACGTCATCGCACGGCACCAGGTGGGCGCGATCATGCACTTCGCCGGGTCGATCATCGTGCCGGAATCGGTCGAGAACCCGCTGAAATACTACCGGAACAACACGGCCGCTTCCCGCGCGCTGATCGAGGCGGCGGTGACGGGCGGCGTCAGCCACTTCATCTTCTCGTCCACGGCAGCGACCTATGGCACGCCGGAGGTGAGCCCCATCGACGAGGACGCGCCGCAGCGCCCGATCAACCCGTACGGCATGTCGAAGCTGATGACCGAGCGCATGCTGGAGGATGTGGCGGCCGCGCACCCGATGAACTTCGCCGCACTCCGTTACTTCAACGTGGCGGGCGCCGATCCGAAGGGGCGGTCCGGGCAGTCGACGGTGGGCGCGACGCACCTCATCAAGGTGGCGGTCGAAGCGGCGACGGGGAAGCGCGGCCATGTCGGCGTCTATGGCACCGACTATGACACGCCCGATGGGACGGGCGTGCGCGATTACATCCATGTCAGCGACCTGGCGGCAGCGCATCTGGCCGCGCTGGAAGCGCTGGAGGCCGAGCCCGCCCGCAACCTGAAGCTCAACTGCGGCTATGGTCGCGGCGCATCCGTGCTGGAGGTGCTCGATGCCGTGGACCGGGTGACGAACATGAGCATCGAACGGCGGATCGAGGGCCGGCGCGCGGGCGACCCCGCCGCGCTGGTGGCCGCCAACGACCGGATCCTGTCGACGCTCGACTGGCGGCCCGCGCGCGACGACCTGGGCCAGATCATCGCCGATGCGCTGGCATGGGAGCGGCAGCTGGCCGAACGCCGGAGCTGATCGGGTGGCGCGGGCGAAACGAGCCATCCGCCGGAAACGTGGCGTCGTCGGCAGGATCGTCGCCTTCTTCCTGAAGGCGGTGGTGGTGTTCGTGCTGGGGTCGTTGTTGTGGGTGGCGGCGTACCGCTTCCTGCCCCCGCCCTTCACCTTCACGATGGCCGGCGACCTGCTGGCGGGGCGCAGCGTGACCAAGGACTGGATGAGCCTGGATGACATCGACCGCGACATGGCGCGCGCGGTGATCGCGGCGGAGGACGCGCGGTTCTGCAGCCATCATGGCTTCGACGTCGATGCGATCGCGCAGGCGATGCAGCAGAACGCCCGCGGCGGCCGGATCCGCGGTGGATCCACCATCAGCCAGCAGACCGCCAAGAACGCGTTCCTGTGGCAAGGGGGCGGTTATTTCCGAAAGGGCCTGGAGGCCTGGTTCACCCTGCTGATCGAGCTTGTCTGGGGCAAGCCGCGGATCATGGAGGTTTACCTCAACATCGCCGAGACCGGGATCGGGACATACGGCGTCAATGCCGGCGCCCAGCGCTATTTCAAGAAGGATGCATCGTCGCTGACGTCGCAGCAGGCCGCCCGCATCGCGGCGGTGCTGCCGCTGCCCAAGCGACGCGAGGCGATCGCGCCGTCCGGCTTTACCCGCCGGTACGGCGCATCGATCCAGCGTCGCATGCGGAGCGTCGACGCCGGGTGCCTTTGAGAACCCCTTAGTCGACAGCCTTGCGGGCAGCGTCGCCCACATCCTTGGCGGCGCCTTCGACCGCGGTTGCCGCGTCGGTGACGGCACCGTCGGTCGCGCTCTCCCGCTCGTTGCCGACGAAAAGGAAGTAGGCGATCGCCGCCAGCGCGACGAGGACGAGCAGGAGCAGAACCGGTGTCATGCCCGACCCGCGACGCTCGATGACCGTGGTGGTGTGCGGGCCGTCCCGTTCCGTCACGCGCTCATGCACCACGCCGTCGTCGCGCTCGGTGATCCGCTCGTCTGCCATGATCCGTCTCCCTCTTTCCTGATGAGGGCGCAAACGCAATTGTGACGGGGGCGTTCCGGATCAGAAAGGCAGCTTGAACCCGGGCGGCAGCGGGATGCCCGCGGTCATCTTGCTCATCTCCTCGCCGGAGGCGGCGTCCGCCTTTGCCCTGGCGTCGTTGAAGGCGGCGGCAACCAGATCCTCCAGCATCGCCTTTTCCGACGGCTGGAGCAGCGAATCGTCGATCTGGACGCCAAGGATGCGGCCCTTGGCCGTGGCACGCACCTTGACCAGGCCGCCGCCCGACGCGCCTTCGACCTCGATCTTGTCGAGGCTTTCCTGCGCGCCCTGCATCTGTTGCTGCACGCGCTGCGCGGCATCCTGCGCCGCTTTCATGAATTCGTTGATGTCCTTCACGAGGCCGCCTTTCGTTCCTGCGGGTGATAGTGGTCGATGAGTTCGGCGTCCGGGAAGGCGGCAAGTGCCGCCCGCACGATGGGCGTGTCGAGCACGTCCTGTCGCGCCGCGCGCTCACGCTCAAGATCCTGCTCGCGCAGCGAGGGCGCGCCGGGCTGATCCGACAAGGTGATCGACCAGGCCGTGGCGGTGATCGCCTTGAGCGCGGCGGCGAGGTCGCGCACGAAGCTGTCGCTGTCGGGGCGGTGCATGGCGAGCGACAGGGCCGGCGGCGCATAGCCGACGAGCCGCGCGTCATCGTGGAGCCGCTGGGCGAGGCCGTGTCGCCCCCCGCGTTCAAGAAGGGCGACGAGCGCGGGAAAGTCGCCCGGCAAGGTCGGGGCGGCGGCGACCGGTTCGGCCGGCCGCGGATCGGCCTGTGCCGGCGGCGCGCCGGCCGCGGGAAGCGCCGGCATGTCGCCCGCCATGATCCGCTTCATGAGCTCGCCGGGATCGGGAAGCTCGGCCGCATGGATGACGCGCAGCAGGGCCATTTCCGCGGCCTGGAAGGGAACGGGGGCGCGCTGCACCTCCTCATGCCCCTTCAGCAGCAGCTGCCAGAGCCGGTGGAGGCGGGCATGGCCGAGCTGTTGCGCCCACCCGTCGACGGCGGCGCGCTCGTCGGCGACGGCCGCCGGATCGGCGCCGCCATGCTTTGCGAGCGTGATCGCATGCACGGTTTCCATCAGCGCGCGCAGGATGCCCTGCGGGTCGGCGCCATAGTCATGCTGCTCCGCCAGCAGGGCGAGCGCGGCCTGCGCTTCCCCGCCGAGGATCGCGGACAGCAGCCGGCGGACCATGCCGCGATCGGCCAGGCCCAGCATGCGCCGGACGGCCTCGGCACGCACCCCGCCGTCGCCCTCGGCATGGGCGATCGCCTGGTCGAGCATGGACAGGCCGTCGCGCGCCGATCCTTCGGCGGCGCGCGCGATGAGCGAGAGGGCATCGCGCTCCACCGCCACGCCCTCCGCGCCGGCGACGGCGGCGAAATGCGCGACGAGAGCGTCATGGGGGATGCGCTTCAGGTCGAACCGCTGGCACCGCGACAGGACGGTGACGGGCACCTTGTTCACCTCCGTCGTGGCGAAGATGAACTTCACATGCGGAGGCGGCTCCTCCAGCGTCTTCAGCAGGCCGTTGAACGCGGCCTTCGACAGCATGTGGACCTCGTCCACGATGTAGACCTTGTAGCGCGCGGACACGGCGGCGTAGCGGACGGCCTCGATGATCTCGCGCACGTCGTCGATGCCGGTGTTGCTGGCGGCGTCCATCTCCAGCACGTCGATGTGACGGCCTTCGGCGATCGAGCGGCACGGCTCGCAGACGCCGCATGGATCGATGGTCGGGCCACCCTGCCCGTCCGGGCCGATGCAGTTGAGCGCCTTGGCGATGAGGCGGGCGGTGGACGTCTTGCCCACGCCGCGGACGCCCGTCATCAGGAACGCATGGGCGATGCGGTCGCGGCGGATGGCGTTGCCCAGCGTCTGCACCATGGCGTCCTGGCCGATCAGTTCGGCAAAGGTGCGCGGGCGGTACTTGCGCGCAAGCACGCGGTAGGGCGAGGACGGCGCCGGCTGCGGCGGCTCACCAAGATCGAGGGAGTCGGACATCTGCGCCCCATATAGGATGGCCGCGCGACGCTGTCGAAGCATCAGGGGGCGAGCAGCCCGTCGACCCTGATGTCGTTTGCGATGAAGCCGTTCCAGCGGGTCGGGCGGTAGACGTCGATGCGGGAGCCTGCGATCGCATCGCCGCCGGTGCGCCACCGTGCCGGAGAAGGTCCGCTGAAAGCGATCGGCTGTTCGAACCAGAGCGGAACGGCGAGGAGGGCATAGCGGACCTCCGTTCGACGCATTACGCGCACGAGCGTGTCTCCCTCCCGGCGGTAAACCTCCCGCCGCTGCTCCGGACGGAGCGGATGAAGGGAGAAGTCGATGTCAGGCGCGCCTTTCGCGCCCGCCCCGCCGCGGCGGCGATGCTGAAAGTAGCTTTGGACCATCAGCCAGTCGCTGCGCGCGTTCACGGCCGGGTCGGCATGGAAGCAGAGGCCTTCGTCGATGAACGCCGGGAGGCGATCCCACAGCCGCGGCGGCGGCAGCACATCGCCGGCCTCTTCCCGGGATGCGTAGCTGGCGGTGAGGCGGGCATTGTTGCACCGCCCGTCGAGCGGCCCGAGATAGTAACGGTGGAGCGGCGGGGCGACGGCCCAATCAGCCCCCAGCGATCCTTCCGTGTAGCTGGACGCTGTTTGCGAGAAGAGCAGTCGCTGGCAGATGTCGGAGCATCTGGGATCCTCGGAGGGCAGGTCGTTCACATAGGTGATGGAGGAACCACGCGAGATGGTTGGGACCTGACCGCCATCGTCTCCGACCATTGCGGCGACCCGCGCCCTTGTCTCGCGATTGGCGAGGACAGGCACAATGAACCCTGCCGCGATCGGCGGGACGGCAGCGGCGGCGAGGAGCAGCGCGGGACTGGTGCGGCGCAAGACCAGGCGGAACGGCACGTAGATAAGGAGAGCGAGCGTCAGGTAGACCCAGGCACCGGGCGCCTGCTGAATCAGCATGGCGAGTGGCGCGCCGACGATCGTGATGAACAGCAGGACGACAAGGACCTGCCCCCAGACGGCGATCAGGGCAGCAGCCGAACAGGCGAGCCAGACGCGCCAGAGCCAGCGGTCGAAACGCCCCAGGTGCTTGCCGATCATGCTGATCCCGCCGTTCGGCACAGGTCGCGGCGGAGCCGCGCCGTCGGTCCTCGCCTAATGAGGCCGGTCGCGCTTGGCAGCGTGGGACGGAGCATACGCCCTTTCGCTGCCTGCGCGGTGGGAGCCGGAACGACCCGCGGCGAAATCGTTACGGCTGCTTCCTTCCGGATCTGACCGGGTTGGCGACGACCACGTCCGCCCGACTCCCGCGCCCGATATAGCGGCTGCGATGCGCGCCGCAACATTCCGTCGTTCAGGCGGCTGCGCTGTCCTGACCGCGATAATGGTCGACGAGGATCGCGGCGACCTCTTCCGGGACCAGGAACCAGCGGGGCCGCCCATGCATGGTCGGCGCGCCCTTGTTTCCGCTGTCTCCGTTCCAGCGAAGCCCGACGCGCTCGCGACCGAAATCCCGAAGCCGAGCCACGGAGAAGCCGTTGACGCCGGTGTCGCGCAGCACCTCGATCACGTCGACGTTGCTGCCGGTAACCTCGCCCGGATTGACCATGATGCCCGCTTCCTCCCTGTGGCTTGCCGCCCGCTTCTGCCACGAAAATAGCAAACGGCAGGTTACCGCCGACGGGTGTCACGAGCCTCGGCAGGGATGCTCACGGCGAGCCCGGACAGGCTTTCATCAAGGATGATCTGGCACGCCAGCCGGCTGGTGCGGGTCGCGCCCGCGGCGAGATCGAGCATGTCCTCCTCCATATCCGATGCCAACGGCAGGCGGTCGAAATCGGCAGGATCGACGATCACGTGACAGGTCGAGCAGGCCATCGCGCCCTCGCACGTCCCTTCCAGTGGCTGGTCGGCGGCCTGAGCGACATCGAGCAGCCGGTCGCCCGGCGCGGCATCAACCGTGATCGTGCCGCGCGCTCCCGTGAAGCGGACAGGGAT
This sequence comes from Sphingomonas jejuensis, assembly GCF_011927695.1. Classification (GTDB taxonomy): domain Bacteria; phylum Pseudomonadota; class Alphaproteobacteria; order Sphingomonadales; family Sphingomonadaceae; genus Sphingomonas_K; species Sphingomonas_K jejuensis. The sequence continues at coordinate 1,100,867 of NZ_JAATJE010000001.1, forward strand.
CATGCGGCGAGCCCCTGGGCGCGAGCCGCATCCCGGATGCGTGACACGGCGCTGTCGACCTCATCAACGGTGGTGCCAGGGCCGAAGCCGAGCCGGATGCTCGCGCGCGCCTCCGCATCGGAAAGGCCGATGGCGCGCAGCACGTGGCTGGGGCGGCCGGAGCCGCTGGCACAAGCGGAGCCCACGGAGAAGGCGAGGTCGCGCAATCCGGAAACGAGCGCGGCAGCGTCGAGGCCGGGAAGACGCAGGTTGAGGTTGCCGGGCCAGCGATCTGCGCCGGCCGGCGGGCCGTTAAGGATCCACTCCGCACCGAAGGCGGGGCGCGCATGGTCATGGAGGGCAGCAAGATGCGCCCGGGTCGCAGCCGCATGATCGGCCGAGAAGCGTGCCGCCGCGCCGAAACCGGCCGCCAGTGCGGGCGAGACCGTGCCCGATCGGAGGCCCGCTTCCTGCCCGCCACCGTGCAGCAGCGGTTCTGGTTCGATGCCGGCCCGCATCCAGAGCGCACCGATGCCCTTGGGCCCACCGACCTTGTGCGCCGACATCGCCACCAGGTCGCAGGCGGCGAGCGGGATCGGCAGCTTGGTGAAGCCCTGCACCGCATCGCAGACCATCACCGCCCCCGCTGCGCGCGCGAGGTGGCCGATGGCGTCGACCGGACCGACCGTTCCGATCTCGTTGTTGACGTGCATGAGGGCGACGATGGCGGTGGAATCTTCGATCACCTCGGCAGCGGCCGCGACGTCGACGCGACCCAGGGGATCAACGGGGAGCATCACGAGCTCCGCCCCGCGGCGGGCGAGATGGTGGAGGCTGTCGAGCACGGCGGCATGTTCGGTGGGCGCGGTGACGATGCGGGTCCGGTTGGCCGGGCGTCGATCCCAGCTTCCCTTCAGCGCCCAGTTGAGCGCTTCGGTCGCGCCGCCGGTCAGGGCGAGCCGCCCCTCCCCCGCGCCAGCGCCCAAAGCCGCCAGAAGCTGTGCGCGCGCGGCTTCGACCGCTGCGGCGGCGGCGCGACCGGCCCGGTGGGCGCTGTGCGGATTGGCCGATCCCTCAGGCAGGAGCCAGGGGGCCATCGCGTCGGCGGCAGCGGGAAGCAGCGGCGCGGTCGCCTGATGGTCGAGATAGATCATGCCGCGCGCTGGGCAGCGTCCGCGGCGATCCGGCGCCAGGCGTCCACGAACCGGTAGATGCCTGCGCGACTGGTGTCGGGCCCGATCGAGACGCGGATCACCTCCGCCGCCTCCGCCTCGTTCCAGCCCATGGCTGCAAGCACATGGCTGGGGCGCAGGCTGCCGGAGGCGCAGGCGCTGCCGGCGGACACCGCGATGCCGGCCATGTCGAACTGGATGAGCGCCTGCGCGGATGGAACGCCGGGCATGCGGTAGCTGGCGACGCTGGGAAGGCGCGGCGTGCGCTTTGCCACCACGACGCCACCGGCCGCCTCGATCGCGCCGTCCAGATGGGCGCGAAGATCGCGGGCCCGGTCGGCCCAGGCGCGCTGCGCCTCCAGCGCGGCGGCCATCCCGATCGCGCCGGGCAGGTTCTCCGTCCCCGGTCGATAGCCGCGTTCCTGCCCACCTGTCGGCGCGAGGTCGGCGAGATCGCGGACGAGAAGCGCGCCGATGCCGGGTGGGCCGCCGAACTTGTGCGCGGACAGGGTAAGGAGGTCGGCGGGAGGGAGCGGCGCCTTGCCCGCCACCTGTGCGGCGTCGGCCAGCAGCCGACCGCCGGCGCGACGGACGACCGGAGCGAGGTCCGCCAGCGGCTGAATGACGCCGGTTTCCCCATTGGCCGCCTGGATGGCGACCAGCGGCCGGCGTGCGCCGGAAGCGCCGAGCCGACCCACCAGGGTGTCGACCGCAACCGTCCCGTCGGCGCCGACGGGGAGCAGGAAGGCGTCGCCCGCGGCCCGCAGCACCGCGTCATGCTCGACCGCCGACACGAAGCGCGCATCGGCAGGGCCGGCCATGATCCGCGCGATCGATTCGCTGGCGCCCGAGGTGAACAGCAGCTCCCCATCCCAGCCCAAAGCGGCGCGCGCACGATCGCGCGCATCCTCAAGCGTGGCGCGGGCGGCGCGCCCTTCCTTGTGCGGCGACGACGGGTTGGCCCAGCGCGCCATCGCGTCTGTGACCGCGGCGATCGCCTGCGGCAGCATCGGCGCGGCGGCCGCATGATCCAGGTAGAGACGGGTCGTCAAAACGTGCGGCTCCGGAACAATTGCGGAGGGGGCACCCCTGTCTATATAGGCTCCGGCCGTCGCGGGAAGCCGCACATCCCGATCCTTTTGCCCCGAGAGCGCCTCCACCCCATGCCAGCCGTGATCTTCCCCGGACCCGAAGGCCGCCTCGAGGGGCGTTTCAGCCCCCCGCCCCGCCCGCGCGCGCCCGTTGCCATGATCCTGCATCCGCATCCGTCGGCAGGCGGGACCATGAACAACGCGATCGTGCAGGCGCTCTACCAGACCTTCGTGCGGCGTGGCTTCGCGACGCTGCGCTTCAACTTTCGCGGCGTCGGCAAGAGCCAGGGGACGTTTGACAACGGCGTCGGGGAGCTGTCGGACGCGGCGTCCGCGCTCGACTGGGTGCAGAGCTTCCACCATGAGGCGCAGACCACCTGGGTGGCCGGCGTCTCGTTCGGCGCGTGGATCGGCATGCAGCTTCTGATGCGCCGGCCGGAGATCCGCGGGTTCATCTCGATCGCGCCGCCGGCGAACATGTACGACTTCACCTTCCTGGCGCCGTGCCCGTCATCGGGCATCATCATCCAGGGCGAGGCGGACGAGGTGGCGACACCGGCCGCGACCCAGAAGCTGGTCGACAAGCTGAGGACGCAGCGGCACATCACCATCCATCACGACACCATTCCGAAGGCGAACCACTTCTTCGAGCATGAGATGCCGCAGCTGATGGGATCGGTGGACCGTTACCTGGACATGCGCCTGGATCCAAAATCCACGATCAAGTGAGCCTGCCCGCCCGGCCGCGTCAATTAAGCGGCCGCACACGGATTGCGCGCTGCCCGTCGATATTGGCGAAATAGCTGCCCATCGCCGCAGGACGGACAGCGACCGTTTGGCCGGCACGCGGTTCGCGCCGCACGGTTTCGGAATCCGCCTGAACCCATTGCGTGCCGTCCTCCAGGCGCAGGACCCAGCGGCCGTTCGGCTGTTGGCGCGCGCCGGCGATTACGCCTTCGAACGGCTCAAACCGGCGGCGTTCGGTTTCGACAGCGCGGGCGCCGCGCTCCGCCGTGTCGCGGTCGAGCACAACGATCTCGCGCGACTGCTGGGCGGCATCCACGGTCGCCGCCTCGCGGTCGAAACAGGCGAGCCGCGCGGCGCCGTCCTGCAGCCGGCGGCAGTCGAGCATCCGCTGCAGCACCGGAGCGGCGGGCGCGGGCGCGGCCTGCGACATCACGAGAGCGACCAACACCGAGACCGACATACCCACCCCTTCGTTCCTTCAATCGACCCGGCTTTTGTGACAAGCGCAGGCGGGCGGAGCAATCCCGATCAGACGGTCAGGATGAGGACGTTGCCGAGCAGCACCAGCGCCGCGATCGCCATCAGCAGGCCCTTGCGCCGGTCGCCGCGACGCCAGATCGCGACCGCGCCCGCGACGAGGCCGCCCACCGCGAGCATGGCGATGCTGAGGAGGAGATTGGACAGCCCGCTCATCGTGCGATCACCCGCGCGAAGGCTGCCGGATCGACATTGCCGCCCGACAGGGTGACGAGCGTGCGCGCGGTTGCCGCGACGCGTCCCGCCAGGACGGCGGCGAGCGCCACGGCGCCGCCGGGCTCCACCACGAGATTGAGGGCGGAGAAGGCGAGACGCTGGGCAGCACGCACCTCCTCTTCCGACACCGCGACGCCGCGGGCACCGCGGGCGTGGAGCACGCCGAAGGTGAGCGGGGACACGCGGGTCGTCTGGAGCGCGTCGCATGCGGTCGGTGGCGGATTGGGCCCGACCGCCAGGATCTCGCCCGCGGCGAGCGACCGGGCCATGTCGTCCCAGCCTTCGGGCTCCACCACCACGATCTCCGTTTCCGGCAGCGCGAGGGCGATGCCCGCAGCGAGCCCACCGCCGCCGCAGCAGATGATCGCGCGGTCGGGCGGGCCGCCCGCCCAAGCGTCCATCTGCGTCGCCGCCTCCAGACCGGCCGTCCCCTGCCCCTCGATGATCCAGGCATCGTCAAAGGAGGGAACGAGGGTGGCGCCGCGCGCGGCGGCGAACGCGGCGGCGATGGCTTCACGGCTCTCGGTCGCCCGGTCGTAGCCGACGATCTCGGCACCAAGGGCGAGCGTGGCCGCGCGCTTAGCCGCAGGCGCATCGGTCGGCATGACGATGGTGGCGTCGATGCCGAGCCGGCGGGCCGCCCAAGCGACGCCCTGCGCATGATTGCCGGACGAGAAGGCGACGACTCCGCGGGCGCGTTCATCGTCCGACAGGTCGGTCAGCCGGTGCCACGCCCCGCGCAGCTTGAACGCGCCGACCGGCTGGAGCGATTCGGCCTTGCACCAGAGCGGCGCCGGGCCCCCGATGTCGAGTGGCAGGAGCGGTGTCGGCACGACGACCTTTTCCAGCTTCTGCAATGCTTTAGCTATGTTTTTGGGCTCAGGCTGTCTCAAAACTGTCACTTTTCATCCTTGCGGCGCGGAGCGGTCTTTACAGGGGGGACACCCCCCCATATATCGCGCCTCCGCTGCCCCATGGGACTTCCACCGCAAGGCAGCTTTTTCGAACTGCCCACTGGAGGTCCCTTGAGTTGCACAAGCATCATCGCGCGCTGGGGCTAGCTGCCGCCCCCGTCAAGGCCGTCACCGGTCATGACATTGCCGCCACGCGTCCGGTGCAGCCGGTTACGCTGATCCGTCCGCATGCCGCGCGTCGGGCCGCCCGCTTCTTCGTGGAGAAGTTTCCGGGCCGGTCGATCTATGCGGTGAAGGCGAACCCCTCGCCCGAGCTGATCCAGCTGCTGTGGGACAGCGGCATCACGCATTTTGACGTCGCTTCGATTGCGGAGGTGCGGCTGGTGTCGCGGCTGCTGCCGGAGGCCACCTTGTGCTTCATGCACCCGGTGAAGGCGGAGGAGGCGATCGCCGAGGCCTATGAGCATCACGGCGTGCGCGTGTTCTCGCTCGATTCGATGGACGAGCTCGAGAAGATCATGCGGGCGACGGGCAACGCGACCGACCTGACGCTCTGCGTCCGGCTGCGCGTGTCCTCCGAGCATTCGAAGCTGTCGCTGGCATCCAAGTTCGGCGTTGCGCCCGACGAGGCGAAGGCGCTGCTGTTCGCGGCGCGTCAGGCGGCCGATGCCCTGGGCATCTGCTTCCATGTCGGATCGCAGGCGATGACGCCCGACGCCTATGCGCAGGCCATGCACCGTGTGCGCCAGGCGATTGTCGATGCCGCGGTGACCGTGGATGTGATCGACGTGGGTGGAGGCTTCCCCTCCTCCTACCCGGGCATGGAGCCACCGCCGCTGGAGCTCTATTTCCAGACGATCCACCGCGCGTTCGAAGACCTGCCGATCAGCTATTCGGCGGAGCTTTGGGCGGAGCCGGGCCGGGCGCTGTGCGCCGAGTACAGCTCGCTGGTGGTGCGCGTGGAGAAGCGGCGCGGCGACGAGCTCTACATCAACGACGGCGCCTATGGCGCGTTGTTCGATGCGGCGCACATCGGCTGGCGCTTTCCGGTCACGCTGCTGCGCGAGCCGGAGTCGGAGGCCAAGGACATCGCCTTTTCCTTTTACGGCCCGACCTGCGACGACCTGGACCACATGGCCGGGCCGTTCCTGTTGCCGGCGGTCACCCGGGCGGGCGATTATGTCGAGATCGGCATGCTCGGCGCCTATGGCTGTGCGATGCGGACCGGCTTCAACGGGTTCGGATCGGTCGAGACGGTGGTCGTTACCGACGAGCCGATGGTGACGCTGTATGATGCAGCGCAACGTCCGGCGGCCAACAACGTCGTCAAGCTGTAACGTCCGGCCGTCAGGCCTGACGAACTGACAGGGGGCGGGTCGCGGTGCGTCCCGCCGCCCTCACGGGTTTCCGCGTCCCCATCGAACGACAGCGGTTCTTGTGACCACGGAGCATCATCCGGAAATGACCGACACCCTGACCAAGACGGCAGCCGCCAACGCGCCGATCAACGACACCCGCAAGGCGGAGCTGCTCTCCAACGTCGTCGAGCATATCGACATCAAGAGCTTCGACGCGCGCCCGATCATCGACGCGATGGGCAAGATGAGCTTCACCAGCCGCGATCTCGCGCGCGCCACCGGCATCTACAACCAGATGCTGGCCGATCCGGATTGCTCCATCTTCCTGGTGATCGCCGGGTCGACATCGGCCGCCGGCTGCATGGACCTTTATGCCGAGCTGGTTCGCAACAACATGGTGGACGGCATCGTCGCCACGGGTGCCACCATCGTCGACATGGATTTCTTCGAGGGCCTTGGCCACAAGCATTACCAGGCGCTGGAAATCCCCGACGACGACACGCTGCGGTCGCTCTACATCGACCGCATCTACGACACGTACATCGACGAGGAAGACCTCCAGAACGTCGACCACACGATCTTCGAGATCGCCGAGACGCTGGAGCCCAAGGCCTATTCCAGCCGCGCGTTCATCCGCGAGATGGGCAAGTATCTGGTCGAGCATGGCAAGAAGGAGAACAGCCTCGTCAAGCTCGCCTATGAGCATGACGTGCCGATCTTCTGCCCGGCGTTCACCGATTCGTCGGCGGGGTTCGGGCTGGTGAAGCACCAGGTCGATGCGATGAAGGCCGGCAAGCCGTACCTGACGATCGATTCGATCGCCGACTTCCGCGAGCTGACCGACATCAAGATCGCAGCCGGGACCACCGGCCTGCTGATGATCGGCGGCGGCGTGCCCAAGAACTTCATCCAGGACACGGTCGTTTGTGCCGAGATCCTGGGCCATGAGGATGTCGAGGTGCACAAGTATGCGGTGCAGATCACCGTCGCCGACGTGCGCGATGGCGCCTGCTCCTCATCGACGCTGCAGGAGGCGGCATCGTGGGGCAAGGTGAACACGGGCATCGAGCAGATGGTGTTCGCCGAGGCAGCCAGCGTGATGCCGCTGCTGGCGTCCGACGCGTACCACCGCGGCCTGTGGAAGGACCGCGCGGTGCGGGCGCACGCCAAGCTGTTCGCCTGATCCGCTTCCCGCGAAACCCGTGACCGAGCCGCGGTCGGGCCCTTGTACCCGGCCGCGGTTCTTCTTTCTGGCCGCTCCATCCCGAACCACGTTCGTGCTACGATCCTGTCCACGCTGGTGGAGGGTCGACCATGGGGTGGCGCCGCTGGATCATGCACGTCGGAGCCGCAATCGAGCGGAACCGGACACGCATCGCCTGCGCGCAATGGGCGTGCTTTGCCGTGAGCTGCGCGTCCTGGGCGGGCTTCATCCGCCTGCCCGCGATCACCATTCCCGCCACGATCGGCGTGGTGGCCACCGCCCTGCGATACATGCTGTGGGAAGGCTGGCTGCGGGAACGCTGGATCCAGCCCGCGCAAGGGACCGCAAGCAACGACGTGCGGCGGAGGGCGCGGCCTTGAAGCGCCGGATCTATCCCGGCAGACAGGCGCGAGAGCGGTAGAGCACCGGCCGCGCCGAGGGAGTTGGACATGGACGGGATCGATCGCCGCAGCCTGATCGCGGCCGGGATGGCGTTGCCGCTGATGAGCGGCGCTGCAACCGCCCAGACGAGCGCCGCGGCGATGACCGCATGGCCGCCGCGCGAGACGATCCGGCTGTGGCCCGGGCGACCGCCGGGATCGCCGGCGACGCTGCCCACCTACAATCCGCGCATGGACGGCAACCCGGCCAATCCGGAGTTGTGGCTGCGCGGCGTGGCGGAGCCGATCGTCGGGGTCTTCCGGCCGGAACGTCCGGACGGTCGCGCAATCCTGACCATCCCGGGCGGCGGATATGGCTTCGTCTCGATCGAGAATGAGGGGATCGACGTCGCCAGTGTGCTGAACCCGAAGGGGATCACGGTGTTCGCACTCGCCTACCGCCTGCCCGGCGAGGGTTGGTCGGACGAGACGGCGGTGCCGTTGCAGGATGCGCAGCGTGCCATGCGGTTGATCCGGCAGGGTGCGCGCGGGTTCGGCATCGATCCGGACCGGTTGGGCATCGTCGGCTTTTCAGCCGGCGGGCACCTCGCCACGTCGTTGACGGTCGCGCATGGCGACCGTGTCTATGCGCCCGTCGACGCGGCCGACCAGCTGTCCGCGCGGCCGGCCTATAGCGGGCTCGTCTATCCGGTGACGAGCGGCCGAGCGCTGGGGCGGCCGGGCGACGACAGTGCGGCCTTCCGCACCTATCGCCGGTTCGACGGCCCGGCCCGGCTGACGTCGGAATCGCCGCCACTGTTCATCGTCCATGCCCTCGACGATCCGCTGGTGCCGCTGGCGCATCCGCGCGCGATGTTCGACGCCGCCATCGAGAAGCGGGTGCCGGTGGAGGCGCACTTCCTGGAGCGTGGCGGCCACGGCTTCGGCGCGATGAACCTGCCGGAGCGGGCACCCGGACGGACATGGCCCGACCTGTTCGAACGCTGGATCGCTGCGCGGGAGACTGCCTGACCGACGCTCAGCGCGCGAAGGCGGCCACCAGCTCGATGTGGGTGGACCAGCGGAACTGCCCGACCGGCCGCACCCAGTGGAGCCGCCACCCGCCCGCCACGAGGATCGCCGCATCACGGGCGAACGTGGCGGGATTGCAGCTGACATAAGCCAGGCGCGCAACATCGGCGGCGGCGAGCTGTTCGACCTGTTCGCGGGCGCCGGCACGGGGCGGATCGATGACGGCGGCGTCGAAGGACGACAGCTCCGCGCTGGTAAGCGGGCGGCGGTAAAGGTCGCGGTGGTCGACCGCGAGGTGGCGCCCTGCCCTCCCGGCAGCGCCCTTCAGCGCCAACACCGCATCGCGCGCCGCTTCGGCCGCCAGCACCCGGCCGGGGAGCGCGAGCGCAAAGGTGCCGAGCCCGGCGAACAGGTCTGCGGTGCGCTCCGCCCCCTCCGTGGCTTGCAGGACGCCCTCGACCAGCGCCGCCTCCCCGTCCCCCGTGGCCTGAAGGAACGCGCCGGGCGGAAGCGCCACCGCGACGCCGCCGAGCGTGACGGTGGCGGGCCGCGGCTCCCACCGGCTTTCGGCGCCATATCCTTCATCGACCGACAAGCGCGCGAGCTGTTGCGCGGCGGCGAAATCGGTGAGGCTTTCGGCAGCGGCCAGCCCCTCCACCGATACGCCGGCGAGCGCCAGGTCCACGCCCTGGTCGCAGAGCGTCATCGTGATGGTGGCCGTCCGCCGCGGCGGCAACAGCGGCGCGAGCAGCCGCCGGAGCGGGTCGACCAGCGCGAACAGCCGGGGCGACAGCACATGGCATTCACGCATGTCAACGATCCGGTGGCTGCCGCCCGCGTTGAAGCCGATCGCGACCCGCTTGCCGACGCGTTCCGCCCGAAGGCTGGCACGGCGGCGCGTGCGCGGCGGCGACAGGTGCGGCGGGAGGATAACGGATTGGGCGACGCCGGCGCCGTCGAGCGCGCCCGCAACCCGGTCCGTCAGGTAGGCGCGGTAGGCGTCGTCGTCGACGTGCTGAAGCTGGCAGCCGCCGCATTCGGGAAAGTGGCGGCAGGGTGGTTGCTGGTGATGGGGGCCGGGATGGACGAGGCCCGCGCCGTCCAGCCGGTCGCCGGGCGCGGCGAATTGGGCGTGACGGCCGTCCGCCGTGACGCCGTCTCCCCGCGCGGCGATCCGGATGATGAGGTCTGTGTCCTCGCTCATCGCGGCCCAAGGTGCGTGAGGAGATCGTCCGCGATCAGCCCCGGGCCGACGCGGTCGGCGGCATCGGCATGGAGCCAGGCACCGGCGGCGGCGGCGTCGAACGGCGTGTCCCCGGCCGCGCGGCGCGCCGCGACGATGCCGGCGAGGACGTCGCCGGTGCCGGCCGTGGCGAGCCAGGGCGAGGCGGGCGGCAGGATGGCGGCGCGGCCGTCGGGATCGGCGACCACGCTGTCGGCGCCCTTCAGGAGAAGCGTGCAGCCGGTCCGGGCCGCAGCGGCGCGGGCACGGTCCACCTTGCTGCCGGGAAGGTCGCCGAACAGGCGGCGGAATTCTCCGTCATGCGGGGTGAGGATGCTGCCGGGATGGCGGGAGAGCCGGGACGGCGTGAGGAGCGCGAGGGCGTCGCCGTCGATCACGAGGGGCTTGCCAGACAGGAGCGCGGCATCAAGCCGGCGGCGGGCATCGGCGTCGCGACCGAGCCCGGGGCCGACCAGAACCGCGCCGATCCGGTCGTCGTCGAGCTGCTCGGCGACGGCGTCCGCCGACACGATGCGGCGCATAATCGCGTGCGGGTGGGTGTCGAGCGCGCCGCCGGCCATCAGCTGGAGCACATAGCCGGCGCCCGCCCGTGCCGCCGCGGACGCCGCCAGCGCGGCGGCACCAGGCATCGCGCCCGCCACCACCGCGACCATGCCGCGGCTGTACTTGTGGCTCTGCGCCGTTGGCGGATGGACACGGGGACGCGGCAGCTCGGTCAGGGTGGAGCCGACCTCGACACCGATGTCGGCGACCGCGACACGGCCACAGCGGCCGGCGGCGGGTTGCAGGCGGTGGGCGGGCTTCAGCGCGCCAAAGGCGATGGTGAGGTGCGCCGCCGGCAGATCGGACAAGACCGCGCCGGTATCCGCATCGACACCGCTCGGCAGGTCGGCGGCGACGCGGAGCCTGGCTGCCGACCACAGCGGGAGGACGGCGGCCATCAGGGCGTCGTCCAGCGGGCGGGCGAAGCCGGTGCCGAACAGCGCATCGACAACAAGGGTCGCGGGGGCAGCCGCCGCGGGATCGGCGAGGTGGCCCGGCCAGTCGGCGCGAAGCTCCGCCGCGACGCTGCCGGGCCGCGACTGCCCGGCCACCGCCACCGCGACGTCCCAGCCGGCCGCCGCCAGATGGCGCGCGGCGACCATGCCGTCGGCACCGTTGTTGCCGGGCCCTGCGACCACCAGCGTCCGAAGCGGCCCGGTGAACCGCGCGATCGCGGTGGCAAGCGCGAGCCCCGCGCGTTCCACCATGTCGCGTTCGGGCTGGCCCGAGCGGCGTTCGGCATCGCGCATCTCGGCAGCGGTCAGGATGGGGCGCGCAGTCACTTGGCGGCGATAGGAGGTCGTGCCGCCACGGGGCAAGCGGATTGGGGGCGGGCGTTCCGGCACCCGCCCCCGCCGACGATGCATGCCGTCGCACGGACCGTCTCCAGGCGGGCGCCGATGGGAGCGCCGACCCGACGCCCTACCCGCCGCAAGGGGCGTGCCAGCGACGGAAATGCAGGCGATCGGCCGTTCGGCGGTGCTTTGGTCGTGCCGCAGCGGCACAGCCGGGATCAGCGCAGTTCCGTTGCGAGACACCAGGCGTTCGGATAGCGCGCCTGGACGGCGGCATGAGCACGGTCGCGGGAAGCGATATCCTCGAACAGGGCGAAGCAGGTCGCGCCGGAGCCGGACATGCGCGCGAGGATGATGCCGGGCGCCGCGTTCAACGCGGCCGTCAGATCGCCGATCACGGGCGCGAGATGCATGGCCGGGGGCGCGAGATCGTTGCGCCCGGCCTGCGCGGCGGCGAGCGGTGGACCCGATGCGAGCGGGCCACGATCGACGCCGTCCCAACCGGCGAAGACCGGGCCGGTCGGCATCGGCACCCCCGGATTGACCAGGAGCAGGGGCAGGCCGGAGAGATCGGCTGACGGAACAGGAAGGAGGCGTTCGCCCACCCCCTCCCCGCGCACAGTGCGGCTGGCGACGCAGGCCGGCACGTCGGCGCCGAGCCCGGCTGCAATCTCGGCGAGCGGATGTTCAACAGACCACAGGCGGCTGAGGAGCCGGAGCGCGGCGGCCGCATCGGCCGACCCGCCGCCGATGCCGGCAGCCACCGGGAGCTGCTTGGTCAGATGGAGCCGGGCGCCAGCGGTGATGCCCGACGCGGCGCGGAGCACGCGTGCGGCGCGGAGCACGAGATCGTCGTCACCGCCCAGGCCGGCGGCGAACGGCCCGTCCACCCGGAGGCTGAGATCGTCGGCGGGCTCCGCCGTCAGGCGGTCGCCATCCGCGGCAAAGGCGAACAGCGTTTCCAGCTCATGATAGCCGTCCGCGCGACGTGCGCGGACGTGGAGCGCCAGATTGATCTTGGCGTAGCCGGTTTCGACAAGCGGCATGGATCAGCCGGTCGGGCCCGCGGCGATCTTTGCCGAGATGCGGGCGGCAGCGGTGGCATCGGCCTCCACCGCTGCCGCGGCCCAGGCGAAGCGTGCCTCCCGCCGGCGGCCGAGGGCCCACAGCACGTCGCCGAGATGCTCGTTCACGTCGGTATCAGCCGGGCTGAGCGCGGCCGCGCGCTCAAGGTGGACGAGCGCACCGGCCGAGTCGCCGGCCCGATGGCGCGCCCAGCCGAGCGAGTCGATGATCGCAGGATCGTCGGGCGCCAGAGTTGCTGCCCGCTCGATCAGCATGGCACCATCGGCGACTTTTCCATTTTCCAGAAGTGCATAGCCGACATTGTTGAGAACGGATGGATCGTCAGGCGCGGCGGCAGCGGCGGCGCGCAGCACCGGCTCAGCCGACGCCCAGTCACCGGCCTCAGCCAGCGCGCTGCCGCGGCCGAGCAGGAGACGGTAGCGCTCGGCAGGATCGACACGCCGGTCGGTCAGGAGCCTGCCGAACCCGGCGGCGGCGTCACTGGCGCGGTCGGTGCTCGCCTGGACCTCGGCGAGACGCAGCCGCTCCTCCCACCCGGCGCCGCGACGCTCGGCCGCGCGGGTGGCGACACCAAGGGCGTCGTCCGGACGATTGGCGCGGAGCAGCAGCGCGGTCGCCATTTCATTGGCGCGCGCCCGGTCCGCGTCCAGGTCCGCCAGACCCGCCACGGCAGCATCGGTGCGACCCGCCTCGTCCAGGCGGACGGCGAGGAGAACCGCGGCATCGGCCGACTCTGGATCGAGCCGCATCGCGGCGCGCAGCACCGGGAGGTCGATGGGCGCATCGAGCGAACGGGCGTCGCGGGCGAAGCGCACGAGCAGCCGCGCGATCCCAGCGTCCGCGGCCTCGACGCGGCCACGACGCCGGGCCGCGGCAGTCGTCAGCGCGCTTGCCTCCCCATCAAGGTAGCTCTTCGCGAGCGCTGCGCCAGCGGGCGCGGCATCGAGAGCCGGCACCTCCCCAGTCCAGACCGCCAGCCAGGCGCGGAGCGAGGGCGCAAGGAAATCGAGCGCGCCGGCCGACAGATCGGCGATGCGGGTCGCGGCCGTCGCCGGGTCGCCGCGATCAAGCGCGTCCGTCATGAACAGGACGGGTATCTCGGCCGGGGCAGCGGCAAGCGCCTGGAGCCGCCGGGCGGCGCGCAGGGTGAGGTTCCAGTCGCCGGACAGCAGCGCTTCGTCATAGGCGCGGAGCGCGAGGCCGACATCGTCCGGGCGGAGCGCCAGCGCCTCCGAATAGCCGCTGACCGCACGCGCGCTGTCCCCGCCCGCCGCCGCAAGGCGGGTGCGGACATAATCCGACAAGGGATCGGCGGTGGTGGTGCCGGCATGAGCGGGCGATGCCGACGCCAGCACAGCGGCCACCGCCAGCATCCTGGCGCCGGCCATTCGGCCGACCACCCGCTTACATGTTCGGGTAATTGGGACCTCCGCCGCCCTCGGGCACCACCCAGTTGATGTTCTGGGTTGGGTCCTTGATGTCGCAGGTCTTGCAGTGGACGCAGTTCTGCGCGTTGATCACGAACTTCGGATCGCCGGTCTCCTGGCCCACCACCTCGTACACGCCGGCCGGGCAGTAACGCTGCGCCGGCTCGTCATAGAGCGGAAGATTGTGCCGGATGGGCACATCCGGATCCTTGAGCGTGAGGTGGATCGGCTGATCCTCCTCATGATTGGTGTTGGACAGGAACACGGACGACAGCTTGTCGAAGCTGAGCTTCCCGTCGGGCTTCGGATAGTCGATCTTCGGCTGCTGATCGGCGCGCCACAATTTCGTGTGGTCGGGCTTGTGCTTCAGCGTGAAGGGCAGCCCGATCTTCAGCTGGCGCATCCACATGTCGGCGCCCGCAAACAGCGTGCCGGCGGTGTCGCCGAACTTCGCCACGAACGGCTCCACATTGCGGACCTTCTTGAGCTCGGTGGCGATCCAGCTCTTGTTCAAGGCGGCAGGATAGGCGCTGAGCTCATCCGCCTGCCGGTCGGCGCCGATCGCCTCGAACGCGGCTTCGGCGGCGAGCATGCCCGACTTGATGGCGGTGTGGGTGCCCTTGATGCGCGGCACGTTCACGAAGCCGGCGGAGCAGCCGATCAGCGCGCCGCCCGGGAAGACGAGCTTTGGCACCGACTGCCATCCGCCCTCATTGATCGCGCGCGCGCCATAGGAGACGCGGGTGCCGCCCTCCAGAAGCGCGGCGATTTCCGGATGGTGCTTCCAGCGCTGGAACTCGCCAAACGGCGACAGATGCGGGTTCTTGTACGACAGCGCGACCACGAAGCCGAGCGCGACCTGGTTGTCGGCCTGATGGTAGATGAAGCCGCCGCCCCAGGCATCGTCAAGCGGCCAGCCCTGCGTGTGGACGACCTTGCCGGGGACATGCTTGGCGGGATCGATGTCCCACAGCTCCTTCATGCCGAGGCCGTAGACCTGCGGCTGGCAATCCCGTTCGAGATCGAACAGGCGCTTCAGCTCCTTGGTCAGGTGGCCGCGCACGCCTTCCGCAAAGAAGGTGTATTTCGCGTGGAGCTCAAGCCCGGGCTGATAATCCGGCTTGTGCGTTCCATCGCGCGCGACGCCCATGTCGCCGGTCGCGACGCCCTTAACCGAGCCATCGTCGTTGAACAGGATCTCCGCCGCGGCGAAGCCGGGGAAGATCTCGACACCCAGCGCTTCTGCCTGTTCGGCGAGCCAGCGGCAGGTGTTGGCAAGGCTCCCCGTATAGGTGCCCTTGTTGTTCATGAAGGGCGGCATCAGCGCGTGCGGAAACTCCGACTTGCCGGCCTGGGTGAGCACCCAGTGGTGGTTCTCCGTCACCGGCGTGCGGGCGAGCGGGCAGCTGTCGCGCCAGTCGGGCAGCAGCTCATCAAGTCCGATCGGGTCGATCACCGCGCCCGACAGGATGTGGGCACCGACCTCCGACCCCTTTTCCAGAACGCACACGGAGACATCGCCGAGCTGTTTGAGCCGGATCGCGGCCGACAGCCCTGCCGGGCCGGCCCCCACGATCACGACATCATAGGGCATTGATTCCCGATCGCTCATGGCGATGAACGCTCCTCTCCGGCGGCACGGATCGGCCCGTGCGCGCAACCACTTGTCACGATCGGCGTGCCCCCGGATTGACCGGTCCGTCAAGCATGGACTCTAAGGATCGCATGGACGCGGGGGGACGGATCGACACGGACGCGGCGCTGAGCTTGCTCGGCTGGTGGGACGAAGCGGGCGTCGGCGCGCCGGTGTCCGAGGTGCCGCGTGACTGGCTGGCGCGCAAGGCGCCGCCGTCCGCACCTGCAGCGACAGCGGCTCCGGCGGCATCGCTGGCCGGCCTGCCTGACACCTTGCAAGACTTTGTTGAGTGGCGGCTCCGCGGTGACGACCTGCCCGACGCAGGCTGGGGATCGCCGCGTATCCGAGGCGGCAGCGAGCCTGCCGCCTTGATGGTGCTGGTGGACATGCCGGAGCCGGACGACGGCGAGCAGTTGATGGCGGGCGATGTCGGGCGGCTGTTCGACAGGATGCTGGCGGCGATCGGTCACAGTCGGGAGACCATCTGTCTGGCCGCCATCGCATGGGCGCGTCCGCCCGGCGGCGCGATCCCGCCGGCAGCGGCGGAGCGGCTCGCCGCGCTGGCACGCCACCATGTGGCCTTGGTGGCGCCGAAACGGCTGCTGCTGATGGGTCAGGCGACGAGCCGTGCGCTTCTCACGACGGAACTCAGCCAGGCGCGCGGATCGGAGGTTCCGGTTAACGTCGGTTCGGGACAATGCGAAGCGATCGTCACCTATCATCCGCGCATGCTGATGAAGACAC
Organism: Sphingomonas jejuensis; assembly: GCF_011927695.1. Classification (GTDB taxonomy): domain Bacteria; phylum Pseudomonadota; class Alphaproteobacteria; order Sphingomonadales; family Sphingomonadaceae; genus Sphingomonas_K; species Sphingomonas_K jejuensis. The sequence continues at coordinate 1,116,970 of NZ_JAATJE010000001.1, forward strand.
CGGCGGCCAAGCCGGGCGCATGGCGCGACCTGCTGGCGCTGAAGAGGGGATTGGAAGCATGAAGCGCATCTGGCTGATGGCCGCGGCTGCCGCCACTGCACCGACGGCCCTGCATGCGGACGAGGGCACCGCAGCCGCCGCCACCGCCGCGAGCAGCGTTCCGGCCCGGGTGATCGCCCGCGCGGCCGACCGGCTGCCGGCATTGCTGACCCCGGCCGAGCGCGAGCGTTACAGCGCCGCCTATCGCGCCATCGACGAACAGCGCTGGGCAGAGGCGCAGGCGCTGCTCGACGGTGCGCCGGGCGGCCTGCTGACGCTGGCGGCGAAAGCGGAGCTCTACACGGCGGCCGGGTCGCCGCGGGTCGAGCTGCCGCAGCTGATGGAGGTGCTGAGCGGCGCGCCGCAGTTGCCGCAGGCGCAGCAGCTGGCGCGGCTGGCGGCGAGCCGGGGCGGCACCGCCATGCCGGCGCTGCCCGGCGAGCACAGGCTCACCTGGCTGGGCAGCGCGCCGATCCGCGCGCGTGCGACCCCGCAGCGGCTGGACGCGGCCGGCACCGCGTTGATGACGGCCATCAACCCCCTGATCGTCGACAACCGGCCGGCCGACGCGGAGGCGCTGGTCACCGCCGCGACCGGGACCGTCACGCCCGAGGCGATGACGGAGGCGCGCCAGCGGGTCGCCTGGTCCTACTACATCACCGGCGACGACCTGAACGCCCGGCGGGTGGCAAGCGGCGCGGTGAGCGGCATCGGCCGTGGCGAGTGGGCGGTGCAGGCCGACTGGGTGCTCGGCCTGGCGGCGTGGCGGCAGAACGATTGGACGGCGGCGGCGAACGCCTTCACCGCCGTATCGCGCGCCGGCGAGGATGCCGAGATGCGCGCAGCCGGCCATTACTGGGCGGCGCGGGCCGACATGGCGGGCGGCCGCCCGCAGCAGGTGGAACCGCGCCTGCGCGTTGCGGCGCAGAGCCCGGAGACCTTCTACGGCCTGATCGCCGCGCAGGCGCTCGGCATGACGCAGCTGGCGGTGGACCGCGCGCTGGAATTCGGCCAGGCCGACCGGGCGCGGCTGGAGAGCTGCATCAATTCGCGCATCGCCATCGCGCTCGTCGAGATCGGCCAGGATCGGCGCGCGGGTGCGGTGCTGCAGCACCAGGCGCGGATCGGGGCCAGCGCGGAGCATGCCTCCTTGTTGCGGCTCGCCCGGCAGCTGGATCTGGCGGAGACGCAGCTGTGGCTGGCGCACAACGGTCCGCAGGGTGCGCGTCCCGCCCTTGCCGCCCGCTATCCCGCGCCGGCCTGGACGCCGGAGGGCGGATGGCGGGTCGACCGGTCGCTGGTCTATGCCCATGCCCTGCAGGAATCGCGCTTCCGCACGGACGTGACGAGCCCGGCGGGCGCACAGGGACTGTTGCAGGTGCGGCCGGGCACCGCCGGCGACATCGCCCGCGCGCGCGGACGGACGATCGCGCCGGCGCAGCTGTTCGTGCCCGCCACCAACATGGAATATGGCCAGAGCTATATCGAGCGGCTGCGCGACATGCGCGCGACCGGCGGGCTGCTGCCCAAGGTGATCGCGGCCTACAATGCCGGCCCCGCGCCGGTGGAGACGTGGAACACGCGCAACTTCGATCGCGGCGATCCCCTGCTCTACATCGAGAGCCTGCCCTATTGGGAAACCCGCGGCTATGTGCCGATCGTGCTGCGAAATTACTGGATGTACCAGCGGCAGGCGGGCGAGGCATCGGGCAGCCTGAAGGCGATCGCCGAGGGGGCCTGGCCGCGCTTCCCGGGATCGCCGGGCGCGCAGTCGGTCAGGCTGAACCAGGGCGGACCGGCGCGGATGGCCAGTGCCGACTGAGTTCCTGCCGCTGAACATCGCCGTTCTGACGGTTTCCGACACGCGGAGCCGCGCCGACGATCGTTCGGGCGACCTGCTCGCCGGGCGGATCGAGGCCGCGGGGCACCGGATCGCCGCGCGCGATATCGTGGTGGACGACGTGGAGGCGATCGTCAGCCGGCTGAGCGGCTGGATCGCCGATGCCGGCATTGATTGCGTGATTTCCACCGGCGGCACCGGCATCACCGGGCGCGACGTGACGCCGGAGGCCTTCGCCCGCGTGTGGGAGAAGGAGATCCCCGGGTTCGGCGAGCTGTTCCGCTGGCAGAGCTATGCCAAGATCGGGACTTCGACGATCCAGTCGCGCGCCTGCGCCGGAACCGCGGCATCGACGCTGCTGTTCGCCCTGCCGGGATCGCCCGGGGCAGTGGGCGACGCATGGGACGGGATCCTCGCCGACCAGCTCGACAGCCGGCATCGCCCCTGCAACTTCGCCACGTTGCTGCCACGCCTCACGGAGCGCTGATCCGGACCGGAAGTTAACCTGTTCTTCGCCGGTCGTGTCGCAAAGCCTTGATTCAGGGTCCCCGAACAAGGCGTTTGGCAACAGTGCTAGCGGCATTGCAGATGAATCTTCGGCCGCGCGAGGCCAGGCGCAAGGTGCTGATCCCGTCGCGGATGCGGCTGGGGGCGGACTGGGTGGATGTATGCATCCACAACATGTCATCGTTCGGCATGCTGGTCGGCGGCGATGATGCGCCGGCCGCCGGCAGCTATGTCGACATCCGGCGCGGCACCCATGTCATCATCGGCCGCGTCGTGTGGCGCAAGGACCGCTTCTTCGGCGTCCGCACGCAGGATCGGCTGGACATCGATTCGATCGTCAACGAGCCGCGGCTCGCCAAGCGCCCGCAGGCGCAGCAGACACCGGCCGAGCGCCGGACCCAGTCGCGCCTGCTGGCCGAAGCGGTGATCGCCGACCGGGTCGAGAAAAGCCGGAAGCTGTCGTCTGCGCTGCAATTCGGGCTGATGGTGCTGGCGGGACTTGCCGTGTCCGCAATCGCCGCGACGGAGGTGTACGAGGTGCTCGCCAAGCCGTTCGCGTCGGTCGGCAGCGCGATCGGCGGCGGAGACCGCTGAAGGCCCGTTATTCGGCCTTCTGTTCGACCTGCAGCAGTTCGTGCCGGCGCAGCGCGTGGCGCAGCTGATCATAGGTGAGCGCCAGCGCCTTTGCCGTCATGCGCTGATTGTAACGACAGTCGCGCAGCGCGTTTTCGAGCAGCTGCCGCTCATAGGCAGCCGTGGCGGCGCGAAAGTCCGTGCAGGGTTCGGCCGGTGGCATGACGATGGTCACCGGCAGGTCGGCCTCAGGCGCCCTTGCCTCGACCTTGGGACGCGCGCCCTCCCCGACCGGCTGCCAGGGTGAGGCGAAGGGATCGAAGTCGATGTCCCCGATCGCCGTCTCCGGATCGTCCCAGCGGTAGACCGCGCGTTCGACGACGTTGCGGAGCTCCCGGACATTGCCGGGCCAGGAATAATGGCGCAGCGCCTCGGCCGCGTCGGCCGAAAAGCCGGGCCAGTGCGGCCAGCCGAGCTCCGACGCCATGCGTCGGCCGAAATAGTCGGCGAGCACGGGAACGTCACCATCGCGCGCACGAAGTGGCGGAAGCGTCAACACCTCGAACGACAGGCGGTCCAGCAGGTCGGCGCGAAAGCGACCGCGATCAACCATCTGGGGCAGATTTTCGTTGGTGGCGGCGACGATGCGCACGTCCACACGGATCTGCCGGTTGGAGCCGATGCGCGTGACCTCACCATATTCGATCGCGCGCAGCAGCCTTTCCTGTGCACCGGACGACAGCGTGCCGAGCTCATCAAGGAACAGCGTACCGCCGTCGGCTTCCTCGAACCGGCCCGGGCGAGCGCGCGATGCGCCGGTAAAGGCGCCGGCCTCGTGACCGAACAGCTCCGCCTCGATGAGCGTTTCGGGCAGCGCCGCGCAATTCATGACGACAAGCGGGCCTGACCAGCGCGCACTAAGCCGGTGGAGGCGTTCGGCGACGAGCTCCTTGCCCGTGCCACGCTCACCGATGACCAGAACCGGGCGGTTCAGCGCGGCCGCGCGGCTGACCCGCTCGATCGTGTCGAGAAAGGCGGTGGATTGCCCGATCGACTGGTTCTCGCGGTCCATGACCCGCATTTTGGCGTACAATCCCAAGCCTTGGCAATAACCGTCATGCCGGAGTGCGCGTCGCGCCATTAAGGACGCTGAAAGTCTTGGGTTTTCCGATTTGGCACGGTTTCTGCAAAGCATGTTGCAACAGCCGATCCAGGGAGATGACCGATGACCAGCACGACCAGCAAGACCCTTCCCGCCCTTCTCTGCACGATCGTGTTCAGCGCCACCTGCGTGCTGAGCGCCGTCGGACCGGCGATTACGGGCGGGTCGACGTCGGCCGCGCCGGCCACGCAGCTGGCGGTTCCGACCGCTTCGGCGATGCTCGCATGAACGAGCTGAGCCGCGCTAGGGTGACGCCTCACCCGCTTCAGTCCTTGTTTCAGGAGTTCGCATCCATGGGCATCTTTTCCCGCACCCGGGACATCATCGCCGCCAATGTCACCGACCTGCTGGATCGCGCGGACGATCCGGCGAAGATGATCCGCATGATCATCCTGGAGATGGAGGAAACGCTGGTGGAGGTGCGCGCATCCGCCGCCCGCACCATCGCCGACCAGAAGGAGATGCGGCGCCACATCGACAAGCTGCGCGACATGCAGTCCAACTGGCAGGAGAAGGCCGAGCTCGCCCTGTCGAAGGGGCGCGAGGACCTGGCCAAGGCGGCGCTGATCGAGAAGCAGAAGGCGACCGACATGATCGGCCGGCTGGAAGCCGAGGTCGCGCAGTATGAGGACGTGCTGCGCGGGTCGGAAGGCGACATCGCCAAGCTGCAGTCGAAGCTGCGCGAGGCGCGGACCCGCCAGGCCGCGATCAACCAGCGGCTGGAGACGGCGGAGAACCGCTTCAAGATGCGGTCGATCTATGCCGGTCCGCGCATCGACGAGGCCTTTTCCAAGTTCGAGACGCTGGAGCGCCGGGCCGACCTGGCCGAAGGGCGCGCCGAGGCGGCCGCCTTTGGTGCGGCACCCAAGAGCCTGGAGGAGGAGATTTCCGAGCTCCGTTCCGCCGAAGCGGTCGATGCCGAGCTGGCCGCGCTGAAGGCGCGCCTGGGCAAGGAGGACTGAGGCCATGGAAGACATCCTGGTCCCGATCTTCGTCTGCGGCTTCCTGTTCATCGGCGTGCCGTGGCTGATCCTCCATTATGTCTCGTCCTGGAAGAAGATGGGCGGCGGCATCACACGCGAAGACGAGCAGCTGCTCGACGACCTGCACGAGATGGCGCGCCGGCTGGACGACCGGATGAACACGATCGAGCGCATCTTCGCCGCCGAGAACCCGGACTGGAAGCCGAGCGCGCCGCGCCTGAGCGCCCGCGACGACGAAGACCGCTTCATCGGACAGAATTTCGACCGTGGAGAGCGCCGCGAACCAATCGACTGGCGCCGCCAGGGCTGACCACATCAACAGGGGAGAGTTGAGATGAATCCGCGCCGAACCAAATATTACCTCGATAAGCAGAACGCCAAGTGGAAGGGCGTGTGCGCCGGCATCGCAGATTATACCGGCGTCGACGTGACGCTGGTGCGGGTCGCGACCGTGGTGCTGACGCTGCTCTCGTTCGGCGGCGGGCTTCCCTGGGGACTGGTCGCCTATGTGCTGACCGCCTGGATCGCCGACAACAAGCCCATCGGGCTCTACCAGTCGGACGAGGACCGGCGTTTCTGGCAGGGCGTGCGGCAATCGCCGCAGCGGTCCACCCGCGAGGTCAGCTCCCGCTTCCGCGAGCTCGACCGGCGGCTGGCGGACATGGAAGCCCATGTCACGAGCCGCAACACCCGGCTTGCCGACGAGATCGACAGCCTTCGCTGAGGCAGACCGGCCGGACGGGGCCCTGCGCGCCCCGCCGGCCAAGACAGGGAGATGATCATGGACTTTCCATTCGGAGCCTTCGCCCCCGTCGCGGCGATCGTCGGCCTGGCCGCCATCGTTGGATGGGTGTTCACCACCTGGATGCGCGTGAAGAACGGCTATCCGCTGGATGGCGCCTGGGGGCAGGCCGTGTACCCGAAGAAGGACGAGGAAACGGCCGAGCGCGTGAAGCTGATCACGCAGGAGAACGCCCAGCTGCGCGCCGAGCTTGGCTCGATCAAGGACCGGCTCGCCAATGTCGAGCGCATCGTCACCGACGGATCGCACAGGCTTGATCAGGAGATCGAGATGCTGCGTGGCCGCGCCAACTAAGGAGAAGCACCGATGAGCCCCGTGATGATCCCGATCCTGGCGCTGATGATCCCCATCGTGGCGATCGTGGCCGGCGCCGTGTTCAAGCCGTGGCTGGCCCACAAGGAACGCCAGCTCGAGCTCCAGTCGAACATGGCCGCGGAAAAGGCCGCGCAATATGCGGCGCAGACCGAGCGGCTGGAACAGCGCGTCCGCGTGCTGGAGCGCATCGTGACGGACAAGGGCCTGCCCCTGGCCGACGAGATCGAGCGGCTGCGCGACACGCCGCCGCTGAACTGAAGGGGGAAGCGCCATGGGTTTCGGAGAGACGCTGGTCGCGATCGTGATGATCATCGCAATCGCGATCAGCAGCACGGTGCGATCCGGGCAGAAGGCGCACCGTCGCGGTGCCGCGCCGGGCGACATGCCGCGGATCGAGGATGCGGAGTTCCGCGCCCTGAAGGAGCGGGTCGCCGTTCTGGAACGGCTGGCGACCGATGACACGCGGCGGCTGGATCATGAGATCGAGCGGCTTCGCGACCGCGATCTTGCCTGAGGAAGGTGGAGCGATGACCGAGCTGACGATGCAATTGCTGGTGGCGGCGTCGGGCGTGCTGGGCGTGATCGTGGTCGCGCTCGCCACGCTGGCGGGATGGCGGCAGTGGCTGGCGCTGAAGCGCGACGAACTTGCGGCGGCGCGGCCCGCGCCCGATCGGCACGGCAGCGTCGGCGAGCGCATCGAGATCGCCGACCTGCGCGAGCGGGTGCGGCGGCTGGAGGCGATCGCGGCCGGGGTGGACCTCTGACGCCGGCGCCCTAAATGGCGGCGATGCATCAGACGCTCCCCGATATCCTCGACGACTACCAGTTGCTGGAGCCCGATGACCGGTACCGCCTGCTGATCGACCTGGGCCGGGAACTGGAGCCGATGCCGGAGGCGCTGAAGACCGATGCCACGCTGGTGCGCGGCTGTTCAGCGTCCGTATGGGTCTATCCCCTGCCCGGCGACGACGGCCGGTTGCGGTTCCTGGCCGACAGCAACGCCGCCATCACCAAGGGGATCATCGCCCTGGTGCTGCGCGCGGTGGACGGGCGGTCTGCCAAGGACATCCTTGCCACCGATATCGCCGGAGAACTGGCGCCGTTCGATCTGTCCCGTCAGCTGAGCAGCAACCGGACCCAGGGCATTCCGAACATGATCGCGCTGATCCGCGAAACGGCGGCGCGTTACGCCTGAGGCGTCGACGCTGCGGCATCCAGGCCGTTCAGCAGCGCATCGGTATCGCCGCCCGCCTGCACGACATGCCACCGGCCGGGGGTGCGGCTGTCCACCACGGCTACCGCTCGCTTCGGGCAGATCTTCAGGCAGTCGACCTCGACCACGCCCAGGCGCGCCTTGCGGCCCTTGCCGACCCGCGCCCTGAGGCGCTTGGCGAGCCGTTCGTCGCGGTCCGGCCCGAAGCCGCCATCCAGCTTCTTCGAGCATTTGCGGCAGACGAGGATCGCGCCCTGCCAGTTCGACCGCACCCGCTTTGTCATGCGGCGCGGCGATCCTCCGCCTGACGCAGCACCTCATAGGCGGTCTGGACCGCGCGGAAGCGCTGGGCCGCCGCCCCGTCGCCCGGCTTCACGTCCGGATGATTGGCCTTGGCAAGCCGGCGCCACGCCGCCTTCACATCATCGAAGCCGGCGTCGACCTCCAACTCCAGGACCTCAAGCGCGCGCATCTCGTCGCGGCTGCGGGTGCCGTCGCCCGCCCCGCCCCACTGATAATGACGGGCCTGCCCGAATGCCGAGCCGTCGCGACGTTCGTCCGCCTCGCGCGCGGCGGCTTCCTCCGCCGTCAGCCCCTCGAAATAATTCCAGTTGCGGTTGTACTCGGCCGCATGCGCCTCGCAGAACATCCAGCGTTCGGGGCTGTTGGGCGACTTTGGCGCGGGACGATCGCCGGGCTGGTCGCAGCCGTGGCGGTCGCACATGCGCACAGGCTTTGCCTGCCGTTCGGACCCGTAGGCGCGCCAGCGTGGAAAGCCCCAGTCGTTCGATCGTGTCGGTCGCGCCATCGGGTCCGAGATAGGAAGATCGTTCAGCGGAGCAAGCCGAACGGCACCACCTTGTTGTCGGCATCATGGCCGATGTCGGCCCGGCCGAGATAGGGGATACCCGCAGCCGCGCACCAGTGGCGGGTCACCGCCTGCTCGTCCGCACCGAAATCGGGATCGTTGGGCGGTATGTCGCTGATCCGGCCGAGCCGCAGGCCCCGCAGGCCCGCAAGCACGCCGGCGGCATGGAGTTGCCCGAAGATCCGGTCGATGCGGTAGATCGGCTCTGCAATCTCCTCGATCAGGAGCTCTGCTCCCCACATGTCGGGGAGGTAGGGCGTCCCGACGAGATGCCCGAGGATCGTGAGGTTGAAGGCGAAGGCGGGACCGCCCAGCGTCGGCTCGCACGCGGACGCCGCGTCGTCGACCAGAAAGTCGAGCGCGCGGTCGATCGCGGCATTGCCTCCGACCCGGCGGATGTCGGCAACCATGGGACCATGAGCAACACGGGCACCGGCGCGGTGAAGGGCGGCGAGCAGCGTGCCCGTGTCGCTGTACCCCAGCCAGCGCTTGGCGACGGCCGCCGGACCAAGCCGGGGAAGCACGGCCGGCATCAGCCTGATCGAGCCGTAGCCGCCGCGTGCGAACCAGATGGCATCGATCGCGGGATCGTTGGCCACCGCGACCAGCGCGTCGGCGCGCGCAGCGTCCGGACCGGCAAAATGCCCGTCCGACAGAAAGCATTGAGGATGGAACAGGAGCTCCGCCCGGTCACTGGCCTGCTGCCGCACGCGATCGGCGGAGGCGGGATCGATCCCCCGCGCGGGCGCCACGATCCCGATCCTCATCGCCGGCTTGCTCCCTTGCGCCCAAAGCCCGATAGCCGCGGGCGATGAGCGCCCCACGATCCTATTTCTTCTGCGGCATCGGCGGGAGCGGCATGATGCCGCTTGCCGCCATCGTCAAGGCATCGGGCGCTGCCGTCGCCGGGTCCGACCGGTCGCTCGACGCCGGGCGGACACCGGCCAAATTCGATCATCTGACGGCGCAGGGCGTTCGCCTGTTCCCGCAGGACGGAAGCGGCGTGACGTCTCCGGACATGGTGCTGGTCGCGTCGGCCGCGATCGAGGACAGCGTTCCCGATGTGGCGGCCGCCCGGCAGCTCGGTTGCCGGCGGATCAGCCGCGCCGGGCTGCTGGCCGAGCTGTTCAACGCGGCCTCCGCGCGGGTGGCGGTTGGCGGTACCAGCGGCAAGTCGACCGTGACGGGCATGATCGGATGGATCCTGCACGCGACCGGGCGGCACCCGACCATCATGAACGGCGCGGTCATGACCAATTTCGCGAGCGCGGACGCGCCTTTCGCGAGCGCGCTGGTCGGGCCGCCGGGAGGCCCCTTCGTCAGCGAGGTCGACGAAAGCGACGGGTCGATTGCACTCTACGAGCCGACCGTCGCCGTGCTGAACAACATTTCGCTCGACCACAAGCCGATGGACGAGCTGCACCATTTGTTCGCCCAGTTCGTCGGGCGCGCCGCGGTGGCCGTCATCAATCTCGACGACGCGGAGGCGGCGATCGTGGCACGGGAGGCGGCCCACCACCGGCTGATCGGCTTCGGCATCGAGCAGGAGGGCGCCGCAATCGTCGGCCACGACCTGATCGAGACACCGGCGGGGGTGCGCTTTGCCGTGACGGACCGCACGACGGGCGAGACCTGCCCGGTCGCCTTGCAGCTGATCGGTCGGCACAATGCATCGAACGCTTTGGCCGCCATCGCGGCAGCGCGAGGATTGGGGATCGCGCTGTCCGAGGCCGCCGACGCGCTTGGCGGGTTCACCGGATTGAAGCGGCGGCTGGAGGTGGTGGGAACGGCCGGCGGCGTAACAGTGATGGACGATTTCGGGCACAATCCGGACAAGGTGGCGGCGACGCTGTCGGCGCTGCACGCCTTTCCGGGACGGCTGCTGCTGTTCTTCCAGCCCCATGGCTATGGCCCGCTGAAGCAGATGGGCCGGGAGCTTGCTGCGTCCTTCGCATCCGCGATGGGGCGTGACGACCGCCTGCTCGTCAGCGATCCGGCCTATTTCGGTGGAACCACCGATCGGTCGGTCGGCAGCGACGATCTGGTGGCGAGGATCAGCGCGGAGGGCGGAAGCGCGGAGCATATCGCAGAGCGCGACGCCTGTGCGCGGCGGCTGGTGGAACTGGCCGCGCCCGGCGATCGCATCGTGGTGATGGGCGCGCGAGACGACAGCCTGTCGACGTTTGCGGCTGAACTTGTGGACATGCTGAGCCGCGTCAAGCCCGTGCCAGAGGGTCTGTAAGCCGGGTTCTGTCCGCCCCCGAAGGGACTGGGCGACCATTCCTCTAGGACGACGCTCGCGCGTCGCCTCAAGCAACCAACCCGGGCGGCGGGCCGGAACATGCCCCGGGCCCTTGAAGACCCATGCCGCCCCTATTCGGTCTTGCTCCCGGTGGGGTTTACCGTGCCACCGACGTTGCCGCCGGCGCGGTGCGCTCTTGCCGCACCCTTTCACGCTCGCGTGGCCGAAGCCGTCGCAGTCTTCTCTCTGTTGCACTGTCCCTGAGGCAGCGGTCGCCCCCTGCCCCGCCGGGCGTTACCCGGCACCGTCGTTTCCGTGGAGCCCGGACTTTCCTCCCGCACGCGAACGTGCCGGCGGCCGCCCGACCCTCTGGCCGGCCCGCCTTAGTCGTCGCCCTGCGGGCGTGGCAAGAGCAGCGCGAGGAGGATGGCGCGACACTCACCGTCGACCTCTCCATCGATCAGCTCCGGCCGGAAACGACGTTGGAAGGCGCAGATGGCCGCAAAGCTGTCGGTAACGTCGTAGCCGAAGCGTTCGAGGGCGAGGCAGAAGCCGGCCTGCGACCAGCCCGGATCGACGAGGTTCCGGGTCGGTCTGGGCAAGGCGAGGCGCAGGCGCGCAAGCCGGTGCCACGGAAACAGCTCGCCCGGGTCGCGCTTGCGCGCAGGGGCGATATCCGAATGGCCGACGACGTTGCCGCGCGTGATTTCGTACCGGTCCTTGATGGTCGAGACGAGGCGCACGACCGCGTTGATCTGCACTTCCGGAAAGTCGCGGTAGCCATGTTCGTGGCCGGGATTGACGATCTCAATCCCAACCGAGCAGCCGTTGACGTCGGTGATGCCGCGCCAATGGGAGACACCCGCGTGCCAGGCGCGGCGATCCTCCGGCACCAGGCGGTGAATGGTGCCATCCTCATCGACGAGGTAATGCGCTGAGACCTTCGCCTCCGGATCGCGGAGCCGGTCGAGCGCCGCCTGTGCGCTTTCCATGCCGGTATAGTGGAGGACGATCAGGCTGATCGGCGCGGTGCGCTGATCATGGTTGGGCGACGGACTGTCGATCATCGTGTCGCGCCCTTCCACAATCGCTCGCGTGCTTCGCTGAGCCTGGCCGACCGGATGGTCACCACCGCGACACCCGTCAAGGCAATGACGCCGCCGAGGATCATCAACGGTGTCAGCGGGGTTCCGAAGAACAGGCTTGCGGCGACCACGGAGACGATCGGCGCGCCAAGGGTGAGCGGCACCACGCTGCTGACCGGATGGCGCTGAAGCAGCCAGGACATGGCGCCCTGCCCGAGCACGGTCGAGCCGATCGCGGAGAACGCGACCCAGCCGAGGCTGGACAGCGGAACGTCGCCGAGGCCGGCGAGCGCCGCGGATTCGAACAGGAGCGCGATCGGCAGCAGGACGACCGATCCCATCAGCCCGATCCAGGCATAGATGGTGAGCACGGGAACGCCCACCAGACGCCGCTGCAGCAGGGAGCAGATTGCCCAGATGAAGCTGCCGATCGCGGTGAGACCGATGCCGGGAAGCTCTCGCCCGGCCGCCGGATCGAACACGAGCAGCCCGACACCCGCCATCGCCAGCAGGATGCCGCCGATGCGGATATAATGGATCCGTTCCCTGAGGAAGATCACGGCCAGGATCATCGAGAAGGGCACGCCGAGCTGCCCGGCGATCGCGAGCGCGGAGACGTTGTTCGCGACGGCGAGCGACAGGTTGATCGCGACGTAGAACAGGCCGCCCGACAGGATGCCAAGGAGGACCAGCGGTCCCATGCGGCCGGGCACGATGCGCAGCCCGTGCCAGCAGACGAGAAGCACGATGACCTGGCGAAGGAAGGCCGCCGTGAAGGGTGAAAGCGCTTCCACCGCCAGCTTCACGGCGATGATGTTGAAGCCCCACAGCACGCACATGGCAGCCGCGATGGCGAAGTCGCGCGGGCCGAGCCCGGAGGACGCCCGAACGTTCATCGTGCCGTCCTTGGCCGCTCCGCCGGTGCGGAGCAAGCCACGTTCAGGCCGCGCGCATCCTTGCAGCGCCTGCCGCTGGGCGGAACAAGCCGCGGGCGTCGGGATCGGCGGCGAAGGCGTCGGTGTGGCCGGTCACCGTCTCACCCGCGCCGAGGACCAGAAAGCCGTCTGGCGCGAGCGCGGCGGCGATCCGCTGGAACGCCTGCCGCCGGCGTTCCGGGGTCAGGTACAGGAGGACGTTGCGGCAGAACACCAGGTCGAACGGACCCGACGGTGCCGGATCGAGGATGTTGTGGACTGAAAAGCGGGCGCGGCGTCCGATCTCCCGCTTCACCCGCCAATCGTCGCGGTCCGGATCGAACCAACGGATCATCTGGGTGACGGGAAGCCCGCGCTGGATCTCGAACGACGAATAGACGCCCTGCTCCGCCCGGCGGATGCAACTGGGCGACACGTCCGTGCCGATGAGATCGATGGTCCAGCCGGCCCAGCGCCCCTCCGCTTCCGCAAAGATCATCGCGAGCGAGTAGACCTCCTGCCCCGTGGAGCACCCCGCGCTCCAGATCCGCAGGCGGCGGGAGCCGGCGCGCGCGCCGTGCAGCGCATGGAGGGCGGCGACATCGACCTGGCGGAAGACCGGCGCGTCGCGGAAAAAGAAGGTTTCGTGATTGAGCAGCTGGTCGATCACCTCGGCCTGGAGCGCGGGATCGTGTCCTTCCACCAGTCGCGCGACCAGGCCGGTGACCCCGTCCAGCCCGCGATCCCGGATGATCGGCCCCAGCGCCGCGTCGATCCGCCAGCTGCGGTTCTCGGCCAGCTGCTGCCCCGTTGCGCGCTCCAGCAGACCCGCGAGGTAGCGGGCGCCCGGTTCGTCCAGGCTCATGCCGCGCTTCCGCGTCGGCCGAGCAGCTCGGCAATCTGCCGGGGACGAAGCACGGCGGCGGCATGACCGGCCCCGGCGATCGACCCGGGCATGCCCCAGACCACGGAGCTTTCCCGGTCCTGGACGATGAGGTCGCCGCCCTGCGCGACGAAGCCGGGCGCGGCCTCGCTGCCGTCGCGGCCCATTCCGGTCAACACCACGCCAACGGCTCCTGATTCGAAGGTTTCGCCCACCGTGCGCAACATCGGATCGACGGAGGGCAGGCAGCCGCTGGAAACGCGCTGCCGCTCGATGACGACGCGGACCTCGCTCCCGGCACGGCGAACGCACAGATGCCCCTCGCCAGGCGCCACGAGGATGGTGCCGGGCTTCAGCGCCTCACCCTCCGCGGCGACCCTGGTGGGCCGGCCGGCGATCTCCTCGATCTGCGCGGCGAAGAAGGGCATGAACACGGCGGGCAGGTGCTGCGTGATGAGGATGGGCGCGCGGAAGCTTGCCGGGAGCGCACGGAACAGGTCGGAGAGCGCGCGCAGGCCGCCCGTGGAGGCACCGATGGCGAGGCAGGCGACCGGCGCCGTGCCGAGCGGACGCAGGGCCGGAGGCGGTTGGGTCGAAGGCGACGGCGCGGCCGCATGACGCGGTCCGGCAGCGTGGCCGATCTTGAGCAGGCGATCGACAAGCGTCTCGGCAAAGCGCGAGGCGGATGCGCCGACGCCTGGCTTCGCCAGCGTGTCCGTCGCACCGAGTGTCAGCGCGCGCATGGTTGCGGCCGCCCCGTCCGCCGCAGAGGACGCGACGATGAGGACATGGGCGCCCGCGCTTGCCTCCAGGATCTGCGGCAGCGCCGTAAGCCCGTCGACCCCGGGCATCTCGATGTCGAGAAGGATGGTGTCGACCTGGTTGGTGGCGAGAAAGGCAAGAGCGGGGTCGACGCCCGCCACGGCAGCGACCACCTCGAACTGGGGATGGAGGGAGATGGTGCGCGTCAGGATGGCACGCGCCACGGCCGAGTCGTCGACCACGAGCAGGCGGATTGGGCGATCCGCGCTGCCCGTGCCGCGATCCGCGGCCGGCCGTGACTGCGTGGACGCCGCCATCAGATCAGCAGACGCCGACGATCTGGAGCTTGCTGGCGAGGGTGTCACGATCGAACGGCTTCATGACATATTCGTCGGCGCCCGCCTCGATCGCCGCCTTGATGTGCGCGATGCCGTTTTCGGTCGTGCAGAACACGACCTTGGGGCGCGGTGCGACGGCGGCGTCGCCAAGGGCGCGCAGGAATTCCATGCCGCTCATCACCGGCATGTTCCAGTCGAGAAGAACGACGTCGGGCGACGTCTGCTGGCAATGCTGAAGCGCCTCGGCACCGTCGCCGGCTTCCGAGACCTGGAAGTTCAGGGTTTCCAGAATGTGGCGGGCGACCTTGCGGATCACCTTGGAGTCATCAACGACGAGGCAGGTTTTCATGTGTTCGGTTCCGGACCCTGTTCTTATGGGGCAGACGCTAACGTGGAAAAGTAAATGCCGTCTCAAGCCGCGAGCGCGTCCGGCCCGGCGATGAGCCGGGACGGGTCGATCAGCAGCAAGGTCTCCTCACCAAAGTCGATCATGCCGACCGCGACCTTGTCCCAGCCGGCATCGAGGCGGGTGCGGACGGGGCGGACATCGTCTTCGATGACGCATGCATCGTCGATGGCGGAGACGAGCAGGCCATAATGGTGGCCGTCGATGGCCACCACGACGCCGCGGGTGGAGCGACGCGCGGGTGCAGGGAGGCCGAGCGCCCGATCGCAGCAGATGATGGTGAGCACACGGCTGCGCAGCGCAGCAAGGCCCGCGACGTGGGCCGGCGCGCGCGGCACGGGGGTGACCTCCCCGATATCCACCACGCTGTCGATGGCGGACGCGCGGATCGCGACAGGCTGACCCGCGATGGTGGCGATGAGGTAAAGGCGATCCATCATGCCGCCCTCCTCGCGGTCCGTTCCAAGGCATCCAGCACGGCCAGACGATCGTAGCGGTAGACGCCGTCGTCGCCCTTCAGCGGACGATCCGGCAGCAGCCGCAGGACGGATGCGCCCGCGGCGCCCTCGACCGGTGCCGAGCTGTCGCCGACGATCAGCACGTCCGCCGCGGCACCCGCCGCATCATCGGCGAAGGCCACGCGGTAGCCGGCCGCCTGCACGAGCGGGTGCAGGATCTCCCGCATCCACGGGTCGTCCGCGTCCGCGATCAGGCAGAGCGGACCGTCCGCGGACACCGATCGATCCTCGTTCGCGCGCGAAAACAGGTAGAGCGGATCGAGCAGTTCGACCTGTACACCGTCAACCAGCAGGACGCCGGCGAAGCGTTCATCGCGGCTGGGCGCATCGGGACGGACCGGCGCCGCGATGATGTCGATCACATCGTCGATCGCGTAGGCGAGCTCCACCGCGCCGTCGTTCAGGCGGATGATCTTGATGTCGGCGGTTTCGGGCGTCCGATCCAGACCGAGCAGCGGGAGGATGCGGCCGTCGACAGCGATCCGCATGCACCCGCCGGAATGCGAAACCTGCGCGCTCGCAAGATCCTCGATGCGTTCGACAAGCGCCAGCCGGATGGCGCGGCGGTGGCCGCCCGCGTCCCGGAACAGAAGCGTCGAGACGAGATCCTGGCGCTCCACCTCGACTGGAGCCGGCGCCGCCGAGACGCTTGCGAGATCGTCTTCCGCGATCCCGGCGACATCGGCGATGCCCGCGACATCCAGCAACAGCATCGGCACGCCGCTGTCGGGGAGCGACTTGCCCGCATAGACGCCGGCCGACATGATCGCGGGCGAGGCCGGCTTGATGACCAGCTCCTCATGATCGTGCACGGCGCCGACGCCGAGCGCATAGGTGCAACCGAAGCCTGCGCGAAGGACCACGAGGGTCCGACCACGTTGTGCGATGTCGCCGGGCAGGCCCAGCACAGTTTCGAGGTTCACGAGCGGCAGTGTCCGTCCGCGGATGGTGGCGACGCTCGAGCCGCCGAGATGATCAATGCGGATCGCACCGCCGCCGTCATGGCAGATTTCCTCGATCGCCGAGCGCGGGATGGCGAAACCCTGATCCCCTGCGGTGACCGTCAGCGCCGCGATGATGGTGAGCGTAAGCGGCACCCGGATCAGCAGCTTAAGCCCCTGCCCCGGCCTGTTTTCCAGATCGATAACGCCGCCGATCCGTTCGATGTTCGCGCGGACCACGTCCATACCGACACCGCGGCCCGAGATGGCGCTGACCGCGTCCGCGGTGCTGAGCCCGGGGGAAAAGATGAGGGCGGCGCGCTCGTCCGACGACATGCTGTCTCCGGTGTCGGCCCGGATCACGCCTGCGGCGACCGCGCGCGCGACCAGCTTCTTGTCGTCGATGCCGCGGCCGTCATCGACGATCTCGATGACGATCTGGTTGCCGGATTGTCGGGCGGTGACCTGCAGCCGGCCGGCAGCAGGCTTGCCTGCGGCCGCACGGGCGGCGGGCAGCTCGATCCCATGATCCACCGCGTTGCGGATGATGTGGGTCAAAGGATCCCGGATCAGCTCGATCATCTCGCGATCGAGCTCCACATCGCTGCCGTCGATCTCGAGGTCGACCTGCTTGCCGAGATCGGCCGACAGGTCGCGCACCATGCGCGGCAAGGCGCTGAACAGCTTTTCGATGCGCTGCATGCGGGTGCGGGTGATCGAGTCGCGCATCTCCGCAACGCAGGTGGACAGGCGCTCGAAAGCCGCCTCCATCCCGGGCTCGTCAATGTGGCGAAGCCGGCGGGCGAGCTCGTTGCGAGCAAGGACCGTGTCGGACACCCCGCTCATCAACCGGTCCAGAAGATCGAGCGGAATGCGAATCGAGCGGACGGGCGCACGCACCTGATGGACCTGCTGCGGCACCGCCACCACCTGGGTGCGGGCGACAGTTTCCGCCCGGAGCGCGGCGATCAGATGCTCGTCATCGCCCGGGACGGTTTCGCCCGCCTCAAGCGCCTCCGTGAGCTCCCCGATCCGATCGATGACGGCGAGGACGGCGCTGACAAGCTGGACGTCCGGCTGGCGAACACCTTCGCGAAGTTCGGCCAGCACGTCCTCTGCCGCGTGGCTGAGCTTTTCGAAGCGCGGAAGATCAAGGAAGCCGCAGCTGCCCTTCACCGTGTGAACGAAGCGGAAGATCGAATCGAGTCGCGCACGATCGGTCGGATCGGCCTCCCATGCGATCACCTCGCCGGTCAGCGCCTCAAGGGTTTCACGCGTTTCCGCGATGAATTCGCTCAGCAGGTCGTCCATCGATCACTCGCAGCAGGATCCTGCCGCGGTGATGACGCCAGCATCTTAAAAGCGCGTTTACGAGACGATCAGGCCGGCTGATCCTGCCTGCAGTTCGGGCAGAGGCGGTGCCCGACGGATCGTTCAAAGGGGCATCGGTGGCGCGCCATGCTCCGGTCGACACCAAGCCAAGCCATGATCCAGCGCATCAATTCCACCCGATCCTACCGACGCCGGATCGATAGTCGATGGCGTCGTCAGGTCGCGGGAAGACCAGTCCGTTCCGGTGGAAACCGGGTCAGCGCCGCTCGTGCAGAACGGTCGCGCCGAACATCAGCACCGGTTCGCCCGGCGGCGACACGATGACGGAGCCGCCGCTTTCAACCGCGATGCGGTGGATGAGCCAGGCGGCTGCGGCGCGCGGCGTGAGCGAGGCGGCATCCGTGTTCCCTTCGAGCGCCGCCCGCAGCTCCGGATCGAGCAGGAGCCGCGGACCTTCGGCGCGGACCACGATCTCGGTCCCTTCGGGCGTTGCTTCCGCTCCGATGTCGAGCTGCCCGCCGCGGACCAGCGCATCCCCGGCGATGAGCGACAGGTTGAGGAGAAGCTTGATCGCGGTCCGCCCGAGCGTGGGTTCTTCGACCAGCCAGCCGATCCGGGTCCGCCCCCCTTCCCCGAACAGTCCCTCGATAGCTGTCCGCGCCTCACGCGTGTCGATGCGCTCGCCAAAGCCGCCGGCGGCGCCGAACGCCAGGCGGAAGAACTTCAGCTTGTTGGCAGACGCGCGCGCGCTTTCGCTAAGCAAATCGAGGCAGCGGGCGCGCATGTCCGGGTCATGCTCGTCGGCGAGCAGCTCGAGCCCGTTGTTGATGGCACCAACCGGGCTCAACAGATCATGGCAAAGCCGGGAGCACAGGAGGCTGGCGAACTCGACCGGATCGATCGAGACTTGGCTGTTCATGTGGCGGGACTGTCCTTGTTCGGGACGCCCTTCTGACGAGGCGCCGGACCGCTGGCAAGGCCGGGGCGCACAGAGCGGACGGTCAAGATCATGCCGTGACGCGGAGCAACAACGCTTCGAACGCACCTGCGACAGGTCCGCCGGCAGTCGCACGGAACAGGTTGGCCTCTTCCCCCGCGACGATCAGCCAGAGCTGGCCGTCGCCCCCTGCCGAGAGGGCGTCGCGGGTCGAGGGCCATGCGCGGCCGGTCGGATGGGAATGATAGTGGCCGATCACCTGCGGACCGCCCCCGCGGGCGGCGCGATGAGCGGCAACGAGCATGGCGGGATCGATCTCAAAGCTGTTCGCAGGCGTCGCAGCGACATTGGGCGCGGATGCGACATGATCGATCATCCCCTCCCGGCCGAACAGAAGCCCGCATCGCTCCAGCGCGGGCGTTGCAGCGCAATCCGCGACCAGTGCAGCGAGCAGCCCGCTTGAAATGGAGACCGCGGCGACCATCTTCATTCGAGATGGACCGGGGGGCCACCAGCTTGCAAGCCGTGTTGACGGATGATGTCGCCGGGCAGCGGCTCGACAAGGCGCTGGCCACCATCCTTCCTGATTTTTCCCGAGAGCGGATCAAGGCGCTGATCGGTGACGGCCGGGTGACAGGCGCGAGCGGCGTCGTTCGCGATGGATCGGCCAAGGCGGTTGCGGGCGCCTCCTACCACATCGAGGTCCCGCCCCCTGCCCCGGCGGCAGCGGGGGCGCAGCCGATCGCGCTCGATATCGTCCATGAGGATCAGGACCTGATCGTCGTCAACAAGCCGGCGGGTCTGGTGGTGCACCCTGCCGCCGGCAACCCGGATGGAACGCTGGTCAACGCGCTGCTCCACCACTGCGCCGGCGCGCTTTCGGGGATCGGCGGGGTTGCCCGCCCCGGCATCGTCCATCGCATCGACAAGGAAACATCCGGCCTGCTTGTCGTGGCGAAGAACGACCGGGCGCATGAAGGCCTGGCACGGCAGTTTGCCGCGCACAGCATCGACCGGCGCTATGTCGCCGGCGTGTCCGGCATGCCGCGGGCGCCGATGGGCATCGTGGACGCGCCGCTCGGCAGGAGCGAACGGGATCGCAAGAAGATGGCGATCGTGGCCGAGGGGCACGGTCGGCGCGCCGTCACCCACTGGCGGGTCACGGACATGCTGAAGGGCGGCGCGATCGTGGAGTGCCGCCTGGAGACGGGACGAACCCACCAGGTGCGGGTGCACATGGCGTCGATCGGTCATGCGCTGATCGGCGATCCGGTCTATGGCCGCACCCGATCCGATCACAGTGATCTTTTGAAGCGTTTGGACTTCCGGCGGCAGGCGTTGCACGCTCAGCGCCTTGGGTTCGTTCATCCGACGACCGGGCACGATCTGTCGTTCGAGAGCGTGATCCCGGCTGACATGCAGGAACTGTTCACAGCACTTCGAGTATAGTTTTCCAGGCTTGGAACGGCGCGCGGCGCGGTTCGGCTTCTATCAAGGGAGTTTCAGATCAGATGGCTAATGCAGGCAACCTGCCCGCGACCATCCCGGCGCTGGGCGGCGAGGCGAGCCTCAACCGCTACCTCTCCGAGATCAAGAAATTTCCGCTGTTGACGCCCGAGCAGGAATATATGCTCGCCAAGCGGTTCAGCGAGCATGGCGACCCGGAGGCGGCGGCGCAGCTGGTAACGTCGCACCTGCGGCTCGTGGCGAAGATCGCCATGGGTTACCGCGGCTACGGGCTTCCGGTCAGCGAGCTGATCTCCGAAGGCAATATCGGCCTGATGCAGGGCGTGAAGAAGTTCGAGCCGGACCGGGGTTTCCGCCTTGCGACCTACGCGATGTGGTGGATCCGAGCCTCCATCCAGGAATTCATCCTGCGCAGCTGGAGCCTGGTGAAGATGGGTACCACGGCCGCGCAGAAGAAGCTGTTCTTCAACCTGCGCCGCATGAAATCCCGTCTCGATGCGTTCGAGGACGGCGATCTGAAGCCCGCCGACGTGACCAAGATCGCAACCGACCTCGGCGTCAGCGAGGACGATGTCGTCTCCATGAACCGCCGCATGGCCATGGGCGGCGACACATCGCTCAACGTGTCGATGAACGAGGACGGCGAGGGCCAGTGGCAGGACTGGCTGCAGGACACGGGCCCGCTGCAGGACCAGATCATCGCGGAAGATGAAGAGAAGACCGTTCGGCACGACCTGCTGGTGGAGGCGCTGGACGACCTCAACGACCGTGAAAAGCACATCCTGCAGGAGCGGCGGCTGTCCGAGGATCCAAAAACGCTGGAGGAGCTGAGCCAGGTCTACGGCGTCAGCCGCGAACGCGTCCGCCAGATCGAGGTGCGGGCATTCGAGAAGCTGCAGCGCGCGATGTTGCGGCTGGCGGGTGACCGCCGGCTGCTTCCGGCCTGATCATCGGCACCGGCGGCGGTCAGTGAGCCGCCGTCTCGTAGAGCTGGAAGGTGCGGATCGCCCCGGCGACCGCATCCTTCGTGGCATCCGGACCAAGAGCCGCGATCGTCGTATCGATGGCCGCGACCATCGCGCGCCATTCGCCCGGGAGATGCCCGGCGGACAGATAGGCGCTTGGAAGGTCCGGTCGCACCTGGCGCGACAGCATGACACCGCCCAGCCGCGACCCTTCGGTGACGTAGAGCATGCCGAGCGCCTCCGCGAGCCCGGCGGCGGGCGCAAGCGGCAGCGGCGCTGGCATCGGCGTCCCGAGCGCGGACAGATCGGCAGACAGGGCATCGGTGCGCGACCGCCAGGCAGGAAGCCCCGGCACGCTCTCCAGCACTCGCTCGGCCGCCGGAAGAGCAAGGGCATGAGCCCGCAACAGGCGTGCATAGCTGTCGGTATCAGTCAGCGAATAACGGCCGAAGACACCGTCGACACGCTCGTGCATTTCGGCGGTTTCGGCGCGCAGAAAGCTTATCATTTCAATCCCGAACCGGTGCCTAATCCAATTGGAGGGTGAGCCCGCCCCCTTGCCTTCGACAATGATGCGCGACATGCCATCCGCCAAGCAAGGAGCTTGATGTGAAGCGTAACGATCCTCCTGTGTCCGGCGATCCGCTGGCGGACGGCACCGACCCATCCTCACTGGGGCCGGACGTCGCCGCGTGCGATCGGGAGCCGATCCACAGGCCTGGCTCGATCCAGCCTCATGGGCTGCTGCTGATCGCGGATCCGGCCGACCTGACGGTGGTCGGCGGTGCGGGAGACATCGAGGGCGTTATCGCGCCGGAGTGGATCGGCCTAACGGTGGATGCGCTGCTCGGCCAGGACGTGCGCGGGCGGATCGAGTCCGCCGATCTTCTGGACGGGACGACGCTGGCGCTCGATCCCTACAGCCATGCCGGCCAAGATTATTCGGTGCTGGCGCACCGCACCGAGGGTGCCGTGCTGATCGAGCTCGAGCCGGACGAGGGCAGCTGGACGGCATCGCGGCTGCTGACCGCACTGGACGCAGTCACCACCGCCTTCGAGCGCGCGGCCGACCTGCAGTCGCTGTGCAACGCCGCCGCGACCGCGTTTCGCGAGCTGATCGGCTATGATCGCGTGATGATCTACCGCTTCCTGGACGACGATGCCGGGGTCGTGGTGGCGGAAAGCCGGTCGGCCGAGATCGGCAGCTTCATGAACCACCACTTCCCTGCCTCGGACATCCCGAAGCAGGCGCGCGCGCTCTACATCCAGAACCGGGTGCGCGTGATCCCGGATGTCGGTTACACGCCGCAACCGCTGCGACCCGATGGGCGGTTCGCGGATCAGGACCTGAGCTGTGTCGGGCTGCGCAGCGTGTCGCCGGTGCACGTCCAGTACCTGAAGAACATGGGCGTGGGCGCGTCGGCGTCGATTTCCATCGTCAAGGACGGGGTGCTGTGGGGCCTGATCGCGTGCCACAACAGCACGCCGCGCACGATCTCACACGGGGTGCGGACCACGGCCCGTGCGCTCGCGAGCGGTTTCGCCCGGCAGGTGCGCGCCAAGGAGGATGCGGAGAACTACCGCGAGCGGATTCGCCTGCGCGGGTCCGAGGACGCGGCGGTGGCAAAGCTGGGCAACGGCGTGGGGATCGACGACTTCTTCACGACGTCCAGCGAGGACCTTCGGCGCATGATGGGCGCCGACGGCTTTGCGGTGCTGCAAGGCACCGATCTGGTCACGACCGGTCACCTTCCCGCGGAGGACCAAGTGCGCGAGATCGGGATGCGCTTTTCCCAGCGCGCGCTGGGCCAGCCGGTGGCAACCGCAGCGCTGGAAACGATCTTCCCGCCAGCATCGCGCTTCCGCGAGCAGGCCAGCGGGCTCCTGGCGGTGACGATGTCGACCGAGGAGCCAATCATCCTGATGTGGTTTCGTGTGGAACAAATCGAGGTGGTCAACTGGGCCGGCAACCCGCACAAGGCGGTGGACCTGAAGCCGGGGGAGACGCTGAGCCCGCGCGCCTCGTTCGAGGCCTGGAGCGAGGCCGTTCGCGGCCGCAGCCGCGCATGGACGCTGGCGGAGATCGAGGCCGCGACCCGGCTTCGGCGGACCCTGTTCGAGGCACGCCAGACCCGCCGGCTGCGCGAACTGAACCGGGAACTGAGCGCGACCATCGTCGACAAGGAAGCGCTGCTGGTCCAGAAGGACTACCTGATGCGGGAGGTGAACCACAGGGTTCAGAACAGCCTGCAGCTGGTCGGCTCGTTCCTGTCCATGCAGGGACGCGCGGGCGGCGATGCGCAGCTGTCCGCCAGCCTTGGCGAGGCCCAGCGGCGCCTGTCGGCGGTCGCGCTGGTGCACCGCCGGCTCTATGCCGACGACCGCATCGAGGCGGTGGACCTGGCCCGCTATGTCGAGGAGCTGGCGGAGGAGATCACCGAGTCCATGGATCCGGCCTGGAAGGCAATGATCCGGCTAGACCTGGCGCCCATCCTGATCTCCACGGACCGGGCGGTGAATGTCGGCCTTATCCTGACCGAGCTGGTGATCAACGCGAACAAATATGCCTATGCCGGTGCGCCGGGACCGATCTCGATCTCGCTGGAGCAGATCCGCAACCGTTTCCGCCTGATCGTGGCCGACCAGGGGGCCGGCAAGACCAAGGCGGGCAGCGGCTTCGGAACCCGGATGCTGAGCGCGATGGTGGCGCGTCTCGACGGCACCATCGAGGAGCAGGAAGCACGCCCTGGTCTGCGGGTGGTTCTGACGGCGCCTTTGCAGGACAGCTGATCGCCTGCACGGGCGCGACACGAAGGGGGTGAGCGCGGATGGCCGAGGCAGCGACCGGCGTCGACATGGGGCATGCATTGGCGCTGCTGGGCGCCGGCGTGGTGGCCGTGCCGCTGTTCCGGCGCATGGGACTGGGTTCGGTGCTCGGCTACCTCGTCGCGGGTCTGGCGATCGGGCCGTTCGGCCTTCGGCTGTTCGACGAGCCCGAGACGCTGATGCACATCGCCGAGCTCGGCGTGGTCATGTTCCTTTTCATCATCGGGCTGGAAATGCGGCCGTCGCGGCTGTGGTCGCTGCGCCGATCGATCTTCGGACTGGGCGCGGCACAGGTGCTTTGCTGCGGCGCGGTCCTGTCGGTGGCGACGATGCTGGCCGGCTTTCCGCCCGCCGTGGCGGTGGTGGGGGCGATGGGGTTCGTGCTGTCGTCCACCGCGGTCATCATGCAGATGCTGGAAGAGCGCGGGGAGACGGCGACCACTGCCGGCCAACGCGCGATATCCATCCTGCTGCTGGAGGATCTCGCGATCGTGCCGCTGCTGGCGATGGTGGCCGTGTGGGGCGCGCTGGTGACCGGCGCGGAAGGGCAATCTCCGGTGCTGGCCGTGCTGATGGGGATCGCGGCCATCGCGGCCGTGGTCGCTGCCGGGCTCTGGCTGCTCGACCCCATGTTCCGGATCCTGGCGCGGAGCGGCGCGCGCGAGGTGATGACGGCGGCGGCGCTGCTGGTGGTGCTCGGCGCGGCCGTGGTGATGCAGGCAGGCGGACTGTCGATGGCGATGGGCGCGTTCCTGGCCGGCGTGCTGCTGTCCGAATCGAACTTCCGCCACCAGCTGGAAGCCGACATCGAGCCCTTCCGTGGCATTCTGCTCGGCCTGTTCTTCCTGTCGGTCGGCATGTCCTTGGACATCGGGTTGGTGGTGGATGCCTGGCCGCTCGTGGTGGGAGGCGTGGCGCTGTTCATGCTGCTGAAGGCGGGGACGATCTTCGCAGTCGCCCGGGTGGCGGGGAACGACCGCGCCGAGGCGATCGAGCGTGCCGCGCTGTTCGCGCAGGGCGGCGAGTTCGCGTTCGTTCTGTATGCAGCGGCGGTGGGCGCGGGGCTGCTGGCGGCGGGCGAGGCAGCGGTGTTGAGCGCGATCGTCATCTTGTCGATGGCGCTGACCCCGGTGGTTCTTCTCGCGACGACCCGGCTGATGCCGCGGCCCGCGCCGTCGCTGGACGGGATCGACGTTGCCGCCGACCTCCATGCCCGCGTCCTGGTGATAGGCTTCGGCCGCTTCGCCCAGGTCGTCACGCAGCCGCTGCTGGCCCGCGGCATCGACCTGACCGTCATCGAGAACGACGTCGAGATGATCCAGGCGGCGGGCAAGTTCGGCTTCAAGGTCTATTATGGCGATGGCGGGAGGCTGGACGTGCTGCGCGCCTCCGGCGCCGAGCGGGCAGAAGCGATCCTGGTGTGCGTCGACCGGGCGGACGTCGCCGACCATATCGTGGCGTTGTGCCGGGCCGAGTTTCCGATCGCCAAGCTGTTCGTCCGCGCGTTCGACCGCGGGCATGTGCTGCGGCTGATCGAAGCCAAGGTTGACTACCAGATCCGCGAGACCTTCGAGTCCGCCATCGCGTTCGGCCGGGCGATCCTGGTCGAGCTGGGCGTCGACGAGCGGGTGGCGGACGAAACCATGATCGACGTCCGGCGCCGTGATGAGGAGCGGCTTGAGCTGCAGCTGGTCGGCGGGATCACTGCCGGTCGCCAGCTCATCCGGCGCAACACGCCGACGCCGGAGCCCGCGCCGTTGACCCCGCCGAAGCGGCGCGGCGTGGCGCTGAACGAGGAGGCGGCGGAGGCCATCGAGCGATGACCGACACCCCCTCCCCCGCGTCCGCGTTGGCGGGCGCAAGACGCATCGTCATCAAGGTGGGGTCGTCCTTGCTGATCGGCAGCGACGGGGCGGTCGCCGGCGGATGGCTGCGATCGCTGGCCGAGGATCTGGCGGCGTTGCGGAGCGAAGGCCGCGAGCTGATCCTGGTGACATCAGGCGCCGTTGCGCTCGGACGCGGCGACGTGGGCGGCGTGACCGACCGGCTGGCGGACAAGCAGGCGGCGGCGGCGATCGGGCAGTCGCGCCTGATGCAGGCGTGGAGCGACACGCTGGGTGCCCATGGCGTGGTGGGGGCCCAGCTGCTGTTGTCGCCGGACGATACGGAGCGGCGTCGACGCTGGCTGAACGCGCGGGCGACGGTGGAGGCGCTGATCGGGCACGGCGTGCTGCCGATCGTCAACGAGAACGACACGGTGGCGACAGAGGAGCTGCGGTACGGCGACAATGATCGGCTGGCCGCGCGGACGGCGCAGCTGGCGCGTGCCGACCTGCTTGTGCTGCTGTCGGACATCGACGGATTGTACAGCACCGATCCGCGGAGGGATCCGGCGGCGCGGCATCTGCCGATCGTCGACGCGCTGACGCCGGAGGTGATGGCGATGGCGGGCGGCCCGAACCAGGCGGCGGGCGTGGGCACCGGCGGGATGGCGACGAAGCTTGCCGCGGCGGCGATCGCGCGATCGGCCGGGTGTGCGACGATCATCGCGGACGGGACGGTCGAGCGGCCGCTGGCGGCGATCCGGGCGGGTGCGCGGGCGACGCTGGTCACCGCGCGGGCGACGCCGATGGCGGCGTACAAGCAGTGGATCGCCGGGAGCCTGGCGGTGGCGGGAGAGCTGAGGATCGATCGGGGTGCGGCGGCGGCGCTGGACGAGGGCCGGAGCCTGCTGGCGGCGGGGATCAGCGGCGTCGAGGGCCGGTTCGGCAAGGGCGACTGCGTTCGGCTCGTCGGGCCCGGCGGCGTGCTGGGGCTGGGCATCAGCGGCTATGGGTCGGAGGCTGTCCTGAAGATCATGGGACGGCGGAGCGACGAGGCGGCGGCGGTGCTGGGCTATCGCGGGCCGGCGGCTGTGGTGCACCGGGACGACATGGTGCTGGAGGCGGGACGATGAGCACGCTTGAGGGGCAAGTTGACGCCGTTGGACGGGGTGCCCGCTCGGCGGCGGCGGCGATGGCGATGGCATCGGCGGCGGTGCGGACGGATGCACTTTCGCGCATTTTCAATGGCTTGGCGGCCGCATCTGAGGCGATCCTGGCGGCCAACGCGGAGGACATCGCGGCGGCGCGCGCGGGCGGAATGTCCGACGCGCTGATCGACCGGCTGACGCTGACCCCGGCGCGGATCCGCGACATGGCGGACGCGGTCGCGACGATCGCCGCGCAGCCCGACCCGGTCGGCGAGGAGATGGCGCGCTGGACGCGGCCGAACGGGCTGGACATCGCGCGGGTGCGGGTGCCGATCGGCGTGCTGGCGGTGATCTTCGAGAGCCGCCCGAACGTGACGGCGGATGCGGCGGCGCTGGCGATCCGGTCGGGCAATGCCGCGATCCTGCGGTGCGGGTCCGACTGCCTGCGATCATCGCTGGCGATCGCGGAGGTCGTGGCGGCGGGGCTGCGCGACGCCGGGCTGCCGCCGACCGCCGTCCAGCTGATCGACACGCCCGACCGCGCGGCGGTGGGCCTGATGCTGGGCGGGCTGAACGGGACGATCGACCTGCTGATCCCACGCGGCGGCAAGAGCCTTGTCGCGCGCGTGCAGGCAGAGGCGAAGGTGCCCGTGCTGGGGCATCTGGAGGGGCTGTGCCACAGCTTTGTCCATGCCGCCGCCGACATCGACATGGCGCGCGCCGTGGTGGTGAACGCCAAGATGCGGCGCGTGTCGGTGTGCGGCGCGACCGAGACGCTGCTGGTGGACCGCGACGCCGCCCCCCGGCTGCTGCCGCCGATCGCCGCGGACCTGATCGCGGCCGGGTGCGCGCTGCGCGGCGACGACGGCGCACGCGCGATCGTCCCGAACATGGCGGCGGCGACCGAAGACGACTGGTCGACCGAATACCTGGCGCCGATCCTGGCGGTCGCGCTGGTCGACGGGGTGGAGGGCGCGGCGGCCCACATCCGACGCCATGGTTCGGGCCATACCGAGGCGATCATCACCGAGGATGCGGCGGCGGCCGACCGCTTCGTGCAGATGGTCGACAGCGCGATCGTGCTGGTGAACGCGTCGACGCAATATGCGGACGGCGGCGAGTTCGGCTTTGGCGGAGAGATCGGCATTTCGACCGCGCGGCTGCACGCACGCGGGCCGGTCGGCGCCGAAGGGCTGACGACGTACAAATATGTGGTTCGCGGGTCCGGGCAGGTGCGCCCCTGAAACCTTGAGACGGGCAGGGCAACCCCCTTCCCCACATCTGCCGCGCCGCCCGGTCAGGATTGCACGAAACGCAAAAACGAAACGAACAATCGTGCATTTACCCTCTTGCGTAATTTCCTGTCTTCTGTAGAGACGGCGGCGACGCGGCGCACCGGCGCCGCCTTGGAATGGGCCTGCACGTGACCTCGTTCGAACGGAACATGGACGTCGCATCGAACGCCGCGCACCCCGCGGGCGGGCTGCTTCTTCTCGTACTTATCGGCTTCATACCGGGAGCGGTGCCCGGGTCTGGCTGAGGGTCCGAGACGGAACCCGAGGAACAGAAACCCACCCCGCTCCCACCCGGAGCGGGGTTTTTTGTGTTTGCAGATGATCAGGGAGTGCAATCAGTGGCGACGATCTACACGGAAAAGGACGCCAACCGGCAGGCGCTGAGCGGCGGAAGCATCGCCGTCATCGGTTATGGCAGCCAGGGACGGGCCCATGCCCGCAACCTGCGCGACAGCGGGTTCGACGTGATCGTCGGCGCACGGAGCGGCGGCAAGGCGGAGCTGACCGCACGGCGCGACGGCTTCCGCACCACCTCCCCCGCCGACGCGGCAGCCCAGGCCCAGCTGATCGCGCTGCTGACCCCCGACATGGCGCACAAGTCGGTGTACGAGGAGGATATCGCGCCCAACATCCAGCCGGGCGCGGCGCTGCTGGTAGCGCATGGCTTTTCCGTCATCTACGGACAGATCAGCCCGCGCGCCGACATCGACGTGATCCTGGTGGCGCCGAAGGGCCCCGGCGACCTGGTGCGGCGCGAATACGAGATCGGGCGCGGCGTGCCGGCGCTGTTCGCCGTCCACAAGGACGCGACCGGCAAGGCGCGCGACCGGGCGCTGGCCTATGCATCGGGCATCGGCGGCACCACGGCCGGCGCGATCGAGACGACCTTTCCGGAGGAGACGGAGACCGACCTGTTCGGCGAGCAGGCGGTGCTGTGCGGCGGTGCGTCCGAGCTGATCAATGCCGGGTTCGAGACGCTGGTGGAGGCGGGCTACCAGCCCGAGGTCGCCTATTTCGAGTGCCTGCACGAGCTGAAGCTGATCGTCGACCTGCTGTACGAAGGCGGGCTGGAGAAGATGCTGCACTTCATTTCCGAGACGGCGAAGTACGGCGACTTCGTGTCCGGTCCGCGCGTCATCAACGACGAGACGCGCGCGCGGATGAAGGAAGTGCTGACCGACATCCAGAACGGCAGCTTCGCCAAGGCGTGGATCGCCGAGAACGAGGCCGGGAAGCCGGAATACCAGCGCATGTGGGACGAGGACCGGGCCCGGCCGATCGAGAAGACCGGCGCGGAACTGCGCCGCCACATGGCGTGGCTGCAGAAGAGCGCCGACGCCAAGACGGCGGCGGCCGAGACCAAGGCGGCATGACCGTGGCCACCCTCGCCAATATCGCCCCCGACACCCACCCCGCGCCCGAGCCGATCTCGGGCGCGCGGATGGTCGTGGAGGCGCTGGGGCGCGAGGGTGTGACGCACATCTTCGGCTATCCCGGCGGCGCGATCATGCCCGTGTACGATGCGCTGCCGGGATCGTCGCTGACCCACATCCTGGTGCGGCACGAACAGGGCGCGGCGCTGGCCGCCGACGCCTATGGCCGGGTGACGGGCCGGCCGGGCGTGTGCATCGCCACGTCCGGGCCGGGCGCGACGAACCTGGTCACCGGCATCGCCAACGCCTTTCTGGATTCGGTGCCGATGGTGGCGATCACCGGGCAGGTCGCGTCGCCGCTGATCGGCACCGATGCGTTCCAGGAAGTCGACATCTTCGGCATCACGCTGCCGATCGTGAAGCACAGCTACATCATCCGATCGGTCGCGGAGATCCCCGCGGTGTTCGCCGAGGCGTTCGCGCTGGCGCGCAGCGGGCGGCCGGGCCCCGTGCTGATCGACCTGCCCAAGGACATGGCGGTGGGCACCGCGGCCCCCGCCCCCATCGTGCTGCCCGAGCCCGAGCATGCGCCGATCGACCTGGCCGCGCTGGCCGCGGCCGACGCGCTGATCGCGGGAGCGAAGGCGCCACTGCTGTATTTCGGCGGCGGCGTCGGCATCGCGCGGGGCGAACGGGCGCTGCGCGACTTTGCCGCGCGCACCGGCATGCCGTCGGTCGCGACGCTGAAGGGCCTGGGCGCGATCCCGACGGACGACCCGCACTTCCTGGGCATGCTGGGCATGCACGGGCTGAAGGGCGCGAACCTGGCGGTGGACGAGGCCGACCTGCTGATCTGCGTCGGTGCGCGCTTCGACGACCGCGCGACCGGCAAGCTGGACGCGTTCGCGCCAAAGGCCCGGGTGATCCACATCGACGGCGACCCGGCCGAAATCGGCAAGCTGCGGCGCGCGGAGGTCGGTTTGTCGGGCGACCTGTCCGCGATCCTGGACGCGTTCCAGGCGACGCCCGAGATCGGCGGCTGGGCGCGCTGGTGCGCGGAGCAGAAGCGGAGGCACGCCTTCGACTATGACGCGCCGGGCGGCGGCATCTATGCCCCCGCCATGCTGAAGGCGCTGTCCGAGGCGGCGGGCGACCGCGCGATCTTCACCTGCGACGTCGGCCAGCACCAGATGTGGGTGGCGCAGCATTGCCGCTTCATCCGGCCGCAGGCGCACCTGACCTCGGCGGGCCTGGGCACCATGGGATATGGTCTGCCGGCGGGGATCGGCGCGCTGCTGGCGGAGCCGGATGCCACCGTGATCACCGTGTCCGGCGACGGCAGCATCATGATGAACATCCAGGAACTGGCGACGATCCGCCGGTACCGCCTGCCGTTGAAGGTGCTGCTGTTCGACAACAGCCAGCTGGGCATGGTGCGACAGTGGCAGGAGCTGTTCTTCGCCGAGAATTTCTCGGAGATCGACCTCAGCGACAATCCCGATTTCGCCGAGGTGGCGCACAGTTTCGGGATCGAGGCGTTCACCATCGACCACCGCAGCGAGGTGGCGGGTGCGATCGAGCGGCTGATCCGCACGCCGGGGCCGATCCTGTGCCATGCGCGGATCGACCCGCGCGAGAATGTGTGGCCACTGGTGCCGCCCAACACGCCCAACACCCAGATGATGGACAAGCGCTGGTGACCCGGATCCAAATCGACTTCGCCGTTGCCGAGGGCGCGGTGCTGCGCATCATCGGATTGGTGGAGCGGCGCGGCTTTCGCGTCGTCGGCATCGTCATGGACGAGGCCGGGCCGACCGCGGCGATGACGCTGGACATCCAGCCGCGCGACCGGAGCCGCCGCACCGAGATCCTGCTGCCGCAGATCCGGCGCATCCACGGCGTCACCGCCGTCCACACCATCCCCGTTCCCCAAGCGAGTGCAGCCTGATGACCACGCCCCGCATCACCATCTTCGACACCACCCTGCGCGACGGCGAGCAGGCGCCCGGCTTTTCCATGACGGAGGACGCCAAGCTGCGGGTGGCACGGGCATTGGCGGCGCTGCGCGTCGACGTGATCGAGGCGGGGTTCGCGGCCGCCTCCCCCGGGGACGCACGCGCCATCGAGCAGATTGCGCGCACTGTCGAGGGGCCGGTGATCTGCGCGCTCGCCCGCACCACGCGCGGCGACATTGATGCGGCGGCGGCGGCGATCGCGCCGGCGGCACGGCGGCGGATCCACACCTTTCTGGGCACGAGCCCGACGCACCGCGACTATAAGCTGGGGATGACGCGCGCCCAGGTGCTGGAGGCGATCAAGGCGCATGTCGCCTATGCGCGGGAGCGCTGCGACGATGTGGAGTTTTCCGCCGAGGACGCGATCCGCACGGAGCGCGACTTCCTGGTCGAAGCGCTGTCGATCGCCGCGCGCGAGGGGGCGACGACGCTCAACGTGCCCGACACGGTGGGCTACACGACGCCGGAGGAGATCACCGACCTGTTCCGCCACCTGTCGACCCATGTCGAGGGGATCGAGGGCGCGGTGCTGTCGACCCATTGCCATGACGATCTGGGAATGGCGGTGGCCAATTCGCTGGCGGCGATCCGCGGTGGTGCGCGGCAGGTGGAGGTCGCCATGAACGGCATCGGCGAGCGGGCGGGCAATTGCGCGCTGGAGGACCTGGTGATGGCGATCCGCGTCCGGGGCGACGCGTTCCAGGTATCGCACGACATCGACACCACCCGGCTGATGGGGGCGAGCCGCGCGCTGGCGCAGGCGACCAACAGCCACCCGCCGCGCAACAAGTCGATCGTGGGCGCCAACGCCTTTGCCCATGAATCGGGCATCCACCAGCACGGCGTCCTCCAGAACCGCGAGACGTACGAGATCATGAAACCCGAGGATATCGGCATCCAGACGGACGGCATCGTCCTTGGCAAGCACAGCGGGCGCCATGCGCTGGTGGCGCGGGCAAAGGCGCTGGGCTTCGTGCTGGAGGGCGACGCGCTGGACCGGGCGTTCGCCACCTTCAAGCTGGTCGCCGACGAGGTCGGCATCGTGGACACGGCGCGGCTGCTGTCGATTCTGGGCGATCAGGAGGGCGGGCGCGCCAACCGGCTGTGGAGCCTTGCCAAGGTCGAGATCCGCGCGCCGCTGACGCCCAGCGCGCAGCCGATGGCGCGGGTGGAGCTGACGCATGGCGAGCGCGGCCGGGTGACCGACATCGCCACCGCACCGGGCGCGATGGACGCGGCGTTCCTGGCGGTGTCGCAGATCGTGGGGCTGCCGGCGCGGGTCCATCAGCTCGACATGCAATATGTCGCGATCGACCCGGACGAGCCTGCCGCCGACGGCCAGGGCGCGAACGTGCTGGTGGAGGTGCAGGTGGAGGTCGGCGACGAGATCTTCGCCGGGCGGGCGCGGGCGCGCGACATCCTGCCGTGCTGCGTGTCGGCCTATCTGGATGCGGTCAGCAATGCCGAGGCGGTGCGCCGGGTGCGCGCGACGATGCCGGCGCGCGAGGCGGTGGCGGCATGACGTCGGACAGGGCCTATACGGTGGCGGTGCTGCCGGGAGACGGCATCGGGCCGGAGGTAACGCGCGAGGCGGTGGCGGCGGTCGACGCCGCCGGCGCCGCGCACGGCTTTCACGTCCGCTGGAGCACGCATGATTTCGGCGGGGTGGCGATCGACCGGCATGGGCCCCCCCTGCCCGACGCGACGCTGGCGGCCTGCCGGGCGGCGGACGCGGTGCTGCTGGGTGCGGTCGGCGGGCCGCGCTGGGTGGGCGGCGCTGAGACGCCGGAAACCGGGCTGCTCGCGATCAGGAAGGCGCTGGGGCTGTTCGCCAACCTGCGCCCCGCGCGGGTGGACGACCCCGCGCTGTCGCCGCTGAAGGCCGGGATCGCGGCCGGCGCGGACGTGCTGGTGGTGCGCGAACTGACCGGCGGGCTTTATTTCGGCGACAAGGTGGAGGGCGACGAGGAAGCGTCCGACCTGTGCCGGTACAGCCGCGGCGAAGTGGAGCGGATCGCGCATGTCGCCTTCAAGGCGGCGCGGGACCGGCGCGGGCGGGTGACGTCGGTCGACAAGGCCAACGTGCTGGCGACGTCGCGGCTGTGGCGGCGGGTGGTGACGGCGGTGGCCGCGGACTACCCCGACGTTGCGCTCGACCACATGTATGTGGATGCCGCGGCGATGGCGCTGGTGACGGGGCCGACCCGCTTCGACGTCATCCTGACCGAGAACCTGTTCGGCGACATCCTGTCCGACGCCTTGTCGGTGCTGCCGGGATCGATCGGCCTGCTGGGGTCGGCGAGCCTGGGCGACGGCGGGCCCGGAATGTTCGAGCCGATCCACGGATCCGCCCCCGACATCGCCGGCGAGGATCGCGCCAGTCCGGCCGGCGCCATCGAAGCGGCGGCGATGATGCTGGACCAGCTGGGCGAAACACGGGCGGCCGGCGCGCTTCGGCAGGCGGTGGCGGAGGCGATCGCCGGCGGCGTGCGGACGCCCGACCTGGGTGGAACGGCGCGCTGTTCGGCCTTCGGCGCGGCAGTGCGCGGCCGGATCGACGCGGCGGCGCGGGTGGCGGCATGACGCCGCGGACGCTCTACCAGAAGATCTGGGACGCGCATGTGGTGGAGCGGCGGCCGGACGGCACCTGCCTGCTCTATATCGATCGCCACCTGGTGCACGAGGTGACGAGCCCGCAGGCCTTTGAGGGGCTGCGCATGGCCGGGCGGCGGGTGCGGCGACCCGATCTGACGCTGGCGGTGCCAGACCATAATGTGCCGACCACGCCTCGGGTGCGGCCGGATGGCAGCCGGATGCCGATCGCCGATCCCGCATCGGCCGAACAGCTCGCCACGCTGGAGCGCAACGTCGCCGCGTTCGGCATCCCCTTCATCAACGACCGGGCGGCGGCGCAGGGCATCGTGCATGTGGTGGGTCCCGAACAGGGCTTCACCCTGCCCGGCACGACGCTGGTATGCGGCGACAGCCACACGGCCGCGCATGGCGCGCTGGGCGCGCTTGCCTTCGGCATCGGCACCAGCGAGGTGGAACATGTGCTGGCAACACAGACACTTCTGCTGAAGCCTTCACGCACGATGGAAGTTCGGGTCGACGGCGACCTTGGCCCCGGTGTCACGCCCAAGGACGTGGTGCTGGCGATTATCGGCCGGCTGGGCGCGGCCGGCGGCACCGGCCATGTCATCGAATATCGCGGCAGCACCTTTGACGCGATGAGCGTGGAAGGCCGGCTGACGGTGGCCAACATGTCGATCGAGGCGGGCGCGAGATCAGGCCTGTTCGCCCCCGACGAGAAGACGATCGCCTATGTCGCGGGCCGGCCGATGGCGCCCACCGGCGCGGCGTGGGAGCGGATGGCGGCCTGGTGGCGGACGCTTCACACCGACGAAGGCGCGACCTTCGACGCATCGATCGTGCTGGACGCCGCCGACATCGCGCCGACCGTGACCTGGGGAACGAGCCTGGACGATGTCGTCCCGATCACCGGCCGGGTCCCCGACCCCGACAGCTTTGCCGAGCCCGCCCGGCGCGAGGCGGCGCGCAAGGCAATCGCCTATATGGGCCTGGAGCCGGGCATGCCGATGACGGCGGTGCCGGTCAAAAACATCTTCATCGGCAGCTGCACCAACAGCCGGATCGAGGACCTGCGCGCGGCCGCCGCCGTGCTGTCGGGGCGGCGCGTCCATGACCGCATCCGCCAGGCGCTGGTGGTGCCGGGATCGGGACTGGTGAAGCGGCAGGCGGAGGCCGAGGGGCTGGACCGCGTGTTCACCGCCGCCGGGTTCGAGTGGCGGGAGCCGGGCTGTTCGATGTGCCTGGGCATGAACCCGGACAAGGTGCCCGCGGGCGAGCGATGCGCATCGACCAGCAACAGGAACTTCGTCGGCCGGCAGGGACCGGGCGCGCGCACGCACCTGCTGTCGCCGGCAATGGCGGCGGCGGCGGCTGTGACGGGCCGGATCACCGATGTGCGGGAATTGGCGGCATGATGCCGGTCACCCGGATCGCGGGACGAGCCATTCCGTTCGGCCAGGCCAATGTCGACACCGACATCATCATCCCGGCCGAGCATCTGAAGACGATCAGCCGGGTCGGGCTTGGCCGCTTCGCATTCGAGACGTTGCGCAGCCTGCCCGACAACCTGTTCAATCGGCCCGAAAATGTCGAAGCGCCGATCCTGATCGCGGGTGACAATTTCGGCTGCGGATCGAGCCGGGAGCACGCCGTCTGGGCGTTGATGGACATGGGCGTGCGGGCCGTGATCGCGCCGTCCTTTTCCGACATCTTTTCCGGCAACGCGTTCAAGAACGGCATGGTGACCGTGGCGCTGCCGCAGGCGGTGATCGACCGGTTGCTGGCGACGGCGGCGCAGGGCTGGGTCGAGATCGACCTGGATGCCCAGGCCGTGACGACGAGCGCGGGGGATCGCTTCGGCTTCGACATGGACGCGTTTCGGCGCGAGTGCCTGATGGAAGGGCGCGATGAAATCGGGCTGACGCTGATGAGCGAAGGCGCAATTGACGCTTACGAGGCGCAGGCGCTGCAGCTGGGATGGCAGATGACCTCGGCGCGCGTCGCCTGAAGCGGCATCATCAACGCACGCCCCTGATCGTCAGCAACATGGCCGTCCCGAGCGCGGCGAAGAGCGTGCCGGCGATGTAGACGGAGGGGAGCGCGCCTCCGGCGGCAAAGAGCGTGATGCCGACCAGCGGGCCGAAGCTTTGCGACAGCGCCACCGACAGGTTCATCGCGCCGAGGTCGCGACCGGTGCGGGCGGGATCGGGAAGGACAAGCGCGATCAGCGCGATGGTGGTGGTGGCGTAGAGGCCGTGGCCGGTGCCGAACAGCACCTGGCCGACAAGCGGGCCGGGCCAGTCCGGGGCGAGCAGCGTCGTCGAGATGCCCGCGCACATCAGGAGGCCGCCAGCAACCACCAGCGGTTTGCGGCGCCGGATGCGATCGGACAACAGCCCGCCGAGAAAGCCGCTCGCCAGGCCGGCGGCGGTCGAGGCGCCGAGCAGCAGGCTGAACACCGCATCAACCGACCAGGTGGGCAGCGCCGCCGCGACGTCCGTCCGCTCCCCCAAATAGAACAGCAGATACAGCATGTTGAGCGTCACACCTGTTTCCAGGAGGAAGCGCGACAGGAAGGCGGCGCGGAAGTCTGGAAAGCGGAAGGCGGCAAAGCCGAGGCGCGGACCGGCCGGCGTGACCGCCACCCGCGGTTCCCTCAGGCGGAGCGCGAACGGCAGCACCAGCGCCGCGACGGCCAGGCAGACCACCGTGAAGCGGGTGGCCGTCCCGTCGACCAGCACGCCAACGACGCCCGCCGTGAAGAAGTAGCCGGCCGGAAGCGCGAGGCCCGCCCAGGCGGCGGCCGTGCCCTTCTGCCGGTCCGGCACCATGTCGGGCAGCACCGCCAGCAGCGGCGCGAACATGGCGTTCACCGACACCTGGTAGAGGATCATCGCGCCGAGCAGCATGGCCGGCGACGGCGCCCAGCCAATCAGCAGGAGCGACAGGATCGTCGCCGCGAGCCCGCCGAGGATCCAGGGACGGCGCCGACCGAACCGGGTGCGGGTGGCGTCGCTGGCCGCGCCGAACAGGAGGTTGGCGAGCGCGGCGGTCAGCCCGCTCGCCAAGCCGATCTGGCTGAGCAGCAGCGCGCGGCCGGCGGGGTCGATCTCGGCCGCCTTCGACGGCAGGAGCAGCGTGAGAAGCGGAATGAAGGCGATGAAGGCGCCGGCATTGGCGAGGCCGTAGCCGACGATGAAGCGGGACGAGCGCAGCGGCGCCTCCCCCGCTTCGCCCGTCATCCGCGCCCCGCCCCCATCGACCATGCCCTGCTATGCCCGGCGCGGTGCCCCTCGTCCAATCGTCAGGCGGTGAGCGTGAACTCTCCGGTGACGCCCTCCGCCTCGGCCGATGGTGCGATCCACAGCCGGAAGCGGCCGGGCTCCACCGTGCGGCCGAGATCCTGGCCGACGAACAGCAGGTCGTCGCGGGTCAGGCGGAACTCGACCTGCTCCGACGCGCCCGGGGCGAGATCGACCCGGCGGAAGGCCTTCAGCTCGCGCACGGGGCGGGTGATGCTGGCGGCGAGATCGCGGATGTAGAGCTGCACCACCTCCGTCGCGGCGCGCGTGCCGCTGTTGGTGACGGTGGCGCGTGCGACCAGCGTGCCGCCGGGTGCCAAGCTGCCGCCGCCGAGATCGAGCGCGGAATAGCCGATGCGGCCGTAGGTGAGCCCATGGCCGAAGGGATAGAGGGCGGCGTTCGGCCCCTCCCGCCAGCGCGCCTTGTATTCGAGGAGCGGCCCGGGCGGGTTGGGCCGGCCCGTCGGCTTGTGGCTGTAATGATAGGGCTGCTGGCCGTCCGCATGCGGGAAGCTGACGGGCAGGCGCGCGGACGGTGCCACGTCGCCGAAGAGGATGTCGGCGGTTGCCGGGCCGGACTCGGAGCCGAGGAACCAGGTGACAAGGATGGCGGACGCATCGTTGATGGCACCGGTGAGCGCGAGCGCGCGGCCGTTCTTCAACAGGACCACGGTGGGCTTGCCGACGGCGGCGACGGCATCGGCCAGCGCCTGCTGCGCGGGCGGGACGATGATCTGGGTGCGCGACTGCGCCTCGCCGGACATGCGCTGGCTCTCACCCACCGCGAGCACCACGATGTCGGCGGCGGCGGCGGCGAGCACGGCGGCCTCGATCCCGCCGGGCAGCGGCGCGTCGATGTCGGAGCCGGCGACCGCGGTGACGAGCGAAGGATCGGCAACGGCGGCACGGACGCCGGTCAGGAGGTCGACCGCCTCCGCATCGGAGCCATAGACGTTCCAGGTGCCGACCAGGTCATGCTGCCCTTCGGCGAACGGGCCGATCAGGGCGATGCGCTTGCCCGACTTGGGCAGGGGCAGCAGGTCGCCCTCGTTCTTCAGCATGACGATCGAGCGGGCGCCGGCCTCCCGTGCGAGGCGGAGGTTCGCGGGCGTGCGAACGCGGGTGCGCTCCCGCCGGGGATCGATGCGGCGGAAGGGATCGTCGAACAGGCCCAGGCGCTGCTTCAGCGCCAGCACGCGGCGCACGGCCTGGTCGAGCCGCTCCATCGGCACGTCGCCGGATGCGACGAGGCCGGGCAGATGTTCCAGGTAGAAGCCGGACTGCATCGACATGTCGACCCCCGCCATGAAGGCGAGCCGGGTGGCATCGCGCGCATCGGCGGCAAAGCCATGGTCGATCAGCTCCATGTCGCCCGTGTAGTCGGACACGACGAGGCCGTCGAAGCCCCATTCGCGGCGCAGCACCTGGGTCAGCAGCCATTCGTTCGCCGTCGCAGGGATGCCCGACAACTCGTTGAAAGAGGCCATGGTCGTGCCCGATCCGGCGGCGAATGCGGCCTGGAAGGGCGGGAAATAGACTTCGCGCAACGTGCGCTCCGACACGTCCACGGTGTTGTAGTCGAGCCCCGCTTCCGCCGCGCCATAGGCGGCGAAATGCTTGGCGCAGCTCATCAGCGCCGTGTCGGCGGCGAGGCCGCGTTCACCCTGGAAGCCGCGCACGCGCGCGTCCGCCATGATCCGGCCGAGGAGGATGTCCTCGCCGGCGCCCTCGACACCGCGGCCCCAGCGCTGATCGCGGGCGATGTCGACCATCGGCGCGAAGGTCCAGTCGATGCCGGCGGCCGACGCTTCCTCCGCCGCGACACGGGCGGTGCGGCGGGCAAGCTCCGGATCGAAGCTGCCGGCCTCCGCGATCGGCATGGGGAACACGGTGCGAAAGCCGTGGATGATGTCGGCGGCGAAGATGAGGGGCACCCGCAGCCGGCTTTCGCGCACGGCCACCGTCTGCATGCGGCGCGCCATTTCCGCGCCATTGCCGTTGAACACGCCGCCAAGCCGGCCGCGCCGGGTCTGTTCGAGCTGCTCATCGAAGCTTGCGGTGGCGGTGATGGGATTGAGCGCGTTGGCAGCGCCACCGGCCCAGGCGGCCGCCATCAAGGTGACCTGCCCGGCCTTTTCCTCCACCGTCATCTCGCCGAGGAGGCGCTCAACCGATGCGGGCAGCGCCTGCCCGTCGCCCTGGAGCAGCAGCGCCCGCGCCGGGCTGGACGCCCAGGCCGTGATCGCCGCGCCGCCGGCCAGCAGCGCGCGCCGCGAGAGACCCATGTCGTTCATTCCGCTCCCCTTGGATTGATCTTGATCTGCCGAATGGCCGAATCGCGGCCTTGAGCGCCAGAGTAGATTGATGTAACCGGTTTCAGCAACCAGCCGACCAAGCGGCGGTGACGAGCGCCGGCAAGGCGCCGGGACCAGGTGGAGGACAAAGGCGCGATGGCAGGAGCGACGATCCGCGACGTTGCGCGGGAGGCGGCAGCATCTGTCGCGTCCGTGTCGCGCGTGCTGAACGGATCGGCGCAGGTTCGCGACTCGCTGCGCGTCAGGGTGGAAAACGCCATCGCGACGCTCGGCTATGTGCCCCATGCCGGCGCCCGCAGCCTGAGCCTGGCGCAGTCGAACGCGATCGGCGTGGTTCTGCCCGACCTTCACGGCGAGTTCTTTTCCGAGCTGCTGCGAGGCATGGACCAGGAGGCGTCTGCGCGCGGACGCCAGCTGCTGCTGTCCAACATCCACGACGATCCCGCGCGCGCGGTGGCGGCGCTGCAATCGATGCGCGGGCGGGTCGACGGCATGGTGCTGATGGCGCCGCACCTGGATCCCGACGCGCTGATGAACGGCCTGCCGAGCGCGGTGCCGGCAGTGATGGTGAACTGTGCGCCCCACCGTCGTCCGGCGGCCGAGCTGCGCGTCGACAGCGTGGCCGGCGCGGTCGCGGCGGTGGAGCATCTGGTGGCGAGCGGGCGCCGGCGGATCGTCCATGTCGCGGGCCCCGACAGCAACGTCGACGCGCGCGACCGGCGGCGCGGGTATGAACAGGCGATGGCGGCCGCCGGGCTATCGCCGATGATCCTGGAGGGATCGTTCAACGAGGCGGACGGCGTGCGCGCGGCCGAAGCGCTGATCGCCCGGCCGGGCATGGCCGATGCGCTGTTCGCGGCGAACGACATGATGGCGATCGGCGCCATGACCACGCTGCGCGAGGCAGGGATCGGCGTTCCGGACGACGTCGCCGTGGTCGGCTTCGACGACATTCCGATGGCGCGGCTGATCTCGCCGGGCCTGAGCACCGTCCGGGTGGACATCGCCGCGCTGGGCGCGCGCGCCGTCGCCCGGCTGGTGCGCCAGATCGACGGGATCGTCGATCATGACATCGAGCTTCACCCCCCCGTGCTGATTGTGCGGGGCAGCAGCCAATCCAACACAAGCACAACGAACCCGCAGGGCGGGTCACATGGAGGAACATGCTCATGACGAAATTCACGGCCCTGCGGCTGCTGGCGAGCGCCACCGCGCTTGCAGCGGGAACGGTCGCGCTGCCCCAGGCGGCCTATGCCCAGACGACGACCGCATCGCTGCGCGGCCAGGTGCGCGACGGCGCCGGCCAGCCGGTCAGCGGCGCCACGGTGACGGCGGTCGCCACCGCCACCAACATCACCTATCGCCAGGTGACGGACGCGCAGGGGCGGTACACGCTGAACGCCATCCGTCCGGGCGCGTATCGGGTGACGATCGAGGGTGCCGACAGCGCGCAGCGTTTCGTGACCGACGTCGTCCTGGGCGTCGGCCAGGCCGGCACCCTGGATGCCGCCCTCACCGCGGCGCCCGATTCGTCCGGATCGGAGACGGTGCCGGGCCAGGTCGAAGGCAGCCTGGACACTGGAGAAACCATCACCGTCACCGCGACCCGCCTGCCCGAGACGCGGACCAGCGAAGTCGCCACCAACGTCACGCAGGACCAGATCCGCATCCTTCCGCAGTCGGACCGCAACTTCCTGTCGTTCGCCGCGCTCGCCCCCGGCGTCCGCTACAACGACAGCGAGACCAGCAAGACGATCACGTCCGGCGCATCCGTCGCGGCGCAGGTGAACGTCTTCATCGACGGTGTCAGCCTGAAGAACCAGGTGCAGGAAAGCGGCATCGCCGGCCAGCAGAACAGCCGCGGCAATCCGTTCGGTCAGCTTGCCGTTCAGGAGTTCCGCGTGCTGACGCAGAACTACAAGGCGGAATATGATCAGGCGGCGGCGGCCATCGTCACCGCTGTGACCAAGTCCGGCACAAACGAGTTCCACGGTGAATTCTTCGGCCAGTATACCGACCGCAGCCTTGCCGCGACCGACTTCTTCGTGGCGCGCCGCGGCGAGCCCGAGCCCGTGTTCGAGCGCAAGCAGTATGGCGCGTCGCTGGGCGGTCCGATCATCGAGGACCGGCTGTTCTTCTTCGCGGCCTATGAAGCGAACGACCAGGACCGCGCCTTCAACGTCTCCTTCAACCCGAACGCCACGGCCGAGCAGCGGGCGATCGTCGGCGACATCGAGGGATCGTTCGTCAGCCCGTTCCGGTCGGACTTCTACTTCGGCAAGCTGACCTTCACGCCCGACGACCGGCAGGTCTGGGACCTGTCGTACAGCCGGCGCGAGGAAACCGATATCCAGGGCTTTGGCGGCCAGACCGCGTTCGAGTTCGCCGAGAACAAGCTCAACACCGTCGACACCTACGCCTTGAAGTGGACCTACAGCGGCGACGACTTCGTCAACGAGTTCACCGGCAGCTATCTGAGCTCCACCTTCAACCCGACGGCGCTGAACCCGGACTTGCCCACCCTCGACTATCAGGGCTTGGCCCTGGTGGGCGGCCGCGATGCGACCCGCCGGTATACGCAGGACAGCTATATCCTGCGCAATGACCTGACCTACAGCGGGCTTGACGGCCACGTGTTCAAGGGCGGCCTGCGCATCGGCTTCCAGGACTATGATGCCGACGACCAGCGCGTGCCGCAGGGCAAGTATATCTTCCGCATCAGCAACAACCAGACGCCGAACAACCCGAACGACGATACCGATTTCAGCTTCCCGGCAGAGGCGCAGCTGGGCCTCGGCAACTCGCTCATCTCCGCATCGAACTTCCAGCTCGGCGTCTATATCCAGGACGATTGGGATATCACCGACCGCCTGCAGCTGAACCTGGGTCTTCGTTGGGACTACGAAGACAACATGTTCAACAACAAATATGTGACGCCGGCAGCGGCGGCGGCGGCGCTGCGGACGTTGCCGGTCACCGACTATTTCGATCCGGAAGCCTACATCACCGACGGTACCGATCGTCCGCCGGCCACCAACCTGTGGCAGCCGCGCATCGGTTTCAGCTATGACCTGTTCGACAACCAGAGCACGGTGATCTTCGGCGGCTATGGCCGTTATTACGACCGCAACGTGTTCATCAACACGCTCGACGAGCGTTACCGGCAGCAGTACCGGCTCGGCACCTTCTTCTTCTCCCGGGACGGACAGCCGCGTGACGGCAATCCGACGGTGGTGTGGGATCCGCGCTACCTGACGCGCGAAGGGCTGCTGGAGCTGCAGGCGACCGCACGGACCGGCCTGCCGGAACTGTTCGCCGTTCCGAACGAGCCGAAGGTGCCGGTGACCGATCAGTTCAGCGTCGGCGTGCGCCAGCAGGTTGGCGTGTTCCAGGCGTCGATCACGGGAACCTACATCCGTGGCCGGAACGGCTACACGCACCTGTTCGCCACGCGACTGCCGAACGGCGAATGCTGCGACACGTCGACGGTTCGGCCGTTCGGCTTCGCCAATGCGCTGATCGGCTATGCGGGTCTCGACACCCGTTACTACGGCTTGTTCTTCACGCTCGATAAGCCCTACTCCGAGAGCTCCGGCTGGGGCCTGAACATCGCCTACACGCTGTCGAAGGGCGAGCAGAACGGCAACGACCTCTTCTCGCTCGATAAGATCACCCCCGACGATTACGGCTTCCGGCCGCGCCCGGGCGACCAGCGGCACCGGGTGGTGCTGTCCGGCATCGTCGACCTGCCGTTCGGCTTCCGCGCATCGACGCTGACCACCGTGGCGTCGAAATCCGCCATCCAGGTCACCTCGCCGGGCGGCGTGAACGAGCGGGAGATCACCTCGGTTTATCCGGGTGACAACAATTGCCTGGGCATCTTCGCTTTTTGCGAGGTCAATCTGACGCTTGAAAACGAGCAGGAGGTGTTCGGCGGGCACAACATCAGCTTTGCCGTCGACCTCCTGAATGCGTTCAACAACCGAAACTTCGGGACCAACTTCAACGCGTCTTCGGGACCGAACGGCGAGCAGTTCTTCGAGCCGAACAATCTGGCCACCCTGCCCCGCCGCGTGCAGTTCCGCGTCGGTTACCGCTTTTAAGCCTCCCTGCGCCGGGGTGGAGCCATGCGCTTCGCCCCGGATGTTCCTTCGCGTAAGACAGACAAAGGAGCAGCAATGCTCGACAGACGACAGTTCATCGGCACGGCGGGGCTGACCCTCGCCGGGCTTGCGGGCGGCTGCGCGCCGCTCACCCGGCCGCAGGCCACCCCGGCCGGGACCGCACCCGGTGACCTGATCGGCGAAACGGCGGAACGGACGTTCCGCTTCTTCTGGGAGACGACCGATCCGGCGACGGGGCTGGCGTTTGATCGCTGGCCGACCCCGTCCTTCTGCTCCGTTGCGGCCATCGGCTTTGCGCTGACCGGATATGGCATCGGCGCGCATCACGGCTGGATCACGCGGGCCGAGGCGCGCGACCGCACGCTGGCCACGCTGCGCTTCCTCGACGCCGCGCCGCAGGGGCCGGAGCCGACCGGCCGGTCCGGCTACAAG
This sequence comes from Sphingomonas jejuensis, assembly GCF_011927695.1. Lineage (GTDB taxonomy): Bacteria > Pseudomonadota > Alphaproteobacteria > Sphingomonadales > Sphingomonadaceae > Sphingomonas_K > Sphingomonas_K jejuensis. The sequence continues at coordinate 1,161,307 of NZ_JAATJE010000001.1, forward strand.
GGCTTCTTCTACCATTTTCTCGGCACGACGCGGGGGCACCGGTTTGCCCGATGCGAGCTGTCGACCGTGGACACCACGCTGCTGATGGGCGGCGTGCTGTTCGCGCAGGGCTTCTTCGACGGAGCGGACGCGGCCGAGGCGGAGATCCGCGACATCGCCGAACGGCTGTTCCGGGCGATCGAATGGACCTGGATCACGCCGCGCGCGCCGTTCGTGTCGATGGGGTGGCACCCGGAGACCGGCTTCATCCCGAGCGACTGGGACATCTACAACGAGGCCATGCTGCTCTACGTGCTGGCGCTGGGATCGCCGACGCATGCGTTGCCGGATGGGACCTGGGCGACCTATTCGGCGCGGTTCGAGCAGAGCTGGGGCAACCGCTGGGGCGAGCCGCACCTGCAGTTCCCGCCGCTGTTCGGCCACCAGTACAGCCACGCGTTCATCGATTTCCGCGGGATTCGCGATCCGTTCATCGCCGGCAAGGGCATCGATTATTTCGAGAACAGCCGGCGCGCGACCTATGCGCAGCAGGCCTATGCCATGGAAAACGCCAAGGGGCTTGCCGGCTATGGCGAGCAGATCTGGGGGCTGACCGCGTGCGACGGGCCCGGCGATTTCACGACCACCATCGACGGGCAGCAGCGCGCGTTCTTCAGCTATTCGGCGCGCGGGCCGGGCGATCGCGACGACGGCACGATCGCGCCGACCGCCGCGCTCGGCTCCCTGCCGTTCGCGCCGGAGATCGTCGAGCCGGCGGTCAGCGCCATGCACGCGCGCTACGGCGCCGGCATCTGGGGACGCTATGGCTTCATCGACAGCTTCAACCCGACGATGACCGACACGTCGGTGCGGTTGCAGCATGGCAAGGTGGTGCCGGGCGTCGGCTGGGTGGCGGACGATTATCTGGGCATCGACCAGGGCGCGATCCTGCTGATGCTCGAGAACCATCGCAGCGGCCTGGTGTGGGAGGTGATGCGCCGCAGCCCGCACATCCGGCGCGGGCTGGAGCGCGCGGGCTTCACCGGCGGGTGGCTGGCATGATCGCGCTGGCGATCGCACTTGCCGCCCAGGCCGTGGCGACCGGCGCCGGCGCAACGGTGATCGACGATTTCGAAAGCCTCGCGCCGTGGGAAGCCGCGGCATCGGACGGCGTCCGTTCCACCATCACGCCGGTGCCGGGCGAGCCGGGCCAGGCGATGCGGCTGAGCTATGACTTCGGACCTGTGTCGGGCTATGCCTTTGCCAGGCGCGCGCTGCCGATCCGCTGGCCCGAGCGATACGAGATCCGCCTGCGCGTGCGCGGGACCGGCGGGGTCAACGACCTGCAGATCAAGTTCGCGGACGCGAGCGGCGACAATGTTTGGTGGTTCACCCGCCCCAATTTCCGCCCGACCGCCGGGTGGCAGACGATCCGCATCCGCCCGTCCGACATGAGCTTTGCCTGGGGGCCGACGGCGGACAAGGTGCTGCGCGAGACCGCGAGCATGGAAGTGACGCTGGTGCGCGGACGCGACGGCGGGGCCGGCACGATCGAGGTCGACACGCTGAGCCTGGAGGCGCTGCCGGCGCCGACGCCCCTGCCCCCACCATCCGCAAGCGCGCCGGCGGCGATCGACGGACGGGTGGACACGGCGGCGGCGCTGTCGCGGCGGCAGCCGGTCACCGTCGACTTCGGCGGGGTGCGGCCGCTGGGCGGCGTCACGCTGCGCTGGGCCGAGGGCGGCGCGGCCTATCGCCTGGAAGGGCGCGGCGAGGACGGCAGCTGGCAGACGCTGCGAACGGTGGAGCGCGGCGACGGCGGCGACGACCCGATCGCGCTGCCGGACGCGGAGCTGACCGGCCTCAGGCTGTCGGCGGCACGCGGACGGCTGGCCGAGATCGTGGTGCACGAGCCGGCCTGGGCGGAGGACCTGAACGGCTTTGTCCGGTCGCTTGCCATCGCGGCGCCGCGCGGCACCTTTCCGCGCGGCTTTTCGGGCGAGCAATCCTACTGGACGCTGGTGGCGCGGCTGGACGGAACGGCGAGCGGCCTGATCGGCGAGGATGGTGCGGTCGAGGTCGCCAAGGGCGGCTTTTCCATCGAACCATTCGTGGAGATCGACGGACGCAGGATCGGCTGGGCGGACGTGCGGACGAGCCATGCGCTGGAAGACGGGTATCTGCCGGTGCCGCATGTCGACTGGGAAGGCGACGGGTGGCGGATGCGCACGACGCTGTTCGCCGATGCGGGCGCGCCGCGCCTGATGGCGCGGTGGGAGATCACGAACCACGGCGATGCGCCGAAGCGAGTCCGGCTGCTGCTGGCGGTGAGGCCGTTCCAGGTGAACCCGCCCGCACAGTTCCTGAGCCAGCAGGGCGGCGTGAGCCGGATCGAGGCGGTGCGCTGGGCCGACGGGCGGCTGGCGGTGACGAGCCCCGGAGCGATCGACGGCGACCCGGCGGTGGTGCGCACGCTGACGCCGGTGGAGACGCCGACGACGGTCGCCGCCATCCCGTTTTCGCAAGGCGCGCTTGCCGATCCGGCGCGTGCGACCGGCCTGACCGCCGTCAGCGATGAGACCGGGCTGGCGAGCGCGACCATGGTTTACGAGCGGGTGCTGGCGCCCGGCGAGTCGATCGAGGCGCCGATCGTGATCACCACCGACGGCAGCATCGCGCCGCCGATGACCACGCTGGACTTCGGCGTGCGGGAAGTGAGAACCGTCGCTGATTGGCGCGTGCGGCTGCGCGGGGTCAGCATGACGGTGCCGGCGCGGTTCCAGCCCGTCGCCGACACGCTGAAGACCGCGCTTGCCCATGTGCTGATGAGCCGGGATGGTCCGGCGCTGAAGCCGGGCACCCGGTCCTATGACAGGAGCTGGATTCGCGACGGCGCGATGATGGGCGACACGCTGTTGCGGCTGGGCGTGGTCGAGCCGGTCGCCGACTTCGCCGACTGGTACGGGACCAAGCTGTTCGAGAACGGCAAGGTGCCGTGCTGCGTCGACTTCCGCGGTGCCGACCCGGTGCCGGAGAACGACAGCCACGGCCAGTATATCCACCTGGTCACGCAGCTTTATCGCTTCACGGGCGACCGGCAGCGGCTCGCGCGCGAGTGGCCGGCACTGGATGCGGCCCGGCGATACATGGAGGAGCTGCGTCAGTCGGAGCGGACGGCCGTCAACCAGACGCCGGAGCGGCGGATGCTTTATGGTCTGATGCCGCCGTCGATCAGCCATGAAGGCTATTCGGCAAAGGCGCAGTACAGCCTGTGGGACGATTTCTGGGCGCTGACCGGATACAAGGACGCCGCCTTCGCGGCCCAGGTGCTGGAGCGGCCGGAAGCCGCCGAGATCACGCGGCAGCGCGACGAGTTCGGGCGCGACGTGCATGCGGCGATCCTGGCGGCGGTTGACCATTGGGACATCGACTTCATCCCCGGCGCGACCAGCCTTGGCGACTTCGACGCGACATCAACGACGATGGCGCTGGATCCGGCAGGCGAGCAGCACCGGCTGAACCCCGACCTGCTGGCGCGAACCTTCGCCAAGCAGTGGGAGCGGGTGTCGAGCCGCGACGCGGCGGGGGCGACCTGGCCGGACTATACCCCCTATGAGCTTCGCAACGTGTCTGCCTTCGTGCGGCTGGGCTGGCGCGAGCGGGCGAATGCGCTGCTGGACTTCTACATGGACGATCGGCGGCCGCATGCGTGGAACGGCTGGGCCGAGGTGGTCGGCCGCGACCCGCGCGAGGTGCGCTTCATCGGCGACATGCCGCATGCCTGGGTCGCGTCCGACTTCATCCGCGCCGCGCTGGACCTGTTCGCCTATGAGGACGGCGCGGCGATCGTGCTCGGTGGCGGCATGACGCCAGCCTGGCTGTCCGGCGACGGCATCGCGGTGCGCGGCATGCACACGGCGCATGGCACGGTGGACCTGACGATGCGGGCGGACGGCCCACGGGTGCTGGCCGAGGTCGGCGGATCTGCGCGCACGACGGGAGGATACCGCATCGGCTGGCCGCTGGAGGGCCGGCCCGGTCGGGCGACGGTCGACGGCATCGAGGTGCCGCTGCGCGACGGGATGCTGGTGGTGCCAGCCGATGGCCGCACCCGACAGATCGTGATCGAGCGGGCGGCCCGGTGACGGCAGCCCGTTCGGCGCGAGCGGGCCGACATCGACCCATCTGAGCCGATCGGGGGCGTTGGAGCCGCCCGTCCCCTTGCACATGAGGGCGGCAAAAAGCTCCGTTTCGGAGCCGCTTAGGTTCGTCGCCCAAGCAGACGCGCCCTATCCCGAAGCCGATCGGGGAGGACGACCATGGCAAGATCGGCGAGCATCTCATGGTGGTCCAAGGGACCGGACGGCGCGGCCCGCGTCGCCAGTGGCCCACAGCCGCGCACTGCAGCCCGCGGGTGCGGAGCGGACGGGCGGACCCGCGTCCTGTTCTGCATTCCCAATCTGCACGGAGGCGGGGCGGAGCGGATATCCGCCATGCTCGCCAGCTACCTCGATCGTGGGCGGTTCGACCCGCTTCTGCTGGTGCACGAACGCGACGGGCCGCTGGTCGACAGGCTGCCGCCGGACCTGAAGGTCCGGTTCGTCAACGAGGGGCCTTATCGGCGCGGGCATCTGGCGGCGTCGCTCAGGGCGACCATTGCCGCGGCGCGGGACAGCGACGTGATCGTGGCCGCCAACGAGGGCCGCGCATCGGTGCTGGCGCTGATCGCCGCAAAGCTGTGGCGGCGCCCGGTCGTCGCCTGGCTGCATGTCAGCTGGTCCGATTTCGGCGCAACCGCGGGCTGGAAGCAGCGCGTGGCGGTGCGACTGACCCGCGCGTTCGACAGCGTGGTGGCGGTGTCGCGCGGCGTCGCAGACGACCTGCACCGGACACTCGGCGGACAGGCGCCGTCAGTGATCTACAATCCGATCGACGTCGACGCGGTGGCGCTGAGCGCGGCGGAAGCCGTCAGGACGGATCACGAGCCGATCTTCGCCCGACCGGTCGTCGCCTCATCCGGCCGGTTCAACGACCAGAAGAACCAGGGCGACCTGATTCGCGCGCACGCCGCCCTGAAGGCGCGCGGCATCGACCATCATCTGATGCTGATCGGATCGGGTGACCGGTTCGACGCGCTCCGCAGCGAAGCCGCCCGGCTGGGCGTGACGGACACGGTGTTCTTCACCGACTTCCTCCAGAATCCGCATGCCTATGTCGCGCGGTCAACCGTGTTCGCCCTGTCGTCCCGCTTCGAGGGGTTCGGGCTGGTCGTGGCGGAAGCGCTGGCGGCCGGGGTGCCGGTGGTAAGCTATGACTGTCCGCACGGGCCGGGCGAGATCCTGGCCGACAGCGGTGCCGGCCAGCTGGTGCCGGTGGGCGACGTGGGTGCGCTGACCGACCGGCTGGCGGTGCTGCTGGAGAACGAGCCGCTGCGGGCCGAGGCCCGATCCCGCACGGTGGGGCGCGCCCGCGCCTTCGACCGGGCCGGCGCCGTGGCGCGGTGGGAGACGCTGCTGGCGTCGCTTGCGGGCAGAGCACAGCCGATGCCGGTGCCCGCCGCGGGCTGACCCGCCGCCGGTACCCGCGTTCCGCGCGATGATGGTGAGGATGGTGGACAGGGCTGGATTCGAACCAGCGTACGCTTGCACGGGCAGATTTACAGTCTGCTGCCTTTAACCACTCGGCCACCTGTCCATGGGGCCGCTTTCGAAAAGCGAGGCGGTCCCCTGCCCCGCCTGCCGCACGCTGTCAACGGCTTGCGCACCACGCGGTGGCCCCATAGCACTTCCGCGCGCACATCGCGCCTGAAGGGGATCCCATGCACCGTCTGCTGCTGTCCATCGCGCCCGTGGCGCTTGTCGTGGCCTCCCCCGCCTGGGCCCAGGAGCGTACGTCGCCCGACATCCGCGACGACCAGCGTGCCGCCGTGGCCCGCATCATCGACGAGGGCACCAGCCAGTCGCAGGTCATGCCGATCGTCCAGCACATGACGGACGTGATCGGCCCGCGCCTCACCAATTCTCCCCAGATGCGGCAGGCGGAGGATTGGGCGGAGCAGAAGTTCCGCGAGATGGGGCTGACCAACGTGCGGCGCGAGGGGTTCGAGTTCGGCCGTGGGTGGTCGATCGAGCGGTCGAGTGTCCGCATGCTGGCGCCCCGCCCGCTGCAGCTGACCGCCATTCCGATCGCGTGGACGCCGGCGACGGACGGCACGCTGTCCGCGCCGATCGTGGTCGCGCCGATGTCCGACCCGGACCATTTCGCCCGGTGGCGCGGGCAGCTGCGCGGCAAGATCGTGCTGATCTCCCAACCCGGCACGGGCGAGGACCAGACCGACCCCTTGTTCCACCGGCTGACCGGGGAGGAACTGAGCGCGCTCGACCGCTACCAGGAGCCGGTGAACGATCCGGAGCAGCGCCGCCGGTCGGCGACGCGCGGGACGTTCGAGGCGGAGCGGCTCGCCTTTCTGGCGGCGGAAGGCGCGGTGGCGTTCGTCCGCATGTCGTACCGCGACGGTAAGCAGCTGCACGGCGAAGGCTATCTGCACCAGGCGGGGCGGACGGCACCGATCCCCGGCGTGGAGCTGGCGGCAGAGGATTACCGCCGGCTGACGCGGCTGGCGGCGTCCGGCACTGTGCCGACGCTGGAGATCACCAGCGACGTGCGCTTCGACGACACGAACACGCAGGCGTACAACATCCTGGCCGACATCGCGGGGTCGAGCGGAACCGGCGAATATGTGATGGCCGGCGCTCATTATGACAGCTGGGTGGCCGGCGACGGCGCCACCGACAACGCCGCGGGATCGGCGGTGGTGATGGAGGCGGCGCGCATCATCCGGGCGCTGGGCGTGCGGCCGCGGCGCACGATCCGCTTCACGCTGTGGAACGGCGAGGAACAGGGGCTGTTCGGATCGATTAACTATATCGACCGGCATCTCGCGAGCCGCCCGGCCGGGCCGGCGGGGGAGACGGGGCTGCAACGCTATCTTGCGGAAGCCACGCGGTTTCCCGTCACGCCGAAGCCGGGGTTTCGCGACCTGGCGGCCTATTTCAACATCGATAACGGATCCGGTCGCATCCGCGGCATCCATGCCGAGGGAAATGTGCAGGCGATGCCGACCCTGTCCGAATGGCTGAGCCCGTTCCGGGCGATGGGAGCGACCGAGGTGGCGATCGCGCGCACCGGCGGCACCGACCACCAGCTGATGGCGGCGATCGGCCTGCCGGCGTTCCAGTTCATCCAGGATCCGCTGGAATATGACACGCTGACCCATCATTCGGGATCGGACACGTTCGACCATCTGCGCGCCGCCGACCTGAGGCAGGGTGCGGTCGTGCTGGCCGGGCTGCTGTGGCAGGCCGCCAATGCCGACGCGCCGCTGCCGCGCAGCCCCCTGCCCCGCCAGCCGGTGGTGACCGACCCGTTCGCCACCCCGACGCCGGAGGATTGATCGGTGGCGAGAAAGGGACATCGACCGGGCCAGGGATCGGCCAACCGCCCGCGCTTCTGGGGGCGCCATGCGGTAACGGCGGCGCTCGCCAACCCGGCGCGACGATCGCTGAAGCTGTGGGGGACACGCGAGGCGCTGGCATCGGTGGAGCTGCCGCCGGCGCTTCCCGTCACCTATGCCGACGTCGCCGACCTCGGCCGGCTGGTGCCGTCGGACGCGCCGCACCAGGGGCTGGTGCTGGAGGTGGAGCCGCTGGAGGACGTCTGGCTGGGCGACGTGCTGGCCGATGCGGCGGGCGACGAGCGGCGGCGCCCGATCCTGCTGCTCGACCAGGTCACCGACCCGCACAATGTCGGCGCGGTGCTGCGGTCAGCAGCGGCATTCGACGCGCTGGCGATCGTGACGCAGGACCGGCACGCCCCGCCCGAGAGCGGAACGGTGGCGCGATCGGCATCGGGCGCGCTGGAGATCGTGCCGTGGGTGCGGGTGGTGAACCTGGCGCGCGCGCTGGGCGAGATCGCCGAAGCCGAATATTGGCGGATCGGGCTGACCGGCCATGCGCCCAAGACGCTGGGCGAGACGCTTGGCTCCGGCCGCATCGCGCTGGTGCTGGGCGCGGAGGGCGAAGGCATGCGGCAGAACACCGAAACGCACTGCGACGAGCTTGCCCGGCTGCCGATCAGCGACCGAGTGGAAAGCCTGAACGTGTCCAACGCCGCCGCCATCGCGCTTTATGCGGTGGCGACGCGGCCGGCGGGGTGATCGCCGCCGGCTAGTGCGCCATCGCGCCGTGATCCGTCGCGGTCGCGGCGGGTGGCGGCGCGCCGCGTCGGTCGAGCCAGGCGCGCATCTGCGCGATCTCACGCTCCTGCGCGACGATGACATCGGCGGCGAGCGCGCGCACCTCCGGATCGCGGCCGTGGGCGAGCGCGACGCGCGCCATGGCGGTGGCGCCTTCGTGGTGCGGGATCATGCCGGTCATGAAGTCAACGTCCGCGTCGCCGGTGAGCGGCGTCGCCATGCCGCGCATCATCTCGCCGTGAGCGGCCTGGTAGGCCGCGACCGCCGGGCTGGCTGGCGCGGTGGCGGAGGCAGCCGTCAGCGCGCCCGCGGCCATCCAGATCGCCATTGCCACCATCATCAGGTTCTCAAGAAGCGACACCGCGCCCAGCGGCACGTTGCTGTTGCCGCCGACGCAGGCGCAGCGGAGCGAGCGCCGGTCGATGTAGACGGCCTTGATCACCGACACGGCGCCGACCGTGCCGATGAACAGCGCCACGGGCACGGACAGCCAGGTGAGCACGCCCGCGATCATCAGGATGCCGGCCAACCCTTCTGCAAAGGGATAGAGCGTGCCGTAGGGCACCCAGCGCCGGGCGAGCAGATCATAGTTCAGGAACATCGTCGAAAAGCTGGCGATGTTCTGGAGCTTGGTGAGCGCAAGCACCGCCATGGAGAAGCCGACGAACCATTCGGCCGCGCGAACCGTGAAGGGCGAGCCATATGCGGCGTGGCTGGCGGCGAGCGCCATGGACGCGGTGATGCCGAACAGGGCGACGACCGGGCGGTAGCTGGTCGCCTTCGGGTCCACCACGGGCTTTCCCAGGAAGCGGCGGAGATCGTCGTGCCCGCCGATCCGCTGCCCCGCGATGAAGACCTGCGGCGTGGTGGCGACGCCATGTTCCGCCTTGAAGGCGTCCGTTTGGGCACGCGTCGTCAGCGGGCGATCGTCGACCTGGTATCCCGCGCGGCGCAGCAGATGGCGCGCCTTCAGTCCGAAGGGGCAGACATGGTCGGGCAGCACCATGCGATAGAGGATTGCCACCTTGTCCGTCGCCGCCGCCATCATCGCGTCCCTTGTCCCGCCGTCGGCACGTCCATAGCTTCCGTACCATGGTACGGAGTCAAGCGTGGCGACGATGACGATCGGGCAGCTGGCCGCAGCCGGCGGCGTGGGGGTGGAGACGATCCGCTTCTACCAGCGGCGCGGCCTGATCGACACGCCCGCGCGAGACGGCGGCATCCGGCGGTATGACGGAGAGGATCTGGCGCGGCTGCGGTTCATCCGGCAGGCGCAGGTGGCCGGCTTCACCCTGGACGAGATCGGCGAGCTGCTGGTGCTGGACGCGAGCGAGGACCGGGAGCGCGCCCGGACGCTGGCGCGCGCGCGGGTCGCGATGCTGGATGCGCGGATCGCCGAGCTGGAGCGCGCCCGCGACGCGCTGAGCCGACTGGCGGACGAATGTGCGGACGGAAAGGCAGGCCCCTGCCCGATCCTGACGCGTTTCGCCGAAGCCGACGCGGCCGGCGTATCCTAGCCAGCCGTGGCGCCGCCGCGCTCAGTCCTCGTCGGCGATCGTGACGCGCAGGCCGTCGAGATCGTCGCCGAAGGTGATCTGGCAGGACAGGCGCGAGTTCGCGTCGCGGGTGTCGCTGCTGTCGAGCAGATCGTCCTCGTCGCGGCCCATTTCCGGCAGCTTGTCCTTGAACGCCTCGTCGACGTGCACGTGGCAGGTCGCGCAGGAGCAGCAGCCGCCGCACAGGGCGAGCAGTTCGTCGAAGCCGTTGTCGCGGATCACTTCCATGACGCTGAGGCCGGCCTCGCCCTCCACGGCGCGCTCGACCCCCTGACGGTTCACCACGATCAAGGTCGGCATGACGGCTCCTGCTCCCACGTTGTTGAGCCACGCTCTTGTCGCGGGCGGCGCTTGCGATCAAGTGAGCAGATGGGATTGAGCCAGGAACAGCTGCACGGCGCCTTGCGGGCGCTCGCGGACGAGCACGAGCCGGTGGCACGGGTCATCGCCGATGTCGGCCTGCCGCCGCCGCGGATCAGCGCGCGCGGGTTCGCGACCCTGGCCCGCACCATCATCGGACAGCAGGTGAGCGTCGCTTCCGCCGCGGCGGTGTGGAACCGGCTGGACGCGGCAGCGGGCGGCGCGGACGACGCGACGCGGGTGGCGGCGCTATCGGACGAGGAGTTGCGCGCCGCCGGGCTGTCGCGGCAGAAGAGCGGATATCTTCGCAGCCTGGCCGACGAGGTCACGAGCGGACGGCTGGACCTCAGCGCGTTGCCGGCGGACGACGAGGAGGCGATCGCACATCTGGTGCGCGTCAAGGGGATCGGCCGCTGGTCGGCGGAGATCTACCTGCTGTTCGCGGAAGGCCGGACCGACATCTGGCCGGCGGGGGACCTGGCGGTGCAGATCGAGGTGGGGCGGATCCTGGGCCTGGATGCGCGACCGAGCGAGGCGGACACGCGGGCGCTTGCGGAGGCATGGCGCCCCCACCGGGGTGCGGTCGCGATCCTGGCCTGGCACAGCTATGGGCAGGGCCGCATCAAGGCCCCGGTCTGATCCGCCGGCCGGGCGTCAGCGCAGGTCGGCCGCGATGCCGGGCGCGAGGTAGGACAAGGCGAGAAACGCCAGGAACATGCCCAGGCCGAGGCCATAAAGGGATGGAACAAGCCGCAACGCGATGCGCGAGCTGTTCAAGGGCGGTTTCAATCCCTGGCAGAGCTGCATGATGTCCGTCTTGCCCTGGATGGCGAGCAGGCCGGAGATCGCCACCGGCAGCGCCGCCACGCCCATCTGCCAGGGGGCGAGACGTGCGCCGAACACGGTTTCGCCCAGCGTCAGGATGCCGCCGAGCGTCGCCACGCTGACGGACGCCATGCTCTTGAAATAGTCATAGGCCAGCGCCGGCTCCGGCAGGCGGACCCGTGTCGCCAGATCGGCGGCGGCGTCGGGCAGGTCCGCGCGGACAAGCGTTGGTGGTCCATCATCCATGATGCCGGCTCCCCTCCCATTCCCCGATGATGAGACGATAACAGCGGACGACGGTGGAGCAAGGCGGGTGCCACGCGCGTCCCTTTCGGGCGCCCTGCCCGCTTGCCGGCCTTTCAACGAGCCCGGGCTGGCGCTAAGACATGGGCCGATCACACCGGGGGGAGTTGTTCGTGACCAAAGCCGTTCTATCTGCGCTGCTCATGGCAAGCACATCGATCGCATCGTCGGCGGGCGCACAGTCCTCCGCTTCCACCACCCCCACCGCGCAGGCGCCGCTGATCGAGCGCGCCAAGCTGTTCGGCAACCCCAGCCGGGCCGGCGGGCAGATCAGCCCGGACGGCCGCTGGCTGAGCTGGCTGGCGCCGCGCGACGGCGTGATGAACATCTATGTCGCGCCGATCGGCAGCCCGAACGAGGCGCGGGCGCTGACGGCATCGACGGAGCGCCCGATCCGCCAGCATTTCTGGTCGCCCGACAGCTCCCGCGTGATGTACGTGCAGGACAAGGGCGGGGACGAGAACTTCCTGCTTTACGCCATCAACGTGCAGACCGGCGAGGAAACCAACCTGACGCCGTTCGAGCGGACGCGGGTGATGGTGGTCGGCACGTCCAACACGATCAAGGACCGCATCCTGGTCGGCCTGAACAACCGTGATCCGCGCTGGCACGACGTCCACAGCCTGGACCTGAACACCGGCCGCCTGACCGAGGTGATGCGCGGCGACGGCTACCAGGGCTTCCTGGCCGACGACAGCCTGACGCTGCGCATGGCGCTGAAGCCGAACGCCGCGGGCGGCACCGACTTCCACCGGATCGTGAACGGCCAGGTGGAGGCCGAGCCGTTCGGCCGCACCACGCTTGAGGACGCGCTGACGACCTCGCCGGCCGGGTTCACCACGGATGGGCGGACGCTGTACTGGCTCGACAGCCGCGGCCGCAACACGGGCGCGCTGATCGCGCAGGACGTGGCGAGCGGCGAGACGCGCGTCATCGCCGAGAGCCCCAAGGCCGACATCGGCAGCGTGATGGTCGATCCCGTCACCGGCGAGATCGAAGCCTATGCCGTCAACTACCTGCGCAACGAATGGACCGCGATCGATCCGGAGATCGGCCGCAGCCTGGCGTATCTGAAGTCCAACCTGAACGGCGACGTGGTGGTCACCAGCCGGACGGACGACGACAGCAAGTGGATCGTCGCGGTCGATCCGGTGACGGCACCGCCGTCCACCCACCTCTATGACCGGCGCGCGAACACGCTGACCCAGCTCTATGTCTCGCGGCCCGAGCTGGAGGGTGCGCCGCTGGTCGCCATGTACCCGCGCGAGATCCAGGCGCGTGACGGGCTCACCCTGCCCTCCTATCTGACGCTGCCGCCCGGCTCCGATCCGGATGGCGACGGCCGCCCCAACGCACCGGTGCCGATGGTGCTGCTGGTCCATGGCGGCCCGTGGGCGCGCGACGGATTTGGCTTCAACGGCTATCACCAGTGGCTGGCGAACCGTGGCTATGCGGTGCTGTCGGTCAACTATCGCGGCTCCACCGGCTTCGGGAAGTCGTTCATCTCGGCGGGCGACCTGCAGTGGGGCCGCAAGATGCACGACGACCTGATCGACGCGGTGGAATGGGCCGTGGACCAGGGGATCACGCCGCGCGACAAGGTGGCGATCATGGGCGGCAGCTATGGCGGCTATGCGACGCTTGCCGGGCTGACCTTCACGCCGACCACCTTTGCCTGCGGCGTCGACATCGTCGGTCCGTCCAACCTCCAGACGCTGCTCAGCACCATTCCGCCCTATTGGACGGCGGGGATCGAGCAGTTCCACCAGCGCATGGGCAACCCCAACACGCCCGAAGGCGTGGCGATGCTGCGCGAGCGGTCGCCGCTCTATTCGGCGGACAAGATCGTCCGGCCGCTGCTGATCGGCCAGGGCGCGAACGACCCGCGCGTGAACCAGGCGGAATCGGACCAGATCGTCGCGGCCATGCGGGAGCGCAACATTCCGGTGACCTACGTCCTGTTCCCGGACGAGGGCCATGGCTTTGCCCGCCCGACCAACAACATCGCGTTCAACGCCGTGACGGAGAGCTTCCTGGACCGCTGCCTCGGTGGGCGCAGCGAGCCGATCGGCGACACGGTGCGGCAATCCACGGCGCAGGTGCCGCACGGCGCCGAATATGCGCCGGGCCTGGCCGACGCGATCCGGTCACGCTGATCGCACGACCCGGTTAGGACCAAAGCATGGCCGTTATCCTCGTCACGCCCCGCCGCTTTGCGGACGCACGCGGCTGGTTCAGCGAGACGTGGAACCGCACCCGGTTCGCCGAGTGGGGCATCGATGTCGACTTCGTGCAGGACAACCAGTCCCTGTCGAAGCCGGCGGGCACGGTGCGCGGCCTGCATTTCCAGACGCCGCCCGACGGACAGGCCAAGCTTGTCCGGTGCATCGCGGGACGGATCTGGGACGTGGCGGTTGACGTGCGGGCGGGTTCACCGACCTACGGCCAGCATGTCGGAGCGGAACTGACGGCGGACGGGGGTGAGCAGCTGTTCATCCCCGTCGGCTTCGCGCACGGCTTCGTCACGCTGGAGCCGGAGACGCAGGTCGCGTACAAGTGCACCAGCCTTTATGCGCCGCAGTCTGACGGCGGGATCCATTGGAGCGACCCCGACATCGGCATCGACTGGCCGCTGCCGGCGGACGGTGCCATCCTGTCGGAAAAGGACCTGGTGCTGCCGCGGCTGAAGGATTTCGACAGCCCCTTCGCCTATGACGGCACGCCGCTTTCCCTCATCACGCGCTGAACGGACTGACCCATGACTTCCAGACGTATCCTCGTGACCGGCGGCGCCGGCTTCATCGGGTCGGCGCTTGTCCGCCACCTGATCCGCGACACCGAGCACGAGGTGCTGAACGTCGACGCGCTGACCTATGCGGGCAACCTCGCCTCACTGGACGAGGTGTCGGAGTCCAATCGGTACCGGTTCGTCCGCGCGGACATCTGCGACCGCGATGCGATGGTCAAGCTGATCGCCGAGTTTCGCCCCGACGTGATCACCCACCTGGCGGCAGAGAGCCATGTGGACCGCTCGATCGATGGTCCGGGCGCGTTCATCCAGACCAATCTGGTCGGCACCTTCTCCATGCTGGCCGCCGCGCTGGAACATTGGCGCGGGCTCTCGCCGGAGGATCAGGCCTCCTTCCGCTTCCACCATATCTCGACCGACGAGGTGTTCGGTGCGCTCGGGGACGAGGGCTTCTTCACCGAGGAAACGCCCTATGATCCGCGCTCGCCCTATTCGGCGTCGAAGGCGGGATCGGACCATCTCGTGTCCGCGTGGCACCACACTTACGGCCTGCCGACAGTGATCACCAACTGTTCAAACAATTACGGGCCGTACCATTTCCCCGAAAAGCTGGTGCCGCTGATGATCCTGAAGTGCCTGCACGGCGAGGCGCTGCCGGTCTACGGCAAGGGCGCCAACGTGCGCGACTGGCTGTATGTCGACGACCATGCCCGCGCGCTCGCGATCGTGTTCGAGAAGGGCGAGATCGGCGAAAGCTACATGGTCGGCGGCAACAACGAGCGGACCAACCTGGAGGTGGTTCACACCATCTGCGACACGCTCGACCGGTTGCGCCCGCGCGAGGACGGGAAGAGCTACCGCGAGCAGATCTCCTATGTCGCCGATCGGCCGGGGCATGACTTCCGCTATGCGATCGACGCCACCAAGCTGCGCGACGAGCTCGGCTGGCGGGCGCAGGAGACGTTTGAGACTGGCATCGAGAAGACGATCCGCTGGTATCTCGACAATGAACGCTGGTGGGGGCCGATCCTGTCGGGCGCCTATGCGGGCGAACGGCTGGGACTGAAGAGCGCCTGATGCCGGGCCGGATCCTGGTGACGGGCGGCAGCGGCCAGGTGGGCGGCGCGGTCGCGACGCTGGCCGCGGCGAACGGCTCCACCGTTCATGCGCCGGGGCGGGACGAACTCGACCTGACGTCCGGGGAGGCGATCGCCGCGATCGTCGACGACGACTGGACGGCGATCATCAACTGCGCCGCCTACACGGCCGTCGACCGGGCAGAGAGCGAGCAGGACCTGGCCTATGCCGTCAACGCGGATGCGCCCGAGGCATTCGCGCGCGCGGCGGCGAAGCGCGGCATTCCGCTGCTCCACGTGTCGACCGACTATGTCTTCGACGGCAGCAAGGATGGCTTCTACTCCGAGGACGATCCGGTCGCGCCGCTGGGCATCTACGGTCTGTCCAAGGAGGCCGGCGAGCGCGCGGTGCGCGACGCAGCGGGCCCGCACGTCATCCTGCGCACCGCGTGGGTGGTGAGCGCGACCGGTGCGAATTTCGTTAAGACGATGCTGCGGGTCGGTGCAGAGCGCGACCTGGTGCGCGTCGTCGATGATCAGCATGGCTGCCCGACGACCGCCGACGACATCGCACAGACGCTTTTGACGCTGGCGGCGCGACCGATCCAGGGTGGCGAGACGCTGCACTTCGTCAACGACGGCGATGCCAGCTGGCATGATCTGGCGGGCTTCGTCTTCGGCCGTGCAAAGGCGGCGGGGCGCAAGGTGCCGGTGCTGGAAGCGATCCCGACCAGCGCCTATCCAACGCCGGCCAAGCGACCGGCAAACTCCCGGCTATCGACGTCGCGCATCCGCGATCGCCACGGCATTACGCCGCGGCCGTGGCAGGATGCCATCGGCGACGTGCTCGACCGGTTGATGCACCCGGCCGCCTAAATTCTACGATACGGAGCGACACATGAAGGGCATCATCTTGGCTGGCGGTTCCGGCACGCGGCTGCATCCGGCGACGCTGGCCGTGAACAAGCAGCTGCTGCCGGTGTACGACAAGCCGATGATCTATTATCCGGTGTCCGTCCTGATGATGGCGGGGATCCGGGAGATCCTGATCATCTCGTCGCCCGAATATCTCGACAACTACAAGCGCTTGTTCGAGGACGGCAGCGCGTTTGGGCTGGAGATCAGCTATGCCGTGCAGCCGAAGCCCGAGGGGCTGGCGCAGGCCTTCCTGATCGGCCGCGACTTCCTGGCCGGCGGCCCCGGCGCGCTGGTGCTGGGCGACAACATCTTCTTCGGCGCCGGGCTGCAGGAGCTGCTCCACCGGGCGCGGGCGCGTGAGCGCGGGGCGACCGTGTTCGCCTATCATGTCGAGGACGCAACTGCCTATGGCGTGGTCGAGCTCGACAACAGCGGCCGAGCGATCTCGATCGAGGAAAAGCCGAAGCAGCCGAGGTCCAACTATGCCGTCACCGGCCTTTATTTCTATGACGAGCGGGTGAGCGACCTGGCGCAGCAGGTGAAGCCTTCGGCGCGCGGCGAGCTGGAGATCACCGACCTCAATCGGCTCTACATGGAAGCAGGCGAGCTTTACGTGGAGCGCATGGGGCGGGGCTATGCCTGGCTCGACACCGGCACGCATGACAGCCTGCTGGAGGCGAGCGAGTTTGTTCGCACGCTGCAGCGCCGCCAGGGTACGCAGATCGCCAGCCTGGAGGAGATCGCCTTCCAGCAGGGCTTCATCGATCGGGACCAGCTGCGGCGCCGGGGAGAGCTGTTTGCAAAGACCAGCTATGGCCGGGCGCTGCTGGCGATCGCGGACGACGACGACGCTCAGGCCGATCAAGGGCATGGCGCAAGCCGCTGAAATCGGGTAGGTCGATGCAGCCGTCATAAGGCGGGCGTCCGAACCTCCTCCGGATCGGATCAGGTGGAGGGGACCGTGCGCACACCAAATCTTAGAGCCTTCGGGCACAGGTGTCCGATGAGCCGGACAAGCCGATCGGCGCAGCGCATGGGACGGCGATGAAGATCGAGACGAGCAGCGGATCCCTGCATTCGGGCGGCGCGGTGTCGCTGACGCCGACGATGGCAACGGTGATCGAGCATATCAAAGCAAACTGGCTGCTGTGGATCGGGCTGGCCGCGCTGGTGCTGCCCACCATGTTGTTCGTGGCCCGGGAAAGCTGGTCCACCGAGCAGGGCGCGCATGGCCCGATCGTGCTGGCGACCGGCCTGTGGCTGATCGCCCGGCAGCTGGACGCCGCGCGCGCCGTGGCCGTGCCCGGATCGAACGCGGTGACGGCGCTGATCCTGGTGCCGAGCCTGCTGATCTACACCTTTTCGCGCATCACCGGCATCGTCGAGATGGAGGGTTTCGCCGTGTACGGCGCGGTGATCGCCGCCATCTATTCGATCGGCGGCTCTCCGGTGCTGAAGCTGTTGTGGTTTCCGCTCGTCTACCTTGCCTTCGTCTTTCCGCCGCCCGACACGATGGTGGCGATGGTCACGCAGCCGCTGAAGATCTGGATTTCCGAGGCGGCGATCGACCTGCTCTATGCGCTGGGCTATCCGATCGCGGGGTCGGGCGTGACGATCCAGATCGGGCAGTATCAGCTGCTGGTCGCGGCGGCGTGCGCCGGTCTGAATTCGCTGATCAGCCTGTCCGCCATCGGCCTGTTCTACGTATATATCCGGCACAACGCGAACTGGCGTTATGCCGCGCTGCTGATGCTGGCGATCGTGCCGGTCGCGATCCTGGCCAACTTCATCCGGGTCATCATCCTGGTGCTGACGACCTATTATGCCGGTGAGGCGGTGGCGCAGGGCTTCGTCCACAATTTCGCGGGCCTGACCATGTTCATCATCTCCGTGCTCGGCATCTTCGCGGTGGATGCGGCGGCCTCCCCGCTGCGGCGCCGACTGGCGCGCAAGCAGGAACAGGAGGGCGCACGATGAGCAGCGACCAGGCGCACGGCGCCGGCCCTACCGCTCCCGCTTCTCCCATGCTGAACCGGCGCAACATGCTGATCGGCGGAGCGATGCTGGGCGCGGTCGGGATCGGCTATGCGCGCCAGCCGACCGTCAGCGAACCGCTGCTCGGCCGGCGGAAGCTGGACGACGTGGTGCCGAAGACGCTGGGGCCGTGGAAGTTCGAGACGGCGAGCGGGCTGGTGCTGCCGCCGCCCGACCAGATGCGAGACGAGATCTATTCGGACCTTCTGACGCGCGTCTACTATGCGCCGAACGGCGACGGGGTGATGCTGCTGGTCGCCTATAGCGGCTCGCAGGATGGCGTGATCCAGGTCCATCGGCCGGAGGTCTGCTATCCGGCGAGCGGCTATACGCTGACCAGGACGGAGGAGCGCGCGCTGGACGTGGGACCGCGCAAGATTCCCACCCGCTTCATCGTGGCGGAAGGCGGCGGGCGGCTGGAACAGCTGATCTACTGGACACGGCTGGGGCCGAGCTTCCCGACCACCTGGCTTCAGCAACGCATCGACGTGATCGAGGAAAACCTGAAGGGGTTGATCCCGGACGGCGTGCTGGTGCGGATTTCCACCAACGCACTGGATTCCGCGTCCGGCATCGCGATCATCGAACGCTTCGCCGCCGACTTCATCGGCGCGCTGCCCGCGGTGGGGCGGCGCGTGATGATCGGCTGAGCGCGGTCAGGATTTTTTGGAGAAGTTGAAGGGTTTCAGCACGACGACGATGTAACCGACCGTGGCGGCCAGCAGGATCAGCGCGATCAGATGGCTGCCCTCACCCTCCATCGCCTCGTTGCCGAAGTAATTGGTTGCCATGCACCCCACTGATGGGGCGAGATAATGGAGAATATTGTCCTGATCGGATTGTTCGTTGGTAGATCGCTGCATGAACAGCACGATCAATCCGGCGAAGATCGCGACGGTGATCCAGTCGTACGGCGTTTCCAAGACAATCCCCTTTGTGGCGACGAGCCGCTGTGTATCGCCGAATAACGAGTAACGAAAGACGGCTTCGCCCCTCCGTCCATCGGGGCCGCCAACATGGGAGACCGAGGTGAAGATGAAGTTGATGCCCATCGTCGGCGCGGTCGCGCTGACGCTTTCGCTGGCAGCGTGCGAGAAGACGCCGACCGGCCAGGTCGTCGCGGTGGTCAACGGCGAGGAAATCTCCCTCCAGGAGCTGAACGCCGAGCTGCAGGGCCAGCAGATCCCCGAGAATGTCGACCGCCAGCTGGTCATGAACCAGCTGCTGCAGCGCGTGATCGATCGCAAGCTGCTGGCGCAGCAGGCGGCCGAGCAGGGGCTGGACCGCGATCCGGAATATCTGTCGCAGCAGCGCCGCATGAACGAGACGCTTCTGGTGCAGATGATGGGACAGCGCGCCGCCCGCGCCATCCGCATCCCGCCGGCGGCCGAGGTGGACAAGTTCATCGCGTCCAACCCGCAGATGTTCAACCAGCGCACGCGCTATGCGCTGCAGCAGCTGCAGTTCGAAGCCCCGGCCAACATGCAGACGCTGCAGCCGCTGGAGGACGATCGCACGCTTGACGAGGTGGCGGCGACGCTCGACCAGCTCGGCATCCGGTATCAGCGCGGCCAGTCGGTGCTCGATTCCGCCACGGCGCCGCCCGAGCTGATGCAGCGCATCCTCGCGCTTCCGGAAGGCGAGCCGTTCATCGTGCCGGCGCAGGGCAAGCTGATCGCCAACGTCATCGTCGGCCGGCAGGTGACGCCGACACCGGCCGAGCAGGCCCGTCCGGCAGCGACCCAGGCCTTGCAGCGCCAGTCGCTGCAGCAGACGATCGAGCGGCAGCTCGCGACCGCGCGCCAGGGTGCCGAGATCGAGTATCAGAGCGGCTACAGCGCGGAAGCCGCCAAGGGCAAGGCGGCTCCGGCGGCTGGCGCCACCAACCGGGCGGCGACGCCGGGAAGCTGAGCGCGTCCGGCGACGGCAACATGGGGCTCCGAAGCGACAGGCTTCGGAGCCCCTTTTTCTATGGTCGGGGCGCCTGGCGTCGGTTCCAGCGGCGACGAATGGCGAAGATGCGCGGTGCCTCGATGAGGTAGCGTCGCCACAGCCGGGCCGGATCGCTGCCAAGCCGGTGGAGCCATTCGATATGCGCGCGCTGCATCCAGCGCGGTGCCCGGCGGGCCCGGCCGGTCAGGAAGTCGAGCGAGGCGCCGACGCACAGGATGAGCCCCCCTGCCCGCCGGCGATCGCGCAGCAGCGCGGCCAGCAGCTCCTGCTGCGGCGATCCGACCGCCAGGAAGCTGAAGCGGGCGCGCGCATCCTCCACGAAGTCGGCGGCGGCGGCCATCGCCTCAGGGTTGCGGCGCATGCCCATGGGCGGGCGGTGCTGCACGAGGTCGAGTCCGGGGAAACGAGCGTCGAGCGCCGCCACCGTCGTCTCGTCACCGCCGACAAGCGCCACACGGTCGCCGGGGCGAACCACCGTGGCCAGGATCCGTTCGGTCAGGTCGCTTCCCGGGACGACCGGCAGGTGGATGCCGTCCATGGCGGCGAGACGGGCGACGATGCGGCTGTCGCACACGCTGATGTCGGCATGCGCGTAGGCAGCAGCGACGGCGCCGTCGTTCGGTCCGGGATTGTTCAGCCGGACAACATGATCGACATTGGGTGTAACGACGCTGGTCCCCGGCGAGCCCGGCGTGGTGGACCGCGCGATCGCGAGCATCGCGTCCATGTCGAGCGGATCGAAGCCAACGCCGAGATAGGCGATGCGGGCCGGACGCGCGCTCATCCGTTGCCCGCCTCACCCACGATCTCGCGGATCGCCTGCTGGGCATCGGCAAAGCATGCGCTGTCGCCCGCCGCGCGGCACAAGGTCGCGCGGGCGCGCCACCCGCGCGGGTCCCCGGGATTGTCGCGGGTGAAGCCTTCGGCCAGACGCAGCGCCTCCCGTCGGCGGTCGTTCGCCAGCAGGAAGGCGGCGTAGCGATCGAGGATGTCGGCGCTGTCGGGAATCGCGCGCATGCCTTCCCGATACTTGCTGTCGGCGAGCCGGACGTCGCGCCGGCGCGCATAGATGTCGGCGAGAAGCACGCGCGGCTTCCACGCGGTCGGGTTGTCGCGCACCAAGATCTGCGCATCGATCAGGGCCGGCTCCAGCTCTCCCGCGGCTGCCAGCAGCTCTGCCCGGACGGTCAGCGCGCGGGGATTGGTGGGATCGAAGTCATGGATGCGCTCGATGCGGGCGCGGGCGTCGGCCGTGCGACCCAGCGCCGCCTCCGCCGCGGCGATCAGCACCTGGCTTTCGACATTGGCATAGCTGATCTGGTCGGGGCCGCGGATCGGCTCCAGCATGGCGAGCGCCTCCGCCGGGCGGCCGCGTTCGATCGTGTAGCGGGCAAGCGCGTGACGCTCCGCCTGGGTGCCGGCGGCGGCCGTCTCCGCGATCCAGCCGGGCCGGACGGGATCGCGGCCGGTGCGCAGCCACATGTCGACGATGCGCTGCAGCACCGCCCCGTCCTCCCGATTGTTTGCCCACAGGTTCTCCGCCTGCCGGTTGGCAGCGGCGTCGTTCCCGCGCCGGTATAGGTCCGCCGCGTAGGACATGATGACGTTCGTGTCGTTGCCGGCCACGACCAGCAGGCGCTGGAACGTGCGGTCGAGTCCGGCGGTATCGCCGACCCTGGTGTACAGTCCGCGCAGCTCCTCGAGCGAGGGGCGACCGTTGCCGCGCAGCTTCAATTCGCCTTCCAGATAGGCGATCGCGGCCTCGGGCTCGTCCTTGCCGTCGAGCGCGCGCGCCTTCAGCACGCGGGCGTCCTCGTTAGCGGGGTCGGTCGTCAGGACGCGCTCGGCCCCGGCCAGCGCCCCGTCATACTGTTTGTTCTGAAAGGCCACCCCGGCCTTCAGCAGCTGCGCGCGCAGGTTGGCGGGATTGAGCGAGAGCATCTCGTCCGCATAGCGATCGGCGTCGCGGTAGCGGCCGGCCAGATAGGAGATCTCCATGACGAGCTGCAGCGCTTCCTGGTTGGTGCGATCGAGCTCGTTCATGCGCGAATAGGCGTTGAAGGCCGCGCTGTAATCGCCCGCGCTGACCTCGATGCGGCCGAGAAGGCCCCAGATCTGCGGAAGGTCGTCGCGGGCGGACACGGCCTCCAGCGCGAAGCGGCGGGCAGTGACAAGGTCCCCCGCCTGGAATGCCTGTTCGGCGGTCGCTGCTGCCTCCATCGCGCGCTCCTCGCGCGAGGAACAGCCGGCGAGCAGCAGCCCGGCAAGAAGCGCAGCCGTGACCGGCCGCGTCGATCCTGTGATGAAACGCCTGGAACGCTTGAACATGGCGCCCCCATAGAACGGCGCCGCCCGTCGGGCAAAAAGCAAAGCGTCCGACGGAGGCGCCACGGGTGTGAACGATTTTGAAGGGGACTTGCATCCATGCATCCGTTATGAGCGGCGCATGTTTGCGTTCACTGGGGGAAAGATCCTGATGATCCCGTCTCGCCTTGTTCTGGCCTTGTCGTTGTTGCCGATTTCCGCCGCGGCCCTTGCCCAGAGCACCCCTGCCCCCCAGCCCGCCGGTTCGCCTGCCCCGCAATATCCCGCCTACCGCATCAATCCCGGCGACCAGCTGGAAGTCTATGTCTGGGGCGAAGAGCGGCTGTCGCGCGAGATCCGCGTGCTGCCGGACGGCACTTTCTCCTTCCCGCTGGTCGGCCGCGTGCAGGCCGCCGGGCAGCTGCCGGCTGACATCGAGCGGCAGATCTCCGTCGGCCTGACCGAGCAGTATCGCGGACAGGTGCCGCAGGTGACCGTGTCGGTGACGGCGCCTGCCGGCTTCCAGGTGTCGGTGGCGGGCAAGGTCCGCACGCCCGGATCGATCCAGCCCGGCCGTTACATCAACGTGCTGGAGGCCGTGATCCAGGCCGGCGGCCCGACCGAATTCGCCGACACCAGCAACGTGACCATCCTGCGCAAGCAGGGCGCGGGGATCGAGCGTATCCGCGTGCGCCTGTCCGATGCGCTGCGCGGATCGCCCAATGATCGCGACCGCGAGGGCGGCCTGCCCCAGCTGCTGTCCGGCGATACGGTGGTGGTCCCTTGATGCGCCTGCTTCCGCACCGCGCCGCCGTCGCGGTGGCGTCCGTCGCCGCCCTGACGGTCCCCACCGCGCTTGCGACCGCGCAGGTGGTGCGCAGCTCCGTCGACCTGAGCGCAGGTGCCGGATATGCGACCAACCCGTTCCTGATCAGCGGCGATGACACGGACAGCGCGCTGGTGGAGGTCTCGGTGCGCCCGGAGCTGCGCATCGAGGAGGAAAGCAGCGCGACGACGATCGCCGCATATGCGCGGCATCAGCAATATTTCGAGCGGTTCGACGGCAACACGGATTTCGGCGCGTCGGCGGACCACCGGACGCAGCTGAGCCCGCGCACCGCCATTCGTGCCGGCCTCGTTTTCGACAGCTCGATCCTGGGCGGATCCGATTTCGTAACCCCGACCTTCACGCCGCCCGTGGCGCCGGGCACGACCGTGCCGGGCACCGGTGGTGCGGTCGTCCCTGGATCAGGCGTGACGCCGGGGACAGGTGTGGGCGTCGTGCCGGGCACGGGAACCGGCGTCACGCCGGGCACGGCTCCTGGCACGCCGATCGTCGATCCGGTGCTTGGCGACATCGGCCTGATCGGGTCGCGGTCTCGTCGAACAACGTTTGGCGGTTCGCTTGGCGCCGACTTCACACTCGGGCCCCGTGACACGTTGAACGTCGGCGTGAGTGCGCAGCGATCGACGTACGGCAACCAGATTTTTGGTGCCGACTTCAGCCAGTATGTCGCAAACGCCGGATATTCTCGCCAGATCAACGAAGGTCTGTCGGTCGGCGCGCAGGGCATCATCAGCATCGTCGACTACGACGAAGCGCCTGACGTCACCGTTTATCAGCCGCAGCTGACCTTCACGCAGCGGCTGTCGTCTGCCTGGACCCTGACCGGAAGCGTCGGCGTTGCATTCGTGGACAACAAGGGCGGGTTCGGATTGCCGTCCGATCAATCCACCAGCATCACCGGAAGCCTGTCGGCCTGTCGGCAGCAGGTGCGGAGCACGCTTTGCCTGAGCGGTCTGCGGAACACCTCCCCGTCGGGTCTTGGCGACGTGCGCACGGTGACATCGCTGAACGCGAGCTACAACTATCAGCTTGGCGAACGCGACGGCCTCACCTTGAACGCCGGCTACTCACGCGCCGACGGCGGCAGTCTGGCGGCAGCCAACCAGCTGGTCGGCGATCAGGACTTTCTCTCCGCGTCGGCGAGCTGGTCCCGGCAGGTTGCCGAGCGGCTGCGCGTGAACGCGACCGTCGGTTACCGCGACATCTTCGCCGATGATTTCGACCGCGACGCCGATATCAGCGGCCTGATCGGCATCGGCTATCTTCTGGGTGACCGTCGATGAGCAGCAACGCACAGCGCCTGGAGCGTGAGGACAGCCTGTCCGACAGCTTCCTGGCACATCTCCCCGTGATCTTCTGGCAGCGCCGGTGGTTCATCATCGTGCCGGCGGTGCTGCTGTCGATCGCCGGCATCGCCGCGGCGTTCCTGCTGCCGACGACCTACCAGTCACGCGCCGTGCTTCTGGTGGAATCGCAGGAGCTGCCGAAGGAGATCGTCGGGACGCCGGTCACCGACGTGATCGATCAGCGCATCGCGCGCATGCGGCAGCAGATCCTGAGCCGCCCCGACCTGATCGAGCTGATCCAGACCAACGACCTCTACGCCGACAAGCGGCAGAGCGAGCCCCTGTCCCGCGTGATCGAGGACATGCGGGAATCGACCAGCATCGACGCGATCAACGCCGATATCGAGCAGGGGCAGAACGGGTCCAACACGATCGCCTTCTCGCTCGCCTTCAACTATCCGGAAGCCGCCAAGGCGCAGCTTGTTGCGCAGTCTTTCGTCGAGCGCTTCCTGGAGCTCGATTCCGCACAAAGCGAGGAGCAGACCGCCAACACCGTGTCGTTCCTGACCGAGCAGGCCGAGCAGGTCGGCACGCAGCTGCGCGACGTCGAAGGGCAGATCGAGCGGATCAAGGCCGAAAACGGGCTGGCGCTTGTGTCCGGCGGCTTCACCGGCCTTGCCGGTGGCGGCGGCGGATATGAGGCGCAGATCGCCGCGCTGCAGCGCGAAAACAGCGTCTTGACGGCGCAGCTGAGCCAGCAGGCGACCGCCGATACCCGTGACCCGGTGGTCGTCAGCGCGGAAGCGGCGCTGGCGTCGGCGCGGGCTGTCTACTCGGACAATCATCCGGACGTTCGCCTTGCCGAACAGCGCCTTGCCGAGGCGCGATCCTTCGCACGGTCGAATTCGTCGAAGCAGAGCGCGCCGGCGGGCGCCGCCATCCGGGCGCAGATCTCTGGCAACAATGCCGTGATCGCGCAGCTGCAGGCGGCCCGCGCCGCCGACACCGCGCGTGCGGGTGCGGCCATGTCCGCCCAGTCGCAGGCGCCGCTCGTGATGGAGCGGGTCAACCAGCTCCAGGCGCGTGCGGACGGGCTGCGCAGCAACTACGAGCGCATCTCGCAGCAGCTGATGAGCGCGCAGGCGGCAGCGCAGATGTCGAGCGAGCAGCGCGGCGAACGGCTGTCGGTGATCGACCCGCCGGTGGTGCCGGACCGCCCTGCCTCCCCCAACCGCCTGATGCTGATCGCCGGCGGTATCCTGGGCGGGATCGGGCTTGGCCTCGCGCTGGCGCTCGCGGTAGAGCTGCTGCTGCAGCCGATCCGCGGCGTCGCGTCGCTCAACAAGCTGCTCGGCGTGCCGCCGATGGTGGTGGTGCCGACGATGCGTCCCGGTGAGAGCCGGCGGGCACGCATCCTTAACCGTTTCAAGTCTCTGGCGTTCTGGCGTCGGCGACGGACTGCGCGCGCAGCCTGAGCGGCGTTTTCCCGCAGAGTATCATTCGGGGGTTTGTTCGTGTTCGAGACCAACATCATCCGGCCGCAGAGCCTGACGTCGATCCTTCCGGAGCCTGGCCAGGCGCTGGCGGGCACGATCGGCACGAAGGCGCTTCCGGAAGAGAATATCTTCGGCTTCAACAGCCGGGATCAGCGGTCGCGTCCGTTCAACCTGCTGCGATCGCAGCTCCTCAAGACCGCGCGTAGCCGCGGATGGCGCCTGATCGGCGTTACCTCGGCAACGCCGCGGGTCGGCAAGTCGTTCATCGCGTCCAATCTGGCGGCGGCGCTTGCCCGGACGCCGGAGCTGCACACCTATCTCCTCGACCTGGACCTTCGCCGTTCCACCATCGCCAAGAATTTCGGCCTTCAGGGCGATCGTGGAATCGCGGACTTTCTCGACGGAGAGATCGAGGACCTGCGCGGCATCTCGTGGAACGTCGAGGCAGGCGCCCTGACGATCGTGCCGAGCTTCTCCAACGACGTCGCATCGGCCGAGGTGCTGGCGGGCCCGCGCATGGACGCGCTGATCGCCGCGATGCGCGCGCTGCCCGAAGGCATGCTCTGCATCCTCGACCTTCCCCCCGTTTTCGCGAACGACGATGCCGTCATCATCGCGCAGAAGATCGACGCCTACATCCTGGTCGTCCAGGAGGGCGCCACGACGGTCAAGCAGGTGCGCGACTCGTTCAACCTGCTGCAGCCGGCACCGTGCCTGGGTACCGTCCTCAACCACTATAATGGCGGGCTGATGGGCGACGATTACGGCTATGGCTACGGCCAGAGCGGCAAGTACGCGGAATATTACAAGTAGGATCGCACCGGCGGAGTCTCCGTCGCTGCCCTGACCGCTCGCTTCCCGGCGGCCCGCGAAAGGGCGAGCCGCAACAGCCCAAGCGCCAGAAAGTTCCATTTTGTCGCACCGCAGCAACGGTGCGCCGACGGCGCGGGCGCTTTTAACAATTTGTTAACCATGTTGAGCCACCAGCCACTAACTAGCTCGACACACGAAATTTCCACCCAAAAACGCGATGTTGCTGCCCGACCCGCCCGCTCCCTGCCGGAGTGGGCGACGCTTGAGCCGTGGATCGCAAGGACCTATCATGACCGAAGCAAAGACGACGACCATCGCCGCCGACAAGCGTCGGGGCAACCGGGCCCTGCTGGCTGGATCAGCGGCGTTCCTGGTGATTGGAGCCATGACCGCCCATGCCGCATCGAGTGCAACGAGCGTGAGCAAGAAGCGCACCGTATCGAGCCTGATGTCGGCGGCGCTTGCCTCCATCATGGTCAACAAGACCCCGATCGCCGCTCCGGCGCCGACGCCTGCCCCCGCGCCGGCTCCTGTCGCGTCCAGCGGCGATGCGGCCTTCAAGGTCGGTATCAACCTGACGGGCGTCGACTATTTCAACAACGACCGGCCGTTCATGAACCTGCTCTATGGCGGCCACTGGCAGCTGAACCGCGCTGGTGGAAGCTACCGCGACATGCCGGCGGAACATCTCGATGCGAATGGCTGGGTGAAGTCTCTTCCCGCAGGCGGCGAGGCTGTCCGCCTCCTGAGCCAACCGGCAGTGCCGGTGGGCGGCGCTGATTTCATCTGCCGCTATGAGGGTTCTGGCACATTCAACATCAACGGCGTTCAGAACGTCGTGCGAGGACCGAATCAGGTCCGCTTCCGGGTGAATACGCGGTTCCCGAACCGGGAGAACATCGCGATCTACTACGAGAATGTTTCCGGATCGGACTACATCCGCAACATCGATTGCCGCGAGGTCTCCGCTGCCCGCAATCAGACCTTCTCGCCCGACTATGTGAGTTCGCTGCGGGGCTTCAAGGTCCTGCGCTTTATGGACTGGCAGGCAACCAACGGCAATTCCATTCGCACCTGGGCAAACCGCAGCCGTCCCGGCGGCAGCGACGTCCTGAAGAACGATGCCGTGCCCGTCGAGTATATGGTCGAGCTGACGAAGCTCGTTGGTGCCGATCCGTGGTTCAACATCGGCTGGAACTCCGATGATGACTATATCCGTCGTTTCGCCGAGTATGTGCGCGACAACGTCCCGTCGGACCGCAAGATCTACGTCGAGACCAGCAACGAGGTCTGGAACCCGATCATGCCGGTTTCTCCGCAAGCCGAGCAGGAAGGTCTCGCGCGTGGACTCTCGACCAACCCGTTCGAGGCGAAGCTGAAGCGTTACTCGCAGCGGTCGGCCGAAGTGATGCGGATCTGGACCGAAGTGTTCGCCGGGCAGCAGCAGCGCTTGGTCCGGCTCGTCGCCACCCAGCATGCGAATCCCTGGACCACTGAGGTCGTCCTTGGCTTCGGAGACACGAAGAACTGGATCGATGGCGTCGCCACCGCTCCCTATTTCGGCTACTCGGTCAATAACGATGATCGTCGGGGCGATCTCACCGCCATGTTTGCCGCCCTTCGCTCCGAGATTACCCCGGTCATCACGACGGCTCTGCAGCACAAGCGTCTGGCGACGTCTTACGGCAAGCGCTACATGACGTATGAAGCCGGCCATCACATCCTCATGCGAAACGATGTTCCGTTGCTCATACAGATGAACCGGGACGAGCGGATGGCCGACATCTACCGTCAGTACATGTCGCAGTGGCAGGCCCAGGTCGGGGATGTGCTGGCGATGTTCTCCCACAACAGCCCGACCACCGAGTGGGGATCGTGGGGCCTGACCGAGTATCGCGGCCAGCCCTTGTCCGAAGCGCCCAAGGCACGCGCTGTTCGGGAATTCTTGAACTAAGGCCTTTGATTGACGGTGACCGCTGGTAGGAGACGAGACATGCGCTCGCTCCCGCCAGTCGGCATCGTCATCATCGGCCGTAACGAGGGTGAGCGCCTCGTCCGCTGCCTCGCCTCGGCAGGTGGCGCACACGCCATCGTCTATGTCGACAGCGGCTCCACCGACGGCAGCGTGGCGGCGGCGCGGGAGGCCGGCGCAGAGGTGGTCGAGCTTGACGTGTCGGTGCCGTTCACCGCGGCACGGGCCCGCAATGCCGGGCTTGCGCGGCTGCTGGAGATCGCGCCGGACGCGCGCTTCGTCCAGATGGTGGATGGCGACTGCGAACTGGCGCGCGACTGGATCGGCGTCGGATCGGCCGCGCTGGAAGACGACGGGACGCTTGCCGCGGTATTCGGCCGGCGGCGGGAACGGCATCCGGACGCCAGCCTCTACAACGCGATGTGCGACGAGGAATGGGACGTGCCGGTGGGCCCCGTGCGCGCCTGTGGCGGCGACGCGCTGTTCCGCATCGCCGCGTTGCAGGAGGCGGGCGGCTACGACCCGACGCTGATCGCGGGCGAGGAGCCTGATCTCTGCTGGCGGATGGGCGCGCGTGGCTGGGCGATCAGGCGCCTGCCTGCCGAAATGACGCTGCATGACGCGGCCATGACCCGTTTCAGCCAGGCGCACCGCCGGTCAAAGCGCGCGGGGCACGCCTTCGCCGAGCTTGTCTGGCGCCACGGGTCGGTCGCAGATCCGTCCTGGCGCCGTGCGGTCAAGAGCACGCTTCTGTGGGGAATAGGTCTTCCGGGGATCGCCGTGGCTGGTGCGCTGGGTGCGTTCGCGTGGCTGCCGGCGCTGATCCTTCCGATCGGCGTGGCCGGCCTGTTCGGCGTTCAATGGCTGCGGATCGCGTCGGCGAAGCGCCGGGCCGGCTTCGGCGCGCGTTATGCGCAAGGGGCGGCCGGGGTGCTGCTTGCCACCAAGATCTCCCAGGCGGCAGGGCTGCTCCGCTTCCATCTGAACCGCCTGCGCGGGCGCCGCGGCGGGCTGATCGAATACAAGGCTTCCGGCTGATGGGCGCTCTGTTCGACCAAATCCGGGAGGATTACCGGGCGCACGGCCGCGACTGGACACGGCCCGGATTTCGGGCGGTGGCCACCCACCGGTTCGGCGTGTGGCGCATGGACGTCCGCAGCAAGTGGCTGCGCGCGCCGCTGAGCCTCGCCTATCGCTGGGCCTTCCGGCATTGCCGCAACGTCTATGGCATTGAGCTTCCCTACACGGTCCGGCTCGGGCGGCGCGTGATCGTGGAGCATCAGGGCGGGATCGTGGTTCACGGAGCCACCGTCATCGGTGACGACTGCATCATTCGCCAGAACTGCACGCTGGGCATCCGGTCGCTCGATGCGCTCGATGCCGCGCCGATCCTTGGCCGACGCGTCAATGTCGGTGCGGGCGCTGCAATCCTGGGCCGGATCGAGATCGGCGACGACGCGGCCATCGGCGCCAATGCGGTGGTGCTCTCAGACGTGCCGGCAGGCGCGCTTGCCGCCGGCGTCCCTGCCCGCCTGCTCCGCTAGACGACGGTCGCCGCCTCGCCGGGCTGACGTTCGGCGCCGGCGTCGCCTGCCACGGTCTCGTCCCCCCGGTGCGCGCGCGGCAGGCCGTAGCGCCTGAACATGAGCAACAGCGCGGCGCCGCCGACGATCCCGAGGATGAGGAGCGCCGCGACCGGACCGAGCGCTGCCCAACTGACCTGCGCCAGACCGTAGAAGACTGCCGACAGGACGATGAAGGCGAGGAGCGGGATCGCCTCTCCGCGAAGTCGCGTGAAGTGGAAGCCGCGGGCAAGGACCACATAGGCGAAATAGACGATGATCTGGGTGACGACGTAGATCTGGATGTAACGCATTGCATCGGCTTCGCGGCCGTAGATCAGGATGCCGATCAACGACAGGAAGATGGCCAAGCGGGAGACCTCACCCAGCGCGTCGAACATCTGCCGGCGGCTGACGATGAAGGGCTGTCGCAACGCCGCCTCGCTGAGATTGAAGAAGATCGCCACGGCCATCAGCGGCGAGAAGGTGGCGGCCAAGGCGAAGTCGGCAGGGTAGACCCAGCTGAAGAAGGGTCCCGACGCCGCAACGACGCCCGCGCACAGGATCGCGGCATAGGTCATCGCGATCATCCGTGGGCGCAGCGCATCGACATGGTCGAGCCGGTCGCCGTCGTGGAGGATCCTCTGGATCGCCGGCATGAAGACCTGGAAGGCCCAGCGCTGACCAAGCGCCAGCGGGATCATCGCCAGCGTCTGCGCGATGGTGTAGACGCCGAACAGACTGGCACCGAAGAACAGCGGAAAGACGATCTTGTCGACCTGCGCGCCCATGAACGAGAACATGGACGCGACCTGGAACCAGCGCATGAAGCGGAGCTGTTCCGACATGAAGCCGCGCTGCATGAAGATGCGCGGGCGATAGCTGTCGCCCCAGTAGCTCAGGATGACATAGGCGATGCCGCCGATGAGGCCGCCCCACACGATCGCCCACGGACTTGGATAATAGAGGCCAACCGCAATGATCCCGATCGCGCTGAGCACCTGGCGCGCGACCTCGAGGTTCATCAGAAGTTCAGGGCGCCCTTTCCGGACCTCAAGGATCGGTCGAAGGCTCGCCAACCCGTTCAGCAACAGGCTGAGGCTGCCCGCGCCGAGCAGGAAAGTGAGCTCCGGCTCCCCATAGATCCAGGCGATCAGCGGGCCGAGCGCGAAGGACAAGGCGGTGATGACGACGCCGCGGCCGAACTGAAGAGTCCAGAAGCTGTCCAGTTCGGCGCGCGGGATATCCCCCTTGCGACCGACCATGCCGACATACATCGCGGTATCGAACAGGTTCTGCAGCCCCACCATGACCGTGGTGGTAATCGCAACGAGGCCGAAAGCTTCCGGGTAGAGGACGTAGGACAGCGCCACGTTGCTGACGAGGCGCAGCACATAGGACGCGAGCGTGACGAGGAAGACGGCCATGTCCGCCTCCCCCAACAAGCGTCGAAGGCCGCTCAATCGGCTTGTGGTCGCGGTCATTTGTTTTCCTGCCAGAGCGGCGGCGAGAGGCGGTGGCGGGTCCAGGCCGTATCGCTCCGACGCGCATCGGTCGCCTGCGGCCAGCCGTGACGCAGCCGGTCCCGCCCCGCAAGGGGAAGGCCCGTTGCCTCGCGCCGATCTATAAGATGGCGCAGCCGCCAGAGAAGATGGCCGAAGAGCCACGCGACGGTCGCGCTTGCCGCAGCGGCCTTGCCCTGGGTCAGCGCGAAGAACCGGCGCTGCGATGCATACCAATAGGGTGGGTTGCGGCGCGCCACCTCGTTGGTAACCCCGGTGGAGGCGCCGCCGAGATGCATCACCCGGCTGCGTGGGTCGTGCAGGATGGTCCACCCCTTCGCACGCATCCGCCACATCAATTCGATTTCTTCGAAATAGAGGAAGAAGCCGTCGTCGAAGATGCCGGCGTCGCGGAGCGCGTCGGAGCGGAGCAGCACGCAAGCTCCGGTCGCCCAGTCGCATTCCACGAGATCGTCGGCCGGAGGCATGCCGCCGCCGGATGTGCCGAGCAGCTTGTCGACCAACCCGGTGCGGGCGCCGCGCACCAGCTCCCGCCGCGGGGTTGGAAAGCGGAAGTGGCTGCCCGCGCGCGAGCCGTCCGGATCGATGATCTGGCTGCCGACCGCGGCGGCGCGGGGTTGGGTGCGCATGTGGGGGATCAGTCGGGCGATCGCGCCGGGCTCTATCACTGCGTCAGGGTTCAGAAGATAGATGAACTCGGGAGGTTCGGGAGCCTGGAGAAGCGCCAGGATCGCCTGGTTGTTCGCCCAGCCATAGCCGCCGTTGATCGGAAGCGGCATCGCCTCTGCCCAGCCGGAGAACGCGGGATCAGCAAGGCCATCCGCGATCCGGTCGGCCGAGCCGTCGCCAGAGCCGCCGTCGACGAGGACGAGCGACAGGTTCGGGAGCAACTCGCGCTCAGCGATCAGGGCGCGGGCGCAATCCAGCGCAAGATCGGGGGTCCGATAGTTGACGGTGACGACGGCAATCCTTGCGAAGTCAGGGGTCATGCCAGTTCCCCGAACGGCTGGGGCCTCGACCCGCGCCCAAGAACCCAGTCATACACTTGGGCGACCTGCGCGGCCTTTGCGGGCCAGCTGAAGCAATCGAGCGCATGATCGCGGGCTGCTGTCGCCCGCGCGGCCATGCCGGGACGGTCGGCGGCGATCGCGATCAGCGCGGCCCGCACGGCAGCGACGATCTCATCGCGGGACCCGATCGGAACCTTGTAGCCGGTGCGATCGTCGACAAGCTCGCCAGGGCCGGCATAATCGCAGACCAGCGGTGCAAGACCAAGGGCCATTGCCTCCAGCACCGCTCCGCCACCGAATTCCCGGACGCTGGGAAAGCCGAACAGGTCGCACCTGCCCGCAACGGCCGGAACGTCGCCATGCGCGACCCAGCCGTGGAAGCGGACTGCCGCGGCCACGCCCTGTGCATCGACCAGCGCCGCCAGATCCGCCATCATCGGGCCATCGCCGACCACGTCGATGGTCGCGCGTCCGTCCTTCAGCAGCGGCAAGGCGGCCTCGATCAACATGTCGCATCCCTTGTAGGGAACGAGGCGGCCGATGAAGGCGATGCGGAGACGATCGGACGGCGCACGCGGGATCTGCGTGCCGAACCGTGCCGGATCAAGACCGTTTTCCGGCATGTAGATGCGCTTCGGGTGGAAGCGCGCCGGAACCTCGCCGGCGGTGTGACGCGACCCGCACAATATGGCTGCCGCGTTCGCCAGGGTGGCACGCCGTCCCGGCATGAGCTTGTAGAGGCCGCGGACATAGGACAGCCACTCACGCTCGCGCCGCCGCTCCGCATCGAACCCGGCCGGCCACGGTACGCCGCCATTGAGGGGGCCGAGCACGAAGGGAACGCGGGCCTTTCGGCAACGCCGGGCGATGCTGCTGGGCGTCGTCGGGGTCAGCGGCGTGACGCGGTGGACGATGTCGAACCGTCCCGCGCGGATGTCGCGGCCGAAACGCGCCCACACCGCCCGCTCGAACAAGGGATAGGCGACCGCCGACAGGGCAGTGAGCATGGTCCACCCCTTGCCGGCACCGCCGCGCAGCCGCTCGGCCAGCTTCCACATGGGCGCTGCCAGACGCTCGTTGTCAATCGCGGTGAAATCGCGGCCCTCGACCAGGCCTGCGCGCAGGAACGCGTCACGGTTGCGCACCTGGGTGACGATGTGGACGTCCGCGACCTGACGCAGGGCGCTTGCAAGGGACCAGCCGACCAGCGGCACGCTGACCCACTCGGGATTAGCGGCCTCGGCAATCACCAGCACGCGCGGGCGGATCGTCACGGGGCGATCACCGCCATCAGCTTGGCCGCCTCGCCGCGGGTGCTGAAGTGCGCCTCGGCATGCGCCCGCGCAGCGGCGCCTATCGTGCGTCGCAAGTCGGTATCGCGGGCCAGCGCCGCCATGCGGTCGGCAAGCGCGGCCACGTCCTTTTGCGGGGTGAGGAAGCCGGTGCGGCCGTCGTCGATCATCTCTCCGGTGCCACCGATCAGCGAGCAGATCACGGGCAGGCCCGCGCCCATGGCCTCCATGACCGACACCGGCGCGGCCTCGCCCAGGCCGTGGCTCGGCAGCACGAACGCGTCGGCGGCGAGAAGGTGATCGACCACCTGATCGGCGGATCGAGTGCCATGCAGCGTCACGCGGCCGACCAGGCCGAGGTCGGCGATGTCACGTTCGATCTCGTCGCGCATGTGGCCCTGCCCGACGATGTCGTAGCGGATGTCGAGGCCCGCCTGCACGAGACGCGCGATCGCCTCGAGCGCAAAGCGGTGACCCTTGAAAGGATCGAGCCGCGCCACAGTCAGGAGCCGCAGCGTTCCCCCGGCGCTCCAGACGCGGTCCTGCCAGCCGGTGAACTTGTCCAGGTCGGCGCCCATGCGGATCATGGAAAGGGGGGTGCCCACGTCGCCGACGCGTTCGCGCACCTGATCGATTAGCGCATGGGTCACGCACGTCACCGCCTCAGCATGACGAAACTTGAAGGCATGGCCGTCGCCGTAAACGTCCAGATCGCCGTGGAGCGTCAGGCTGTAGCGGGGCCCACCCAGCAGGCGGGAGAAGGCGAGCACGTAGCCGACGTCGGCACAGCTGTGCCCGTGGACATGGCGCAGGCCGCGCCTGCCGGCCCGGCGCGCGAGGACGGCGCCGATCACGGCAAGAGCTGTCAGCCGTGCAATCGTCCGTGGCGATCCCCCCTGCCCCTTGTCGGCCGCGGCGCGGCGCGCGAGCAGGACCAGCCTTGGCAGGGACGGCAGGATCGCCGCCAGTTCGGCCGGCCGCGGCGGCATCAGATAGTCGGTCCGCGCCACCGCCTCGTCCGCAAAGGCGTGCGGGCAGGAGGCGGTCGGGCGCCGGGTCGACAGGATCGCCAGCGGCAGGCCGGCTTCCTCGATCGCACGGAGTTCCCGCCAGAAGAAGATGTGCGTCTGGGTCGGAAACTCGGGCACCAGATAGCCGACAACGGGCTTGGTCATGACAGCGCCGCCCTCCCCACCGTGTGCGGGATCTTGGCAGGACGCGGCCGCAGCAGGCGCAGCAGCGGCTTTTCGACAAGCAGATAGGCCATGATGCCGACGAGGGTGCCTGCGACGAGGATGCCGATATAGGCCGCCCATCCCGGCAGCATCGTGAACAGGCCGAGCTTCGCGGCGATCAGCGCCAGGTAGGTCTGCATGGTCACATGGGTGAGGTAGATGGAGTAGCTGGCATCCCCCACCAGCGACAGCCCGGGAAAGCTCATGCGCAGCCCGTTTGCTTCCGCCCGCGCCGCGCCGAATATGGCGAGCGCGAACGCCGCCGCATAGCCGGCGTGAAGGAGCATGCCGCCGACGCCTCCCGCTTCCAGCGCGATCATCACGCCCAGAAGGACGGGCGATGCCGCAAGCGCGGCAAGGCCGGCGGATGCCGACAGTCGCCGGAATGCACCATAAGCCGCCAGACCGAAGAAGAAGTTCATGTTGTAGCTGCCGATCAACGTGCCGGCGAGGCTGTGCGGAGTCGGCTCCAGAGCCGACCAGAGGATGGTCACTCCCCATATGGCAAACAACGCGATCCCGAGCCGTCGATTGATGATCAGCGCGGCAAAGGCCGTGTAGAAGACGATTTCGTGAAACAGCGTCCACGCCACGCCGATCGCGGGATCGACATCGCCGAACCGGACCAGGGTCAGCGTGGACAGGAAGTCGCCGCCCGTCGCGATCGAGGCAAGGAGCGTCCCGGACCCGGCCGCGCTGATCGCCAGGACCACGGCGGTGTAGAGCCAGTAGGCGGGATAGATGCGGCTTGCCCGCTTCCAGGCGTATCGTCCGAGCCGATCGGGTCGGCCAATATCGCGCCGATGTGCGAGCAGGATGATGAAGCCCGACAGAACGAAGAAGAAATCGACGCCGCGGTACCCCCACCAGGTAACCGATGCGAAGACGGGCACACCGGCGAAGCGATCGGTGCCGATCGTGATCGAGAGATGAAAGGCAGCGACCAGCATGGCGGCGATCCCGCGCGCGGCCTGGATGCTATGGAGTTCTCCTTGACCGCCCGTGGCGGCCGGAGCCGGTACGCTCGCCAAACAACTTCCCCCGGAAGGCGCGATCGCCCTTAGCGGCAGCGGATTTACCCGGCAATCATTGCTTTGGGATAAACGTCAGAATAGGCGCCAAGCCGACAACTGCCGGGGGTTCGGCCTTGAAGATCGCCTATCTGTGCAATCGCTACCCGGCGGTAAGCCACAGTTTCGTGCGCCGGGAGATCGCCGGCGTCGAAGCCTGCGGGCATCAGGTGGTGCGCTACACCGTCCGCGCACCCGGAGAGCTGGTCGACGAGGCGGACCGCGCCGAGGCCAGCCGGACGACGGCAATCCTGGGACAAGGAGCCGCCGCGCTCATCGCGGCCGGAGCCGGCGCGGCGATCCGGTCACCCGGCCGCTTCGCCTCCGCCGCGAAGCTTGCGCTCGGCGCCGCCGGCGCACGACCGAAGGAGCTGGTGCGTGCGATCGCCTATCTTCTGGAAGCGGCCTGGCTGGAGCGAAGCCTCCGGCGGCAAGCCGTGGACCACCTCCATGTCCATTTCGGCACAAACCCGACGATGGTGGCGCGGCTCGTGCGGCGGCTCGGGGGACCTCACTACAGCTTCACTGTGCATGGTCCGGACGAGTTCGACCGTCCCGAGGCGCTCGATCTGAAAGGCAAGGTTGCAGATGCGAAGCTCGCGGTCGCGATTTCCAGCTTCGGCCGCAGCCAGCTGATGCGCTGGTCCTCCCCTGCCGACTGGGACCGCATCGCTGTC
Organism: Sphingomonas jejuensis; assembly: GCF_011927695.1. Classification (GTDB taxonomy): domain Bacteria; phylum Pseudomonadota; class Alphaproteobacteria; order Sphingomonadales; family Sphingomonadaceae; genus Sphingomonas_K; species Sphingomonas_K jejuensis. The sequence continues at coordinate 1,198,401 of NZ_JAATJE010000001.1, forward strand.
GTCCGGTGCGGGGTCGATGGCGGCTTCCTGGCAACGCGTCCGCCGGTGGCGAGCAGCGCGCCCCGCTTTGCCGCGGTGGCGCGCCTGAGCGGGCAAAAGGGACTGCCGGTGCTGATCGAGGCAGCGCGCATCCTGAAGTCGCGCGGTCGTGACTTCCAGCTGGAGATCGCGGGTGACGGCGACCTGCGCGCGGCATTGGTGAAGCAGATCGCCGACGGCGGCCTCGACCATCATGTGCACCTGCTCGGGTCGCTGGACGGAGCCGGCGTGCGGGCGCTGCTTGAGAGGTCGCGCGCCTTCGTGCTGCCGAGCTTCGCCGAAGGGCTGCCCGTCGTCATCATGGAGGCACTGGCGCTGGAACGCCCCGTGATCGCAACCGCGATCGCCGGCACGCCCGAGCTGGTCGACGCCGGCTGTGGCTGGATCGTGCCCGCAGGGTCCGCAGCAGCGGTCGCCGATGCGATGGAAGCCGCCATCGACGCCAGCGACGCCACGATCGCCGCGATGGGCACGGAAGGACGCCGCCGGGTCGCCGATGCGCACGACGCCGAGCGCAATGCCCGGTCGCTGACACGCGCCATCGAGGAGGCGCGGGCATGCTGACGCTGATCGCATGGCTGATCCTGATCGCGATCCTCGTTCCCAACCTGGTGATCGCAGTGGAGCTGCTGGCCGGATCGAACCCGCGTGGGCTCCCCCTGCCCGGCGCGCCCGTGCCCCAAGTGACCGTGCTGATGCCCGCGCATGACGAGGCGGCCGTGATCGGACCGATCGTCGACACGGTGCTGGAGCGTTTGCCGGAGGGTGGCCGGCTGCTGGTGGTGGCGGACAACTGCTCCGACGACACGGCGCAGATCGCGCGTGCCGCAGGAGCCGAGGTGGTCGAGCGGCAGGACCCCACAAAGCGCGGCAAGGGCTTTGCGCTCGATTTCGGCCGCAGCCACCTGCAGGCGAGTCCGCCGGATGTGGTGGTGGTGCTGGACGCCGACTGCATTCCGGAGCCACGCGCCATCGAGCGGCTGGCGCGCGGCGCGGTGGCGCACGGCCGCCCGGTGCAGGCGACCTATCTGTTCGAGCCGCAGCCGACGGGATCGCCGATGCTGCAGATCTCCGGCTTTGCCTTCCTGGTGAAGAACCTTGTGCGCGAAGCGGGGCTGGAGCGGATCGGGGCACCGGTGGTGCTGACCGGATCGGGCATGGCGTTTCCGTGGCAAGCCTTTGCCGCCGCGCCCCTCGATACCGGAGACATCGTGGAGGATCTGGCGATCGGCGTTGCCCTGGCGCGGCAGCGGCTTTCGCCGCGTTTTGATGCGGCGGCACGCATCTGGACCAAGCCGGCCGCGACGGGCAGCACGCTGGGGCAACGGACCCGGTGGGAACATGGCTTCATCGCGACGGCGCGCCGGACCGGCCTGCCGCTGGTCCGGGAGGGCATGCGCACGAGGCGCCCCGGCCTCAGCTGGCTGGGGCTGCACCTGCTGGTGCCGCCGCTCGCCCTCCTTCTCGCCATCGACGCTGCCGCGCTGGCGCTGCTGCTCGGCGCCACGCTGCTGGGGGCCGCGCGCGCGCCATTCCTGCTCGCGCTGATCCTGGTGGGGTTGGTTGTCGCCGGCGTTCTTCTCGCCTGGCGCCGCCACGGGCGGGAACAGGTGACGGCGGGAACGCTGGCCCGCGTGCCGCTCTACCTCCTGTGGAAGCTTCCCATCTACCTGAAGCTGGTGCGCGGCGGCGCGGAGACTCAATGGGTCCGGACGGACCGCACGGGCGATGAGTGATCGTCGGCTTCACTATCTTTCTGCAAGCTTTGACGCTTAAACGGTCGAACGCGGGCGAGTCGGCTTTCCCCGAACCAAGCCGAACCGCCTTGGGGGCGTAAGATGGGTGCAGAACCAAGACTGGGCGTAAGCGGATCGGACGGCAGCATGCCGCCCGCGCTTTCGTCGTCGCTGCCGCCCGTGATCGACACCGCGGACCTGGCAACCGAGGCACCCGCCGGACGGCGCAGCCCGATGCTCCTCGAGGTGTCGACCCTGCTGCTGCGGTTGTTCGAGTTCCTGGCGGTCACCGGCAGCGCGGCGCTGATCACCTCCGTCGTGGGCGGGCTCGGCGACCAGAGCGACGTCAGCCGTTACATCAACGCCTCGATCGTCGCCGGCTTCTTCTACGCGGGCCTGGCCGAGGTGATCGGCGCGTATGACACGGATGTCCGCTTCTCCGTCAGGCGTGCGTGGGGCCGCGTGCTGACGGCATGGCTGTCCACCGGCATGTTCATGCTGACGATGGGCTTCCTCCTGAAGGTGTCCGACGATTTCTCACGCGGGTGGGGCATCGGCTGGTTCGTGACGGGCGCGGGGGCGCTGTGCCTGGTGCGGGCGGCCGGCACCGGCTGGATGCGCAGCATGAAGCGCCAGGGCGTCTTCAACCAGCGTGTCGCCATTTTCGGCGCAGGGTCGCAGGGCGACCGGCTGGCCGGCTACATCATCGGCAACGAGAAGCTGACCATCGATCTGGTCGGCTTCTTCGACGATCGCATGCCCGACCGGCTGCCCGACCGGGACGTCAAGCTGGCGCTGAAGGTCAACCTGCGCGACCTGGTGAAGCGCATCCGCGATGGCGAGGTGGACCAGGTCATCGTCGCGCTGCCCTGGTCTGCGGAGACGCGGTTGCAGGAGGTGGTCGCCGCGCTCGCGATCACGCCGGTGCGGATCAGGCTGGCGCCCGACCTCGCCTCCTTCGCCTTTGCACAGCGGCCGGTGGTGCTGCTTGGCGACCTGCCGGTGATGACGCTGTTCGAGCGTCCGATTTCCGGCTTCGACCAGATCATCAAGAAGATCGAGGACATGACGATCGGCCTGATCGCGCTGGTGATCGCATCACCCGTCCTGATCGTGGCGGCCATCGCCATCAAGCTGGACAGTAAGGGGCCAGTCTTCTTCCGCCAGCCGCGCGAAGGCTTCAACAACCGGACCTTCCACATCTGGAAGTTCCGGTCGATGCGGACCGACCATTGCGAAACTGACGGCATCAAGCAGGCGACGCGCCGCGACCCGCGCATCACCCGCGTGGGTGCGGTGCTGCGCCGGACCAGCATCGACGAGCTGCCGCAACTGTTCAACGTGCTGGCCGGCGAGATGTCGCTTGTGGGGCCACGCCCGCATGCCCCCTCCACCCGCGCCGGCGACCGCCTGTTCAGCGAGGTGGTCGCCACCTATGCCGCCCGGCACAAGGTAAAGCCGGGGATCACCGGCTGGGCGCAGGTGTCCGGTTGGCGCGGCGAGACCGACACGGAGGAAAAGCTGCTGAAGCGGCTCGAGTGCGATCTTTATTATATCGAGAACTGGTCGGTCGGCCTCGACATCTACATCCTGCTGCGCACCGCGCTGACCGGCTTCATCTCCAAGGCCGCCTACTGATCAGGCGCGAGGCGTGCGGCAAGGACCGCCGCCTGCTGGCGGATATCCGGAACGGCCACCACCTCCCAGAAGCGCTCGCGGGTGATCGGTCCGATGGCGTGGATGCGTGATGACGCTGCTCCGGCGCTGTCGAGCGTGTCGCATTGGTCAGAAACCTCCACGCCGAGCCTGAGCGGCCCCGAGCGGACGGTGCCGCGCTGAAGGAGGGTCGTCAGCAGTGGATCTCCCGAGCGGGAGACATCGGTGCCGGGACCGGTGCAGTTGACCAGACGGCGGGCATGGATGACCTCCGTCGCAGACGCGCCGCGGCGCCGGATCGTCAGTGCCACGCCGCTCGGCTCCGCCACGGTCGCGAATGTGCGCGCGGCAAGGACCTCCAGCCGTCCGGCCTTGGCCATGGCCGCGAGCCGCTCTCCCACCTGCGGCGCGATGCGGTGACGATGCACGTCCCACCATGGCCGAAGATGCCGCAGGAAGCGGCGTCGCACGCGCAAGTCTGCTTCCTGCCAGAGCGGCTGCGTGACCGGCCTGAGCGCGTCCACCGCCGCGCGCCAGCCGATCTCGTCACCCAGCCGGCGAATGCGGCGGAGCATGCCTGACAGGCGGTCGTCATCAAGCGTTGGTGGCGCCGGACGCGGCTCCGGATCGGCATGGACGCGCGGCATGAGACCGCGCCGTGACACGGCCGTGATCTTGCCGCCGAAGCCGGCCGCGTCGAGCTGCACCGCCACGTCGACGGCCGTGAGCCCGGTCCCGACCAGGACCACATGGTCGGCATCGCGCAGGCCCGACGCCGGATCGCTGGCCCAAGGGTCTGCGACCCAGATATCGGGCGGAAGCGTCTGATCGATGCCGGGCGGCGGCAGCGGAGGCAGGTTGCCGCTGGCGATCACGGCATGGCGCGCATGGAGGTGCCGGCCATCGGGCAGGATCGCGGTCACCCCGTCCCCGGCTTCCTGAAGGTCGACAATCTCGCCATCCACCCGTTCGAGCACGCCCGGCCCGCGCGTTTCGGCATCGGCGAGCAGCGCGACTAGGTAGTCGCCATAATCGCGCCGCAACGCGAAACTGGTCCCAGCGCCCCGGCCCTTCGCCTCCAGCCATGCGGCGAAATGATCGGGGCGATCGGGATAAGCGCTCATGCCGGCGGCACGGACGTTCAGCAGGTGAAGCGGGCCTGCCTCGCCATAGGCGACGCCGCGGCCTTCGAGCCGGCCGTGTCGCTCCACGAGGATGACGGAGGCGCCGCGACCGAGCAGATGCACCCCGAGCAGCGTTCCGGAGGCCCCTGCCCCCACGATCAAGACGTCGGCTGTCTGCATCGCAGGCAAAAGCCATGGCGCCCCGTCCTTTGCAAGCCGGGAACAGCGCCGCCGCGCCGGTCGTTCGCCGGCAAAGGTCATGGGAGGATCGAATGGCCGGAGACCAACAGGATGGCGGCGTCGGCGACATCCTTGACCGGTTAAAGGAAGCGGGCGAGAAGCAGGACAGGATGACCATCGGCACGCTGCGCGACGAGATGGGACAGCGCAGCTACGGCCCGTTCCTGCTGGTGCCGGCGCTGATCGAGATCTCACCGATCGGCGGCATCCCGGGTGTTCCGACGGCATTGGCCGCGATCATCATCCTCTTTGCCGCCCAGATGCTGATGGGGCGCAAGAGCTTCTGGTTGCCGGGCTTTGTCGAGCGCCGCTCGCTGTCTGGGCGCAAGCTGGTCAAGGCGACCGAAAAGCTGCGCGGCATCGGGCGCTGGCTCGACCGGTGGTTCCACGGGCGGCTGCGTCGCCTGACCGAAGGCCCATGGGTCAAGGTTGCAGCGGCGCTGTCGATCCTGCTGGCGCTGACCGTCCCGCCGCTCGAGCTGCTCCCGTTTGCGAGCACTGCGCCGATGGCGGCGATCGCCATGTTCGGGCTGGCGCTGCTGGTGCACGACGGTGCTTTGATGATCGCCGGCAGCCTGCTCTCCGGCGTTGCCGTCGCCGTCGGGCTGGGCAGCATCGGCGGGTGACTTTGCCGTGAGGCGCGCTAACATCCCGGAAAGCTTGACAGCCGCGCGCGAAGTGTGAACGTTCTCAGGCAGAACAAGCTGAGACGCCGTGCGGCGGGGGATGATGATGGGTTACAAGACGGCTTTGCGGCGCTGGGCGCTGTGCGGAACGATGTTCGCGGCGCTTGCCGCTCCCCTGCCCTCCGCGGCGCAAACGAGCGAGGCCGAGATCCGCGCGAGCATCGCGCCGGCGGCGCGGGTGCATCCGGAGATCTGGCCGCAGGCGAACTGGCCGTTCCAGCGCGACGCCGCGATGGAAGCGCGCATCGATGCGCTGATCGCGCGCATGACGATCGAGGAGAAGGTCGGCCAGCTGGTCCAGGCCGACATCGGCAGCGTCACTCCCGAAGAGGTGAAGCGCTACAACCTCGGATCGGTCCTGAACGGCGGCAACAGCGGCCCTTATGGCGACGAATATGCCGGGCCGGATCGCTGGCTGGCGCTTGCCGACGAATTCTATGACGCGTCCGTCGACACCAGCGACGGCGGTGTCGGCATACCCGTGATCTGGGGCACGGACGCCGTGCACGGGCACAGCAATGTGGTGGGCGCGACGCTGTTCCCGCACAATGTCGGCCTGGGTGCCGCGCACGACCCCGCGCTGATGCGGCGGATCGCCGAAGCGACGGCCGTGGAGATCCGGGTGACCGGCCAGGAGTGGACCTTCGCGCCCACCATCACGGTGCCGCAGGACGTGCGGTGGGGCCGCGCCTATGAAGGCTACTCATCGGACCCCGCGCTGGTGCAATCCTATGTCGGCGAGTTCATCCGCGGCCTTCAGGGCGAGCCGGGTGCAGGCGCGATCCTGGCAGGGCCGCACGTGCTTGCGTCCACCAAGCACTTCCTGGCGGACGGCGGCACCTTTGAAGGGCGCGACCAGGGCGATGCGCGCATCACGGAGGAGCAGCTCCGCGACATCCATGGTCGCCCCTATCTGGCCGCGATCGATGCCGGCGTGCAGACGGTGATGGCAAGCTTTTCGTCGTGGAACGGCGAAAAGGTGACCGGCCACCCCGGCCTCCTCACGGATGTGCTGAAGGAGCGGATGGGCTTTGGCGGCTTCATCGTGTCCGATTGGAACGCGCACGGCCAGGTGACGGGATGCACCAACGCCACCTGCCCCCGAGCCGTGAACGCGGGCCTGGACATGTACATGGCGCCCGACAGCTGGCGGCAGATCCATGACAGCCTGCTCGCCCAGGCGCGCGACGGCACCGTGCCGGCGGAGCGGCTGGACGACGCCGTCCGGAACATCCTGCGCGTGAAGATGCGGGCCGGTCTGTTCGAGGCGGGGCGCCCCTCCTCCCGCCCCTTGTCCGGGGACTATGACCGGCTGGGCAGCGCCAATCACCGTGCGATCGCGCGCGAGGCGGTGCGAAAGTCGCTGGTCCTGATCAAGAACGAGGGATCTGTGCTGCCGCTGCGTCCGGGCGCCAACATCCTGGTGGCAGGCGACGGCGCCGACGACGTCGCCCGTCAATCGGGTGGCTGGACGCTCACCTGGCAGGGCACGGGCATCCCCGACGGCAAGTTTCCCGGCGCGACCTCGATCTGGAACGGCATCGAGCAGGCCGTGGCCGCTGGCGGCGGACGCGCCACCCTGTCTGCCGACGGGCGCTATAGCGGCGCCAAGCCCGATGCCGCCATCGTGGTGTTCGGCGAGACGCCCTATGCGGAGTTCCAAGGCGACATCGCCACCCTGCAGCTGAAGCCGGAGCTGCGCGCGCCGCTGGAGACGATGCGGCGCCTGAAGGCCGAAGGCGTTCCCGTGGTGGCGGTGTTCCTGAGTGGACGGCCGCTCTGGATGAACGAGTGGCTGAACGCCTCGGACGCGTTCGTCGCGGCCTGGCTGCCGGGATCGGAAGGCGGTGGCGTGGCCGACGTGCTGTTCCAGCGCCCGGCGGGCGGCGTCGCCCATGATTTCACCGGCAGCCTGTCCTTTGCCTGGCCTGCAACCGCGAATGCGACGGGTCCGGTGCTGTTCCCGCTCGGCTATGGCCTCAGCTATGCCGAGGGCGGGACGGTGCCGCGGCTGCCGGAGGATGCGGGCGTCGCGGAGACCGCGGCGAGCGGCGTGTTCTTCGACCGCGGCGTTCCATCCGCTGCGCATTCTCTTCAGATCACCGATGGCGCCGCCGACATCACGCGGATCACCACCGTTCCGGCAACCGTGCTGCGCGGCCGGGTGCAGGTGACCTCGACCGACCATGTGGTCCAGGAAGGTGCCCGCCGGTTCGCGATCCGCGGCGGCGGGCCCGCGGTTGTCGAGGTGACGGCGCCCGGTGGCGACTGGACCCGCGAGGCGAACGGCGACAGCAAGTTGACAGCGCGCATCCGGCTCGATGCCGCCCCCACCCGCGAGGTGTTCCTGGGGCTTGGCGATGAGCGGGTTTCGCTGGGCCGGATGGAGGCCTTCCGGCCCGGTCAATGGACAACCGTCGGCATCGACCTGAAGTGCTTCGGCCGGCTGGGCGCCGACCTTGCTAACGTGTCCGCGCCGTTCCGCCTGTCCACCGACGGCGATCTGACCTTCAGCCTGGCACGCGTCGCGCTTGGCTATGACGCCGAGACGGTGGTGCGCTGCCCGGAGTGATGAAAAACCGTCAGCACGGTTGACGGAGCAGACGCTAAGCTTGTTCAGAGGATCGGCATGGTTCTGCTGCTCCTCCTCGCCCTTGTCGGCAGCATCACGGTGCCGCTGGTCGCGCGGGTGGTGGGACGCGGCGCGGGATTAATCATCGCGCTGTTCCCGATCGCCCTCCTGGCCGGGTTCGTGCGGATGGCCGACACGGTCGAGCGCGGCTGGGTGCGGGGCGAAGGCATCAACTGGGCCACGTCGATGGGCGCGGACCTGACCTTCCGGCTGGACGGCTTCTCCTTCCTGTTCTGCCTGCTGGTGACGGCGATCGGTGCGCTCGTCATCGTCTATTCGGGCGCGTACCTGACGGGAAAGCCGCGGGCGGAGCGAACGCGCTTCTTCACGCTCATCCTCTTGTTCATGACGGCCATGCTGGGCGCCGTCCTGGCCGAGAACCTGCTGGTGCTCGCCACCTTCTGGGAGGCGACGTCGATCCTGTCCTTCCTGCTCGTGGGCTTCGACAATCGCTCGGCCCGATCACGGCGCGCGGCGCTGATGGCGTTGCAGGTGACGGCGGGCGGCGGCCTCGCCCTTCTGGCCGCGGTGCTGATGATCGGGGAGGTCGTCGGCAGCTTCTCAATGGCGGAAGCGGTGGAGCGCGCGTCCGAGATCGCGGCGCATCCGCTCGGCGCGCCCATCATCATCTGCCTGATGCTCGCGGCCTTCACGAAATCCGCGCAGGTCCCGTTCCACTTCTGGCTGCCCAACGCCATGCAGGCGCCGACGCCGGCATCGGCGTTTCTCCATTCGGCAACGATGGTGAAGCTTGGCATCTACCTGCTCGCCCGCTTCGAGCCGGTGGTGGCGTCGGTGCCTTGGGGGCGGACGACAATCATCGTCGTGGCATGCGTGACGATGCTGGTGGCGTCGCTGCAGGCGCTGCGAGCGGAAGGGTTCAAGTCCGCGCTGGCTTATTCGACAATGGCGTCGCTCGGCATCCTGATGCTGCTGGTCGGGCTCGATGGTCCGCAGGCAACGGTTGCGATGATCGGCTTCCTGTTCAGCCATGCCATCTACAAGGCAGCGCTGTTCTTCTGCGCAGGATCGGTGCTGCACGCGACGGGCAGCCAGTCCCTCCGTTCGCTGGGCGGCCTGTATCGCTTTCTTCCTTACACCGCGCTGGCGACGATCGGCGCCAGCCTGTCGATGGCGGGCATCCCGCCCTTTCTGGGTTTTATCTCGAAGGAGTTTCTGTTCCAGGCACAGCTGGAGAGCAGCTGGGACATCACGCCGCTTGCCATCGCCGTCCTGGTCAATGCCGTGATGGTCGGCGTGGCCGCCGTGGTGACGCTGCGTCCCTTCTTCCTGGGGCACGGCAAGGTGACGTCGGTCAAGCACCGTGAGACGCCGTCGCTGGTGGCGCCGCCGCTGATCCTTGCGCTGGCAGGCCTCACCATCAGCCTCAATCCGGACTGGATCACGCGGGTCGCGCTGCGACCGGCGGTGGCAGCGGTTTACGGGCGAGCGGTCGAGGTCGAGATCGAGGTGTGGCACGGCATCACGCCGATGCTGCTGCTGTCGATCGTCGTCGTGTCGATCGGCGCGCTGATCGCCCGCTACTGGAAGGCGATCCATATCCGCCTGAACGGGCTTGAGCGGTTCGAGACGCATGCGCTGGAGCGGCGGTGGGACCTGTTGCAGGCGTCCGCCACACGCGGCGCGCGGATCGTCAGCCGCTGGCTGCAGAACGGGCAGTTGCCCGATTATCTGCTCGCCTGTCTCGTCGGCGCATCCGTTCTGATGGGCGCTGCCCTCTGGGCGGCCGGCGCCTTGCCACGGATGCCGGCGGACGTGCCGTGGCGCTGGGACGCGGCAGCCGTCGCGGTGATCGGACTAGCCGGGGCGATCGCGGCGACACGCGCGAGCACGCTTGTCTCGGCGATGATCGCGGTGGGGCTGACCGGATTTGCCGCCGCGATCGGCTTTCTGCTGAACGGCGCGCCGGACCTGGCGCTGACGCAGTTCACGGTCGAAGCGCTGCTGGTCGTGCTCCTGACCGCCCTGCTGCTAGCGGTGCCGCTGGCGACGCCACCCACCCGCAGTCGCGAACGCGGCTGGCTGGACAGCGCGGTGGTGATCCTGTTCTCCGCATTGCTGCTGGTTGCGGTGATCGACATGGCCGGCGCCGATCCGGTGCGCCGCGCGTCCGATTTCTTCGGCGAGGCGAGCTACATCGCGGCCAAGGGGCTGAATGTGGTAAACGTCATCCTTGTCGACTTCCGCGGGTTCGACACCTTGGGTGAAACGGTGGTGATCGCGCTGGCGGCACTGTTGGGTCGATCCCTGCTCGGCCAGCGGGGGCGCCTTGACGTCGCGCCGGAGCGCGAGCGGGAGCGCCACCTGATCCTAACGCTGACCGCGCGTCCTTTTGCGGTGCTGCTGGGGATCATCGCGGTCGTGCTGCTGTTGCGGGGGCACGACCAGCCCGGAGGCGGCTTCGTGGGCGGGCTGGTCGCGGCGCTCGCCTTTGCCGTGCTGTCGCTGTCCGAAGGCCCGACCGCGACCGAGCGCACATTGAGGGTGCCGCCGATGGGGCTGGTCGGAGCCGGACTGCTGCTGTGCTTCGGCAGCGGGCTTTTGGCCATGGCGGGCGGCGCGCCGTTCCTCACCCACCTGTGGTGGGAGCCGACGGTTGCCGGCATCGACCTGAAGCTCAGCACCACGATCGTCTTCGATCTTGGCGTGATGCTGGTGGTGGTGGGCACCGTCCTGTCCTTCCTGTTCGGTCTGCAGCGGGAGGCGGCGCGGTGATCCTCCTTTATGCCCTGGTCGGCGCCGGCGTGGTCGGGTGCGCGCTCCACATGATGCTTTCACGCAATCTGGTGCGGCTGCTGCTCGGCGTTTCCCTTCTGTCCACGGGCGTGAACATCCTGCTGTTCGTGGCTGGCGGCATGGGGAACCGGCAGCCGCCGTTGATCCGTGCGGGCGAGACGCAGCTTGGCGACAGCGCCGATCCGCTCACCCAGGCGCTGATCCTGACTGCGATCGTGATCGGCTTTGCGCTGACGGTGGTGTTTGCCGCCTTTGTGCTGCGCGCCTGGCGAACAGAGCGCACGGTCGACGGCCGGGCGGTGGACGCTGCCGAACGCCTTGGCCTGCCGCGGCAAGAGGATGACGCGTGAGCGACGGTGCGCTGCTGATCGCGCCCGTGCTGATCCCCTTGATCGGCGCCGCCGTCGCCATGCTGCTGCGGAACCGCCCGGACGCGGCGCGGATCACCGGCGGTGTCGCGATCGCCGTGATGACGGTGGCATCCATGCTGCTGCTGTCGCGCGTGGTGGGCACGGGCGTGCTGCCCGTCATGCGCTTCGGCGGCTGGCCGGCCGGCTTCGCCGTCAGTTTCGTCGGCGACACACTGGCGGCGCTGCTGACGCTGGTTACCGGGCTGGTCGGCACGGCGGCGGCGCTGTTCGCGCATGCCGACGTGCGTGCGCGGCGCCGCCGTGCCGGCTTCGATGCCATGCTGCTGGCGCTGCTGGGATCGGTCAACGGTGCGTTCCTGACCGGCGATCTTTTCAACCTCTATGTGTGGTTCGAACTCGCGCTGGTCGCCGCGCTTTCGCTGATCACGATCGATCGGGCGCGCGCGGCGATCGATGGCGCGATCCGCTATGCCACCCTGTCGATCGCGGGGGCGAGCCTGATCCTCCTGGGCGTCGGCCTCGTCTATGGCAGCACCGGCACGCTCGACCTCGCCACGCTCGGCGCGATCCTGGGCGACCAGCCGCCGGTGCCCGCCACCGCAGTGGCGGGCGCGCTGATGCTCGCCGGCTTCGGGCTGAAGGCGGGGCTGGTGCCGTTCCACAGCTGGCTGACGGCATCCTACCACAGCGCCCCCATTGCCGTGTCGGCAGTGCTGGCCGGCTTGCTGACGAAGATGGGCTTCTATGCCCTCATGCGGGTGATGGTCGCGGTCTACGGCATCGGCGCGGAGGGAAGCGGCGGCGCCATGTATGAGCCGATGCTGGCAACGATCGCGATCCTGACCATGGTCGGCTGCGCGCTGGCCGCGCTCGGCCAGACCGACATGCGGCGCATCCTGGCGTGGCACGTCATCGCCCAGGTGGGTTACATGGCGATGGGTCTTGCGGTCGCCACCCGCGCCGGGCTGATCGCGGCAATCTTCTACATGGTGCATTCCATGCTGGTGCAGGCCAACCTCTTCCTCGGCGCCGGCGTGATCCACCGGGCGACCGGCAGCTGGGGATTGCGGCGCGCCGGCGGCACCATGCGCACCAACCCGAGCTTCGCGCTGCTGTTCGCCGTGCCTGTGCTGTCACTCGCCGGGATCCCGCCCTTGTCCGGTTTCTGGGCGAAGATCACCGTTATCCGTGCAGGCCTCGGCGACGGCGCCCTGATGCTGGTTCTGGCGGCGTTCGGCGCGGCGATGCTGACCATCGTCTCCATGGCGGCTTTCTGGTCGGAAGCGCTGTGGAAGGCGCCGCCGCGTGGGCACCGGACGCGGCCCGTGCCGGCCGCGATGCTGTGGGGCATGGCGGTTCTGTCGGTCGGGACAGTCGCCATTTCCCTCCAGCCGCACCGGCTGCTGGCGCTGGCGCAGCTGAGCGCAAGCGCACTGACCATGAACGTGGGCGGTGCACGATGAGGCTGATCCGCAAGGCCGCCGCGCTCGTCACGCTGGCCGTGGTGTTCGCCTGGGACCTGGTGCGATCGTCGGCGCAGGTGACCGCGATCGTGCTGCAGCCGCGCGCGCGGCATCACCCAAAGATCGTGGCCGTCCCGACCGTGCTGGAGAAGGACTGGAGCGTCGGCACGTTGGCCTACCTCACCTCCCTGACGCCGGGGTCGACCTGCCTCCACGTGTCGGAAGATCGCCGGCTGCTCTACATCCACATGCTGGACGCGCCCGACGAGCAGGCGGCGATCGCCAAGTTCCAGAGTCACTATGAAATCCGGCTGAGGATCCTAGAGCGATGATCGCCTCTTCCGTCCTGGCTGCCGTGCTGGGCATCGTCTTGTCCGTTGCGCTGGCGCTGACCGCGTGGCGGATGGTCGTGGGGCCGACCTTTGCCGATCGCTTCGTCGCGCTGGACATGCTGACCGCGCTTGCCGTGGCGTTCGGCGTGCTGGCGGCGGTGGCGACCGGCCGGAGCGCCTTTCTCGACGTCGGCCTCGGCATTTCGATCATCAATTTCGTTGCGACGATTGCCTTTGCGACCTTCCTTGAGCGCCGGGGGACAAGCGAATGATCGGCCAGCTGTTCCTGATCGCGGGAGCCGCCCTGCTGCTGGTCGCAGCGGTCGGCCTGCTTCGCCTGACCGACCCGTTCCAGCGGATGCATGCCGCCACCAAGGCGGGAACACTGGGGGTGGCGCTGATGCTGATCGGCGCGATCCTGATCGACGATGTGGCGCGCACCTCCACCGGATTGTTCACGATCCTGTTTCTGCTCCTGACGCTGCCGGTGGGCGCGCAGCTGCTGGGCCGCGCCGCCTATATGTCGGGCGCGACACTGGACCAGATCGAGTGCGACGATCCGCTGGCCGGCGTGCTTGACCGCCAGCAGGCGCCGCTGTCCGAACGTCTGGACGGCACGGAGCCGGAGGAACAGCGATGAGCGACAGGATCAGGTCGGGAACCGGTGGGTGGACGTTCCCGCCGTGGCGCGGGCCCTTCTACCCTGCCGGATTGCCGCACGCGCGCGAGCTGTCGCATGCGGCGACGCGCCTGACCGCCATCGAGATCAACGCGACCTTCCACCGGCTGCAAGCGCCCAAGAGCTTCACCAAATGGCATGACGAGACGCCGGCCGACTTCGTTTTCGCAGTGAAGGCATCCCGGTACGCCACCAACCGGCGCGACCTGGGCGAAGCGGGGGAGTCGATCGCGAAGTTCATGGATCAGGGACTGACGGAGCTTGGTGACAAGCTGGGACCGATCCTGTGGCAGCTGGCGGCGACCAAGCGGTTCGATGCGGACGAGGTCGCCCGCTTCTTCGACCTGCTGCCGCGCAGCCTGGCCGGTCGGCCGCTGCGCCATGCGGTGGAGGCGCTGCACGAAAGCTTCGCGGATGATCGCTTCCGCGCGATGGCCCGGGCGGCGGACATTGCCATCGCGCATGTCGAGGCCGACGGCGGCGGCGCCATCGGCCAGCCGGCGCGCGATTTCGCCTACGCCCGCTTCAAGCAATCGCGTGAGGACGTTCCAACGGGATATGACGAGGCAGGATTGGACCGGGTCGAGAGCCTCTGCCGCGAATGGTCGGATGGTGGGCAGCGAGACGTGTTCGCCTTCTTCATTGCGGGCGACAAGGTCCGAGCCCCGGCAGCTGCCGAGGCGCTGATCGCCCGGGTGGGCGCCTAACGCTTCAGCGCCGAGGCGAGCAGCACGCCCGCCGATGCCTGCAGGACGCCGTAAAGCCGCCGCCGCGTCGGGTGCTTGTGGAATGGACGGACGAGCAGGTCGACCGCTGTGACGTCCGACCGCCACAGCTTCACGTGACGTTTGGGCTGCAGCACGCCCAGCAGGCCGTCGCCGATCATGAACACCGCCGCCATCTCGGCCGCGCGCTTCACCGCAAGGTTCATCGTTTCGTTCTCCATCATCACGCCAACGCATGGCGCGCGGGATGATTCCATCGGCATCAATGCCCAGCTAGGGACCTGTCATGGCCCGCGCGCGCGTCCTCCTTCTCAATGCCGCCCTCGGGCCGCTGGACTACCGCGTGCCGCGGGAGATGTCGGCGCCGGTCGGGTCGATCGTCGTGGCGCCGCTCGGGCCGCGACAGATGGTTGGCGCCGTCTGGGACCCGGCGCGGATGCCGTCGGACGCGGAGGTGGGCGACAACCGGCTGCGCAACATCCTGGCCGTCTGCGACGTCCCGCCGCTGCGTGAGCCGCTCATGCGACTGATCGAGTGGACCGCGGACTACTATCTCGCGGCGCCGGCGTCGGTGCTTCGGATGGCGCTGGCATCCTCCGCCGCCCTCGAAGGCGCGCGGACGGTGGTGGAGTATCGACCGACCGGCGTCGTACCCCCGCGCCAGACGCCGCAGCGCACGCAGGCGCTGGAGCGGATCGACGGCCGCCAGGGACTTGTTCGGGAGCTCGCGACGATTGCGGGCGTGTCCGACGGGGTCATCCGCGGGCTGGTCAAGGCGGGTGCGATCGAACCGGTCGAAGTGGCGCTGGACAGCCTCTTTCCCGCGCCCGACCCCGACCACCACCAGCCGGATCTGTCGGTTGCGCAGGCCACGGTTGCCGCGCGGCTGGTGGCGGCGGTTGGCGCGCACGCATTCGCGCCCATCCTGCTCGACGGGGTAACCGGGTCGGGGAAGACCGAGGTCTATCTGGAAGCGGTGGCGGCGGCGATCCGCGACGGGCGGCAGGTGCTGGTGCTGCTGCCCGAGATCGCACTGACCGAGCCGTTCCTGAAGCGCTTTGCGGAGCGCTTCGGCGCGGCGCCGGTCGCGTGGCACAGCGACCTGCGCCAGTCGCAGCGCAGGCGCGCCTGGCGGGCGGTGGCGGCGGGCGAGGCGAAGGTGGTGGTGGGCGCTCGCTCCGCGCTGTTCCTGCCCTTCGCCGACCTTGGCCTGATCGTCGTCGACGAGGCGCACGAGACGAGCTTCAAGCAGGAGGACGGCGTCGCCTACCACGCGCGGGACGTGGCGGTGATGCGCGGCCGGTTCGAGGAGGTGCCGGTGGTGCTTGCCTCCGCCACGCCGGCCATCGAGACACGCCAGCAGGTCGCGCTCGGCCGCTACGAGGCACTGGTGCTGCCCGCGCGTTTCGGCGGAGCGGCGATGCCGGACATCGCTGCGGTGGACATGACCGCGGACCCGCCGCCGCGGGGGCGTTGGCTGGCGCCCACGCTGGTGCGGGCGGTGGACGAGACGCTGGCGCGGGGCGAGCAGGCGCTGCTGTTCCTCAACCGGCGCGGCTATGCTCCGCTGACGCTCTGCCGGCATTGCGGGCACCGTTTCCAGTGCCCCAACTGCACGGCATGGATGGTGGAGCACCGTTTGATCCACCGGCTGCAATGCCATCATTGCGGCCATCTGGAGCCGCCGCCGCGCCGCTGCCCGGAATGTGGCGAGGAAGACAGCCTGGTTGCCTGCGGCCCGGGGGTGGAGCGCATCGCCGACGAGGTCGCCGCGTTGTTCCCCGGTGCGCGGGCCGCAGTCGTCACGTCCGACACCATCACATCGCCGGCGCGGGCGGCCGAGTTCGTCGCCCGGATGGAGCAGGGCGAGATCGACATCGTGGTCGGCACCCAACTGGTCACGAAAGGATATCACTTCCCCAACCTGACGCTGGTCGGCGTCGTCGACGCGGACCTGGGCCTTCAGGGCGGTGACCTGCGCGCAGCCGAGCGGAGCTTCCAGCAGATCGCGCAGGTCGCCGGCCGCGCCGGCCGCGCCGAAAAGCCCGGACGCGTGCTGGTGCAGACCCACGACCCCGGGGCGCCGGTGATCCGCGCCCTGGTGAGCGGCGACGCGGAAGGCTTCTACGAGGCGGAAACCGAATCGCGGCGGGAAGCGGGCGCCCCGCCCTTCGGCCGCTTCGCCGCGATCATCGTGTCGGCGGAGGACAAGGCCGCAACAGCCGACGTGGCGGAGCGGATCGCCCGCGCCGCGCCGCAGGTGGAGGGGATGGCCGTCTACGGCCCGGCGCCCGCTCCGCTCGCCATGCTGCGCGGTCGTCACCGGCAGCGCCTGCTGGTGCATGCCCGTCGCGCGCTGGACGTGCAGGACGTGCTGCGCGACTGGTTGGGCAGCGTCGACTGGCCGACCTCCGTCCGCGTCGCGGTCGACGTCGACCCCTACAGCTTCGTCTAGGGAACACCGCCTCATTGCCGGCGATCCAGGCGCGCGCCTCCGCGTCGCCGCTTTCCGCCGCGCGCTCGATCATGCGGCGGCCGCGTGCCTCGTCCCGCTCCACTCCGCGGCCGGCGAGGTACAGCAGGCCCAGCCGGTAGCGTGCCGCGGCCAGACCGGTGCGGGCGTTGGCGTTCGGCATGAGCATGACGTGCCCTGCCGTCTGCCCGACCGGCGGCACATAGATCGCCGTGGTCGGAGGGATGTCGGCGGCGGCAGCGGCGTAGAGGGCGGCGGCGCGCGCCG
Source organism: Sphingomonas jejuensis (assembly GCF_011927695.1). GTDB lineage: Bacteria > Pseudomonadota > Alphaproteobacteria > Sphingomonadales > Sphingomonadaceae > Sphingomonas_K > Sphingomonas_K jejuensis. The sequence goes on from NZ_JAATJE010000001.1 coordinate 1,215,581, forward strand.
GATCTGCGTCGACGCCCTCCCCCGCCTCATAAAGCCTGCCGAGCAGCAGCTGGGCCAGCGGGACACCGCGTTCCGCATCGCAGATCAGGCGGCCAAGCGGCTTGCCGGATCGCACGGCGGCCTCGCACCCCGCCGTCTGCCGCGGTGTCGTGCAGGCCCCGCAGAGGACGGCCAGGGCGGCCAAGGCAATCAGCACTTCATGTCGTTTTCGGCAGGTCCCCATCCGCCTCACGTCGACACAGTTCGGCTTTCATGTCGAGCCCCCAGGCATAGCCACCCGCGCTGCCGTCGCCGCGCCTCGCACGATGACAGGGAACGAGGACCGCGACCGGGTTCGCCCCGCAGGCGCTGCCCGCAGCACGGCTGGCATCGGGGCGACCGGCACGGGCCGCGAGCGCAGCATAGCTGACGCTCTCCCCCGGCGGAACGCGAGCAAGCTCCCGCCACACTGCTTCCTGAAAGGCGGTGCCGCGCAGATCGAGCGGGAGCCCGTGCGCGGCCGCGGGCATCTCGACGGCTGCAACCGCGCGGGCAAGCAGATCCTCCATATCCGGGCCACCGGCCTCCACCACAGCGTGCGGGAAGCGGCGTCGCAGCGCGGCCTCATCCTCGCCGAAGGTCAGGCGGCAGATGCCGATGTCGGTGGCCGCAAGGAGCATGGGGCCGAAGCTGGTGGCGGCGGTGGCGAAGCGGATGCGCTCGCCAGCGGCACCGCGTCGCCGCACGGAGGGCGCCATTCCCAGACGATCCGTCGCCGCCGCATAAAGCCGGCTGGGTGCGCCGAAGCCCGCGTCATGCACGGCGTCGGTCACGGTTCCGCCCCCATCCAGCACGGTCGCGGCCCGCGCTGCGCGGAGCGAGCGGGCATAAGCCGCAGGGGTGGTGCCCATCGCGCGGGTGAACAGCCGATGAAAATGATGCGGCGCATAGCCGACCGCCGCAGCGAGTCGATCCAGCGTCAACGGCTGGTCCGCCGATCCGATCAGCGCCGCCGCCTTCGCCACGGCGGCATCGTCGCGCGCGGCGCCATCGGGTCTGCAGCGCAGGCACGCCCGAAATCCGCCCGCCTGCGCCTCCGCCGAGGAGGCGAAGAAGCGGACATTGTCAGCGCGCGCATGTCGCGCCGGACAGGAGGGGCGACAGTAGATGCCGGTCGAGGTGATCGCCACCACGAACCGGCCGTCGGCTTTGCGGTCGCGGGTCTGGTACGCGGTCCAGGCCGTCTGCTCGTCGATCGGTGTCATGCCCGATGTCTAGCGGCCCCCGCGCCGTTCCGCCTCCCCCGGCTTGCTTTCAAAAGAAAAACGCCGCCGGTCCGGGCTGGACCGACGGCGTCTTGCCAAGCTTCGCTACAAGATCAGGCGAGGAGCGAGGCGGTCCGGCTGCGGCGGCGGGCGACGCCACCGACCAGGCCGAAGCCCGCAATCATCATCGCCCAGGTTGCCGGCTCCGGAACCGGAGCAGCCGCCGTCGTGGCGATGTTGTCGACTTCGAACGCGTTGTTGGCTGACGCCAGGATCAGCCCCGTGATGCGCTCGCCAGCCGTGGAGGTGAAGCGGAAGCGACCATTGGTGCGGTCTTCCACCTGGTTGCCGTCAGCCGGGCCGGCCACCAGCTCAGTGCCGGTGAACGCCTGGGTGGTGCCATCGGCAAACTGCAGCGTCAGCGTGTTGAAGCTGTCGAGCGAACCGATGTCGATGCTGAACGACGACAGGCCGGCACTGCCGAAGTCGATGTTCGCCACGCCGTCGGTCAGGACGGACAGATAGCGCGAGTTGTCACCGGCACCGGGGGCGGCACCCTGAGAATTCGTGCCCGACTGGAAGATGAAGTTGGTGCCCGTGACGGACCCGTCATTGGCGGCCGAGTTGAAATCATAGGTGATGGTTTCGGTCGGCAGGAGGGCATCGGAGCCCGGAACGAAAACAAAGGTGGCGGCCTGAGCCGAGCCACCGAACGCCGCGAGGGCCACGGCCGCCGCAAGATACTTCTTCATACGCTCACTCCCCTGAGGACTCACACAAGCCCCGGTTGCGCGCAGATTGACCCCACACGCGTGCGACCCGAGACGATGCTTAAATCCACGTTAAGGACGATCGTTCCCGCCAAAATTGTGCGCTGCGGCAAACCGGGGCGAGTTGTTGCAGCGCAGCGACGAGACGAGACTGATCGCGCGGGATCACCGGAACCGGCGACGCGTTCAGAGTGCGAGGAGAAGCCGGAATGACCGAACGTCGCAGCGATGGCGAGCACAAGCCCGAGCCGAGCCATGGTCCGGATGAAGAAGGCGAGGTCCCGCTGCCGGAGCACGCGCATGACGACGACCGGGCGGCGTGGGTCCACAAGCGCGGGAGCGACAAGCGACCTGTTGACGACCGCTAACGAGTGGTCGGGCGCTTCTCCAGCGCATCGGTGAAGCGCCGCAGCCACCAGGCGACATTTTCGGTGGTGACGTTGTGCATCATCGCTTCCCACCGGGCGGTGCGCTCCCCCCGCCGCATCGTCAGCGCCTGGCTGATCCCGTCGGCGATGTCATCGGAGCTGTACGGATTGACCAGCACCGCATCCTTCAGCTGCGCGGCCGCCCCGGCGAAGCGGGACAGGATCAGCACGCCGGGATCCTCCGGGTCCTGCGCGGCCACATATTCCTTCGCGACCAGGTTCATGCCGTCGCGAAGCGGCGTCACCAGGCCGATCTTGGCAGCGCGATAGATGCCCGCGAGCTTCGCACGGGGATAACCCTGGTTGACGTAGCGGATGGGCACCCAGTCGATGTCGGCATAATTGCCGTTGATGCGGCCCGAGAGCGCATCGAGGGTGGAGCGGATGGCCTGGTAGCTTTCCACCTCGCCGCGTGACGGCGGCGCGATCTGCAGCAGGAACACCTCGCTATGCTGTTCCGGGTTGTTGGCGAGGAAGCGTTCGTAGCCGAGGAAGCGCTCCTCCAGCCCCTTTGAGTAGTCGAGCCGGTCGACCCCGACGATGAGGTCGCGCCCGGTCGCGCTCTGCTTCATGCGATAGCGGGAGTAGCGCGCCGCCGGCGACCGGGAGAGCTCGGCGAATTCCTCACCATCAATGCCGATCGGACAGGCGAGGACGCGGAAGCTGCGTTCGCCCAGGCGGTATTCGCCGTCTGCATTCGGCTCGAGGCCGAGCTCGGTCGAGAGGTAATGCTCGAAATTGTTCAGCCATTCCTCCGTCTGGAAGCCGATCAGATCATAATCGAACAGGCTTTCGACCAACGTGCGGTGGCTGGGGAGCGACAGCAGCAGCTGGGTGGGCGGCCAGGGCGTGTGCAGGAAGAAGCCGATGCGATTGCGCACACCGAGCTGGCGGAGGTCGCGCCCGAGCGGGAACAGGTGGTAGTCGTGGACCCAGACGAGGTCGTCGCCCTCGATCAGCGGCGCGAAGATGTCGGCGAACCGCTGGTTCACCCGCTCATATCCGCCGGCGAACTCGCGCTCATGCTCCGCCAGGTCGGTGCGGTGATGGAGCAGCGGCCACAACGTCCGGTTCGCAAAGCCGTTATAATATTCCTCGACGTCCTGTTCCTCGAGGTCGATCGTCGCGGTGGTCACGCCGGCAGCGGTCTGCATCCGGATGTCGCCGGTAAAGACATCGGTGGTCTCCCCGGACCAGCCGCACCAGATGCCGTCATGTTCGCGAAGCGCGGAGGCCAGCGCGACGGCGAGGCCGCCCTGGTTGGCGGGTGCGGTGTCGGCGGGCGGCTGGACCCGGTTCGAAACGATGATGAGACGGCTCAACGAACAGCACTCCACGGTTTGCTGAGCAGGACGGCGCAGTTGATCAATCCGACCAGCGAGTAGGTCTGCGGGTAGTTCCCCCACAGTTCGCCGGTTTGCGGATCGATGTCCTCCGACAACAGCCCGGCTGCGGTGCGCCGTTCCAGCATCTCCTCGAACAGCTGACGTGCATCCGCGATGCGGCCGGTGGCGTGCAGCGCCTCGATCAACCAGAAAGTGCAGACGTTGAACGCGGTGTGTGGAAGGCCGAAATCATCCTCGCTGGCGTAGCGCAGCATGTGGCTGCCGCGTCGAAGGCCCTGCTCCACCGCCACCAGCGTGCCGGTGAAGCGCGGATCGTCCGGGGCCAGGAAGCGGAGGTCGAGCAGCTGGATGATGCTGGCGTCCAGATCGTCTCCGCCAAAGGTCGCGGACATGCGCCCGGTGTCGGGGCGCCAGGCCTGCTCCTCGATCACGCGCCGCATGGTGGCGGCGCGCTCCGCCCAGAAGGCCCTCCGATCGGCCAGTCCGAGAACATCGGCCGCGTTCGCGAGCCGGTCGCACGCCGCCCAGCACATCGCCGCGGAATAGGTGTGCACATGGCTTTTGGTGCGCAGTTCCCACAGCCCGGCGTCCGGCTTGTCATAGACGGCCCAGGCACGCTCCCCGACATCCTCGAGCGCGCGGAAATCCTCTATGCCGGCGACGCGCAGCAGGCGATGGTCGAAGAACGCCTGCGCGTTGGAGAGTACGATCTGGCCGTAAGCGTCGTGCTGGATCTGCTCATAGGCCTGGTTGCCGACACGCACCGGCCCCATGCCGCGATAGCCGTCGAGCCCGGCTGCCTCACGCTCCACCAGGGTTGCCTCACCGCCGACGCCGTAGAGCGGCTGGATGTGCCCGCCCTTCGCATTGTCGACGATGTTGCGGAGATATTCGAGATAGCCTTCGAGCACGTCGAGCGCACCAAGGCGGTTGAGCGCCTGAACCGTGTAGTAGGCGTCGCGGATCCAGCAGTAGCGATAATCCCAGTTGCGGCCGCTGTCGGCATGTTCGGGGATCGAGGTGGTGAGCGCCGCGACGATGGCGCCCGTTTCCTCATGCTGGCAGAGCTTCAGCGTGATGGCGGATCGGATCACCGCTTCCTGCCATTCGGGTGGCGTCGCGAGCCCGCGGGCCCACCGCCGCCAACTGTCGACGGTGCGGTCAAGCATCGTCTCCGTGGCGGCCCGCACATCGTCCGAAAAGCTCTCGTCCGGGCCGAGGAAGAAATGCAGCGGCCGTTCGACGCGGAAGAGCCGTTCGTCCTCGATCCAGCCAACGGCAGCGCTGGTCGTGAGGCGCAGCACCTGATCGCCCAGGAGGTAGCGGATATGGTTGGATCCGCGCGTGGTCTTGGCGCGCTCCGCCGCCCAGTCGCGCGCCGGGCGCAGCCGGATGCGGATGCGCGGGCTGCCGGCCACCGGCTTGACGATCCGGCAGAAGGCGACCGGCCGGTAGGCACGTCCGTTGCGGTCGAAGCGCGGGCAGAAGTCGGTGACCTCGATCGCGTTGCCCTCCCCGTCCGTGTGGCGGGTGACGAGCACCGGCGTGTTGCGGCGGTAGTGCTGCGTCGTCTCGACCGTGCCGTCGAGCTCGATCTCCCAGAAACCGTAGGCGCCTTCGCCGGCGACCGGACGGCTGTCGAGAAGCGAGGAAAAGCACGGATCGCCGTCGACGCGCGGCGCGCAGCCCCATACGAAGCGGCCGTGCCGGTCGACCAGCGCCGAAACCTGGCAGTTTCCGATCGGCCATAGGTCGAGCGTTGCGGTCATGCTGTCTCCTCAAGCGATTGGGCAAGCCAGTGCCGCACCGCAGCAACGTCGGGCAGGCGATATCGTGCCGCCGTCGGCCGCTCCGCGCCAACAAGCACGCCGAAGCCGCCCCCCGCCCCGGCAGCGGCAAAGCCCGGCTCGTCCGTGACATCGTCGCCCAGGAACACCGGCACGGTGCCGGCAAGCTCCGGGCGCTGGAGCAAGGCGGTGATGGCCGTTCCCTTGTCGGCTCCGTCCAGGCGAAGCTCTGCCATCATCTTGCCGGGCTGGTAGTGGAGGCCCGGTGCCTCCCCGAGCCGGGACGCGAGCGCGACGGCCGCATTCTCCGCATCGGGCGCGAGGCGAAAGTGGAGCGCCACCCCCAGCGACTTGCGCTCCACCAGGACGCCCGATCGATTGGCGGCGAAGTCATCGAAGGCATGTTCTGCATCGGTGAGCGCCTGCGGACGGTCGGGCGTCGACAGACTGCCCTGCCAACGCTCCTCCAGCCCGTGGCTTCCGGCGATCGCGAGCGGCGCGGCCGCGGCGCCCAGCATCTCGTCGAGTTGCGCAACCGATCGGCCGGAGATCAGCGCCACCCTGTTTCCGAAGCGGGTGCCGAGCGCGTCCAGCAGGTCCGTCAGCGCCCGGTCCACAACGACCCCGTCCGGTCGCTCGGCGAGCTCGACAAGGGTGCCGTCAAAATCGAGGAACAGGCTGGCGTCGGACGGCAGCCGGGGCGGGGTCGGAAGATCGGCCATGGCCGCTCATCTAGGGCCGGGAGCCCGCGCGTCCACCCCCGCGCTGCCTGGTCGGCCGGAACCCGCCCCTGTTCCCCCGGTTATCTGCTCGACCCGATCGCAGGAGAGTAGATGATGGCCGACACGACCGCCGTGACCCGCAAACCAAATCTTCTGGCCGGGGCGCTTGCCGGGCTGGCGGCCGGGCTGGTGGCGTCGTTCGCCATGTCGCAGGCGCAGGCCATCGCCGGCAAGCTGGGGCTCGACCCGTCTGCGGACTCCGACGAGGATCCGGCAACGGTGAAGGCCGCCCAGGCAGTGTCGCGATCGGCCCGCGGAATGGAATTGCAGGACCCCAGCAGCAAGGAACTGGCCGGATCGGCTGTCCATTACGTCACGGGCACGCTGCTGGGCGTCGCCTATGGCATTGCGGCCGAGTACCGGCCCGAGACCACCGTTGGCGCGGGAACGGCGTTCGGGCTCGGCACGTCGCTTCTGCTCGACGAAGCCGCGGTTCCCGCCGTTGGCCTGTCGGCACCGCCGACCGAGATCGACGCAGGAACGCATGCATTCGGCCTGGCGTCGCACATCGTTTTCGGCCTCGCAGCGGAAGGCACCCGCAAGCTCGTGCGTGACCTGTTCGACGACTGATCCGTCAGACTCCGAGAAGGTCGGCGGGCAGGACGCTCGCTGACCTCAGGAGCCCTGCGCGTCGCGGCCGAGCGCGATGTAACGCGCCAGGTGGTGGTCCTCGTCCCCCAATTGATGGTCGATCATCACCAGTCGCTTCGCATAATGCGACAGCGGCAGCTCCCACGTCATGCCGATGCCGCCGTGAAGCTGCACCGCTTCCTCCGCCACCATGCGACCGATGCGGCCGGCCGTGTATTTCGCGGCGGCGAGCGCGCGGCTGCGGGCGGAGCTGGTGGGCTCGTCGAACGCCGCGGCCGCGTTGATCACCGCCGACCGGGCCTGCTCGATCTCCAGCAGCAGGTCGGCCATGCGGTGCTGAAGCGCCTGGAACTTGCCGATGGCGACGCCGAACTGCTGGCGGGTCCTGAGGTAATCGAGCGTTAGATCGCGCACGACTTCCATCGCGCCCAGCGCTTCGGCCGACAGCGCGAGCAGACCGGCGTCGGTCGCGGCTTCGATCGCCGCGGCGCCCGCGCCCTCGCCGCCGACCAGCGTTGCGGGTGCCGCATCGAAGCCGATGTCTGCCGATCGTCCGCCGTCGATGTTGGTGTAGCCGCGACGGGTGACCCCGGGGTCGGAGGGGTCGACCAGGAACAGCGAGACGCCGTCCCGCTCACCCGCCTCGCCCGCGGTGCGCGCCGTTACCAGGAGCAGCCCGGCCGCCTCCCCGTGCGGCACCACGATCTTGGTGCCTTCGATCCTCCAGCCGTCGCCGGCGCGATCCGCGCGCACGGCAATGTCGGCAACCTCGTCCGCGCCTGCCTCGTCATGCGCGAAGGCGACGATCGTCTCACCCGCGACGATGGCGGCGAGCCGATCATGATCGCCGGTGACCGCAAGCGCGCGACCCGCCATCAGCGATCCCAAAAACGGCTCCACAACCAGGCCGCGGCCCAGCTCCTCGAACAGAACGGCGATGTCGAAGCCATGCCCGCCAAAGCCCCCCGCGTCCTCGGGGAACAGCGCGCCGGCGATGCCGAGCTCGGCCAGCCTTGCCCAGGCCGCGGGATCGTGGCCGCGCTCGCCATAGGCGGCCTTGTTGCGCGCATCGATCGGCAGCTCGTCCGCCACGAAGCGGCGGAGCGTCTCGGCGATCATCCGCCGATCTTCGCTTTGCTGAAAATCCACCGTCAGAGCCCCAGGATCGCTTTGGTGATGATGCCCTTCTGGATCTCATTCGACCCGCCGAAGATCGACAGCTTGCGGTTGTTGAAATAGCCCGCAGCGGCGGGCGCGGCCTCGTCCGGTCCGATCGGCTCCTCGTTCCAGCCGTCCTCCAGCGCCTCCTCGACAAAGGGGCGGGCATGCGCGCCGAACGCACGCCGGTAGAGATCGGTGATCTCCTGCCGGATGATGGTGCCCTTAATCTTCAGCATCGAGCTTTCGGCACCCGGCGCCCCGCCGCCGGCCGCCGCCGCGATGACGCGCAGATTGGTGGTGGCCATGTTCGCGAGATCGATCTCCACCCGCGCAAGGCGGGCGGCGAACAGCGGATCATCGATGAGCGCGCGACCGCCGCGACGCTGCGTGCGGGCGACCGCCTTCAACTGCTCGAGCGCAGCCTGCGACGCGCCCACGCCGGCGATGTTCGTTCGTTCATAGGTCAGCAGATATTTGGCAATCGTCCAGCCCTGGTTCTCCTCGCCCACGAGGTTCTCAACCGGCACGCGGACGTCGGTGAAGAACACCTCGTTCACCTCGGCTTCGCCATCGAGCAGGCGGATCGGCCGCACCTCGATGCCGGGCGATCGCATGTCGATGAGCAGGAACGAGATGCCATCCTGCTTCTTGCCACTGTTGTCCGTCCGCACGAGGCAGAAGATCATGTCGGCATACTGGGCAAGCGTGGTCCAGGTCTTCTGCCCGTTGACCACATAATGGTCGCCATCGCGCACTGCGCTCGTCTTCAGGCCGGCGAGGTCGGATCCCGCCCCCGGCTCCGAATAGCCCTGGCACCACCAGTCGGTGCCGTCGAGAATGCGCGGCAGCCAGTGCCGCTTCTGGGCGTCCGTGCCGAACTTCAGCAGCACCGGTCCCAGCATGTTGATGCCAAAGGGCAGGATGCGGGGCGCGTAGGCCAGTGCCGCTTCCTCCTCGAAGATGTGGCGCTCCACCACGTCCCACCCGGTACCGCCCCATTCGCGCGGCCAGTGCGTGGCAAGCCAGCCGCGCTCGTTCAGGATCGCGTGCCATTCCTCCATGTCGGCCTTGCCGAGCCGCCGTCCGGTGCGGACCTTGTCCGCCAGTCGCCGCGGCAGCTTGTCCCGCAGGAATTGCTGCACTTCCAAACGGAACGCGGCCTGCTCCGCTGTGTCGTTCAGGTTCATCTCGCCTCCTGCCGGCCGGTCGTGTCGCGGCCGCTTTTGCGCAGATTAGCGGGCGGCGCGGCGCCTGTCGCGAGACTTCGCGCCGGCCGTGGACGACGTAGCGGCAAGCGCGCAGGCACCCACAGCCGACTCGCCGGATGCGGGTGGATCGCGGGCGCAAAAGGCGGCAGGACGGCGGCGGGCAAGAAAAAGGGGAGTCGCATGGACCGTCGCGCATTCATGAGCGGAACCGCGCTCGCAACGGCGGGCATGCTGCTGCCGGCGCGCGCATCGTCGCAGACCCCTGCCCCACCTGCTGTCGGCCGCACCGCCGAAGACCAGCGGCTGCGCCAGATGCTCGACCGCTTCTTTGAACAGCGCGTGGCCGACAGCCCGGAGGCGATGACGCGGCTCGGCACCGATGTCGGCCCGGCTGCCGCGATGCGCCGACAGCTCGACGATCGGTCCGCCAGCGCGAAGGCGGTGGAGGATCGGCGAACGACGGCCGAGCTGCAGCAGCTCCGCACCATCAACCGGGACGCGCTGAGCCCGGCCGGCCGCATCGATCACGACGTCGTCGCCTACCAGCTGGAGCGCAGCGTGGCGGGCCAACGCTACACATTCGGATCCGCGGGCGGCCGATACTCGCCTTATGTGCTCAGCCAGCTGTCGGGCGCCTACCGCGACCTGCCCGACTTCATGGAAAGCCAGCACCCGGTCCGCGATGCCAGCGACGCCGACGCCTATCTGGCGCGGCTGGAAGCCATGCCGGTCGCCTTCGACCAGGAACTGGAGCGACAGCGAGCGGACGCTGCCGCAGGCATCTTCGCGCCCGACTACATCCTGGACACGACGCTGGTGCAGCTCCGCAACCTGCGTGATCGCCCGGCGGCCGAGACGGTCCTCGTCACCGCGCTTGCCGCCAAGCTTTCCGCGGCGAACCTGCCGCCCTCAGCCGCCGCCCGCGCCGCGACCATCGTGGAGCAGGCGATCCATCCGGCGCTCGACCGGCAGATCGCGCTGGTGACGGAGCTGCGCGGACGGGCGACGCATGATGCCGGCGTGTGGCGGCTGCCGCAGGGCGCCGACTATTATGCGGACGCAATCAAGGCGGCGACCACCACCGACTATTCGGCCGACGATGTCCACCGCATCGGGCTTGAGCAGGTCGCCGAGATCGAGGCGCGGATCGACAGCATCCTGCGCGAACAGGGAATGACGGGAGGCACGGTCGGCGCGCGGCTGGTGGCGCTCAACGAGCGACCCGACCAGCTTTTCGCCAACACCGATGCCGGCCGTGCCGAGCTGCTGGCGCAGCTGAACGCGCAGGTGCTCGCGATGAACCGGCGCCTGCCAGAGCTGTTCGGGACGCTGCCGCAGGCGCCTGTCGAGGTGCGGCGCGTGCCGGCGCACATCCAGGCCGGGGCGCCCGGCGGATATTATCAGGCAGCGTCGCTCGATGGGACGCGGCCGGGCATCTACTACATCAACCTGCGCGATACGTTCGACCGGCCGAAGTTCGGGCTGGCGACGCTTACCCATCACGAGGCGACGCCGGGTCACCACCTGCAGGTCAGCCTTGCGCAGGAATCGGACGACATCCCCATGCTGCGCCGGCGCGGCGGCTTTTCCGCCTATTCGGAAGGCTGGGCCCTTTATTCAGAGCAGCTGGCCGACGAGATCGGCATGTTCGAGGGCGATCCGCTCGGACGGGTGGGCTACCTCCAGTCGCTGCTGTTCCGCGCGACCCGGCTGGTGGTCGACACAGGCCTCCATCACAAGCGCTGGTCGCGCGAGCGGGCGACCGATTACCTGATCGCCACCACAGGCATCGCGCGCGGACGCAGCCAGGGCGAGATCGACCGCTACACCGTCTGGCCCGGGCAGGCGACGAGCTACAAGATCGGGCACACCGTCTGGACGCGGCTGCGCGACGAGGAACGCCAGCGGCGCGGCGATGCATTCGACCCGAAGCGCTTCCACCAGGTGCTGCTGCTGGGTGCGATGCCCCTGGCCGTGCTGGAGCGAGTGGTGCGCGAGCAGGCGTGACTGGACGGCGGCGCGGCGATTGGCGATGGGCAACCCCATGACGATCCGCATCCAGCTTAGCCGCCTGCCCCATGGCGAGGGGCTGCCCCTGCCCGCCTACGCCACCGCCCATGCCGCCGGTCTGGACATCTGCGCGGCGGAAAGCCTGACGCTCGCCCCCGGGGCACGCCATGCGGTGGCGACCGGCTTCGCGATCGCCATTCCTCCCGGGCACGAGGTTCAGGTACGGCCGCGATCGGGGCTGGCGCTGAAGCACGGCATCACCTGCCTCAACACACCGGGCACGATCGACGCGGACTATCGCGGCGAGGTGAAGGTCATCCTGGCTAACCTCGGGTCTGATCCCTTCGAGGTGACCCGGGGCGAGCGGATCGCCCAGCTTGTCCCTGCCGTCGTGACACAGGCCGTGTTCGACGAGGTTGACGCGCTCGACGACACGGATCGGGGCGTGGGAGGCTTCGGCTCGACCGGGCGATGACGCTCAGCGACGCGCAGATCGACCGCTATGCCCGCCACCTCGTGTTGAAGGAGGTCGGCGGCGTCGGACAGCAGCGGCTGCTCGGCGCGCATGTGGCGGTGCTGGGCGCCGGCGGCATCGGGTGCCCGGCGATCCAAGCGCTTGCGGCCGCCGGGGTCGGAGGCCTCACCATCATCGACGACGACCATGTCGCCCTGTCGAACCTGCAGCGCCAGACGCTGTTCAGCACCGGCGATGTCGGCAGACCCAAGGCGATCGCGGCGGCGGACGCTGTCGCCCGCCTCAATCCGGACGTTGCGATCAGCGCCCATGTGCAGCGCCTGTCGGCCGGCAACGCCGCGCAGATGCTTGCCGGCGCCGACGTCATCCTGGACGGGTGCGACAACTTCGCGACCCGCCTGCTGGTGGCCGAGGCGGCGCTGGCGGCGGAGGTTCCGCTGGTCTCGGCGGCGGTCGGACAGTTCGAGGGGCAGGTCGCGACATATCGCGGGTGGGAGCCGGACCAGCCCTGCTACCGCTGCTTCGTCGGCGATGATCCGGAGCGGGAGGAAGCAAGCTGCGCCGAACAAGGCGTGATGGGCGCGGCCACCGCCGTGGTCGGCAGCCTTGCAGCAACGGAGGTGCTGCGCGCGTTGACGGGCTTCGGCCGCGATGTGGCAGGCGACCTGTTGCTCATCGATCTCCTCGCATTGCGCTTTCGCACGGTGCGGATCGCGAAGGATCCGGGCTGCCCCTCATGCAGCCGCTGACGCTGGTGGTGCTCGGCCCGGATCCGGACCGGGCGGCGGGCGCGGCGGCGATGGCGGCGGCGGCGGCGGCGCTGGGCGCGGAAACGACGATCTACCTGCACGAAGGCGCTGTTCCACTGGCGACGGGCACGCTGTTCGCGGACGCGCAGGCGCTCGGCGCGCGCGTGATCCTCTGCCAGACGGGGCTGGCGGCGGCAGCGCTCGACCTGTCGGACCTTGATCCGCGGCTCGACAGCGGCGGGCTGGTGGGCCTGTTTGCCGGACTCGGGAACGGACGGCTGGTGGTGGTCTGATCGCCACCACCAGCGCTGAAATCAGGCCTTGCTTGTCTTCTTCGTCGCCGTCTTCCCGGCGGCGGTCTTCTTAGCGACCGGCTTCTTCGCCGACGCCTTGTCCCCCGACTTAGCGGGTTCCGCCTTCTTGGCAGCCGCCTTCTTCGCAGGCGCCTTCCGCCCCTTCTTGGCGGGCGCGGCGGCGGCGCGCGCGTCGATCAGTTGCGCGGCTTCCTCAAGCGTCAGCTGCTCCGGCGCGATGTCCTTCGGCAGCGTCGCGTTGGTGGTGCCGTCGGTGACATAGGGGCCGTAGCGGCCCTCCATCAGCCGCAGCTCGAGCTCCGTCCGCGGATGCTTGCCGAGCTGGCGAAGCGGCTCCCGCGCGGCGCCGCGCTGTGGCCGGCCGCCGCCCGCCGCCGCCTCTGCAAGCTTGACCACGGCGGCGTTCATGCCCGTCTCGAACACCTCCACCGTCGAGGCCAGGCGGGCATATTTTCCCGCATGCAGCAGATAAGGTCCGTATCGCCCGATCGACGCCGTGATCGGCTCTCCCGTCTCCGGGTGGGCACCGACGGTCCGGGGCAGCGCCAGAAGCTTCAGCGCAAATTCAAGGTCGACGTCGGGCGCATCCTTCGGGATCGACGCGCGCTTGGCATCCTTGCCCTCACCGAGCTGAAGATAGGGACCGAACCGACCGGAGCGGCGGCTGACCTCCAGGTCGGTGTCCGGGTCGCGGCCCAGCACCTCGGGCCCGGCATCGCCGCCCGCATCCTCGCTCCCGCCCTGCGCGAAGCGGCGGGTGAACTTGCAGTCGGGATAGTTGGAGCAGGCGACAAACGCACCGAAGCGTCCGCCGCGCAGCGCCAGGCGCCCTTCACCGCAATTGGGGCACAGGCGCGCATCGCTGCCATCCGCCTTTGGCGGGAAGAGGAAGTCCGACAGGAACTCGTCCAGCGCGGCGGTGATCTCGGACGGCTTCTGCTCCATGACCTCGGCGGTCTTGGGCTTGAAGTCGCGCCAGAAGGCATCGAGCACCGCCTGCCACTGCGCCCGGCCGCCGGACACGTCGTCCAGTTCCTCCTCCAGCCCGGCCGTGAAGTCATAACTGACGTAGCGAGCGAAGAAGCGCTCAAGGAAGGCGATCAGCAGCCGGCCGCTCTCCTCCGGCAGGAACCGGTTCTTATCGACCCGCACATAGGCGCGGTCCTTCAGCACCTGGAGGATCGATGCATAGGTGGACGGGCGCCCGATCCCCAGCTCCTCCATGCGCTTGACCAGGCTCGCCTCCGAATAGCGCGGTGGCGGCTGCGTGAAATGCTGTTCGGCGGACACGCCGGTCTTCGCGGGCGCATCGCCCTCAGCCAGCCGCGGGAGACGGCGACTGTCCTCGTCACCGTCGTCGTCGCGGCCCTCCTCGTAGAGCGCGAGATATCCGGGGAAGAGCACAACCTGACCGGTGGCACGAAGCGCATGGCGGCCGGTGCCGTCGACCAGCTCCACGGCGGTGCGCACCAGCCGCGCGGATGCCATCTGACTGGCGAGCGCGCGACGCCAGATGAGATCATACAGGCGCGCCTCGTCGCCGGCGCCGTGCCGATCCTTGCCGAAGTCCGTAGGCCGGATCGCTTCGTGCGCTTCCTGCGCGTTCTTGGCCTTGGTCTGATACTGGCGCGGCTTGTCGGGAACATAGCCGGCGTCGTAGCGCCGCGCGATCGCGCCGCGCGCGGCGGAGATGGCGTCACCGTCCATCTGCACGCCATCAGTGCGCATATAGGTGATCGCGCCCGCCTCGTAGAGCGTCTGCGCCACGCGCATCGTATGGCTGGCGGAAAAGCCCAGCTTGCGCGCGGCTTCCTGCTGGAGCGTGGAGGTGGTGAACGGCGGTGCCGGGTTGCGCGTCGCGGGCTTTGTTTCCACCGAGGACACGGTGAAGCGGCCGGCTTCGACCGCAGCCCTGGCGCGGGCAGCCGTGTCCCCGTCGCCGATCGTCAGCCGCTCGATCTTGTCGCCGTCGAAGCGGACGAGCCGCGCCTGGAAGGTCTGGCCGTCATGCTCCATGTCGGCCGTGATCGACCAGTATTCGCGCGGCACGAAGCTTTCGATCTCGCGCTCGCGCTCCACCACCAATCGCAGCGCGACGGACTGCACGCGTCCGGCCGACTTGGCGCCCGGCAGCTTGCGCCACAACACGGGCGACAGGGTGAAGCCGACGAGATAGTCGAGCGCGCGCCGCGCCCGGTAGGCATCAATCAGATCGGTGTCGAGCTGGCGTGGCCGCGCCATCGCGCTTGTCACCGCAGGCTTTGTGATGGCGTTGAAGGTCACGCGCTGAACATCCTGCGGCAGCGCCTTTTTCTGGCGCAGCACTTCCTGCACGTGCCAGCTGATCGCCTCGCCCTCCCGGTCCGGGTCGGTCGCGAGGATCAGCCGGTCGGCCTTCTTCGCCTCGTCGGCGATGGCCTTCAGCTGCTTGCCCTTGTCGGCGTAGTTCTCCCACTGCATCGCAAAGCCGTCATCCGGATCCACCGATCCATCCTTGGGCGGCAGGTCGCGGATATGGCCGTAGGAGGCGAGGACCCTGAAATCCTTGCCGAGATACCCCTCGATGGTCTTGGCCTTGGCGGGAGATTCAACGATGACGAGCTGCATGGGCGGAGTTTCGATGTCCTTACGTGTACGCGCGAGAGTGGGGATGGGGCAGATGCGTCGTCAAGCAGGTGTCGCAGCCATGGCACTGCTGCTGATCGCCACGTCCGGCGACGCCATCGCTGCCGCGCCCCCGCCGACGCTTGGCTTCGAGGAGGGCATGTCGGCCGAGGAGATCGGCCAGACCATCGCCGCGATCGAAGCTCATCCGGATCAGGCCGACCCCTTCCAGTGGGCGATCGTCGCCGCGCGCGAATTCGAACGGGGGAACCGGCTGCGCGCAACCTTCTGGTTCTACATGTTCCAGATCCGCAGCCGGCCTTGGGCCCGCGCAGACGGGGCGGGCAGCGGCGCCGCGGCGCTCCGCGCATCGTTGAACGCGACGCTTGGGCCGACCGTGAACGCGTGGATCGCAGCGGATCCCGCGATCTGGCAAGATGTCGCAACCCGTGCGATCGCGTTTGAAGCGCGCCTGCCGCTTCATCCGGACCGACCCGAGGGCATGGACGAGGCCGCCTGGCGCCGCCTGGTCGCGGAACAGCGCGCCGCTTATGCCGCAGAAGCGCGCTCCGCCTTCGCCGACCTGGAGCCCGCCGAGGTCGCGCGCGCGCGGCGGGAGAACGGCCTGCCGTCCGGTTCGCTGACGGACCAGGGCCGGCCGCTTGACGAGAGCTGGCGCTAGATCAGGCTGACGCGGCCGCCCGCGTGGCGGTCGAGCCGCCCGGCAAGTTCCAGCTCCAGCAGCACGGTTTGGAAGAGGCGCTGGGCAGCCCCGACAGCCGGATCAGCTCGTCGACCGGCACGGCGACGGGGCCAAGCAGGTCGGTGATCGCCACCCGGTCGGCATCGGCTGCGTCGTCGACCAGGGCAGCGCTGTGGAAAGTCTCGTTGGGTGACGCCACCAGCCCCTCGCCGATCGGCGCCAGCGTTTCCAGGATGTCGGCTGCCGACTGGATCAGCGTCGCGCCATCACGGATGAGGCCGTTGCAGCCCTGCGCACGCGGATCGAGCGGGCTTCCGGGAACGGCCATCACCTCGCGCCCCGCCTCCGCCGCCAGTCGCGCGGTGATCAGCGATCCCGACCGAGGCGCGGCCTCCACCACCACCGTTCCCGCTGCAAGGCCGGCGATGATGCGGTTGCGGTGTGGAAAGTGCCGGGCACGCGGCTCGGTCCCCGGCGGCATCTCCGCGATCAGCAGGCCGCGCGCGGCGATCTCCTCCTGCAGCGCGGCGTTTTCCGGCGGATAGACGATGTCTGCGCCCCCTGCGATCACCGCAATCGTGCCGCCGTCCAGTGCCCCCTGGTGCGCGGCGGTGTCGATGCCCCGCGCGAGGCCGGACACGACCGCCACCCCCGCATCCGCAAGGTCGCGGGCGAGGCCGCGTGCGAAGCGGCAGGCCGCGGCCGACGCGTTGCGCGCCCCCACCATCGCGACCGCGCGCCGCTCCAGCAAGGCGGCATCGCCGCGAAGCGTGAGCACGGCGGGTGCCCCTTCGCTCGCGGCGAGCGCGGCGGGATAATCATGATCGCCAAGGATCAGATAGCGTCCGCCAAGCGCCGCAGTCGCGCGCAGTTCGGCATCGATCAAGCGATCATCGGCGATGCGGGGCGCACGGCCGCCGCCTCGCGCTGCGATCGCAGGTACCGCCTCGAGCGCGGCAAGGGCGCTGCCGAAACGGTCGATGAGCATCCGAAAGCTGACCGGCCCCACATTGGCCGAGCGTGCCAGCCGGATGCGCGCACGCCGCTCCGCCGACAGCGTCATCCGCGGCGGAAGATCACTGGGCGCGCCGCCCGATCTTCGGTTCGGTTCCGGCGACGAGCCGCGCGAGATTGCCGCGGTGCTTCCACAGCACGAGGAGGCCGAGGCCGAGGAACAGCGTCGCGAGATCGAACCGGTTGGCAGCCGCCAGCGCGACGGGAGCGATCACCGCCACGCTCATGCCGCCAACCGACGAGTAGCGCGACAGGAGCAGCGCCGCGATCCAGGTGGCAGCGCAGACGAGCGCCACCGGCCAGCTGAGCGCCGCCAGCACGCCCAGCAGCGTCGCCACGCCCTTTCCGCCGCGGAAGCGCAGCCAGACGGGGTAGAGATGCCCCAGGAAGGCGCCCACGGCACCGAGCAGCGGCTGACCCGCGATCGCCGCTGCCAGCCAGACGCCGCCCGCGCCCTTCAGAGCGTCGAGTGCGAGCGTTGCAGCGGCCAGTGACTTGCGGCCGGTGCGGAGCACGTTGGTGGCGCCGATGTTGCCGGAACCGACCGTCCGGAGATCCTGCGTCCCCGCGAGCCGGGTCAGGACGAGGCCGAACGGGACCGATCCCAAAAGGTAGGACAGCAGCAGCGCGAGCGCCGGCGCCTGCCAGATGATCTCGATCAAGCCCCGGTCCACCCTTTCACCGAGGCGAAATGATCGGTTTATCGCTCTGGTGCAACAGTCTAGTTGACGGCGCCCCCTGCCCGCCGGGCAAGCAACAAGGAGCGCATCGGCCTTGCGTGACGATCAACCGGTGCTGTTCTTCGATTCGGGCGTGGGCGGGCTCTCCGTGCTGGCGCCGACGCGCCGGCTGTTGCCGCATGCGCCCATCGTCTACGCCGCCGACAGCGCCGGATTTCCGTACGGCACCCGTACGGAGGCGGAGATTGCCGCGCGCGTGCCCGCGCTGCTCGGCCGGCTGGTGGAACGCTATCGACCGCGCCTGGCGGTGATCGCTTGCAATACGGCCTCCACGATTGCGCTGGATGCGGTGCGCGCGGCGCTCGACCTGCCCGTGGTGGGCACCGTTCCGGCGATCAAGCCGGCCGCGGCGCTGTCCCGAACACGGGTTATCGGCGTGCTCGGCACCGACGCCACCGTGCGCCAGCCCTATGTCGACCGGCTCGCGACCGAGTTCGCGGCCGATTGCACGATCCTTCGGCACGGCTCCGCCCGGCTGGTGGCACTGGCCGAAGCAGCGCTGCGCGGCGATGCGCCTCCTGCCCACGCGCTGCGGGAGATCCTCGCTGGTCTGCTGGATCAGCCCGGCGGAGATCGGATGGATGCGGTGGTTCTCGCCTGCACGCATTTCCGGCTGCTGGACGCCGCGCTCGCCGCCGCGGCGCCGCGGCCGCTGATGCTGGTCGACGGCGGCGACGGGATCGCCCGGCGCATCGCCCACCTGACGCAAGGCCAGGGATGGCCGGTTGCATCCGCGCAGGGCGCCGCCGTGTTCACCCGGGTGGGAGACGAAGAACGGGCCCTTGCACCGGCGCTCGCCCGGTTCGGCCTGGGTGCGCCCGAGTTGCTCTGAGCCCGTTGAGAGCCGTTTGCACTGGCGTTTCGCACCATCCGGGCCTAGATCGCGGGCACCCGGCACAAGAGTGAGCCTGTTGGACTACGCCCGAATCTTTTCCGATGCGATCGACCGGCTGCACGAGGAAGGCCGGTACCGTGTCTTCATCGATATCCTGCGCAACAAGGGCGCCTACCCGAACGCGCGCTGCTTTGCCGGTCACAATGGGCCGAAGCCGATCACGGTCTGGTGCTCGAACGACTACCTGACCATGGGCCAGCATCCCGACGTGATCGCGGCGATGGAAGAAGCGCTGCACGACGTCGGTGCCGGATCGGGCGGCACGCGCAACATCGGCGGCAACACGCACTACCATGTCGACCTGGAAGCCGAACTGGCCGATCTGCACGGCAAGCAGGCGGCGCTGCTGTTCACGTCCGGCTATGTGTCGAACGAGGCGACGCTCTCCACGCTGGCCAAGGTCCTGCCGGACTGCATCATCTTCTCGGACGAGCTCAACCACGCTTCGATGATCGCCGGCATCCGCAATTCCGGCTGCGAGAAGCGGGTGTGGAAGCACAACGACCTTGAGGATCTGGAGCGGCTGCTGTCGGCTGCTCCGCCCGAGGCCGCCAAGCTGATCGCGTTCGAGAGCGTTTATTCGATGGACGGCGATGTCGCGCCCATCGCCGAGATCTGCGACCTCGCCGACAAATATGGTGCCCTGACCTACCTGGACGAGGTCCATGCGGTCGGCATGTACGGCGCCCGCGGCGGCGGCATTTCAGAGCGTGACGCGGTGGCCGATCGCGTGACCATCATCGAAGGCACGCTCGGCAAGGCATTCGGCGTGATGGGCGGGTACATCGCCGCCGATCGCACGATCGTTGACGTGATCCGCAGCTATGCCCCCGGCTTCATCTTCACGACGTCGCTGTCGCCGGTGCTGGTCGCCGGCGCGCTCGCCAGCGTCCGGCACCTGAAGCGGTCGTCGGTGGAGCGCGAGGCGCAGCAGCGTAACGCACAGCGGCTGAAGGAAGTGTTCGCAGACGCCGGCCTGCCGGTAATGAACAGCGCGACGCACATCGTGCCGCTGATGGTGGGCGATCCGGTGAAGGCCAAGCGCATCAGCGACGTGCTGCTGGCGGAATATGGCTGCTACGTTCAGCCCATCAACTATCCCACGGTGCCGCGCGGCACCGAACGGCTGCGCTTCACGCCCGGACCGTCGCACAGCGAAGAGATGATGCGCGAACTGGCCGACGCGCTGGTGGAGATCTGGGACCGGCTGGAGCTTCGGCTGGCGGCCTGAAGGCCCCTAGCGAACGAGCCAGACGGCGGCGCCCAGCAGGGTCGACAGCCCGATCGATAGCGGCATGCGCAAGCGCATCCACCATGTCGGTGCAAGGCCACGCCGGCGGAAACGCAGATCGATGACCGGCGACACGAGCACAAGCAGCGCCAGCAGCACGGCGCCGTCAGGACCTGTCTGGGCGACGAGCGGCAGCGTCAGGAAGGCGGCGAGCGACGGGAACACGGCGAGCGTCAGATCGGCCCACCCCGGCCGGCGGCCATCCGCCGACGAGAAGCCCCACCAGACGCCTCCGATGAACGAGAAGATCAGCGTGGTGTAGGCGAAGATCGCGGTGAACATCGCCTCCGATGATGCCGGGTCGTCCAACATCATCATCGCCCAGAGGGCTGTGAGCGGTGGAAGAAGCCCAGCAAAGCCGAGCAGCAGAGCGGGGCGCGGAATCGCCAGGGATGCGGTGGTCGCCATATCAGTCCCGGCAGTAGCCCTCCCCGGGCTCCACATAAAGGCAGTCGCGCTTGTCCGCGAGCCACTTCAGCCCCGTGTCGGCGCCGGTCCCCGCCCGCAGCCGGCGGGTCTCGCCACCGCGCTCGAAAACGATCGAGTCGCCGTCGGGGCGGCCGACAAAGGTGCCGCTGTCGTCGAGCGACCAGGTCATCGCCAGATCATAGTCGCCGTCCGGACGAGCGGCGACGTTGAGCACCAGCCCTTCAACGCCGACCCAGCGTCCGACCCAGTCGTCCGTCGGCCGGGCGCGCTCCCCCGATCCGCCGACCAGCTCCGTCTCGGAGGGCGGAACCTCCTCGATATCGGGGGGCGGCAGCGCGTTTGCGGGTGGCAGCGTGTCCGCGTCGGCAGTCGCATTGGGATCGCTGGAGCCCGAGCAAGCAGCGAGCAGCAGGAGCATTGCGGTGGCTATCGGCTTGATCATGGTTAAGGCCTAGCATCCGCAGGCGCGCTGCGCCAAGCGCTCCCCTGCAAGCGGTGGCAATCAGGCGTCCGAGCGCTTAGAGCCTGCCGCATCACGTCACCCGAGTCCAAGAGCCGACCGTCACCATGTCACAGCGCATCGTCATCGCGTCCGATCATGCCGCCGTCCGATTGAAGGCGGACCTGGCCGACTGGCTGCGAAGCGCCGGGCACGACGTGGTGGATCTTGGCCCCGATGACGAACGTTCGGTCGATTATCCAGATTACGGATACCGCCTCGCCCGCGCCGTTGCCGCGGGGGAAGGCCGGTTCGGTGTCGCGCTGTGCGGATCGGGCATCGGCATCGCGATCGCGGTCAACCGTGACCCTGCGTGCCGCTGCGCGCTGGTGTCCGAGCCGCTGTCGGCCCGGCTGGCCCGCAGCCACAACGACGCGAACGTGATCGCCATGGGCGCCCGTCTGATCGGCCTGGAGATGGCCAAGGCCTGCCTCGACGCCTTTCTCACCACCAATTTTCTGGGCGATCGCCACACGGCGCGCGTCGACCAGCTTTCCCACCCCATCCTGCAGGAGCCCGCCGCATGAGCAGCAACGCCGCCTCCGCTTTTCCCCAGCAGCCGCTGGGCTTCTTCACCGACGATCTCGCCACGATCGATCCGGACGTGGCGGCCGGCGTCGCCGCCGAGCTGGAACGCGAACAATATCAGATCGAGCTGATCGCGTCGGAGAACATCGTATCGCGCGCCGTGCTGGAGGCGCAGGGTTCGATCTTCACGAACAAATATGCCGAAGGTTACCCCGGCAAGCGCTACTATCAGGGCTGCGGGCCGTCCGACATTGTCGAGACGCTGGCGATCGAGCGGGCCAAGCAGCTGTTCGACTGCGGCTTCGCCAATGTGCAGCCGCATTCTGGTGCGCAGGCCAACGGCGCGGTGATGCTGGCGCTCACCAAGCCGGGCGACACCATCCTGGGCATGTCGCTGGATGCCGGTGGCCACCTGACGCACGGCGCAAAGCCGGCGATGTCGGGCAAGTGGTTCAACGCGGTCCAATATGGCGTGCGTCGCGAGGACCAGCTGATCGACTATGACGAGGTCGAGCGGCTCGCCAAGGAAAGCCGGCCGCAGCTGATCATCGCCGGAGGCTCCGCCTATCCGCGCGTGATCGATTTCGCGCGCTTCCGGCAGATTGCGGACGATGTCGGCGCGCTGTTCCTCGTCGACATGGCGCATTTCGCCGGGATCGTTGCGGGCGGCCTCCACCCGTCGCCCCTGCCCCATGCGCATGTCGTCACCACCACCACGCACAAGACGCTGCGCGGCCCGCGCGGCGGCATGATCCTCTGCAATGACGAGGCGATCGCAAAGAAGATCAACTCGGCCGTCTTCCCCGGGCTTCAGGGCGGACCGCTGATGCATGCCGTCGCCGCCAAGGCGGTGGCTTTCGGTGAGGCGCTGCGACCCGACTACCGTGGCTATATCGCCGCCGTGGTGGAGAACGCCAAGGTGCTTGCCGCGCGGTTGAAGGAGCGCGGGGCCGATCTGGTCGCGGGCGGCACCGACACGCACCTGGCGCTCGTCGACCTCCGCCCGCTGGGCGTGACGGGCCGCGATGCGGACGAGGCGCTGGAGCGCGCGGGCATCACCTGCAACAAGAACGGCGTTCCCTTCGACCCGTTGCCGCCGATCAAGACGAGCGGCATTCGCGTCGGATCGCCTGCCGGGACCACGCGCGGCTTCGGCCCTGCCGAGTTCCGGGAGATCGGCGACCTGGTCGCCGACGTGCTGGACGGCCTGTCGCGAGCGGGTGAACATGGCGACGCCGCGGTGGAGAAGGATGTGCGGCAGCGCGTTCGTGCATTGTGCGAGCGTTTCCCCATCTATCAGTGAGGCCGACATGATCGACGACATCCAGAACAACATCCGCAGCCAGCCTGGCCTGGGCAAGAGCATGGCGAAGTGGAGCGCGCTTGGCGCCGTCGTCGCCATTCCCGTACCCGTCGTCGGGCCGATCTTCGGTGCACTCGCCGGCGCGGCCTATGCCTATTCGAAGCGGAACAAGCGGGTCTGAATGCGCTGCCCGTTCTGCGGACATGAAGACAGCCAGGTAAAGGACAGCCGCCCGTCCGAGGACGGCGCGGCCATCCGGCGGCGGCGGCAGTGCGAGGGCTGCGCCGCCCGCTTCACCACATTCGAACGCATTCAGCTTCGCGAACTCACCGTTGTGAAGAGCGAGAACCGCCGCGAGGTGTTCGACCGGGACAAGCTCGCCCGGTCGGTCGCAATCGCGTGCTCGAAGCGCAACATCGACCCCGTCCGGATCGAACGGCTGCTGTCCGGCATCCAGCGTCAGCTGGAGACCGGTGGCGAGGGCGAGGTGGAGGCCAAGCGCATTGGCGAGATGGTGATGGACGGGCTGAAGGGCCTGGACACCGTCGCCTACATCCGCTTCGCCAGCGTCTACAAGGATTTCACCGAGGCACGCGACTTCGAGGAGTTCGCGGGCAACGTGTCGGAGGCGGGACGCGCCGCGTGACTGCCCCCGTGATCGTTCTTGTTCGCCCGCAGCTGGGCGAGAATATCGGCAAGGCGGCGCGCGCCATGCTGAACTTCGGCCTGGTTGACCTGCGGCTTGTCAGCCCGCGCGACGGCTGGCCCAACCCGGCAGCGGGTCCCGCCGCATCGGGCGCCGACATGGTGCTGGAGCAGGCCGCGGTCTTCGACAGCGTGGCGGCTGCCACCGCCGACTGCGCCCATGTCTTTGCCACCACCGTGCGCCGGCGCGGACTGATAAAGCCTGTCATGACGCCGGAGGCTGCGGCGGCGGCGATGCGGGCCGAGGCGGGCCGCTCCGCGATCCTGTTCGGTCCCGAGCGATCGGGGCTTGAGACCGAGGACGTGGCCGTCGCGCGCACCATACTGACGGTGCCGATCAATCCGGAGTTCGGCTCGCTCAACCTGGCGCAGGCGGTCGTCATCGTCGCTTACGAATGGTCGCGGGGCGCCGCGCTGGCGCAGCCGTCCGCGATCCCGCTCGATCCGCCCGCGCCGCAGGCGGAGCTCGACGGGCTCTACGATCATCTGGAGGGCTTGCTGGAGCCCGAAGGCTATTTCGAGCCGATCGACCGCGCGCATGTGACGAAACGCAATCTGCGCTCCGTCCTCACCAAGCCCGGCTGGAGCAGCAACGAGGTCAGAACGATGCGCGGGGTGCTGACCTGCCTGTCCGGGCGGCGTCAACGCCGGTCGAACGCCTCCAGCTCGTAGGCGATCGAGGCCTCGACCAGCGTCTCCCACATCGCCGCGATGGCGTCTGAGGGGATGCCCGCCGCTTCGGCGCGCGCGCGGACATTGTCGATCACCTGCGCTTTTCGGGCTTCGTCGCGGACGGCAGCACGATCCGGCTTGATGCGCGCCGCGGCCCGCATGTAGCCGAAACGACGGTCCAGAAGCTCCACCAATGCACGGTCGACAGCGTCGACGCCCTGGCGGACCTCAGACATGGTGCGGCATTCGTGGGGATCGAGGTTCTTTTGCATCGGCCATGGCTTATGGGGCCCGAGCGTCAGCCACAAGGATGCCGACCTTAAAGGTTGCGATCACCGCGCTTATGATACATATTTACGCTTGGTAATCGATTGAGAATCCAATGCTTCTTGGGCTGTTATTATAAAACGGGCTAAACCCCACCCCTTTATCTTCGACTGGGGCAACAGATGAAGCTTAGATATGTAGGCCTGTTCCGGTGACAGAATCGCGCCTGCAGACCCGACTTGTTTGCGAGACTGCGGTTCAGCGGGAGGCCACAGAGCGCCCGAACTTGCGGTGTGGCCAAGACAGTTTGCCGGGGGGGCGGAGCCATCCCATCAAGATAATCTGCACAATTGCTTGCAGCGATAGAGGAAGATGATTTCGAAGAAAGTTGCCTAAGCGCTCGCTTGGTCTGCTCGGCCTCAGTCGGCAAATGGATATTTGACGGTCTTCAGAAGGGATGCTTCACAATGTTTTTTGCTCTTCTCCTTACGGTCGCTGCTCAGACGGCAGATGCCGATCATACTGCCAATCCGACTGAGCCGGTCGCACAGCGACAGGTTTGCCGCAGAGTGGGATCGACCTCCTCACGCATCACCAGCCAACGTGTTTGTCGAACGGTTGCAGAGTGGGAGGCAAGCGATCGCGAGCAGCAGCGCGTAAACCGGGGCAGCTTGGGACGAACGATTTCTTCCCCCAACTGATCCGCTTCCACACAAGCTTGACCTGCGCGCGCCTGTCAGCCATAGGCGCGCCCTTCGCGATTGGCTCCGCACCCCGGTGAAGCGGTGGCCCGCCCGTGCCCTGGCACGCAAGCGGCGAGACCGGGACCAACGTCTGTAGCAATCAAGGACAGAACATGACGAAGCGCACCAGCGCCAAGTATAAGCTCGACCGCCGGATGGGCGAGAACATCTGGGGTCGCCCGAAGAGCCCGGTCAACAAGCGTGAGTACGGCCCCGGTCAGCATGGCCAGCGCCGCAAGGGCAAGGTGTCCGACTTTGGCATTCAGCTGCGCGCCAAGCAGAAGCTGAAGGGCTATTACGGCGACATCACGGAAAAGCAGTTCAAGAAGAACTACACCGAGGCAAGCCGCATGAAGGGCGACACCTCGCAGAACCTGATCGGTCTGCTGGAGCGTCGCCTTGACGCGATCGTCTACCGCGCCAAGTTCACGCCGACGATCTGGTCTGCGCGCCAGCTGGTCAGCCACGGCCATGTCCGCGTGAACGGCGTGAAGTGCAACATCGCATCGCGACTGGTGAAGCCGGGCGACGAGATCACGCTGGGCACCAAGGCGCAGGAAATGGCGCTGGTGCTCGAGGCGCAGAGCCTGTCCGAGCGCGAAGTGCCCGACTATATCGCAGCCGACGGCGCCAAGGTGACATTCACCCGCGTTCCGACGCTGGATGAGGTGCCCTATCCGGTGAAGATGGAGCCAAATCTGGTGGTCGAGTTCTACTCGCGCTGATGATGGGGTGAGGCGGCTTCCAAAAGCTTCAGCCTTGGCCGCTCAATATAGAAGCGGATCCCACCATCAAGAACCCGGAAGGGCGCCTCGATGCGAGGCGCCCTTCTTTGTTCCAACCTGCCTTTTGACGTCGAACTCCGCAGTCGGCTCAAGCAAGCCATCTCGCGCCGGCTAGCGCATTGATGCGGCCAGGAACCCGTCGACATCTTGAAGCATGCGCTGACGCGCGGTGTTGCTGACAAGGTAATGATCTAGCCCATCGAATTCTAGATAAACCGGATTTCTGCCTGCCGTTTGCAACGAACGCTGCATCAAGCGGGACTGTCCGACGCCGACATTCTGATCAAGCGTGCCATGCACCAGCATCACGGGAGCCCGGATGCGCTCGGCGTGCCGCGCAGGTGATCCTTCCGCGATGTGCGGACCGCGGCCGATGAAAGCATCCACACGAGCGGAGTTGGTGAAGCCGCGTGCCTCGCTGCGCAGCACCTCCAGATCGGTGACCGGCGCAACGGCGACGATCGCCTTGAACAGATCCGGGTCGAGCACCGCCGATTGCAATGCGGCGTAGCCACCGTAACTCCAACCCATAATCGCAAGGCGGTTTGCGTCGGCTATACCCTGCGATATCAGCCATCGTCCCCCGTCGTTGACGTCTCCGATGGCTGTTCGCCAGGATCTAAATCCATTGTTCTGGAACCACGAGTCGCCATAGCCCGTCGAACCGCGAAAGTTCGGCTGCAGAACGACATACCCGCGCGCAGCCAAGAATTGCGACAGCCAGTCAAACCCCCACTCGTCCCGCGAACCCGGTCCGCCATGCGGAAGCACAATCGCCGGGAGGTCACGTCCATCGCTTCCCGGCGGCAACGTCAAGTAACCGGGTATTTGGGTGCCGTCTGCCGCAGGAAATGTGACATGCTGCACCCGGGCCAACGCCACGCCTTCGAGTTGCGGACGCGAAGGCATCACTTCGATGAGTTCACGCTGAGACTTCTTGTAAAGGAAATACCGTCCGGGATCATTGTCGCTGCCGGCAAAAAGCAGCAACGATGACTCATCTGCGCTTGCACCGACGAACGATACGATCGGACTGTTTGGCAATGCGCGGCCAAGTGATTGGTTCAGTATCTTCAACTCAGGATCGAACATCTCCGCTTGTCGTCGATCCGTGACGTAAGTCGCCCCGACGATCCTGGCGTTTCGCCCGGTCTGGATCACACCGGAAATGTCAACCTGCGGATGCGAGAGGACCATCTCGCGCCGCCCGGTACCATCCAGTGCGATCCGCCACAAAGCCTGGCGCCCGTCAATCTTCTCCAGTCCATAGACCATGTTGCTGGTGGGATCGACCGCCAAGGGGTTGAAGCCGGTTTCATCATCCAGGTCATAGGTCGCAAGAGGCCGCCAGCTACCGCCATCAGCGGGACGGTACTGGTAGGTCAGGGTTCTGCCGATAATGCCATCTCGTTCTTCAAAGATGCCACGAACCCTAATGCGGCCTTGCCCATCGCTGATATATTCAGCCAGGTTCCGGACAGGCTGTTCGACCACCGTCCGTCGCCCTGAGACGACATCGACACGGTCGACACCAAGCCCTCGACGACTTTCGACCATGCGCGTTCCGCTACCGCCCTCGGGAATGTACTGCCGCGTCATGAGGATCGCGCCGTTGCCCGTGCCATTCAGAAGATCGAGTACACGTCCGCCGTTCTGCATCAATCCAAGTGCGTTGGCTCCAGGGCGCTGACTGAGCAGTTGAACATCGCTGCCATCGCGATTGAAAGAAACCACACGCGTGAAGCTGAGCCTGTCCGGCCCCACGATGAGGTGTATGTTGCAGATGATCCGCGTGTCGGTGGGCCATGCGCAACTGATAACGCGACCATTGGCGCCATCCAGCCGCATCACCGAACGCGGTGCTCCGCCCTCAATGGGATTAGCGACTTGCACGATCGTCCCGTCGCCAGTGGAGCCCGGAACAACCATCGCCACCTGCGAACCGTCAGGTGACAGGCTGATGTGTTCGATATGTTCGCGCGCGCCGAAGCGCTCGGCGTCCCGTGCGATGGTGTTCTCAGATTGCGCCACCACGGGCGCAATCGTGATTGAGACAGCCCAAGCGCCAACGCCGATCAACTTGACAAATCTAATCACCTTCCCCCCCCAA
This sequence comes from Sphingomonas jejuensis, assembly GCF_011927695.1. Classification (GTDB taxonomy): domain Bacteria; phylum Pseudomonadota; class Alphaproteobacteria; order Sphingomonadales; family Sphingomonadaceae; genus Sphingomonas_K; species Sphingomonas_K jejuensis. The sequence goes on from NZ_JAATJE010000001.1 coordinate 1,243,734, forward strand.
GGTATAATCTAGAACTAGTCTATCGGTATTTTTTTAGAAAGTAAGTTGCCGCGATGCTCAGAGGCTTCAGCGGACGCTGACAGCATTGAGGTCTCTGAAGAGGATCGCCTTGCGTCAAACTCCCGTGCTCGGCATGAGCCACGGCATGACCACCCTTCTCCGCCAGCCTCCCGAATGGGCACCGCACGACTGGGTGTGGATCGGCTTCCCGAGCCACGCCAACCTGTGGGAGGACGACCTGATCCCCGCACAGGAGGAGGTCGCCGCCTTCGCGCGCGCCGTCCATGCCGACGGCGCGGGGGAGCGGGTGCATCTGGTCTGCGCGAACGATGAGGCCGCCCGCGCCGCAGAGGCGCTGGTCGGCGCCGCCGCCGCGATCGAGGTGCAACCGTTCGGAGACATCTGGCTGCGCGACACCGGTCCGATCCTGGTGTCTGACGGCGATGTGCGCGAGGCGCGATCCTTCCTCTTCAATGGCTGGGGCGACAAATACCGGCTGGATGGCGACGACGATGTCGGGCTTCGCCTGTCCAAGGCGGCTGACCTGCCCGTGCGTCGATGCCATTGGGTGCTGGAGGGCGGCGCGATCGACGTCGACGGTGCGGGGCTGGCGGTGACCACGGAGCAGTGCCTGCTCAACCCCAACCGCAACCCGTCGCTGGAGCGGCACGAGATCGAAGCTCGGCTAAGAGGTGATCTGGGACTGACGGAGATCCTGTGGCTGGGCGACGGCCTTGCCGGCGATCACACGGACGGTCACGTCGACAATCTCGCGCGCTTTGTCGGCGAACGGCGGATCGTGCTTCCGATCGCATCGACACCCGACGATCCGAACGCGGCCGTGTATGAGGACGCCGCGCGCCGCGTCGCGGCGTCAGGCATCGATCTGGTGCGCATCCCCTCCCCCGGTCTGATCGAGGATGAGGGAGAGCCGGTCGCCGCCTCCTACATGAACTTCTACATCGGCAATGCGGCCGTGGTCGTGCCGATCTACGGCACGGCATCGGACGACGCGGCGGTTGCGGCGATCGGTGCGCTGTTCCCCGGGCGCCGCGCGGTGGGACTGCGCGCCGACCATGTGCTGACGGGCGGCGGCAGCTTCCACTGCATCAGCCAGCAGGGCCCATCCCTGTGATGCTTCGCGTGGCGGCGCTTGCGCTGATGGCGCTGGCGCAGCCTGCGGAGACCCGGACGCCTGCCGATCCGCACCTGCCGGAACCTGTCATCGACGCTGAACCCCCGACGCTTCCCGAAGGTGCCCGCGATCTCGTCCTGATCGTGTCCAAGACCAACGGGTGGCGGCACATCGAACATATCCCGCATTCCAACCGGGTGTTGTCCGACATCGCGCGCGCACTTGGCCGCCCCGCCTTCGTGACGGAGAACGGCGCCGTCTTCAACGACGCGCAGCTAGGCCGCGTGTCCCTGGTCGTCCTGAACAGCGCCAGTGGCAACTTCCTCGACGTCGCGCAGATGGCGGCGTTCCGCCGGTTCGTGGATGCGGGCGGCGGCGTGGTCGCGCTTCATGCCGCCGGTGACGGCAGCCAGGACGATCGCTGGTACCGCGACACAATCGTGGGCACGCGCTTCATCGGGCATCCCGGCGGCGCGGATCATGTCCAGCCAGCCCTGTTGGTCCCGGCCCAGGCCGATCATCCGATCCTCGCCGGCGTGGCGCCCGGCTGGCAGCCGCGCGACGAATGGTACAGCTTCGACGGGAGCCCGGCCGCGCGCGGCATGCAGGTGCTCGCCCGGATCGACGAGGGCAGCTATCGCCCCGGTCCGGACCTGGCCATGGGCGGCGACCATCCCGTCATCTGGATCAATCCGAACGTCGCCGGACGCGTCGTCTATTCGGCGCTGGGCCATACACCGGAGGCCTATGACGATCCCACCTATCGGCGGATCCTCACCAACGCGATGCGCTGGGCACTGGAACCGCAGGGCGGTTGAGGCGCCCTCCCCTTCGCCCTACATGCGCGGACATGACCGAGATCACCGTCGCCGCGCTCCAGCTCGCCTTCTCCGCTGACGTCGAGGAGAATATCAGGAACGTCACCGCGCTGGTGCGCGAGGCTGCGGCACGCGGCGCGCAGGTCATCCTGCCGCCCGAGCTGTTCGAGGGTGAGTATTTCTGCCGGGTCGAGGACGAGGGGCTCTTCGCCAACGCTAAGCCCGTGGGCGAGCACCGGGCGGTCCTCGCCATGCAGGGCCTGGCGGCGGAATTGGGCGTCTACATCCCCACGAGCTTCTTCGAAGCGGATGGCCCCCATCACTACAACAGCCTGGCGATGGTCGGCCCGGACGGCCGCGTCGCGGGTGTCTACCGGAAGAGCCACATTCCCGATGGGCCGGGATATGAGGAAAAATTCTATTTCCGGCCGGGCAACACCGGCTTCAAGGTTTGGGACGGGCCGTCAACGCGGATCGGCGTCGGCGTGTGCTGGGACCAGTGGTATCCGGAGACGGCCCGCGCGATGATGCTGATGGGGGCAGAGGTGCTGTTCTATCCCACGGCCATCGGGTCGGAGCCGCATGACACCTCGCTTGACACGGCGCGGCTGTGGCGACGCGCCATGGTCGGGCATGCGGTCTCGAACGTGGTCCCCGTTGTCGCCGCGAACCGGGTGGGCGTGGAGCACGGGCAGACCTTCTACGGCACCAGCTTTATCTGTGATGAGCGTGGTGACATCCTTTCCGAGCTCGGTCGCGAGGAAACGGGCGTGATCACCGCAACGCTCGACCTTCCTCGCGTCAGGCGTCACCGCGCCGCGTTCGGCTTCTTCCGCGACCGGCGGCCGGAACTTTACGGGCGTTTGGTCGAGGACGTCTGAGCAGCGGCGGCTACCGTCCGGTCCGCGTGCACAGCACGTCGGCCAGATAGATGCGCCGCCCCACCGTCTCCATCGCTTCGCGCGCGGATCCGCTCCAGCCGCGGGCGGTGCAGAAGGTGTCCGCCGTCCGCGCCGCGCATCCGGCGTTCGCCGGTGACCGGGCGCACGCTTCGACCCGATAACGCCCTTCCTGCGGCGCGGGGAAGAACTCGGCCGCCATGCCGCGCAGGGACGTGCCGCGACCGGGCTGAACGGCACCGCCGCCGCCGCCCTGCTCCCCCAGCGGACGCATCGAGCGCAGGCGCCGCGACGGCACCAGCACGGGCGTGCTGCGATCGATGGTGGTGCACCGCCCGCCGAAGTTGACCTCGTCGCAAAGCTGCCATTCGCCGCTCTGCACGCGGATGCTGGACACGGACCAGGACAGGCCCAGGTTCCGCTGCGGCTCGGAAACGTTCACGGCGGGTCCGCGATAGCCGAGATCGCGGTAGATGATGGCTTCCGCCTGTCCGGGTGGTCGGGCAAAACGTTCATCCTGCGCGGCCGCCGGGCCGGTCAGCAAGAGGGCGAGAACAGCAAGTCCGATCGTGCGCATCGATCATCTCCCGGCCTGGCGCGCGCATCATCCGCCTGTCCGGCAATGGATGCAAGCCTCAGCTCTGGCGCATCTCCAGCGCGCGGGCGAACACCGCCCGGAACATCTCCGGTGTCAGTCGCCCGGTGTTCTGGTTGTAGCGGGAGCAGTGATAGCTATCGATCATCACCCGCCCATCCGACAGGCGATGTTCGGCGCCGTGCCCGAAGCGGAAGGCCGATACCCGCTCACCCAGCAGGCGCAGCGTGGACTGGTGCGCGATCTGGCCGAGCGGGACGATCACTCGTACCTTCTCCAGGACGGCCAACTGCGCCGCCAGGAAGGGCCTGCAGGTCGCAATCTCCTCCGGCATTGGCTTGTTCTCGGGGGGCAGGCACTTGACGGCGTTGATGATCGCCGCACCCGTCAGGCGCAGCCCGTCGTCGGGTCGCGCGTCGTACCGTCCGGTCGCCAGGCCGAACGCGCCCAGCGTTTCGAACAACAGGACTCCGGCATGGTCGCCGGTGAACGGACGGCCGGTCCGATTGGCACCATGTTTTCCCGGGGCAAGGCCGACGATCGCCAGCCAGGCGTCGGGATCGCCGAGTGCCGGCACCGGGGCGTTCCACCAGTCGGGATATTCGATGCGAAGGGCGTGTCTGAACGCGACGAGGCGCGGACAGCGGGGGCAATCGTGCGGCGGCTCCGTCCGCGCCAGGGGACTATCGGCGATCATCGCGACGCCGTAGGCGCTTGGACGTGCCCGTCACAAGCTACCTCGTCGCGATCGGATCCAACCGTAGGCACCATCGCCACGGGCTGCCGGGTGACGTGGTCGCTGCGGCGATGGTGGCACTCTCAACAGTGGGAGAGGTGGAAAGGCGCTCCACCATCATCCGCAGCGCGGCGATGGGACCGGCGGGGCGCGACTTCGCCAATGCCGCCGTGCTTGTCCGCAGCAGCCTCGATCCGCCCGCCATGCTTTGCGGCCTGAAGCGCCTGGAAGGCCAGTTTGGACGCCGCCGGGGCCGCCGCTGGGGGCAGCGGGTGCTCGACCTCGACATCATCTTTTGGTCGGGCGGCACGTGGCAATCGCCAGGGCTTTTCGTTCCCCATCCGGGCGCGGCGGCACGGGCGTTCGTGCTCCAGCCGCTCAGCGAGATCGCTGCGCAATGGCGCCACCCGGTCAGCGGCTTGAGCGTGCGGCACCTTTACCGACGGTTGACCGCGCCGCGCCCGAAACATAGGGGTCGCGCCTGCCCAGGGGGCTCGTAGCTCAGTCGGTAGAGCGACGGACTTTTAATCTGTAGGTCCCGGGTTCGAACCCCGGCGAGCCCACCCCACGCACCGCATCCTTTGCCCCGATCAGCCCGGGACCGCCGCGTCCGGGTGGATGACGCCCGCCGAACGCAACTCCTGCCAGAAGTCCGCCGGGATCTTGGCCTGCAACGCGGCGTGGTCGGCGAGCATGTGGAGCGGCTTTGCCGTCCCCACCAGAAGCGAAGACGCGACATCCGGCGCGAGGCTGAACTGCAGGGCGGCCGCGACCATATCGACGCCGTGGCGCGCTGCGACCTCCTTCAGCCGCCCGAGCTTCTCCCGCTTGTCGGCGGGAATGATGCTGTTGTCCGGACCATAGTTGAAGCGCGGTGCACCGCCCAGAAAGCCTGCGTTCAGCGCAGACCCCACCACAAAGCTGACACCCTTCTCGCGTGCCTTCGGAAACACGTCCTCCACCGCGGTGTCATGGTCGACAAGCGAATATTGGCTGGCAAGCAGATGGACGTCGCTGTCCGCGACCTCCAGGCAGCGTAGGATCGGCTGAGGGCAGTTCACGCCCATGCCCCAGCCGTCGATCACGCCTTCGTCCCGAAGCCGCGTGAGCGCCGGAAAGGCCCCTTTCTCCGCAATCGGCCAAAGCGCTTCCCAATCGTCCGGCAGATAGTCATTGTCCGGCGACAGGTCGTGCACGAACACGATGTCGAGGCGGTCGAGCCCGAGCCTTTGCAGGCTGTCCTCGATCGATCGGATCACCCCGTCCGCGCTGTAGTCGAAATGCGGCGTGTTCGGAGAGGTGGTGAAGGGGAAGTAGGTCTTCGCATCATTGTCGCGCGACGCGCGCAGCAGCTTGCCGACCTTGGACGAGATCACGAACTCGCCGCGTGGCTTGCGGGCCAGGAACCGGCCAAAGCGCCGTTCGGCGAGGCCGAGGCCATACCAGGGCGAGACGTCGAAATAGCGGACGCCCGCGTCCCATGCCGCAGCCAGCGTTTCTTCCGCCTGTTCGTCCGTCGCGAACTCGAACTCGTTGCCGATCGCCACGCCACCGAGACCGAAATCATGGGGCGGGCGGTAACGTGTGGCGGCCATGGTCGTCCTTCCGGGAAGATGTCGCCTGCTGAACCCCGCAGATTGCCCCGGTATCCCCAAGCTTCTAGGGCAAGGGAACGATCGGCGGCTCTCGCCCCTGCCGCCCCGGACGGAAGATGCCCCATGAACGACCTTGATCGCATTCTTGATGCCGCAGACGCCTGGCGCGGCCTGCCGATGGCGATCGCCACCGTCGTCTCGACATGGGGATCGGCGCCGCGCCCGCGCGGCAGCCACATGCTGGTCACAACCGATGGCCGGTTCGAGGGATCGGTGTCCGGCGGGTGCGTGGAAGGCGAAATCCTGGCGGCGGCCGAGGACGCGATCGCCGGTGCCGGGCCGCGCACGCTGCGCTTCGGGGTCGAGGATGCAGCCGCCTGGGAAGTGGGCCTGCCGTGTGGCGGCGAAATTGCGGTGCTGGTGCAGCCGGTGGGTCCAGGCGGTTTCGATGCCGCTTTGTTCGACCGCATCCGGGAGGCGCGGGCGGAGGGACGCAACCTGGCCGTGGGCACCGACCTGACGGAAGGGATCAGCCGCGAGGGCGCGGAGGATGCGCAGTTCGTCAACAGCTACCCACCGCCGCGGCGGCTTCTGATCATCGGGGCCGTGCAGATCGCGCAGTCGCTGGCACAGCTTGCCGCCACCCTCGGCATCATACCCACGGTCATCGATCCGCGCGGCCGCTTCCTGACGGAGGAGCGGTTCCCCGGCGTCGAACGCGACGATCGCTGGCCCGACGATGCTGTGGCGTCGCGGCGACCGGATGCCGCAACCGCGGTGGTCACGCTCAGTCACGACACGAAGATCGACGACCCAGCGCTGATCGCCGCGCTCGCCTCGCCCGCCGCCTATGTCGCGGCCCTCGGCTCGCGGCGGAGCCACACCGCCCGGCTGGAGCGTCTGCGCGCAGCCGGCCTATCCGAGGCCGATCTTGGCCGGATCGACGGTCCGGCCGGTCTCGACATCGGCGCGCTGGGGCCGGCCGAGATCGCCCTGTCGATCGCATCGGCGATGGTCGCGGCGTTCAATGGCAAGCGCGGCTGACGTCGACGTCCTGCTGCTGGCGGCCGGACGATCCCGCCGCTTCGGCGACGACGACAAGCTGCTGGCGCCCTTTCACGGGCTCCCGCTGGCGCTCCATGCCGCCCGCACCCTGGCCTCGCTCGGTTGCCGGCGCCTGGTCGCCGTCTGCGCCAGCGATGCGGTAGCCGGCATCCTGGAAGACGCCGGCTTCGCCATCGTGCGGAACGACGATCCGGACGCGGGCATGGGGCACTCGATCGCGCTGGGCGCGTCTGCCCTCGGCGGAGATGGCCGTACGCTTGTCGCGCTGGCGGACATGCCGGCGATCTCGGCGGCGCACCTCCGCACCATGATCGCGTACGATGCCGACATGGTCGCCTCGGAAGCCGCAGGCATCCGCTCCCCCCCTGCCCTGTTCGGGGCGGGGATGCGGCACCGGCTGGCGAGCCTCAGCGGCGATCGCGGCGCGCGCGACCTGCTGGCGACGGCCCTCCCCGTGCCTGCACCGGCGGGCACGCTTGCCGATGTGGATACGCCGGCGGCGCTCAGCCGGCTGGCGTTTCCGTCCGGGTGATCGCCGGCGCGCGCTGGCGCAGGCGGGAAAATTCGACCACCTGTTCGCCGACCAGCGACAATTGCGCCGCGGCGGGTGCGTCGAGGCAGGTGCCTCCGTCGAACATTCCGGCTTCCGACTTGATGGCCGCGCCCAATGGCGTCGGCCAGCCGCGAAGCGCGTGGACGATCGACCGCAGGGTCGCCAGCGTCGATCCCGTCGCCTGCCAGCCATAGGCGGTGACGATCAGCCCGACAGGAAGCCCGTCCAGATAGACACGGGCGTCGCGCGACGTCGCCTCGAGATAGTCGACCGCGTTCTTCACCAGCCCGGAGATCGACCCGTGATAGCCCGGGCTTGCCAGGATCAGGCCGTCGGCGGCGCGCACGGCCTCGATCAGCTCGGCTGCGACATTCTCCTCCCCGCGGACATAATGGGGCAGCGCCTGCAGCGCCGCGCCACCGAACAGGCGGGTGCGGGCGCCGTGTCGTTCCGCCGATCCCAGCGCGACGCGCAATGCGGACTCCGTGGCCGATCCTTCGCCGGTGGTGCCGCCGATGCCGACGATGAAGGGCGCGTTGCTCATGGTCGCCAGATGGCCGGACGCGCCGCCGCGATCAACCCTCCGCCGCCTCGATCCGGACCAGCAGCGCACCCTCGCTCACCTGGTCGCCCGCCGCGACGGTCATTGCGGCGACCGTCCCGTCATAGGGCGCGATCAGGCCATGCTCCATCTTCATGGCCTCCAGCGTCACCAGCTTCTGGCCCTTGGTCACCGCCATGCCGGACGCGACGTCCACCGCGGTGACGCGCCCGGGCATCGGCGCCAGGATGGTGCCGTCGGCGGCGGCCCCGCCCGCGCCGGCCGCGACGCGCCACGGCGACAATCGCCAGGTCTGCCCGCCCTCGGTGACAAGCACCGCATCGGTCGCCGGCTCGTCGATCGGGTCGAACGCCACCGTGACCGCCCGGTCGTCGAGGAGGAAGCGCCCTTCCGTCCTCGGCGGCGCGTTGAGCCTGAAGCCGGCAAAGCCCGTCGTTCCCGCCACCGCGGCAGCAGCGGCCGCCAGCGCTTCCTCGCTCGGGCTCTCGGGCGGCAACAGCGCCTCGCCTTCACGCGCGATCAGACCGGTGTCCACCTCGCCGCTCACGAAGTCGGGATGGTCGAGCGCCTCGACCAGGAAGCCCGCATTGGTGCGGAGCGGCCACACCACCGCCTCGTCCAGCGCATCGGCCAGCCGCTCGCGCGCCTCGTTCCGGTCGCTGCCATGCGCGATCAGCTTGGCGATCATCGGGTCGTAGAAGGGGGAGATGGCGGCGCCTTCCTCGACGCCGGTATCCACCCGCACGTCGTCGCCCAGGTCGAAGGCCTCCAGCGTGCCGACCGAAGGCAGGAAGCCCTTGGCCGGGTCTTCGGCATAAAGCCGCGCCTCGATCGCATGGCCCTGGATGGTGAGCTCGTCCTGGGTGACCGGCAAACGCTCGCCCGATGCGATCCGAAGCTGCCATTCGACCAGATCGACGCCGGTGATCGCCTCCGTCACCGGATGCTCCACCTGCAGGCGCGTGTTCATTTCCATGAACCAGATGCGGTCGGCGCGAAGCCCGTCGGAGGCGTCGGCGATGAACTCGACCGTGCCGGCACCGACATAATCGACGGCACGGGCCGCTTGCACCGCCGCCCCACACACCGCGGCGCGCGTCTCCGCATCCATGCCCGGGGCGGGTGCCTCCTCGATCACCTTCTGATGGCGCCGCTGCAAGGAACAATCGCGCTCGAACAGGTGGACGACGTTGCCATGCGTGTCGCCAAACAGCTGCACCTCGATGTGGCGCGGCGACTGGATATACTTTTCGATCAGCACGCGATCGTCGCCGAACGAGGACGCCGCCTCGCGCTTGCAGCCTGCCAGCATGTCGGCGAAATCGCCCGCGTCATCGACGCGGCGCATGCCCTTTCCGCCGCCGCCCGCGACTGCCTTGATCAGCACCGGGTAACCTGTGGCGTCCGCCTCCGCCCGCAGCCGCTCGGGGGACTGATCCGCCCCCAGATAGCCGGGCGTCACGGGGACACCCGCCTCCTGCATCAGCGCCTTTGCGGCGTCCTTCAGCCCCATGGCGGTGATCGAGGCCGGCCGCGGACCCACCCAGACGATGCCGGCATCGATCACGGCCTGCGCAAAGGCTGCGTTCTCCGACAGGAAGCCATAACCCGGGTGGATCGCCTCCGCCCGCGCCTCACGCGCCGCGGCGATGATGCGGTCGCCCACCAGGTAACTTTCCCGCGCCGGCGCCGGGCCGATGTGCATCGCCTGATCCGCCATGCGGACGTGCAGCGCGTCGGCATCCGCGTCCGAGAAGACGGCCACTGTGCGGATGCCCATGGCCGATGCGGTGCGGATGATGCGGCACGCGATCTCGCCACGATTGGCGATGAGGAGCGACTGGATCATGGCGTTTCTTCCAAACTCGGGTGCGCGCGAAATCGTCGGGGCGATAGCTGGCGGAGCATCACATCCGGAACACGCCGAACTTGGCTGCCTCCGGAAACGGAGCGTTCAAGCTCGCCGCCAGCGCGATCCCCAGCACGTCGCGCGTCTGCGCCGGATCGATGATCCCGTCGTCCCACAGGCGCGCGGTGGCGTACCAGGGGTTGCCCTCATCCTCATATTTCTGCCGGACGGGTGCCTTGAACGCTTCTGCGTCCGCGGCGGACCATGTTGCGGCATCGCGGTGTACCGTCGCCAGCACGGACGCGGCCTGCTCACCCCCCATCACGCTGATGCGCGCATTGGGCCAGCTGAACAGGAAACGCGGCTGATAGGCGCGGCCGCACATCCCGTAGTTCCCGGCGCCGAAGCTGCCGCCGATCAGCACCGTGATCTTCGGCACCTGCGCGGTCGCGACCGCGGTGACCAGCTTTGCGCCATGCTTTGCAATGCCTTCCGCCTCATATTTGCCGCCGACCATGAAGCCGGAGATGTTCTGGAGGAACAGCAGCGGAATGCGTCGCTGGCAGGCGAGCTCGATGAAGTGGGCGCCCTTCTGCGCGGCCTCGGAAAACAGCACGCCGTTGTTCGCCAGGATCGCGACCGGAATGCCATGGATGTGCGCAAAGCCGCAGACCAGCGTGGTGCCGAACAGCGCCTTGAACTCGTGCAGTTCGGATCCGTCGACGATCCGCGCGATCACCTCGCGCACGTCATAGGGCGCGCGGACGTCCTGCGGCACGATGCCGTAGAGATCGTCGGCCGGGTAGCGTGGCGGACGCGGGTCCCGCACCGCGACGGTCGGGTCGATGTCGGCCGGAAGCGTCGCCATGATGTCGCGGACGATCGACAGCGCGTGCTCGTCATTGTCGGCCAGATGATCGACGACGCCCGATCGGCGGGCATGAAGGTCGCCGCCGCCCAGATCCTCTGCCGAGATCACCTCGCCGGTCGCCGCCTGCACGAGCGGCGGGCCCGCCAGAAAGATGGTGCCCTGCTCGCGCACGATCACGGTCTCGTCTGACATTGCGGGGACGTATGCGCCGCCGGCGGTACAGCTGCCCATCACGCAGGCAATCTGCGGGATGCCACGGGCGGAAAGGTTCGCCTGGTTGTAGAAGATGCGGCCGAAATGATCGCGATCGGGAAACACCTCCGCCTGATGCGGAAGGTTGGCGCCGCCGCTGTCCACCAGGTAGATGCACGGCAGCCGGTTCTCGAGCGCGATCTCCTGCGCGCGAAGATGCTTCTTCACCGTTAGCGGGTAATAGGTTCCGCCCTTCACCGTCGCATCGTTGCACGCGATCATGCAGGTGCGGCCGGACACCCGCCCGATGCCGGCGATGATGCCCGCCCCCGGCACCTCGTTGTCGTAAAGCCCGTTCGCCGCCAGCTGCCCGACCTCCAGGAAGGGAGAGCCCGGGTCGAGCAGGCCTTCCACCCGGTCGCGCGGCAGCAGCTTCCCGCGGGCGCTGTGCTTTGCCCGTGCCGCCTCCGATCCGCCGCGCGCCGCCGTGGCGACATCGGCGCGCAACTGATCGGCAAGGGCACGGTTGTGCGCCGCATTGGCCTGGAAGGTCGCGTCGGTGCGGGACAGCTTCGTGTCCAGGACGGGTCCGGCCACTGCTACTGCGCCACCTTGTCGGGCTTGCCGATCAGCTCGCGCCCGATCAGCATTCGGCGCACCTCGTTTGTGCCGGCACCGATGTCGAGCAGCTTGGCGTCGCGCATGAAGCGCTCCACCGGCCAGTCCTTGGTGTATCCGGCCCCACCCAGAGCCTGCACCGCCTCCAGCGCGACCTTCACCGCATTTTCGGATGCAAGCAGGATCGCGCCGGCCGCATCGAAGCGCGTCGTCTTGCCCGCATCGCAGCTCTTGGCGACCGCGTAGACATAGGCGCGGGCGGAATTCAGCGCGACATACATGTCGGCGATCTTGGCCTGCATCAGCTGGAACTCGCCGATCGGCCGGCCGAACTGCCGGCGTTCGCGCACATAAGGCAGCACCACGTCCAGGCAGGCCTGCATGATGCCCAGCTGGATCCCGGCCAGCACCGCACGCTCATAATCCAGGCCGGACATCAGGACACCCGCGCCGCCGTTCAGCGGCCCCATGATGTTCTCGGCCGGGACCTCGCAATCCTCGAACACCAGCTCGGCGGTCGGGCTGCCGCGCATGCCGACCTTGTCGATCTTCTGACCGATCGAGAAGCCCGCCATGTCGCGCTCGATCAGGAAGGCGGTGATGCCGCGGCTCCCCTCGCCGGTCTTGGCATAGACGACCAGCGTGTCGGCATAGGCGGCGTTGGTGATCCAGAATTTGGTGCCGTTCAGCACATAGCGGTCATTGCCGCGCGCTTCGGCCCTCAGCTTCATGCCGACGACGTCCGACCCGGCGCCCGCCTCCGACATGGCCAGCGATCCCACATGCTCGCCGGAAATCAGCTTCGGCAGATATTTCCGCTTCTGCTCGTCCGTCGCCCAGCGGCGGATCTGGTTGACGCACAGGTTGGAGTGCGCGCCGTAGCTGAGCCCGACCGATGCCGATGCGCGACTGACCTCCTCGATCGCCACGACATGGTCGAGATAGCCGAGGCCGAGGCCGCCCCACTCCTCCTCCACCGTTATCCCGTGGAGGCCGAGCGCGCCCATCTCGGGCCACAGGTCGGTCGGGAACCAGTCTTCGGCGTCCACCTTGGCCGCGATCGGCTGGATGCGATCGGCAGCGAAGCGCTGGGTGCTGTCGCGGATCATGTCGGCGGTTTCGCCGAGCGCGAAATCGAAATCGGGTGCCACCGGGCTCTCCTGTCGGCGCCGCCGATTGGCGGTCGCGAATCCTTTGTTGGGGCTGCCCTACACGCTCTCCCCCGCCAGTGCCAAAAGCCTCTTGGCCTGCTTCAGGTGCGGCGCGTCGATCATCCGCCCGTCGAGCTGAAGCGCGCCGGCGGCGGGCGCTGCGGCAAACGCGTCCACGATGCGCCGCGCCGCCGCCACCGCGTCGGGGGCGGGCGTGAAGGCATCGTTGATGACGGGCACCTGTGCCGGGTGGATCGCCATCATGCCGGAAAACCCGTCGCGCAGCCCGCGCCGTGCATAGGCGCCAAGCGCGCCCAGGTCGCGAATGTCGGGAAACACCGTCTCGATGGCGGCAACGCCCGCCGCATGCGCGCCGAACAGGGTCAGCGATCGCACCAGTTCGTACGGAGCGGTATACCGGCCGTCCTCCTCGCGCGACGTCTGCGCTCCGATCGCCGCCGGCAGGTCCTCCGCTCCCCAGGTAATCCCCGCCAGCCGGTCGGTCACGCCGCCATAGTCGCCCAGGCGGAACACGGCGGCAGGGGTTTCGGTGGCGACCGGCAGCACCATCGCCGACCGGTCACCCGCCAGCTCCAGCCGCCGCACGACCGTGCGGATCGTCTCGGCACCCTCCGCCTTCGGCACCACCACGCCATCGGGCGAAAGGGCGCCGACCGCCGTCATGTCGGCATCGAATGCGGCCGTATCGATCGGGTTCACGCGCACGAACAGCGGCACCAATCGCTCGGTCAGCAGCGCCCCGGCCACCGCATCGCGCGCGGCGGCCTTGGCGGCGGGCGCGACCGAATCCTCCAGGTCCAAAATCACCGCGTCCGCGCCCGATGCCGCCGCCTTGGCAAAGCGTTCCGGCCGATCGCCGGGCACGAACAGCAGCGAGCGCAGCCTCATGCCGCCGACCGCTTCATCAAGGCGGTGCGCAGGCACTGACAGACGACCTCGTCGCGCTGGTTGCGCATGACATGGCGGAAGGTGACGATGCCCGCGTCCGGCCGCGATCGGCTGTCCTTCAGCGCGACGACTTCGGTTTCCGCCTGCAGCGTGTCGCCGATGAAGACGGGGCTCGGCATCCGCACCTCGTCATAGCCAAGATTGGCGACCAGCGTGCCCAGCGTCGTGTCCGCCACCGTCACGCCCACCATCAGCGCGAAGGTGAAGGTGCCGTTGACCAGGATGCGGCCGAACTCGCTCGCCCCCGCCGCCTCCGCATCGAGGTGGAGCGGCTGCGGATTGTGCGTCAGCGTAGAGATGAGGAGATTGTCCGTCTCCGTCACGGTGCGGCGGATGTCATGCGCGATGCGGTCGCCCACCTGCCATTGATCAAAGAAGCGACCGGCCATGTCAGGCCACCATGGGGGAAGCTTGCGTCATCCCGGCCTTAGGCCCGGCCGTCGCCACGGCTGTCAACCGGCTTCAGGCCGGCTCCATCACCGACAGGATGTCGGCAACCTCGGCGACGGCGAAGGCGGTGTAGCTGTCACCGATGGCATAGGGCAGCAGCACCCGCCGCCCGCGCAGCAGCCCGCCGCAGCTGTAGGTGACGTTCGGGACATAGCCGCCGCGCTGCTCGTTGCTCGGGAACAGCAGCGGCGACGGCGTGCGCGCGATGACGCGGGACGGATCGTCGCGATCGAGCAGGCAGGCACCGATGCAGTACCCGCGCACCATGCCGACGCCGTGAGTAAAGACCAGCCAGCCTTCGTCGATCTCGATCGGCGATCCGCAATTGCCGATCTGCACGAACTCCCAGGGGTATTTGGGCCGCAGGATGGGCGCACCCGTTTCCCAATGGTGCAGGTCGTCGGACAGAAGCAGCCAGATATTCTCGCTGTCCTGACGACCCAGCATCGCGAATTTTCCGCCGATCCGCCGTGGAAACAGCGCCATGCCCTTGTACGCCGTCATCGCCCCGGTCAGCGCGCGCATGTCCACCGTGCGCAGGTCCACGCCGCGCATCATCTCCTGCCGGGCCTCGTGGCCGTCGAAGGCGGTATAGGTGCCGATGACGCTTCGCGTGCCGTCATCGTCGGTGAAGTTCACCAGCCGCAGATCCTCGATCCCGTTGCGCTGGCTCGGCAGCACGGGGAAGATCACCGTTTCCGACACATCCTGGCTGTCGGCGCAGATCAGGCGCACCCAGTTGTCATCATGGGGCTCCACGCGCGGCGGCACGCCGTGCGGGCTCGCCGGATCGATCTCCAGCCGGTCGCCCGGTCCCCACACGCCGCTGCGGAAGGTGACGGAGGAGATATGTCCCTCCCCGATCCCGCGCAGAGAGAGGATGAAGCGGGTCTCGTCGTCGCGCGGCGGCGTGTCCTCCGGGATCGTGACGATGCTGGGATTGAACAGCGCGGCCGACTCGAATGCATATTCCTGGCTGAAATAGGCCCCGATCAGCAGCTGCTCGTGATGGTCGCGCGCGCGATGCACGTCGATCTCGCCGCGCACCTCCTCGAACCGGCGCAGCAGCACTGCCTCCAGGTTGCGGTGCCGCGGGTGCATGGCGTCCGCCAGCAGCCGGTGCATGCGCTGATGCATCGCGTCGTCGAGCGCGAGCAGCCGGTCCACCACCGCCTGCGCCCGGGTCGGGCGATCCTTCGCGAACGCTTCGGGATAGCCGAAGCTGAACGGCCGGATCACGGTGCGCGACGCATCCGGATGAAGCGTGACGTCAAGCTTGGTGAAAACGTCGGCGGCGTTCATGCAAGGGCCTCGGCGCAGGCTGCCCGTGCATGCGCGGCGGTCCGCAATGCCGGACCGGAGGATTTCTCATCAAGGATGGGAAATGGTGGGCGTGGCAAGGATTGAACTTGCGACCCCTGCGATGTCAACACAGTGCTCTACCACTGAGCTACACGCCCACTCTGCCGGCGCGTCTAGCTGCGCGCGCCCGGCTGTGCAAGCGGTCACGGAAGCTTTGTTGCGCTTCCCAGCTCGAACAGCCGGTCGACCTCGGCCACCAGCTCCCGCAGGTGGAAGGGCTTCGACAGGACGCGCGCCTGCGGCACTTCCTTGCCCGCGCGCAGCGTCACGGCGGCGAAGCCGGTGATGAACATCACGCGCATTTCCGGCGCGATCTTGGCCGCCCGCTGGGCGAGCTCGATCCCGTCCATTTCCGGCATCACGATGTCGGACAGCAGCAGGTCGAACTGCTCCGTTTCCAGCAGCGGCACCGCTGCCGTGCCGCGATCCACCGCCACGACCTCATAGCCCGATTTCTCGAGCGCCCGGGTCAGGTAGGAGCGCATCGCCTCCTCGTCCTCGGCCAGGAGAATCCGGATCATCGTGCGCCTTTCCGCCTCCGCAACACCGGCAACCGACCGGGTCCGACGCGCTTATGCTCGTTCGACTTAAGATTTTCCATAAGGTCGTTGATTGCGGGCCGCCGGACGGGCGCGTAGCACGACGAGATGACAGGCAGCAGCCACGCCGATCCGGGATGCGTGCTCATCACGGTGTCGCATGCCGGGCGGGCGGAGCCGGCGGACATGGCCGCCATGCTCCGCGTGCCGCCCGACCGGCTGCTGCCGCTGGAGGATCGCCACGTCGATCGCCTGACCGTTGCGGCCGAGGAAGCCGGCGTGCCGGTCATCCGGGCCGACCGGCCGCGCTCCTGGATCGATCTCAACCGCCGGGAGGACGAGCTCGACCCCGCGATGGTGGCGGGCGGCTGGCCGGACGGTCCGCTCAACGCGACCGCGAAGATGCTGGGGGGGCTGGGGCTGATCCCGCGCCGCCTTGCCGGGATCGGCGACATCTGGCGCGCGCCGCTTGCCGCGGATCATGTCCGGCGCCGCATCCGCGAGGATTACCGCCCCTTCCACGAAGCGGTGGCCGCAACCCTCCGCGCCATGCGGGACCGGCACGGCAGGGCGGTGCTGATCGACCTTCATTCCATGCCTGCGGCCCTGCCGCAGATGGTCGTCGGCGACCTGTTCGGACGGTCCGCGCCGCGGATGCTGGTGGACCGTGTCCTCGCCTGCGGGCGGGATCACGGCCTTACCGTCGCCCGCAACAAGCCTTATGCGGGCGGCCACATCGTTGAGCGGCACGGCGATCCGCGCCAGGGCGTCGCGGCGGTCCAGGTGGAGCTCAGCCGGCGCCTTTACCTGCAGCCGGACCTGTCCACCCCCGACGAGGCCGGCGTGGCGGCGATGGCGCGCCTGGTCGCCGATCTCGCCGCGCTTGCGGCGGAGGACGCCGACCACGCGGTCGCGGCCGAGTAGCGCTCAAAGAAAAAGCCACCCCGGGCAAGCCCGGAGTGGCCAAGGTTCAGGGAGGAACATGTCCCGGAGGACATGCCGACGCGGGCGAAAGGGGGGGAACGCCCGGCGTCCACTCTAAAATAATCGGGGCGGCCTTTGGTTCAAGCCGCCCCGCCGCAATTTTTCAACCGTTGGCCGGTGCGGGAATGGTCGCGCTGGTCTGTTCGACGGTGGGTCCCCTGCCCAATTCCTGCTGGCGGGCGAAGATGTCGCGCATCAGCCCGAGCGAGAACAGGTGGGCGTACAGCAGCGGCAGCATGCCGTTCTGCGACATCTTGCGCAGCTGGTCGCCGCGCAGGTCGCGCAGCTTCTGCTCGTCGACCATGCGGAAACCGCGATAGATGAAGGGCTGCTCGATGCCCTGCTGCTGGATCGACACCTCGCCGTCCATCAGCAGGCCGCTCTCGTTCAGCTCCTTCATGAACAGCTGGGTCTGTTGCCCCGCCTGCTCGAACTGCTCGCAGAACTGCAGGATCTGCTTGGTCACCTCGGACGGCTGGTCACCGTCGAACAGCTGGTCGCCCGGCCCCTCGGCCGCGACCGCGCCGGCGGTCGGATCGAAGCACAAGGACAGCTCGTCCGTGTCGGGGCGAAGCTTGGCGAGCATCCACGGATACCGGCGAATATAGGCGGGCACATAGGCCTCGCGCGTCAGCCGGCCATTCTCGTCGACGAAGGTGTTGACGCCTTCGTTCAGGCCCATCAGCGCCAACGGAACGCTGCCGTCGCCGCCCGAAAAGATGATCGGGTAGAAGCGCTGCGCCATCGCGAACTCGTCGGTGGTCAGCGGAATGGCATGCTGCGTCGACAGGAAGGGCGCGCTGTCCATCTGCTTGTTGAACCAGCCCTTGTGCTGGCTCGACGACAGCGGGACGAGGTCCTGGTAGAACAGGGGCAGGCTTTGTTGCGGCGCGCTCGCCATCGGCTCGGAACTCCGGACAGGTGAAGGATGCGGCGCCGTTGCCGGCGGTCGCGGATCGCCCGGGGTCTAGGTTGCGGGAACGCCGCGCGCAAGGCTGGCGCGGCCGGCCCCGTCAGAAGCCGGTGGGGATCGCCGGGGTGTCGCGGGCAATGTTCGCCGCAATGATCTCCGCGCCATCCTCGCTGAACCAGTTGTCCAGCTGCACCCACGCGATCGACTGGGTGCGGTCGAACGCCTCCAGCCTGTCCGCCGTCGGATCGACGGAGGCATCGGCATCGCCGTGAACGCGGTGCAACTGGCTCTCGCCCATCTCCGCGTCGACGATGGGCCCGGCCTGGGCGTTAGCCTGCCCTGGCACGCTCGCGCCGGTCAGCGCAGCGGCGATAAACATGATCTCGAACGGTCCGGCCATGGTCGTTCCTTTCCCGACCCCCCGTTAACCTTGATTAACGAGCGGTCGGGACGGACGTTCCTTTCCGCGCCGATCAGACCAGCCGGCTTTGCCGGACTGCGGCCTCCACGAAGCTCCTGAACAGCGGATGCGGATCGAACGGCTTGGACTTCAGCTCGGGATGGAACTGGACGCCCACGAACCACGGGTGGTCGGGCCGCTCCACGATCTCCGGCAGCTGGCCGTCCGGCGACAGGCCGGAAAACACGAGCCCGCCCGATTCCAGCGCCTCGCGATAGTTGGTGTTCACCTCGTACCGGTGGCGGTGCCGCTCGCTGATGTGCGTGTCGCCGTAGATGCTTGCGGCCACGCTGTTGCCGGCGAGCGCCGCCGGATAGGCACCAAGCCGCATGGTGCCGCCCAGGTCGCCGCCGGCCGCGCGCTGCTGCAGCCCTTCGGCCGACATCCACTCGCCGATCAGGCCGACGACCGGCTCGCCGGTCGATCCGAACTCGGTGGTGGACGCATTGGCGATGCCGGCCACGTTGCGCGCACCCTCGACGCAGGCGAGCTGCATGCCAAGGCAGATGCCCAGGAACGGCACGTTGCGCTCCCGCGCGAAGCGCACGGACGCGATCTTGCCCTCGCTGCCGCGCTCGCCGAAGCCGCCGGGCACCAGGATGGCGTGCATCGGCTCCAGCTGGTCGACCAGCGCCTCGTCATCCTCGAACATCTCGGCGTCGAGCCATTTGACCCGCACGCGCACCTTGTTGGCGATGCCGCCGTGGACCAGCGCCTCGTGCAGCGACTTGTACGCATCCGGCAGCCCGACATATTTGCCGACCACGCCGACCGTCACTTCGCCTTCCGGATTGTCCAGCCGGTCGACGATCTCCGACCAGCGCGACAGGTCCGGTGCCCGGCCCGGCTGGATGCCGAAGGCGCGAAGCACCTCCGTGTCCAAGCCCTCGGCATGATATTGCAGCGGCACGGCATAGATGGACCGCGCGTCCAGCGCCGGGATGACCGCCGACTTTGGCACGTTGCAGAACAGGGCGATCTTCGCGCGCTCGCCGTCCGGCAGCGGCTGCTCGCACCGGCACACCAGCAGGTCCGGCTGGATGCCGAGCGAGGTCAGCTCGCGCACCGAATGCTGCGTCGGCTTGGTCTTCAGCTCGCCTGCCGCCGCGATGTACGGCACCAGCGTGACGTGCACGAACACGCTGTTCTCGCGCCCGATGTCGTTCCGAAGCTGTCGGATCGCCTCGATGAACGGCAGCGATTCGATGTCGCCGACGGTGCCGCCGATCTCGCACAGCACGAAATCCAGGTCCTCGGTCTCGGCCTGCGCGAACTGCTTGATGGCGTCGGTGACGTGCGGGATCACCTGCACGGTCGCGCCCAGGAAGTCGCCGCGCCGCTCCTTGGAGATGATCGACTGGTAGATACGGCCGGAGGTGATGTTGTCCGACTTGCGGCTCGGCACGCCCGTGAAGCGCTCGTAATGCCCCAGGTCCAGGTCGGTCTCGGCGCCGTCGTCGGTCACATAGACCTCGCCGTGCTGATAGGGGCTCATCGTGCCCGGATCGACGTTTAGATAGGGATCGAACTTGCGGATTCGCACGCGATAGCCGCGCGCCTGCAGGAGCGCCGCGAGCGACGCCGCCATGAGACCCTTGCCGAGCGACGAGACCACGCCGCCGGTGATGAAGATATACCGCGCCATGGGGAGGATCGCTTAGACGGCCGACTCCGACCCGCGCAAGCGCGGCGGTTGGTCGGGATGGTTGATCGGGACGATCCCGGCCGCGTTCTGGCCGGGATCGGAAGGAATGCGGCGGGTTAGTTCAGCGGCTCGTCCGGGGTGGCGGCATTGCCGGTTCCCGCACGGTCGCTCGGCGTCTCTGGCGTCGCGGCCGGCACCTGGCCGCTGCTGACGTCGGGACGCGGCGCGCCCATCGGCATGGCGCCAAAGCCAGATCCCTGCCGCGCCGCCTCGCCCAGCGGATCGGCGGGCGCGGGAACGGCCGGCTGCGCCGCGCCACCGGCCGCCACCGGCGTGTCGAGGTCCGACCGGCGATGCTGCACCGACGCGATCGTCGCCAGCGTGATCGACAAAACGACGAACACGGTCGCCAGGATGCTGGTCGCCCGTGTCAGGAAATTGGCCGCGCCCCGTGCCGAGATGAGCCCGGACGGGCTGCCGCCCTGCCCCAGCCCGCCGCCTTCCGACCGCTGCATCAGGATGACGCCGACAAGTGCGGCGGCGACAATCGCCTGGACGACGAGCAGGAAGGTGAACAGCATGCGGTGCCTTGCCGGAGATCAGTTGAAGGGCGGCGACTTAGCGGCTGGCGGCCGCATCTTCAACCGCCCGCGTCACACGCGTGCCGCCGCCTCGATGATCGGCACGAACCTGGCGGCATTGAGGCTCGCCCCGCCCACCAGTGCGCCATCGACATCGGGGATGGACAGGATGGAATGGGCGTTCTCCCCCGTCACCGACCCGCCGTAGAGGATCCGGATCGCATCGGCCCGCTCGCCGATCAGCATGCGCATCTTGGCGCGTGCGATGGCGTGGATGCCCGCGATCTCGTCGGGCGTGGGCGTGCGGCCGGTGCCGATCGCCCAGCGCGGCTCATAGGCCAGCGTCAGCCAGCTGCCGTCGCCATCTTCCGGCAGCGACTTCTCGATCTGCGCCTGCACGACGCGCTCGGCCCGGCCGGCGTCGCGCTCCGCCTGCGTTTCCCCGCAGCACAGCACCACGTCCAGCCCGTGCCGATGGGCGGCGGCGGCCTTGGCCCAGGCATCCTGGCTGGTCTCGCCCTGGTCGCCCCTCCGTTCCGAATGGCCCACGATGGCAAAGCGCGCGCCCACCTCCACCAGCATCGCGGCCGAAATGCACCCGGTATGCGCGCCCTTGTCGCGCTCATGAACGTCCTGCGCGCCGATCGGCAGGGCGGACACCCGCGACGCCGCCCGGTCGATCAGCGTGAAGGGCACCGCGACCGCCACGTCCACGGATGGGTTCGCGGCGGCGGCGGCCGCCATCTGGTCGAGCTCGACGAGGCTGGAGCGGTCGCCGTGCATCTTCCAGTTGCCCACCACGAACTTGCGCATGCCTCGTCCTCCCCGCTGTTTCGCGTCCGGGTAGCAGCGGCATCGCGGCGGGCCAAGCGGGCGGCTTGATCGAGTCGCCGTCGCCCGCCTAAGGAGCCGGCATGATCTCCTTCTTTCGCCGCTTCATCACCTCCAAGGTCGGCGTGGCATTCATGCTCGTCTTCCTCGGCGTGATCGCCTTCGCCTTCGTGGCGGGCGACCTGTCCAACACCACGCTCGGCGGCGCGACCACCGCGGGCCGGGCGGGCGCCGTGGCGACGGTCGGCGGCGACGATGTGACCGAAGGCCAGCTCAGCGACCGGATCCGGCGCGAATATGAGGCCGCACGCCGGCAGCAGCCCGACCTGACGTTTGAGACCTACCTGGCGCAGGGCGGCCTCGACAGCGTGCTCACCCGCATGCTGTCGTCGCTGGCGCTCGACCGCTTCGCCCGGGCGCAGGGCATGACCGTCAGCACCGCGGCCGAAGTCGCGCAGATCCAGCAGATGCAGAGCTTTCGCGGCCTCGACGGCAATTTCGACCGCGCGGCGTTCGACGGCCTCCTCCGCCAGCTCGGCATGAGCGAGGCTGAGTTCAGGAGCGAGATCGCGCGCGAGATGCTGGCAAGCCAGGTGCTGGTTGCCGTCGCGGGCGCGGCATCCCCGCCCGACGCGATCGTGCGGGCGCAGGCCAACCTCCTTCTGGAAGGCCGCACCGGATCGGCGGCGTTCGTGCCGGCGTCGTCCATCACCGTGCCGGCGCCGACCCCGGCCGATCTCCAGGATTTCTACCGCCGCAACATCGCGCGCTACACCGTACCGGAACGCCGCGTCGCCCGCTATGCGCTGGTCGATCGCGACGCCCTGCCGATCGCCGCCCCAACGGAGGCGCAGATCGCCGCCGCCTATCGCGAGAACGCCGCCCGCTATGCCGCGACGGAGACGCGCACCCTCAGCCAGGTTATCCTGCCGACCGAGGCGGCGGCCCGGACCGTGGCGGAGCGGGTGCGCGGCGGCACGCCGCTGGCCGCGGCGGCCAGCGCTGCCGGCGTCGAGCCGGCCACGCTGCCCGGCCAGACCCGCGACGCGTTCGCGCGGTTGAGCTCGGCGCCCGTCGCGGCGGCCGCCTTTGCCGCTCCGCAGGGCGGTGTCACGGCGCCCGCCCGGTCCGGCCTCGGCTGGCACGTCGTGCGCGTCGACGCGGTCGATCGCACCGCCGGACGCTCGCTCGATCAGGCCCGTGCGGAGCTGACGGCCGAACTCACCACCGCCCGTCGTGAGGCCGCGCTTGGCGACGTCGTGGCGCGCGTCCAGGACGAGATCGGCGGCGGCGCGACCTTTGAGGAAGCCGCCGCTGCGACCGGCCTTCGCATCGTCAGCACCCCCGCGCTGCTGCCCGACGGTCGTGAGGCCGGCGCGACGGCAACGCCGCAGCCGCTGGCCGTCCAGGTGGCGCGCGCGGTCTTCGGAACGGAGCCGGATGCCGACCCCGTGGTTCAGGAAGTGGTGCCGAACCAGACTTACGCGCTGGTCGCCGTTGCGCAGGTCGTCCCTGCCGCCGCGCCGCCGCTGGCGCAGGTCGCCGACCGTGTCACCGCCGATCTGAGGCAGCAGCGCGTGCTGGCGGAAGCGCGGCGCATCGCCACCGACATCGCGCGCCGGGCGAACGGTCCGACCAGCCTGTCGCAGGCGCTTTCGGCGGCCGGGCGCAGCCTTGCCGTGACGCGGGTCGAGGCCACGCGGCAGGAACTCGCCGGACAGGTGACGCCGCAAACCGCCGCCCTGTTCAGCCTTCGTCCGGAAGCCGCCCGTGCGTTCGAGGCGGCGGACCGCAGCGGCTGGTATGTCGTGCACCTGGACGAGGTTCGCCGCGGCAACGCCGCCAACCGGCCGGACATCGTCGCCGCCGCGCAGAACGTGCTGACGGGGCAGCTCGGCCAGGAATATGCCGAACAGTTCGTCGCCGCCGCGCGCGCCGCGGTCGGCGTGACGCGCAACGAAGACGGCATCAACCGCGTCCGCGCGAGCCTGTCCGGCGGACAGTGAAGGCCGGCCGGTGACGGACATCGGCGGGCCGCGGCTCGTCCACCGCACGCGGATCGCCGATACCGAAACGGCGGTGTCCGCAGCGCTGAAGCTGATGCAGCCGGGGCGCGGCGACTTCGTGCTCGAATCGGTGGAAGCCGGTGAGACGCGCGGCCGCTACAGCCTGATCGGTCTTGCCCCGGACCTCCTGTTCCGGGTGCAGGACGGCGTTGCCGCCTGCAACCGGCGCTGGCTTCAGGATCCCGACGCGTTCGAGGCGCTCTCCGATCCGCCGGTCGCGGCGCTGCGGGCGCTGGTGGGCGAATGCCGGCTGCCCGTGCCGGACGGCCTGCCGCCTGCCCTGTCGCTGCTGGTCGGCTATTTCGGCTACGAGACGCTGACCATGGTGGAAACCGTGGCGCGCGCGCCCGGCGACCCGCTCCGGCTGCCGGACATGCTGTTCGTCCGCCCGACGCTGCTCCTGGTGTTCGACCGCCTGGCCGACACGCTGACCTTTGTCGCGCCGCTCTGGACGGGCGGGGACGAGGGCGAAGCGCTCGCCCGGATCGACGACGCCGAAGCGCGCCTGAACGGTCCTGTCCCGGCTGGGGCACCGGTCACTGCGGCGCTCCCCGACGTCGAACCGGAAGCGACACTGCCTCCTGCGCAATATGGCGCGATGGTCGATGCCGCGCGCGAGTATATCGAGGCGGGGGACATCTTCCAGGTCGTGCTCGCCCAGCGCTTCACAGCGCCCTTCCCCTTGCCGCCGATCGCGCTCTACCGCGCTCTGCGCCGCATCAACCCCTCCCCGTTCCTCTTCTTCCTGGACCTGCCCGGCTTCGCGCTGATCGGCTCGAGCCCGGAGATCCTGGTGCGCGCCCGGGACGGCGAGGTGACGATCCGTCCCATCGCCGGCACGCGCCCGCGCGGCCGCACCGCGCGCGACGACGACGCCGCGGCCGAGAGCCTGCTGGCCGATCCGAAGGAACGTGCCGAGCATCTCATGCTGCTCGACCTCGGGCGCAACGACGTCGGCCGGGTGGCGGAAGCGGGCAGCGTCCGTGTCACCGCCGACCATCTTGTCGAGCGGTACAGCCACGTCATGCACATCGTCTCCAACGTTTCCGGCCGGCTTCGCGTCGATCGTGACGCGCTGGACGCGCTGTTCGCGGGCTTTCCCGCCGGGACAGTGTCGGGCGCGCCGAAGCTGCGCGCCTGCCAGATCGTGGCGGCGCTGGAGCCGGAGGTTCGCGGCCCCTATGCGGGCGGCGTCGGCTATTTCGCGCCGGACGGCGGCATGGACAGCTGCATCGTGCTCCGCACCGCTATCGTGAAGGACGGCGTCATGCATGTCCGCGCCGGCGCCGGCATCGTCGCCGACAGCGATCCGGCCTACGAGGCGCGGGAATGCGCGGCCAAGGCCGGCGCCCTCTTCGCCGCCGCGCGAGAGGCGGTTCGGCTGGCGGGCCGGTGATCCCGCCGACGCTGGAAACCGCACGGCTGCGCCTTCGTGCCGTGCGCCTCGACGATTTCGATCCGCTTTATGCCGGCCTGTGCGACCCGGCGGTGAACCGCTACCTCGGCGGCACTCCGGCGCGTGAGGAATTCTGGGGCAAGCTGCTGCGCATCCCCGGGCAGTGGGCGCTGGACGGCTTTGGCGTGTTCGTCGTCGCCGACCGCGCGACCGACGTCGCCATCGGGCAGACCGGCCTCGCGCGCTTCCGCCGCGACATGACACCAGGCTTCGGCGACGAACCCGAACACAGCTGGATCATCGGCCAGGGCGCCGGGCGCGGCCTTGCGACGGAGGCCGCGACGGCCGCGCTTGCCTGGATGGAGCGCACCCACGCGCCGGAACGCACCGTTTGCCTGGCCCATCCGGACAACGCCGCTTCGCTCCGGGTCGCGGCCAAGCTCGGCTACCGCGCGTTCGATCGCACCCTGTACAAGGGGGCACCCGCCATGCTGCTGGAACGCACGGGCGCGGCGCGTTAGAGGCTGAACGCACATGATCCTCGTCATCGACAATTACGACAGCTTCACCTGGAACCTCGTCCATTACCTGATGGAGCTGGGCGCCGAGGTCCGGGTCGAGCGCAACGACGCCCTCAGCGCCGCCGATGCCCTCGCGAGCGGCGCGGACGCCTTCCTCATCTCGCCTGGGCCCTGCACCCCGAACGAGGCGGGCATCTCGCTCGATCTCGTTGCGGCCTGCGCGGACGTCGGACGTCCGCTGCTCGGCGTCTGCCTTGGCCATCAGGCGATCGGCCAGCATTTCGGCGGGCAGGTGGTGCGCGGCGGGCTGATGCATGGGAAGACGTCGCCCGTGCTGCACGACGGATCGGGCGTCTTCCAGGGCCTTCCCTCGCCCTTCACCGCCACCCGCTACCACTCGCTCATCGTGCCGGAGGACGGTCTGCCGTCCGCCCTTGCCGTCAATGCCCGCGCGGTGGACGGCAGCGTGATGGGCTTCCGTCATCAGGCGCTGCCGATTCACGGCGTGCAGTTCCACCCGGAAAGCATCGCGACCGAACATGGCCACGACCTCATCGCCAACTTCATGACGATCGCGGGCGTTCCCGTGGCGGCTCGCGCATGACCACCATCGCCAGACTTCCCGATCCTCAGCTTCCGCTGACGCCCGAGGTCGCACGGCAGGCCTTCGCCGACATCCTAGACGGGCGCGCCGCCGATGCGGACATCGCCGCCTTTTTGACGGCGCTTGCCGATCGCGGCGAGACGACCATGGAGATCGTCGCCGCGGCACGGGCGCTGCGCGAACGGTTGATCCCAGTCGCCGCGCCGGACGGCGCCATCGACGTCTGCGGAACGGGAGGGGACGGCACGCACAGCGTGAACGTGTCCACCGCGGTCGCCATCGTCGTCGCGGCCTGCGGCGTTCCGGTCGCCAAGCATGGCAGCCGCGCCGCCTCCAGCCTGTCGGGCGCCGCCGACACGCTTGAGGCCGCCGGGCTCGACCTCGAGATCGCGACCGCGTCCGGCGAACGCAGCCTTGCCGAACTCGGCATCGCTTTTCTGTTTGCGTCCAACCACCATCCCGCGCTGCGGCGGCTGGCGCCGATCCGCCGCGCGATCCGGCGCCGCACGATCTTCAACTTCCTCGGGCCGCTCGCCAACCCGGCTGGCGTTGACCGGCAGCTGATCGGCGTCGCGCCGGCGGCCATGCTCGGCACCTATGCGGAGGCGCTGCGGATGCTCGGCGTCCGTTCCGGCATGGTCGTGACCGGTGAACGGCCGCTCGACGAATTGTCGGTGGTCGGTCCGTCCATGCTGGTGCGGCTTCAGGACGGCCACAGCCTCGAAGAGCGGATCACGCCGGAGGAGGTCGGTCTCGACCGCTACACGATCGAGGATCTCCGCGGCGGCGATGCCCGCTTCAACGCCGACGCGCTGATCGCCGTGCTCTCCGGCGCGCCCGGCGCCTACCGCGATGCCGTGCTGCTCAACACCGCCGCCGCGCTTCAGGTCGCCGGACGCGCAGCCGACTGGACCGCGCGGATCGACGATGCCCGCCGGGCGATCGACGACGGCCGCGCGCTTGATCTTCTCCGCCGATGGATCGCCTTTCGATGAACAACAGGCTTCGCGAGATCCTTGACGCCAAACGCGACGAGGTGGCGACCCGCCGCCGACAGACGCCGGATCCCGCCCCGTCCCCCTCGCCGCCGCGCGGTTTCCACCAGGCGCTGCGCGCCGCGGTTGCCGCAGGCCGCACCGGCCTGATCGCGGAGATCAAGCGCGCATCCCCGTCCAAGGGCCTGATCCGTGAGGATTTCGATCCCGCATCCCATGCGCGCGCCTATCAGCTCGGCGGCGCCACCTGCCTGTCGGTGCTGACGGACGAGGCGTTCTTCCAGGGCTCGACCGCGGCGCTGGTCGCGGCCCGCGACGCGGCCGAACTGCCCGTGCTCAGGAAGGACTTCACGATCGATCCCTGGCAGGTGGCGGAAGCGCGCGCGATGGGCGCGGATGCCGTGCTGCTGATCGTCGCCGCGCTCGACGACGCCCAGATGGCGGAGATCGAGGCTGCGGCGCTTGAGCGCGGCATGGACGTGCTGGTCGAGGTCCATGACGAGGCCGAGATGGCCCGCGCCGCCCGGCTGCGTTCTCGCCTGATCGGCGTCAACAACCGCGACCTGCGCACATTCGATGTTGATCTCGGCCGCACGGCGACGGTGGCGGCTTTGGCCCCGCCGGGAAGCACGGTGGTGGCCGAAAGCGGCATCACGGACGCCGCCGATCTCGCCAGGCTGGCGGAGGCCGGCGTCCGCTGTGCGCTGGTCGGCGAGGCGCTGATGCGCCAGGCCGATCTCGCCCGCGCGACCCGCGCGCTGCTCGGACGATGAGCCGCCTCACCCATCTCGACGACAGCGGCGCGGCGCACATGGTGGACGTGTCGGAGAAGGCGACGACCCGCCGGGAGGCGACCGCCACGGGCCGGATCGGCATGTCCGACGATGCATTGGCGGCGATCCGCGACGGGCTCCTCAAGAAGGGCGACGCCCTGTCGGTCGCGCGCATCGCCGGCATCATGGCGGCCAAGCGGACCAGCGACCTCGTGCCGCTCTGCCACCCGCTTCCGTTGAGCGCGGTGACCGTCGACCTCCATGTCGAACCCGACGGCATCCGGGTGGAGGCGATGGCGCGCACCACCGGGCCGACCGGCGTGGAGATGGAGGCGCTGACCGCCGCCTCCGTGGCGCTCCTGACGCTCTACGACATGGCAAAGGCGATCGACCGGGCCATGGTGATCGACGGCGTTCGGCTGCTGGCCAAATCGGGCGGACGCTCGGGCGACTGGCGCGCGGACTGATGCTTCCGCTGGCCGAGGCGCAGGCGCGTGTCGCCGCGCTTGCCCGTAGGCGCGCCGGGCAGATCGACACCGTGCCTTTGGTGGACGCGCTCGGCCGCCGACTGGCGACGCCCCTCCACGCCCGCCGCACGCAGCCCGCGCGCCACCTGTCCGCGATGGACGGCTATGCGCTTGCCGCAGCCGATGCCGGCCAGGTGCTGCGGCTGGTGGGTGAAAGCGCCGCCGGCCGGGCGCACCTCGCCCCGATCGGCACCGGGGAAACCGTCCGCATCTTCACCGGCGCGGCGCTCCCTCCGGGTGCCGACTGCGTCCTCATTCAAGAAAATGTCGCGCGCGATGGCGATCGCATCACCCAGGTCGCGGGCGACACCCCGCGGCCGGGCCGGCATGTGCGGCCCGAAGGTTCCGACTTTCGCGAAGGCGACCGCCTGGCCGACGCCGCCACGCTGGTCACGCCGCGCCTGATCGCGCTGCTCGCCGCCGCCGGCCATGCCGAGCTTCCCGTCCTGCCGAGGCCGCGCGTCGCGCTCCTCTCCACCGGAGACGAACTGGTCGCGCCGGGTGCCCCGACGACCCCCGATCAGCTTCCCTCGTCCAACGCGCCGATGCTGGCGGCCATGCTCTCCGCAGCCGGAGCGGATATTCTCGACCTCGGCATCGTTCCGGACGATCCGGACGCGATCACCGCTGCCATCGCGGCCGGCACCGCGGCGGCCGACATCCTCGTGACCACCGGCGGCGCGTCGGTCGGCGACCATGATCTCGTCCGGCCCGCCATGGTCGCCGCCGGCGCCCGCATCGATTTCTGGCGCGTCGCGATGCGGCCGGGAAAGCCGCTGATCGTGGGGGAGCGTGGCGGCTGCGTGATCCTCGGCCTGCCCGGCAACCCTGTCTCCGCCTATGTCACCGCGCGTCTGTTCGTGCTGCCGCTGGTCGCCATGCTTGGCGGCGCCGACGCCGCCGACGCCTTTCCGCAGACGCGCGCCCTGCCGCTCGGCACCGCGCTTGGCGCCAACGACGGGCGGACCGATCACCTGCGCGCCCGCCTGGTCGACGGCGCCGTGCTGCCGGTCGGGCCCAATGACAGCGCCGCGCTGAAGGGCCTTGCCGCTGCCGACGCGCTGATCGTGCGTGCGCCCCATGCGCCGGCGCTCGTGGCGGGCGATCTGGTGGACGTCATCCTGCCCGCTTGACGCGTCCGTGACACTTTCCTACACGTTCCCCGTTCGTTCCGAGCGGGAGGATCGCGCGTGCTGACCGTCAAGCAACATGAACTTGTTTGCTTCATCCATGATCGCCTGTCTGAGACCGGCGTGTCTCCCTCGTTCGAGGAGATGAAGGACGCGCTCGACCTGAAGTCGAAGTCGGGCGTGCATCGTCTCATCAGCGCGCTTGAGGAGCGCAACTTCATCCGCCGCCTTCCCAACCGCGCCCGCGCGCTGGAGGTGCTGCGCATGCCGGAGCGTGCGGCGGAAAAGCCGAAGGCGGCGCGCACGATTGCGCAACCCGCGCCCATCCCGGTGCTGACCCCGGCCAACGACGTGTTGGAAATCCCGCTGCACGGCCGCATCGCCGCGGGTGTGCCGATCGAGGCCTTGGAAGGGCAGAGCAGCCTGTCGGTTCCCGCCGCCCTCCTCGGCCAGGGCGATCATTATGCGCTCGAAGTCGCCGGTGACTCGATGGTTGAGGCCGGCATCCTGGACGGCGACTATGCGCTGGTGCGCCGTGCGGAGACCGCACGCGAGGGCCAGATCGTCGTGGCGCTCATCGAGGATCACGAAGCGACGCTCAAATATTTCCGCAAGGAAGGCGCCATGGTGCGTCTCGACCCCGCCAATCGCGCCTATGAGCCGCAGCGTTATCGCCCGGCGCAGGTTCGCATTCAGGGGTGCCTTGCAGGACTCCTGCGCCGCTACTGACGCAGCAGGCCTGCTTTCCGGTCCTCGGGCACGGCTCGGCTTCGACCTGCTGAGGCCGCAGCTGCGCGGACTGCCTCGATCCAGGGATGCTCGCCGGCAGGATCAATCACGGTTGTCACGCGTGGCGGATCGAGACTGATGGCAAGGCCGCCGCTCTGCCTTAAGCCAGGTCGATCGAGCTTCAGCCACCGCGGGCGGCACTGCGGCGGCAACCTGCGATCGCTGATCACCACATCCGCCGTGCCGCAGGCGCGGACCAGCTCTCCCCAGGGCAGCATGGTGCCGCTGCGGGTCGCCAGGATGCGCCAGGTGCGCCCGCCGCGCTGGAGGAGCGTCCAGCAGCTGTCCTCGCTGCACCGCGCCCCGCTGGCTTCGGCAATCTCGCCGAGCGCCCCGTCCTCGCCCGCCGCCCCGCCGAGCATGTCACGCACATAATCGCCCGCCCGCCCCCGCAGCAGCACCGCCTCGCCGTCATCCATCCGCACGAGCAGGTGCCGACCGTCCCCGGTCACGAGCAGGTCGGGCGGCGGCGTCATCACGCCCGCCAGCATGCCGGCTGCCAGCGGCAGGAGCCCCAGCCAGCGCACGCGCGTCTGCCACAGCAGCATCCACAAGCCGCCCGCGATCGAGAGGGCCAAGGCGGATGTCGGCATCGTCGGCAGCGCCGCGACCGATCCCGGCGCCGACGCCACCGCATGGGCGATCCACAGCAGAAGGTTCAGCGCCAGCCCCGCCAGCCACCAAAATGGCGCGCCCAGACCGGCCGCATCCAGAACCAGCGCGGCCGCCTCCAGCGGCATGACCACGAAGGTGGTCAGCGGGATCGCCACGATGTTGGCCAGCGCGCCGTACAGCCCGGCCTTGTGGAAGTGGTAGATCGCGATCGGCATCAGGACCAGTTCGACCGCAAGACCCGTCAACAGCAGCGACAGGCCGGTTCGCGCCAGCCGCGCCGGCCAACGCTCGTCGCGCGCCGACAGAAGCGACCGCACACGGGGATGGCTGTGCAGCGCCACGATCGCGGTCACCGCCGCGAAGCTCAGCTGAAAGCTCGCGCCGACCAGCGCTTCCGGCCAGATCAGCAGGATGAAGGCCGCTCCCGCCGCGACCAGACGCAGGGTCATCGCGTCCCGGCCCATGGCCAGCCCGGCAAGCACCAGCAGCGCCGCGATGCACGATCGGATCGTCGGCACCTCGCCGCCGGCAAGCAGCGTGTAACCGATCCCCGTCAGCGCCCCCGCCCCGGCCGCGATCAGCAGCAGCGGCCAGCGCAGCGCCAGCGTCGGCGACAGCGCCAGCAACCTCAGCACGATCAGCATGGCGGCGCCCACGGCCGCCGTCACGTGCAGGCCGCTGATGGACAGCAGATGGGCAAGGCCGGACCGCCGCATCGCCTCGGCATCCTCGTCGGCGATCGCGCCCTGGTCGCCGGTCACCAGCGCGGAGCCGACGGCGCCGGCCGGCCCCTCCAGCCGTCCCCTGACATGGGCATTCAGCCGCTGCCGGATGCCGTCGCGACTCTCCGGGTCGCCGGACAGGCGCACGACCGGCGGCAGCGCCCGGCCGGTGGCGCCCAAGCCGTCGAACCAGGCGCGGCGCGCGAAATCATAGCCGCCGGGGACCGGCGCCGCTGCCGGCGGCATCATCCAGGCGCGGATGCGGATCCGGTCCCCCGCGCTCACCCGCCCCGGCATGTCCTTGTCCGCAACCGTCACGCGCACTGCGGGCGGAAGGCCGGCGCCGGCATCGGGCCGCACGACCAGCCGCGCGCTGTCGCGCGCCGGCAGCGGCTGCACCCGCGCAACGGTCGCGTCGAAACGGTGAAGGCCGGCGCGTTCAAGCACCGGCGCGGCGATCCATGTCGCCCGACCCCAGATCAGCGCCAGGCCCAGCGCCGCCAGCATCCCGAACCAGATCAGCGCGCGTCCCGATCGGCGCCCGGTGCCGATCGCCACGCCGGCGGCGGCCAGCCCCAGGAACAGCAGCGCGGCCGCGATCCATTCACCGCGCCCCGGCAGCCAGAACCAGGCGCCGATGCCCGTGCCGATCGCAACGGGGATCCACAACGGCACGGCATCGCGCTCGCGTTCCAGCCAGCGCTCGACGGCATCGACCGGCATGCGCCAGCCGGGCCGCTGTCTCGTCACCAGCGTTTGAAGCGCTCCGGAAGCCATGCTAACGGCGGCCGCATCCTGTCCCGGTCGACGCCCCCGCGCCGTCGATCCCGTCTAGAGCCTGGGAGCATCCGCGCGTGAGCGCAAGCACTGATCCGCGCCCGTCCAACCGTCCCGTCGTCACCCGGTTCGCGCCGTCGCCGACCGGCTTTCTCCACATCGGCGGCGCCCGCACGGCGTTGTTCAACTGGCTCTACGCCCGTCACCATGGCGGTGAGTTCAAGCTCAGGATCGAGGATACCGATCGCGCACGTTCGACCGATGCGGCGATCGCCGCGATCCTCGATGGCATGCGCTGGCTGCAGCTCAACTGGGACGGCGACACCGTGTTCCAGTCCGAACGCGCCGCCCGCCATGTCGAGGTCGCAGAGGCGATGATCGCGTCGGGCCACGCCTATCGCTGCTATGCGACGCCGGAGGAGCTGGCCGAGCTGCGCGAGCGGCAGAAGCTTGAAAAGCTACCGCTCCGCTACGACGGCCGCTGGCGCGATCGTGCGCCGGAGGATGTCCCCGTCGGCGCGCCCTTCAGCGTCCGCCTGCGCGCCGAACAGGAAGGCGAGACGACCATCAACGATCTCGTCCAGGGCCCGGTCACCGTCCGCAATGCGGAACTGGACGACATGGTGCTGCTGCGCTCGGACGGCACGCCCACCTACATGCTGGCCGTGGTGGTCGACGATCAGGACATGGGCGTCACCCACGTCATTCGCGGCGACGACCATCTCAACAACGCCTTTCGCCAGCTCGGCATCATCCGCGCCATGGGCTGGCCGGAACCGATCTACGCCCATGTTCCCCTCATCCACGGGTCGGACGGCGCGAAGCTGTCGAAGCGGCACGGTGCGCTCGGCGTCGACGCCTACCGCGACGAGATGGGCATCCTTCCCGAAGCGCTCGGCAACTACCTCCTCCGCCTCGGCTGGGGGCACGGTGACGAGGAATTCATCACCCGCGACCGTGCGGTTGAGCTGTTCGACGTGGAAGCGGTCGGCCGCTCGCCCAGCCGCTTCGACCTGAAGAAGCTCGAAAACCTGAACGGCCATTATCTGCGCGAGGCGGACGATGCCCGGCTGGAGGCGCTGGTCGGCCCGCGCGTCGCCGCGCGCATCGGTCGCGCGCTGGACCCGGCCGAGCAGGCACTGCTCCGCCGCGCCATGCCGGAACTGAAGCCGCGCGCCCGCAATCTGGACGAGATCGCCGACGGCGCGCTGTTCCTGTTCGCCACGCGGCCGCTGTCGGTCGATGACAAGGCCGCCGCCTTGCTCGACGACAAGGGGCGCCTGCTTCTCGGGCGGATCGCCGATGCGCTGCGGGCCGAACCGACCTGGACGGCGGAAACCCTCGATCCCATCATCCGCGGCATCGCGGAGGCGGAGGGCATCGGCCTCGGCAAGGTCGCGCAGCCCCTGCGCGCCGCGCTGACCGGCCGGACGACCTCGCCCGGCATCTTCGACGTTCTTCTCCTGCTCGGCCGTGACGAGGCGTTGGCACGCATCGACGACCGGGCCGTTCCCCCTTCCGACCGCGCTTAAGACAGGAGCTATAGATGGCCGACAGCAACGCAACGCTGACTCTGGATGGCGGCGATCAGCAGTTCCCGGTCCATTCGGGGAGCGTCGGTCCCGACGTGATCGACATCCGCAGCCTGTATGCGAAGACGGGTGCCTTCACCTACGATCCCGGCTTCACCTCGACGGCCAGCTGCGAATCGAAGCTCACCTATATCGACGGCGACCAGGGCGTCCTGCTGCACCGCGGCTACCCCATCGATCAGCTCGCGGAGCAGTCGAGCTTCATGGAGGTCGCCTACCTGCTCCTGAACAAGGAGCTGCCGGACAGCGCGACGCTGGACAAGTTCACCCACACCATCACCCGCCACACCATGCTGCACGAACAGCTGCTACAGTTCTACCGCGGCTTCCGGCGCGACGCGCATCCGATGGCGATCATGTGCGGCGTCGTCGGCGCGCTCAGCGCCTTCTACCATGACTCGACCGACATCGCCGATCCGCACCAGCGCATGGTCGCCAGCCACCGCCTCATCGCCAAGATGCCGACGATCGCCGCCAACGCGTACAAATATTCGGTCGGTCAGCCGTTCGTCTATCCGGACAACTCGCTCAGCTACGCCGGCAACTTCCTGAAGATGACCTTTGGCGTCCCGGCCGAGGACTATGAGGTCGACCCCGTCGTCGAAAGCGCGATGGACAAGATCTTCATCCTCCACGCCGACCACGAGCAGAATGCGTCCACCTCGACCGTGCGTCTCGCCGGCTCCTCGGGCGCCAATCCGTTCGCCTGCATCGCGGCCGGCATTGCCTGCCTGTGGGGCCCGGCGCATGGCGGCGCGAACGAGGCCGCGCTCAACATGCTGCGCGAGATCGGCACGCCCGATCGCATCCCGGAATATATCGCCCGCGCAAAGGACAAGAACGATCCGTTCCGCCTGATGGGCTTTGGGCACCGCGTGTACAAGAACTTCGATCCGCGCGCGAAAGTCCTCAGCAAGGCTGCGACCGATGTCCTCGACAAGCTCGGCATCAGCGATCCGGTGCTCGACACCGCGCGCGAGCTTGAGCAGATCGCGCTCAAGGACGATTACTTCGTCGAAAAGAAGCTCTACCCGAACGTGGACTTCTATTCGGGTGTGATCCTGTCGGCCATCGGGTTCCCGACGTCGATGTTCACCGCGCTGTTCGCCCTTGCCCGCACGGTCGGCTGGGTCGCGCAGTGGAACGAGATGATAACCGATCCCGACCAGAAGATCGGCCGTCCGCGCCAGCTCTACACCGGGCCGACGCAGCGCGACTACATCCCGCTCGATCGCCGCTGAACCCGTGCCGGTCCCTCCCGCGACGGAGGGGCCGCGGGCGATCCGCCGACGTCACGTCCTTGACTTATCCCCTGTATGACAGCAGGGGCCGAACGTCAGGGCGTGCCGTCGCGCGCCCGTTCCAATCGGTTCCTTGCATGAGCTTTGCCGACCTCGGCCTGTCTGATGAATTGCTGCGCGCAGTCGGCGAGTCCGGCTACAGCGACCCGACGCCCATCCAGCGCGGCGCGATCCCGCCCGTGCTCATGGGCCGGGACCTGATCGGCATCGCGCAGACCGGAACCGGCAAGACGGCGTCGTTCGTGCTGCCGATGATCGACGTGCTGGCCCAGGGCCGCAGCCGCGCGCGCATGCCGCGCAGCCTGATTCTGGAGCCGACGCGAGAGCTCGCCGCCCAGGTCGCCGAGAATTTCGAGAAGTACGGCAAGTATCACAAGCTTTCGATGGCGCTGCTGATCGGCGGCGTGTCGATGGGCGATCAGGTAAAGGCGCTCGAAAAGGGCGTGGACGTGCTGATCGCGACGCCGGGCCGCCTGATGGACCTGTTCGGCCGCGGCAATATCCTGCTCACCGGCTGCAACCTGCTGGTGATCGACGAAGCCGATCGCATGCTCGACATGGGGTTCATCCCCGATATCGAGGAGATCTGCACCAAGCTGCCGAAATCGCGGCAGACGCTGCTGTTCTCCGCGACGATGCCGCCGCCGATCAAGAAGCTGGCGGACCGCTTCCTCTCCAACCCGAAGTCGATCGAGGTCGCCCGTCCGGCGACCACCAACGCGCTGATCGAACAGGCGCTGGTGCCGGTCGCGTCGCGGCAGAAGGCGGCGACCCTCACCCGCCTCCTGAAGGCGGAGGACGTCACCACCGCGATCATCTTCTCCAACCGCAAGACCACGGTGCGCGACCTCGCCCAGAGCCTGAAGCGCGCCGGCTTCGCCACTGGCCAGATCCAGGGCGACATGGAGCAGGCCGATCGCATCCGAGAGCTCGATCGCTTCAAGTCGGGCGAGATCAACATCCTCGTCGCCTCCGACGTTGCGGCGCGCGGACTGGACATCAAGGGCGTCAGCCACGTCTTCAACTATGACGTGCCGTGGCATCCGGACGATTATGTCCATCGCATCGGCCGCACCGGCCGCGCGGGGGCAAAGGGCAAGGCCTTCACCCTCGCCACGCCCGACGATGCCGAGGCGGTCGCCAATATCGAGAAGCTGACCGGCGGCCCGATCCCGCGGCTTGCCGGCGACGACGATGCCGCTCCGCCCAGCGTGGACGAGACGGCTGACGCCCCCGCTCCCGCGCGGGAGGCGCGCTCGCGCACCCGCACGCGCACGCGCGGTGGCCGCGGACGCCGTGAGGAAGCGCCCGAGAAGGTCGAGGCGGCCGAGGCCGCTCCGCCCGCACCGAAGCGCGCCGATCCGCCTGCGGCCGCTCAGCGACCGGCACCGCGGCGCGATGATCGGCGGCGGGGCGCGCCCGAGCCGGCCGATGAC
Organism: Sphingomonas jejuensis; assembly: GCF_011927695.1. Lineage (GTDB taxonomy): Bacteria > Pseudomonadota > Alphaproteobacteria > Sphingomonadales > Sphingomonadaceae > Sphingomonas_K > Sphingomonas_K jejuensis. The sequence goes on from NZ_JAATJE010000001.1 coordinate 1,280,351, forward strand.
GGCTGGAACGGCCCGATCCCGAGCTTCCTGGATGTCGGCCTCACCCGATAGGCGGCTGCGCACGCCGTGCATCGGGCAATGCGGGCTCGATCGGCGGGGCTATTGCCGGGGCTGTCGGCGGACTGGCGACGAGATCGCCGAATGGCCGCGTGCCGACGAAGCGCGACGTCGCGAGATCCTCGCCAGGCTCGATCGGCGGGAAAGCCCGCTCGGCCGCCTGATCGCACGCGTGCGCGGCGGCTGACGGGGCTGCCGTCGCCGCTCGGCGCCGGGTCAGTCCCCCAGCGCGGCGAAATCCAGGCCGATGTCCGCCGCCGGCGCCGACTGGGTGATGCGCCCGACCGAGACATAGGTGACGCCCGTTTCCGCGATCGCCCGGATCGTCTCCAGCCGCACCCCGCCCGACGCTTCCGTCGGCACCCGCCCGCCGACCAGCGCAACCGCCTGTCGCAAGGTCGCCGGATCCATGTTGTCGAGCAGCAGGTGGGTCGCGCCCGCGCCGATCGCCGGCTCGATCTGATCGACCCGGTCCACCTCCACGATGATCCGCGCGATGCCGGCCGCCACCGCCGCGCGGGTCGCCTCGGCCACGCCGCCCGCCACGGCCACATGGTTGTCCTTGATCATCGCGGCATCGTCCAACCGCATGCGGTGGTTGGTGGCCCCGCCCATGCGGGTCGCATATTTCTCCAGCACGCGCAGCCCGGGCGTCGTCTTGCGCGTGTCCAGCAGGGTCGCGCCCGTTCCGGCGATCGCGTCGACATAGGCGCGGGTCAGCGTCGCGATCCCCGACAGATGCTGCACGATGTTCAGCGCCGATCGCTCGGCGGTCAGCATCGCACGCGCCTTGCCGGACATCCGCATCAGGTCGCGGCCTGCCGCAACGGCGGCGCCCTCCTCCACCAGCCGTTCGATCGCGACATCCGGGTCCAGTGCGCGGAAGAAGGCCTCCGCGATCGGCAGCCCCGCGACCACGATCGGATCGCGGCTGTCCATGATCCCGGCAAAGCGCGCATCGGCAGGAATGACGGCAGCCGATGTGATGTCGCCGCCCTCGCCCATGTCCTCGGCAAGCGTCGCCGCCACGAACGCCGCCACGTCAAATCCGTCGATCATGCCGCCTTCAGCCTTTCCCTGGCGCCGTCCGCGCGCGCCTCCACCTCCGCCAGCGCTGGGCCCTTCAGCAGCGCGCCGGCCTGCTCGCGCAGCAGGCCGATCTCGCGGATCAGCATCGCACGCCGCTCCGCCGACGTGCAGCTCGCGCCCGCCGCCGCAGCCGTGTCCACAAAGGTCAGCGCGGCCAGCCCGTTGCTCGCGACAAAGGCGCGGATCGAACCGAACCCACGCGCGACGAAATGTTCGAACGCATCGGGAATCGCATGCACCCGCCTGCGACCATAGCGGTGCCCGTCCCCGTCGTTGCACAGGTCGCGCTCGCCCAGGGACGTCGTCGCCGCGCCAAGCCAGTGGAGGCAGGTGATGGCCGTGAAGGGATCGTTGATCCCCGGCGACAGTGCGCGGGTACCGATCTCCACCAGTTCGTCGATCAGATATTCCAGGTCCTGCTCGGCGGTGCGGCTGTCGCCGACCGCGAACGCGCCCTGCAACTCGTCGACCGGCACCGCGTCACCCCCAGCGACATGCAACAGCGTGATCCCGGAATGCACGAAGTCGCCGGTGCGGACGTTCAACCAGATGTCGCCCTCCGCCTTCTCGGCGACATCCTCAAGCGTGTCGTGATCGATGATCTGGATGTACCCGGTGCGCGACGCCCGCACCGCCACCCCGCCTGTGCGTTCGGCGCGGCTCGGCTCCGGCCCGGCGCGCACGTCGGGATAGCGCTTCTTGATGTCGCTCAGCAGGCGGTGCCCGATGCGCGCCATCACGCCGTTGATGCGGATGCTGTCGGGCACGTGATGGAGGAAGAACACCAGCACCCCCACCGACATGAGCGCGAGCACCAGGGCGATCAGCACCGACAGTTCGGGCACGAAGCCGGCGCCGTCGTCGGTCGCCGGCACGCGCACCGTGCGCAGCACCATCAGGCAATAGACGAAGGTGGCGATGAACACGCCCAGCGACAGCTGGTTGCCGCGATCCTCCAGGAAGTTGGTGAGGAGCCGGGGGCCATAGCTGCCCGACGCGTAGACGACGGCCGCGATCGTGATCGAGAAGACCGTGCCCGCCACTCCGATCATGGAGCTCGACAGCGACGACAGCAGCTCGCGCGCACCGTCGGGACGCGAGATGTCGAGCCAGCTGAGTTCGCTCAGCCAGCGGCTGCCAAACTGAATGTCGATCGACACGCTGACGATCGCCAGCACGATGGCCCCGACCGTCATCAGCGCGGGGATGAACCAGTAGCTGGCGTGAAGCCTGACTGCGATCTGGCGAAGGCGCGCCCTCATGCGCGCCGGCCGCCTTTACTCACCCACGACCTTCAGCGGACCGAGGTCGCCTTGACCCACCGTGCCCGACGCCATCTCCATCATGCGATCGAGCGACCGCTTCGCGCGCAGCCGCAGCCCTTCCTCGATCTCGACCTGCGGCGTCATGTCGCGCAACGCCAGGTAGAGCTTTTCCAGCGTGTTCAGCGCCATGTACGGGCAGATGTTGCAGTTGCAGTTGCCGTCGGCACCCGGCGCACCGATGAAGGTCTTCTGCGGCACCGCCTTTTCCATCTGGTGGATGATGTGCGGCTCGGTCGCGACGATCACCGTGTCGCTCGGCGTGGTCTTCGCGAACTCCAGAATCGCGCTGGTCGCGCCCACCATGTCGGCATGATCGAGAACATGGGGCGGACATTCCGGATGCGCCGCCACCGGCGCGCCCGGGTGCAGCGCCTTCAGCTTCAAAAGCTCGGTTTCCGAGAACGCCTCGTGGACGATGCACACGCCCGGCCACAGCAGCATCTCGCGCCCCAGGCGGCGGGACAGGTATCCGCCCAGATGCTTGTCGGGGCCGAAGATGATCGGCTGGTCCTTGGGGATCTGCGACAGGATCTTCTCGGCCGACGACGAGGTGACGATGATGTCGCTCAGCGCCTTCACCTCGGTCGAACAGTTGATGTAGGTGAGCGCGATATGGTCCGGATGCTCCGCGCGGAAGGCGGCGAAGCGGTCGGGCGGGCAGCTGTCCTCCAGCGAACAACCGGCATCCATGTCCGGCAGGATCACCGTCTTTTCGGGCGACAGGATCTTCGCCGTTTCCGCCATGAAGCGCACGCCGCAAAAGGCGATCACGTCCGCGTCGGTCGCCTGCGCCTTGCGGCTCAGCTCCAGGCTGTCTCCCACGAAATCGGCCAGGTCCTGGATCTCCGGCCGCTGGTAGTAATGCGCCAGGATGACGGCGTTGCGCTCCCGCTTCAGCCGGTCGATCTCCGCCAGCAGGTCGACGCCCGCACCCGCGCCCGCGGCAAGCCGTGCATCCATGTCCATCATCCTCGAAAAGCCCTGCCCGCCAGATGGCCGCGCGACGCCGTGCGATCAAGTGCGGGGACGCTGCCCCGGATCAACGCGGCCGCTCCGGCTCAGGCGGCCACCGCCCAGCGTTCGCCTGTCGCCACGATCCGCCCGCGCCGGTTGAGGTCGTTCAGATGCGCGCGCACCGACAGGCCGGCCGCGCCCACCAGCCGCTCGTCCAGCCCCACATACATGCGCCGGACAAGCGCGGGCACGTCCGCCTCCCCTTCCTTCAGCAGGCGAAGGATCTGCCCCTCACGGTGCTTGCGGTGGCCCAGCTGCCCGCGCACCAGCCGCCGGGGCGTGTCCACGGCCCCGCCATGGGCGGGGAGATAGAGGCTGTCGTCGCGCTCCAGGAGCCGCTCCAGGCTCGCCATGTAATCGCCCATGTCGCCGTCGGGCGGGATGATCACGGTGGTCGCCCATCCCATCACATGGTCTCCGCTGAACAGGATGCCGGTGCCGGCCAGCGCGAAGCACAGGTGGTTGGACGTGTGGCCGGGCGTCGCAACCGTTTCCAGCACCCAACCGGATGCGGACACGCGCTCGCCATCGGCAAGGACCCGGTCGGGCCGGTATTCGGCGTCAAAGCCGGCGTCCGCCTTGGGCGCGTTCGGATCGAACCGGATCGGCGGCCCGCCCAGGATGGGCGCACCCGTCGCGGCGGCAAGCGCGCGGGCGGCCGGGCTGTGGTCGCGGTGACTGTGCGTTGCGATGATGGCGGCGACCCGCTCGCCCGCCACCGCGTGCCTAAGCGCATCCACATGCGCCGCGATGTCCGGGCCGGGGTCGATCACTGCAACCTCGCCCTCACCGACGATGAAGCTGTTGGTGCCCCATTTGGTGAACGGAGAGGGGTTGGGCGCGATCACGCGGCGCACGCCCGGCGCCACCGTCTCGACCGTTCCATGGGGCGGCATGTCCATGCCACCCCAATGGGAACGGCCGCCGGCCAACGCAAGCGTCAGCGGGCGCGCAGCTCCGCCAGCGCCCGGTCGATCTCCGCCAGCGCCATGTCGCGCTGTTCCGCCGTCAGCGGCTCGCCCGTCGCGGCCAGGCTCTCGCGTGCCCGCTCCAGCGCGCTGATCTGCGTGCTCAGGTCGACGTCGCGGCGGAAGATGTTGCGGCAGATCACCGTCCGAGACTCACCGGTCGACGCATGCGTGTCAGCACCCTCCCGGTCCATCCTGCAGGGCTGGCCGCTCAGCATGCGGACGCGGAACGTGTCGGGCAGGCGCGTGCCGTTCCGCCGCAGGAACGCGGTGCGGCCTTCCCGCATGTTCTGGACGGCAACGGCCGCAGCAGCGCCGGCCGCGCGCGCTTCGGCGCCCGCCGCGCGGGCCTGCTCGCCCGCGGCGCGGATCGCAGCCCGGTCCTCTTCGGACAGGCCGCTCAACGCCTGCTCCTCGTCCTCGTCGCGGTCGATGATGATGACGCGCGGCGCACGCCGTGCGGTGGTCGCGGCCGGCGGCTCGGGCGCCACCGGCGCGTCCGCCGCGGGCGGAGCGGCAGGCGCCGCCGGTGCGATCGGCGCGGCCGCCGCCTGGACGGCCTCCACCGTCGACGCCGCCATGCTGCGCCCGGTCTCCGCCGCCAGGCTGCCCGACGCCGTGACCGCCACGCCGGCGATCACCGTTGCTGCAACCAACCCGCCGCCGAACCGGCTCGTCTTCGATGCGCGTCCAAGCATTTTCAGCCTCCCTTTCAGATCCTCCGCATCGCCCAGCGGCGCCAGCACCGCGGGCCGCCGGCCGATCGCCGACTTCACCAGCGCCGCGCCATAGGCATGCCGCTCGTCCGGCCGCGCGCCGCGCAGCACCACGGCGTCGCACGCCAGTTCCTGGTCGGCGCGGAACGCCCGGTGCGCCCGGTGCGCGATCGGGTTGAACCAGTGCAGCGCCACCATCACCAGCGCCGCCATGTTCGCGGACAGGTCGGCGCGGGCATGGTGCGCTTCCTCATGCGCCATCGCCAGCCGCAGCTCGTCCGCGTCGTACCGGCGCCGCCAGTCGGCGGGCAGCACCACGCGCTTCACGAAGATGCCGGCGGCGAACGGCCCCGGCACCGCCGGGCTCGCGCACACCTCGATGCCGCGACGATCCAGCATCGGCAGCTCGCGGGCGCCGTTCAGCGCGCGCGCCATGAAGCGGCGATAGGCGATCAGGTGCCACAGGAGGAACAGCGCCGCGCCGCCCAGCCAGACCGCAACCAGCATCGCGCCCCACGGGATCGGCGCGGCCGTCGCCACCGGCACCGCGCCGCCCAGGTCCAGCACCACCAGCTCGCTTGCGGCAAGGCTCGCCAGCGGCGTCTCGATGGCACCGGCCGGCAGCGGCGGCGCGATCATGCGTAGCGCCGGCATCAGCCACAGGGCATAGGCGACGCGCGGCCCGAACCGCTGCGCCACGGGTCCGCGGATGGCGAGCACGAGCAGCATCAGCACGCTCGTCGCGATCAGCGTCTCGATGATCCAGGCGCTCATTGCTTCAACTCCCGAAGCAGCGCCTCGATCTCGGCGATGTCCTCCGCGGTCAGCGCGTCCTGCGCGGCCAGGTGCGCGACCAGCGGCGTCACCTTGCCCCCGAACAGCCGGTCCACCAGCCGCCGCGACTCACCGGCGACATAGTCGCCGCGCGCGATCAGCGGCCGGTAAAGATAGCGGCGACCATCCTCCTCGTGCCCGATCGCGCCCTTCGCGAGCAGGCGGGACAGCAGGGTCTTCACGGTGCGGATGTTCCAGTCGCGTGCCTCGCCCGCGCGATCCGCCACTTCCTGTGCCGTCAACGGGTGCTGCTCCCACAGCACCTCCATCACATGATGCTCGGCTTCGCTGATCCTGCTCACCTGACTACCCCTGTAATCGTGACGACTACATTTGTGGTCAGTTTGGCTGAACGCGTTGTGAACGGCCATGCGCGTTCGACGAACGACATGGCGGTCGCACCGCTGTCGGCGGATTTTACAAATCGCCTCGTCGTCAATACATCGCTAACCTTCGTGGCTGGCGGATCGCCGCCATTGTCGGAAAATGGCACGCGCCATGCACAGTATGATGCGGTTCCGAAGTGCCTGAGTGGCGGACCAGCGCTTATCCGGTCTCGCGCTGGTCCGCCCTCACCCGCCCTCCGGTCTCCCCTCCGCGACGAACATGAAAACGGCCCCGCCGACCGGATGCCGGATCGACGAGGCCGCTGGTTAGTCTCGCTTGCCTTCGGTGGCGGACGGCTCAGCCCGCCTTGGCGATGCCCTTGTCCGCCATCAGCTCGGCCAGCTCGCCGGCCTCGTACATCTCCATCATGATGTCCGACCCGCCGATGAACTCACCATCGACATAAAGCTGCGGGATCGTCGGCCAGTCCGAATAATCCTTGATGCCCTGCCGGATGCCCTGGTCCTGCAGCACGTCGACGCTTTCGTACGACACACCCAGGTGATCCAGGATCGCGATCGCACGGCTGGAAAAGCCGCACTGCGGGAACAAGGGCGTCCCCTTCATGAAAAGCAGGACCTTGTTGTCCTTCACCAGCGCATCGATCCGCGCGTTCGTGTCGTCCGTCATCGTTCACCTCCTGCGGGAACGGCGGTGGTGAGCTGCAGCGCGTGCAGCTCCGTTCCCATCCGGCCGCCCAATGCGTCGTAAACCGCCTTCTGCTGCCGCACGCGCGACAGGCCGGCAAAGGCCGCGCTGGTCACACGCGCGGCATAATGGTCGCCGTCTCCCGCCAGATCGTCGATCTCGACCACCGCATCCGGGATCGCCGCCACGATCAACCGGCGGATCTCGTCCGCCTCCATCGCCATGTCAGGCGCCGCGCACGACGTGCTGACGGGCCTGCTCCTCGCAGGCGTTCAGGGCCTGGCGGATCTCGGCGTCGTCGATCCCGACCCCTGCGGCGGCAAAGTCGCCGGTCAGCTTGCGGATCACGTCCGCCTCGCCCGGCTCCTCGAAATCGGCCTGCACGACGGCGCGGGCATAGGCCTCCGTCTCCTCGGCCGTCAGCCCCATGCGCTCGGCCGCCCACTCGCCGACCAGGCGGTTGCGGCGTGCCGTGATGCGGAATTCAAGCTCGGCATCGCGCGCGAATTTCGCCTCAAAGGCACGCTCGCGATCGTCGAAGGTCGTCATCGTGGCTCGTCTCCCCTGCCCGGCCGGCGCCGTTGAGGGTCCGAGATAGGATGAGGTCGGCGCCCTCGCAACGCCGACGTCACTCCTTGGCGGCGATCTCGGATTGCGGCGATGACGGAAGCTCGGCGCGGTTGCGCGCGGAGGCGGCCACGGCCGCGATGCCGCTGATCGTCGCGCCCGCGACAAGCAGGATCATGACACGCTTCATCCGGACTACCTCGTCGTCATGGTGACAGGGGTGGGCGCACCCGCTGCGTCAAGCTGCAGCCAGTCGCCGCGCGGCAGCCCGTAAAGCGCTTCCATCACTTCGATCTGGATGCCGTTGGGTCGGCCGCTCTGCGAATTCCACAGCAGCGCCACGCCCGCCTTTGTCGCCGGGTCAAACAGGATGGCGGACCGATATCCCCGCACGGCTCCCTGATGTCCGACCAGCCGGTGACCGTGAAACCGATAATCGCGCCAGCCGAGCGCATAGCGCCCGTCCTCCATGGCGCGGCTGAACGCGCTGCCCCGGCGCGGCGACGCCACGCGCGGCTGGTGGATCTCCTCCAGCAAGCGTTCGGACAGCACGGCGGGCTCGCGCCCCATCTGCGCGCGCATCCACAAGGCCAGGTCGAAGATCGATCCGTTCACGCCGCCCGCGGCCGGCACCCGGTAATAGGGCTCGGTCACCTCGACCTCGCGCCGTCCGACATGCGGCCGCGCCCAACTGGGGGAATTCACCAGCTCGATGCGCGTCAGGCTGGCGTTGGCCATGCCAAGCGGGGCGAAGATCCGGTCGCGCACCACCGACTGGTAACTGCGACCCGTCACCTGCTCCACCACCTCGCTGGCGGCATCGAACGCGACATTCTGGTACCCGTGGCAGGTCGAAACCGCGCAGATCGGCCGCAACTGCCCCAGCGATGCGCGAATGCGCTTCGGATCCTGACCGCTCTCCAGCCGGTCGTCATAGGCATTGGCGTAAAGGCCGACGCGGTGCGACAGCACGTCCGCGATCGTCGCAACGCCCTCGCCGCCACCCGGCAGGCGCAGCGACTGCGCATAGCGCGCGACCGGGTCGGTCAGCGACAGCCGCCCGTCGTTCGCCAGCATGCCGATCGCCGTGCTCGCCACGCCCTTCGACAGGGATGCCCAGCGGAACACCGTGTCCGGCCGCACCAGTTGCCCGCCCGAGGCCTGGGTGGTGCCATATCCCTTCAAGAAGCTGATCTCGCCATTCTCGATGACGGCGACGGCAAGCCCGACGATCTCGGGCTGCTGCGCCAGCCGCGTGATGCGGTCGTCCAGCCGGCGATAATCGATGCGCGACGGGGCCTGCAGCGCGGATGCCGGGATCGATCGACCGGTCGGCCGGACCAGATCGTCGCCTTCCGCGGCATGGGCCGGCGCGGCCGTGCCCGGCGACAGCAGCGACGGAAGACCCAGCACCGCACCGGCACCAAGCAGAAGTGCCGCCGCGACCGTGCCGAGCGAACCCGCGCGCCGCGTCGGCGTCCCGCCGTCGTTCATGCTGCCGACCCCCGCATCATGCTCCCCATGTAAGCGGTTGAATCAGAACGTCAGGTTTATGACAACCCTGGCGCCCAATGCCGTTGGAAAAATGCGACAGGGCGAGTCGCACCTGGGCTGAAACGTTCGGGTGCTCGAAAAGGCGGCGGGAACCGGCTGGCGTCAGGCCTGGTACTGTGCCGTGGTCTTCGCGGCGACCTCGTCGGCCGTGACACCGGGCGCAAGCTCGACGAGCCGGAACGGCGTCTGGTGATCGGCCCGCTGGAACACCGCCAGGTCGGTCACGATCATGTCGACCACGTTCTTGCCCGTCAACGGCAGGGTGCAGTCCGGGATGAACTTCGGGTCGCCGTTCTTGGACGTGTGCTCCATGACCACGATGATCTTCTTCACGCCCGCGACCAGGTCCATGGCGCCGCCCATGCCCTTCACCATCTTGCCCGGGATCATCCAGTTGGCGATGTCGCCGCCTTCGGACACCTCCATCGCCCCCAGGACGGTCAGGTCGATATGCCCGCCGCGGATCATGGCGAAGCTGTCGGCCGACCCGAAATAGGACGACGATGGCAGCTCGCTGATGGTCTGCTTGCCGGCGTTGATCAGGTCGGGATCGACCTCGTCCTCGTACGGAAAGGGGCCGATCCCCAGCATCCCGTTTTCCGACTGCAGCGTCACCGTCATGCCGGCAGGTATGTTGTTGGCGACCAGCGTCGGAATGCCGATGCCGAGGTTGACGTAGAATCCGTCCTTCAGCTCCTTGGCGGCGCGCGCCGCCATCTCGTCGCGGGTCCAGGGCATCAGCTCAGCCGTCCTTCGTTGGTGTCAATTCGGCACTCATGCGCCGCCGGATCGTCACGGTGCCGGCGTGCCCGGCGCCACCGGCCGCGGCCATCGCCGGTCGGCCGGAAACAGGTCGTCCAGCCCGCCGCGATCCCACGGGCCATAGGCGGGGTTGGCAAGCAGGAACCAGCCGCGCCCGATCCGCTCCCCGGCCGGCGCCGTCGCCACCCGCTGCCGCCGGGCGGCGACGCTCAGCGCGCGGTCGTTATAGGCATCCGCGAAATCGCCCATCTGGTCGCCCGCCATCGCCAGCACGCAATACCGCGCCGCGATCGCCGCGCGCCGCGGGTCCTTGCCCGACCCCGGCGCGATGTCGCCGCGCAGGAACAGCGTTTCGCCGTGCACTGCCTCGCCAAGCCCGGCGCCGCGGATGGCGGCGGCGGCCTGCGCCGCAAAGCGGGCTTCGCGGTTCGAGTTGAACACCACCGTCACGCCCGCTGCCCGCATGGTGGCGAGCGCCGAGGCAAGCCCCGGCATCGGCTCCACCAGATCCGCCCCGCCTTCCTCCCACCGCGCCCAACGGGCCGCGTCGAACGGCGGATCGCCATGGGTCGCGGCGTCGTAGTTCGCGCCCGTGTTGAGGATCGCTGTTTCATCGACATCGAAGATCACCGCGGCCGGCTTGCTGCCACACTCCGTCCACCGCGGCGCATCGAGCGTGGCGCTCGGCGCCATCACTGCGCTCTCCACCGCCGCGCCACCTGCGCGGCGGCGCTCGGCGGCAACGACATAGTCCGCCATGTCCGAAAAGGTTCGCCGCGCCAGCAGCGCCGCCTCGCCCGACCCGTGCAGCCACAGGAGCGACTTCGGGATCGGGTTTTCCTGCGCCGCCTCAACCGGGGCGGGCGCGCGACCAGCGCCCGCGCCGTCCATTGTCCCCGCGCAGCCCGCTACCGCAAGCAGCGGCAGCAGGGCGGCGGACCGCGCCGCGCTCCATGGCGGGCGCCTCGTCACGCCGCGGCCCGCTCGCGCACCGTGCGGAACTCGATCTTCTTGGCATACGGCGCGCCGACGATCATCCGCTTCACATAGATGCCGGGCACATGAATCATGTCCGGGTCGAGCGTCCCGACCGGCACCACCTCTTCCACCTCCGCCACGCACAGGCTCGATGCGGTCGCCATCGGCTGGTTGAAGTTTCGCGCAGTCTTGCGGAACACGAGGTTGCCGGCCTCGTCCGCCTTCCAACCCTTGATGATCGACAGGTCCGCGCGGATGCCGCGCTCCAGGATATAATCCTCCCCGTCGAAGCTCTTCACTTCCTTGCCCTCGGCGACCAACGTGCCGACACCCGTTTTCGTGTAGAAGCCGGGGATGCCAGCCCCGCCGGCGCGGCACCGCTCCGCCAGCGTTCCCTGCGGGCAGAACTCCACCTCGAGCTCGCCTGCCAGATACTGCCGCTCGAATTCCTTGTTCTCGCCGACATAGGACGAGATCATCTTGGCGATCTGCCGGGTGCGCAGCAGCTTGCCGAGCCCTTCGCCATCGATCCCGGCATTGTTGGACACGACAGTCAGCCCTGTCACCCCGGATGCCTGGATCGCGTCGATCAGCCGCTCCGGGATGCCGCAAAGGCCAAAGCCGCCCGCGCAGATCGTCATGCCGTCCTTCAGCAGTCCGGCCAGCGCGGCCGTGGCATCGGGGTAGAGCTTCTGCATCGACATCCTCCGGCTCACTCTCGCCGGCGGGATAGGCGGCTGTTAGCTTTCCGGTCAAGGAACCCACCGTTCATGGAGGAGGCAAGCTTCCTTGGCCGATCACGCAACGCCGAACCTGCCCTCGCGGGATTTTGCCGCCACCGCCGCCTTCTATGCGCCGGCCGGCTTCATCCAGGCATACCGATCCGACGGATGGATGATCCTTGAGCGCGGCGGGCTGGTACTCGAATTCTTCGCCTTCCCCGGCCTGGACCCACTGTCCAGCAGCTTTGGGTGCTGCCTCAGGCTCGACGACCTGGACGGATTCTATGCCGTCTTGAAAGCGTGCGGGATCCCGGAGCGCGACGACGGCCAGCCGCGGCTGCAGCCGCCCCGACGTCAGCCATGGGGCGGCCGGGTTGGCTTTCTGATCGATCCGGACGGCAGCCTTTTCCACCTCGTGCAGAACTGATCGGCGCACAGCTGCGTTGACACGTACCGGTGCCCACGCCACCCCCGCCACATCAAACAAGGACGATCGGGAGCGGAACAATGGCAGGCGCGCGCAGCGGCGGACGGATCCTGGTCGACAACCTCGTCGCCCAAGGCTGCGACCGCATTTTCACGGTTCCCGGCGAAAGCTTCCTGGCGGTGCTTGACGCCCTCCACGACACGCCCGCCATCGATCTTGTGGTCTGTCGGCAAGAGGGCGGTGCCGGGTTCATGGCCTGCGCGGACGGCTCCCTCACCGGCCGACCGGGCATTGTCTTTGCCACGCGCGGCCCCGGCGCCACCAACGCATCGATCGCCGTTCATGTCGCGATGCAGGACTCGATCCCGCTCATCCTCTTCATCGGCGACGTCGCCCGCAGCGATCGGGACCGTGAAGCCTTTCAGGAGGTCGACTTCGCCGCTGCGTTCACGCCACTCGCCAAGTGGGCCGCCCGCATCGACGATGCTCACCGCGTGCCTGAATATGTCGCCCGCGCTTATGCGGTGGCCATGTCCGGCCGCCCCGGCCCCATCGTGCTCGCGCTGCCGGAAGACATGCTGACGGATGTCGCGCAGGCGCATGATCGGCCGCGCGTCACCCGGCCGGCGCAATTTCCGGATCCCGGCGCGATGGAAGCCTTGATGGCGATGCTCGACGATGCGGAGCAGCCCGTCGCCATCGTCGGCGGCGCGGACTGGGACGCGTCCGCTGCCGATCATTTCCGCCGTTTTGCCGAGCGGATCGGATTGCCCGTGGCCGCCGCGTTCCGCCGGCAGGACGCGATCAACAATCGCTCTCCGGTCTACGCCGGCAACCTCGGCTACGGTCCCAATCCAAAGCTGCTGGAGCGGGTTCGCGACGCAGACCTGCTGCTGGTCGTCGGCGCGCGGCTGGGCGAGGCGACGACGGACGGCTACACGCTCATCACGCCAGACCACCCCGGTCAGCGCCTCATCCACGTCCACCCCGATCCGCAGGAGCTTGGCCGGGTCTTCCACCCCGATCTTGCCATCTGCGCGGATTGCAGCGAGTTCGCCGAAGCGGCCGAGGCTTGGGAGGACGAGGTCGTCCCTTTCGAACATGGCGCTCAGGCGCACGCGGACTGGCAGGCCTGGAACACGCCGGCTCCATCGGTCGCCGCGCTCGACCTGGCGGCCTGCGTCGCGCACATGCGCGCAACCGTTGGCGGGCCCGACACCATCCTGTGCAACGGTGCTGGCAACTTCTCCGGCTGGTGGCATCGCTACTGGAGCTACGAGGCGACCGGCAGCCAGCTTGCCCCCACCGCCGGCGCGATGGGCTATGGCCTTCCCGCTGCGATCACGGCCTCGCTTCGTCGACCGGAGGCACGCGTGATTGCCCTGGCGGGGGACGGAGACTTCCTGATGAACGGACAGGAACTCGCCACCGCCGTCCAGCATGACTGCGACATCATCGTCATCGTCGTCGACAATGGCAGCTACGGCACGATCCGCATGCATCAGGAGCGTCGCCACCCTGGACGGGTTTCTGGCACCACGCTCGCCAATCCCGATTTCGCGGCCCTCGCACGGGCCTATGGCGCGCAGGCAGCAACCGTTGTGGCAACCGATGAGTTCGGCCCCGCCTTCGATCACCTGCTTGCGCAGCGTGGCGTCCGCCTCCTCCATTTGAAGACCGATGTGGAGCAGATCGCACCCGGCATCACGGTTGCCGCGCTCAGGGGTCTTTGACGACGACGTCCTGGCTGTCCCAAATCGGGTCCAAAAAGGTTAACGGTCGCTTGCCTGCTTACCCTTGGCAGGTCATCCCCCTGTTGCTCGCCTGCAAGGGGCGGTGAGCACGGGCGCCGACAGCGGCGTCATGACAGGGGAAGAACCATGTTCAAGTCGATCTTCTCGGTCGGCGTCGCGGCTTCCATGCTTGCAGCGACGCCGGCCCTTGCGGCAACCACCTTCAATCTCGGCGGATCGAGCGACGACAGTGTCGTGAAGGTCTTTACGTCCGGCGATCTCTCCCTGGTCGCGGCGGGCTTCACCTACAGCGGCCCGCCGTCGGGCTTTCCGAATGGAACTGGCGACGTGATCGATGCCGCGCTTCATCAGAGCGCAGCCGGGATCGGCGTGTGCCCCGGGGAAACCGGAGCCTTCTGCAACCAGGTCGACAGCAACTCAGGCGACAATGAAGGTGTGCTGTTCTTTCTGGCGGATGGAAGCGACTTCGCCCTTTCCTCCATCACCTTTTCGATCGTCGACGACAACGACACGCTGCAGCTGGTGGGCCTCACCGACACAGGAACGGTGCCGATCGGCTTTTCCGGTACGATCGCCGGTGGCCTGCCCGGCACGACCACCACGCGTCTGTCGAACGGCACCTATCGGGTGGATCTAGCGACCGGCGCCTTCCAGGGCTTTGCCTTTGGGCAGCAGCGCAGTGGCGCCGATGGTTTCCGCATCAACAGCATCACGGTTGCTGCCGTGCCGGAGCCGGCAAGCTGGGCGATGATGATCGCCGGCGTCGCGCTGGTCGGCAGCACCGCGCGTCGGCGGCGGCGGATGGTGCACGCCTGATCAGCATGCAAAAAGGGGCCGCGCGGATCGCACCGCGCGGCCCCTCAATTGCCGTACCAATATGTCGGCTTAGATCTTGTCGCCAAGTGCACCCTTCACATCACCCTTGGCCTGTTGGCCCTTGCCGGCGGTCTCCTGCGCGGCACCTTCGGCGGCCAGCTTCGGATCATTGGTGTTCTTGCCGATGGCTTCCTTGGTCTTGCCGACCACCTCGTTCGCCGCGCCCTTCAGCTTGTCGGTCAGTTCGCCCATCTGTCGTCTCCTTCGATTCTCGCAGGATTCAACGAGGGCGGTTCGGGATCGTTCCGCTTCGCGCTGATCTAGATCAAACCGGCAAGCGGGCTTGAGGGATCGGCGTAGCGCCGCTGCCCCATCCGGCCAGCGCGATAGGCACTCCGCCCCGCTTCCACCGCCGCGCGCATGGCGGAGGCCATCAGGACGGGATCACGCGCTTCCGCGATCGCGGTGTTCATCAGCACGCCGTCACAGCCAAGCTCCATGGCGATCGCCGCGTCGGACGCGGTACCCACGCCGGCATCTACGATCACCGGCACGTTCGCGCCCTCCACGATTAGCCGGATCGTCACCCGGTTCTGGATGCCCAGACCCGAGCCGATCGGCGCGCCGAGCGGCATCACCGCCACGGCACCGGCGTCTTCCAAGCGCTTGGCGGCGATCGGATCGTCCACGCAATAGACCATGGGGAGAAAGCCTTCTTTGGCCAGCACTTCGGTCGCCCGCAGCGTCTCCACCATGTCCGGATAAAGTGTGCGCGCTTCTCCCAGCACCTCAAGCTTCACCAGGTCCCAGCCGCCGGCCTCGCGCGCCAGGCGCAGCGTCCGCACCGCATCATCGCCGGTAAAGCAGCCCGCCGTGTTGGGAAGATACGTAAACCGCTTTGGATCGATGAAGTCGGTCAGCATGGGCTGGTTGCGATCGGCGATGTTCACCCGCCGCACCGCGACAGTCACGATTTCGGCGCCCGAAGCCTCGAGGGCGGCGGCGTTCTGCGCGAAGTCCTTGTACTTGCCGGTGCCGACGATCAGCCGCGACCGGAACCGACGCCCGGCCACCGTCCAGCCTTCGTCGCTCACGGACGACGCATGGTCGCCGCCGCCGACGAAGTGCACGATCTCGATCTCGTCCCCGTCCGCAACCGCCGTTTCGGCGATCTGTGACCGCGGCACGATCTCCAGGTTCCTTTCCACCGCGACCTTCTCCGGCACCAGGCCCAGGATGTCGGCCAGCCGGGCGATTGTGATGCCGCCGGGCACGCGCCGATGCTCGCCGTTGACCGTGATGGTGATCGTGCCGTCGCTATGCTCGTCCATGCGGGACGATCTAGGGTGTCTGGACGCTGCCCTCAACCGCCACGATCGGCTAGGGACGCGCTGAAAGGACGATCCATGGCGCGCATCATCTTTGTCTTGAACGGTCCCAACCTCAATCTGCTCGGCACGCGCGAGCCGGAGGTCTACGGCCACGACACGCTGGACGACATTGCGGAGCGGATGGAGGATCGCGGGCGCGAGATCGGCGTCGAAATCGACCTGCGCCAATCGAACCACGAAGGCCATCTGGTTGACTGGATCCACGAGGCGGCGTCGCGCGGTGCAACGGCGGTGATCCTCAACCCCGGAGGGCTCACCCACACCTCGGTCGCCCTGCACGACGCGATCAAGGCCGTGACGGTGCCGGTGATCGAGGTGCACCTGTCCAACCCCCATGCGCGCGAAGCCTTTCGGCACAAAAGCTTCGTGGCGCCGGCCGCGCGTGGCACGATCGCCGGCTTCGGGGCAGATGGCTACCTCCTCGCGCTGGACGCGGCGGCGCGTCTCTGACAAAGGCCTGCCCTTTCGACAAAGACCCGAAAGAGGTTCCATTGACTGACAATCGCGAAGGTGCCGCGCCGATGGCGGTAGACGCCGGCCTGGTGCGCCAGCTTGCCGAATTGCTGGACGACACCCGCCTGACCGAGATCGAGGTTCAGGACGGCGACCGCCGAATCCGCGTGGTTCGCAAGCCTGCCCAGATCGTGGCCGGCGGCGGCACCGCCATGGTCGCCGCGGCTCCGGCCGCTCCGGGGCAACCTGCCGCCGGGCTCACGCCGCCCAGCGTCGATGCTGCCGAATCGACCGAAGGCGCGATCCGTTCGCCGATGGTCGGCACCGCCTATCTTGCCGCCGAGCCCGGCTCACGCCCGTTCGTGTCGGTCGGGGACACCGTCGCGGCAGGCGACACACTGCTGATCGTGGAGGCCATGAAAGTCATGAACCCGATCGTCGCGCCGCAGGCCGGCAAGGTGACCCGCGTGCTCGTCGACAATGGCCAGCCTGTCGAGTTCGACCAGCCTCTCATCATCGTCGCCTGAGCTGATGAGCATCCAGAAGGTCCTGATCGCCAATCGGGGCGAGATCGCGCTGCGCATTCACCGCGCCTGCCACGAAATGGGCATCAAGACGGTGGCGGTTCATTCCACTGCGGACGCGGATGCCATGCATGTCCGGCTCGCCGATCAGGCGGTGTGCATCGGGCCCCCGGCGGCGACCGACAGCTACCTGAACATTCCGAACATCATCTCGGCTGCCGAGATCACGGGCGCGGACGCGATCCACCCGGGCTACGGCTTCCTGTCCGAAAATGCGCGCTTCGCCGAGATCGTCGAGCTTCATAACCTCATCTGGATCGGCCCGAAGCCCGAACATATCCGGGTGATGGGCGACAAGGTGGAAGCCAAGCGCACGGCCGGCGCGCTCGGCCTGCCGCTCGTCCCCGGCTCAGACGGTGGGATCGAGGATATCGCAGAGGCACGCCGCGTCGCGGACGAAATCGGCTATCCGGTGATCGTGAAGGCGGCGTCGGGCGGCGGCGGGCGCGGCATGAAGGTCGTCGATGCCCCGGAAAAGCTCGAAAGCCTGATGGGACAGGCCCGCTCGGAAGCGAAGGCCGCCTTTGGCGACGCCACGGTCTACATCGAGAAATATCTCGGCCGCCCGCGCCACATCGAGTTCCAGGTGTTCGGCGACGGCCGGGGCAACGCCATCCACCTGGGCGAGCGCGACTGCTCGCTCCAGCGCCGCCACCAGAAGGTGCTGGAGGAAGCTCCCTCGCCGGTGATCACCGCCGCGCAGCGGGCGGAGATGGGCGGGATCGTGTCGAAGGCGATGGCCGACATGGGCTACCGCGGCGCCGGCACCATCGAGTTCCTGTACGAGGACGGACGCTTCTACTTCATCGAGATGAATACGCGACTGCAGGTTGAGCATCCCGTGACCGAGATGATCACCGGCATCGATCTGGTGCGCGAGCAGATCCGCGTCGCGTGCGGCGACGGGCTGTCGGTCACGCAGGACGAGGTCGAGTTTCGCGGCCACGCCATCGAATGCCGCATCAACGCGGAGGATCCGCAGAGCTTCGCGCCGTCACCGGGCAAGGTCACCGGCTACCATGCGCCGGGGGGACTTCATGTCCGCGTCGACAGCGGCCTCTACGCCGGCTACCGGGTGCCGCCTTATTACGACAGCATGATCGCCAAGCTGATCGTCTACGGCACCAGCCGCGAGAAGTGCCTGCTGCGCCTGCGCCGGGCGATCGAGGAATTCGTGATCGAGGGCGTGAAGACCACCATCCCTCTCCACCAGCGCCTGATCGACGACGCGGACGTGAAGTCGGGCAACTACGACATCAAGTGGCTGGAGGAATGGTTGACGCGCAATCCGGCGTGATCCGCTGCACGTCTGGCGTCCGCCAGGCACGTGAGGCCAAGAAGGGCTCGCAGTTCGGCCGCGCTCTGCTTTAGAAGCCGCTTGTGGCGACCATTGCGATCTACAGCCTGAAAGGCGGCGTCGGGAAAACCACGCTCGCGGTGAACCTGGCGCATGCGGCCGCGACCGTGTCCCAGCGCCGCACCTTGCTGTGGGATCTCGACCCGCAGGCCGGCGCCAGCTTCGTGCTGGGTGCCGAAGGCGGCGTGACGCCCGCCCGTGCGCTGTTCGCGAAGACGGCAGCACCGGACAGCCTCGCACGCGAGACCCTCTACCCGAACCTCCACCTGATCGCGGCCGATCCCTCGCTGCGTGGGCTCGACCGGTTGTTCATGGAGGTGGGCAAGCGCCGGCGCCTCGCAAAGCTGATCGACGGCCTCGCCGCTCAGTACGATCGGGTGCTGCTCGATTGTCCGCCAGGGCTCACCGAAACCAGCGAGCAGGTCATGCGCGCGGCGAACATCATCATCGTCCCCGTCATCCCCTCACCCCTGTCGCAGCGGGCCTTTGATGCCGTGGTTGCGCATATCGACCGTTTGCCGGGCCGGCGCGCCGCAATCCTGCCCATCCACATGATGGTCGACCGTCGGCGATCCATTCACCGGGCTGCGATCGACGCGCATCCGGACTGGCCGATCGTGCCGATGACCAGCGCGCTGGAAGCGATGGCGAGCGAGCGCGCCGCGATCGGCGCCTTTGCACCGCGGTCACCGGGAGCGGCGGCCATCGCCCATCTCTGGACCGGAATCGAACGTCGCCTGGCGCGCGGCGCATGACCCGCGTCCGCGCAATCGATCCGGACCTGATGCTGCGCGCCTATGCCGCCGGCATCTTTCCAATGGCCGACGACCGGGCAGCGGCCGACGTCTACTGGGTCGAACCCAAGCGCCGCGGCATCCTGCCGCTCGATGGCTTCCGCCTTTCGCGGTCGCTGGCGAAGACGCTGCGCTCCGGACACTTCGTGGTGACGGTCGATCGTGCCTTCGATCGGGTGATCGCCGGCTGTGCGGAACAGACCGCCGATCGCCCCGGTACCTGGATCAACCGGTCCATCGAGGATGCTTGTCGGACGCTCCATCAGCGCGGCTTCGCGCATTCGGTCGAATGCTGGCAGAACGGCGTGCTCGTCGGCGGCCTCTACGGCATCGCGCTTGGTCGCGCCTTCTTCGGCGAGAGCATGTTCAGCCGCACGCGCGACGCGTCGAAGGTGGCGCTCGCGCATCTGGTCGCCAGGTTGCGGGCGGGCGGCTTCGTTCTGCTCGATTGTCAGTTCATCACCCCGCACCTCGCCTCCCTCGGCGCGATCGAGGTGCCGCGCGATCGCTACTCGGTGCTGTTGGAGGAGGCGCTTGGCGTCGGCGCTGGCGCCGCGGTTGGCTCGGCCGAGGCGGTGCCGATAGGGGCTGACTTCGCGGCGCTGGACCGGCTGCTGCCGCCGCCGCCGCGGTTGGACGAGATCGACACGGTGTCGGGTCCGGCGTCGGGATATGTCATCGCGCAACTCTTGGTCCAGACATCCCAGACCGGATGCTCCACCATGTTGAGCGACGGCGATTCCTTGAACAGCCAGCCAGAGAACACCCGGCGCAGCTGAGCGCCCTCGCGCACGTCGAGCTGGACGAACGCACCGGTCAGCCGCTGCGGCTCCCACGGCGCCGTTGCCTCGCACGCGCGCAGCCGCACCTCGACCCCGTCGATCCGCACGCCCTGACCGGGCTTCAGCGTCAGGTCGCGCCACAGGCCGTTGCGCTTGTTGAGAAGACCGATCACCGCGACCCGATCCCGCATTGGCGTCACGGCGGTGGATTGCGGCGCGGCTGCCCGCGTCGGCTGCGCGGCCGCTTTCGGCGCTTCTGCCGCGGGCGCAGGATCGTCGGGCAGCTCGGCCGTGTTGGTCACCACGGCGGGCTCGGCCGCCTGGAAGGCACCCGCCTGCCAGGCGATGGTTCCGGCCAGCAACAACGCCGCTGCGGAAACCGCGCTTCGCCGTGTCACGGCGCGTCCGGGCTCCATGCCTGATAGTCGCCGGTGGCGGCCGGTCTCCGGCCACCCGCTTCAAGCGCGCCGGAAGGGCGATACGCCTGGTTGGTGCCCGTCAGATTGGGTGCCGGCGGCTTCTCCCAGCCGCGCAGCGGCGGCAGCGCCTCTTCGGGGAGATCGTCCAGCGTGTTGTGCAGCCAGCCATGCCATTCCGGCGGAACCCGGCTGGCATCGTTCGACCCTTCGTAGATCACCCAGCGCCGGCGACGGCCGGTGCCGTCATCCTTGCCCTCGAAATAGGTGTTGCCGAGCGTGTCGACGCCCACCTTGCGCCCATGCCGCCGCGTGAACAGCGACGTTCCGATGGTTGCGCCGTTCCACCAGGTGAAGATCGAGGAAAAGAAGCCCATGGCGCGCGCTTACCGCGACCCGCCCCCCGCGGGCAAGCGCGGACCGCCCGGCCATGCGACATGATCGCCCTCGCTCAGCCCGATCTCGGCCGCCCGCCCGCCGGCCAGCTCAAGCACGGCCACCACCGGCTCGTTGGACAGCACCGGCTCCCGGGAGAAGGGCACGGTGTTGTCCGCGATCCGAGCGATGCTGCCGTCCGCCCGGATGAAGATCATGTCGAGCGGGATCGCCGTGTTCTCCATCCAGAAGCTCGCGACCCGCGGCTGTGCGAAGGGGAACAGCATGGCGGCGTCCGGTGCCATGCTCGCCCGGTGCATCAGCCCCTCGGCCTGTTCGGCTTCGGTCCGGGCGAGTTCGGTTTGGAAGCGGTGAACCTGCCCGCCCGCGGCGACCTCCACGACGACCGTTTCCCGATTGGACGTTGCGTCGGCGGTCTCGTTGACTGGAGCCGGGGCCCGGCACCCACCGGTCGCAGCCAGTGCCAGCAGCACGGCTGCCGGCCATCTGCGGAGCGTCACGGCCGGGAGATCTCCACCGCCAGCGGTCCTTTGCGCCCCGCCGCGATACGCGCGACGAGCGGCTCGCCCGGCTCGACCTCGGCAATGCCGCCGCGCCGCAGCGTCTCCATGTGCACGAAGATGTCCTGGTCGTCTCCGTCCGCAATGACGAAGCCATAGCCTTTCAGTCGGTTGAACCATTTCACCGTGACCGGCTGTGGCGGCCCGGCATCATCGACCAGCGCCACCGGGTCCACACGATCACGTACCGCCGCGGTGATCTGGTCATGATCGGGCCCGGTTGCCGTTGTCAGGTCGAACGACAGCACGCGACGCGCCTGCAGACCGCGCTCCCGCCGCATCGCCAGCAGCTCCGTGCGGGTGCCTTCCGGAAGGCTGCGGCGTTGGTGATCCTTCAGGACGGAAAAATGCAGCAGGATGTCGCTGCCGTCCTCGTCGGACACCACGAAGCCGAAGCCGCGGGTGGCGTCGAACCACTTCACCACGCCCGCATGCCGCTCGTAACTCTGGCCGCCCTCGCTCGCCGCCTCTGCACCGGATGTGTGCAGGGACGCGGTGTCGCCGCTGTCGATCATCGTCCCCCCACTCCTCCAATCACGCATTTACCACGCTGTACCGGGAAATGCGACGCCCGGTAACAAACATTAACCGTCCTGCAACAACTCTTGGACGAGCGACATGTCTCCCGGTTCCGAGTCGATGAGACGTTTCGCGATCGCAAAGCCATGCCCGGCCCGCGCAAAGGCGGCAAACAGCTTTCGTTCGGCATCCGGCGGTGCCTTCTCCGTGGCAAACGGCCCGATCCGCTTGCGTCGTGCAAACGCGATCGCGGTCTCCGCGGCGGACAGGTCGGCCACCGCCTCGTGGCGGTCATCCTCCTCGATCCCGGCCGCCCGCAGAGTGTCCGTCACGCGCCGGACGCCGAAGCCCCGCCGCCCCAGCGCCGCCGCCCGGCTGCGGGCAAAGCCCGCATCATCGACATAGCCAAGGGCCGCGATCCGCTCCACGATCGCATCGACGTCCACCGGTCCGTCTGCGCCGCGCTCGCGGAGCTTGCGCGCCAGATAGCTTCGCAACCGCGCCCGGGTGGTGGCATACCGCCCGACATAGAACAGGGCGAGCCGTTCGGCCGCGTCCCGGTCCATCGGCGGGCGCTCCTCGGGCGGGCGGCGCTTGCGGCTCATGCGCCACGTTCCTGCCACAGTCGCGTCCGAATTTGACCGATCACGCGCGTCATCGCCGATGACCTGTTTAGGCCGTCCGACCCGGAAGGGCGGACTTCATGAATTGCGGGAGGATGCATCATGCTGAAGCTTGCCGATCATCCATCCGTGCGCCAGACGTTTTCGATGGAGTCCGCTGTTCCCGTGCACACCCCGACGGATTGCGCGCTGGCGCGTCGCTTCTCCGACTTCGCGACACTTGGCGAGGCGCTCGACTACGCTGCCGGCGGCACCCGCGGGTTCAATTTCCACGATGCGCGCGGTCAGCTGGTCCGGCCCTACAGCTTTGCGGCCATGCGAACTGATGCGCGGGATCATGCGCTCCGCTTCATCGCCGCCGGCGTCGCGCCGGGCGATCGGGTCGCGTTGATCGCGGAAACCGGCGCAGACTTTGCGGCGCTGTTCTTCGGGGCCATCTACGCCGGTGCTTGGCCGGTGCCGCTGCCCCTGCCGACCTCCTTCGGGGGCGCGTCGGCCTACGTCGATCAGCTTGGCGTCCAGCTCGACAGCTGTGATCCGGTCATGCTCATCCACCCGCCGGAACTGACGGCGATGGCGGGCGAGGCGGCGCGTCAGCGCGGCGTCCCGGCGCTGGACTGGGACGGCTTTTCCGCGCTGGAGGCCCCTCAGGCCGATCTGCCGTCCTTCGGTCCGGACGACATCGCCTATCTCCAATATTCCAGCGGCTCGACCCGCTTCCCGCACGGCGTTGCGATCACCCATCGCGCCCTGCTCAGCAACCTGGCAGCGCATGGTCATGGCACCGAACTGCGCGACGGCGATCGCTGCGTGTCCTGGCTGCCCTGGTATCACGACATGGGGCTGGTCGGCTGCATGCTGTCGCCGGTCGCCAACCAGGTGTCGACCGACTATCTGCGGACCGAGGATTTCGCGCGCCGTCCGCTCGCCTGGCTCGACATGATCAGCCGCAACAGCGGCACCACCCTCTCCTACTCGCCGACCTTCGGCTACGATATCTGCGCGCGCCGGCTGTCCAGCCAGACCCGCAGCTTTGATCTGTCGCGCTGGCGCGTCGCCGGGAACGGCGCCGACATGATCCGCCCGGACGTGATGGAAGCCTTCACCGCGGCCTTCCGCGACTCCGGTTTTGATCCCAAGGCGTTCCTCCCAAGCTACGGTCTGGCCGAAGCCACGCTGGCCGTATCGCTGATGCCGCCGGGCGAAGGCATCGTGACGGAGATGGTGGACGAATCCGTCCTCTCCGGCGTGCCGACGCCGCCCGGAGAAGCGCCGCGCCAGCGCGCGATCGTCAACTGCGGCCGACCGGTCAAGGACATGGCGGTGGAGATCCGCAGCCCCGCCGGGCAGCCGCTTCCCGACCGAGAGATCGGCCGGCTGTGGTGCAAGGGTCCGTCCGTGATGGTCGGCTATTTCCGCGATCCGGAAGCGACGGACGCCTGCCTGGTCGACGGGTGGCTGGACACCGGCGACATGGCCTACATGTCGGGCGGCTACATCTACATCGTCGGTCGCGCCAAGGACATGATCATCATCAACGGCCGCAATCATTGGCCGCAGGACATCGAATGGGCGGTTGAGCAGCTTCCCGGCTTCAAGCCCGGCGACATCGCTGCTTTCTCCATGACGGCGGCAAACGGCGAGGAGGTTCCGGCCGTTCTGGTGCAATGCCGCACCAGCGACCCGGAGGAGCGGCTCCGCCTGCGCGACAGCATCCGCGACACCGTGCGCGCGGTTACTGGCCTCAATCCGGTGGTGGAGCTGATCCCGCCGCGCACCCTGCCCCGCACCAGCTCGGGCAAGCTGTCCCGCGCCAAGGCGCGGACGCTCTACCTGTCCGGAGAGATCGAGCCCTACGCGCACGCCGCCTGACGCCGGCGTTCACGTTTCGCGCTTACCGATCATCAACCAACCGGCGCTAACGCTGCGCCGTGATGATTCCGTCCGCTCCCATCGCGCGCCTTGACTGGCGCACTGTGCTCGGCCTCACCGACGGCGACGTCGCGGACATCAGCGAGGTGCGGGCGGCCCAGCTCGCCGCCGTGCATCGCTTCACGATCCCGCGCCTTGCCATCGAGCTTGGTGCCACCCTGCTGCTGTTCCTGTCGCTGTACGGCTATGCCGCCGGACTGATGCTCTGGGTCTGGGCGGGCATCACCGTGTTCGCCGCCGTCGCCATCGCCGCCGGCCGGCTGCGCAGCCGCAACTGGAGCGCCGCCTCGCGTTCCCGGCGCGAACTGCATGACGAAACGCTCCGCTCCATCTTCATGGGCGCGCTGTGGGCAGTACCGCCGGTCTTGTTCGCGTCCGTGGGCGGCATCGAGCAACATCTGTCGCTGTGGACCATCACCGTGGCGCTGATGGCTGCCTCCGCGCTGCTGCTGGCGCCCGTTCCGCTCGCAACGATGCTGTTCGTCGCCATGCTGTCGGCCAGCCTCGCGGCAATGATGATCCTGATCGATCTGCCGCTGATCGCCGGGGCCTGCGTGGGCCTCGGCATCCTCCTGGTGGCTTGCTGCCTCGCCAGCGGCCGCAACTTCCTCATGCGCAAGCAGGCCGAGCTCCAGCTGTCGGACCGCGACGAGGTGGTCAGCCTGCTGCTCCGCGAATTCGAGGATGGCGACGCCGACTGGCTGTGGCAGATCGATGCCTCGCGCAGCCTCACCCATGTGTCGAGCCGGCTCGCCTTCGCGCTCGGCGAGGAGGCGCTGGCGCTTGAAGGCCGGTCTTTCCTTCAGATGCTGGCCGGCGACAGCTGGGATTCCGGCGATTTCCCACCGCCGCTCCGGACGCTCGCCGAACGCCTGAAGCAGCGCGAAAGCTTCTCGGACCTGATGCTGCCGGTGACGTTGAAGGGCGTCACCCGCTGGTGGAAGCTGTCCGCCAGCCCGCGCTTCGATGAGGCCGGGGTGTTCCTCGGCTTCCGCGGTGTCGGGTCCGACGTCACGGCCGAACGCCAGACGAGCGAGAAGATCAACCATCTGGCCCGCTTCGATCCGCTGACCGGGCTCCCCAACCGCCTGCAGGTGACCGAAGCGCTCGCCCAGGCCCTCGCCGATGCCGATCAGTGGCGCTCGAAGTGCGCGTTCATGATGATCGACCTTGATCGCTTCAAGGCGGTCAACGACACGCTCGGCCATCAGATCGGCGACCGGCTGCTCAGCCGCGTGTCGGAGCGGCTGAGCGCGCTGATGACGGCCAGCGAGCTTTGCGGGCGCCTTGGCGGAGACGAGTTCGGGGTCGTGGTGCGCGACGCCTCCGATCCAGCAAGGATCCTGCGGCTCGGCAAGGCGATCATCCACGAATTGTCCCGCCCCTATGAGGTCGATCAGCACACGCTCTACATCGGCGCCAGCGTCGGCACCGCGATCGGTCCGCGCGACGGCCGGTCGGTGGAAATGCTGATCCGCTCCGCCGACCTGGCGCTCTACCGCTCCAAGGATGCCGGCGGCGGCCACTATCATGCGTACGAGCCGCAGCTTCACGCCCATGCCGAGGAGCGCCGCGTCATCGAGATCGCGCTTCGCAAGGCGATCGAGAAGGGCGAGATGCACCTGTGCTACCAGCCTGTCGTCTCCGCGGAAGACGCCAGCCTGACCGGGTTCGAGGCTCTGCTCCGCTGGACCCATCCGGAGATGGGCGTCATCAGCCCGGCCAAGTTCGTGGCCGTGGCGGAGGAAGCGCGCCTGATCGCACCGATTGGCGAGTGGGTGCTCCGCACCGCCTGTGAGGAGGCCGTGCGCTGGCCGTCCGACGTGCGGGTGGCGGTCAACGTGTCGACCGAACAGCTCCACGACAGCAACTTCGTCACGTCGGTGATCTCGGCACTCAGCCACAGCGGCCTTCCGCCGCACCGGCTGGAGCTGGAGGTGACCGAAAGCGTGTTCATGCGCGAGGGATCGGGAGCGGTCGCCGTGCTCGGCCAGATCCTCGATCTCGGCATCCACCTTTCGCTCGACGATTTCGGTACCGGCTACTCGTCGCTCGGCTATCTCAGCCGTACCCGCTTCTCGACCATCAAGATCGACCGCAGCTTCGTGCAGGGAGCAGCCCGCAACGCGCCCGAAAGCCTCGCCATCGTCCGCGCGATCGTCGCCATGGCGGACAGCCTGAACATGACCACCACGGCCGAGGGCGTCGAGACGGAGGAGGAATATCTGATGATCCGCCGCCTCGGATGCCGGAAGATCCAGGGCTATCTGTTCGGGCGGCCGATGGTCGATACGGAAGCGCGCAAGCTCTTCAGCACACTCACCCGCTCCGCTGCCTGACGCGTAAGCCCAGTGACGCGATGCGCCCGTGACTTCGGGCGTTTGCGGGATTACCGCAGCCGGGTGCAGGCCATCCGGCTCCTCCTGGCGCATCGCCACCTCGCCGCGCTGATCTGCGCCGCAGCTCTTGCGGTAAGGCTGATGATCCCGGCCGGCTTCATGCTCAGCGATGAGGGCGGGCGGATCATGATCGTGATCTGTCCCGGCGTTCAACCAACGGCTCCGGCGCCCGAAGGGATGGACATGCACGGTGGCATGGCCGCTCATCACGCGGCGTCGCCCGGCGCTGCGCATCACGCACCCGGCAAGGATGGCGAGAAGGCTGGCGCACCCTGCCTTTTCTCCTCTCTGTCGGCGGCATCGCTTGCGGCCGTGGATTCGCTGCTGCTCGCCACGCTCATCGCCTTTGTCCTGGCGCTCGGCTGGTGGGTGGTCTTGCCGCCGGCGCCGCCGGCCCGCCCCTATCTCCGCCCACCATTGCGCGGCCCGCCCGCGACCCTCTGACCGCCACCGCGCGTCGGCATGATCGGCGCAACAGCTGGTTCTCGGCCCGCACGCCTGTGCCGGGCCGCTTAGAGGTATGTCATGACACACAAATACTTGCTGGCAGGCGCGGCTGCGCCCTGCCTGATGCTTGCCGCCCCCGTCTTCGCGCAGTCCGCCAGATCGACAACTGAGCCGCGTCCCGGCTCCACCATCACCGTGACCGCCCAGCGCGATCCGCTGCAGCTCGACAGCCAGGCTGCTGCCGGCACCCGCCTTGGCGTCACGCTTCGCGAAATTCCGGCAAGCGTAGAGGTCCTCACGCAGGACGAGCTTCAGCTGCGCGGCCTTCAGACCGCGCGTGAGACGTTCAACGATGTGGTGGGCGCCATCGCCGGCAATGTCCCCGGCAATCCGGCCGTAATCAGCATGCGCGGCTTTGCCGGGAACACCGTCTCGATCCTTCAGGACGGCGTGCGGATCTCCACCTCGACCGTCGTCCAGCGCGACACCAACACCTGGCACTACGATCGCGTCGAGGTGCTGAAGGGCCCGGCATCGGTCCTTTATGGCGAAGGCGCGCTGGCCGGTGTGGTCAACAAGGTCACACGCCGGCCGCTGCTCGGAGAGTCTCGCTTCGATGCACTCGTTTCGGTCGGCAGCTTCGATACTGTCTTCGCCGCGGCGGGCACCAACATCCCGATCGGGCGCGACGCCGCGATCCGTGCGGACGCCAGCTACCGGCGCTCCGACAGCCTTTACGATGTCGACAACAACGACAGCTTTTCTGCCGGCCTGACTGCCAGCGCATCCTGGCGGCCCAGCGATGCCGTCTCGCTGCTGGTCGCGGTCGACCACTACCAGGATCGCTACGACGCCCCATATCAGGGGCTGCCGCTGATCCCAGAGCGCTTCGCCATCAGAGCCACCGTTGCCGTGTCGAGCAGCACCGGCCTCGTGGCCGATCGCGCGCTTCGGCGCCGCAATTACAATCCGCTCGGCGCCTTTTCCGGAGCCAACGAGACGACCTTGCGCTCACGCGTCGACTGGGCACTCGGATCCGGCTGGACCGCCGCCTTGGACCTGACGGCCTATACGGCGGACCGCCAGTTCCTGCTCGCCGACAGCCAGAGCTTCGTCGCCCCGACCGCGGCCTTCCCGAACGGCAGCTTCCGGCAAAGCTATCAGGATTTCAGGCACGACCACCGGTTCTGGAATGCCCGCGCCGTTGTCGGCAGCGACACGCGGCTCGCTGGCCTGCGCAATCGCTTCAGCATCGGGCTCGAATATAACGACACGGACTTCACCAGCCTCAGGCAGACCACGCCCGCGACAGCCCTGCCGGCGATGGACATCCTGAACCCGGCGGTGGTGCCGCTGCCGACCACCACCGCGATCTTTACCGCGGGCAATGTGACCTTCGACTCGAAACTCAGGCAGACGGCGCTGTTTGCGGAGGATGCGCTCAACCTCACGCCTGCCTGGCTGCTGGTCGGCGGCGTCCGCTGGGATCATATCGAACTCGACCGCGCGACGATCCAGAACGTCACCGGTGCGACCGATCGCAACAGCCCGACCTTTGATCCCGTCTCATGGCGCATCGGCACCACGCTGGAGGTCGCGCCCGGGCTGACGCTCTATGCACAGCGCACCACCGCCGTGTCGCCGGTTTCGTCGATCCTCCTGGCATCGATCGCGAACAGCCGGTTTGACTTGACCAAAGGACATGCGGAGGAGGCGGGCCTGAAGGTCAGCGGCTGGGGTGGCCGGGTCAGCGTGACGGCATCGGCCTATTACATCGCCCAGCGTGACATCCTGACCCGCGACCCGAACAATCTCGCCCTCACCGTCCAGGGTGGTCGGCAATCGTCGCGCGGCGTCGAACTGACCGCGGTTGCGTCGCCTGTCGCCGGTCTGCGCCTGTCCGGCGGCGTGTCCTACACCGATGCGCGCTACGATGAGCTGTTCGAGCTGGTCGGCGGCACCCGGCTCGATCGGCGCGGCAACCGTCCCATCAACGTGCCCAGCACCACGCTGACCGCATCTGCGCTCTATACGCTGGCGGATCGGGTCACGGTCGGCGGCTTCCTTCGCCATGCCGACGCGTTCTTCACGGATACCGCGAACAGCATCCGGGTGTCGGGCCATACCGTGCTGGATGCCAGCCTGTCGCTCCCGGTCGGATCCCACGCCACGCTTACCTTGCGCGGGCGCAACCTGACCGACGCCTTCTACGGCGAATATTCGGGCTATCCGGCAACCAACGTCTACATCGGCGCGCCGCGATCGTTCGAAGTCGCGCTGGCCTCGCGCTTCTAGGCCCGCGGCGATGGAACATCCCCCCTCGCCCATCTCACGCGTCCGCCGGACTGTGCGGCAGGCGCACCTGTGGCTCGGCCTCGGCATCGGCGCGCTGTTTGCGCTGCTCGGCCTGACCGGATCGATGCTGGTGTTCTACACCGGCATCGATGCCGTGCTCCACCCGGCGATCAGCCAGGTGGAGGCCGCACCGCCGCCGGCCCTCGACGCGCCGGCATGGGACCGCGCGCTCGCCACCGGCCGCGCGCGCTGGCGCGATCCTGCGGGGAAGTGGACGCTGGAGATCACCGGAGACGGCGGCACGATCCCGGCGCGCTACTACCCCATGCCCGGCCATCATGCCGACCGGATGATGGTCTGGTTCTCGGCCGATGGTGCCCGCATCGTTCGGGCCGAGCCATGGGGCGGCTACCTGATGAGCTGGATCTACCAGCTCCACATGCAGCTCCTCGCCGGGGACATCGGGCACCAGATCGTCGGATGGTCGGGCATCGCCATGCTCGTGCTGCTGATCACGGGCCTCGTTGCATGGTGGCCCCGCGCAAGCTGGCAAAAGGCCTTTGCCTTCAAACGCGGTGCTCCACCCATCCGCCGGCTGCGCGATCTTCACAAGCTGATGGGCTTATGGAGCCTGGCGGCGCTCATCGTGCTGGTCGCGACAGGCGTGTTCCTTGCCCTGCCGGCGGTCACGCAGGCGCTTCTCTCACCCGCCGCCGTCCCCGCTTCCCGATCAGCGGGGGGAGCATCATCGTCTATCACGGTCGCCACCGCACTGACCTCCGCGCAGCGCGCTCTTCCCGACGGACGCATCGTCTTCGTCGATATTCCGACGGCGTCCGAAGAGCCCATCCGCGTCCGCGCCCAGGTGCCGGGCGATCCCCACCGGCGCTTCCCGGGCAGCTATGTCTTTGTCGATCAGCACAGCGGCCGGGTTCTTGCGGTTCACGACGTCCGCCGCGCCGGCACTGGCAGCCTGATCGTCAGCTGGATCCGCCCGCTTCACGACGGCAGCGTCGGCGGGCTGCCGGGGCGCATTCTCGCCATGCTGATCGGCTTGGCGCCCGCATTCCTCTTCGCGACCGGTCTCCGCCGCTGGCGGCACCGACGTGCCGCCCGTCGAGCCAGCTTATGACTTCCGCGCGGAGATCGTCAGGCGATCAGCGGCTGCCCGGGACGATCGCTGCCGCGTCGCGGTCCGGGATCGAGGCCCCGGCAACAACAGTGTGGAGCTGCGCCGGAACCGTCTCAGATGGAGCCGTCAGCAACGTCCAGCCCTCCGGCAGATAGTCGGTCGACATATAGAAGTAGAAGGCGCAGCTCCCGTCCGCGCGGTAACTGCCGCCCTTGACGATGCCGTGCGCGGTGGTGCCCAGGAAGACCGGGCCACCGCTGTCCCCGCCCCTGCAGCGTGGCCCCGCCACCGTGATCCATGTCGGAAGGCACGCGCCCGCGCACAGGTCACCGGCGGGTGCGAAGTCGGTCAACTCGATCTGCGAACAGCTGTAGCCGGTCCGTTCGCCACGGTGGCAGATCATGTCGCCGCCCCTTGTGCTCGCGCGCGGCTGCGCGCCGGTCACGTCGCGGCTGATCAGGCGTGCGGTATCGGCAAGGAAGCGGGGCGGCAGCGGCGTCTCGGCAAGGTTGACCTGAACATCCTGGTGCCCCCAGCCCCACTGCCCGACAAAGGGCAAAGTCCGCTCGCGCCCTGCCGCGTCGCGGACGCGCAACACGTCGGGGCAATGCGCCGCGGTGGTCAGCGCAAGCCGCACGCCGTCGCTGACGACGAAGCCCGCGGTGCACAGATATTGGCGCGGATCACCCGGGTTCGCGCCCAGCATCCGCATGCCGCCGACCACCCCGCTTTCCCCGGTGTCCTCGCCGCTCATGTCCAGTTCCGACCGATCGACGACGCGCAGGCGTACGGGGACGCCGGTCAGCGACGAAAGTCGCACCCGCAGCGGCTCCGCACCTTCGCGTGCGACGTCGCGCCGCGCCACCACCGCGACAAGCTCACCGGTGCGCTGATCGATGCCGAGGCCCGGCGGAACCGCCAGGCTCGCCCGGATTGCTGCCTGATGGGTGGAGATCGCCTGCACCATGGCGGCGTGGCTGGCAGGATTGCCGACGACATAGACGACGTCGACGCGCATGCCCGCAAGGTCGACCTGCTCGGCCGGCACCGGCGCATCGCCGGTTAATCGCACCACGATGCGAAAGCCCGGGCGGTGCTCGACAGAAATGCCGGTCAGCCGATCCGCAAACCGTCTGGCGATCGCCTCGGTCAGCGGCACGCTCGCCTGCTGGAGCCAGAGCTGCCGTTCCGCCTGCTCCGCCGTGATTCCAAGATGCAGCGCGACGGCCTCGGCATCCTGCCTCAAGGCAGCGTCGGGCGGCTGCACCGTAAACAACGGTGCCGACGCAGCTCCCTGCGCGCCGGCGGCGCTCGCCCAGACCGTCATCCATGCCGCAACCGCGGCAGCCCTGATCCACCGTTCCACGCAACCACTATAGCGCGGCCGCGTGGCTGACGGCTTAATGAGACGTCCGGCGCGTCGGCATGGCTGCTCGACCCTCGAGCCAAGGACATCAGGTGCCGGGCGGCTGAAGCCAGATCAATCGTGTGAACTGCGGCGCCGGTCGCCGCGGAGGACCGGCGGGACTGCGCTCATGGTGCCGCCTACAGGACTCGAACCTGTGACCCCCGCATTACGAACGAACCGGACAGCTAGGTTTTCAGCCATTCTAGCGGCGGGCGTGACTAGTCGAGGCAGGCTTAAACCCGCGTAAAACCGTGCCCTGATCCGGCCAACACCGGAGCGGCACCGGACCAGCGCCACCACCGACATCAGCCCCAAACGGGGCCATCCGCCATCACGAGCGCACGGCTGCGAACGCCTCTGCAGCCGGCGCTTTCGTGCGCCCATCGACTTCCGCCCGGGAGCCGAATTGATGTCGTTTACCCGTGTCCCCGCCGATCACGCCGCGCCGATCGGCCAACTTCTTTCCAACCTTCTCCCAGGCCGAAAGTCGTCCCGCTCGGGATCCGTCCATCGGACCGGCCGGCCCATTCACCGAAGCAGCAAGGAAGAGGGGACCTTCGAAGAGGCGTTCTTTATCGCTCCGACGAAGGGAGAGCCCGCTCAGATCCTCTCCGCGGGGAGAGCCGCTCTCGACGAGGCAAACAGGCTGCGGGCCCAGGTCCGAGCGGGAGAGCGATCTTTGACCGCAGCAGAGCGCTTGCTCGCTGACCTGACCGCCGGCACCGTGCGCGTGCTCGAGGCCTTCTGCAAATTCGCGAGATGCTTCAACGGCCGGCTCTTCCCCTCCTACGAAAGGCTGGCGACCGAGACCCGGCTTGGTCGGCGGACCGTTGCCCGCGCCTTGCGGATCCTGGAAGCGCTCGGACTTATCGTCCGACAGCGTCGCTTCAAGATGGTCGAGCAGGAAGACGGTGTTCCGGGCTATCGGCAGACCTCCAACTGCTACCAGCTCCGCCTGGGAGAGGCTCTTCGTCGGTTCGTCCCCAAGTGGATGCGCCCATCGCCACCGCCAGCCGATGCGATCCATCACGACCGGGAGGACACAGCGGCCACAGAGCGCATGATGAAGGATGCCACAGCCGTCCAGAGCGTCGCCTTCCATGCAGACGCGACGACCCCCTTGGGAGCCGTTCTTCTTCGGATGGCGCAAACCATCGATGATCGCGAGTGCCAAAATGGCACTGCACCGCGATCAGAGATCCTCTGAAAAGGGGAGAAGAGACGCATAAGGAGTCGCTTCGCGACGCGCTTGGCTGAGGTCCTTGACGGCTCCACCGACGAGCCAAGCCACAACGGCGGTCGTTGCACGACCATCGCACGGCGCTGCGCGCCGGGCTGCCGGAAGGCAGCTGGCAAAAACCGTGCCGCCAAATCGCCGAGCAAAGAGGGTGGCGCATCGATCGCGGCGGCGTAGGAGACAGCCATGACCGACGTCGAAAACGGTGCCGAAAGGCTGCAGCTTGCCTTCAGGCGATTAGCCGTCTGGCCGGAAGATGAGGCTCGGATCCTCCGCGACATCTTCTCCGGGTTCGCGCGCCGTCGGAAGAAGCCCGGAAGCTCGGCCCGCGCTTTCCCGGCGCAAGCCGAGACCTGCTGGGCATGGCTGATTACGACAGATATCCGCATGTCCGACAGCGGCGTGGCTTGGCAGGCCTTCCGCAGCTTCAGGCGGCTGACGATCGAAACGGTGGCGGAGGAGCTTGTCTGCACGCGCGGGACGGCCGCTGCCAACGTGCATGCGCTCGTCGATCATGGCTTCGCAGAGAGAAGAATGGCGGGCCTCGTCGGCGAGGTGAGGCTTATGATCCCTGTAGCGGCCATCGTGGAATTCGTGGCCGATCTCACGTCCGACGGTCGATCCCTGCGCTACGCGATCGCGACAGAGCGGTTGAGATCAGCACTTACGGACGAGTTCCATCGGGATCTGCCGTCCCGCTGAGCATCTCGCCCCAGGCATCGAACAGCCGGCGGCGTCGATCGAGCTGCTGAGCGCGGTTATACGCCGCCTCCACCTTGTCCTTCGGCGAGTGCGCCAGCGCGCGGTCGATCGCATCGCGCTCGCCGGGCAGCGCCTCGTTCAGGATCGTGGAGAAGCTCGCCCGCCAGCCGTGCGGGACGTGGCGGCCGGCGAACCGCGTCCGCGCGTAGAGCGCGCCAATCGCGGCCTCGCCGATCGGCGCGGCCCCGCAGCGGCCAACGAAGATCAGGCCATGCATATTTGCATCGGCACAATGCAGATTTGCACGCGCTGCACGCAGGACGGCCACCGCGGCGGCGCTCAGCGGGACGACATGATCGTGGCGGGCGTCGCCCTTCTTCGCCACCGCCAGCTTCATGCGCGCGGCCGGCACGCGCCAGATCGGCTCGGGTCCGTCGAGATCCTCGATCTCTTCCCACCGCGCGCCGCGGACGGCGGCCAGGCGGACGGCGGTCAGCGCCAGGAAGCGCGACGCCAGCTTCACCGCGGCGCCAGCGTCGACCAGCTCGGCCGCGGCGAGCAGCGCGCGAACGTCGTCGAGCTCGAGCAGCGCCGGCTGGTGGCGCTTGCCCGCCGGCGGCAGCAGCGCCTTGCGGACGATCGCCGCCGGATCACCGGCGACCAGATCCTCCGCCATCGCCAGCGCGAAAACGGCCGAGATCCGCTGGCGCAACCGGCGGGCGGTCTCGATCGAGCCGCGGCGCTCGACGTCGCGCAGCAGCTGCAGGACGACGGGCGCGTCGATCGCGGCGATCGGCGAGGCGCCGATCGCGGGGAAGACGTCGCGGACCAGGCTCGATTCGACGTCGACAGCGTGAACCTCGGTCCACCGCCGGCGCTGCTGCGCCATCCAGCGGCGCGCGACGGCCTCGAAGGTCTCGGCCGACCGGGCCCGATATGCACGTGCGCGCGGATCTCTCCCGGCGGCGAGCTCCGCCCGGGCGGTGTCGGCCTGCTCACGTGCATCGACCAGCGACAGCTCCGGCCAGGTGCCGAGCGTCAGCAGCTGCTCCTTGCCCGCCCAGCGGAACCGCAGGCGGAAGGATCGGGTGCCGGTGGTTGCCGCGACATGGACGTGGAGGCCCTGCCCGTCGGTCAGCTTATAAGCGGACGCACGCCGTCGGGCGCCACGGATGGACGCTTCTGTCAGCATCGGTGCCTCATGATGTTGGAAAATGGGCGCGACTGCTCGACCGCGGCGGAGGTTTCGTCCGTCGCGGTGGAGCAGCAGGCGCGGAAATGCGCGGGATCGAGGCGGTCGGCCGGGGCGCGTTACCCCGGCCGATACCCTCACCTGTTGCAGATGATCAGCTCGGTGACCCGCTGCTGGGTGGCGACGTTCCGGGCTCCCAGCGTCCAGGTCGTCGCGATCTCCTCGATCGCGAAGGCTGCGAAGGTCTCGCGGATGAAGTCGGTGGCGTTGATCGACAGGATGAACTGTCCGCGGATGGTGGCGAGCTGCTCGGCCATCGCGACATAGTCGCTGCGGCCGAAGTCGATGCCGTAGCCCTCCGTCTGGTCGTAGGGCGGGTCGAGATAGAACAGCGTCCGCGGATCGTCGTAGCGGGCGAGCACCTGGTCTTAAGGCAGCTGCTCGATCGTCACCGGCTGCAGCCTGGCGCTGAGCGCTCGCAGATCGGCGCGCAGCTGCGGGAGGTTGAAGCGGGAGCTCTGGTCCTTCCGCAGGCCGAAGGTTCGGCCAGCGACGCGGCCACCGAACGCGAGCCGCTGCAGGTAGAGGAATCGGACCGCCCGCTCGATGTCAGTCAGCGTGGTTGGATCCACGCGTTTCATCCGGTCGAACTCGGCCCGGCTCGCCACCAGGTCGCTCATCTCGTCGACGAGCGGCTGATAGTGCCGGCGGACGATCCGGAACAGGTTGGCGACGTCGCCGGACAGATCGTTGATGACCTCGGCCGTGGCGGCGCGCGGCCGGCGGAGGAAGACGCCGCCCATGCCGACGAACGGCTCGACATAGGCCCGGTGGGGCGTGGCATCGATCAGAGCGCACAGCCGCTTGGCCAGGTTGCGCTTGCCGCCGATACACGGCGCGGGAGGACGAGCAGCGCTCGACGCGGTCATTCTGGGCTTTCCTTCTGGGAGAAAGCACGTCGGCTACGCGCGCTGAGTGGCCGTCGGCCGGACTGGACGACGGTGCCCGCGCCGATCGGCGCGAGGTTCGATGGCTTCGGAGTAGCTCCGAAGGGATCTGATGATGCTGGTGGCTCGGGGAATACGCTAGCGAGAGGCCTGTCGATCCCACCCGGCGGACCGGGTGGTTAGCCGCGCAGCCTTAGGCATCTGCGCCCCGCGTATTCCCCGAGAGGTCTTTTATTCCGCAGGCCACCCGGCGAACCGGTAGGCCTAAGGACCGCGCGCGCGGGCCACTCCTCGCGGCTAAGCTCGGAGCAGCTCAGCCGGCATGGCACGCTCATGGCGCGTCGTCGAGATGGTTGTCGGCTTAGGGCAGGTCACCGGCGGCGATCTGCTGCGCCTGGCGGTGGTAGCTCTCGATCAGGCTGAGCGCGTCGGCGATCGCGTCCTCGCTGCCGGCGGCAGGCGCGAAGACGGCGTAGTAGGCGCGCAGCTGCTCGCCCTGGATCTGCCACAGCGCGATCGGCCAGCGATGCTGGCCGGGATCGGCGATCGTCGGCAGCGGCTCGCCCGGGCCGACCTCGAGCCGAAAGCCGAGCTCTTCGAACCGCGGTTGCCACTCCGTGAGCAGGGTGGCTGGATCAAGCGGGCTGATCTCGGTCGGGATCGGTGGCTCCGGTGCAGGATCCGGCGCCGGCGGCTCCGGCGTCGGCTCGGGATCCGGCGCCGGCGGCTCCGGCGTCGGCTCAGGATCTGGCGCCGGCGGCTCTGGTACCGGATCAGGCGCCGGCGGCTCCGGCTGCGGCTCCGGTGCCGGCAGATCGGGCTGCGGCGTCGGCACTGGATCGGGCGCCGGCGTCGGGATGGTCGGCGGGGTGATGTCTGCGATGTTGTCGCAGGCCGATGCTCCGCAGAGCAGCAGCAGGATGATCAGCGGCAGGCGCTTCATCGTGCGGTTTCCTTCGGGAAAGCGTCGACGGCGAGGCGACGGCGAGCATCGCAGTCGGCGATCGCCGCGGCACGATCGATCAGGCCGCGCTCGGCGCCAGCGCGCGACACCGATCCATCGGGATCAGCGAGGAGCTCGGGGATCATGCAAGGCAGCAGCGCCTTGGCCGGGATCTCTGGCGGCGGCGTTGAGCTCGGCATCGAGGGCCTGGATACCGCGCACGCGCTCAGCAGGCAGGCACAGCTCGCGGCCAGCAGGAGTCTCAGCATATCGGGTCACCGTGTCGGTTGCGCGGACGACGATCGGCGCGATGCGCGCGACCTTGTCGGCATAGGTTTGGACGGCCGCGGTCACGCGCCGCTCCGCCGCGACGCGGACCTCGGCGTTCTCGCGCTCGGCCTCGGCCTGGGCCTCGTGCCAGGCGGCACGCTCCTCCAGGCGCCCGGCCTCCTCCCGCGCGTCACCGAAGCGCAGGAGGAGGAAGACGATCAGCGCGGTTGCTACCGCGCCGATCGCCAACCGGCCCCAGGTCACGCGATCGGACGCGCGGTCGGACGGAACAGCAGCGTCAGGACGGACACCACCGCCAGGATGCCGCTCAGCACGGTGGCTTCATCAAAGCCGGCGGGCAGGAAGCCAGCGACGCCGGCGATCGCCGCGCCGGCGCTGACGACCTGGGCCCAGATCGTCTTCGACTGCCACCAGGCCTTTCCGCCCAGCTCGGGATCGAGCTCGACGATCGGTCCCGAGATCTGCAGGCGGCCGATGATGGTGACGGCGGCGAAGGCGAACATCGCGACGGTGACGACATGCGTCTCCTCGAGACCCGCCGGCACCAGGCCGAACATGCCGAGGATGGCAAAGATGAGCGCCACAAACTGGACGAGGGCCAGACGCGACGCGAAGATTGCGGAAAGGAAGGTCATGGGAGATCTCCGGAAGGCACGCGGCGCCGGCCGCCGTCGACGTGCGTCAGGTTCCTGCAGGTGGCCGGGGAAAGAGGTCAGCGCCGGCGGTCGGCCGCGCGCTGCTTGGCTTCGGCGACGAGCTGCTCGGCTTCGTCATCGGACATCGGCTTGCCGGTCACCGCTTCGAACAGCCATTGAGCGACCTTGCGGCCATCATAGGTCTGCCCGTCGGGATTGCGCGCGAAGTCGTGCAGGTTCTTCTTCACTCGACCACCCGCAGATCGCGGTCGCCGGAGCGCCACATCTGCTCGCGGATCGCCCGCGGCAGGATGATGCAGCCCATCGATGCCGTGCCCGGCGCCTTGATGCTGTCGCCGTGGATGCGGAAGGCCGAGCGGCCCGTCGCGTCGTGGCGATCGTCGGCCGTGCCGTCCTGCGCGTGGACGGTGATGGCGAACGGGCCGACGCGCTTGGAATTGTAGACGCCGACCAGCTTCCAGTCGCCGCGCGGAATCGGGCCGACCGCCTGCAGGTGCTGCATCGACGGGTTGTTCTTGCCCCGGCCTTTGCCGGAATAGCCGCGCGAGACGAGCTTGCCGTTGTGGCGCAGCTCGCCGGCGGCCTGGTGCCAGGTCCACATAGCGTTACCTCTGTTGGTGGCCGGCTCGCGCCGGCGGGATCAGTTCAGCCGATCGAGCAGGCTGGACATGTCGGCCGGAAGTGCGTCGTCGGCCGGGAAGGCGTCGCGCAGCGCGCCACGCAGCTGCTCGGGATCTCGGCGCCGCGCCGGCGACGTCGCGAAGGCCGCCTTGACCAGGGCGAAGGCGCTCATGCCTCCGCTGCCAACGATCAGGCCGGTGACGAGCGCAATATCGGTCATGGCTGGGGCCTCCGAGGGATGCCGTACTTGCGGTTGAGCGCCCACTCGAGCGCATGGAGGAAGAAGGCGAAGCCGAGCGCGCCGGTGATGGTGGCGAACAGGACCGCGAGGACCGGGCTCAGCCAGCCATGGACGTTGGCGAGGACCGCCAGGGTCGAGAACATCGGCAGCGCCGAGAACTCGCTGATCAGCAGCCAGCGCCGGCGCCGCTCCCAGCCGCTCAGCAGCGCCGGATCCGCCGGCGGCACCGGGTCGGCGCCGAGCAGGTAGGTGATGCGGGCGGCGAAGGCGACGAGCGCGCCGAAATAGCAGACGGCCCAAAGGACCGCGATCTCCCAGCGGTTCATGGCAGCCCTCCCGCGTTCAAGGTCTTGCAGCTCCGCGGAGCCGTCACCGGCTCCGCGATCGCCAGCGTCATGGAAGGAGGCAGGGATGCGCGTCGGTCGGCATCTCGACCAGGATCGGCTGGTCGTTCTGCGCAGGAAGGCAAGGCTCGCCCGACCCGCCGGGGTGGGTAACCGGAGGAACGGTGCGCGACGTCTCGCAGCCGGCAAGCGCCAGCAGCGCTGCCGAGAGCAGCAACAGCTTCATGGTGGTCTCCTTGGATGCCGGATCGCCCCGGCGAGCATCGTGCCGGCTCGACGCCGACGCGGATCTGATCGATCAGAGGTGCGTGACGTCCACCAGCAGCGCGTTGACCATGTCGTTCCGCCAGAACTCGCGCGCGGGATCAGGCTGGGAGCCGTAGTTGATCAGGCCCATGACATCGTCGAACGACACCTCGCCGGTGTCGCAGGTGCTGCCATCCCACCTGGTTCCGTAGAGCTTGCCGTTGACCCGGCGGTACCATTGCTGATCCCGACCCGGCTCTCCCGGGTTGCCCGGGTCGATGATGACCGGACCACCGTCGCCCTGGACCTCCTCGGTCTCGTAGCCATGACCCGAGAACGACGGGTAGATCGTGGCGTAGGTTCGCCCTGCCGGCAGCGTGGCGACGTTGTTTTCGCCCTCGCTGTGGCTGAGCAGCCCACCCACGCGCAGCACCTTCAGGTCGCTGCTGTAGGTCATCCGCCCCTGCTCGTCGAAGAGCCAGATGCCTACCGAAGATGGGGGCGTTTGGATTGTCGGCGTTGCCGCGAAGATCCAGTAATCGACGATCGAGCCGACCGGGCCTTCGGTATGGAAGACCTGGTCCGAGCCGCTGATCCCGGAGCGGCCGACGTAGAAGGGTGCGCGCAGCGCGATCATCTGGCGACTGTCCGCAGGGATCAGCAGCGTGCTGGGCGCGGTGTTGGAGCCGAACCGCGCCTGCGTCGCCTTCGATCCTTTGCCGACAAAGCTGTAGGTCGGCAGGCTGGCGTCGAACTGCAGCTTGCCGTCGGCGCGAAACACTTGGAACACCGCCGCCATCACCGCACCCCGTAGAGGAAGCGGGACTGCACCCGGCTATCCGGCGATGCGTTCAGATCTGCATAGGACCAGGTTAGCGTGCCACCGCTGAAGGAGAAGGCGGGCAGATTATTTGGAGCTCCACCGCTGAGCGCCAGGCCGCCGCTGATCACGACGATGAAGGGATCGCCAAGCGCAAGCCGCGGATCGGTGATGGTGCCCGACTTAGGCGAGCCCGGGCCGCCGATCACCGCCTCCCCGACGATCAGCGCCACCGCGGTGTTGGTGTCGACGATCGTGTTCCCGGCGACATCGACAACCTGAAGCATCAGGGAAGGCCGATCCGGAAGGCCAGGGTGCCGTTCGGATGGCGCGCCTCGATCAGCGGGCCTGAGATATACATCGAGCCGCGCGCATCCTGCGTCGTGAAGGTGCCGATGTTGGCGCTGATCGCCGACAAGCTGGTGACGTTGATGTGGTTAGCATCAACTTGGTCGAGGGCGGCCACGTTGCCGAGCAGACGCTGCCAATAGGTGCCGTCGAAGCGATAGAGCTCCTTGGACGTCGGACGGTGCCAAACGTCGCCGGCGACCATGCCGCTCGTCGGCTGAGCATCCTGATTGTAGACAATCGTCGCTCGTCCAGCCGGGCCGACCTGTCCGGGCACGCCCTGGACACCTTGGATGCCCTGCACGCCTTGAGCACCGGGAGCGCCAGGGTTGCCCTGAACGCCCTGCGGCCCTTGGATCAGCGACCAGGTGTAAGAGGCAGGGCTCGGGCTGTCGGCGAGGGTCTGGTCGGTGTAGACGCCGATGTACCGTCGGTTGGTGGGATCATCGATGCTGAAGTCGACGGTGCCGTTCGGCGCATTGCTGTAGGCGAAGTGGATGTAGGTCGGCTGTCCGTTCGCGCCGGCGGCACCCGGGATGCCGTTCGCGCCGTCCGATCCCCTCCACGGCGACCAAGTGTACGTGGCAGGATCCTGGCTGTCAGCATCGGCCTGGTCGACATAGACCCCGATGAAGCGCCGGCCGTCCGCAGCCCCAATCGTAAAGTCCAGCACGCCGTCGGCCGAGTTCGCATAGGCGAGATGGATGCGCTCGGACAGTCCGCCGGCGCCAGGTGGTCCTTGGATCCCCTGCTGCCCGTCAAGGCCGCGCTCACCGGGAGGCCCCGCGGGCCCGGCTGGCCCGGCCGGCCCTGGCCGCGCTTCCACTTCATCCAGCGCCGCAAGCAGCGGGTAATTGCGCCAATCGTAGATGTCTGGCTCCGGCAGCTGCACCGCCGGCGCTTCTTCGCGATCCCAGGCGTAGATCGAGGGATGCTCGACCAGCAGCACCATGCGGCAGCGGCCGTCGAGCGAGATCGTCCGCTCAAGCACCCGGAACAGCCTGGCGACAAAGCCGAGATGCGGGAAGTCGAGCGTGATGACGTCGCCACGCTTCACGCCCCAGCCGACGGCGCGGAAGTCGGCCGTGAAGCGGCCGCCGTAGAGCATCCGCTGCAGACGCTGCTTGATCAGGCGCTGCGCCTGGCCGACCGACTGAACGAGGTCGAAGTCGGCCGACAGCACGCGGTCGATACCGTCGGGTGACGGGATCGTGATGTGAGGATAGTCGACGGCCTGGTAGAGCGCCTGCGGTGACGCATCGATGTAGCGGCCGCGACCGACGTTGCGCGTCTCATCCAGGCTGAGCGTCGGCTCCCACAGCACGCCGCCGAGCACGTCGCTGGCGGTGAAGTGGGCGACCGGCAGCGCCAGGTCGTTGTGCCAGATCCGGAGCGACAGGCGCCCGCCATCATCGATCAGGCGGCCGTTGATGGCGCCTTCCCAGCGCTGGATGACCGCGGAGCCTTCCTCGTCTTCCGTAACGACACCGTCGGTCCGGTACCGCGGCTCGGTGCCGCCGGCGGCCTTCGCCACCGCCTCGTCCGCAAGGTTGGCGGCGGTGATCCAGCTGGCGAGGTCCAGCCGCGACGGCGGCGTGCCGCGGCCGACCGCCAGCTTGCCGTTGATGCGCCAGCCGAGCAGCTGGTTGAGCAGGCCGAGCGCGCCGTTGCGGCCGATCGCGTCGCTCCCGACGGTATAGGCCCAGGTCGCCTGGTTGTCGGCACGCATCGTGCCCGATCCGCCCGGGACCGTGCTGTCGCGGCGAGGATCGTAGTAGAGCCGACCCTCGCCGACGATCGTCACGCGGTTGGTGATCGCCTGCGCGAACGGGCTTTCCGCCTTCTTGCTGTTGCCCGTCCGCTTGAACCGGACATAGAGCAGCGCGCAGCCGGTCAGCCGGCGCCGCGTGGCCGCGCTCCAGCGCGGGCTGATGTAGACGGTGTTGGTGGCGGTCGCCTCGAGGATCGGCGTCACCTGCAGGTAGCCGGCGAACTCGGCCGCCACGCCGGTGGCGCTGGACCAGGCGAGCTTCGCGTCGAGCCACAGCTCCTGAATGGAGTGGACGCGGTGCGAGGCTACCGCGAAGACCCGCCAGAGATATTCCTGCTCGGCGCCGACGAACTCCTCGTAGCGCACGTCCGTGCCCATCGCGGTCCGGCCATGGACCGACAGGCGCGATGCCGACGCGACCAGCGATGCCTGCAGGCGCTCGCCAGTCCCGCGGCTCGCCGCCTTCGCGGGCGACAGCATGCCAGCGACGCCGGCGACCAGGCTGGCGCCGAGCGCGACCGCGCGCGCGGCGGCCGCGATCGGCGCGAGCGGCGGGATGAAGCTGGCAACCGTCGCGACGACGCCGGCGACCGTGCCGATGACGCTGGCGACGCTCTTGACCGCTTTCGCCATCAGGCCCTCCAGGCCCGCGACCATTCCGGCCGCGGCTTCGAGATCAGACCCTCGTCGCTGACGAACCACCCGAGCGCGCCCATGCAGACGCCGATCGAGCCGGCGCGCCCGTTCCCGATCATCACCAGGTCGCCACGCTGCGCGAGGCCGGGTGTGATCCGCTCCAGGTGACGGTCGAAGGTCCGCGTGATCGTCCCGGCACCATGCGTGCGCAGCGCCGCGGCCGCGCCGGCGGCATCGTCATAAGTGCCGCGAAAGGCGGCGCCATGATCGGTCCCGGTCAGCGCGAGCACGATGTCAGCGCCCCAAAGCGCGCAGTCGTGAGATCCCCATGCGAAGGGTCGATGCATGGCGCCGGTGATCAGCG
Source organism: Sphingomonas jejuensis (assembly GCF_011927695.1). Taxonomy (GTDB): domain Bacteria; phylum Pseudomonadota; class Alphaproteobacteria; order Sphingomonadales; family Sphingomonadaceae; genus Sphingomonas_K; species Sphingomonas_K jejuensis. Next base: position 1,323,816 of record NZ_JAATJE010000001.1, read on the forward strand.
CGTGCAGCCGTGGCTCCCAAGTGGCGACGCGGCTCATCGGCTCTGCATCCGCTCGTAGAGGTAGCTGGCCGTGGTGGTGCGCCCGCCACCGCTGCCCCCGCCCGTCGGCGTCGACACGCCGGTGGCGAAGCCGCCGTTGGCGACGGCGATCGCCGCGGCGGCAGACTCGTCCTCCGGATCGAACTCCTTCTGGTCGAGGTAATTGCGCAAGCTGGGCGGCGACAGCGACGCCAGGTAGTTCTCGACCTGCACCCGGACCTTCGCCCCCTCAGGCTCGACGTCCATTTTCATGTTGACGATGTAGCCGGTGTAGTAGGCCCAGATCGTGCCCTGCGGCGCCCAGGCGGCATCGGCGACGCCCTGCCAGAGCCGCGCGACCCGACCCTGCCAGTTGGCGGTGTCGCCGATCGTGTTGAGCAGCTCCTCGTCGGGCAGGATCAGGCCGGACAGCGAGAAGGTAACGGTGTCGGCGCCGCTCTCTCCGAACTTGACCGGCCCGACCTCGACCAGGGTCGGCTCCAGCGCCATGAACTCGTGCCCGTCGAGCTCCGGATCGCCGGTGCCGGCAGGCGTCAGGCTGGTCGGCCAGGTGGTGGCGCGGATCGGCTCGCCGACCAGGTCGAGCCACGCCAGGAAGCGCGGGCGCACGACTTCCTGGCGCAGCTGAAGCTGCGCTGCGCTGTCCGGCCTGGTTGCCATCAGAACGCCTCCGAGGCCTCGATCGAGAAGCTGTAGAGCTGGCCGGGATCGACGCCCCATTCCGACACGTCGCTGTCCAGCGCCACCAGCGCCGTTGGCCGGTGCAGAACCACCGGCGCGCCGATCGTCGGCGATCGACGGAGCAGCGGGCGGAAGTCGGCCGTGGCTGTGACGCCGCCGGCGCCACCGGTCATCAGGTCGGCCGCCAGGATCAGCGGCTGATCGGCCACGGTGATGATCTGGCCGGCCCGCAGCAGCCGCCGGTTCGTGGTGCGGAAGTCGGCAGGACCGACGGTGATGGTGATCGACGAAGCCGACGGCACCGCCGCCACCACCGCGGTGATCTCGGCATCGATCTGAGCTCGCTCGGTCACCGGGATGCGGAACGTGTGCACCTGGCCGGAAAGCCGCGCGAAGAAGGCGCGCCATGCCAGCATCCGCTCCTCGCCGCGGATCGGGACATGCTCGGCTGTCAGGCTCAGCCGCGTTGGCCCGGGCAAGCCCATCACCTGCCGCGCGCCGGTCCACGCCGAACGGTTGACCTGCGCGGGTGCCTGCAGCCGGTACTTGACCGAGCGGAAGGCGATGTCGGGAAGCGGGATGATCGCCATCAGAGCCCCTGTCTCGTGATCGTGCCGATCGCCGCCTCGAAGCCGGCCTGGGCGCCTTGCTGCGCCGCCTGCACCGCCAGCGGCTCCGCGATCGCGCGAGCGCGGCCGTCCACCACCACGTCGAACATGGGGGACGGCTCGATCCGCACGATCGGCGTCGGGGCCTGGGCGCGCTGCGCCTCCGCTCGGCTCACGCCGGGCGTGCGCAGCCCGCTGTGCGGGATGACGCGCGCCGACTGGCGGAAGCGCACCCGCTCCGGGCCGCGCTCGCCGACAATGACGTCCTGACCCGGGTAGACCGATCCGCCGCCGGCGCGGCCTGGCAGGCTGCTGCCGCTGAGGAGCGATCCGAGGCTGCCAAAGATCGAGCCGCCTCCGCTGCTCCCGCCATCCATTCCACCGAAGAGGCTTTCGGCCAGCGGCTTGATGATGGCCTGCTGGATGGCAATTCGCGCCAGATCGGCGATGATCGAGCGCGCCATGTCGCCGAAGGCATCCTCGATCGACTTCGCGCCGGTCAGCACGTCCAGGATCTCGTCGTTCAGGCTCCGCAGCTTGTCGACCGCGATCGCCTCCACCGCCTCCGCGGCCTCCGCGGCGTTCTGCGGCAGAGCATCGATGTAGCTCTCGAGCGGCCCGGCGGTGTTGCGGCGGATGCTCTCGCGATCGCCGGCCTTCAGCTGGTCGAGCATGGCGAGCCGCGCCTGGGCGATCTGCGCCTCGGCATCGGTCGCACCGTTGGCGACCGTCACCGCGCGGAGCCGCGCCCGCTCCTCGTCATATTGGATGTCGAGGATCCGCAGCTCGAGCGCGCGGCGCTCGTCGGACGTGCGGGCGAGGTTCGCCTGGGTGCGCAGCAGATCCTGCTGGTTGCCCAACCCGGCTTGCAGCACCTCGAGCGCTTCGCGGTCAATCCGGCGCCGTTCGGCGAGGTCGACTGCTTGTGTCTCGAGGTCGGCACGCTGGTCGTTCAGCGACTGCAGGGCGGCAACCTGCGCGGCGGTGAAGCGCTGCAGGCCACCCGGTCCCTGGGTCTCGATCTCGTCGTTGCGGTTGATCCGTTCCGCGTTGATGCGAGCCTTCTCGATCGCGGCACGCTCGACGGCGGAGTTGCTGAGCTCGGCCCGGGCGGCAGCGATGTCGTTACCCGCCTGGCGCTCGGCCGAGGCGTAGGCACGCGCGTCGCCGGCAGCGTCGCGGACCGCAGCCGCCTCCTGCCGAGCCGCCGCGGCCGTCTCGCGCCGGGCACCCGCTGCAGCCCGACCAGCCAAGCGCTCGCCACTTGCCGAGCGGAAGTCGGCCGCGTCGCGCTGCGCCTGGGAAAGCGCCGCCTCAGCGGACAAGCCGTCGGCCCGGTACTTCTTGAACTGCGTCAGCTCGAACTGCTGCGCCTGAAGGTCAGCGATCTGGGCGCGGTTGCCGCGTTGGCGGGCGATCGTCAGGTCGCGACGCGTGCGGGCGAGCTCGCCGTCAACGTCGCGGCCGCCATTCAGATCGACGGCCGTGAGCTCCGTTTCGAGCGGACGCCGGCGTAGAGCGGAATAGCCGCGGGCAGCAGCGGCCTGGTTTGCGCGCGCCTGGTCGCGTGCGGCGATTGCGCTCGCCTCTTCGGCACGCTCCTGCGGAGACAACATGATCGGCGCTGCGCGGAAACCCGCCGTCGATGTCTGGGACCGACGAAGATTGATCCGGTCGAGGCGGGCCTGCGCCCGCGCTTCATCGACCTGGGCGGCGCCATAGCTTTCGACCAGCGATGCTTTCTGCTCGTCCCGCCGGCGCTGCGCCAGGATCTGCAGCTGTCGCGCGGCTTCGCCGACGGCGCCGGCAAAGCTCAGCATCTGGTTGGCACCGGTGGCGGCTGCGTTGCCAGCCGCCGAAACACCGCCGGCGGCCGCGCGTCCCGTCGACGCCAGCCCGGCGAGCGTCTCGTTCAGCTTGCGGGTGTTCTCCTCGAGCTGGCGCTGATCGGCTGCCGCATCGCGCGTAGTGTCCTGGTAGGTCAGGATCGCCGTGACGAGCGCACCGATCGCCAGCACGGCGAGGCCGACAGGTCCACCCACTAAGGCGAGGCTGCCGGCGAGAAGCTTGGTGGCAACTGCGCCAGCGCGCGCGGCCAAGGTGGCCGCCTTGGTGGCTTCGGTCGAGGCGCGGGCCGCGACGCCTGCGCGGGCCTGAGCTGCCGCCAGCGCAGTTTCGGAAGCGGCGATCTCAGCGTTGGCGATGGCCAGGGCGCGCTTGGTCGTAATCTGCGCCTTGAGATCCTGGTTGGCGCGCGCTGCGTCAGGGACCGATCGGGTCACGCCGACCGTGCCGAACCCGGCTGCAGCATTTGCCCGAACCGCCGCCTGCGCTTGAAGCGCCTCGGCGCGCTGCCGCTCGATCAGGGTCAGATTAGCGGCGAGCTGGGTGGCATCCTGGCGGCGCGCGGCGATGGTCGCCTCGATCGCCGCGACCTCGGCCGCCGCCGCGGCAGCTGCAGCCTGCGCACGCTGGGCCTGGGCCGTCTTTCCCGCGAGCAGCACGAGGTTCTGAGACGTCAGCTCCGTCCGCAGCGTCGACGCTGCTGCGACCGCGGCCATTATCGGACCGACTGCGAACCGGGAGGCAAACCCGACGCCGATCAACGCCAGGGCCGGCGCGATCAGGTCGAGATTGTCTGCCAGCGCGACGATCGCGGCTGAGATCTGCGACGTCGCGCCCGCGCCGGCATCAGCCTCGCCCACATATTTGGCGAGAGCATTGTTGAGGACGGTGAACGACGCGCCGATCGTCAGCTGCGCCCGGGTCGCCTGCTGCTCAAGCTGGGCGGATCCGTTGAGGAAGCCTTGGAAGAACTCCTGGCTGGAGAGCTTGCCTTCGATGACCTCGCCGCGCAGCTTCGTCACCGATCCACCGAATCGCTCGATGCCGTTCGCCACCGCCTGCAAAATCGGCCGAGCGCCCTCGTTGATCGAGTTGAACTCTTCAGCCCGGACGATCGCGCCGCCCATCGCCTGCGACAACTGCAGCAGCGCGCCCTGCGCCGCCGCCGGATCGCCGCCCTGGACCTTCAGCGCAGCGGCAACGCCATTGGTGAACCGCAGCAGATCCGCCTCGCTCGCCCCGAGCTCAACCCGGGATTGCGAGAGGCGGCCGAACAGCGTGCCGACGCCCTCCAGCTCGACCCCGTAGCGCTGTGCCGTCTGGAATAGGCGCTCCTGGACGCGCGACAGCGCCTCGCCCTCGAGGCCTGCGACCTTCAGCTGGTTGGTGTAGCGGGTGTAGGCGTCGGCGAAGGCGGCCGCGCGGTCGGCAGTGAAGACGGCGCTGAGCGTCCCGGCCGACGCGAGAAGCGCGGTGCGCATCCCGCCGGCCGATCGCCGCACCTGCGCCTCCACATTCGCCGTAGTGGTGCCGATCGACTGGATTGCCGCATTGGTTTGGCGGACGTGCGCCGCCATGCCGGTCGCGGGGCGACCGAGCCCTGCGAAGCGTCTATCGACCCGTGCGAGCTTGGTGTCGGCCGACTTGGCGAAGCGATCGATCACGCCGTCACCGGCGCGCAGGTTCGCACGCAGCAGCTCGATGCGCGCGTCGACCTCGAGCATCAGGGCCTTGACGTCGGTGCGTTCCGCCATCGTGCCCTCCTCTTCAATGGATCAGCCGGTCGGCGCCGTCTTCGGAGGCGGGTTCATTTCCCGCCATCCTTCCCAGGCCGACCAGAACTCGGTCGGCGTCGATGCCCAGAACTCGGCCGCGCTCCAGCCGAGCGCCGCCGCCGCTAATCCTGCGAGGCGACGTCGGGGATCGCGGTCGTCCCCAACGTCATCGCTTCCCCCGGTCGGAGCTCGCCTTCCGCCGTGCAGCCGCCGGTGGCAGCCTCGGCCAAGACGATCGCCAGCATGGCCTGCATGCGATCAAGGCCACCCTGCTCGGCATAGACCAGCTGCCCGACGCGCGCGGTCGACCAGCGCGCGGCGCGATCGTCATCGGCCTGGATCAGCCGGGTGACGATCGTGCCGACGTCCCCGAGCGACAGCGCGCCCAGGTCGGCCTGGGACGACAGCTGGATCAGGCCGCGGCCGAGCTCGCGCTCGACCTTGATGATCGCCTCGTATGAGGGCCGCAGGCGATAGCTCTGCCCGGCCAGGTCGATGTCGAGCTGGCCGCGCAGGTCCGCCGCCGGCGGCGGCGCGCCCACCGGCTCGTTGAGGTCGGTGGGCGCGTCCATCACGACAGCTCGTCGACGGTCGGCGTTTCGGCCAGCGTCAGCGTGGTGCCGACGGTGACGGACTCGCCCTGGTTGAAGGCGGTGTCGTCGAGCGTGGTGTACATCGACGCCGCGAAGACGACATCTTCCTCGGCGAAGGGCTTCTTGCGGATCTGGTAGATCGCGGTCTCGTCAGAGACGTTGAGCGTCTCCATTCGCGAGTAGCCGTCCGCATCCGGCAGCGACGGCGTCAGCTGCAGGGTGAGCGTCAGCGTGCGCAGGCCCGGCGTCTGGGTGTCATACCCTTCCGTGTCCTTCGTCGCGTTCGACGTGAAGTTGCGGCCGCCGTTGCGGGTCAGGTTGCCCTGACCTGCCGGCTGCGCGAACGTGGTGCCGGCGGCGTTGCCGACGAACAGGCGATAGTCGTTGCCCTTAAGCTTCATTGTTCACTCCATGAAAAAGGGCGACCTGTCACCAGGCCGCCCGCCACCATTTCCGTTGCCGCGCCGCTCAGCGCAGCGCGCGAACCTCCACGTCGATCGAGCCGAGATAGGCGTCGAGCTCGTCGTCCTCGGCGAGGTCGGTGCGCTCCCAGCTCATCTCGAGTCGCCAGCTGGTGCCGTCCTCGTCATCGGGCACGTCGATCTCGAAGCCGTCGAGCAGCGTCTCGATCGCAGCCGCGAGGTCGATCGCGGGCTTACGCTCCTGCCCTTCGGTCACCAGGCCGATGTTGACGGTCAGCAGCCGGTCCGGATCGTCCTTCCCGCCCAGGCGGTTCGCGGTCATGTCGCCCAGCTTCACGAACGGAAGCCCGACGCCTGCGGGCACGTCCTGGTAGACGGCCGCCGCGATCGCGCCATTCAGCCGCTCGAACAGCGCCAGCTCGGCCGCGCTCAGTGCGTTCATGCGCCCGCTCCCTTCGCCGATCGCATGGCCCGGTCATAGGCTCTGAGGAGGCGCCCCCTCATGATGCGGCGGACGTTGGTGAAGCGGCCCGTCACGAAGCGCTTTGGCGCCATGGCCGGAACCTTCATGGTGTAGGTGCCGGCGATGTCCTCTGCCGGCTTGCGACCACCCACAAGACGCTTGAAGATGCCCCGCTTCCGCCGTTCAACCCGCACGTTCTGGGCGCGTCGGCCGAGATCCTGGATCCTCGCATAGAACAGCTTCGCACGGCCGCGAGGCGTACCGATCAGGCCGACCCGCAGGCGCAGCGTCTTGGCGAGCACCCGGAAGGAGATGCCCCGGATCGTCGCGCCCGTCTTCTTCGGCGCTCGAGCCTGCATGGCCCGAGCCAGTGCCTGGCCGCCGTCATTCAGCTCGCCGGCGATCTCGTCCTGCAGCCGATCCGGAAACGTCTTCAGCACCCGCTTCGCGAGCTTGGAAACCTTGGTGCGGCTCACCGCTTCAGCCCGCTTTCGCAGATCAGGACCAGCTCGCGGCGATCAGGGGTTGGCGCCAAGGCCTTGATGTCGAGCAGCTGCTCGCCCCAGACGAGCCGATCGGTCGGCAGCACGTCGTCACGCCAGCGGATCGTCACCCGCCAGCTCTGCCGGGCAGCGACCGCCAGATTGCGGAGCGCCTCGTCGCCGGTCAGGGCGAGCACCTGCGCCCAGACCGTCGCCGCCCGTGCGATCGGTGCCCAGCTGACCGTGCGGCCGCCCCGGCCGTTCGGTGTCTCACCCTGGCGCTCGATCGTCACCCGATGGCGATAGTCGCCGGGTGTCAGCGCCCGCGCCATGCTCAGGCCAGTCCGGCGAGGCGGAAAGAGCTGATCTGGCTGTTGATCGAGCGCGTGCGGTTCGGCTCCTCGCCGAACATCTTCTCCTCCACAAGCAGCAGCAGGATAGACATGACGCGCGCCGGCAGCTGGGCATAGCCCGCCAGGTACCGGACGCGCCGCTCGCGGCCTCCCAGCACCGGATCGGGCTGGACGATGCTGTGGTCGCCCTGGATTGCAAACGGCTCCTTGTCGATCTCGGTCCAGACGCCGGCGACACGCTCTTCCACGGCCTCGATCTCGACGATCGGGCGCAGCGGGAGCGGTTGAACCTCATGCGCCGGCGACAGCATGGCCTCGCGCGTGGTCGGCAGCAGCGACCGGTTCAGCCGGCCGCCCTCGCCATCGAGCTCGTCGATCGCCGCTTCGAAGTGGAGCTTGATCAGGTCGTCCTGCGCCTCGCCATCGATGCGCAGGTGAAGCTTCAGCAGCTCGAGCTGCTGCGCCGGGTCCGCCCAGGCCGGATCAGCCATCGGCTTCGATCCGGGCCTCGTAGACGCCGGCACGCTTGTTGAGCGCCGGCGCGGAGATCCGCACCCGGTCGCCGTCGATCATCGCAAAGCGCGCGCTCTCCGGACGCTTGCCGGTACGGTTGGCGGCAAAGGCCAGCTCGCCCTGGACGATCGCCGCGTCGCCGTCGTGCACGCCCTCGATCTGCAGGCGAACGATCTTGCCCGGGTTCAGCAGCATGGACGGCTCCTCAGAGGTTGCGCAGGGTGGTGACGAAGGTGAACTCGACGCTCTGCCCGTCGGGCAGCAGGCCCGACACGGTGATGTCGGCCTGCGTGCCTGACCCGTTGAAGGCTTCGTCGTTGCGGCGCTCCGCCACGATCTCTGCCCGGAGCTGCCCGATCTGGCCGTCTGTCGACAGGAAGGGTGCCGGATCGCTCATGGCGCGGAAGCCGCGCAGATAACCTGCCGCGTTGACGACAATCGAGGTGATGCTCTCCAGCTCCACCCCCTCGCCCAGCACGTCGGCGAAGCTGAAGGCGATGTCCCGCCGGGTGTGCGGATCCATCGGCGCCGGCAGGATCTCCGCGCCGAGCGGCACGCCCGCTCCCCGCGCCGCGGCCGACTGCAGCGTCTTGAAGGTCACCGTCCACTCGGGCCGTGCCGTGATCGTCCCGCGACCAGGCGTCGGAGTGGGCGTTGGGGTGGGCGTCGGAGTGGGCGTCGGCGTCGGCGTCGGCGTCGGGGTGCCGCCGCTGGTGACCGCCATCGGCGTCGTCTGTGCCTGCGCCGGGATCGTGTCTCCACCGCTATACGCGCCCCGCGCCATGCTCGTGTCGTCGGGATTGTAGCCGTAGTAGGACCGCCAGCGCTTGGCCGTGCCACGGCCCGTCAGGCGGACCTGCGTCGTCCCCGGGATCACCGCCGCGTCCGAAGCGGACACCGCGCTGAAGGTCTCGCCGCTCGTGTCCGGAGACGTTTCATAGCCGGTCAGTGCCGACCCGGAGAGCGACGCAGCGCCATTCAGGTTGTGGTCGATGATCAGGTCGGAGCCCGACACCGTTGCCGACGTCGGCAACGGCCCGCGGCCATCCGGTGCCGAGCCTCCGGCCGCCCGCACGATCGCCCAGGCGATGCGCTTCAGCAGCTGGATGTAGGCAGCGTAGTTGTAGTGGTAGGCGTCATCGGGATCGCGCGGCACGCCGAGCGACTCCCAACCGACCGACGTCTTCAGAGCCGCGCTGCCGACCGTCTTCTGCGCGGCCTGCAGGCGGTTCCAGTATCGCCGGCAGGCCGCAGGCGAGCCTATCGGCGGCGTGTCGTTGGCATATTTGCCGGTGACACCCACGACGATCGGCGCCTCCGGGAACTCGCCCTCGGCGCGGAAGGCGTTCCTCAGCGTGTTCAGATGGGTCGGCCAGTTGTCCGCCCCGGCGTCGCCGTCGGCGCCGGCCGCCTCGTTCTCGCCCTGGAAGACGACGAGCATCTCCGGCGTGTAGCCGTTCGCCCGCGCTTTCATGTCCTCGAACGCGATGCCGCTCGGCGCCGGGCCGTCCCAGCCGCCGGCACCGGGCAGCTGGGCGGTCAGCGACGCCGCATAGGCGCCCCATGCCCAACCCATGACGGGCATGTTCAGCAGCTTGGCGACTTCCGACGCAATGTCGTTGATGAAGTTCATGGCGCCGGGCGCATCGATGCCGCGGTAGCGCCAGGTATCGTCGCCGGCGTTCCAAAGCGCGTAGGCCTGGTTGAGGATGGCGGGCGCCCCGCCGGGTCGAGCGGCGGTCTGCATGCCGCCAGCATTGCTCTGGCCGCCGACACAGAAGCTGAAGCCGCATGCGGTCCGCGTGGGGGACAGCGCCTTGGCCGCCTTGCCGCTGGTGAAGACGACGCCCCACTCGATGTCCCAGGCTTCGTCGTCGGTGCGCCCGACGGGCACGTCGACCGACTGCGTCACTTCCTGCCCCGAGACGCTGCTGGCGATGCCGATATCCCAATCGCGCACCACCTCGCCGGTCTCGGCCGAGACGATGCGGTGGATGCCCGACTGCGGCGTGCCGCCGGCGGCGGTCATGGTTCGGGTGATCCGCCGCGGCCCGCTCGGCGAGCGCGGCAGCGCGGGCGGCACCGCCGGGCGGGTGCAGGTCAGGCCGGGGATGGCGAACTCGTTCGCCATAGGTTTGCCGTTGGTGAAGGACTCCGACGTCTCGGCGTAGAGGCCGACCTTCCCGCTCTTCGGTCCGGTATAGGCCGAGACATCGATCGCCGGGAGCGGCGAGCCATTGCCGGCGTAGGCTTGGACGTAGACGCCGTTGACGTAGATCTGCAGCGCGCCCGCGCCGTCTAGGGACGCCTCGACCAGGATCGTCGGTGTCGTCGACACCCAGTTGTTCGACGGGACGATCTGCGTGAACAGAACGCCGCCGTCAGCGCCGTGCTGATTGACCTGATAGAAGTTGTTGAAGCCGCCGCCCGACACCAGGATGCGATTGTTTGCCGGCTGGAACCTGATCTGCAGGAAGCTGCCGGCGTTCCACCACATCACGGCGCCGCACCGGTCAAAGCTTGCTGACGAGAAGCCCTCCGGCGGGATCTCCCACGTCCAGCGGAAGCGGTTCACGACAGTCGCCGGACCGTAGCGCGCGGCGATCGGGGCCTCGTAGTCCTCATAGACCCGAACGCGGCCGCCGTTGATCTTCCAGGCCGCGGCTGCGCCGGCACCACTGTTGTCGGCGCGGCCGACTTCCCAGTCCGGACGCGCGCTGAGCAGCTGACCGGCGGGCGCACCCTCGAAGGTGTCGACCAGGCCGAGGTCAAAATCAGGCGTTATCGGCATCGGCGGCCTCGCAGGTCAGGATCGGAAGGAAGGTGGCCGGACCGCCGAAGCAGCCCGGCGGGGTCTCAGGCGGTGGCGCGTGCGACCCGGGCTGCGCTGATCACGTCGCGCAGCGTGGCGTCGTCCGCCTCGGCTGAGATCTCGATCTGCTCGGCCGCCGCCACCGCGATCAGCACGTCGCGATCGAGCTTCGCCAGGTCGGCGCGGTTGTCGCGGATCAGCTTGCGCATGCCGTCGAGCGTGACGCCAATGCCGATCGTCACCTTCTCGAGCTTCGCGGCCTCGCGGAGCTGCGCGCCGTTCATGCCGTCCAGCGGGTCAGGGAGCGCCGGCGGCGGTGCGGCGCTACCCTGGTCCGCTGCCTGGACGAATGGATCCTCCAGCTCCTTTCCGAACGCATCGGTCAGTCGGCCGCCGGCGTCCAGGAACGCGGCGACCCGACGCGACACGAAGTGCAGCTCGGAGGCAGGGGGGCGGCCATCGATCACGGACCCGGCCGTGAACGCCTCCGGCTCGGACGCCTTCGTCGTGTAGTCGACCAGGAACTTGATCATGGCCGCCGCTCCTTACTGGCCGACGATGGCGTCGACAGACGCCGCATCGGTGGCGGTGGCATCGCCGAAGCGACGGTCGGTACAGAGCACCACGCCGGAAACCGGCGAGGCGGCGGTGCCGACCGTGACGGTCAGCCGGGCGAAGCGGTAGCCGCCGTTCCGATCCAGGTTCTCCTGGCGCAGGTTGATCAGAGCCTGCTTGTTGTCGTCGCCGCTCGCCTTGGTGAGCTGCGCGATCGCGGTGCCGGGCACGTCCTTGGCGCCCGCGCCGCCGGCGCTGGTCGCCTGCTCGAACTTGGCATCGACCGTGGCGGCCGCGCCGAGCGTGCCGGCGGCCACAACGGCCAGCAGGCCGAAGTTGTCGCGCATGTCGATCCAAGCGGACGAGACGGAGCCCGGGTTGGTGCTGGCGGGCGCGATCGCGGCGACGACGCCGATGCGCGCGGATGGGGAAAGCAGAGCGTTCATCGATCCGATCCTTGATTGATGTCGAAGAGGAAGCGGGGCCGGCTCGTCACCGGCCCCACCGTCTCAGCGCCTCAGGCGCGCTCCTCGAGCGCGACGAAGTGCGACTTGGTGCGGATGCCGTGCGCCGGCTCCACCGGCTTCGACAGGACGGGCTGGCCGCCGATCCGGAAGATCCAGCGGAACGCCCGGATGTTGTAGTCGAAGTAGAGGTGGATGCTGTCGGCGAAGCTGACGCCGTTCTGCTTGCGGAAGGCCTCGTAGCCGTTGGGGTTGACGAACTGCAGGTCGCCGACGTCGCCCAGCGTCTGGGCATGCTCGGTGAACAGCACCGGTCGGCCGAGCAGCGTGCCGCCAGGCGCCACGGCATAGTTCGGATGCCAGACGGGCTGATCGGCCTCGTTCTTCATCTTCATCAGCGAGGGCATGATGTCGCCGTTCGCCAGCCAAACCGCCTGCTGCGGGTTGATGACGCGGCCGTACATCTTGGCGACGTTGTCGGCGACGATCGTGTCCGACGCCTGGCCCGCCTCCTTGGCGATCGTGATGAGCGCCTGAGAGGCCATGTAGCCCAGCGGCTTGCCCACGCCGTTGCCGTACATGAAAGCGTCCGACGCCTTCCACCGGATCGCGGCCGCGGCCTTGGTGGTCAGCAGCGTGCCGATGCGCGGTGCGTCCTCGAGCAGCTCCTCGGTCGCCAGCACGAAGGCGTAGAGCTCGTTGAGCTTCGTCTCGCGCGGGGTCAGGGCGAAGCGGCTGGGATCCATCCGCTCGGCCTCGACGCGCCAGTTCGCCTGGATGCCCGACGTGCCCCACGGCGTGGTCTCGTCGCCCAGGCCGATCACGGTGTTGGACGACGTCGGATCGGGCGAGATCAGGTTGAGGAACGGATCCTCCTCGCCGAACACCAGGTCGACGATCTGCTGCCGGTACTCGGGCGGCACCAGGTAGCTGCCGGCGGCGTCGCCGGTCTCCATGTGGACGTTGGTCGGCGCCGCGAGGCGATCGTCGACCCGGTAAGCCTGGCCGGCGCCCGGGTTGGCGAGCCGCACCGCCGAAGCGAATTCGGCCAGATGCGTGAAGCCACCATCCTCGAGACGCGCGCGCGAGGCACCGGCGCCGACGATCACGATCTGCGACGGCGCGGCCTGAGCCGGCACGGTGCCAGCGGGCGCCGAGCTCGGCGTCGGGGTGGCGGAGCCGAACTTCGCCATGCGAGCGTTCAGCTTTTCGGCCGCCTCGATCTGCTTCTCGAGACGCGCGAGGTTAGCCTCGTCCTTGGCGTTCTCGGTCTCCTCTTCCGCGGTCAGGTCGCGGTTCTCGCCAATGGCGGTCGTGAGGCGGTCTTCCAGGCGCTTAGCGGTCGCGCGCGCCTCGTTCTTCAGGACAGCAAGGTTCATCGGTTAAGGTCCTCGTGAAGGGGGCGCGCGCGCCCACGAAAAAGGCCGCCCGAAGGCGGCCTCAGCTCATCCGCTCGGGGGAGCGGGGTTCAGATGCTGGCGGTGCGGCCGCGCAGCGCCGCGCGCTGGCGCATCAGCGCCAGCCGGTTGCGGCTCGATCCGTATTTGGCGACCACGTCGCGGAGAGAGGCGACACCATCGATGGCGCCGTTCGCCAGCGCCTGGCTGGCCTGGAAGGTCTTGCCGCGGCCATGGATGCCGGCGACCTCACTGGCCTTGATGCCGCGGCCGCGCGCGATCGCCGCCACGAAGGCGGTGTTGGACAGGTCGACCGACGCCTGGATCTCCGCACGGTCCTCGTCCGAAAGCGGAGCATAGGGGTGGCCGGCGATCTTCTCCGGGTCCGAAGCGATCAGCGTGGTCGCCATGCCGATCTTGGCTTCGAAGCCGGACATGTCGACGTGTCCGGACCGAACGCCGACCGATCCGACCTCGCCGCTGCCGGTGCAGTAGAAGGCGCTCGCCTGGCTCGCCTGCCAATAGGCGGCCGAGAAGCAATATGGGTCGGCGACGGCGACCACCGGCTTGACCTGGCGCGCCGCGAAGATCGCGTCGCCCGCCTCGGCGCAGCCCCAAACATAGCCGCCCGGGCTGCGGATCGCGAGGATGATGGTGCCCACCTTCGGGTCGGCCGCCGCCTCGGACACTCGATCGGAGATCCAGTTGTAGGACGTCCGACCCGACAGTCCGACCGGGTGCAGCAGGCCGGTGATTGGCAGGATCAGCGTCGCGCCCTCGCGGATCGGGTCCGCCGGTTTCACCGCTTCCTGCCGGCCGCTCAACATGCTGGCCAAGCCGGCCAGGCTGTCAGGCACCTTGGCCTCGATCGTCTCGCGAGCGAGATGGTCGGCAAGGAAGGTCGGGTGCATCGCCCAGAGGGTCGATGCGCTGGCTCGTTCACGCATCTTCTGTCTCCACCTGGTCCTGCGGCGCTGTCTGGCCGCCAGTGATCGTGTCGGCTGCGCGATTGCTGTTGAGCGGGGTGCGCGCGTCGCGCGACCAGGCCTCGCCGATCGCCGGCATATCGAACCAGTCGACACGCAGCTCGTCGGCCGACATCAGGCTCGCGGTTCGCGCCAGCACCGCGTTCTTCCACTGCGTTGCGCTGTCGCCGCGTAAGAGGGAATTGAGGTTGATCCGGACCCGGATGCCGGCGGCGCGCATGTCGGCGGTCAGCAGACGCCGGCTGATCGCCTGCTCGATCCGCCGGGTCAGCGGTCGGATCGTGTATTTGACGAAGTCCTGCGCCTGCTGCTCGCTGTTCGCCTTTCCGGCGCTGACCTCCGCGACCATCGACAGCGGGATGCGCCAGTAGCGCGCCAGCTCGACCGTCCGCTGCGTGATCAGCTCCGCCAGCTGGCTGTCGCTGTTGTTCTCGGAGATCGGCTTGTAGTCCATGCCGCCCTCGAGCAGCGCGGTCTTGCCCGGCTTCCAGCCGTCGATCGCCTTCTTGGTGTGCGCGAACTGCTCGTCCGTGAGCTCGCCGGAGGCGGTGACGATACCGCCGGGACGGTTGCCGTTCTGAAAGAAGGTCCGTCCCTGCCGCTCGAGCGCGATCGCGAAGTCGAGCGACCCGCGCGCCATCTGCCATGGTGTCAGAGGGCGCAGCGTGGCGTCGGACAGGCCCTTGAACCAAAAGAGGTCCGCCGGTCCCAGCTGGCGCGCCAGGCCGCCGTCGTCCTGGTAGGTCAGCAGGAAGGAACGATCCTTCCAGTCGACGGTCGTGCGGAGCGGATCGAGCGACCAGATCTCCAGCCCCTCGCCGGTGGAGACCGGTTCGGCAAACGCGGCACCGCGCAGCGCCCCGTTGTAGACCATGCTCGACCAGAACTCGGCACCGGTCTCCAGCGGATTGGGCGCGTAGGCGAGCACGTCGGCGAGCTCGAGCTCGGAGCGGCGGTAATCCTTCTCGATCAGGTCGACCGAGACGCCGCCGGCGGTGTCGGCGATGATGCCGACGCAGAAATTGACGGCCGACACCTTCGCAGCCTCCGACGCGCTGCTGACGCCGGCGCCGAAGGGCAACCCCTCGCCTCCCCAGAAGCGGCCATCGACCAGGTTCTGGCCTACCACGTTGTCGGGCTCCGGCCGTGATGCCGCCGGCGCAAGGTCGTTGCCGATCCGGGAGAAGAGGCGGTCGATGAAGCCCATTTGACCTCCTCACAACATGCGCATGCGCGGTTTCGGTTTCGGCGCTGCTTCCTGGCCGCCGGTGGCCGCTCCCAGCGCCATCACGAGGGCGACCATTCCGTCGATGCGACCTGTCGACTTCGCCTTGTTGAGCTTCCGGTCACCGGCAGGGCTCGGATCCACGACCGCGTTG
Source organism: Sphingomonas jejuensis (assembly GCF_011927695.1). GTDB lineage: Bacteria > Pseudomonadota > Alphaproteobacteria > Sphingomonadales > Sphingomonadaceae > Sphingomonas_K > Sphingomonas_K jejuensis. The sequence continues at coordinate 1,339,183 of NZ_JAATJE010000001.1, forward strand.
CGAGCGCACATCGTCAGGACCGGGTTGCCGCCGTGCCGAACCTTTCCGTTCAGGAAGGCGATTTCCGTGCTGTCCATAGCCGGCGCCATGGAGACATGCCCCTGACCGAACGGCTCGAACGGCAGCACCACCCCAAGCTTCGACATCTGCTGCTCAAGGGTCTTGAAGCGAAACCGGTCGAAGTTGATGCGGCGGACGTCCATCCCGGCGCAGATCTCGCCCAGACGACGCCCGACGAACTCGTAATCGACCGCGACGCCTGGTGTCGTCTCGATTAGGCCTTCATCGACCCATCGAGGATAAGGCACCCGGTCCCGCTTGCCATGATCATCGACCGTAGCTCCCGGCTTCCAGAACCATGGTCTGACGTGCCAGCAACCCTGTTCGTCCTGCGCGACCAGCACGAAAGCGGTGAGATCAGTGGTCTCGGCAAGGTCCAGTCCGCCATAGACAGGCGAGGTCAGGAACACCTTCTCGTCTACCGGTCCGTTGGTGGCAGCCCATGTTCCCGGCGCCATGAACGGGGAGAACCGGTTCACCCGCTGGTTCAGGTAGAGGTTGCGGAAGCTGTTCTCAAAGGATGGCAGCCGCGCCGCCTTCGCGGCGGCCGCCTCGAACTCCACGACCGACCGGAAGATGCCCATTGCCGGGTTGGCGGCACGGTGCGCCTCCGGATCGGCCAGATCCGCGTTCGGCTTGGCCGCATGGACGTGGCAGACGATCTTCGGGTCCTTTGACGCAATCGCGTCGTCGATCTTCACCGACAGCATGTCGGCATCGGTTGGCGCCTGGGTCGAGATGATCAGGCGGAGGGCATCGTCATAGGCCCCAGAGGCGGTCTCTACCGCCTCGACAAAGTCGTCCTGGTCGCCGCGAACCTGCCCAAGCTCATCCAGGATCGCCAGCACCGGCGACAGGCCGTGTGCGGTTGAACCCTCGGCCGACAGCGCCTCGTAGGTAACGTTCTTGGCGATGCCGACGAGCGACTTCGCCGAAGGAACGGGACGAACGAGCGGATCCAAGATGGGGCTCAGCTTGACCATCTTGTAGGCGAGGCCGAACACCAGCGCTGCCTGCTTGCGCGAGCGCGCGCCCGAGACGATTTGGCTATTCAGCCGCGCCTCCGGTCCGACCAGGTGGGCCAGGAGGATGCCGGCGATCAGGCCGGTCTTTCCGTTCTTGCGCGCGATGGAGAGGATGCCTTCCGACGTGCCCGCCGGATTGTCGTAGACGTCCAGGATGAACTGCTTCTGGAAGTCGGCCAACCGCATCGGCTGCCCGATCAGCTTTCCCTCGGGAACGAGGCAAAACTTCTCCACGAAGCGGATGACCCGACCGCCGCGGGACGGCGGCGTCACTGGATCGTCGAAGGTCTCGCGAGCAGGTCGTCGTCATCGCCACTGTAGGCGTTGACGCCGCTCTCGATCTCCTGCGCGGCCTCCCGGCGGTTGTTCACGTCACGCTGCTCGCCATGCTTCGAACGGCTGTCGATGCCGAGAGCGCGGCGCAGTGTGACGATCCGGCGCGCCAGCTTGTCCGAGGCGGCGATAGAGCCGATCACCTTGGCTACGCTGACCCGGCCATTCCGCCCCACCGCAAAGGCGGAGATCATTTCGGCATCGGCCATCGCGCGCGCCAAACTCGCTGCGACGTGCAGGTCCGCATCCGTCCATTCACTCTTCGCGCGTTCCGCGATCACCGCGTTCCAGTAAGGGAGATCACCCGGCCGGAGCCGCACGGAGGTCGGCGGCAACAGCTCGCGCGCGCTCGCCGCCATCACCGTGACGGCCGCGGCCGCGCTGTCGATGCGCTGCCGCCGACCGCCCATCGCACCCCCCTCATCGTCCAGGCCGTACCAGCGAAGCAAAAACTGTATTAGCGCTGAAATTACAGGGGCCGTCGGTGTCCCCAGGCGGACCCCCCAGGCTTTTGACCCCCCCCCGGGGGGTCGCGCAACAATGTTACGCGGCGCGCCAGGGGTCGAGGGGGTCGAGCGGCAACCCGTCGGCGCCGAAGGCGAGACGTTCGCGATGTCCGAACTGCTCGGCCGTCACCTTCCGGTTGTGCTCGTCGCAGACGTTGCGGGTGTTCTCGTCGACATCGAGGCCGCCAAGCGCCAGCGGCTGCTCATGGTCGACCACCGTGGCGGCGCGGGTGACGCCTTGAGCCAGGCAGAGCTCGCATAGCCAATGCGTCCGCTCCATCCGCCGGGCTCGCTGCTGCTGCCCTGCCCTGCCCCGCTTCCTCTCAGCGACCCGCTTAGGCACCCCTTAGATCAGGCGGTGGCGATGTCGATCGACACCGCACGCCAGGCGGCGTCATGCGCGTCCCGCTCGTAGAAGCGGACGTACTGGCGCGACCCGATGATCCGGATGCTGTCCTTGATCGCCTCCATCGCTCGCATCCAGCGAGGATCGGCGATCTCGGTGCGCAGCAGCATGAAGAGCTCGGCCCGGTTGATCTGGCCCTGCTTGTCCACCTGGAAGGCGCGGTTGATCAGGGCCTGCAGCTCCACGCTGCCGCCCTGTGCCCACTCGCCCAGGCACTCGTCGATCAACGACTTGGCGGACTGCAGCTCGGGGCCGAACTCGATCAGGTCGGCAACCTGGACCTGCACCTTCAGGCACCCATCGAATGATGTCAGGGTGATGTTGCCCTTCGCCCCGCCACGTGGAGCGCCATAGTGGTCAGCGAGGAGCGCCTGCAGCACGGCCACAGCGGCGAACGTGTCGACCTTGAACTTGCGGATCAGCGCGCCGATCGCGCGGGCCTGCACCATGATGGAGCGGACCTGCTCGTCCATGAGCAGATCCTGTGGCTTGATCGCATGCAGCGGCACCAGCGCGCCCTTGGCGTCGCGCAGATAGGACGTGCCGCCAACCTCGATCAGGCCGGGATGCGAGGTGTCGGTCATCCGCCCAGGCCCTCGTTGGCGACCTTGCCCACGGTGTCGACGGGCAGGACGCTCAGGATCTCGCGGAGCAGGCTGACGGGCACGCCGACGAGGGCGGTGTCCGGATGGCCGGCGTCGACGACACGCTGCAGCTGCTGACGGGGGATGCTCTTCACCAGACCACCACCTTCCCGTTTGGGCTGCGATAAAGGGGCGCGGCCGTCGGCTGCTCGCCGCCACGGAAGGGGGCCATGATGTCGCGGCAGACCGCCTGGGCCATCTCTTCCAGATCGTGGTAGGTCGCGACGTCGCGATCCGGGGCGCTCAGCCGCGCCCGCTGGGTCAGGGCGTCGAAGCGCGGGGTAATCGCCTCGAGCTGATCGGCCAGGTCCGAACGCGGCTGAGCGGGCGCACTGCCGACGGAACGGCGTGCGGCGACAGGCAAGCTGTGGCGACGAACCAACGAGCGGGAGTGATCGGTCAAGATGCGCCTCCCGGTTGGCCGGCCCAGTGCCCTCACATGAGGGTGCACGGGCGCCGGATGCAGCTGTGGCGGGGTCGTTTCTGCCGGTTGGGTGACCGCTTTTCGCCGTTCACTTGCGTGAAGTTGACGCAAGTAAACCCCTAGCCGCGCCGCCAGCGATTCAGCGCCGACACTAGGATCGCGCGCGCGCGCCGGTTGGACATGCGCGATCGGCGCGCGGCGATCGTCACGCCGATGTCGTCGACGATGATCGTCAGCAGCATCGCGGCATGCGGCGCGACGGCCGCGCGCCAATCGCTGTAGGCGCGGTCCCGGATAACGGCCGCGATCCGCTCGGCCGACGCGGCGTCGGGCCCGCCGCCGGTGGAGCGCGGCTCCAGCTTTGCGGTGCGCACGGCGACGTCGGCGGTCAGCGCCTGGTGCGCCAGCGCGATCTCGGCCGCCGCCGCCAGCTGGTGCGCGTCGATCGCGCCGGTGACGTGCAGGCGGGCCAGCGCGCCGTCACGTCGCGCTTCGGCCTCGGCATGGGCGTGCGTCTCCGGCGTGCCCTGGGCCTTGTGCGACCAGGCTTCGCGCCTGGCGACGGGCTCCTCGACGCCGGGCAGCAGCGTGGCGCCGGCGACGCGCAGCGCGGCCTTGCGCGCTTTCCACTCCTGCTTGGACATGCCCTCCGGCTTCCGGGGCAGGCTCGGCGCGGGGCGCGGGTTGCCGAGCACCAGGTGGGCGACGCGCTGCGCCTCCCTCAACGGTGCGATGGCGAGGGGCTCAAGCTTCGTGACGGGATGGCGCATCGTCGGGCACGTGCTCGATGATCGCGACCAGCGCGAGATTGTCTTGCGGTAACGGGGCGGCGAAGCGCGCGCGCTTCATGTCTTCGTCGACCACCCAGCCAACCGCGCGCAGCTCGCGCTTAGCGATCTCCACCATGAGGCCGGGCACGACGATCGCGCGCTGCGTCCCCATCGGCCGCTCGATCGATCCGTCTTTGACGAGCTGGGCGAGCAGCGTGCCGACGCGCTGCTTGCTCACGCCAAGATGCGCGCGGATCTCGTCCATTGACGGGCTGAACCGGCGTTGGATGATATATTCGACGATGAAGGCCAACGCCGCCAGCTTTCGTGGCGGAGGCCGAACGCTGCTGGTCGCTGGAACGCTCATGCCCACCCGTTACTCCCCGGAAACGGAACATAGGGTGAAGGAGGCCTCCTGCGCCAGAGCGAGCGGCGCGCACGGCGAATCGTCAAGCCTCCGGCGGCTCGTCGATGTCGTTGCCGTTGAAGCGTGCCGGCTCGTCGCGCTCCGTGCCCTTGGCGAATATGACGGTGTCGAGCGGGTGTATTTCGCGCTGCGCGCGCCGATCCCACCGGCGATGGATGAAGTCGGGCACGCCCCAGATCCGCACGGCCGCCGTGTATTCGTCGCCGCGGAACGCGACGAAGTGGATGGCGGGGCGGATCGACATATCCGGTCGTCCCCGGAACGGCGATCGCGCGCAAGTCTGGAGCGCTGCGCGTCCGACCACGGCGGAGGAAGTGTCCGCCCTGCCCCCGCCGGCACCGCGCTTTTCCGCCGTTCCTGACCAGCAAAGCGGGCATGATACCCGCTCGATACCCCGCCCTTAGCCACGCAGCCGCCGATGAAGCTGCTTCCACTCCCAGGGCGTGGTCGGCCACGGATCGTCCTGCGCCGGCAGCTTGGTCGGGAGCACCTTTGCGGGCCGCGCACCGCACCGCGCGCATCGCAGGTGCCGCCCGATCTGGGCCAGCTGCGTGCTCCACGCCCGCAGCATGAAATAGCGCGAGGTCCGCGCCGCGTCCCAGACCTGTTCGCGGCCGCAACCGCAGACCACCCGCAGCTGGCACTCGCGCCGGGTCAGATCGAAGAGGTCATCGAGGCGGACGTTCGCGGCCATGTTGGAACATATGCCGAACGCTCACGCATGTAGGAAAGCGCGGATGCTGCTCGCTACCGCGACCCTGCCTCCTCATCCCTCGCGATCGCAGAGGCAGCGAGCGGGACGAACACCGTCACCCGCATCACCTCGTCGACGGCCGCGTCGATCTTGATTTTGTACAGAGCAGAGGCCGGAGGGAACGGCGTGCCGTCGTCCTGCATCCCCGCCAGGTGCAGCTTCAGCGCCTCACCCGCGTTCGCGTACGCCTCCGCGTGCGTATCGCCGGCAGAGACGCATCCGGGCAGATCGGGAAAGAACACTCCAAAGCCATCGATGCCGCGCTCGATCACCGCCGGGTAGGCAACGGGTGAGAAGCTCTTTTCTGAGGAGGGGAACGCAGCCAGGATCTCCGGCGGGAGCTCGGCCGCTGGGCGCGCCCGCGCTACATCCTCGTCAGTCCATTCTGGATTGTCGTCATCGAAGGTGATGGGCGGCTGACCGGTGTTCACGCCGGCACAGCCTCTTGCTTGTCGATCGCCATCTTCAGCCCCAGCGCCTTCAGCACCTTGAGAACGGTGTCGAGGGTCGGGTTACCGTCCTCGCTCAGCGCCTTGTGCAGCGTTTGCCGGTGCAGGCCGGTCTTGCGGGCAAGCTCCGTGATGCCGCCGTTGGCGCGCGCGATCGCCCCCAGCGCGGCGGCGATGTAGCGCGGATCGCCATCGGCAATGGCGTCGCTCAGCAGGTCGGCCTCGTCTTCGACGTCATGCAGATAGTTGGCCGCATCAAACGGCCGGAACTCGATGGTCATGGATTATGCTCCACGGAATAGTACGGTTGTTGATCCACTCTACTTGCGCAGCTCGGCTGCCATCTCCTTTGCCTTCCGAATGTCGCGGGCCTGCGTGCTCTTGTTGCCGCCGCACAGGATCACCGTGCCGTCCAGCATCGTGAAATAGACGCGATAGCCCGGCCCCAGGTGAAAGCGCAGCTCGGCAACGTCGTCGCCCAGCGGCTCCGCGTCTCCGAAGTTGCCGGTGGCGGCGATGCGGGCGATCCGCCGAACGATCGCGCGCCGACCCACCACGTCGCGCAGGCCGTTGAGCCAATCCGTGAACACCGATGTTTCGATCACCTGCATGGATATTTTACTATCCATCCAAGCACGGCATGTCAACTAAAACATACAGCCGGGTGATGTCGAAGCAGGCGTTCGTTGCATGCGGCCTCTAGGCGAGCACGACCTCCAAGATAACCGCGGCATGGCGGCGGCTCCCCTTGGGCTCCACGATCTCCTTCACGCTTGCGCGATAGTGGCAGCCTTGATCGATGAGCGCCTCGGTCAGCCATCCATCGCGTGGCAGGAAGCCGATCTGCTCGCCTCTGGCGTTGAAGACAGCGACGGCGCGGTCGTCGTGCTCGTTCTCGATGTCGTGAAAGAGCTTTACCGCCTCCCCGACCTTCGTTCGCCTTATTGCCGGCTGCCGATAAGACTCTCCGACGATGTTCGCGCTGTAGGTACGGGGTGCCTGGCTGCGCGGCGCAACCGCTGGAGGCATCTGAAAACGGTCGCCTGCGTCACCGGTGACCACACGGAAGGTGATCGTGTGTATCCCCTGCGCGTTCGCGAACGGCTGGATGCAATTGACGCTAGCGTGGAGGATGCGGCGGCCGTTCGCGAGGTCTCGTGCGATCCAATGCCGGTTGGTCAGGTAACCGAGCGGCTTGCCGCTTTTGCCAGAAGCGACATATCCGCCCCGCCCCTTTGGATCAGGCGAGAGAGTGATCGGCTCACTCAACGTCGCCTCCCTGATCCCGGGTTGGCAATCCCGCTCACCCGCCAGCCGCAAGGTTTCTTCGCGAACAGCCATCAATCCGGCCTGTACGACAGCGCCGGGGCGTTGACGCTGCCGGCGGGTCCTTGCCCGGCCATCGACATGGCGATGGTGAAAAGAGCAGCCTTCTGTGCACCACCGAGCGCACGGTAGCAGTCGAGCAGTTCGCGCTCCTCCCGGCTCAGTTCTGGCTCGGGCGGCGCGTCCTCAAGGGGATCATCCGTCTCACCGCTTAGGTAAGCAGGCGTCGTTCCGAGCTCGCGCGCAACGGCGTGCAGCTTGGTCGAACCCTTCTTGCTGCGATGGATGAGGTTGAAAATTGTCGGCTGGCTGACACCCACGCGTCGGGCCAGCTCGGCTTGGCTCAACCCAGCTGCTGCCAACCGTTCCTGAACACGCTGACCAATAAGCGTCATCCACGATGAATGATAAATCTAGCTATTGCACGCTATGATTATCCTGATAAGTTCGGTGCAATATCTGTTTCTATCGTCCCGAATCGAGGCTCCTTGTGTCGATTGACAGCCACAAACCGAGGGAAGCGCTGGATGCTGCCATCAGCGAGCTTGGTTCGCAGGCAGCAATGGCCCGCCTCGTCGGCGTGTCGCAGCCCTCTGTTTGGGGGTGGGTGCATCGACTCGGCAAATTGCCCGCTGAGCACGTCCTTAAGGTCGAAGAGGCGACTGGCATTTCGCGCCACGTCCTGCGCCCGGACATTTACCCGCAAGACACTAAAGCCGCTCCTGACCCGACGAACGCCGACCGCTACAACGGGGTGCGGGCGTGAAGCGTGTGCCAATCCGCATCGTCGGCACCGCCGGCACGAGTGAGCAGGTCGCTGACGGCGCGCCGTTCCTGATCAACGTGCCAAACCTTGGCGATTGCATTGCCATGCATGCCGAGATGAGCAGCGTGATCGATCAGCGCACCGCAGCCGGTGACAGCTCTGTCGGTATCCAGCTCTCACGGGGCGGTGTCGCTGGCATGAACGGCCTCTGCATCTACGCACTCATGACCCCTGACGAGGCCGACGGCTTCGCGGCGAAGCTCATGGAGATCGCCACCCAGGTGCGTGATGCGGCACGCGATCAGGCCGACGCGGCCCTGCGGAAGGCGGCAGGCAAGTGAGCTCGTCCGCGCCCACCGACCTGGCGCCGGTGCTCCTGTCGTTTCGCACCATGATCAGCCGTGTGCTGTTCGGGCACCCGGCTGATCAGGATCAACCGGAGGTCAGCCTCCGCCTGCGCTGCCTCGAACTGGCGATCGCCGCCAAAGGCGACGATCGCTCGATCGAGGATCGGGCGGCAGCTTTCGAGAGCTACGTTCTGGGATATCGCCAGACGGCGAGCACGGCAACGCCCAACCCGCCCCTCGGGCGGGTTCCAGCCTCAGAGGTTGATGCTGCCCATGGGCGTGTTTCAACAATCCTTTTGGCGACCTCTGGAGCCGACCGATCAGCGCATGCCTGGAGTGAGGTCAACGCTGGTGGTCACCCCGCCGACGAGGTCAGCTCTCGTGGCTAGCGGCTTTCAACTTGATGCCGTGATCAATCGCCGAGTTGTACTCGGACGCCGCCTCATCGAGCTGATCAGCATACTGCGGGAAGCGGCCCTTCGCCGCATTGGTCGCCTCTCGGATCAGGCCGCGGATGTTCTCAGGGTCCGAGCGTCCGTGCTGAACCATCCTGATCAGGTTCACCGCCGAATAGTAGTAATGGAAGAGCCCGCGCGCAGTGGCTTCTTCGGTCATAACAATCGCCCTTCGATGGTGGTTTGCACGTCCATCGTAGCCGAGCCGGGGGCGGCGTCCAGCCGCCTCCGGGGAGGGCAGGCATGAAGCGCCAGCTCCACCGCATCGATCATTTCGGGCGCCGCGTTCGCGCGCCCTGGTGGGCGCGGATCCTCCACGCCCTCGGCATCATCAAGGCCAGCCGGTGACGCGCGCCCCGCCGTAACGCGCGGCCACCCGCGTCTCTCTTCCACCGCCCTCCCCGGCTCGCCATCACCTGATCGGCGAGGCGGGAAACTGCTGCCCGGAGCCTGTCATGGTCCCATCACCCGGCACCTACCTGCAACGCCGCCGCGAGGCCGCGTCGATGACGCTCGCCGACGTCGCCCAGCGCCTGTCCACGGTGCCGCGGATGGAGGAGCACGCCCGCGTCGAGTGGATCGCCCTGGTCGAGCTGGATGCCGTGCCGGCGGGCTTCTCCACGATCGCCGCGCTCCGCTCCGCCTTCCCTTTCGACATGACCGTGCTCGCGCAGCTCGACCTGATCCGCATGGGCGCCGATCTGCCGCCCCCGCGCCTCTGCCGCACCTGCGCCTGCAGCGAGTATGATCCCTGCCACGACCGGCTTGGCGCGACCTGCTCCTGGGTTGAGGACGATCTCTGCTCGGCCTGCAGCCACGCCGCGCTGCTCGCCTCGGTGGCGGCATGACCGTGCTGCTCGCCCTCTTCCGCGCGCTGCTCGGCCCGCGCCTCCCCCGCCAGGCCGCCGGCGATCGCTGCCCGATCTGCGACGTGGCGGCATCGATCAACGGCGACACCTGCGCCCGCTGCGACGCGGTCGTCTGGTGATGGTCCGGGTGCCCGATCGCGCCGACGCCGCCGCACGCGCCGCGCGCTGCTTCGCGATTGCGCGCTCGGCCGCCGGCGATCGGCACGGCGCCGTCGCGCGCGGCGAGGCGATCGTCCGCGCCGCCGGCCTCGACCTCGACGACTTCGACGTGCCCGGGCGCTGGCGCCCGATTCGGGGCCGCGCGTGACCGCCCGCCGCGTCACCGAAACGAAGCGCGAGGTCAGCGCCGGCTGCCTCGACTGCGGCCGCCCCGGCGCGCTCTGGTCCGGCGGCAACGCGCAGGCGGTCGCCGCGCGCCACCATGACGCGACCGGACATCGCACCTGGGTCAACGCCTACATGGCGATTCGCTACGGCGCCGCGCCAGACACCAGCGACCAGCATGACATCGAGGACGCGATCGCCGCGTCCAGCTCGGGGGGCGAGCCGGAAGGCGCCCCCCTCACCGTTTCCGACGCGCCTGCGGTTCCAGCCGCCGGCGTGAGCGCACCCACAGGCCGCTCGGTCGAGACATCAGGGCAGATGCCCGGTGGCGCTCGCGGCCGCAAGCCGGAGATGACCACATGACGCTTTCGAACTGGACCGCACGCCCGTCGGGCAACTCCCTCACCATCACCGGGCGCGACAGCACCGGGGTCGCCACCCGGATCACCGGCGTCGAGCAGGTCTGGCCGCAGGGCAGCCACCTGCAGGCGCGGGACGGCCGGGGCACAATCCATCAACTGGTGATGGCATGACCCGCGCCGCCACGCTGCCGATCGCGCAGATCGAGGTCTCACCCTTCAACGTCCGCACCAACGAGGTCGACGCCAACGACGTCGCCGGCCTGGAGGCTTCGATCCTGGAGAACGGGCTGCTCGAGCCGATCATCGTCCACCCGATGGACGGCGACCCGGTGGACGGCCACCGGTTTGGCGCGCTCGCCGGCGGCCGTCGCACGCGGAGCATCCGCAACCTGGTCGAGCGGGGCGCCCTCCCCGCCGACTGGCCGGTGCCGGTGATCGTGCACGAGGATCTCGAGCCGGCGCAGCTTCTCGAGCTCAGCCTGTCGGAGAACATGCTTCGCCGCGATCTGCGCGATTACGAGGTCTTCGCCGCGGTCGCCGCGATGCACCGCCAGGGCGAGCCGCCCGAGCAGATCGCGCGCGCGCTCGGCCAGCGACAGCAGTGGGTCGACCAGGCGCTCCGCCTCGGCAACCTCGCGGCCGACGTCTTCCTCGCCTTCGAGGCCGGGAAGATTGACCTGGAGCAGGCGCGCGCGTTCGGCGCCACCGCCGATCTTGACCTGCAGGCGCAGGCCTGGGCGGCGCTCGGCAGCGGTCCGCCGCATGCCCGCACCCCGGCGGCGATCCGCGCCTGGTACCGGATCGAGGACCGGGAAGCGGAGAAGCTGCTGCGCTTCGTCGGGCCCGACGCCTACGCCGCCGCCGGCGGCTGGTACGAGCACGATCTGTTCGACACTGGCGCCGACGGTCGCGGTCGCGTGTCGGACGATCCGCTGCTCCGCCAGCTCGCCGACGCGAAGGTCGCCTCGCTTCGCGCCAGCATCCGCGAGCGGACCGGGCGCGAGGAGCTGCGGTTCCAGCCGAGCCCGCCCAGCGGCGTCTACGGCGGGCCGGAGTGGGCGCTGCACATCACCCCGACTGAGGAAGGCGACCGGGTGGTTCTGCCAGACGGCGACATCGTGGCGACGATCGCCATCGATGACGCCGGCGAGGCCGAGGTCAGCTATTGGTGGGCGAGCCGTCGCGCCATGGACGGCGACAAGCCGAGGACGGCGCGACGCGAGCGCGTCGCGGCAGGCTCGGCGATCGGCCAGCAATATGACGGCAGCCGCCAGAAGGCGGATGCTGCCATCAAGGAGGAAGCCGGCCTCACCCAGGAGGGCACGGCGACCATGCGGTCGCTCCGCCGGATGATCCTGCGCGCGGCGATCGTCCAGAAGGCGCACGAAGGCAGCACCCTCGGTCGTGATTATCTGGTCTGGGCCCAGCTCCGCATGCTGCTCTCCACGTCGGGCAAGTACGGCCACGCCGAAGGCCCGGCCGAGGTCGGCATGCGCGCGCTGCACAGCCCCGATCCGGATGCGCCTGGCGCGCTGCCGCTGATCCGCGACAGCGAGGCCGGCAAGACCTGGTCGAAGGCCATGGAGACGCTGTCCAAGCAGGGCTTTCTGACCGATTCGGATCTCGGCCGCGCCTTCATCGCCTATCGTCGCGCGACGCCGGCGATCCAGGAGCTCGCGGCCGCGGTGGTCGCCGCGATCGCGCTCGAGCGGTCCCTCGACGCCGACGGCTACCGCGTGCCCGTCCATGACGTCGTCGGCGCCCAAGCCGGCCTCGCCACGCAGCAAGGCATCCGCCACTGGTGGACGCCGACCGGTCCGTTCCTCAACCTGCTGCCCACCGCCGAACGCGCGGCGATCGCCGAGCCCTTCGTCGAGCGGGTGACCTTCGCCAGCTACGGGCGGCTGAAGTCCGACGAGCTGACACCGGCGGTGCTCCGCGTCGTTACCGGTGGCGCGTCCGAGACCCGCAAGATGCAACAGCTTGCGGCCGCGCAGTGGGTGCACCCGCTGCTCTCCTTCCAGCCGGACCCAGGCGTCGGCCGCCTGCCCGTTCAGCAACTGGAGGCAGCGGAGTGAGCGCCGTCCTGCAGTTCAGCCCAATCAAGGGCGCACCGCCGACGATCGAGTGGCTGTCGACAGACGCTCTCCGGATCGATGAAAGCTACCAGCGGTCGATTGCGGGTCGGGACAGCCAGGCGATCATCCGCACCATCGCGGCCGGCTGGGATTGGCGGTTGTGCACGCCTCTCGCCGTCTCGCGCCGCCGCCCGCTCGCTGACGAGCACGTCGCGTCGCATTTCGTCATCGATGGCCAGCATCGGCTCGAGGCCGCGAAGCTGCGCGGCGACATCATGCACCTGCCGTGCATCGTCAACAGCTTTGCCGACGCCGCGGAGGAGGCCAGCCTCTTCGTCGACGTGAACATGCGCAGGCGCCGCGTCACCCCTCTCGACACCTTTCGCGCCGCCATGATCGCGGGTGACGCCCTCGCCCTGGAAGCGGCCGCGCTGATCGACGGCGCCGGGCTGTCCCTGCCTCGGGTCAGCAGTCCAAGCGGCTGGGCACCCAACGAGCTGGGCCAGGTCGGGACGGTGATGAAGGGGTTGAGGAGGAACGGCCGCGACATCACGGCGGCCGCCCTGGCGCACGTCGCTGAAGCCTTCCCGGACGAAAAGCTCGAGCAGGCGGGCCGGATCCTGGACGGCCTTTTCATGATCTACGCCGATCCACCGGCAGGGTTCGATTCCGACCGCCTCTTTCAGACGCTGCTCCGCTTCGACCAGCAGCAATGGGCGGCGCTGGCCATGAACCGCATCGCGGCAACCTCGGACGGTTGGCCGATGGCGATGCGGATGGTGATCGTCGATGCGATGGCGAACGAGCCGGCGCTGCAGGAAGCCGCGGCGTGATCGCGCTCTACCGCCCCGCGAACGGCAGCGAAGGTCGAGCCTTCATGGCACAGTGGTGCGCAAGATGCGCGCTCGATGCCGATGCCGAGGCTGGCGGAGGCTGCGAGATCCTCAGCCGAACCATGATCTTCCAGGTCGGTGACGCCGAGTATCCTGCCGATTGGCGTGAGGACGGTCTGTCAGGACCACGATGCACCGCCTTCTGCTCGATCGACGGCACAGAGCCGCTTGATCCTGCTGCTGCGATCGGACTGCTCCTATGACCGATCTCGCCTACCTCGACGGCCACCACGCCATCATCGGCGCCAGCGATGCCGGCAAGACGTGGACGGCCAAGTATGGCGTCGAGCAGCTGCTCGGCCAGCAGCGCCACACGCTGATCATCGATCCGCTGGGCGTCTGGTACGGACTGCGCTCGTCGGCTGACGGCAAGGCGGCCGGCTTCGACATCCCCATCTTCGGCGGCCCGCACGGCGACGTCGCGATCCGCCCCACCGATGGCGAGGCGATCGCCGGCATCGTCGATGATCAGCGCGTATCTGCGATCGTCGACCTATCGGGCATGACGAACGGGTTGGATCAGCGCTCGTTCGTCCGCGACCTGGTCGCGCGGCTCCGGCGGCGATCGCCGGGCAACTTCCACTTCGTGGTCGACGAGGCGGATGAGTTCGTGCCGGAGAAGGTCCGCGACGACGTCGGCTACGCGCTCCAGGAAGACATGCTCTGGATCGCCAAGAAGGGGCGCTCCGCCGGCTGGGTGCAGACGCTCATCACGCAGCGCACCGCCGACATCGCCAAGTCGGCGCTGTCGCAGAGCCAGACGATCATCGCGCACCAGCTGATCGCGCCGCAGGATCAGAAGCCGTTCCTGGATTACGTCCGCACCCAGGGCTCGAAGGAAGAGCTGGAGAGGATTTCGGCCAATCTCGCCTCGCTTCAGCAAGGACACCGCTACGTCTACTCGCCCAGGCGCCACGTTCTCGAATATGGACAGACGCCCGCGCTGACCACCTTCGACAGCTCGCGCACGCCGCCCGCCGGGCAGAGCCGCGTCGAGCCCCGCACCCTCGCGCAGCTCGACGTGTCGGCGATCGCCGCGGCGCTGGCGCCGCGCGACCCGAGCATCCCGGCCGATCCGGCTGCAGCCTACCAGCTCGGCAACGCCGCCGGCGAAGCGCTGCTCCAGCGCGATCGGCGTATCGCCGAGCTGGAGGCCGACAAGATCGGGCTTGGGCAGAAGATCGAGGCGCTCTTCGCCGAGCGCCACGATCTTCTGGAAGGCATCAGGAACGCCGTCGCCGGCATCTCGGACGCCTTGTCCCACTTCACTCTCGACATGAGCGCTTTTCACGATCCCGCTCGTGAGTTGAAAGCGGCCCTCCCAGCTTACACGAGCGTTGAACCTGATCGGCAGCGACGCGACTCCGCGGCCGTAGATGCGCCGCCGGAAAGCCCCTCCGGCGGCGCAACATCCCCATCCGAACTGCGCGCCCTCGCCGGCCTCGCCGCGGTCTTCCCATCGGGCCTGACCGAGGCGGCTTGGGCGACGCGCACCGGCTACGCGCGGAAGGGCGGCGCGTGGATCCGCCGGCGCAAGCGCTACGTCGACGACGGGCTGATCGAACAGCGGGACGGCCGATGGTTCGCGACCGATGCCGGCGTCAGAGCCGCCGGCGCCGCAGTCCCGGACATGCCGGCGCCCGGTATTGCGCTGGTGAATTGGTGGGCGGAGCGCTTGGGCGCGCCTGGCCGCGTGCTGCGGCTCCTCGCCAACGTCCATCCGCGCGCCCTCACCCGCGACGCGATCGCGGCCGAGCTGAACATGGCGCCAAAGGGCGGCGCCTTCCTCCGCCACCTGGGCGCCGTGAAAGCGGCCGAGCTGGTCGTCGAGGTCAAGCGGCGCCTGGCGATCGCCCCCGAGCTGATGGGGAACCGCTGATGTCGATCGAGCGCATCGACCGCGCCTGGATCAAGGCGCACGGCGGCTCGACCCTCGAGCTGCACCTGAACATGGGGCGGGAGCATCGGCTGACACGCCGGGTCGTCGATCGCCGCACCAGCCAGCCGATCGGCCTCGCCTTCACCGACGTGAGCCGCCGGCGGACCGCGCGATCGCCGGCGACGGCGAGCCGCCACTGGCACGTCGAAACCATCGCCGAGCCGCTGTCCGACTTGGACGAGGCTCTGGATCTTCTCGACCTCGTCCGCCGCGGCGACGAGCTCGCCGACCAAGAAAGGTTCGCAGCATGAGCGACATCATCGCGGCTGACCAGCTGCGCCTCCTGATCGAGCGCATCGAGCGGCTCGAGGAGGAGAAGCGGGGCACGCAGGACGACATCAAGGACGTCTATGCCGAGGCTAAGTCCACCGGGTTCGACGTAAAGACGATGCGCGCGATCGTGCGCCTGCGCCGGCTGGAAAAGCACCACCGGGACGAGGCCGACGCGCTGCTCGAAACCTACCGCCAGGCGCTGGGGCTGCACTGATGAGCGATTTGACAAACGCACGTGCTGAGAGCAGCTTCCGGACCGTCACCGCGCAGATGGCGGTGATGCGGGATGAAAGCCGCCTCAGCGAAGCGCCCCAAGGCGCGCCAGCTTATGCTGCGCGCCTTTCTCTATGGTCGGGCGTGCGGGGTCCCTTCGGGGGCGCCGCTTGCTTCGCTGCGGTCTTTCAACCCGCGCGTCCGGCCACCAGGTTGAAAGCTGTTGGTCGGACTTACTCAAGCGGAGTGAGCGACCATGGCTATCGAGCACGGGCGGACGAACCGCCTCGCCCCCGACCCGGCGGGCAACCATTACATCATCAGCGAACAGGTCGAGTACGAGCTGCGAATGCTCGCCGAGGCGATGCGAACCATCGCCGAATTATGCGACGGCTTCGAAGAGGAGCGGGCAGAGATGACCGTCCTTCAATTTGGTCCGCTGTTTCACGTCTTTGCGGAGCGCGCCGCCTCCCTCACTGCCGAGAGCACAATGCCGCCTGGGCGGCGGATGTCATGAGTGCGGCCGATCTTCCCGGCGAGCGCTGGCGTGAGATTGCTGGTTTCGAGGGCCTCTACGAAGTCTCCGACTTCGGGCGAATACGAAGTTTAGCGCGGCAGACTGCTGTGTCTCGCGATGGAAGGTTCTCGTACGCGCGCTCTCAGCCAGCGCGCATCCTCAAGCCAACGCTCGCTAGTGGGGCTGCCCGTGTATCGCTTCATCGCGATGGCGAACAAAGCAAGGCGAACGTCGCGACACTGGTCGCTGACGCTTTCCTAGGCGACCGTTTGCCCGGCAAGGTGGTGATGCATCGGGACGGCAATCCAATGCATAATGGGTTGGGCAACCTCGTCATTGCTGACCGATCAGCAGTTGAGACGGCGAAGGGCGAGCGGGGGACCGGAGCACAAGGGCTCCGCAATTCTCAGGCGAAGATCGGCCCAGCGGATGCTGCCGAAATCCGCGCGTACGCCGGTCAAGAGACCCAGGCCAGCCTCGCAGATCGATACGGCATCTCAGTCGATCAGGTCAGTCGCATCCAGCGCGGTTTAAGTTGGAGGAGCGGCTGATGACGATCCCCTCAATCGTCCGTCTTGACCAGCGCCTAAGTCGCGCTGCCGAGATCGGAAAAGGCATCAGGCTTGAGGCAGCCGACATCGAGCTTCTCGGCCGTCTTGGTCTCTTCAAACTCACCGGCGACGCAAAGGCCGACTTTCTCAAGGATCAGACCACATGGCGGGACGCGAGACGCCGCTCTATCGAAGGGGCAAATACTGGCTCGGGTGGGATGAGCGGCGGGACGGGACCCGTCGGTCTCCCTTCCTCACCACCTTCTGGTACGACCCCGCCGCGGGACGCGTCCGAAGCGCGTCAACGGGGACGGCGTCCGAGGACGAAGCCATCCTCGCTTTAGATCGGCGCTACCTTGCCGATTCCAGCGAGGCGCCGGCGTTCTGCGGCGCCTGCGGACAGCCCCTCGCCCAGGCGGCCGCCTACCTGCTGACCGACGCGATCGCCGACTATCGGCTCGAGTGGGGAGACGCGCGCGCGTCGGGCGACACGATCGAGGCGCGGCTGAAGCACGTCCAGGACTTCCTGGATGCCGAAGAGGCTCGCGGGGCGGAAGGTCGCTTCGGCATCGCCACGAGCTGCGCGGCCGCGTGCACGTCGACCTTCGTCACCGCGTTCCGCGCCTGGTCGCATCGTCAGCCGGTGGTCTGGAGGAACGGCGTAGGCCAGATCACGGTGACGAAGCCGCGATCGCCGGCATCGACGGAGGCGGCGATCGCGCAGGTCATCGCCGTGCTGAACCACGCGGCCAACGCGGATCCGCCGCGATCGGACAAACGCCCGACCTATCGGCCGCTGCCGCCAAAACAGGTCCAACGGACGAGGCGCACACGCATCGGCATCGAGGAGCTCGCGCGGATGGTCGCCTACGCGGCCGAGCCGGACAAGCGCCGTGGCGCGCTGCACGCCTTCATGGTCGCGTCGATCTGCACGATCGCGCGGCCGGGTGCCGTGGTGGACATCTGCGTCGCACCCGATCGCGGGCAATGGGCGTCCGGATCTCCGACGATCGACCTCAACCCGGCCGGACGCGTCCAGAACAAGAAGGCGCGTCCGGTGCTTCCGGTGTTGCCGCTGCTGGACCAGTGGCTCTCGGCCGAGCTGCTCGCCTACCAGGCGCTTGCGGAGGAGGATCGCGTCGGGCGCGGCTTCCTCGTCAACTACTACGGCCGACCGGTCCAAAGCGTCGACAGCGCCTGGGCCGCCATGCTCCGCGAGCTGCAGCTGCCGACAGGGCGGGAGTGGCGCCCCTACGTGCTGCGGCACAGCCTGGCGACGCTCGTGCGCAACCGCGGCGCCGAGGCATGGGATCTTGAAGGCTTCATGGGGCATCGCCTCCCGAGCCAGACCGAGGTCTATGCACGCGGCGATTTTCTGAGCGTCCAGCGGGCGCTCCAGACCATCATTGACGAGATCGAGCGGCTGGTGCCGGGCACGTTGCACCGGACCGGCACCGGAGCCGCCTCGCCCCTCAAGCGGAAGAGGGGAGCCGAAATGCCCGGATAACCGCGACTTTTCGGTGGTGCCGCCTACAGGACTCGAACCTGTGACCCCCGCATTACGAATGCGATGCTCTACCAACTGAGCTAAGGCGGCGCAGGGCATGCCGTTATCAGCGGGCGCCGCGGGTGACAAGCACCCCGTCGCCTTTACGCTTCATTGACGGTCTTCGTGGCACATCGTCGCCAGGTAACAATCGCCTGGGACGAGGCTCGCAATGGACAGGCTGGGGGATTTCGAGAGCGACGGCGACGACGCCGACACGCTGGAGCTCGAAATGGATGAAGGCGGCGTCGAATCGCCGGCGGGCATCGGCACGGATGAGCGCCGCCTCCATGTGCGCGCCTATAACTACTGGGTCTCGCTGCTTGGTGGCCGCGCCTACCCGTCGATCGAGGATCTCGATCCGTCCACGCTGGACGAGTTCGGCCCGAACAGCGTGCTTCTGGATTTCACGGCCGGTGTCGAGGATCCCGGCATCTCGTGGCTCGGGCGCGATCTTCGCGAGGAATGCGGCCTGTCCCACAGCATCCGCAGCGTCGGGGACGTTCCCGGCCGCTCGCTGCTGTCGCGGCTGACCGATCATTATCTCCAGATCATCGCAAACCGCGCGCCCGTCGGGTTCGAGGCGGAGTTCACCAACCTTCGCGGCAACGAGACCCTCTATCGCGGCATCCTGATGCCGTTCTCGTCCGATGATGACAGCATCGATTTCGTCTATGGCGTGATCAGCTGGAAGGAGATCGCCGACACCGCGCTGACTCAAGGGCTGGAGGCGGAGATCGCCAACCTGCGCGCGCTGGAGGGTCAGGCGGCCGCCGCGATCGCTGCGGCAGACCGCAAGGTCGTCGCCATCAAGCCGCAGCGCGATGCCGTGCTGCAGGACAACGACGTGCCCGACCTGTCGGGCCTCGGCATCGCCGCCGATCTCGTCACGCGCCTGACGGACGCGCAGGCCACCGCCCGCAATGCGAAGGTGCAGGAAGGCCGCAGCCGCAACGCGCTCTACCAGGCGCTGGGCCGCGCCCATGATTTCGCGCTCGCCGCCGATGCCGCGCCGGACGATTTCGACCGCATTGTCGCCGAAGCGGGGCTGACCTCGCAGGATCGCGCGCCGATGACGCCCGTGGTGAAGCTCGTCTTCGGCCGCGACTACGACAAGACGCGGCTGACCGAATATGCCGCCGCGCTCTCCTACGCGCGTCGCCGCAACGTGCCGCTCGGCGGCTTCCCTGCATTCGTTGAGGCGCAGGGTGGCGGGCTGAAGGCGCTGGTCGTGGCGGAACGCCGCCATCGCATGCCGGGCATGGAGATCGATCGGGGCGAGGAAGCGCGGGAGAAGCTGCGCAACGCCACGCCCTGCGCTCTGATCGACGTCGAGACGCATGGCGACGAGTTCGTGGTGTTGATCGCCCGGCGGGAGGAGGACGGATCGCTCGCCGTGCTCGCGCCGCTGGAAGGCGATCGTGCCCTTCTGGAGCGTGCGGTGCGCCTCGGCGCGCGCTGACCGGCGCCGTTACGGCTCGCCCCGTCGCGGTCTTCCCGACGAGCCGGACGGCACCGCCGCCGGTCGGCGCCACAAAGGTTGAGAAAGCCCGGTGAAGGGCGTAGCCCGCCTGCAGGAACGCCCCCTGGGGCATGGATGCAGGTGATAAAGATGGCAACGGCGACCCGCGACCGATCGGAGATGTCGGCGCAAGAGCTCACGACCGCGCTGGCGACGGCGCTCACCGCCGGCCTGCTGCCGGGCGAAGGCGACAATTTCGGTGATGAAGCGCGGGACGAGGCGGCCCGCTTCCTGGCGGACGTGGCCGCGCGCCGCCCCGCCGGCCAGGCGGCCATTCGGCTGGAGTCGGTGGCGAGCGATCGCGGCCGGCAGATGCGCCTTGCCGTTGTCAACGACGACATGCCCTTCCTGGTCGACTCCGTCGCGGCCACCATGCTGGCCCACGATCTCTCGATCGACCGTGTCATCCACCCCGTCGTCACCGTGCGTCGCGACGCCGATGGCAAGCTGTTGAGCCTTTCCCGCGAGGCCGCCCCTGGGGAGCGGCGCGAATCCGTCATCTACATGGAGGTCGAGCGCGCCGACGCTCGCACGCGCCGCATCCTGCTGGACGAACTCGCCGCAAACCTCGTCCAGGTCCGGGCCGCCGTGTCGGACTGGCCGCTGCTGCAGGAAGCGATGCGCCTGGACGCCGATCGCCTGCCCGACGGGGAAGGCGCTGCCCTGATGCGCTGGCTGCTTGCCGGCAACTTCACGCTGCTGGCGCACGAGCGTCGATCGCGTGAGGGACAGGTCGAGGCCCCGCTCGGCATCGCACGCGTCGGATCGGTCCCGATCCTGTCGTCCGCCGCGCTTGATGCGGCCGCGCGCTACTTCGACGATGGCGGGGAATCGCCGCTGATCGTCAAGTCGAACCTGCTGTCGGTGGTCCACCGCCGTGTTCCGCTCGACGTGCTCATCGTACCGCGGCGGGAGGATGGCCGCACGGTTGAGCTTTCGATCCATGCCGGGCTGTGGACCTCTGCCGCCCTCAACACCCACCCCGCAAAGGTGCCGCTGCTGCGCACCCGCCTTGCGCAGATCGGCGAGAAATACGGCTTCGATCCCGCGGGGCACGCGGGCAAGGCGCTTGCCCATGCCCTCAGCGCGCTGCCACACGACCTGCTGATCGCCTTCGCGCCTGACCGGCTGGAGCATGTGGCGCTCACCGCCATGTCGATCGCGGATCGCCCCCGCGCGAAGCTGCTGACGGTGTTGAGCGCGCTCGGGCGGCACCTGTTCTGCTTCGTCTGGCTCCCGCGCGACGAACTCAGCACCGCCCGGCGCGGCCAGATCGCCGACATGCTGACGGGCGCGACCGGCGCGACGATCCTCAACTGGAGCGTGGCGATGGAGGACGGCGCGGTGGCGCTGCTCCGCTACACGCTCGACATGCGCGGTGAGGTGCGCCAGCCGGACGCGGCGGCGCTGGACGCGGCGCTCGGCCGCCTCATGCGTGGATGGACGCTCGCCGTCGAACAGTCGCTTTCTGACCGGAGCGATCCCGGCCGCGCCGCGCGCCTGGCGCTTCGCTATGCGGCGGCCTTTCCGCAGCATTACCGCACCATCTACCTGCCCGGAGAGGCGGCGGCCGACACTCTGCGTCTGTCCGGTATCGAGGGGACGGAGGCGCGTGACGCGCGGTTGCTGCGCATCGACAGCGAACCGTCGGGCGAATGTCATCTGAAGGTCTACAGCGCGCGCCATCCGGTACCGTTGTCCGACATCGTTCCGGCGCTCGAGAATTTCGGCTTCCGCGTGATGGAAGAAACCTCGTTCGCCATGGACGGCGGTGCTGCCGGCTATATCCACGACTTCCGCCTGTCGCACGCGACGGGCGCCGATCCGCTCGTCTCCGCCGCGCCGATCGAGCAGGCGCTGTCATCCGTGCTGACGGGCACGGCCGAGAACGACGTCTTCAACCGCCTGATCATCGCTGCCGGCGTTGAGCCGCGTGCGGTCACGCTGTTCCGCGCCTGGTTCCGCTACCTGCGGCAGACCGGCCTGGCCTTTGGCTATGGCACCGTGGTGGACGCCCTCACCCGCACGCCGGCGGTGGCGCGCGGCATCGTCGACCTGTTCGGCGCGCGTCACGATCCCGACCGGGGCGACCATGGCGGCCATGCCGTGGCCGAGGCCAACCGCGCGCTGGACGAGGCGCTGGCGGGCGTCGCCGCTGCCGATGACGACCGCATCCTTCGCCTGCTGCGGGCGCTGGTGTCCGCGATCCTGCGCACCAATGCCTTTGCGCCCGCCGCACAGGAGGCGCTCGCCTTCAAGCTCGACAGCCACCAGGTGCCCGGCCTGCCCGCACCGGTGCCGTGGCGTGAGATCTGGGTCTACAGCCCGCGCGTGGAAGGCATCCACCTGCGCGCCGGTCCGGTCGCGCGCGGCGGCCTGCGCTGGTCGGATCGTCGCGACGATTTCCGCACGGAGATCCTGGGCCTGATGAAGGCGCAGCGCGTGAAGAACGCGGTAATCGTCCCCACCGGTGCCAAGGGCGGCTTTTACCCGAAGCACTTGCCCGATCCCACGGTCAACCGCGACGCCTGGATGGCGGAGGGCACGGAAGCCTACCGCATTTTCATCCGCACGCTCTTGTCGATCACCGACAATATCGAAGGCGGGCGCGTCGTTCATCCCGATCGCGTCGTGATCCGCGACGGCGAGGACCCCTATTTCGTGGTCGCCGCGGACAAGGGCACCGCCAGCTTCTCCGACGTCGCCAACCGCATCGCGCTTGATCGCGGATTCTGGCTCGGCGACGCCTTCGCCTCCGGCGGCTCCAACGGCTATGACCACAAGGCGATGGGCATCACCGCCAAGGGCGCCTGGGTATCGGTGCAGCGGCACTTCGCCGAAGCCGGCGTGGACGTCCAGACGGAGGAAGTCACCGTCGCGGGCGTCGGCGACATGTCGGGTGACGTGTTCGGCAACGGCATGCTGCTGTCGGAAACGCTGAAGATCGTCGCGGCGTTCGATCACCGGCACATCTTCCTTGATCCCACGCCCGATCCCGCGCGCTCCTTTTCCGAACGCGCGCGCCTGTTCGCGCTGCCGCGGTCGAGCTGGGACGATTACGACAAGTCGCTCATCTCTGACGGCGGCGGCGTCTGGCCGCGTTCGGCCAAGTCGATCGACCTGCCCGCGCCGGCCGCCGCCGCGCTCGGGATCGAGCCTGGCGAGATCACGCCGTCAAGGCTCCTCGCCGCCATCCTCCGCGCGCCGGTGGACCTGCTCTGGTTCGGCGGCATCGGCACCTATGTGAAGGCCAAGTCAGAGGCCAACACGGAGGTCGGCGATCCCGCCAACGACGGCCACCGCGTCAATGCGGAGGAACTGCGCGCAAAGGTGATCGGCGAAGGTGCCAATCTCGGCGTCACCCAGGCCGCGCGCATCGCCTTTGCCGCGCAGGGCGGGCGCATCAACACCGACTTCATCGACAACTCCGCGGGCGTCGATTGCTCGGACAATGAGGTCAACATCAAGATCGTCCTCAACCGGGAGATGACCGAAGGCCGCCTGGGGCTGGAGGAGCGCAACAGCCTGCTCGCCTCGATGACGGACGACGTCGCCCGGCTGGTTCTGGAGGACAACCGCCTCCAGACGCTCGCCTTGTCGATCGCGGAGGCGAATGCCGCCGCAAAGCTCCCGTCCATGGTCCGCCTGATCGAGACCTTCGAGGCGTCGGGGAAGCTCGACCGGACGGTGGAAGGCCTGGGCGCGAACGACGAGCTGCTTCGCCGCGCCGCGGAGGGCCGCGGCCTCACCCGCCCCGAACTCGCCGTCGTGCTGTCCACCGCCAAGCTCGCGCTGCAGGACGCCATCGAGGATATCGCGCTCGCGAGCGACGATGCCATGAAGCCGGAACTGCACGCGGCCTTCCCGCCCCAGATGCAGGATGGGCTGTCGGGCGCGATCGATCAGCACCAGCTGCGTCCGCAGATCGTCGCCACCAAGGTCGCCAACACCCTTGTCAACCGCATGGGTCTTATCCACCCGTTCGAGCTGGCGGAGGAAGAAGGGGCGACCCTCGGCGACATCGCGACGATGTTCGCCGCGGCCGAACGCCTGTTCGACATGCCGTCGCTGTGGGCGGCGATCGACGCCGCGCCGGTGACGGAGGCAGGCCGCATCCGGCTGTTCGAGGTCGCCGCCGGTGGCCTGCGCCTCCAGATGGCGGACCTGCTGCGGACGGTTCCGGCGGGCTCCGGCGTGGGCGAGATCGTGGCGGCCACCGCGCCGGGGCTGGAGCGGCTCCGCGGTCAGCTCGATGCGCTGCTGAAGGAACAGGCACGTCAGTCCCGCGCCGAAATCCGCGACTGGCTGGCGGAAACCGGCGCGCCCGACGCCATCGTCCAGCGCATTGTCACGCTGTTCGACATGGATGGCGGCATCGGCCTGTCGGCCCTGGCTCAGTCGCTCGGCAAGGACGAGATCGCCGTTACGCGCGCCTTCACGCGCCTGGGCGAGGTGCTCGGCCTCGATTGGGCTCAGAATGCCGCCAACCGGCTTCAGCCGGTCGACCCGTGGGAACGCCTGTTGGCATCAAGCCTGTCGCGCGACTTCCAGCAGCTTCGGCTCGATTTCCTGCGGCGGAGCGGCAACGACGATCCGGAACGTGCGGTGGACAACTGGTTGCAGCGCTGCGCACCGCGGGTGAAGGCGTTCAAGGATCTGGTGCGCCGGGCCCGCTTGCCCTCCGCCCCGACCGCCGCGATGCTCGCGCAGATCGCGGGTCAGGCGCGGGTCCTGCTCGGCCGCTGACGCTTCACGCCGCCCTCGTCGACATGACGGGGGCGGCGCCGATCGCCTGGCCGGTGATCAGCCGGCTAGGCCGCGGCGCGCTGCTCCAGGGCCAGTCCCGCCAGCCAGCCGGCGATCATCGCGCGTCCGGCCGCCACCGCAGCTTGGCCGTGGCGCCCATGCGCGGTCGTCAGCGCCTCGGCAGTGGTGCCCCCTTCCTCAACCACGGTCGGCCATGCCTCCACCCAGTCGTGGAACACCGGGTCCAGCCCCATTTCGGCGTGGAACTGCAGGGCCAGGATCGTCGGACCCAGCCTGAATGCCTGGTTCTGGTAGACCGCGGTCGATGCCAGCCGCTCGGCGCCCGCCGGCAGATCGAAACTGTCACCGTGCCAATGCAGCACCGGCACGCCGTCGAGGGCGGCAAGCGGATTGCCACCGGCAGTCGGCGCCAGCGTGACGGGTGCAAAGCCGACTTCCTTGCGCGGTCCCGCAAACACCCGCTCGCCCAGCGCGGCGGCGATCATCTGCGCGCCCAGGCACGCGCCCAGCGTCGGCAGCCGCGCCTCCAGCCGCCGCCGCAACCGGCGCAGCTGGCAGCGGATCCATGGATGCGCGTCCGTCTCGTACACACCCATCGGCCCGCCCATCATCACCAGAAGGTCGGGGGCGTTCAGATCCACATCGGCGAAGCGTTCGTCGCCGACGTCGATCTGGTCCAGCCGGTATCCCGCGTCTTCCAGCGGCTTGCGAAACCCCGCCACGCCCTCGCGCGGCACGTGGCGGATCACCAATGCGCGTTTCATGCCGGCATCATGCCGATGCACCCGGCGCATGCCAGCAAGCTATTCTTGGCCACCGCCAAGCGGTACGGCGGCCACTGTTGCTTTGAGGTAAAGCCACACGCGGATCGCACTCGCTAGGTTGGCGGGGTCATCCGCGGTGACGCGCTCCGCATCGATCTGCGCCACGAGCGCGGAGAGCGGCAGCCCGGCTGATCGGGCGGCCGCTTCCAGCCCGGCCCAGAAAGGGGGCTCCAGGCTGATGGAGGTCTGGTGGCCGGCGATCGTGATTGATCGCTTGATCGGTCCGGCCACCCGACAGCCTCAATACATGTGCTGGCCACCGTTCATCGACAGCGTCGATCCGGTGACAAAGCCGGCTTCCTCCGCGCACAGGAAGGCGACGCCGCGCGCGATCTCCTGCGCGCTGCCCAGCCGGCCGACGGGCACCTTTGCGACGATCTTCTCCAGCACGTCAGCCGGCACCGCGGCCACCATGTCCGTGTCGATATAGCCGGGGGCGAGCGCATTAACGGTCACGCCGGCCTTTGCGCCTTCCTGCGCCAGCGCCTTGGTGAAGCCGTGGATGCCGGACTTGGCGGCGGCATAGTTCACCTGGCCATATTGCCCGCCCTGCCCGTTGATCGAGCCGATGTTGACGATCCGGCCCCACTTGCGCTCCCGCATGCCGGGAAACACAGCCTTGGCCATGTTGAAGCAACCGCCCAGGTTCACGCGGATCACCTCGTCCCACATGTCGTGGGTCATCTTCAGGATGGTGCCGTCGCGCGTGATGCCCGCATTGTTGACCAGAATGTCGACGGGGCCGACCTCCTCCTGCACCTTGGCGACACCTTCCTGGCACGCATCATAATCGCCGACGTCCCAGCGATAGGCTTTGATCCCGGTGCGGTCGCTGAACTCTCGCGCGCGCTCGTCATTGCCGGCATAGTTCGCGACCACGGTCGCGCCTGCTTCCTTCAGGGCAAGGCTGATCGCCTCGCCGATACCGCGGGTTCCGCCGGTGACGATGGCGATGCGTGCCATGGAAAGCCTCTCCTTCGTGTCTGTTATCGCAGATCAACGGCAGGCTACGGTCGGACGTTCCAACCTTCAAGCTCACGCGCCAAAATGCTGCGCAGCATTGCGATGCCCGGAGCGGTGTCGTTCAGGCATGGCAGATAGTGGAAATGCGTTCCGCCTGCCTCGGTGAACTGCTCGCGCCCGCGGATGTTCAGTTCCTCCAGAGTCTCCAGGCAATCTGCCGAGAAACCCGGCGCCAGGATCAGCAGCCGCTTGATCCCCCGACCCGGCAGCGCCTCCAGCACGGTGTCGGTCGCAGGCTCGAGCCACTTTGCGCGCCCGAAACGCGACTGGAAGCTCACCATCACGTCGCGGCCCAGCGCTTCGGCGAGCAGGCGGCCCGTCTTCTGGCAATGGCAATGATAGGGATCGCCCAATGCCAGCGTGCGCGCGGGCATACCGTGGAAGCTCGCCAGGATCGCTTCGGGTTCGAAGTCGATCCGCCCAAGCTCCTCTCGCACCGACGTCGCCAATGCATCGATATAGGCGGGATCGTCATGATAGGGCGGCAGCGTCCGAACGGCGGGCTGCCACCGCATACCCGCCAGCACGGCGAAGGCGGCATCGTTGGCGGTTGCCGTCGTTGCTGCGCAATATTGCGGGTAGAGCGGTGCCAGCAGGATGCGCTCGCATCCGGCAGCCTTCAATGCCAGCAACCGCTCCGCGATCGCCGGCCGCCCATAACGCATCGCGTAATCGACCAGCACCCCCGGGCCGAACGCGTCCTTCAACGCCTGTGCCTGCAATCGCGTGATGGCGGCGAGCGGCGACCCGTCCTCCCGCCAGACCTGCTGATAGGCATGGGCGGACTTCTTCGGGCGCGTCGTCAGCACCGCGCCGCGCAGGATCGGCTGCCACAGGATCTGCGGGATCTCGACGACACGCGGATCCGACAGGAACTGCTTCAAGTATCGCCGCACAGCACCTGCCTCCGGCGCGTCGGGCGTGCCCAGGTTGATCAGCAGCACGCCGACCTTGGGTGACGGGATCGCGGGATGGTCGGCCGGGCGCATCATGCCTGCGCCACCATCGGCAGGCGGCGGAATCGCCTTCCGGTCGCCGCGAACAGCGCGTTGGCGATCGCGGGTGCGGCGGCCGGCACGCCCAGTTCGCTGGCGCCGCCGGGCGGCTCGTCCGATCGGATCAGGTCCACAGTCACCTCCGGGCTATTCGCCAAAGTCGGCAGGCCGGTCGCGCCGAGCGAGCGCACGCTGCCCAGCCCCTGCTGGAAGCCGCCCGCCATCCCGACGACGCTGGCCGCGCCCCACAACAATCCACCTTCGATCTGCTGGCGCACGACATCCGGGTTGATCGCCTGCCCCACGTCGGCCACCGCCACCAACCGCTGCACGACCGGCCTGTTCCCCTCCAGCCGCGCGTCGGCCAACACCGCGATATGGCTGCCCCAACCGCTGAAGCAGGCGATGCCCTGTGCGGAGCCTGCGCCGCCGCCCTGCCACCCGCCCGAGGCCGTCACCGTCGTCAGGCACCGCGCGAGCCGCGGCGCGCCGCCCAGCATCGCCACGCGATAGGAAAACGGGTCCACGCCCGCCGCCGCCGCCAGTTCATCGATGAAGCATTCGGCAAAGAAGGTTCCGTAGCTCGCAGCGCCGCCGCGCCAGTCGCCGACGGGCACGCCAATGTCGGCCGGGTGATGGTCGATCGCGACATGGGGAATGGCATAAGGGGGCAGCGCGCCTGCAACGGCTGCACGGTCGCCGCCCGACCCGTCACCGATCAGGCTCCGTGCAGCGCCGCCGATCAGGCGCCGGGCGATCTCGTGGCCGCTCGCCGGCGCGGCGATCCGCGCGCGCCATCCCTCGATCCGCCCGCCCGTCACCAGCCGGGCTTCCATGCGCCCTTGAGCGGGTGCCCGCACGCGGTCCTGCGCCAGATCCTCCACCCGGCTCCAGGTCAGTTGCACCGGTCGGCGGAGATTGCGCGCCAGAACCGCCGCCTGCACGGCCGCGTCGCTTTCCAGCTTCCGGCCGAACGATCCGCCGATCATCGTCGGGTAGATGGTGACGGCCCCTTCCGCCACGCCGATGGCGGCCGCCGCGTCGCGCCGTGCGGCGGCGGGCGCCTGCGTCGGCAGCCACAGCTCCAGCCGGTCGTTCGCCCAGTGCGCGGTCGCGCACATCGGCTCGATCGCGGCGTGCAGCGCGGGCGCGACGCTGTAGGACGCGGCAAACAGCTGTTGCCCCTCGAACGCGGCATCCACATCGCCGCGCCCCTCCATCCGCTCCCCGGGTTCGCCAAGCGCGCCAGCCAACGCGCGCTCGATCACGCCGTCGTCGATCAGCCGCCCTTCGGTACGAAAACGCGGGTTGCCCGCCTCCAGCCCGCGGTTGGCCGCCCACCAGTTGGTGCCGACCACCCCGACCCATCCCGGCGTTTCCACAACGGCAGTCACGCCGCGCACGGCGTCCGCCGCAGACCGGTCGAACCCCGACAGGACACCGCCGACCGGCGCCGCCCGCACGGAGGCGAACTGCATGTCGGGCAGCCGCACGTCGCCAGCATAAAGCGCCGACCCGTCGACCTTGGCGGGCAGGTCCAGCCGCGGCAGCGACTGCCCCGTCAGCCGACCTTCGGTGGTGGTGCGCAGCGGCGGCAGCGCAGGCGGCGTCATGGCCGCCGCTTCCGCTGCCAGCTCGCCAAAGCGCAGCCGCTTGTCACCGCTCGTGACGAACCCGTTTGCCGCCTCGCACTGTTCCCAGGTGATCCCCCACCGCGCGGCGGCCGCCATGCACAGCAGCGCGCGCGCCGTCGCCCCCGCCTCGCGCATCGGCAGCTCCCAGCCGCGCGCCGCGGTTGATCCCGCCGTCACCATCAGGGTGGACCGGACCGCCCACTCATCGGCCACCCGCTCCGCGCTCGGCAGCACGTCGGCGGCGATCTCGCGCCCGAGCAGGCGGTTGCCATAAAGCGGGTTGATCGGTGCCGGCTCCACGCCGATGGTGCGCCAGTCCGCGCCCAGCTCGTCGGCGACGAGCTGCGGCAGCGTGGTGTAGACTCCCTGTCCCATCTCCACCTGCGGCGACACAACGGTGACATGCCCGTCTGCGCCGATCTTCAGGAAGGCGCCGAACAGCGCCTCGCCCGGCGCGGCGACCAGGTTCGGCTGGTATCGGCGCGGCCACGCCGCCCAGGCCAGCACCAGCCCGACCCCCGCCCCGCCGCCGATCAGCAGCCGGCGGCGCGTGATCCCGTCCTTGGTGCTGGGTGGGCTCGGCCTTCGGCTCATCGCCCGCGTCCTTACGGACGATTGCGCCGACCGCAAGCCGCTTCGATCACTGCACCTCCGATGCCCGGGCGCGGAAGAAGGCCTTCAGCGACACCTTGTCGATCTTCTCCGTGCCCAGCCGGGGCAGCGGATCGGGCGAAATCCAGATGTGCGCGGGCACCTTGAAGGCGGCGATCCGCCCCTTCAGCCAGTGGCAGAGCGCATCGCCGGTGATGTCGGCATCCTCCGCCAGATGGACCACCGCGCCCGGCACCTCGCCGAAACGCTCGTCCGGCAGGCCGAACACGGCCGCTTCCGCCACGGCTTCGTTGGCGTAGAGCGCGGCTTCCACCTCGACGCAGCTGATGTTCTCGCCTCCGCGGATGATGATGTCCTTCTTCCGGTCGACGATGAAGACATAACCGTCCTCGTCCATGCGCCCCAGGTCGCCGGTCCGGAAGAAGCCGTCGGGCGTGATCGCCGCCGCCGTCGCGGCCTCGTCGCCGATGTAGCGGTCGAAGTTGGCGATCGACCGGAAACAGATCTCCCCCAGGCTCCCGGTCGGCAGCGGCCGGCCGTCGTCGTCCAGGATGGCGACCTCCACGATCGGCTTCAGCGCGCGCCCCGTGCTGTCGGGCTTGTTGAGGTAGTTCTCGCGCATGTTGGCGCAGCCGATGGCGTTGGTTTCGGTCAGGCCATATCCGATCAGCGGCTTGGCCCCGCCCATCTCCTCGTGCAGCCGGCGGACATGCTCGGCCGGGCGCGGCGCGCCGCCGGCGGCGATGTCGTTCACCGTCGACAGGTCGTAGTTGGCGCGGTTGGGATGCGTCAGGATCTCAAAACTCATCAACGGCACGCCGACGAAATAGGTGACCTTCTCGCGCTCCATCAGGCGCATGGCCTCCTCTGCATCCCACTTCGGCATCAGCACCAGCTTGCGCCCCATGGCGAAGCTCTGGAGGAACACCGGCACCATCGCGGTGACGTGGAACAACGGCACGTTGAGGAGCGTCGCCGGCTGGATGGTCGGCGCTCGTCCTTCGGACACCAGCAGCTGCAAACCCACCAGCGTGTGCGCCAGATAGCCAAAGGTCGCCTGCACGACGGCGCGGTGGTCCGACACTGCCGGCCGCGACCGTCCGGTCGATCCCGATGTGAACAGGATGGTCGCCGGATCGTCGGCCGCCACCTCGGGCAGCGGCGTGTGCTCGTCCCCGCCGGCCGCGAGCAACGGCGCCAGCGCCTCAGCGATCGGCAAGGACACATCAACCGTCACCAGCTGCGCCTCCGTCGGGTCGGCGGCGGCAAAGCGGCGGGTGCGGCCCTCGTCGGCGAACACCAGCGTGGCACCGCTGTCGGCCACCGCCTGGGCAAGCTCGGCGCTCTCCCACCACCCGTTCAGCAGCACGGCCGTGCCGCCCGCCATCAGGATCGCCATGTAGAGCACGATCCACGACGGCGCATTGCGGGCCGCGATGCCGATGCGGTCGCCCGGCCGCACGCCATGCCCCGCCACCAGTGCGCCCGCGAGGCGCCGGGCATGGGCATAGGTCTCGGCAAAGCTTAGCCGCTCCTCGCCATCGACCAGAAAGGTGGCATCGCCATGCTGGAAGCAGAAATAGGCGAAATGCTGCGGCAGCGTCGCAGGGGCCACCGCGATCACCGGATAGCTGCGGCCGTTCTTCTCGACCGTTCCGGCCGCAAGCTGTCCGCCCGGTGCCGTCAGCGCGGCCAGGATGGCGTCGATCTTCTGGTCTAGTGGCGATGGCATCGTCCCAGGCCCTCTCTCTTGGTGTTCTGTTGTGCGGGCACTATGGAGGCCTCTCGCCTTGGGGAAAAGCCTTGATCCTGAACCTTCTCGCTGACGCTACGGCAGCCGTGCGCTTTGATTCGCTTGGCTTGTCGCCCGTGGCGCTGGACCTCGGCTGGCTGCAGATTCGCTGGTATTCGCTCGCCTATCTGGCGGGGATCATCGTCGGCTGGTGGTATCTTACCCGCCTGCTGAAGGAGCCGGGCGCGCCCATGGCCCGGCGCCATGCGGATGACCTCATCTTCTGGGCCACTATCGGCATCATCGTCGGTGGGCGGCTCGCCTATGTCTTCTTCTACCGGCCGGACATCCTCGCCAATCCGCTGGAAATCCTGCGATTGTGGGAAGGCGGCATGTCCTTCCACGGCGGCGTCATCGGTGTGTCGATCGGCCTCATCTGGATGGCGCGCTCGAACGGGCTCGATTGGCTGCGCATCCACGATTACGTGGCCTGCTGCGTGCCTTTTGGCCTGTTCTTCGGCCGCCTTGCGAACTTCGTGAACGGGGAGCTTTGGGGCAGGCCGACCGACGTCGCCTGGGCCGTCATCTTCCCGCGCGCAGGGCCGGAGCCGCGGCACCCCAGCCAGCTCTACGAGGCCGGGCTGGAGGGCATCGTGCTGTTCTCCGTGCTGTGGTTCCTCTTCTGGCGCACCGATGCCCGTTATCAGCCGGGCAAGCTCGTCGGCACCTTCCTGCTCGGCTACGGCCTCAGCCGCGTGCTGGTTGAACTCGTGCGGGAGCCGGATGCCGGACTCGAGAATCTGTGGTGGGGTCTGTCCATGGGCCAGACGCTTTCCGTCCCCATGATCCTTGGTGGCATCTACCTCATCGCGACGGCAAAGGGCCGGCGTCGCCGGGTCGAGCCGATCGCCGGCACGGAGAGCGTGGCCTGAGCGAGCAGGATCCGGGCTGCGGTCACCTGCTCGAACCGCTGATCCGCGCGTCCGGGCCGATCCCGCTCGCCACCTTCATGGGTGCGGCGAACGCCCATTATTACGCCACCCGCGATCCGCTTGGTGCCGAGGGTGACTTCACCACCGCGCCGGAGATCAGCCAGATGTTCGGGGAGCTCGTCGGCCTGGCGCTCGCCGATCTGTGGCACCGCGCCGGTCGCCCGCCGGTGCATTATGTCGAACTCGGCCCCGGCCGCGGCACCCTTGCCGCCGACGCGCTGCGCGCCATGGCGAGCGCGGGCCTGCGCCCGGCCGTGCACTTCGTGGAGACCAGCCCGGCATTGCGCGCGCGTCAGGCGGCTGCGGTGCCCGCCGCGAGCTTCCACGACGGTCTGGCGACGGTGCCTGCCGACGCCGCCTGGCTCGTGGTTGCCAACGAGTTCTTCGACGCACTTCCCATCCGTCAGCTCGTCCGCACGCCGGATGGCTGGCAGGAGCGCAAGGTCGTGGCGCACGGCGACCTGTTCCTCCCGCTCAGCCATGGGCCGGTGCTCGACGGGCTAGTGCCGGAGCATCTGGCGGATGCGCCGATCGGCAGCATTCTTGAAAGCGCGCCCGCCTCGGTCGCGATCGTCAGGACGCTCGCCAAGGTGCTGGCGGCGCGCGGCGGCGCGGCGCTTGTAATCGACTATGGCTATGAAGGCCCGGCTGTCGGCGACACGCTGCAGGCCGTCAGCCGTCACCGCTTCGCCAATCCTTATGAAGCGCCGGGCACCCGCGATCTCACCGCGCATGTCGATTTCGCCACGCTGGCGGAGGCGGCGGCGGCCGAAGGCGTCCGCACGTCCGGGCCGGTGCCCCAGGGCGTCTGGCTCGAACGGCTCGGCATCGCTCAACGCGCGATCGCGCTGTCGGCGGGCAGTCCGGCGCGCTCGGCGGAGATCGCGGCGGCGCGGGACCGGCTGGTCGGCGCGGGAGAAATGGGGACGCTCTTCAAGGCGCTGGCGCTCTCCGCCTCCACCTGGCCGGAGCCGGCGGGCTTTGCCGCATGATCCACTACCGCGATGCGACGCCGGCCGATGCCGGGACCTTTGCCGCTGCCGCGCGCACCAGCTTTACCGAGACGTTCGGGCATCTCTACCGGCCACAGGATCTTTCAACCTTCCTCACCGGCTGGTCGGACGACGCCTACCGCGCGGAGCTGGAGGATCCCCGCTTCCGCATCCGCCTCGCGCTCGATGGCGACCGGGTGGCGGGCTTTGCCAAGCTCGGGCCGCCCGACCTTCCGGTGGAGCCGCGCGCGGCCCAGCTCTGGCAGCTCTACGTCCTGCGTCCGTGGCAGGGCACGGAGGTTGCACCCGCACTCATGGATTGGGCGCTCACGTCTGCACGCGCGGAGGGCCATCCGTGCCTCCATCTGTCCGTCTTCGTCGACAACCACCGCGCCCGCCGCTTCTACGCCCGCTACGGCGCCTTCGATGTCGGGCGCTACGACTTCCCGGTGGGCGACCAGATCGACGAGGATCGCATCCTCAGGATCGACCTGTGACCCTGCCCGTGCCGATCCGCAGCGCCATGCTGGCATCCGTGCCGCATGGCTTCCTCGGGCGTGAGGGCGGGGTGTCGACCGGCCTCGTCGCCGGCCTGAACGTCGGGCTCGGCACCGCCGACGATCCGGCCGCCGTTGCCGAGAACCGGCGCCGGGCGGTGGCCGCGGTGATGCCGGGCGCGCGACTCGTCACGCTCTACCAGGTCCATTCCGCCGACGCCGTGGTCGTGGACGCGCCCTTTGCGGACGACGCGCGGCCGCGGGCGGACGCGCTCGTCACAGATCGGCCCGGCCTTCTTCTCGGCATCCTCACCGCCGATTGCGCGCCCGTGCTCCTCGCCGATGTGGAGGCGGGCGTGGTCGGGGCGGCCCATGCCGGCTGGCGCGGGGCGGCCGGCGGCGTGGTGGAAGCGACGGTCGCGCGCATGGTCTCGCTGGGCGCACGGCCGGACCGCATCGCCGCCGCCATCGGTCCGGCGATCGCCCAGCCCTCCTACGAGGTCGACGACGCCTTCCGCGCCAACCTGCTCGCCATCGGCCACGATGCCGACCGCTTCTTCGCCCCCGGCGCGGCGCCCCGACGATTTCAGTTCGACCTGGAAGCCTATGTCGCCGCCCGCCTCCGCGCCGCCGGCGTCGGCAGGATCGACGCGCTGTCGACCGACACCTATTCCGATCCCGCGCGTTTCTTCAGCTTTAGGCGGGCGACGCACGGGGCGGAGCCGGATTATGGCCGCCAGATCGCCTTGATCGGTTTGACCGGAGGAGGCCGGACGCTCCCATGACGCACTGGACGCTCTACGGCGTGCCCGGCTGGGGCTCGACGATCGCCGCCGGTGCGCTCGCCTGGGTGGGCGAGCCCGTCGAGTTCGTCGACGTCAAGGGCTTCGACCATCCCGGCCCGGCGCGGGAGCGTCTCGACAAGGTAAATCCGCTCGCACGCGTCCCGACGCTGGTCGCGCCCGACGGCACCATCTTCACCGAAAGCGCGGCCATCATCCTCTCGCTTGGCGATCGTCACCCAGCCAGCGGGCTTGTCCCCGCTGCCGACGATCCGCGCCGCGCCGCCTTTCTCAACCGGCTGATGTGGCTGGTGTCGGTAGTCTACCCCACCTTCACCTACCGCGACTATCCGGAGCGCTGGGCGCCGCTCGCCGCCGGGCAGCTGCGCGACCGCGTCGATGCCTTTCGCCAGTCGCTGTGGCGCGGGTTTGATGCGGATCTCGCCGCGGGTGACTGGGTGCTGCCGGGCGATGCGCCGACGGCCCTCGACCTCTATGTGGGGGTCATGACTCACTGGCGCCCCGGCCGCGACTGGTTCGCGCGCGAAACGCCCGCGCTGCTCGCCATTGCAGAACGGACGCAAGCGCTTCCTGCCCTCGCCCCCATATTCGCCAAGAACTTTCAATCCGGAGCAGACTCGTGACCGACAACAGCACCACCGAAACCGAGGCCGACATGACCGGCGTCACGCCGCGTCGGCGCCCGCGCGCGCACATCGACACGATCGGCGACCGCAAGCTCAGCCCGGCGACGCTGATGATGGGCCATGGCTATGATCCCATGCTGTCGGAAGGCTCGCTGAAGCCGCCGATCTTCTTGACCTCCACCTTCGTGTTCGAGAACGCGGCCGCCGGGAAGCGCCATTTCGAAGGCGTCACCGGCAAGCGTCCGGGTGGCGCCGAGGGCCTTGTCTATTCGCGCTTCAACGGCCCCAATCAGGAGATCCTTGAGGACCGCCTCGGCCTGTGGGAGGAGGCGGAGGACGCCCTCACCTTCTCGTCCGGCATGTCCGCCATCGCCACGCTGTTCCTGGCGCTGGTCCGCCCTGGCGACACCATTGTCCACTCGGGTCCGCTCTATGCCGCTACCGAGACGCTGATCGCAAAGGTGCTCGGCCGCTTCGGCATCCACTGGCTCGATTTCCCCGCCGGTGCGACGCGCGAGGAGATCGACGAGGTGCTGTCCAAGGCCAATGCCGGCCGCGTGGCGCTCATCTACCTCGAAAGCCCGGCCAACCCAACCAACGCGCTCGTCGACGTGGAGGCGGTTCGCGCCAGCCGCGACGCCATCTTCGGCACCGGCCCGGATGCGCCGCCGATCGCCATCGACAACACCTTCCTCGGCCCGCTCTGGCACAAGCCGCTGAAGCATGGCGCCGACCTCGTCGTCTACAGCCTCACCAAATATGCCGGCGGCCACAGCGATCTGGTCGCAGGCGGCCTGCTCGGCGACAAGGCGCTGATCAACACCGTGCGGTCGATGCGCAACACGATCGGCACCATCACCGATCCCAACACCGCCTGGATGCTGCTGCGCTCGCTGGAAACGCTGGAACTCCGCATGACCCGCGCCGGCGAGAATGCCGCCAAGGTCTGCGAATTCCTCGCCCAGCATCCGAAGGTGGAGCATGTCGGCTATCTCGGCTTCCTGGAACGCGGCGACAATGCACGCCAGGCCGACATCTATCGCCGCCACTGCACGGGCGCCGGCTCCACCTTCTCGCTCTACCTGAAGGGCGGTGAGGCGGAGGCGTTCGCTTTCCTCGACGCCTTGAAGATCGCCAAGCTCGCCGTCAGCCTCGGCGGAACCGAAACGCTCGCCAGCGCGCCGGCGGCGATGACCCACCTGTCCGTGCCCGACGCCCGGAAACGAGCGCTCGGCATCACCGACAATCTGGTCCGCATCTCCATCGGCGTTGAGGACGCGGGCGATCTCATCGCGGACTTCGATCAGGCCCTCGCCACTGCATGATCGGTTCGCCGCACGTGAAGGGCGGCTTGCCGGGGCTGCAGTTATGCGGCACGGACGATCCAGCATGAGCCAGGCCGCCGACTACACAGAGGATCAGGATGCGGGCGGACGCCGCATCAGGTTTCGCGGCGATCTGACCATCGCGCTGATGGGCGACCTGCCGAAACGGCTGAACGATGCGCAGGCCGACAGCGTCGACCTCAGCGACGTCGGGCGGATGGACACGATCGGCGCGTGGATCGTCCACCGCCTGGTCGCTGGCGACACCGGCCGCGTGTCCGGCGCCCGGCCGGAGTTCAAGCGCCTGATCGACGGGGTCGGCGACGCCGACCAG
The DNA here is from genome assembly GCF_011927695.1 of Sphingomonas jejuensis. Taxonomy (GTDB): domain Bacteria; phylum Pseudomonadota; class Alphaproteobacteria; order Sphingomonadales; family Sphingomonadaceae; genus Sphingomonas_K; species Sphingomonas_K jejuensis. The sequence goes on from NZ_JAATJE010000001.1 coordinate 1,376,118, forward strand.
CATGTCGAGATGCGGCCCGACCGCACGTCGCCCTTCATCCGGGTGCTGGACGAGATCGGCGCCGCGGTATCGGTGGCCGGCCGCACGCTGGTCGGGCTGCTCGCCTTCTTCGGCGCGCTGCTCGTCTCGGCGGGCCACCTGATCCGCCATCCGTCCCGCTTCCGCTGGAATGCGGTGGTCACCCGGTTTGAAACGGTGGGCGTCGCCGCGCTCGGCATCATCGGGCTGATGAGCTTCCTGATCGGCATCGTCATCGCACAGCAAGGTGCCGTGCAGCTCCGCCAGTTCGGTGCGGAGGTCTTCACCATCAACCTCGTCGGTCGCCTCACCATCCGCGAACTCGGCCCGCTGATGACGGCCATCATGGTCGCCGGCCGCTCGGGCAGCGCCTTCGCCGCGCAGCTCGGCACGATGAAGCTGACCGAAGAGATCGATGCCATGCGCACGATCGGCGTCTCTCCGATGGAGGCGCTGGTCCTTCCGCGTGTCCTGGCGGCGGTCATCCTGATGCCGCTCCTGTCCTTTTATTCCATGATCATCGCGATCATCGGCGGGGGCTTTCTCGCCTGGACTTCGCTCGGCATTCCGCCGGTCACCTTCATCCAGCGCATCCAGGAAGTGGTGCCGATCACCGATCTCTGGGTCGGGCTCCTGAAGGCACCGGTGTTCGGCGCCATCATCGCGCTCAGCGGCTGCTTTCAGGGCATGCAGGTCGAAGGAAATGCCGAGGAGGTCGGCCTGCGCACCACCTCCGCGGTCGTCCAGGGCATCTTCCTTGTCATCGTGCTCGACGCCTTCTTCGCCGTCGCCTTCACCTGGGTGGGCTGGATATGAGCGAGTTTTCGGCCACCGCGCCGCACGTCCGGGATCTCGACGCAGAGGACAGCGACGATGTCGTGATCCGCGTCCGCGGTCTGCGGAACGCCTTTGGCGACAGCGTCATCCACGACAATCTCGATCTGGACGTCCGCCGGGGCGAGATCCTGGGCGTCGTCGGCGGCTCCGGAACGGGCAAGTCCGTGCTGATGCGCTCGATCATCGGGCTGCAGACGCCCACCGAAGGCGAGATCGAGGTGTTCGGCCAGCCGACCGTCGGCCGCAGCCTTGAGGAGACGCTGAACATCCGGCGGCGCTGGGGCGTGCTGTTCCAGGGTGGCGCGCTCTTCTCGACGCTCACCGTGGCGGAAAACGTCCAGGTGCCGCTGCGCGAATTCTACCCGGAGATCACGGGCGACCTGCTCGACGACATCGCCTCCTACAAGGTGGTGATGACCGGCCTGCCGCCTGATGCCGGCCCGAAATATCCATCGGAACTGTCCGGCGGCATGAAGAAGCGTGCCGGCCTGGCCCGCGCGCTCGCGCTTGACCCCGAACTCCTCTTCCTGGACGAGCCCACCGCCGGCCTCGATCCGATCGGCGCCGCCCGCTTTGACGAGCTCACCCGCTCGCTCACCGACACGCTCGGCCTCACCGTGTTCCTGATCACGCACGATCTCGACACGCTTTACGCCATCTGTGACCGGGTGGCGGTGCTGGCCGACAAGAAGGTGATCGCGATCGGCACGATCGACGAGCTGCTGGCGCTGGATCACGAGTGGATCCAGGAATATTTCAACGGGCCGCGCGGGCGGACGGCGATCGCCGCTCAGGACAAGATCAAGGCGGATGCCGGCACGCTCGCGCCGACGCGCGCGGATGCGGTCGACACCGCGCAGGAAACGGTGGGTGTTCGCGACCGTTCGGGCGGCAACGAAGCGGCCGAGCGCAACGGCATCGAAGGCGGCGGCGGCACGGTCCGCCCGCGCGACGAGGAAGCGGAAGGCATGAGGCGCTAGCATGGAAACCCGGTCAAACAACGTCCTGGTCGGCGCCGTCACGCTGATCCTGCTGGCGGGCGTCGTGATCTTCGCGATCTGGCTCGCCAACCTGTCGGGCACCCGCACCAAGGACTACGACATCTTCTTCCGCACGTCGGTTGAAGGCTTGGCGAAGGGATCCACCGTCACCTTCTCCGGCGTTCCCTCGGGTCAGGTCGAATCGATCGGGCTCTGGGCCAACAATCCGGAGCTGGTGCGCGTGCGGATCGCCGTCCGCGACGATCTGCCCGTCCTTCAGGGCACCACCGCGCAGATTCAGAGCAGCTTTACCGGCACCAGCACGATCCAGCTCGCCGGCGCCCGCCAGGGGGCGCCGGCCATCGATGTTCCCGGTCCTGCCGGCGTGCCCGTCATCCCGACGCGTCCCGGCGCGCTCGGCGAGCTTCTGAACAGCGCACCGCAGCTTCTGGAGCGGTTGACCACCCTGACGGAGCGGCTGACGGGGCTGCTGTCCGACCGCAACCAGGCGTCGATCGCGGGCATCCTCGACAACACCAATCGCCTGACCGACGCTCTCGCCGATCGCGGGCCGGAGATCGCGGCGACCCTCGCGCAGACGCGCGTCGCCATTCAGCAGGCGGGCGACGCGGCCGAGCAGATCGGGCAGCTGGCGGCCACCACCAACAGCGTGCTGGATGAGGATACGCGGCCGCTGATTCGGGAGCTGCAGCGCACCGTTTCGCAGTCGGCCAGCACGTTCGACAACCTCAACGCGGCGATCAACGACGCGCGGCCCGGCCTTCAGGCCTTCTCGCAGCGCACGATCCCCGAAGCCGGGCTGCTCGTGCGTGACCTTCGCGAGACGACGGAGGCGCTCAGCGCGATCGCCGACCGCGTGAACAATGGCGGCGCCAGCTCGCTGATCGGCCGTCAGCGCCTTCCCGATTACGAACCCAAGTGAGGACTCCGCCCATGATCCGCCAGGCGCTCATCCTTGCGACCGCCTTGTCGCTGTCGGCCTGCATCAGCTTCGGCGCGGATCCGCCCGACAGCCTTCTCAACCTGACCGCCACCGCGCAGGTCGCGCCGGGCCGGACCAACACCGCCGCGTCGGCGCAGACCGTCACTGTGCTGGTGCCCACGGTTCCGCAGACGATCGCGACGCAGCGCGTTCCCGTCAGTACCGTCGACGGCACCGTGGCCTATGTGAAGGATGCGCAGTGGGTGGAGGCGCCCAACCGCCTGTTCCAGCGCCTGCTGTCGGAGACGATCGAGGCGCAGACCGGCCGCACCGTGCTCACGCCCCGTCAGTTCGATTTCGATCCCGGCACGCGCCTGTCCGGCGAACTGCAGCGCTTCGGCATCGATGCGGCGACGGGCGATGCGGTCGTGACCTACGACGCCGTCATCTCCGTGGCGCAGGGCAGCGGTGAGAACAGCGTGCGGACCCGCCGGTTCGAGGCGCGGGTGCCGGTCGCTCCCGTCGAGGCACTGCCCGTCGGCGCCGCGCTCAACCAGGCCGCCAACCGCGTCGCCGCTGAAGTCGCCAGCTGGATCGACGAGCAATCGCGCGGCTAAGTCGCTGATCGTCGCGGCGGAGCGGGGGTCGTGCGAACCGCACCTCCGCTCCGGCGCGTGGATGTCCGGCTTACCCCTTCTTCAAGGCATCCGGCTTGTGCGCGGCCTCGCCGCCATTGTCTGACTTCACGAGATACTGCGGGTCGTCCTTCGACGCGCGCACCTGATGGCCCTTCACCTTGGTGTCGCTCGTCAGCTTCTTTTCGACTTCGCCGTGCGCTTCGCCGCCATGCGACTTCCAGCTGACCTTGTCGCCCTTCTTCAAGTCGGCCATCGCGTGTCCTTCCTTTGTTGAACAGGAGCAACGTTTTGCCCCCTCAGAAGATGCGTGCCGCCGTTCTGACCGGCCCCGGCGCTGTCCGCGTCGATCAGGTCGATCGGCCCGTGCCCGGCCCCGGCCAGGTGCGCGTCCGGCTGGAAGGTTGCGGCGTCTGCGCATCCAACCTTACGCCGTGGGAAGGGCCGGACTGGATGACCTTTCCCACCGCTCCCGGCGCGCTGGGGCATGAAGGCTGGGGCCGAGTGGAGGCGATCGGCACCGACGTGGCGGACCTTTCGCCCGGCGACCGCGTCGCGATCCTGTCGGGCCACGCCTTTGCCGATACCGACATCGCCGCCGCGGACCAACTCGTCCGCCTGCCCCACAGCTTCGGCGATACGCCCTTCCCTGCCGAGCCGATCGGCTGCGCGTTCAACATCTTCCGGCGCAGCGACATCCAGCCGGGTCAGACCGTCGCGATCCTCGGCATCGGCTTTCTTGGTGCCATCCTGACGCGGCTCGCCACCGATGCGGGTGCGCGCGTCATCGCGATCTCGCGCCGCCCTTTCTCGCTCGATCTCGCACGGCGCTACGGCGCGGCCGAAACGATCGCGATGGAGGATCACTGGGCGATCATCGACCGGGTCAAGACGCTGACCGACGGCCGCTTCTGCGACCGCGTGATCGAGGCCGTGGGCAAGCAATGGCCGCTCGATCTGGCGGCGGAGCTGACGACGGAGGGTGGTCGCCTCGTCATCGCCGGCTATCACCAGGACGGTCCTCGCCAGGTCAACATGCAGCTGTGGAACTGGCGCGGGTTCGACGTGGTGAACGCGCATGAGCGCGATCCCGCCGTCTCGCGTCGCGGCATGGAGGAAGCGGTCGCCGCCGTCGCCTCCGGCCGGCTTGACGTCGCCCCCCTCCTTACCCACCGCTACCCGCTCGACCGCCTCGGCGATGCGCTCGATGCGACCCGCGATCGCCCTGACGGCTTTGTGAAGGCGATGGTGATGATGGACGGGGACGCACGGTGACCGGCCTTCGCCTCGGCTTCCTCGGCACCGGCTGGATCGGCCGTCACCGCATGGCGGCGATCGTCGACAATGGCTTGGCCGATGTGATTGCCATCTCCGATCCGTCGGACGAGATGCAGCTGGAGGCCCTCGCCATCGCGCCCGCGGCAGCGGTGGTCGCCGATCTCGACCGCATGCTCGCGCTCGACCTCGACGGCATCGTCATCGCCACGCCCAGCGCGCTTCATGCCGCCCAGACCATCCAGGCGCTCGACGCCGGCGTCGCCGTGTTCTGCCAGAAGCCGCTCGGACGCAGCGCGGAGGAGGTGGACGCCGTCCTTGCCGCCGCCCGGCGCGCGGATCGGCTGCTGCACGTCGACCTCTCGTACCGCCACACCGCCGCGATGCAGGCGATCGCCGACCGCATCCGCTCGGGCGGGCTGGGACGGCCCCAGCTGGTCGAGCTCGTCTTCCACAACGCCTACGGTCCCGACAAGGCGTGGTTCTACGATCCCGCGCTGTCGGGCGGCGGTTGCGTGATGGACCTGGGCGTCCACCTCATCGACCTTGCGCTCTGGACGCTCGGCTGGCCGGCGGTGGAGGAGGTGCGCGCGCATCTGTTCGCGGGCGGTGCGCCGCTCGGTGATCGCACGGACGTGGTGGAGGATCTCGCCACCGCCTCCCTCACGCTTGAAGGCGGCACCGTCGTCACGCTTGCCTGTTCCTGGCGCCTCCATGCCGGCGAAGAGGCCGCCATCGCGGCGCGCTTCTACGGCACCGATGGTGGTGCCGGCATGTCCAACGTCGCCGGCTCGTTCTTCGATTTCGAGGGGCACTGGCATCGCGGCACCGCGCGAGAGGTGCTGAGCGTGCCGCCGGATGCATGGGGCGGGCGCGCGGCCGTCGCCTGGGCCGAGCGGCTGGCCAGCGATCCGCGCTACGATCCGGCGGCGGACCGCTACCGCGACACCGCCCGCGCGCTGGACCGCATCTACGGGCGCTGACGCCTCAGCGCGCGAACAGCTGGTCCATGTCGGCGAAGGCCTTGAACTCCAGCGCGTTGCCCGCCGGATCAAGGAAGAACATTGTCGATTGCTCGCCCGGCTGCCCGGCAAAGCGGGTGTGCGGCTCCACGACGAACCGGACACCCGCGGCCCGCACGCGCTCCGCCAGCGCCTGCCAGCGCGCCGGGGTCAGCACGACGCCGAAATGCGGCACCGGCACATCGTGCCCGTCGACCGGATTGTGCGCGGCGCCTGCGCGCGGCCGATCGACGCGGTGCGCCACGATCTGGTGGCCGAACAGGTCGAAATCGATCCAGTCGGCCGCGCTGCGCCCTTCCGCACAGCCCAGCACCTCGCCGTAGAAGGTGCGTGCCGCGTCCAGATCGTCGACCGGAAAGGCGATGTGGAACGGCGTGAGCGCACTCACCGCGTTCCTCCGCCCGCCGGCACCACGATCCGCCCGATCATCTTCGCTCCCGTGCTGTCGCGCGTCAATTCGACGTCCACTCGCTCCTCCCGTTCCGTCGCGCGGCCGAAATCCCGGATCAGGCGCGCCGTCATCAATGACGGTCCGTTGGGATCGATCCGGTCGCCGGCAAAGACATTCACCTGCACCTGATATATGCCGGCCGGCGCGCGGCGCAGCTGATACTCCTCCGGCCCGTATCCCGCTGTCATGTCGTCGGACAGCCGCCCGCCGATCGCGGTTCGCGGATTGCTGAAGATCGCCTGCTCGCCCGACGGCTCGTCGACCCACAGGTCGAGGTCGGTGGCATCGGTGGTCCAGTCGATCACCACGCGCACGTCCACGTCCAGCAGCTTCACCAGCCGCGGGTCCAGCGTCCAGCGTCCGCCCAGCCGGTCCAGCCGCGGGATCATGGCGTTCGCCTCGTTGAGCGCGATCAGCTCGATGCCGTTCCACCGCGCATCGGTCGGCTCCAGCGCCACCTCGCTCAACAGCGCGATCGCGCGTTCCAGGTCCGCCCGCGCCGTGGCCGACTGAAAGGCGGCGCGCCGGCCGAGCGCAAGCGCAAGGAGGCGCTTGGGCTGCGGCCGCTCCGGGTCCAGCCGCATGTGCCGCTCCCGCAACTCAACCGCGCGGTCATGCGCGCCATATTGCTCCATGCGATCCGCGACGATGCCGAGCGTGACCTCGTTCGCGGTCGGCAGGTCGAGCGCGGCGAGCGCCGTCTCCACCGCCATGGCCGTGCGGCCTTTCGCCTGCAGCCACGCCGCGACGTCCAGGTAGAAGGCGGGGATCGATCCGTACCGCTCTTCTTCTGCTGCAAAGATGCGGTCGAAGTTCGCCGGTGCCGCGTCCAGCGCACGCAGGTACGGGCGCTCCGGCTGCCATGCCTCGATGGCGATCACCGTGCGCGCGGGCGTGCTGATCCGGCGACCCGTCAGCGTGATGCTTTCCGCGCCGTCCATCTCAGCAGGCGTGCTGGGCGAAAAGAGCGCGGGTGCCGGGGGAGGCGGCGGCGGAGGCGGCGGTGGCGGTGGCGGTGGCGGAGGAGCGTTGATCACGGTGGGATCAATTGCCGACGCGCGCTCCCCCACCACATCGTTCCGACTGGCCACCCTCTGCTCGCGCTTCACCTGCGAAACGGTCGGGAACCGACGCTCCCACCAGCCGACCTGCTCCGTCCACATCCGCACCACGTCGGTCAGCCGCTCGGCACGGGCGCGTGATCGCCCGTCGGCCGCCTCCTTGAAAAGCCGGCCATATTCGTTCGCGAGCGCCGGCGGATAGTTGGCCGGGGGTGCGATGTCGGCCTGCAGATAATCGTTGGGCGTTTCCAGCACCAGAAACGACAGGCTGTCGCTCGCGACGCCATAACGGCGGCTGATCGCGACATAGTCGGCGCGCCGGTCGTCCGCGCCCAGCATCGCCAGCCGCTCTGCCGCCAGCAGTGCCCCCTCGCCGTCGAACGCCGCCTCGTCCTCGGGGACGATGGCGCGCGTCGTGCCACCCGTCCGCAGCCGGATGCCGCCCTGCTCTGGCAGGCGCACGATCAGCGCGAAACGTCCCGATCCGGCATCCAACCGCAGGACGTCCAACGCCGCGCCGTCGTCGTCGATCAGCGTCACGTCGGCGCCCCCGGCGAGTGCGGCCGGATCGCTGTTGCCGGACAGCAGCTGTCCGCCGCCCGCGCCGGCCAGGCCGCGAAGGTACGACAGGTCCGGTGCCGCACCGGAGGCAACCACGTCCAGCCGGCAGGCGGGTGCGAACCGCGCCGACCGGTCGATGGCAGGCGCGCCGTTGGCGAACAGGATGCATGATCGTGCGGGCGCCCGGTCCGCCGCCAGCGGTGCATGGCTCGATGCGCCGCGATAGCTGACCCGGCCGATCGCCGCGATCAGGCGGTCGGCGTCCGGCACCATCAGCCGCTCGGCGCCGCTGCTGTTGAACAGCACGAGTTCGATCTGCTGCGGCCGCCGACGCGCGACGATCGCACGCAGCAGCGCCTGCTCGTCCGCGCCGCCCGCGCCGAGGCGGGATCGGGACCGATCCCAGTATATCCGAAGGACGCCGCCCAAGGCCGCGGCTTCGCGCGCCGGCAGCGTCCCGCTGACCTGGATATAGCGCTCTCCCGTCGCATGGCGGCTGGCGATCGCGCGCGCGCCCGCATCGGGATCGATCAGCATCGTTCCCGCACCGATATCGTCCAGGCCGACCTCGATCGTCCCATTGGCGTTCAACAGGCGCCGTGATCCTCCCGGCAGGGTGACTGCGGCCTCGGCCGCGCCCACGGCGCGCACCCGCACCCTTCCGTTCCGGCCCAGCCCGGACAGGGGCAGCCGGTAACCGTCCGCGATCGGCGACACGAACCGGACCCTGATGCGGCGCTCGCCACCGGGGGCGATGGGGAACACGCGTGTGGTGAACCCGCCGTCCGGCCGGACCTCGGCCAGCCCGGGATCGATGCCGCGCCGCACCTGCGCCTCGTAAACGGCCTCGGCCCGCGGCCGGTCGACCAGCACGCCATCCACCAGCCCGCCGCTGCCCACGATGTTCAAGGCATATCCCGTGACGATCGATCCGGGGGGCAGCATCAGCTCGAACTCACCCTCCAGCACCTCGTGGCTGCTGTTCCGCAAGGACGCCGTGATGCTGGTTTCCGCCACCGCCCCTCGAACAACGATGTCGACCTCGACCTGGCCGAACGTCAGCTTGCGCTCCGTTCCTTCGGCGCGGACGCCGCGCGCAAATGCGGTCAGGCGGGGGTTCGCGCCCTCCTGAGCGGATGCGGGTACGTGTGCCAGCATCGCCAGCGCCAGTGTCAGTGCCGCCCAGACCCGCAGCCCCATTGTTCCCCCCCTCGACTCGGCTGCGACGTTCACCGCCGTTCCAGCATCCTGAGTATTCTCCGCCAGCGGATCGGAGTCGAGCGTCAGGGCATCGGTGCCGATCGGCGGGCTGGACGCACAACCGTTCCAAACTGGATCGAACCAAAAGCGTCCCTGAACTCTCCCGCTGCCATGTCGCCTGCCATGTTCACCGTCGTCGAATGCGTCACCCGTCAGCATGATCTGCGGCTGATCCTTGTGTCGGTCGCGATCTGGCTGCTCGGCAGCAGCACCTTCTTCCTTCTTCTGCGGCGCGCGCGCGACAGTGCGGCTCATCGCCGCATTCACTGGACACGTCTCGCCGCGATCGCGGGCGGTGCGGGCATCTGGGCGAAGCATTTCGTCGCGATGCTCGCCTATGACGGGGTCATGCCGATGCGGTTCGGCGCGGTCCTCACGCTGGCCTCGATCGCGGTCGTCATGCTGCTGCTGCTGGGCGCGCTCCGGCTGCTGGGCGACGGGCGTGATCTTCGCCGCTGTGCGGGCGCCGGGCTCGCCACCGGCGTCGCGATCGGCGCAATGCATTTCACCGGCATGGCGGCGATCGTGGCTGCCGCCCGCATCGTCTACACGCCCGGCCCGATCATCGCCGCGGCGGCCGTGGCCAGCGCGCTGTTCGCGTGCGCCTATGTGGCAAACGCGCGCTTGTCCGGCGCGCCTGCGATCGTGGTGCCGGCAATGCTCGCGCTCCTGTCGCTCTGCCTGCTCCATTATGGCGCGATGGCCGCGACCACGCTGGTCCCCGATCCCACCGTCTCCGCACCGGCAGGCGGGTTGGACCGGCCGCTGCTGATCACCGCGGTGGTGCTGGTGACGGCCGGGCTGCTGCTGCTCTCCGTCGTGGCCGTGCTGTTCGACCGCTATCTCACCGATCTTAGGGGTCTGGCGGAGGCGATGCTGGACGGCATGGCGATCGTCCGGGACGGACAGGTTGTGGAGGCGAATGCCTGCTTCGGCCGCCTGCTGGCGCTGCCGCCGGCGGCCCTCGTCGGACGGGCGATCGACGATCTGATGACCGCTGCCGATGGCCAGCCGCTCGCAGCGGAGCGGGGCGCGCCCGTCGATGTCGCGGTGGCGACCGCGCCCGACCGGGCCCTCGAAGTGTCGACGCGGGCGGTTGAATATCGCGGCCGGCCGAGCGTCGTCGTCGCCGTCCGCGACCTGACGGAAAAGCGCGCGGCACAGCGCCGGATCGAGCATCTTGCCCGCCATGACGCCCTCACCGGCCTCCCCAACCGCGCGGTCATGGAGGAAAGGCTGGAACGCGATCTCGCCCGCGCCCGCCGCGACGGCCAGGACGTCGCGCTGGTGGCGCTCGACCTCGATCGGTTCAAGGCCGTCAACGACATCTTCGGCCATGCCGCCGGCGACGACATTCTCCGCCGCATCGGCCGCATCCTCTCCGATGCCGTGCGGTCGACCGACACGGTGGCGCGGCTCGGCGGCGACGAATTCATGATCCTGCAGGTCGGCGCGGCCCAGCCGGACGGCGCGCAGGCGCTCGTGCGGCGCATCCTGGATGATGTGGCGGCGGAAATGGACAGCGCGCGCGATCCGGCCGCCGTCGGCGTCAGCCTCGGCGTCGCGATCTTCCCCGCCGACGCGGCGGACGCCGCCGGCTTGCGCCACGGTGCCGACGTCGCGCTCTACCGGGCAAAGGCCGCCGGGCGCGGCGTCGCGCGCTTCTTCGATGCCGACATGGACCGCGCCGTGCGCACCCGGCGCGCGCTGGAACATGATCTGCGCCACGCGATCCTGCGCGACCAGCTCCGCCTCGCCTATCAGCCGCTCGTGTCCACTGCGGGGGGGCGGGTCACCGGCTACGAGGCGCTGCTCCGCTGGCAGCATCCGGACCGCGGCGAGATCCTGCCGGACGATTTCGTGCCCATCGCGGAGGAGTCCGGCTCGATCGTCGCCCTGGGTGACTGGGTGCTGCGCAACGCCTGTGCCGCCGCAGCGACCTGGCCTTCCGAGGTTGCCCTCGCCGTCAACGTCTCCGCCGTCCAGTTCCAGCTCCCCAACCTTGCCGATCAGGTCGCCGCGGTGCTTGCCGACACCGGCCTTGCCCCCGCGCGCCTCGAACTGGAGATCACCGAAACCGTGCTGATGCGCGACCGCGCGACCGCGCGACCGCGCTCGCCACGCTCGACCGCCTGAAGGCGCTCGGCGTCCGCGTGGTGATGGACGATTTTGGCACCGGCTACTCGTCCCTGTCGAACCTGCAGAGCTTCCCGTTCGACAAGATCAAGATCGACCGCAGCTTTGTCGCCAGCATGGAAACGGACGATGCCGCCCGGTCCATCGTCCGCGCGATCGTCGGCATCGGCCGCAGCCTCGGCCTGCCGGTGGTGGCGGAGGGTGTCGAGACCGAGGCGCAGCACCGCATGGTGGCGGAGGAAGGCTGCCCGGAGGCGCAGGGCTATCTGTTCGGGCGGCCCGGCCCCGTCAGCTTCGCACCCGCCGCCGCCGCCGCCTGAGCTATTCCCCGGCGAACCACCGCGCCAGCGGGTCGATCATCTCTTCCGGGATGCGCCGGGCGATCACCGGCATCACGTCCTGCGGCTTGCGCGCATCCACCACCGTTTCCTCGCCGCGCCACTGCCGCAGCCGCTGCGCAATATAGCTCGCCCGCTGGCCGTGGATCACGGGAAACGGCCGCCGGCCTCCCGCGTCATGGCAGCTGACGCAGGCGGGCAGCTGATCGGACGGCCTCCCGCGCAGCGCGATCTCGGCCGCCGCGCCGCTGGTCGGCCGCGCGCCACCGCCCAGGCCCGGCATGGCCGCGAAATAGCTTGCCAGCCAGCGCCGCTCGTCCGGATCCAGCGGCGCCGCGGCCGCCGCCATCACGCCGCTTTCCCGCCGCAGGTTGGCATAGCGGACGAGCGAGGCCTCCAGATAATCGGCACGCTGGCCACCCAGGATCGGGATGTCGCCCTGCCCCCTCCCGCGCCCGTCGGCACCGTGGCACCCGACGCACGCGACCAGCCCGCGCGCCTCCGGCACCGTCGGCAGCCCGCCCTGCCCGTCATGCGCCACCAGCGCGCGGTATTCGGTCACGCTCATCTCGGGCAGCAGGCGGATAAAGCCTACCATCCGCCGAACCTCGTCCTTCCGCTCCAGCGTCGGCCAGGCCGGCATGCCCGTATATTTCACGCCGTGCTTCAGGATCCAGAACAGCTGCGCATCCGTCCACGTCGGCACCGTTTCCGTCAGGTCCGGCGCCGGCGGCGTCGCCGACCGGGTGACGGGCGATGCCTTCTGCCCCGGCGCGCCGTGGCACACGGCACAGCTCTGCTCGAAATGCCCCGCGGCCGAAATGAGGCCGCTCGGGTCGCGCGGGCTCTCCACGCCTTCCAGCAGCGTGTGGGTGCGCACCGAATTGCGCATGGTCCAGTGCAGGAACCAGTCGGTGATGGCCCAATGGCCGCTCGACGCCGCCACGTTGAAGATCCCCGACCAGGCGAACAGCATCCCTGCCGCCGCCAGCGTCAACAGCGCGACCAGCGCGCGCCGCCACGTCACCCGGATCGTCATGCGCGCACCCGTTCGTTCAGCAACGTTCCCAGCATCCACAATCCGCCCATCAAATAGCTCGCGCCGCCCAGCGTCAGCATCACCACGCCGCCAAGCTGCTGGTCGGCCAACGCATCCAGCCCGCCAAAGCCGCCATGCATCGCCATCATCGGATAAAGCCGCCGCGGCGCGAGCCCGATCAGCGCGCCCAGCAGCGTCATGTGCATGGATGTGAGCAGAAGCGCCGCCACCCCGCCGACCCGCTCGCGCAGCGCCGCCGTCCACAGCAGCGTGCCGGCCGCCAGGAAGCTCGCCTGCTCCACCAGCATCAGCGCCAGGCTCATGTCGGTCGCGGCCCGCACCGCCGGCATGTGCCACCCCCACACGATCGCGAGCTCGATCAGCATCGCGGCAATCGCGCCCGGCAGGCGCCGGTTCGCCAGCACCGGCTGCAGCCCGATCGCGAGCATCGGCCCGGCCACCGCGACCGCCAGCATGTGTCCGATCATGTGGCCGGTCATGCCCAGCCCGGCAGAGGCCACCAGCGTGCCGACCAGCGCGACGATCAGCCCGGCTGCGGTCATCGGCAGTCGGTCAGCATCACGGCCGGCACCGCCGTGAACACCACGCCCACAAAGCTCAGTGCTGCCAGCAACATGGTGGAAACCGCCAGGAAGCGGAGCCGGTCGTTGTCCGTGCCCTTGTCATGCGGCGGCGGGTCCCCCGGCCGCCGCGACTGGATCCAGGCGATCACGCCCGACGCGACGATGATGGCCAGCGCCGCCACCGTCCCGGCGACGAATGCCCAGGGGTAGCGCGGAAAGGCGCCCGCCTTCGCGCAGGAGATCGCGACCCACAGGTAGCAGGTGAGGAAATGCACCGCCCACACCGTCGGCGGCACGATCAGCGTCCACAGCGTGACGCGGGCTTCGCGGACGCGCTGTCCCCAGGTCAGCTTCATGCCAGCACCGGGAACAGGCCGATGGTGAGATAGGTCACCGCCGCCGTCAGCAGCATGAAATGCATGTAGACGCTGATGTTGCGCAGTTCCGCGTCATAGGTCGGCGTCAGCCGCCCGGTCACGCTCCGCGCAAGCGTGTAGCTCTGCATGATCGCCGCGACGCCCGAATGCGCGCTGGTCCAGATGGCCAGCGTCCAGACGATCGCCGGATAGACATGCTGCTCGGGCACCAGGTCCGACGTCCAAGGACCGGCCAGCCCGGCCGCGATCCCGGCCATCGACGCGACGATGCCGATGGCGAGGAGCAGGCGGGCCGCGCCGGTGCCGCCGCGCGCGTTCACCTCGCGCGCGCCGATCGTCGCTGCCCAGCCTGCCGCAGCCAGTCCCAGCGCAACCATCGGCCAGAACAGCCCGGGCCCGTTCAGGCCCGGCCCGGACGGCGGAAACTCCGGATGGATCGTCCAGTAGAAGAAATAACCGAACACCAGCCCGGAGAAGGCGGTCGCATCCGCCATCATCGTGATGAACATCGCCCACCATCCGGGCGACGAGCTGCCGGAGATATAGAGCGGCAGCGTGATGCCGTGGCCGATCGGCTTTTCAGGCTTCTCCGGGATCTCGCCGGTGCCGGTCCACAGCCACGCGACGACGAAGCCCAGCGTCGCCACCGCACCGACCAGCGCGGCCATGTAGAGATGGTAGGTCGTCAGGATGAACACGCTGCCCAGCGCGATCGCCGTCAGCATGGGCAGAACGCTGGGCGTGCCCAGCCGGATCACGGCGATGGGGCGTGAATCGAGCACGGTGGTGATGATGGATTCGCGCCGTCCTTCCTCCGCGTCGGGCAGGAAGAAGCGCCCTTCGTCCACCTTCTTGACGAAGTCGGGCTGGTCCCAGATCGGATAGCGGCTCTCGATCAGCGGCACCGATCGCACACCCCAATTCTCGTTCTCGGGCGTCACCAGCCATTCCAGCGTGCCCGCGTTCCACGGGTTGCGCCCGGCCTTCTGGCGCCACGGCGACCGGAACAGGTCGATGCAGACGATCAGCACGCCCAGCGCAAAGGCATAGGCGCCGACCGTGGACATCAGGTTCAGTCCGCCGATGCCAAGCTCGGCCGGATAGGTGAACACGCGGCGCGGCATGCCGAACATGCCCGACAGATGCATGGGGAAGAACGTCAGGTTGGCGCCCGCGAACATGATCCAGAAGGCGGTCCGGCCCATCCGGTCGGACAGCTTCTTCCCCGTCACCAGCGGCCAGTAATAGTAAAGCCCGCCGAACAGCGGCAGCAGCGTGCCGCCGATCAGCACATAATGCAGGTGCGCCACGATGAAGTAGGTGTCGTGCGCCTGCCAGTCGAACGGGGCGATCGCCACCATCACGCCGGTCAGGCCTCCGATCACGAAGATGGCGAGGCTGCCGACGGCGTAGAGCAGCGGCGTCGACCACACCACGCGGCCCGCCCACAGCGTGCCGATCAGCACGAAGATCTGCACCGCCGTCGGGATCGCCACCGCCTCGGATGCTGCCGAGAAGAACGCCAGGCTGATGTTCGGCAGGCCGGTCGCGAACATGTGGTGCACCCACAATCCGAACGACAGGAACGCGGTGCCGACCGCCGCCAGCACGATCCATGGATAGCCGAGCAGATGGCGCTGCGCGAAGGTCGGCACCAGCATGGCGAACAGCGCGATCGACGGCAGGAAGACAATGTAGACCTCTGGGTGGCCGAAGATCCAGAACAGGTGCTGCCACAACAGCGGGTCGCCGCCCCGCTCGGCATCGAAGAACGGCCAGTTGAGCAGTCGCTCGAGCTCGAACAGGATGTCGCCCGCAATCAGCGGCGGGAATGCGAACAGGATCATCACCGCCACCACCAGGATGTACCAGGCGTAAAGCGGCATCAGGTTCAGACGCATGCCCGGCGGGCGGCACTTCAGCACGCCCACGATCAGTTCGACCGCCGCCGCGACGGACGACACCTCGATGAAGGACAGGCCCAGCATCCAGATGTCGGCACCCAGCCCGCTCAGGTCGGTCCGCGTGGTCAGCGGCGGATACATGAACCAGCCGCCATCGGGCGCCGCGTTGAAGAAGATCGATCCCGACACGAACACGCCGCCGATCAGGAAGGACCAGTATCCAAATGCCGACAGCCGCGGGAACGGCAGGTCGCGCGCCGCCAGCAGCTGCGGCAGCAGGATGATCGACACCGCCTCGAACATCGGCACGGCGAACAGGAACATCATGGTCGAACCATGCAGCGTGAACAGCTGGTTGAACGTGTTCGCGCTCACCAAGTCGTTGTCCGGCACCGCCAGCTGCGTGCGCATGATCAGCGCCAGCACGCCTGCGAACAGCATGAAGCCGAAGGCGGTGACGACATACCAGTTGCCGACCCGGTTGTTGTTCACGTCCGTCCAGCGGAAGAACAAGCCCTTGGGCGCCTCCCAGACCGCGCGCAGCCGCTCCTCCTGCGCCTTGCGGAGTGCGGGATCGTCCTGGTCGTGAAGGCTCATGGCCGTGTCTCCGTCGGCCGCAGCCCGATCAGCCAGTCGGCGATCTGAAGGCTGTCGGCGGCGCTCATGTGCGCATAGGTCGGCATCCGGGCGCCCGGCTTCACGTCACCGGCATCGCGGATGAAGCGTGCGACCGCCTGCCTTTCCATCGGCAGGATCCCCGCCGCCGCCGTGGCGCGGGCGCCGAAATGGGTCAGGTCGGGGCCGATCCGGGCCACCGCCGCCGTGCCGCGCACGGCATGGCAGGCGGCACAGCCATATTGCTCGAACAGCGCCGCACCCGGCGCCGCCTGGGTCGCGGCCGGGCGCGCCTCGGCTGCCAGCCAGCGGTTGAAGGCCGCCGGCTCCATCGCCACCACGTCGAACGCCATCAGCGCGTGGCTCAGGCCGCAGAATTCGGTGCACTGCCCCCGGTACTTGCCCGCTTCGGTCGCGCGCACCACCAGCCGGTTCTCGCGCCCGGGGATCATGTCCATCTTGCCCGCCAGCCCGGGCACCCAGAAGCTGTGCACCACATCGGCTCCCGTCAGCCGCAGCTCGACGGTCTGCCCCACCGGCACGCGGATCTGGTTGGCGGTTTCCACGGGCGCGCCGCCGTTCGGTCCTGGGTAGCGCACCCGCCACCAGAACTGCTCGCCTTCCACCGCGACCACCAGGTCGGCCGCCGTGACCGGCAACGGCCGCATCAGCGGCAGCGATGCGATCAGCAGCGCCAGCAGCGACACCGCCGGCACGATCCCGCCCAGCCACAGCACCATCCGCATGCCCTGCGTGTGGCTGATCGCGTTTTCGGGTGCGCGAATGGCGTGGCGCGACAGAGCCATCACCGCGATGAAGATTAGCGCGCCTGCGACCACCATGAAGATGGTCAGCGCCGCGACCCGCTCCGCCGTTAGGCCGAACGTCGCGAACATCGACTGCCGTTCGTTGCATCCGCTCAGCAGGGTAAGCATCGCAGCGGCCACCGCTGTGCGCCGGGCGGTTCCTGTTGTCAGCCGCTATCCCCTTGTCCGATCCCCCGTCGGCCTGCGAGAACAGGTCCGACATGTCAACGCATCAACTACCAAGCATGGGTTCGGAGCCGTCGATCTTGAACATAAATCTTGTCGCCGATCGGCCGACCTTCGTCACCCATCTCGAATGCTCGATGACCGGCGAGCATTATCCCGCCGACCAGGTCCACGGCCTGTCGCGCGTCGGTCGGCCTCTCCTCGTCCGCTATGATCTTCCCGCTGTCGCCCGCGCGATCAGCCGCGACCGGCTCGCCGAACGGCCGATGGGCCTGTGGAAATATCGGGAGCTTCTGCCCGTCCGGAACACGGCCGACATCATCAGCCTCGGTGAGGGCGAAACGCCGCTGATCCCGCTCGACGCGATCGGCCGGTCGGCCGGCGCCCGCGCCCCGATCGTCAAGGACGAAGGGCGCCTTCCCACCGGCTCCTTCAAGGCGCGCGGCCTCGTCATGGCGCTGTCCATGGCCAAGGCGCTGGGTCTGCGCGTCATCGCCATGCCCACCAACGGCAATGCCGGCGCCGCCGCCGCCGCCTATGCGGCGCGCGCCGGGATCGAGGCGGTGATCTTCTGCCCCGCCGACACGCCGGAGGTGAACGTGCGGGAGATCGCCGCGCAGGGCGCCCGCGTCTGGCGCGTCGATGGCCTGATCGACGATTGCGGCAAGATCGTCGGCGAAGGCGCCCGGCACCGCGGCTGGTTCGACCTGTCGACGCTGAAGGAGCCCTACCGGATCGAGGGCAAGAAGACGATGGGGCTGGAGCTTGCCGAACAGCTCGGCTGGCGACTTCCCGACGCGATCTTCTATCCCACCGGCGGCGGCACAGGCCTCATCGGCATGTGGAAGGCCTTTGCCGAGCTGGAGGCGATCGGCCTGATCGGCGCCGAACGCCCGCGCATGATCGCGGTGCAGGCCGAAGGCTGCGCCCCCATCGTCCGCGCCTTTGAACGGGGGGAGCGCCATGCCGAACGCTGGCAGGACGCGCACACCTACGCCGCCGGCATCCGCGTGCCCGCGGCGGTCGGCGATTTCCTGATCCTCGATGCCGTGCGCGACAGCGGCGGCTATGCCGTCGCCGTGTCCGATGCCGAGATCGAGCGCGCCGTGACGGACGCCGCGCGCGGCGACGGCCTGCTTCTCTGTCCGGAAGGCGGCGCGACGCTCGCCGCCTGGCGTCGCGCGCTGGCCGACGGCCACGTCCGCCCGGACGAACAGGTTGTGCTGTTCAACTGCGCCAGCGGCCTCAAATATCCCCTTCCCGACCGCTCGGGCAGCCTGAAGCGCGAGGGACCGATCGACTGGGACGCGCTCTGAGCGTCAGGTCCGGCCCGCCGCCTTTGCATCCTCGATCGCGCTCTTCAGCGCCTCGTAGCCGACCGCGCCGGCCAGCAGCTGGTCGCCCACCACCCAGGTCGGCGTGCTGTTGATGCCCAGGCTCTGCGCCAGCCGGTAATTCTTCGCGATCTCCGCATCAGCCCGGCCGTCGCCGGCGGGCGTGCCGATCCGCGCAGCGGTCGCGTCGATGGTCGCCCCCGACGGCCGCCCGGCGGCGTAGAGCGCATCGTGAAAGGCCGGGAACTTGCCAGCACCCGCCGCCGCAATGCTCGCCCGCGCCGCCTCGACGCTCGCCTCGCCCAGCACGGGAAACTCGCGGAACACGACGCGCAGCGTCGGGTCCTCGCGCACCAGCCGCTGCACCACCGGCAGGCTCGCCCGGCAATATGCGCAGGCATAGTCGTAGAACTGCACCAGCGTCACCGCCGGTTCGCGCGCGCCGATCCAGGCGCCGGCGAACGGCGTTTCCAGCTCGGTCCGCGCCGCATCGATGGCACCCGCCACCTGCCGCTGCTGCAGCTTGGCGAGCGCTTCCGGGATGATCTCCGGATTGTCGATCAGCGCCTGGCGGACGGCCGCGGCATCCACGCCTCCGCCCGCCGGCCGCGCCACCATCACCGCCGCGGCGCCCAGCGCGCCTGCTCCCACCGCCACGCCCGCAAAGGCGGCAAGCGTCAGCAACCGTCCGCTCATCGCCGCCGCTCGTTCGCCTGACCCTCGGTCATCGCGATGTCCTGCGCGCGCAGCCAGTCGCGGCTTCCTTCGGGCAGGCCGCGCATCGCCGCCGACGCACTGACATAAGCGAGCTGCGGCTGGCTTTGCAGCGAATAGCGCTCGGCCGTGGCCAGCGCCGCGCGCGCCTCGTCGCCCTGCCGGTCATAGATGATGCCAAGCTGGTACCAGGCGAACGGGTTGGCGTTGTCGCGCGCCACGGCCGCCCGCAGGATGCGCTCCGCCTCCGCGAAATGCGTGGGATCCTCGGTCGCGATCATGGCGTGGCCGTACAGCGCGGCAATCAGCGGCTGGTTGCCCGATCGCTCGTTCGCCTCGCGCAGCGCCGGAAGCGCCTCGGCAGGCTTGCCGCTTTCCAACAGGATCTGCCCCTTCAGCTCCAGAAAATACGGGTCGTGCGGGGCGCTGGCGAGAAGGCCGTTCACTTCCGCCATCGCCCGGTCCGGATAGGCCGACTTGTGCCAGGCATAGGCCCGCGCATAGCGCCCCGGCACCGACAGATCGGTCTCCGGGTGGTCGCGCAGCGTGTCGCGCGGCTCCGACACGAACCCGCCCAGCTTCGCCTTCACGCGCTGGAACCGCGCTTCCAGCCCGGGATCGGTCGGTCGGTCCCACGCCGGCGCCGCCTCGTACATCTCGGTCAGCATGGTCACGCGCTCGCCCGACAGCGGGTGGGTCCGGCCGTAACTGTCGTCCTGCGGAATGGCGAGGCGCAGTTCCTGCCCCTGCAAGCGGCGGAAGAAGGCGAGCGATCCACGCCCGCTCACCCCGGCCGCGTTCAGGTAGCGCGCACCGGCCAGGTCCGCGCTCGTTTCCTGCGTGCGGGAAAAGGCGAGGAACTTGCCCATCGCCGCCTGCTGGCCCGCCGCCATGATGCCGGCCCCCGCCTCGCCCGCGCCCGCCGCCATCGCCGCGGCGCCCAGGATCAGGCTCAGGATGGTCACGCCCATCGCGCCCTGCATGCCTTCGCTGTAGCGGACGACGTGCCCGCCCTCGATATGGCCCAGCTCGTGCGCGATCACGCCCTGCACCTCGTTGGCATTGGCCGCCGACAGGATCAGGCCGGAATGAAGGTAGACGTTCTGCCCGGTCGCGACGAAGGCGTTGATGCTGGGATCGTTCAGCACGATCACCCGCACATTGCGCGGGTCGAGCCCCGCCGCCTGGATCAGCGGGCGGGACATCTCGGACAGCACCGCCTCCGTCTCGGCATCGCGCAGGATCGATTGCGCCAGCGCCGGCCGCGCGCCGAACATCAGCGTCGCCAACAGCATCAGCAGGAGCTGAACCGCGCGTACGGCAGCGCGGCCGCGCCGGGGCGAAGGGGGCGACGTGCCCTGGGGATGATCCACCATGCCGTCGCCCTCCAACATACTGCCTGAACCCGCCGTGAAGTGTGGCGTCAGGCTCCGAAAGTCCGCTGCCACCATCCGCGGCGCGGTGCGGCCGCCTCGGCGCCGTTCGCTGCCTCGGGGACGGAAATCGCCTCCGTTGCGACCGGCTCGGGCTCCGCCGCCGCGGGCGCCGCCGCCGCAGCCGTCGTCTCGGCCGCTGCCGGTTCGGCTGCCTCGGCCGCTGCCTTTCGCGGTGCGCGGCGGCGGCGCGGCTTCGGCGCCTCCTCTTCCGGCGCGTCCGTCGCGGCCGCCTCGGCGGCCGGCTGCTCGGCGACAGGCTGCTCGGCTGCCGCCGTCTCGGCCGGCTTGCGACGCCGAGTCCGCTTCGGCTTCACATCCTCGGCGGGCGCAGTTGCGATCAGCGGCTCGGCCGGCGTTTCGGCGTCCGACGTCTCGGGCGCTGCCGCCTCCGACGTCTCTTCCGTCGCCTTGCGACGGCTGCGGCGACGCTTGGGTGCCGGCGCATCCTCGTCCGCCGCGATCACCAGCTCCGCTGCTGCGGGTGCAGGCTCCGCCTCGTTGTCGGCAGGGACCGACGGCTCTGCCACCGGGGGCAGGTCCGGCTCGTCCGATGCGGGTTCGGAATCCAGGCCCGCTTCCGCCGCTTCCTCGCGCTCGGCCGCATCCATACGGTCGCCTCCGCGGTTCCGGCGTCCGCCACGCCGGCCGCGCCGGCCGCGCCGACGCTTCTCGCCGCCCTCGTCGTCGGCGGCGCGCTCCGGTTCGGCACCCACTGCCAGGGCCTCGCCATCGCTTTCGACCGGCTCGGCTGCGCCTTCCACGTCGCCGTCCGCCTCGATGGCTTCGGGCGCATCGGCGGCCTTGCCGCCGTCCTCGCCATCGCGACCGCGACGTCCGCGGCGGCGGCGACGCCGGCGCCCGGCGCGCTCCTCGCGCTCCTCACGGCCGCGTTGCGGCTTCGACGCACGGGGCTCGTCCGCGTCGTCCGGCTCGTCGGCGGACAGCTCCTCCTCCTCGATCTCCTCGTCCTCGATGGCGAGGTCGTCCTCGTCCTCTTCGAACACGGGCGGATCGAAACGGGGGGCATGGGCGGGCGGGGGTCCGCCGGCTTCCACCGTCATGCGGGCGCCCTCGATCTCGCCGTCCTGCATGATCTCGACGCGGACGCCGTAACGCTCCTCGATCTCGGCCAGCTCTGCACGCTTGTGGTTGAGCACGTAGAACGCGCCCTCCTGGCTCGCCTTCAGCAGGATCTGGCTGCCGCGGCCGCGCGCGGCCTCCTCCTCGATCATGCGAAGCGCCGACAAGCCCGCCGACGATGCGGTGCGGACAAAGCCCGATCCCTCGCAATGCGGGCACGGCCGGGTCGATGCTTCCAGCACCCCGGTGCGCAGCCGCTGGCGGCTCATCTCCATCAGCCCGAAGGACGAGATGCGGCCCACCTGGATGCGCGCGCGGTCACCCGCCAGCGCCGCCTTCATGGCCTTCTCGACCTTCCGAATGTTGGAGTTGTTCTCCATGTCGATGAAGTCGATGACGACAAGGCCCGCCATGTCGCGCAGGCGCAGCTGGCGGGCGATCTCGTGCGCGGCTTCCAAGTTGGTCGACACCGCGGTCGCCTCGATGCCGTGCTCGCGCGTCGACCGGCCGGAGTTGATGTCGATCGACACCAGCGCCTCGGTCGGGTTAATGACCAGGTACCCGCCCGACTTCAGCTGCACCACCGGATGGTACATCTGGTTCAGCTGGTCCTCGACGCCGAACCGCTGGAACAGCGGCACCGCGTCGGCATAGCCCTTGATGCGCTTGGCATGGCTCGGCATCAGCAGCCGCATAAAGTCCTTGGCGGCGCGGTACCCACGCTCGCCCTCCACGATCACCTCGTCGATGTCGCGGTTGTAGATGTCGCGGATCGCGCGCTTGATCAGGTCGCTGTCGCCATAGATGCACGACGGCGCCGACGCCTTCAGCGTGTCCTCGCGGATGCCGTCCCACAGCCGCGCGAGATAGTCGAAGTCGCGCTTGATCTCGGTCTTGGTGCGCTGCAGACCGGCCGTGCGGACGATGCAGCCCATCGACTTGGGCAGGTTCATCTCCGCCATGATCGACTTCAGCCGCTTGCGGTCGGCCGCGTTCGAAATCTTCCGGCTGATGCCGCCGCCATGCGTGGTGTTGGGCATCAGCACGCAATAACGGCCGGCCAGCGACAGATAGGTGGTCAGCGCCGCACCCTTGTTGCCGCGCTCCTCCTTCACGACCTGCACCAGCAGGATCTGGCGGCGATGGATGACGTCCTGAATCTTGTACCGGCGGCGCAGCGCCATCCGCTTGGATCGCAGCGCCTCAGCGGCGTTCTCCTCCGGCTGGCTCGCCGCGGTGGCCGCGCGCGCCGGGCGCTCCGCGCCGTCGTCGTCCTCGTCGGCGTCGTCGTCCTGCTCGGCCGTGTCGATCTCGGCGTCGTCGTCCTCGTCCGCGCCCGCGTCCTCGTCGCGCGCGTCGAGCTCGGCGTGCAGCCGCTCTTCCTCGGCCGCGTGCTCGGCTTCCTCGCGCAGCAGCGCGTCGCGATCCTCCTTGGGAATCTGGTAATAGTCGGGATGGATCTCGGAAAAGGCCAGGAACCCGTGGCGGTTGCCGCCATAGTCCACGAAAGCCGCCTGCAGCGACGGCTCCACGCGCGTCACCTTGGCCAGGTAGATGTTGCCCTTGAGCTGCTTGCGCTCGGCGGACTCGAAATCAAATTCCTCGATGCGGTTCCCCTGCACGACGGCCACCCGGGTCTCTTCCCGGTGGCGCGCGTCGATCAGCATGCGCGTTGTCATTCAAATATCTCCAGGCGCGCGCGTGCCGCAGAACCGGGGTTCGCGCGCGATCAGCTAGGGACGCTGCACCCGGCCGCGGCGTTGGCGCCGGACGGTTGGGAGTGCGCGTCATGGGTGAAGAAGGAAACGAAGCCGCTCCCTGCGCAGCGCGGCCGGCAACGGCGCGCATGTCCCGGCCGGACGCCTCGCCGCTGGGCGGCGCGACGTGAACGGACGGGGCGAACTGCATCATGGAAACGTCAACCTGGTGTGGTGCCGCGCCCCCTGGCACGGCTCCGAAGACGGCGGGCGGACGAAGGTCGCACCTGCCGTGTGGCCGACTGCTAGCACCGGGATTGATCGGGAGCAACCATCGCCCGCCATCGGCCACCCCTCTGTCACCGTCTGGACGCCGCCTCGCCTGCGCGCCATGGATGGGCGATGCGCCCTGCTGCCGCCGTGCTGTTGCTCGCCCTTGCGGCGGCCGCGCCCGCCGCTGGCGGCGGCGACCGGGCGCGGTCCGACCCTCCGGGCTGGCTTTCCTCCGCCTTTTCGGGCCTCCGCCAGGCGCTTCGCGGTGACCGGCCCTTCCGCCTCGTGACGCCGCTTCCGCGTCCCCTGCCCGCCCCGCCGCTTCCCGCCGTGCGCGGACCCGCCGGCCGGCCGCTCGTGGTGATCGACGCCGGGCACGGCGGCCAGGATCCGGGGGCGGTCAGCGGCGGCATCGCCGAAAAGGCGGTGGCGCTCGCCGCCGCCCGCGCGATCGCCGACGCGCTCCTTGCCGGCGGACGACTGCGCGTCGCGCTCACCCGATCCGACGATCGCTTCCTGCTGCTTGAAGAACGCTACGGCATCGCCCGCCGCTTGGGCGCCGACCTCTTCATTTCCCTACACGCCGATGCCGCCCCCGGCGGCGGCGCGCGCGGCGCCACCGTCTACACCTGGGGCCGCGCCGCCTCCGACTCCCAGGCCGCCCGCCTCGCCCGGCGGGAGAACGAAGGCGTTTCGGGGGACAACATTGCCGTCAACATCGTCGGCGAGATCCTGGGCGATCTCACCCGCCGCGAAACCGCCGCCGCCGCCGACGCCTTCGCCGATCGCCTGGTGGAGGAAGCCGCCGGCCGCATCGCCATGCGCACCACCCCCCGCCGTCAGGCATCGCTCGCCGTGCTCCGCGCGCCCGACACCCCGTCCGTCCTGATCGAGATGGGCTATCTCGACAATCCCGCCGACCGCGCCGCCCTTCTGTCCGCCGAACATCGATCGGACATCGCGCAGGCGGTCCGCGTCGCGGCCGAGCGCCAGTTCGCCGACCGTGCGCTCGCTGCCCAAGTCTCTGGCATCGCGGCAACCCGGTGATAAAAGCACCCCATGGATAACGAAGGATCGGGCCAACGCCGTCTCACTCTGCGTCGCATGGGTGGCAGCGACATCGGCGCAAGGCTTGCGAGCATCTGGGCAAGCCGGTGGACCAAGGTGCTGGTCGTGCTGCTTGCACTCGCCGCGGCCGCTTACGGCACGATCCTTTACGTCTTCGCACGCGACCTTCCCTCCGTGGAGAGCCTGCGCGCCTATGAACCCGCTTTGCCGACCACCATCCGCTCGATCGACGGCACTCCCATCCGCGATTTCGCACGGGAACGACGGGTGGAGCTCAGCTTCGCCGAATACCCCCGCCCCCTCATCAATGCATTCCTGGCTGCCGAGGATCGCACCTTCTTCACTCATGGCGGGCTCGACTATCCCGGCATTGCCGCGGCCATCATCAACAACCTGCGGAGCGACGATCGGCCGGTCGGGGCATCCACGATCACGCAGCAGGTCGCCCGCAACCTCCTCCTGACCAACGAGGTCAGCTACGTTCGGAAGGTGCGGGAGGCGATCCTCGCGTACCGGATGGAGGATGCGCTCACCAAGGAGCAGATCCTCGAGCTCTACCTCAACCAGATATTCCTCGGTCGAAATGCCTATGGCGTTCAGGCTGCCGCGCGAGCCTATTTTGATAAGGACGTCGCTCAGCTCTCGCTGGCGCAGATGGCCTATCTGGCGATCCTGCCAAAGGCGCCTTCCGGCAACTACAGTGCGGAGCGGAACCCCGACCGGGCCATCGCGCGACGCAACTGGGTCTTGGGCCAGATGGCCGAGAACGGCTTGGCCTCGCAGGCTGCCGTGGCCGCGGCGCGTGCCGAACCGCTCGGCATCGTCCCCAATCCTGGCAACCGCTTCGCCACCCAGCCGAACGGCGGCTATTTCCTCGAAGAGGTTCGTCGCCAATTGCTCGGCCGGTACGGCGAGAACGCTGAGGACGGACCCAACAGCCTTTATGCCGGCGGCCTCTGGGTGCGGACATCCTTCGATCCCCGGTTGCAGGATCTCGCCGCAGATGCGCTCCGCGACGGGCTGATGCGGTTCGACCGGGGTCGCGGCTGGCACGGCGCCGTCGCGACGCTGGATCCCGGGGAGGGTTGGGCCGCCCGATTGCGCGCTGCGGGTCTTGGAACCCTTGGCTACGACGACTGGCGCGCGGCCGTCGTCTTGGAAAAGAGCGGCTCCTCGGCCTCGATCGGGTTCGCGGACGGCAACACGTCGCAATTGATTGCTGCCAATGCATCGCTCCCACGGCGCGAAGGCGGGACTGCATTTTCAGCTCTTGAGCCGGGCGATGTCATCCCCGTGAAGCGCGAAGGAAGCGCTTGGACCTTACGCAACGTTCCTCAGGTTTCGGGCGGAATGGTCGTGCAGGATCCGCATAGTGGGCGGGTGATGGCGGTTCAGGGAGGATTTGACCAGCGCCTGCGGAGCTTCAACAACGCCACCCAGGCGATGCGGCAGCCCGGCTCCACCATCAAACCGTTCGTCTACGCCGCGGCCCTGGATCATGGCATGACGCCCGCGTCGATCATCGTGGACGGGCCATTCTGCGTTTATCAATCGGCAGCGCTGGGCAACAAGTGCTTCCGGAACTTCGGTAACGCGCGGGGCGCGGGACCGCAGACGATGCGCTGGGGGGTTGAACAGTCCCGCAACCTGATGACGGTCCGAGCCGCGTCGCAAACCGGCATGCAGAACGTCGTTCGCACCATCAGCCGCGTCGGCATCGGTGACTACTCACCCTATCTGTCCGTTGCGCTGGGGGCGGGCGACACCACCGTTCTTAAGCTTACGAACGCCTATTCAACACTGGTGAACCTTGGCCGACAAACGAGGCCGACCCTTGTTGACTCAGTGCAGGACCGTCACGGCAAAGCGATCTACCGCGCCGATGCTCGCCCATGCGACCGGTGCAACGCGCCCGATTGGGACGGCCGCGCCATGCCGCGCCCGCCCCTTCCTGGCCGACAGGTCATGGATGCGATGACTGCTTATCAAGTCGTCCACATCCTGGAAGGAGTGGTCCAGCGAGGCACCGCGACCACTTTGCGGGACCTTGGCCGGCCCCTGTTCGGGAAGACGGGCACTTCGTCCGGTCCAACCAACGTCTGGTTCGTCGGCGGCTCTCCCGACATCGTGGCGGGTCTTTACATCGGCTACGACACGCCGCGTTCGCTTGGCGGCGCGGCACAGGGTGGCACGATTGCCGCCCCGATCTTCAAGCAGTTCGCGCGCGGTGCGTTCGAGAATATGCCTGTGGTTCCGTTCCGGGCGCCGGCCGGTATCCGGATGGTGCGCATCGATCGGCGATCCGGCCGGCGGGTCTATGGCGGTTGGCCGACGGACGATCCGCGTGCGTCCATCATCTGGGAAGCTTTCAAGCCCGAGAGCGAGCCTCGTAGATCGATCCGGCGCGAGGAGATCGTAGCGCCGGCCGCGACCGCTCCCGCCGCCATCCGGCAGCGTCGTGGCGATGCTGACTTCCTGGACCGCCAAGGCGGCATCTACTGAGCCACCTGTCCTGCTGGCACCGATCCAGCGCTTCCTTGCCAAGCGAAGCGTTCGGCGCCTAAGGACCTCGAGCATTCAGCATCCGCTCACGCCGGCGGAGCTTGTCCGGAGATGTCCATGCGCGCTGAAGCGCAAGCCTACGCCGACCAGATCAACAAGAATCTAAGTCTGCTGCGCGGCTTCCTCGACTGGGATCGTGCATTGAAGCGCCTCGAAGAGCTCAATGCGCGGGTGGAGGACAGCGATCTCTGGAACGATCCGAAAGCCGCGCAGGAGGTCATGCGCGAACGGCGGCGCCTTGATGACGCGATTGGCGCGACCCGCGCGATCGAGTCCGAACTAGCGGACACCGCCGAATTGATCGACATGGCGGAAGCCGAGGGCGACGAGGCCTTGGCGCTGGACGGCGTGGCCGCACTCCAAGCGCTTGCCGAGCGATCGGAAACGGACAAGGTGACGGCGCTTCTGGCCGGTGAGGCCGATGCGAACGACACCTATGTCGAGGTTAATGCGGGCGCCGGCGGCACGGAGAGCCAGGATTGGGCTGGCATGCTCAGCCGCATGTACACGCGCTGGGCCGAGCGGCGCGGAATGAAGGTGGAGATCATCGACAGCCATTCCGGTGAACAGGCGGGGCTTAAGTCAGCCACTCTCCTCCTGAAGGGGGAGAACGCCTATGGCTATGCCAAGACCGAAAGCGGCGTTCACCGGCTTGTTCGCATCAGCCCTTATGACTCGGCGGCTCGACGGCATACGAGTTTTGCCAGCGTCTGGGTGTACCCGGTCGTTGACGAAAACATCGACATCGAGATCGTCGACAGCGATCTGCGGATCGACACCTATCGTGCCTCAGGCGCGGGAGGACAGCACATCAACACCACCGACTCGGCCGTTCGTATTACTCACATGCCGACCGGGATCGTGGTTCAATGCCAGAACCAGCGTTCCCAGCATAAGAACCGGGCTGAGGCCATGAACCAGCTTCGTGCTCGCCTTTACGAAGCAGAGTTGCAGCGCCGCGAGCAGGAAGCCAATGCGACGGCAGCCAACAAGACCGACATCGGATGGGGCCATCAGATCAGGTCCTATGTTCTTCAGCCTTACCAGCTTGTGAAGGACCTTCGGACCGGCGTTACGTCGACCAGCCCGAGCGATGTCCTTGACGGAGATTTGGATCGCTTCATGTCCGCCGCCCTCTCGCAGCGTGTGACGGGTGAGCGGGTCGATGTCGATGATGTCGATTAGGCTCGCTGCCTGCCTGGCCTTGGCGTTCCAACTGGCCGGGTGCCAGGCGCCATCTACCGCACAGGACACGGCTGCGACGAAGGTCGGACCCTTCCCTCCTGCCGACCGCCCGGTGGCATCGATCATCTCGAGCCGCTGGTCGGATGAGGAATCGCGCGATCGCCTCAACGAAGCGGACGAGGTGATGAACAGAGCGGGTATTTCTCCCGGTATGACTGTCGCCGACATCGGCGCCGGGGAAGGTTATTACACCATACGCCTTGCCCAGCGTGTCGGGCCGGACGGTCGCGTGCTCGCGCAAGACGTCGTTCCGGAGGTTCGCGACGCCCTGGCGGAACGTGTTAACCGCGAGCGGCTCGATAATGTCAGCGTCAAATTGGGGGCACCCGATGATCCGGGCCTGCCGCCCGCAAGCTTCGATCGCGTCCTTCTGGTTCACATGTACCACGAGATCGAAGAGCCTTACGCGTTTCTATGGCATCTTCGCCCTGCCCTCAGATCTGGCGGCCAGGTCATCGTGGTCGATGCAAACCGACCGACCGCTCAGCATGGGACGCCCCCCGCTCTCCTCGCCTGCGAATTCGCTGCTGTCGGCTATGCTCAGACGGCTCTTCGCCCGATGCCGAATGCAGGTGGCTACTTCGCAGTCTTTGAGGCCCGGGGGCCGCGGCCTGAGCCTGACAGCATTGTCGGCTGCCGAATGGCGGCCAACGGCTAAGATCCGTCAGATCAGGTTCAGCGCTCGAAAGCTCGTGCAAGCCTCCTGCGAGAAGACGAGATGGTCGATCAACCTGATGTCTGCTTGTCGCGTCAACCGGGCGAGATCGCGAGTCGTCCGAAGGTCCGTAGTGCTCGGCCTTTCGCAGCCGGCAGGATGATTGTGCGCGATCAGCAGCCGACGGCTGCCGATCCTGAGCGCATCTTTCAGGATAGCAGACGCAGGGAGCGGCACATGCCTTGCGTTAGAACCGTGGTGGACCCGGAGAGAAAGCAATTTATATGCGTGATCCATGTGGGCCACCGCGACGCATTCCACCTCCGATCGCGGCAGGATCTCGCGAAGGATTTTGGTAGCGAGATCGACTTGCTCGATTGGATGGCCGCTCAAGTCGCTCATGTCGCCAAGATGAGGCCGCTATGAAAATCAGTCGCGTCAAGACGACTCCAAAACGGCGTGTGTCCAATCCGAACCGGATAAGCCGTCGGCGAACAACAATGCGCGGCTGAGGCAGAGCGAGGAACGATGCGATCTTATCTAGACCTGCTCCAGCGTATCCTGAACGAAGGTGATAAGCGGGAAGATCGGACCGGCGTCGGGACGCTGTCTCTGTTCGGAGAGCGGCTGCGCTTCGATCTCTCCACCGGCTTCCCTTTGGTCACCACCAAACGCGTGCATCTGCGTTCGATCATCATCGAGCTTCTTTGGTTTCTCCGGGGCGAAACCAACGTTGCCTGGTTGCACGAGAACCGGGTGACGATCTGGGACGAGTGGGCCGATAGCGACGGTAATCTTGGACCGGTTTACGGCAAGCAATGGCGATCCTGGGCCGGGTCTAAAGGTCGCAACCATGATCAGGTGGCTGAACTCGTCTCGCTTATTCGCAAGGATCCTTATTCCAGGCGCCAGATCGTCAGCGCGTGGAATCCTGGAGATCTTCATGCCATGGCACTCGCCCCGTGTCACATGATGTTCCAGACTTATGTCGCGAACAATCGGCTTAGTCTTCAGATCTATCAACGCTCTGCAGACATGTTCCTTGGCGTACCGTTCAACATCGCAAGCTACGCGCTTTTAACCCACATGCTCGCCCAGCAGGCTGACCTTAGTCCCGGGGACCTGATTTGGGTCGGGGGGGATTGCCATATCTACCTGAACCACCTTGATCAGGTTCAGGAGCAACTGGGACGTGAGCCCCGCGCTCTTCCCCAGCTAAAGATCCTTCGCCGGCCGGATAGCATCGATGATTATCGGCTCAATGACTTCGAAGTCACTGGGTATGAGCCTCATCCCTCGATCAAAGCGCCCGTCGCGGTATGAAGCGCGAGATCGTCTTGATCGTCGCTCGTGCGTCCAACGGCGTCATCGGTCGGGATGGCGACCTTCCCTGGCACATTCCGGAGGATCTCAGGCATTTCAAGGCACTCACGGTGGGAACGCCCATGATCATGGGTCGCAAGACATTCGACAGCTTGCCGGGACTGCTTCCGGGCCGGCGACACATTGTCATTACCCGGAACGCCACCTGGTTTGCTGAGGGGGCTGAAGTCGCCCCATCCCTTGAGGACGCCATGAGCATGGCGGGTTCAGGAACCATCTCCATCATTGGCGGAGCGGAGATCTTTCAGCTTGCCTTGCCCTATGCAGACCGCATTGAGCTGACTGAAGTTCACGTCGCGCCAGCCGGGGACACAGTCCTACCACCCTTCGACGGCTGGGCGGAGGTCGCACGGTCTCCCCACGCCGGCTTCGACTTCGTCACGCTTCGACGCGGCTGACACCCGGCAAGCCGGCGTTACCAATCAGGCGCGTGCACCCTCAAATGCGCCAACACTGTTCTTGCGTAGGGCCGTTTCCACCGTTCGGACGATCGCATCCGCGTCGAGCCCAGCGTCCGCATACTGCTTCTCGGGCTTGTCCTGATCCTGGAAGACATCCGGAAGTCGCAAGGTCCGCAACTTCAATCCAGCATCAATCAACCCCTCGTCGCTGGCAAGCGTCAGGACATGTGCGCCGAGGCCACCAATGGAGCCCTCCTCAATGGTGACCGCGACTTCGTGGGTTGTCAGAAGCCGGCGGATCAGTGTCTCGTCCAGCGGCTTTGCAAACCTCAGGTCGGCCACCGTAGTCGAAAGCCCCTGCGCCTCCAGACGATCGGCTGCCTTCAGCGCCTCCTCGAGCCGCGTTCCAAGCGAGAGGATGGCGACCGTCTTGCCCTGGCGCACCACTCGACCTCGACCAATCTCCAGACGCTCCGGCGCGCTCGGCAGCGCAATGCCCGTGCCGTTGCCGCGCGGGTATCGAACCGCGATCGGTCCGGTATCGTGGAGGGCGCAGGTATGTACCATGTGGACCAGTTCGGCCTCATTCGCTGCCGCCATGACGACGAAATTTGGCAGGGTAGCCAGATAGGTTACGTCGAAGCTTCCTGCGTGGGTGCTGCCGTCGGCGCCGACCAGCCCGGCGCGGTCAATCGCAAAACGCACCGGCAGGTTCTGGATCGCGACATCGTGCACGACTTGGTCGTAGGCGCGCTGGAGAAAGGTCGAGTAGATCGCGCAGAACGGCCGCATACCTTGTGCCGCCAGCCCGGCTGCAAAGGTCACGGCATGCTGCTCCGCAATGCCGACATCGAAGAAGCGATCCGGGAAAGCTGACTGGAACTTATCGAGTCCGGTGCCTGACGGCATTGCCGCAGTGATCGCGCAAATCGTCTCGTCCCGCTCTCCCTCGCTGCGCAAAGCATCGGCGAAGACGCTTGTGTAGCTCGGCGGTCCGGGCGGCGCCTTTGCCTGCACGCCCGAGACCACATCGAACTTCTGCACGCCGTGGTACTTGTCGGCTGCCGCTTCGGCTGGCGCATAGCCCTTGCCCTTCTTCGTCACAACATGGATCAGGCAGGGCCCTTCCGCCGCGTCTCGAACATTCTCGAGAACGGGGATGAGATGGTCTAGGTTATGTCCGTCGATTGGCCCGACATAGTAGAAGCCAAGCTCTTCGAACAAGGTCCCGCCCATCGTCATGCCGCGGGCGAACTCGTCGGTCTTCCTTGCCGCCGAATGAAGTGGCCGCGGCAAACGACGCGCAAGCTTCCTCAGCATGTCACGTAGACCAAGGAACTCGCGGCTCGAGACGATCCGCGACAGATAGGCCGACAATCCCCCGACAGGCGGCGCGATGGACATGTCATTGTCGTTCAGAATCACCACGAGGCGATTGCCGGCGGCCTCAGCGTTGTTCATCGCTTCATAGGCCATGCCCGCGGACATAGCGCCATCTCCGATCACCGCGATCGCCTTCCCCGGAGCGCCGGACAACTTGTTGGCTGTGGCGAAGCCCAGCGCTGCCGAAATGGACGTCGAACTATGAGCCGCGCCGAACGGGTCATACTCGCTTTCGCTGCGCTTGGTGAAGCCGCTGAGGCCGCCACCTTGGCGCAGTGTCCGGATTCGGTCGCGTCGACCGGTCAGGATCTTGTGCGGATAGCACTGGTGCCCGACGTCCCAGATCAGTCGATCCCGGGGCGTGTCAAACACGCGATGAATCGCGACACTCAACTCGACCACGCCGAGACCGGAGCCGAGATGCCCTCCCGTGACGCCGACGGCGGAGATCATCTCCTGCCGCAACTCATCGGCAAGCTGCCGTAGGTCCTCAATCGGCAATTCCCGCAGATCCGCGGGGACGTTCACGCGGTCGAGCACCGGCGTGGAAAAATCGTGAGACATGCCCCTGCTTAACGCACAACAAGGATTGTGTCGATCAGACTACGGTCGCTCGATGGAACAAGAGCTGCATCGGCCCCGCACCTCCAGGACAGGGCGGACTGGCTCAAACCCTGACTGTCGCGCTGCTGCGCGCAGGGCCTCCGACAAATGGTCGTCGTCGACGTGGGTCGTTGCTCCGCATGCGTCGCAGATCAGAAAAATGCAGTCATGGCTGCATGCCGGATGATCATTGACCAAGTAGGCGTTGGCGCTCTCGACTCGGCGGACCAGGTTGGCCGAACTGAACAGGTCGAGAATCCGATAGATGCTGTTGGCCGCGATCCGCCGCCCTTCCTTCGCGGAAAGTGCTTCGGCGATGTCGTAGGCTGAAGCCGGGCGATCGAACGCGGCCAGAGAATCGAACACCGCCGCGCGCATGCTCGTCCACTGCTCTCCGCGTCCTTGCATCACCGTGCGCGCAGCATTTGCGAGCTCAACTCCTGCCATCTGAACATGATCGTGGTTAGCCATTTCTGACATGTAGGCCGGGGGAGTCATTTGGAAAAGCATGCTCGAAGTTTTAGCTACTTCCCCGCACTATGTCCGATGCACCCTGGGCATGCTGCCGCCTTCATATGCTTGGCTCCCGATCGAGGCCATGGCATAGCGCGCCGCATGTCGGATCGCCTTTCGGAAGCTGGCCTGGCTCGGCCGCTTCTCATCTCCAATTGGCTGCTTCTCGTCGCCGCCATCGTCTTTGTCATGGTGGTCGTTGGCGGAATTACCCGCCTCACCGAATCCGGCTTGTCGATCACGGAATGGCAACCGGTCTCCGGCGCTGTTCCACCGCTGTCGGCGGAAAGCTGGGCGCGGGAGTTCGCGCTCTACCAACGCACCGTCGAGTATCAGACCGTCAACAGCGCGATGACCTTGGCCGAGTTCAAGGTCATCTACTTCTGGGAATATCTGCACCGCCTGATCGGCAGGATCATCGGCCTTGCCTTCGCGCTGCCCCTAATCTGGTTCTGGGTGCGCCGCGCGATCCCGGCGGGCTACAAGCCCCGCCTCCTGGCGCTGTTCGCCCTGGGAGGGCTTCAGGGTGCAATCGGATGGTGGATGGTGACGTCAGGCCTTTTCAGCGGCACGTCGGTCAGCCATCAGCGGCTGGCCGTCCACCTGGTGCTCGCCTTTATCATCTTTTCCGGATTGATCTGGACCGCGCTTGACCTGCGTCGCGGCCGGTCGCGCATGACAGGAGTGGCATGGTTCGCGGTGATCATGCTGTTCATCCAGATGATGCTGGGCGCCTTCGTCGCGGGACTGGATGCCGGTTATGCCTTTTCGAGCTGGCCACTGATGGGTGATGCGCTCTATCCCGCCGGTGCGACCTGGATTTCACCGGGATGGCGTAATTTCGTCGATAATCCGATCACCGTGCAGTTCGTCCATCGGTGGTGGGCGTTCGCTGCCGCCGGGGCGCTCGGCCTGCTCGCCATGCGGACGGCCAGGCGCGGTAATCGCGGTTGGCCGCGCATCATGTCCGGACTGCTTGTCGTTCAGATCCTGCTCGGGATCGCGACTCTCATAACAGGCGTGTCCTTGCACGTTGCCGTAACGCACCAGGCCGTGGCGCTTCTGCTGCTCGGATCGACGATTGCGACAGCGCATGTTCTGGGGCGGCCGCGCGCGGCATGATCGCGCTGTCCATGATTGCGCAAGCGACGGCTGGAGCCGTGGCGCAGATCGTCACGCTGCCCTTCGCCCCACCGCTCGATCGGCCGGTGATCGAGGACAATGTCGTCATCCGCGAGCTTGCCGATGGCAAGCCGGGGCGGTTCGTGGTGGTGCGGGAGTATCGCTTCGAGCGGGACGGCGACGGTTACCTAGTCGTGATGCGCGCGACCGGCATCGACTCCGATGTGACCGGACCGGCGCGGACGGGTTTCGAGGTCGGATCCCGTCCGATGATCAACCTGCCGCTGCGGATCCGGCTGGATGCGCAGGGGCGCGTCGTGGGGGTGGAGAACACCGAAGAATATTGGGCGGCGTTTACCGAAGGGCAGATGGCGCTGCGGGCGGATCTGGAGGGGCGGCCGGCGCTGACGCCGATCGACCGGCGTATCATCGCCGCGGTGGTGGACGGCCTGCTTGCCGTGCCGGCGGACCAGCGGGCGGCGCGGTTGGCAAGCGACGTGGGGGAGCTGGCGGCGCTGGGCGGACGGACCGTGTCCACCGAGGTGCCGATCGCGTTCGAGGCGGCGGGAAACCGGGCGGGCGGGTCGATGGTGGTGACGGGGATCGACGAGGCCGCGGTGACGCTGGAGCTGACGGCGAGCAGCGGGGCGACGCCGCTTGAGGCCCAAGTTGACACTGAAGAGCGCATTGTCGTCGACCGGTCGAGCGGACTGGTGGTGTCGCGGAGCCGGCGGCGGACCACGACGCAGGGGGACAGCGTCATCGCAACGACAGAAAGCAGAACCCTGAGGTAATCAGATACCCGTCGGCAACATGGCGGTTTGCCTTGACTTTTCAGCGGCAATGCATGATCTGGCCGCCATCCGCCGCCTGTTCGTCGGGCGGCGTTCTCGTTCAACGCAAGAATAAGGTCAAAGCTGCCATGAAGGCGCTGATGAAGACCACCAAGGCGGCCAAGCCGGCCGAGGTGGACAAGAAGTGGCTGCTGATCGACGCGGACGGACTGGTCGTCGGCCGCCTCGCCTCGATCGTCGCGAACATCCTTCGTGGCAAGCACAAGCCGAGCTTCACCCCGCACGTCGACTGCGGCGACAACGTGGTGATCGTGAACGCCGACAAGGTCCGCTTCACGGGCAACAAGGCCGCCAAGAAGGTCTACTACAAGCACACCGGCTATCCGGGCGGCATCAAGGGCGTCACCGCCGAGAAGGTGCTGGACGGCCGTTTCCCCGAGCGCGTGCTGGAAAAGGCGGTTGAGCGCATGATCCCGCGCGGCCCGCTCGGCCGCCAGCAGATGCGCAACCTGCGCATCTTCTCCGGCACCGATCATCCGCACACGGCCCAGAGCCCCGAGACGCTCGACGTCGGCTCCATGAACCGCAAGAACAAGGTGGGCGCGTAATGTCCGACAACCGCCAGTCCCTTTCCGACCTCGCTTCGCTCACCTCCGCCCCGGCAGCCCCGGCGGCGCCGGCCACCAACGGCAATGCCGGCGAGCAGCCGATCAATGCCGAGCCCGCACAGCCGGCCGCGCCGCTGCGCGAGAAGGAAGTCGACGCGCAGGGCCGTTCCTATGCCACCGGCCGCCGCAAGGATGCGGTTGCGCGCGTCTGGCTGAAGCCCGGCACCGGCAAGATCACGGTCAACGGCCGCGATCAGGAGATCTATTTCGCGCGTCCGACGCTGCGCCTCGTCATCAACCAGCCGTTCGGCATCGCCGATCGCGACGGTCAGTATGACGTGATCGCCACCGTGAAGGGTGGCGGCCTGTCCGGCCAGGCCGGCGCGGTGAAGCACGGCATCAGCCAGGCGCTGTCGAAGTTCGAGCCGAGCCTGCGCAGTGCGGTGAAGGCCGCGGGTTTCCTGACCCGCGACAGCCGCACGGTGGAGCGCAAGAAGTACGGCCGCGCCAAGGCACGTCGCAGCTTCCAGTTCTCGAAGCGCTGATCGTCCTTTCCGACGGCAAGAAACGGGGCGGCTCGAAAGGGCCGCCCTTTTTCGTTGGCGCGAAAGCGGCGCGACCATCTGAACGGATCGGCCCCGTCGCCGTTGAGGTCGGATGACAAAGAGCAGCGCCGTCGACCGCCGCGTCGCGCTGGCCGTCCTGGCCGCCGCGCTTGTGCCCGGCCGGGCGATTGCCGCGGCGCCCGACGACGGGCTGACGGCGATCAACGGCCGGCGCCTGTGGGTGCTGGATCATGGCGACCCCGCGCTCCCCGCCCTCCTCTACGTGCACGGCGGGCCGGGCGTCGGGGCCTTCGATTTCGAACGGCACATGATGCCGCACCTGGACGGTCGGTACCGGGTGGTGAGCGTCGACCAGCGGGGCGCGTTGCGGTCCGATCCGATCGCGGCGGACGCGCCCGTGACGGTGGACGACCTGATCGCGGATTACGAGGCAATCCGCGAGCGACTGGGCATCGCGCGCTGGACGCTGATCGGCCACAGCTTTGGCGGTCTGATCGCGCTGCGATATGTCCTGGCGCATCCGCAGGGAGTCACGCGGCTGGTGCTGGAAAGCCCGGTGATCGACGCCGCCAGCTCGCTTCACTGGCTGATGGGCGCCGCCGCGCAACGCCTGAACGGCATCGACACCGCAGCGGCGCTGGAGGCCGTCACGCTGTCGAGCCCGACCACGCCGGTCGACCCGGCGTTCGTGCCCCGCATGGAGCGGGTGATGGCAGCGCTCGGCCCCCGCCGGCAGGACCTGTACGTCGTCCAGGCGGAGCACCGCGCCATGTTCTCCCGCCTGGCGGAGCAGGCGCCCTTCCCCGAGGACCGCTGGTCCCGCGGGGAGCGGCCTGGACGGGCGCTGCTGAACTCACCCGACCTCTACCGCCCGATGCTGGCGTCCGTCGCTTCGGTCAGCGCACCGCTGCTGCTGGTGCGGGGTGCCGGCGACCATGTCACCAGCCCGGCCGAGATCGACGCGGTCGCACGCGCAGGCGGCCGTGTCGTGACGATCGATGGCGCCGGCCACTTCGTGCATGTCGAGCAGCCGGATGCGCTGGCCGCCGCCCTGACGGGCTGATCGGCCGATCTTTCGGAACGATCCGGTCGCCACCATATGACCGGCATGGCACAGTTCACCCCCACGGCCGGCGCGATCGGCCGATCCCTGTCAAACGATCCGGCGGCCGTGCGCGCGCGTGTCGAAGCGCTGGAGCAGATGCTGGAGCGCGTCTGGACCGTCCCCGGCATCAACCGGAAGGTCGGCCTGGATTTCGTGGTCGGCCTGGTGCCGGTGGTTGGCGACCTGATCGCCGCGGCGATGGGCAGCTACCTGATCTGGGAAGCGCGCAACCTGGGCATGTCGAAGTTCCAGATGGCGCGCATGGCAGCCAACATCGGCGTGGACACGGTGCTGGGCGCCGTGCCGCTGGTGGGTGACACGTTCGACTTCTTCTTCCGTTCCAACACGCGCAACCTGCGGATCATCAAGAAGCATCTCGACCGGCACCATCCGGGGACCGTCACCATCGATGGGTGACGGCCTTCCGGATGCCAGTCGTACCCTGACGGGTGGCTGCCATTGCGGCGCCGTCCGCTTCGAGGTGGACCTGATCGGGGGCTGGCAGGCGGCGCGGCGGTGCACCTGTTCCTTTTGCCGGATGCGCGGCGCGGTTGCGCTGACGAGCGCGCCCGACCGGTTCCGGATCCTAGCGGGCGCCGAGCAGCTGACCGAGTACCGGTTCAACACCGGCGTCGCGCGGCACCACTTCTGCCGGCACTGCGGCATCTACACCCATCACCGCCGTCGATCGAACCCGGACGAGCTGGGCGTCAACGCGGCCTGCCTGGACGGGGTCAGCCCGTTCGACTTCGCCGAGGTGCCGATCACCGACGGCGTCAACCATAGCAGCGACGGGGGCCCTGTCGGGCCCGTGGGATGGATCAGCGTCCGGTGGGCCGGCGATCAGGAAACCGCGGCGACCACCGCGACGACCAGTGCCACCGCGCCGAGGCCGAGCGCGCCGTAGAGCATCCGCCGCAGCCGATCGACTTCCGCGATCAGCCCGGCCTGCGCAGCCGAGAGGTCGGCGGCGAGCCGGGCCGACGCCGCCAGCTCCGTCTCCACCTGTGACAGCCGGGCCTCCGCCGCGTCGAGCTTGGCCGGGAGGTCCACCGTTTCGGCCGCAGGCGCCGGCGGCCGGCTCTTCACGCGATCGGCCAGCGCCGAGCCCTGCGCGATGAGGCCGGGCGCGGCCGCAATGATCTTTGACCAGGGAAGCCCGGCGAGCGCCGCCGCCATGCCTGCCGCCATCTCGTCCTCTCCCTTGCCCGCCATCTCAATAAGCCCTTGCAACGAGGATGCGTTCCACCGCGGGTTCGCCCGTGAAGATGCAGGCGCCATCCGCCGGCGCCTGCCCCTGCGGTGCGTTGCGGATGGTGAGCTTCATGGCCTTCAACCGCTCCACCACGGCATCGAGCTGGTCGCCCGTCGGCCGCGACCACTGCACCTCCGCCCAGCCCGGGTTCTTCTCGCCATCCGCGAACATCGCCTGCAGCGCCGCAAAATCGGTGACGCCCAGCCGGATACCGGCGTCGAGCCGCGCCCTGGCCTCGTTGTGGAGCGCGCCCTGGATCTCGGCCAGGAGCGCAGGCGCGGCAGCGGCGAACTCGTCCCGCGCGGTCACCGTCGACATCAGCTTGCCGGTTTCATTGTAGAGCCGGTCGCGCCGGATGACCGACACGTTGCCGCCCGCGACGTCGCGCCCGCCGACTTCGAGGACGATGGGAGCGCCCTTCTTCACCCAGGCCCAGCGCTTCACCGACGCCTTGGGATGGCGCGCATCGACAAGGGCGCGGATCGGTTCGCCCAGCGTTACCTGCCCGTTCAGGTCGTCGGCGAGCGCGCGGCAGTAATCGAGGATCGCCGCGTCGCCTTCGTCATCGCGGAGCATAGGGACGATCACCACCTGCCAGGGCGCGATGCGCGGCGGCAGGCGCAGCCCGTCGTCGTCGCCATGCACCATGATGACGGCGCCGATCATGCGGGTGGAGACACCCCAGCTGGTGGTCCAGGCGGTGGCGAGGCCGCCGTCCTTGTCCTGGTAGCGGATGCCCTGCGCCTCCGCGAAATTCTGGCCGAGGAAGTGCGAGGTGCCGGCCTGCAGGGCCTTGCCGTCCTGCATCATCGCCTCGATCGAGTGGGTGGCGTCGGCGCCGGGGAAGCGCTCGTTCTCCGGCTTCTCGCCGGCGACGACGGGCAGTGCCAGCGCGTCCTCGGCAAAGCGGCGATAGACCTCCAGCATCCGCTCCGTCTCCGCCACCGCCTCGTCGCGGGTGGCGTGGACGGTGTGCCCTTCCTGCCAGAGGAATTCCGACGTGCGCAGGAACATGCGGGTGCGCATCTCCCACCGGACCACATTGGCCCATTGGTTGATGAGCACGGGAAGATCGCGCCACGAGCGGACCCACTTGGCAAAGGCGGTGCCGATCACCGTTTCCGATGTCGGGCGGACGATCAGCGGCTCTTCCAGCTTCGAGTCAGGATCGGGCACCAGCCTGCCCTGCCCGTCGCCCTTCAGCCGGTGATGGGTGACGACCGCCATTTCCTTGGCGAAGCCTTCCACATGCTCGGCTTCCTTTTCGAAATAGGAGAGCGGGATGAAGAGCGGGAAGTAGACGTTCTCGTGGCCCGTCGCCTTGATGGCGTCATCCAGGATGCGCTGCATGCGCTCCCACACGCCATAGCCCCAGGGGCGGATCACCATGCATCCGCGCACGCCCGAATCCTCGGCCATGTCGGCTTCGGCGATGACCGCCTGGTACCAGGCGGCGAAATCCTGTTCGCGGGTGACAGGCAGGGCGTGCTTCATCGTGGCTCCGGCAGGCGCATGGACAATCGGCGTTCCCCGGCCATGCAACGCCAGCCGTGGCGCGGCAAGCGGGCGATGGCCGGCGGATCGACCAAGGGGGCGCATCGTCCTGCCACCGTCGTGTTCAGGATGCGGCCGCGTGCCCGGAACGGGCGGCGCGGGGCAATCGTTGGGAGCGCGAGAGGCGGCCCGCAGCGGTGCGGCCTTTTCCCCTTTTCAGCGATCGGAGCATGGTGATGGCGCAATCGGCATTGGTGGTCGGCGCGAGCGGTATCGTCGGCAGCGCCACCGCGCGGCTGCTGGCGGAGGAAGGCTGGGACGTTTCGGGATTGTCCCGCCGGCCGGTGGACCTGCCCGGCGTGACGCCAGTCGCCGCCGACCTGCAGGATGCGGGCGGGACCGCCGCTGCGCTTCGCGACGTCCGGCCCGATGCGGTGTTCATCACCACCTGGCTGCGGCAGGACAGCGAGGCGGAGAACATCCGCGTCAATTCGGCGATGGTGCGCAACCTGCTGGACGCGCTGCGGCCCGGCGGCGGCACCCGCCATGTCGCGCTGGTGACGGGGTTGAAGCATTATCTCGGGCCGTTCGAGGCTTACGGCAAGGGCGCGCTGCCGCAGACGCCGTTCCGGGAGGAGCAGGGGCGGCTGGATGTTGAGAACTTCTATTATGCGCAGGAGGACGAGGTGTTCGCCGCGGCCGCGCGCGACGGCTTCGGGTGGAGCGTGCACCGGCCGCATACGGTGATCGGCCAGGCGGTCGGCAACGCGATGAACATGGGCACGACGCTCGCCGTGTTCGCGGTGCTGTGCCGCGAGACGGGGCGGCCGTTCCGCTTTCCGGGGTCGGCGGCGCAGTGGAACGGCCTTACCGACATGACGGACGCGGGGCTGCTCGCGCGGCACCTGTTGTGGGCGGCGACCACGCCCGCGGCCCGGAACGAGGCGTTCAACGTGGTCAACGGTGATGTCTTCCGCTGGAAGTGGATGTGGAGCCGGATCGCGGACCATTTCGGGGTGGAGCCGGCGGCGTTCGACGGAACGGTGACGCCGCTGGAGGAGCAGATGGCGGATGCCGCGCCCATCTGGCGCGCGATCGCGGAGCGGGAGGGGCTTGCCGAGCCCGACCTGTCGCGGCTGGCATCGCCGTGGCACACGGACGCCGACCTCGGCCGGCCGATCGAGGTCGTCACCGACATGGGCAAGAGCCGGCGGCTGGGCTTTACCGCCTATCAGCCGACCGACGACGCGTTCATGGCCCTGTTCGCCCGGCTGAAGGCGGACCGGCTGATCCCGTAACGGGGAGCGGCGTCAGGCCGTCTGGCCGTCCAGCAGGCGGATGATGCCGGAAAAGTCGAGCCGCTCGCCACCGCCATTCACGAAGGCCTGATAGAGCGCCGCCGCCGCCGCGCCCATGGGGATGCTGGCGTTGGCCTCTCCCGCCGCGCCCAAGGCAAGCTTCAGGTCCTTCAGCATGAGGGCGGAGGCAAAGCCGCCCTGATAGTCGCGGTCAGCGGGGCTGTCGGGGCCGACGCCGGGAAGCGGGCAGTAGCTGGTCATCGACCAGCTCTGTCCGGTCGCCTTGGACGAGATGTCGTAGAAGGTCTGCGGATCGAGGCCGAGGCGGCGGGCGAGCAGGAAGCTTTCACACGTCGCCACCATGGTCGCGGCCAACAGGTTGTTGTTGCACAGCTTTGCGACCTGACCCGTGCCGGACGCGCCGGCGTGGATGACGGCCTTGCCCATGCAGGCGAGGATCGGTTCCGCCTTCGCGAACGCCTCCCCGCTGCCGCCGACCATGAAGGTGAGCGTGCCGCCGTCCGCCGCCGCGATGCCGCCCGACACGGGAGCATCCACCACCATCAGGCCCTTGGCCGCTGCCCGCTCCGCCACCGCGCGGGCCGTGACCACGTCGATGGTGGAGCAATCGATGAGCAGCGTGCCCGGCGCCGCGTTTGGCAGCACGGCATCGTCGTAGACGGCCGCGACATGGCGGCCGGCGGGCAGCATGGTGACAACCGCATCGACGTCGCGCGCGACGGTCGCGGCATCGGCGGCGCGGAGGCACCCGGCCGCCTCCGCCTTGGCGAGCGCATCGGCCGACAGATCGAACGCACGCACGTCATGGCCCTTCTTCGCCAGGTTGGCGGCCATGCCGCCGCCCATGTTGCCGAGCCCGATGAAGCCGATGCGTGCCATGTGTCTCTCCTCCAACCCTGATCCCCTCCTGCGCGGGAGGGGCTTTCCGTTACCGTCCCGTCCAGTTGCCCGGGCGTTTTTCGACAAAGGCGGTCATGCCTTCCTTCTGGTCGGCCGTGCCGAACAGCCCATTGAACAGCCGCCGCTCGAACTGGACGCCCTGCGCCAGCGAGGTCTCAAAAGCGGCGTTCACCATTTCCTTATTGGCGACGACCGCGAGCGGCGCCATCGCGGCGATCGTCTCGGCCGTCTTCATCGCCTCATCAAGCAGATCGGCCGCGGGCACGATGCGCGCGACGAGGCCCGCGCGCTCCGCTTCCTCCGCGCCGATCATGCGGCCGGTCAGCACCATCTCCATCGCCTTGGCCTTGCCGACGGCGTGGGTCAGGCGCTGCGACCCGCCCATGCCCGGCGTCACGCCCAGCTTGATCTCCGGCTGGCCGAACTTGGCGGTGTCGGCGGCGAGGATGAAGTCGCACATCATCGCGACCTCGCAACCGCCGCCCAGCGCATAGCCGGCAACCGCCGCGATGATCGGCTTGCGGGTCCGGGTCACCGTCTCCCACCCGGAAAAGAAGTTGGTGGCGTACATGTCGGCGAAGCCCTGCGCCTGCATCTCCTTGATGTCGGCGCCGGCGGCGAACGCCTTCTCGCTGCCGGTCAGCACGGCGCAGCCCTGCCCGTCATCGGCATCGAAGGCGGCGAGTGCCGCGATCAGTTCGGTCAGCACCTGGCTGTTCAGCGCATTGAGCGCCTGGGGGCGGTTGAGCGTGATCCTGGTCACGCGTCCGACCTGTTCGACGATCAGCGTTTCGAAGGCCATCCTTGTTCTCCCTGCTCGGCT
Source organism: Sphingomonas jejuensis (assembly GCF_011927695.1). Classification (GTDB taxonomy): domain Bacteria; phylum Pseudomonadota; class Alphaproteobacteria; order Sphingomonadales; family Sphingomonadaceae; genus Sphingomonas_K; species Sphingomonas_K jejuensis. The sequence goes on from NZ_JAATJE010000001.1 coordinate 1,419,479, forward strand.
CAGGCCGGTGTCCACGCCTCGTCCGCCGGCAGCGGCGCGAAGATGCGGTCGATCATGTGGTCGGTGACTCCGTCCAGCGCGGGCGGATCCCAACGCGGCTGGTTGTCCTTGTCGATGATGAGTGCGCGCACCCCTTCCGCGAAGTCCGGGCGCTGCACGATCCGGGTCACGACGGCGTATTCCTGCACCATTTCGTCGGCAAAGCCGTGCATGTGCGCGCCGTCTTCCACGATGCGGAGCGACACCTTGAGCGACTGCGGTGATTTCGCGCGGATCGTCGCGAGCTCCTTCAGCGCCCAATCTCCGCCATCGGCTTCCAGCGCCGCGACGATCTCCTCAACGGAGTGCGCGGCGAACAGCCGATCGATCTTTTCACGATTGCCGGTGATGCGCGCGGGCGGCGGGACGGCCGCATGCGCGCCGAGGATGGCGTCGATCGCCTGCGGGTCGGCCGCGATCTCCGCCTTTGCGCCCTCAAGCGCGGAGGCGGGCAGATAATGGGTCGACAGGCCGAGCTCGAGCGTCTCCGCGCCGTCCAGCCGTGCCCCGGTCAGGCCGAGGAACACACCGAGCCGCCCGGGAAGGCGCGACAGGTACCAGCCGCCGCCGACATCGGGGAACAGGCCGATGCCCGTTTCCGGCATGGCAAAGCGCGTGTTCTCCGTCGCGACGCGGAAGCGGGCGGGCTGCGAGAGGCCCACCCCGCCCCCCATGGTGATGCCGTCGACAAAGGCGACGATCGGCTTGGCATAGGTGAACAGCCGGTGGTTCATCCGGTATTCGGTCAGGAAGAAGTGGCGGGCCGCCGCGCCATCGCCCGCCCCGCTTTCGGCGATCATGCGGATGTCGCCGCCGGCGCAGAAGCCCCGGCCATCGGCATGGTCGATCAGGATCGCTTCCACCGCGGGGTCCGCGCGCCACGCCTCGAGCGCATCGATCACGCCTTCGCACATGGCGAGGTTCAGCGCGTGGATCGCCTTTGGCCGGTTGAGGCGGATCCGCCCGACCCGGCCTTCGGTGGTGACGATCAGGTCTTCGGTCATCCTGCTCCCCCTCCATGCGGGCGCCGGCATCATTGCCGTGTGAGTTCGCGCCCCACGATCATGCGCATCACCTGATTGGTGCCTTCCAGGATCGAATGGACCCGAAGATCGCGCCAGAAACGCTCGATCGGGTAATCCATGAGGTAGCCATAGCCGCCGTGCAGCTGAAGCGCGCGATCGACCACCGACGATCCCGTGTCGGTCGCCAGCCGTTTCGCCATGGCGGCGAAGCGGGTCTTGTCCGGCGCGTTCGCCGTCACCTTGGCGGCCGCCGCGTAGAGGAGGATGCGGGCGGCCTGGAGCTCCGTTTCCATGTCCGCGAGCGTGAACTGCGTGTTCTGAAAGTCGGCAATGGCCTTGCCGAACTGCTTGCGATCGCGGGTGTAGCCGATCGCCTCGTCCAGGCAGCGCTGGGCGCCGCCGAGCGAACATGCGCCGATGTTGAGGCGGCCGCCGTCCAGCCCCATCATCGCGATGCGAAAGCCCTCCCCCTCGGCGCCGACCAGATTTTCCGCCGGCACGCGCACGCCGTCGAAATTGACTTGGGCGGTCGGCTGCGAGTGCCAGCCGAGCTTGCGTTCGTTGGCGCCGAAGCTGACGCCGGGCATGTCCTTTTCGATGACCAGGCAGGAGATGCCCTTGGCCCCCTCCTCCCCCGTGCGGACCATGGTGACGTAGATCTCGTTCTCGCCACCGCCGGAAATGAAGGCCTTCGAACCGGTGACCACATAATGGTCGCCGTCCTTGACCGCGCGCGTCTTCAGCGCCGCAGCGTCGGACCCGGATCCCGGCTCCGTCAGGCAGTAGCTGCCGATCCGGTCCATCCCGACCATCGACGGCAGATATTTGGCCTTCACCGTCGCCGAGCCGAATCGGTCGATCATCCACGCCGCCATGTTGTGGATGGAGATGAAGGCGGAGGTGGACGGACAGCCATAGGCCATCGCCTCCATGATCAGCGCGGCCTCCAGCCGACCGAGCCCGATGCCGCCGCTGTCCTCCGACACGTAGATCGCGCCGAAGCCAAGCTCCGCCGCGGCGCGCAGCGTGTCGCGGGGGAAGATGTGCTTTTCGTCCCATTCGGCCGCGTGCGGAGTGATCGCATCGGCGGTGAAGCGGCGCGCGAGTTCCTGGATCTCACGCTGATCGTCGGTCAGGTCGAACTGTTCGCTCATGCGAACGCCTTATCGCACCGGGCGTGTCAGGCAAGGGCGTGCGGGCCGCGTCCGGCAGGCAAAAAGAAAGGGCGGCCGCAAAGCCGCCCTTTCCCGAAAACCCGCGTCAGGCGATTACGCGCTGACGGCGTCGTCGTCGTCGTCACCGTCGACCGCGATGATGATGCCGCCGGCGACAATCGCCGCCGCCAGGATCGCCGCGATGACGCTGCCGCCGCCGAGACGGCTCTCGCCCTCGTCCGACGAAGCGACGCGCGCAACGGCCGGAGCCGACGGAGCAGCCGCCATGACGGGCGATGCGACGAGCGACACAGCGGCGAGCGCTGCTGCTGCCTTACCAAGAACCATGATCAACTCCCTCTAAGCGACCAGATCGGGCCAACCGCATGTCGCCCGAACCCGGTCCAACCGCTTGAAGCAGATTTCGTTGCATGTGCGAACAGAGATTCGCCAAGCAGTTTGATTAATCGGTGAAATTGGCGGAAGAAAACTCAGTTTCACGGCGAAACCGGCTGCAGATCCTTCAATGCCGTTCCAGCATCCGCAAGCCGTTCGGGTGCGACGACCTGCCCTTCCAGCACCAGCTTTCGGCCCTGTACATAGTCGCGCGTGGCATTGACGCAGTCGAGTGCGATCACGCGGCCATCGCGCAGGTAGACGACGGAAAAGGAGCGGTCGGCCGGATCGCCGCGCAGCACGGCCTGGTCATGCCCGGTCGACAGGCCGACGGTCTGAAGCTTCAGGTCGTACTGGTTGGACCAGAACCACGGCACGGCATCATAGGCGGCATCGGCGCCGGTCAGAAGCTTTGCCACGAGCGTCGCCTGATCGTTGGCGTTCTGCACCGATTCGAGCCGGATCGCCGCGCCGTGGGCGAAGCGGTTGGCGTGAAGCGCGCAGTCCCCGATCGCGAACACGTCCGGCAGGCTGGTGCGGCACCGACCATCCACCGCCACGCCGTTGCCACCGGCGGCGCCGGCATCGATCAGCGGCTGGACCGAGGGAATGATGCCGATGCCGACGATCACCATGTCGCAGGCGATCCGCTCACCATCGGCGAGGCGGACGGAGGCGACGCGGCCGCCCTCTCCCTCGATGCAGTCGACCGCGACGCCCAGCCGCAGATCGACGCCGTGCGCGCGGTGCTCCGCCTCGTAGAAGCGCGAAAGCGGCTCGCCGGCGACGCGGGCAAGCACGCGGTCCAGCGCCTCCAGCAGCACCACCTGCTTGCCATGCTTGACGAGCGCGGCGGCGGCCTCGAGCCCGATATAGCCGCCGCCGATGACGATCACGCGGCCGACGCGCGGAAGCTCCGCGATCATGCGATCGGTGTCGGCACGCGTGCGCACGGCATGGACGCCCACGAGATCATGGCCGGCGCAGGTGAGCCGCCGCGGCTGGCCACCGGTTGCCCAGATCAGATGGCGGTAGCCGATGCGCTCCCCGGCGTCCGTCTGCACCGCGTGGTCGGCCGGCATCACGGCTGCGACGCGCGTGCCGAGGCGCAGGCTGATGCCGCGTTCCGCCCAGAAGGCGGCGGGGCGGATCAGGATGCGCTCGAAGCTCTTGTCGCCGGCGAGATAATCCTTGGAGAGCGGGGGGCGCTCATAAGGGGGATCGGGTTCGTCGCCGACGATTGCCACGCTGCCGTCGAACCCGGACTGGCGCAGCGCGATCGCCGCCTGCGCGCCGGCATGCCCGCCGCCGACGATCAGAACGTCGTAGCTGTCGGTGGCGTCCGTCATCACCTCTCCTCGTCAGCGCGCCTGACCGGCGTCGATACGCAGCAGCCTGCGATAGCCGCGAAGCGCGCGCCAGAGGAAAATGGCGGAAAGCAGCGATGCGCCGGCGCAGGTCAGCGCGAGCGACCGGCCGACCATCGCCGGGTCGGCGAACACATAGTCGGTGAGGACGGCGACGATGGTGGGCGCCGCACCCAGCCCAGTGACGCTGACCGCGAAGACGTAAACGGCCGATGCGATGCCGCGCATCCGGTTGGGAGTGACGAGCTGGAGCGCGGAGGACGCAAGCGCCTGCGGGATGCTGTAGGCGAAGCTCGCCAGCGTCGCGATGGCGAGCGCGGCGGCCGGGCTCGGCGCGATCAGGAGCGCCGACGAGATGCCGATCAGCGCGAAACAGGCGGCGAAGGGCACGAGCATCAGCGCGTCGGCGCGTCCGCGGCGTTCGACCTGGCCCGCGATCCACGGCCCGGCGAGGACGCCCAGCGATCCGGTGACCAGGACGGCGGCGCCGTAGCGGAGCCCGACATCGCCCGCCGCCATGCCGAACTGGCGGATCAGCATGGCCGGCATCCAGGCGGGAAAGGCGTAGAGCGTGATGACCAGCAGCGCCATGCCGGCATAGAAGTTCAGGTAGAAGTCGCGCCGGTCGCGGAACAGGCGCCATACCTCCGCCATCGGGATGCGGTCCTGCGAAGCGACGGCGGCGATCTCGCGCCGTGGCGGCTCCCGCACGGCGAGCAGCATGGCGGCGATCAGAAGGCCGGGCAGCCCTGCGCAGATGAAGACGACCTGCCAGGGCTGGAGCGTGCCCACCAGCGGCAGGTCGGTCAGGTCCCATCCGGCCGCGCTGTCCAGCAGCAGCCCGCCGAAGATCAGCGCGAGCCCGCCGCCGATATAGGGGCCCATCATGTAGATGCTGAAGGCGCGCGGGATGAGGCGCGCGGGGAAGCTGTCGGCGATGATCGACCAGGCCGCAGGCGTCAGGCAGGCTTCGGCCGCGCCGACGCCGAAGCGGGCGAGGAACAGCTGGCGATAGCTCTGCGACAGCCCGCACAGGCTGGTCGCGACCGACCAGATGCCGACGCCCATGAACAGGATCGCGCGGCGGCTGCCGACATCGGCGAGACGGCCGAACACGGGCGAGAACAGGATGTAGCCGCCGGTAAACGCCAGCCCCTGGAGCAGGCTGAGACGGGTGTCGTCGAGATCGAAACTGGCTTTCAGGGGCTCAACAAGGAGGTTCAGCACCTGCCGGTCGATGAAGCTTGCCGTGTAGGCGAGCATCAGGACCGCGATCAGGTACCATTGCCGGAAGCCCGGCGCCGCCGGCTCGTCGACGCGCGTCGCGGCCGGGCCAAGGTCGGCGGCGACGGGCGGAGCGACCGCGCTCATGCCCCGGCCCTGGTGTAGGCGGTCACGTCGATCTTGCCGTCGGGCACGAAGGCGCGGCGCAGCTCGAACTTCTGCACCTTGGTCGCGCTCATCGGCCAGCTGTCCACGAAGCGGACGTAGCGGGGAATCTTGTAGCTGGCGATGCTGCCCAGGCAGTGGCGGATGAGCGCGTCCTGGTCGAGGCTGTGACCGGGATTGAGCTCGATATAGGCGGCGGCCACCTCCATCAGGCGGTCGTCGGGAACGCCGATCACCTGCGCCATGCGGACCGCCGGGTGCGTGACCAGGAAGCTTTCGAGCTCCACGGCGGCGACATTCTCCCCGCCGATCTTGAGCATGTCCTTCAACCGGCCATCATAGATGAGGCGCCCGCCCGGCCCGATGCGGCCGAGATCGCCGGTGTGGAGCCACCCGTCCGCGCTCACCGCGCGCGCCGTCGCGTCGGGATCCCGGTAGTAGCCGGCGAAGATGCCGAAGCCCTTCAGGCAGATTTCCCCGGCGACGCCGTCCGGAACGGGCCGCCCTTCCTCATCGACGATGCGGGCGGTCATGCCGGGAAAGAGCGAGCCGCTGGTCTCGTAGAGCAGATCCTCCGGATCATCGAGGTCGCTGTAGCAGGGCACGCCGGTCGCCTCCGTCAGCCCATAGCTGTTGACCGCGACCGCGCCGGGAAACAGCTCCCCATAGCGCCGCAAGAGATCGGGCGGGCCGACCACATGGTTGATGCGGAGTGCCGCCTGGTCGTAGGCGGCAAAGCCCGGATGCGTGACCAGCGCCGAGATGATGGTCGGAAAGCCGGCATAATGGACGGTCGGGCGCTCCACCTTCAGCAGGTCCATGGCGTCGTCCGGGTTAAAGCGGTCCATGCCGATGAAGCAGGCGCCCGCGGCGCGGCACGCGGCCATCGGCAGCATGGTGGACATGTGGAACAGCGCGAGCGGGTTCCAGACGCGATCATCGGGCGTCAGCCTGAAGCGCGTCGCGAGCGCATCGGCGGTCAGCGCCAGCGAGCGGTGGGTGAGCATGCACGCCTTGGGCCTGGACGTGGTGCCCGACGAGAAGATCATCATGCCGACCGAGTCCGCCCGGACGGCGGCGGCGCGTTCGATCACCTCGTCCGCCGCCACGCTGCCGGCGGCGGCGTGGAACGCGGCATCGGCGGGCCAGCTGCCGGGGCGATCGTCGCCGATCTCCACAAGGCCGCGCAGGGCCGGGGCCGCCGCGACCGACAGCGGCCCGCCGTTCCACCGATCCAGCTCCGGAAAGATCGCGCGGAGCATCGGCCGGTAATCGGTGAAGCGACGCGCATGGCCGCCGACGATGAGCAGCGACACGTCCGACTGCGGGATGACGTAGGCGAGATCGTCCGCCCGGTAGCGCGCGTTCAAGAGCACAGCGGTCGCCCCGACGAGGTTGGCCGCATAATAGAGGATCACATAGTCCCAGCAGTTGGGCATGAGGATGCCGACATGGTCGCCCGGCCGCACGCCGAGGCCGATCAGCCCGCGCGCCCGCTCCACCACTTCATCGAACAGCTGGCTGTAGGTCGCGGAGCGGTCCCCGAAGCGGAGCGCGCGCCGATCGGCGAAGCGATCCGCCGCCGACCGGAGGACGCCGCCCACGCTGAAGGGATCGAAGACGGCATCCACGGTCTTGATGATCAAACAACGACCCCTTTCACATCCGCCACGTCAGCTGGAGCTGCACCGTGCGAGGCATGGCCAGGAAGCCGACCTGATCGGCGATGCGGCCGTTGACCGTCCCGGTGCCGGAGCCCGAGCCGCTGGCATCGTTGACGCCGGTCACGATGAACTGGTTGGTGAGGTTCTTGCCGATCAGCGCGAGCTCAAGCCCGCTGACCTCCGACCGGAGGCGGACGGACGCGTCGAGGTTGATGTAGGCATCCTGGCGCGACAGCGGCGAGCCGAACGACGAGACGAGGTAGCTGGCCGAATAACGGCTGTCGACGGACGCGCCGAGCACCAGATCCCCGTCAAGATCATGTTCGTAGCGTGTGCCGAGCGAAGCGGTCCACAGCGGCGCATCCGACGTCGGCACGCCGTCCAGGTTCTGGCCGGGCGTGCCGGGCGCCAGCAGGTTGGGGAAGCAGCCTTCCGACGGCCGCTGCCCGCCATAGCAGGGCGCGATCGAGTCCCCGTAGCGGGCCCGGTTGTAGTTGACGCTGCCGTTGAGGTTGAAGCCCGGCAGCGCGCGCGGCTGGAATTCGAAGTCCGCCTCCACGCCGCGCGTGGTGACGCTGCCGGCGTTGACCGAGTTGTAGGCGAGCAGGGCGCTGTCGAGATAGGTGACCTGAAGGTCGTCGAATTCGTAGCTGTAGAGGCCGATATTGAGGCTGAGCTGCCGGTCGAACAGCAGCGCCTTCACGCCGCCTTCGAACCCCGCGGCCGATTCCGGCTCAAAGGTGAAGAAGTCGGTGGGCGTCACCGGCGTCTGGATGGAGCTGTTTGAGAAGCCGCCCGATTTGTAGGCGGTCTTGTAGGCGCCGTAGACCGTGATGTCGTCCGTCACCAGCCAGGTGACCGTCGCTTCGGGCGACCAGTTGGTGAAGGTCTGGTCGGCCGTCAGCGGCACATTGACGGCATAGTTGGTGCCCGCAAAGCGCGGGTTGGCATATGGCTGGACGAACAGGCTGTCCTTGGTTTCGTGGATGTAGCGGACGCCGCCGGTCACCTCGATCGACGGAATGATCTTCCACAGGAGCTGGCCGTAGGCCGACAGCGTTTCGCCATCGGTGAAGCTTTCCTTGGCATAGGTGACATAGCGGTAGCCGGCCGGCGCTGCGCTGTTTTCCGACCCGTTGTTCAGCACCAGCTGCGAGAAGTCCCGCCGCGTGTTCTGATAGTAGCCGCCGACCAGGAAGTTGACCGGGAAGTCGAAGTCGCTGGAGGCGCGCAGCTCAGACGAATAAGCGTGATACTTGCTGAGCTCGGTCCCCCAGATGTTGACGGTGGGTGACGACTGGTAATCCAGGTCATTGGACCACTTGTTGCGGTTCCAGTTGTAGTTGTTGACCGACACGATGGTGATGTCGTCCAGCGCATATTCCAGCGTGCCGGTGGCGCCCCAGCTTTCATATTCGTTGAAGTTGCGGCCGTCGGAGCGGGCGTAGCGGGTCTGCGCCGCGATGTCGGCCGGCAGGTTGTTGACGCGGGCGCCGAAGGTGCGGGTGCACGGCACGCCCGGCGACGTCGTGCTGAACCCGGTGCCGCAGGCGAAGACGGAGTAGTTCCAGGTGCCCGGCATGGTCTCGTTCCAGCCGTAGTTCGCCTTCACCGTGGCGGTCAGCCGGTCGGTCGGCTCCCACACCAGGGTGGCGCGCGTCAGGATCTCGCGTTCGTTGGGGCCATTGTCGGGCGACGCGCCGGCGATGTGGGGGGTGTTGGGCGCCACGGTGGCGCGGGTCGGCGTGTCGCGCGTGTTGTAGGTGATCGGCCCTGCCCGGTTGTCGAACAGGCTGTCGAAATCCTTGGACGCGCGCACGGCCAGGCGGAAGCCGAGCGTGTCGGTGAGCGGACCGGAGACATAGCCTTCGCCCAGCAGCTTGCCGGCGTTGAACTCGTATGAGGTCCGCGCCATGCCTTCCCATGTATCGGTCGGGTTGGCGGTGGAGATGGAGATGACGCCGGCCGTCGCGTTCTTTCCGTAGAACAGCGATTGCGGCCCTTTCAGGATCTCAACGCCGGCAAGGTCGAAGAAGCCTTCGTTGATGGTGCGGCCCTGACCGTAATAGACGCTGTCGACGATCACCGCGATCGACTGCTCCGTGCCGATCGACAGCGAGTTGGAGCCGATGCCGCGCAGCGTGAGCTGAGCACCCGATCCGGTGGCGTTGCGGCCGATGGCGAGCTGGGGCGTGGCGGCGGCGATCCGTTCCAGGCTGGTGATGTCGCGGGCGTCGATCTGTTCTGCGGTGATGGCGGTGAGGGACACGGGGATGTCCTGCGCCGTTTCGACCCGCCGGCGCGCGGTGACCACGATTTCGCCGAGGCCGCCGGCCGCGTCCGGTCCCTGCGGCGCGTCGGCATCCGCAATCGACGCGGGACTGGCGGGATCGGTCTGGAGGCCCTGTTCGGTCGGTGTCGGCGCGGGGCCGCTGGTGACCTGCGCGGCCGCAGCACCCGGCAGCGCCATCGCGATCAGCGCTCCGCCGGCAAGAAGAAGCGGACGGAGCCGGGCAGTATCCGGCCGGCTGGCACGGGTCGACGCCATGTCGATGCTCATTTCAGTTCCCCTCGTCGCTGGCGGCTTTGCCGCTCTCGAACCATGCCCGGGCCAAACCGAACTCAGGTCCATGCCTGAAACTTAGCGCGCCTTACTTTTAAGGCAATCGCCTTTTTATTGTGCGTTGCGGGATGAGAGCTGCCCAGTCGAACTGGTGATGTCGGAAGCCTAGTTATGCTGCGGATGCGGTCATTTTTTTGCCGTTTTCGTTGCAGTTGCGGACGTATGCGGCGACTCGTGCCCGCATGCCGAAGGCCAAGACGCTGCCTCATCAGGCTTGAAGTCCTAAGTCGTCTGGTCCACGTTGAGCAACGCTTCATAACAGTGAGGCACAGCAGACCACGGGAGAGGTCATGGCCGACGCCGCCGCACCGAGCCTTGAGCAAATGAGCCTGCTCGACCCGCACACGCAGAGCGATCCGTTTCCCATGTACGAGGCGATCCAGGCCGCGCCGGGCATCTACCGCATGCCGGAAACGGGCTTCTTCATCGTCACCCGCTATGCCGACCTGCGTGCCGTGCTGATGGATGCGGAGACCTTTTCCAACGACGTCGATCGCGCGTCGCTGCAGGGGCCGGAGCTGTCGGCCGCCCACTCAGCCTATATGACGGAGCGCGGGTGGCCGCACATCCAGACGCTGCAGCGGACGGATGCGCCCGTTCACTCCCGCTACCGCAAGCTGGTCGACCGGGTGTTCACGGTCGCGCGGGTGCGCGAGATGGTGCCGCGCATCGAGGCAAGGGCGCACCGGCTGATCGACGCCTTTGCGAACCGCGGCGAGTGCGACTTCGTGGCCGAGTTCGCCATGCTGCTGCCGGGCATGATCCTGGCCGAGGAAATGGGGCTGCCGCCGACGGAGGTGGCGACGTTCAAGCGCTGGGCGGACGCGATGCTGGCGCCGGCGTCCACCCGGATGACCGCCGAAGAGCTCCGCCGCGTCGCCGATACCGAGCTGGAGGCGCAGCACCATCTGGCGGGCCTGTTCGAGGCGCGACGGCGGGAGCCGACCGGGGACCTGATCTCCGGCCTGGTCCATGCCCATGGCGACACGGACGAGCCGCTCAGCATGGCCGAGCTGCAGAGCGTGATGAGCCAGCTGATCGGCGGCGGGTTCGAATCGACCATGACCGCGCTTGGCCATGCGCTGCTGCAGCTGATCCGTCACCCGGACGAGATGGCGTTGCTGCGGGCCGACCCCAAGCGCATCCGCGGCGTGGTGGAGGAAAGCATCCGCATGGAAAGCCCGACGCAGGGCCTGCGCCGCCGCGCCACCCGCGACGTGGAGCTGAACGGGACGCTGATCCCCAAGGATGCGGTGGTGATCGTGCGGTACGGCGCGGCCAACCGCGACCCGGACAAGTTCGCCTGCCCGCACCGCTTCGACCCGACGCGCGCCAATGTCGGGCAGCATCTGGCATTTGGCGCGGGCGCGCATTTCTGCGTGGGCGCGGTGCTGGCGCGGCAGGAGATACAGACGGGGATCCTGGCGATGCTGGAACGGCTGGACGACATTCGCCTCGCCCGCCCGCTGGCGGAGCCGGTGCACCGCGCCAATTTCCTGACGCTGCCGCTTCGCGAGCTGCCGATCCGCTTCACCCGCAAGCAGCCGGGCGCCTGACATGCTGGCCGAGGAGCGGAGCGCCGCCGCCGTGCTGTTCGAGCCCGTGCGCATCGGGTCGATGCAGGTGCCGAACCGCATCGCGATGGCGCCGATGACGCGCGAGTTTTCGCCCAACGGCGTGCCGGGAGCGGACGTGGCCGCCTATTACCGGCGGCGCGCGGCCGGCGGCGCCGGGCTGATCATCACCGAAGGCATGGCGGTGAACGCCGCCGGCGCGCATGACGGGCCGATCCCCGTGCTCTTCCAGCCGGAGGCGGCCGCCGCCGCAGGCGCGATCGCCCGTGCGGTAAAGGCGGAGGGCGCGTGCGTGATCCCGCAGCTGTGGCATGTCGGCGTCCAGGACACGCCGACCACGGTCAATCCGGCAACGGTGAAGCAGCGCCCCCGCCGCGTCGGTCCGTCCGGTCTGTCGGGCGCCGGCGAGGCGAGCGGCGATGCGCTGGACGACGAGGGCATCGCGCAGACGATCGCCGACTTCGCGGCCGCGACCCGGGCGGCCATCGCGGCCGGGTTCGACGGCGTCGAGATCCACGGCGCGCACGGCTATCTGCCCGACCAGTTCCTGTGGCCCAAGACCAACCGCCGCGCGGATGGCTGGGGCGGCGAGGTGGGCGGACGGACGCGGTTCCTGGCGGAGCTGATCCGCGCCTGCAAGGCAGCGGCGGACGGCCGGCCCGTGATCCTCCGGATGTCGCAATGGAAAAGCTCCGACTATGCGGCGCGGCTGGCCGACAATCCGGGCGAGCTGGAGGCGATCCTGGCGCCGCTGGTGGCGGCAGGCGTCGATGCCATCCATTGTTCCACCCGCCGCTTCTTCGAACGCGGCTTTGCTGGCGATCCGCGCACGCTGGCGGGATGGGTCAAGGCGCTGACCGGGCTGCCGGTGATCGCGGTCGGATCGGTGACGCTGGCGACCGAGTTCAAGGACGGAACGACGGAGGCGAGCGGCGGGATCGCGGAAAGCGGCGCGCGCAGCGCCGACGTGGACGATGTCGCCCGGCTGATCGATGCGGGCGAGTTCGACCTGATCGCGGTCGGGCGCGCGATGATCGCCAACCCGGACTGGGCCGCGCTCGTCCGCGCCGGGCGCGCGAACGAGCTGAAGCCTTTTTCAAAGGCGCTGCTGGCGACGCTCGAGTGAGCGGATCAGCGCGGTGCCATGCGGATCGCGCCGTCCAGCCGGATCACCTCTCCGTTCAGCATCGGATTGGCGATGATGGCGCGGACGAGCTCGGCATATTCGTCTGGCCGGCCGAGCCGGCTGGGGTGCGGCACCTGTGTGCCAAGCGAATCCTGCGCGGCCTGTGGCAAGCCCATCAGCATCGGCGTGAGGAAGATGCCGGGCGCCACGGTCATCACGCGGATGCGGTGCTGCGCGAGGTCGCGTGCCACCGGCAGCGTGAGGCCGACCACCCCGCCCTTCGATGCGGCATAGGCGGCCTGCCCGATCTGCCCGTCATAGGCGGCGACCGAGGCGGTGTTGATGATGACGCCGCGCTCCTCCCCGATCGGCTCGGCCGCCGCGAGGCGCGCGGCGAACTTCGCGATGAGGTTGAAGGTGCCGATCAGGTTGATCTCGATGGCCTTCCGGAAGCTGTCGAGCGGATGCGGCACATTCTCCTTGCCGACGGTCTTGATGGCCGGTGCGATGCCGGCGCAGTTCACCAGGACGCGGGCGGTGCCATGCGCCGCCTCCGCCCGGTCGAGCGCGTCGGACACGCTGGCATCGTCGGTGACGTCGGCCTTGATGAACAGCCCATCCACCTCCGCCGCATGAGCGGTGCCGGCATCCTCGTTCAGGTCGAGGATCGCAATCCGCGCACCCGCCGCCGCCAGCATCGTCGCGGTCGCGCCGCCGAGCCCGGACGCGCCGCCGGTGACGATCGCCGCCACATTGCCCAGTTCCATCCCATCCTCCTTCGTTTCTTTGGGTCCGCTCTGCCGATCCTGACCGGATCGGGCAACGTCCCTCACATAAGGCGTTTGCCTGAAACAGGTGACTGGCATAGCCTTCCGGGAAAGCAAACGCGGAAAGGAGAGCCGGGTTGGCGGGCACCGAGAGGTTGAACCTGTTCGTGGCGGCGAAGGGCCATGCGTTCGAGCGCGACCCGTTCGAGGCCATGCTGCGTGCCATCGGCATGGAGCCGACGATGGTGGACCAGCCTGCCGCCGCCCAGCTGATGAACCCGGATGCGTTGAAGCTCTACGACGCGGTGCTGCTCTACGACATGCCGGGCATGGACTTTCGCGCGCCGCGCGAGGAGCGACCGGGGCTGACGCCGGCGCCCGACGCGCTGCAACGGGGTTTCGCGGCGCTCCTGGAAAGCGGCAAGGGGATCGTGGCCCTGCATCACGCCATCGCCGGCTGGCCGGCCTGGCCGGCCTATGCCGAGGCGCTTGGAGGCACCTTCCTCTACAAGCCCGCCACCGTGCGCGGGGCGGAGCGGGCCGGATCGCGCTATGTGCCGCACGCCCGCTATGCCGTGCGCCGGATCGGCGACCATCCGGTGCTGGCCGGCGTGCCCGACAGCTTCGAACTGGACGACGAGCCTTATCGCTTCGAGACATTCGACGAGAGCTTTGTCCCCTTGCTGGAGCGCGCCGAGCCGCTGGACGGCGCGCTGTTCCAGTCGGCGACCGATGCGATCCGGCGAACAGGCGCCGAGACAGCGCCGGCGGTCGCGGACGACCGGCGCGTCATCGGCTGGGCGAAGGCCGCTGGAAACAGCCCGCTTGTGTACCTGCAACCGGGCGACGGGCCGCAGACCTATGCGCACCCGGTGTTCCGCACGATCCTGGGCAATGCGCTTCGCTGGGTGGCGTCGCCGGAGGCACGCGCCTGGGCCGCATCCGCATGAGGCGAACGGGCCACGTCGCCGCGTCAGTCCTCGCTGGTCTCGACCTCCGGAAGATCGAACAAGGGGCCGCGCCCGGCAGTGTAGGGCGCGGTCAGCGCGGCGGCCGCCTGATCCAGCGTGTCTTCCACCAGGATCTCGAGCGGGATGTTCTGGTCCGGCCGGGGAAAGCCGCCGTCGCGGCGCATCAGCATGTTGAGGAACATGAGCTTGGCAGAGGCGATGCGCAGCCGCAGCATGTCCGCCGGCACATGCGGCACGCGTTCCGCCAGGAGGCGGCGCACCCGGCGCAGCGCCGGCACCGGCACCTCCGGATCGTCATAAGGGTGCGAGATGCCGGCGATGCGCGCGCGCGTGAGGTAATGCGCCAGGAACGCCGAATAGGGATGGCCGCCGCCCGCATCCGCGATGCTGAGGTGCGGGAAGCACAGGATCTGCAACAGAACCTTGGCGTCCGACAGCCGATCGGCCGCCTCCGCCTCGTCCAGCATGCGCGCGCGCATCGGCTCGAACATCGCGGTGCGGTGGTCGAAGATGGCGTAGACGAGCTGTTCCTTGCTGCCGAAATGATATTGGACGGCGGTGTTGTTGCCCTGCCCGGCTTCAACCGCGATCTCGCGCAGGGCGACGCCGTCGATGCCGCGATCGGCGAAGAGCCGTTCGGCCGCTTCCATGATCTTGATCCGCGTGGCGCGCGAGACATCGGCGCGCTTCCTTCCCGTCCGGATCTCCGCCGCCGCGCTTGCCATGCCGACCCTTGCCCTTGTTGTCTCCCGGCACGATCCTATCGGCCGCTTCCGGTCGCGGCAACGTGACAGGACGCCAGATCGGCCTTGCCGCACAATGTGTTCCGGGCCTGTCGCCCGAAGAAACGGTGCGGGTGGCGGCGGCCGCCGGCTTCGACCTGGTCGGCGTCACCATCGATCCGGACAGCTGGTCGGCCAAGCGCGCGGCCGAGGTCCGGCGGATCGCGGCGGGCGAAGGCATCCGCCTGCACGATGCGGAGGTGATCCGCCTCAGCCGGCCCGACGATCCGGCGCATGCCCGCCTGATCGACCACGCGGCGGCGGCCGGCATCGCGCATGTGATCGTCATCGGCCTGATGGCGGATCGGGCGGCGCTGATCGATGCGGTCGCGCGGCTTGCTGCCCATGCCCGGGACGCGGGCGTGCAAGCGGTGCTGGAGTTCGGGGCCTTCACCGATGTGCCGGGCCTGCCGGATGCGCTGGCCATCGCGGATGCGGTGCCGGGGTTGGCCGTGCTGGTCGATCCGCTGCACCTTGCCCGGTCCGGCGGGGTGCCGGACGACGTGGCGTCGGTGCCGGTCGAGCGCATGCCCTATGTGCAGTGGTGCGACGGCGGCGCCCCCCTGCCCGCGCCCGACCGCGCCGACCTGCTGGAGGAGGCGCGTGCGCGGCGGCTGGACGTCGGCGGCGGCACGCTGCCGCTCAGCGACCTGCTGACGGTGCTGCCGCCCGGCATGCCGTTGATGACGAAGGTCCGGTCGACTGCCATCGCGGCGCGCTTCCCCGATCCGGTTGCCCATGCGCGGCACCTGCACGCCAGCCTCGCGGGCTGGCTCCACGCTCAAGGAGGTCTGCCGTGACCGACCGTGTCGCGATCGTCACCGGTGCTGCCCAGGGGATCGGGCGCGGCATCGCGCACCGGCTCGACGCGCTCGGTCACCGGCTGGTCCTCCTCGACCGCGATGCCGGCGCGCTGACGGAAGCGGCGGCGACGCTGTCGCGCCCGGCCACCGCCATCGACCTCGACGTGGCCGACCCGGACGCCGTCTCCGAAGCGATCGGCCGGGTCGCGCGCGACCATGGCCGGATCGACATCCTCATCAACAACGCCGGCATCTCCCCCGCGCATGGCGGCCGGTCGGTCGCCGTCGAGGACATCGCGCTGGACGAATGGGACCGCGTGATGGCGGTCAACCTGACCGGCAGCTTCCTGACCTGCCGCGCCGTGCTGCCGGTGATGAAAGCGGGTGGTTGGGGCCGGATCGTCAATTTCTCGTCGATGGGCGGGCGCATGCGGTCGCTGCTGTCGGGCGCGCATTATGCCGCCACCAAGGCGGGGATCATCGGCTTCACGCGCGTGCTTGCCGGGCAGGTCGCGCGCGACGGTATCACCGCCAACTGCATCGCGCCCGGCCGCATCGACACGCCGCAGAGCCGGTCCTTCGGCGGCGACGAGACGTTTCTGGCGCAGCTCCCCGCCGGGCGGCTCGGCGCGGTCGAGGACATCGCCGGCGGGGTCGAATATCTGGTCAGCGATGCCGCCGCCTATGTCACGGGCACCGTCCTGGACATCAACGGCGGGCACTACATGCCGTGATCGGCACCGCTCAATATTTCGCCTCGTCGAGCAGGCGGATGAGGCCTTCCTGCACCACCGATGCGACCAGGGTGCCGTCTTGCCGGTAGACCAGGCCCCGCCCCACGGTGCGGGCGCCGCCGGCCCGCGGGCTGTCGAGCGCGTAGAGCAGCCAGTCGTCGACCCGGAAGCGGTCATGAAACCAGATCGCGTGATCCAGGCTCGCGTCCTGCAGCCGCCGGTCGGCCCAGCCGATGCCGAGCGGCAGGAGGCCGGTGTGCATGACGTAAAGGTCCGAGATGAAGGCGAACAATCGCTGATGTTCGGCCGGATCGTCGCCGATGCGGTCGCGCAGGCGGATCCAGAAATGGCGAACCGCCGGCTGGGCGGGCGGATCGAAGCTAACGAAGGGTTCAACCGCGCGCATGTCGAAGCCCGTATCGCGCAGCCAGAAGCTCTGGTGGCGCGGCGACAGGCGGTCGCCCAGCGCGTCCATGATCACGCGCTGGTCGACCAGCGTGTCCGGCGCGGGCACGTCCGGCATGGCGAACTGGTGCGCGCCGCCCGGCTCCAGATCGTGCATGGAGGCCGAAAGACTGAGGATCAGCCGGTCGCCCTGCATCGCTTCCACCCGGCGCGCGGAAAAGCTGCGGCCGTCGCTGTCGCGGCGAACGACGAAGTCGATGTCGGCGTCGCGATCCCCCGGGCGGACGAAATAGGCGTGGCAGCTGTGCGCCACACGGCCCGTCGCAACCGTGCGCTGGGCGGCCGAGAGCGCCTGCGAGATGACCTGCCCGCCATAGAGGCGCGGCATGCTGCTGCGGTGCGCGCGGTAGCGGAAGCGGTCGGGCTCAACCTCGTCATAGACGAACAGCCGCTGCAGCCGTGCGCGGCCGTCCAGATCGTCATCGCCCCACACGCCCCATCTCCTTTTGAACGATCCTTCCATATCGGACATGAGGCGTCCAGCCGCGACATGGCATCGGCCCGAATGATAGATGAGGATCACTGATGAAGCAGCAGGAGGGCCTGAGCCGATGACCGCGTTCCAGCCGGTGAAACCGCACCGGACGTTCGAGGACCTGAGCGTGGGCGAGCAGCGCACGTCCCGCAGCATCACGGTGACGGAGGAGGAGATCGTCCGCTTCGCGCGGAGCTATGACCCGCAGTGGTTCCACAGCGATCCGGAAGCGGCGCGCCAGTCCGTGTTCGGGGAGGTGGTGGCGAGCGGCATCCACGTGCTCGCGCTCTGGCGGCAGCTGGACCACGAGATCAACGCGGACATCGATTTCGTCTGCGGGGTGGGGTGGGACGCGCTTCGCCTGAAGCGGGCGGTGCGGGCGGGCGACACGATCCATGTGACGTCCGAGATCGTCGAGCTGCGGCCCTCAGGCTCGACGCCCGACCGGGGCACGGCGATGACGCGCTATGCCGTGGTGCGGGCGGACGGGACCGAGATGCTGACCTTCACCAGCATCAACCTTGTGTATACGCGGGCGGGGCGGACCCGGGCGGGCCGCGACTGAGGCCGACGGCTCCCGGGGATGCTCAGTGCTGGACCCAGTCCTCCAGCACCTGCTCCACCCGCGCCTCGGGCGGAACCTGGTTCAGGCCGATGCGGCGGTCCAGCTCCTCGTGCCAGTGGTAGATGCGCCGCTCCTGATAGTTGAGCGGCATGCCGCGAAAGCCCGGGCTTTCCAGCGACTCCTGAATCTGCGGGCCGAATTGCAGATCCTCGTAGAGGATGCGTTCCCAGTTGCGGATCCGCTTCTCCCACAAGGGATCGGGGTTGGCGGCGTCGTAGTCCGGCGCGATCCAGGACGAGACGATCCGGCAGCTGCGGTCGGACGTCGGCCAGAACTGCAGCAGCGGGATACCGCTGTCGGACGGCGGCATCACGAAATTGGGGTAGATGTGGTAGCTGACGTTGTTGTTGGCCGGCACGTCGGTGACGGTCGGGATCTTGGGCATGCCGATGGTGCCGGGATCGACCCAGTCGGGTCGCCGGTTGGGCGTGCACATGCGGCTGTGTCCGCGCGGCCAGAGCGTCACGATCATGCCGCGGTGATCAAGGAAGCGGTCCACCGTCGACTGGTGGATCGACTTGATGTGATAGACCTCAAGAAAGGCGTCCAGCATCACCTTGACGTTGCAGCCGACATCGTAGGAGCGGCTGTCCACCAGCCGCAGCGTGTCGAGCGAGAACTGGTCGAGCTCGTCCGCCATGGGGCCGAGATGGTCGAGCAGCGGCTCCGCCTCCGGATCCTCGTTGACGAATATGAGGTTGCCCAGCCGCTCGCAGCGGACGGCGACCAGCGAGCGGCAGGAAAAGTCCAGGTCGACGAAGTCGCGCTTGTCGCGCACCGCCGTCAGCTTGCCGTCGAGCGTGTAGCTCCACCCGTGATAGGCGCACACGAAGCCGCGCGAGACGCCCGCATCATCGCTGACCAGCGGGGCGCCGCGATGCTGGCAGGTGTTGTAGAAGGCACGCACCTCCCCCTGCAGATCCTTCAGCACGATGATCGGCGATCCCGTGGAGCGGGTCAGGAACCACTGGCCGGGCTTTTCGACCTGGTCGACATGCCCGGCATAGAGCCAGGCGCGCTTCCACATCCGCTCCTTCTCAAGGCGCAGGAACTCGGCATCGGTGTACCGGACGCCGGGGATGTCGGGCAGGTTCGGAAAGCCCTCCGGCGGGCTCTTCCGGTCGCGCTCGAACGCCATGCGGTCGTGATCGCTGATCGGTGCCTGAACGTTCATGGGGGAGCCATCCTGAATGTCGATTGACACAGCCTAGCACGGCTTCCGATAAAAACAATCATGAATGACTTTTTTGCAGGATCAGCCCCGCGCCTCTCAGTGCATCAGCTGACGGCACTGGATGCCCCGCCCCGCATGCTGACGGACGCCGCGGCTGCCCTCGGCTGCGCAGGCGTGTGCCTGTTCACCCATGTGCCCGACGCGGCGCGCGGCAAGTTCCCGGCCGTGACGCACGACGATGTGCAACCGCTTCGGTCCGCACTGGCGGCGGCGGGGATGGTGGTCGCCAATGTCGAGGTGTTCCCGCTCGACGGCGCACCGATT
The DNA here is from genome assembly GCF_011927695.1 of Sphingomonas jejuensis. GTDB lineage: Bacteria > Pseudomonadota > Alphaproteobacteria > Sphingomonadales > Sphingomonadaceae > Sphingomonas_K > Sphingomonas_K jejuensis. The sequence goes on from NZ_JAATJE010000001.1 coordinate 1,438,956, forward strand.
GAAGGGTTCGCCACCGGCCTCGACCTTGCCGCGCTGCTGGGGGCGGTGCGTGCGACCGCGCATGTCCACGGCGCCAGCGGGCAGGAAGCGATCGATCGCTTCGCCGCATTCGCCCGGCTGTGCCGGACGCACGGCATCGTCGCCGGCTTGGAGTTCAACCGCTTTTCCGCCGTGCCTGACCTGCCCACCGCCGCCGCCATCGTGCGCGCGGTGCGGCCGGAACCGGCGGACATGGTGCTCGACCTGCTCCATCTGGTGCGGTCCGGGGGCACGCCGGCAGAGGTCGCGGCTGCGGCGGACCTGGTCAGCTATGCGCAGGTGAGCGACGGCCCGGCGGCGATCGATGATGGGGGGCGCTGGCACGAGGCGGTGAGCGAGCGCATGCTTCCTGGTGAGGGCGCCTTCCCAATATCCCGGTTGCTGTCTCCCCTACGATCTGGCACGATCATCAGTGTGGAAGTGCCTCGCAAATCAGCCCGCCTCGCTGGCGCCGGCCCGGTCGACCGGATCGGGGCTGCGGTGGCGGCGACCCGGGCGATCCTGCACGCCGGCGGTCCGCCACGATGATCGCGCATCCGCCGGTCGAGCAGATGGCGTGGGTGGTGCCCGACCTGACAGATGCCTGCCGCGCGTGGCACGCCGCGCTGGGCATCGGCCCGTTCCTCGTCAGCCGCAATTTGCCGATCGCCGATGCGCTGCACCGCGGCCGACCAAGCGCAACGCGCTTCTCAACGGCGGTCGCGCAGTCTGGATCGGTGCAGATCGAGCTGATCGAGCAGCATGACGCCGAACCCTCCGTCTATCGCGACACGGTGCCGGCGGGCGCGACCGGGTTCCACCATGTCGCGGTCGTCGCCGCCGACTTCGATGCCGAATGCGCGCGGCAGAGATCGCTGGGCCATGCCGTGGCGAGCGAAGGGCGCGTCGGCGACATGCGCTTCGCCTATTTCGATGCCACCGCCACCATCGGCCACATGATCGAGGTGGTGGAGGAAAAGGACGGCATCCGCCGATTCTTCAACGCGGTGCGGCGAGCGGCCGACGGCTGGGACCAGGATCCGGCCACCCTGATGCGGGAGCTCGGCTGACCTGCGGCCTCAGCCGGCGCCCTGTCCGCGAAGCGCCTCGAACCGGAAGGCGCAATCCGGATCGACGATCTGAAGCAGTTCCACGACATTGCCGTCGCAGTCCCGGCCATAGGTGGCGCGGGTGGCGGCGGCACCGCCGGGCGGGCAGTGAAACTCCATTCCCAGCGCGCTCAACCGGGCATGTTCTGCCACCACGTCGTCACAGTAGAGGCAGAGATGCGTGATGCCCTTGTCACTCATCCGCGGGCGCACGGCCACGCCATCCGGAGCCGCAAACTCGAACACCTCGATGTAGAGATTGCCCAGCCGGAGAAAGGCATAGCGTGCGGCGCTGCCATCAAGCTGGAGCATGCGATCGACACGGTCGTTGCCGCGGTCCCAGCCGCCGCCGCCCGCCCGCTCGAACCCGAACCAGCCCGTGTAGCAGTCGACGAGCCGGTCGAGATCGGGCGTCGAAATGGCGAGGTGGTGGACGCCGCGGATCATGCCACCGAACTGGCCCGCGCCGCCTGCACGGCACCTGCGATCTCCGCATTGCGTGGGTTGCGGCGAAGCGTGAGCCCGCCGTTCACCTGCAGCACCTGACCGGTCATGAAGCACTGGTCCGAGGCGAGCCAGACCGCGGCGTCGGCCACATCCTCGATCGTGCCGACGCGGCCCAGCGGGTATTCGCGCGCGAAGGCATCGATGATCGCCTGGTTCCTGGACGCCCGCGCCGTCATCGGCGTGGGCGTGAAGCCGGGCGCGATCGAATTGGCGCGAATGCCGCGGTGGCCGAATTCGTTCGCGACGCAACGGATGACGTGATCGGCACCGGCCTTGGTGCCCATATAGGCGGCGTGATCCTCCAGCATGATGGAGGCGGTGGCGGACGAGATCTGGAGGATCGATCCGCCATCGCGCATGCGCCGCAGCATCGCCTGATAGAACAGGATGGCGCCCGTGAACTGCAGCGCGGTGACGCGCTCGATCTCCGCCTTGCTGGTCTCGAGAAAGGGTTTGAGCAGGCCCCAGCCGGTCGCATTGAGCGCGATGTCGATGCCGCCGAAGCGATCAACCGCCAGATCGGCCAACGCTGCAAGTTGCACCTCGTCCGTGATGTCGCAGCCGATCCAGGCGGCGCCGACCTCATCGGCGAAGGCGGCAAGCGCGTCTTCGTTGCGGCCGGCGACCACCAGCTGCGCCCCTTCGGCCAGGAACCGCCGCCCGATCCCCTGCCCCATGTTGTCGCGCCCGGCCGCGCCGATGATCACGGCGACCTTGCCGTCGAGCATACCCATCGCGTCTCTCCCTCTCGCCTGTTCCGGCCCGATCGAAGACAGCCGTGCCGGTTTGTGGCCACCGTCTCGCCGAGCTTTTCCGGGGTGAAGGCTGCCCCGCGCCGGACGCCATGTCCACCAAAACAATCAGCGATGATTGTTTTTCGCTTTGGCCTCGACTAGCCTGCTGCAACAACAAGGCGAGGATGGGCGATGGTCGGATCAGCGGGATCGAAGCGATGAGCAGCGCGCCTGCCGGGACGCGGCCGGACCCCAATGACCCCAGTCGCCCGAAGCGCGGGCTGCAGCCCGACGACCTGGCCGCGCGCGACACCATCTATCGCCCGGACCTGCTTGCCGGCCAGGTGCTGCTGATCAGCGGCGGCGGCAGCGGCATGGGACGCGCGGCCGCCACGCTTGCCGCGCGGCTGGGCGCCGACGTCGCAATCTGCGGCCGGAACGAGGAGAAGCTTGCCGCGACGCGCGACCATATCGCGGCGGTCACCGGCCGCGACATCCTGGTGCAGCCGATGAGCATCCGTGACCCCGAGGCGGTCGACGGGCTGATGGATGCGGTCTGGTCGCGGTTCGGGCGCATCGACACGCTGGTGAACAACGCCGGCGGGCAGTTCCCGCAGGACGCGATCGACTTCAGCCGCAAGGGCTGGCTGGCGGTGATCGACACCAATCTGAACGGCAGCTGGTGGATGATGCAGGCGGCCGCCACCCGCTGGCGCGACGCGGACGCCCCCGGCAACATCGTCAACATCGTCGCCAACGTGGAGCGCGGGATGCCGCAGGCGGCGCATACCTGCGCGGCGCGGGCGGGCGTGATCTATCTGTCGAAGACGCTGGCGACCGAATGGGCGCCGCACCGAATCCGCGTCAATTGCATCGGGCCGGGGGTGATCGAGACCGAAGGCTTCGGCGTCTATCCGGAGGAAGCGCTGAAGCGCTTCCACAAGGCCAACCCGATGAAGAGCCGCGGCGATGCCTGGGACGTGGCGGAGATGATCGCCTATCTCGCCTCGCCGGCCGCGCGCTTCATCACCGGCGACCTGTTGGTGATCGACGGCGGCCAGGCGCAGTGGGGCGTGGTGTGGCCGGGCGGCATGCCCGATTATTTCGACGAGGGCGGCGCCTTCGCCTAGCGCATCAGCACCAGTTCCTCCGCCATCGACGGGTGAAGCGCGATCGTATCGTCGAACGCCTGCTTGGTCAGCCCCGCCTTCACGGCGATCGCCGCCGCCTGCAGGATCTCCGGCGCGTCCGGGCCGATCATGTGAATGCCGACGACCTTGTTCGTCACCTCGTCGGTGATGATCTTGTAGAGCGCGCGTTCGGTGCGGCCGGCGAGCACGTTCTTCATCGGGCGGAAGTCGGAGGTGTAGACGCGCACGGAACCGAGCTTCTGCTTGGCCTCGCTCTCCGTCATGCCGACCGCGCCGATCGGCGGGTGGCTGAACACCGCCGACGGGATGCAGCCATAATCGACCCGCGTGGGCTTGTCGCCGAACTGGGTGTCGGCGAATGCCTGCCCCTCGCGGATGGCGACGGGGGTGAGCTGGACGCGGTTGGTGACGTCGCCGACGGCGAAGATGCTGGCGCAGCTCGACCGGCTGTCCTCGTCGACCTTGATCGCGCCCTTGTCGTCCAGCTCGACGCCTGCGCTGTCGAGGCCGAGATCCTCCGTGTTGGGAACGCGGCCGGTGGCGAACAGGACGAGATCGGCGTCGACGGGATCGTGCGCGCTCATCGACACGCGCAGGCCGTCGGCCGTCTTCTCGATGCCCTCGAAATCGGCGTGGAAGCGGAAATCGATGCCCTTCATGGTGGCGATCTGGAGCAGCCGGTCGCGGATCTGCTCGTCATAGCCGCGCAGGATCACGTCCGTGCGGTTGATGAGCGTCACATGCGCGCCGAACTGGTGGAAGATGCCGGCGAATTCGTTGGCGATGTAGCCCGCGCCGGCGATCAGCACGCGCTTCGGCACCGCATCCAGGTGGAACACCTCGTTCGATGTGATGCCATGTTCGTGCCCCGGGCAGGACGGCACGTGCGGGCGCGCGCCCACGGCCACCAGGATCTTGCCCGCGGTGACCTCGCGCTCGCCGACCCTGACGCTGTTGGGGCCGGTGATGGTCGCGCGTTCGTGGAAGATCTCCACGTCATGGTTGGAGAGGGTTTCGGTATAGGCGGTGCTGATGCGGTCGACCTCGCGCAGCACATTGTCGCGTAGGCGCTGCCAGTCGAACGTCGTCTCGCCCACGTCCCAGCCGAAATGCCGCGCGTCGGCCAGGTCCTCGGCAAAGTGCGCGCCGTAGACGAGCAACTTCTTGGGCACGCAGCCGCGGATGACGCAGGTTCCGCCGACCCGGTATTCTTCCGCCACCGCAACCCGGGCACCGTGCGCCGCCGACACGCGCGCGGCGCGGGTGCCGCCGGAGCCGGCGCCGATGACGAACAGATCATAGTCGAAGTCGGGCACGGCTGATCCTCGGATGAGACAAAGATGACGATGGTAACGCGCGACCGGCGACGGTGTTCGGAAACGCCTGTCACCTCGCTCCGTCGTGGCGCCGACAGGGTGTGGCCGCGCCCGCGTCCGGCACCCGCCTAGCCAAAGGCGCGGCGCAGGAGCTCCGTCGTGGAGGGGTCGAACTCGCCCCCCTTTTCCACCGCCTTCGCCATCTCCTTGCCCAGCTCCACGCCGAACTGGTCAAAGGGATTGATGTCGAGCAGCACCGCGCCGGCGAACACGCGCGCCTCGTAAAAGGCAATGAGCGCGCCCAGCGTGCGGGGCTCGACCTGGTCGAGCAGGATGGTCGCCGACGGGCGGTCGCCCGGATAGCTGCGGGCGGGATCCTCCGCCGTCCTGCCCGTCATCAGCGCCGCCCCTTGTGCAAAGCAGTTGCCGAGCAGCTGGCGGTGATGAGCGTCGTCGAACCCGTGATCGACCTCGACCGACGCCACGAACTCGACCGGCACGAGGTGCGTGCCCTGATGGAGGAGCTGGAACACCGCATGCTGCGCATCGGTGCCGACGCCGCCCCAGGTGATCGGCGCGCTGTGGCCCGACAGCGGATCGCCCGCGAGCGTCACGCCCTTGCCGTTCGATTCCATCTCCAGCTGCTGAAGATAGGACGGCAGCAGCCGCAAGCGCTCGTCATAGGCGAACACCGCGCGCGTTTCTGCGCCGCGCACATGGCCGTAATAATGGTCGGCGAAGGCGGCGAGCAGCGGCAGGTTGGCGGCCGGCTCGCTGAAGCGGAAGTGGCGGTCCATCTCGGCTGCGCCCTCCAGCAGCTCCTCGAAGGCCGACCAGCCGAGCGCCAGAGCGGCCGGAAAGCCGATCGACGACCACAGCGAGTAACGACCCCCGACGCTTTCGGCGAACGGCAGCACGCGGGTCTCGTCCACGCCCCACTCGACTGCCTTGTCCGGCGCGGCGGTCAGCGCGATGACGCGCCCATAGGGATCATCGACGCCGTGTTCGGTCATCCAGCCGAGCGCGCTGGCGGCGTTGAGCAGCGTCTCCGTGGTGGTGAAGGTCTTGGATGCGACCACCACCAGCGTCGCCGCCGGGTCGAAGCGCCGGGTGGCTTCCTCCAGCGCGGCGCCGTCGACGTTCGAGACGACGGCCACCTCGTAGCGCCCCGAATCGCGGCCAAGCGCGTCGACCAGCAGGTCCGGCCCCAGCGCGGACCCGCCGATGCCGATGTGCAGGATGTGCGCGACCGGGCCGAATGCCTCCGCCTCGATCGCGTCGATCAGCGCGCGCATGCGCCCGTGGAAGGTGCGGGCGGCAGCCACATCGTCGGGGCTCCCCTCCCCGCGCTCCGCGACATGGGTGGCGGCGCGCCCCTCCGTCACGTTCACCACCGCGCCGCCGTAGAGCGCGTCGCGCCGGCCGGCGAAATCGCGCGCGGCGGCAAAGGCGATGTACCGGTCCACGAGCGCGGGCGTCAGGTGGGTCTTGGACCAGTCGAGATAGAGGCCCGCGACCTCGCCGGAGAACCGCCCCAGCCGCCCGGCATCCGCATCGAACAGCGCCGTCAGCGTGTCGCGCGGTTCCGCCTCGATCGCCTGCCAGATCCCGTTTGCGTCCGTCATCGCCCGTCTCCTCCGCCACGCAGCCGCCCGCTTCTCTATGCGCAGGACGCGGCCGCGTCACCCGTGTCTGCGCTTGACCTCACCCGGTTGCCGCCGCAAGGCGCGACACCATGACGACCGCCGCCAGGCCTGCCCCGCGCGCGGCCAAGCGCTCGGAAGGGCGCGATTTCACCCTGTTCCTGGTCAAGCTGCTGCTGGTCACGCTGATCGTGCGCAGCTTCCTGGTGACCCTGTTCTTCATTCCATCGGAATCGATGCAGCCGCGGCTGCTGGTCGGCGACTTCCTGATCGCGGCGAAATGGCCCTACGGCTATTCGAGGTGGAGCCTGCCTTATGGCATCCCGCTGTTCCAGGGCCGGATCTTCGGAGCGGTACCGGACCGGGGCGACGTGGTGATCTTTCGCGCGCCGCCCGACCAGTCGCAGGACTATATCAAGCGCGTGATCGGCCTGCCCGGCGACCGCGTGCAGATGCGGGCGGGCATCGTCTGGCTGAACGGCGAGCCGATCGCCCGGCAGCGCGTCGCCGATTTCGTCGAGCGCCCGGGGGTGGACGAGCGTTGCGCCGCGCCCGAGTTCGTTGAGGCGGGGCCGGCGGGCGAGCGCCTGTGCCGCTACCCGCGCTATCGCGAGACGCTGCCGGGCGGGCGCAGCTTCGAAACGCTCGACATCGGTGCGACGCAGGCGGACGACACCCAGGTCTACACCGTGCCCGCCGGGCACCTGTTCCTGATGGGCGACAATCGCGACCGGTCGGCCGACAGCCGGTTCGAGCCGCGCCCCGGCGGCGGCATCGGCTTCGTGCCCTTGGACAATCTGGTGGGCGAGGCGATGCTGACCGTGTTCTCGACCGACGGGTCCGCGGAATGGTACAACCCGGTTAGCTGGTTTCGCGCGGCCCGGCCGGAGCGGATCGGAGAGCGGTTCTGACCGCGCCGCTGGCCGACTGGATCGCCGACGCGCTCGGCCACCGCCCCGCCGACCTGAGCCTGTTCGAGCGCGCGCTGACCCATGGCAGCGTCGACAAGGGCGAGGATTATCAGCGGCTCGAGTTTCTCGGTGACCGCGTGCTGGGCCTGGCGGTCGCCACCATGCTCTACGAGGCCGTACCGCAGGAGCCGGAAGGGTCCCTGTCGAAGCGGCTGGCGATGCTCGTGTCGGGTGCATCCTGCGCGGAGGTGGCCCGCGCGATCGGCGCCGGCCCGCATATCCGCATGGGCAAGCAGGCCCGCGACGACGGCGCGCGCGACAGCGTGAACGTGCTGGGCGACGTGGTGGAGGCGCTGATCGGCGCTCTGTACCTGGACGGCGGCCTGGACGCCGCGACCGCCTTCGTCCGCCGGGCCTGGGAGCCGCGGATGCGCGGAACGCCGCCGGCGCCGCAGCATCCGAAATCGGCGCTGCAGGAGTGGGCCGCCGCCAACCGCCGCCGACCCCCCGTCTACCTGGTCGTGGACCGGTCCGGTCCGGGGCATGCGCCCAAGTTCGTGGTGCAGGTGGAGATCGGCGCGGCGGGCAGCGCGCGTGGCGAGGGCAGCAGCAAACAGGACGCCGAGACGGCGGCGGCGGCGGCCCTGCTGCGACAGCTGCGCGGCGGATAAGGGCCCGGCATCAGCCCGGCAGGCGCCGACACAAGCGCCAGTCGACAGGCCGATGGGACGATCCTGATCCAGCGCCTGCCTGCGACAAGCGCAGTGCTCCCCGATCTTTGGCGAACGTGACGACCGTTGCCGGGTTGCGCCCGCTTCACAAGCGGTCAAGGCTGCGGCGAGCCGCCTCGACTTTGCTGAGGGCGGGCGGCAAGGAAGGCGGATGACCGATATCCCTCCCCTGCCCAAACCGACCCAACGCTGCGGCGTGGTGGCCATTGTCGGCGCGCCCAATGCGGGCAAGTCGACGCTGGTGAACGGCCTTGTCGGGCAGAAGGTGGCGATCGTCAGCCCCAAGGCGCAGACCACGCGCACCCGGCTGATGGGCATCGCGATTGAGGATGAGGCGCAGCTGCTGCTGGTCGACACGCCCGGCATCTTCGCACCCAAGCGGCGGCTGGACCGGGCGATGGTGGCGGCGGCATGGGGCGGCGCGACCGATGCCGACCTGATCGCGCTGGTGGTGGACGCCAAGGCCGGGCTTGGCCCCAAGGTCATGACCATTGTCGAGCGGCTGGTCGACCGGCCGGAGCCCAAGCTGCTGGTGCTCAACAAGGTTGACCTGGCCGACAAGGGCAAGCTGCTCGTCCACGCGGACCGGCTGAACGCGGCGGTTGCGTTCGAGGAGACCTTCATGATCTCCGCAGAGACGGGCGACGGCGTTGCCGACCTGAAGCGGACGCTGGGCGACCGCATGCCCGCCGGCCCCTGGCACTTCCCGCCGGACCAGGTGTCGGACGCGTCCGAACGGTTGCTGGCCGCGGAGGTGACGCGCGAGCAGCTCTACCTCCAGCTCCACGAGGAGCTTCCCTATGCAAGCGCGGTCGAGACGGAGCTGTTCAAGGAACGGCCGGACGGGTCAGCGGAGATCCACCAGCAGATCCTGGTGGATCGGCCGACCCAGCGTGCCATCGTGCTCGGCAAGGGCGGGCAGCGGATCAAGGAGATCGGCGCGCGGGCGCGCAGCGAGCTGGCCGTGCTGCTCGACCGCAAGGTCCACCTCTATCTTCACGTCAAGGTGAAGCCGGGCTGGGACGAGGACCGCAGCGTGTACCGCGACATCGGGCTGGACTGGGTGGAATGATCGCGCTGGTCGTGCTCGCCGCCCTGCAGACGGGCGCGACGCCGGCGGCCGAGCCGCGGGTGAAAGTGACCGGCCACGACTTCATCGTGCAGGCGACGGACGGCAGCGGCCGGCGGGCGGAGCTCCGCACCGATCGCGTGCCCAACCGCGCGGGCATCTGTTACCGCTGGAGCCTACGGGTGAAGCCGGAGGCGCGGATCGCGACGATCGAGGAACGCTTGCAACTGCCGGCGGGTGCGCCCGCCTGGAACGTGCAGGCTGGCAGCACCACGGTGGTGGCGCCCGACGGACGCAGCGCGCTGACCACGCTGCGGCTTCCGCTCGCGCTGGGCGAGATCTCCAACAGCTGGTGCGTGGCTGACGGGGACCCGGACGGGCACCACAGCATCACCGTGTCGGCCGGTGGCCGGGTGCTGCACCGGTTCGACTTCGTCGTGGGCGAAGAACCGACGACGTGACCGGCTAGTCGGCCTCTTCCAGCAGGTCGTCCACCCATTGCGGCACCAGGCGCGTCGCTGGCCCCAGGCGGCTCTGGTCGAACAGGCGGCTGCCGGCGGATGGGTCCAGGTTCAGCTCCAGCGTTTGGGCGCCGTGGGCGGCGGCCAATTGCACGAAGCCGGCAGCCGGGTAGACCGCACCCGACGTGCCGATCGACACGAACAGGTCGGCCGTCGACAGTGCCCGTTCTATCCGCTCCATCTGGTACGGCATCTCTCCGAAGAACACGATGTCCGGGCGCAGCGCGTCGGCGTCGCAGACGCTGCAGCGGCCGCCCGCGCCGGCCGCCATCGCCCCGGCGAAGGGCTCGCGCGCGCCGCAAGCCCGGCAGAGCGCGGACAGCAGTTCCCCATGCATGTGGAGCAGGCGGCGCGCACCCGCACGCTCGTGCAGGTCATCGACGTTCTGCGTGACGAGGAGGAGTTCGCCCGGCCACCGCGCGTCCAGCCGTGCAAGCGCCCGGTGGGCCGCGTTCGGCTCCACCCGGGCGAGCTCCGCGCGGCGACCATCGTAGAAGACGAACACGCGCTCCGCGTCGCGGCTCAGTGCGTCGGGCGTACAGACGTCCTCGACCCGGTGGCCGGCCCAAAGGCCATCGTCCGCGCGAAACGTCGCCAGGCCGCTTTCCGCCGAGATGCCGGCACCGGTGAGGATCACGATGTTGCACAGGCGGTTCATGGCGCCACGCTACGGGGTCGGCGCGCGACGCGCCAGCGTGCACGGGGGTGCTGTTCACCCTGCCCGCCCTGTGCGATGACCGCCGCCCATGACGACGGCGCAGCTCAGCATCCTGTTCTTTCTTCAGCTGTTCACCATCGTGGCGGCATGCCGCGCCGTGGGGTGGCTGGCGAAGCGCTTCCTGGGGCAGCCGCAGGTGGTGGGCGAGATGATCGCGGGCGTGGTGCTCGGCCCGTCGCTCTTCGGGCTGATCGCGCCCGACTGGCAGGCGGCGCTGTTCCCGACGGAGACGCGCGGCATCCTCTATGTGGGTGCGCAGCTTGGGGTCGGCCTTTACATGTTCCTGGTCGGGCTGCGCTTCCAGTCCGACCATTTCCGCAGCCATGCGCGAAGCGCGGCGGCCGTTTCCATCTCCGGCATGGCTGCGCCCTTCCTGGTGGCGATCGCGATCACGCCGTGGCTGATGGGCGTGCCCGGGCTGTTCTCGCCCGAACTGACGAAGGGTGAGGCGACGCTGTTCATGGGCGCGTGCATCGCCATCACGGCGTTTCCGATGCTCGCCCGCATCATCCATGAGCGCGGGCTGTCGGGCACGCCGCTCGGCACGCTGTCGCTGTCGGCCGGTGCGATCGACGATGCGGGCGCCTGGACGGTGCTGGCGATCGTGCTGGCGTCCTTCGGCGACGGACCCGGCGTGGCCGTGAAGGCGATCACCTGCGGCGTTCTGTTCGCGCTGTTCATGCTGTTCGCGGCGCCCCGGCTGCTTGCGCCGCTCGGCCGGCTGGTGGAGCGGGCCGGCACCGTCAGCCACGGCGTGCTCGCGTCCGTGCTGATGATGTTCCTCCTTTCCGCGTTCCTGATGGACTGGGCGGGCATCCATGCGGTGTTCGGCGGCTTCCTGCTGGGCACCGCCATGCCGCGCGGCCGCCTGACGGAGGAGCTCGCCCGGCAGCTGGAGCCGTTCACGGTGGTGCTGCTCCTGCCGATGTTCTTCACCTTTTCGGGCCTCAACACGCAACTGACGCTGGTGGGCGATCCCGGGCTGCTCAGCATTGCGCTCGCCATCCTCGTCGCATCGGTGCTGGCGAAGGGCGGCGCGTGCTGGGCGGCGGCCCGGCTGACCGGACAGACCAACGCGACCGCGCTCGGCATCGGCGCGCTGATGAACGCGCGCGGGCTGATGGAGCTGATCATCATCAACATCGGGCTTCAGCGCGGCATCATCGGCCCCACGCTGTTCTCGATGCTCGTCCTCATGGCGATCCTGACCACCTTGATGGCGTCGCCGCTGTTCGAGTTCGTTTACGGCCGGAAGGCCCGCGCCGACGGCAGCATGGGCGACCTTGGCGACCAGCCGGTCATCCCCGACACGCCCGGCCATGCCGCCGGCTGAGGTGGCGCCGCGCATCGGCCTGATCGGCGCGGGCGGGCGGATGGGGCAGGCCATCCGGGCAGCCGCGCCCGCACTGGTGACGGCGACGGCCGGCCGGGGCGACGACCTGGCCGCGATCGCGCACGAAGTGGACGTGCTGATCGATTTCTCGCGCCCGGACGCCCTGCCCGCCAGCCTTGCGGCGGCGATCGGGGCGGGCTGCGCGCTGCTGATCGGCACGACCGGGCTGTCGGACGCCGATCACGATGCGATCGACGATGCCGCGCTGCGCATCGCCGTCCTGCAGACGGGGAACACCTCGCTTGGCATTACGCTCCTGTCCGCGCTCGTGGCGGAGGCGGCCAAGCGGCTCGGCGCGGGCTGGGACATCGAGATCGTGGAGGCGCATCACCGCGCAAAGGTGGATGCACCGTCCGGCACCGCGCTGCTGCTCGGCGAGGCTGCGGCCGGCGCCCGCGGGGTGGCGCTGAACAGCGTGCGGCGCGACGATCCCGGCGGCGCACGGCCGGACGGCGCGATCGGCTTTGCTGCCGTGCGTGGCGGCACGATCGCCGGTGATCACGAGGTGCTGTTCCTGGGCGCGGGCGAACAGGTGCGGCTGGCGCACCGGGCGGAGCATCGAGGCATCTTCGCCGACGGCGCCGTCGCGGCGGCACGGTGGCTCGCGGGGCGGCCGCCCGGGCGCTACCGGATGCAGGACGTGCTCGACCTGCCATGACGCCCGACCAGGTCGTCGACCTTTTCTCGCGGCTGGCGGCGGACGATCCCGCGCCGGAGACGGAGCTGCAGTCGGTCAACACATACACGCTGCTGGTGGCGGTGGTGCTGTCGGCGCAGGCGACCGACGCGGGCGTGAACAAGGCCACCCGCGATCTGTTCGCCGATGTCCGCACGCCCGCGCAGATGGTCGCGCTGGGCGAGGACGGGCTGAAGCGGCACATCCGGACGATCGGGCTGTTCAACACCAAGGCCAAGAACGTCATCGCACTCAGCCAGGCGCTCATCGACGAGCATGGCGGCGAGGTGCCGGCCGACCGCGATGCGCTCGAACGGCTGCCCGGCGTCGGGCGCAAGACGGCGAACGTGGTGATGAATGTGGCGTTCGGGGCCGAGACCTTCGCCGTGGACACGCACATCTTCCGTGTCTGCAATCGCACAGGACTCGCCCCGGGGAAGACGCCCGCCAAGGTGGAGGCTGGGCTGGAGGCGGTGGTGCCCGGCCCGTTCAGGCTGCACGCCCATCACTGGCTGATCCTGCACGGCCGTTATGTCTGCAAGGCGCGGCGCCCGGACTGCTGGCGTTGTTCCATCGCCGATCTTTGCCGGTTCGAACCCAAGACGCCGGCTCCTGCGTTGAAGACAGCATGACCAGGCTTGCCGCATCCGCCACCATCCTGTGCGCCGCCATGGCGCTTGCCGGTTGCCAGACCGCAACGGAGCGCGCGGAAGCGGAGGCGAAGCGGGAGGCGGCCGGAACGCTGCTCGCCGACGGGCAGACCTATGGCGACGGCGCCCGCAAGACCGGTGAGCCGGAGCGGTGCATCAACACGTCCCTGCTGACCAACACCCGGGTGCAGAGCGACCGGGTGATCGATTTCGATGCGGGCACCCGGATCTACAGGAACGTCCTCCCCCGTGCCTGCCCGCGGCTGGGGTTCGAGCGGCGGATCGCCTACCGGGTCTATGGCGGCAACCTGTGCTCTCCCGACATCATCCAGGTAGTGGACGCGAGCCCCGGCATCCCCGGGCCGACCTGCATCCTGGGCGAGTTCCAGCCGATCGACCGCCCGCCCCGCACCCGTCTTCGCCATTGACGCTTCGGGCTGGCGGAGCGCGTTCCGCTTTGCTAACGCCCGTGACGCGCCGGCACCCGTAGCTCAGCTGGATAGAGCGCTGCCCTCCGAAGGCAGAGGTCACAGGTTCGAATCCTGTCGGGTGCGCCAGTTTCCATCTTGATCCGACTTTCGGCGCGGTGCTGCATCATGTCCGGCGCGACGCGCCCGTCGACGGCGCCTTTTCGCCGCGTCGCCGGACACGCGCGGCGTGCACGACGCCGGTGGTATGGCTGTGCCCCCGCCGCTCCGCCCGGAGCATCTGCCCGACCCGCTTGCCGTGCACGATCAGCGGAAGCGCGCACAGCGCCAGTGCGAGGACAGGCAGCAACAGCACCGACCCATCGAGCAGAAACCCCATCCCGCAGGACGCGACCAGCAGCGCTGCGCCGGCTGCGCGCCACTGCATGTCCCGCCGGCTCATGCCGCCCGCCGCGCGACATGCCCGAACGGGGTGTCGCCGATGACCTGGCGCGCAGCGGCGGCGATCGCGGACTGGAGCGGACCGCCGCCGCCACCGTGCCAGAGCAGGATGTCCGCCGGGAATGCCGCCTCCTCCGCCAGGGCGGCGGCGATCTCGCCACCCTCGAACGACAGGCCAATCGCAGGGTCACGGTGCCGCATCGCCGCGACGCGCGCGCGGCCGATCATCGCCGGCGACGTGCCGATGCCGCGCCCTTCAACGGCGGTGAAGCCCAGCGCGCGCGCAAGCCGCGCCACCTCGATCAGCATGGTGCCGCACGAACAATCGGCATCGACGATCCGCACGGCGTGGCGACCCTGCCGGCGAAGCGAAACCAGCGCCCTCTCCACCGCCGCCCAGCGCGGATCGAGCTGGGCGGAGCGACAGATCCGGACCACCACTTCGGCGCCCTTTGTCGCGAAGGGGCCGTCCGGAACCTCCACGGCGACCTTGATCTGGCTGCTCATGACAGGGCACCCGCGTGGTGGGACGGGTCGCCCGGCTCGAGCGCTCCGAGCGCGATCACCGGGACGAGCGGCGCCGCGCAGATCTCGATTCTCGCATGGTAGATCTGCCGCTCGGCCTCCGCGAAGCTGAGCGCCGCGGTGCGCGAGATGAAGCAGCCTTCGAGCTTTCGGCCGCTGTCCTGCACGAGCCAGTGGCCCGCCCGGTCCTGACCAACAAGAATAACGGTTCCGCACATGGCGGACGGGGAGACGGGTTCGGACATGCCGCCGCTACTGCCTTTGTAAAAGCGAGCGTCGGGCGCCCGCCTCGACGATCTACGAACCGCGCCGTAGCGATTCGAGATCGATTGCCGGGAAGCGCATAGGGTTGGCGTAGCGCGGCGCCGCACACCGAGGATGGATCAGGCGGCCGCGCGGAGCTGGCTGGACCCACGCCGGCGCGATGCTGTCGGTTTGGTGACCCCTACGGGACTCGAACCCGTGTTTTCGCCGTGAGAGGGCGACGTCCTAGACCGCTAGACGAAGGGGCCAAGCCTCGGCGGAGGCGTGCTGGTAGAGCCGGCGGCGCGATGCGTCAAGCCGCCCTGCCCCGCGCATCCGCGCCGGCCGGGTCCTCGCCGTCCACCGGTTCCAGCGGGCGCAGCACGGCGCGGCCGCGGCCGGTGCGCTTGGCGGCGATCATCGCCGCATCCGCCGCCGCGATCGCCGCGGCGGCATCGTCATGGGCGCGGTCGACCACGATGCTGCCGACGCTGGCGCCCATCGGCACTTCCTTGCCGTTCCACCAGCAGGCCGTGCCGATCAGGTCGACAAGCGTGATTCCCAGCCGCTCGACCTCCTCCAGCCGCGTGACCGGGGCCTGCACCACCACGAACTCGTCGCCGCCATAGCGCGCGGCGAAGGCAACGGGATGGCCGATGGCGCGCAGACGCTCCCCCACCACGCGCAGCACGGCATCACCGGCGGCATGACCGTGCGTGTCGTTGGCCAGCTTGAAGTGGTCGAGGTCGATGAAGTGGACGCCCACCCCGCTCCGCCCGCTGGCAAGCAGCGCCGCCAGCCGCTCCTCCAGCATCGTGCGGTTGGCGAGCCCGGTTAGCCCGTCGAACGCGGCCTGCCGGGCGAAGGCGCGGCGGGTCACGATCTGGTCGACGGTGATGGCATAGGTGTTCTTGACCGTGTCCAGGCTGACGACGATCAGCGCGGCGAGCGCGACCGCGATCCCGATCCGCTCCGGCGTGAGACCCGCGCCCGCCACGATGGTGAGCGGAACGGCGGCGGCGATCACCGCCCGCACCGCTAGCTGCGGCCGGACGGACGCGCGCGTGACGATGCCGGCGCAGTAACCGACCACCATCACCACGGCCATCACCCGCGCATTGCCGTTGCCCATCGCGAAGGCATAAATGCTGAAGCTGGCCAGCACGGCGGAAAACAGCGTGGTGCCAAGCGCATAGCGTCGTTCCCACAGTCGGGAGCGTTTCGGCTGCGCTTCACGCCGGTAGCCGATGAAGCAGCCGATGCGAAAGGCGGTGACGAGCCCGGCGGCGCACGCGATCAGCAATGCCTGCCAGTGGCCGGTGCGCAGCCCGACAAGCAGGCTCAGCCCGATGGTCATCCCGCCCACCGTCAGCAAGGGCGTCATCGTGTGGAACATGAGCGCGACGAGTTCTGCGTGGACGTCGTCGTCCACGTGCGGCGGCGCGCCGTCCACGGCTGTCTGCTTCGACCCTGATGTCATGAAATTCCCCGACCGCCCGGTCAGGCCGCAGCATCATGATGTCAAGTAAAGAAGGACCAATCCGGTCTTTTTCATCAGCTTGGGCGCAAGAAACAGCCTCAACAAACCTTGCCGAGCGCATCAGACAGAATGTCGCACCAGGATGCGACGCCGGCGGCATCGGCGATCAGGTCCTGTCTCACCTCCAGCTCCAGATAGGGCAGGCCGGCGGGAAAGGCATGGCGCGGCACGGTGTAGTCGATCACGTCCATGCGGTAGGGTTCGTTGTCGCCGACCACGAGGTCGCCGCGTGCCGCCAGGGTGGCCAGCATCGCGCGCGAGACCCGATCCTCCCGGCCGTCATGGAGGATGCCGACGTGCCACGGGCGCGCCTGCCCGGCCATCTCGGGCGTGAAGCTGTGAAGCGACACCAGGGTGATCGGGCGCCCGGCAGCGCGGCGGGCGGCGATCTCGGCCGCGATCGCCTGCTGGTAGGGTGCGTGGATCTCGGCCGCACGGGCATCCCGCTCAGCTTCGGTCAGGCCGACATTGCCCGGGATCGCCGTGCCGTCGCTGACTGGCGGGATCGACGTCGGGGCGCCCGGCGCCCGGTTGCAGTCGATCACCAGCCGTGAATAGCGCTGCCAGAGAAACACGGCGTCGAGCCGGTCGGCCATCGCCTCCCCCAGCGACCGGATGCCGATGTCGACCGCGATGTGCCGGCGCATGTCCGCCGCGGACACGCCGAGGTCGAGGGCGGCGGGCACCGCATCGCCGCCATGATCGCCGATCAGCAGAATGTCCGACCCGCCCCCGCACCCATTCCTGCCATTGACACGTTGCACTGCAGCAGGGTCCGATGGCGACAGCAGAGGGCGAGTCGAAGCGATGGTCACGGGTGGAAGGTCTCCGGTGCGATGCCGATCCTGACGATCGACCACGTCACCACCTATCGTTATTCGAAGCCCGTGTCGTTCGGCGAACACCGCATCATGATGCGGCCGCGGGCAGCCCACGACCAACGGATCTTGGAAGCCGATCTCGACATCGATCCCGCACCGCAGCGGGTGCGCTGGGTTCACGACGTGTTCGGCAACTCGGTCGCGCTGGCGACTTTCTCGCGCCGCGCCCGGGCTCTCCGGGTTGCGAGCCGGGTGCGGCTGGAGCACGAACCGCTGGACGGCGGAGGTATCGAGGTGGAGGATTACGCCCGCCGCTATCCGTTCAGCTATGCGGCCGAGGACATGGCCGACCTGCTCCGCACGATCGAGCGGCAGCACCCCGATCCCGCCCGGCTGGTGGACCGCTGGGCGCGCGGGTTCGTGCGGATGGATCGCCCGACGGAGACGCTGGCGCTGCTCGCGGCGATGACGGCGGCGATCCGGCGTGACTTCACCTATGTTCCGCGCCATGCGGAAGGAACCCAGACCCCGGTCGAAACGCTTGGGGTGAGGCAGGGAACCTGCCGCGACTTTGCCATGTTGATGATCGAGGCGGCGCGGTCTCTCGGCCTGGCCGCACATTTTGTGTCCGGTTATGTCTATAGCCCGCGGGGTGCGGGTGTGGTTGGCGGCGGCAACACCCATGCCTGGGTGCGCATCTTCCTGCCGGGGTCGGGGTGGATCGAATATGATCCCACCAACGGCATCGTCGGCGGAAACGGGCTTGTGCGGGTGGCGGTGGCACGCGACCCGCGGCAGGCAGTGCCGCTGTCCGGCAGTTTCATCGGGTTTCCCGGCAGCAATGCCGGCATGGACGTGTCCGTCGACATCAGGATGGACGGGGATCAACGGTACGGATCCGGCGCCGCGGCAGCCGGGGCGGCGTGAGGGAGAGTGGGCGTATGTTGATCCGGGCGGGCTACAACATCAGGCTGGAGACCGCTCAGCCGACACCCCTGCTGGCGCTGTTGAGCGTGCACCCGTCCCGCAACAAGGACTTGGTGACCCTCCACCGCATCACCGCCACGCCCGACGTGCCGATGTACAATTACGTCGATGGCTTCGGAAACATCTGCACGCGCCTGACCGTGCCGGAGGGCGGCGTGACGCTGGACTGCGATTTCGTGATCCGCGACACCGGTGCGGCCGACATCTACGCGCCGGACGCGCCGCAGCTGCCGATCGAGCAGCTGCCGGACGACGTGCTCGTGTACCTGCTCGGCAGCCGATATTGCGAAACGGACCGCCTGTCGGAAACCGCCTGGGGGCTGTTCGGTCACATCCGGCCGGGCTGGGACCGCGTGCAGGCAATCGTCGACTTCACCCACGATCATATCGAGTTCGGATATCATCACGCGCGGCACACCAAGACCGCGTGGGACGCGCATCAGGAGCAGACGGGCGTGTGCCGCGACTTCGCGCACCTGGCGATCGCGCTGTGCCGCTGCATGAACATTCCGGCGCGGTACTGCACCGGTTATCTGGGCGAGATCCGCGAGCCGCGCAGCGAAGCGGCAATGGACTTCTCCGCCTGGTTCGACGTCTATCTGGGCGGCAACTGGTACACGTTCGATGCCCGGCACAACCGGCCGCGGATCGGGCGCATCCTGATGGCGCGCGGCCGCGATGCCACCGATGCCGCGCTCACCACCAGCTTCGGGCCGGCCGCGCTCACCCGCTTCGACGTGATCACCGAAGAGGTGTCCGAGGCGGGGGCCGTGGTCTAGGTGGCGCGCCAGCCCATCTTCGATGAAATGCGCGGCTTTCCCGGTGACGACCCGCGCCCGAGCTATGCGCGCGTCGATCGCTGGCTGAGCGAGACGGACGACGCGCTGCTGCAGACCCGGCGGGCGCAGGCGGAAGGCTTCTTCCGCCGCATCGGCATCACCTTTGCCGTCTACGGCGATGATCGTGCGGACGAACGGCTGATCCCGTTCGACATCGTGCCGCGCATCATTACCCGAACCGAATGGCAGCGGCTGGAGCGAGGGCTGATCCAGCGGGTGACGGCGCTGAACGCCTTCCTGGCCGACATCTACGGCAAGCGGGAGATCCTGGCGGCCGGCGTGATCCCGGAGGAGCTTGTGCTCCTCAACCCGCAATATCAGCTCGGGATGATCGGCTTCCGCCCGCCCGGCGGCGTGTACACGCACATCTCCGGCATCGACATCGTGCGCACGGGTCCCGACGACTTCTATGTCCTGGAGGACAACGTCCGAACGCCGTCTGGCGTCAGCTACATGCTCGAAAACCGCGAGGTCATGTTCCGCCTGCACCCGGAGCTGTTCGCGCGCCACCGCGTCGCCCCGGTCGAGGATTATCCGGACCTGTTGGCCGACACGCTGCGATCGGTCGCGCCGGACGGGCGGCAGCGCGCGCCCACCATCGCCGTGCTGACGCCGGGCTACCACAACTCCGCCTTCTACGAACACAGCTTCCTGGCCGACAAGATGGGCGTGGAGCTGGTGGAAGGCGACGACCTCTTCGTGCGCGACGACATCGTCTACATGCGCACGACTGCCGGACCGCGTCAGGTGGACGTGATCTACCGCCGGATCGACGACGCCTTCATCGATCCCCTCGCCTTCCGGCCGGATTCAGTGCTGGGCGTGCCGGGCCTGATGAGCGCCTATCATGCCGGCAACGTCACGCTGGCGAACGCCGCCGGCACCGGCATCGCCGACGACAAGGCGGTCTACAGCTACCTGCCCGAGATCATCCGCTTCTACACCGGCGAGGATGCGCTGTTGCCAAACGTGCCGACCTATCGCTGCCGGGAACCGGATGCGCTTGCCTACACGCTCGACAACCTCGCCGACCTTGTCGTGAAGGAAGTCGACGGATCCGGCGGATATGGCATGCTCGTCGGGCCGCATGCGACCGCCGCGCAGATCGATGCCTTTGCCGGCAAGCTGCGGGCCGACCCTGCCAAGTTCATCGCGCAGCCGACGCTGGCGCTGTCCACCTGCCCGACGCTGGGCGACGACGGCATCGGCGCGCGGCACGTCGACCTTCGCCCTTATGTGCTGATGGGTGCGGACGGCATCACCGTGGTGCCCGGCGGCCTGACGCGCGTCGCGCTGACCGAAGGGTCGCTGGTCGTCAACTCGAGCCAGGGCGGCGGCACAAAGGACACATGGGTGATCGATGGTTGAGCGCGTGCCCTTCCTGCGGCGTCTCGCCCTTCGCCTGCGCGGTTTAGCCTGATGCTGTCGCGCGCCGCCTCCAACCTGTTCTGGCTTGGCCGGTACATGGAGCGTGCGGACTTCGTCGTCCGCCTGCTCGACGCCACGCTGCGCCTGGCCGCGCTCCCTTCCAGCCATGACGATGCCGCCGAGGTCTGGACGAGCGCGCTGAAGGCTGCCGGGGCGGACGGCTGGAAGACCGCCGACGGTGAGCTGGACGAGGACGCGACGCTTCAGCACATGGCGCTGGCCGGCGACAATCCGTCGTCGATCCGCAGCTGTCTGGAGCGGGCGCGCGCCAACGCGCGGGCGGTGCGCACCGCGCTGACCATCGATGCCTGGGAAGCGATCAACGCGGCCTATCACGATGTGCAGAAGCTTCGCGACCAGCCGGCCACCCGCGCGAGCGCGGGCGCGATCCTGGATATGGTGAAGCGATCGCTCCACGCCCTCGACGGTGCGCTTCACCGGTCGATGCTGCGGTCGGACTCCTTGTGGTTCATCCGGCTGGGCGCCGCGATCGAGCGCGCTGACAACACCGCCCGGATCCTCGAGGTTAAATATCACCTGCTGCTGCCGAGCGACGAGCGGGTCGGCGGCGGGCTCGACCACTTTCAATGGGCGACCATCCTGCGCACCGTGTCCGCGCTGACCGCCTATCGATGGATCTACCGGCA
Source organism: Sphingomonas jejuensis (assembly GCF_011927695.1). Taxonomy (GTDB): domain Bacteria; phylum Pseudomonadota; class Alphaproteobacteria; order Sphingomonadales; family Sphingomonadaceae; genus Sphingomonas_K; species Sphingomonas_K jejuensis. Next base: position 1,460,002 of record NZ_JAATJE010000001.1, read on the forward strand.
GAGCGTGAAGCCGTGGCTGGTCGCCGATCTGCTGATCATGCAGCGCCAGGCACCGCGATCATTGATCGCGAGCTACGGCGATGCCGTGCGCCACCTCGACCTGCTGGCTGCCGAGAGCGGGCGGCGCGGCCCGGCCGACCGCATCGGCCATGCGACGCTCGATTGGCTGGAATCGAGCAAGACCGAGCGGATCTTCGCCGACGGTCTTCACGAATTCCTTCAACGCTTCCTGGCCGAGAACCACCGGCTGGGCCGGGCGGTCGCCGAGCAGTATCTGTTCTGATCCCATGCGCATCACCATCGAATACGCCACCACCTATCGCTACGATGCCCCGTCGAGCGGCATCATCCAGGCGCTGCGCGTCAAGCCGCGCAAGAGCCATGCACAGCATATCGACAGCTGGCGCGTGGTGACGGACGTAGGCGGCGCCATCCGCGAATCCCGCGACGCCTTCGGCAACGTCGTGCAGATGTTCTACGCCGATGCGCCGTCCTCCACGCTCACGCTCCGGGTGCAGGGCCGCGTCACCACCACCGAAACCGCAGGCGTGCAATCCGGGCTCGCCGAGCCGCTGCCCGCACCGGTGTTCCTGCGCCGCACGCGGCTGACCGAACCCGATGCCGAGCTGATCGACCTGGCCTATGCCGCGTCGCGCGGATCCACGCTCGACACGCTCCACGGCCTGATGGGCGCGATCAGAAGCGTGATGCGGTTCGATCCCGGGCTGACCGACGCGGCGACCACCGCGACGGAGGCGCTCGCCCGCCGACACGGCGTTTGCCAGGATTACGCGCACATCTTCATCGCCGCCGCCCGCCAGCTCGGCATTCCTGCGCGCTATGTGTCGGGGCATCTCGCCCGCTCGGACCAGCCGCGGCAGGAGGCCGCGCATGCGTGGGCCGAGGCGCTCGTGCCCGATCTCGGCTGGGTCGCGTTCGATCCGACCAACGGCATCTCGGCCGACGAGCGCTATGTGCGGGTGGCGACGGGGCTCGATTATCTGGACGCCGCCCCCGTCCGCGGCGCGCGGCGCGGCGGCGGTCGGGAGCGGCTGGAAGTGTCAGTCCACGCCGTCGACAGCGCGCAGACCCAGACGCAAAGCCAGGGCTAACCCCCTCCCGGCGTTCAGGCGGCGGCGCGCTGCTCCGGCCGGACATAGCGTTCCACCATCGCCTGGCAGAACTCCGCATATTCGTCGGCCACCTGCGGCGCGCTCGAATGGTGCGGCTGGATGCCGCGATGCTCCGGCGTGAAGCAGAAGGTGATCGTGGTGTCGAAGTCGGCCAGCGCTTCCATCTGGCGGTCGAACCAGTCGGTCGCGCCATCGCGAAAGCTGTCTGCCCAGCTGAGGCCGGTGCGCAGCTTGGTGACGCCCAGCTCCTTCAGCCAGCGCACCGCATCGTCCAGCCGCGGATCATGATAATGGAACCACTGGCAGATGCCCATCTGCCCATCCAGGGCGCGGAACGCCTCCACCGCCGGCTTCGGGCTGCCGTCGGCGCGCAGCAGGCCCATGTGGAAGTGCCGGTAATAGGAGGATCCCTCCGCCTCCTTGTGGCGCGTGGTGGCGCCCCATTCCATCGGCAGATCGTAAAGGCTGTACCAGTGCACGCGCGGTGCCTGCCCCTTCAGCAGGCCGGCCGTCTTGGTGACGCCCCAGGCCTGCACCTCTTCGGAGCCGAAGGAGGACACGCCGACCTCCGTTACCCACACCGGCTTGTCCGTGGCTGCGCGGATCTCGGCGATCTTGGCCGGCCACTCGTCGATCGCCCACAGGTTCCAGTCGAGTGGGAAGCCGTGCACCGCCACCGCATCCACCATGTCGAGCGCGCCTGCACGCTCAAGCCGCGCCAGGAAGGACGGATCGATCGGCGACATGCCGCCCAGGACACGCGTCAGCCCCGGTGCCGCCCGCCCGATCGCGGAGCCCGCGCGCCGCACCATGTCGGCGAACAGCAGCCATTCCGGGTCCACGTCCGGGTCCCAGTGCGACTTGTTGTTGGGCTCGTTCCAGATCTTGACGGCTTCGATCATCGCGTGGCGGTCTCCGGTGGCGATGCGGGATGGATGGGTTCGCCCGCGCCATAGGGGAGCGGCGCCGCCTTCGCCAGAAACACCTCCGTTTCGGGATGTGCGACGATCTCGAACCCTGCGGCGCGGAGCATGGCGGCGCTCGCCGCTTCGTTCGGTGCCCACCAGTTGGTCGGATCGCCGGAGTAGCGCTTCTCGATGAAATGCATCTTCGGATAGTCGGGCGCGTCGAAATGATCGGCGTCGAAGAAGTCATAGTCGTCGGCGACGTTCGCCGCGCCCTTCGCGCCGCGTTGCATCGACTGGTACAGCATCAGGTCGTCGGCGACGTAGCTGCGGATCAGGTCGAGCGCGAGCAGCGGATGCCGCAGATGGTAGAGCACGCCCATGAAGATCACGAGGTCGAACCGCTCGCCCAGAAGCGCCAGGTCGTAGACCGACAGATTGCGATATTCGATGTCGAAGCCGCGGTGATCCGCCACGAACCGTGCCTGCGACAGATAGTGGTCGTCGCTGTCGATGCCGAGGACACGATCCGCCCCCCGCTTCTTCATTTCCACCGAATAGAAGCCGGCGTTGCACCCGATGTCGAGCACGCTCTTCCCGGTCAGATCCTCCGGCAGGACATGGGCGAAGCGCCTGAACTTGCTGTTGGGATAATCGTAGAGGAAGTGATCGGGCGCGGTCATCACGCCGCCCAGGTCCAGATTGTGGAACCAGGGGCCAAGCGCGCGCACGCGTTCTGCCAGATCCATGTCGTTGCTCATCGATCACCTTCGTTCAAGGACAGGAGCCGCGTGCGGCCGGGCTCGACCATGATCCGCGTGACGGAGCCACAGTCGACATCGAAACGCCACCAATCGTCCGCCGACAGGCCGAGGATGCGGCAGACAAAGGCGCGGATCACGTCACAGTGCGTCACCAGCACGGCCGCATGATGGCCCCCGATCTGTCGTAGCAGACCGTCCAGCCGGTCGGCCACCTCTGCAAATTTCTCGCCCCCCGGCGGGCGGGCGGACGCCCGGGCCGCGTTCCATCGCCGCCAGGCGGGATCGGGCGCAAGCTCATCGAAGGACCGGCCCGACCAATCGCCGAAATCGATCTCGTCGAGCGCGGGGGCAATCGCCACCGCACGCCCGTCCGCGATCAGCGCCGCCGTCTCCCGCGTGCGCGCCCGCGGGCTCGTCCAGATCGGGCCCGCATCGTTCAGGCGGTCCGCGGCACGTCGTGCCTGGGCGCGACCGTTCTCGTCCAGCGACGGATCGACGCTTCGACCGCACAAGATCTTGGCGACCAAAGATGTCGAACCATGTCTGACCAGATTAACCTGCATCAGTCTCTGGCTGATGTTTGTTGTTTTTCCCTTGATGCCGCATCAAAGCTGAAACAAATCCGTCGCCGTCGCGTTCCGCGATCTAAGAACAAGAAGATGCTGCTTGCCGGCATCGTTCCATCGCGGGGGGGAACAGGCGATGATTTCCATATTGACTTTCAAGAATACGGTATTTCGGGTATGAATGATACGGTGCTGATCACCGGCGGCGCCGGTTTTATCGGTCGCGCGCTGGCGAACGAACTCGGGCAGCGTGGGCACCGGGTGCGTATCCTGGACGCCCTGATCGACCAGGTTCACGGCGCCGATCCCGTGCCGCCGCCCTTCCCGGAAGGGACCGTCTTCATCCGCGGCGACGTGCGCGACCGCGCGGCCGTTGAGGACGCGCTGACCGGTGCGACCGCCGTTGTGCACCTTGCCGCAGAGGTCGGTGTCGGTCAGTCGATGTACGCGATCGAGCGCTACACCAGTGTCAACGACACCGGCACCGCCGTGCTGTTCGAAGCCATGATCGACAAGCCGATCCGCCGCGTCGTCACCGCGTCGTCGATGAGCATCTATGGCGAGGGGCTTTACGAGGACGCGGACGGCAACCCGGTCCACGACGTGAAGCGGGATCGGGCAGCCGGCGGCAGCTGGGACCCGACGGACGATCAGGGCCGTTCGCTGCGCCCCGTGCCGACGCCGGAAAGCAAGCGCCCCGCCCTCGCCTCCGTCTACGCGATCGGGAAATATGTGCAGGAGCGTCTGACGCTCACGCTGGCCGAGGCTTATGGCTATGAAGGCGTCGCGCTGAGGCTGTGGAACGTCTACGGCCCCGGCCAGGCGCTTTCCAACCCGTACACCGGCGTGCTTGCCATCTTCGCGTCGCGGATCGCGAATGGTCAGAGCCCGATGATCTTCGAGGATGGGGAGCAGCGCCGCGATTTCGTGCACGTGCGCGATGTCGCCCGCGCCTTCGCCGACGCGCTGGAAATGCCCGGCATCTCGGGCAAGGTGTTCAACATCGCCAGCGGCACCGATCGCAGCGTCAGCGACGTGGCGACCGCGCTTGCCCGCGCGATGGGGTCCGACCTCACCGCGCGCGTGACGGGTGAAGGGCGCACGGGCGACATCCGCCACTGCATCGCCGACATCTCCGCCGCACGGAGCGCGATCGGGTTCGAGGCGCGCGAGGATTTCGATGCCGGCTTGGCCGAGCTGGCCGAATGGGTGGCGCAGCAGGAGGCGCAGGACCGGGTCGATGCCGCGCGTGACGAGCTGAAGGCCCGGGGCCTGGTGTCGTGAGCGCCGGGCGCCCCCTTCTCGTCACCGGCGGCGCAGGCTTCATCGGCTCCAACCTCGCCGACCGGCTGGCCCGCGACGGTCGCGACGTCATCGTCTACGACGCGATGCTGCGGTCCGGTGTCGAGGCGAACGCCCGCTGGCTGGCCGATCGCCACCCCGATCGCATCCGCATCACCCAGGCCGATCTGCGCGACACCGACCGGTTGAAGGCAGCGGTGGCGGAGGCGGGTGCGGTGTTCCACCTCGCTGCGCAGGTGGCGGTCACCACCAGCCTGGTCGATCCCGTCGAGGACTTTCAGGTCAACCTGGCGTCGACCTTCGCCCTGCTGGAGGCAGCGCGGGCGGAGGCCACGCCGGTGCCGGTGATCTTCGCCAGCACCAACAAGGTGTATGGCGACCTCGCCGACGTCGAGCTCGAGGCCGATGCGGAGCGCTGGTCGCCCGTCGATCCGGGCATCGCGCGGTCGGGCGTGGACGAGAACCGCCCGCTCGACTTCCACACGCCCTATGGCTGCTCCAAGGGCGCGGCCGACCAGTATGTGCTCGACTATGGCCGCAGCTACGGTGTGCCGTCCTGCGTGTTCCGGATGAGCTGCATCTACGGTCCGCGCCAGATGGGCAACGAGGAGCAGGGCTGGGTCGCGCACTTCCTTCGCGAAGCGATCGCCAGGCGCCCGATCACGCTGTTCGGCGACGGCAAGCAGGTGCGCGACGTGATGCATGTCGACAATGCGGTCGCCGCCTATGTGTCCGCGCTGTCGCGGATCGAAGGCATCAAGGGCCGCGCGTTCAACCTGGGCGGCGGGCGCGCCAATGCGGTCAGCCTGCGCCAGGTGATCGACGAAATCGGCCGTCTGGTTGGGCAAGCGCCGGAGATCCGGTTCGATGGCTGGCGGCAGGGCGACCAGCGCTGGTTCGTCGCCGATGCCCGCCGTGCCCGGCTGGCGCTCGACCTGCCGCAGCCGATGGACTGGCGACAGGGGCTTGCCGACCTTCACCGCTGGCTCGGCTCGCTGGATGCCGATGCGGGCCGCGTGGAGGTCGCCGCTTGAGCCTGGCCCGTCCGGTGCTGCGTGTGGTGATGACGGCGGATGCGGTCGGCGGGGTGTGGAGCTACGCGCTCGACCTTGCGGCCGGCCTGCGCGCTCATGGCACGGAGGTGCTGATCGCCGTGGCCGGGCCGGCGCCCTGCACGGATCAACAGTCAGCGGCGGAGCAGGCGGGCATCGCCCTGGTCACGCTGCCCGGGCCGCTCGATTGGCTCGACGCCACGCCGGCCACGCTGGAGCGCCAGGCTGCCGCCCTGGAGCGGATCGCGCGCGGCTGGAAGGCCGACCTCATCCAGCTGAACAGTCCGATTCTGGCGGCCTTCGGCACGTTCGACCGGCCGGTGCTCGGCATCTGCCATTCCGATCTGGCGACCTGGTGGTCGGCAGTGCGCGGCGACACGCCGCCGGCTGATTTCCGATGGCGGATCGACCTCACCGCGCGCGGATATCGGGCGTGCGACATGCTGGTCGCGCCGACCCACGCCTTTGCCGCCGCCACCGGCGATGCTTACGGCATCCGGCCGCAGGTCGTGCTGAACGGACGCACGGCGCGCCGGTCACTTTCGGTCGCGCGGCGCCCGGGTTCGATCCTTGCCGCCGGGCGGCTGTGGGATGCGGGCAAGGGCATGGCCGTGCTCGATGCCGCGGCCGCCAGCATGTCGGCGCCGGTCGCGGCTGCCGGCCCGGTGAAGGGCCCGGGCGGCGACGGCGTGGTGCTGTCCCATGTGCAGGCGCTCGGCCGGCTCGCCGGGGACGATCTTGCCGCCCGCATGGCCGAAACCGACATCTTCGTGTCCCCGGCGCTCTACGAGCCGTTCGGCCTCGCCGTGCTTGAGTCCGCGCAGTGCGGTGCCGCGCTGGTGCTGTCGGGGATCGAGGGGCACCGCGAGTTGTGGATGGATGCGGCGCTGTTCGTGCCGCCGGGCGACGCCGCTGCGCTGGCAGAGGCGCTCGACGCCCTCGCCGCCGATCCGGCCGAGGCGCGTGCGCTCGGGCAGCGAGCGCAGGCGCGCGCGGCCCGCTATTCGGCCGACCGGATGTCGGCGGGCATGGACGCGATCCAGCGACGGATGCTGTCCGCAGCCGCGCCGCGACTGGCGGTGGGCGCATGAGGATCCGTTACTTCACGCATTCGCTCCGCTCCTGTTGGAACCATGGCAACGCGCATTTTCTGCGCGGGCTGCTCGCCGACCTGCAGCGGCGCGGCCATGATGTCGCCGCGATTGAGCCGGCGGACAACTGGAGCCTCGCCAACCTCGCCGCCGATGCCGGCCCGGAAGGTCAGGCGGCTTTCCGCGCCGCCTATCCCGACCTCGGCACCGCCACCTATGATGTCCGGTCCTTCGACGCCGACCAAGCGATAGACGGCGCCGACCTCGTGATCGTGCACGAATGGACCGACCCGGCGGTCGTCGCCGCCATCGGCGCGGCGCGGCGGCGGGGCGGCCGGTTCCAGCTGTTCTTCCACGACACGCATCACCGCGCGGTGAGCGATCCGGACGCGATCCGCGCGTTCGACCTCGACGGATATGACGCGGTGCTCGCCTTCGGTGAAACGCTGTCGGAGGTCTATCGCCGCTGGGGCTGGGGCGACCGGGTGTTCACCTGGCACGAAGCGGCCGACACGTTCCTGTTCCGCCCGCCGCTGGCCGATGTGGCGCGCGACGGCACCATCTGGATCGGCAACTGGGGCGATGGGGAGCGCACGGCCGAGCTCGAGGAGTTCCTGCTGGCCCCGACTCGGGACGTCGGCATCCCGCTCGACATCCACGGCGTGCGCTATCCCGCAGAAGCGCTGCTGCTGCTCGATCGGTATGACGCCCGGTATCGCGGCTGGATCGCGAATGCGGCGGCACCGGCGGCCTATGCCCGCCACCTTCTGACCGTGCATGTGCCGCGCCGCTTCTACACGCAGCTGCTGCCGGGCATCCCCACCATCCGCGTGTTCGAGGCCTTGGCCTGCGGCATCCCGCTCGTCTCCGCGCCGTGGGATGACGCCGAAGGGCTGTTCCGCCCCGGCGATTATCTGAAGGCGACGGACGGGGACGCGATGCGCGGCCACCTGCGCGACCTCGTCGCCGACCCAGCGCTCGCCGCCGATCTCGCCCGGCGTGGGCGGGAGACGATCGAGGCGCGTCACAGCTGCGCCCACCGTGCCGACGAGCTGCTCGCCATCTCGCGCCAGATCGACGCCACCCGTTCGACGAAGAGGACCGCGGCGTGAGGATCGCCTTTTACGGATCGAGCCTGCTGTCCGCCTATTGGAACGGCGCGGCCACCTATTATCGCGGCATCCTGAGCGCGCTCGCCGCGCACGGCCACGATGTGGCGTTCTACGAGCCGGACGCATTCGACCGGCAGCAGAACCGCGACATCGATCCACCCGAATGGGCGCGGGTCGTCGTCTACGACGCCACGCCATCGGCACTGGCCGCGGTGATCGAGGAAGCCGCACGCGCGGACGTCGTGGTGAAGGCAAGCGGGGTCGGCGTGTTCGACACCGAGCTGCTTGCCGTGTGGGATCACGCGCCCGACCACGCGCTTCGCATCTTCTGGGACGTCGATGCGCCCGCCACGCTGGCGGAGCTTGCGGCGGACCCGGGTCATCCGCTCCGCCGCCGCCTCCCCTCGCTCGACCATGTGCTGACCTATGGCGGGGGGCCGCCGGTCGTGTCGCAGTACGAGGCGATGGGCGCACGCTCGTGCATCCCGATCTACAACGGGCTGGATCCCGCCACCCACCACCCGGCCGTTGCAGATGCCCGCTTTGCGGTCGACCTCGGCTTCCTCGCCAATCGCCTGCCCGACCGGGAAGCGCGCGTGGACGAGTTCTTCCTGCGCCCGGCGGCGCTCTTGCCCGAACGCCGCTTCGGCATCGGCGGGTCTGGCTGGCACGACAAGGCGATGCCGGCAAACGTCACCCGCGTCGGCCATGTCGGCACGGCGGACCACAACGCGTTCAACTGTTCGGCGCTCGCCGTCCTCAACGTGGCGCGCGAGGACATGGCCGCGCTCGGCTTCTCTCCGGCGACCCGCGTGTTCGAGGCCGCCGGCGCGGGCGCGTGCCTGATCAGCGATGCGTGGGAAGGCATCGATCAGTTCCTGGCGCCCTACACGGAGATCCTGGTGGCGCGTGACGGGCAGGACGTCGCCGACCATCTGGCCGCGCTGACGCCGGAGCGCGCGCGGGCCATCGGAGACGCGGCGCGCGCCCGCGTGCTCCGCGACCATTGCTACAGCGACCGTGCGGTCACCGTCGACGCGCTGTTCCGCGAGGGGCTGGCGATCAAGCGGGCGCGCGCGGCATGAAGCTGGTGGTGATCGGCCTCAGCCTGTCCTCGTCCTGGGGAAACGGGCATGCGACCACCTGGCGTGCGCTGCTTCAAGCCTTTGCCGCGCGCGGGCATGATGTGGTGTTCCTGGAACGGGACGTGCCCTGGTATTCGGGCGCGAACCGCGATCTGGCCGATCCGGATTTCTGCCGCCTCGCCTTTTATCAGAGCCTCGACGATCTGGAGCGGTTTCGGGACGAGGTGAGCGGAGCGGACGCGGTGATCGTCGGCTCCTATGTGCCGGACGGCATCGAAGTCGGCCGCCTGGCGCAGCAATGGGCGGCAGGAGCCGTCAGCTTCTACGATATCGACACGCCCATCACGCTGGCTGCGCTTGATCGCGGCGATTGCGCCTATCTGTCGCGCGATCAGGTGCCCGGATATGCCAACTACTTCTCCTTTTCCGGCGGACCGACGCTGCAGCGGATCGAGGAGCAGTTCGGCTCCCCCAACGCGGCTGCGCTTTATTGTTCGGTCGACACCGACAGCTACCGTCCCGTGGACGTGCCGAGCCGCTGGGATCTCGGCTATCTCGGCACCTACAGCCCGGATCGGCAGCCGACGCTCGATGCGCTCCTGATCGAACCTGCCCGCGCCGCGCCGGAGCTGCGGTTCGTCGTGGCGGGGCCGCAATACCCCGACGACATCGACTGGCCCGAAAATGTCGAACGCATCGACCATCTGGCGCCGGCCGATCATCCCGAATTCTACTCGTCATGCCGGTTCCAGCTGAACGTGACCCGTGCCGACATGATCGCCGCCGGCTACAGTCCCAGCGTCCGGTTGTTCGAAGCCGCGGCCTGCGGGGCGGCGCTTCTGTCCGACCGCTGGCTCGGCCTCGACACGCTGCTTGCCACGGACGACGAAATCATCCTGCCGGACGACGGTGCTGCGGTGCTCGACCTGTTGAGGACCATGCCGGAGGAGCGGCGACACGCGCTTGGTGCGGCTGCGCGCCGCCGCATCCTCGCCGAACACACCGCCGCCCATCGTGCCGAAAGCCTGGAACAGGCGCTCGTCACGGCGGGACCGGCAACGCGGAACAGCAGGGCCGCATGAGCAAGACGATTGGAGACGGATCGATGACGGGTGGCGGCAAGCGGGTACTGGTGGCCGGGGGCGCCGGCTTCATCGGGTCGCACCTGACGGAAGCGCTGCTGGCCGAGGGGTGTGAGGTGGTCGTTCTCGACAATCTCCAGACCGGCTCCATGGACAATCTGCGAACGGCAATCGGCCATCCGCGATGCACGTTCGTGGAGGCCGACATCGTGCAGCCGCTGCCGTCATCGCTCTCCGCCGGGCGGTTCGACGAGATCTACAATCTGGCCTGCGCCGCCTCTCCGCCGGCCTATCAGGCGGACCCCGAACACACGATGATGACCAGCGTGGTCGGCACCGCGCACCTGCTGCGCCTGGCCGCGCGAACAGGCGCACGTTTCCTGCTGACCTCCACCAGCGAGATCTACGGCGACCCGGAAGTCCATCCGCAGCACGAGGATTACCGCGGCAACGTCAATCCGATCGGCCCGCGTGCCTGCTATGACGAAGGCAAGCGCGCGGCCGAGACGCTGGCGTTCGATTATGACCGGGCCGGGCGGGCGACCGTACGCGTGGCGCGCATCTTCAACACCTATGGCCCGCGCCTGTCGCCGGACGACGGCCGGGTCGTGTCCAACTTCGTCGCGCAGGCGCTCTCGGGCGCGTCCATCACCGTATATGGCGATGGTTCGCAGACGCGGTCCTTCTGTTATGTGAGTGACATGGTGACAGGCCTTCTGACGTTGATGCGGCATGACGGGCCGCAACCCGGCCCCATCAACCTCGGCAACCCGCGCGAGCTTCGCATCCTCGACCTGGTGGAGGAGATCGGCCGCATCGTGCCCAGCACCGCGCCGGTGGTCGGGCGTCCGCTCCCGATCGACGATCCGCGCCGCCGCCGCCCGGACATCGCCAAGGCCAAGCAGATCCTGGGCTGGGAGCCCCGTGTCTCGCTGGAGGAAGGCTTGCGGCAGACGGTTGCCTGGTTCTCCGCCCGGCCCGCGGCGGCAGCCATGCCGCGCCTGGCGGTGGCATCATGAGCGCATCCACCATCGATGTCGGGATCGTCGGGATCGGCAACTGCGCCAGTTCTCTGGTGCAGGGCCTGACCTATTACGGCGAGGATCTCGCGAACGAGCCGATCGGCCTCGGTCATGTCGAAATGGGCGGATGGCGCGCCGAACAGATCCGCGTGGTGTCCGCCTGGGACGTCGACACCCGCAAGGTCGGGCGCGACGTGGCGGACGCCATCTTCGCGGCACCCAACTGCACCGCCCGCTTCGCCGATCATGTACCGGCGACCGGCACCGCCGTGGAGATGGGCGCCGTCCTTGATGGATGGTCCGACCATATGGCGACGGCACCCGTCGACCGCCGCTTCGACGTCGCCGACCTGCCGCAGCCGAGCGCCGACGATGTCGTCCGCACGCTGGAGACCACCGGCACGGAAGTGCTGATCAATTACCTGCCTGTCGGCAGCCAGCGCGCGACCGAGTTCTACGCGGAGGCCGCACTCCGCGCCGGTACCGCGTTCGTCAACGCCATGCCGGTCTTCATCGCCAGCGATCCGGCCTGGGCCGGTCGCTTCCGCGATGCCGGCGTGCCGATCATCGGCGACGACATCAAGGCGCAGCTTGGCGCCACTGTCGTTCACCGCGTACTGACCGACATCTTTGCCAAGCGCGGCGTTGCGCTCGACCGGACCTATCAGCTGAACACCGGCGGCAACACCGACTTCCTCAACATGCTCAACCGCGATCGGCTGGCGTCGAAAAAGCTGTCGAAGACGGAAGCGGTGCAGTCGGTCGCGCATCAGCGTCTGGATGCGGAGAACATCCACATCGGCCCGTCGGACTACGTCCCGTGGCAGAACGACAACAAGATCGCCTATCTGCGGATGGAAGGGCGCCTGTTCGGCGGCGTGCCGATGAACCTGGAACTGCGCCTGTCGGTGGAAGACAGCCCCAACAGCGCCGGCGTGGCCATCGACATGATCCGCGCGGCCCGCATCGCGCGCGATCGCGGTCTCGGCGGCCCCGTGCTCGCGCCGGCTGCCGCCTTCTGCAAGCATCCGCCTGAGCAGATGTCCGACAGCGATGCGCATGCTGCGCTGGAGCGCTTCATCGCCGGCGCATAGGGGGAACTGGTGCTGCAGCCCTGCTGAGCGTTGCCAACGGCTGGCCACCGACTCGAGTAACGCCCGCCGCCGAAATCCCCGGGGTTGCCGGCGACGAGTCGGGCCGACCAAGCTGACCAGATCGTTGCGGGTTCAGCGACTTATCAGGACCCGCAATAACAAAGGGGCGCTGCCGGTCTTCCGACCAGCAGCGCCCCCTTTGACGATCAGAAGATCGCTTAGGCGGTGACGACCGTCTGGCGACGGCGACGCAGGCTGGCGCCCACGATGCCGAAGCCGGCAATCATCATGCCCCAGGTCGCCGGCTCGGGGACCGAGACCGCGATGTTGTCGACTTCCAGCGAGTTCTGGCTCGACGCGAAGCTGATGCTCTGGATCAGCTGACCCTGACCGTTGAACGCGAAGCGCGCGTTCAGGATCGGGCTGCTCTGGCTGCCGTTCGCCGGGTTGGCGATCTGCGAGCCGGTGAACGACTGCGACCCACCGCCCACGAAGTTGAGGGTGATCGTGTTGTACGTGTCGACCGAACCGATATCGAGGTAGACGATACCGGTGCCCTGGCCCAGGCTGAGCGTCGAAACGTTGGCAGACCCGTTGGTCAGCACGGACAGGTAGGTGGTGCCGTCACCGCCGAAGATCGCGCCGCCGTTCGAGTTGCTGCCCGACTGGAAGATGAAGCCGCCACCGGTCACCTGAGCCTGCGCGCCCGCGGTGTTGAAGTCGTTGATCAGCTGCTGGCCCAAGCCGAGCGCGCCCGGCGTGCCGACAGGGTACACGACGGCGGCATTGGCCGACGTCGCGGCGCCGAGCGCGAGCGCACCGGCGAGAATGATGTTACGCATGAAATTTCCCCTTGCTCGCGAATTCCAGCGTGACCCTGAGCAAGGCCAAGCCAGCCGTCCCCCAAAAGACGTAGCCATCTTCTACCAGAGTCGGGGGTCGAAGGAATTGCAGGTTTTTACCCTTTCTTAACCTTAATGAGCAGCCAGGGTCCCAAAACCGAACAACACCCTGCGCAAGTGAATCCATCGAAATCAGTCGATGCTGCGGAACACCTGCTCATAAAGATCGCGCGACAGGCCCGGGGTGCGCAACATTCGTTCGAGCTGCGCGCGCATGGCGGCAGCACGTGCTTCTCCGAAGCGGCGCCAGCGGCCAAGTGGCGGAACCAGCCGAGCCGCCGTTTGCGGGTTCAAGCGGTCGAGCTGGAGGATCTGGTCCGCGAGGAACCGGTATCCGGCTCCCCCGTCATCATGCAGCGCCAGCTGATTCGCGCCGAAGCCGCCGATCAGCGCCCGCGCCCGATTCGGATTGGCCAGCGTGAAGTCCGGATCCCGGCTGAGTCGCACAACCGTCTCGAGCGTGTCCGATCGCGACGATCCGGCCTGCACGCCGAACCACTTGTCGAGGACCAGCGGCGATCCGCCATGCCGCACGCGGAACGCGTCCAGCGCCGTCTCCCGCTCCGCAGCGTCGCTGCCGACCAGTGCCGACAGGGCGGAGAAGCGATCCGTCATGTTGTCCGCACGCTGGAACTGATCGAGCGCGCGCGCGGCCGCATCCGTGTCTCTGGCTGCCAGCAGATAGGCGAGCGCAACCCCGCGCAGCCGTCGTCTGCCCTTGGCCTCTGGCGTGTAGGCGAAGGGCTGATTCGCCCCCCGCTCCTGCCGCTCCCGCCAAGCGGCCAGGTGCGCGCGGCCGATGCGGGCGCGCAGCCATTCGCGCGCGTCGTGGATCGCAAGCGGCTCCACCACCAGCATCTGGTCGCCGATGAAGCTCTCGCTCGGCAGCAGCGCGGCTTCCGCCACGAAGGCGTCGTCCAGGGCCGGATCGGCAAGCATGGCGCCGACCGCATCGACCGCGGCGTCGGCCGCCCCGCCAGCGTCGCCGCTCGCCACCCGGTCCACGAGCGCTTCCAGCATCAGGCCCTGCACGGCTTCGTACCGCGCAAACGGATCGTCGTCGTGCGCCGCCAGGAAGGCGAGCTCGTCCGTCGCGCGATCGGCGACCAGGACGATGGGGGCGCTGAAGCCGCGGTTGATGGAAAGCGCGACGTCGCCGGGTGCGCGGCCCAGCGCGACCGTTGCCTCCGCATCCTCCAGCAGAACGAGCTGCTCCGCCAATCGTGCGCCGCTCGCACGATCGAACAGGGCGGTCCGGAGCGGGATCGGCACCGGGCTCTTGTCCGGCTGCCCCGGCGTCGGCGGCGTGCTCTGCCGAAGCGCGAGCGAGACGGTCCCATCCTCAACCCGCGCGATCCGGGCTTCCACCCGCGGCGTTCCCGCCTGCCCGTACCAGCGGCGGAAGGCGGTGAGGTCGACCTGTGCCCCGACCTCCATGGCGACTACGAAGTCTTCGCAGGTGGCGGCCTCGCCATCATGCCGTTCGAAGTAAAGGTCGCTGCCCTGCCGGAAGCGTCCCGGACCCACCAGGGTGTGGATCATGCGGATCAGCTCGGCGCCCTTGTTGTAGATCGTCGCCGTGTAGAAGTTCGAGATCTCCATGTAGCTTTCGGGCCGCACGGGGTGCGCGAGCGGTCCCGCGTCTTCCGGAAACTGCGTGGCGCGGAGCGCCCGCACATCCTCGATCCGGCGCACCGCAGGCGAGCCGAGATCGGCGGAGAAGCCCTGGTCGCGAAAGACGGTGAAGCCTTCCTTCAGCGACAGCTGGAACCAGTCGCGGCAGGTGACGCGATTGCCCGACCAGTTGTGGAAATATTCGTGCGCCACAACCGCTGCGATGCCGTCATAATCGCTGTCGGTGGCTTCATCCGGATCGGCAAGGATGTAGCGCGTGTTGAAGATGTTTAGCCCCTTGTTCTCCATCGCGCCGAAATTGAAATCGTTGACGGCGACGATGTTGAAGATGCCGAGGTCATATTCGCGCCCGTACACCCGCTCGTCCCACGCCATCGACAGCTTCAGCGACTCCATCGCGTGCGCCGTGCGGGGACGATCCTCGGCCCGTGTCCAGATGCCCAGCTGGACGGTCCGGCCGGATGCGGTGGTGAAGCTGTCGCGCCGTTCGGCAAGGTCTCCGGCAACCGCCGCGAAGAGGTAGCTCGGCTTCGGAAAGGGATCGTGCCACTCGGCAAAGTGGCGGCCGTCGTCCAGGTCGCCCGACCCGACAAGATCGCCGTTGGACAGCAGCACGGGGTAGCGCGCCTTGTCCGCCACCAGCCGCACGCGGTAGCGGGACAGCACGTCCGGCCGGTCGGGGAAGAACGTGATGCGGCGAAAGCCTTCGGCCTCACACTGCGTGCAGAGCAGCCCGCCCGACGCATACAGGCCCATCAGCTGCGTGTTCGTCTGCGGCGACAGCGCGACTTCGGTCTCGACCACATGCGCGTCGCCGGGCAGATCGAGGACAAGCGCCCCGCCATCCAGCCGCCACGCCTCCGTCGCCTGTCCGTCGACCCGGACGGCAACCGGCACCAGGCCGTCGCCGTCCAGCACCAGCGGCGCCGGGGCCTGCCGCCGCACCTCCAGCCGCGCCCGCACGACCGTCCGCTCGGCACCAAGGTCGAAGTCGAGTGCAACGTCGGGCACGATCCAGTCGGGCTGGCGATAATCCTCCCGCCGGATGGTCTTGGGCGGGGCGGCGGGGCTGGTGCGGGTGTCCATCCACCTGCTCTATGCGGCGGCGACGCAGCCCACAACGCCGACATACCGATCCCGCGCGACGCGTCTCATCGCCGGGCGAGCGCGACCAGCAATCCTCCCAGGGCAAGCGCGCACCCCGCCGCCGCGGTGGGTGTCCAGCGATAGCCTTCGAAGATCGTGGAGAGGGCCATCGCGATGACCGGCACCAGCACGCTCGAATAGGCCGCGCGCGCGGGCCCGAGCTGCCGCAACAGGCCATAGTAGAGGACGAAGGCCAGGGCCGAGGCTGCCACGGCAAGGTACAAGAGCCCTGCCACATAGCCCAGCCGCGGCTCGACAACGGGCGGTCCGTGAAGGATCGCCGCCATCACGATGTTGACGATCGCGCCCGATCCCATGGCGAAGGCGAGCAGTGTCGAGGCCGGGATCCGGCGGGCGCGCTCGGTCGCCTGCATGACATTTGCAGCCGATGCGGACAGCACCCCTGCCATCGTCAGGCCGATGCCGATGGCGACCTGCCCGGCGCCCTCCCCCGCCTCCCCCAGTTCATGCGCGAACAACAAGGCGATGCCGCAGATCGCCAGCGCCGATCCGAGCAGGAAGGGGCGCGAGAGCCGCTGGCCCAGGAAGGTTCGTGCCAGCACCGCGTTGGGGACGAGCAGCAGCGCGAACACGACCGCCACCAGCCCGGACGTGACATGATGTTCGGCCGCATAGACGAAGTGGAAGTTCATCACGAACTGGAACACGCCGACCGCGGCGACGAAGGGCATGTCGTGGCGGGCGATCTTCAGCGACTTGCCGGTGATCAGCGACCAGGCGAACAGCGCCGCCGAGGCAAGCGCGAAGCGGTAGGCGATCGACCAGGCCGGCGGCACCACGCTCAGCTGGTCGCGGATGACGATCCAGGTCGACCCCCAGATCAGCGTCACCAGCGCAAACGGCACCAGCACCCGCCACCGGGCGGCCGGCGGAACGGTTTCGGTCCCCGGCGGCGTCACAGCCGCGCCAGTGCGCCTGCGAGTGCTGCAACCTCCGCGTCCGGCTGATCCCAGCTGGTGACGAAGCGCACCTCGCCCTCCGCCCAGTCATAGAAGTCAAAGCCCTGGGCGCGCAGCGTCTCGGCCTCCGCCGGCGTCATCCGCAGGAACAGCTCGTTGGCCTCCACCGCATGAATGAGGCGCGCCGGGGCCGCGTCGGCGATGCGGCGGGCGGCTCCGTTGGCGGCGCGGGCCGCGTCCAACCAGCGATCTTCCGCCAGCATCGCGATGATCTGTGCGGCCATGAAACGCCCCTTGGACAGCAGGTGCCCGGCACGCTTCCTCCGCTCCGGCACCCCGGCGACCAGCTCGGGCCGGAAGAACACAAGCGCCTCGGCAGACAAGCCGCCATTCTTCACGAAGCCGAAGCTCAACACGTCGACGCCGCCATCGCAGCTGATGGCCGCGGGCGAACAGCCAAGGTGGGCGACCGCGTTGGCGAAGCGCGCACCATCCATGTGGAAGCCGAGGCCCCGTTCGCGCGCGAGCGCGCCGAGCGCCGCCACCTCGTCGGGCGTGTAGACGCGGCCATATTCGGTGGCGTTGGTGATGGACAGCGCGCGCGGCTGCACGCGGTGGACGTCGTTGGCGATTGCATCGAGCACGCGGGAGACGCCTGCCGGGGTCAGCTTCGCACCGTCGCCGTCGCCCAGGTGGAGCTTGGCACCGTGCGTGAAGAACTCGGGCGCGCCGCATTCGTCGTTCTGGATATGCGCGTCGCGGTGACAGACGGTGCCGGCATAAGGCGGCACCAGCGCCGCCAGCGCGAGCGCGTTCGCCGCGGTTCCCGTCGCCACCCAGAGCACCCGGCACTCCCGCCCGAACAGATCGGAGAAGCGCGCGTCGAGCGAGCGGCTGAGCGCGTCGCCGTCATAGGCGGTGTCAACCCGGTTGGCCGCGGCAAGCGCCTCCAGCACGGCCGGGTGAACGGAGGCGGCATTGTCTGAAAAGAAGCGCATGGTCAGGCCCCTTGGACGGCACCTGACGGGGCGTCAACGGCGTGCGGGAACGGCCTTGGCGGCATCGGCCCGCGGCGCTTCCGGGTTGACCCGTTCGCGGCCCCAGAAGCCATCTCCGAAGACAGCGCTTGCGGCGTCCCTCAGCGCGGCAGGCTGCGGCGCCGCGGCCGGGGCCCGGTTGTCGTTGTCGAACATCGTGGAACTCTCACCCTGTGCGTCGCGCCCGGCGCGACAGCATTGAACCGGAACGTCTCGTCAGCCGCGACAGCGGCCTACGGTAAGTCGCCACATTCGGCGTACCGGCATCGCCGGCATCGGGTGGATGGGTTTGGTCACGCACGATCCTCTACACCAACATGCGGGCTTCGTCGCCCGGCTTCTGTCTTTGCCAAACGAAAGCCCTGCTTTCCCGTTCCGGCACGCGCTTGCATCGGCGGGGGGCCGATGCTAACCGGCCGGCACCTGACGCGGGGTGCCCCAAGGGCGCCCCTTTCTCGCGTCATCATGACCTGTCTGGAGGACATTGGGCGCGTGGAGATTTCCGGCGGCATCGAGGCAAGCCTTGGCGGCCGCTACGCGTCCGCTCTTTTCCAGCTGGCACGCGACGATCGCCAGCTCCAATCCGTCGAGGACAGCCTTGCCCGCGTGGCGGACACGCTGGCGAACTCGCCCGAGTTCCGGCAGCTGACCGCCAATCCGGTGCTGTCGCGCAAGGACGCGTCGGCCGGCATCGCCGCCGTTGCCGGATCGCTGGGGCTCGACCCGCTCACCACCCGCTTCCTGGGCGTGCTCGCCGCCAACCGGCGCCTCAACCAGCTTCCGCAGGTGATCCGCGCCTTCCGGACGCTGGCCGCCAACCACCGCGGCGAGACCACGGCGGAAGTCACCTCCGCTCACCCGCTCGACGACGGGCAGGTCGCCGCGCTGAAGCAGCAGCTGCGCCAGCGGGTCGGCCGCGACGTTGCGCTTCATACCCATGTTGACCCGTCGATCCTGGGCGGCCTCGTCGTCCGGATCGGATCGCAGATGATCGACTCGTCGATCCGCACCCGATTGAACTCTCTCGCGCACGCGATGAAAGGCTAAGGCAGAAGAAGATGGACATTCGCGCCGCAGAAATCTCCCGCGTCATCAAGGACCAGATCGCCAGCTTCGGCACGGAGGCCGAGGTCTCCGAAACCGGACAGGTGCTGTCCGTTGGTGACGGCATCGCGCGCATCCACGGCCTCGACAACGTCCAGGCGGGCGAGATGGTCGAATTCGGCGACGGCATCCAGGGCATGGCCCTGAACCTCGAAGCCGACAATGTCGGCGTCGTGATCTTCGGCTCGGACAGCCAGATCAAGGAAGGCGACACCGTCAAGCGGACCGGCACCATCGTGGACGTGCCCGTCGGCAAGGGCCTGCTGGGCCGCGTGGTGGACGGCCTCGGCAACCCGATCGACGGCAAGGGCCCGATCGTCGCCGAGAAGCGCAGCCGCGTCGAGGTGAAGGCGCCCGGCATCATCCCGCGCAAGTCGGTGCACGAGCCCGTGCAGACCGGCCTGAAGGCGCTGGACGCCCTCGTCCCGGTCGGCCGCGGCCAGCGCGAGCTGATCATCGGCGATCGCCAGACCGGCAAGTCCGCCGTCGCGATCGACGCCTTCATCAACCAGAAGCAGGCCAACGCCGGCACCGACGAGAACCAGAAGCTCTACTGCGTCTATGTCGCGGTCGGTCAGAAGCGTTCCACGGTCGCGCAGCTCGTCCGCACGCTCGAAGAGCAGGGCGCGATGGAATATTCCATCGTCGTCGCCGCCACCGCGTCGGACCCCGCCCCCTTGCAGTTCCTGGCGCCCTACACCGGCTGCGCGATGGGCGAGTATTTCCGCGACAACGGCATGCACGCGCTGATCGTCTATGACGACCTGTCGAAGCAGGCG
The DNA here is from genome assembly GCF_011927695.1 of Sphingomonas jejuensis. Taxonomy (GTDB): domain Bacteria; phylum Pseudomonadota; class Alphaproteobacteria; order Sphingomonadales; family Sphingomonadaceae; genus Sphingomonas_K; species Sphingomonas_K jejuensis. Next base: position 1,479,733 of record NZ_JAATJE010000001.1, read on the forward strand.
GTCGCCTATCGCCAGATGTCGCTGCTGCTGCGCCGTCCGCCGGGCCGCGAAGCCTATCCGGGCGACGTGTTCTACCTGCACAGCCGCCTGCTGGAGCGTGCGGCGAAGATGAACGACGCCAACGGCAACGGCTCGCTCACTGCGCTGCCGATCATCGAGACGCAGGCGGGCGACGTGTCGGCCTACATCCCGACCAACGTCATCTCGATCACCGACGGCCAGATCTTCCTCGAAACCGACCTGTTCTTCGCGGGCGTCCGCCCGGCGATCAACGTCGGCCTTTCGGTGTCGCGCGTCGGATCGGCCGCGCAGACCAAGGCGATGAAGAAGGTCGCGGGCTCCATCAAGCTGGAGCTGGCGCAGTATCGCGAGATGGCGGCGTTCGCGCAGTTCGGGTCGGACCTGGACGCGTCGACGCAGCGCCTGCTCAACCGCGGCGCGCGGCTGACCGAGCTGCTGAAGCAGCCGCAGTTCAGCCCGATGCCGTTCGAGGAGCAGGTCGCGTCGATCTTCGCGGGCACCAACGGCTATCTCGACAAGGTGCCGGTGGCCGACGTCGTCCGCTACGAGGCGGCGATGCTCAGCCACATGCGCTCCAACGCGTCCGACGTGCTGGCGGAGATCCGCACCACCAAGGACCTGGGCGACGCGACCAAGCAGAAGCTGAAGGACGCGCTGGACGCGTTCGGCAAGAGCTTCGCGTAATCGCCGCTGATGCGCTCCCTTCCCCGTTCGCACCGCGCACCGTCGAGCATCGCGTCTCGACGGCGTCCGGCGCGAACGGAGGGCTAGAACGGTAAGACATGGCCTCTCTGAAGACCCTCAAGCTCCGCATCGGCTCCGTGAAGTCGACGCAGAAGATCACCAAGGCGATGAAGATGGTCGCCGCGGCGAAGCTGCGCCGTGCGCAGGAGGCGGCGATCGCCGGCCGTCCCTATGCCGAGCGGCTGGAGCAGGTCATGGCCTCGCTCGCCTCCAAGGTCGCGATCGGCCCGTCCTCCCCCCGGCTTCTTGCCGGAACGGGCAAGAACGACCGCCACCTGCTGGTGGTCGCCACGTCGGAGCGCGGCCTGGCCGGCGCGTTCAACTCCAACATCGTTCGCGCAGCGCGCCGCAAGGCCGACGAGCTGATCGCCCAGGGCAAGAGCGTCCAGTTCTACCTGGTTGGCCGCAAGGGACGCCCGATCAACCGCTTCTTCCCGAAGATGATCGCCGGCGAGCATGACATGTCGGAGGTGAAGACCGTGTCCTTCGCCGACGCCAAGGCGGTCACCGACGACATCATCCGCCGCTACGAAGCAGGCGAGTTCGACGTCGCGCACCTGTTCTACGCCAAGTTCCAGTCTGCGCTGGTACAGACGCCGACGGTGAAGCAGATCATCCCGGTGCCGCTGGCCGCCGGCGGTGCCGCGACGACGGGCGCGTCGGCCGTCGTCGACTATGAGCCGGACGAGGAGCAGATCCTGGCCGACCTGCTGCCCCGCAACGTCGCCATCCAGATCTTCGGCGCGCTGCTTGAGAATGCGGCGTCCGAGCAGGGATCGCGCATGACCGCGATGGACAACGCCACGCGCAATGCCGGCGACATGATCAAGCGCCTGTCGATCCAGTACAACCGCGCGCGCCAGGCCGCGATCACCACCGAACTCGTTGAAATCATCTCGGGCGCGGAAGCGCTCTGACAATCGTCTGACCGAGGAACGAAACATGGCAACTGTCGCCGAAGACCGCCCGACCCAGGGCCTCACCAACAATGTCGGCCGCATCGCGCAGGTGATCGGCGCGGTTGTCGACGTGTCGTTCGAATCGTCGCTGCCGGCGATCCTGTCGGCGCTGGAAACGGACAACAACGGCAACCGCCTGGTGCTCGAGGTTGCGCAGCACCTGGGCGAGAACATGGTCCGCACCATCGCGATGGATTCGACGGAGGGCCTGACCCGCGGCCAGCGCGTCGTGGACACCGGCGACCAGATCCGCGTGCCGGTCGGCCCGCAGACGCTGGGCCGCATCCTGAACGTGGTCGGTGAGCCGATCGACGAGCGCGGCCCGGTGAACGCCACCGCCACCGCCCCCATTCACGCCAAGGCGCCGGACTTCATCGACCAGTCGACCGAGAGCGCGATCCTGGTCACCGGCATCAAGGTCATCGACCTGCTCGCGCCCTATGCGCGCGGCGGCAAGATCGGCCTGTTCGGCGGCGCGGGCGTCGGCAAGACCGTGCTCATCCAGGAACTGATCAACAACATCGCCAAGGGTCATGGCGGCGTGTCCGTCTTCGCCGGCGTGGGTGAGCGCACCCGCGAGGGCAACGACCTTTATCACGAGTTCCTGGACGCGGGCGTGATCGCCAAGGACGCGGACGGCAACCCGACGCCGGAAGGCTCCAAGGTGGCGCTGGTCTATGGCCAGATGAACGAGCCGCCGGGCGCGCGCAGCCGCGTCGCGCTGTCGGGCCTCACCATCGCCGAATATTTCCGCGACCAGGAAGGGCAGGACGTGCTCTTCTTCGTCGACAACATCTTCCGCTTCACCCAGGCGGGTTCGGAAGTGTCGGCGCTGCTCGGCCGCATCCCTTCCGCCGTGGGCTATCAGCCGACGCTCGCCACCGACATGGGTGCGCTGCAGGAGCGGATCACGTCGACCAACAAGGGCTCGATCACCTCGGTGCAGGCGATCTACGTGCCTGCCGACGACTTGACCGATCCGGCGCCGGCCACCTCCTTCGCCCACCTGGACGCGACCACCACGCTGTCGCGCGCGATCTCTGAGCTGGGCATCTACCCGGCCGTCGATCCGCTCGACTCGACCAGCCGCGTGCTGGAGCCGCGCACGGTCGGCCAGGAGCATTACGAGACCGCCCGCGCCGTTCAGTCGACGCTGCAGCGCTACAAGTCGCTGCAGGACATCATCGCCATCCTGGGCATGGACGAGCTGTCGGAAGAGGATAAGCTCACCGTCAGCCGTGCGCGCAAGATCCAGAAGTTCCTGTCGCAGCCGTTCCACGTCGCGGAGGTCTTCACCGGCATCCCCGGCAAGTTCGTGCAGCTGGAAGACACCGTCCGCTCGTTCAAGGCGGTTGTCGCCGGCGAGTATGACCACCTGCCCGAGAACGCCTTCTACATGGTCGGCGGCATCGACGAGGCGGTCGAGAAGGCCAAGAAGCTGGCCGAAGGCGCCTGATCGCCGTCCCCTGACACGACCACCCTGCCCCTCCCGTCCGCGGGAGGGGGGAGAAGATGCAGATGCCGCTCCATTTCGAACTCGTCACGCCCGAGAAGCTCTACCGCTCGGCCGACGTCCACATGGTCGTCGTGCCGGGGTCGGAGGGCGAGTTCGGCGTGCTGGAGGGTCATGCCCCCTTCATGTCGACCGTCAAGGACGGCGACCTGTCGATCTATCCGACCGCGGGTGCCGCGCCGGAGCGCATCCGCATCGAGGGCGGCTTCGCCGAGGTCAACGAGCGCGGCCTGACCGTCTTGGCCGAGCGCGTCATCGAAGCCTGACACGGCTGGACGTCCGCTGACGCCCGGTTATGTTCGGGCGATGTTGAGAACGTTCCTTCTGGCCACCGCCCTCCTCGCCGCGCCGGCGGCGGCGCAGTCCCTCGCCGACGAAAGCGCGCGTGGCGCGATCGACGAGCCGCTGGTCCGCCCGGCCGATTACCGCGCCGTCTGGGCCGACGAGTTCGACCGGCCCGGCCTGCCCGACCCGGCCCGGTGGCGGCACGACACGTCCATGAACCGCACCGGCTGGGCCAATGCCGAGCTGCAATATTACGCCGATCGCCGGCCGGACAACGCGCGGGTCGAGGACGGCAAGCTCATCATAACCGCGCGGCGCGAGCCGACCCGGCAATTCGCCGACAGCAACGGCCAGCGCTACACCTCCGCCCGGCTGGTCACGCAGGGGCTGGCGGTCTGGCGCTATGGCTTTTTCGAGATCCGCGCGAAGCTGCCCTGCGGGCGCGGAAGCTGGCCGGCGATCTGGATGCTGGGGGACGAGGATGGCGGCCCCCGCTGGCCCGCGATCGGCGAGATCGACATCATGGAGCATGTCGGCTTCGACGAGGGGCGCGTCCACGGCACCATCCACAGCCAGGCGTTCAATCATGTCGACGGTACGCAGCGCGGCGCCAGCATCCAGGTCGCGGATGTCTGCGGCAGCTTCCACGATTATCAGCTGCACTGGACGCCGGAGGCGATCACCATCGGCGTCGACGGGCGCGGCTTCTTCCGCTTCGCCAATGACGGGCGCGGCGACAACGCCAGCTGGCCCTTCTCGCGCCCCCATTACCTGATCCTCAACATCGCGGTCGGCGGCGGATGGGGCGGGCAGCAGGGCGTGGACGACGCCGCCTTCCCCTACGCGATGGAGGTGGAGCATGTCCGCGTGTGGCAGGCCCCGGCTCCGTCTCCGTCCCCGTCCCGCTAAGGGGCAGTATCCACGCTTGCCAGCCTTTGGTTAATGGTGGTCAACTCCTCGCCTAAAAACAATGATCGAGGGGTTGACCATGAACAGCGTCCGTATCGCCGCCACGGCGGCATTCGCCTCCATTCTCTCCATCGCGGCACCGGCCGCCGCGCAGACCGCCCCGCGCGATTTCAGCACCATGTACGTGTTCGGCGACAGCCTGGTGGATGCCGGAAACGTCAAGCTGTCCACGGGCGGCGCCCAGCCGAACGAGGCGCTGGGATATTTCCAGGGCCGGTTCACCAACGGGTTCGACTATACCGACCTGGTCAGCATCTCGCTGTTTGGGCAGGCGACCCGGCCGTCGCTGGCGGGCGGCAACAACTTCGCATTTGGCGGCGCTCGCGTCGTCACCGACAATGTCGGCGGGCTCGACCTGGCGCAGCAGCTTGCCCTCTACCAGCAGCGGATCGGCGCAGGCGGCGTGGCTGACCCGAACGCGCTTTATGTCCTGAACTTCAGCGGCAACGACCTGTTCGCGCTCGCCAGCAACGACATCGGCGGGCGGACTGCCACGCAATATACCGGTCTCCTGATCAGCGGTTATGCGGGCGCGGTGCAGACGCTGAACGACCTGGGTGCGCGCAACATCCTGATCACCGGCATCCCGAACGCGGACAATCCGGCCGCGCTGGCGATCGACCAGGCGCTCAACCTGGCGCTGAACGGCCTCAGCCTCAACAGCGCGACACGGCTCGACCGATTCAGCTACATCAACTTCTTCACCACGCTGCAGACCAACCCGGCTGCCCTTGGGCTGCCGCCGCAGCAGCTTGGCGTGAACTGCATCAACTCGCCGGCCGCAGTGGCGAACGGGTGCCGGGGCATCTTCTCGTTCGACGGCGTCCATCCCACCGCGCCCATCCACGGCGCGATCGCCCAGGAGCTGCGCGCCCAGTTCGGCATCGGCGCGGTGCCGGAACCCGCCACCTGGGCGATGATGATTGCCGGGTTCGGGCTGGTGGGCGTGGCGATGCGCCGCCGGACGGCCGTTCCGACCGCCGCCTGAGCCTCAGACCGCGTCCGCCTCCTCGGGGCGGACGCGGTTGCCCGGCACCGACCGGCGCGCGCTCCACAGCCACAGGCCCGCCGTCACGATCAGCGCGGCACCCCCCAGCGTCGCAAGCGTGGGCAGGTCGCCGAACGCAACCGCGCCGATCGACAGCGCGACCAGCAGCTGAACATAGGTGGTCGGCGCGACGATGGCCGCCGATGCGCGCTCCGTCGCCATGAAGATCAGCATGTGCGCAGTGGTCGCCGTCACCGCCACGACCGCACAGCGGAGCACGACGTCCAGGCGCGGCACCGGCATCGCAAAGGCATCGGCACCGCTTGCCGCGCCCAGCGCCGCAAAGCCCAGCAGCACCGGCGTCGCCGCGCCCGCCACCAGCAGCTGCAGGACCAGCGCGGGGGCGGAGCCGGCGGCGCGCCGGTTGAGGATCATCAGCGTCGCCATGCCGGCGGCGGAGCAGCACGGCCATAGCGCGGCCGCGCCCAGGCGTGTCACCTCCGGCTGCAGGATCACCAGCACCCCGACGAAGGCGAGCGCGATGGCGCCGATCGCTGCGGTCGGCGGCCGCTCCTTCAGGAACAGCGTGGACAGGATCACCGTCAGCATCGGGCTGGTGAAGGTGATCGCGGTGGCATCCGCCAGCGGCATCCGATGCACCGACAGGAAGAAGCCGATGGTGGCCACGGCGACCGCGATCCCGCGACCGGCCTGCACCAGCGGCCGGGGGCAGACGAAACCGGCGCGGCCATGGACCAGCGCAACCGCCACGACCAGGCCGAGCGTGCCGAAGCCGTAGCGCAGCGCCGCGATCGCCGTGCCGGGCCACTCGCCCGCCATGGTCTTCACGATCGCATCCCCGACGGACAGGAGCACAAAGCCCGCCACCGCGAGCAAGATCCCCCGCCCCGCCTCACCCATGGTCATCCTCCGGCTCGCTCCATCGAAGTCGGTTAGCGGATTGTCAAAACATGATCGCTACCGCCGGTCGCAACGGGAGGCGTTATGACGATGAGTGCATTCGGACGGCGGAGCGGCGGCAACAGCGGTCAGGGCGGCGGACGGCCGACCTTCGGGGTCGCGCGCCCGATGCACGGCAGCCCCGCGCCCCGGCCCGGCGAGATCGAAGGCGGCGACCAGTTCCCGCCGATCGCACCGGCCGAGGCCGACGCCGGCGTGCCGCAGGACGCGATGGCCCGGCTGGCCAGCCGCGAGACCGCGCTGGACGCCGGCCCGAACAAGGTCGAGGGCTTCGAGGCGTCGATCCACAAGATCAAGGAACAGGTGCTGCCGCGCCTCCTGGAGCGCGTCGATCCGGAAGCCGCCGCCTCGCTCACCAAGACCGAGCTGGCGGAGGAATTCCGGCCGATCATCGGCGAGGTGCTGACCGAGCTGAAGCTGACGCTCAACCGGCGCGAGCAGTTCGCGCTCGAAAAGGTGCTGGTCGACGAGCTGCTGGGCCTCGGACCGCTCGAGGAGCTGCTCGCCGACCAGAGCATCTCCGACATCATGGTGAACGGCCCGGAACAGACCTACATCGAGCGCAAGGGCCGGCTGGAGATCGCGCCCATCCAGTTCCGCGACGAGGAGCACCTGTTCCAGATCGCGCAGCGCATCGTGAACCAAGTCGGCCGCCGCGTCGACCAGACCACCCCGCTCGCCGACGCCCGCCTGAAGGACGGCAGCCGCGTCAACGTGATCGTCCCGCCCTTGTCGCTGCGCGGCACCGCGATCTCGATTCGTAAGTTCTCGGCCAAGCCCATCACCATCGACATGATGGCCAAGGGCGGGTCGATGTCCGAACAGATGGCCACCGCGCTGAAGATCGCCGGCGCCTGCCGCTTCAACGTCGTCATCTCGGGCGGCACGGGTTCCGGCAAGACCACGATGCTGAATGCGCTGTCGAAGATGATCGATCCGGGCGAGCGCGTGCTGACCATCGAGGACGCGGCCGAGCTCCGCCTGCAGCAGCCGCACTGGCTGCCGCTGGAAACGCGGCCCGCGAACCTGGAAGGCAACGGCGCGATCACGATCCGCGATCTCGTCATCAACGCGCTGCGCATGCGCCCGGACCGCATCATCCTGGGCGAGATCCGCGGGTCGGAATGTTTCGACCTGCTCGCCGCGATGAACACGGGCCACGACGGATCGATGGCGACGCTCCACTCCAACAGCCCCCGCGAGGCGCTGGCGCGTATGGAGAACATGGTGATGATGTCCGACATCAAGGTGCCGAAGGAGGCCATCAGCCGCCAGATCGCGGATTCGGTCGACCTCATCATCCAGGTCAAGCGCCTGCGCGACGGCAGCCGCCGCGTCACCAACATCACGGAGGTGATCGGCATGGAAGGCCCGGTGATCGTCACCCAGGAGCTGTTCAAGTTCGAGTATCTGGACGAGACGGCGGACGGCAAGATCGTCGGCGAGTATCGCTCGATGGGCCTTCGCCCCTACACGCTGGAAAAGGCCAAGCAGTACGGCTTCGACCAGCCCTATCTGGAAGCCTGCCTGTAAGGTCCCCCGGCCGCCCTGCCCGGGCGGCCACCGCTTCCCTCAGCCCGCCCTTCCCGGGGCGGCACCACGGCTGTCAGCCCGCCCGCACCGCGAGCGCCGCCAGCAGGATCGCCACGAACAGGGCGGCCGCCTGCACGCCCGTCCACGGCACCATGCCGACGGCATCGACATGGGCGCGGCGGCGGCGGCGGTGATCCAGCGCCGCGGCGCCCGCTGCCATCACGGCCGCCACGCCGGCGCCGACCAGCAAATCGCTTCTCATCGGTGCGGTCCCTTGCACTCCGGCTGAAGGCCTGATTGAATCGCGCGCGCGGAACGGCGCGATCAGGCGCCCGTCGTGAAACAAGGAAGCGTCATGCGCCAGGGCTTTGCGATCATCGGGCTGATGGCCCTCTCGCCGTCGATCCTCCTGGCGCAGCCGCAGGCGCAGCAGGCCGCTCCGGCGTCGCGCACTGCGCTGGAGGCGGCGGTGAACAGCCCGACGCGAACGGCCGCGAACCGTGCCCGCGATGCCGCGCGACACCCGGCCGAAACCCTTGCCTTCTTCGGCATCCAGCCGGGCCAGACGGTGGTCGAACTGATCCCCGGCGGCGGCTGGTACACGGAGATCCTGGCGCCCTATCTGGGGCCGCAGGGCCGCCTCCTGCTGGCGCAGCCGGCGGGCCGTGGTGCCGAGGCGCTGCAGGCCAAGATCGCCGCCGACCCCGTTTACGCGCGCACCGCGCTGACCGCGATGCCGCCCACGGCAGAGCAGGTGCCGGACGGCAGCGTCGATGCCGTCATCACCTTTCGGAACATGCACAACCTCATCATGCGCGGCGACGGCGGCGAGCGGGCCGTACTTGCGCGCGCCTTTGCCATGCTGAAGCCGGGCGGCACGCTCGGCATCGTCGATCACCGTCTGCCGGAGGATCGCCCGGCCGAGCAGGAGCGGACCAGCGGCTATCTGAAGACATCCACCGTGCGCCAGGCGGCGGAAGCCGCCGGGTTCGAGTTCGTGGCCGCGTCCGAGGTGAACGCCAACAGCCGCGACACGGCCGACCATCCGAATGGCGTCTGGAGCCTGCCGCCCACCTTGCGCGGCGGCGACACCGATCGTGCGCGTTTCCAGGCGATCGGCGAAAGCGACCGCATGACGCTGAAGTTCAGAAAACCGCTGTGACCTGACGCACGTCGATCTTGGGGGGAGAACAAGGATGACTGCACCGGACCTGACGAACTGGCTCGCACCGCTCGCCGCGCTGTTCATGCCGCCGGCGGCCGAATGGCGGATGCCCGACTTCCTCGTGCAGGAAGCGCAGCCGCAGGAGCCGGCAGCTGCGGCGCCGCGGCCACGGGCGCAGCGTCCGCGGGCGAACACGCGCCCCGCCACGCCCGCGCGCCGCAACCGCTGGAGCGATGTCGCCCCCTTCACGCCGGCCAACTACACGCCCGCACACTGACGCGCGGCGCGGAACGATGACGGCCGGGTGACCCTCCGCGGGTCAGCCCAGCTTGTCGATCTTGGCCTGCAGCGCGGCCAGCTGGGCCTTCAGCGCGGCCACCTCGTCGGGCCCGCCGTCGGTGGACTTGCCGGCCTGATCGGCGGATGCGGCATCCTTGTCGGCGGACCGGCCCGTCTGCGGCGCGAAGGCGCTGGTCGCAGCCTCGAACATGGCCATGTTGCGCCGCGCAAGATCCGCGAACGGCCCGCCTGAAAACGCGCCTTTCATGGCATCGTGGAACTGCGCCTGGTTGCGGCGAAAGGCGTCCATCGACGCTTCCAGATATTGCGGCACCATCGACTGCATGTTGTCGCCGTACATGGCGATCAGCTGCCGCAGGAAGTTGACCGGGAGCATGGTTTCTCCCCGCGCTTCCTCGTCCATGATGATCTGTGTCAGGATGCTGTGCGTGATATCCTCGTCGGTCCGGGCATCCAGCACCTTGAAGTCCCGTCCGTCCCGCGTCATCGCGGCAAGATGTTCGAGCGTGATGTAGCTTGAACTCTCGGTGTTGTAGAGCCGCCGATTGGCGTATTTCTTGATGATGACGGTGTCGCCGTCATTCGAAACGCGGGACTTCGGCATGGACGGACTCTCCAACGATCTTTTCTTGGAGCTATCATCGCCGGCTGCTGCTGCGCAATATGGGCCGCGCCCGCTTCCCCTGTTCCTGCAGCTGCTGCAGCGCGAAACCGCTCCGGACCCCGATCGTCGCAGCGCAGCAATGGCGGGGCTGCGGCGCCTCCAGACGCACGCCCGCCCCGCGCCCATGGTGCCGGCGGCAACCATCGTCAGCGCCGGCGGGGCCCGGCTCCTGGATTATGGTGGTGAGGGTCATCCGGTCGTCTTCGTGCCGTCCTTGATCAATCCGGCGTCGATCCTCGATCTGTCGCCCGACGCCTCCCTGCTCCGGTGGCTTGCCGGGCGCGGCGTTCGGCCCCTGCTGGTCGACTGGGGGCAGCCGGACGATCTCGGCCTCGACCTTGCCGGCCATGTCGAACGGCGGCTGCTTCCGCTGCTCGAGGGGCTGGGCGCGGCGCCGACACTGGCGGGATATTGCCTGGGTGGCACGCTGGCCATCGCGGCGGCGGCGCTCCGGCCGGTTCGCGCGCTCGCGCTCATCGCGACGCCGTGGGACTTTGCCGGCTACGCGGATGGCGGGCGGGACAGCATCGATCGTCTGTGGTCCATCGGCCGACCGGCGGCCGAGGCGGTCGGCCGCGTTCCCATGGAACTGCTGCAGGCCGGCTTCTGGCAGCTCGACCCGGCGGCAGTGGTTGCCAAATATGCCTGGTTCGGCACCGCGCCGCCGGGGCCGACGATCGACCGCTTCGTCGCCGTGGAGGACTGGGCCAATGCCGGCGCCCCCCTCACCCTGCCGGCCGGTCGCGACCTGTTCGAACGACTGTTCGCCGGCAACGACACGGCGCGGGGACAATGGCAGGTCGGCGGTCGCCCGATCGATCCCGCGGCGATCGACGTGCCCGTCCTCAACATCCTCTCGACGGCAGACCGCATCACGCCCGCGGCGGCGGCTGCACCCGTCGGCCGGATCCTCCGCCTCGACCTTGGCCATGTCGGCATGATCGTCGGCTCCCGCGCACGGGCGGCCTTGTGGGAACCGCTTGCCGACTGGCTGTCGAGGCCCCACGTCTCCGACTGACAAGATCAACCGGAGGATCCCATGACCGAGAGCGCCCAAGACGTCGTCATCACCGCCGCCCGCCGCACCCCCGTCGGCAGCTTTCTGGGCCATTTCAGCGCCACGCCGGCGCATGAGCTCGGCCGGATCGCCATCGAGGCGGCGCTGAAGGATGCCGGCGTCGGCGGCGAGGACGTGTCGGAGGTGATCCTCGGCCAGGTGCTGACCGCCGCGCAGGGGCAGAACCCTGCCCGTCAAGCCTCGATGGCCGCGGGCGTGCCGAAGGAAGTGCCGGCGTGGAGCGTCAATCAGGTGTGCGGGTCCGGCCTGCGCGCGGTCGCGCTCGCCGCCCAGGCGATCCGCACCGGCGATGCGCGCATCGTGGTCGCGGGCGGGCAGGAGAACATGTCTATGTCCCCGCATGCGCAGAACCTGCGCGGCGGCCAGAAGATGGGGCCGCTCGATCTCGTCGACACGATGATCAAGGACGGTCTGACCGACGTGTTCAACGGCTACCACATGGGCGTGACGGCCGAGAACCTGGCCGAACAATATCAGATCACCCGCGACCAACAGGATGATTTCGCCTGCCGCAGCCAGAACAAGGCCGAGGCCGCCCGCCGCGAAGGTCGCTTCGATCGGGAGATCGCACCCGTCACCATCAAGGGCCGCAAGGGCGACACCGTCGTCGACCGGGACGAGTTCATCCGCGAAGGCGTGGCGGTCGCCAGCCTCGCCGGCCTGCGCGCCGCCTTCAAGAAGGAAGGCACGGTGACCGCGGGTAACGCTTCCGGCCTCAACGACGGTGCCGCCGCGCTGGTGGTGATGAGCCGCGAGGAAGCGGAGCGTCGCGGCGCGCCCATTCTTGCGCGCATCGCCAGCTGGGCGTCGGCCGGTGTTGATCCGTCGATCATGGGGATCGGTCCCGTTCCGTCCACCCGCCGCGCGCTCGACAAGGCGGGATGGACGATCGGCGACCTCGACCTGATCGAGGCCAACGAGGCCTTCGCCGCCCAGGCGCTCGCCGTCGGCAAGGAGCTTGGCTGGGACAGCGACCGCGTCAACGTGAACGGCGGCGCCATCTCGATCGGCCACCCGATCGGCGCGTCGGGCGCCCGCGTGCTAACGACGCTCCTTCACGAGATGAACCGCCGCGATGCGAAGAAGGGCCTGGCGACGCTGTGCATCGGCGGCGGCATGGGCATCGCGCTCTGCGTGGAGCGCTGATCTTTTCGACGAACGACATGGCGGGTCGGTCGAGCAGCTTCAGCGATCGATCTGTGTCGCTGCAGCCACAGTTGGAGTTCATTTTCCATTAATCCGCCAAGCCGGGGCGCAGCCATATTGCGCTCGCCCCGGCTTTCCCGTTTCTTGCTCCCACAGAGGTCGTGACAGACCCTAAAAGGGAGCATCTTAGATGGAATTACGTCGTCTCATGGCGAGCAGCGCGTTGCGCTCATCGCTGATCGTCGGTGTCAGCCTTGCCGCGGCGGCTCCCGCCTTTGCTCAGGGCGGTATTTCTGCCCCTGATAATTCGACGGCAATCCAGGAAACTTGCCTGCCGAACAGCACGCGTCCGGAATGTCTCACGGACACTGACAACGAGACGGGCGATGCCATCGTCATCACGGGGTCGCGCATTCGCGGCGCGAACATCGATTCTCCAGTTCCTGTCACCGCTGTCGCCGGCGAGGAGATCTTCCAGCAGGGTCAAACCAGCATCGGCGACGTCCTGAACGACCTCCCACAGCTCCGTTCGACCTTCGCGCAGCAGAACCCCGGCGCGGGCGTTGGCATCGCCGGCCTCAACCTGCTCGATCTTCGCGGTCTCGGCACGGTCCGGACGCTGGTCCTTGTCAACGGCCGTCGGCACGTTCCCGCCGACATCCTCAACAACGCGTCCTCGCCCGACGTGAACACGATCCCGACCGACCTGGTCGAGCGGATCGACGTGCTGACCGGCGGCAACTCGGCACTCTACGGCTCTGACGCAATCGCGGGCGTGGTCAACTTCGTCCTGCGCCGCGACTTCGAAGGCATTCAGGTGCGCGGCAATGTCGGCATCACCGAGGATGGCTTCGGCGGCAACCAGTATGTCTCGCTGATGTCCGGCTTCAACTTCGCCGATGGCCGCGGCAACGTCACTGCGCACGCCGAATATAGCCGTCAGGACCGCATCTACGCCTCGGATATTCCTGATTTCCAGCGCGTCGACGGTTTCGCCACCGTCGATGCCGATAGTGCCGGTCTTCCGTCCGGCTCGGATGGCTTCCCTGACGCCGTGTTCGTCCGCGACATTCGGAGTGCGACGAACCATCGCTACGGCCTGGTCGCGATTCCGCAGCTGAACGCATCCCCGCGTTGCGGCCAGGGCACGCTTGCCAACAACGGTCCGACCAACACCGCAGGTGTCGCCTACCACTGCAATTACATCTTCGACGCGAATGGCCGCCTGCAGGCGCAGACCGGGACGCGCTTCGGCACCGGCCCTGGGGGAACCTTCATCGGCGGGAATGGCCAGACCGGTCGTGAAGGCACGCAGTTGTCGATCCTGCCGTTCATTGAGCGCTACAACACCAACCTGCTCGCCCGCTTCGAGTTCGCACCCGAGCTGGAGGCGTTTCTCGAAGCCAAGTTCACCCGCATCAATTCGGTCGGCAATCAGCTCGGACCGACGTTCCTCAACAACTCGACGGGGTCGCTGGGTAACGACAACCGGATCGACCCGCGTCTCGACAACCCGTTCCTGAACGCGACCGATCGGGCGACAATTGCCAACGCGATCCTTACGTCAGGCTGCGGTTACAATCTCGGTACGGCCCTCGGCACGGTGCAGTGCCGGGCCCTGACTGCTGCTGAGCGCACGGCAGTCGCAAACGGCAGCTACCGTTTCCTGTTCGCGCGCAACCTGACCGATACCGAGGATCGCGACGAGCGGTTCCGGCGCGACACCTACCGCGTCGTGGCGGGCCTTCGTGGCACCTTCAACGAGGACTGGAGCTACGAGATCTCCGGTAACTATGGTCGGTTCGAGGAAACCGTGGACATGCGCGGCTTCGTCAATCGGCAGCGGTTCCTGCTGTCGCTCGACGCCGGCATCAACCCGGCAACCGGCCAAATCCAGTGCCGCGCCCAGTTCGACCCGACCGCCGCGCGCGGCGCCCCTGGCTATGTCAACTCGGCCGCGACCCTTGCTGCCGATATCGCCGCTTGCGTCCCCTACAATCCGTTCGGCGCGGGCAACAATCAGGCTGCGGCAGCTTATTTCCGCCTGCCGATCACCAATCGCTCCTCCATCGAGCAGGTCGACGTTCTCGGCTTCGTGTCGGGTGACCTCAGCCAGCTCTTCGAACTCCCCGGCGGCCCCATCGCTTTCGCGTTGGGTGGCGAGTACCGCCGCGAAGAGGCCAACAACAACAGTGACGTTGCGGCCGAAACCGGTATTTCGAACTCGGTCTTCCTCGGAGATGTCAGCGGCGCCGTCTTGGAGGTTAAGGAAGCATTCGGCGAAATTCGTGTGCCAATCCTTGCCGACACACCCTTCTTTGAAGAGCTTTCGATCAGCGGTGCAGGTCGTATCTCCGACTACACTGGTGCCGTTGGCACGGTTTACACCTACAATGCAGGTGTGAACTGGGCACCGTTCCGCGATATCCGCTTCCGCGGTGTCTATGGCCGGGCAGTTCGTGCGCCTAACGTGTCGGAAGCCGCGTTCCCGGCGGTGCCGAACTTCTCGAATGGTTTTGTGGATCCTTGCAACGTCAATGCGATCGGCAACAATCCCGTCCGATCGACCAACTGTCAGGCTGATCTGACGGCCGCGCAGCTCGCGAACCTCCAGCAGGCGGGCTACTCGCTTCCGGTCATCTCCGGCAGCAACGCAGATCTCGAGGAAGAGCGTTCTGACTCCTACACGGTCGGTGCCGTGTTCACGCCGACCTTCGTTCCGGGCCTTTCGCTGAGCGTCGATTACTTCGATATCACGGTGAACAACGTCATCGTGACGCTGGGTGCGCAGGCGATCGTCAATGCCTGCTATGATGCCCCTGGGTTCAACAGCCCGCTCTGCTCCGTCTTTCAGCGCAATCGTGGTACGGGTGCGGGGCCGCAGGGCGAGTTGCCGGGTCAAATCCTCGGCAACACGCTGGTCCAGGGCCCGCAAAACTTCGCGAAGCGGAAGCGTCGCGGCATCGACACGGAGCTGGTGTACCGCACCAATGTGACCAACGACGTGCGTCTCGGAACCCGCTTCCGCTACACGCACAATCTTCAGAACAGCAATTTCGAGAATCCGACCGATCCGGACTTCGAGAACCGTCTGCTTCAGGAGATTGGCGATCCGCAGGATGAATTCGTGTGGGACGTCGATGTCACGCTGAACGATGCAGTCACGCTTGGCTACCAGATGCGCTACATCGGTCCGATGTATCTGACCACTTGGGAGAGCTTCAACCCGCTCAACGGCTTGCCGCCGCTGAACGCTGATGCTTTCGATACTCAGAAGTACCCGTCGGTTCTTTACCATGACCTCCGCGCCGACTTCCGCGTCGGCGAGGTCGAGCAGACCGGTCAGAGCATCAACTTCTACGTCGGTGTGGACAACTTGACCGAGCGGCAGCCGCCGTTCGGAACCACAGCGACCGGCGCCGGTACCGCCATCTACAACATTCGCGGCCGGAGCTACTACGCAGGCTTCCGCGCTCGCTTCTAAAGCGTTCAGCGATCCAGTGGGGCGGGAGGAAACTCTCGCCCCTCTTTTTTTCCAAAGAGACTTTGTCAGCGCCAGTAGCGGGTGAAGCGTCCGTCCAGGCGCGTCAGCGCTTCATATGCCGAAACGCCGGCAGCACTCACCTCTGGCAGGTTATAATCGATCTCAATCCAGCCGCTTTCGCCGCAGTCTCCAGTGGAGACATCAACAGCGACCAGATCCATCGACACTCGACCGATCAGCGGAAAGCGCCCTCTCTCGGCCGTCCCCGCATTCGAAAACGCCCGCGCATAACCATCGGCATAGCCGATGTTGAGGATCGCCACCCGCGTGTCGCGTTCCGCCCTCCATGTCGCGTTGTAGCCGACCGTCTCGCCGGCCTTGACCGTGCGGACCTGCAGCACCTCGGCTTCGGGGAAGACCACCTGCCGGATGTGCTCTGCCGCTTCCGCGCGCGGCACCCCGCCATAGAGCGCGAGGCCCGGTCGCGTGAGATCAAAGGCGTAATCCCGCCCCAGGCAGATGCCGGCCGAATTGGCGAGGCTCATGCGCCGCGCGGACGTGCGACCCGCCAGCGCCTGGAGGCGGTCGCGCTGCAGCGGGTTCATGGGATGGTCCTCGTCGCCGCAGGCCAGGTGGCTCATCAGCGTCTCGATGGCGAGCCCGTCAAGCAGCCCGTCCCGCACCTCGTCGGGCGAGACGCCCAGCCGGTTCATCCCGGTGTCGACCATCACGTCGCACGGTCGCGCGCCGGCCGCCTCGCGCCAGCGGAGCACCTGCTCCCGGCTGTTGAGGACCGGCCGCGCCGGGTGCGCCACCGCGACCGCCATGTCCGCCGCGCGCACGCCGTGAAGCACGGACAGCGACAGCGCCTCACCCAGCGGCATCAACGCTTCGGCTTCCGCCCAGGTCGCCACGAAGAAGTCGCGGCAGCCCGCCGCCGCCAGGCGCATCACCACCTCGCGCGCGCCGAGGCCGTAGCCGTCCGCCTTCACCGCGGCGCCGCATGCCGCGGATCCGCCCATGCCCTTCAGCCAGCGCCAGTTGTGGACAAGCGCGTCGCCATCGAGACGCAGACGGAGCGGAGCGGAGATCACGACGCCCGGTTAGTCGCGCCCGCGCACCGCGTCGAGGGTCAGTAGAGGCGCCCGCCGTTCGGCACCGCACGATCCGGCGCGACCAGCACCACCGCGCCCCCCTCGTCCGGCAGGCCCATCGTCAGCACCTCCGACGTGAACGGGCCGATCCGCCGCGCGCCGAGATTGACGGCGGCGACCACCTGCCGCCCGACCAGCGCCTCGGGCGCATAGTTGGCGGTGATCTGGGCGCTGGACCAGCGCAGGCCGATTGTCGCGCCGAAGTCGATCCGGAGCTTCACGGCCGGCTTTCGCGCCTCGGGAAAGGGGAGCGCCTCCACCACCGTGCCGACGCGGATGTCGACCTGCTCGAGCGCCGCCAGCGCGCCGTCCTGCGCCTCAGTGCGCGTGGACATGCCGATGGCCCTGATGATGGTGGTGGTGGGCATCCTCACATCCGCGCAGCGCTGTGTCGGGTGCATCGCTGAGGCATGCCTCCAGGGTGGCATGCTCGACATGGAAGCGCTCGGCCAGCATCGCCTTCACCTGCCGCTTCAGCCGGTCGAATTCCTGCAGCGTCGCGACTTCCGGCGTCAGATGCGCTTCCAGCGCATGGCGATGTTCATCGAGGCTCCACAGGTGGACATGGTGGACGTGCGACACGCCAGGCGTGGCGCGCAGCGCGTCCACGACCGCGTCATAGTCGACGGCTTCGGGCACCGCGCCCATCAGCAGGCGGACCGTTCTGGGCATCAGCGACAGGCCCTGCCAGATGACATAGGCAGCGATGACGGCCGTCACGATCAGGTCGGCGATGTAGAGCTGATACTGCAGGATCAGCACGCCGGCGATGATGACGCCCACGGATGCAAGCGCATCCGACACATTGTGGAGAAAGGCCGCCCGGATGTTCAGGCTGTGCTTCGATCCCTTGTGGATCATCACGGCGGTGGCGACGTCGACCGCAAGCGCGACGCCCGCGACGATCACCACCGGCCAGCCGTCCACCGGCTGCGGAGAAACGAAGCGGCCGACCGCCTCCACAAGCAGGTAGATGCCGATCAGCAGCAGCGACACCAGGTTGATGAGCGCCGCCACCACCTCGGCCCGCGCATAGCCGAATGTCATCAGCCGGTCGGCGGGCCGCCGCCCGATCCGCCGCGCGACCAGCGCGATGACGAGCGAGGCGGCATCCGACAGGTTGTGCAGCGCATCCGCGATCAGCGCGAGCGACCCGGACAACACGCCCGCCACGATCTGCGCGACGGTCAGAACGCCGTTGACCGCGATGGCGCCGACCAGCCGGCCGTCGCTCATCTGCTCCGCGCCGTGATCATGCCCCGCGCCCATCGCCGCCGGCCTACTCCACCGTGACGCTTTTGGCGAGGTTGCGCGGCTGGTCGACGTCCGTGCCCTTGGCGACCGCGACATGATAGGCGAGCAGCTGCACCGGCACCGAATAGACGATGGGCGCGATCAGCGGGTGGACCTCCGGCATCTCGATTGTGGCGATCGGCCCCTCGCCCGCGTCCGCGATGCCGCGCGCATCCGAAATCAGGATCACCTGCGCACCGCGGGCGGCGGCCTCGTGCATGTTGCTGATCGTCTTTTCGAACCAGGGGCCCGACGGCGCGATCACGATCAGGGGGACATGCTCGTCGATCAGCGCGATCGGCCCGTGCTTCATCTCGCCGGCCGCATAACCCTCGGCGTGGATATAGCTGATCTCCTTCAGCTTCAGCGCGCCTTCCATCGCCAGCGGATAATCGGCGCCGCGGCCCAGGTAGAGCACGTCGCGCGCGCCCATGATCCGCCGGCCGATCGCCTCGATGTCCGCATCATGCGCAAGCGCCGCGTTGATGGCGGCCGGCGCCTCGCCCAGGTGCCGGACGATCTCCGCCTCGTCCGCGGCGGACAGGAGCCCGCGCAGCCGCGCCAGCATGGTGGCGAGCGATGCCATCACGGCAAGCTGGCAGGTGAAGGCCTTGGTCGATGCAACGCCGATCTCCGGCCCGGCATGGGTCGGCAGCAGCAGGTCCACCTCGCGCGCCATCGACGATGACGGGACATTGACGATGCCGGCCGTGGTCAGGCCGGCGGACTTCATGTGGCGCAGCGCGGCGAGCGTGTCGGCCGTCTCGCCCGATTGCGAGACGACGATGCCCAGCATCGACGGATCGAGCACCGGATCGCGGTAGCGGAACTCCGACGCGACATCGACCTCGACGGGGATGCGGGCGAAACGCTCGATCCAGTATTTGCCGATGAGCCCGACATAGGACGCGGTGCCGCAGGCGACGATCACCACCCGGCTGATCCTGCTGAGGTCCGCGTCCATCGCCGGCAGCGCCACCTGCTCCTCGACCGCGCGCAGATAGCTGCCGAGCGTCTGGGCGACCACGATCGGCTGTTCGTGGATCTCCTTCAGCATGAAGTGGCGGTAATTGCCCTTGTCGATGGAGGCACTGACCACCCCGGAGGCGACGGCGGGCCGCTCCACCACCCTGCCGTCCGCGTCGCGCACGGTGACGCCGTCGCGCGTCAGCACCGCCCAGTCGCCATCTTCGAGATAGGCGATGCGCTGCGTGAGCGGCGCCAGCGCGATCGCGTCCGACCCGAGATAGCTCTCGCCGTCACCGTGCCCGAGGACGAGCGGCGCACCAAGCCGCGCGCCGATCAGCATGTCCGGATGGTCGGCGAACAGGATGGCGAGCGCGAAGGCTCCGCGCAGCTGCGGCAGCACGGCCGCCACCGCCGCTTCCGGCGACGCGCCGCGCTCCACCTCGCGCGCCAGCAGGTGGCCGACCACCTCTGTGTCGGTCTGGCTGGTGAACACCCGCCCCTCGGCGATCAGTTCCTCGCGCAGCGGCCGGAAATTCTCGATGATGCCGTTGTGAACCAGGCTGACGCCGCCGACGATATGGGGGTGGGCGTTGTCCTCCGTCGGCGCGCCATGCGTCGCCCAGCGCGTGTGCGCGATCCCCGTCAGGCCGGCGAGCGGCTCGGCCTGCAGCCTTGCAGCGAGGTTCCCGAGCTTGCCGGACGCGCGGCGCCGATCCAGCCCCTCTGGCGTCGCCGTGCAGATGCCGGCCGAGTCATAGCCGCGATATTCCAGCCGTCGCAGCGCCTCCAGCAGGCGCTCCGCAACCGGCTCCGCGCCGACGATGCCCACGATCCCACACATCCGATTGATCTCCTGCCCGTCAGTGCGGGAATTTGCTGTCGACGAAGATCCGGGTGAACTCCGCCGGATCCGGCTCATGGCCGTTGGCTGCGATGAAGCGCGGGCGCCCCTTCGTCCAGAGCTCGGCGATCGCGCCGGGCATGCCGGCCGGAAACCGCATCCGCGTTTCCACCATCGTCCGCCAGGGTCCGGTCTCGCCGAGCGCCGCGGCGAAGTTCGGCTCCATGCGCGTCAGTTCGGCATCCGCCTCGGGCGGCAGGAAGCCGATCGCGTCGAGCACATAGGCGTCCAGCAGGCGCAGAAAGGGCTTGCCCTTGTACCGGTCGGTCATCGCCCAGCCTTTCGCGCCAGCATCATGTGGCGAAAGCGGGCCGCCCAGCCCGGCCGTTCCCGCTGCTCCCCGCGCGCAACGGCAAGCGCATCGGCCGGCACGTCGCGCGTGATGACGGATCCCGCGCCGACAATGGCGCCCGCCCCGATCGCGACGGGGGCGACGAGCGCGCTGTTCGATCCCACGAAGGCGCCCGCGCCGATCTCCGTCCGGTACTTGCCGAACCCGTCATAGTTGCAGGTGATCGTGCCCGCGCCGATGTTCGCGCCCGCGCCGATCGCCGCGTCGCCGATATAGCTCAGGTGATTGACCTTCGCGCCGTCGCCCAGCACCGCCTTCTTCACCTCCACGAAGTTGCCGACGCGCGCGTTCCGCCCGATCGCCGCGCCGGGCCGCAGCCGGGCATAAGGGCCGATCGCCGCGCCCGCGGCGACACGGGCACCGGCAAGGTGGCTGAACGCGTGGATCGTGGCGCCGTCCTCCACCGTCACGCCGGGCCCGAACACGACGTTGGGCTCGATAAGAACGTCGCGGCCGATCACCGTGTCGTGCGAAAACCAGACCGTGTCCGGCGCGACCAGGCTGGCGCCGTCCGCCATCGCCGCCGCACGGCGCCGCGCCTGCCAGCCCGCTTCGACCGCCGCCAGCTCCGCACGGCTGTTGATCCCCGCGACCTCCCACGCCGCCGCCTCCACCACGGCGGACCCGCGGCCATCGGCGCGGGCGAGCACCACGATGTCGGGCAGGTAATATTCCCCGGCGGCGTTCAGGTTGTCGACGCGGGCCAGGAGCGGCCACAGGTCGGCGGCGCGCACCGCCATCAGGCCGGAATTGCACAGCGTCACCGCCCGCTCCGCGTCGGTCGCATCCTTGTGCTCCACCATCTTGCCGATCGTGCCCTCAGCGTCGGCGACGATCCGGCCATAGCCCGTCGGATCGACGGGCCTGAAGCCCAGCACCACCGCGACCGGCCGGTCGGGGCCGTGCAACCGCGCCACCATCGCCTGCATCGTCGCCGCGTTCACCAGCGGCACGTCGCCGTAGAGGATCAGCACGTCGCCGTCGTGGTCGCCGAGCACCGCTTGCGCCTGCGCGACGGCATGTCCGGTGCCGAGCTGTTCGGCCTGCACCGCGATTGCCGCGCCGCTGCCGTCCAGCGCGTGTTCGATCTGGTCGCGGCCCGACCCCACCACCACCGCCACCCGCGACGGTGCCAGCCGATCAAGCGTGGCCATCAGATGCAGCAGCATCGGCCGGCCCGCGACAGGGTGGAGGACCTTGTGCAGGTCCGACTTCATCCGCGTCCCCTTGCCGGCGGCGAGGATGATCGCGGCGAGCGGCGGGGCGGCGGGTGCGTCGATATCGGTCATCTGCCCGGCGATTATAGCGGAGCGCTTGCCTTTGCCAGTGGCTGCCGGGCATGTCGATGGCGATGAGCTCCCTTCCCTTTCGCATCGTCGGCTTCGACCTGGATGGCACGCTGGTCGATACCAGCCCCGATCTTGCCGCGGCGGTGAACGCCGCGCTCACCCATGGCGGGCTGCCGCCGCTTGCCGAGGATATCCGGCCGATGATCGGCGGCGGATCGCGCCTGATGCTGCGCCGCGGGCTGGCGGCTGCCGGGCAGCATGACGAGGCGTTGGTCGACCGGCTGCTGCCCGTGCTGCTGGATCACTACCACGCCCATATCGCGGACGGCAGCCGGCCCTATCCCGGCCTGCTGGACGCGCTCGACATGCTTGCCGCAGACGGCGTGACGCTGGCGGTGGTCACCAACAAGCTCGAAGCGCTCGCCACCCGCCTCTTGAACGCGCTGGGCATGAGCGCACGCTTCGCGACCGTGATCGGCGGCGACAGTGTCGGCCGGTGCAAGCCCGATCCCGCACCCATCCATGCGATGGTGGACCGGTGCGGCGGCGGCCGCGCGGCCTTTATCGGCGACAGCATCTTCGATGTGGCCGCCGCGCGCTCAGCGGGGCTGCCGTCGGTGGCGGTATCGTTCGGCTTTCTCGATCGCCCGGTTCAGGATCTCGGCGCGGATCGGGTGATCGACCATTATGATGCGCTGCTGCCGGCGCTCCGCGCGCTCGGCCATGTGCCGGATCCATGCGCGGCCTGATCCTCGCCGGCCTGCCGCTGCTCGGCACCGGACTGGCGGTGCTGTTGCTGGGCGGGGGGCTGCCCGCCGCCCTATTCGCGGTCTTCGGCGGGCTGCTCGCTGTGTTGATCGCCTTGGGTCCGCTGCCCGCCCGGCGCCGCCGCCCGCAGGCGCCGGTGGAAAGCCAGCGCGCGCTGGAAAGCCGGCTGATCGAGGGCGTGGCGGAGCCGATGCTGGTGGTGGAGGACGGCCGCGTGTCGCTGGCCAACCAGGCCGCGCGCGCGCTGCTCGGCCGCCATATCGAGGGTGAGGACGCGCGGCTGGCGCTGCGTCAGCCGGCGGCGGCGGAACGGCTCGCCAACCCCGCCGCCGACGGAGAAGCTGTCGAGCTCGTCGGGCTCAGCGGGCCGGATGCCCGCTGGCTGATGCGGGTGCGGCGGATCGATGCACGCCGGGCGCTCGTCCATCTGGTGGACGTGTCCGCCCGCCACGCGATCGAGCGCATGCGGACCGACTTCGTCGCCAATGCCAGTCATGAGCTGCGCACGCCGCTGTCGTCGGTGCTGGGCTTCGTTGAAACGCTGCTCGACCCCGATGTCGGCGGCGACCAGATGACGCGCGAACGCTTCCTGCGCGTGATCGAAGGGGAATCGAAGCGCATGGAGCGGCTGGTCACCGACCTCATGTCGCTGTCGCGCATCGAGGCCGACCGCCACCGGGCGCCGGACGCGGCCGTCGATCTGGGCGCGCTGGTCGCGGAGCAGTGCCGGGTGATCGCGGCGGCCGGCAATCCGAGGGCCGCCGATCTCGACTGCCCGGCGCCGCAGCCGGACCTTCCGCCGGTCAGCGGCGACAAGGCGCAGCTGTCTCAGATCCTGCACAATCTGGTCGGCAACGCCATGTCCTATGGACGGCCGGGCACGCCCATCGAGGTGCGGCTGGGATCGCGCGGCAATCAGGTCGTGCTGAGCGTGCGCGACCATGGCGAGGGGATCGCCGCCGATCACCTGCCCCGGCTGACCGAGCGCTTCTACCGCGTCGATCCGGGCCGCAGCCGCGCCGCCGGCGGCACCGGGCTCGGCCTCGCGATCGTCAAGCACATCGTGGAGCGGCACCGGGGCCGGCTCAGCATCGAAAGCGCGCCGGGGGTGGGCACCACCGTCACCGTGCTGCTGCCCAAGCATGTCATGAAAGCGTAATGCACCCGTCACATTGCGCCGGGGGCAGGCCGAACGAGTCGACCTCGCCACAGGGATGAACATGCGCCTGTCGCTCACATCGATGCTGCCGGCGCTGAGTGCGGTCGGGCTGGCCGTCAGCTTGGGCGGGTGCATCGCCGATCCGGCCGCGGAGGGCGGAGAGCCGCGCGACCGCATCCGCATCGTCGGATCCTCCACCGTTTACCCGTTCACCACCGCGGTTGCCGAAGGCTTCGTGAACCACAATCCCGGCTTCGAGGCGCCGATCGTCGAGCAGAACGGCACCGGCGCCGGTATCAGCCTGTTTTGCGAGGGCGTGGGCGCGCGTTTCCCCGACATCGCCAACGCGTCCCGGCGCATGAAGCCGGCCGAGCTTGCCAGCTGCCGCCAGAACGGCGTGACCGAAGTGGTGGAGCTGCTGGTCGGCATCGACGGCGTCGCCATCGCGGAATCGCGGCGTGGAACCGCCATCGCGCTGACGACCGAGCAGGTCTACCGCGCGCTCGCTGCCGAGCCCTATGGCCGGCCGAACACGACGCGGCTGTGGTCGGACGTCGATCCCGCGCTCCCGAACATTCCCATCGTGGTCTATGGCCCGCCCTCGACATCGGGCACGCGCGATGCGCTGGTGGAGCTGATCATCCGGCCGGGCTGCCTGTCCAATCCGGCGATGGTCGCGCTCGAGGCGTCGGACAAGGATCGGGCGGAGGCGATTTGCACGCGGCTGCGCGAGGATGGGCCCTATGTGTCCGCGGGCGAGAACGACAATCTGATCGTGCAGCGACTGAACGCCAATCCCGATGCGGTCGGCATCTTCGGCTTCAGCTTTCTGGAGGAAAATGCGCGAACGCTGCGCGGCGTGCCCATCAACGGCGTGGAGCCGAGTGCGGCGACCATCGCCGACGGGACCTATCCGGGCGCTCGCAGCCTCTACATCTACGTCAAGAAGCCGCACATGGCGGCGGTGCCGGGCATGCGCGAGTTCATCGCTGAGTTCGCCGGCGCGTGGAACCCGGGCGGCTACCTCACGCGCCGCGGCATGATCCCGGCGCCCGCCGACCAGCGCGCGGCCTCCCTCGAGCGTGCCCGCACGCTGCCGCCGCTCACGCCGTCTGACCTGGGCGAGGCCGGCTGAGATGAGCACGCTTGCCCTTCTGATCCTGCTGATCGGCCTCGGCATCGTCGCCTGGGTCAGCGCCCGGCTGCGGCTCTCCCGCCTTGCCGGGGAGGAACGCACCCATTCGCTGCCGCTTTACCATGGCTGGTACGTCGCCTTGTGGACGGCGGTGCCGCCGATCCTGTTCCTGATCCTGTGGGTCAACATCACGCCCGCGCTCGTCTCCTACGCGGTCATCGACACGCCCGTCGCCGCCCGCATCCTGCCGAGCGAACCGCTGGAGCGCAGCGCGCTGCTGGCGGAGGCCCGCGCGCTCGCCAAGGGGCAGATCGAGGCGCCCTTCAACGCCGATGCGCGGCTCCTCGCCCCCGCTTATGCTGAAACGCAGAGCCGCTACGACCTGGGCGCGACCGCGCTGGCGCTGATCCTGGCGTTCGCCGGCTTCGCCTACGCCTTCACCCGCGTGCGGCCGGATTTCCGGGCGCGAACGCGCGTGGAGCGGATCGTGATGGCGGCGCTGCTCGGCGCGTCGCTGGTGGCGATCCTGACCACGGTGGGGATCGTCGCGTCCCTGCTGTTCGAAAGCTTCCGGTTCTTCTCCATGGTCAACCCGCTCGATTTCCTGTTCGGCACGCGGTGGAGCCCGCAAGCGACCGTGCTGCCGGGCGAGGATCCGGGGTTCGGCGCGGTTCCGCTGTTCTGGGGTACCATCTTCATCGGCGCGATCATCGCCATGCTGGTGGCGATCCCGCTCGGCCTGATGAGCGCGGTCTACCTGACGCAATATGCCAGGCCCGCGGTGCGGCGCTGGATGAAGCCGATCCTGGAGATCCTGGCCGGCGTGCCCACCGTGGTCTACGGCTATTTCGCCGCCCTGACCGTCGCACCCGTGATCCGTGACGCGGCCGCCGCGATCGGCATCGCCAATGCGTCGTCGGAAAGCGCGCTCGCCGCCGGGCTCGTGATGGGCATCATGATCATCCCGTTCGTATCCTCGATGGCCGACGACTCCATCGCCGCGGTGCCGGGGTCGATGCGTGACGGATCGCTGGCGATGGGCGCCACGTCGTCCGAGACGATCCGCCGGGTGCTGATCCCCGCCGCCCTGCCGGGCGTGGTCGGCGGCGTGCTGCTCGCCGTCAGCCGCGCGATCGGCGAGACCATGATCGTGGTGATGGCCGCCGGCCTTGCCGCCAATCTCACCGCCAACCCGTTCGCCAGCGTCACCACGGTCACCACGCAGATCGTGCAGCTGCTGACCGGCGACCAGGAATTCGACAGCGCCAAGACGCTTGCCGCCTTTGCGCTCGGCCTGGTGCTGTTCGTGGTGACGCTGCTCCTCAACATCGTCGCGCTGCGTGTGGTGAAGCGGTACCGGGAGGCCTACGAATGACCGGCATGGTCGCCCAGATGCCCGATCGCGACCGCAAGGTCGCCGAACGGGTCCCGACCGACTGGAAGACGGGGGCGATGCAGACACGCATCCGCCGCCGTTACGCTGCGGAGCGCCGGTTCCGCTTCATGGGGCTGGCCGCCGTGGTGCTGTCGGCGGCCTTTCTCGCCTTTCTGCTCGTCACCATGCTGGCGCAGGGGCTGCGCGGCTTCACCGAGACGCGGCTGGCGCTGCCGATCGACTTCGCCGCCGCCGGCCTGGAGGTCACGCCCGCCCAGCTGGAGCAGCGCGGCGCCGATGCCGCGCTCGCCTCCGCCGGGCTGGAGCGTGTGGTGGACAATGCCGCCGTCGCCGCCTTCGGTCCGGACGGGATGGACCTGATCTCCGACACCGCCTGGATCCGGGTGGGCGAGCGGCTGAAGGCCGATCCCGGCCTGCTGGGCGGCCAGGCGGTGATCGCGGTGCCGGCGAGCGCGGGGGTCGACCTCGCCGCAAAGTCCGGAGACACGCCGCTTGACGCCCGCGTGGCGGAGCTGCGGGCCCAGAATCGACTGACGACCGGCTTCGCCTGGGGGTTCCTGACCGGCGCGGATTCGACCGACCCGACCCGTGTCGGCATCTGGGGTGCGCTGAAAGGCTCCATCCTGACGATGGTGGTGACGCTGCTGCTGGCCTTTCCAATCGGCGTGCTGTCGGCGGTCTATCTTGAGGAATATGCCCCGCGGAACCGCTGGACCGACCTCATCGAGGTGTCGATCAACAACCTGGCGGCGGTGCCGTCGATCATCTTCGGCCTGCTTGGCCTCGCCGTGTTCCTGGCCACCTTCCAGATGCCGCGCTCGGCGGCGCTGGTCGGCGGGCTGACGCTTGCACTGATGACCATGCCGGTGATCGTGATCGCCGGGCGCAACGCGGTAAAGGCTGTGCCTCCGTCGATCCGCGACGCCGCGCTCGGCATCGGCGCCAGCCGGGTGCAGGTGGTGTTCCACCATGTGATCCCCTTGGCGCTGCCCGGCATCCTTACCGGCACCATCATCGGCATGGCGCGCGCGCTGGGCGAAACCGCGCCCTTGCTGATGATCGGCATGCGCGCCTTCATCGCCGGGCCGCCGGGCGGCTTCACCTCGCCAGCGACGGCGCTGCCGGTGCAGGTCTTCCTGTGGTCGGACGAGGTCAGCCGCGGCTTTGTCGAGAAAACCTCGGCCGCGATCATCGTCTTGCTGGTTTTCCTGCTCGCGATGAACGGCTTGGCCATCTATCTTCGCAACAAGTTCGAACAGCGCTGGTGACCATGACGCAAGTCCACATCGATACGCCCGTGCAGCCGGACGCACCCGCCCCGCACAAGATGACGGCGCGCAACGTCGACGTCTTCTACGGCAGCAAGCAGGCGATCAAGGACGTCTCGATCGACGTCGACATGGACCGCGTGACAGCCTTCATCGGGCCGTCGGGCTGCGGCAAGTCGACCTTCCTGCGCACCTTGAACCGCATGAACGACACTGTGTCGTCGGCGCGGGTGACGGGCGACATCCGGCTGGACGGCGACGACATCTATTCGCCGCAGATGGACGTGGTGCAGCTGCGCGCGCGCGTCGGCATGGTGTTCCAGAAGCCAAATCCCTTCCCGAAGTCGATCTACGAGAACGTGGCCTATGGTCCGCGCATCCACGGCCTTGCGGCGGCGCGCGGCGAGATGGACGAGATCGTGGAAGGATCGCTGAAGCGCGCTGGCCTCTGGGAAGAGGTCAAGGACCGGCTGTCGGACAGCGGCACCGCGCTGTCGGGCGGGCAGCAGCAGCGGTTGTGCATCGCCCGCGCCATCGCGGTTGACCCCGAGGTCATCCTGATGGACGAGCCCTGTTCCGCGCTGGATCCGATCGCCACCGCCAAAATCGAGGAGCTGATCCACGAGCTGCGCGGCCGCTACGCCATCGTGATCGTCACCCACAACATGCAACAGGCCGCCCGCGTGTCGCAGCGCACCGCGTTTTTCCATCTCGGCACGCTTGTCGAATATGGCGAAACCTCTGAGATCTTCACCAATCCGCGCGAGGTGCGCACAAAGGATTACATCACCGGCCGCTATGGCTGAGACGGGGCAGGACGCGATGAGCAGGAGCACCGAACACACGGTCAAGGCATTTGACGGCGAGATCGTCGAACTGCGCGGCCTGATCTCCGAGATGGGCGGCCGCGCCGAGGAAGCCATCAGCGGCGCCATGCGCGCGCTCACCTCGCACGACCTGGAGACCGCGGCCCGCGTCGTGCAGGACGACAAGCGCATCGATGCGCTGGAGGATCAGGTCGACCGGCTCGCCGTCCAGGTGATCGCGCTGCGCGCGCCGATGGCCGACGATCTGCGCGAAGTCGTCGCCGCGCTGAAGATCGCGGGCGTGGTCGAGCGGATCGGCGATTATGCCAAGAACATCGCCAAGCGCGTTCCGGAGATCGGCTCGGGCCGGCAGATCGAGGCCATCTCGATCCTGCCGGCGATGGCGCGCGCCGCATCGTCGATGGTGCACGACGTGCTGGACGCCTTTGCCGCGCGCGACTGGGAAGCCGCTGTCGAGGTGTGCGAGCGCGACCGGGAGGTCGACGACTTCTACAACAGCATCTTCCGCACGCTGGTCACCTTCATGATGGAGAACCCGCAGACGATCAGCCAGGCAGCGCACCTGCTGTTCGTGGCGAAGAACCTGGAACGCATCGGCGACCATGCCACCAACGTCGCCGAGATGGTCTATTTCGCGGCGCGTGGCACCTACATGGCCGAGCGTGAGCGCGGCCCGGATGGAGTGCGTTCGTGATGGCACACGCCCCCGATCTCCTGCTCGTCGAGGACGACGCATCGCTGGCCGAACTGGTCGCCTGGCATTTCGAGCGTGAAGGCTACTCCATCCGCCGCACGCCCGACGGGGACGAGGCGCTGCTCCTGGCGGAAGAGCGCACGCCCGATCTGGTGCTGCTCGACTGGATGGTGGAAGGGCTGACCGGCATCGAGGTCTGCCGCCGGCTGCGCCGCGCGCGTGCGACCGCCAACGTGCCCATCATCATGCTCACCGCGCGCGGTGAGGAGGAGGACCGGGTTCGCGGCCTGGAAACCGGTGCCGACG
Source organism: Sphingomonas jejuensis (assembly GCF_011927695.1). GTDB lineage: Bacteria > Pseudomonadota > Alphaproteobacteria > Sphingomonadales > Sphingomonadaceae > Sphingomonas_K > Sphingomonas_K jejuensis. The sequence goes on from NZ_JAATJE010000001.1 coordinate 1,509,074, forward strand.
ATTATGTCACCAAGCCCTTTTCACCGCGCGAACTGGTGGCACGCGTCAATGCGGTGCTGCGCCGCGTGCGCCCGGCGCTTGCGGGCGAGACGCTCGCCTATGCCGATCTCGAAATGGACATGATCGGCCGCAAGGTCCGCCGCGACGGCACGCCCATCCCGCTCGGCCCCACCGAATTCCGGCTGTTGAAGCATTTCCTGGAACATCCCGGCTGGGTGTTCTCGCGTGAGCGGTTGCTGGACAGCGTGTGGGGCCACAATGCCGACATCGAGCCGCGCACGGTGGACGTGCATATTCGTCGGCTGCGCAAGGCCGTTAATCATGGCGGAAAGCCGGACATCATCCGCACCGTCCGGTCGGCCGGCTATGCGCTGGATGCAGAAGGCCGGCTTTAAGGCCTGAAAGAGCCACTTGGATCGACTCCGGTCCGACTTCGTTACCCTGCCCGACGCGCTGCATGACAGCGCCGCGTCAGGAACCGATGCGCCGCTGATGGACGGTGCGAACGAAGGAGACTGAGATGCGACATCTTCTGCTGGCCGCCGCGTCGTTGACGCTTGCCGGCGCCGCCATGGCCCAGACCACGACCACGCCGCAGACCGGCTCGTCGACCGGCATGGGCACCGGCACCGCCACCACCCAGCCCGCCACCCCCGGCCAGTCGAGCACGATGCAGCCCGGCATGCCGTCCACGCCCAGCACGACGATGCCGTCGGGCCCCGGCACCACCACCTCCACCGACCAGACGATGTCGGGTGAGGCCACCGGCACCATGCCGGGGTCGACCGGCACGACCGGATCGATGTCGGGCAGCACCGCCTCGGGCGGCACGATGAACGGCTCCACGTCGGGCACCATGTCCGGCGGGACGATGGGCGGCACAACCTCGGGCACGATGTCCGGCGGCACCATGTCGGGCGGCACGATGGGCGGCAGCGGCAACGTGACGGTTCAGCCCTCGCGGCCGGTGAACGAGGCGTTCCCCCCGCCCCCGCCGCGTGACGACTACCCCGTCTGCTCGCGCACGGTGCAGGACAGCTGCCGGAACCCCGGCGGCCGTTGATCCCGTCACAGGACAGAAGAAGGGCCGTCGGCGATCGCGGGCGGCCTTTTCTTTTGCCCGGCGACCGGCTCTAATCCGGTCCCGGGGGGACAGCGGCGATGTACAGCGAACAGGATCTGACGGACGCGACGGCTGCGGGCGTGATCGCGCCCGGCACGGCGGAGGCGCTGCGCAGCTTCGTGGCGGACCGGCGCGCGACCCCGGCCGCCGATGAGGAGCAGGTGCGGCTCGTCACCAGCTTCAACGACATCTTCGTCGCCATCGCCGGCCTCGTCCTCCTTGTGGCGACAAGCGCGCTGCTGGCGGATCCGCTCGGCAACATCGCCACGGCCGCTGCCGCCTGGGGACTTGCCGAATATTTCACTCGCCAGCGGCGGATGGCGCTGCCGTCCATCCTGTTCCTGGCCTTTTTCGCGTCCGGCGTGTTCGGGGCGACGTTCCGGCTGCTGGCCATGGCCGGGCTGCCTGCGGGCACGGCCGCGGGTCAGCAGGCCGGCTACACCGTCGCCCTTGCCGGCGTCGTGACGGCGGCCGCCGCCTTTCTCCACTGGCGGCGCTTCCACGTGCCGATCACGGTCGCCGCCGGTGCCGCCGCGGTGGTGGCGACGCTGGGCGGCCTCGTGTCGGGGGTGCTGGACGTCGAGTTCAACCAGCTGCTTCCGTTCTTCATCATCCTGGGCGCCGCGACCTTCGCCTTTGCGATGTGGTGGGACGCGTCGGACGTCGCGCGGCGCACCCGCCGCTCGGACGTCGCCTTCTGGTTGCACCTCCTGTCTGCGCCGCTGATCGTACATCCGATCTTTGCGCTGCTCGGCGTGTTCTCCGGCGACCTGAATGCCCTTACCGCAGTGCTGGTGGTGGTGATCTACGTGACGCTTGGCGCGGTGGCGCTCGTCATCGATCGCCGCGCTCTGATGGTGTCGGCGCTCGCCTATGTTCTCTACGCCATTTACACGCTGCTCGATGCGGGCGGGCTGGGCACCAGCTTCGCCCTGACCGGCGTACTCATTGGCTCGTCGCTGCTGCTGCTGTCGGCCTTGTGGCAGCGGCTCCGGCGGCCGCTGGTGGTGGCGCTTCCCGCCGCCTGGCAGGCACGCGTTCCGCCGGCGATCGGCTGAGGCCTAGTCCTCGACCAGCTTCATCAGCCGGCGCTCCACCGGCGCCAGCACGGGGCCCAGTTCCTGCCCGCGCTTGGCGACCTGACCGGCCTCGCCGATCAGCGCCCACATGCCCTGCCGGTGGCGCAGCGCCGGGCGCTTCTCGATCCGGAACTCCGGCCGTTCGGACGCGCGCCGAAAGGCGGAGAACACCGCGGCATCGCGGCCCAGGTCGATGGCATAGTCGCGCCAGTGACCGGCCGCGACCATCCGGCCGTAAAGGTCGAGGATGCGGCCGAGCTCGACCCGGTCGAACCCCACCTGCCCTGCCCGCGCCGGAAGCGGCACCACATTGTTCATGACGCGATGTCGCGCCGCGACGCCGCGCCGCCCAGCTCCGCGTCGATTGCATCCAGCCGCTTGCGCAGCGTCTCGACCTCGCAGCGCAGCAGCTCCGTCTTCTGCGTCTCGGGGTCGAACAGCTCGCGGCAGGGCGTGCCATAGGGAACAAAGGCGCGGGCCTGCGCTTCCGCCGCCACCAGCGTGGGCTTGGCGGGAATGCCGATCATCACCGCGCCTTCCGGCACGTCGCGGGTGACCACCGCATTGGCGCCGATCCGCGCGCGCGGCCCGACCGTGATCGGTCCCAGCACCTGCGCGCCCGACCCGATGATGGCGCCGTCGGCGATGGTCGGGTGGCGCTTGCCGCTGATGCCGTTGTCCGGGCTGGTCCCACCCAAGGTCACGCACTGGTAGATGGTGACGTCGTTGCCGATCTCCGCCGTTTCGCCGATCACGACGAAACCGTGGTCGATGAAGAAGTTGCGCCCGATCACCGCGCCCGGATGGATGTCGATCGCGGTCAGGAAGCGCGACAGGTGGTTCACGAACCGCGCGAGGAAGAACATCCGCCCGACGAACAGCCAATGCGCGATCCGGTGGAGGCCAAGCGCAAGAACGCCGGGGTAAAGCAGGATCTCCGCACGGCTGCGCGGCGCGGGATCACGCCGCCGGATCGATTCAAGATAGTCGCCCAACGATCCCAAAACGGCGCTCCACCCCTGTGCGTGACGCGAAGGATTTAGGCATGCCCGCCGCCGATTGCCAGCATCGCCCTTCGTCATTGCGCAGCGCTTTGCGGCAGCGCACAAGAGCCCCTTCCCGCGCGCTACGAAAAGGACCCGGATGCCCGAGCTTGCCGGCATCGACATCGCCGCCATCCTGCCCTTCGTGCTGGTGGGGTTCGCCGCGCAGATCGTCGACGGCGCGGTCGGCATGGCGTTCGGCGTCATCGCCAGCACCATGCTGGTGAGCGGCCTTGGCGTGCCCCCCGCGCGGGCCTCGGCGGGCGTCCACCTGGCCGAGATGTTCACCACCGCCGCATCCGGGATCAGCCATGCGCTCCACGGCAATGTCGACTGGCGGCTGTTCGCCCGGCTGGTCATCCCCGGCGTGATCGGCGGCGTGCTGGGCGCCTATGTGCTCATGACCGTGCATGCGGAGGTCGCCCGCCCGATCGTGATGAGCTATCTGGCGGTGCTTGGCGGCTATCTGCTGTGGCGCTCGTTTCGCGGCCACAGGCCGGCCGCCGCGCCCCGCTTCGTGGCGCCCCTGGGGCTGGTCGGCGGCTTCCTGGATGCGGGCGGCGGCGGCGGGTGGGGGCCGGTCGTCACCTCCAACCTGCTGGCGCAGGGCACCGCGCCGCGCACCACCATCGGCACCGTCAACACGGCCGAGTTCTTCCTGACGACGGTTATTTCGGTCACCTTCATCCTCGGCATGGGGTTCGAGGCGTTCACCACGGCGACGGTCGGCGTGCTGATCGGCGGCGTGCTGGCCGCGCCCTTCGGCGCGCTGCTGGTGAAGCGCGTCCGGCCGATGCTGCTGTTGCGGGTGGTGGGCGTCGTGCTGGTCATCACCAGCGGCTACAGCCTCTACACCAGCCTCGCCTGACGAGAGGCGGTCAGGGGAACGGCGCGGTCGGGGAGCCGCCGCGCCGTTCCAAGGATCAGGCGTTTGGAGGGGGAGTTACGCTTGAAGAGCGCAACACGCGCTGACCCTTATCTCTACGGATGAATGATCTCGTGGACGCCAGATAGGCCTGCCGCGTCAAACGCACAAACAGATTGTTTCCGCGCGATTGATCGACCAAAGCGATCAGCCATGTCGACCTACCATCCGACGCTTAAGCAGCTTCAATATTTGGTCGCGCTGTCCGACCATGGGCATTTCGGCCGGGCGGCGGAGGCATGCTTCGTCAGCCAGTCGACCCTTTCGGCCGGCATCCGGGAGCTGGAGACGCTGATCGGCGTGACGCTGGTGGAGCGTACGCGCCGGGTGGTGCGCTTCACCCGCCTGGGCGAGGCGGTGAGCGACAAGGCGCGGCGCGTGCTGCGCGAGGTTGACGAGCTGACCGACATGGTGCGCGCATCGGGCAAGCCGCTGTCGGGCGAGCTGCGGATGGGCGTGATCCCCACGATCGCGCCCTTTCTCCTTCCTCGCGTGCTTCCGCGGCTGCGCCGCGACTGGCCGGAGCTGAAGCTGTTCCTGCGGGAGGAGCCGAGTGCCGCGGCATGCGAATCGCTTCAGCGCGGCGCCGTGGACTGCGTGCTCCTGGCGCTCCCTTATGCGTGCGGCGACGTCGAGACGGCACGCCTGTTCGACGATCCGCTGTTTGTCGCCTTTGCGCGCAGCGACGACCCGGCCGGCACCGGCCCCGTCACCCCGGACGCGATCGACGAGGGTCAGTTCCTGATGCTGGAGGACGGGCACTGCCTCAAGGATCACGCGCTGGCCGCCTGCAACCGGCCGGAACTGCGCGCAGGCGCGGCCATGCTCGGCACGTCGCTCCACACGCTGGTGCAGATGGTGGACAATGGCCTCGGCAGCACCGTGCTGCCGGAAATGGCGGTGGCCGCCGGCATCCTGGAGGGCACGGACGTGATCGCCCGGCCGCTCGATGCCGGACGCGCCCGGCGGGAAATCGCGCTGGTCTGGCGCAAGGCCAGCCCGAGGGAACGCGATTTCCGTCTTCTCGTTGAGTCGTTGCGCGAACCGGACGAGCGGACGGGCTGAACACCGTTACGCATCCGGTCGGAGGTGGCACGCACGGCGCGCCGCCATAGATTGGATGCACAACGACGGAGTAGTTCGAAGATGATCGATCGTTTCGGCAAGTCGCTGACCCTGGCGCTGATGATCGCCGCCGCGCCGGCGATGGCGCAGGAGACCACCCCCGCTCCGGCCCCGGCTCCCGCCACGACCGACGGCGCCTCACCGGCCACCACTGCCGCCAACCCCGTCGTGGGTGGCGCCGAGATGCTGCCGTCGCGCAACATCATCCAGAACGCCTCGCAGTCGGCCGAGCATCGCACGCTGGTGCGCGCCGTTCAGGCTGCCAACCTCGTCGCGACGCTTGAGGGCCCCGGCCCGTTCACCGTCTTCGCGCCGACCGACCAGGCCTTCGCCGCGCTGCCGGCCGGAACGCTGGACGGGCTTCTGCAGCCGCAGAACCAGGCGACGCTGACGCAGATCCTGACCTACCATGTCGTGCCGCAGCGCGTGACCTTCGCCGACATCGAGGCGGCGATGGAAGCCGGCGGCGGCACCGCCACCTACACCACGGTGAACGGCCAGCCGATCACCATCTCGCGCCAGGGCAATGCGCTGCGCGTCGCCGGCCAGAACGGCAGCGTGGGCTTCGTGGGTCAGTATGACGTCGCGCAGTCGAACGGCGTGATCCACGTCATCAACGGCGTGCTGGTGCCGAACATCCAGGCTCCGGCCGCGGGCGCCACCACGCCTGCGACGCCGGGCACGGCGGCTCCGGCCGGTCAGCCGACCACGCCGGCGCAGCCGGGCAGCTAAGACCCTTTAAAGCCCGCCCTGCCGGGCGGAGCTGACAGGAAGCCGGGGCGCGCGATCGGGTGCGCCCCGGCTTTCATGTGTGGGAGGACCGCCACCGCTCCGCCGCCGCATCGTCGCTCGCGCGCGGTTCCACCCAGCTGGCCGTCTCGCCGCGCCGCTCGCGCTTCCAGAAAGGCGCCTCGGTCTTCAGGCGGTCGATCAGGAATGCGGTGGCCTCGATCGCCGCCTGGCGGTGCGCTGACGCCGCGACGACCAGCACGATGCGGTCACCCGGCACCATTGCGCCCACCCGGTGGATCACCGTCACCGCGGATAGCGGCCAGCGCCCGGCTGCCTCAGCGGCCAGATCGCCCAGCGCGCGTTCGGTGACGCCGGGATAATGTTCCAGGAACAGTTCGGTGACGCCGCCATCGTCCCGCACGATGCCGGTGAAGCTGGCGACCGCACCCGCGCCGCTCGCCTCCGCGCGGGCGAGTGCGCCGGCCAGGTCGATCGGCTCCGGCTGGATGCGAACGTCGATCATCCGCCGGTGACCGGCGGGAAGATCGCGATCTCCGACACGCCCGCGATTGGCGCGTCCAGCGGCACGAAGCGCCCGTCGGCCGCCGCCCGCAGCCGGGTGCGATCGGCAAAGGCGCCGGCGCGGACCGGGTCGTCCCGTCCCATCCAGTCGAGCAGTCCGGCCACCGTGGTCACCGCCGGCGGGGGGTCGAGCCGGTCCTCGTCCCGCCCGATCCGCTCGCGCACCCATGCGAAGTAAAGCACCCGCACGCTCAATCCATGTGCCGGAGGCCGACGCGCAGATAATCCCAGCCCGTCACCAGCGTCAGGATCGCGGCGCCCCACAGGCAGCCCAGCCCCACCGTCTTGATCCACGCCATGGACGGCAGCGCGCCGGCCAGGATCAGCGCCCCGAACGCCACGATCTGAAGGGTCGTCTTCCACTTGGCGAGCGCGGACACGGGCACCGATACCTGCAGCGCGCCCAGGAACTCGCGCAGGCCGGACACCGCGATCTCGCGCAGCAGAATGACCAGCGCGGCGATGATCGCCAGGCCGGTGATGTCGTTGGTGGCGACCAGCATCAGGATGACGGCGGCGATCATGATCTTGTCGGCGATCGGATCCAGGAACACGCCCAGCCGCGACACCGCGCCGTTGGCGCGCGCCAGATAGCCGTCGAAATAATCGGTGATGCCCATCAGGCAGTAGAGCGCGAAGGCCAGCGCATAGCCGGTCGTCCAGCCCGGATACCACAGCAGCGCCACCAGGATCGGCACGGCCAGGATGCGCGACAGCGTGAGGATGTTGGGAAGCGTCAGCATCGCGCCTGGGTCGACAGTCCTTGCGGCCGGAGCGGCCGTTCCCCGACCCCTAGCGGAAGACGGGGGCCGGGCAAACCACCGCTTGATCGGGGTGGTTGGCCGTCCGCGCAGACACCGTTATAGGCGGATCCATCTTCCGCGGCGGAGCCGTCCTCCCAAGTGCAAACGTCTCTCGGCCTGCTCGGCCACCGTCGCTTCCTGCCGCTGTTCGTCACGCAGCTGCTCGGCGCCTTCAACGACAATCTCTACAAGACGGTGATGGTGCTGTTCGTCACCTTCCACGTCTACAACGACGTGGGGCGAGAGGTTCAGTTCAACGCCGTCGCCACCGGGCTGTTCATCCTGCCCTTCTTCCTCTTGTCCGCCCTGTCGGGGCAGCTTGCCGACACCCGCGACAAGGCGCGGATCATCCGGCTGGTGAAGACGGCGGAAATCTTCATCATGCTGGTGGGCGCGGCCGGGCTGCTGCTCGCCAACGTGCCGGTGATGCTGGCCGCGACGCTCGCCATGGGCATCCACTCGACCTTCTTCGGCCCCATCAAATACGCGATCCTGCCGCAGCATCTGGAACCCGGCGAGGTGCTGGGCGGCACCGGCCTGGTGGAAGCCGGGACCTATCTTGCGATCCTCGCCGGGACGATCGTCGCCGGGCTGGTGTCGGGCGACGCGCGGCTGGCGGCGGCCATGGTGCTCGGCGTCGCCGCGCTCGGCTGGCTGACCGCACGACAGGTGCCGCCGGCCCCGCCGCTCGGCGACCTTCCCCCGCTCGATTTCCATGTCGTCCGCTCATCGATCCGTCTGGTGTCGGCGACGATGCATGTGCGCCGGCTGTTCCTGGCGATCCTGTCGATCAGCTTCTTCTGGGCCATCGGTGCGGTGCTGATCATCCAGTTTCCGCCGCTCGTGAAGAACGTGCTGACCGCCGACGAACGGGTCGCGAGCCTGTTCCTCGGCATCTTCTCGGTGGGCGTCGCGATCGGGTCCGTGATCGTCAACCGGCTCCTGAAGGGGGAGGTCTCGGCGCGCTGGAGCCCGGTGTCCGTGCTCGCGATGGGCGGGTTCATCCTGATGCTGTCGTTCGTCGCGCGCGGGTGGGAGGGCACGACCGACGGATCGCTCTACGGCTGGCGCGACTTCATGGGGCATCCGGGCGCGCTGCTGATCACGATCAGCCTTTTGGGCGTGTCCATCGCCGGCGGAATGTTCGTGGTGCCGCTCTACGCCTTTCTCACCACCACCGTGGAAAAGGATCAGACCGCGCGCACGGTGGCCGCCAACAACATCGTCAACTCAGGCGCGATGGTGGTGGGGTCGCTGCTCGCCTTTGGAATCAGCCTGGCAGGGGTCGGTGCCGCCGACCAGCTGCTGCTGACCGCCGCCATGTGCCTCGTGTCGGCATGGCTCGCCACCCGCCTCAACGCGGCGGTGGCGGCCTGCCCGCTCCCGCTCGGTCAGGCGACGAAGCCGTAGATCGCGGTAAAGAAGGCAGCGAAGCTCAACAGGAACAGCCTCACGTCATCGTCCCCGTCCGTCCGCACGGCGACGCGCGGGGGCGGCGCCATGCGCTGGCGAAAGGGATGGCGGGCTGCTTCATTGGTGAGCACGAGGCGACGCTTTATCATGGCAACGACGTAAACGTTTTGTTTACGATTATGGCCACCTGCAGAGATGGTTAACGCTGTGTCCTTTCGGAACGCGGCGCTGCGGGCGTCAACATGACCGTCACCTCCCGCTCCTCCGACCCGCTCAGCTGCACCAGATGACGCCCGGCCGGCAGGTCGAACGTCACCAGCTTCCGGATGCCCGAACAGCGCGGACCATGGCCATGCGCCGAAGACGCGATGCGCCTCGTCCCGACCACAAGGTCGATCCACGCCGGTCCGGATAATGCCAGCAGGTACCGGCCCGCCCGCTCGACGGTGACGGGGATCGCGGCACCCCGGCTGCCGGCCGCCGGCGCGCGCTCCGGCGCCGCAGCGAAGCCGACCCGCTCGATCGGCTCCAGCGCCACGCGCCCCGCCCGCCCCGGCGTCAGCGTCGTGACCGGCGCACCCCCCGCATCGCGCCACCCGGAAAGATGGTCGGGCAGCCGCTCCTCCGCGATCGTGCAGGGCGGCTCCGGCGGAGCAAGGACCGGTGCCGGCTGAAGGAGCAGGAGCGAAAAGAAGAATGGCGTCATGGCGCCAGCCTATGCCGCGACCGCCTCGCCTGTCGAGCGACCCGCCAACAGCCGCGCCGCATGCCAGCGCAGGTGATCCTCCATGAAGGAGGAGACGAAGAGATAGCTGTGGTCATAACCCGGCTGCATCCTCAGCTCGAGCGGGATGCCGGCCGCGCGGCACGCCGCGGCCAGCAGGTGGGGTCGCAGCTCACGATCGAGGAAGCTGTCGGCATCGCCCTGATCGACCAGCAGCCCGGGCACCCGCGCCCCATCTTCGATCAGCGAAACCGAATCATGCCCGCGCCACGCGGCGCGGTCCGCGCCCAGATAGCCGCCCAATGCCTTTTCCCCCCAAGGCACCTGGGACGGCGCCACAATCGGCGCGAAGGCGGAGGTGGAGCGGAACCGGCCCGGATGCCGCAGCGACAGCGTGAGCGCCCCGTGTCCGCCCATCGAATGACCGGTGATCCCCTGCGCATCCATGTCGACGGGGAAGTTGGCCGCAACCAGCGCCGGCAGCTCGTCCGCAACATAGGACCACATCGAAAAATGCGGTGCCCACGGCGCCTGCGTCGCATCGACGTAGAAGCCGGCACCCTGGCCGAAATCCCAGGCATCGTCGTCGGCCACGTTCTCGCCGCGCGGGCTGGTGTCCGGCGCGACGAAGATCAGGCCGAGTTCCGCACAGACGCGCCGGTACTCGCCCTTGTCCGTCACGTTGGCATGGGTGCAGGTCAGCCCCGACAGATACCATATGACCGGAAGGCGCATGCCCTCCCGGTGCGGCGGCACGAACACGGAGAAGGTCATGTCGGTACCGGTCGCGACAGACCGGTGGCAGTAGACTCCTTGCGTCCCGCCATGCGCCCGCGCCTCGGAAACCACCTCCATCATTGAAAAACCACCGTCCGGTTACCGTTGAGGAAGACACGTCGTTCGCCAAGCGCATTGACCGCCCGGGCGAGCACCAGCGCCTCGATGTCGCGGCCGATGCGGATCAGGTCGTCGACAGACGCGCGGTGATCCACGCGTTCGACCGCCTGTTCGATGATCGGCCCTTCGTCCAGGTCGCCGGTGACGAAGTGGGCGGTGGCGCCGATCAGCTTGACGCCCCGCTCATGCGCGCGGTGATATGGGCGCGCTCCCTTGAAGCCGGGCAGGAAGCTGTGGTGGATGTTGAGGCAGCGCCCGGCCAGGCGATCGGCAAAGCCGGCCGACAGGACCTGCATGTACCGCGCCAGCACCAGATGGTCGGCAGCGGCATCGTGCATGACGCGCCCGATCTCGGCTTCCTGCGCTGCCTTGTCGGCCGGCAGGAGGTGATAGGGCAGTCCGTGCCATTCCGTGAGGCTGCGGAGCCGGTCGTGATTCGACACGACCGCCACGATCTCTGCAGACAGCGCACCCGATTGCTGCCGATGGAGCAGATCGTTCAGGCAGTGCGATCCCTTCGAGACCGCCACCACGATGCGCAGCCGCGCGTCGCTGCGCGTCAGCGACCAGCCGAGGTCATATTCGGCCGCCACCCCGCTCAGCACCAGCCGCAGCCGATCGGCATCGTCCGGAAAGCGGGGGCCGCCGCGTGCGAACACCACGCGCATGAAGAAGCGCCCGGTCTCCAGATCTGCATATTGCTGGCTGTCGAGGATAAAGCCGTCATGGCGCGCCAAAAGGCCGGTGACGCCCGCGACCACGCCGACCCGGTCGGCGCAGGTCAGCGTCAGGATCCAGGCGCCCTCCGTCGTCACGCCGGCCGATATGCGGCGCAGAGCTTGTTGCCGGCGGGATCGCGGAGATAGGCGAGCACGAGCGGTCCGAACGGCGTCTGCCGCTCACCGGGCGGGTCCTCGATCGCGGTCCCGCCATGCGCGAGGCCGGCGGCGTGCCATTCGCGCAGCTGCGCCTCGCTGGTGCACCGGAAGCCCACGGTGCCGCCGTTCGCATGGCACGCAGGCTCGCCGTTGATCGGCCGCGACAGCATGAACATGGTGCCGCCGCCCATGTAGACGACGCGGCCCTTGGCATCCTCGCGCCCCGGCGAGACGCCAAGCACCGGCATGACAGCGTCGTAGAAGGCCCGGCTTGCCGGCATGTCGTCCGTGCCGAGCATCACATGGCTGAACATCTGCTCCCTCCCCCCAAAAGGTCAGTAGACCACGACGCTGCGGATGCTTGTCCCCGCATGCATCAGGTCGAACCCCTTGTTGATCTCATCCAACGACAGGACGTGCGTGATCATCGGATCGATCTCGATCTTGCCGTTCATATACCAATCGACGATCTTCGGCACGTCCGTGCGCCCCTTTGCCCCACCGAATGCGGTGCCGCGCCAGTTGCGGCCGGTGACGAGCTGGAACGGGCGCGTGGCGATCTCCTTGCCTGCCTCGGCCACGCCGATCACGATGCTGGTGCCCCATCCACGGTGGCACGCCTCCAGCGCCTGGCGCATGACGTCGGTGTTGCCGGTGCAGTCGAAGGTATAGTCGGCACCGCCATCGGTCAGTGCGACGAGGTGCTGCACGAGATCGCCCGAGACCTCGCGCGGGTTGACGAAATGGGTCATGCCGAACCGCCGGCCCCACTCCTCCCGATCCGGGTTGATGTCGACGCCGACGATCATGTTGGCGCCGACCAGCTTTGCGCCCTGAATGACGTTCAGGCCGATGCCGCCGAGGCCGAACACGATGACGTTGGCGCCCGGCTCCACCCGCGCGGTGTTCACCACCGCGCCGACGCCGGTGGTGACGCCACATCCGATGTAGCAGCTGGTCTTGAACGGCGCGTCTTCGCGGATCTTCGCCACCGCGATCTCTGGCAGCACGGTGAAGTTGGAGAAGGTGGAGCAGCCCATATAGTGGAAGATCGGCTGCCCCTTGTAGGAGAAGCGGGTCGAGCCGTCCGGCATCAGGCCCTTGCCCTGTGTGGCGCGGATCGCCGTGCACAGGTTGGTCTTGCCGCTGAGGCACGACTTACACTGGCGACATTCCGGGGTGTAGAGCGGAATGACATGGTCGCCCGGCGCCACGCTGGTGACACCAGCACCGACCTCCCGCACGATGCCCGCGCCCTCGTGACCCAGGATCGAGGGGAAGATGCCCTCCGAATCGAGCCCGTCCAACGTGTAGGCATCCGTATGGCAGATGCCGGTGGCCATGATCTCGACAAGTACCTCGCCCGCCTTCGGGCCCTCCAGGTCGAGTTCGACCACCTCCAGCGGCGTCTTCGCCGCGAACGCCACCGCAGCACGCGTCTTCATGTCCAGTCTCCCAAGCCTTTCGTCCGCTCTAGCCCTTGAAGAGGTCGGCGCAACCGTTCGACCGGCAGACGCCGCTGCATCCGCGCGCGGGCAACGGCGTTGTTCGGATAGGACACAGAAAGGAGCATGCGGTGACGGTCACCAACAACACAGCCGAGCGTCGGTACGAGCTGGATGTCGAGAGCCATACCGCCATCGCCGCTTACGAAACGGAAGGCGAGCGCATCATCTTCACGCACACGGTGGTACCGGATGCGATCAGCGGGCGCGGCGTCGGCTCCCGCCTGATCGCCGGCGCGCTCGCTGACGCCCGGTCGCGGGGCCTGACCGTCGAACCGCGGTGCAGCTTCGTGCGCGACTATCTCGACAGGCACCCGGACCAGCAGGACCTGCTCGCCTGAAAGCCGACAGCCCTGCGCGGCGCGTCACGGCAGCCGGTAATGATCTGCCAGCCGGTCAAGCGCCATGCCGAGCACGAGCTTTCCCGCCCGAGCCGGCCAGCCGAGCGCCCGCTCCGCCGCCGTCAACCCGTCGCCTGCGCAGACCACCCGCCACAACACGTCCGAAAGCCCCGGCCCCGCCGCCGTCAGCGCTGCATCGAACCGCGCCTTCGCCGATGCGGAGCCCATCACCGGGTCCGGTGCGCCGCGCCCGGTGGTGCCGCCCGCCGGCGTCGGATCCCAGCGCATGGTGACACGCGGCCCGAGTTCCGAACGTTCCCAGTCACGACGCAACTGATCACCGGCGTCGTGCTGCCGCGCGGAGATCATGTCGCGCGATCGTAGCCACGCGATCGGGGACTCGCCGAGATGAACGGTGACGCTGCGCGTCGCTGACGGCGTGCGGGTACCGTTTCCTGCCGAGGCCGTCCCTTCAACCGGAGAAACCGGCCTCTCCGCCAGGTCACGCGCACCATCTCGCCGTCGCCGTTCCATCTGCTATCTCCGATCTGCGTCGAAGGCTTGCCACATCGTCATGGTTGTAGGAAAGCGTCTGAACCTGACTGGTTAGGAGGCAGCCTTTGATCACCGCCATTCGAGAGATCCGCAAGGCGCGAGGCTTGACGCTGGAGCAGGTCGCCGCGGCATGCTCGCCTCCCACCACCGCGCAGACGATCGGACGATTGGAGATGGGCACGCGAACCGTGTCGGTCGGCTGGCTCAACCGGATCGCCGCGGCGCTGGGCGTGACCGCAGGTGACCTTGTGACCCTGCCCGAACGCCCGATGGTGCCGGTCGCCGCCCGGCTTGGCCCCGATGGAGCGCGCGCGTTGACGCGAACGGCGACCGCGCCCCTGCCGGTGCCGCCCGATGGTGCGGTCGGCATTGCCGTGGAGGCAAGTGTTGGGGACTACCGTGCCGGAGACATGATCTGGTGCAATCCGATCGAGGGCGCGTCGATCTCGCGCGCGCTCAATCGCGACGTGCTGGTGCCGCGGCCGGTCGGGCGGTTTCTGTTCGGACGGCTGATCGGGGTGGAAGGAACGCGGCTGCAGCTGCTTCCGCCCGGGGCAGGCGCGCGCCAGCAGGTGGTCGACCGGCCGGCCTGGGTCGCGCAAGCGACAACCTTGGTTCGGGCGCTATGAGGGCGGCTGTTGGTGGGCGCTGACGGGCTCGAACCGCCGACATCTTCCGTGTAAAGGAAGCGCTCTACCAACTGAGCTAAGCGCCCGCTCCAGGCGGGCTCATCGGGCGGGATGGCGGTTTCGTCAAGCCGCCTGCATGCTCCCGCCGATCCGTCGGGCGGCTTCGAAGTAGCCCGCGACACCGGCTGCCGCCTCGTTGGACAGCACCATGAAGATGCGGCGACGATCAACCGGGTCGGACCGGCGGATCAGCAGCCCGGCCTCCGTCATCGTGCCGATCCACCGCAACGCGGTGGTGGGCGGGACCGCAGCGGCGATACAGAGGCTGGAGACGGCGACCTGCCGACCCTCCACCCGTGCCGCCATCAGGTCCAGCAGCATGTCCCAGGCCGGATCGGCAAACAGCGACGAATCGAAAAACTGCTCGCGGAGGCGGCGCAGCCGAATGGCGGTGCGGATGGTCGCGGCATCCACGCGATCGTCGCCGATCATCGCCGGCTTGACCGGAACGGCGCCGCCCACCCGCTCCGTCCCACCGGTGCGGGACAGTTCCGCCAGGGCCCGGGCGATGCGGCCGACCTCTTCCGTCAGGCGCTGCAGCCGCTCGGCCTCGCCCTCCGCCACCATGTCGTTGAACCCGCCGCTCGATCGGCTGCTGCTGAGCGCGATCGCGCTTGCCTGCTCCGCACTCGACGGTTCGCACAGCAGGATGGCGGCCGGTGAGGTCATGGCTCCCGTGACCCTGTCGATCATCGAACGGGGAAAGCTGATCACGCCACCGGTCTGATGCTCGCGCACCAGCACGTCGATCTCGCGCAGCACCTCATCAAGATACTCGTCGTCGTCCGGCTGCACAACCAGCGATACGCAATCGGGCGCGGGCGCATAGGCAAGGCGCTGCACCGTCTCTGCCGACAATGGGAGGGTACTGACCCGCATCGACAGTCGGCCTGCAATCTCGGCCTGGGTCGCCATCCCGGCGCCACTGCCGATGGCCAGCAGCAACTGCTCCATGGCCGGATCGTAGATCGGCTCCTGCACCTGGATCCCCTTGTTTGTTTCACCTGTGTTTGTGCCGCCGGTTCGGACCGATGTCAGCCCCGAAACTCTCCATTGTCGTGGGACCATGCCGACCGAGCGTCCCCGTCCGACCAGGGCATTCCGGACCGCAGCTGCTCGGCCTCCACGGCGATCGCGCGGAGCTGCCACAGGAAGTGGTCCGACCCGGCCACCCCCAGCGCGGCGGAGACGGCCATGTCGATCAGGTGGGTCGCCTCCACGATGGCATCGTGCAGCGACAAGGGGTCTGGGGGCGGCGTCGGAGGATCGTCGAACATGATGCCGACGGTAGCTGCGGGATTTGTTGGAATTGCTTCAGATCAGTCCGTTACGGAGAGAGCCTGACGCTCAATCGATCGAACGGTTGATCTCCTCGACCATCTTCTTGGCATCGGCCAGCAGCATCATGGTGTTGTCGCGGTAGAAGAGTTCGTTGTCGACGCCGGCATAACCCACGCCGCCCATCGACCGTTTGATGAAGAGCACGGTCTTCGCTTTCTCCACGTCAAGCACGGGCATGCCGTAGATCGGCGAACTCTTGTCGGTCTTGGCAGCCGGGTTGGTGACGTCGTTCGCGCCGATCACGAACGCCACATCCGCCTGCCCGAATTCCGAATTGATCTCGTCGAGCTCGAAGACCTCGTCATAGGGCACGTTGGCTTCGGCAAGCAGGACGTTCATGTGTCCCGGCATGCGCCCGGCCACCGGATGAATGGCATAGCTGACCTTCACGCCCTTCGCCTTCAGCTGGTCCGCCATCTCTCGCAGGGCATGCTGCGCCTGCGCCACCGCCATGCCGTATCCGGGCACAATGATGACGCTTTCCGCCTCCGCCATCAGGAAGGCGGCGTCCTCCGCCGATCCGCGCTTCCACGGCCGGTCGATCGCCGCCGCGCCCCCGGCCGCCCCGTCACCGCCGCCGAACCCGCCGACGATCACCGACAGGAAGCTGCGGTTCATCGCCCGGCACATGATGTAGCTGAGGATCGCGCCCGACGACCCGACCAGCGCCCCCGTGATGATCATCGCGCTGTTGCCAAGCGTGAAACCCATGGCCGCTGCCGCCCAGCCCGAATAGCTGTTCAGCATCGACACGATCACAGGCATGTCCGCCCCGCCGATCGGCACGATCAGCAGGAAGCCGATGATGAAGGCGAGCCCCAGCACCAGCCAGAAGTCGACGGCGTGTTCCCCGCTCCAGAAGCCGACCGCGAAAACAACGATCGCCAGCGCAAGCGCGATGTTGATGAGGTGACGGCCGGGCAGCAGGATGGGCGCGCCCGACATCGAGCCATTGAGCTTCAGGAACGCGATTACCGATCCTGAGAAGGTAATCGCGCCGATCGCAAGGCCGAGGATCAGCTCGATCCGGCTCACCTGCAGGATCGATCCGGCCGCATCTGCGATGCCGAACGCCGTCGGATTGAGGAAGGCGGCAACCGCCACCAGGACCGCCGCCATGCCGACCAGCGAATGGAACGCGGCAACAAGCTGCGGCATCGCCGTCATCGCGATCCGCCGCGCGGTGACGATCCCGATCGCCGCACCGATGCCGATCGCCGCAAGGATCTCGACCAGCGCGACCCCGTCCAGCCCCAGCCTGTAGCCGTCGAGCGCAGATCCGGGAGAGAGGGGAACGTGCGTGACAAGCGTGGTCACCACCGCGATCGCCATGCCCGCCATGCCGAAGCGGTTGCCCCGCCGGCTCGTCGCGGGGCTCGACAACCCCCGGAGCGCAAGGATGAAGAACACGCCCGACACGAGGTAGGCGAAGGCGACCCAGGGACTGGTGGCGGCGGCCTCGTGCATGTCAGCGCGCCTCCGTCCAAAGGGCGGCGTCCCGGGCATTGTCGCGCAACGCCAGGTCGCGGCCGACGATGTAGCCGAACGCCGCGATGACCGCGATCAGCACCAGCGCCGCCGACAGCTTCATGAAGGCGCGTCCGCGCTGCGGCGCCTGGGACCGGTTCCGCTCCACCCTCAGCGCTCCTTTTTCTTGTACATCGCGAGCATTCGCGCGGTGACCGCGAAGCCACCGAAAATGTTGATGCTGGCGAACACGGCGCCGAGCAGACCCAGCCACTTCGCCCCGGGCACACCCGCACCGGCAGCCGCGATCAGCGCGCCCACGATGATGACGGAGGAGATCGCGTTGGTGACGGCCATCAACGGCGTGTGCAGCGCCGGCGTAACCGACCAGACGACATAGTAGCCGACAAAGCAGGCGAGCACGAAGATCGACAGGATCGAGACGAAATCCATCAGCGCGCTTCCCTCATCGACAGGGCTCGGTTCAGCCCGTCCGCGATCACACCCAGATCTCCGCCGCCATAGCGCATGACCATCACCGTTCGCGCGCCGTAGTGCAGCTGGATCATCGACACCCCCTTGCCGTCGCGGCTGAGGCTGATGCCGTCGACACGGTCGAGCAGATGAACCTCGACGCTGGTCCCGGACATCCATCCGACGGTGGCGATCACCAGCCGCCGCGCGCCCACCGCCATGACCCGCTTGGGTGCCTCCGTGGCGGCGATCGGCGGCTCCTCGGACGCGAAGACGGCTTCAACGGCGCGGCGCAGCGTCAGGCTGCGGGCAGCGGCTGGATCGGGCGCGCCCACTTCGATGCGGCTCACCGCGCCCGGTCCGCCGTCCAGGCGAGAAGGAAGCGGCGGCCTTCCGACCAGGTCTGCCCGACCACCCGATCCCCCACAAGGCAGCCGGAGCTCTGATAGGGTGCGGTGCCGTCGCTTGTGCGAAAGGCAAAGCAGGTCCGGCCATTGCTGAGGGCCGCCAGCCCGTCTTCGATCTCGCTGTTATAGAAGCTACCGGTCACCACGCCGCCATCGCCGATGCTGAGCACCATCGGCTGCGTATAGGCAGGCGCGCTGGGCGACGGGCGCAGGTCCACCGTCCAGCGACCGGCCAGTGACTGGACATCCTGCTGTGCCGCCGCCGGCGCCGCGACCAGCGCCGCCAGGCCGATCAGCCAGTGCCTCACTTGCGGGATCCGAGGACATGCTCCGCGAGTAACCGCTGGATCCGCTGCGGGTCGGCCGCGCGGGACACCTTCACCGTCAGCGGCGTCGCGGAGCCCGACACCCAGATCGACAGGTCGCTGTCCAGATCGAACGTGCCTGCCGTCTCCACAGAGAAGCGGATGATGGATCGGTAGGGCACCGACTGCACGCTGACCTTGCTGCCCGTCAGCCCCTGGACATCGACCAGCACGAAGCGGTGGCTGGTCAGGAACACCGTGTCGCGGATTGCCTTGAACGCGACCAGCACCTGCTCGTCAGGCAACAGGATGCCGGCAAAATCGCTCTGGATGCTCGCCGCATCCACCTCCGTCGACGTGAACAGCCCCATCAGTTCCCCTCCCCTTCTCCCATCAGCCGTTCGGCAGCTTGCAGGTGCCGTTTGGCATCGTTGATCGCCCGGTCGAACACCCGTCGATTGGCTCGCCGGACATACGAGTTCGTGTAGATTTCGGTCTCCGGGCGGCGGCCGAGGACATCTTCAGCGCGGTCCATCACCGCCTGAAAGCGCGCCCAGAGCGGCGCATGGGCCTGCCGCAAACCCGCGTCGTTGCAGATATGGGAACCCGCCTGGTTCAGGGCACGCCAGCTTCCGTCCAGGTGCCCGTCGAGTGCAGTCGGCTCGATGACCGGGGCGGGCGCGACCTGGGCGAGGACCATGGCAGCCACCCCCATGATCACTGCTGAAGCAGCCTTGCATTGACCACCTGCCCGCCGCGCGTCAGCCGCATGCCCGCGACGATCTCATCGTCGTCCGGAAAGGCGGGCCGACCGGCGTCCTTGTCCCAGAATGCGGTCAGCAGGTTCAGGATGTTGCGCGCGTAAAGGGCGGATGCGTCCGCCGCCAGCCTGCCGGGCACGTTGCGGTAGCCGACGATCTTGACGCCGTGCCGCTCCACCACCTCGCCCGCCACCGCACCCTCGACATTGCCGCCGGCCTCCACCGCGAGGTCGACCAGTACGCTGCCGGCCCGCATGGTCGCGATCTGCGCGTCGGAGACCAGCCGCGGCGCCGGGCGACCCGGGATCAGCGCGGTGGTGATCACGATGTCCTGGCGTGCGATGTGGGCGGATACCAGCTCGGCCTGCGCCTGCTTGTACGCGTCCGACATCTCGCTGGCGTAGCCACCGGTGCCCTCGCCCTCGATGCCCTTCACGGCCTCGACGAAGATCGGCTTGGCACCCAGCGACAGGATCTGCTCGCGCGTCGCCGCGCGCACGTCGGTGGCGGAGACCTGCGCGCCCAGGCGCCGGGCCGTGGCGATCGCCTGCAGCCCCGCCACACCAACACCCATCACGAACACGCGCGCGGCCGGAATGGTGCCGGCCGCCGTCATCATCATCGGAAAGGCGCGGCCATAATGCGCAGCGGCATCCAGCACCGCCTTGTACCCGGCGAGGTTCGCCTGGCTGGACAGCATGTCCATGGATTGCGCGCGAGTGATGCGCGGGATCCACTCCATCGCCATCGTCTCGATGCCGGCCGCGGCATAGCCGTCGATCCGGCCTCGGTCGCCGGCCGGTTCGAGCGCGCCGATCAGCACCGCGCCCGACGTCGCACCCTGGATGCTGTCGCGATCGGGCGGGCGGACCGCCAGCAGGATGTCGGCCCCAGCGACGGTCGCCGCGCGGTCGCCCACCGTGGCGCCGGCAGCCCGGTAATCCTCGTCGGCGATGCCGGCCCCGGCGCCCGCCCCGGCCTCCACCGCGAGCGTGGCGCCGAGCGCCACGAGCTTCTTGACCGTTTCCGGGGTTGCCGAAACGCGTGGCTCAGCGGCCGCGGTTTCGTTCAGAACCGCGATCCGCGCCGCCATCGGATCAGTTGGAGATCAGCAGGATGACGATTGCGGTAATCACCGCAACGATGATGGACCCCCACTTCAGCCACCACAGGAAGCTTCCGTAGGTCTTCTCGTGCGCCTTCATCTCGCCGTTGGCGGCCATGCCTTCAACACCCCTGATCATCCGGCCGTTCAGCCGCCTTGTTCCAGGTCTTAGCCACACCCGCCCGTCGCCTCAAGCCTTGGTGGCGCGCTTAAGTCGCCCTTTACCCTGGCCGGCCTACATCGCCCCGGTGAATGCCCCGACATGGGGCCGGCGGGGTGAGGTGGTTCCATGGCGCGCAACGGATCGCGCATCCTTCTTCTGGTCGATGACGAACCAGCGCAGCGCCGTCTGATCGGCGCGATCGCGGGACGTGCCGGATGGCGGGTGCTCTATGCGTCGGACGGTCCGGCCGCGCTTGCGGAACTCGGCAGTCCGGATGGCACCATGCTGGACGTGGTGCTGATGGACCACTGGGCGCCGGATGCCGACCCGGCGCAGCTCATCCGCGCGATCCGCGCCCGCCGCCCGCACCTGCCGGTACTGATGCTGACGGCGACCGCCAGCGTGTCCACCGCGGTTGATGCCATGCGCGCCGGGGCCGCGGACTATCTCGTGAAGCCCATCGCGCCGCACCGGCTGCTCGCCGCGCTTGATCTCGCCGCGGAGAATGGCGGCGGCGGGGGCGAGCTCCGCCCGCTGGCCGAAAAGATGGCCGCGCCGCTCGGCTTCGACGAGATCGTCGGCGCCGCCCCCCGCTTTCGTGCCGCGCTCGCCATCGCCGCAAAGGCCGCGCGCGCACGCGTGTGCGTGCTGATCGAGGGCGAAAGCGGATCGGGCAAGGAAGTGGTCGCCCAGGCGATCCACGCCGCCTCGCCGCGTGCCAAGAAGGCGCTGGTCACCGTCAATTGCGGCGCCATCCCGGAAAACCTGATCGAATCCGAGCTGTTCGGCCATGAACGGGGCGCCTTTACCGGCGCGTTCGACCGCAAGCCCGGCCGCTTCCATGAAGCAGACGGCGGGACGCTGTTCCTCGACGAGGTGGGAGAGCTCAGCAGCGACGCGCAGGTAAAGCTGCTGCGCGCGATCGAAACCGGTGAAATCCAGCCGGTCGGCGGCCGCGCGCGTCGCGACCTGGACGTGCGGGTGATCGCGGCCACCAACCGCACGCTTGCCGACGACGTGGCGGCCGGGCGCTTTCGGGAGGATCTCTATTACCGGCTGAACGTGGTGCAGGTGACGATCCCGCCGCTGCGTGAGCGCAAGGGCGACATTCCGATGCTGTCGCGCCACCTGCTGTCGCGGATCGCGGCTCAGCCGGGCATGCGCGGCCTGGGCCTCACCGATGATGCCCTGCAGCTGCTCCATGCCTACGATTGGCCGGGCAACGTCCGCCAGTTGCAGAACGCCCTGTTCCGCGCCGCGGTGCTGTGTGACGGCGACGCGCTGACCCGCGACGATTTTCCGCAGATCGCACGCCATCTGGCGGCGGCCAGCCGGCCTGCCGCCGCGGCGCTTGCGGGCGGTGCAGGCGGCGTCACCCTGTTCGAGCCCGACGGCCATGTCCGTCCGCTGGACGCGATCGAGGCCGACGTGATCCGCCTCGCCATCGGCCATTATCGCGGCCGCATGACGGAGGTCGCGCGCCGGCTGGGGATCGGCCGGTCCACGCTCTACCGCAAGCTCGGCGAGCTCGGCATCGGCGACGCCGCGGCCTGACCTTGCCCGCTCCGGCGCCGGCTGTCAGGCTGGCGGGATGCGCTTCCAAGGCAAGACCGCCCTCGTCACCGGTGCCGCCTCGGGCATCGGTCTCGCCATCGCCGAGCTATTGAGCGCGGAAGGGGCGGAGACGATCCGCATAGACAAGGCGGACGGGGGCGGCTCCCTGGTGGGCGACGTGACGGACGAGGCGTTCTGGGCGCGGTTCGATCACCCGCCGATTGATCTCGCGGTGATCAACGCGGGCGTATCCGGGTCTGGCATGATCGCGGACCTCGATTTTGCGGAATGGCGTCGCATCCTCTCGGTCAATCTCGATGGCGCCTTTCTCACGCTGCGTCACGCCATGCGCACGATCCGGGACGGCGGGGCGATCGTGCTGGTCGGGTCCGCCGCGGGCGTGAAGGCCGAGCCCGGCATTGCCGCCTACGCCGCCTCGAAGGCCGCCGTGCTCCAGCTAACGCGTGTCGCGGCCAAGGAGGGCGCCTCGCGGCGGATCCGGGTCAATGCCATTGCGCCCGGCGGCGTCCAGACGCCCATCTGGCGCGGCATCCCGTTCTTCGACGACATCGCCCGCCGCGATGGGGAGCAAGCCGCGTTCGACCGGATGGCCAGCTTCGCAACGCCGCTCGGCCGCTACGCCACGGCGGACGAGATCGCCGGACAGATCGCGTTTCTGCTGTCGGATTCGGCCGCCACGATGACGGGCGCGGTGCTGCTCAGCGACGGCGGCTACACGCTCTGATCAACGAAGCGCCCGGCGGATCAGCGCCGCGCAATCGCTGTCGCCGGCGCGGGGCTCCTGTCGCCCGGCGATCGCGTCACCAAGCATCTTGAGCACGCCGCCCACGCTGCGCGCTTCCGGTGGCACCTGGATGTCGGGCTGGCTGATCGTTCCGCCCACACGGACATCGCCGGACAGCCGGAGCAGGCTGCGCTGCTTGGGCGCTCCGCTCAATGACAGCGACAGCCGCTCGTTCGCGAGATTGATGGTGCCATTTGCCCGCGTCACCGCGCGCGATGTGTCGATGACGACTGGATCGGGGCGGGCAGTGCCGCGCTGGACCGACAGGCGCGCGACCATGCACCGCAGCCGCGCCTGGGCGTCCGCATCCGTTGTCAGCCCGCGTCCGACATCCTGACCGAGCAGCGACGCGGTGCGAGCGGGGATGACGCCGTCTTCGGCCATCAGCGCGATGGTCCCGGTGGACCGGCCGATCGCCTGCCGGATGGTGGAGCCCGGCCCCGTCAGCACGAAGCGGCCGCGCAATGACCCGTCGATCTGCGTGGCCGGGAAGAAGTCGAGCAACCGTGCACCGCGCAAACCGAGCGCCAGCGACAGCACCGGCCGGCCGGTGCGCTGATCGACGCTCATCCGGCCTTCGAGCACGCCGCGAGTGAGGCCGAGCCGCACCGGCGCCAGCACCAGCCGGCTCCGGTCCATCTCCGCCACGACGGCCAGCGTCCGGAACGGCGTGGATCCGGGCCACAACAACCTGTCCACGGTCAGCTCGACCCTGCCATCGAGATCGTCGAGCTTGGCGAGATCGATCTTCGTCCCGGGGATGATCCGTTCACCCGCGCGCGCTTCCTCGGCCAGCGCGCGACGCTTGCCTTCGTCGTTTGCGAGGTCGTCGAAGTCGAAGCGGCGCGACCGCAGCGCGCCCTCGATGCGGGTGCGCCCGTCACGCTTGGTGACGGTCGCCTGCCCCGCGATGTCGGACCGGCCGATCGTTCCCGACAATCGCTCGATCCGCCAGTCCGGCGAGGTTCGGCGGACGTCGGCGCTCAGGCGGACGGGCTGCGTCCCTGGCAGGCCGGCCTCGATGAGCGCGTCCAGAAGCTTCAGGTCGCGCCCGTGCGCGGTCATGCGCGCGGTCAGGTGGCCTGCGTCCAGCGGACGGTCCATCCGTCCGGCCAGCGTCATCCCCACCGCCTCGCCCTCGATCTGCACCCGGAACGGCCAGGCAGCCGCCGCCGTCGCCGCCGTGATGGGCGCGCCGCGCGCCATCACCGTCACCGGATTGCCCCGCACATCCCCGCTCCCGGCCAGCGCCAGACCGCGCGCGTCGACGATCAGCTGCCCGGAAAGCGAGCGCCGCTGCTTGTCGTCGCGGTAGGAGAGCACGGCATCCTCAACCCGCAGAGTCTCCAGCGCAGGTCCGCCGCCGTCCGACTCGTTGTTGCCGCCCTGCCCCGTCCAGTTCTCCCGGCCGTCAGCCGCGCGGTACAGGTTGAAGCGGCCACCGGTCAGCTCTACTGCCGCCACACGGACATCGCCGACGAGAAGCGGAATCGCGCGGATCTGCACCTCGGCCTCCTCGACGCGTGCCAGATCGCCTCCCGCGCGCGCCTCCGCCCAGGCCGGCTGGGGCACGCGCACGTCGGCAAAGCGGATGCGCGGCGAAAAGGAGATGAGATCGACCCGCTCCATCGCGCCGATCGTCACCGGCCGGCCGATCTCGTCCGACAGGCTGCGCTCGATCTGCGACCGGAACAGGCCGAACGGAAAGGCCGCCAGCAGCAGAATAAGCACCAGCAGCACGCCGCCGCTGATCACCGCCACCCGGCCCCAACCGGTACGCAGCATCTGCCGCAGCCTCGCTCCGCGGCCGGTTCGATCAATGTTCATCGTCACACAACCCGTGACGCTTGCGAAAGGTTCTACGCCGTGAGCGCCGCATCCCGAAGGCCGCGCCACACGCGGATCGCCTGAACTGTCTCCGGCACGTCATGGACGCGGACGATCTGCGCGCCGCGCGTGATGCCCGCCAGCGCCAGCGCCAGCGATCCACCCAGTCGCCGCTCCACCGGCGCTTCGTTGTCGAGCGCGCCGATCACCCGCTTGCGGCTGGCGCCAAGCACCACCGCGCAGCCGAGCGCCTGAAACAGGGCCAGCCCATTCACGATCGCCAGATTGTCCGACAGGCGCTTACCGAAGCCGATGCCGGGATCGACCAGGATCCGTGCCCGGTCGATACCGGACGCAACGGCCGCATCCACCCGCCGTTCCAGCCAGTCAAAGACGGCGATCAGCGGGTCGCCCTCGATCCGGCCGTCATGAAGCCCGTCGCCCATGTGGTGCAT
Organism: Sphingomonas jejuensis; assembly: GCF_011927695.1. GTDB lineage: Bacteria > Pseudomonadota > Alphaproteobacteria > Sphingomonadales > Sphingomonadaceae > Sphingomonas_K > Sphingomonas_K jejuensis. The sequence continues at coordinate 1,534,152 of NZ_JAATJE010000001.1, forward strand.
CAGGACGACCGGGCAGCCCGCGCGCGCGACCGTCCCGGCCGATTTCTGTTCGGCAAGTGCCGACACGTCGTTCACCAGCCGCGCGCCGGCGGCCACCGCTGCCTCCATCACCGCGGCCTTGCGCGTGTCGATCGAAACGGCCGTGCCCTGCCGCGCCAGGCGCTCCACCACCGGCACGACGCGCGCGATCTCGTCGCCCTCCCACACGGCCGCGGCGCCCGGCCGCGTGGACTCGCCACCGACATCGACCATTGCCGCACCGGCCGCTGCCATCTCGAAACCGGCCGACGCCGCCGCATCGGGATCGTTCCCGTGCCGCCCACCGTCGGAAAAGCTGTCGGGCGTCATGTTCAGGATGCCCATCACCTGCGGCTGGTCGAGCCGCACGGTGCGCTCGCCCATCTGCAGCGCCGCGCGCGGGGCCGCCAGCCGTCGCCGCTGTTCCTCGACCCGCTCCGCGTCCGGCAGCGCTGCGATAACCGCGTCGATCTCGGCCACCGGCACCAGCTGCCGGATGATCCGATCCCCCTCGACCGCGATCAGCTGATAGGCGGCGTGCCACAAAAGCCCGCCCGCCAGCCGCGCGACCTGCCCGTCGTTGCCGACCGGTGTCTCCACGAAAGCCTCGGGACGCAGATAGTGGCGACGCGTCATCAGGGCTCGGTGGCCAGGATATAAGTCTGCCGCAGGCTGTCGATGGGCGTGAGGCCGGCCGAACCCTCCAAGTGCCAGAAGGTCCAGCCATTGCACGAAGGCGCGCCCTGCAGCTTCGCGCCGACCTGATGGATCGATCCGCTCACATCGTCGGACAGCAAGGATCCATCCGCCCGCACCTCGGCCGACCAGCGCCGCTTGGCGTCCACCAGCCGCGTTCCCGGCACCAGCATGCCCGTTTCCACCAACGTGCCGAAAGCGACCTTGGGCGCCGTGCGCGGGCTCTGCATGGTGCTGGTCGCGCTTTCGTCGAGCGGAAGCGCATCGGCGATACGGCGCTCGGCGACCTTGCAGTAGGCCGGCTCCCGCTCGATCCCGATCCACTGTCGCCCAAGCCGCTTGGCGACCGCGCCGGTGGTGCCGGTGCCGAAGAAGGGGTCGAGCACCACGTCGCCGCGCTTTGTGCAGGCAAGAAGAATGCGGTAGATCAACGCTTCGGGCTTCTGCGTGGGATGCGCCTTCACGCCGCCCGTCTTCACCCGCTCCTGGCCGCCACAGATCGGCAGCACCCAGTCCGAGCGCATCTGCAGCTCGTCGTTGAGGCTCTTCATCGCGCGATAGTTGAAGGTGTAGCGGCTCTTTTCGCCCTTGGCGGCCCAGATCAACGTCTCGTGCGCGTTGGTGAAGCGGGTGCCGCGGAAGTTCGGCATCGGATTGGCCTTGCGCCACACGATGTCGTTCAGGATCCAGTATCCCTGGTCCTGGATCGCCGCGCCGACGCGAAAGATATTGTGGTAGCTGCCGATCACCCAGATCGTGCCGTTCGGCTTCAGGATGCGCCGGGCCTCCGCCAGCCAGGCGCGGGTGAACGCGTCATAGGCGGCAAAACTGTCGAACTTGTCCCAGTGATCGTCGACCGCCGCCACGCGGCCACCCTCCGGCCGGAACAGGTCGCCGCCAAGCTGAAGGTTGTACGGCGGATCGGCGAAGATCATGTCGACGCTTGCGTCCGGCAGGCGCGCCATGGCGGCCACGCAATCGTCGCGAAGAATCTCGCCCAGCGGCAGCGTCGTCACCGCAGGCGCGGCGCGCGTCTTTTCGATGACCCCCAAATTGACCCCCACCCTGTTTCGCGCCCGAGGGTGAGTCACCCCGCCCGATCGGTCAAGGAGTCGATAACGGGAACGAAACGAGGCAGATGTGCGACAATGCTGTCATCATACATCATGTTGAGTCCGCCCGTCAGGTCCAGACTCAACCGGTGGTGGTGTGACGCCGAAGACTCACCCGGGGGCGATTGTTCGGGCAGCGCCGGGCCGATAGGATGGCGCCTCCTCCAAGGGGTCGATGCCTCATGCTTTCATCGCTTCTCCTGCTGATCGCTGCGCCCGCTGCGGCAACCGGCCCCGTCCGCCCCCCAATCACGCTGGCACCGGCGGACATCGAGGTTGCCATATCCGCGCCGCTCCGTGCCGAAACCCTGCGGGGCGTGACGATGCCCGACGTTCCGCGGCGCTTCCGCTTCCAGTGCCTGGTGGATCCCGTGGCCGGGACCCTGGTGCAGTGTCGCGATCTGCCGCCCGACGTCTCGCCCTACCGAACGCTCGATGCGTTTTTCGGCGCGGTCAGGCCGTGGGACGATGCGGCACCGAACTGGCGCCAGGTCGCTCTCGACCGGATCGCCGGCATCCGGCTGAAGAGGGGCACCCCGCTCCTCACCACCCGCGGACCCGGCGCGATCAGCGTGCTGGTGGAGGAAACGATTTCCGCTGACGACGTGGCAGGACCCACGGCCGCATCGGATGCCGTCGCGCTCGCGGCGACGGATCTCGTCTACGACAAGCCGCCGACGGTGGAGCTCATCCGCAGCTTCTACCCGCAGGCAGCGCTCAGGACGGGGACGCGCGCCCGGGTCGTGTCGCGTTGCGTCGTGCAGGATGACAGCCGCCTCTTCTGCCGCGACCCGCATCTTGACCCGCCCGACCAGTATATGACGCCTGCCGAACGCCGCGCGTTCGAACAGGCATCGGTGCAGCTCATTTCCGCCTTCAAGCTGCGGCCGACCGCCGCCGACGGATCGGCGATCGCCGGACGGGCAGTGGATCTCGGCGTCAGCTGGGTCCTGCCCTGAGGGATCAGAAGGGCAGGCTCGCCTGCCGAACGGGGGCAAAGCTTCGACGGTGCAGGGGCGTCGGGCCGAGCCTCTGCAATGCCTCGCGATGTGCAGGACAGCCATAGCCCTTGTTGGACGCCCAACCGTAGCCCGGATGGGCCCGATCATGCTCCACCATCATGCGGTCCCGCGTCACCTTGGCGATGATCGACGCTGCCGCGATCGACCGGCACAGCGCGTCGCCGCCGACGATGGCGGTCGCCGGATAGCTCCAGCGCGGCAGCCGGTTGCCGTCGACCAGCACATGGCCCGGCGCCTCGCCCAGCGCTTCCACCGCGCGCGTCATGGCAAGCATCGTTGCCCAGTAGATGTTCAGCCGGTCGATTTCCTCGACATCGGCGATGCCGACGCCGATCCGCGCCACCTGGCTGAGCTTCTTGAACAGGCTCTCGCGCGCCTCCAGGCAGAGCTTCTTCGAATCGTCGATGCCGCGCGGGCAGCGTCGGCGGTCCAGGATGACCGCGGCGGCCACGACCGGCCCGGCGAGCGGCCCGCGTCCGGCCTCGTCGACACCGGCCACCGGTCCGGGAAAGCCGTTCTCGCGCTTGAAACAGGGTCCGCTCATCGCTCCCGCCATGGCGGGAAGCGCCGCGCCGGTCCAGCGGCGTAGAGGCAGATGGCGTTGCCCGCCGGATCGCGCAGCCGCGCCTCGCGCCAGCCCCAGCGGCGATCGGCCGGGCCGCTCTCGATGCTCACGCCCGCCGCCGCGAGCCGCGCAACGGCGGCGTCGAGGTTGTCGCATTCCAAATAGGTCAGCGCCTGCCCGCCAATCTCATGCGCCGCCTCCAGCGACAGTGTCGTGCCGCTGCCCGCCTCGAACCGGGCGTAGCGGTCGGGCGAATGAACGATGCGGCGCAGGCCCAGCAGCTCGTAGAAGGCGGTCGCCTCCGCCAGCGCCGTTACCGGCAGCGTCACCTGGTTCTGCACGGGCGTATCGCCGGGCAGGTCGAGCCGCACGCGGCCATGCCCCATCGGCCCATGCCCCGCGCCCAGTCCGGGCGCTTCCAGGATCGCGACCCGCACGAACTGGCGCGCGCGCGCGACAGCATCGGCAAGCACGCGTCCTTCGCCAAGCGCCACCGCCACTGCGGTGGCGAGCGTGCAGCCCGTGCCATGCGTGTGGGGGCTATCGATGCGCGGATCGGCAAAGCGCGACGTGGCGCCACCGGCTTCCACCAGGATGTCGGTCACGGTGCCGCCCGGCACATGCCCGCCCTTGGCCAAAACCCCGGTGCCATGGCGCCGCGACAGCTTGCGCGCGGCGCGTTCCAGGGAATAGCCGCTCGACACGTCGTCGCCGGTGAGGACGGACAACTCGGGCGCGTTGGGCGTCACCACGCTGCTTACCGCCATCAGCCGCTCAAGCGCGGCCACCGTGCGGTCGTCGGCCAGCCGGGCACCGCTGGTGGCCACCATGACCGGGTCGAGCACGACCGGAACGCCGGGGATCGGCGCCAGACGGTCGATCACCGCATCCACGATATCGGCACTGCCGATCATTCCGATCTTCACCGCGTCGACGCCGATGTCCGCCACGACGGCGTCGATCTGCGCCACAACGCTGGCGGTGGGCACGGAATGGACGTCGGTCACGCCCAGCGTGTTCTGCGCGGTGATGGCGGTGATCGCGGTCATCGCGTGGCCGCCCAGCATGGTGACCGTCTTGATGTCGGCCTGGATGCCGGCGCCGCCGCCGCTGTCGGACCCGGCGATGACGAGGATGCGGGGAACGCTCATGCTCGCGCCCAAGTGGCGCGGCGACGCGGCCGGCGCAAGCTGCGCCGGGTCAGGCGGCGACCACCGCTGCGCAGACCTGCTCCACCGCGGCGTCGACACGCGCGGCGTCGTCGGCCTCCGCCATCACCCGGATGACCGGTTCGGTTCCCGACGGCCGGATCACCAGGCGCCCGCCGGCAAGCGACGCCTCCGCATCCGCGATCGCCGCCTTGACGCGCTGATCCTCCAGTGGCTGCGCGGCGGTGAAGCGCACGCTCTTCAGCCGCTGCGGCACCGGATCGAAGCGCTTCAGGAGCGCGCTGGCGGGACGATCCGCCTCCACCAGCTCCGCCAGGATCTGGAGCGCGGCGATCAGACCGTCCCCGGTGGTCGCATGATCGGCGAGGATGATGTGGCCGGATTGTTCGCCACCGACATTGAACCCGCCCGTGCGCATCCTTTCCAGCACATGCCGGTCGCCGACCTTGGTGCGCTCCAGCCCGATGCCCTCGCTTGCCAGCACCCGCTCGAGCCCCAGGTTCGACATGACCGTCGCCACCAGCCCGCCGCCGCGCAGCAGTCCGCGCCGGTTGAGCGATGTTGCGATCAGCGCCATCAGTTGGTCGCCGTCGACGACCTGGCCGTGCTCGTCCACCACGATCAGGCGATCGGCATCGCCGTCCAGGGCGATACCGATGTCGGCACCGCTCGCCACCACCGTTTCCTGCAGCAGCGCCGGCGACGTGGATCCGACCCCGTCGTTGATGTTGAGGCCGTTCGGCGACACGCCCAGCGGCACGATGTCGGCCCCCAGCTCCCACAGGGCCTGCGGCGCGACCTGGTAGGCGGCACCATTGGCGCAATCGACGACGATGCGGAGCCCGTCGAGCCGAAGCCGGTCCGGAAAGGTCGACTTGGCCGCATGGATGTAGCGCCCGCGCGCATCCTCAACCCGGCGCACGCGCCCGGTGTGCTCGGCATCGGCGAGGACCGGCGCCTCCTCGATCAGGCCCTCGATCGCGGCCTCGTCCGCGTCCGAAAGCTTGAACCCGTCGGGGCCGAACAGCTTGATGCCGTTGTCGGGGAAAAGATTGTGGCTGGCGGAGATCATCACGCCCAGGTCCGCCCGCATCGACCGGGTCAGCATGCCGATCGCGGGCGTCGGCACGGGGCCGACCAGGATGACGTCCATGCCGACGCTGGCGAACCCGGCGACCAGCGCCGGCTCCATCAAATAGCCCGACAGGCGCGTGTCCTTGCCGATCACGGCGACATGCTTGTGGTCGCCGCGCCGGAAATGGGCGCCGGCCGCCATGCCGACCTTCATCGCCATCTCGGCCGTCATCGCGCCCTGGTTCACCCGGCCGCGGATGCCGTCCGTCCCGAAATATCGCCTGCTCAATCGACGCTCCGATGCTTCACGGTTCCGGACGTTAGCGCCTTGCAATCGGCAGCGAAACGGCCGCTGCCGGTCGCCGGGTGCCCGCGGCCATCCACTCGCCGTTCGCGGTCAACGGGTGGTCGACGGGCTCCGGTCATACGCCTTGGGCAGCGCCGTCTCGGTCGGCGTGGCATAACGATCGCGAAGCCGCGTCTGCCGCGTCTCCAGCGGCTGTGCAACGCCGTCGATCCACACCCGCTCCGGCGCGGAACTCAGCTCCAGCGGATCACCCGACCAGATCACCACGTCGCCGCGCCGCCCGGGGCGCAGCGAGCCGATCTCGTCGCCAAGCCCCATCGCCTCGGCGGGCCCGGAGGTGATCGCCGCCAGCGCTTCGCCCCACTGCAGCCCGGTCGCGCCGGGCACCTTGGTCAAGGCGACCAGGTTGCCGGCATATTGGGCCGACTGCCGCGCCTGGCGGGTGTCGTTGTCGTTGATCATGCCGATCGACACCTGGACGCCCGCGGCCTTCATGCGGCCGATGTTCGACTGGGTTGCCGACAGCGTCTCGAACGCGGCGGGAAGGTCCACCAGCGCGGACGCGATCACCGGCACGCCCGCCGCCGCGATCTGGCGCGCGACCGTCCAGCCTTCGGTGGCACCGACCAGCACCAGCTTCAGCTGCGGAAACTCGGTCTTCAGCGCCAGCGCCTGCAGGATGTCGGCGCCGCGCTCGGCATGGATGACGAGCGGCTGGCGCCCGGTCACCACCGGCACCAGCGCCTCCGCATCCGTGCGCGGGAGGACGGCATCGCGGCTGTCGGCGTCGTAGCCGCCCGGATCGCGCTGGAAGCTCTGCGCCGCCTTCAGCGCGGTGCGGATATAAAGATGCGATGCGGCGCGGCTGCCGCCCGCACGACGCGCACCCGCCTCGCCCAGCTCCACGAACTGGAACGCGCGCGGCCGCGTCACCGCGTTCATGTCGTCGCCCATGTCGATGACGGCACCCTGCCCGGCGAAGATGGCGGCGCCGATCCCCGGCGACACCACGGCGCGGGTCACGCCGCGGTTGCGGCTGATGGCGATCGCGCTGACCCGCGGGTTGAGCGCGGGCACCACGTCCAACGCGGCCGAAAAGGGCGACGTGCGCGCGGCGACGTCGTTGGTCTCGTCGACCGCATCGACCTCCACCAGCCCGAGCCGGCTGAATCCCGCGACGATGCCCGGCGACACCCATTTGCCCGTTGCATCGATCCGCTCCGCCCCTGCGGGCACCGCGACGCCCGCGCCGGCGGCCCTCACGCGGCCGTTCTGGATGACCACCGTGCCGTTCGGGATCGGTGCCGATCCATCGCCCAGCGCCACCGTGCCGCCGGTGATCGCCACCGTCTGCGCATTGGCGGCATAGCCGGTGAAGGCCCCGACAAAGGCACAGCCGATGCCCAGCATCGCGAACAAGGGGGAGCGGCGTCGATCTGCGCGGCGGATCACTTCACATCTCCTTCGCCGGGCTGGCCAAGTTCGAAATCGGTCACCGGTCGGCGCGCAGGATCGTTGGCGTCGAACATCAGCGCGCCGTCGATCCAGACCTTTTCGGGGCGCGTGTAGACGGACAGCGGATTGCCGTTCCACAGCACCACATCGGCCATCTTTCCGGCCTTCAGCGATCCGGTCCACTCATCCACGCCGATGGCGCGTGCCGGGTTGATGGCCAGCCAGGTCCAGGCGACCTCGTCGGCGATCTGGATGCCCATGCGTCGGCCGTCGGCCAGGGCCTTGGCGGCTTCCTGGTTCAGCCGCTGGATGCCGTCGGGGTCGTCCGAATGGACGATGGCGCAGGCACCGGCATTGTGGACCAGCGGGATGTTCTCGTTGATCGCGTCGTAGGACTCCATCTTGAAGCCCCACCAGTCGGACCACATCGCCGAACAGATCTCGTTCTCGCGCAGCAGGTCGGCGATCTTGTAGCTTTCCACCGCGTGGTGGAAGGTCGACACGGTGTAGCCGAACTCCTTGGCCATATCGATCACGATCGCCATCTCGTCGGCGCGGTAGCAATGGTTGTGGATCTGGATGCGGCCGTCCAGCACCTCGCGCAGCGTATCCATGTCGGCTTCGCGGTTGGGCGCGTTGCCCCGGCCGTTCTCCTCCCACGCGTCCCAGCGCCGGTCATATTCCTGCGCGCGCATCCACATCTGCCGGTTGACGGCGATGTTGCCCATGCGGGTCGACGGTGCCCGGTTGCGCTCGCCATAGACGCGCTTCGGGTTCTCGCCGCAGGCCATCTTCAGGCCATAGGGCGCGCCGGGAAACTTCATCTGCTGCATGGTGCGGCCGGGCACGTTCTTGACGGTGACGGAGCGCCCGCCCGTCAGGTTGGCAGAGCCGGGCAGGATCTGCAGCGTCGTCACGCCGCCATTGGCGAGCGCGCGGGTGAAGCCGGGGTCCTGCGGCCATACGCTGTGTTCCGCCCACACCTCAGGCGTCGCGGGGTCGGTCGCCTCGTTGCCGTCGGACAGCGCATCGACGCCGGGGCTCGGATAGTCGCCCAGGTGGCTGTGCACGTCGATGATGCCGGGCGTCACCCACTTGCCGGTGCCGTCGATCACGGTCGCGCCCGCGGGCTGCTCCACCGTCTGGCCGACCGCGACGATCTTGCCGTCCGCCATCAGGATCTGGCCGCCGTCGATCCGACCGCCTTCGCCGTCGAAGATCGTCACGTTGGTGACGACGGTCGCTACCGACGGATAGGCGCGATAGGTCGACGGATAGGGGTCGCGGTTGGCGATCCGGTCCTCACGCGTGGTCGCCGGGCGGCTTCCCGCCGACGACGCGCTCTCTTCCGCGCCCGCCGTGGAGGCACAGCCCGCCAGCGCCAGCAGCATCGCGCCGCCGGCCAACAATCCCTGCTTGGTCATCAGTCGCGCCCCGCCTTCAGCTCGTTATTCCTGACGATTCCGGCGGCCTTCGGCTCGCCGATCTCCGCCTCGCCTGCCAGCGCATGGTCCGGATCGTCCTCCAGCGTCTCCAGATGCATCCAGCGGCGGACGATCGGCGACAGCAGCAGGACGACCACGGCGATGCCGACCGTCCACCAGCCGATGGTGTTGTAGATCGACAGCGTCGCTTCCTTCGTCATCTCGCCCGACTCGCCGCCGGTCGCCTCGCCGATCTTGCCGGCGACGAACTGGCCGACCGCGGTCATGTAGAACCACGCGCCCATGATGAGGCTGGCAAGCTGCGTCGGTGCCAGCCGGTTCATGGCGCTGAGGCCGACCGGCGACAGGCAGAGCTCACCCGTGGTCTGGAAGAAGTAGATCAGGAACACGAACAGCACCGGCGTCGCGACTTCCGGACCCACCGTGTTCGCGCCCCACACGAACAACAGGAAGGAAAAGCCGACCTGCGCCAGCGCCAGCCCGAACTTTGCCGGCGCCGATGGCTCCAGCCCGCGCTTGCCGAGCCACACCCACAGTCCAGCGAACACCGGCCCCAGGAGCACGATGTAGATCGGGTTGATCGACTGGAACAGCGACGCCGGCACCCCGCCGCGATCGACGAAGCGGTCGGTGTAGAGATTGAGCGACCCGCCCGCCTGCTCGAACAGGCCCCAGAACACCGGGTTCAGCGCGATCAGGAAAAGGATCGCCCAGATGCGCTGACGCGGCTCGCGCTCAAGCTTCATCGACGACCACAGCACATAGCCGAGCAGCACGATGCCCGAGACCCACAGCAGCCCTTCGATCACGTCGCGATACTGAATGAGCACCCAGACGAGCGCGATGGACGCGATGCCAAGGCCGTAGAGCGTCCACTCCGTCCGCTTGGCGAGCGGGCGCGGCGGCTCCCCCTTGCCGAGCAGCAGGGGCTTGCCGAGGATGAACACGATGAGGCCCAGGAGCATGCCGATGCCCGCGGCGCCGAACCCGTAGGCCCAGCCATATGTCTGCCCCAGCCAGCCGGCGAGGATCGTGCCGATTGCGGCACCCACGTTGATGCCCACATAGAAGATCGTATAGGCGCCGTCCCGCCGGACGTCCGTCTTCGGGTAGAGCTGCCCCACGATCACGGAGATGTTGGCCTTCAGAAAGCCCGATCCCACGATGATGAAGGCAAGCGCCGCCCAGAAGACATTGATCGCCGCGCCGTCCGTTCCGCCGTCGCCTTCCACCGCCATCAGCAGGTGACCGGCCGTCAGCAGCACCGCGCCGAACAGCACCGCCTTGCGATTGCCCAGATACTTGTCCGCCAGATACCCGCCGAGCACCGGCGTGATGTACACCAGGCTGGCATAGGCGCCGTAGATGAGGTTGCTTTCGCCGTCCGAGAACAGCCAGTGCTGCGTCAGGTAGAAGATCAGCAGTGCCCGCATGCCGTAGTAGGAGAAACGCTCCCACATCTCGGCGAAGAACAGGACGTAGAGGCCTTTCGGATGGCCGGCGAATTCCGGGCTCTTGCTGGCGGCGACGGCGGCGCCGCCGATCAGCAGCAGGATCAGGAAAGCGAGTGCGATTGCGGGAATGATGTCCAAGTCCGGCCCCTAACGGTCGCCTTGTCGCGGGCAACGGGCCCGCGCGGCGTTTGAATGGGGGCGGAGACTAGCGGCGAAATCCGCCCTGCCAACCCGCTTCGTTAATGAGCGACGATCGCGGGCTCCGGCGTCGGCTCCCGCCCGGCGGCGACCTGGGCGCGGATACGCGCGATCTCCTCCTCCGCTGCCGCCACCCGCGCGCGGCGGCCGCTATGGGTCCGGTCGGAGAAGATGCCGGCACCCGTGCGTCTGACATAGCGGTCCCAGAACGCCGGCGCCGCGCCGATGTCGTAGCCCGCCCGCGCCATCAGGTAGAGCGCCAACCGGTCGGCCTCGTCCTCCGTCGCCCGGATGCGCCCGGGATTGCTGCCGAACGCCGACAGCATGCCACGCGCCACGCCTTGCGCATCCAGCCGCTCCCGGTGGCGCAGGATGTTGTGCGACAACTCGTGCGCCAGGATCAGTGCCAGCTCGTCGTCATTGGCCGCGAATGCGACCAGCCCGGTCGTCACCGTGACATAATGGCCGTTCGCCCCGGCGTTCAGCCGATCGCCGATTCGCACCTGGAACCGCGTGCGGCATCCCGGTACGCCGCGCAGCGACACCGTGCGCCGCTCGTCCCCCGCCATGCTTTCCAGCGTCGCGGTGCCATCCGCGAGGGCCGCGGCGATCTGCTGCTCCGCCGCCGCGACCGGGGCAAAGCTCGCCGGTCCCGCATCGCCCGCCACGAAGGGCGCGCCATCGACCGAGAACAGCGGGTCGCCTGCTGCAAGGCCCGCCGCCTCCGCCGTGCTGCCCGGGACGACGGCCAGCACGGCAAAGGCCGCCGCAGCCGGGAATCGCTCAACCATCTGCGGCCGATCCGCCGGCGCATATTGCGCCAATCCGTGGATCAGCAGGCCCGTCACCATGTCCCGATCGCTGCACAGCTTAACCCCGGCCGTCTGCAACCGATATCCGATCGCGGCCACCCGGCGGTCGGCGTCGTCCAGCTCCGCCTGCGTCGGGGCAAGCGCGAGGAGGAAGGGCAGGAAAAGCAAGGCGGCAAGGCGGCGCATGGCCGATGGCGCTACCTCCCCCTCGTCCGAATTGCTACGGGCACGCCCATGTTCAACGACCGCACCTCCGCCACCACGCTGATGGCGTCGCGCCGTTCGGGCAAGCCGCGCGACATGGTCGCACCCGGCCCCGACGACACCCAGCTGGCCCGCATCCTGGCCGCCGCCACGCGCGTTCCCGACCATGGCAAGCTGGCCCCCTGGCGCTTCCTTGTCGTTCCGCAAACCGCCCGCGATGCGCTCGGTGAGCGGCTGGCCGCATGCCTGCGCGCGGATCGCCCCGACGTTCACGCCGCCGAGCTCGACGCTGCACGCGACTTCGCCCGGCAGGCGCCGGCGCTGGTTGTGGCGCTGTTCAGTCCGCGCGACTCCGCCAAGATCCCGGCCTGGGAGCAGGAGCTGTCGGCCGGCGCCGCGTGCATGGCGCTGCTGGTCGCGGCGCACGCCGAGGGGTTCGTCGGCAGCTGGCTGACGACATGGGCCGCCTATAGCGAGCGGGTGCGGGACCTGTTCGGCCAGGCGCCGGAACGGATTGCCGGCTTCATGTTCATCGGCTCGCCCGCACGCGAGCTCAGCGAACGGCCGCGCCCCGACCCTGCGCAGGTGATCGGCGTCTGGCAGCCTTGACGTTGCTTGCTGTGTTACGCCACTAAGGCACCTGTGACCGGATCCGACCAGCCCGTCTATCTTCAGCTGCGCGACCGCATCGCCGCCCTGATCATGGACGGCAGCCATCCGGACGGGTCCATGCTTCCGTCGGTGCGCGCATTTGCCGCCGACAATGGCGCCAATCCGCTCACGGTCGCGAAGGCGTATCAGCTGTTCCAGGACGAAGGCTTCGTCGTGGTCCGCCGCGGTGTCGGCATGTTCGTCGCCGATGGCGCAACCGAACGGCTGAAGCTGACGGAGCGGGACCGCTTCTTGAGCGACTATTGGCCCCGCATCCGCGCGATCATAGACCGGCTGGGCCTCGACGCCCGCGCGCTGCTGGACGCGGAACGCGCCTGATCGGCGTTAACGCCCCCTTGCCTTCGCTGCCGAAGTCCGCGACAGCCGCGGCTCCATGACCATCCTGGTGACAGGCGTCGCCGGTTTCATCGGCCATGCCGTCGCTCGCGCGCTTCTTGCCCGCGGCGACCGCGTGATCGGGATCGACGACCTCAACCCCTATTATGATCCCGCGCTGAAGCGCGCCCGCCTGGACGATCTCGGCGGGCGCGGCGACTTCACCTTTGTCGAGGCGGACATAGCCGACGCGGATGCGCTGTCGCGCGCGACCGACGGGACCGCCATCGACCGGATCGTGCACCTGGCCGCGCAGGCCGGGGTACGCCACTCCATCGACAATCCGCACGCCTATGTCCGCGCCAACATGGTCGGCCATCTGAACGTCCTGGAGCTGGCCCGCACCCGCCGCGTCGGGCACCTCGTTTATGCCTCCTCCTCGTCCGTTTACGGCGACTCGGCGGCCTTTCCGCTGTCGGTCGAGCAGCGGACGGATCATCCTATCTCGCTCTACGCCGCCACCAAGCGGGCGGACGAGCTGATGAGCGACAGCTACGCCCATCTCTACCGCCTGCCGCAGACGGGCCTGCGCTTCTTCACCGTCTACGGTCCATGGGGCCGTCCCGACATGGCCGTGTGGCTGTTCACCAGCGCGGTCCTCGATGGCCGCGCCATCCGCCTTCATGCCGGCGGCGACATGCGCCGAGACTTCACCTTCATCGACGATATCGTCGCCGGCGTGCTGGCCGCGCTCGACCGCCCGCCCGCCGACGACGGCCGGCCGAAGCCCGGCGGTGCCGTGGCGCCCCATGCGATCTACAATCTCGGCGGCGACCGGCCCGAAGGCGTCGATCGTCTCGTCCGGTTGATCGAGGACGCATGCGGCCGCGCAGCCATGATCGAGGCGTCACCCATGCAGCCGGGCGACGTGCGGCAGACGGCCGCCGACATCACGGCTTCCAGGCGCGACCTCGGCTTTTCTCCGGCAACGCCGCTGGACGTCGGCATTCCCCGCTTCGTGGACTGGTTCCGCCACTATCGCGCGGGTGCGGGATCATGAACCCTGCCGAAGCGCGCCGGGACGGCTATAGGGTTGCCATGCTTATGTCTTTTCCGATCATGCCATGGTTCTGAAGCGCCTGTTCAGCGGCCGTGGCGCCGCACCCGCCACGCCCGCACGCTGCGTTCCCGATGGGGTCCGCGTCTATGCCGTGGGCGACATCCACGGCCGGCTCGACCTCCTGGATGCGCTGTTGGCGATGATCGATGCCGATGCGGCCGGAAGCGGTGCGCGGATCGAGCTCGTCTTCCTCGGCGACCTTGTCGACCGCGGTCCGGACTCCGCCGGCGTGGTCGAACGGCTCCGGCTGCTCGCCGCCGAGCGGCCGATCCGCGTCCTGACCGGCAACCATGAGGAAATCTTCCTGAAGGCGCTCGGCGGCGATCGCGAGGCGTTGCGCTTCTTCACCCGCATCGGCGGCCGCGAGACGATCCTGTCCTACGGCGTGTCGAAACAGCAATATGATAGCACGGGCTATGACGAGCTGTTCGAGCTGATGTCCACTTCCGTGCCGGTAGCGCATGTCGACTTCATGCGCGGGTTCGAGGATCAGGTGCAGGTTGGCGACTATCTGTTCGTTCATGCCGGCATCCGTCCCGGCGTGCCGCTGGAGGACCAGACGCTCGCCGACCTGCGCTGGATCCGGCGAACCTTCCTGGACGATGCGACCGACCACGGCCCGCTCGTCATCCACGGCCACAGCATCACCGACGAGGTGGATGAGCGGCCGAACCGCATCGGGATCGACACGGGCGCCTTCGCCTCCGGCCGCCTCACCGCGATCGCGCTGGAAGGCACGGATCGCTGGTACCTGAACACCTGATCGGGTGTGGCGGCGCTCAGGCCGCCAACACCTCCGCATCGACGGCGTAGAGGCCGGCGGCTCCGGCGGTCGCTGCCGCCAGCAGCCCTTCCGCCTCCGGAACGATCCGCTCCAGGAAGAAGCGCACCGCGACCCGCTTCATGGCCAGGAAGGCAGGATCGCCCTCCGCGGCCTCGACGGCCTTGCCCTGCCGCGCCATCAGCCAGCCCGCGGTCAGCACCGACAGCATGGTGAGGAACGGGTAGCTGCCGGCCAGCCGGTCGTCCGCATCGGCCTCGTTCCCGGTCAGGTAGCGGGCGGCGACATCGACCCGCTCGGACAGCGCGGCCAGCTCCGGCACGCCCTCCGCACGGATATCGTCGAGCAGCCGGCGGAACACGTCCCCGCCGTTCATCGACATCTTGCGCCCGATCAGGTCTGCCGCCTGGATCCCGTTGGTGCCCTCGTAGATCGGGGCGATCCGCGCGTCGCGGTAATGCTGGGCGGCGCCGGTTTCCTCGACGAAGCCCATGCCGCCATGCACCTGCACCCCGATGGAGGCGACCTCGCAGCCGACATCCGTCCCCCACGCCTTCGCCAGCGGCACCAGCAGTTCGGCGCGGGCGCGGGCATGCGCGTCGCCCAGCGTCGCGCGGTCAAGCTGCCCCGCAGCATAGTAGACCAGCGCGCGCGCACCCTGCGTCAGCGCCTTCATCCGGATCAGCATGCGCCGCACATCCGGATGCTCGACGATCGCCACCGGCTTGCCCGCACGGGCCGACTGCACCCGGCCCCGGGCATAATCGACCGCCGCCTGCGTCGCGCGCTCGGCGATCTGGACGCCCTGCAGGCCGACGTTCAGCCGCGCATGGTTCATCATCGTGAACATGGCGCGCATTCCGCCGCCTTCCTCGCCGATCAGCCAGCCATGGCACTCGCCGCCCTCCCCGAACCCCATCACGCATGTGGGCGAGGCATGGATGCCCAGCTTGTGTTCGATGGAAAGGCACGCGACGCCGTTGCGCTCGGCGGGCTCGCCGGCATCGTTCAGGCGGAACTTCGGCACCAGGAACAGGGAGATGCCCTTGGTTCCGGCCGGCGCGTCGGGCGTGCGGGCGAGCACGAGGTGGACGATGTTGTCCGCCAGATCATGTTCGCCATAGGTGATGAAGATCTTGGTGCCGGAAATGCGCCAGCTTCCGTCGCCCGCAGGGGTGGCGGTGGTGCGCAGCGCGCCCACGTCCGATCCCGCCTGCGGCTCGGTCAGGTTCATGGTGCCCGTCCACTCGCCGGTCACCAGCCGCGGCAGCCAGGCCGCATGCTGCTCCGCGCTGCCATGATGCACGATGGCCTCGATGGCGCCAGCGTTCAGCATGTTAACGAGCGAGAAGCCCATGTTTGCCGTGCCCAGATCCTCCATCACGACCGTCGCTAGCGAGAATGGCAGGCCCTGCCCGCCATGCTCCGCAGGGGCGGCAAGCGTGCTCCACCCCCCTTCCACAAACGCATCATAGGCCGCCTTGAAGCCATCGGGCATGGTCACCCCATCGGGGGTCCATTTTGCGCCCACGGTGTCGCCGACCCGGTTCAAGGGCGCATATTCGCCTGATGCCAGCGCGCCTGCCCCTTCCAGGATCGCGTCCACCATGTCGGGGGTCGCGGCCTCGAACCGCTCCGCCTTGGACAGGTCGGCGATATCCACGACATGGTCCAGCACGAAACGCTGCTCGGTGATCGGCGGCGAATAGCTCATCTGTTCCTCTCGGCTTGGCTCTTTTCGGCCCCCGTTATACGCCCGCCGGATGATCTCCCAAGAGCCTGTCGTCCGCCGCTACGGCGAGGCCGCCATTGCCGAGGCCGCAGCGCTCGTGCTGGCAGGCAAGCCGGTGGGAATCGCGACGGAGACGGTCTACGGCCTCGCCGCCGACGCGACCAACGGCGTCGCTGTCGCATCGATCTACGCCGCCAAAGGGCGACCCTCCTTTAACCCGCTGATCGTGCATGTGCCGGATGCCGAGACTGCCGCACGCATCGCGCGGTTCGACGATCGCGCCCGCCTGCTTGCCGCACGGTTCTGGCCGGGCCCGCTGACAATGGTGCTGCCCCTTCTGGCGGAGGCGGGCATCTCCACGCTGGCGACCGCCGGGCTGCCGACCGTCGCTCTTCGCATGCCAGCACATCCGGCCATCCGCGCATTGCTGTCTGCTGCAGGACGACCGCTTGCCGCCCCGTCCGCCAACGCCAGCGGCGGCATCAGCGCGACCACTGCGGGGCATGTCGCGCACAGCCTTGCCGGCCGCATCCCGCTGGTGATCGACAGCGGCGCCACGCCGGTGGGGCTCGAATCGACCATCGTCGCGCTGGACGCGCATGGCTGGCGGCTGCTCCGTCCGGGCCCGATCACGCGCGATGCGCTCGCCGCCCTGCTGGGTCCAGCGTCGCAGAACGAGAATGCCGGGATCGAGGCGCCCGGACAGCTCGCCAGCCACTATGCCCCTGCCAAGCCGCTGCGCCTGAACGCCGTGACGGCTGATACGGACGAATGGCTGATCGGCTTCGGCACAGTCTCCGGCCACGCCACGCTCTCGGCTGCCGGTAACCTTCAGGAGGCCGCTGCCACCTTGTTCGGGTGCCTGCACGAGGCCGACGCGTCCGGGCTCGGCAGCATCGCCGTCGCCCCCGTCCCGGACCTCGGGCTCGGCGAGGCGATCAACGATCGCCTGCGCCGCGCCGCCGCGCCGCGCTAGTTCTGGAAGCTTAGGTCTGCCAGCACCGGCCAGTGGTCGGAAGGAAACACTGCCCCCTCGCGCCGGGCGATCGTCCGCACCTCGCCGACCCGGAAGCCGTGCGTCAGCACCCAGTCGATCCGCCGGTCGCCCGCGCCGCTGAAGCCGTTGAACGTGCCGTCCGGGCCGGATCGTCGGGCGGCTGCGCGCCACCCATCGGACAGCCCGGTCGTCAGGATGCGATATGTCGGGCTGTCCGGCACATCGTTGAAGTCGCCCGTCAGCACGACCGGGAGCCCGTCGGAGAGCTGCGCGATTCGGTCGGCAAGCAATCGCGCAGCCTTCGCCCGCGCCGCGCCATCCTCCGCACGGTAGGGGAAGTGCGTGTTGAAGACGATGAAGCGCCGCCCATCGCTCGGGCGTGAGAACTCGCCCCACGTCACCATGCGCGGATAAAGGTTGCCCCAGCTTATGCTGCCGGGAACCTCCGGCGTGTCGGACAGCCAGAACTCGCCCCAGCGTATCAGCGTCAGCCGGTCGCGTCGCCAGAACAGGCCCATATGCTCATCGTCGCGCCCGCCACGCCGGCCGGCACCGACCCAGGAATAGGCCGGCAGCGCGTCGACGATGTCGCGACCCTGTTCGCGGAACATCTCCTGCATGCCGATCACATCGGGATCGGCGTCGGCGATCGTCCGGACGGCGAGGGCGCGGCGCAGCGGCCAACGGTTGGCGCCGTCATCCGGCGACGGATAGCGGATGTTGAAGCTCATCACCCGCAGCGGGCCGCGCGCCTCCGCCGCCGCGCCCCACAGGAGCGCCGCGACGAGCAGAACGACCTTTGCGAGGTTCACGCCTTCAGCAGATCGCCTGCGAATGCGCGCACCGCCGGCCCGACATCCTCCCGCTCGACCGCGATGGCCAGGTTGGCGTTGATGAAGCCGGCCTTGTCGCCGCAGTCGTAGCGGACGCCCTCGAAGGTGACGCCGTGGAAGGGCTGGTTGCCGATCATCTGCGCCATCGCATCGGTCAGCTGGATCTCTCCGCCCGCACCCTTTTCCTGCCGCTCCAGCACCTGCATCACCTCCGGCTGCAGGATGTAGCGGCCGATCACCGCGAGGTTCGACGGCGACGTTCCGGGCTTCGGCTTTTCAACAAGGCCCCTCACCTCCGTCACCGCGCCGTCGCGCGCGCCCGGCGTGATCACGCCGTACATGTGCGTCTTGTCGTCGGCGACTTCCTGCGCGCAGATGAGGTTGCCCCCGGTGCGCTGATAGGCGTCGACCATCTGCTTCAGGCAGCCCGGGCGGCCGACCATGAAATCATCGGCCAGCAGCACGGCAAAGGGCTCGTCTCCGACGATGTCGCGCGCGCACCAGACGGCATGGCCCAGGCCCATCGGCTCCTGCTGCCGCACATAGGCGACACGGCCCGGCTTCAGCCGCGTCGAATCGAGGATCTCCAGCGACTTGCCGCGTCCCGACATCGTGGCCTCGAGCTCGTAGGCAATGTCGAAATGATCCTCGATCGCCGACTTCCCGCGCCCGGTGACGAAGATCATCTGCTCGATGCCGGCCTCGATCGCCTCGTCCACGGCCCACTGGATCAGCGGACGATCGACGATCGGAAGCATCTCCTTCGGCATCGCCTTGGTGGCGGGAAGGAAGCGGGTGCCAAGGCCTCCCACCGGAAACACGGCCTTGCGAAGCGGCTTCATGCAGATGATCCCCTGTTCTTGCGTGTCGCCCCGCCCCTATTCGCCGCGGCGCGCGAGGCCAAGCCCGGATCAGCGCTTCAGGCGCTCGGCATAGCTCTTGCGGAACTTGCGAAGCTTGGGCGCGACCACCGCCATGCAGTAGGGATTGGCGTTGCCGACACGCTCGAAATATTCCTGGTGGTAGTCTTCTGCCGTCCACCAGGTGTCGGCATGCTCGATGGTGGTCACCACGGGCGCGCTGTTCTCGGCCGCCGCCCGTTCAATCGCCGCGCGCGCTTCTGCTTCCTGCGCGTCGGACTGCGGGAAGATCGCCGATCGGTACTGCGTGCCGACATCGTTCCCCTGCCGGTTCAGCTGGGTCGGATCATGGGTGTGGAAGAAGATGTCGAGCAGGTCGGCGTAGGAGATCACGGCCGGATCGAAGTCGATCTTCACCGCTTCCGCATGCCCCGTCGTGCCGTCGCAGACCGCCTTGTAGCTGGGGCTGTCGACATGGCCGCCGATGTAGCCGCTCTCAACCGCCGCCACGCCGATCACGTCGTCAAAAACGGCTTCCGTGCACCAGAAGCACCCTCCGGCGAGGATCGCAGTCTCCGTCGTCATCTTCATTCATCCCATGTCTGTGCAGACCCCATCTGGGCAGGCCGCGAGCGATCAACAAGGGACGTCGGAAGGAGCGGTGTTTCGCGAGCCGAAACGAAAAAGGGCGACCCGAGGGCCGCCCTTTCGTCTTGGCAGTGCCAAAAGCCTTAGGCGGAAACCGCCTCATCGTCGTCGCCGTCGGCAACGATCACGATGGCCGCGATCACCGCAGCAGCGGCCAGGATGGCAACGATCACGCTGCCACCGCCCAGCTCGTTCTGGCCGTCGGTCGACGCGGACGCGCGCGCCACCGGAGCCGAGCGAGCGGCGTTCGAAGCCGTGGCGGCAACGGCCGAAGCCGGCATCGCGACGATCGAGGTCGCAGCAACCGCTGCCATCATCGCCTTCTTGAACGTCATGATAAACTCCCTTTTTGGCACACTCTTCAAACCCATCGCAGCTTTGGCAGCGCCCTTGCAGAGTTGCAACCCCCAAACCGGCTGGCCGAAATCCAGCTGCGACAAACGCTTTCACCTGTGTCCCGGTGGCAACGCTCGCACCGTTGGCCCTGACGCAAAAGAATGACTCTTTGGTGAATCTGTCACGGCTCGGCGTGGAACCTTGGCGCATCCGCTTGCCGCCGGCGGGATGACTGCGCCAAGGACGCCGGATGACCGTCCAAATCGACATGGGGCTGGACGACCACCGCCAGCCGGCTGCGCTCGACCTGGCCGAGCTGCTCGCCACCCGGCTCCTCGTCCAGGGCAACAGCGGCTCGGGCAAGTCGCACCTGCTGCGGCGCCTGCTCGAGGAGAGCGCCCCCCATGTCCAGCAGGTCGTGATCGATCCTGAAGGTGACTTCGCGACCCTTTCCGACCGATTCGGCCATCTGGTCGTCGAGACCGTTGATTACGGCTCCGGCGAAATCCTGGCGATTGCCCAGCGTGCGCGTGCCCATCGGTTGTCGATCGTGCTCAACCTGGACGGGCTTGAGGCGGATGCGCAGCTTCGCTGTGCCGCCACCTTCCTGAACGGCCTGTTCGATGCGCCGCGCGAGCAGTGGCTGCCCGTCTTGGTGGTCGTGGACGAAGCGCAGCTGTTTGCGCCGGCCGGCGGCGGCGAGGTGGGCGAGGAGGCGAGGCGCGCGTCCCTGTCGGCCATGACCAACCTGATGTGCCGCGGGCGCAAGCCCGGGCTCGCCGGCGTGATCGCGACGCAACGGCTGGCAAAGCTTGCCAAGAACGTGGCGGCGGAGGCGTCCAACTTCATGATGGGGCGCACGTTCCTGGACATCGACATGGCACGCGCGGCCGACCTGCTCGGCATGGAGCGCCGCCAGGCGGAACAGATCCGCGACCTGGAACGGGGGCAGTTCCTGGCGCTCGGGCCCGCGATCTGCCGACGTCCGCGGCTCGTCCGGATCGGCGCGGTCGCCACCGGATCGCATGCCACGGGCGCCGCGCTCGCGCCGCTTCCGACGCGCACCGGCGAAGATGCCCGCGCGCTGCTGTTCGACGCGCTTGAACCCGCGCGGCTCGCGCCGGCGCCGCGCGCTGCGCCCGTTCCCCTGGCCGAACTGTTCGCGCGCGACGACAAACCGGCACTTGCCGCGTCCGCGACCGAAGCCGCCCGGCTCGCCCCGGACCAGGTCGACGAGATCTTGGGCGCGATGGTGGCGGACGATGGCGCCGCGGACCGGCCGATCGCGGCACGCTACAGCGATTTCGCGCTCCGTTGCCGGCTGGCGGGCGCTTCCGACGCCGCGCTCGACCTGCCGACCTTCACACGGCGCATCACCATGGCCGAGGCCGGCCTCTTTTCACCGGCGGAGACCGACCCCGAATGGCAGCATGCGATGCGCATCGCGGGCGACCTTCCGGACGATCTGCTCGGCGTCTTCCTGCGCATCGCACGCGCCGCGCGCGACGGGCGCCCCTGCCCCACCGACGAGGATCTTGCCGCCGCCTACGGCACCGCCTCGCTGGGCCGGCTGCGTCGATTGCTGGGCTTCATGGAAACCCGGGGCGCCGTGACCTTCGCAACGGACTATAGCGGGCGCCGGACGGCGACGCTGCCGCTGTTGGGGTGGAGCACCGCTCCCGCCGACGATGCCGCGCCGAGAAGCGCGCGCGCCTGACCTGCCTTCCAGAGCTACATCGCGTCAGGCGAGCGCGGCGGCAATGAAGCTTTCGGCCCTGCCTTGAAGGCGCGTTGCGGCTTCATTGACGCTGATCGACAGCGTGCCGAGCGTCGCTGCATCCTTTTCCACCGCCGTGGCACCGGACGTGATCGCACCTGCGCGCTGTCCGATGTCGCGGCCGGCAAGAAGCGCCTGCTCGACATTGGTGGCGATCGCGATGGTGGCGCTTCCCTGCCGCTCGATGGCGGCATCCATTGTGCCGGCGATGTCGGCGATCGCGGCGATCGCCCTGGCGATCCCCTCCTGGCTCTCCGTCACTCCGTCCACCACGTCGTGCACGCGCGCCACATGCTCCGCAATGTCTCCCGCCGCGCGCCGCGTCTGGTCGGCCAGCGACTTCACCTCTGCCGCGACCACCGCGAACCCGCGACCGGCCTCACCCGCCCGCGCCGCCTCGATCCCTGCGTTCAGCGCCAGCAGGTTGGTCTGCCGCGCCATCTGCTGGATCAGGCTCAGCATGGCATCGATGGCTGACGCGGTTTCGCCCAGCGCCCGGGTTCGCGCTCCCGCCTCTGCCACCCGGTCCTGCGCCCGCATGCGGATCTCGCGGGCATCCGCCGTCCCGCAGGTAATGCTCTTGATCGCATCCGCCAGCCCGCGCCCCCGCAGCGCGACCTCCTCCAGCCCCACGACGCTTTCCTCCGTCACCTGGGACACCGATGCTGCGCCCGACCGGGTGGCCCGCGCCCGTGCGGCAAGTTCGGCGGAAAGCGTCTGCACCTGCCCCGCCGCTTCCGACAGGTCCCGCGACAGGATGGCGACGTCGTTGCGAAAGGCCATCGCTGCTGCCTGGATGCGGTCGACCTGCTCGCCTCTCAGCGCGACCTTTGCCTGATCCTGCGCGAGCGCCAGCCGCGCGATCTGGATCGCATCTAGCGACTCGCGGAACCGCCCGTCCTCGTCGACCAGCAGGATGCCATCGCTGCCCCCGTTGACGTGGAAGGCGGCAAGCAGCTCGTCGACCGCCCGCCCCGCGCCGATCGTCGCGCAGGGCCGCACCAGCTTTGCGATCCCGCGACCAAAGGCCGGGTTCTGCATCAACGCATGGCCGAATGGGTTCAGCAGCAGCGCGCGAACATCGATCTCACGGACGATGCCGGACGGCCGTCGGTCGCCATCCACGACCGTGACAAGGCGCAGGTCGGGATCGTTTCTGAACATCGCCAGCAGGTCTGCCAGCGGTGCCGCCAGATCGATCGCAATGCGTGACCCTCCTCGCTCACCGTGAAGAGCCCGGCTGCCATGTGCAAATTGCTGCGCTGCGAGATGCATGGAGGCCGCCCTAGGATCGCGCGATTAAACATAGATTGAGTTCTGATGACGGTTCGATGACATGCGCCAGTTCGCCGCGAGGGATCGGCGGCGGCGCGCGGGCGTTGGCCGCATCGCTGGGAGGAAAGACGTGACAGACATGCGTGAGGCAGCCGAGCGGCCGCAGGTCAGCGAACCGGCTCCCGGCCCTTTCCCACCCTCGCGGCGCCTGGAACAGGGCGGCCTGATCGTCTTTCTTGTTCTGATCACGGTCGCGCTGGGGCTCGTCGTCAGCACCTTCCTCAACGCGCTGCTCTGGTCCGCACTGGCCGCCTTGCTGTTCCAGTCGCTCTTCCACCGCCTGCTTCGCCGCTGGCCCGGCAAGCGCAACCGCGCGGCGGCCGTGACGCTTCTGATCATCACGGTCGCCGTGGTTATCCCCGCGCTGATCGTCGCGACCCTGGTGGTGGATCAGGCAACGGGCGTCTACGCGCAGATCCGCAGCGGCAACATCAGCTTCGCCGCCTATTTCGAACAGATGCACGATGCGCTTCCGCGTCGCCTGCAGCAGATGCTGGACAGCGCGGGCTTCGGCAGTTTCGAACGCGCGCAGGCCAGCATCGCCGCGGCCGTCAGCAGTTCGGCGAGCACGCTGGCCAGCCGCGCCTTTTCCATCGGTGCCGACGCCGCGGCCTTCCTGCTGGCGTTCGGCGTCGCCTTCTACGTCACCTTCTTCCTGGTGCGGGACGGCGAATTCGTCGGACCAGCGGTGGTGCGGGCGCTTCCGCTCCGGCCCGACGTGGCGCGTCGCCTTTCGGACAAGTTCGTGTCGGTGGTGCGTGCGACCATCAAGGGATCGGGCGTCGTCGCCCTGGTTCAGGGCGCGCTGGGTGCCATCACCTTCTGGCTGGTCGGCATGCCGGCGGCGTTGCTGTGGGGCGTGCTGATGGCGATCGCCGCCCTGCTGCCCGCGGTCGGCCCCGCGATCATCTGGACGCCCGTCGCGCTCTACCTGTTCGCGATCGGATCGGTCGTTCCTGCGATCGTCGTGGTCGCGTCGGGCGTGGCCGTGATCGGGCTGGCCGACAACCTCCTCAGACCGATCCTGGTGGGCCGCGATACCGGCCTGCCCGACTGGCTGGTGCTGGTGACGACGCTCGGCGGCATCAGCCTTCTGGGTCTGTCCGGGATCGTCGTCGGGCCGCTAGTGGCGGCACTGTTCCTGACCGGGTGGCAGGTCCTGACCGAACAGCGGCTGGCTGCAGAAGGTCAGCCGGTCGCGTCGCACTGAGGTCGGCCGCGGCGCGCCGGACCTGATGCGCAAAGAAAAAGCCCGGCGGAGGCCGGGCTTTCTGGAGGTGGTGGAGACGAGGGGGATCGAACCCCTGACCTACGCAATGCCATCGCGTCGCTCTCCCAGCTGAGCTACGTCCCCGAAACCATCAAGCCGCCCGCTGGTGGGCAGCGCCGCCGTCCTAAAGCAAAGGCCGGCGGCGATTGCAAGCGTCAGCTGTCGTCGTCGTCGTCGCTGGTCGCAACGCCCAGATCGTCGTCGCCGCCCAGATCCACCTCGTCGTCCGGGCTCTCCTCGCCGTCCTCGTCGATCTCCAGCTCGTTGTCGCCGAGATCGCTGTCGGCTTCCTTCTTCTCGTCCTTCTTCTTGGGCGCATCGAAGGGCAGCGGCTGCTTCGACTTCAGGACGGACTCGGGTTCCCACGCGTTGCCGCAATTGATGCAGGTCACGGGATCGTCCTTGCCCAGATCATAGAAGCGCGTGCCGCACTTGGGACAGGTGCGCTTGGCGCCCCATTCAGGCTTGACCATGTTTCGGTCGTCTCCGGTTCAACGAAAAGGGATGGCGGCGGCAGGGCGAACGCCCTCCGCCTGATCGGCGCGCGCCTTGCCAGATGCGGGTGCCGCTGTCAAAAACCGCCGCCGTCCTCCGACCCAAGGTGTTGATGTCCGCCGCCGCCCCGCCCTCGCCCGCGCGCTTTGCCATGTCCGGGCCGCTGTCCGGCCGCATCCGCACGCCGGGCGACAAGTCGATCAGCCACCGCGCCATCATGTTTTCCGCCCTTGCGGTCGGCACCAGCCGCATCGCCGGCCTGCTTGAGGGAGAGGATGTGCTCGCGACCGCCGCCGCCATGCGCGCGATGGGGGCGTCGATCGAACGGCAGGACGACGGCACCTGGCATGTCGACGGCGTCGGCGTGGGCGGCCTGCTCCAGCCGCGCCAGGCGCTCGACATGGGCAATTCGGGAACCTCGACCCGGCTGCTGATGGGGCTGGTGGCGAGCCATGGCATCACCGCCACCTTCATCGGCGACGCGTCTCTGTCGGCCCGCCCCATGGCCCGCGTCATCGATCCGCTGTCCCTGATGGGCGCGGACATCGTCGCGAGCCCCGGCGGCCGCCTGCCGCTCTCCGTGCGCGGCCTCGTGCCCGCGGTTGCGCTCAGCTACCGCCTTCCCGTCGCCTCCGCGCAGGTCAAATCGGCGCTGCTGCTGGCCGGGCTCAACACGCCCGGCGTGACCCGGGTGATCGAGCCCGTGCCCACGCGCGACCACAGCGAACGGATGCTGCGCGGCTTCGGCGCCGACCTGTCGGTCACCGAGGAGGATGGCGCCAGAGTGATCGTGCTCCGCGGCGAGGCGGAGCTCCAGCCGCAGGACATCGTGGTTCCGGGCGACCCGTCGTCCGCCGCCTTCTTCATCGTCGCCGCCTTGATCGTGCCCGGCTCCGACGTGGTGGTGGAAGGGGTCGGCCTCAATGCCACCCGCGCCGGGCTGATCCGCGTGCTCAAGGACATGGGCGCCGACATCAGCGCGGCGAACGAGCGCGCGGTCGGCGGCGAGCCCGTGGCGGACCTCCACATCCGTCACTCTCGCCTGACCGGCATCGACGTGCCGCCCGAGGTCGCGCCGTCGATGATCGACGAGTTTCCGGCTTTTTTCGTGGCGGCCGCCTTTGCCACCGGCACCACCCGCACGTGCGGCTTGGAGGAGCTGCGGGTGAAGGAATCGGATCGGCTGGCAACCATGGCCGCCGCGCTGGTCGCTGCGGGCGCCGGGGTGCGCGAGACGGAGGATGGCCTCGTCATCGAAGGCACCAGTGGAGAGCCGCTGCCCGGCGGCGCGACCGTCGCCACGCGCCTCGACCACCGCATCGCCATGAGCATGGCGGTGGCGGGCCTCCACAGCCGCGCCGCGATCGAGATCGACGACATGGCGCCGGTCGCGACCAGCTTTCCCGCTTTCACCCGGCTGCTCGACTCGCTTAGAACAAGCACATGATCATCGCCGTTGACGGGCCCGCGGCGTCGGGCAAGGGCACCATCGCCCGCGCGCTGGCGCGCCACTACGCCCTGCCGCACCTCGACACCGGCCTCCTGTACCGGGCGGTCGCCCGCCGCCTGCTCGACGACGGAAGCGATCCGGCGGACCAGGACGCCGCCGCAGCGGCCTGCGACTTCGACGATGCGCTGCTTGGCGATCCGCGGTTGAAGGCGGACGATGCCGGCAAGGTCGCCTCCATCGTGTCCGCGCATCCGGCGGTGCGCGCCGCGCTGATCGAGCGGCAGAAGCGGTTCGCCCGGCAGGATGGCGGCGCGGTTCTGGACGGCCGCGACATCGGAACGGTGATCGCGCCGGATGCCGATGCCAAGCTGTTCGTGCGGGCAACATCGGCCATCCGCGCGCGCCGACGCCATGATGAGCTTCGCAAGGCCGGCTCCGCGCTCAGCTACGACCGGGTGCTCGCCGATCTGAAGGCCCGGGACCTGCGGGACACGACGCGCGCGGCCGCCCCGCTTCGTCAGGCGCCAGATGCCGTCGCGCTCGACACCAGCTTCCTGTCGGTTGAAAGCGCGATCAGCCACGCCATCGAGATCGTGGAACGCTGTCGCTCGGCAAAAATCCCCTAGCGGGGGTTGCGGACGCCGAAGGGCGGCATGCGGTTCGCCGCGGCCGTGCGATCCACGAACTGATGCTTCAGCGCCGCTGCCACATGGATGGCCAGCAGCACGAACGTCATCCAGACCATCAGGACATGCGCTGACTCCGCGGGGTCGTGCAGCCCCTGCCCCAGCGGCAGCAGCGGCAGGTCAAGCCCGCCCACCATCGACGTGCTGGTCGCTCCTTCCCGCGCGGCGCGCCCGGTGGAGACGGCCGCCCAGCCGGTCAGCGGCAGGCCGATCAGCACGACGTAGAACAGCGCATGGTTCAGCCCGGCGGCGAACCGCTCCCAACCCGCCACCTCGCCGCTGAGCGACGGCGGCGGGTTCACCAGGCGCCAGACGAGGCGCGCCACGCTCAGCACCAGGATCAGAATCCCGATCGTCTTGTGCCAGTCGAACGCGTTCCCCTCCGACCGGTTGAAGCCCAGCCAGATCTGCCACAGCAGCAGAGCGGCGATCAGCCAGTGCAGCACCACCGCCACCATGTTGTAGCGTTCGGTTTTGTTCCGCAGCGCCGCCATGCTCATCCTCCCCGTGGGTTCGGACAGCTTGCCCGACCGGCGCGAACAATCAACGGCAAAGCTGCTTTCGCCCATGTTGTTGAATCCGTGGCGATGCGCTATGGCGCCGCCCATCCTGTGGGTCGGGCGACTCGCGGAGATCAGCGCAGACCAGGCCAGCTTCCCGTTCGGGCGGATGAGCACGGGCGCTTTTCGCCGTTTCAGCCCCCGACCGGCGGGATGTCGCGACCGGCACCCGGCCGCCGCGGCACCTTGGCCAAGACCGCCGGAGACAACCGGCTGGCCAGCAACGACGTGAAGGTTAGGAAATCCATTTGGCCACTGCGGCAAATCCCACCCGCGATGATTTCGCGGCGCTCCTCAACGAAACGCTTGGCGGCGAGAACGAGGCCTTTGAAGGCCGCGTCGTCAAGGGCACCGTCACCGGCATCGAGAACGACCTGGCCGTCATCGACGTCGGCCTGAAGTCGGAAGGCCGCGTGCCGCTGCGCGAGTTTGCAGCGCCGGGCCAGAAGGCCGATCTGAAGGTTGGTGACGAGGTCGAGGTTTATGTCGACCGCGTGGAGAACATCCACGGCGAGGCGATGCTGTCGCGCGACCGCGCCCGCCGCGAGGCCGCCTGGGACAAGCTGGAAGCCGATTTCGCGCAGGAAAAGCGCGTCGAGGGCGTGATCTACGGCCGCGTGAAGGGCGGCTTCACCGTCGATCTGGGCGGTGCCGTAGCCTTCCTGCCCGGCAGCCAGGTGGACATCCGCCCCGTCCGCGACGTCACGCCGCTGATGGATCTGCCGCAGCCGTTCCAGATCCTGAAGATGGATCGCCGTCGCGGCAACATCGTCGTGTCGCGCCGCGCGGTGCTGGAGGAAACCCGCGCCGAGCAGCGTTCGGGCCTGATCCAGTCGCTGGCCGAGGGCCAGGTGATCGACGGCGTCGTCAAGAACATCACCGACTACGGCGCCTTCGTCGACCTGGGCGGCATCGACGGGCTGCTGCACGTCACCGACCTCAGCTACAAGCGCGTCCAGCACCCGTCCGAGATGATCAACATCGGCGACACGGTGCGCGTGCAGATCATCCGCATCAACCGCGACACCCAGCGCATCTCGCTCGGCATGAAGCAGCTTGAGAGCGATCCGTGGGAGGGCGCGTCGGCCAAGTATCCGGTCGGTGCCAAGCTGTCGGGCCGCGTGACCAACATCACCGAATATGGTGCGTTCGTCGAGCTGGAAGCCGGCATCGAAGGCCTGGTCCACGTCTCGGAGATGAGCTGGACCAAGAAGAACGTCCACCCGGGCAAGATCGTGTCCACCAGCCAGGAAGTCGATGTCGTCATCCTGGAGGTCGACGAGGAGAAGCGCCGCATCTCGCTGGGTCTGAAGCAGGCTCAGGCGAACCCGTGGGAGCGCTTCGCGGACGAGCATCCGATCGGCTCCGTGGTCGAGGGCGAGGTCAAGAACGCCACCGAGTTCGGCCTGTTCATCGGCCTGGACGGCGACGTCGACGGCATGGTCCACATGTCGGACATCGCCTGGGGCGTGAATGGCGAGGATGCGCTCGGCCTGCACCACAAGGGCGAGACGGTGAAGGCCGTGGTGCTCGACATCGATCCGGACAAGGAGCGCATCTCGCTCGGCATGAAGCAGATCGAGCGCGGCGCGCCGGCGGTCGGCGGATCTGCCGGCGGCGGCGACCGGATGGGCAAGAACAGCATCCAGACCGTCACCGTGCTCGAGGTGCGTGACGGCGGGCTTGAGGTTCAGGCCGGTGACGACGGCGCGACCGGCTTCATCAAGCGGTCCGACCTTGGCCGCGACCGTGACGAGCAGCGTCCGGAGCGCTTCCAGGTCGGCCAGAAGTTCGACGCCATGGTGATCGGCTTCGACCGCTCCAAGAAGCCGAACTTCTCCATCAAGGCGATGCAGCTCGCCGAGGAGAAGCAGGCCGTGGCGCAGTATGGTTCGTCCGACTCGGGTGCGTCGCTCGGCGACATCCTGGGCGAGGCGCTCAAGGCGCGCGAAGGCCGCTGAGCCGAAGGCAGGGTGCCGGCCGGCTGACTGGCCGGCACCCTCCTTTCCGACGAAGTGAAGATCGACCGTCTCGACGCGGCGACCATCTTCGTTCAAGGGGATTGATGTGGATCAGCCGGGGGGCGCGTCCACGGAACGGTCTCGACAACGCAGGAACGTCGTCGCGCCGGCATGATCGGGGGAGAGTGTCCATGATACGCTCGGAGCTTGTCCAACATCTGGCTGAACAGCATCCGGACCTTTCGGCGCGGGAAGTGGAGCGGATCGTCTCCATCTTCTTCGACGAGATCTCCGCCCGCCTCGTCGCGGGCGGACGCGTGGAGCTGCGCGGCTTCGGCGCCTTCTCGACCCGGGCCCGCGACGCGCGCACCGGTCGCAATCCGCGGACGGGTGAGACGGTTGACGTGGATGCCAAGCGCGTCCCTTACTTCAAGCCCGGCAAGGAAATGCGCGCCCGTCTCAACGTGTGAGCCGCAGGCGCTCCGGCCGTCGATTGCATGGCGCCGTCCGCCTGGCTTGCCTATGGTGGGAGGGCTTCGGCGGACGTGGCGAAACCGGTAGACGCGGCGGACTTAAAATCCGCTTCTCGAGGAGAGTGCGGGTTCGAGTCCCGCCGTCCGCACCATCCCTGCCCGACCATCCGTCGGCACCGCCTGGATGCGCTCGTCCTGCGGGGTCGCCCTCATGGCAGATCCGCCAGCGGCAAGCTTCACGATCTGCCGCGCCAGCTGGCGCAGCCGGCCTTCTTCTTCGTCTGACAGGCATTCGCGCGGCACCTTGCCCAGCACGCACAGGGCGCCGCCTGCCCGACCATCCAGCATGATGAGGGGCGCCGCCGCATAGAAGCGGATCGCTGGATCGAAGATCACCGACGGATTCCCGGCAAAGCGGCTGTCCTCATGCGTGTCGGGCACGCAGAAGATCTCGTCGGGCGTGTTGATGGCGTGCGCGCAGAAGGACGTCGACCGCAGCGTCGTCAGGTTTTCGATCCCGATCGTCGCGACCAGACGCTGAAGCGCGCCATCGATGATGGACACGCCGACGATGGGCAGGCCCGTGCACAATGCCGCGGCCCACACGATGTTCTGGATGGCCGGCATGGCGCCGACGTTCAGCAGCCCCGATGTCTCCAGGCTCCGCATGCGCGCCGCTTCATCGGTCGGGATCTCCGCCGGCACGTACACGTCGAACGCCATGAAAATCCACCTCCGTTGCGGCGCAACGTCCTCGAACGCGGACTCTTGTGCAATAGCATGGATCGAGAGCGGACAAGATCTTATTCGACAAACGGGTCCTGCACTGCGGCGAAACCTGATGTAAGTTTCACTTAAATCCTCTGCGCTGCTCTCTTGGCTATTCGAGAACCTGACAATGTCGGCGAAAACAGCCGTTCGGTTTAGAAAGTCTTGCTCACTAGGCTTCCTCCTGATCAGTCCGCTTCGGACCTTTCCCGGGCAGGACGCGCGGTCGCGCCGGCTGAGCCGCTCCCCTCAACCGTCGTGACGACAGCGTTGGTGAAGCCCTCTCCATCTGTTCAGAAACTTGTTAGACGCTGTCTGTTAGGGACAACTTGAGGGACAACCCTTCCACCACGATGCACTTGGGTTAAGGGCGGATCATGCTGAGTCAGATCAAGAGCGTGGTGGTGGTCTTTGCCCTGTCGGGCATCGGCCTGTTCATTTTCTACAATTGCCTGAAGCCGGCGACCCGCGCGGAGTTCGGCCGCGCGCCGATCGCCTTCGCGCTCGCCACGCCCGTCATCTTCTTCCTCGCGCCCGGCCTCTACGCCGTGCTCGCACTCAGCGCCCTCATGATCCCCATGCTCGCAAGGACGCCCGCTCAGGCGGCCGGCCTCTACGTCATGGGCGCGATGATGATGCCCAGCGTGAACTTCAATCTGTCGGTCGCTGGCGCGTACATCACGAATGTCAGCACGCACCTCTTGTTCGGACTGTCGGCGATCCTCGTGACCATGTCGAAGGGCGACAAACGGCTGAGCTCGCGCCCGTACGATCTGCCATTCCTTCTTCTGTTGTCCGCGATCGCCTTGATGACGCTGCGGGCCGACACCGCCACCGGCATGCTGCGCGGCGTGTTTTCGCTCACCGTATCGCTCATCATTCCCTATCTGGTGGTGAGCCGCGCCATCCGATCACGCGATGACGCCTCGCGGGTTCTTCTGCACCTCGCCTGTGCTGGCGTCGTCATCGGCATTGTCTTGATCTTCGAATCTGCGCGGCACTGGCCGCTTTATGCCGACCACATTCAAGCAACGACGGAGATCGCTGCAGCCTCCACGGCGAAGATGCGCGGCGGCATGCTGCGGGCGGCCGGGCCGGTCGGTGAGCCGATGCCGATGTCGGTCTACATGCTGGCCGGCACCATCGCATGCCTTGCGACACGTGCCGCCTTCCGTTCTCCGATCCATTGGTTGGGGCTGGTCGGGATCGCTGCGTACGGCATGCTGATGCCGCAGTCGCGCAATGCCGTTTTGGGTCTGGCGATCGCCGTGACCGTCTACTTCCTCTATCGTGGACAATTCGCAACGCTGGCCAAGCTCGGCGTCGTCGGCGGCGGCCTGTATGCGGTGATGCAGGTTGCGACGGGAAAGAACCCGATCCCCTTCATGTCAGAACCCGGCCTTGGTGGAGAGGATTACCGCACATCTCTCTTCTACCGCGGTATGGAGGAATTTTGGAAAAGCCCAATCATTGGTCGCCCCGTGGCTGCGGTCCTCGCGGACATGCAGGACATGGTCCAGGGCGAGGGCATTGTCGATTTCGTGAACGGCTATCTCTACATCGGCCTTCTGGCTGGCGGAATCGGCCTCGCGCTTTTCGCGGCCATGCTCTTCTTCGCCTACAGCCGGCTGTTGGCGGTCCGTAACAAGGTGATCCGGGATGCCGAGGTTTCTAGCCTGGTCGGGTTCCAGGTGGCCGGTCTGACGGCGATCGCGGTCATGCATGCCTTTATCGGAACCGAGAGCATCATGTCCGTTCTGATCCTGCTCCTTTCCTATGTGGCGACTGCCAAGCTCGCGATGACAGCGCGTGACCTGAGCCCGCTTGTCGATGACGACGCCACGTCCAGCTCTCGTGAGGCGAGCACGCCGGCGGTGGCTGGCGGGATGCCGATCCGCGACCTGATTGCGCAGCCGCCGATGCGGGATATCGGCGGGCTGCCCAGCCTTCGGTCCTGATCTGATCGTCAGCAGCCTAGCGTTCTGCATCCCTTCTGCGTTCCTGACGTTCATTGCGCTCCAGGAACGGAGAAGAACGTGGCGAACTTCAACAAGGACATGGTGGAACTCGCGAAGGGCAACGACCTTTGGCAGAAGGAAGTCTACCGCGACGCCAAGCTGCAGATCGTTCTGATGAGCATTCCGGCTGGCGAGGAGATCGGCGTCGAGACCCATCCCGCCGACCAAGCGACCTTCATTGTCTCGGGCGAGGCGCAGATCAGCATCGACGGTCACGGCACGAAGGCTGGTCCCAACCACATGGTGGTCGTGCCCAAGGGGTCGAAGCACAACATCGTCGCCAAGGGATCAGATCCCTTGAAGCTCTTCTCCGTCTACACCCCGCCTGCCGAGCCGGAGGGCGCGGCTTTCCGGACCAAGGAAGAAGCGGAAGAGGCCGAGAAAGGCCTGCTCGAGAAGGCTGCCGACGCCGTGAAGGGCGCGATCAAGAGGTGACGGCCTGGTTCGGCGCTGCGGCCGGAACCACGACCATCATGGCCGTCCCTCGCGATCAATGGTTGTCGCGGGGGATGCCCTGCTCCTGCGCGATCCGCTGGAACGCCTCGGCGCCTTCCAGGATGGCCCCGGTTTCCAGCTGCCCGACCCGTTCCCGCTGGATCTGTTGCCAGGGTGTCTGCGAGGGCGGGTATCGGTAGCCGCCGGACGCCTCGAGCGCGTCCCGACGCTTCGCGATCTCGTCGTCGGGCACAAGGATGTTCGCCGTTCCGCGGCCGATGTCGATCCGGACATGATCGCCGGTGCGCAACAGGGCCAGCATGCCGCCCGCCGCCGCTTCGGGGCTTGCGTTGAGGATCGACGGGCTCCCGCTCGTACCCGACTGCCGGCCATCGCCGATGCAGGGCAATGCCGTGATGCCCTGGGTGATCAGATGCGCAGGCGGCCGCATGTTCACCACTTCGGCCGCACCCGGATAACCGATCGGCCCGGCGCCGCGCATGAACAGCAACGTGCGCGCCGTGATGCCCAGCGACGGATCGTCGATGCGCGCGTGATAGTCCTCGGGTCCATCGAACACCACGACCGGCCCTTCGAATGCGTCCGGGTCATTCGAGTCGCTCAGATAGCGGGCGCGGAACTCGTCGGAAATGACACTCGTCTTCATGATCGCGGAGTTGAACAGGTTTCCGCTGAGCACGATGAAACCGGCGCGCGGGCGCAGCGGCTGCTCCAATCGGCGGATCACCGCCTCGTCCTCGATCACGGCGTGCGCGCAATTGTCGCCGATGGTGCGGCCGTTGACGGTCCGGGCATCCTCGTGGATCAGACCGGCCGACATCAGCTGGGACACAACGGCGGGAACACCGCCCGCGCGGTAGAAATCCTCCCCCAGATACTCGCCTGCCGGCTGCAGGTTGACGAGCAGAGGCACATCGTGGCCAACCTCCTGCCAGTCGGTGAGCGGCAGCTCGACACCCGCATGCCGCGCGATCGCCGCAAGGTGGATGGGGGCGTTGGTCGACCCGCCGATGGCAGAGTTGACGCGGATGGCATTGTGGAAGGCGTCTCGGGTCAGGATATCCGACGGCTTCAGGTCCTCGTGCACCATCTCCACGATGCGCTTGCCGCTGTGGTATGCGCATTCCTGCCGGTCGCGGTAGGGAGCGGGGATCGCCGCCGACCCGGGCAGAGACATGCCCAACGCCTCGGTCAGCGAGTTCATCGTCGTCGCCGTTCCCATCGTGTTGCAATAGCCGGTCGAGGGTGCCGACGACGCGACGAGCCTGATGAAGTCGGCCTTGTCGATCTCGCCGGCCGCCAGCTGCTGGCGCGCCTTCCACACGATCGTGCCGGATCCGGTTCGTTCTCCCTTGTGCCACCCATTGAGCATGGGTCCGACCGACAGTGCGATGGCGGGGATGTTGACGGTCGCGGCCGCCATCAACGCGGCTGGCGTCGTCTTGTCGCAGCCGATCGTCAGCACCACGCCGTCGAGCGGATAGCCGTACAGGACCTCAACGAGACCGAGGTAGGAGAGGTTGCGATCCAGGCCGGCGGTAGGACGCTTGCCGGTTTCCTGGATCGGGTGAACCGGAAATTCGAGGACCACGCCACCCATCTCGCGAATACCCTCGCGCACGCGTTCGGCGAGCACGAGATGATGGCGGTTGCAGGGACTGAGATCGCTGCCGGACTGGGCGATGCCGATGATCGGCCGGCCCGACTGCAGCTCGTCCAGGCTGAGCCCGAAGTTCAGGTAGCGCTCAAGGTAGAGCGCGGTCATGTCGATGTTGTCGGGATTATCGAACCAGGCGCGGCTGCGCAGAGGCCGGGCTTCGCTCATCGCGCCGCCTCGGCCGGTGCCACGCTCACACGGTAGATCATGCTGTGCCGGTACGGGCGGCCCGGCTCCACCCGTGCCGATCCGAACGCCGGCTGGTTCGGCGTGTCCGGAAACTTCTGCGGCTCGAACGCCAGGCCGTCGGTCATCCGGTAGACATGGCCCTGCTTGCCGACCAGCGATCCGTCGAGGAAATTGCCCGAGTAGAACTGGAGCCCCGGCTCCGTGGTCAACACCTCCAGCACACGGCCGGATGCGGGATCCTCCAGCCGCGCCGCCAGCTCCGGCTGCGCCGTGGTGCCCTTGTCCAGCACCCAGTTATGATCCCAGCCATGCCCAACCACGATCTGCGGATCGCGCCCGTCGCGCAGCCCGTCGCCGAGCAGGCGCCCCTGCTGGAAGTCGAACACGGTTCCCGCCACCGGGCGCAGTTCCCCCGTCGGGATCAACTTCTCGTCGACGGGCAGGTAGCGCGCCGCGGGGATCGTCAGCCGTTGCGACAGCGTGCTGGTGGGTGACCCCTCCCCCGCCATGTTGAACAGCGCGTGATTGGTCAGGTTGACGATCGTCGGCCGATCGCTGGTCGCGGCATAATCGATCGCCAGTGAACCGGCATCGTCGAGCGTGTATGTCACCGTCGCCTGCAGCGTGCCGGGATAGCCCTGGTCACCATCCGGGCTGGTCAGCGCCAGGGTGACGCTCGCACGCGGGCCGCTCGCCACGTTGGTGATGCGCCACACCCGCTTGTCGAAGCCGTCTGCGCCACCGTGCAGCGAATTCGTGCCGTCATTCTGCTGCAACTGGTAGGTCCGGCCATCCAGCACGAACCGACCGCCGGCGATCCGATTGGCGTAACGACCGATGGTCTGCCCCCAATAGTTCGGCTTGCCGACATAGCTTTCGAGATCGTCGTAGCCGAGCGTCACGTCGGCGACCCGCCCCTCCCGGTCGGGCGCATTCAGGGACTGCAGCGTCGCACCAAGTGCGATGATGCGGGCGCTGACGCCGTTCTCACCGGTCAGGGTGACCGCCTCGATCACGGTGCCGTCCGGCATGGTACCGAACCGGCTGCGCTCCGCGGTTGCGGCATCGGCGGCGGCGGGTGCGAGCAGCACGGCCGCAAAGATCGAAAGCCGCGTCAGCACCATCACCTTCTCCCGATCGGCAGCCTCCACGTTGACGGGGCGCTCGTCCGGCATGTAGTCCGACAAATGAAACCAGTGCAAGCCGGACCAGCCGGCGCGTTTGAGGGAGAATCGGATGGCGGGTCCAACAGCCTCCGTCGCGGGTGCCGCTGCTTCGGCACGGCCGGCGGCGACCTACCGTTCGGCACTGACGCTGCTTGCGTCGCTGTTCTTCATGTGGGGCTTCATTACCGTCATCAACGGCACCCTGCTGCCGCATCTCAGAAGCGTTTTCGACCTCAGCTATTTCGAGGCCACGCTGATCGAGAGCGTCTGGTTCATCGCCTATTTCTTTGCCTCCTTGCCCTCGGCCAAGCTCATCGAGCGGATCGGCTATCAACGGTCGCTCGTGTGCGGCCTGCTAATCATGGCGGCGGGCTCAGGTGGAATGATGCTGGCGGCCTGGCTTCCGTCCTATGGCGTCACGCTGTTCATGCTGTTCGTGATCGCCAGCGGCATCACGCTTCTTCAGGTGGCGGCGAACCCGTATGTCGCCGTGGTCGGGCCGGAGGAGACCGCGTCGTCGCGCCTGAACCTCGTCCAGGCCATGAACTCGGCCGGTACGATGCTGGCCCCGCTGTTCGGCGCCTACCTCATCCTCGGCCGGTCCAGGGGCGGCACCGCCGCGCAGGGCACGATCCTGACGGAAGCGGAGCGCATCGCGGACGCGCAATCGGTGATCCTTCCCTATGGCATCGTGGCGGCCGTGCTGATCGTGCTTGCGATCATCATCGCGCGCTTTCCGCTGCCGGCGATGGGTCAGGCGACCAGCCGCCTCGCCAAGGAGGAACGCCGCGGCCACTCGCTCTGGCGGCACCGCAACCTCGTTCTCGGCGTGCCGGCGATCTTCATCTACCTCATCGCCGAGATCGGCGTCGGCAACCTGTTCGTGAACTTCGTCAGCCGCCCGGACATCGGCAACATGACCAATGAACGTGCAGGCCACTATCTCACTCTCCTGTGGGGCGGGATGATGGTCGGGCGTTTCCTGGGGGCGGCGCTCATGCAGCGCATCCGGGCGGAAACCGTGCT
The DNA here is from genome assembly GCF_011927695.1 of Sphingomonas jejuensis. GTDB lineage: Bacteria > Pseudomonadota > Alphaproteobacteria > Sphingomonadales > Sphingomonadaceae > Sphingomonas_K > Sphingomonas_K jejuensis. Next base: position 1,571,264 of record NZ_JAATJE010000001.1, read on the forward strand.
TGCCGTGTTCTCGATCGGTGCCTTCCTGGTGATGCTGGTGACGGTGTTCGCGGACGGGCCGACCGCCATGTGGTCGCTGATCCTCGTCGGGTTTTTCCACTCCATCATGTTCCCGACGATCTTCACCCTGGCGATCCGCGGCCTCGGCCCGCTGACGGAGGAAGGCTCCGGCCTGCTGATCATGGCGATCGCGGGCGGCGCACTCGTCTTCGTTCAGGGCATGATCGCCGACGCCTATGGGCTGCAGCTGTCCTTCCTGCTGACGGCGGCGTGCGAGCTCTACGTGCTCTTCTATGCCCTGTGGGGCGCCCGCCCCTCGCCGTCCGCGTTGGCCGACGAGCCGGCGCGCGGCTGAGCGCACAGGCGCCCCCGCCCTTTCCTCCCCAGGAGCCCGCCTTGACCAGCACACGCCTGCTTCAACACCGCGACGCCGACGGCCGGCGCCGCGTCATCCTGGCGGACGGCGACGAGGCCGTCTTCATCGACGGGCCGTCCACCACGCTTGAGCTCGCGCAGGCCGCGCTGAAGGACGGCGTGACGCTCGCCGACGCGGCCCGGCAGCGGCGCTCTGCAGACCGGATCGACCTGGACGAGGCGCTCGCCGCCGGGACCCTGCTGTCGTCCATCGATCACCCGGACACGGCGCGGCTGATCATGTCGGGCACCGGCCTCACCCACCTCGGCTCGGCCGAGGGGCGGGACAAGATGCACAAGGCCGCGATCGACGCGGCGCAGCAGACCGATTCGATGCGGATGTTTCTGGAGGGGGTCGAGGGCGGAAAGCCCGCTCCCGGCCGCACCGGGCAGCAGCCCGAATGGTTCTACAAGGGTGACGGGCAGCAGCTGACCGGCCCGGAACAGCCGCTCGCCTCGCCGGCCTTTGCGCAGGATGGCGGCGAGGAGCCCGAACTCGCCGGCATCTACCTGATCGACGATGCCGGACGCCCGCGCCGCCTCGGGATCGCGCTTGCCAATGAATTCAGCGACCATGTCACCGAACGCCACAACTATCTGTGGCTTGCACATTCCAAGCTGCGCCCTGCCGCGATCGGGGCGGAGCTGCTGCTGGGCGATCCGCCCGCCGACATCCGCGGCACCAGCAGGCTGCGGCGCGGCGAGGACGTGATCTGGGAAAAGCCGTTCTGGACTGGCGAAGCCAACATGTCGCACCACCTCCGCAACCTGGAGGCGCACCACTTCAAATATGCGCAGTTTCGCCGTCCGGGCGACATCCACGTCCACTTCTTCGGCACGGCCACCTTGTCCTTCGCCGATGGCATCCGGGCGCAGGCGGGCGACCGGTTCGAGATCGCGGCGCCGCCCTTCCGGCTGCCGCTGCGCAACAGCCTGGCAATCGCGCCTCACGACACCGTCGAAGTCACCGCACTGTGACCACGCCGATCCGCATCGCCCTCGTTGGAATGGGCAAGATCGCACGCGATCAGCATGTGCCGACCATCCAACAGGATCCGGTCTTTCAGCTGGTCGCGACGGTCAGCACGTCGGGCGGCAGCGTGGATGACCTGCCGGCCTTTGCGTCGCTGGAGGCACTTGCAGCCAGCGGCGTCGCCGTCGACGCTGTCTCCCTGTGCACCCCGCCGCAGGTGCGCCGCGCCATCGCGCACAGCGCGATCGACCAAGGCTGGGCCGTCTTCCTGGAAAAGCCTCCTGCCGCAACGGTTTCGGAGGCGATTGCCCTTCGCGATCATGCCCGCGCGCGGGGCACCGGCCTGTTCGCAAGCTGGCACTCGCGCCACGCACCGGCGGTTGAACCCGCGCGCGTCTGGCTTGCCGACCGACAGGTCCTCGATGCCTCAATTATCTGGGCGGAAGATGTCCGGCAGTGGCATCCGGGTCAGGACTGGATCTTCGAACCCGGCGGCTTCGGCGTGTTCGACCCTGCGATCAACGCGCTGTCGATCGCGACCCAGATCCTGCCGCAGGCCTTGTTCGTCGAAGGCGCAGCGATCGACGTGCCGTCGAACCGGGGCGCTGCGATCGCCGCCGACGTCTCTCTGCGGACCGCGGCGGGCGCACCGGTTCATGCGCGGCTCGATTTCCTGCAACGGGGCCGCCAGCGCTGGGACATCGCCGTCCGTACAAACGATGGCGACCTGCTTCTGTCCGACGGGGGCGCGGCGCTGTCGATCAACGGCGACAGCCTGTCCGTCGCGGACGCGCTGCACGGCGAATATGCCGGGCTCTATCGCCGCTTCGCCGAGATCGTGCCGGCGCGCGAGGTGGATATGGACCTCGCGCCGCTCACGCTTGTCGCCGACATCCATCTGGTTGCGCGTCGCACGGAAGTCGACGCCTTCGACTGGTGATCGTCAGGCGCCGCGCAGCATCCGCATGATGGAGACGCGAAGCCGCTGATAGTTTCCGTCGGCCAAGGGCCCGAGCACGCCGCGTTCGCTTTCCGGCAGGAAGGCCAGCGGATGACCGTTGGGGCGAAAGGCATAATGGTCGAACCAGGCGCGCCAGGCCATCCGCTCCGCCGGGGGCCGCTCGGCAATCGCGATCATGGCCAGCAGCATGGCGGCGTAGGGCTGGTCGGGCCCCGCGGCGAACCCGTCCCACCAGAAATTGGCGAGGACGTTCAGCGGCTCCAGCGCCTCGACCTTATGCCACCAGAGCTTGGGGATGTAGATCGCATCGCCGGGGCCGAGTTCCACCACCATCGCGCGATCCCGAACACGCTCGAACCGGGGATAGCGCTCGTCCCCCGGCGCACTGTCCGCCGCAAGGCTGACCGGCTGCCCGGCCATCGTATGGTCGATCGGCCCGACGTAGAGGTCCCGGATCGCTTCCGGCGGATACAGGGTGAAGCGCCGCCGCCCCGCGGCCACGCAGGCGACATTGTCCAGAACGTCGTAATGGCACGCGACCTGGGACGCATGGCCGATCCAGATGCGCGGGCGCACGCCGGCGGGCAGGAAAGGCAAAGCGGTGAGCGTCTCGATCCCCGGCAGGTAACGTTCCGCCGGCAGCGACCCCATGTAGAGGCTGTCCGCGCCGGCTTGGCCCGCCGTCGCGCTGATCCGCTCAAGCGCTTCGGCGAAGGGCACCGCCTCGCGATCGAAGTTGAAGCCCTGCGGCCCGTCGCCATAGTGGAAGCGGCCCGCGATCGCCGGTTTCCCCACGAACAGCTCCGCCACATTGCCGGCATCATGGGTACGCAGCGCATCGAGAACGCCCGCTTGGCCGCCCTTCAGGAGCGGCCATTCGCGCGCCGCGCCGGCAAGAACCACCGGCCGTCCGGGCACCATCACCTGTTCGCGAAAGGCCGCGTCGCTCCGCAGCGCATCGGCCTCGACGACCGGCACCTCCTGCGTCATTGGCCCTCCAGCAGCCGGGCATTGCGGATCGCCGCCAGCCTTCGAAGGTGACGCACAGAATTGGTCTGTGCATAGATGAGCTGCAGGTCGCCCTGCCGGAAGAAGGCGAGCGCGGCCGCGTCCGACAAGGCGTGAAGCCGATCCAGGCTGATCGAATAAAGGCCGTTGAGCCGCAGTCGCCCGCCGTCATCGAAGTCGAGCGCGATGTCGATCGGTTCGAGCAGCTGATTGGCGAGAAGCCGCGCGATGAAGGCTTCCGTTTCCGGCAGCCCGGTCTTCAGCATATGCATCGCCGCCTGCACGCGCTTCAACGCGGCGGTGGCTTCCCCCTGCGGATCGAACAAGGGGTCGCCGGCCGGTGACCACACCGGATCTTCCGGATCGACGGCGATCCCGTCCGCGGTCAGGAAGACGCCCTGCCGGACGAGATCGGCGGGGCGATAACCGGAAAGCCGCCCTCCCTGCGTCAGCAGGTTCCTCCCGGCTTCAAGCCCCATCACGGCCCCGGGATAAAAGGCGCCGGATTGCGGATGCTTGGTGAACAGGATGGGATAGTCGAGCGAGGCGGGCAGAAACTCGTCGACGACCAGCTGGACGAAATGGCGATCGCCGGCATTGCCGATGTCGATGCGGAGCCCGGAATGACGCGTTCTCTCCAGCAGTTCGAGCGCCATGGCCTCTGCTCACTCCCCGTTATTTCGTTGCGATCAGCATGGCATGCGACGAACGGCATGCCAACCTGGGCCGAGTAACTCCGACAAATGCTTGCAATCGGATTTGCTGCGGCATAGTGTGAGCGCTACCTTCTGAGCAGCCTGGCTGTCCAGAAGACCGGCGACGCAGGTCGTCGGCAAACGCCAGCCTCGAACAATGAGGCGGCTTGGAGGGGGATTGAAGGGATGCGTTCTTCGAGGATCAATCGTCGTGCGTGCGCCACCTCGGGGCTCGGGCGGCGTTTCGGCTGCGCGACCAGCCTTGTGGCGCTCGCGTGGGCATCGCCGTCGCTCGCGGCCGACGCGCCGGACCTGGCCGACAGCGCGCAGCAGGCCACCACGCAGACCGCGCCCAACCCCGCCGATCCCGGCGTCACCACCGATACGCAGAGCCAGCCCGGACCGGCCGGCACCTACAGCGACGATCCGACGCAGGACATCGTCATCACCGGTCTGCGCGGATCGCTCCAGCGCAACCTCGACATCAAGCGCAACTCCGCCGGCGTGGTGGACGTGATCTCGGCCGAGGACATCGGCAAGTTCCCGGATTCGAACGTTGCGGCATCGCTGCAGCGGCTTCCCGGTGTCTCCATCCAGCGCAGCGGATCGCGCGGCGAGCCGACCGGCATCACGGTTCGCGGTTTCGGCGGCGACTTCAACACCACGCTCTATGACGGGCGCCGCATTTCAAGCGCGACCGGCGGGCGCCAGATCGACTTCAGCACTGTCGGCGTCGACTTCATCGGGCAGTTGAGCGTCCTGAAGACGCCAGACGTCACGCTGTCGTCCAACTCGATCGGCGCGACTGTCGACATTCAGTTCCCCAAGCCCTTCGACCGCCCCGGCTTCCGCGCGGCCGCGACCGCCTCGGGATCGATCCAGGATCGGGCCGGCAACGTGGTCCCCACGGTCGGCCTGCTGGTCAGCAACACGTGGAATGACCAGTTCGGCGTGCTCGCCAACGTCATCTACACCCGCCGGGATACCGACACGAACCGCGTCTATGTGAGCGGCTGGCCGGGCGGCAACTTCGCGCCGTGCCAGCTCGCCGGCAGCACCGCCGCCACCTGCGCGCCGACGGCCGCGACGCTTGATCCGTCGGTTCCGGCCTCGAACCAGCGCACGATCCCGGGCTGGTTCCCGCAGCAATATGGCGCGGAGCAGCAGCGCGTCGACGACGAGCGCATCGACGCCCGCATCGCGCTGCAGTGGCAGCCCACCGACGGGCTGATGATCACCCTGGATGACAATTACTCACGCCAGGAGATCACGTCGAACAACTATGCGTTCGGCGTCTGGTTCAACCAGACCGACCTGCGCAACGTCTCGCTGGATGAGAACGGCACCGCTGTCGACTTCACGCAGGTCGGCACGCCCACCGATTTCACCTCAGCGCTCAACAAGCAGATCCTGGAAACCAACCAGATCGGCCTCAACGCACGCTACGAGCTGTCGGACAGCTTCAGCTTCGACGTCGACGGCGCCTATGCCAAGAGCCAGCTCAACCCCGGCGACGTGATCGGCAGCCTCAACGCCGACATCGGCTATGGCGGCGCGCTCGGCAGCAACGTGCGCTTCACCGTTGACGGCGACAGCAGCGGCGCATTCCCGTCGCTCGGGAATTTTGGTCCCGCCGGCAACGCCGCAAACTGGGCGAACACGGCCCTCATCGGATCGCACGTCACCGTCAACCAGACGCAGCGCAACACGGACGAGCTGTGGCAGTTCCGCGCTACCGGCCAGTGGCAGCAGGACAACCTGACCATCCGGTTCGGCGGCCAATATTATCGCGACAAGTTCGAGTTCGCGAACTTCAGCACCTTCGTGAACAACTTCTGGCAGGCCTATGCCGGCTACGGGGCGCCATCGGGCCGCACCACCGGCATCGCGCCGCTGCCGGCCAACCTCTATTCCGGCAGCATCGGCCTCAACGACTTCATCCCCGGCTTCAACGGGTCGCTGCCGCCGTCGGTGTTCGTCTTCAGCCCGGTTGCCTATCAGCAATATCTGACCAGCCTCGGCAATCCGCAGACGCAGAACATCCCCGGCTTCAACTATAACGAGGTCAGGGGCTTAACCGGGACGTTCGACCAGGCGCTGGATGCCGGCAGCATCCGCGACATCACTGAAGAAACCTGGTCGCTGTTCCTGCGCGTCAACTTCGAAGCCGACATCGCCGGCATGCCGTTCTTCTTCAGCGCCGGCGTGCGAAACGAGAACACGCACATCACGGCCAATGGCAACGGCACGGTGCCGATCCAGATCCTGCCCAGCACGGCGGATCCGACGCTGCTGACGGTGGTCTTGTCCGACCCGCAGGCGCTGCAGTCGCGGTCGAACTACAACTACCTGCTGCCGAGCCTCGATGCCCGGCTTGAGATCACGCCGGAGCTGCTGGCGCGGTTCAGCGCGTCGCGCACCCTCACCCGCCCGACGCTCAACCTGCTCTACCCGCAGCTCAACGTCGGCACCGGCCAGCGCGTGGGTGCGCTCAGCGCCGCGGGCGGCAACCCCAACCTGCTGCCCTATCTCGCAGACAACTTCGATGTCGCGCTGGAATGGTATTACCAGCGCAACTCGTATCTGTCGGTGAACGCCTTCCTGAAGAACGTCAGCAACTTCATCGTCGGCGGCGTGACCAACCAGCAGATCAACGGGGTTATCGATCCGACCACCGGACAGCCCGCCGTCTTTGCGGTGACGCAGCAGGTGAACGGACCGGACGCCACGGTGCGCGGCGTTGAAATCGCCTGGCAGAACGTGTTCGGCGACTCCGGCTTCGGCTTCCAGGCCAACGCCACCTTCGTCGACACCAACCGTCCCTACGATTCCTCGGATATTTCGCAGACCGGCTTTGCGGTGACGGGCCTGGCCAACTCCGCCAACTTCGTCGGTTTCTACGACAAGGACGGCTTCCAGATCCGCGCCGCGCTCAACTGGCGCGACGAGTATCTGCTGCAGTTCGGCCAGAACCAGAACACGGGATCGTTCGGTGCCGAGCCGACCTTCGTGGACCAGAGCTTCCAGGTCGACCTGAGCTCCAGCTACGACTTCAACGAGAACTTCAGCGTGTTTGGTGAAATCCTGAACATCAACAACAACCAGCAGAGCACGCACGGCCGCTTCTCGAACCAGCTGCTCGATGTGTTCGACTATGGTCGCCGCTACACGCTGGGCATCCGCGCCCGCTACTGAGGTTCCTCCCTGAGGCGGGGTGCGACGCGATTGCACCTCGCCTCTTTTTTGATCACGATCGGGTGACATGAAACCGGTCAACAACATCGTCATCGTCGGGGGCGGAACCGCCGGCTGGCTGACAGCCGGAGTGATCGCCGCGCGCCATCGCGGGCGGCAGCCGCACGGCTTTTCCGTTACCCTGATCGAATCGCCGAACGTCCCCATCATCGGCGTCGGCGAAGGCACATGGCCGACGCTGCGCACGACGCTGCGCACCATCGGCGTGTCCGAAACCGACTTCTTCCGGCAATGCGATGCCGCCTTCAAGCAGGGCGCGCGCTTCAACCGCTGGACAACCGGTGCGGTGGATGACGGCTACTACCACCCGCTGATGCTGCCGCACGGGTTCGCGCGCCTGAACCTGGTGCCGCATTGGCTGCTCGACGCGAGCGGCAGCTTCTGCGACGCCGTGACGCCGCAAGGGCGGCTCTGCGATGAGGGGCTGGCGCCCAAGACGATCGCCACCCCGGAATATGAGGGGCCGGCCAACTACGCCTACCATCTGGATGCCGGGAAGTTCTCCAGCTTCCTGCAGGCGCACTGCTGCGACACGCTTGGCGTCCGCCATGTCCTCGCCGACGTGACGGACGTGCGGATGGCCGACAATGGCGACGTCGCCGCCGTCGACACGGCGCAGGCGGGCATGATCGAGGGCGACCTGTTCATCGATTGCACGGGGTTCAAGGCGCTGCTGATCGACGGGGCGATGAAGGTGCCGTTCCGCTCACTGACCGACACGCTGTTCTGCGACACGGCGCTGGCCGTGCAGGTCCCCCATGACGACCCGACCGACCCCGTCGCCTGCCACACGATCTCGACCGCGCAGACGGCCGGATGGATCTGGGACATCGGCCTGCCCACCCGCCGCGGCGTCGGCCATGTGTTTTCAAGCAGCCATATCTCCGCAGACGAGGCCGAGCGCGAGCTGCGCGCCTATATCGGCCCAAAGGCGGACGGCCTCACCGTGCGCCGCATCCCGATCCGGTCCGGGCACCGGGAGACCTTTTGGAAGAACAACGTCGTCGCGGTGGGCCTGGCGGCGGGTTTCCTCGAACCCCTCGAGGCATCCGCGATCGTCCTGATCGAGCTGTCCGCCAAGATGATCGCGGAGCAGATGCCCGCCTGTCGCGAGGTGATGGACGTCGTCGCGCGCCGGTACAACGAAACCAGCCATTATCGCTGGGGCCGCATCGTTGATTTCCTGAAGCTGCATTATTCGCTCACCCGGCGCACCGACAGCGACTTCTGGCGGGACAATCAGCGGCCGGAGACGATCCCCGATCGCCTGCGCGACCTGATGGAGCTGTGGCGATACCAATCGCCATGGCTGCACGATGAGTTCGACCGAGCCGAGGAGGTGTTCCCGGCCGCCAGCTATCAATATGTCCTCTACGGCATGGGACACCGGACGGCCGCGCTGCCCGGCGCCCATGATGCGGAAGCGGAGCTCGCGCGGCGGGCATGGCGCGACAACAAGGCGCAGACGGCGCGGATGATGAGCGCGCTTCCGCGGCACCGCGATCTGCTCAACAAGATCGCCGAACATGGGATGCAACCGATATGATGCGTGCCGCTGTCCGGTACACCGGACGCACCGTTGCAGTGGCCGCGGCGCTGCTGGTAACGGCCGCACCCGCCCTCGCCGCGCCGCGCCTCGACGGGCTGTTCGGTGACCACGCGCTGGTTCAGCGCGATCAGCCGCTGACCGTCAGCGGCGATGCGCAGCCCGGCGAGACCGTCCTCGTCAACTTCGGCGGCAGCAGCGCGCAGGCGACCGCGGACCGCCGCGGCCGCTTCGAAGCGCGCCTGCCAGCAATGGCCGCGGGGGGGCCCTACACGCTAACGGTCGCCGCACCCAGCGGCGCGCTTGTCGTTGACGATGTCATGGTCGGCGACCTCTTCCTGTGCTCCGGCCAGAGCAACATGGAGATGAGCGTCAGCGACGCGCAGTCGATGATCGCCGCCGCCAACGCGCCCGTCGATCCCGGTCTTCGGCTCGTGACCATCCAGAAGGCGACGGCCGTGGCTCCGCAGGAGCGGTTTGCCCAGCAGCCGCGCTGGCAGCTTGCGGGTCCGGACAGCATCCCCGGCTTCTCGGCCGCGTGTTTCTACATGGCGCAGGATCTGCGCCGTCGATCGGGCGTCCCGGTGGGCGCGATCCATTCGAGCTGGGGCGGATCCCGGATCAGCGCCTGGATGAGCGATCCTGCCCTGCGCACGGGCGGCTTGGGCGCCGATGCCGACCTGATCGCGCTGTTCGCGCGCGATCCCGCCGCCGCGCGGCAGCGCGCACTGGCGACGTGGGAGGAGTGGTGGCGCGATCGCACCGGCGATCGCGACGGTGCGGAGCCGTGGCAGCCGGGTGCCGCGCTCGATTGGCAGCCCGTGCCCGCGATCACCAACTTCGAAGGCTGGGGCGTCCCTGCCCTTGCGACCTTCAACGGCATGCTCTGGTTTCAGCGTGAGGTGCAGGTGAGTGCGGCGCAGGCGCGTGGCCCGGCCGTGCTCTCGCTCGGCCGCATCGACGATGCCGACCAGAGCTGGGTCAACGGCGTCGCGGTCGGCGGCAGCAGCCTTGCCTCGGAACTGCGCGTCTACGCGCTTCCGCCCGGCACGCTGCGCCCCGGCACCAACACCGTCACCGTGAACGTCGACGACGTGTACGCAAACGGCGGCATGCTTGGCCCGGCGGAGGCGATGCAGCTGACATTTGCGGACGGCTCATCGGTTCGGCTGGGCGACGGCTGGCGCTATGCCGTCGCTCGCCCCGTGCCCGGTGCCGCCCCGCGCACGCCGTGGGGAGACATCAACGGCGCCGGCACGCTCTTCAACGCGATGATCGCGCCGCTGCGCTCGACGCGCATCGCGGGCATCGCCTGGTATCAGGGGGAATCGGATACCGGCCTCCCGGGTTATGACCGACGTCTGACGGCGCTGATCGCCGACTGGCGGCAGCGCTTCGGCACGCCGCAGACCGCCTTTGCGGTTGCACAGCTGTCCGCCTACGGCACGCCACCGGCGACGCCGTCGGACAGCGGCTGGGGCATCGTACGCGACGCGCAGCGCCGGGTCGCGGCGGAAGACGCTCATGGCGGGCTCGCGGTAACGCATGACATCGGCGACTTTACCGACATCCATCCCGGCGAGAAATATCAGGTTGGCCTTCGCCTCGCCCGCGCGATGACGGCGGCGATGGCCGGCGCCGCCAGCCGCGCCGGCCCCGCGATCGCGAGCGCGTTCGCCGAGGGCGACGGTGTCCGCCTGCGCTTCGAAGGCGTCGACGGCGCGCTTCACCCGCGCAGCGCCGCGGTCGCGATCGGCTTTGAACTGTGCGGCGCCGAAGCGGGAAGCTGCCGTTGGGCCAGCGGACGGGTGCAGGGATCGGACGTGTTCCTGCCCGGCGACGGCCGCCCCGTCACCCATGTCCGCTACGCCTTTGGCGATGCACCCAGCACCAACCTCAGCGATGATGCGCTGCTTCCGGTCGGCACGTTCGACGTGCCGGTCCGCTGAGCGCCCGGCATGAGGGCCCTGCTTCACGCGCTTCTCGGCGCGTCGTTGGCGGTGATGAGCGTGCCTGCTGCCGCTGCCGCCGATCCGCTCGCGCCGACCGGGCGCTGGAGCGCGAACACTGCGGGTCAGGCGCCTTTGCCGCCGATGGGCTGGGCATCGTGGAACGCCTTTAACAGCGACATCGACGAGGAGAAGATCCTCGCCTCCGCCCAGGCGCTGGTGGACTCCGGCCTCGCCTCGCTCGGCTATCGGTACGTCAACATCGACGATGGCTGGTGGCTGCGCCGGCGGGCGGACGGCCGGCTGATCATCCGCACCGACCGCTTCCCCTCGGCTGCGATCGGGGCGGATCCGAGCTTCCGGCCGCTCACCGATCGGCTGCACGCGATGGGGCTGAAGGCCGGGATCTATTCGGATATCGGCCGCAACAGCTGCGGGCAGATCTACACGCCCGATTTCAGCAACCAGCCCGAAGGCACCGTGGCGGAGCGCGAGGTCGGTCTCTACGGCCATGTTGATCGCGACATCCGGCTGTTCTTCGCCGACTGGAACTTCGACTTCATCAAGGTCGACGGCTGCGGCATCCGCGGCCTTCCCGCCGATGCGCCGCACGTCCGCTCCGGCATGTACCGGGCGCTGACGCCGCTTGTGGACATGCAGTCGCTCGGCGTCACCGATGTTGCGGCCGTGCGCGCGCTCTACCAGGAGGTTGGGGAGGCGATCCGCACCCACAGCCGCGGCCGGCCCTATGTCTACTCTATCTGCCTGTGGGGTGCCGCCGACGTGCGGCAATGGGGCAAGGACGTCGGCAACATGTCGCGCACCAGCGACGACATCCAGCCGAGCTGGGCCCGGATGCTCACCAACCTGGATACCGTGGTCACGCGGGCGCTCTATGCCGGGCCGGGCGCCTGGAACGATCCGGACATGCTGTTCGTGGGGACCGGCGACTTTGACGACCGGCATCTGACGCAGGCACGCTCGCACTTCTCGCTCTGGGCGATGCTCAATGCACCGCTGATCATCGGCTACGACCTTCGCCGCATGACACCGGCCCTCCGCGCGGTCTTCGGCAATGCGGAACTCGTCGCGCTCAACCAGGATGCGGCCGGCAACCAGGCCGTGCTCGCTTATGATTCCGATCAGGTCCAGGGGTTCGTGAAGATGCTTGCCGATGGGTCGAAGGCGGTGGCGCTCTTCAACCGCACGGCATCGCCGGTGCAGGCGCTTGTCTCCGCCGATCAGCTGAAGCTGCGTCCTGACGCCGATGTCGCGCTGCGCGATCTCTGGTCCGGTCGGCAGCAGAGCTTCCGCGGCGAGCTCCCGCTGGAGCTGGCACCGCACGAGACGCGCGTGTTCCGCGCATCGGGCACGCGCCGACTGCCCGGCGGCCTCTACCTGTCGGAGATGCCCGGCTCCGTAAACCCGGCCGAGGACGGCGTGCCCCAGCCAGAGGCTGATCCGACCATCGAGAGGTCGATCACGCCCTGGATGGGGACGCGGGGGTCCGGCGAGCACGCCCAATATGCCGGCTGGGGCGGCGCGGACGCAGACCGTGCGCCTTATCGCAAGCTGCTGAGGATCGCCGGGCGCGCGTTCGACACGGGCATCGGCATTCTTGCCAATTCACGCCTGGAAGTGCGCAACAGCGGCTTTCGCGCCTTCGAAGCGGACGTCGGCGTCAACGATTCCGGCCGTCAGGGTTCGTCCCCGGTCACCTTCGAGGTGTGGGGCGACGGCGTTCTGCTGGCACGGTCTGAGCCGATGGGCTTTGGCGATCCCGCCGCTCGGCTCGCGGCCGATGTCGCCGGGCGTCGGATCGTCGAGCTGGTCGCGCGCTCTGCTGACGGGGCGACGCTCGCGCCGTCTCCTGTGACCTGGGGAAATGCCGCATTGCTGCGCTGACGGCGGCGCCGGTCCGGTGCCGGGCCGGCGATGACGATTGACTTGCCACGCGCCATGGCCTTGATCCCGTCAATGAATGACGACGCCATAGCCACGACCGTTGAAGGCGACCGGTCGGCACGCACCCGCAGCCCCGGGCGGCGGCTGCGCGGCGCCGTCGCCAACCGGCTGGGCACGGCCATTCTTTCCGGCGAGTACCAGCCCGGCGACATCCTGCCCGGGGAGATCGCGGCGGCGGAGGCTCTGCAGGTGTCCCGAAGCGCTTATCGCGAAGCGATGCAGGCGCTCGCTGCGAAGGGCCTCGTTGAAAGCCGCCCGAAGACCGGGACACGCGTCCTGCCCCGCGAACGCTGGAACCTCCTTGATCCCGAGGTGCTCGGCTGGGCCTTCAATGGGGAACCGGACGCCCGGCTGGTCCGCAGCCTGTTCGAACTGCGCCTGGTGATCGAACCGGCCGCCGCCGCCCTCGCCGCCGGTCGCCGCGACAAGGCCGACATCAAGCGGATGCGCGACGCCCTGAACGGCATGCGGCGCCATTCGCTGGCGACGCCTGAAGGACGCGCCGCCGACCGCGACTTTCACGATGCGCTGCTGCGCGCGACCAACAACGATGCGTTCGTGGTGATCAGCGCCTCCATCGGCGCGGCGGTGGCCTGGACCACGCTTTTCAAGCAGCGAACCCGTGCACTCCCCCGCGATCCGATCCCGGATCACGCGCGCGTGTTCGACGCGATCAGCGCAGGGGATGTCGACGGCGCGTCGGCGGCCATGCGCATGCTCGTCGAACTCGCCGTCGACGACACGCAGGACGCCATGACCCGTCTGGCGCCCGAACCGGACGCGGCCGCGACCAAGGCTTGATCGCGCCGCGCCCGATCAGCGGGTCACTGCAGCTTCAGCACCACGATCGACTTGGCCGGCAGCGTCGCCGACAGCGTCGATCCGGACAGGCTGGCGCCGTCGAAGGCGGCGGGCTGCACCACTTCCGGCGCGTCGAAGCTGTTGTGCGCGTCCATCGCGGCTGCCGTGATGATCCGGCCGCTCGCCGCCTGCGCCTGCAGCCCCTGCAGATCGACGCTGATCGGATGCGCACGGTTGGGATCCACGTTCACCAGCGCGACATGCACCGCACCGGTCCGGTCGCGCACGGCAGACACGCTGATCGCTGGCACCGCCACCTCGTCGCGATGATACCAGGGGGACTCCAGCGTGACCGGCAGGCTCGTCGCGCCCTGCCACGGCTTGTAGAGGTCGAACACCCAATAGGTCGGCGTCCGCACCATCCGCGGCCCGTCGGTCAGCAGCATGGCCTGCAGCACGTTCACCATCTGCGCGATCGCGGCCATCTTCACGCGCTCCGCATGGCGGGAGAAGATGTGGATGTTGAGCGCGGCCACCATCGCGTCACGCAGGCTGTTCTGCTGCTGCAGGAAGCCCGGGTTCGATCCCGGAGCCGGGTCATACCAGGTGCCCCACTCGTCCACCGCCAGCATCACGCGCTTTTCGGGATCGTAGCGATCCATGATGGCGGAATGCTTGGTGACATATTCGTCCATCTGCAGCGTGTGCTCGATGGTGGTCGCCCACTCCCGCTCCGGAAAGCCCAGCGCGGCGCCCTTGTCCTCCCACACCGCGTCGCGCGGGCGAGTGTAGAAGTGAAGCGCGAGCCCGTCGATGTGCTTGGCCGACAGCCGCATCATCGTTTCCGTCCACTCGTAATTGGCGTCGGACGGCCCGCTGGCGATCTTCAGCATCGGGCCATGGTCGCGCCCGGCCTTGGCGAAGGTGATGAAGCGGTTCGTCAGGTCGGATGCATATTCGGCGCGCATGTTGCCGCCGCAGCCCCACAGCTCGTTGCCGATGCCGAGATAGTTGACGGTCCAGGGCTCGGGATGCCCGTTCTCCGCCCGCTCGCGCGCCAGCATCGTGGAATCGCGCGGAGCGGTCAGATACTCCACCCACTGCGACGTCTCGGCGGGCGTGCCGCTGCCGACATTGGCGGAGACATAGGTGCGCGCGCCGATCAGCTCGGCGAAGCCCATGAACTCGTGCGTGCCGAAGCTGTTGTCCTCGTTCACCCCGCCCCAGTTGGTGTTGACCTTCACCGGGCGGCGCGCGCGCGGCCCGATGCCGTCGCGCCAGTGATACTCGTCGGCAAAACATCCGCCCGGCCAGCGCACCATCGGCACTTCGATCGCGCGCAGCGCCTCCACCACATCGCGGCGATAGCCGCGGATGTTGGGGATCGACGATCGCTCGCCAACCCAGATGCCGCCGTAGATGCCCGTGCCCAGATGCTCCATGAACTGTCCGAACACATCGCGGTGGATCTGCGCACCCGGCTGATCGGCACGCACGGTCGCACGCGCTGCCGTCTCCGCCGCCGCGGTTTGCGCGACGGAGGCCACCGGCGTTGCAAGCGCGCCGGCGAACATCAGCAACCCCGCAACCATCCCGCCACGCCGCCGGCGCCTCGCTCCGGGGCGACGGCTGGATTCCTGACCGTTCTGCGGGATCATCGCTGTCGCTGCACCTTTGGTCACGCTCACACTTCCTCCAGATGAATGGTCAGGCCCGCCAGCCGCATCGCCGACGGCGCTGGTCATGGCTCCACGAAGCGCCAGCGCCCGGCATCGCTGCGCGCATCGAACCGCGCGAGCGTGGGCGTGCTGGTGCCGATCGCCATCAGCGCGAGATCGCCCTCGCCGCCGTCCTTGGGCGTGATGCGATAGCTGCCGTCGGTCAGCTGATCGATGCGCCACAGCTGCCGGTCTTCCTCGGCACGTGCGGTCGCCTCGACCTCGCCGGCTGCCGTTGTGGCAAGTGCCCGGTCCGTGCCGGCGATGACGATGCGGTAATAGGGCGCACCGAACCATCCGCCTGCGTCCGCCGCCGGCGTGATCGTCCAGCGCTGGTTGGGCCGGATCATGTCTGCGGACAGCTCCACCCGGACGGGACCGTCGGGCCAACCCGCCTCCACGTCGCCCAGCGTCTGGTCCGCAATCGGTCGCACCGGCGCATCGCGCGGCGCCGTCCAGCTACGCCGCGCGTCAAAGGGGATGCGGACGAAATCCACCTTCATCTGCAGCACGTTGCCGCTTCGCTCCGACCTGATCTCATAGGTGCCGGGCCGCAGGTTGCTGCCGCCGACCGGCCAGCCGTCGCGCCACAGCAGCGGCTCGATGGCCAGCACGCTGCGCCCGCTTCGATCCATGTCGGCTTCGTAGTGGAGCGAGAATTTCTGCAGGTCGCCGCCGAAATCGAGAAGCCCGAAATGGCCCGCGCCGATCATCCGCCCGTGGGCTGCCGCCACCAGCTTGCCCCCGCCCTGCAGCAGCGGCACGCCCATGTTGTCGAGGTATGGACCAAGCACGTTGCGCGACCGGCCGACGCGGATGTTGTATGTGGAATTGGGCCCGTCGCAGCAGGTCCCGTGCGTGCCCAGCAGATAGAACCAGCCATCGCGGTGCATCAGCGCGGTGGCTTCCATGTCGATGGCGATGTCGACCGGCTCGTTGCCCTCCACCCGCAGCCCTGTCGCGGGATCAAGCTCGATCAGGCGGATCGAGCCGAAATAGGTGCCGTAGCTCAGCCAAAGGCGCCCATCATGGTAGAGGAAGGCCGGGTCGATCGCATCGTTGTTCTCGACCCCGTTGCTCGACACCACCGTGCCGACCTCGTGGTAGCCGAACTGCGGCGAGTTCGGGTCGAGCGAGCGCGTCCACATGATCTTAACATCGCTGGCATGCCCGCCGGACATGCCGCCGCCACCGACCGCCCAGGCCACATAATAGCGATCGCCAATCTTGATCACGTCGGGCGCGACGCCGCCGCCCGGCCGCACCGGGCCGCTCGCCCACGTCCAGCCGTCCTCCGACACCAGGCCGCCGCCGCGCGTGCCGAACGTGTACCACTTGCCGTCCGACTGCACGATCGTGGATGGATCGTGGATCAGGACGTCACCGGCGAGCTGTGCGGACGCAGTGCCGCCCACCGTCAGCGTCAGCCCGGTCGAGAGCGCGAGAAGGATGTGCCGGATGGCGCGGCTGTGCGTCATGCTCATTGCACCTCGATGCTGAGATCGCGGATCGGGGCACCGGTCTCGTCCACGAAGCGCAGGCAGAAATCGCTGAGGCCCGGCCCGTTGATCACCGCGCCGCGGATGACGTTGCGCCCCGCGCGCAGCACCATCCTGTCGGACAGCACATCGTCCATCACCATTCGCCGGTCATCGAACAGGCTGGCGGCCTCTTCGCCGTTCACCCACCACATCGATGCCGAATTGGACCCGACGGCCAGGCGAACGTTCCGGTGCTCGCGCGGGCTGTTCACCACCGTCACGGCCCAGAAGACGACGCCATATTTCGGCTTGCCGAGCGCCTGAGCGAAATTGAACAGCTTCACGTCCCACAGCGTGGAATCGAGCGCGTGCCAGCGCAGGCCCTCCGTTCCTGCCGCAACTTGCCCGTCACGCGGCAAGGCACCCAAGTCGCCGGGGTAGCCGGCCGGATCCAGTGCCCGGCGGACATAGCTGCCGGTGAACACGGTGTTGGTCGGGTTTGGGCGGCTGATCGGCTCCAGCAGCAGCCAGCGCCGGATGAACCCCTGCTCGTCCGGGCGCGCCGGCGTGGACGTGGCGGGGCGAAAATAATCGGACAGGGGCGGCACCGCCGGGACCTGCTGCGCGTGAAGCGGAGCAGGTGCAAGAACGACGCCTGCGAGCACAAGCCGCAGGATCGCGGATCGCATGGTCGACATCCCGGCCGCTCCTCCCTCTCGCCTGCGACATTGCCGCGCATGGCATCGACGCACCTTATGGCCGAGATTGACGGGACGTCAACTTGTCCTACAAGTGCTTATGTTCCGGACGTCGCGGGCTCCACGCGATGCCGATCGGGAGAGTCGCTTCATGATCCTGCGCCACCTTCTTCTCGCGTCACTGGCCTGCACGACGCTCGCAACGCCCCTTGGCGGCGCTGCACTGGATGCTCAGGGTTCGCCCCTGCCGACCGCTCCGGGATCCAATCCGATCATCCGCGACAAGTTCACGGCCGATCCTGCACCGCTCGTGGTTGGTGATCGCCTCTACCTTTATGTCGGACATGACGAAGCGCAGCGAGACGAGATGTTCAACATGCGCGAATGGCTCGTCTATTCCACCACCGACATGCGCACCTGGACGGATCATGGTCCGATCATGCGGGTGGCCGATTTCCGCTGGGCGAAGCAGGATGCGTGGGCCTCGCAGGCGATCGAGAAGAACGGCCGCTACTGGTTCTATGCGGCGGTGGAGCATGACGACACCAATCCGGGCAAGGCGATCGCCGTGGCAGTCTCGGACAGCCCGACCGGCCCCTTCGTCGATGCCAAGGGATCGGCGCTGATCACCAACAGCATGACGCCCAAGGGAACCCACAGCTGGGAGGATATCGACCCCACCGTCTTCACCGACGATGACGGCACCACCTGGATCGCGTGGGGCAATCGCCAGTGCTACATCGCCAGGCTGAAGCCCAACATGATCGAGATCGACGGTGAGATCACCGAGATCACGCCGCCGAACTTCGAGGAAGGTCCCTGGCTGCACAAGCGCGGGCCGCTCTACTACCTCACCTATGCATCGCTCGATCGCAGCCGCCACCGGGACGAGCGCGTATCCTATTCCACCGCGCCGAGCATCCAGGGCCCTTGGACCCACCGCGGCGAGCTGACGGGCTCCGGCCGGTATAGCTTCACGATCCATCCGGGCATCGTCCAGTTCAAGGGCGACTGGTACCTGTTCCTCCACAACGCGACGCTTACGATCGGCGACCTCAACGGCGCCATTGGCCGGCGCGCGGTGACGGTCGAACGGCTGCGCTATCGCCCCGACGGTCTGATGGAACCGGTGGAGCAGACGGAGCTTGGCGTCGCCGCGCCGAGATGATCGAAGTGATCGGATTGCCGGCTTGCGCGACCGGCGGTTGCAGGTTCATGTTAGCGCTCACGAAAAGATAAGTTCGGGAGAGGATTGATGGGTCTGAGGCATCTTCTGATCGCCGCCATGATCGGTGCGGCAGCTGTTCCCGCAATGGCGCAGGACGATCGCATGACGCCGATCGCGATCCCCGCGCAGCCGCAAGCGATCGAGCTCGGCACCGGGCCGCTGCCCGGCGCCACCGCCAACGAGTCGTGGCACCAGCAATATGGCAGCCGCTTTGCCCGCAACGTGACGGTTGCAACGCTGACGCCCTTCCTGCCCGATCCCGCCCGTGCCACCGGCGCCGCGGTGATCGTCGCGCCGGGCGGCGGCTTTCGCACGCTCTCCATGGAGAATGAGGGCTGGGACGTGGCGCGGGCCCTGGCGGCGCGCGGCGTGGCGGCCTTCGTGCTCAAATACCGCCTCAACCAGACGCCGGCCGACATGGCGGGCTTTGAGCGGTCCATGCAGGAGATGTTTTCCGCCGCCGCGCCGCGCCCGCGCCCCGATCCACAGGCGGCAATGGCGGGCCTCGCGCCGCAGATCGCCGACGCGCGCGCGGCCTTTGCGCTGGTGCGGCGCCGCGCCGGTGAATGGCGCGTCGATCCCGACCGGATCGGCATGGTCGGCTTTTCCGCCGGCGCCATGCTCACGCTGGCGACGACGCTCCGGGGTGAGGACGCCCGTCCTGCGTTCATCGGCAACATCTATGGTCCGATCGGCGCGATGGAGGTGCCGGCCGATGCGCCGCCGCTGTTCATCGCGCTTGCGGCGGATGACCCCTTCTTCGCAAACAGCGGCTTTGGACTCATCGACAGCTGGAAGGCGGCTGAGCGCCCCGTCGAGTTCCATCTCTATGAACAGGGCGGCCACGGCTTCGGCATGTATCCGAAGACCACGACCAGCACCGGCTGGTTCGACGCGTTCGCCCGCTGGCTGGGCATGCACGGGTATCTTGCGCCCGCCGCCTGACGCGCGCCACCACCGACAGAGTTGATCAACAGCATGGGGAAGACCGTCATGCCCGCTCGCCACCTGCTGCTGGCCACCCTTCTGG
This sequence comes from Sphingomonas jejuensis, assembly GCF_011927695.1. Taxonomy (GTDB): domain Bacteria; phylum Pseudomonadota; class Alphaproteobacteria; order Sphingomonadales; family Sphingomonadaceae; genus Sphingomonas_K; species Sphingomonas_K jejuensis. Next base: position 1,590,986 of record NZ_JAATJE010000001.1, read on the forward strand.
CCGCCGTCGCCCTTCCCGCCCAGGCGCAGGACGGCGGCCTCAGGCTCGACCGAAGCGACTATTTCGAGGCACCGGGCGTCAACTGGCTGATCTTCTCGAACGTCAACGAAGGCCTCTTCGCCGATGCCAAGATCAGCGGCGTCGAGCTGATCCAGCAGGGGGTGAGGACCGCCACCAACGGCGACGTCCGTCTGGCGGCGACGCCTGGCCAGTGGGATCCGTCCGCCCGCTTCGTCAGCCGCCGGGTGGACAAGGCCGCCGGCCTGATCGAGGCGGTCATGGCCTATCCGGACTTCAGCTACACCGTCCGGGCGGAGCGGCAGGGCGCCGCCATCCGCCTCTCGGTGGTGCTCGACCGGCCGCTTCCCGCCGCCATGGTCGGCAGGGCCGGCCTCAACCTGGAATTCGTACCCTCCGCCTACTGGCACCACAGCTTCCTGGCGGATGGTCGCGCCGGCCTGTTCCCGCGCCACCCCGCCGACGCGATGCAGCTGACCGCGGAGCGGAACCCGGCCAGCGGTCGCGCTGACGGTCCCGGCGCCGAGCCGCTCCCCTTTGCGAGCGGCCGCCGGCTCGTGCTCGCGCCGGAGGACCCGGCCCGCCATGTCAGCATCTCGACTGCTGACGGTGAACTGATGATGTTCGACGGCCGCAACCAAGCCGACAACGGCTGGTATGTCGTTCGGCAGCTGATCCCGGCGGACCGCACCGGCACCGTGCTGCAATGGACGCTCGACGCCAACAGCGTGCCCGGATGGCTGCGACCGCCCGTGATCGCGCATTCGCAGGTCGGCTACGCACCCGGCGCGACGAAGATTGCGACGGTTGAGCTCGACCGCGACGACAGTCGTTTGGGCGAGGCGCGCCTGCTGCGCGTCGATGCCGACGGGCGCACCGCGCCGGTGACCATCCCGGCGGCGACGCGCTGGGGCGATTACCTGCGCTACCGCTATCTGACGGTGGATTTCAGCCGGGTGACGCAGCCGGGCGTCTACATGCTGGAATATGGCGGCGTGCGCACCGCGCCCTTCCCGATCGCCTCCGGCCTGACCGGCACCTCGTGGCACCTCAGCAACGACGTCTACCTGCCGGTTGCAATGGACCATATGACGGTCAACGAGGCGTATCGCGTGTGGCATGGCGATCCGCACCGCGACGATGCGCGGCAGGCGCCCGTCAACCACGAACATATCGACCTCTACCGTCAGGGTCCGACGACCGACACACGCTTCTCGCCGGGTGAGCACATTCCGGGCCTTGCGGTCGGCGGCTGGCTGGACGCCGGCGACTTCGACATCCGCACCCAGACGCAGTATCAGGTGATCCGCCAGCTGGTGGACACCTGGGAAGAGTTCGGCATCGATCGCGATACGGTCGCGGTGGATTGGAACACCCGTCGGGTGGAGCTGCACGTGCCCGATGGCACGCCCGACATCCTTCAGCAGATCCGCCACGGCAGCATGCAGCTGCTCGCGCAATATGACGCGGTCGGCCACGCCATCAACGGCATCGTCGAGCCCGACGTCGCTCAGTATACCCATCTCGGCGACGCAGCGAGCAAGACCGACGGCCTCGTCTATGACGCGGCGCTGGCACCCTACCAGCGTGTGGTCGATGCGGGCGGCGCGCGCAGCGGGACGCCGGACGACCGCTGGGCGTTCACCAGCAAGTCCACCGCTCTGGACTATGGCTCCGCCGCCGCGCTCGCAGCGACCGCGCGGGCCTGGCGCGGGCGCGACGACGCTTTCGCGGACCGCTGCCTCGATCGTGCGCGCCGGATCTGGGACGAGGAGCATGCGCGCGGGCCCGTCGTCTTCCGCCACGGCAACACCACGGGAGGTCCGCTGGAGGTCGAGGAGTTCACCGCCGCTGTTGAGCTGCTGCTCGCCACGCGCGACCGTCGCTATGCGGAGCGCGTCGGCGCGCTCGCCCCTGGCATGGCGGAAGCCTTCGGAATGACCGCGACCACCATGGTCCGGGCTCTGCCGCACATGCCGGCCGACTACCGCGCGCTTGTCGAGACGGCAGCCCGCCGCTGGGCTGCGAGTGCGGAGGCGTTCAGGCAGGCCAATCCATTCGGCGTTCCGATCACGGACGGCAGCTGGGCGGGCAGCGGCAGCGTGCTCGGCTTCGGGCTCACCGGATATGCGCTTCACCGCGCCTTCCCCGACATCGTCGATGCGGGCCCCGTCACCCGCGCGCTCGACTTCATCCACGGCCATCATCCGGCGTCAGACCGCTCCTTCGTATCCGGCGTCGGTGCGGTGTCGAAGGAGATCGCCTATGGCAGCAATCGCGCCGACTTCTCCTTCATCCCGGGCGGGGTTGTCCCGGGCGTGCTGATCCTGAAGCCGGACTATCCAGAAAACCGCGACGACTGGCCCTTCTTCTGGGGCGAGAACGAATATGTCGTGCCCGAAGGCGCCATGTACATCGCGCTCGCCAATGCGGCGCACCGGCTGGAGGCCGAACGGCAGGCACAACCGTGAGCCATGCTCATTTGCACTCTGGACGGCACCGACGGCATCAGCTTAGGTTAGCGCTAACGACCATGGAGGGGATGATGGATGATTGGCGGTGCGTCGCGAGCGCGACGATGCTGACGGGCATGTCTCCGGCCCTGTATGCGGGGCGGCGCTGATGCCCGCCTTCTCGATCGATCAGCTTCCGGCCGACTGGCGGCAGGCGCGTTTCCTGGGGCGCATCGCGACGGCGCAGGGCCCGTCACCCGTGCTGGTGGACGGCGGCGAGCTGTTCGACATGAGCGTCGCTGCCCCCACGCTGTCGATGCTGGTGGAGGCGCGCGCTTTCGATCCGGCACAGGGACGGCTGCTCGGCCCGCTCGAGCATCTGCCGCTGGCCGCCGGCGACGGCGCGGCCCTTCGCCTCCTTGCTCCGGTAGACCTTCAATGCATCAAGGCGGCCGGCGTGACCTTCGCCGTCTCGGCGGTGGAGCGCGTGATCGAGGAGCAGGCGCGCGGCGACGCGGGCGCTGCAGCCGCCGTGCGCGCACGGCTTGAGCAGGCGATCGGCGGCAACCTCGCGTCCGTCAAGCCGGGCTCCGATGCGGCGCAGGCGCTGAAGGCGCAGCTCATCGAGGACGGCATGTGGTCGCAGTATCTGGAGGTCGCGATCGGCCCGGATGCGGAGATCTTCACCAAGGCGCCCGTCCTCGCCTCGGTCGGCTGGGGCGATGATGTCGGCGTACGCTCCGACTCCACCTGGAACAATCCGGAGCCGGAGGTCGTGCTGCTCGCCGACAGCCAGGGCAGTGCCGTCGGTGCGACGCTCGGCAACGACGTCAACCTGCGCGATTTCGAGGGCCGGTCCGCGCTCCTGCTGTCCAAGGCCAAGGACAACAACGCGTCCTGCGCGATCGGCCCCTTCGTGCGGCTGTTCGATGACGGCTTCTCGCTCGACGACGTCGCGGCGGCTGAGGTCGATCTCCGGATCGAAGGTGAGGACGGCTATGTCCTGACCGGCTCCAGCAGCATGAGCCAGATCAGCCGCCCGCCCCAAGATCTGCTCCGCCAGAGCCTCAGCGAGCACCAGTATCCCGACGGCTTCGCGCTGTTCCTGGGCACGCTGTTCGCGCCGACGCAGGACCGCGGCGAACCCGGGCGCGGCTTCACCCACAAGCGCGGCGATGTCGTCACCATCTCCACCCTGCAGCTCGGCACGCTGATGAACCGGGTGACCACGTCGAAGGCCGCCGCGCCGTGGACGTCGGGCATCGGCGACCTGATGCGGAACCTTGCCGCGCGCGGCCTGCTCCCCGCCGGCTGACACCACACCGCTCTTTCCCCGGAGACCATCGTGCTCGATCCCACCCCGTCCGCCCGGACCGCCATCTATCCCAGCCTCGCGGACCGCCGGGTCGTCATCACCGGCGGCGGCAGCGGCATCGGCGCAGCCCTGGTCGAGGCTTTCGTGGCGCAGGGCGCGCGCGTCGCCTTCGTCGATGTGGCGGAGGCGGACAGCAAGGCCCTGGTGGAGCGGCTGTCGCCGCGCGCGCGGCACGAGCCCGTGTTCCGCCCGCTCGACCTCACCGACGTCAACGGCATCGCCCCGGCGATCGCCGAACTGGACACGAGTCTCGGCGGCATCGACATCCTGGTCAACAACGCCGCCAACGACGACCGGCACACGCTGGAAGAGGTGACGCCCGACTATTGGGATCAGCGCATGGCGGTCAACCTGCGCCACCTCTTCTTCGTCACGCAGGCCGCGCTTCCCGCCATCCGCCGCGCCGGGGGCGGTGTGGTGATCAACTTCGGGTCGATCAGCTGGCATCTCGGCCTTCCCGACCTCGTGCTCTATCAGACGGCAAAGGCCGCCATCGAAGGCATGACCCGGGCGATGGCGCGCGACCTCGGCCGCGACAACATCCGCGTGAACTCGATCATCCCGGGCAATGTGCAGACCCCGCGCCAGATGAAATGGTACACGCCGGAGGGCGAGGCGGAGATCGTCGCCGGTCAATGCCTGGATGGCCGCATCCAGCCTGCCGACGTGGCCGCGCTTGCGCTGTTCCTCGCCTCCGACGATGCCCGGATGTGCACCGGCCACGACTACTTCGTGGACGCGGGCTGGCGCTGAGCCATGCTTGGCCGGCCCGCCGTTGTCGCTTCCGTCGACGCCACGCTCGGCGAAGGGCCCTTCTGGGACGATGTCACCGCCCGCCTGTGGTTCGTGGACATCAAGGGCGATGCGATCTTCTCCTTCGATCCCGCGCACAACAGCGTGGCGCGCTGGTCCGCGCCGACCGCCCCCGGCTGGGTGCTGCGGTCGGAGGCAGGCCACCTGCTGGTCGGCACAAAGGGGGCGATCCACCGCTTCGACCCCGCCGGCGGCGACTTCACCCTCCTCACGCCCGTCGAGGACGACCGACCGGGCAATCGCCTGAACGATGCCACCGTCGCTCCTGACGGCACGCTGTGGTTCGGCACGATGGACGATGGGGAGGTCGAGCACAGCGGACGCATCTACCGCCTCGATGGGGGCGCCCCGGTCGACAGCGGCCTTGCGCCTGTGGTGATCACCAACGGCCCGGCCGTCTCGCCCGACGGTCGGACCCTCTACGTCACCGATACGCTGGGCCGCCGCATCTGGTGCGTTCCGATCGGCGGAGCGAATCAGCTCGGCCCGCCCGAACTCTTCACGGAGATCGAAGAGGGGGCCGGCTATCCCGACGGGCCGACGGTGGATGCCGAAGGCTGCCTGTGGACGGGTCTGTTCGGCGGCTGGGCGGTGCGCCGCTACTCACCCGACGGCCAGCTCATCGGTCATGTCCCGCTGCCGACCGCCAACGTCACGAAGCTCGTCTTCGGCGGCGATGGCCTGCGGACCGCCTTTGTCACCACGGCGCGAAAGGGGCTCGATGACAGCGCCCTCGCCGCGCAGCCGGATGCCGGGCACCTGTTCGCGTTCGACGCCGGCGTCGCCGGCCTGCCCACGCCACGCATCCGCGAAGGAGCGACCATGACCGACACCGGATCATCCGGGCATCCCGCATCGTGAGCGTCGGACACACGCGCCGCGGCGCCTTGCGGCAGCTGGCATCGGTCTCCGCGATCGCGATGATCGCGCCCACCCTTCCCGCCAGCGCACAGGCCGGCCCGCCCCTCTATCGCAATCCCAATGCACCCGTGCCTGATCGGGTGGCCGATCTGCTCGGGCGGATGACGCTGGAAGAGAAGGTCGCGCAGCTCACGGCCTTGTGGGCCGGCAAGGCCGACATCATGGACGGGCTCGACTTCGATCCCGCGCGCGCCTCCGCCAGCCAGCCGCACGGCATCGGCCACCTCACCCGGCCGTCGGACAAGCGCGGCGGCCCGGGCGTCGGTGCCGCAGCCGGCGGCACGGCGGCGCGTTGGCGCACCCCGGCGGAAACGGTCGCCTTCGTCAACGCCGTGCAGCGCTGGGCGCGTGAGGACACGCGGCTGGGCATCCCCGTCCTGTTCCACGAGGAGTCGCTCCACGGCTACATGGCGACCGAAGCGACCATGTTCCCGCAGGCGATCGCGCTCGCCGGCAGCTTCGATCCCGATCTGATGCGGCGCGTGCAGGCGGTGATCGCGCGCGAGGTCCGCGCCCGCGGCATCCCGCTCGTGCTGTCGCCCGTCGTCGACATTGCGCGCGATCCGCGCTGGGGCCGCATCGAGGAAACCTTTGGCGAGGATCCGCACCTGTGCGCCGAAATGGGTGTCGCCGCGGTGGAGGGCCTGCAGGGCGTCGGCCGCATCGACCGTCTCGCCGCCGACAAGGTCTTCGCCACGCTGAAGCACATGACCGGCCATGGTCAGCCGCAGGCCGGCGAGAACATCGCGCCTGCGCTGATCGGCGGGCAACGCGACCTGCGGGAGGCGTTCTTTCCCCCGTTCCGCGAGGTCATCCGCCGCGCCCATGCGGCGGCGGTGATGCCGTCGTACAACGAGATCGACGGCATGCCGAGCCATGCCAACCGCTGGCTGCTGGGCGATGTGCTGCGTGGCGAGTGGGGTTTCGACGGACTCATCGTCAGTGATTATGGCGCGGTGGAGGAGCTGGAGACGATCCACGGCATCGCGGCCGATGGCCCCGCCGCCGCCCGACTGGCGCTTGCGGCCGGGGTCGACTCGAACCTCCCCGATGGCATCGCTTACCGCACGTTGGTCCAGCAGGTCCGCGCCGGCCGCGTGCCGATGGCCCAGATCGACGCTGCGGTGGGCCGCATGCTTGCACTCAAGTTCCGCGCCGGGCTGTTCGAACAGCCGATGGGCGATGCCGCGCTGGCCGCCCGCCTTACCGGCGACGTCGAGGCGCGGGCCTTGGCGCTGGAGGCGGCGCGGCGTTCCATCTGCCTCCTGAAGAACGACGGAACCCTGCCGCTGCGCGCCGGCGCGCATTCCCGCGTCGCCGTGATCGGCCCCAACGCCGCCGTCACGCGGCTCGGCGGCTATTCGTCCGTGCCGAAAGTCGAAACCAGCCTCCTTGACGGGGTCCGCGCGCGGCTGAACGGCGTCGCCGAAGTCGTCCACGCGCAAGGTGTCTTCATCACGACCAGCGAAGACCGCTCCGCCGACGAGGTCGAACTGGCCGACCCGGTCCGCAACCGCAGGCTCATCGAGGAGGCGGTTGCCGTCGCGCGCGACAGCGACCTGATCCTGCTGGCGATCGGCGACACCGAACAGACCAGCCGCGAAGGCTTTGCGCGAAACCATCTCGGAGACCGCGCCACGCTGGGTCTCCTGGCGCAGCAGGACGATCTGTTCGATGCGCTTGCCGGCCTCGGCAAGCCGCTGGTCGTCCTCGCGATCAATGGTCGCCCACCAAGCTGGGTCAATATTGCGGATCGTGCCCCCGCGATCCTCGAATGCTGGTATCTCGGCCAGGAAGGGGGCACCGCAATGGCGGAGGCGCTGTTCGGCGACATCAATCCCGGCGCCAAGCTCCCCGTCACCGTGCTGCGTGAGGCGGGTCAGGCGCCCTTCTTCTACAACCACAAGCCGAGCGCGCGCCGTGGCTACCTGTTCAGCGACGGATCGCCGCTGTTCCCCTTCGGTCACGGCCTCAGCTACACGCGTTTCGATCTCGGCGCGCCGACGCTCGCCGCCGCGCGGATCGGGCGGGACGGGACCGCGGAGGTGTCGGTTCCCGTCGCCAATGTCGGACGCCGCGCCGGCGATGAGGTCGTGCAGCTCTACATTCGGCACAGGACCGCGTCGGTCACGCAGCCGGTAATGACGCTTAAGGCATTCCAGCGGGTCACCCTGGCTCCCGGTGAGCGCCGGACGGTGCGCTTCCGCCTCGGGCCGGAGACGTTCGCGATCTGGAACGATGCCATGCAGGAAGTCGTGGAACCCGGCACGGTCGAGATCATGACCGGCAACAGCTCCGCCGCGCTGCAATCGACCGAACTGGCGATCGCTTAGAACTGGACGACCCAACGGAGCAAGGCGGGTCCGGACCCGCCCTGCCCCAGATCATCAATGATTGTGCCGCGGCGTCTGGCGCGCAATGCCGCGATATTTCACCGCCATGTCCATCACGCCGCCATTGGCAAGCTGGCCCGTCTTCTCGCGGAAGATTTCCTCCCAGGGCGTGTGGCTGGGTGGGATCGGCGGCGGCACCTCCGCCTGCCGGCGCGCGATCTCCGCCGGCTCCACCAGCGCGTCGCACCGCCCCCGATTGAGGTCGACGCGGATGATGTCACCGGTCCTCAGCCAGGCGAGCCCGCCACCGACCGCGCTTTCCGGCGACACGTTGAGGATCGAAGGACTGTCGGACGTTCCGGACTGACGTCCGTCGCCAAGCGTCGGCAGGGCTTGGACGCCGCGCCTCACCAGATGGTCGGGCGGCTGCATGTTCACCACTTCGGCTGATCCGGGCCACCCGATCGGACCCGATCCGCGGATGACCAGCATGCAATCCTCGTCGATCTGCAATGCCGGGTCATTGATGCGGTGGTGGTAATCGTCCGATCCGTCGAACACGATGGCCCGCGCCTCGAACACGCCCTCCATGCCCGGCCGCTCCAGATAGCGTTGGCGAAACGCGGGCGAGATCACGCTGGTCTTCATGATCGCGAAGTCGAACAGGTTCCCGCTCAGACCCAGGAAGCCGGCATCCGCCATCAACGGATCGGCATAGGGGCGGATCATCTCGCGATCGCGCGTTTCCCGTCCCTCCAGGTTCTCGGCGATCGTTCGGCCTGTCACCGTCAGGCAGTCGCCGGCCAGCAGCCCCTGGTTCAACAGCTCCCACATCGCCGCCGGCACCCCGCCCGCGCGGTGGAACCGCTCACCCAGATATTTGCCCGCCGGCTGCATGTTGACCAGCAGCGGCAGCTTGTGCCCGTGCTCCGTCAGGTCGGTCGGCGCCAGGTCCACGCCGGCATGGCGCGCCATCGCCATGATGTGCGGCTGCGCGTTGGACGATCCACCGATCGCGGACACGGTGCGGATGGCGTTCAGGAAAGCATCGCGCGTCAGGATCTTCGACGGGGTCAGGTCCTCGTACGCCATCTCCACGATGCGTCGTCCCGTCAGGTACGCCATCTGCCCGCGCTCCCGGTACGGCGCGGGGATGGCCGCACAGCCGGTCAGCGACAGGCCCAGCGCCTCCGCGACCGCGTTCATCGTGGAGGCGGTGCCCATGGTGTTGCAATGCCCCGCCGATGGCGCGCTGTCGGTGGCGCGGGACAGGAACTCTTCCTCGTCGATCTCCCCGGCGGCGAGCTTGCGCCGTGACCGCCAGATGACGGTGCCGGACCCGACCAGGTCGCCCTCGTGCCAGCCGTCGAGCATCGGTCCGCCCGACAGCACGATGGCCGGGATGTCGACCGTGGATGCGGCCATCACGCCGGCCGGCGTTGTCTTGTCGCATCCGGTGGTCAGCACCACCGCATCGATCGGATAGCCGTAGAGGATCTCGACCAGCGTCATGTACGACAGGTTGCGGTCCAGCGCGGCCGTCGGCCGGCGGCAATTCTCGAAGATCGGATGGGTCGGGAATTCCAGTGGGATCCCGCCTGCGTCGCGGATGCCGTCACGGACCCGCCGTGCGAGGTCGATGTGGATCCGATTGCACGGGCTGAGATCGCTTCCCGACTGGGCGATGCCGATGATCGGCCGTCCGGATCGCAGTTCCTCGGGCGTCACGCCATAGTTCATGAAGCGCTCCAGGTAGAGCGCCGTCATGTCGGACCGGACGGGATCGGCGAACCAGTCGCGCGATCGGAAGGGCTTGGCGGGGGTCATGGACGGCTCCTCAATCGCCGCGTCCGGGCGCGTGCGGAAAGGTCAGGGACTTATAGTGGTCGAGGTTGTGCGCCGGCGGCGCCGCACCGGGCGGCAGCGGCAGTTCGGATACCGACTGGAAATAGGCGACGCTCGCATCCCGCCACCACCGCGCTTCATTCGCCTGGATGTCCAGGAACGTCGCCGTCTTGGCATGGCGTTCCGCATCGACGAACGGCCTTGTCCGGCTCCACAGGCGGTCCATCTCCGCCACGCGTGCAACCCCGCGATCGTAGCGGGCGATCAGCCCGGCCCACAGCGTCTCTCCCGTCGACAGCCGATGATCCCAAGGAAGATGATGGAACCACAGGAGGAGGTTGTCCGGCGTGGTTGCCGGATCGCCGAAGCGCCGCGCGACCGCCGGTGCATATTGCGACACCGCGTTGCTGCCGGTCACCGAGCGATCGAAGCCGATCCCCTCCCGGTCTGCCCGATGGTAGTAGGTCGGGTTCCACTCGGGCCTGGCCAGGTCGCCGACCCATGGTCCCGGTCCATAATGATGGTCCGTCGCCATCAGGTGCGCCAAGCCCAGCGGCGTCATGTAATCAACCACCGCCTCCCGCGACATCATCAGGATGTCGGTCACCGGCGCGATTGCTTCGGCCCGCGGTGAGAAGGTCTGCGCCGCCCACTCCCGGGCGATCTCGTCGGCCGGCAGCGCCGCATCCCAGGCGAGCCGCCCGAACGCGTACCAGTTCGCCTGATTGAAGGTCGATCCGCTCCAGTCCCGGTCGTCGCCGATGTTGGCGACACCTGCGATGCCGGTCAGCCGATCGCCTTGTCCGCTCCCCGCCACCACATCCGCGACGGTGCCCGCCGGGTGGCCCGTGTCGGTATCCAGCACCTCCTCGAACAGCGTGCCGAGATAGGCGATGTGCGTCGCGAAGCCGAGATACTCCTTGGTGATCTGCAGCTCCAGCATCAGCGGCGTCTGCGGCATGGCGCCGAACAGCGGGTGGAACGGCTCGCGCGGCTGGAAGTCGATCGCGCCGTTCTTCACCTGCACGATGACATTGTCGTCGAACCGGCCGTCGAGCGGCTGGAACTCGGCATAGGCCTGCTTGGCACGGTCCGCCGCGTCGGTCTCCGAATATACAAAGGCGCGCCACATAACGACCCCGCCATGCGGTGCGAGCGCCCGGGCGAGCATGTTCGCGCCCTCGGCATGGCTGCGGCCATAATCGCCGGGGCCCGGCTGCCCCTCTGAGTTGGCCTTGACGAGAAAACCGCCGAAATCAGGGATGCGGGCGTAAATGCGATTCGCCGTCTGCGCCCACCATCTTCCGACGGCGGGGTCGACAGGGTCGGCGCTCTGCAGTCCGCCGATCTCGATCGGCGCGGAAAAGCGCGCGGAGAGGTACACCTTGATGCCGTACGGGCGCAGCATATCGGCAATCGCCGCGACCTTCTCCAGATAGCGGGGCGTCAGGATCTCGGCGCTGGCATTGACGTTGTTCAGCACCGTCCCATTGATGCCGATCGATGCGTTGGCGCGGGCGTAATCCGTCAGCCGCGGGTCGCGCCAATCCGGAAGCAGCCACCAGTCCCAGAGTGAATCGCCGGCATAGCCACGCTCGACATGCCCATCGAGGTTGTCCCAGTGATTGAGGACCCTGAGGCGCACCTTCGGCGCCGATCGAAGGTCCAGCACGTCGATCGCGCGCCCCTGCCCCAGGTGACGCAGAAGACCGAAGCTGCCGTAGAGCAGCCCCTGCTCCGTTCGCGCCCCGATCACGGTCACCGGCACGCTGCCGACGCTCGCGGAGCGCAGCACGAACCCTTCGTCGCCAAGTCCCCGTAGGTCGACTCCGGCCTCGCGCAGCCTGGGATCGCCTTCCCGCAGCATCAGGATCGTCCCCGCCTGCAGGCGCGTGGTGCGGATCGGCGCGCGACCGACCATGCCCGCCAGCCCTCGCTCCAGCTCGGCCGCAGCGACGGCCGCGACCGGCCCGGGTTCCGGGGGCAGCATGATGGCGGTCAGCGCCGGCCGAATAGCCGCAGCCTCGGCTTCGGCCAGCGGCGCGTAGCGCAGCCACAGGCGGAAGCCATCCTCCGCCGATGCGGCCGCAGGCAGCAACAGCACCGCCATCGCAATCAGCAATCGTCGCACCCGTGTGATGATCGGCCTTGCCACGGCTCTCCTCCCGCGCCACCCCGGTCTCGGCCGGACCTTTGCGCGCTTGGTCAAAGCGTTATCATGGTAGCGCTCCCGCGCAAGGGCCGGGCATGGTGGCAGCGGGGAAAGATCATGTCCAACGCGGAAGATGATCAGGGTCTGACGACGATCGCTCCCCTTGCGCCGGTCAGCACTCGGCTTGGTCGCGAAGGCGAGCAGCTGCTGAAGATCGAACGGCTGCTTTCCGATCCTTCCCCGCTCATCCGGGCGGCGGCGGTCGCGCGGTACACGCCCGCTTATGGTCCCGCCGGGGGCTATCCCGGCATCCGGGCGCCCGCGCCTCCTGCCTATGTGCGGGCGGTCGCTCTCGCCCTGTTCCCGCTCATCCGGGACGTCTTTGCTCTGGGCGACGTGCGGCTGGGTCGCGCCGAGGCCACGCTCTCGCTGGTGACGCTGCCGCCGGACACGCTCGTCCCCGCACAGCGCGTGCCGCATGTCGACACGCATCATCCCCTTCAGTTCGCAATCCTTCATTATCTTTGTGGGGAGGAGTTCGGCGGCACCGCCTTCTTCCGACATCGTGCCACCGGATTCGAGACATTGGCGCCCGATCGGCAGGATCTGTTCGACACCGCGCAGGCTGACGAGCAGCGCGGCCATCCGCCGGAAGGGTATCGGGTGGGATCGGACCGCTGGTTCGAGGAGATCGGGCGGGTCGACGCGGCCTTCAACCGCGTCGCCGTCTATCGCAGCCGGCTGCTGCATTCCGGTGTGATCGCATCGCCGGAACGCCTCTCCGCAGATCCGGCGCGCGGGCGGTTGACCGCCAACATCTTCCTGACGCTGCGGCAGAACGCGACCGCCGGCGGCACGTCCTGAACGACATGGGGCGCCGCCCTTCGGCGACGCCCCATATCTTTTCGTCCGGGGGCAGGTGCCCTGCCGCGCCTCAGAAGTTGAAGCGCGCCAGCATCGAGAAGCGGCGGTCGTTCATGAACCAGCCGCGCGGGATGATGCGGATGTCGTCCTCCCCGCCCGGCCCCTGCACCGCGACCGAGGTCTTGGTAATCGAGTTGGTCAGGTTCACGCCCTGGATACCCAGGCGGAAGTTCGGCGTGACCTGCACGAACACCGATGCGTCGAGCTGGCCGTACGCCTCCTGAAACACGGGGTCGTAGGGCACGATCACGTCGCGGGTGGTCAGCAGATACTGCGACCGCCAGCTGTAGGCCGCACGCAGCGACACGCCGCCATATTCGTAAAATGGCGTGATGTTCACCGTGTGCTTGGACAGGCCCTGAAGACCGAAGCCCGAGACGTCGACGTTGGACACCAGGCCATCCGCGACCGAGAGATCGCCCGGATCAAGCGTCGGCTGCGGCACGCCGGAGCTGTCGACATAGGTGTAGTTCGCCTGCAACCCCAGGCCCGCCAGTGCGCCGGGCAGGAAGTCGTAGGTCTGCTGGTACGCGATCTCCACACCCTTCACGGTTCCGGTATCGGGCGAGTTGATCTCGCGCGTCACCACGCCTTCGAAGGTCTGCCCGTTGTTGGTGAAGCTCTGCCGCTCCGTCGCGAACACGACGACGCCCTTCACCCGCTTGTAGAAGCCCGAGAGCGTCAGCGAGCCGACATCGTCGAAATACCACTCGGCCGTCAGGTCGAAATTGTCGGCAGTCACCGGCAACAGGTCGGGCGACCCGGCGCGGATGCCCGCACCCTCGATGCGCACCTGGCCCTCGCCGGAGATGATCCCGTCGTTGGGATCGTCCGTCGCCAGGTTCGGCGTCACCGTCAGCTGCGCGCCCGGCGGCGTCTGCGGGCCGATGCTGATCGGGTAGTAGTTGCGGATCTGCGTCGTGTTGGGCGGCGAGATCCCCTTGAAGTAGGCCGCGCGGAACTGCACCCCGCCGCCGACCTCAAGCCGCAGGTTCACCGCGGGCAGCACATAGTCGTAGCTCAGCTCGAAATCGTTCGGCTCGACCGCCGCGTTCGAGAAGGCGCGCGCCGCCGCACGGGCCTGCGGATTGCTGTAGAGGAAGGCGCAGCCCGCCGGCACCGTCGGTGTCGTCGGCGGGGTTTCGCCCGCCTGCGGATTCACGATCTGCCGGATCGCCGTGCGGCAGGTCGCGTCGTCGGTCAGCGGGTCGGTGCCGCCGAACTGGAAGAAGCCGCCGCTGGTCCGCTCGGTCTTGCTGTACCGCACGCCGACGTTGCCGGTGAAGCGGACGCCGTTGTCGAACTCCTGCTCCAAGTTCGCCATGATGTAGGCGGCGTTGTTGATCTCCTCGATCGGGTTCACCTCGCCCGGCAGGTAGGGCGAACCCGCAAGCACGCCCGGCCGCTCGGCAAGCGGAACCCAGCCGGTCGCTCCACCGGTCGGCACCGAACCCGCCGGCAGCCACTCGTCGCGGATGCTCTTCGCAAAGGCGATGTAGGACGCATAGTCCTTCGCCGGCTGGCCGGAATAATAGAGCCGCCCGAGCGCCGGTGACGGCACCTGCCCGCGCATGAAGTCGCCGAAGATGAAGGAGCGGTAGGATCCGACCTGCGAGTTGGGGCCGGTCTGGTCCGCGCCGGCGCCGCCGATCTGCTCGTCCAGCCAGACGGGACCGCCATTGCCCCACTGCTCCGACAGCACACCCCAGTTGTAGGTCGAGTTGCGGGCGATCTGGTCGCGATCGGCATAGCGATAGCCGGCGCGGATCGACTGCAGGAAGCCGGTTTCCGGGAAGCTCAGTTCGGCATCGAAGCGAAACGCGTCGGAGTTGCCCGACGATTCCTCCACATGGTCCATCGCCGAGCGCCAGAAGGTGCTGGCCGGATCAAGGAAGCCGTTCGTCCCTGCCAGATAGGTGGGATAATTGGCCGACGATCCCGGTGTTCCGATGCACTGGCCCTGCGCGTTGGTCGCCACCGTCTCGCAGGTCTGCGGCGCAACGAAGCGCACCTCGGGCAGGTCCTTGCCGCGCAGGTCGATGAACACGTCCTGGTAGGACGACGTCCACAATCCGTTGTCGACAACCTCGCCACGCGATTCGACATGGCTGTAGTCGAACACGAAGCCGAGCCGATCGCTCGGATCCCAGCGGAAGTTGAAGCCATAGTCGTCGGTGACGCTCTGCTCCTCGTGGCCGCGATACTGGTTGTTCGACTGGAGGCCGAAGGCGGGCGTGCGCGTGCCGGCCAGGTTGGGGCCGGTGCCGGGTGCCGTCTGCTGGTCGGCGCGCCATCCGGTCGGGCCGGTGATCAGGCCCTGGTCGAACAGGTCGTCGTCGTCGAACGACACGGTGGTGCCGGCGCGCGCGCGGCTGTCGCCGGCTGCCGTCACGTTGTCCGTCGCGATCTCGATGGTGTTCTCGGTCCAGGACTGGCGCGCGTCCGACCGGAGGAACTGGAAGATCGCTTCCATCGAGCCGTCGTTGCTGCGCCACTGCGCGGCGGCGGCATAGCCATAACGCTCACGGTTGAAGTCCTGCGTGCCCATCACGGCGCCGCGCGGGAAGATGCCGCTGCCGGTCTGCGTCGCGCCGTCGAACGGCACCACGTCGGTGCGCGTGCCGTTGCTGTACACCGGGCGCGTCCGGAAGCTGGACACCTGCAGGCGGTCGTTCCGCGTGAACAGCTGCGAGTAGACGATGCTGCCCAGGATGCCGATGTCGCCGATGCCGGTTTCCCAGCGCGTGCTGCCGGTCAGCGACAGCGTCGGGGCCGACCTGTTGACGAAGTCGCCGTAATTGATCTCCGCCGATCCCGCGAGATAGGACTTGGCGCTGTCGAAGGGCTTGCGCGTGCGCAGGTTGACGATGCCGGAAATGCCGCCCTCGATGCGGTCCGCCGACGGCGACTTGAACACGTCCACGCCGCCGAGCAGCTCGGACGGCACGTCCTGGAAGCCGAGCGAGCGGCCATTGAGGGCGGAGAACGCCTCGCGGCCGTTGAATTCCGACCGCACATAGGTGAGGCCGCGCACGGTCGCCTGCGATCCTTCCACGGAGAAGTGGTCGGGATCGACGCCGGCGGCAAAGCGGCTGATCGACACGCCCGGGATGCGCTGCAGGGTCTCGACCACCGACCGGTCGGGCAACGCGCCGATGTCTTCCGACGTGACCGAATCCACGATCACGTTGGAGTCACGCTTGATCGACTGGGCGTTCTGCAGCGACTGCCGGTAGCCGGTGACGATCACGTCCTCTTCGGAGGCGGTGGCGTCATCGTCCGTCAACGCGGCCGGCGGCGTCGAGGTTGCCGGCGTCACCCCCAGCGCCTCGGCAGACGATCCGCCGCTCGCGCCCGTCGTTCCCTGCGCCGGCGGCGTCGTGCGCGGCTGCGATGCCTGGGCGGTGGTGGCTGCGGTCGCCTGCTGCGCAAGCGCGGGGGTCCCGGCTCCAGCACCCGCAAGGACGAGCACGGAACAGCCCGACCACAGGCCGGACATCGCGCCGCGGCGCGAACGAGACATGACTCGAGGTTCGGCCTTCAGCAATCCACCCTCCCGTTGTAGCGCTAACATCACCGAGTTGCGCATTTGATGGTGACGCTACCAACCAGCTGGTCGGACGATCAAGCCCCGCTGCGAAAAGTTTCTGCACTGTTGCCGAACTCACACCATCGCCCGATTTCGGGACCGTTGACGGGGTGCATCGGTGCGCTAGGTTTCGCGCCCCGTGGAGCAGGATCGCATCAGGACCGTGTTGATCGTCGGCGGCGGCACCGCCGGCTGGATGACCGCGGCTGCCTTGGCTCACAAGCTTGCTGATACCGGTATCGCCGTCACTCTCGTCGAGTCGGAGGAGATCGGCACCGTGGGCGTGGGGGAAGCCACCGTGCCGCACATCCGGCACTTCAACGCCAGCCTCGGCTTCGACGAAGCCCACTTCATGTCGGAAACGCAGGCGACCTTCAAACTCGGCATCGAGTTTCGCAACTGGGGGCGGATCGGCGACAGCTATATCCACCCGTTCGGCGTGTTCGGCGCGCCGATCGATGGCGCCGAATTCCATCATCACTGGGTCCGGCTCCACCACGCCGGGCAGGCCGCCCCGTTCGATCATTATTCCTTGCCGTGCGAAATGGCGCGCACCAGCCGCTTCGCGCATCCGTCGACCGATCCGGCCTCGCCGCTGTCGACCTTCTCCTACGCCTATCAATTCGATGCGCTGCTCTACGCCCGTTACCTCCGGCGCTATGCAGAAGGTCGCGGCGTGCGGCGGACCGAAGGGCGCGTGGTCTCCGTCGACCGCAGCGAGGACAGCGGCGATGTCGCAGCCGTGCGGCTGGCGGACGGACGCGTGCTTGCCGCCGACTTCTTTGTCGACTGCTCCGGCTTTCGCGGGCTCCTGATCGAAGGGGCGCTCGGCGCGGGCTATGAGGATTGGAGCCACTGGCTGCCCTGCGACCGGGCGGTGGCCGTCCCGTGCGAGCGCCGGCCCGACAGCGGCATCACGCCCTACACGCGCGCCACCGCCCTGGCCGCCGGCTGGGCATGGCGCATCCCGCTTCGCCACCGCACCGGCAACGGCCATGTCTATTCCAGCCGCTTCACCGATGATGACGCTGCGGAGGCGGCGCTGCTGGCTGAACTTGACGGGGCGCCGCTTGCCGACCCGCGCCGGCTTCGCTTCACCACCGGCAAGCGCCGGCGTCAGTGGATCGGCAACACGGTGGCGATCGGTCTCGCCGCGGGCTTCCTGGAGCCGCTCGAGTCCACTTCCATCCATCTGGTCCAGCTTGCGATCGGCCGGCTGCTCGACCTTTTCCCGACGGGAAGCCCCGACCCGGTCGACGCGACCGAATTCAACCGGCTGATGGATGCCGAATATGATCGGATCCGCGACTTCCTGATTCTTCACTATTGCGCGACGCAGCGGGACGACACCGCCTTCTGGTCCTATGTCCGCACCATGGAACTGCCGCACAGCCTGGCAGAAGCCATCTCGCTGTTCCGCGCGCGCGGTGTTGTTCCGCTCTACCGCCACGGCATGTTCCTGGAACCGAGCTGGCTGGCCGTCTTCCTGGGTCAGCGCATGATCCCCGATGCCGTCGACCCTCGCGCCGCCCGAACCCCGGTCCCGGACAGCGCGGCGTCGGCGCAGGCATGGCGCGGCGCGCTTGTCGCCCAGGCTGCCTCCCTCCCTCCGCATCTGGCGGATGCATGATCGCGCCGGCCGCTCCCACGATCATCATCGCCGGCGACGGCCTTCTCGCCTGGCTGGCCGCGGTCAGGCTGGCGGCTGCGGTCGGCGGCAGCCGGGTGCGCGTCGTTCCTGCTGGCAGCGTCGACCATGGGATTGGACCGGTCGGCCCCAGCGCCATCGCCCTTCCGCAGTGGACCGCACGCGCGCTGGCGGCGGACAGTCCGGTCGCCGATGCGCTGGGCGAAGCGGCCACCGGCTGGGTTCAGGGGATCGGCTTTCGCGACTGGTCGGGGCGCGGCACCGCCGCCTTCTGGTCCTTCGGCGATGTCGGCGCACCGCTCGACGGCATCCCCTTTCATCAGATCCTCGCCCGCTGGCGGGCGGATGGCCGACCGGCCCAGGGCGCCGACTTCTCGCTGGCCGCGCTGGCCGCCCGCGCCGGGCGCGGCATCGCGCCTGCGCCGCACCCCGGCTCTCCGCTGTCAACGCTCTCGCCTGGCGTGATGCTGTCGGTGACGCGCTTCGCAGCCGCGCTCCGCACCCGCGCGACGGCACGAGCCGTAGAGCTGCTGGCGCCGCTTGCGGAGGCTCGGATCGACGAAACCGGGCAGATCGACCATCTCCGGCTCCAGGATGAAACGGAGGTTCGCGCCGACCTTTACGTCGATTGCACGGGTGAACAGCGCCGGCTGATCGATCGCGTCGCCGGGGACGGGTTCGATCCCTGGCGCGACCGCCTCCCGTGCGACCGGGTGACGTGGACCACGGCCGCCCCCCGCGCGCCGCAACCCTTCGCCATCCACCGGGCGGAAGGTGCCGGCTGGGCCGTGGATCAATGGACCGGCGATGGCTGGGTGACCCAGCGCATCGGCGCCAGCATCTTCGGTGCGGACGGGGCTCCCTTCCTCCCGGGCGCGCATCGCCGTCCCTGGTCGGGCAATGTCGTCGCGCTCGGCTCCGCCGCCTTGGTGGTGGACCCGCTCCACGCGCTTCCCCTCGCCACCGCCGCTGATGCGCTCGACCTGCTGCTGACACTGCTTCCCGCCACGCCGGGCGGACAGGCGGAGGCCAGCCAGTTCAACCGCGTCGCATCCCGCCGGCATGCGCGGGTGCGCGACCTCTCTCAGCTGCCATACCGGCTCAACCGCCGGCGGGGCGAGCCATTCTGGGATGCGGTCCGCGCGGCACCCGCCGACGATGCGCTGCTGTCGAAGATCGCGCTGTTCGAAAGCCGCGGCCGCGTGTCGATGCTCGACGATGAGCCCGTCGACGAGGACGACTGGATCTGGCTCCTCGACATGTTCGCCGCCTCTCCCCGCCGGCAGGAGCCGCGCGCAGCGGCACTTCCGCTGACCGCGATCGAAGCGCATCTTGCCCGCGTCCGGGACCGCCTGGTTGCGGCCGTGCGCGATCTCCCGCCGGTGGCGGCCACCCATTGAGAACAGGATCCATGAACCAGGCGCCCCTTCCCCCCGATCGTATCCGCCGCATCGTCATCGTCGGCGGCGGCAGCGCCGGATGGATGGCCGCCGCCACCCTCGCCCGCATCCTGGGGCCGGACTATGCCGACGTCACCGTCGTGGAATCGGACGAGATCGGCACCGTCGGGGTCGGCGAGGCGACCATCCCACAGATGGCGACCTTCAACCGCATGCTCGGCATCGACGAGGACGAGTTCATCCGGGAGACCAAGGGCAGCTTCAAGCTCGGCATCGAGTTCGTCGACTGGGCCCGCATCGGCCACAGCTACTTCCACCCGTTCGGCAGCTTCGGCGTCAACATGGGCGGCGTGTCCTTCCACGCCTACTACCTGCGCGCACGCGCCAACGGCGACACCCGGCCGATCGAGGACTGGTCGCTGCAGGCGACCGCTGCCAGCCGCGGCAAGTTCATGCGCCCGATCGACGCCGGCCGATCACCGCTGTCGGAGATCGCCTATGCCTACCATTTCGATGCGGGCCTCTACGCGAACTACCTGCGCCGGTTCGCGGAGGCGCGCGGCGTCGTCCGGCAGGAAGGCCGCGTCGTCGATGTGCCGCTGCGGCCCGGCGACGGCTTTGTGGAGGCTGTGGTGCTCGCCGACGGCACCCGGATCGGGGGCGATCTGTTCATCGACTGCTCCGGCTTCCGGGCGCTGCTGATCGGAAAGGCGCTCGGCACCGGCTTTGTGGACTGGTCGCACTGGCTGCCCTGCGACCGGGCCGTCGCCGTGCCCTGCGCCGGCAGCGACGCGATGACGCCCTTCACGCGCTCCACCGCGCGCAAGGCCGGCTGGCAATGGCGCATCCCGCTGCAGCATCGGGTCGGCAACGGCCATGTCTATTGCAGCCGCTACCTCAGCGACGACGAGGCAACGGCCATGCTGCTCGAAAACCTGGATGGGGAGCCGCTTGCCGATCCCCGTCTGGTGCCGTTCCGCACCGGGCACCGCACGTCCTTCTGGGTGCGCAACTGCGTCGCTCTGGGCCTCGCCGCCGGCTTCATGGAACCGCTCGAATCGACCAGCCTCTGGCTGATCCAGAGCGGCATCTCCCGCCTCCTCGCCATGTTCCCGGATCGGCGCTTCGATCCTGCGGAGATCGATCGCTACAACCGGATCCTGTCGACCGAATATGCCGAGATCCGCGACTTCCTGATCCTCCATTACCACGCGACCGAGCGCCGCGACTCCGCCTTCTGGGATCATTGCCGCAACATGGCCGTGCCGGAACGACTGGCCGAGAAGATGCGCGTTTTCCAAAGCCACGGCCGCACGTTCCGGGAGAACGAAGAGCTGTTCAACGACACCAGCTGGTTCGCCGTGATGCTCGGGCAGCAGCTGGCGCCGCGTGCCTATGATCCGGTCGCCGACATGATGAGCTGGGACGAAACGGAACGGCGGCTGGCGCATATCCGCGACGCGATCAACAACTCGGCCGACTACATGCCGCCCCACCGCGAATTCATCCGCGCCAACTGCGCGGCGACGTGAACGCTGGACCGATCGTCCCCAGCCGCTATTGGTAGCGATACCGAGCCATCAGAGCCCCGGGGAGGATTATGTTCAGATCTTTGTGTGTCGGGCTGCTTGCGTCTGTCGCCGCCGGCTGTGCCTCGCTTCCGGCCGACCGCGCGGGGATCGATGCCGCAGGCCCCGGCCCGGTCGCCAGCTTCGACCGCTTCACATACTCCGGCAGCGATCCGACCGACACGGTGGCCCTTGGGTCAGGCGACTATCGCAATCCGATCCTCCAGGGCTTCTACCCGGATCCCAGCATCACCCGGGTCGGAGACGATTATTACCTCGTCACCTCCACCTTCTCCTACTTTCCGGGCATCCCGGTGTTCCACAGCCGCGATCTCGTGACCTGGCGGCAGATCGGCAATGCGATCGACCGTCCGGGCCAGCTTGATTTCGGCCGGCTGGGCCTGTCGCGCGGTGTGTTCGCGCCGACCATCGAGCACCGGAACGGCACCTTCTATATCCTCAACACCTGCGTCGATTGCGGCGACAATTTCGTCCTGACCGCAACCGATCCGGCAGGGCCGTGGAGCGATCCAACCTGGCTGCCCGATCTGCGCGGCGGCATCGATCCATCCTTCTTCTTCGACGAAGACGGCAGCGCGTGGATCCTGAACAACGGCCCGCCCGAAGGCACGCCCCGCTACGAAGGGCATCGCGCCATCTGGATCCAGCGGTTCGACCTTGCCACGATGCAGACGACGGGGCCGCGCAAGGTGCTGGTCGACGGCGGCGTCGACCCCTCCACCAACCCCATCTGGATCGAAGGCCCGCACATCCTGAAGAAGGATGGCTGGTACTACCTGCTCGCGGCGGAAGGCGGCACGGCCGTCAACCATTCGCAGGTGGCGCTTCGATCGCGCCGTCCGGACGGCCCCTACACGCCCAACCCCGCAAACCCGATCCTCACGCAAAGGGATCTGGCGGCCGACCGGTCCAACCCGATCACCTCGGCCGGCCATGCGGATCTTGTGCAGCTTCCGAACGGCGACTGGTGGGCCACCTTCCTGGCGGTGCGGCCCTATCGGGGCGATTTCTACAACACCGGGCGGGAGACCTTCCTGCTGCCGGTCCAATGGGTCGACGGGTGGCCCCGCATCACCCGTCCGGGCGAGCCGATCGCCACCGTCCACCCCCGCCCCGCCCTGCCGCGCAGCCCGGCAGGCTCCGTCCCGACGAACGGCCCGTTCACCGTCGCCTATGACTTCGCGGATGCGGAACTCGGGCCCGAGTGGATGATGATGCGCAATCCCGACGGACGCTGGTACCGGCTCGGCGATGGCGCCTTGCATCTTCAGGCTCGCGTCGCCGCGCTCGGCGACAACGGCAACCCGTCCTTCCTCGCGCGTCGCCAGCAGCACCGGGATGCCGTTGCCGAAACCACGGTGCGCTTCGTGCCGGAGCGTGACGGCGACGAGGCCGGCCTGGTCGCCTTGCAGAGCGACGATCACTGGCTTTCGGTGACCATCGCCCATGTCGGCGGCCGCCCCGTGCTGCGCGCCGCTCTCCGCGACGGCAGCGACGATCCCGCAACCGGCCGCACTCTTGCGACGGCCCCGCTCCCGGGCGCTCCCGGCACACCGGTGGATCTCAGTATCACCGGCAACGCCCGGCGCTACCAGCTCGCGTGGCGCGCGGCAGGAACAGAATGGCGCACGCTTGCCGACGATATCGACCCCACCATCCTCAGCACGGCGCATGCCGGCGGCTTCGTGGGTGCCGTCTTCGGCGTTTATGCGCACAGCGGCGCTTCCCGGTGAGAACCGGGCTCGCCCTTGCCGCTGCATCGCTGCTGTGCGCGCCCGCCGCAGCGCAGCTGCACGTCAACCAGCTCGGCTACATTGCAGACGCTCCGAAGCGGGCGTTTGTGCAGTCGGACGCGACTGCTCCGGTCGGATGGTCGGTTGTGGACGACGCCGGGCGGCCGGTGCTGACGGGGCAGAGCGTTCCGCTTGCGCCCGACGCGGCCGCGGGCGTGCCGCTGCACCGCATCGACCTCGACCCGCTCGCGATCGAGGGCGCCGACTACAGGCTGGTGGTTGGGGAGGAGCGGAGCGCACCATTCGCGGTCGGCCCCGCCAGGCTCTACGCGCCGCTTGCCCGCGATGCGCTCGGCTTCTTCTACCAGAATCGCGCCGGTACGCCGATCGAGGCGACATTTGCCGGCGGGGCGGAATGGGCGCGCCCGGCCGGACATCTGCCGGAGCGGGCGACCTGCTTTTCCGGAACCGACGATCGCGGCAATCGCTGGCCCGGTTGCGCATACACGCTCGACGTCACCGGCGGCTGGTATGATGCCGGCGACCACGGGAAATATGTGGTCAACGGTGGCATCAGTCTCTGGACGCTCCTGAACCTGCATGAATGGAGCGAAGCGGGCGGCCGCGCGCTGCCCGTCGCAGATGGCGCGCTGCCGCTGCCGGAGGCTGGAAACGGCGTCTCCGACCTGCTGGACCATGCGCGCTGGCAGATGGAGTTCATGCTGGCGATGCAGGTGCCGGCCGACACGCGGTTGAGCCTGCCCGTCGATCAGGCCCCCGGCACCGCACCGCTCCGCTTTTCCACCGTGGAAGCAGGTGGGATGGCGCATCACAAGGTCGCGGATGTCGCCTGGACGGCGCTTCCAATGCGTCCTGATCGCGATCCGCAGCCGCGCTTCCTCTATCCGCCATCGACTGCGGCCACGCTCAACCTCGCGGCGACCGCCGCACAATGTGCACGGGTGTGGCGTGACCTCGATCCCACCTTCGCTGCCCGCTGCCGCGCCGCCGCGGTCGCCGCCTGGAATGCGGCCGAGCGCAATCCGCGCATCCTCGCGCATGATTTCGCCGGCAGCGGCAGCTACGGCGACGGCGATCTATCGGACGAGCGCTTCTGGGCGGCGGCCGAACTCTTCGCCACCACCGGTGATGCGCGCTTCGCCGCCGTCGTGCGCCAATCGCCCTTCTGGCGACAGCCGATCGCGGCGGAGCCCGGCTGGGCATCGGTCGCCCCGCTCGGCCTGATCAGCATCGCCGTTGCGGGGCCGGACAGCGACGCCGCGACCGCGCGAACGATGCTGGTGGACGCGGCGCGCCGCTGGGCAGCGGAGGCGCCGACCAGCGCGGTCGGCATCCCCTATGCCGGCACCCGTTATCAATGGGGATCGAACAGCAACCTGCTCAACCGGGCGATGATCCTTGCCATGGCGGCGGGCTGGACGGGCGATCAAGCGCTTGAGCGGCCGGCGATCGCGGTCATGGACTATCTGCTCGGCGCCAACCCCCTCGGGATGTCCTATGTCACCGGCTACGGTGTGCGGCGGATGGAGAACCCGCATCACCGCTTCTGGGCGCGCCAGCTCGACGCCAGCTATCCACCGCCCCCGCCCGGCGTCCTGTCCGGCGGACCCAATAACCAGGCGATGAGCGACGATGTCGCAAAGGAGCTTCGCGGCCGCTGCGCCGCCCAGCAATGCTGGCGGGACGATGCGCGCGCCTTTTCGATGAACGAGGTCGCGATCAACTGGAACGCGCCGCTCGCCTGGATGGCGGCGTGGATGGCGGGGGATCGGCCCTGACCCTGGCTGCCCCCATCGACCATGTTGTCATCGTCGGCGGGGGCACCGCCGGCTGGATGACGGCGGCGGCGACCGCCCATGTCCTCGCCAACGGCCGGCGCCGCATCACCCTCGTCGAATCGGACGACATCGGCACGATCGGCGTCGGCGAAGCGACCATTCCGCCGATCCGCGCCTTCAACGCCCGCATCGGCGTCGACGAGGCTGGCTTCGTCGCCGCGACCGGCGCGACCTTCAAGCTTGGCATCGAATTCCGTGGCTGGGGTGACCGGGACGGCCGCTATCTCCACCCCTTTGGCGATCCCGGCCATGATTTCAGCGGGGTGCCCTTCCACCAGGTTTGGCTGAAGCATCGCCACCGTCCGGACGTCGGGCCGCTTCAACGCTACTGGATGTCGGCGGTCGCCGCCGATGACGCGCGGTTCGATCGCCCGCGTGCCGACCCTTCGCTTCCCATTTCGCAGCTCAACTACGCCTATCACTTCGATGCGGGCCTTTATGCCGCCCATCTGCGTCGCGTTGCGGAGGCAGGCGGGATCCGCCGCGTGGAAGGGCGTGTCGCCGCCGTCGATCAGCATGGGGAGAACGGGCATGTGACGTATCTCCGCCTCGCCGACGGCCGACTGATCGACGGCGATCTCTTCATCGACTGCTCCGGCTTTCGCAGCCTGCTGCTCGGCGGGACCATGGCGGTGCCGTTCCAGGACTGGTCCCACTGGCTCCCGTGCGACCGGGCGGTGACGGTGCCGAGCGCGCGGCGCGATCCGCTGCTGCCCGTCACGCGCAGCACTGCGCGGACCGCGGGCTGGCAGTGGCGCATTCCGTTGCAGCATCGCACGGGCAACGGCCTCGTCTATTCGAGCGCGCATCTGGACGAGGACGCGGCCGCCGGCATGCTCATGGCCGGCCTTGACGGACCGGCTCTCGGCGATCCCCGTCCGCTGTCGTTCCGCACCGGTCGACGCGCCCGCTTCTGGCACCGCAATGTGGTTGCGATCGGCCTGTCGGCCGGCTTCCTCGAACCGCTCGAATCGACCAGCATCCATCTCGTCCAGTCGGGCATCCAGAAGCTGCTGGCCCTGTTCCCCGACCGCGGCTTCGCGCCTGTTGAGGTGGACGAGTACAACCGGCTGATGACGGCGCAGTTCGATGCCGTCCGCGATTTCGTGATCCTCCACTACAAGGCGAACGGCCGGGTCGGCGAACCCTTCTGGGACGCGCTGCGGACGATGGCCGTCCCGGACAGCCTCGCCAGCCGGATCAACCTTTTCCGGGAAAAGGGTCGCCTGTTCCGCTACGATGACGACCTGTTCTCGGTCGCGAGCTGGGTGGCGGTGCTCACCGGCCAAGGGATCTGGCCGCGCGGTCATGACCCGCTGGTCGACTCGCTCGACGACCAGCGTGTGCTCGCAGCCCTCGCCGGCCTTGCCGACGCTTACTCGCGAACCGCCGCGGCGATGCCGGCGCACGACCGCTTCGTGGATTACCTCCGTGCCTCCGCCCCTGCGCTTGACACCCGCGCTGCATCATGAGCGTTAGCGCTACCGGAAAGCGGGCAGCGAGGCGCATCAGCATGGCCGGCATCATGAGCATCTGGAGGCTGGCGACCGCCGCCGCCCTTCTGCTCGCCGTTGTCGTTCCGGCGCAGGCGCAGGCCCGCTGGATCGCGGGCTGGGCGAGCGCGCAGATGATCCCGGAAGGGGAAAATGCGCTCGAACCCCGGCTGCTGAACGATGCGACGCTGCGCCAGGTGGTCCGGGTCACTGTCGGCGGGAGGGCCGTCCGCGTGCTCCTGTCCAACAGCTTCGGCAACGCGCCGCTCACGGTCGGCGCCGCCCATCTCGCGCCCGCCGCGCCCGGCGGCGCGATCGTGGCCGGCGGTCAGCCGATCCTCTTCGCGGGCAGGCCGAGCGTGACGATCCCGGCCGGCGCGCAGATGCTGTCTGACCCCGTGGCGATGCCGGTCCAGGCCTTGTCGAGCCTTGCCGTCAGCCTGCACCTGCCCGATCCGCCGGCGCGGCAGACCGGCCACCCCGGTGCGCGCGCCACATCCTATCTGGCGTCCGGCAACCATGTCGCCGCCGCCCGCCTTCCGGACGCGCGGACCATCACCCGCTGGTATCAGCTCGCCGCCCTGCTGGTCGATGCAGGGCCGAACGCGCGGGCGGTGGTGACGCTCGGCGACTCCATCACGGACGGATACGGCACCACCACGGACGGCAATGGACGCTGGCCCGACCGGCTTGCGGAACGCCTCCAGTCCCGTCCCGCGCTCCGGGACGTGGCCGTCCTCAACATGGGGATCGGCGGCAACCGGCTTTTGCGTGACGGGCTCGGTCCAAGCGCGCTGGCGCGGCTTGAACGCGACGTGCTCGCGCAACCGGGCGCCGCCTATCTGATCCTGCTGCAAGGCGTGAACGATCTGGGCACGCTGACCCGCGACGCTCCCGCCTCCGCAGAGGCGCACGCGGCGCTGGTCGCTGGCCTGATCGGCGGCTTCGGGCAGATCGTCGATCGTGCCCATGCCCACGGCATCCAGGTCATCGGCGCAACCATCCCGCCCTACGGCGCCAGCGCCTATTATCATCCGGGCCCCGCGTCGGAGGCCGATCGCCAGGCGATCAACCGCTGGATCCGCACCAGCGGCCGGTTCGATGCCGTGGTCGACCTGGATGCCTTGATGCGTGATCCCGCCGACCCCACCCGGCTGCTCGCGCGTTTTGATTCGGGAGACGGGCTCCACCCCTCCGCCGAAGGTTACCGCGCGATCGCCGATGCCATCCCGCTGGCGCTGTTCGAGCGCCGCCCCCCTCGCTGACGAAAGGATTTCATCATGGACACTCAGATCAGGGGCGACATGTTCATCGGCGCCGATGCCGTCGCCGGCACCGCGGGCGAGCTCCACGCCATCGATCCCGCCAGCGGTCAGACGCTCGATCCGGTTTATCGCGGCGCCACCCGCGACCAGCTCGATCGCGCCTGCGCGCTCGCCGACGATGCCTTCGACAGCTACCGTGAGACCGCACCGGACGTGCGCGCGGCCTTCCTGGAGGCGATCGCCGACAACATCATGGCGCTCGGCGATGCGCTGATCGAGCGCGCCATGGCGGAAACCGGGCTCCCCCGCCCGCGGCTGGAAGGCGAGCGCGGCCGCACCTGTGGTCAGCTGAAGCTGTTCGCTCAGGTCGTGCGCGATGGCCGGCATCTGGACGTGCGGATCGATCCGGCGCTGCCCGATCGTCAGCCGCAGCCCCGCCCGGACCTTCGCCTGCGCAAGATCGCGATCGGCCCGGTCGCCGTGTTCGGCGCGTCCAACTTCCCGCTCGCCTTCTCCGTGGCGGGCGGCGACACCGCCTCCGCGCTCGCTGCCGGCTGCCCGGTGGTCGCAAAGGCGCACCCGGCGCATCCCGGCACGTCGGAGCTGGTCGGCCGTGCCGTCCGCGACGCGGTCGCCGGCGCCGGCCTGCCGGAGGGCGTCTTCTCCCTGGTCATGGACACAGGGTACGAGATCGGCGGCGCGCTGGTCACCGATCCGCGCATCAAGGCGGTCGGCTTCACCGGCTCGCGCCGCGGCGGCCTGGCGCTCTGGCGCATGGCGCAGGATCGGCCGGAGCCGATCCCTTTCTATGGTGAGATGAGCTCGATCAATCCGGTCCTGCTGCTTCCCGAGGCGCTCGGCGCCCGCGCCGACGCCATCGCCCGCGGTTTCGTACAATCGCTCGCGCTCGGCGCCGGTCAGTTCTGCACCAATCCCGGCTTGGTGCTGGCGCTCGCCGGCGAGCCGCTCGACCGCTTCGTCTCGACCGCCGCCGAGGCGCTGTCCGCGCTCCCCGCCGCGACCATGCTCACGCCCGGCATCGCGGATGCCTACCGCGCCGGCGTCGCCGCCATCGCGAAGTCGGACGCTGTCGAAACGGTCGCCCGTGGTCAGGAGGGTCACGCCCACAGCTGCCAGGCGGCCCTGTTCGTCACGGACGCACCCCGCTTCCTTGCCGAACATGCGCTTCAGGACGAGATCTTCGGCGCCGCCTCCCTCGTCGTGCGCTGCGCCGACCTTCACGAGATGCGCGCGGTGATCGATGCGCTGGAAGGGCAGCTCACCGCCGCCATCCACATGGATGCAGGCGACCATGATGCCGCCCGCACGCTCCTGCCGCGGCTGGAGCGCCGGGTGGGCCGCATCCTCGTCAACGGCTTCGGCACGGGCGTGGAGGTGGCGCATGCCATGGTCCACGGCGGTCCCTTCCCGGCCACGTCGGATCCGCGCACCACGTCGGTCGGCAGCCTCGCCATCGACCGCTTCCTGCGCCCGGTGGCCTATCAGGACCTGCCGGATGATCTGCTCGCTCCCGCGCTGAAGGAGGCCAATCCGCTCGGGATTGAGCGGCTGGTCGACGGCAAGCGGGGCTGATCGTGGACGGCGCCACCGTCGCATCGTTGCCGCTCCTCGACCGGCGGCAGGGTCTGGCGTTCCTCGGCGGCCTGGCGCTGACCGGATGTGCGACCGCCGGCGGCATCGCGCCCGCTGGCGCGGCGGGGCCTGTTCCCGCCGCGCCCGGGTCGCTGGCGGCCACCGCCTCGGCGCGGGGTCGCCGCTTCGGCTCCGCGGTCGCCTGGGGGCGGCCCGGTGCCGATCGCGGATCGTTCGCGAACCCCGCCTATGCCGCGCTATTGAAGCGGGACTGCACGCTGCTCGTTGCGGAGAACGAGATGAAGTGGCAGGCGCTCCGCCCGGCCGCGGACCGCTACGCCTTTGATCGGTTCGACGCGATCATGGCCTGGTCCGATGCCAGCGGCATGGTGATGCGCGGCCACAATCTTCTCTGGCATCAGGACAAATGGCTGCCACGCTGGCTGTTCAGCCATTCCTTCGGGACAGATCCGGCGGCCGAGGGGCGTCGCCTGATCGTCGACCATATCGACACCGTCTGCGCGCGCTACGGCACCCGCATCCCCAGCTACGACGTGGTGAACGAGGCGGTACGCCCCGACGACGGCGGCCTCTACGATACGCCGCTGTCCCGCGCGATCGGCAGCGCGGAGGCGACCATCGACCTCGCCTTCCGCACCGCGCGCGCGGCTGCACCGCAGGCCGAGCTCGTCTACAACGACTATATGAGCTGGGAGCCCGGCAACGGCGCGCACCGCGACGGCGTCCTGCGGCTCCTGCGCGGCTTTCGGGAGCGCGACGTGCCGGTCGACGCACTCGGCATCCAGTCGCATCTGGTGACGCAATCGGACGCCGCGGACGGTGGTGCGGCGGCGCTGACGGACGATTGGCGGCGTTTCGTCGATGCCGTGGTCGCCATGGATTACCGGCTGCTGATCACCGAGCTGGACGTGCGCGACAACAACCTGCCCGCCGATCCGGCCGTGCGGGACAGGGTCGTCGCCGGCTATGCCCGCGCCTATCTCGACGTCATGCTCGCCTACCCGCAGCTGCGCGACGTGCTCGCCTGGGGCATGTGCGATCGCTACAGCTGGATCGAGGGCTTCGAGGCCCGCAGCGATGGCGCGCCGCGCCGCCCCTGCCCTTATGACGCGCAGTTCCGCGCCAAGCCGCTCCGCGACGCGATCAACGCCAGTCTGGAGGCCGCCGCGCCGCTGCCAGCCTGACGGCGTGGCTGATCGATCGGCAATCGCACCCGTGCCGAACAGCATGAAGGCCGCGCCGGTCGCCCGGCGCGGCCTTCCTGTTTGCGACGGATCGCGGGATCAGCCGACCATCTGCTCCAGCTCGCGTCCCCGGGTCTCGTGCACCATCGCGCGCACGAAGAAGAAGGAGATCGCGGCGAAGATCGCATAACCAAGATAGGTCACTGCCAGCCCCGGCCAGGTCACCAGCGTCGGGAAGCTGACGCTGATCAGCGCGTTGGCGATCCACTGGGCAAAGCCCGCCACCGCCAGCGCCGATCCGCGGATCTGGTTGGGGAACATCTCGCCCAGCATCACCCACATGATCGGGCCCCAGCTGACGTTGAAGAAGATGACGTACAGATTGGCGGCGATCAGCGCGATCAGCCCGAACGATCCGGGCAGCGACACCGAACCGTCGGCCGCCGTGGTCGCGGTGGAAAAGCTGTAGGCGACCACCGCCAGCGTCACCGCCATGCCCGCCGACCCGATCAGCAGCAGCGGCTTGCGCCCGACTTTGTCGACCACCGCGATCGTCAGGAGGCACGCCGCGATCGACAGGCCGCCGGACAGGATGTTGATCTGCAGCGCGTTGTCCTCGCTGAACCCCACGGCCTGCCACAGCACCGCGCCATAGTAGAAGACGACGTTGATGCCGACGAACTGCTGGAAGATGGCAAGGCCGATACCCGCCCACAGGATCGGCCGGATCCGGCCCGTGGTCTTGTCGATCAGGTCGGACAGCCGCGGCTTGTGCTGGTCGGCAGCGAGCGACTGGCGGATCTCGCCGACCTTGCGAACCGCCTCGTCCCGGCCGAACAGGCGGGTCAGAACACGCTCGGCTTCCTCCTCGCGCCCCTTCACCACCAGGTATCGCGGGCTTTCCGGGATGAAGAGCAGCGCCACAAAATAGATGATTGCCGGGATCGCCTGCAGCCAGAACATCCAGCGCCACGCCTCGTAACCCAGCCAGAAGTCGGCTGTGGACCCACCGGCAAGCCGGGCGAGCGCGAAGTTGGCGACGAAGGCGCCGGTCAGGCCGGTGATGATCATCACCTGCTGCACGCTGGACAGGCGCCCGCGGATCGAAGCCGGCGTCACTTCGGAGATATAGACGGGGGAGATCACGCTCGCCGCGCCGACGCCAAGGCCGCCGATGATGCGGGCGATGATGAAGACGGCGGAACTTCCCGCCGCCCCGGCCAGGATCGCGCTGACCAGGAACAGCACGGCCGACCACATCATCACGTTGCGCCGTCCGATCAGGTCGGCCAGCCGTCCCGCGCCGAACGCGCCGATCGCCGATCCCACCAGGATGGCGCCGACATTGACGCCGATGCCGAGGCTGCCGAGCTCGAACGCGCTTTCCAGCCCGTTCTGCGTGCCGTTGATGACGCCGCTGTCATAGCCGAACATGAAACCGCCGATCGTCGCCACGATGACGATCAGCGTGATGAAGGCGTAGTTTACGCGTGATTGCCCGCCCTGCAGCGCCATATCCATGAACTCTCTCCCTCGTCACGGTCGGCCTGGTCTGTTCTGCCTTCCGAGCCTGGAAGGATGGCCGATCCGCTATGCAGATGGTATCGCTATCAGCTTTCCGGGGGCGGTCAAGCCGATGTGCGCGGTCGCCGCCGTGGCGGCGCGTCCGACTGGCGCCGGACCAGCGTGTAGTCGAGCAGCTCTTGCGGTTGCGCCCAGTCGCCCGTGCGGTCGCGAAGCCGCGCGACAAGCGATGTGATGGCCAGCCGCGCCATGTGCGCAATCGGCTGCCGGATGGTGGTCAGCTCGGGCCAGATCGCGGTCGCCAGCGTGGTGTCGTCGAATCCGCTGATGGTAAGGTCGCCGGGCACGTCCATGCCCAGCCGGTGCGCCACCGCCACCGTGGCTGCCGCCATGTCGTCGTTGGACGAGATGATCGCGGTCGGCGGCTCGTCCAGCCCCAGCAGCCGCTCGGCCGCGTCCAGCCCGGATCGGTAGGTGAACAGGCCCTCCACCACCAGTTCGCTCTCCAGCTCCAGCCCGGCTTCCGCCAGCCCGTCCTTGAAGCCTTCAAACCGGTTCGCCGACGCTGTCAGATTGGGGTCCCCGCAGATGAAGCCGATCCGCCGGTGCCCCAGGGACAGCACATGGCGCGTCATCGCCGCCGCCGCTGCGCGGTCGTCGATGCCGATGGCCTTGGCTCCCGTTTCCGTGCCGCCGGTGGCGACGGTCACCGTCGGCACGCCCGCTTCCGCCAGGAAGGACAGCAGCGGCTGGCACTCGCACAAGGGCGGCGGCAGCACCACGCCGTCGACCCCCGCCCCCACCAGGTGGCGGGCGGTATCCAGCGCCATGTCCTCGCTGTCGCACCGCTCCACGATGATCTGCACGTCGCTGGTGCGCGCCTGGTCGAGGCTGCCGAGCAGATACTCGCTCAAAAAGCCCTGGCTGGGATTGCTGTAGAACAGCCCGATGCGCAGCTGCTCGCCGCCCGCCAGGCTGCGCGCCGCCGGATTGGGCGTGTAGCGCAGCGCCGCGATCGCCTCGTTCACGGCCTCGCGCGTCTGCGGCCGGACGCTGCCTTCGCCGTTGATCACCCGCGACACCGTCATCGGCGACACGCCGGCCATGCGCGCCACGTCGCTGATGCGGGGGCTGGTGCTGCGGCGTCGCGACGTTCGGGCGGTCATGTCTCGCTGTGCAGCAAGGCTGCCGGTTTTCACAAGCCTGAAAGCCGCGCAGCGACGGGACATGCTTGCCGTGATGAGGAAGCCTGCTTAAAGGTAGCGCTAACGAACCGCTGCCGAAGCGGAATTGCCCCGATCAATGAGGGCTGGAGAGGAGAAGGGCGATGAAGTCACATCTGTTGGGCGCGCTGTCGGGCTGCGCGATGCTCCTGGCGGGCTGCGCCATGACGGCGGATGCCGGATCGGCACCGGCGACCGCACCGGCGACGACGCCGGCCGTCGGCGATCCGGCCGCGGTGCCGGGGCGCGGCTATCTGGCGCAACCGCTCGTCCGCGACCTCTTCTTCGCCGATCCGTCGGCTCACGTCTTCAACGGCAAGCTCTACATCTACCCCAGCCATGACATCGACACGGGCGTGCCGGACGACGATCTCGGCTCGCAATACGCCATGCGCGATTATCATGTGCTCAGCATGGATCGGCCCGGCGGCCCGGTGACGGTGCACCCGGTCGCGCTCGACGTGGCGCAGGTGCCTTGGGCGTCGGCGCGCATGTGGGCGCCCGATGCCGCGTACAAGAACGGCACCTACTATCTTTATTTCCCGGCGCACGACCGCGACGGCGTGTTCCGCATCGGCGTCGCGACGTCGCAGTCGCCGACCGGCCCCTTCACGCCGGAAGCGGAGCCGATCCGCGGCAGCTTCTCGATCGATCCGTCGGTGTTCACCGACACCGACGGAGGCAGCTACATGTATTTCGGCGGCATCTGGGGCGGCCAGCTTCAGCGCTGGCAGGGCAACCGCTACGATGCATCTGTCGGCGACACCGATCTGCGGCAGGACGATCGTCCCGCCATCGCGCCCCGCGTCGCGCGCATGACGCCGGACATGAAGCAGTTCGCGGAGGCCCCGCGCGAGATCCAGCTGCTCGATCAGTCCGGCCAGCCGATCCTTGGCGGCGATCATGAACGGCGCTTCTTCGAGGCCGCCTGGACCTTCAAGCGCGGCGGCAAATATTACTTCACCTATTCAACCGGCGACACGCACCGCATCGCCTATGCGATCGGCGACAGCCCCTATGGTCCGTTCCGCTTCACCGGCTTCGTGCTGGAGCCGGTGCAGGGCTGGACCAACCATCACAGCATCGTCGAATGGGATGGCCGCTGGTGGCTGTTCTACCACGACACCCAGCTGTCGCAGCGCAATCACCTCCGCTCTGCCAAGATGACGGAGCTGCGCTTCAACGCCGACGGCACGATCCAGACCGTCAATCCCTTCCGGAACTGACGGTCCATGTTCCTGGGGATCGATATCGGCACCTCCGGCGTGAAGGCGGTGGTGCTGGACGAGGCGGGCACGGTGGTCGGCCAGGGAACCGCCGCCCTGACCGTCCAGCGCCGCCAGCCGCTCTGGTCCGAACAGGATCCGGAGGCGTGGTGGAAGGCGACAGTGGCCGCCGTGCAGGCGATCGATCCCGCCGTCCGCCGATCGGTGCGCGGTGTCGGGCTGGCCGGGCAGATGCACGGCGCGACGCTGCTTGGTCCGGACGACGTGCCGCTGCGCCCCGCCATCCTCTGGAACGACGGGCGCAGCGGCGCCGAAGGCCGCGCGATGGAACAGGCGGTGCCGGCGCTGCGGCAGATCGCCGGCAACATCGCCATGCCGGGCTTCACCGCGCCAAAGCTGCTGTGGGTGAAGGCGCACGAGCCGGATGTCTTCGACCGCGTCGCAACCGTGCTGCTGCCAAAGGATTATGTCCGGCTCCGCATGACCGGTGACCGCGCGTCCGACCTTTCCGACAGCGCCGGCACCATCTGGCTCGACGTCGCAGCCCGGCGCTGGAGTCCGGAGCTGCTCGCCGCCTGCGACCTGACCGAAGCGCAGATGCCGCGCCTCTACGAGGGCACGGAGATTACCGGGACGCTTTCCGCCGATGTGGCGGCCCTATGGGGCATGCCGCAGGTGCCGGTCGCGGCAGGCGGCGGCGACAATGCGGCGGGCGCCGTCGGCGTCGGCGTGGTTCGCGACGGCGATGCACTGCTGTCGCTCGGCACGTCCGGCGTCATCTTCGTCGCCACCGAACAATTCCGCGCCAACCCCGATCGTGCGGTGCACAGCTTCTGCCATGCCCTCCCCGGCCTCTGGCACCAGATGTCGGTGCATCTGTCGGCCGCATCCTGCATCGACTGGGTCGCGCGCCTCACCGGCGCGGCCGGCGCGGCCGAGTTGTTCGAGCGGGCGGAGCGCGCCGGACCGGGCAACGGGCCGGAGCTGTTCCTTCCCTACCTTTCGGGGGAGCGCACGCCGCACAATGATCCGGAAGTGCGCGGCGCCTTTCTCCGGCTCGACAACGACACGGACGCCGACCGGCTTGCCGCAGCGGTGCTGGAAGGCGTCGCCTTCGCGTTCGCCGACGGACTCGGCGCCCTTCGCGAAGCCGGCACGGACGTCCGCCGGCTGTCGGTGATCGGCGGCGGTGCGCGGTCGGGCTACTGGGGGCGCATCATCGCCGCGGCGCTCGATGTCGAGCTTGTCTATCTCCAGGGCGGTGAGGTCGGGCCTGCACTCGGCGCGGCGCGGCTGGCGCAGCTTGCCGTCGACGGCGGCGACCCCGCAACCGTCTGCGCGCCTCCGCCCGTGTCGCGCACCATCACACCGGATCCGGCGCTGGTGGACCGCCTCGCGGCCAAGCAGGCCGCCTTTGCCGACGCCTATTCCCGCATCACTCCGAGGAGCGCCTGATGGCCACCAACTATTTCTCCGACATCCAGCCCATCCAGTTCGAAGGTCCGGACAGCGCCAACGAGCTCGCCTACCGCTTCTACGACAAGGATCGGGTCGTGCTCGGCAAGCGGATGGAGGACCATCTCCGCTTCGCCGTCTGCATGTGGCACACCTTCTGCTGGCCCGGCTCCGACGTGTTCGGCCCGGGCACGTTCGACCGCCCCTGGGCGGCCCACGCGCACACGCCCGACGGCGCGGCGGTGAAGCGCGAGGCCGCGTTCGATTTCGTGCAGCGGCTGGGCGTGCCCTACTACTGCTTCCACGATGTGGACGTGATGGCGCACGCCACCAACGTCAGCGACTATGGCCGTCACTTCGGAGAGGCGGTTGACCACCTGGAGCGGCTGCAGGGCGACACCGGCGTGAAACTCCTGTGGGGCACCGCCAATCTGTTCTCCGACCCGCGCTACATGGCCGGTGCGGCCACCAGCCCCTTCCCCGAGGTTTATGCCTGGGGCGCGATGCAGGTCCGCGCCGCGCTCGAGGCGACGCACCGGCTGGGCGGCGCCAACTACGTCCTGTGGGGCGGTCGCGAGGGGTATGAGTCGCTCCACAACACCGACCTGAAGCGCGAACTCGACAATTTCGGCCGCTTCCTCAGCCTGGTGGTGGAGCACAAGCACAAGATCGGCTTCACCGGCACCATCCTGATCGAGCCGAAGCCGTTCGAGCCGACCAAGCACCAGTACGACTTCGACACGGCCACCGTGTACGGTTTCCTGAAGCGCTACGGGCTCGAGGACGAGGTGAAGGTCAACATCGAGGCCAACCACGCGACCCTAGCCAGCCACACCTTCGAGCATGAGATCGCCACCGCCGGCGCGCTCGGCATCTTCGGCTCGATCGACGCCAATCGCGGCGACCCGCAGAATGGCTGGGACACGGACCAGTTTCCGAACTCGGTCGAGGAAATGACGCTGGCCAATCTGGAGATCATTCGGGCGGGCGGCTTCACCACCGGCGGCTTCAACTTCGACGCAAAGGTTCGCCGCCAGTCGATCGATCCGGTGGACCTGTTCTACGGTCATGTCGGCGCCATCGACGTGGTCGCGCGCGGCCTCCTCAACGCCGCCGCGCTGGTGGAGGATGGCCGCCTCGATCAGTGGAAGCAGGAGCGTTATGCCGGCTGGGACGCCGGCATCGGGCAGGAAATCGCCGGCCTCGACCTCGCCGGCATCGCCGACCTCGCCATCACCCGCAACCTTGATGCGAAGCCGCGTTCCGGCCGGCAGGAGCGGATCGAGAACCTGCTCAACCGCTTCAACGGCTGACGACATCCTACCGCCCGCCATTCCGGTGGCGGGCGGCCCACAAATATTGGAGCCCGCCATGCCCGACCGCGATCTCGACGCGCTGGCGATCGACACCATTCGCGTCCTGTCCATGGATGCGGTGCAGGCCGCCAACTCCGGCCATCCCGGCACGCCCATGGCGCTGGCGCCGGTCGCCTACACGCTGTGGACGCGGTTCCTGCGCTTCGATCCGGCGACGCCCGACTGGCCCAATCGCGACCGCTTCGTGCTGTCGGTCGGTCATGCCTCCATGCTGCTCTACAGCCTCATCCACCTGGCCGGCATTGAGGAGATCGACGCCGACGGCACCAAGACCGGCAAGCCCGCGCTCGCGCTCGATGACCTGCGCCAGTTCCGCCAGCTCGGGTCGCGCACGCCCGGCCACCCCGAATATCGCCACACCACCGGCGTCGAAACGACCACCGGCCCGCTCGGGCAGGGCGTGGCCAACGCGGTCGGCATGGCGCTGGCCGAACGCTGGCTGGCCGCGCGCTACAATCGCGACGGCTTCCCGATCTTCGACCATGACGTCTATGCGCTGTGCGGCGACGGCGACCTGATGGAGGGTGTCGCGGCCGAGGCGGCGAGCCTGGCCGGGCATCTGCGCCTCTCCAACCTGTGCTGGATCTATGACAGCAACCAGATCTCGATCGAAGGCGACACCGCGCTCGCCTTTGACGAGGACGTGGCCAGGCGGTTCGAAGGCCATGGCTGGCAGGTGCTGCATGTCGCGGATGCGAACGACGTCGACGCGCTCGACGCCGCCTTTGCCACGTTCCGCAAGACGGATGATCGCCCGACGCTGGTGATCGTCCGCTCCGTGATCGGCTGGGGCAGCCCGCGCGCCGGGTCCGAAAAGGCGCATGGCGAACCGCTCGGCCCCGACAATGTCCGCGCGACGAAGCGCGCCTACGGCTGGCCGGAGGATGTCGACTTCCACATCCCGGACGGCGTGGCCGACCATGTTCGCGCCCGCATGGCCGATCGTGGCGCCCCGGGCCGGGAGGCGTGGGACGCGCTTCGTGGCCGCTACGCGTCTGCTCATCCGGAGCTTGCAGCCGAACTCGACCTGCTGTTCGCTGATCGCCTGCCGGACGGCTGGGACGCGGACATCCCCTCCTTCCCCGCGGACGAGAAGGGCATCGCCAGCCGCGATGCCAGCGGCAAGGTGTTGAACGCCATCGCCGCGCGCCTGCCATGGCTCGTCGGCGGATCCGCGGACCTGTCGCCATCCACCAAGACCGACATCAAAGGTCAGCCCTCCTTTGCCGCTGGCAATTATGGCGGGCGCAACCTGCACTTCGGCGTGCGCGAACATGGCATGGGCGCGGTCGCCAACGGCATGGCGCTGTCGCATCTGCGGCCCTACGGCTCCACCTTCCTCGTCTTCGCAGACTATATGCGCCCGCCGATCCGGCTGTCGGCGATCATGCAGCTGGCTGCGGTCTGGGTGTTCACGCACGACTCGATCGGCGTCGGGGAGGACGGCCCGACCCACCAGCCGATCGAACATCTCTCAACGCTGCGCGCCATTCCCGGTCTGGACGTGATCCGCCCCGGCGACGCCAACGAGGTCGCCGCCGCCTGGCGCGCGGCGCTGGAGCGCAACGACCATCCCACCGCGCTCATCCTCTCACGCCAGGCGCTGCCGACTCTCGATCGCGATCGCTATGCGCCCGCCGACGGCCTTGTCCGCGGCGGCTATGTGCTGGCGGGCGGCGACGAGCGGCCCGACGTCATCCTGATCGCGACGGGCAGTGAATTGTCGCTGGCGGTCGCCGCCTATGAGCGGCTGGCGGCGGACGGAATCAAGGCACGCGTGGTGTCGATGCCCAGCATCTACCGTTTCGAGCTTCAGGATGCCGGCTACCGCGAATCGGTGCTGCCTGCCGGCGTCACACGGCGGATCGCGATCGAAATGGCGGGGTCCTTCGGCTGGCACCGCTATGTCGGCCTCGGCGGCCGCACCATCACGATGGAGACCTTCGGTGCGTCCGCGCCGATCGCGAAGCTTCAGGACAAATATGGCTTTACGGTCGACAATCTGCTGAGGGTCGCCCGCGAACTTCTGGAGACGACGTGATGAACAGGCTTCAGGCGCTGGCCGCCGCCGGCACCGCCCCCTGGCTCGATTTCGTGGAGCGCCGCTTCGTCGAGGACGGCAAGCTCCAGGCATTGGTCGATGAGGACGGCGTGACCGGCGTCACGTCCAACCCGTCGATCTTCGAAAAGGCGATCGGCGGCGGCACCGCCTATGACGATGCGCTCGCCGCCTTCGACCGGTCCAACCCGGATGCCGCGACCGTCGATCGCTACGAGCATCTGGCGGTCGCCGACATCGTCCGTGTCGCCGACATCCTTCGCCCGGTCTACGACCGCACGGACGCGCGCGACGGCTATGTCAGCCTGGAGGTGTCCCCCAGCCTCGCCGACGACACGGACGGCACCATCGCGGAGGCGCGCAAGCTCTGGGCGGCGGTCGACCGCCCGAACCTGATGGTGAAGATCCCCGGCACGCGCGCGGGCGCTCCGGCGATCACCGCCGCGATCGCCGACGGCATCAACGTCAACGTCACGCTTCTCTTCTCGCGCGAGGACTATGCCCGCGTGCTGGAGGCCTATGCCGCCGGCCTTGAAGAGCGCGTCCGTACCGGGCGCCCGCGCGACCGCGTCGCGTCGGTCGCCAGCTTCTTCGTCAGCCGCATCGATGCCCGCATCGATGGCGAGATCGACCGGCGCGTGGCCGCCGGCGACGCGGATGCCGACACGCTGTCGTCGCTGCGCGGCAAGGTGGCGGTCGCCAATGCAAAGCTCGCCTATGCGGACTATCAGACCTTTATCGCGTCCGATCGCTGGCAGGCGCTTGTGGCAAAGGGCGTGCAGCCGCAGCGCCTCCTGTGGGCCTCCACCGGCGTCAAGGATCCGGCCTACCCCGACACGCTCTATGTCGATCAGCTGATCGGGCCGGAAACGGTCAACACCATGCCGCCGGCGACGCTCGCCGCTTTCCGCGAGCGCGGCACGGTCGCCCCGACGCTCACCGCCGATGTGGACGATGCCCGCGACGTGATGGCCCAGGCCGACCGCCTTGGGCTCGATCTGCCCAGCGTCACCGGGGCACTGGCGGTTGAAGGCGTGGCGGCGTTCGTCGCCTCGTTCGACACGCTGCTCGCGGCCGTCGCGGGCAAGAAGCCGGCGACCTGAACCAGGGGCCGTGCGAACGGCACCGGCCGCAGCCCGCGACCGGTGCCGTTCACCCACATCATGGGTGCTTTTGCACCATGGTCGACCATTGCCGGCTGCCCTAATCCCCGGCGAATGGACGACTATGAAGTCAGGGTGACCCGCACGCCGGGCGAAGAGCGCGACTATTTTCTGCGGCGGAGTTCGGATCACGCGGCTCTCGCCAGCCGGTGCGACGATCCGGCGAAGCGGTCGCTCCATCAGCGGTTCGCCACGCTCTATGCGCTGCGGGCGGAAGCCTATCTGGTAGAAGACAACCAGTCGGACCGGACAAAGATACCAGGAACGGGCTGACTTGATCGAGGTTATCTCGGCTTGGCTGTCGGCAAAAAAGCCGCGAGCCACCGGGAGAGAACGCCTTGCGAAACATCCTGCTCGCCGCATCCGCCGCAGTCGCGCTTGCGGCCTGCGCGTCGCCTTCCACGCAGATCTCGACCGGCCTGCAGCGCTACGGGATTGAGCCGGTGCGCGCGGAGTGCGTGGGCGATCGCCTTCAACGCAACCTGTCGCTCGGTCAGCTGCAGCAGCTGGGCCGCGCCGCCGCCGCCTATCGCCGTGACGATCCCGATGCGTCCCGCCTGACGGTTGGCGATCTCGTGCGCGTCGCATCGGAGATCAACGATCCGGAGGTTCCGGTGCAGGTCGGCGCCGCCGCGGCAGCCTGCGGCGTGCTTCCCTGATCGCCTGACCGGCCTCGGCGTTCCGCATGCCCATGACCACCGCGCTCAAGTCGCTCCGAGAGACGCCTGAGCTCCGCCACCTCAGCCAGATCGTCTCGGGGCTCGATGAGGGCGTGATCCTGATCGACCCCGACGGCAGCCTCCTCTGGGCCAACCGCGCGGCGCTGGCCATGCACGGCGTCACCACGATGGAAGAGCTCGGCCGGACCACCGCCGACTATCGCGACCGCTTCAAGCTTCGGTACCGGAACAACCACCGCCTGCTTCCCGCCGATTACCCGATGGAGCGCGCCGTCGGGGGTGAGCGCTTCTCCGATGTCATTGTCGAGGTCACGGTGGCCGGCGAAGCGGAGCCGCGCTGGGTGCACCAGGTGCGCGGCCTGTCGCTCGACGATCATGACAACGACGACAGCTGCTGCGCCGTTCTCATAATCCAGGACCTGTCGGCGCTGATCGAGGCGGAGGACCGCTTTGAACAGTCGTTCAACGCCAACCCCGCGCCCGCCATCATCTGCCGCCTTGCCGATCTTCGCTTCGTGAAGGTCAACGACGGCTTCCTGGAGATGACCGGCCACATCCGCGATCAGGTGCTCTGCCGCACGGTCTACGACATCGACGTCTTGCGCAACGCCGACCGCCGCGATCTGGCCAAGGAGCGTCTGTGCGAGGGCGGAACGATCCCGCAGATGGAAGCGGAGCTTGAGCTGCCGAATGGCGGGACGAAGCTTGTCATCGTCGCCGGTCAGCCGATCGAGCTCGGCGACCAGCCCTGCATGCTGTTCACCTTCGCAGACCTCGAGCCCCGCAGGAAGGCGGAAGCGGCTCTCCGGCACAGCGAGGAACGCTTCACCCGCACCTTCAAGATGGCGCCCGTGGCGATGGCGATCGGCGCGCGCGACGGACACCGCCTGTGCGAGGTCAACGATGCCTTCAGCGCCATGACGGGCTATTCGTCGACCGACATCATCGGCCGCGCGCTGGCGGACGTCGGCCTCTGGGCGGACGAAGGTGCCCGCTCCGCCATCGAACGCGCGATCGACGACGGGCGCGATCTGCGCGGGCACGAGGCGCGGGTGGCGGGCCATGACGGCCACCAGATCGATTGCCTGGTTTCCACGGAAGCCATCACGCTCGGCGGTGACGATTGCGTGCTCTGGGCCTTCCACGACATCACGCAGCGCAAGGCGACCGAATCCGAGCTCGTCGAGGCGATCGAGGCGGTCATGAAGGACACGAGCTGGTTCAGCCGCTCGATCATGGAAAAGCTCGCCCGCCTGCGGGCGCCGCAGGACGAGATCGGCGGCGCGCAGCTGGAAGACCTCACCGCGCGGGAACGCGAGGTGCTGGCGCTGGTCTGCCGCGGGCTGGACGACAAGACCATCGCGCGGACGCTCGGCGTCGCCGGCAACACCGTGCGCAACCACGTCGCGCGGATCTACGCCAAGATCGGCGTCAATCGCCGCACCGCCGCCGCCGCCTGGGCCCGGGCCCGCGGCTTCGACGGCAGCGCACCCCCCGCCCCATCAGCGCCGCGCGCGTCACAAAGCTGAGCACTGGACGCGGAGGTCGTCCACGAACAAAGCGCGGCTTTAGATAGAAAACGTTCGCACCACGGACTTACCCCGGAAAAGTGGTGAGTTCCCCTGAGCTGAAAGGCGAACTCGATGACGAAGCAGCGACGGTTCACGAAGGAGTTTGAGGACGAGGCGGTGCGGCTGGTGGCGACCAGCGGGCGCACGCAGCGTGCGGTGGCGGAGGACCTGGGCATCGGCCGGTCGACGCTGATGCACTGAATCAGCCATTGTCGTGATCGGCTGGCGGCGATGCTCGACGCAGCGCCGCAGGCAGATCTGGCTGCCGAACTGAAGCGGCTTCGCCCGGAGAACGAGATCCTGCGGCAGGAGCGCGACATACTGAAGCGGGCGACCGCTTTTTTCGCCCGGGAGGGAAGTCGATGAGGTTCCAGCTCATCGATCAGGCGAAAAAGAACTTCGCCGTAGACCGCCC
Source organism: Sphingomonas jejuensis (assembly GCF_011927695.1). GTDB lineage: Bacteria > Pseudomonadota > Alphaproteobacteria > Sphingomonadales > Sphingomonadaceae > Sphingomonas_K > Sphingomonas_K jejuensis. The sequence continues at coordinate 1,633,886 of NZ_JAATJE010000001.1, forward strand.
TTGTCACATGCTCGGTGTCAGCCAGAGCGGCTATTTCGCCTGGCGGAACCGGCCGGCCAGCGGCCGATGGCGCGACGACATGGTGATGCTGGCACATGTCCGCTCGGCATTTGCGCTGTCAAACGGCACCTATGGCAGTCTGCGCATGACACGCGAGCTACAGGATGACGGCTTCGCCATCGAACGAAGGCGGACGGCGCGGCTGATGCGCGAGAACGGCCCGCATGGTCGCCAGAAGCGGCGGTTCAAGCGGACGACCGACAGCGAGCATGCCTGGCCGATCACGCCCAATATCATCGACCAGGATTCCGCTGCAACGGCGCCCAACCAGAAATGGGGCGTGGACATCTCGCACGTCTGGACGTGCAAGGGGTGGCTCTATTTGGCGGTGGTCATCGATCTGTTCTCCCGCCGTGTTATTGGCTGGGCGGTCAGCCACCGGCTGCATCGCGACCTCGCGCTCACCGCCTTGCGCAGGGCCATCGTGATGCGGCGTCCGCCCGAAGGGCTCATCCATCATTCGGACCCCGGCAGCCAATACTGCTCCGTGGACCTACCCGGATACTACCGCCAAGAGCGCGAAAGGCATGACCAAAGAGGCGGCCGCGTTCGCCGCTGCCCCGGGGCGTGACCTGCCACGGTTGAGGCTGCTCGCTCACCGCCGTCGCCTGTGACAACAGCGCCGTCCCGGCAATGCATGCCACAAAGCCGGCGGTAGCGGTATGAGTTGCACCAACTTGAGTATCAATGCCGCGCCCAGCATCCAGGCGACTGGCCGCGCGATCGGCGACCGTTGGCTCCCAAATACGCAAAAGGCAATCAGCATGGCCCACGCGACCGTCCGTACAACGACCTGCCCGAGGACGTCGCCGCGCGACGCGCCTCCGCAATTCACAGCGCGGCGAGCAGCAGTCCTAGCAATACAAGGGCAAGACTAGGTTAGAACCGGGCGGACGGACGCGATGTCGACGGCAAGACCGACCCCTAGCGCGCTGAAAACGAAGACGCACGCGGCGATCCGAATCGACAGTCCACAATCCAGTTCTCGAGCGCGTCGACCATTTGCGGACGGCCGAACTCGCGCTGGCCATAGGCGATGCCGTTGCGCCCGATCGCGGCGCGCTCGCCCTCGTTCATCGCCATCAAGCGGCGGACTTGCGCGGCGAGTGCCTGACCATCCCCGGCTGGTGCGACCAGTCCGGCCTTTGCCTCCTCGATCACCCTGCTTCCCTCACCGTCCAGCATCGCGAGCAATGGCTTTCCGGCGGCTAGATAGCTTTGGACCTTGCCGGGAATGGTCAGGCTCCAGATCGGCTCCTTACGCAACGTGACCAACAGCGCATCCGCGCTTGCGAAGAAGGATGGCATCCGCTCAAGATTGAACCGGCCGAGCAGCACAATCTTGTCCTGCAACCCGCGCCGAGCGATTTCCTCGCGCACTTGCACCGCCGCGCGGCCGTCGCCGACGATCAGCCAGCGCAGACCGGGCGTATCGCGCAGGGCATCGGCGGCGGCGATGATCGCGGGAAAATCCTGCGCCTCTCCAAGGTTGCCGGCGAAGAGGATCTTAAAATCATCGTCAAAGGCGGCCAGTTCCGGTGCCCGCTCGGCGGCCGTCTCGCCGTCGAATAGGCTCTCCGCCCAACCGGGAAAGTAGCGAATTCGCTCCGCACCGCCGGCAAGCGCCGCGACCTTGTCGGTAAAGGCGCGCGATTGAACCAGGATGCGATCGCAATGATCATAGACGTAACGCACCAATCGCCCGACCAAGGACAACAGGCGTGGTGAACGCACGACTCCGATCGCCGCTAGCGTGTCGGGCCACAGATCGAGGACCCACATCAGCATCGGAGCGCGCTTGACCCGGCGCAACGCGATGGCGGGAAGCGCAGCGGTGATCGGCGAGATCTGGAAGACGAAGATCCCATCGAAGCGCTGCCCGCGCAGCTTCCACATGCCCAGCAGTGTCGCGCTGACCGCGAAACTGAGATAGTTGAGTATCAACTGAATGCTTGAGGATCCTCGTGCGAGCATCGGCACGCGGATTACGGCCACGTCGCCCAACCTGGTATAGTCCTGCGGATTGGCACGATAGTCGGCAAAGACCCGACCCTCGGGATAATTGGGCCGCCCGGTCAACACGGTCACATCATGGCCGCGGCGCGACAGCTCCTCGGCCAGATCATTGATCCGGAAATTCTCTGGCCAAAAGTACTGGCTGACAATCAGGATGCGCATCGTGTGGATCCAGGGTCAGGCGTAGTCGCGCCACACCACGCGGCGCACGTAATCCGTGTAGCTGTGCAGGATGCGCACCACCTTCTCGGACACGTTCGGCATCGAATAGTCGGCGACGAGGCGCAGGTCGCGGGTGTCGCCGCGTGCCTGGCTTTCCAGGATCGTCATCGCCTGACGGACGCGCTCGAGGCTGAGGCCGGTCATCATCACCGTGCCTTCTTCCATTCCCTCGGGCCGCTCATGCGCCTCGCGGATGTTGATCGCGGGGAAATTGAGGATCGACGATTCCTCGGTGATCGTGCCGCTGTCCGACAGCACGACCCTGGCCGATTTCTGAAGCCGGACATAATCGTGGAAGCCAAGCGGCTTGCCGAGCTGGACGTTGGCGTGAAACGAGACACCCGCCGCGTCGATCCGGTTCTTGGTGCGCGGGTGGGTCGAGACGATGATCGGCCGGTCGTAGCGCTCGGCCAGATCGTTGACGATATCGACCAGACGGAAGAACGTACGGTCGGACTCGATATTCTCCTCGCGGTGCGCGCTGACGACGAAATATTCGCCTTCGGTCAGGCCAAGGCGGTCGAGCACATCCGACGCATCGATCCGGTCCATATAGTGATGGAGAACCTCGAACATCGGGCTACCGGTCTTGATGACGCGATCGGGCGGCAACCCTTCGGCAAGCAGATAGTCGCGTGCGATGGTGCTGTAGGTCAGGTTGATGTCTGCGGTGTGGTCGACGATCCGGCGGTTCGTTTCCTCGGGCACACGTGCGTCGAAGCAGCGATTGCCCGCCTCCATGTGGAAGATGGGAACCCGCCGGCGCTTGGCCGGGATCACCGACAGGCAGCTGTTCGTGTCGCCCAGCACGAGCAGCGCGTCGGGCTTCTCGGCCACCAGCACCTCGTCCATCGCGATCAGGATGTTGCCGATCGTCGCCGACGGGCTGCCCTTGGCGGCTTCCAGGAACCGATCGGGCTTGCGCAACTCCAGGTCGTCGAAGAACACCTGGCTCAGTTCATAGTCGTAATTCTGACCGGTATGGACGAGCACATGGTCGCAGGTCCGGTCGAGCGCCGCCAGTACGCGCGACAAACGGATGATCTCGGGCCGCGTGCCGACGACCGTCATGACCTTCAATTTCTTCATGAGCGCCTCAAACCTTCATGGCGATCGTGTCGGGGCGGGCGCGGTCGAAAATCTCGTTCGCCCACAGCATGACGACCATCTCGCCATCGCCGACATTGGTAATGTTGTGCGTCCAGCCCGGGATCGTCTCGACGATCCGCCCCTCACTGCCATCGACCACGATCTCGTGGGTTTCCCCGGTCTGGATCTGACGAAAGCCGAAATGCGCCTTCCCGGAAATGACGAGGAATTTTTCGACCTTGCTGTGATGATAATGATCGCCGCGCGTGATCCCCGGTCCGACGGTGAAGTAGGAGAATTGCCCGCTGTCAGGCGTCTTCAGCATCTCCACGAAACGACCGCGCGGATCGGCGTGGATCGGCACATCATAATGAAACGTATCGACCGGCAGATAGCTGAGATAGGTCGAATAGAGAGCCCGGACGAGGCCCGTGCCGACCCGCGGCGTGACCATCGTGTCGCGGCTCGCGGGAAAGCCGCGGATCAGGTCGGCGACTTCGCCCACGGTCGTTCCATAGACCGGCGTCACGTCCTTGTGACCCGTCTCGAACGCCCCGCCCAGCAGCGGCAGGAACGCGTCAATCACATCATCGACATAGACGAGCCGCAGCGGCGCGGCGGGATCGTGGATCTCGATCGGTTCGCCGCGAGCGATGCGGTGGCAGAAGGTCGCGACGGCGGAATTGTAGTCGGGCCGCGCCCATTTGCCGAACACGTTCGGCAGGCGGAACACCGCCACGCGCGCGCCCGTCGCCTGCGCATGCTCGAGCAACACCTGTTCGGCCGCCGCCTTGCTGCGGCCATAGGGATTGTCGTTCGCCGCCTGGATCGAGGAGGCATACACGACCGGCGCGGTGTTGCCCGCTTCGGCAAGCAGGTCGCACAGCCGCTGCGTCAGGCCGACGTTGCCGGTTTCGAACTCGATCGGATCGAGCGGGCGGTTGGTGCCGGCCAGGTGGATGACGGCCTCGGCATCCCGCGCCGCCAGCATCCAGGCCACGTCATCCGCCTCGCGGCCGATCGCGAGCACCTCGTGCCCCAGCTCGCCGAGCCGCACCGTCAGGTTCTGGCCGACGAACCCCCGCGCGCCGGTGACCAGCACCTTCATGCGTAGGCATCCTCGGAGACCGCTTCGCCCTTCATCACCTTGTGGATCAGCGGCAGCTTGAGCAGCAGCGCCTTCATCCCCTCGACATCGAGGCGGTGGGTGTTGTGCGAATTATACTCTTCGCCATGGCTCAGCCGCTCTTCGCCCTTCTCGACGAACTTGTCATAGTTGAGGTCCCGGCCATCGGGCGGCACTCGGAAATAGTCGCCCATGTCGTCGGCGACGGCGCGCTCCTCGCGGCTCAGCAAGCTTTCGAAAAGCTTCTCGCCATGGCGGGTGCCGATCGTGCGGACGTCGTGCCCGGGCTTGCCCAGCAGGTCCTTCAACGCCGCGACCAGCGTATCGACGGTCGCCGCCGGCGCCTTCTGCACGAAGATGTCGCCGTTGGACCCGTTTTCGAACGCGAACAGCACGAGTTCGACCGCATCGTCGAGCGTCATCATGAAGCGTGTCATGTCACCGTCCGTGATCGTGATCGGACGACCCGCGATCATCTGATCGACGAACAGCGGAATGACCGAACCGCGCGACGCCATGACATTGCCATAGCGCGTGCCGCAGATCGTCGTCGAGGTTCCCTCCAGATTGCGCGACGAGGCGACCATCACCTTCTCCATCATCGCCTTGCTGATGCCCATGGCGTTGATCGGATAGACCGCCTTGTCGGTGGACAGGCAGACGACCCGCTCGACGCCGGCGGCGATCGCGGCGGACAGGACGTTCTCGGTACCCAGCACGTTGGTGCGAACCGCCTGCATCGGGTGGAATTCGCAACTCGGCACCTGCTTCAGCGCCGCCGCGTGGAACAGGTAATCGACGCCGCGCATCGCCGGCCCGACGCTGCGCTCGTCACGCACATCGCCCAGATAGAATTTGATCCGCGGGCTATTGTACAGCTTGCGCATATCGTCCTGCTTCTTCTCGTCGCGGCTGAAGATGCGGATCTCGCGCAGCCCCGAGTTGAGAAAGCGCCGCAGTACGGCGTTTCCAAAGGAACCGGTCCCACCGGTGATGAGCAGGGTCTTGTCGTCAAACATGAAGATCCTCTGTCAGGCGGCGAGCGCGGCGCGCACCATCTGTTCCTTGGTATCCGGATTAGGATAGTTTATGAGTACAGCCCGATAGGTGCCCTTGAACACGAAAAGGCTGCCGGCCGACGCGCCGACGACGCCGACTTCACGGATAAGCGCTTCGATATCCGCCAGCGAGCCGGCGCCCCCCAGGAACGTCACAGGCACGCGTACCGCATCACGGATGCGTCTTGCGAGCTTCAGGTCATAGCCCTTCATCGTCCCGTCGAGGTCGATCGAATTGACCACGATCTCGCCAGCGCCGAGCCGTACCGCTTCCTGCGCGAACATGACGGGATCCAGCTTGTGCGCCTTCTTTCCGTTATGTGTGCGAACCTCATGGCCGCCCATCATCTTCTTGCGGACGTCGATCACGACCACCACGCTCTGGCTACCGATCTCGGCGGCAATCTCGCTGATCAGTTCGGGTCGTTCGATCGCGGCGGCGCTGATCGCGACCTTTTCGACGCCAAGCCCGATGATCTGTTTCGCCTGCGCCGCGTTACGCACGCCGCCGCCATAACACAGCGGCATCCGGCATTCGGCGGCCAGATGCGCGATGACCGCGAAATCGGGCTCGACACCGTTCACCGTCGCATCGATATCGAGCACGACGAGTTCGTCGCTTTCCTTCTCATTGAAGATCTTGACCGCGTTGACCGGGTCACCGACGTATTTCGGGTCCTTGAACCCGACGGTCTTCACCAGCCCACCTTCGTGAATCAGCAGGCAGGGTATAATGCGCGGACGCAGCATGGCTCAAAGCTCCGCGAAATTCTTCAGAAGCATCGCACCGAAGTGATGGCTCTTCTCGGGGTGGAACTGCACGCCCCACACATTGTCGCGCCGCACCGCGCAGGCGAACGATGAGCCATAGCTCGCGCTCGCCGCGCTGTCGGCTGAGTCGGCGGGTTCGTAATAGAAGGAATGAAGGAAATAGAAGCGCGCGTCCTGCTCCAGCCCGTTGAACAGACCGCCGTCGTTCGTCGGCGCGACGTCGTTCCATCCCATATGTGGCAGCGGCAAGTCGGCGGGTGTCGGCATCGAGCGGAAGTGACGCACCGTGCCAGGCACCCACCCAAGACCGCGCCCCTGCCCCTCTTCACTGGTGTCGGCCAAGATCTGCATGCCCACGCAAATGCCGACCACCGGCACCTTGTCGCCAATAACCTTTTCCTCGAGCAGCGGACGCATGCCCGATCGCCCAAGCAGATCCATCGCGTGATCGAACGCGCCGACGCCGGGCAGTACGATGCGCGTCGCGTCGGCCAGCTCGTCCGCAGTGCGGACGGCCTTGGCCGGCACGTTCATTCGCTTGTACATGTTGACGAACGCGCCGACGTTCCCCAACCCATAATCGATGATCGAGATCAACGGATGATCGCTCGCTGCACGCCGGCGGCACGAAGCACCTTCGCGCCAAGATCCATCAGCGTCATGTCGTTTTTATAATCTCGGAACGTCTTCTTCGGACCCCCATGATAGGACCGCAACTCTTCAACCGTGATCCCGAGCTTGGTCGCGATAAATTCGAAATCCTCCGCAATCGTATTAGGATCATAGGCCGGGATCGCAATCTTCGCGAGCGCATCATCCCGGCTCAGCTGGCCGGTCAGGATTAGGCTGGAGAAGTGCGCGCGACGCTTGTCGTATCCAAATTTGGTCGGCAGCCAATAGCTTTCATAGAAGCGCGTAAATCGCGATTCATAATGTTTGTGCGCGTATTTTTGCCAGCCGAACTTATCGACCAGCTCCTGCATTGCCTCTTCCTTGTGAAAGGGGATCGAATTGAGCGGCTTGACCACGCGAACGCCCTTGGCGAAGCGGTACCAGACCTTGAACTTGAAAATACCGGCTAACGGGAACTTCTTGAGTGGGCGCGTGCCGAAACGGCGATGAATATCCTTCAGCTGCCGCAGGTCCGAGGCGTGGTAATGCCATTCGAGCGGCTCTCGCACACACTCTGTGGAATAATTAGCACCGGTAAGAATATACTTCACGTTGTTTTTTGCGGCGAAGTTATAGAGGCCGGCAAAGAACGCGTGATCCTGGGGCGTATCCAGATGCGGAACGTTCGCCTTGAAGAAGGCAAGTTGCAGATCGCGCATCTCGGGCCAATCGACGACTTCGGTAAACAGATCCAGGTCGAGGCCGTCCACCAGCTTCTCGATATTGTTGACGGCCTGCTGCGAGTTCCATCCCGCATCGACATGATAGAGGAGCGGGCGGAGCCCGAACTTTTCCTTGGCGATATACGTGACGTAGCTACTGTCGACGCCGCCGCTCAAACCGATCAGGCAGTCATGGTCACGCCCCTTGCCGTCGCGCTTCATCTGCTCGACCTGGGCCATGATCTCCCGCTCGCCCTGCGCGTCGGGATGCCAGTTGGGGACGATGTTGTCGTAGTAGTTGTTGCAATAGTCGCACCATCCCCGATCGTCGAAGACGATGCCGGAGTCGCTGGTGTCCATGATGCAGTTCGCGCAGATCTGGTATTGGCGCGTCGACGGGGCATGCGTCATATAGAAGATCGCTTTGAATCCGAGCTTGTGCGCATCCCATAGCCGCAGTCCGCGCGATGGCAAATACGTTAGACGACGCGGAACGGCGTAGCCGCGCAGATTGGGCCTCGCCCGATCCGTGCCCGCGCTACGCGCCGTCGATAAGCACCAGGCCGTATTCGTGCCCCCCCGGCGATACGTAGAAAATGCGATATCCGGCTCCCTGCAGCATCTCCACCGAACGGCGGGTATCTTCCGGGCGATAGCCGTACATGCGATGGTGAAACTCCACCAGTATCTGAGCTGGACGAATGGTCGAAGCCACCATCTGACGAATGACGCCGTATTCGAATCCCTCGATGTCCATTTTCAATACGTCGAGACGATCCACCCCGACCCGGTCGGTCATCGTGGGAAGGGTGCAGACATCGATCTCGATCGCATCCCCGCTTGCCCCTTACCACGCGTCGCCGAGAAAGAGACGTGCGCGTCATTTGCAGGGGGAATGAAGGCGGCCGGTCCGTCCACCTCGCCCAGCCCCAATGCGTGCACATGAAACTTTGCGGGTAGATTCTGGGAGGACAGCCACGCCAGCGACTTGGGGGTCGGATCGCAACCATGAACGACACAGCCAAACCGATCGATGACTTCAAGATCGAACGAGATATCCTCGCCGAGGCCGACGGACAGGATCGTCGAACGCTCGTTTACAGAACCGTCTATCAGCGGCCAGCCACCATATTCTGTGCCGTACACCTTGTAAGGCCGCTTGACTTCAACGGCATGCACAGGCGGGCGCAGGATAGGCCTGATTACCGCCTTTATTCTTTCGATCATAACACTCTCCGACTGTAATCTATTAGATTCCGCGGAATCAGGTGGGTTGCCCCCAATGATAACCGAATGCCTATAGGCGTTTTCTTTTGGCCAGCCCTGTCTTGAATGCCACTAGCCAGAACAGCCCGCCAAAGGATAGCAACAACGTGGTAAGGTGCACGTTGGTCAATCCTAGACCGATAGGCACCATCACGGTCATCGAAATTGTGGCCGGCCATTTTTGGCTGAAGTTGTCGAGCGAGCGTAGCCAGTATGCGAGCACAAGTCCGATCACCAGCACGCCGATCGGACCTGCGGCCGCAATCCCCTCGCCCACGAACAGATTGGCATTTGCGTTCATACGGCTATCGGCACCATAGAACTCAGCTCCGACGATGGTCCCCAAATTTGGCCACATCGGGTCCAGTTTGAAATCACCAGGCGGCGGAATGACCAAGTTTATGATTTTGGTATTGCTCCAATAGGTATACCCTCTGTTATAAAACAGATCATAATATTGACTGAATGTCTGTCCGGGAATGGCAATAGATCGTAGAAGCACGAGATCCACGATAAACCTTATGAGCGAGGAATATTCCGTAAACAGGGACGCGACTGCAGCAAGTATTGCGATCCCTACGGTGAAGAATGCCGTGCTTTCCAGACCCCTAGATTTCATGAGACTGAAGACGAGAATCGCGAGCGGTATCACCAGCGATATCTTGCTGGCGTCGATCAGATACGAAAATATGTATCCCCCAACACCTGCAAGTATCATCCAGCGTTTCCGTTTCAGCGTGATACCGATGGCTATCAGTGCAGGGCTGAAAACATATGTAAAGTAAGTCCTAAAATATCCGACGAGCGCCCCGCTATCTAGATCGGATGCCGCAAATCGCTGCGTGTACACATCGTCGATCGCTGCGAATGACAGGATGTCGCGGTATACGACGAACAAAACCAGCGCGACGACAATGAAGCCGAATAGCATCAAATTAGTGAAAGCTTCTGATATATTTTCCGATACGACGGATGGTACCGGAGATTTAGTCGATACAATAGAACACACAATGACTGACGCCGCCAAGGCGACCAATCCGCTAGCATAAAATGATGACGTATTAAATCCGATCATGAACGTCATTGCCGTTGTCGGCATGAAGACAAAGGCATATAAAAGCCAGATGATTAATCCGGAAGGCTTGTCGATTCTTGGGGGAAGGAAAAACGAGGTAATAGCGACCAGAACAACCTGAAAAAGGAATTCGGTATAGGTTAATGGCCGGTACACCAAGCCGGTATATCCCCATGTCGGGCTAATATACGTTTCGTATATGTGAGAAAAAGTAACCAAGTACAGCACACCGACGACACAGTTGGCCAAGGCACTATGATGCCAACGCGTTGCTTGGGGAGTGATCACGTTGTAATTAGCATCGTACATATTTTATCGATCTCTTGACGCGCAGTACTGCCAGACATAAGTCGCCGCCCCCGAATGAAGGACGTCAGCTCGTCTCCCGCCATCGACCAGCCAAGTAGACGAAGCTGACAACCTCTCCATCGACGAGCGTCCGTGGAATACGTCCACGAGAAACGATCTGACCGTCAACGAGTTGGACCGCGCCCTGGACGAGAATTGTCCGCTCCTGTCCTTCATATCCGATGCCGAGATCACGGATCGGTGTATTCGCGGGCCAGAACGTCCACCGCTTGGCAGCCGATTGATCGGCACTCTCGCGCAATGCCAATCCGGTACTTACACTGCCGGTTCGAGACGGGATGAGATTGTCGAACGTTGTCACCCCGCTGCCGGAGTCGTCGATCACGGCCACATCAGTCACTTCCAGGACGTTGTCACGACACCACCCTCGCCGCGCATTGGCGGAGATGGCCACGCCGTATCTGCCCCTAACGATGTTCGTTGCGACAATGCTGGTGGTTGCTGCGGTAGCGATGCCGTAGCCGCGATTGTTCATGACGGTGTTTCCGGTGATGGAAGTCTGCTCGATCGCCGCACCCTCGACCTCGATACCGGCATGAAAGTCTCGTACGACGTTATCGCTTATGATGAACTCTCCCATGCGGGCGGCTGCGCTGGTTCGACGAACAAAAATGCCATGCATTGCCGCATCCCCTCTGGCTGTCAGGCGATTGGAGCAAACGCTGGCGGCCGCGCAGTCCGAAAGGTTGATGCCGGTGCGATCGCAGTCGCTGATGACATTTCCGGTAATCAGCGTTCCTTCGCCATCGGGTACGCGCACTGTCGTCTGGATGGATGCGACTCCGTCCCAGCAGTCGCGAATCATATTGTTCGCGACTATGCCGTTGCCATACCCGCTGACTGCGATCGCAGCGGGCACGGCGCTGCCCGACATTGGCAGCCGCCGGTCGGTGTTCGTGGCGCTTAAGCGGTTTCCTTCGATTAGAAAATCATTGGCGGTCTGGATATAGATGCCGGCGCCATAAAAGATGGTGCGTTCGGGTGTCCGCACGGAGCCCGAGATCCGGTCGATCGTGTTTCCGGCAACGACGATGCCGCGTATTCCTCCCTTGCTGCCGCTCAGATAGACCATGATGCCGTAGCAGGGGTGATCCCTGATCACGTTGGACCGGATCACGTTACCAGTTTGCGTCTTGCCGTCGGCAACGGTCTGGCAACCGATTCCAGTGCCGCAACCGCTGACGCACAGATTGTCGCGCACGACATTGTGCGACGAACTTCCCGCGATCAGGATGTCATAACCCATATTCTGTTGAAGCGTGTTTCCATCAGCGGGCACGACACTGTCGGTGAAGCTGTTATCATGGACAAGGCACGCCGCACCGTCCAAGAGCAGGACGCCCCCACGGCGCATGCCGTCAAACCGGCATCGCGCCACCATGCAATGCCGCACACCCGCGATCGTGACGCCCCAGCCCTCGTTCAGGACTTGCGTGGCTGTGCCGGGCGTGATCCGCATGTCGACAACGCTGGCGTGGTCGTGGGCGAGTGCAAGCACGGTCGCGTTCTCGCCCGATCCGGTCTGGACCAGGTGGGACCGGGCCCCCTCGCCGCACAGGCGCTGTCCGGCTCGCGCCGTCGCAAGGGTGCGCGTGAGACGATAATGTCGCGTCGCGGCCGGGACGAAGACGTCGGCGCCGGTATCAAGCGCAGCCTGGAACGCGGGCGCGTCATCACTCAGCCCGTCTCCCTTTGCTCCGAACGCCGTCACCGATACACGTGGCGTCTCCGGCTTTACGTTTTGCGCCGAGCTGCATGAGGCACCGGCGACCCCCGTGCATGGGACAGCGGCAGCCAATCCCAGCGTGTCGCGGCGAGACAGCTCGTTGATCACGGCCACCAACGTCCGCGAGGAACGGGAGCGCAAGTCCCGACTGGCGCATCGATCATCATCAGGTGCCACTTTCCAAGATGCAGGCCAAAAACGAAACCGGCCGACCGCGCGCCTAGCAACTTTCCGCACCCGGGTCATGAGGTTTGCCGTCATCGCAAACGTACGGCCTGCGCCCCGAAGCGGCGCCGGCCGGGGCCTCCCGACGTCAGATAATCGGTCGTTACACGGGGCTGGTCAGCACGACCGGCGTTCATTATGCGCGAGAGCGCCTCGTCATCCAGGGTTTGCGGGGTTATCAAGCGAACATGCCATTTGCCCCGTTCTGACTGTCAGAAGGCAAGGCAAGCGGCTCGCGTACGGACCGTCGGGGAAAGTGGTTTGAAAACCGTGCTTTTGTGTGGTGGGCAAGGAACCCGGATTGGCGAAGTCACGCAAGGGGTCCTGCCGAAGCCCCTGGTGCCTGTCGATGGGCGTCCGATCCTGTGGCATATCATGGACAGCTTCGCCCGTCAGGGACACCGGGATTTCGTGGTCTGCGTCGGTCATCTGGGCGAACGTATCAAGGACTATTTCTTCCACTACCGCATGCGTGGGGCGGATATCCGCGTCGATACCGCAACGGGCGCGGTGGAATTGATCGGCGAGCAGCACGACGACTGGTCGGTGCTCGTGACGGATACCGGCGCCGAGACCATGACGGCAGGGCGTATCTCGCGAGTAACGCGCTATCTCGACGACGATGCGCCGTTCTTTCTCACTTATGGCGACGGGCTGTCCGATGTGAATCTGTCGGCACTGCTGGATTTCCACCGCGCCCACGGCAAGCTTGCGACGATCACCGGCGTCATCCCGCCCGGACGTTTCGGCGAGTTGCATCTCGAGGGCGATCAGATCACTCGCATGATGGAAAAGCCCGATCAGTCGGACCGCTATATTAACGGCGGATTCATGGTTCTCGAAAGAGCGTTCGTCGATCGCTACTGCGCCGGCCCGCTGGCGGACGAAACGATGCTGGAACGCGCCCCGCTGGAACAAGCGGCAGCGGACGGCGAACTCATGATGTATCGGCATCAGGGCTTTTGGCAGTGCATGGACACGATGCGCGACTGGGAACTGCTCAACCGACTCGCCAAGCAGGCGGACGTGCCGTGGCGGTGAGCATCTCGCCCACCGCCGATCTGCGCGCGGCATTCGCTGGCAAGCGCGTGCTGCTGACCGGGCATACCGGTTTCAAGGGAAGCTGGCTTGCGCTGTGGCTCGCCGAGCTTGGCGCCGAGATATACGGGCTGGCACTGCCGCCGCCGACTGCTCCGTCCATGTTCGAGGCCTGCCGGGTTGAGGCGATCGTCGACCATCGCATCGGCGACATCCGCAACGCCGACGACGTGCGTCGCCGGTTCCTCGAAGTCAGGCCGGATGTCGTTCTCCATCTTGCCGCTCAGCCGATCGTGCGACGCTCTTATGCCGATCCCATCGAGACGATGGCGACCAACGTCATGGGCACCGCCCATGTGCTCGAAGCGGTCCGCGCCCTCGATGCCGCCTGCGCGGTCGTCGTCGTCTCCTCCGACAAATGTTACGAGAACCGCTCATGGGTCTGGGGTTATCGCGAAAACGACCCGATGGGCGGCAGCGATCCGTATAGCGCGAGCAAGGGCGCCACGGAACTGGTCACCACGTCATGGCGGCAGAGCTTCTTTGGCCCCCTGAGCCCGGTAAAGCTTGCCTCCGGACGAGCGGGCAATGTTATCGGAGGGGGTGACTGGGCAGACGACCGGATCATTCCCGATTGTATTCGCTCCTTCGCGCGCGGTGAGCGCGTCGAACTGCGCAATCCCGCCGCCACTCGGCCATGGCAGCATGTGCTCGAGCCCCTGGGAGGGTATCTGCTGCTCGCCGCGCGGCTTATGGGACCCGAAGCGGATCGTTGGTGCGAAGGCTGGAACTTCGGACCTGCGGCCCAGGACGTCCGCTCCGTCAGCGCGCTGGTCGCGCTGGCTGCACGGGAATGGGGCGGCTCTAGCGATTGGACCGCATCGCCAGGCCGGCATCCGAAAGAAGCCGCCATGCTGTCGTTGAACTGCGACAAGGCGATCGGGGAACTGGGCTGGCAACCGACTTGGTCTTGCGAGACGATGATGCGCAAGACGGTCCAGTGGTTTCGTGCGTGGCACGAGGGTAGCGCCGACCTTCGTGCGTTGACGCTGGCTCAGATCGCGGATTTTTCCGATGACGCTCCATGGATCGAAACGGAACCCGCACATGCCTGACGCGGCGTGCCGGCCGCTCGATATTCTGCTGGCGATCGACGGCATGCACCCGCGAGGCGGCGGACCGCCCGTCGTCGTCGTGGGGTCGGCGGTAGCGCTGGCGAAACGCGGACATCGGGTCACCATTCTGACCACCGCGAATCCAGAGGACGAGGCGGTGGTCCGCCATACCTGGCCCGCGCTCGACGAACACGGGATCGCGCTGGTGTTCGACGTCGACGAGCGCGCCAGCCCGCTGGCCGTCGGCAAGGCGCGCCGGGCGGTGTTCGAACGGCTCGTGCGCGCCGCGGATGTGGTGCACATCCACGCCGTCTGGCATCCCATGCTGATCGCCCTCGGGCGGATCGCGCGCGATATCGGCGTCCCTTACTTCGTGTCCGTCCATGGCGTGTTCGATCGCCGCGCGATGCAGCGCGTCAAAAGCAAGCTTCTGAAGAAGCGCGCCGCAATGCACCTTCTGGGCATCTACGGCTTCCTCGACCATGCGGCGGGGGTCGTCTTCGGCAGCGAAGCCGAAGCGGCCGAAAGCTGGATACCGTCGCCGCGCATGCGACAGATCTTCGTGCCCAATGGCGCACCGGACGACCTGGGACTGGCCGAACTCGACCGCGCCGACCGTGCGCGTCTGTTCGAAGCCGCCCCGGCCCAGCGAGGCTGGACACGCACGCTGCTTTGCCGCAGCCGGATCCATCCGGAAAAAGGCATCGACCTGTTGCTTGCCGCCTTTGACCGCGTCGCCCCGGACTTTCCCGATGCGGGTCTGCTGATCGCGGGGTTGCGTCAGAACGAGGCGTATGAGGGGAAGCTCCGCACGTCCATTGCGGCCAGCCCGATCCGCGAACGCATGATCATTACGACGGAGCTGACCGGCCCGAGCAGCCAATTCCTGTACCGGGCGTGCGATCTGTTCGTCATGCCATCCCTGGCCGAGGGTTTCTCCATGTCGTTGATCGAGGGATTGGCGAACGCCCGTCCGCTTCTCATCACGCGCTATTGTCACATGCCCGTCGTCGCGGATGCCGGCGCCGGCATGGTGGTTGAGCCGACGATCGCGGGGCTTGCCGATGGACTGCGGTGGTTTTTGCGGCAGGACCGCGAGGCCTGGGAACGCATGGGCATCGCTGCCCGGCAACTGTTCGCCGAGAACTATACATGGGACCACGTCGCTCGGCGGCTCGAGCGCGAATATGACGCATCGGTCGCGGCGTGACCGAGCGGTGGCTGATCACCGGCGCGGCGGGGTTCATCGGTCAGCGTCTTGTCGCGACCCTCGCCGCGAGCGGCCTGTCCGTGGTCGGATGGCGTCGTTCCGATGCCGACCTTACCGACCCCTGCGCTGTGCGGCGCGCCCTGGAGCCACTCTCCCCGACGCATATCGTTCACCTGGCGGCAGGGCCATCCGCGCCGGAAACGGCTGACTGGCGCTATGTTGCCGATGCCGTCGGCATGGTCACCAACCTTGCCGCCTCGATGCCCGACCACTGCAGATTGCTGCACACCGGAAGCATGGCGGAATTCGGCTATGCCGGCCGGTTCAACGAGCGCGTCGTCTGCCGCCCCAACAGCGCTTATGGTGTTGCCAAGGCTGCCGCCACCGACCGGGCCATGACTTTGCGGCAAATCACCGACCGCAAGATCGGCGTGGCGCGGCTCTTCGGCGTCTATGGAGCTGGCGAGGCGCCGCGCCGGCTGATCCCCCACGTCGTCAAGGAATTGACGGCAGGGCAGCGCGTACCGCTCAGCGCAGGTACCCAGGTCAGGGATTTCGTTCACGTCGACGACGTATGCACGACGCTAATTGCGCTGGCCCGTCATGCCGAAATGCCGGCGTTGGTGAATGTGGGGACCGGCATGGGCGTATCCGTTCGACAGGTCTGTGAGACGATCGCAGACGCGCTGGGCGTATCGCGCGCCCTGCTCGGCTTCGGCGAGCTGCCGTACCGCGCGGTGGATGAAGACCATCTCGTTGCCGAGACTGGCTTGCTTGCACGCTACGCCCCCATTCCACCGCAGCGCTGGCTTGATCCGGCAATGTTCGCCCGGGACATCCAAAGCGCGTTGGCCGCACAGTAATCGGAAACTTTCAATGAAAATTGTCATGCTGTGCGAGTTCTATAACGAGGAACTCGACTATCAGGAGGTCATGCTCGCGAAATACTACCGCAGCCTCTGTCACGAAGTCGTCGTGATTGCTGGCGCGACGACGTCCGTTTACGATTATATGTCCGGGAAAGGTAGTCCGCACGTCCAAACGATAGAGGAGGGGCGCTATGCACGGATCTACCGCATGCCCATCCGCATGACCGTAATGAAAAAGATCGTTATCTATCAAAGCGTCCGGAAAATAATCGATATTGAGAGCCCCGATCTGCTATATTTCCATGATATAATTCCGAATATGCTGGAAGGGTTGAGCTATTTACGGAAGAACCCGGAAGTCTGCGCAATCATGGACTATCATGCAGATTTCTCCAATTCCGGTGCGACACGATTGTCACGCTTACTCCTGCATCGTCTTTCCCGCCGCCTCGTATTGGCGCGTATCCGTTCCCACCTGTCGGCAATCCTGCCGATCGTACCCGGGTCACAGCGGTTCCTGGCTGACCTGTACGGCGTTCCAGCAACCGAAACCGAACTTTTCCCGCTCGGCGTCGACATGCTCGAGGTCGCGGCGACGCATGAAAGCGGCGCCCGCACGACGATCCGTCGTGCGCTCGGCATTCCCGACGATGCACTGGTCGTCTTCACCGGCGGCAAGCTGACCCCTTTGAAGCGCACCGAAGAAGTCCTGCGGGCGGTCGCCTTGCTGGATAATCCCCGTATCCACGTCATCGTTGTCGGCAGCGTTACCGGAAACCCCGGCTACCAAACGTTGCTGCGGGAAATCCCGGCAAAGTCCGTGCATTTCGTGGGATGGCAGGACAGGCTGGGCGTCTATCGCCACCAGGCTGCGAGCGATCTGGCGATCTTCCCCGCCAGCCAGTCGGTGCTATGGCAGCAATCAACCGGGATGGGCCTGCCCTTGGTCGTCAGCGAAGGCAGCGGCTCGGGCCGGGCCCGGCAGGATGTCGGCTATATGAACCGCGGCAATATCCATGTCCTCGATCCCGCCCAGGAATTGGCGCCGCAGATCGCCGCGTTTCTGTCCGCCTGCCATGACGATCCCGGCATCCTTTCCGGCATGTCGGCGGCCGCAGAAGCCGTGACGCGCACGCTACTGAGTTATGATCGGCTCGCCCGGCGGACGATCGAGATCACAAACGTGCACCGTCAATCGCTTGGCGCCGCGCCGCTAGCGGTCGACGCCTGCGCACCTGCCGATCATTGCTCGGCGACTGGCTCTGGCGGCAGCAAGGCCGCGCTGGCGACATAGCCAGCCACGAAATACACGACGTAGGCGACGAACGTGGCGATCGACAGAGCGATCGTTGCGCCGACGAGATCGAGCGCCAGAAGCTTCACCGACAGCAGCGCCAACAGTGTGCCCCCCAGATTCGCGGCGCTGAACCAGAAGCGCAGATGCGGCTTCGTCGTCAGCGCGAAAACGCGTGCAACCGGGGCGACCGCGAGGTTCATGATCGCCGCTGGTGCCATGATCGCCGCCAGCACGCCGGCCTGACGCCATTCGGGGCCAAAGATCAATGCGAACAGCGCCGGGCTGGCGATCATCAGCGGCACGCCGACCAGCGTGCCTGCCCCCGCCAGCAACAGCACGCTTCGCATAAAGAAAGGCCGGACCCGATCGGGAGCGAACCGCACGTCGCGTGCCTGCCGGGCGTAAAAGATGTCGCTGAGGCTGCGAAAGACGAACGCAACCGGCAAATCGAGCGTTCGCCGCATCAGGAAGAATATGCCGAGCCCGCTCGGGCCGAAAAAATATGCGAGCGCTGCCGATTGAGCAAAGCCCACACCACTGTCCAGCGTCTGCGATGGCAGCAGCAACAGGGGAAATTGGTTATAGCGATGCAGCGTCGCACGCAGATCTGCGCGCGGATAGCGCCGGCAGGCCAGGTAGAGCCCTTGCCATTTCCGATAGCGCGCAAGATGCCAGAGGTTTGCGATACGTCCGGCCAGTTCCCCCGATGCCAGCCCGCCCCAGGACGCCCCGATCAACCCTGTGCCCACCTGGGTAATGCCGCGAGCAAGGTTTAAGGTGACGCTGGCCTTTCCGATCACGATCGTGCGGTCTTCGCGGATCATCCAGTTCTGGCAAAGCTGCACCATGGCCTGAGCGAACAACAGGGCGATCAGCAGCAGGGCGCAAGAGGGCGGCAGATCGCCGAACCCGCCAATCTCTTGCCACGATAACAAAGCGAGCAGAATGCCAATCAGCGGCACGGCGATCAAAACGATGGCCCCGGACGCGATCGTCAGCCGCCGTGCGTCATCCTCGTTTGCAGCGGCAGGGATCGCAAAATCATAATTGAGGAACATCAGTCCGGCAGCAGTCACCGCGAACGTATAGAATAGTCCGTACAAGCCGAACTCAGCCGGCGTGAAGAAACGGCCAAGCAGAGGCCCCGTCAGAAGGTATACGCTTTGTCCGATGGCAGTATATGCCATCATGCTGCCGACGCTGCGCGTAAAGGGTGAACGGATCAGTTCGCGGGTTCGCCAGATACTGCTTCGCAGCATGATATGAAGCGTCAGCGCGCCGTTGCCCCGCCGAGGACATCCACGATACGCGCCTGTACGTCTGCGGCGATAAAGGGATGCATCGGCAAGCTCAGGACGGACGCCGCCGCATGCTCACTGTTCTCGAGGGAGCCGGCAATCCGACTGATGCCGGCATAAGCGGTCTGCCGGTGCAGCGGGATGGGATAATGGATCGCGGTGGGGATGGAAGCAGCGGCAAGCGCGCCGGCCACGCGCTGCCGGTCCTCGATCAGAACCGTGAACTGTCCCCACACCGACGTGCGATCCTCCGCCACGCGGATCGTCCGTACGCCGGACATCGCGCCTAGCATCTCGAGGTACCGATCACCGATCGCAATGCGTGCGGCTACTTCGGCGTCGAAACTGTCAAGCTTGGCGAGCAGAACAGCGGCCTGAATGGTATCGAGCCGACCGCCTACCCCGATGCGGTCGTGCTGGTAGCGCTTCGCCTGGCCATGGACGCGTATCTCGCGCATGATCTGCGCCAGACCGACGTCAGTGGTGAATATTGCACCGCCGTCACCATAGCAGCCAAGCGGCTTGCTAGGAAAGAAGCTGGTGCAGCCGATCATCGACACGCCGCAGCTTCGGCGTCCTTTGTACGCCGCGCCGAAGCTTTGCGCGGCATCCTCGATCACGATCAGGTCGTGTCGCTCGGCGATCGCGTTGATCGCGTCCATATCCGCGCACTGCCCGTAGAGCGAAACCGGGATGATCGCCTTAGTTTTTGGCGTGATCGCAGCTTCGATCAGGCTCGCGTCGATGTTGCAGTCGGCGATATCGATATCGACAAAAACCGGTGTCGCGCCGACTATGGCGATGACCTCCGCCGTAGAGGCGAAAGTGAACGGCGTTGTGATGATTTCGTCACCCGGCCCCACATCGAGCGCCATGAGCGCGATCAGCAGCGCCTCGGTCCCGGATGCGACGCCGATGCAGTGCGGCACATCTACATAGGTTGCTAGCCGATCCTCAAGCTCGGCGATTTCGGGGCCCATGATATACCGACCATGGTCGAGGACCGCAGCGATCCGCGCATCGATGGCGGGCTTCAAGGCGCGATACTGGGCCTTGAGGTCGATGAGTTCGATGGTGTCAGCCATGTCGCACGCAATTTCCTGTATTGATCGTGTAGGTGTCGCCGCAGTCGCAGCGGACCTCTCCCTCGCCTTGCAGGCGCACACCACAGGCGCACATCCATCCGATCCGCCGGGCCGGCACACCGACCATCAGCGCATTTGCGGGCACATCGCGGTTCACGACGCTGCCGGCGCCAACGAACGCATGTTCACCGATCGTCACGCCGCAGACGATCGTACAGTTCGCGCCGAGCGTGGCACCGCGCCTGACCCGCGTCGGCCGATACTCGTCCTTCCGCGCAACGGCGGCACGGGGATTGTAGACGTTCGTGAAGACCATGCTGGGACCGCAGAACACGTCGTCTTCGAGCGTTACCCCGTCATAAACCGATACGTTGTTCTGAACTTTTACATTGTCGCCTATGACGACGTCGTTAGCGACAAACACGTTCTGCCCGAGCGAGCAGCCCGACCCGATCCGGGCACCCGCGCAGACATGCACCCAATGCCAGATCCGCGTCCCCTCGCCGATGATGGCCCCGGCGTCGACGATCGCCGTGTCGTGGACGATCATTCCTCGCGTTCCAGCGGCAGCGGAACGCGCACGCCATCACGCGCCGACCGATAGATCGCGGTCAGCAGTTCGAGCGACTTCAGCCCGGATCGCCCGTCGGTCTCGGGTTCGGCCTGCCCGCGCAGCACGTCGATGACGTTGCGATAATAGAGCGGGTGACCAAAACCATAGACCGACGTCGTCTGATAGCTGACTTCGGCAATCGCCTCGTCGTCCGGATGCGGCTCGGTGAACTGCCATTGCTGGACTTCGTTGACAGCGACGCCGCCGATCCGCGCGGTTCCCTTTTCGCCCAGGATGGTGATGCTGCCTTCGAGATTCCTTGGATAGGTCAGCATCGTGACGCTCAAGCTGCCAAGCGCGCCCGAGCGCCAGCGCAAGCTGGCGACGGCGGTATCCTCTGCCTCGATCCGGCGCTCCAGTGTCGCCGAATAGGCCTGAACGCTCTCGACCGGACCGACCAGCCAGCTAAGCAGGTCAATATAGTGGCTGGCTTGGTTCATCAGTGCGCCGCCGTCGAACTCCCAGGTGCCCCGCCACTTGGCGGCATCGTAATAATCCTGAGGTCGCGTCCAAAAGACATTAAGGGTGACGAGATGGATTCGGCCGAACCGCCCGCTCTCCACCGCTCGCTTCAGCATCTGCAGCGTCGGGTTGCGACGGTTCTGCTTGACGACAAACAGACGTACGCCCGCCTTGTCGCATTCATGCACCATTCGCAGACCATCGGACCAGCGCGTTGCCATCGGCTTTTCCGACACGACGTGCCGCCCGCTGCGCGCAATCGCGATCGCGTGGTTCGGGTGCAAGCCGCTCGGTGTCGCCACGATGACGGCGTCGGCGGTGGTGGTTGCCAGCATGGCGTCGAGCGAATTGTGCCCAGTCACGCCGCTTTGATCCACCGCCGCCGCCAGTGCCGCGGGATCGGTATCGCACACATCCACCAACTCGGCGTCATCGGCATGGGTCGCAAGCGCGGCGAGATGATTTTTGGCGATTCGCCCGCATCCGACGAGTGCGAAGCGAACCTTGTGATTTGTGACAGGAGTATAGCTGGGCATCGCGATCAGGCCTTTACGACATTCGCCGCCATCGGCAGGCGTCCCCGACTGTCGATCACGAGTGCGGCCTTGCTGGCGATCAGGTCATAATCAAAACGATCATGATCCGTGGCCAGCAGGATACAGTCAAACTCGGCGATGTTGTCTTGGGTCAGTTCCACGCTCGACAGTTCGAAATGATGCTGTCTCGTTTCGGGGAAGACCGGAACGTGCGGATCCGAATAGCTGACATCTGCGCCTGAATCGCGCAGCTTTTCCATCAGGATGACCGATGGAGATTCCCGCATATCATCGACGTTCTTCTTGTAGGCGATGCCGAGGACCAAGACCTTGCTGCCTTTCAGCGGCTTGCGCCGATCATTGAGCGCAGCAGCGGTTTTCATCATGACGTAATCGGGCATCGCCGAATTAACTTCCCCGGCCAACTCGATGAACCGGGTGTGGACGCCGTACTCACGCGCTTTCCAGGTCAGGTAAAACGGGTCAATTGGGATGCAGTGCCCCCCCAGGCCCGGGCCGGGCTGATAGGCCGTGAAGCCAAACGGCTTCGTGGCGGCGGCCGCGATAACCTCATGGATGTCGATGTCGAGCTTGTCGGCGACAATCTTCATCTCGTTCACGAGACCGATATTAACCGCTCGGTGTATGTTCTCAAGCAGCTTGGTCAGCTCGGCCGCGCGGGTCGAGCTCACAGGCACCAGCCTGTCGATCACCTGGCCGTACAGAGCCATGCCGACCTCCAGACACGCTGGCGTACGGCCGCCGACGATCTTCGGAATTGTATGGGTGGTGAAATCGGGATTGCCCGGATCCTCGCGCTCGGGCGAGTAGACCAGGAAGGTGTCTTGGCCCAGGGTGAACCCCTGCCGTTCAATGCGAGGCCCGAGTTCTTCGTCGGTGGTCCCGGGGTAGGTCGTGCTCTCCAACGACACGACCTGCCCCTTGCGCAGATGAGGCAGAAGCGATGCCATCGTGTCGAGGACGAAGGACAGGTCGGGCTCCCGGTGCTTGGTGAGCGGCGTCGGAACGCACAGGATCAGCGCGTCGGCCTCTCCGACCCGGGCAAAGTCCGTGGTCGCCTCGAAGCCTCGGCTTCTTGCATCCGCGATCGCACGGGATGGAATATGCTCAATCAGCGTCTCGCCGGCGTTCAGGCGCGTGACCTTGCCCGGATGGATGTCGAACCCGAGCACGGAATAGCCGATTTCGGAGAAGCGTAGCGCCAGCGGCAGCCCGACATAGCCCAAACCGACGATCCCAATCGTCGCGGTTTTGTCGCTGAACTTCGCAATTAGGTCCGCATCAAACATAAACACTACAGCACCTTATCTGTTTCGGGATCATAATCGCCAGTGTTTGTGCGGCCGTTCGCACCGATCGACTTCCCCGAAGAACGTCGGGCTTCAGCACCACGGGAGTTTGGCTTCATTTTTCTGTCCGATCCACGCCGAACGTCGAGCCCCTAGCTACAGAAGAGGCCTCCTGTCGAGGCTCAAAGCTGTGCCAACAGCCCAAGTCGTTGCCGACCCGCCACGGTGCCGCTACAGCGCGAGGATGGCGACGATAGCGATTACGGGCATTACGGGTCTGGCGGGCGGGCATGTGGCACAGGCGCTCCGCATGGCCGGGCACACGGTCATCGGGATCAGTCGTAGTGCGGCCCTTGATCGTGCGGGAAAACGGGTCCGTACCGTGCCAGACCTTGCCGACGCCGATGCGCTGGTGGAAGCGCTGGACGGATGCGGCATCGTCTTTCACTTCGCCGATCGCGCCGACCGCAAATCCTATCAGGAACAGGACGTCGGGTCTGCCGCTGCGGTCATCACGGCTATCAGGGCCGCTACTGCGCGTGCTGGCATCGATCGTATCGTGGCCGCGAGTTCGGTCTATGCCGAACGGACCGAACGGAATGATCGATACGCCCGTTCAAAGCGCGCGATGGAGGCCGTCGGCATGGCCCCCGCGCCCGGCACGCCGGCATTGATCCTGCGCCTGCCGCCGCTGTACGGCCCCGGCGCACGCGGCGCGGTCCGGCATATCGCGCGGACGGTGGAAAAGGGATGGCCCCTACCCTTTGCGCTGGCGCGTGCGCCGCGCCGGTTTCTCTCGCTCGATGCGCTGGCGGACCTGTGCATCCACCTGAGCACGGCGAACGACGGCGTGTTCCGTCGTGCAGCCGGACAGATCTTCGTCCCGGTCGAGGCGCGGCACGGTAGCCTTGCCGCCTTATCGCGGGCTCTGGGTCAGAGCAGGACTCGCCTTCTGCCAGTGCCCGGCATCGATCGACTGCTGGAGGGCAAGGTCGCGGCGGGACAATTGGAAGCGGATCGTGACGCGCTCTTCAAAGCGGTCGGATGGCAAGCGCGCCACTGACCGGCATTAAGGCATTACAGCTTAGCCGCGTCCCCACGCCCGCTTCCCAGTCCAGTGCGGATCAACAGCTTGATGTCGCGCATCGCCGACCAGTCTCCAAGATAGTCGCCGTCGGTCCGTGCGAGCAGTTCGGGTGTCGACATGTCGAGTCCTCGCACCTGCGACACGCCTGTGATTCCCGGCAGCAGGCGGTCGACGCCATACCGGCGCCGGCTTTCAGCCAGCTCGATCTGGCTTGGCAATCCGGGCCGGGGTCCGACAAAGCTCATGTCGCCGCAAAGCACGTTCCAGAGCTGCGGCAGTTCATCCAGCTTTGTGCGGCGCATGAGCGCGCCCGTCCGCGTGATGTTGCCCCGTGCCGTTTCGTGAGATGGGCGAT
This sequence comes from Sphingomonas jejuensis, assembly GCF_011927695.1. GTDB lineage: Bacteria > Pseudomonadota > Alphaproteobacteria > Sphingomonadales > Sphingomonadaceae > Sphingomonas_K > Sphingomonas_K jejuensis. Next base: position 1,658,498 of record NZ_JAATJE010000001.1, read on the forward strand.
CGCCAGTCCCGATCCGCATCGTCCGCAACTTGACCAACCGAAAAGGCCGCTCGTCACGGCCAAGACGTGTCTGCACGAAGAAAGGGTTGGCGTGATCGTCGAACCAGATCACCAACGCCGCCAGACCGCACGCCAGCGCTGCCGGGATCGCCAGCAGCAGCGCCAGCGTCAGGTCGAACATCCGCTTGCCGCCGCTACCCACCGAATCCTGTTGCATGGCACCGGCCGGTACGGACGGTACCGTTGACTGGTCAAGTATGCTTCGCGCCGGTAAGGACGGCCCATCAGTTCCAGAACGCAAAGTTGCCGGGTCGACATGCGATTGATTAGCGTAGCCCAACTCATCATCAGCTTGCCCCGCTGGGCAAAGCGCACCCTCCTTGTCGGTGTGGACCTCGGTCTTTGCATCCTTGCGGTATGGGTCGCCTATTTCCTGCGTCTTAGCATCTGGACCCCACTCTATGGCGATCCGTTCTGGGCAGTGGCCGGCGCGCTGGCGTTCGCGTTGCCAGTCTTCTTCGCCCTAGGCGTTTACCGACCGATCTTCCGTCATGCCGACAGTACCGGCGTTAACCAAATCCTGCGGGCATCGCTTGTCTATGCCCTTATTTACTTCGCCGTATTCACCGTGTGGAGCGTGCCGGGTGTCCCGCGCACCGTCGGCATCATCCAACCCGTTCTCCTGTTCGTATTCATGGTTATGGCGCGCATCGGCGCTCGTCACCTTCTGGGCGAATTGCTGGATCGCGGTGATGGACGGGTGCTGCAGCGCGTCCTGATCTACGGTGCCGGCGTGTCGGGGCGCCAACTTGCTGCCGCGATCTCGAGCCGCCGCGAAATGAAGGTAGTCGGGTTCCTGGACGACAACCGGGGCCTTCAGGGAGCCACGATCGCCGGCTTCAGCGTCCATTCCCCCGACAAGGTGGTGGAACTGGTCAGCAAGCTGGCAATCGACGAGGTGTTTCTGGCGATTCCCTCGGCTACGCAGCAGCGTCGAAACGAGATCCTCGGCAAGCTTCGCTCGCTCCATGTCAGGATTAGGACGCTTCCCGATATCATCGACCTCGCGCTGGGCGATCTGCCCAATGACGGGATCACGAATCTGGACATCAACGACCTTCTCGGCCGGGATGTGGTCACCCCCGATACCAACGCCATGAACGCACATCTGCGTGGCCGGACGATCCTGGTGACGGGTGCGGGCGGATCGATCGGATCGGAACTGTGCCGACAGATCCTTTCTGCCGCGCCTGGCAAGCTGCTGCTGCTCGACAACAGCGAATACGCGCTTTACGCCATCCATCGCGAACTCGAACTCGCACTGGCGTCCCTTCCGGGCGATAACGGCGCCGGCCGCACCGAGCTGGTCGCTTTGCTCGGATCGGTTCAGGACGAACAGCGCGTCGATGAGATCATAGCCTGCTGGCGGCCGACCCATGTTTATCACGCAGCTGCCTACAAGCATGTTCCCCTGGTGGAGCATAATCCCATCCAGGGCGTAGCGAACAATGTGTTCGGCACCCAAACGGTCGCGCGTCTCTGCATCAGACACGAGGTCAGCCACTTTGTTCTCGTCAGCACCGACAAGGCAGTACGTCCCACCAACGTGATGGGGGCGACCAAGCGGCTTGCCGAAATGGTTCTGCAGGCACTGGCCTCGGAGGAGAGTTCGACCTGCCTATCGATGGTACGGTTCGGAAATGTGCTCGGGTCGTCGGGATCGGTCGTACCGCTCTTTCGCCAGCAGATCCTGAACGGCGGACCGGTCACGATCACCGACGAACGCATCACCCGGTTCTTCATGACCATACCGGAAGCGGCGCAACTGGTCATCCAGGCAGGCACCATGGCATCGGGCGGCGACGTGTTCGTGCTCGACATGGGAGAGCCTGTGAAGATCGTCGATCTTGCTCGCAACATGATCGAGCTATCCGGATTGACGGTGCGCGACGCCTCCAATCCGTTCGGCGACATCGAACTGCAGTTCATCGGACTGCGGCCAGGCGAGAAGCTATACGAAGAGCTATTGATAGAGGATGCGCCGATGGTGACTGCCCATCCCCGTATCCGCAAGGCCGTGGAAAGCTTCCTGCCAGCGACCTTTCTGGACGAGCGGCTGCGCGAGATGCGCCGTGCCATGGATGCCGGCAACCCGGGCGCCGTAAGACAGATAATGTGCGACACGGTCGGCGAATATACGCCAGCTGCCGAACTGGTCGACAACATCTATATCGAGCGGCGATCATTGGTCGCCGTCGGTGCGCTGGGGTGATCCGCTTTGCCCGACGTCGCGACGTCGAAGAGCGATATTGACGCTGGCTCTCGACAGGGCATCGTGCTGGCGGTCGATGAAGGTCAAACTGCGACTGACGTGATCGCGTAAGAAAGGACTAGCGTGCGACAATCCGACACTTGATCACGGCGCAGATCAAAAGCGGCACCCTACCCTGCACGATCGACATAGCCCACGCCTAGCCGGTGGTCGGCCGTGCGCCGCCGGGCAAGCAACCCATGAACGTAACGCGGCGCGGCGGCTTCGTCTGGGAAGTTTTTATAAGCTGGCGGCCACGACTGCCGATTCGACCTCAGGACGTCTCGACCAGAATCGTGCCGAACAAGTCACGGTTCACGACCAACGACCAGCGGTGATGGATGTCGCGTGCCGGTGCGACGGCAATCAGGTTGACGGAGGCGAGTGGCCGCTTATCCACGGAGCATGGTATAGGCAGGTGTAAGAGCGACGTCTTACGGATTGTCTGAACCACAAGCGGACTTTTGATTCGCTCAACCGATCAGTTGAGCTGTCGACGCGGCAATTTACCTGCCTATCCTGATCGACGGCAGGTGCGGCGATTAGATCGGGGTTACGTGCGCCAGATCGCATGGCTGGTCGCGATCGGCCGCTTCGCGCTGCATCGCCATCTCCCCCTCGACCCGCCGGCCTATCGCGGGATCGGCGGTAAGGCGGAGCTTGCTGCGGCGATCAAGGACGTCCGCGGCGGTCGCAGCCCATTCATAGGTCCGCATCCAGTCCAGTTCCACTTGGGTCAGGCCAGCGCCGAAATCGGGGCCGAGCATGCTTTCGTCCTCGATCCCGTCCAGCATGGCCCAAAGCCGCGTGCCGTAAGCGCGCGCCATCCGCTCGGACCGTTCGTCGCCGAGGAAGGAGTAGCGCGCCCGGACCTCTGCCAGAAAAGCCGCGAAACTGGCCATGTCCCCGCCCGGAAGCGGCCGGTCTCGGGTAACCAGGCGCGGCGTAATCGCCAAGCTAGGCGCGAGCTTTGCGATGGCTTTCTCGGCAAGCTGCCGTGCCGTGGTGATCTTGCCACCGAACACGCTGAGCAGCGCGGGACCGGCGGTATTGAGTTCGAGGACGAAGTCGCGCGTGACTGCCGTGGCCTCGTTCGCACCGTCGTCATAGAGCGGGCGAATGCCGGACCAGCTATCGACGATATCGCCCGGCGTGACCTGTGCGCGGAAGTGAGCGTTGATCGCCGCACAGAGATACGCGATCTCGCCCGAATCGATGCGCGCTTCCTCTGGACTGTTAACGGCGATGTCGGTGGTGCCGACCTGCGTAAAGCCGTCCTGCCACGGCACTGCAAACACGATCCGGCGGTCGGCAAGCTGGATGATATAGGCATGATCGCCCTCGTACAACTTGGGTACGGCGATGTGGCTGCCCTTGACGAGGCGCGCGCGCGCGCGGGTCTCGATGCCAAGCCGGGCGAGCGCGTCGGTGACCCATGGGCCGGCGGCATTGACCAAGGTTCGCGCCGTGACATGCTGCCCGCTGGACAGTAGGGCATGCCACCGCCCCTCCTCGCGCCGTGCGTTGACAAGTTGTGTGCGGGTCAAGATGTCGGCCCCGTTCTCCGTGGCGTCAATCGCATTGGCAAGCGTTAGGCGAGAATCGTCGACGAAAGCGTCGAAATAGACAAAGCCCCCGCGGTCACCGCGAAGCGGCGCACGGTACGCGATATCGGACTTGCGCAAACCCCTCGACCGCGGCAGCCGCGTTCCCCACGCCAGCGCATCATAGAGATGCAGTCCCGCGCGGACCAGCCACCAGGGGCGGACGCGATCGTCGTGCGGCAGCACGAAGGCCATCGGGCGGATGAGATGAGGCGCCGCCTCAATCAGTCGCTCACGCTCCATCAGCGCCTCCCGGACCAGCCCAAATTCGTGATGTTCGAGATAGCGTAGGCCGCCATGGATCAGCTTGGTCGATGCGGATGAGGTGTGGCTGGCAAGATCGTCACGCTCGACGAGCAGGGTTGTGGCGCCGTTGAGCGCTGCTTCGCGAGCTATGGCACAGCCATTGATTCCGCCGCCGATGATAAGGATATCGTAGGTCACGCCGACACGCATAGCCGACGATGCCGCGATTTCGAACCTAGTTTTAAGAGGTTCGGACGCTATTCGCCTCGACATATGCTATAGATACACACATTTGATGATCGATTGCATCAGATCGCACCGTTCCCGGCCCGCCTGCCTGGCGCTCGGGGCTTATCGACTGGCTCATCCAAGAGGTCGCGCGCGCGATCTGCGACGAAGACCGCGCGGCCTTGAGCGGTCATCTTAAACCGGTGGCCGCCCCCGGCGCGGTATCGTAGCGGATGGCGAGGCGGTGTGGTTTTACCCCGGAAATGTGAAGAGTTCCCCTGAGGTGAAAGGCGAACGGCGCGAGCGGGCGAGCGGCGAATGTTCTTCTCGGAGTAGAGTTCGCGCATGGTGGCGCGCGGTTCGTATCCGGCGAGCCCCGGAACCGCGCGCCTCGCCTGCGCGGCGTGACGAGATGCATCGCGGAAGCACCACGCCCCGTCCTGGCCGGTGAGGATACCGAGTTCGTATGCGGCCTTCTCGATCCAGGAAGCCTCGGTGATCGTCTTGCCTATGGTGCTACTCCATCGCGTGAGCGGCGACCTCTTCCCTCTCGGCCACCTTCATCACCGTGTGCTGCGCAGCTGGGCGGCCGTGCCGCCGCCTGACAGGCTACGGTTCTGCAGATCGTTTGTCGACGACATGCTGCCGAGGTACCCGGATCCTTGGTGAATGCGCGCGCATCAGCTCCCGTCGGTGCTCGTGTGCCCCGAACACCGCGAGGTGCTCATATCGTCTTCGATGACGCGGAAGGCGGCGGGCCGCCAGCTGATCGCAGCCGGTAGCGGCGCAGCCTGCCTCGCCGGATCGCCTGTGCTCGACCATCGAAGCCGGGCGTCATGCACGATCTCGTTCAGCTGGCGACCCCAGCGACGCCCTATTGGACACGCGATGCGATACGCATTGGGATGATCGGGGCATGCGGTATCTGGCGGCTCTCAGCCGGCTCGGTCTGCTGAACTGCGCGGGCGAGGCCAAGCTGGCCGCCATCGCGACGGCGATGAACCGCTACTGACGCGAGACGCTGGATCTGTGGACCGGGCTGGTCGGCCACGGCGGCTGTGATCAACGCTGATTGGGCGCGCACCTGCTGAGCGGTCGCGACAGTCCGCGGCTGCATCACTTGCTTCTCAAAGGCATCCTGGGCGGCCGTCTGCGCTTCTGGTGAGGCACGGACGGAAATCTATATTGTCCTGAGCGCGCGGACGACCGGACGTTCGGTCACATGCGGGCGTTCGCGTCCCGGATCGACTGGAAACGTTTCGCCGTTTCGTGTGCGGCGCGTTAACTCATCGCTACGAGCGCGGGCACGGGAAAACTATTTAGTACGCCTACAACAAGCCAAATAGACCGCCGGCCACATAAACAACGCCGTCCAGTCGCCTGCTTGCGGCAAAATGAAGCGGTTGGTCGCCGGGGACGAGTTACGGAAAGCACCGACCCGCGATGGCTCGGTGATGTCAAAACCTCCCCACCACAACGAAGGCGGGGCTAAGCAACTGAGAAATGGTGCTGCCGGTGAGGATTGAACTCACGACCTCAGCCTTACCAAGGATGCGCTCTACCACTGAGCTACGGCAGCACGGTCCGGCGAGCGGAACGAGCGCGGCCTATGGCGATGCGGGTCCGCCCTTGTCAACCGAAAGCGGACCGGCCACGTCACGCGGATGACGAAAGACAGCGACCGCGCCGATCGCCTCGCCGCCGCGCTGCGCGCCAACCTGCGGCGGCGCAAGGCGCCCGACCGCGTGCTCGACGATCGGGACGCGTCGCCAGACGAGGCGGGCGACGCGCCTACGCCGCCCCGTCCCCGCTGATCGGCGCGCACTGCGCGGTCAGCCACGCACGCGTGTCCGCATCCACCAGCGGGCCGATCCGCTGCAGCACCTTTGCATGGTAGGCGTCCAGCCACATCCGCTCGTCACCCGACAGCGCGTCCGCGTCGATCAGCGTGCGGTCGATGGGCGCAAAGGTCAGCGTCTCGAACCCGAGGAAGCGTCCCTCTGCCCCGTCGATCTCGCGCGGCTCGATTAGCACCAGGTTCTCGATGCGAATGCCCCAATGCCCTGCCTTGTAGTAGCCGGGCTCGTTGGACAGGATCATGCCCGCACGCAGCGGCTCGGCCGGCCCGCCGCCCGGATAGGTCGATGCCGCGATCCGCTGCGGGCCTTCATGCACGCCCAGAAAGCTGCCGACGCCGTGCCCGGTGCCATGGCCGTAATCCAGCCCCGCTTCCCACAGCTTGGCCCGGGCGAAGCTGTCGAGCTGGCTGCCCCGCGCCCCGTCCGGGAAGACGGCGCGGTCGATCGCGATATGGCCCTGCAGCACGCGGGTGAAGCGATCCCGCATCTCCGCCGTCGGGGTGCCAACCGCGATCGTGCGGGTGATGTCGGTGGTGCCGTCGCGGTACTGCCCGCCTGAATCGATCAGGTAGAGCGTGCCCGGCTCGATCCGGGCGTTCGACTCCTCCGTCACGCGGTAATGCGGCGATGCGCCGTGCGCGCCCGTTGCCGAGATGCTGTCGAAGCTCAGATCCTCCAGCAGGCCCGTTTCCGCGCGGAACGCCTCCAGTCGCGCCGCCGCCGACAGCTCCGTCTCACCGCCGCCGGGCAGGGTCTCGGCGGCCCACTTCAGGAACCTCGCCATCGCGGCGCCGTCGCGGGCCTGCGCGGCCCGGTGCCCGGCCTGCTCCGCCGCGTTCTTGATCGCGCGCGGCAGCACGGACGGGTCGCGCCGCCTCAGCACGGTCGCGCCCGCCGCCTCCAGCGCCGAGAAGATCGCCGCCACCGACCGTTCGGGGTCGACCGCCACCGTGCGCCCCGCCAGCCCGCGCAGATGCGCCTCGAACCGGGCGATGTCATGCACCCTGACGCCGTTGCCCAGATGCTGGCGCACGTCGTCGCCGATCTTGTCCGGCGCCACGAACAGGTCGGCGGTGCCGTCGTCGCGAACCAGCGCAAAGGACAGCGCGACCGGCGTCCGGTCCACGTCCTTGCCGCGGACGTTGAACGTCCAGGCGACAGAATCCAGCGCCGACAGCACGGCGGCATCAGCCCCCTCGGTCTTCAGCCAGTCGGCCATGTCCTGGCGCTTGGCCGCGGAGGAGACTCCGGCATGTTCGTCGGCCTGGACGCTCAGCCGCGCGTCCGACCGGCCGGGCTGGTCCGCCCAGATCGCGTCGATGGGGTTGCGCTCCACCGCGACCAGGGTCGCGCCCTTGGCGGCCAGCGCGTCGCCCGCTGCCTTCGCCCAGTCGGCCGTGTGCAGCCATGGGTCGTAGCCGATCCGCGCACCCGCCGGCGCATGGGCGCTCAGCCACTCGGCGACGCTCACCTCCGGGACTGGCTGATAGCTCCAATGGTCGGCCGACACCTGCTCGCGCACCTGCAGCGTGTACCGCCCGTCGGTGAAGATCGCGGCTTCCGCCGGCAGCACCACCGCCGTCCCGGCCGATCCGCCGAACCCCGTCAGCCAGCCGAGCCGCTGCGCATAGCCGCCGACATATTCGCTCATATGCTCGTCGCTGATCGGCACCACGAACCCATCGAGCGATTGCTGGGAAAGCTGGTCACGAAGCGCGCGAAGACGGTCGGCGTGGGTGGACATGGATGAAACCTCGGGCCTAGGAAATGTGCCGATCCATAGGCCCGCCGCCCGCGCGAGGCCAGCAGCCCCACCGACCTCGCGCTCGCGGGGCCAGACGCCGGAGTGTCCATGCGCCTCGTCCTCAGCCTTGCCGCCCTGCTCGCGGGTCCCGCCCTTGCCCAAGGACACAGCATGACGCTCACGCCACCCGTCGCCGAACAGCGCCCCCACAGCTTTGAACGCCATGGGATCCGCGTGGAGGATCCCTATGCCTGGCTGAAGGATGCGAGCTATCCCACCGTCGACGATCCGGACGTGCTCGCCTACCTCAACGCCGAAAACAGCTATTTCGAACAGGCCATGGCCCCGCACCAGGCGCTGGTGGAAACGCTGTTCCAGGAAATGCGCGGCCGCATCAAGGAAGCCGACGCGTCCGTGCCGCAGAAGGACGGCGACTGGCTCTACTGGTCGTCGTTCGACGAAGGCGGGCAGTATCGCAAATACTGGCGCCGGCCGGTCGCGGGCGGCCCCGATCAGCTGATCCTGGATGGCCCCGCGATTGCCGAGGGCAAGGAGTATTTCCGCATCGGCGCGATGGACATCAGCCCCAACGGGCGGTTCCTCGCATATGCCGTCGACGACAACGGGTCGGAACGCTTCACCGTCCGCATCCGCGACCTGGAAACGGGGGAGCTGCTTCCCGACGTCATTCCCGGCACGCTGTCGTCGCTCGTGTGGGCGGCCGACAACCGCAGCCTGTTCTACGGCCTCGCCAACGCCAACTGGCGCACGGACAATGCCCGGCTCCACCTGCTCGGCACGCCCGCGGATCAGGACATCGAAATCTACAAGGAGGCCGACGAGCGCTTCTCCGTCAGCGTGGGGATGACGCACAGCCGCCGCTACATCGTGCTCGGCGTCGGCAATCACGACACGTCGGAGCTGCGGCTGATCCCGGCCGACAACTCGCGCGCGACGCCCATCCTGGTGTCCGCGCGTCAGGACGGGCGCGAATATGATCTGGAGGAGCATGACGGCACGCTCCTCATTCATACCAACGACACCGGCCCCAACTGGCGCCTCGCGACCGCCACCGTCGAGGATCCGGGCACCTGGCGGGAACTCATCGCGACCTCGCCCGACTTCTACATGACCGGCGTCTCCGCCTTTCGCGACTTCTTCGTGGTGGAAGGGCGCGAGGCCGGCCTCGATCAGATCGCGCTCCACCGCTACGATCGCCCTGCGGAGGGCCGGCGCATCGCCTTTCCCGAAACCAGCTACACCGCCGGACTCGGCGACAATCCCGAATGGGCGGTGGACCGGCTGCGGCTCGATTATGAATCCATGGTCACGCCGTCGACCGTTGCCGACTATGACGTCGCGTCCGGCACGCAGACCGTCCTCAAGGTGGACGAGATCCCGTCCGGCTACGATGCGGCCGCATACCGCACCACCCGCCTTACCATCCCCGCGCGCGACGGCACGCCGATCCCGGTGTCCGTCGTTCACCGCGCCGACTTCCCGCTGGACGGCAGCCGCCCGCTCCACCTCTACGCCTATGGCGCCTATGGCTATGCCATCCCGCCCGGCTTCTCGACCGAGCGCCTGTCCTTGCTCGACCGCGGCTTTGCCTATGCCATCGCCCACATCCGCGGCGGTGACGATCTCGGCCAGCAGTGGCACCATGACGGCCGGCTGGAAAAGCGCACAAACACCTTCAACGATTTCGTGGACGTCGCCCGCGGCCTGGTGGAGCGCGGCTACACGGCGGCCGGCCGCATCTCCGCTTCCGGCGGCTCGGCCGGCGGCGAGCTGATGGGCGCGGTCGTCAACCAGGCGCCGGAGCTGTTCGGCGCGGTCGTGGCGCACGTCCCCTTCGTCGACGTGCTCAACACCATGCTGGATGAAAGCCTGCCGCTCACGCCGGGCGAATGGGGCGAATGGGGCAATCCCATCACCGATCCCGCCGCCTTCCGCCTGCTGCAAAGCTACAGCCCCTACGACAATGTCGCCGCCCGCGCGTACCCGCCGATGCTCGTCACCGCCGGCCTCAACGATCCGCGCGTCACCTATTGGGAACCGGCCAAGTGGGTCGCCCGCCTCCGCGCCACCAAGACGGACGACAACATCCTTTTGTTGAAGACCAACATGGGCGCCGGGCATGGTGGCAAGTCAGGCCGCTTCGAAAGCCTGCGCGAGGATGCGGAGGAACAGGCCTTCATCCTCTGGCAGATGGGCGTGGCGGAGTAGGCGATGGCCCGCCCCTTCACCCGCCGCTTCGTGGCGCAGGCGGACGACATTGACGAGCTTGGCCACGTCAACAATGCCGTCTGGGTGCGCTGGATCCAGGACGTGGCCGTGGCGCACTGGCGCGCGGTCGCCGATCCGGCGCATGACGCGGCCTATGTCTGGGTCATCACCCGGCACGAGATCGACTACCGCTCCAACCTCAAGGCCGGCGAGGGCGTCACGGCCGAGACCTGGGTGGCCGATGCCCCGCGCGGCGCGCGCTTCGACCGGCTGATGCGCTTCACCGGCGACGATGGCCGCGTGAAGGTGGAGGCGAAGACCACGTGGGCGATCGTCGACCGTGCCAGCGGCCGCCTCGTGCGCGTTCCCGCTGCGGTCGCGGCACCCTTCCTCGAAGCCTCCGGAGACCCGGCATGATCACGCGCGCCCGCCTGCTCGCCACCGCAACGCTGCTCGCCCTCGCCGGCTGCAACGCTGCCCCGTCCGGAGAGCCTGCAGCCAATGCCGCCGCACCCGACACGGCGGCGGTCGAACAGGATCAGGCATCCCCGCCGCCGGCGCCCGATGCTGCATCCACGACGCCGGTCGCCAACCAGCCTGAATATGAGGCTGTGCCGCCCGTCGCCCCGCTCCCCGCCGGTCCCGTCCCCGCCGGCTCCTGCGCCGCGGAGATCGGCGCCGAGGCCGCCACCAGGCTGGCGACCGAATGCCGCGCCGTGTCCCCGGCCACGCGCCCGCCGTGCAATCCCGCCAACAGCTGCGAGCTCATCCGCGCCGAGATCGAGCGTGGCTGCGCAATGCTCGACGAGGCAGACCGCCCGGCCGCATGCGCTGCGCCTGCTGCCGATTAGGTTCGACACCCATGGCTCACGCTCGTGCCACCCCACGGCGCGCCTCCATCTTCGGGGAGCGCTGGCCGCTCTTCTGGGCCGGATGCGCCGCGATCAGCGCCGGTGTCGCCCTCCATCTGCCGATGCTCGCGACGGCGCACGAGATGGGGAACCATCTGTCCGGCATGCCGATGGACGGCTGGATGTATGCCGGCATGGCGCTGATCATGGTCGGCGTGCCGGCGGCGATCTTCGGTGCGCTGCCAAGGCATCGCGTCCGGCACGGCGATGCTGCCGCCACGCTGTTCGAGGCGCCAGACGACACGCGGCTGGGCGGTGCTCATGCGGCCGTTCTCCTGGTGCTCACGCTGGGGCTGATCATCGACACGATGAAGCCGGCAACGCTCGGCTTCGTGCTTCCCGGCATGCGCCAGGAATATGGGATCGCCCCTGCATCCGCGGCGCTCCTCCCGTTCGTGGCGCTGCTCGGCACCACCGTGGGCTCGTTCCTGTGGGGCTGGCTTGCCGACATCTACGGGCGGCGGGTGTCCATTCTGCTGTCGACGATCCTGTTCGTCTCAACATCGATCTGCGGGGCCATGCCGTCCTTCGGATGGAACCTGGTGATGTGCTTTCTCATGGGCTGTTCGGCGGGCGGCATGCTGCCGGTCGTCTACACCTTGCTGGCGGAGGTCATGCCGCCGCGACACCGCAGCTGGGTTCTCGTTCTTGTCGGCGGCACCGGCCTCGTCGGCGGCTATCTCGCGGCGAGCGGCGCAGCCCACCTGTTCGAACCCGCCTTCGGCTGGCGGAGCCTCTGGCTTCAGGGTTTCCCCACCGGGCTGCTGCTGCTCGCGCTCGCGCGGTGGATTCCGGAGTCCCCGCGCTTCCTGATGGGTCAGGGGCGCGAGGAGGAACTCGCGCAGATGGCGCGCCGGTTCGGCATCGTCAGGCGCCCGGCACCTCCGGCGAAGCCGGGTTCGGCTGCCGGCATGCAGGATCATCGCCCCCTGACCGCCGCCCTCGTGATCACCGCCCTCTCGTGGAGCTTCGTCACCTTCGGCCTGCTGCTGTGGCTCCCCTCCGATCTTCAGGCGCGCGGCTACAGCGCCGGTTTGGCCAGCGGGATCATCGCCAGCTCCTCCCTGATCGCCCTGCCGACAATCATGCTCGCCGCGCTGCTCTACAGCCGCTGGAGCAGCAAATGGACGCTGGTCGGAACCATCGTCATGACGTTCCTCGGGCTCGCCGGCGCACTCCTGCCGGCACCCACATTGTCATCGCCGCCGCTTCTGGTCGCCGTCATCGCGACGCTGGTGGTGGGCAGCAACGGCATGATCGCCGTGCTGCTGCCCTATGCGGCCGAGAACTACCCGACGGGTGTACGCGGCCGCGCCACCGGCCTGATCGCCGGCAGCAGCAAGTTCGGCGGCGTGGCGGTGCAGGGCTTCGCGCTGATCGGGCTGATCCCCACGCTGGGCGGCGCGGCCCTGGCGCTCCTCCTGCCGATGGCCGCGTCCACAGGCCTGGTTGCACTGTTCGGCCGAGAAACCCGCGGCCGAAGCCTCCGCGATCTAGAAACCGCGGAGTAGGACGGACCTGCAGCGTGAAGAACCGGCGGTTGAGGCGTCCTCAATCGACCAGGCTGGGCAAGATATGCTCGGTGAGCAATCGCTCCGACAGAGCGTGGGCATTCGGCTGCCCGTAACCCGTGCTTGTGATGACCGCGACCAGTCTCGCCGCCGGCACCACCACAACCTTGTTCCCGCCGTTGCCGTACATCCCGAACGCTTGCACCCGCGCGCCCCGGAAGGTGATCTGCGGCAGCCACGTCAGATATCCATAGTCGCCGCGACTATCGTCGACATGCGCGTGCGGCGTGGTCATTTCCCGCACCCAGGCTTGAGGCAGAACCTGCCGCCCCCCGGCCCTCCCGCCGTCGAGCAGAAGCTGTCCCAGCGCCAGCAGGTCGCGGCTCCTGAGGCTGAGGCCGCCGCCGCCCTGCGCGAAGCCCGTCGGCGCAAACTGCCACTCGGCTCCGACGATCCCCAGCGGCGCGAACAGCGAGCGACCGGCAAAGACGTCGAGCCGCTCTCCCGTCGCACGCTCCAGCATCGCGCCCAGCATTGATACACCCGCGGTGCAGTAGCTCCAGGCACGGCCATAGGGACTGTCTTCGGGCTTACGGCTCCATGCTGGAAAACCTCGAACCGGCAGGTCGAAGGTAAAGCGTACCCAGTCCTCCACCAGGTACATTCGCTCCTCGTTGCCACGGGAAAAGCTGTTGTCGTCGTCGCATTCCAGGATCGAACTCATGGTGAGGAAATCCTCCACCGTGATCGCGTCCTTGCGCGGATCGGGTGCGGCAAAGGGCGCAGCGTCCGCAAAGAACGGCATCACAGGCGCTCCAACCCCCGACAGCTTCCGTTGCTCGATGGCAAGGCCGACCAGCATGGCGGTGACGGTCTTGGTCAGCGACCGGGTGTTTCGCCGCTCCTCGGCGCCACCATCGTCGAAATAGCGTTCGTGCAGCAGTTGGCCGTTCCGGGCGACCAGAATGCTGGTGACGGACCCGAACGCGCCGTCCTTCACCGCCGCATCGATCGCCAGCATCGACCTTTGCTGCGCCGGATTGATGCCGGTTTCCCGCTGCGCCGCGGCTGGCGCCGGGCTCAACAGCGCAAGCGCTGCGATCGTCGCAATCCATTCTTGCCGTCGACCCATTGGCCCCTCTCCATCTCACCGGAATGCGGACGTCTAACGCGGCAACCAGGGCTGGTCTTGAACGTCTGCAACATTCCGGCGCTAGTCGAAGGCCGTTCGAAAGGCGGATGGAGTGACGCCAAAGGCTGATCTGAAACAGCGCGTCAGGTGGGCGTGATCCGAAAAGCCGTGCGCTGCGGCGACCGTCGTGATCGATTGACGCGTCCTCAATGCCGCCGCCACTCGATCGATCCGAACCCGCCGGATCGCTGCGCCTGGCGAGCAGCCGATATGCCGTGCAAAAGCGCGCGCCAAGTGACTGGGATGGACACCGGCACATGCTGCCAAATCATGCACGCGCAACGCCGGATCGTCGGCAAGATCGCGCGCGGCTTCGACGGCGATGCGGAGCCATGACGGCGGTTCCGGTGAAGCGTTCTCACGAGGCAGCAGCGCTGCAGAAAGCGCAACCAGCCCATCCTCCAGTTGAAGCGGCGCGCCCCCGGTCAGCATGGAGGCGATCACCCTGTTTGCCGCCATCCGCGCGGGTCCTGACGTCAGGGCGATTGCGTCGATGATGCCGGCCGGTTCCATCCCATCGGGCACATCGATCGACAAGAAGCGGCCACCGGTTTGCTCGAACCGGTCGCGATGGACGGTTCCAGGCGGATTGTAGACCAGCATAGCAGGCCCGCGCCACGCGTCGGCGCCTGCCGCATCGCTCCGGTAGCCCTCATCGACCGCCAGGATCAGGTGGGCCGTCTCGTGCGAATGCTCGGGTACTTCGTCCGCCGGCACCGTCGCGCGGCGCAGCGCCACCTTGTATCCGACGCACTCACGCTCTGTTGCTGCCGTCCCCAGGAAGGATCGAGAAAGAACGAGCGGCACCGAAACATCTTAGGCCGGGGTGCAGGAAACTCCAGCGAACTGGTTGATCCGGCTCAGCGCCCGGCCATCAGTTCAGGCGGCATCAGCAATCAACCCTCCCAGCATTCCAGCGCGTCCAGCACCGCTTCCAGCGCCGCGGGGGCCCGCACGAAGCCGTTGTGCGAACAATGCACGCGCGCGGTCAGGTCGGCCTCTCCGGTCAGCCCCCGGCTGCAGGCCGGCGCGACGATGCCGTCCAGCGGCGACCACAGCGCAATGGTCGGCACCGGCGGCTTCTCGCCGACGCTCACCTTGATCGGCGGATTGTCGACCGGGTGCCCGTTCAGCCGCTCGTACAGCCGCCACGCCCGGTTGGCGCGCGGATCGCCGGAAAATGGCGTGCCGAGCGTGATCACCTGCGACACGTCGTCCGTCGCAATCTTGGCCGCCTCGCGCGCGTAGAGGCCCCCCAGGCTCCATCCCACCAGCGCGACCGGGCCGTGCAGTGCCGCAACCTCGCGGATGCGCGCGCCCAGCCGGTCGAGCAGATCGGGCGTGACGCCCCGGTTCAGCCCAAGGCCCCATCCCTCCACATGATAATTGGCGGCGGTCAGCGTGTCGCGCAGCGGCCGGGTCAACAGGTCTCGCGACAGAAACCCTGGGATGACCATCACGGCGCGCCCGTGGCCGTCGCGCCCGGCGACGAGCCGGCTGCGCTGCGCACGTCCCGCCAGCCACTCGCCGAACACGCGCGCCTCGCCCAGCTGCGCGCGAAAGCTCGGCGTCAGGCTGTCGTTGAAGGCTGCACCGCTACTCGCCACCACCCATCTCCACCACATGTCCGGCCAACCGGGCGACATCCGCGCGGTCATGGCTCACATAGATCATTGGTAGAGCGAGAGTGTCACGAATCTGTTCCAAAACTGTCAAAATTCCGTCACGCCGTGCCGGATCGAGCGCGGCCAAAGGCTCATCCAGCAACAGCGCGCGCGGCGCGCTCAGCAATGCCCGGCCGATCGCCACCCGCTGCGCCTCGCCGCCCGACAGGTTGCGCGGCCAGCGATCGAGCAGATGGCCGATGCCCAGCAGGTCCACCGTCTCGTCCCGCGTGATCCATCGCTCCTCCGCGATCCTCAACCGCGCGCCATAATCCAGGTTCCAGCCGACCCGGCGGTGCGGGAACAGCCGGTGCTCCTGAAAGACATAGCCGATGCGCCGCTGCTCGGGCGGCACATCCGCGCCGCCGGCGTCGAACAGCGTGTCGCCGTCCAGCCGGACATGCCCCGCGTCCGGGCGCAGCAGCCCGGCCACCATGTTGAGCAGGCTCGTTTTGCCGGCACCCGACGAGCCCACCACCGCCACCACCCGCGCGTCGGTGACGATGCGCGCCGCGATCTCGCGCCGGCCCAGCTGCCGCCGGACGTCGATGTCAAAGGACATGCGCCTGCCCATGCCGCCGCGCCAGCCATTCGGATGCCACCAGCGCCGCCAGCGACAGCGCGATCGAGATGAGCGACAGCCGCAGCACCGCCGCCTCGCCCCCCGGCAGCTGCAGCGCCGAATAGATGGCCAGCGGCAACGTGCGGGTCTCGTTCGGGATGTTAGATGCAAAGGTGACAGTGGCGCCGAATTCACCGATCGACCGGGCGAACCCCAGTACCAGACCCGCCAGCATGCCCGGCAGCGCCAGCGGCAGCGAGATGGTCCAGCGCACCCGCCACCATCCCGCGCCCAGCGTCCGCGCCGCCGCCTCCAGCCGCGGGTCGACCGCCTCGATCGACAGCCGCATCGCCCGCACCATCAGCGGCAACGCCATCACCGCCGCCGCCAGCGCCGCGCCCGTCCAGCGGAACACCAGCACGACGCCGAAGCTTCGCTCCAGCCACGCCCCCACCGGCCCGGCCGGCCCGAACAGGATCAGCAGCAGCCAGCCGGTCACCACCGGCGGAATGACCAGCGGCAGGTGAACCAGCGCGTCCAGCAGGATCTTGCCCGGAAAGCGCCACCGCGCCAGCACCCACGCCAGCCCCAGCGCCACGGGGAAGCTTGCGCCGACCGCGACCAGGCTAATCCGCGCCGACAGGGCGACGATCGCCCATTCCTCCGCCGACAGCATCAGGCCGGGTCGAGAAAGCCGTGCCGCCGGAAGATCGCCCGCGCCTCGCGCCCCAGCAGGAAGCGGCGGAACCGCTCGGCCGCCGGGTTGGCGGATCGTGCCACCCGCGCGATTGGATAGCGGATCGGCGGATGGCTGGCGGCCGGGAAGGTGCCGATCACCCGCACGCCCGATGCTTCGCGCACGTCCGTCGCATAGACGATGCCGAGCGGCGCCGCCCCCCGCTCCACCAGCGCCAGCGCGGCCCGCACGCTCTCGGCCGGCGCTAGGCGATCGGCGAGCGATGCCCAGACACCCAGCCGCTGCAGCGCGGCGCGGGCATAGCGCCCGGCCGGCACGCCCGCGGGGTCGCCGATCGCCAGCCGCCCGCTGCCCAGCGCCTGCGCCAGCGGAAAGCGCGGCCGGATGACGAGCGGGCCACGAAAGCCCCGCCCGGCCACCAGCACCAGCCGGTTCGAGACCAGTGTCGCGCGGCTGCGGGGCGCGATCAGCCCGCGCGCCGCCAGCTGGTCCATCCATGGCTCGTCCGCCGACACGAACAGGTCGGCAGGCGCTCCCCCGATGATCTGCCGCGCAAGTGCAGAGGACGCCGCAAAGCTCAGCACCGGCCGCGGCTGGCCGGTCCGGGCAAAGGCATCGGCTGCGGCGGTCAGCGCCTCCTGCATGGATGCGGCCGCCAGCACCACGGGCGCCCGCTGCGCGCGCACCGTGCCGGGTGACAGCGCCGTCAGGACGGTCGCCACCATGAAAGCGAAGGCCCGGAACAGGCTCCTTGTCGTCATCGCGCCATGTTGCACGCGACCGCGGCGCGCGCCAGCATCCTCACGGCAGCGGAGGGTCGAACGCGCCCGCCGCGACGAACGGCGGGTTCGCGCAGCCGCGCTTGCCGTAGCGAAGGGGCGCGCCGCTCGCCGTGAGCACCCGGCCGCCCGCCGCCTCCAGCACCGCCTGCCCCGCCGCGATGTCCCATTCGGACGTCGGCCCGTGCCGCGGATAAAGGTCCGCCGCGCCTTCTGCGATCAGGCACAGTTTCAGCGACGATCCGATCCGGTCGATCTGCGTCACCCCCGCCCGCGCGAACCAGTCGCGCGTCTCCGCGCTGTCCACGCTGCGCGACGCCAGCCCGACCGGCGAAGCGTCCGGCACCCGCGCGCGCACCGGCCGGCGCGGTCCTCCGGGCAGGTCGCGCGTCCAGGCATCGCCCGCCACGACGTCCCCGCCCCACAGCCGCCCCAGCGCTGGCGCGGAGACGATCGCCAGCGTCGCGCGACCCGCCTCCACCAGCGCGATGTTGACCGTATGGTGGTCGCGCCCGTCCACAAACTCGCGCGTCCCGTCGAGCGGGTCGACCAGGAAGAATCGCTCCGGCGCCTCCGGAATCCCCCGGGCGGCGCACTGCTCCTCCGCGATCACCGGGATGGACGGCGCCGCCGCCGCCAGCGCGGCCAGGATGATGCGTTCGGCGGCCTCGTCGGCTTCGGTCACCGGCGATAGGTCGGACTTGGTCCGGGCCGAGATGCCCCCATCGCGCACGCGCAGGATCTCGGTCCCCGCCGCCACGGCGGCCGCATCCATCCGCAACAACAGCGCATCACGATCCATCCACCCGCATGTAGGGGCATGGCGCCGCCGGGCACAGCCCCTCCCGCCGTGCTTGCCTTTTTGCGCGCCATCCTTAGGTGCCGGCCATGCATTTTCTGGATCAGGCCAAGATCTTCGTCCGCTCGGGCGCGGGTGGGCCGGGAGCGGTCAGCTTCCGGCGCGAGAAGTTCATGGAATATGGCGGCCCCGACGGCGGCAATGGCGGCAAGGGCGGCGACATCGTGTTCGAAGCGGTGGCCGGCCTCAACACGCTCATTGACTTCCGCTACACGCAGCATTTCCGTGCCGAGCGCGGCCATGGCGGCGCCGGCGCCAACCGCACGGGCGCGGGCGGCGAGGACACGGTGATCAAGGTGCCCGTCGGCACCCAGATTCTGTCCGACGACAAGGAGCATGTGCTGGCCGACTTCACCGAGGTCGGGCAGCGGCGCGTGTTCCTGCGCGGTGGCGACGGTGGCCGCGGCAACATGAGCTACAAGTCCTCGACCAACCGCGCGCCGCGCCAGCACGGCACCGGCTGGCCGGCGGAGGAGATGTGGGTCTGGCTGCGGCTGAAGCTGCTCGCCGATGCCGGGCTGGTCGGCTTGCCCAATGCGGGCAAGTCCACCTTCATCAACGCCGTCACCAACGCCAAGGCGAAGGTCGGCGATTATCCCTTCACCACCACCCGGCCGCAGCTTGGCGTCGTCAGCCACCGCGACCGCGAATTCGTGATCGCCGACATCCCAGGCCTCATCGAAGGCGCCGCCGAGGGCGCCGGCATCGGCGACCGCTTCCTCGGCCATATCGAGCGCTGCCGCGTCCTTCTCCACCTCGTCGACGCCGATGGGGAGGATCCGGTCGCTGCCTACCGCACGGTGATGGGGGAGCTTGACGCCTATGGCGCCGGGCTGGCGGACAAGCCGCAGGTGCTTGCCCTCAACAAGGTGGACACGCTGGACGAGGAACTGACGGCCGAGCTCGCCGACATGCTCCGCGCCGAAAGCGGGGCGGACGTGCTGCCGCTGTCGGGCGCGACCGGCGCCGGGCTCGATGCCGTGCTCGACCGGCTGCTGGAGGAGATCGCCCCGCCCGCACCCGCGGCCGACCAGGCCGGCGACGACAAGCCCTGGTCCCCGCTGTGACGGCAGGATCGCTGCCGGTGCTTGCGATCACCGGCGGCACCGGCTTCGTCGGCGGCACGCTGCTGCGCCACGCGGCGCTCCGCCACCACCATGTCCGCGCGCTCGCCAGGCGACCGCAGCCCGCCATGCGCGGGGTCGACTGGATCGGCGGTTCGCTGGAGGATCCCGCCGCGCTTGCACGGCTGATGGAGGGCGCCGACGCCGTCATCCATGTCGCCGGCCTCACCACCGCGCGCGATCGCGCCGGGTTCGAGGCGGGCAATGTCCTCGGCACGCTTGCCGTCGTGGAGGCCGCCGCGGCCGCCGGCATCCGGCGGTTCGTCAACGTGTCCTCGCTCGCCGCGCGGGAGCCGGATCTGTCGGATTATGGCTGGTCCAAGTTCCGCGCCGAACAGATCGTCGCCGCCAGCGGCCTCGACTGGACCAGCGTGCGCCCGCCCGCCGTGTTCGGACCCGGCGACCGCGACATCCTCGAACTGTTCAAGATGGCGCGGCGCGGCGTCGTGCTGCTGCCTCCCGGCGGCCGCCTGTCGGTGATCGAGGCGAGCGACCTGTCGCGCCTCCTCCTGTCGCTCGTTCCCGCGTCCGACACGATCGGCCAGACCTACGAACCCGACGACGGCACGCCCGGCGGCTGGAGCCAGGCGGGCTTTGCCGAGGCGATCGGGGCTGCGGTCGGCCGCTCCCGCATCGTCGCGCTCCACGCGCCGCGCCCCGTTTTGTCCATCGCGTCGCGCCTGGACCGCCTCTTTCGCGGACGCCGGGCCAAGCTCACGCGCGACCGCGCCGCCTATTACAGCCATCCCGACTGGGTGGCCGATCCCGCGCGGCGCCCGCCGGCCGACATCTGGAACCCGCATGTCGACACGCGCGCGGGGCTTGTCGCGACCGCCAACAGCTACCGCGCCGCGGGGTGGTTGTAGGCGGGCACTCCCGGCTTTAAAGCGCGGGGCATGACCGACCGCGCCCAGACCTTCGCCCGCGTTGCCGAACAGATCGAACCCTTCAACAAGAAGGGCGTCGACGTGACGGACGCCACCACCTTCCAGGGCGATCTCGAATGGGACAGCCTCACCGTCATGGATTTCGTGGCGGCGGTGGAGGACACGTTCGACATCACCATCACCATGAACATGCAGGCGGAGATCGAGACGGTCGGCCAGCTCGTCGACGCGGTGGACAAGCTCCAGCAGGGCTGAAACGGCGCCGGAAGCGGAGGGACCTGCGATGACCGACAAGGTGAAGGGTCCCGCCTCCTACTTCCCCGCGATCGAGCAGAAATACGGCCAGCCGATCGCCCATTGGCAGGCGATCATCCGCAGTCACCTGCCGGCAAAGCACATGGATCTGGTCGCCAGGCTCAAGACCGACCACGGCATGGGCCACGGCCACGCCAACGCGCTCGTCGCGCATGTGCTGGCAGAGGACAAAGGCTGACGCCTCTCTCGGCCACGCACGTGCGCGGCGATCGCGCTGTCCTACAGCCCCGCTTCTGTGCCAGACATTCCGCCATGTCGCCCGCATCTGCCCCGCTCTACCTCACAGTTGCTTCCTCGACCCTCCTTGGAGACCCGAAGTTGACGGGGACGTGTCGTCAACTTTGTCAACTTTCGCGCCCGGTCACTCACGTCCACGCGCCCTACCCACGCCGCAATCGGCGGGTTATGGCGCGGCCATGACCGAAGCTGCCGTGACCCCGCACCAGACCGCGATCGATCCCGCGCCCGTGGCGCCCGAGCGCGACCTCCTGTCCAAGTTCGATGCCCTGATCGCGGAGCGGCAGGCGCTGATCGACACCGGCGTGCGCGATCCGTTCGCGATCGTCATGGAAAAGGTGCTCTCACCCACGCTGGCGATCATCAAGGGGCGCGAGACGATCCTGCTCGGCACCTACAATTACATGGGCATGACCTTCGATCCGGACGTGGTCGCCGCCGGCAAGGCCGCTCTCGATGCGTTCGGCTCGGGCACCACCGGCAGCCGCGTCCTCAACGGCACCTACTCCCCGCACAAGGATTGCGAGGAGGCGCTCAAGGAGTTCTACGGCACCGATCACGCCATGGTCTTCTCGACCGGCTACCAGGCAAACCTCGGCATCATCTCGACGCTTGCCGGCAAGGGCGAATACATCATCCTCGACGCCGACAGCCACGCGTCGATCTACGACGGTTGCGGCCTCGGCAATGCGGAGGTGGTCCGCTTCCGCCACAATTCGGTCGAGGATCTCGACAAGCGGCTCGGCCGCCTGCCGAAGGAGCCGGGCAAGCTGGTCGTGCTGGAAGGCGTCTATTCCATGCTTGGCGACATCGCCCCGCTGCCGGAAATGGTCGCCGTCGCCAAGAAGCACGGCGCCATGGTGCTGGTGGACGAGGCGCACGGCATGGGCTTCTTCGGCCCCAACGGCCGCGGCGTGTATGAGGAACAGGGCGTCGCCGACGATGTCGACTTCGTGGTCGGCACCTTCTCGAAGTCGGTCGGCACGGTGGGCGGCTTTTGCGTGTCCAACCATCCGAAGTTCGACGTTATGCGGCTCGTCTGCCGACCTTATGTCTTCACCGCCTCGCTTCCCCCGTCGGTCGTCGCCACAGCCGCGACCTCGATCCGCAAGCTTCGCCACGCCGCCGACAAGCGTGCTCACCTGTGGCAGAACAGCCGGCGGCTCCACGGCGGGCTGAAGGACCTGGGCTTCACGCTCGGCACCGACACGCCGCAGTCGGCGATCATCGCCGTGATCCTGCACGATCAGACGCAGGCGGTGGCGATGTGGCAGGCGCTCCTGGAACAGGGCCTGTACGTCAACATGGCCCGCCCGCCCGCGACGCCGGCGGGCATGTTCCTGCTGCGCTGCTCGCTGTGCGCGGAACATACGGCCGAACAGGTCGAACAGATCATCGGCATGTTCGATGCGGCCGGCCGTGCCACAGGCGCGATCGGCTCGGGAACTTAAACATCTCGTTAACCATCCGGCCCTAGCGTGGGCTGGCGATGAGTTATGTGTCCCCGCTTCCGTCCGCGCCGCGCGTCGACTTCCGGCGCTATCTCGGCTGGCTGGCGGCGGCGCTTGGCATGCTGTCGGTCATCGCCATCATCCTGCTCGTCAGCAACGTCTCCGCCGCCAACCGGCAGCGCGATGCCGCGCTCGCCGAACAGCAACGCAGCTTCGGCGTCATGCTGCAGGCACGATCGCTGGAAAGCACGCTGACGAAGGCGGAGGCGGCGCTTGGCCGCTATGTGCTCTCCAGCGACATCGATGTCGGCCGCTTCTATTATCAGGAATGGCGCCGCGCCGGTGCGATCATCGACCGGCTGGAACGCGACACGCGCGAGGATCCCGCGCAGCAGGCGATGCTGCGCCGGCTCCGCCTGACCTATGACGAGCGTGGCCGCGAACTGTCGCAATCGGCGCTGCGCACCGCCTACGGCCAGGGCATGAACGGCATCGGCCTCTACCATCAGGCCGCGCGGGCGGAGAGCCTGCAGCAGATGGCCGACCTGCTGAACGACCTGATCGCGAGCGAGCGGCGCAATCTCTCCTCGCGTTCCCGCGACGCGACGGAGCTCGTCAACAGCTCCAACCGCATCGCCTCGCGGCTCAGCATGTTCGGCATCCTGCTGATCCTCGGCGCCGGTCTGCTCGCCTGGCTCACCGCCCGCGCCGTCGGCCAGCGCCGCCTTGCCGACCGCGACATGGAAGCGTCGGCGCTTCGTGCGGAGGTGCTGGAGGAGGCGGTGGCGCTTCGCACCGCCGAACTCAGCGACGCGAACGAACGGCTGCGCGCCGAAGCAGCCGAGCGTGCCGCGGCCGAGGCGCAGTTGCGCCAGGCCCACAAGATGGAAGCCGTAGGCAAGCTCACCGGCGGCATCGCGCATGATTTCAACAACATGCTGGCGGTCGTCACCGGCGGCCTGGAACTCGCCCGGCGCCGCATCCACAATCGCCCGACCGAAGCGATGCAGCAGATCGACAAGGCGATGGAAGGCGCGGTCCGCGCCGCCGCGCTCACCCGTCGCCTGCTCGCCTTTTCACGCGCCGAGCCGCTGATGCCGGCCGCGCACGATCCCGCCGCCCTGATCGCCGGGATGACCGATCTCCTTGATCGCTCGCTTGGCGAACAGATCCGCGTCCACACCGATCTTGCGCCCGGTGCCTGGCCGATCTGGGTCGACCGTCTGCAGCTCGAAAACGCCATCCTGAACCTGGCGGTCAATGCCCGCGATGCGATGGAGCGCGGCGGCATCCTGACCATCCGCACCGCCAACCGCCTGCTCTCGCCCGGCCACCAGGCGGATCTCGATCCCGGCGATTACCTCGCGATCGAGGTATCGGACGATGGCTGCGGCATGTCCGCGGAGGTGCTGGACCGGGTGTTCGAACCCTTTTTCACCACCAAGCCGGTCGGTCTCGGGACGGGCTTGGGACTCAGCCAGGTGTTCGGCTTCGTCGGCCAGTCGTCGGGCAAGGTCCTGATCGCCTCGGCACCCGGGCGCGGCACCACCGTCACCTTGCTGCTGCCCCGCTACACAGGCCTGCTGGCGGTGCCGGCCGATGCCGCGCCGGCACGGCCGGTGGAGATCGACGCAACCGGCCGCACCATCCTGGTGATCGAGGACGACGCCCGCGTGCTCTCCGCCACGGTCGACACGCTCATCGAGCTTGGTCACCGCCCGATCGCCTGCAACCGGCCCGAACGTGCGGCGGATCTGCTCGCCGCGTCGGGGCCGGTCGACCTCATCCTGTCGGACGTCGTCATGGCGGGGATGTCGGGGCCGGAACTGGTGTCGATGCTCGTGCGCCAGGCGCCCGACGCCGCCGTGCTGTTCGTGACCGGCTTCACCGGGGAGGCCGACGAGGCCGATTTCGGCGGCTATCCGGTGCTCCGAAAGCCCTTCTCGATGCGCGCGCTGGAGCTTGCGGTGGATAGCGCCTGCGACCAGCGCCCCGGCGTTACCCCGATCGCGGCCTAGGCGGCCAGCTTCAGGAAGGTCACGGGCGCCGCCGGCTCGAGCCGCATCGTCGGTCCGGCGATGGCCGCGCCATCAAGCAGCAGCCGGTCCGCGCCGTCGATCGCCACATCGTCGCACCGGGTGCCATGACCGCCTGTTGCCCACGGCATTCCGAGCCGCCCCGTGATGGCAGCGGCCGCGGCACTCAAGGCCGCGCGCCAGCCTGCCTCCACCGCCAGCATCGTCAGCCGCGGCGTCTCCGCCCGGCCCTCCGCCTGGTTGCCGACCACCACCAGCCTTGAGAACCGCCCGCTGATCTTTGCACCTCTGTCGGCGGAAGCGCGCAGGCTGATCGACCTTCGGCCAGCCGTCCGCACCATCAGCCCCAGCCGCCTCAGCCCACCGGCCGTAACGGCGACCGGCACCCGATTGATCAATCGACCGCCAAGCCCGGCCCGCGCCAGGCGCGCCGCCTGCTCCAGCCCTTCGACCGAACATCCGGGGCTCCCCAACATGTGGGGCACCACGTCGGCCGCTCCTCCGCCCAGCGCCGCGATCGGCGGCGGCGTGGCACCGAACGGTTGCCGCGCTTCCATCACGGTCAGCACCTCGCTCACCGTCGCGTCGTCGCCAACTATGGCGAGCACGCGGGGACGGACCAGTGCGATCGTCGCAAGCGCGGTCTCCACGTCCCCGCCCTCGTCCACTTCGTAGTGGAACACGTCGCCACGCCGGCCGCAGCGCTCGCGCAGCTTCGGCAGCAGGACCGCGACCGCAGCCGTGCGCGCGTCGGACAGGAGGGCGACGTCGGTCACGTGATCACGGGTTCCGGCGGATCGGTCCGATCGACAGCCCGCGAAGATAGTTGAGCGTGATCGGCACGGGCGTCACCCGGCCCGCGCCGGCATCCACCCGGACGCTGTCATAGGACGGATTGCGGCGGGAGATCGCCTGCCCCAGCGACAGCCGCGGATTGTTGGAAAAGCCGCCCCCATCGCCGCGGTCCGATCGACCGTCGCCATTGGCGTCGTGGCGGATCGACACGGCATAGTCGCCCGCGCCCGGCAACGGCACGCACACGTCGACCGGCCCCGATCCGCGCGGCACCGGAACCTCGATCCGGCTCACCCGGCGGTGCCCGTCGGCATAGTTGGCGGCGCCTGCATAGGTCTGCACGCGAAGGGTCCCGGCGCGCTCCTTGAAGCCGCTGACGCTCACCAGCAGCGCGGTGCCGCGGCAGGCAGCTGGCTGTGCCAGCGCCGCTCCGCCCGGGATTATCATGGCCGCCATCGCGGCGGCAGCCAGCGGATATTTGCGCATGACCTCTCCTTGTACCAACGCTATAGCCCGGACGGATCGGCACGGCCGTCCGGGCTCTTGGATCGGGAGATTGGCGTCGTTTACGGCCAAAACATGGTGTCCACACGTCTGAAATCTGAACGATGCTGACCGCCACGGATCGCTATCTCGCCCGCTTGATCGCGCTGCCGCTGTTCGGCACGCTGATCGTGGCGGCGATGCTGCTCATCCTCGACAAGATGTTGCGCCTGTTCGATTTCGTCGCGGCTGAAGGTGGCCCCGTCGGCGTCGTGTGGCGCATGCTCGCCAACCAGATTCCGGAATATCTCGGGCTGGGCATCCCGATCGGCCTGATGCTCGGCATCCTGCTCGCCTTCCGCAAGCTCGCCACCTCGTCGGAGCTCGACGTGTTCCAGGCGGTGGGCGTCGGTTACACCCGCCTGCTGCGCGTGCCGTATCTTTACGCGCTGGGGCTGATGGCGGTGAACCTCCTCATCGTCGGCTTCATCCAGCCCAATGCCCGCTACGCCTATGAACAGCTCGAGTTCGAATTGCGCTCGGGCGCGCTCGGCGCGTCCATCAACGTGGGCGAATTCACCAACCTCGGACAGGATCTCACGCTCCGGATCGAGACGAGCCGCGATGGCGGGCGGGAGCTGAGCGGCATCTTCGTGCGTGCGGAGGACGGTCGCAACGAACTGTCAGTGTCGGCGGAACGCGGAACGTTCCTTGCCACCAGCGACCTCAACACCATCGTCCTGCGGCTGACGAACGGCACGCTCATCCACAATTCGCCAAGCTTCACCGTGCCCCGCGTGCTCAGCTTCTCGCAGCACGACCTGCCGATCGACCTGCCGCAGCTGGATGCGTTCCGTGCCCGCGGCGACAGCGACCGGGAGCTGACCATCCCGGAGCTGTTCCGCACCGGCCGCGCCGTCGACACGCCGGTGGTGACCCGCAACGAGGTGCGCGCCAACTTCCACTTCCGCATCGTGGAAGTCGCATCCATGCTGCTCCTGCCGCTGCTCGCGGTGGCATTGGCGGTGCCGCCCAAGCGGTCGACCTCGGGGCTCGGCCTTTTCCTCTCGATCGTGATCGTCGTGACCTATCACAAGGTCAACGAATATGGTGAGGCGATCGCCGCGCTGGGGCGGGTTCATCCGGTGGTGGCGCTCTGGGTGCCCTTTGCGCTGTTCGCGGCACTGATCTTCTGGATGTACCGCACCCTCGCCTTCAAGCCCGGCGGCCAGCCGATCGGCGCGCTGGAACGCGGCTTCGGCAAGATCGGGAAGCGCATCCGGCGCGGCTTCACCCGCACGCGCCGTCCGGCGGAGGCGTGATCCGGTGACATCCTTCTTCCCGTCCCGCACCGTCTCCATCTACATGGCCCGGCTGTTCCTGGTGCGCAGCCTGGCCGTCTTGGGTGGGCTCGTCCTCATCCTCATGGCGCTCGATCTGCTGGGTGAATCCGGCCGCATCCTCGCCCAGCCCGGAAATGGCCAGGCGGAGGTCGTGCGCTACGTCTTCCTCCGCATCCCGCAGATCGTCGACCGCTTTCTGCCGTTCGCGATCCTCCTGGGCACGCTGATCACGCTGGCCACGCTCAACCAGAACAGCGAGGTCATCTCGCTCAAGGCCTCGGGCATGTCCGCGCACCAGATCCTGGCGCCGCTCGTCCTCGCTTCGCTCGGCGTCGCGCTGTTCGCCTTCGTGTTTCACGAACGCATCGTCACCCGCTCCAATGCGGCGCTGACCGCGTGGCAGGCCGCGCGCTATGGCCCCGTCCCGGACGGCAGCGGGTCGCTGTCGAACGTCTGGGCGCGTGACGGCAACGATCTTGTGTTCGCCACCGCCGTCGCCGGCCGCGGCGCCGACACCCGCCTGACGGGCGTCACGCTCTACCAACGCGGCACCAACGGCGGCATGGAACAGATCATCGAGGCCGAGGCGGCGCGCCCCGCGCCAAACGGCACCGGCTGGCTGCTGACCAACGCCTCGCTGTTCGAGGTGCAGAGCGGCACCGAACGCGCGATCGGGTCGGCGGTGGTCGCGACCGGCGTTCGCCCGGATCAGTTCACCCTCGCCCGCGTCGATGCGGACGCCCTGCCCTTCACGCAGCTGTCGACCGCGATCGAGGATCTGGAAGAGGCCGGCCGTCCGACCAACGAGGTCCGCACCGGCTGGTGGCACAAATTTTCCGGGCCGCTGTCGTCGGTGCTGATGCCCTTCCTTGGCGCGGTTGCCGGCTTCGGCCTCGCGCGCTCGGGCAAGCTCCTGGTGCGCAGCGTCATCGGCATGGCGCTCGGCTTCACCTATTTCGTGGCCGACAATTTCGCGCTCGCCATGGGCAACCTCGGCGCCTACCCGCCCTTCCTCGCTGCCTGGGCGCCGTTCGTGCTGTTCTTCCTGATCGGTCAGACCGTGCTGTTCCGCACGGAGGAGTGACCGGGAAGCAACAGATTGGGGCCTTCCGTCGCACCGACGTCTAAAAACTGCCTTAATGCGTTACAACATGGGGCACGTGACGACAGCGAAGGGTGAAGGCGTGGAAGGGTCGACTACAGCGAAGACGGGCTTCTGGAACCGCTCGCACCATCTCGATCGCATGACGTTCCGGGAACTGGTGATCGCCTATTTCCAATATCCCGCGATCATGGGCTACCTGCTCTGCGCCGCGGCAGCCATCGCCGCGTTCGTGTGGCGCCCAGCCTCCCCGCTGCAGACGGTTGCCGCCGTTGCGGTCGCCGCTCTCGTCTACCCGCTCGCCTGGTATGTGCTCCACCGCTGGGTCCTGCACAGCCGCTGGATGTTCAAGGTGTCGCCACTCGCCTCCACCTGGAAGCGGATCCACTATGATCACCATCAGGATCCGAACCATCTGGAGGTGCTGTTCGGCGCGCTCCACACGACCTTGCCGGCCATTGTGGTCGCGACGGCGCCGGTCGGCTGGCTGATCGGCGGCTTCGGCGGCGCGATGGCGGCGATCGCCACCGGCCTGCTCACCACCTGCTTTTATGAGTTCTGCCACTGCATCCAGCATCTGGCGTACAAGCCGCGCAACAAGATGCTGGCCGCCATGAAGGCGCGTCACATGGCGCACCACTTCCATGACGAAACCGGCAACTTCGGCATCACCAACTATTTCTGGGATCGCCTGTTCGGCACCTTCTACGAACGGCAGGAGCGCAAGGCAAAGTCGCCGACCGTGTTCAACCTCGGCTATGACGAGGAAGCGGCGAAGCGGTGGCCAAAGGTCGCCGAGCTGTCCGGCGGGGTGGTGAGCGGCCATCCGCGCCAGCGCCACCGCGCCGCCGACCATGCTTGATCGCGCGGGTCTCGCCATCATTCGGTACGACACGCCGGACATCCAGGTCATCCGGCGGGGCAGCCATGTGCTTTGCGCCGTCACCGGCCGGCCCATCGCCTTGGAGGACCTCCGCTATTGGAGCGTCGCCCGGCAGGAGGCCTATGTCGGCCCCGCGGAGCTGATCGAGGCGGCCAAGCGCGGCTGAGAGCTCCGCCCTCAATCAACTCGTTTGCCAAGCCGCGCCGCCGCGCTACGCAGGCATATGACCAGCATCCGCCCCGTCCGCACGAAGGCCGACACCCGCGCCTTCGTCGATCTGCCCTATCGCCTCTATGCCGCCGATCCCAACTGGATCCCGCCGCTGAAGAGCGAGGCGGCCGGCCTCATCGACCGGAAGAAGAATCCCTTCTTCGGCCATGCCGACATGGCGCTGTTTCTGGCAGAACGGGACGGGCGGGTGGTTGGGCGCATCTCCGCCCATGTCGATCATCTCGCGGTCACGCAGCCCGCCGAACAGGGCATGGGGCCCGGCACCGGCAACTGGGGCCTCATGGAGGCGGAGGACGAGGCGACGTTCCGCCTGCTCATCGCCGCGGCGGAAGCCTGGCTGAAGGATCAGGGCATGACCCGGTCGCTGGGCCCGATCAGCCTGTCGATCTGGGAGGAGCCCGGCCTTCTGGTGAAAGGCCATGATCATGCGCCCACCGTGATGATGGGCCACCATGATGCGCGGTACGAGGCTTGGGTGACGGCCGCCGGCTACCAGCCTGCCAAGTCGCTCTACACCTATGAGCTCAAGATCGATCAGCCCTTCCCCCCGCTGATCGAGCGCATCGTGCAGGCCGGCGAAAAGAATTCCAAGATCCGCATCCGCCCCGTCGACAAGTCGAGGTTCGACGAGGAGGCCGCGATCATCCTCCACATCCTCAACGACGCCTGGTCCAGCAACTGGGGCTTCGTGCCGTTCACGGACGAGGAAGTCGCCTATGCCGGCAAGCAGCTGAAGCCGATCGTCTTCAACGACCTCATCATGATCGGCGAGCTCGAAGGCGAACCGGTCGCCTTCATGATGACGCTCCCGGACATGAACGAGGCGCTGCGCCCGCTGAAAGGCTCCCTCTTCCCCTTTGGCTGGGCGAAGCTGCTGTGGTGGCTGCGCGCGCCAAAGGTGCGCACGATGCGGGTGCCGCTGATGGGCGTGGTCAAACGCCTGCAGGCAAGCCGCATGGCATCGCAGCTCGCCTTCATGATGATCGAGTATATTCGCCGCAGCGCCACCACCAAATACGGTGCGACCCGCGGTGAGATCGGCTGGATCCTGGACGACAACAAAGGGATGCGCGGCATCGCCGAAGCCATCGAAAGTCGGGTCAACCGGGAATATGTGATCTATGACAAGCAATTGTGATCAGCGATCAACGATGAGGTCCCGCTGGTCGGCGGCATTGATCGGCGCTGCCATGATCGCCACGGCAAGTGCAGCGACCGCACATGTGCCCTGTCCGCCGTTTGCGCCTGGTCAAGGCTTCGCGCCGCAGGGCGGTTACGAGATGAACCAGCTTTACTATGCGTGGAAAAGCTTCATCGACGGCAAAAGGCTTGCCGCAGCATGGCGTGTTTGGGCCCGCGATCACGAACCCGGGTTCCACAATCCCGGCGCTTTGATCAGCATGACCAGTCCCCGGTACGCGGCGGTGATGGAGTCCTGCGCGGAGACGGCAGATCCGCTGACGGCTGCCGTGCCGCAGGACTGCCGACTGCGCTTTGTGGAGGCGATCTTCCCCTGGACGTGCACCGATCAAGCGCTTTCCACCTGGGCACGGAACGTCTTCGATCCAGAGGCTCTTGCGCGAAGGATGGCCGATCAGCGTATCGATCCTTCGCGCCTGGATCGGGGTGACGCCGCCGAACGGCTGTTCTCCGTGCTTCCGGATCCTACCACCGCGTTGATCGAACACGGCCGCACGGTCGCGATATCGTCCAAGGATTGTCCAGCCTTGTTGGCGGAGGTCTTGAGGATCGATCAGGCCGGCAAGACGATGGAGATCGACTTCCCATCCGTTCGGACGGGCTCTCCCAGCCTGTCGCCCTATGCGCATGCTCCAACTTACAGCATTGAGATCGATACGGCGACGTCCGGTGGCACTGCCGTAATCAGATGGAGTGGCGCAAATATGTGGCCGCTCGTCGATCCCGTCTTCACCGCAGCTGATCGCTGCGCTGCGGAGATGAACGCTCGCCGAGACTGAGCCTCAACCTCCCTCCAGCCACCAGTCCTGCCGCCACCCGGCGATGTCTGCCACCCGACGCCCCTCGCGGTCGCGCGCGGGTTCGAAGCGAAACCGCTCCTCGATCAGCCGGCAGGTCGTCTCGTCCAGCGCTTCGTTCCCGCTCGATTGGCGGATCTCGCATCCCGCAGCCCGGCCATCCGGCGTCACCGTGAATGCGGCGACAACGGTGCCTTCCGCCCGCAGCCGGCGCGCTGCACGCGGGAAGTCGCGGTCGACGATCCGGCCGCTTAGATATTCCGCGCGCGTCGCTATTCCTCCGCCACCGGTCCCGTCGCCTGCGCCGCCGCTGCCGCGCCCGATTCCGTCACCACCCGCTCCGCTTCCCGGCCCCGCCCGGTCGCTGGCGCCGGCGGTCACGTCCGGTCCCGCAGCGGCGACCGGCGGCGCCGGCGGTGCGGGCGTGGGCAGGATCGGCGGCGGCGCCGGGATCGGGCGCGGCTCGGCACGCGGTGCTGGCGGCGCCGCCGACCCGGCGGGTTCGGGTGCGACCGGCGGCGGCGGCTCGGGTACCCTCAGCTCGAAGATGGCAAGTCCGCCTGCTGGCGGCATGATCGTCCGCGGTCGCGGGCCGAACAGCAGCATCAGGATGGCCGCTGCATGTGCAGCGATGATCAACAGCGCCGTGACCGGCCTGTGCAGATCGCGGCCGGCTGTCACCGGCGCGCCGGAGGGTCAGCGAAGCTCCACCCACACCGGCACATGGTCGCTCGCCTTCTCGCGCCCGCGATAGGCGCGGTCGATGCCCGCCCGAACCAGCCGGTCGGCTGCGACCGGGCTTGCCAGCAGATGGTCGATGCGGAACCCCGCATCCCGCGCCCATGCGCCCGCCTGGTAGTCCCAGAAGGTGTAGGCCGGTCCGCTCGGCTGGAAGGTGCGGATCGCATCGATCCAGCCCTGCGCCAGGATGCGCCGGAACGCCGCCTGCGACTCGGGCTGCATCAGCGCGTCGTCCGCCATCGCGCGGACTGAAAACGTGTCGTCGTGGGTCGTGGTCGGGATGACGTTCCAGTCGCCGGCCAGGATCACCGGGGCCTCGCACGCCAGCAGCGCCTCTCCCCGCGCCGCGAGCCGCTCCATCCAGGCAAGCTTGT
This sequence comes from Sphingomonas jejuensis, assembly GCF_011927695.1. Taxonomy (GTDB): domain Bacteria; phylum Pseudomonadota; class Alphaproteobacteria; order Sphingomonadales; family Sphingomonadaceae; genus Sphingomonas_K; species Sphingomonas_K jejuensis. Next base: position 1,690,893 of record NZ_JAATJE010000001.1, read on the forward strand.
AATCGAACTTGGGGCCCGGCTGCGGATTGCCGTTCGGCAGGTACAGGCAGCCGACGATCACGCCGTTCACCGCGGCCTCGAGGTAGCGGCTTTGTGCGTCCTCGGGGTCGCCGGGCAGCCCGCGCTGCGTCTCGTGCAGGTCCAGCCCCGCGCGCGACAGGATCGCGACTCCGTTGAAGCTCTTCTGCCCGTGCCAGATCGCCTGATATCCGGCCGCCTCGATGTCGGCCGCCGGAAAGCCTTCGTCCTGGCTCTTCAGCTCCTGCAGGCAGACCACGTCGGGCGTCGTCTCGCCAAGCCACTCCAGCAGCCGAAGGAGACGCGCCTTGATGCCGTTGATGTTGTAGGTCGCGATCCGCACGTCAGATAGAGAAACTGGTGCCGCAGCCGCATCCGGACGCCGCATTGGGGTTCGTCACCCGGAACGCGGCCCCACCCAGGCTTTCGACGAAATCGATGGTCCCGCCGCGCACCAGGTCGATGCTTACCGGATCCACCACAAGCGTCACGCCGTCGCGCTCCGCCCGCTCGTCGTCGGCCTCGACTTCATCGGCCAGCCCGAACTTGTACTGGAAGCCGGAGCACCCGCCGCCTTCCACCGCCAGCCGAAGGATGGCGGGCTTGGACTGGCGCGCCGCGATCGCAGCGACACGGGCGGCCGCGGCCGGGGAAAGGTCAATCGCACTCATGATGTCCGAGATAGGCAGTCGCGCCCGCCCCGGCAAGCAAGGGGGTCAGTCGGCCCAGGCCCAGTAAAGCTGCGCCGGCGGCACGTTCCACACCTCGAACCCATGGTCGATCCGCTCGAAATGCGGTGCGATGAAGTCGCGGACCTTGGGGCTGAACTGATAGACCAGGAAGGCGCCGCCCGGGCGGAGCGCCGCGCGCGTTTCCGATGCGATGGCCGGGCCCACGCCCGGGGGCAGCGTCGAAAAGGGCAGCCCCGACAGAATATAGTCGGCATGGTCGTGGCCAAGGTCGGCGATGATCCGCCGCACGTCCGCCGCTGATCCCTTCACCGCGTGGAAGCGGGGATCGCGGAACTCGGCCCGCAGATAGTCGATGAAGTCGGGGTTGGTGTCGATCGCCACATAGGTGCCGTCCGCCGGCAGCTTGTCCAGGATCGCGCGGCTGAAGGTGCCGACGCCCGGCCCATATTCGACGAACAGCTTGGTCGCCGCCCAATCGACAGGGCCCAGCATCTTGTCGATCAGCTTGTCCGATGACGGGATTATCGACCCGACCATGACCGGGTTCTTGACGAATCCCTTGAAGAACATCGTCATGGGACGGCTCTTGTGGGCAAGCGCCTGCAGGGGAGAGCGGCGTTCCGCCTTAACCGTGGCCGTCATCGAAGCTCCGTCACGAACGTGAAACCGCTCCGTCGCAAATCCGTCACGACCACGCAAGTTCCGGAGCGGTGCCGATGTCGCCTTCCGACGTTCGATCGGTCAAAGACACCGGCATGACCGCGCCTGCCCCCCGCGTCGATCGCGACTTCGCCCTCCTGTTCCTGTCGATGATGACGATCGCCGCCGGCAACACCGCGCTGCAGTCGGTGATGCCGGGCATCGGCCGGCGGCTCGGCCTGCCCGACACCGCGATCGCCGTCGCCTTTTCCGTGTCCGCCCTCTTGTGGGTGGTCGCCGCACCGTTCTGGGCGAAACGGTCGGATCGCCACGGCCGGCGCCGCATGGTGCTCCTTGGCCTGATCGGCTTTGCACTGTCGTCGATCTTCTGCGCGCTCGCGCTCAGCGCAGGCCTGGCGGGCTGGATCGGGGGAACGGCCACGCTGGCCGCGTTCGTCGGCGCCCGTCTCATCTACGGCGGCTTCGGCGCGGCAACTCCGCCGGCCGCGCAGGCGATGGTGGCCGAACGCACCGGGCCGGAAGCCCGCACCCGCGCGCTCAGCCTGCTCGCCTCCGCCTTCGGGCTCGGCACCATCATCGGCCCCGCGCTGGCGCCGCTGTTCGTGCTGCCGCTGGTCGGCCTCGCCGGCCCGGCCTATGCCTTTTCGCTGGTTGCGGTGGTCGTCGTTCTCACCGTCGGCTTCGGCCTGTCGCGGGAGGCGTCGTCCGGCTCCGCCCGCGGGTCGGGTGCCGTCACCTCCTACCCCACCATCGGCGGCCAGCAGACGGGCGCCAGCGTGGTCGCGGCCACCGCGCCCGGCCGCGCCGCCGTCGCCTGGACGGACCGGCGCATCCTTCCATGGATGATCGTGGGGCTCACCATGGGGCATGCGCAGGCGATGATCGGCCAGTCGATCGGCTTCCTCATCATCGATCGGCTGGCCCTGCCGGCGGAGGCGGCGCAGGGATCGATCGGCATCGTGCTCATGGTCGGCGCGGGCGCCGCGCTGCTGGCACAATGGGGCCTCATCCCCCTGCTCGACCTCAGACCGCGCGGTCTGGTGCTGTGGGGCGCGGTGCTCGCCGCCGCCGGTGCGCTGGCGATCGCGCTGGTCGACGGGCTCCACGCACTCGCGCTGTCCTATGCGCTCGCCTCGATCGGCTTCGGCTTTCTTCGTCCCGGCTTCACCGCCGGCGCCTCGCTGGCGGTGGGGGCGGAGGCGCAGGGCTCGGTCGCCGGCCGCACCACCGCGATCAACGGCGCCGCCTTCGTGCTTGGCCCGGCGATCGGCGTCGGGCTCTACGAACTGTGGCGGCCGCTCCCTTATCTGGTCGCGACCGCCGCGCTCGTCCTCGTCATCGGCTATGCGCTTGCGCAGATTAAGGTGCCTTCGTCCCCCGCGGCGTGAGCATGCCCGGCGCGATGAACCCGATCGGGTCCAGCCCGCGCGCATCCTGCTTCAGCTTGGCGGCGATCTGCTCGTAATCGCGCTCGATCTCCGGCGTCACCGACGGCCGCGTCTCCTCCAGCGCATGTTCGAAATGCGCCATCGTCACCGCCTGGGTGGAAAGGGACTGACGCAGCGCGAACAGTCCCGCCCGCCGCACCAGATCCTCCAGGTCGGCACCCGTGAAGCGGTCGGTGCGTGCCGCCAGGCTGTCCAGGTCGACATCGTCGGCCAGCGGCATGCGCCCGGTGTGGATGCCCAGGATCCGGCGACGCCCGCCCTGGTCGGGAACGGAGACATAGACCAGCTCGTCGAACCGCCCGGGCCGGAGCAGCGCCGGATCGATCAGGTTGGGCCGGTTGGTCGCCCCGATCACCACCACGGACTGCAATTCCTCCAGCCCGTCCATCTCCGCCAGGATCGTGTTCACGACCCGCTCGGTCACCTGCGGCTCGCCCATGCCACCGCCACGCGCGGGCACCAGCGAATCGAGCTCGTCGATGAAGATCACCGTCGGCGCCACCTGCCGCGCGCGGGCGAACAGGCGGGCGATCTGCTGCTCGCTCTCGCCATACCATTTGGACAGGAGATCGCTTGATTTGGTGGCGATGAAGTTCGCTTCCGCCTCGCGCGCCACTGCCTTCGCCAGCAACGTCTTGCCGGTGCCGGGCGGGCCATAGAGCAGGAAGCCCTTGGCCGGCCGGATGCCGAGCCGGCGAAACGCGTCCGGATCCTTCAGCGGCAGCTCGACGCCCTCGCGCAGACGATCGCGCGCCGCATCCAGGCCGCCGACATCCTCCCAGCGGACGGTCGGCGCCTGCACCATCACCTCGCGCATGGCCGACGGCTGCACCCGCTTCAGCGCTTCCACGAAGTCGCTCCGCGTGACGCTCAAGGTCTCCAGCACCTCGGGCGGGATCGTGCGCTCGTCCAGGTTCAGCTTTGGCATGATCCGCCGCACCGCCTCGATCGCCGCCTCGCGGGTCAATGCGGCCATGTCGGCTCCCACAAAGCCGAAGGTCGTGCGCGACAGCTCCTTCAGGTCGACATCGGGCGCCAGCGGCATGCCGCGCGTGTGGATGCCCAGGATCTCGCGTCGCCCCCGCTCGTCCGGCACGCCGATCACGATCTCGCGGTCGAACCGGCCGGGCCGGCGCAACGCCTCGTCGATCGCTTCCGGCCGGTTGGTCGCCGCAATCACCACCAGGTTGGCGCGCGCCTCCAGGCCGTCCATCAGCGTCAGCAGCTGGGCGACCAGCCGCTTTTCGGCTTCGCCCGACACCTGCCCGCGCTTGGGTGCGATCGAATCGATCTCGTCGATGAACACGATGGACGGCGCGTTCGCCGTCGCCTGCTCGAACACTTCGCGCAAAGCGCGCTCGGACTCGCCATAGGCGGACCCCATGATCTCGGGGCCGTTGATCAGAAAGAATTCGGCATCAGACTCGTTCGCCACCGCGCGCGCCAGCCGCGTCTTGCCGGTGCCGGGCGGCCCGTGCAGCAGCACGCCCTTGGGCGGGTCGACGCCCAGGCGCTGGAACAGCTCGGGATAGCGCAGCGGCAGCTCCACCATCTCGCGCAGCTGGTCGATGGTGCTGCCCAGACCGCCGATATCGTCATAGGTCACGTCCGCGCGCCGAGCGGTGGTTGGCTCCTCATATTCGGCGCGCAGCTCGACCTCGGTGGTCTCGTCGATGTGGACGATGCCCTTGGGCGTCGTCGACACGACCGCCAGCCTGATCTCCTGCAGGGCATAGGCCGGCGCGTTCAGCATTCGCTGCAGCTGCGGGGGCAGGTTGCCCTGTTCCACCTGCCGCTGGCCGGCGGTCGCCACCACGTCGCCGGCCGTCAGCGGCCGTCCCGAAAAACTCCGCTTCAGTGCAGCGCTCGATCCTTGCAGGCGCAGGTTCTGCTGCGCCGGCGCGAAGATCACCCGCGTCGCCGCCTTGGATTCGGCACGCCGCAGCTCCACGAAGTCGCCGGATCCCACGCCGGCATTGGCGCGCTGCAGGCCATCCAGCCGGATAACCTCAATGCCCTCGTCCTCGGGATATGGCAGCACAGCGCGCGCGGGGGTGGACCGCTTGCCGACGATCTCGACGACATCGCCTTCCTGCAGGCCCAGCGCGGACATCCGCTCGCGGGGCAGCCGGGCCAGACCACGTCCGCTGTCCTCCGCGCGGGCATTCGCCACCTGGATCCGCTCGATCTTGCTTTCCGCGTCGGCCATCAACCTCGTCCCGTTGTTCGCAAGGAAGAATGGGAAGCGGGGGCCGCGGTTGCCAAGAGGGCAAGAAAAAAGGGCCGGCCCCGAAGGACCGACCCTTGAAAGTTTAGGAGAGGATGCCTGAAAGGCCCGTTCCTTTTGCAGTGCAGCGTTAACGTTCGCAAGTGCGAAAGCGATAAGCCGCATTGCGATTCGTGCAACGATCGGGTCATAGTGACGCAACACGCCCGCACGACAGCAAGGAGACCTGTTCCGGCATGCGCAGGCTGCCTCCATTGACCGCGATCGAGGCCTTTGTGCAGGTCGCCCGCACCGGCTCGATCAAGGCCGCCGCGGACGAGCTCGCGCTCTCGTCACCCGCGCTTAGCCGCCGTGTTCAGGCGCTGGAACGCTTCGCCGGGCGCCAGCTTCTCAATCGCACGCACAGCGGTGTGCGGCCCAATGCCGATGGTGAACGCTTCCTCGCCAGCATCGTCCCGGCGCTGGACGCCATGTCTGATGCGATCACCGATCTGACCGGAAACAGCGATGAAATGCGGCTGCGTTTGGGCGTGCTGCCCTTGTTCGCATCGCAGCAATTGTTGCCCCGGCTGCCGAGTCTTCGGCATCGCCACCCGACCCTCCACCTCGATGTGGACACGGGCGGCCACGGGCTCGTCCGTCTCGGCGACACGCTTGATGTCGCGATCACGCTCGACCGCTCGATCGATCCCGCGCTCTACGCGCGGCGAATCAACACCGACATCATCTACCCGATTGCCTCGCGCCGGCTGACCGAAGGACGCGATGCGCTCCGGCAGCCGACCGATCTCGCGCGCGCAACCGTGCTGCTGCACCGGGACATGGGCGACACGCTTCCGACCTTCCTTCACCATCTCGGCCTAGATGATCTGGAGCCGCTCGCCATCGACCATTTCGACTCAGGTCAGTTGATGCTGGAGGCTGCGGCAGAAGGTCTTGGCGTCGCGTTCATGCACGAAAGCCATTTCCTCGCGGCGCGCGACGATCGGCTCGTGCGGCTCTTCGACGTGCGGGTGGAAAGCCCTTACAGCTATTGGTTCGCGTGCCGGCCGCGCGCGCTCGACGCGCGCCCCGTGCGGCTCTTCCACGACTGGCTGTTCGAAGACAGGTGAACCCGCCGCCCCGGCGGCAACGGCCGGCCGGGGCGGCGGCCCGAAATCAGGCGACCGTGGCCTTCACGATCTTGCCGGGGCTGCGCGGCGGCTCGCCCTTCGGCAGCGCGTCGACATGCTCCATGCCGGACTCAACCTGGCCCCAGACGGTATACTGGTTGTCCAGGAAGCGGGCATCGTCGAAGCAGATGAAGAACTGGCTGTTCGCGCTGTTCGGCGCCGACGTGCGCGCCATGGAACAGGTGCCGCGCACATGCGGCTCCTTCGAGAACTCGGCCTTCAGGTCCGGCTTCTTGCTGCCGCCGGTGCCGGTGCCCGTCGGGTCGCCGCCCTGCGCCATGAAGCCGTCGATCACGCGGTGGAACACCACGCCGTCGTAGAAACCCTCGTTCGCCAGCTCGGTGATGCGCTCGACATGGCCGGGGGCGAGGTCGGGGCGCAGGCGGATCACGACGTCGCCGCCATTGTCCAGGGTGAAGGTGAGCGTGTCGGCCACGATGGCAACTCCATGCGTTGGGTGTGGGAAGCGCCGCATATAGGCCCTTCGCCGGTCTTTCCCACTTTTCATCGATCCCCAGGCTCACTAGCCCCGGCGGGAGACCTGCGCGGGAGCCCATGCCATGACCGACACCGACAGCCCGGTCGACGCCCGCCCCGACACCAACCTCGACGAGGACGACCGGCTGAAGCCCGCCTTTGTCCGCGCCGTCATCGACGCGGTGGAGCGCGAGGATAGCGAGGCTGTCCGCCTGCTCGTCGCCGCCCTCCACACCGCCGACATCGCCGACCTGATCGAACAGGTCCCGGGCGAGATCCGCCATGATCTCGCCGGCGCGCTCGGCGACCGCCTCGACGGCGACGTCATCGCGGAGCTGAACGACTGGGTCCGCGACGAGCTGATGGAGGTGCTCGGCCCCGTCCAGGTCGCCGACATCGCCGGCACCATGGACACCGACGACGCGGTCGCGATGATCGAGGAGCTCGACGACAGCGACCAGCAGGCGGTGCTCGACGCGCTCGATCCCGACGACCGCGCCGCCATCGAGACCGCGCTTTCCTATCCGGAGGAATCTGCCGGCCGCCTCATGCAGCGCGAGCTGATCGCGGTGCCGCAGCACTGGACGGTCGGCGACGTCATCGACTGGCTCCGCCGCGACGAGGAGCTGACGACCGATTTCTGGGAAATCTTCGTCGTCGATCACCGCCACCATCCGATCGGCACCTGCCAGCTCAGCTGGATCCTGCGCACCCCGCGCGACATCGCGATCGAGGACGTGATGCAGCGCGAACAGACGCTCATCCCCGTCGACATGGACCAGGAGGAGGTCGCGCTCCGCTTCCAGAAATACGGCCTCATCTCCGCCGCGGTCGTGGACAGCAGCGGCCGGCTGGCCGGCATGATCACCGTCGACGACGTCCTGCACATCGTCCAGGAGGAAGCGGGCGAGGACGCGCTGCTGCTGTCGGGCGCGGGCGACGGCGACATCAACGAGCCGCTTCGCGAAAGCTACAAGGCGCGCGTCCGCTGGCTGATCGCCAATCTCGGCACAGCGCTGGTCGCGTCCTTCATCATCTCGCGCTTCGAGGACGCGATCGCCACCATGGCGACGCTTGCCGTGCTGATGCCGATCGTCGCCTCGCTCGGCGGCAATGCCGGCACGCAGACGATGGCGGTGGCCGTGCGCGCGCTCGCCACCAACCAGCTCACCCGCTCCAACAGCCTGCGCACCATCCGGCGTGAAATCGCGCTGGCGCTGCTCAACGGCGGCACCGTCGCCGTGCTCATCGGCATCGGCACCGGCGTCGTGTTCGGCAATCCCCGGCTCGGCGGGGTGATCGCCACCGCCATGATCGTGAACATCCTGATCGCGGGGCTGGCCGGCGTGCTCGTCCCGCTCACCCTCGAACGGCTCGATCAGGATCCCGCGGTCGCGTCGTCGGTGTTCGTGACGATGATCACCGACTCCATCGGCTTTCTCGCTTTTCTCGGGCTCGCGGTCGCATCCGGCCTCGTCTGAGGCTTGCTTGATCGCACGGGCCCAAGCGCCACATGGGGGTCATGCCCCTTCATCTCAGCAAGGTCGCCGTCGGCTGCGCCAGCCTCGACCTGCTTGTCGAGCGCATGGCCGCCCGCAGCGACGGCACCGCGGCCGAAATCACCACCCGCTTCCGCCCGACCCGCCATCAGGAGATCGACGCGGACAGCTCGCTCTACTGGATCATCAAGCATCGCTTGGTCGCGCGCCAGCCGATCCTGGGTTTTCGCGAGCTGGAGGGGGAGCGCCGCTGGGCGATCCGCCTGGACCCGCTGGTCATCCCCGTCCGCCAGCGCGCCAAGCGCGTGCACCAGGGCTGGCGCTACCTCGATCCCGCCGACGCACCGGAGGATCTCGTCTCGGGTGAGGGCGCAGTCGCGCTCCCACCCGCGCTTGCGGCAGAACTCCTCGATCTCGCCCTGATCTGACCGGCCGTCAGCGGCCGCAGCGCACCGCGCCCGCACCGCGCTGCGTCACCGAACAGCGCGGATTGCCCGTCACCGTCACCGCACCGGATCCTTCCGCGCTGATCCGGGCGTCCTGCCGGGCCGCCGCGCGGATCTCGCCGTCGCCCTGCGCGGCGATCGTCAGCCGCTCGGTCTGCAGGCGCACCGCATCGACGGCGGCGCTCCCCTGCGCGGCGATGATCGCGGTGGTGGCCGTGCCCGCCGCCGACACCCGCGCGCTTCCCGTCGCCGACAGGTCGAGCCGGTCGACGCGCATCTGGCCGACCTCCAGCCGCGACGCGCCTTCCGCCGACAGCCGCACCCTGTCCCCGCGGACGCGGTCGACCCGCAGCGTCGCAGGGCCGGCGAGCTGCACGCCCGCCACGTCGCCGGTGGTGATCGCCAGCGTCACCGGCGCATCGCCGGTCGCCGTCACCACCAACAGCCGGCCGTCCACCCGCGCAACCATGTCCTGCAACGCCCGCCCGTCCCCGGTCGCGCGGATGGAGGTGCCGCGCCCGGACGCCACCGTCGCGGTCACCGGTCCCGACAGGCGGATACGGTCGAACCCGGGCAGCGCCAGCCGCCGCTCCTCCGCCTGCGCCGGTGCCGCTGCGGCGACCAGCATCAGCGCGGCCGCCGCGGCGGCGTTCAGCCGCATGTCACGTCACCCACGCCTGCGCGCGAAATGGTGCACTCCGTCTGCCCCGTCACCGTGATGTCGCCCACCCCCATCGATGACAGGTTGGCCGGTCCGTTGACGGTCAGCGACACGTCGCCCGCGCCCATGGTGGACACCTCCGCGCGCGACGCCACCAGCGCGGCCGCATCCACGTCGCCCGCGCCGGCAATGGTGATGTTGGCGGCCTCGGCCGTCCCGCTCAGCGTCATGCTGCCCGCGCCCGCGATGCTGGCCGTCAGCCGGCCGACCTCGAGCGTCCCTGTCCGGATGTCGCCCGCGCCGGCGATGCCGAGCGTCAGGTCGTTGCCGCGCACGGCATCGATGCTGATGTCGCCCGCGCCCGCGATGTTCGCCGCCAGCAGCCGCGGCAGGGTTACGGTGATGGTGGCCTCGCCCTGGCTGGTCCCCTGGCGCCGGCCGACCACCAGCGTGTTGCCGTCGCGGCGGATGCGCAGCGCCTCCAGCGCGCTGGCATCGCCCGTCGCGCGCACCGAATAGGCGGGCCCGACGCGCAGCACGATGTTGTCCGGCCCGCGCAGCGAAACCGTGTCGAACGCGGCGACGTCGAACCGTCGCCCGTCGCCGTCGGCAACACCGGTCACGGCCGCGCCCGCCTCGTTGCCGGCGGGCTGCGCAACGTTGGCGTTCTCGCTGGATGCCGCTTCACCGCAGGCCACCAGCAGGAAGGCCGCTCCGATCAGGAAATGTCGCATGCCACTCTCCTTCATTGGGCGAAGGGGTAGCCGGATCGCGCCACCACGGGCAAGCGACGCTGGTCGATGGGGGCCGCGTCCGGTCGAACGCGGCCCGATCGCGGTCAGTCGGCGACCTTTTCCTTGTTGTAGATGGCCGCCGCCTTGTTCAGGATCTCGAGCAGCTTGGCGTGAGCGCTCTTCTCGTCGATCTGCTCCATCGCGGCGAGCTCGCGGGCAAGCCGGCTGGCCGCACCCTCGAAGATCTGCCGCTCGGAATAGCTCTGCTCGGGCTGGTCGTCGGCACGGAACAGGTCGCGCACGACTTCGGCGATCGACACCAGGTCGCCCGAATTGATCTTCGCCTCATATTCCTGCGCACGGCGCGACCACATGGTGCGCTTCACCCGCGGCTTGCCTTCCAGCGTCTGCAGCGCCTCGCGCAGCGTCTTGTCCGACGACAGCTTGCGCATGCCCACGCTCTCCGCCTTGTTGGTCGGCACGCGCAGCGTCATGCGCTCCTTTTCGAAACGCAGGACGTAGAGTTCCAGGTTGATGCCCGCGATCTGCTGTTGCTGCAGTTCCACGACGCGACCCACACCATGCTTCGGATAGACGACGTAATCACCCACGTCGAAGCTTAGCGCCTTCGCAGCCATTCAATCAGCCTTTCAGTTTGTGACGCGTACCCGGCCTTCCCGCATTGGGGGGAGTTGGGAAGCGGACGCTCTCACAGGACGACCCGATTTGGGCGCAGCCGGGGCGGCCACGCCAAATGTGACAGCTCCTTAACATATTTGGGACGAAAACGCCAAACGTTCCTGCGCCTCGTCGATCAGTCGCCCTGGCCCGGGTCTGCCGAAAAATACTTGTCGTACTTGCCTTCGACGCCCTTGAACGAGTCTGCGTCGGCCGGCGCCGGTCGCGCCCGTGTGATGTTCGGCCACTGCGCGGAAAAGGTCGCGTTCAGCTCCAGCCACTGCTCCTGACCGGCTTCCGTGTCGGGCAGGATCGCTTCGGCCGGGCACTCCGGCTCGCACACGCCGCAATCGATGCACTCGCTCGGATTGATCACGAGCATGTTATCGCCTTCGTAGAAGCAATCCACCGGGCACACCTCGACGCAATCCATATATTTGCACCGGATGCACGCGTCGGTGACGACGTAGGTCATAGCCCGAAAAACTCCCAAATCCGCTTTGCCGGCCGGTTAGGACCGATCCAGCCGAAGCGTCAACGGTGCGGCGGCTCCTGCGATCCACTCGCGACCGCGTGCGACAGCAGATCCTGGTAGCATGTCGCCGCTTCCGCCGCCGATCCGCGGCGTGGCGGCAGGGCGGTGATGCGGATCGCGCGCACCTGCCCGGCATGGCTGGCAAAGGACAGCACCTGTCCCACCCGCACCGGCGCGGATGCCCGGTCCACGGCGCGGCCGTCGACCCTCAGGTGGCCGGATGCCGCCATGGCCTGCGCCCATTCCCGCTTCTTCACGATGCGCGTGAACCACAGCCACTTGTCGATGCGCAGCGTATCAGCCGCCATGTCGCGCTAGGTCCGCCAGGCGGGCAAAGGGACCGGTCGCGGCCCGCTGATCGGGCTTGGCGGGCCGACGCCCCTGCCAGGCCCAGCTCCCCGCCTCCCCGCCCGCCCGAAAGCCGATCGCGCGCATCAGCCGGCCGATCGCGTCCGCCCTGAGGCCGATCGAGGTGGTCAGCGCCGGGTCGGGCACGAAGGCCTTGCGGCCGTCACGTGCGTCGTGCGCCGCCCGCGCGATCCGCTCTGCCATGTCGACCCGCAATGCCTGGTCGCCCAGCAGGCGGAAGCCGGCGGCGATCAGCGTCGGCGCGGTGGCGTCGCCATCGCCTTCCGCCACCACCGACGCGGCGGGCGGCAGCACCGGCATGACGGTGCCGGCGCGCGCGGCCATCAATGCCGTCCGCCATCTGACGGCCTCCGGCTTCAGGAGCGCGGGCATGAACAGGTCCAGCGCGCCGATGGTGATGCCGAGCCGCCGGGTCTCGCGCCGCGCGTCGCCGTCGAGCTGCGGGAGCACCGTCGCCATGTGACGGCGATCGACGATCCCGCCGGCCTCCGCCAGCGCCGCCAGCATCGCCCGGGCAGCCACGGGGGCCGCCGGCAGCGCCGCCGCCAGCGCCTGCAACGGGCGCAGTCGCTGCGTGATTTCCGCCGCCAGCCAATGGCGCAGCCGCTCCATGACACGCGCGCGGGACAGCTCGTCCAGCGCGGCTAGCCCGCGGTCGGCGCGCAGCTTCGGCTCGATCAGCGATCGGCCTCGCTCCAGCACCGCGACGCGCCGTCCGTCCCAGCAGATCGCGACCGGCTGGCCGGGCTCGGTCAGCAGGGCGAAGGCGGCATCCGGCGCCGCCACCAGCGCCGCTGCCCGCCGCGCCCGCTCGCCCACCAGCCGGCGTTCGGCCGCCGCCAGCAGCCGCCGGGCATCGCCACCCCGCGCGTCGGCGACTGCGGTGAAGTGAAAGCCGTCGAGCCGGCCGATCGGCTCACCGTCGACCGCCACTGCGCCGTCGGCGGCCACCTCCACCGGCAGCAGAGCGCTGTCCGCGCCGATCTGCCGCATCAGCACGGTGGTGCGCCGGTCCACGAAGCGCTGCGTCAGCCCGGCGTGGAGCGCGTCCGACAGCCGTTCCTCCACCGCGCGGGTCCGCTCCGCCCAATGCGCCGGATCATGCAGCCAGTCGGGCCGCTGCGCGACATAGGCGAAGCTCCTCACCGCCGCGATCCGGCCGGCGATCGTGTCGACATCGCCGCCGACATTGTCCAGCCGCTGCAGCCCGTCCGCGAACCAGGCGTGCGGCACGCGCCCGTCGCCTTCGCTCAGATGGCGGTACAGCCTGGCGACGAAGCGGGAATGATGCTCCGGGCCGCTCTTCTGGAAATCGGGAACGCCCGCCGCCGCCCACAGTCGCGCCACCGCGCGGGGACCGCGCGCGCGCGCTGCCACCCAGTCCTCGCCCGCCAGCCGCTTCAGCACCTGCACGTCGGTCGCTTCCGGCCCCGCGCGCAGCACCACGTCGTCGGACGGAGCGGCCAGCGACGCGATCAGCGCTCCCACGCTCGACATATCCAGGTCGCTCGACCGCCAGTTGAGATAATCCAGCGTCGGGAAGCGGTGCTCCTCGATCGCCTCGATCTCCTCGGGCAGGAACGCCCCCGGCCCGTCCTCCGCGCCGACCGACCCGAACGTCCCGTCGCGCTGGTGCCGCCCGGCCCGCCCGGCGATCTGCGCCATCTCGCCGACCGTCAGCCGGCGGGTCCGGCGCCCGTCGAACTTGGTGAGCGACGCAAAGGCGACATGCGCTACGTCCAGGTTCAGCCCCATGCCGACCGCATCGGTCGCCACCAGGTAATCGACCTCGCCCGCCTGGAACATCGCCACCTGGGCGTTGCGGGTGCGCGGGGACAGCGCGCCCATCACAACCGCCGCGCCGCCGCGCTGCCGCCTGAGCATCTCGGCCACGGCATAGACCTCCTCGGCCGAAAAGGCGACGATCGCCGACCGCTTGGGCAGCCGCGACAGTTTCTTGGCGCCGGCATAGCTCAGCGTGGAGAAGCGCGGCCGCGTGACGATCTCGGCGTCAGGCAGCAGGTGGCGCACCACCGGCTTCAGCGCCTCCGATCCCAGGATCAGCGTTTCCTCCCGCCCGCGGGCATGGAGCAGCCGGTCGGTGAACACATGCCCCCGCTCCCGGTCGGCGCCAAGCTGCGCTTCGTCCACCGCGACGAAGGCGACATCGCGCGACAGCGGCATCGCCTCGGCCGTGCACAGGAAGTAACGCGCCTTGGGCGGCTCGATCCGCTCCTCCCCGGTCACCAGCGCGACCGAGTCCGCGCCCTTCAGCGCCACCACCCGGTCATAGACTTCCCGCGCCAGGAGCCTGAGGGGAAAGCCGATCATGCCGCTTGAATGACCGCACATCCGCTCCACCGCGAGGTGCGTCTTGCCCGTGTTGGTCGGACCCAGCACCGCCGCAACCGGCGAACGCGCGAACATGCCCATGGGCCGAACATCGGGGATGATCCCGCCCGGCGCAAGCCCGCATGCGGGTCGGGCGAACACTCTTTGTTCTTCAGGCGCTTGGCCGATGGTCCTCCGTTCGTCGCCGGCCTCGTTCATCTCGCCGCAAGCCTTCCGGCCCCGGCCACCCGTTAGCTTGCCTTTAACCGCCTTTTTGCACAGTCCTTCCCGCCTCGGCATCGCCGGGCAACGACGTGGGTCGGCAGGGGGATCAGAGGGGTTGTTCCAGCGAAGCGATCAGGGGTTCGGCGCCGGCGGCGGTGTCGCTGCCCTCAGCCTCGACCAGGCGATCGGACCGATCCGCGTCCGCCGGCAGAAGAGCGGCGCGTTTGACCGCTTCGGCGGCCGTTTCTCCGACATCGATCTGGCGCCCGATCTCGGCCACCGCGTCTTTTCGGCAGACTGGTTCCGCGGCGTCGCCACGCTGGGCGGGCTGCTGACCGCGACCTGGTTCCTGGCGCCCGCCGCCATCACCCCCATTCCCGGCGCCGCCGCCGCCACGATCCCGCAGGCGCAGTGGGAGCAGGCACGCTCCGGCGCCATCTCGCCGCTCGCGCTCGGCGCCGACACCGGCCGCCGCATGGCCGCGACCGATGTCGTCCGCCCGCTCACCGAAACGCCGGAGCGCCCGCAGCTCGAACTGTCCGCCACCGTCGGCCAGGGCGACGGCTTCGCCCGCGTCCTGGAACGCGCCGGCGTCAGCAAGGGTGAGGCTTCGCAGGTCGGCGACCTCGTGTCGCAGGCGCTCCCGCTCAGCGACATCAAGTCCGGCACCCGCATGGACATCCTGCTCGGCCGCCGCCCCAACAAGCGCGTCGCCCGCCCGCTCGATCGGCTCGCCTTTCGCGCCCGTTTCGACCTGAAGCTGTCGGTGGAGCGCATGGACGGCGTCCTCCGCCTCGTCCGCACGCCGATCGCGGTGGACGACACGCCGCTGCGCATCCAGGGCAACGTCGGTTCCTCGCTTTACCGGGCCGCCCGCGCCGCCGGCGCGCCGCCCAAGGCGATCGAGGCCTATCTCCGCGCCATCGGCAGCCGCCGGTCGGTGTCGTCGATCCCGTCCAGCGCGCGCTTCGACCTGATCGTCGCCCACCGCCGCGCGGAAACCGGCGAGGTAGAGGTCGGCGAGCTCCTCTACGCCGGCGTCACCGACGGCGCGAAATCCACCCGCCTCATGCGCTGGACGATGGACGGCAAGTCGCAGTGGTTCGACGCCGATGGCGCGGGGGAGCGGCACGGCAGCTTCGCCATGCCCGTCAGCGGCCGCATGAGCAGCGGCTTCGGCATGCGGCGCCATCCGATCCTGGGTTACAGCCGGATGCACAAGGGGCAGGATTTCGCCGCCCGCCACGGCCAGCCCATCTATGCCGTCGCCGACGGCACGGTCGCGGTTGCCGGTCGCAACGCCGGCTATGGCAATTTCGTGCGGATCAGCCATGCGGGCGGCCTCGGCACCGGCTATGCGCATATGAGCCGCATCGCCGTTCGCGGCGGCGCGCGCGTCCGGCAGGGCCAGGTGATCGGCTATGTCGGCTCCACCGGCCTGTCGACCGGCCCGCACCTCCACTGGGAGGTCTACCGGAACGGCGTGGCGGTCAATCCGCGCTCGATCAGCTTCGTCACTCAGGCGCGGCTGTCGGGCGGTGAGCTCAGCCAATTCCGCAGCCGCCTCAACAGCCTGATGGCGGTGCGTGGGGCCGTCCCCGCCGCACCCGCGCAGCAGCAGCAGGCGGCGTCGGGCAGAGACACGCGGGCGCGTTGACGTCGTCTCCGGTGCGGCGGGCTCCGCTTCGCGGCAACGAGCGCACGGCCGTCACCCGCCGCCCGCGGCGATCCGTTCGATCTCGTCCAGCAGCAAGCGACGGTCCTCCGCCGCCGCCAGTGCGAGATGACGCTCGGCCTCGGTGGCAACCGCAGCGTCGATCCTCGCGGCTCCCGATCCGCACCACCCCGGCCGGCTGCCCTGCGCGATCGCGCTGCGGGTAAAGGTCCGGCCAGCCGTCGCTCCGTCTGTGGCGGAGGCCCGGCGATCGACGATCAGGTGCGCCACCCACCGGCAACGCAGCGTCGACGCCCGACCCGGCGGGGCGATCGTTCCCACCTGCTGTCGATCGATGGAAATCCGGCCTGAATAGACCGCCGTGACCGGGCCACTGGCATGATTGATTGTCGTCGTGATCGCGGCCGGCGCAGTGGCGACCGCGAGCGACAAGAGAGATGCAAGGATCATCATCGTCCTCTCGCTGTTCGGTTCTGTCGAACCAACGGCAGCGACCGGTCGATGGTTTCCGCGATGTTGGTGTCCCCGCAGCCGCTATGCTCGCGCCGATGGCAGCCGTTCGGCCCGCTCGGTCATGCTGCGCCCCGCTGCTGCACTCACCGCGCCCGCACATACCTTCCCGGCGCGTCCTCGATCGCCTCCAGCTTGCCTCCGCCCGGCACCCGCGCGCCCTCCACCGGCACCCGCCGCTCGTCCTGGCGCTCGATCCAGCGGATCCAGTCGGGCCACCAGCTGCCCTTCGTTTCCGTCGCACCCGCCACGAAGCTGGCGAAGTCGGGGGCATCGCCCTCGTTCACCCAATACTGGTATTTGCCGGCCGCCGGCGGGTTCACCACGCCGGCGATGTGCCCCGATCCCGCCAGCACGAACCGCACCGGCCCCTTGAAGTGGTCGGTGATCCGCCACACGCTTTCGGCCGGCGCGATGTGGTCCTCGCGCCCCGCCTGGACGTAGGACGGCGTCGCCACGGCACCCAGGTCGATCGCCACCCCGTCGACGCTGATCGCGCCCGGCGTCACAAGCTTGTTGTCGCGGTACAGGTCCGCCAGATAGCTCTGGTGCCATTTGGCCGGCAGGTTGGTGGTGTCGCCGTTCCAGTGCAGCAGGTCGAACGGCGCATAGTCCTTCCCCAACAGATAATTGTTGGTGACATAGTTCCAGATGAGGTCGCGTCCGCGCAGCGAATTGAACGTCGCCGCCATGTACCGCCCGTCCAGGAAGCCATCCCCCGACAGCTGTTCCACCAGCTTCAACTGGTCGGCGATGAACAGGCTGAGGTCGCCGGCCGCCGCGAAATCGACCTGCGCGGTGAAGAAGGTCGCGCTCTTGACCTTCTCGGCCTCGCCCCGCGCCGTCAGCAGCGCCAGCGTCGCCGCCAGCGTCGTCCCGGCCACGCAATACCCGATCGCGTGCACGCTTTCGACGTCCAGCAGGTCGCGGACCGTGTCGATCGCATCGATCTGCCCGCGCACGACATAATCGTCCCAGGTCACGTCGGCCATGGTCGCGTCCGCGGACTTCCACGATACCACGAACACGGTCAGCCCCTGGTCCACCGCCCAGCGGATGAAGCTCTTCTCCGCGCTCAGGTCCAGGATGTAGTATCGGTTGATCCACGGCGGGAAGATCAGCAGCGGCACCGACAGCACCGTCTCAGTCGTCGGCGCATATTGGATCAGCTGATAAAGCGGCGTTTCCTTCACCACCTTGCCCGGCGTCGCCGCGATGTTGCGGCCCAGCTCGAATGCGTCGCCCGGCGTGTGGGTCAGCTGCCCCTGCCCCATGTCGCGCAGCATGTGCTCCAGCCCCTTCAGCAGGTTCTCGCCACGCGTCTCCAGCGTGCGCTCGATCACCTCCGGGTTGGTCCAAGCGAAGTTGGACGGGCTCATCGCATCCACGATGCCGCGCGTGGTGAAGCGCAGGCGCTCGCGGTCCGCATCGCTCAGGCCTTCCACCGCGTCGACGGACTTCAGCATGTGATCGGACAGCAGAAGATAGCTTTGCCGGATCATGTCGAAGACCGGGTTCTCCCGCCATGCCGCGGCCGCGAACCGCTTGTCCTTGGCACCCTTCTCCTCGGTCGGCATCGTGCCCTCGGGCGACAGCATGCGCGACCACATCTTCATGCTGTCGGCCCAGAAGTCTGCACCCGCCTGCATCAGCTTCAGGCCTGCGGCCGGGGCTGGCATCAGCGCGAACGGTCCGGCCGCCTCGCCGCGTGCGGCCTGGTCTAGCCCATGCTCCATCATCATCTGCTGGGCGCGGCCGATCACATAGGTCCAGCGCTGCAGGTCCTCCAGCGTCGGCACGCCGGGCACCGTGCCGGCCTTGCCCTGGTCGCCGCTCGGGTTGCCGTCCGCCATCACTCTCTCCCGCACGCCGGCCCTTTGCCGGTCGCCCCTGTCTTACGGATGCGTCAACGCGCTGGCCAGCACTGGCGCTCCGCCGCTGCATCGCGCAAGGATCGCCGCTCGCGGAGGTTTCGATGAGCGACGACGACTTCTACCGGATCAAGCGGCTGCCCCCCTATGTCATCGCGGAGGTCAACGCGATGCGCGCCGCCGCACGCGCGGGCGGCGAGGACATCATCGATCTCGGCATGGGCAATCCCGACCTGCCACCGCCGCCGCATGTCATCGACAAGCTGTGCGAAGTCGCGCGCAAGCCCGACGCGCATGGCTATTCGCAGTCGAAGGGCATCCCCGGTCTTCGCCGCGCGCAGGCCAATTATTACGCGCGCCGCTTCGGCGTCCACGTCGATCCGGAAACCGAGGTCGTCGTGACTATGGGGTCGAAGGAAGGGCTGGCGAGCCTCGCCACCGCGATCACCGCGCCCGGCGATGTCGTGCTCGCACCCAATCCCAGCTACCCGATCCACACCTTCGGCTTCATCATCGCGGGCGCCACCATCCGCGCCGTGCCGACCACTCCGGACGAGGCCTATTTCCGCAGCCTCGACCGGGCGATGGTGTTCACCGTGCCGCGCCCCAGCGTGCTCGTCGTCAACTATCCGTCCAACCCGACGGCCGAGACGGTGGACCTCGCCTTCTACGAACGGCTGGTGGACTGGGCGCGCCACAACGATGTGCTGATCATCTCCGACCTCGCCTATTCGGAGCTCTATTATGACGGCCGGCCGACCCGTTCGATCCTGGAGGTGCCGGGCGCCAAGGACCTCGCCATCGAATTCACCAGCCTGTCCAAGACCTTCTCCATGGCCGGATGGCGCATCGGCTTTGCCGTCGGCAATGCGCGGCTGATCGCGGCGATGACGCGGGTGAAATCCTATCTGGATTATGGCGCGTTCACCCCGATCCAGGCTGCCGCCTGCGCGGCGCTCAACGGCCCGCAGGACATCGTGGAGGCGAACCGCCAGCTTTATCACAAGCGCCGCGACGTGCTGGTGGAAAGCTTCAGCCGGGCCGGCTGGGACATCCCGGCGCCACCCGCCTCGATGTTCGCTTGGGCGCCCCTGCCCCCGGCGCTGGCGGATCTCGGCAGCCTGGAATTTTCAAAGCAGCTGCTGGCCGACGCCGGCGTCGCGGTCGCCCCTGGCGTCGGCTATGGTGAGGAAGGCGAAGGCTTTGTCCGCATCGCGCTCGTTGAGAACGAACAGCGCATTCGGCAGGCGGCGCGCCAGGTCCGTCGATTCCTCGCATCGCGCGGCGTCAACGCGGCCGGCGCCGGCTGATCCCCTGACCGGCTCGGAACCGTCGCGCGCTTCGCACGCTTGACCTGCATCAATGTCAGGAGGGTCGACATGCGTGTGATCGGAACCAGTGCGGCGGCAGCGATGATGCTGTCGCTCGGTGCCTGCGCCACCGGCGGTGGCCTGTTCGGCGGCAATGAATATGGCCGTTACGACTATAACCGCCCGGATCCGCGCTACGGCGGCTACGACGCCGGGCGCTACTACCGGGCCGGCCCGGAACGCCGCCTCGGCCGCAACGACCGCGTCTATCGCGGCGCGGACGGCCGCTACTATTGCCGCCGCAACGACGGCACGACGGGCCTTCTGGTCGGCGCGGTCGGCGGCGGCGCGCTTGGCAACGTGATCGCGCCGGGCGGGTCGGAACTGCTTGGCACCATCATCGGCGCCGGTGCCGGCGCGCTCATCGGGCGCGAGGTGGAACGCGGCAACGCGTCCTGCCGCTGACCGGTTGGATAGGAAAAAACGTCGCGGGAGTGTCAACTCGGCACTAAACTAGGCTGGTGACCCACCTCCAGCTTCCCGCGATTTCCTCGATCGCTCAGACGATCCAGTTGGCGATCGCGCCGGTGTTCCTGCTCGCAGGCATCGGCGCGATCCTCAACGTCGTCGCCAGCCGCCTCGCCCGCGTCGTCGATCGCTCCCGCACCCTGTCGGACCTCTACGCCTCCACCGAAGGTGCGGAGCACACCCGCATCGTCTGGGAACTCCGCCTGCTCGATCGCCGCATGGGCTACGCCAATGCCGCAATCGCCCTGTGCGTCGGCAGCGCTGTCATGGTCTGCCTCCTCGTCGCCCTGCTGTTCGTCACCCAGATCGTCGGGTTGCCGTATAGGGCCGCGGTCGCGGTCTGCTTCATCCTGGCGATGCTCCTGCTGATCGCCGGCCTCCTCACCTTCCTCTACGAGACGCGCTTGGCCCGCCGCGCCATCCGCGTGCGTGAAGAGCTGCTCGAACGGGAGGAGGCCGAACGCCGCTGGCTTCTCCGATGGCGCTGACCACGGCCACCGAACGCCGGTTGCTACAGGTCGCTGTCGGCCTAGCTTGTCTGGTGCCGCTCCTCGCAGGCGGCATCGGCGTCCTTCGCGGGGCGGCCTTCCTCCGTGCCGCGCCGCTCGTCGATCTCGACAGCCATGTCCGCTACCTGTCAGGGCTGCTTCTCGCGATCGGGGTCGGCTTCGCCGCCAGCATCCCGGCCATCGAGCAGCACGGCGCCCGCATGCGCACGCTCGGCCTGCTTGTCGTCACGGGCGGCCTCGCTCGACTGCTCTCCCTCTACCATGACGGCCTGCCCTCCGCCGGGCATCGGTTCGGCCTCGTCATGGAGCTGATCATCGTGCCAGCTCTCCTGCTCTGGCAGGCACGGGTTGCTCAGCGGGTCGGCGCCGCCCCTTCCACCACGATCGTCGGCAGATAGCGCGGGACCGGACGGATCTGCGCTGCCTGCTCATAGGCATGGCCCGCGGCGAGCAGGCTCGCCTCGCTCCAGGCAGGTCCCATGAAGGACAGCCCGATCGGCAGCCCCTGCACCGTGCCCATCGGTACGGTCAGGTGCGGCGTTCCAGCGACGGCGGGCAGCTGGCTTGCGCTCGGCCCCGAGAAATTATCCCCTTGAACAGGGTCGGAGAGCCACGCCGGGCCCGTCGTCGGCTGGACGAGGATGGTCACCCGGTGGTCCGCAAACAGACGCTCCAGCGTCTCCCGCGCAACGCGTCGCGCCGTCTCCCTGGCGCGCACCGCGTCCGGCGCAGAAGCGACGGGCCCGGCAAGCGCCTGCTCGAAGATCTCCTGACCGAACCAGACTGTCTCCCGCGGTTCACGAGCGTTGAAGGCTCTCACGGCATCCAAGTTCCGCGTTGTCACGGTGGCCGGCGTTTGAGCGAGATAGGCATCGAGGTCACGGCGCAACTCCGCCTTCAACGCGGTGAACTCGGCCTCTCCGATCGGCTCACGCGGCTGACTCGCGTCAATGTCGACCAGCACGGCCCCACGGCTGCGCAGAACTGACAAAGCCGCGTCGAAACGAGCTTGGATGTTCGGATTGTCTCCAACCCTGTCCCGCAGCACACCGATGCGGATCCCGCGGATGCCCGCATTAAGCCCGGCCACGTAATCGACCTTCCGGCTGTCCGCTTCCCTGGTCGCAGGATCCGCCGGATCGCTGCCCGCGATCACGTTCAAGACCGCTGCAGCGTCGGCCACCGTCCGCGCAATAGGTCCGGCAGTGTCTTGATCGGCACTGATCGGCACGATCCCGGTTCGCGACACGAGCCCAAGGGTCGGTTTCAGCCCCACGACGCCGTTCACCGATGCCGGGCATACGATCGATCCGTCTGTCTCCGTGCCGATCGTCGCAGCCGCCAGCGATGCCGCTGCCGCGGCGGCGCTCCCGCTAGACGATCCGCAGGCATTGCGATCCAGCGCGTGGGGGTTGCGCACCAATCCGCCGACCGCGCTCCACCCGGAGACCGAACGGTTCGACCTGATATTGGCCCATTCGGAAAGATTGGCTTTGCCCAGAATGACGGCTCCGGCTGCGCGCAATCGCGCTGCAAGGGAGGCGTCCCGCCCAGAAAGATTTCCTGCAAGCGCGAGTGATCCTGCGGTTGTCGGCACCGGATCGAGTGTTTCGATATTGTCCTTCAGCAGGATCGGGATGCCGTGGAGCATGCCTCTCGATCGTCCGTCCTGCTGCTCGCCGTCCAACGTGCGTGCTGCGGAAAGTGCATCCGGGTTCACTGCCAGAACACTTCGGAGCGTCGGGCCTGACGCATCGACGGCGGCAATGCGATCAAGATAGGCTTTTATGAGTGCATGGCTGGACACCTGGCCGGATGACAATTGCTGAGCGAGATCGGTCAGGCTGACTTGATCCACTGCCGATCCGCCGGTCCTCTCGGTTGTCGCGCAGCCGCCAAGAGCAAAGGCGAGGACGAGAGCCATGCAGCGTGTCATTCGACAGATCTCCGACAGGGTCATCTATTTCGGCCCGGGGGGACCATCGCACATCAGCGCTGCGGCGCAAGCGACTGCGGCCCGACAGGAACCGACTGGCGCAGCCGGACCATCTCGGTGCAAGGGGATGCGTCGGCCGAAGGTTGCCGGCGTGTTGGTACGGGGGCTCTGCGCATGATCGACGATAGAGCAGTCTGGCGGATTGCCGAGGCGGAGCGGATGAGTGTGATCGTCGATGCGGAGGATTATTTCCGGCGCGCACGTTCAGCGATGCTCGATGCCAAGAAGCGCATCATGCTGATCGGCTGGGACTTCGACGCACGCATAAGGCTGGTGCAGGGCCGGCCAGCCGATGGCGGCCCGGCCAAGGTGGGTGATTTCATCTACTGGCTTGTCCAGCGCAATCCGGAGCTCGAGATCTACCTGCTGCGGTGGGATATGGGTGCCGTGAAGACGCTGTTCCGTGGGACAACGATCTTCACGCTGTTCAAGTGGATGAAGCACCCACGCATTCACACGCGTCTGGACGCCTTTCACCCGACGGCTGCGTCCCACCATCAGAAGGTGGTCGTGATCGACGATTGCATCGCTTTCTGCGGCGGGATCGACATGACGACGGAGCGGTGGGACCGACGCGACCATGCCGATGACGATCCGCTGCGCCGGCTTCCGAGCGGTGGCAAGTACAAGCCATGGCACGACGCGACCAGCGCGCTTCAGGGCCCGATCGCCGCTGCACTGGGCGAACTTGCCCGGGATCGGTGGACGGTTTCGGGCGGCAGTCGGCTTGAGGCGGTGGGCGGCGTCACCGGATGCTGGCCAGACGGGTTGCCGGCAGACTTCGAGCAGGTCCCCGTCGGGATCGCTCGCACGCTGCCCGAGATGCCGAACCGGCCGGAGGTTCGCGAGGTCGAGGCGCTGTTCCTAGCGCAGATCGCCGCCGCTCGTCACAGCATTTATGCCGAAAGCCAGTATTTCGCGTCGCGGAAGATCGCCGAGGCGATCGCGCGGCGGCTTGCCGAACCCGATGGGCCCGAGATCGTCATTGTCCATCCTGAGCATGCCCAGGGTTGGCTGGAGCCGATCGCGATGGACACAGCGCGGGCGCGACTGGTGTCGGCGCTGCGCCAGCGGGACAAATATAACCGCCTGAAGCTTTATCACCCCTTCACCGCGGGTGGGGACGCGATCTACGTCCACGCGAAAGTGATGATCGTGGACGGACGCACGTTGCGGATCGGGTCGGCGAACATGAACAACCGGTCGCTTGGGCTCGACACCGAATGCGACGTCATCATTGATGCGGGCGAGGACGAGGCGCCGGCGGTTCGGCGGATCAGGGACGATCTGATCGCCGAGCACCTGGGAGTGTCGCGCGAGGTGGTTGCGGGCCAAATTGACGCCCAGAAGTCGATTATCGGGGCGATCGAGAGCTTGCGGGGGCCGGGGCGGTCGCTGCGGCCCTATGAAGTGCCGGATCTGTCGGGCGTCGAGACGTGGCTGGCCGACAACGAGGTGTTGGATCCGGAGAGCCCGTCCGACATGTTCGAAAGCTTCGCATAGCGCGGATTGCTGCGGCGGCTGAGGCTGCGCAAGCGGCGCTGATTAACCCAGGTTGCACTGTCTCATCCGGGCGCTATGAACGCGGCGAACAAGGATGAGGCAGCGTGACGACGGGGCAGTTGGGGTTCCGCGAAGCAGCCACATGGCTTCGCGAGATCGTCGGACCGGACGGTCGATATGTCGGCATCGGCATCGTGTACACGGTGGCCATCAGCCTGTTGTCGCTGGCGACGCCGATTTCGGTCCAGTTGCTGATCAACAGCGTCGCGCGCACCGCCCTGCCCGCGCCGCTGTGGACGCTGTCGGGCATTCTGCTGTTGCTGCTGCTGCTCGTCGCCGGGCTGAGCGCGATGCGGGTCTGGATCATGGTCCAGTTCGAGCGGCGCGTGTTCGCGCGGGTGGTCGCCGAGATCACGGTCAGAGCGGTGCACGCGCAAAACCCGTTCTTCGACGACGAAAGCCGCGGGCACCTCTTCAACCGCTATTTCGACCTGACGGTGATCCAGAAGGCGGTGCCCAGCCTGGTCATCGGCGCCTTCACGATCGTGCTGCAGACGGCGGTAGGCCTGGGCGTCACCAGCTTCTACCATCCGTTCTTCCTGGCCTTCAACGTGATCCTGTGCGTCGCCGCCGTCAGCATCTGGCTGATCTGGCGGCGCGGCGGCATCACGGCGGCCGTGGCGCTGTCCCATGCCAAGCACGACGCCGCCAAGTGGCTGGAAAGCGTCGGCGCGTCCAACGGCTTCTACAAGTCCAGCCGCCACCTCAATTTCGCCATGGACCGGTCGGAGGCGATCACCGCCAACTATGTCCAGGCGCATCGCCGCTTCTTCCGGTACAGCTTCGCCCAGACGCTGGGCTTCTTCCTGCTTTACGCGGTCGCAAGCTCGGCCCTGCTCGCGCTTGGCGGCAACCTGATCCTGGCCGGCGAGCTGTCGATCGGCCAGCTGGTCGCGGCCGAGCTGATCCTGTCCGGCGTCTTCTATGGCCTGTACCAGTTCGGCTGGTACCTCGACACATTCTACGACATGGTCGCGAGCGCCGAGGAGCTGTCACTGCTGTTCTCCGTGCCGCAGGAAAAGGTCGACTCCTCGGGCGTCGGACCGCGGAACGGAGCCGTCCGGCTTCGCGGGGTGGAGATCGCCGACAGCCGCCTGGACTTCGAGGTGGCGAGCGGCGAGCAGATCGTCGCCGTCGTCGAGCCGGGCGTGGAGCGGATCCTGGCCCTGGTGCTGAAGCGGCACGCGACGCCGTCGCGCGGGCTGGTGTCGGTCGGCGGCAGCGAATTGGGTGCGTTCGACATGTACCTGCTGCGGTCCGCGGTGGTCGTGCTCAATCGCCCAACGATCATCGAAGTCACCATTCGCGAATATCTCTCGCTGGCGGCTGCCGGGGGCGAGCATGACCCGATGGAGGTGCTGGAGGTCGTCGGGCTGGCCGATCGCATCGCCACGCTGCCGCAGGGGATGGACACGCCGCTGGCCTCATCGGGTGCGCCGCTGTCGATCGCCGAGGAGATGCAGCTGAAGCTGGCCAACGCGATCATCAGCCGACCCAAGGTGCTGGTCCTGTCGCAGCTTTACGATCTGATGCCGGTGCGGCGGCTGAAGGCCGCGCTGGTCCGGCTGCGGGAGGCAGGAACAACCGTGATCCTGTCGACCGGCCGCCCCGAGGCGCTGGAGGCGGACGGCTGGATGTGGCTGGGCCACCACGAGCAGCGACGCTTTGCGTCGAAACAGGAGCTGAGCGCCTTTCTGCAAGCCCGCGAGCAGACCGATGCCTGACCGCCCCCAGCACCTCGCCCATTTCACGACCCTGGCGTCGATGAAGCCGCCGGCGGTGACGCGCGTGCTGGCATGGCTGGTGATGCTGGGCATCGCGATCGCCGTCGGCATCCTGGTGTTCGTGCCGTGGGTGCAGACCGCGCAGGGTCAGGGCCAGGTCATCGCGCTGGACCCGGACGATCGCGCGCGATCGGTGTCGTCGCTGATTTCCGGCCGTGTTGAGCAATTCTACGTCCGCGACGGGCAGCATGTGGATGCGGGCGACCCGATCGTCCGGATCGTCGACGTGGACCCGGGCCTGCTCGATCGGCTGCGGGCCGAGCGGCGCCAGATCGAGGCGCAGATCGCCGCGATCCAGCAGGCCCGGTCGGTCGCGCAGATCGACGTCGACCGCAGCCGCCAGCTGATGGTCGAGGGGCTGGGATCCCGGCGCGACTTCGAACAGGCGCAGATCCGCGTGGCGAGCGAAGGCGCCCGGCTGGCCGAGGCGCGCGCGGGCATCAACCGCATCGACACCGAGCTGAACCGCCAGTCCGCGCAGATCGTGCGCGCGCCGCGCGACGGACGGGTGCAGCAGATCAACGCGGCGATCGGCGGTGCGCTGATTTCCGCCGGTGACGTGGTCGCGGTGATCGCGCCCGAGCGCGTCGACCGGGCCGTCGAGATCTATGTCGACGGGCGCGACGTGCCGCTGATCCGCGCCGGGCGGCCGGTTCGCCTCGAGTTCGAAGGCTTTCCCGCCATTCAGTTCAGTGGATGGCCGGCGATCGCGCAGGGCGTGTTCGACGGGCGCGTTCGCAACGTCGATCCGACGGCGCAGCCAAGCGGCCTGTTCCGCGTGCTGGTTGAGGAGCGGCCGGGCGGCCGCCCGTGGCCGGACCAGCGCTTCGTCCGGCAGGGCGGCAAGGTGCTGGGCTGGGTGCAGGGCGAGACGGTGAGCGTCGGGTACGAGCTGTGGCGCCAGTTGAACGATTTCCCGCTGAACTTCGGGCAGCCGCCGGCTGCTGCGGCGACCGGCAACAGTTCCGGCAGCGCCGCAGGCGGATCGGGCGGCGCGTCCGGCAGCGCCGACCCCTCCTATTGATGCGACGGCTGCGGTCAGTCCTTGCCGTGCTGGCGGCATGCTGCTGCGCCCCGGTGCTGGCGCAGGAGGTGCCGGCCGAGCCGGCGGAAAGCCCGCGGACATCTCCGTTGACGCTGGAGGAGGTGCTGCGCGCCTCCGCCCGGTCCGCCCCGCAGATCATCGAGGCGCTGGCGCGCGTGCGCCAGGCGGAAGGCCGTGCGCTCGCCGCCGAAGGCGCCTTCGACACGGTGTTCGACGTGGACGGGCGCAGCCGGCTGCTGGGCAATTACGACGGCAGCGTCGTGGAGGCGCGCGCGACGCGGCCGTTCACCGGCAACGGTGGCTATGCCTATGGCAACTACCGTGTGTCGCGCGGCGACTTCCCGATCTACGAGGACCAGGCCTTCACCAACCGGCTGGGCGAGGTGAAGATCGGCACGCTCTTCTCCCTCTTGCGGGATCGCTTCATCGACGACCGTCGTGCCGGCCTGACGCTTGCGGCGGGCGCCAACGCGATCGCGCGGTTCGAGGCGGAGGCGAGCGCCATCGGCGTCCAGAGCCGAGCGCTGCAGGCCTATCAGAACTGGGCGGCCGCCGGGCTTCGCCTCCGCGCCTATCGCGACCTGCTGGAGCTTGCGGAAAGCCGGCGGGCCGGGATCGCCCGCCAGGTGGAGCTTG
Organism: Sphingomonas jejuensis; assembly: GCF_011927695.1. GTDB lineage: Bacteria > Pseudomonadota > Alphaproteobacteria > Sphingomonadales > Sphingomonadaceae > Sphingomonas_K > Sphingomonas_K jejuensis. Next base: position 1,718,492 of record NZ_JAATJE010000001.1, read on the forward strand.
GCGCGCGGCCGGAAATCCTGCTCGTCGAGAACGACCAGAACCTGACCCGCCGCCGCGCGCTGGTGGCGCAAGCCGAACAGCTGTTCGCCGCCGCCGCCAACCAGCTCTCGCTTTACTATCGCGACGCGGCCGGGCGACCCATCCTGGTGCCGGCCGATCGCCTGCCCGACGAGGCGACGGCATTGGCCGCGACACGCGGAGGCGCGGCGTTCCTGCCCGACGACCGCCCCGACCTGCAGACCGTGCTGGCGCAGATCGACCAGTCGCTGGTCCGGCTCGCCCAGGCCGAGAACGATCTTCAGCCGCGGCTGGACCTGCGCGGCGAGGTCGGCAAGGACATCGGTCCGGAGGGTCTGGGCGGATCCAGCCGGACGCCGCTGGAGACGGTGGTCGGCGTCCGGTTCTCGATGCCGCTGCAGAACCGCGCGGCGCGCGGCCGGGTTGCCGAGGTCCGGGCCGAGATCGAGGCGCTGTCGGCGCGGCAGCAATATCTGCGCGACCAGATCGCGACCGAGGTCGAAGGGATCAACATCGCGGTCGACGGGGCGGAACGGCTGGCCGAGATCGCAATCCGCGAGCGCGACCTGTCGAGGCGGCTGGCGGAGGCGGAACGGCGACGCTTCGAGCTTGGATCAAGCGACTTCTTTCTTGTGAACCAGCGGGAGGAAACGGCCGCCGACGCCGAGATCCGCTTGATCGATGCGCGCGCGCGGATCGCCAATGCGCGTGGCGAACTGTCCGCCGCGACGGTCGACCGGCGCGCGCTCGGCCTGGACCAATGATAAGCAAGGTGCATGAACTCCGGCGCCTCGGCGCAGCGTCGACTATCCCAGATCAGTAATCATCCGGAACGGTCTCAGGATTGCTTCGAGCTGAACCGATACCTGCGGTAAAGCATCTGCCATCGCGAACGGTTAGGGTCGCAGATGTCCGAAGAGGCGACGAGGAGAGCGGCGCCTTCCCTTGACTGCCAGTTGCGCGGACTTCGCGCTTGTGGGAACGATTGGCGATGATCCTGCACGGCGTTCATGACCACTATCTCGTTGTTTTGTCGATCGTCGTTGCGACCATCGCCTCCTTCACCGCGCTCAGCCTAGCCGAGCGGGTCCGGGACTCGCGGGAACGGGCGCGTCGCCTGTGGCTGGCGGCGGCGGCCATGGCGCTGGGTGGCGGGATCTGGTCCATGCATTTCGTGGCGATGCTGGCCTTCAGCATGCCCGGCATGCCGATCCGCTATGACCTGGCCCCGACGCTCGGCTCGCTGGCGATTGCCATCGGGTTCACCGGCGGAGGCCTTTCCCTCATCAACTGGTCCCGGCCGAGCCTCAAACGGACATTGGCTGCCGGGCTGCTGATCGGTGCCGGTATCACCGGGATGCATTATCTCGGCATGGCGGCGATGCAGATGGGCGCCGCGCTCAGCTACGACCCCGCCTGGGTGGCGCTGTCCATCATCATCGCGCTTGGTGCCGCGACCGCCGCCGTGTGGCTGGCGACGCGCGAACAGCAGGTGGGCCGCCGCGCCGCCGCCGCCGCGGTGATGGGCGTCGCGATCGCGGGAATGCACTATACCGGCATGGCGGCCGCGACCTTCACGCAGACGGCCATGCGTGTCGATGCGGCCGATGGCGTGGCGAGCCTGGGGCAGACGTTTCTCGCCACCGCCATCAGCCTGGTCACGCTGGTTGTGCTGCTGCTCGCGCTCGGCGCCGCGCAGCTGGAACGGCTGCTGACGGCCGGTGCGCGGCGCGAAGCGGGGCTGCGGTTCTTCGCCACCCTCAACGACCGGCTGTTCGCGTCCGGCGACGCGACCGATGCCATGACGGCGGCGACCGCTCTTCTCGGCACCGAGCTGCGCGCGTCCCGCTGCGCCTATGCCGATGTGGACAGCGACGGCGACCGGTTCTGGATCCGCAGCGACTACACAGCGCCGGGCAGCAAAGCTCGGCCGGGGAATATAAGCTGAGCCTGTTCGGGCCGCGGGCGGTGACCGAGCTGAAGGCCGGACGGTCGCTGGTCCTGCGCGACGTGGCGGCCGAGCTGTCGTCCGACGAGGGGCGCGACATGTTCCATGCGATCGGCATCGACGCGATCGTCTGCTGCCCGCTCATCAAGGACGGGCGGCTGGCAGCGATGATGGCCGTTCATCAGGACCAGGCCCGCGACTGGGCACCGCACGAGGTCGACCTGATCAAGGAGGTGGTCGATCGCTGCTGGGCGCATGTCGAGCGGATCGGCGCCGAGGCGCGGCTGCGCGCCAGCGAGGAGCGGCTGCGCCTGGCGGTGGACAATGCGGAAGTCGGCTTCTGGGATGTCGACCTGACCGGGGACAAGCTGATCTGGGCGGCGCGGACCCGGGCGCTGTTCGGGATCGCGCCGGACACGCCGGTGACGCTGAAGGATTTTTACGACGGGCTCCACCCGGACGACCTCCAGATGACGGCCGCGGCGTTCGATGCCGCCAGGGACCCCGCGCGGCGCGCGCTCTATGACGTGGAATACCGAACGGTCGGGCGCGAGGACGGCGTGGTGCGCTGGGTCGCGGCCAAGGGTCGCGGGATCTTCGACGAGGACGGGCGCTGCGTCCGTGTGGCCGGCACCGTCCTCGAGATCACGGCGCGGCGGGAAGCGCAGGATGCGCTGAGCGAGCTGAACGCCACGCTGGAGGCGCGGGTCGAATCCGCCGTCCGCGAGCGGGAGGAAGCGCAGGAAGCACTTCGCCACAGCCAGAAGATGGAGGCGATGGGCCAGCTGACCGGCGGCGTGGCGCATGACTTCAACAACCTCTTGACGCCGATCGTCGGCAGCCTGGACATGCTGCAGCGCAAGGGCATCGGAAACGAGCGCGAGCAGCGGCTGATCGCGGGTGCCGCGCAGTCGGCCGAGCGGGCCAAGACGCTGGTGCAGCGGCTGCTGGCCTTTGCCAGGCGCCAGCCGCTGCAGCCAGTGCCCGTGAACATCGCGACGCTGGTCGAGGGCATGGGAAGCCTGGTGGCGAGCACCACGGGACCGCAGATCCGCGTGGTGCTCGACGCGCCGACGGACCTGCCGCCGGCCAAGGCGGATCCGAACCAGCTGGAAATGGCGATCCTGAACCTGGCGGTGAACGCGCGCGACGCGATGCCCGACGGCGGCACGTTGCGGGTGACGGCCAGCGCGGAGACGATCGGGGAGGCGCATCGCTCCGGCCTGCCGAACGGGCCCTATGTGCGCCTGTCGGTCGCCGACACGGGGGCCGGCATGGATGCCGAGACGCTGACGCGGGCGGTGGAGCCGTTCTTTTCCACCAAGGGGATCGGCAAGGGCACCGGGCTGGGCCTGTCGATGGTCCACGGCCTCGCGTCGCAGCTGGGCGGCGCGCTTGTCATCCAAAGCCGCCCGGGCGTCGGCACCAATGTCGAGCTGTGGCTGCCACAGAGCGCAGGCACGGCGGATACCGGCCCGACGCCGGAGCCCGCCGCGACCATGAAGACGTCCGGAACGGCGCTGCTGGTGGATGACGAACCGCTGGTGCGGATGAGCACGGCCGAGATGCTGTCCGACCTCGGCTATGAGGTGATCGAGGCGGATTCGGGCGAGGAGGCGATGCGGATCATGGCGCATGGCCGCCAGTTCGACCTGCTGGTGACCGATCACCTGATGCCGGGCATGGTCGGAACCGACCTGATCAAGCAGGTCAGGGCGCTGCAGCCGGGCACCCCGGCGCTGCTGGTGTCCGGTTATGCGGAAAATGCAGGGCTGGACCCGACGCTGCCGCGCCTGACCAAGCCGTTCCGCATCGGGGAACTGGCGGCCTGCCTGCGGCAGATCACTGCCTGAACGCCGCTGCCGAACCGGAAGATGGTGACCCCTACGGGATTCGAACCCGTATTTCAGCCGTGAAAGGGCCGCGTCCTAACCCTTAGACGAAGGGGCCATTGCCGGGTCGCGATAAGCGCAAGCGCCGACCGTGGTCAAGCCGCCTCAGCGGCATCGTCGAGATGAAGCTCCGCGCGGCGCTCTCCGTTCCACTCGTCGAGCTTCAGTCGACCGGCGATCCACAGCCGCCGATCGGGCCCTGTGGCGAGCAGCTGCTGTCCGAGCAGCGTGTCGGCCGCGCGGAACGCCACCGCCTTCACACGGGCGCCATCGTCGCCGCAGGTGACCAGCCGGACATGACCGCCGCTGCCAACAATGTCGGCCTTGACGATGCGCACCGGCCCGGCCGCCACGCGCGGCGCGGGCCAGCCGCTGCCATAGGGTCCGCCGGCTTCCAAGGCCTCGGCAAGCGCAGGCGCCACGCCGCGGGGAGAGACCAGCGTGTCCAGCATGAGCGTGCGCCCTGCGGCCGCCGCCGCCACCTTGTCGGCGAGCAGCCGGTCGAGAAACGCCGCCAGCGCATCGATACCGCCCTCGTCCACCGTCAGCCCGGCCGCCATCGCATGGCCACCGCCGGCCGAGAGCAGCCCGGCCTCCTTGGCGGCGAGAACCGCCGATCCGAGGTCGACGCCGGAGATCGACCGGCCGGAGCCCTTGCCGACGCCGTGCTCGTCGACGGCGATGACGATCGCCGGTCGCCCCGTCGATTCCTTGAGCCGGCCCGCGACGATCCCGATCACGCCAGGATGCCAGCCGCGGCCCGCGACCACCAGCACGGCGCGATTCCCCTGGATCGCGGCGGCCACGGCGGCAGCCTCCTGCACGGTCGCCTCGATGGTGCGGCGTTCCTCGTTCAACCGGTCGAGCTCCGCGGCGATCGCCGCGGCTTCCTCCGGGTCGTCGGTGGTGAGCAGCCGCACGCCGAGATCCGCGCGCCCGACCCGGCCGCCCGCGTTGATGCGTGGTCCCAGGGCGAAGCCGAGATCCTGGCACAACGGTGCGCGCGTCAAGCGCGCGGCATCCGCCAGCGCGGCAAGACCGATGTTCCGCCTCGTCGACATGACCTTCAGGCCCTGTGCCACGAAGGCGCGGTTGAGGCCGGTCAGCGCCGCCACGTCGGCCACGGTGCCGAGAGCGACCAGATCGAGCAGATCGAGCAGCCGCGGCTCCGGCCGATCCGCAAAGAAGCCGCGCCCGCGCAGCACGCGTAACAGGGCGGCACCCAGCAGGAACGCGACGCCGACGGCCGCCAGATGCCCATGCGCGCGCCCCGTGTCGCCCTCATCCAGACGGTTGGGGTTGATGACGGCGATCGCATTGGGAAGCGTGCTGGCGCATTGATGATGGTCGACGACGATGACCTCGGCACCGAGTGATGCCGCGTGCGCCAGCGGATCGAACGCCTGCGCGCCGCAATCCACGGTGATGATCAGGCGGGTGCCGCCTTCGACGATCCCGGCAAGCGCCCGGCTGTTCGGGCCATAGCCTTCGGCCAGCCGGTCGGGAATATAGACCGCCGGCGCCAGCCCCAGGCTGCGAAGGAGCCGCATGAGCAATGCCGACGAGGTGGCACCATCCACATCATAATCGCCGAAGATGGTGATCGGCTCTTGCGCGGCGACGGCGTCGGCCAGTCGGACGGCGGCCTTTTCCATGTCCTGGAAGCCTGCGGGATCGGGCATGAAGCCGCGGATGGTGGGGCTGCGATGCGCGTCCAGCGCGTCGTCCGGACAGCCGCGCGAAAGAAGAAGGCGGGTCACCAGATCGTCGGGGCGCGCGCCGGCGTCGGGCTCACCGATGCCGCGCCAGCGCCAGCTCTGGCCCGCAAAGGAGCGATGAACGTTGAGAGCGACGGACATACGACTCTCTAGCAAGTCCGGGGCAAGCCGCGCAATCATCGGCAAGGCGCCATTCAGTGCGGGAGCCTTACGAAGGATCATGGTCGCGTCGCAGCCGAGAGAGCGCATCGCCGCCGCGATCGGGGTCGCCGGCGTTCACCTGATCGTCGGGTGGGCGCTGCTCGTCGGGCTCAAGGTGTCGACGGCATCGATCATCGGGCCGGCGCTGTCCCTGTTCGACCTGCCGGCGACCGCACCACCCGACCCGCCGCCGCCCGTCCGGCCGGACCCGGTCCCCAGCCGGGCCGCCGAGGGCGCCGCGGCACCCCCGAACATCCGATCGTCCGCGACGCCGATCGTGGCGCCGCCGACCCCGCTGCCCCAGCCCAGCCCGGTGATCGCGGCACCCGTGGCCGGGGCGCTGTTCGATCCGACCCAGGGCGCTGCCGAGCGGCCGGGCCCCGGCACCGGTGCGGGGGGTGAAGGCGACGGCAGCGGGAGCGGGCGATATGGCGACGGCGGCGGCGCGGGAGGCGACGAGACCCCGCCCCGCTGGCGGCGCGGCCGCATCCGCGTCCGCGATTATCCGGAGGGGCTGGGCGAGGCCGGTATCCAGGGATCCGTCGAAGTGCGCTTCACCGTGGCCGTCACCGGTCGCGTCACCGATTGCGCGGTCACCCGATCGAGCGGCAGTGCCGTCCTGGACAACACCACCTGCCGCCTGATCGTCGAGCGGTTCCGCTTCGATCCGTCGCGGGACGGTCGCGGGCGACCGGTCGAATCCACGATCGTGCAGAACCATGAGTGGATCGTGGAGGCGGACCCGGATCCGCCCCCGCCCGCGCGCCGCTGACCCGGATCAGGATCGGGCGCGGTGCTCTCCCTTCACCCAGCGCACGGTGCCGCTGCTGGCGCGCATCACGACGCTGTCGGTGGTCATCAACCCGCCCTTCAGCCGCTTGACGCCGTCAAGGAGCGAGCCGTCCGTCACGCCGGTCGCAGCGAAGATGCAGTCGCCCGACGCCAGCTCGTCCAGGTCATAGACCCGGTCCAGATCCTCGATGCCCCACTTGCGGGCGCGGGCGCGCTCATCATCGTTGCGGAAGATCAGACGCCCCTTCAGCTGGCCGCCGACGCAGCGCAGCGCCGCCGCGGCGAGCACGCCTTCGGGGGCCCCGCCGGAGCCCAGATAGATGTCGATGGTGGTGTCGGGATCGGTCGTCGCGATCACGCCGGCAACGTCGCCGTCCGGGATCAGCATGATGCCGCAGCCAACCTCGCGCAGCTCCGCGATCAGCTTTTCGTGGCGCGGGCGATCGAGCACGCAGGCGATGATCTCGTGCGGGTCGACACCCTTGGCGGCCGCGACCGCCCGGACATTGTCGGCCGGGCTCTTCGCCATGTCGATGACGCCCGGCGGATAGCCGGGGCCGACGGCCAGCTTGTCCATGTAGACGTCAGGCGCGTTCAGCAGGCAGCCCTTTTCCGCAATCGCCAGCACGGCAAGCGCGTTCGGGCCGGCCTTTGCCGTGATGGTCGTGCCTTCCAGCGGATCGAGCGCGATGTCGATGGCAGGCGCGTCGCCGGGCGCGGTGCCGACCTTTTCGCCGATATAGAGCATCGGCGCCTCGTCGCGCTCGCCCTCCCCGATCACGACCGTGCCGTCGATGGCGAGGTTGTTGAGCGCTTCGCGCATCGCCTCAACGGCGGCGGCATCCGCCGCCTTCTCGTCGCCGCGTCCGACCAGGCGGGATGCGGCGATCGCCGCCGCCTCCGTGACGCGGACCATCTCGAGCACGAGCACCCGGTCGAGTATCTTGCTGGCATTGACCATTTGGATCATGCTCCCCTTCTCCTGCCGGCCGGATAGTGGAGCCTGCCGCCCATGTCGATGCTTGCGCTTCTGCTCTACGCCCAGCCGGCAACACTTACCGCCGAAGACGCGATGCGCGCGCACCGTCAGATGACGGCGGCGACATCCTCGCTCTGCCCGGAGGCCCGCGGCGCGGAGGAGGTGGTGGTCTGCGCGCGCAACAGGGACAGCCAGTATCGCCTCCCCTACCCCGCGCTTCGCGGACCGCCCGATCGCAGGATCCCCGGCGAGATCCTGCCGGTCGCGCTCGACGCGGAAGCCGGCAGCTGCGGCACGGTGGGCCAGGGTTATGGCTGCAACGGCGGGCTCGACGTGCTCGGCATCGCCGCCATGGTGGTGACGCGGGTGGTCGGACTGATCGAGGGGACCGACCCGCCGCCGATTCCGCCGCCGCCGGAATGAACCTGGATTAATCCTTCCTTGGGCCTTGGTTGGTAGATGATCAGGCCGGAGGGTTCGAGATGCGGGACGGCACGCGCGCCAACGAGGCGGCATGGACGGCGATCTGCCGATCGCAGGCGGTGATCGAGTTCGATCCCGCCGGCATGATCCTGTGGGCCAACGACATGTTCCTGAAGCTGTCGGGCTATGCCCTGCCCGACATCGTGGGGCGGCACCACCGCATCTTCTGCGACCCCGCCTATGCCGCCAGCCACGACTATGCCGCCTTCTGGGCCAAGCTGGGGCGCGGCGAGTTCGACCGGGGCGAGTATCGCCGGGTCGGCAAGGACGGGCGCGAGATGTGGCTGCAGGCAACCTACAATCCGATCATCGGCGCGGGCGGCCGGCTTGAGCGCGTACTGAAGGTGGCCGCCGATATCGGCGAGGCCAAGCAGGTGAAGGCCGCGCTGGAGGCGACGCTGTCGCAGCTGTCGGTGATCGTGGCGTCGATCGGCGACATCGCGCGGCAGACCAACCTGCTGGCGCTGAACGCCGCCATCGAGGCCGCGCGCGCCGGCGATGCCGGGCGCGGCTTCGCCGTGGTGGCGAGCGAGGTGAAGAAGCTGGCCGAAAGCACGCGGGTGGCGACCGACCAGGCCGCCGGGATCGCCGCGCTGACCGCACGCGCGTAAGCGCGCGGCGGCGATCGGGACCGCCGTTCAGTCCTCCAGGATCGGCATCCACATCGGCTGGCCGGTGAGGCTGGCAGAGCCGCGCAGCCGGCCGAGCGCATCCGTCACGCAAGCTTCCCGCCCGCGGTGCGTCACCATCGCCACCACCACGCTGCCGTCGGGCATGGTGCCGCGCTGGATGAGGCTTTCGATCGACACGCCGGCATCGCGCATGGCGGCGGCGATCTCCGCCAGCACGCCCGGACGGTCGGCGACGGCGAAGCGCAGGTAGGCGCGTCCTTCGCGCGCGCCGGCATCGGCCACCGCCGCCCGCTCCAGCGTCTCGGCCGGCATCGACAGCACCGGGCCGGACGCACCGCGCGCCAGGTCGATCAGGTCGGCGACCACGGCGCTGGCCGTCGGCCCGGCCCCCGCGCCGCGCCCCTCGAAGAACAGCCGGCCGACCGCGTCGCCCTGCGCCACCACCGCGTTCAGCGACCCCGACACATGGGCAAGCGGGTGATCGTGGGGAACGAGGTGCGGATGGACCCGCTGGAACAGCCCGCCGGCATCCATGCCGGCGACGCCGACCAGCCGGATCCGGAACCCCAGCGCCGCCGCCTCCGCGATGTCGGCCTCCACCACATGGCGGACGCCGACCGTCTCGATCGCATCGAAGTCGATGGCGGTGCCGAACGCGAGGCTCGCCAGGATCGCCAGCTTGTGCGCGGCATCGACGCCGTCGATGTCGAAGGCGGGGTCGGCCTCGGCATAGCCCAGCGCCTGCGCCTCGGCGAGCACGTCGGCGAAGCTGCGGCCTTCCTTCTCCATCACCGACAGGATGTGATTGCAGGTGCCGTTGAGGATCCCGTAGACATGGGCGAAGCGGTTGGCGGCCGCGCCCTCGCGCAGCCCCTTGATGACGGGAATGCCGCCCGCCACCGCCGCCTCGTACTTCAGCGCGACGCCCCCCGCCTCCGCCGCCGCAGCCAGGTCCATGCCATGGTGCGCGATCATCGCCTTGTTGGCGGTGACGAGGCTGCGACCGGCTGCGATCGTGCGGCGGGCGAGCGCCAGGGCCGGCCCGTCCGATCCGCCGACCACCTCGACAACCGCGTCGACACCCGAATGCTCGGCAAGCGCGGCGGTGTCGTCGACCCAATCGATGCCGGACAGGTCGATCCCCCGGTCGCGCGTCCGGTCCCGCGCCGACACCGCCACCACGCGGATCGCCCGCCCGGCCCGCCGCGCGATCAGGTCGCCATTGTCCGCAAGCAGGCGGACGACACCAGCACCGACCGTCCCCAGGCCCGCGAGGGCAATGTTCAACGGATCAGCCACGGAGCAAGCGCCCGGTCACGCCTTCGCCAACCCGATCTGCCTCAGCCGCTCCAGCAGGTAATCGTTGGAGCTGATCGGCTCCGGATACCGGTTGGGGCGGTCGGCCGAGACGCAGCCGGGCAGCGTCTCAATGACGAAGTCGGGCGCGGGGTGGAGGAAGAAGGGCATGGAATAGCGCGACGTGCCGCGCCGCTCGGGCGGCGGGTTCACGACGCGGTGCGTGGTCGATGGCAGGACATGGTTGGTCAGCCGCTGCAGCATGTCGCCGACATTGACGACCATCGCGCCTTCGGGCGGGGCGACGGGGAGCCAGCGCCCGTCGCGGTCGAGCAGTTCCAGCCCCGCTTCTTCGGCGCCCAGGAGCAGCGTGATGAGGTTGATGTCCTCATGCGCGCCCGCCCGCACGCCCGGCGCGTCGGGGCCGATCGGCGGATAGTGGAGAAGGCGAAGGACGCTGTTGCCATCCTTGACCGCCGGATCGAACCAATCGGGCGCAAGGCCAAGGTGCCGGGCGATGCCGGACAGGAGCCGATCGCCCGCGCGGTCGAAGGCGGCGAACAGCTCCACAAAGGTGTCACGGAACCCTTCCGGCCGATCAGGCCAGATGTTGGGCGCCATTGTCTCGGAAAAGCGGTGTCCCTCCGGCAGTTCGCGCCCGACATGGAAGAATTCCTTCAGGTCGTGCTGCTTGGCGTCCTTGGCGATCTCGATCCCGAAAGGCGTGTAGCCGCGCGCACCGCCGGCGCCGGGCTTGTGCAACGCGCGCTTTTCCTCCTCCGGAAGCGCAAAGAACGCCGCCGTGTCGGCCCAGGCCCGGTCGATCAGGCCCTGGTCGATCCCGTGATCCTGGATGACGGCAAAGCCGAACCGCTCGAACGATGCGCCAAGCGCCGCGGCAAAGCCGTCCGGTTCGTCATCCTGCTGATGGAGCGAGAGCGGGGAAACCAACGGCGTGTCGAGCATGGCAGCCTCAGCAAAGAACCGGGAAAGGTTGGGGTCGGGCGGAGCATAGCCCGCGCCCGCCCGTTCCGCCAACTGCTTGCACCGCAGGCTTGCCCCCGTCATGCTCCCCCGCGATCCCACGGAGTTCCGATGCGTTCAAAGATCCTGCCCGCGCTTGTCACCCTGTTCCTGGTCGCCGGCTGCGTTCGCCCCGACGAGCCCGCCCCCGCACCCACGCCGACGCCGGCGCCCGCACCGGAGCCGGTTCCGGCCCTGCCCCCCTCGCCGCAGGCGGACTGGCGTGACCGCCCCTATTCCCCGGGCGACTGGAGCTATGGCCAGGACGGGCGCGGATCGCTCGCGCGGTTCGGCCCGGCCGGTATCGCGCCCGAGTTTGCCGTGCGGTGCGAGCGTGCCACACGCGCCGTTCGCCTGATGCGCAGCGGCACGGCCGCGCCCGGCGCCGCCATGCGGGTGCAGACGAGCACCGGTGTCCACGCCTACGCCACGGCCGCAAGCGGCGGCGCCACCCCCGCCTCCGTCGCCGAAGTGCCGGCGCGCGACGCGGGGCTGGATGCGATGACGTTCAGCCGCGGCCGCTTCATCGTCACGCTGCCCGGAACGCCGGACCTGATCCTGCCGGCACGGCCGGAAATGGCGCGCGTCGTCGAAGATTGCCGCGCCTGATCCGCCTCGCTCCGCTGGCCCTGCTGGCGGTCGCCGCGTGCGAGCGTCAGCCGGAGCCGCAGGCGAACTTCTCGCTGGAACCCGCCGCGCCGCCGGCGCCCACCGCGCCGCCCGAGGCGATCGGCAACACGGACGTCGGGCGTGACGACGTTGCGCTGGAGCGCACGATGATCCCGGAGCTGGACGGGGTCGCGACGAGCCGGGGAACATGGACAAGGACGGGATCGCAGACGCGGTTCGTCGGCACCGATGGCGTTGCCCTGACGCTTGCCTGCGACGAGGGCGACATGCTGATCCTGTTCCGGCCCGCCCGCCCGCCTGCCGAGGCGGAGCAGACATTGACGCTGCTGACCGAGCGGGGCGCGAACCTTTTCACCGCAACACGGCCGGCGTCCGACCCGTCCGTGGTCACCGCACGGTTCACGGCGCAGCTGCCCTTCTTCCGGGACGCGCTTGGCAGCGGCGGTGACGTAATCGGGGTGGTGCTCGGCACCAGGCGGGCAGTGGCCATCCCGTCCGACGCCTCGATCGGCGACATCATCCGCGCCTGCCGATAGCGAGCGGGTGAGTATCGTGAAAATCCAATGCAGTTCAAGACTTGAACATGGCTTTGGAATGAATCACATCTGCGTCGTGCCCGGTGCCGGGCATGCCCTTGCAACAAGCGAAAGGAGGTGATCCGATGTCTCATGGTTCAGCAGAGAGGTCGGTGAAGTCCGTTCGGGAGCCGCGCGCCTGACTGGCGCTGCCTGAGGTTTCCGGAGGCGGCACTTCCGGCCGCTGACCATGCAAAGGGGCTGTCGAACCCGCACCGCGCGGTTCGGCAGCCCTTTTCCTTTTCCGCAGCACGGCGCAAGCGGGCGATCCGTCCCGCCGCGCTATTGCAAATCGTTATCAGCTCTGCCATCGGGCACCCGGGACGACGGACCGGAGTGACCATGAAGACGATGCTGTTCGGAACTGCTGCTCTGGCCATGGCGGTGCCGCTGCACGCCCAGACGGCACAACCGGATGCCGCGTCATCGCTCCGCACGGTCGAGCGCGAAGGCGAGATCATCGTCACGGCGCGCAATTACGTTCCCGAAGGTGCGGTGTCGGCGAACAAGGCGGACATCCCGCTGATCCAGACCCCCCAGTCGGTGTCGGTGATCACGCGCGACCAGATCGATCTGTTGAACTTCGTCGATGCCCAGCAGGCCGTGCGCTACACCGCGGGCGTGTTCGGCGAGAACTACGGCCCGGACGCGCGGTACGACTTCTTCACGGTGCGCGGCTTCACGCCGAAGCAATATATCGACGGCCTCGCGGCGCCGATCTCCACGTCGATCTACTCGGTCGGTGTCGACCTTTACGGCTTCCAGTCGCTCGACCTGCTGAAAGGGCCGGCATCCACCCTGTACGGCAACACGCCGCCCGGCGGCATCTTCAACCAGGTCAGCCGGCGCGCCGAAGCCGAGACATCCGGCGAGCTGCGCGTGCAGGGCGGCACCGACAACTTCGCCGAGGTGGCAGGCACCGTCACGGGCACGGTTGCCAACGGCCTGACCGCACGCTTCACCGGGCTGGTGCGCGACCGCGACCTGGTTGCCGATGCGACCAGCTTCAAGCGGGTCTATGCCGCGCCGACGGCGACCTGGGCGATCGGCCCCGACACGCAGCTGACCGGACTTGCCTATTACCAATACGACAAGGGCGAGGGCGGAAACGGCGGGTTCCTGCCTGTTCAGGGCACGCTGCTCCCCAACCCCAATGGCCGCATCGACCATCGTACCAACCTTGGCGACCCGCGCGACGTGTTCGAGCGGCGGCAGTTCTCGGCTGGTTACGAGTTCAGCCATGCGTTCACCACCGGTGTTACCTTCCGGTCGAACGGCCGGTGGAACCAGTATCGGGAGCGGGTGCCGATCGGCATCTACGCGACCGGGATCGGTGCCGACCTGCGGACTGTGACGCAGTCGAACTTCTCCTACGCCGAAGACGTCCACAGCTTTGCGGCGGACAACCGGGTGGAGGCGAACTTCGCGACCGGGTTCATCGGCCACACGCTGATCGCCGGCGTCGATTATCGCAACGTCGACAATCAGGCGGCGTTCGGCTTCGTCGGCGCGGGAACGGTGGACGCCTTCGATCCCGTCTACACGACGCCGCAGGCGGGGATCGTCCCCGGCTATCCGACCGCCTTCAACGACCAGCGGCTGAAGCAGACCGGCATCTATGTGCAGGAGCAGCTGCGCCTGGGCGACCTGTTCATCACACTCGGCGGCCGGCAGGACTGGATCGAAAGCCGCCGGCCGGAGGTGGATTTCGATCAGGACCGCTTCACCTGGCGCGCCGGTGTCAACTATGTGACGACAAGCGGCATCGCGCCCTATGTCAGCTACTCGACCTCGTTCGAGCCGGTGCTGGGGACCGACGCGGCGACCGGCGAGGCCTTCAAGCCGTCCAGCGGCGACCAGTGGGAGACGGGCGTGAAGTTCGACGGCCGGGCGCTGTCACCCGACATCCGCATCTTCGCCACCGCCGCGCTCTTTCGCATCGACCAGCGGGACGTTGTGACGACGCAGGCCAGCACCATCCCGGTGTTCGGCACCCAGGTGGGCCGGGTGCGAGTGCAGGGCGGCGAGCTGGAGGTGGTGGCGCGCATCCGCGACCAGCTGACCGTCAACGGCTCCTACAGCTACAACGACAGCGAGGTGCTGGAGAGCGCGGTGGCCGCCGAGGTGGGATCGCCACTGCCGACGACGCCGGAGCACAAGGCATCGGCGTTCGTGAACTATGACTTCCAGCGCGGGCCGCTTGCCGGCTTCGGCATCGGGCTTGGCGGCCGGTACACCAGCAGCAGCGCCGGCAGCCTGCCCGGCCCGTTCAATCCGGTCGTCTATCGGGGCGAGGCCGCCACGCTGATGGACGCGATCCTCAGCTACGACATTCCCGGCTGGCGCTTTGCGATCAACGGGTCGAACATCCTCGACAACCGTTATGTCGCGCGGTGTTCCCAGCCGGTCGGCTGCTTCTACGGCGCGCCGCGGCAGGTGCTCGGCACGGTCACGCGGCGCTTCTGACCCGGCATGCGGCGCGGGACGATCTCGGCATGGGCGGCGGTGCACAGGTGGTCGAGCCTGCTGTGCACGGCCTTCCTCCTCATGCTGTGCGTCACCGGCCTGCCGCTCATCTTCCATGACGAGATCGACGGCTGGCTGAACCCGCCCGCCCCCCTCAACCCGGCGGCCGAGGGGCGCCCGCGGCTTGATCTCGACACGCTGCTGGCCCGGGCACTCGCCGACCGGCCGGGCGAGGTGCCGCTCTATATGAGCTTCGATACCGACCGGCCGGTGGTGAACGTGACGAGCGGGCCCACGCCCGATGCCGTCGCCACGGACATGCACTTCCAGTCGCTCGACGCGCGCACGGGCGAGGTGCTGCCGATGGCCGAAGGCGGCGTGATGGACGTGGTGCTGCAGCTTCACACCGACATGATGCTGGGCCTGTCGGGCGAACTGTTCCTGGGCGCGATGGGCCTGCTCTTCGCGGTGGCCATCATCTCCGGCCTCGTGCTCTACGTGCCCTTCATGCAGCGGTTGGCGTTCGGCACCGTCCGCCATGAGCGTACCGCGCGCGTGCGCCGCATCGATCGCCACAACCTGCTGGGCGTCGTCACGCTCGCCTGGGCGCTGGTGGTGGGGGTGACCGGCACCATCAACACGCTGGTGCTGCCGATCACCACCATGTGGAAGGCCGACCAGCTGGCGGCGATCGCGGCGGGGCCGGCGGGCGGCGCGGTGCCGGTCCGCCAGGGGCTGGTCCAGCCGGCGATGGACCGCGCCTTGGCGGCCGCACCCGGCATGACGCCGCAGTTCATCGGCTTTCCGGGCGTGTCCTATTCAAGCGACCGGCACCTGGCGATCTTCCTGCAGGGCGACACGCCGATGACGGCGCGGCTCCTTACCCCCGCCTTCGTCGACGCGCGGACCGGGCGGCTGGACGCGGTGCAGCCGATGCCGTGGTACATGCAGGCGCTGCTGCTCGCCCAGCCGCTCCATTTCGGGGACTATGCCGGGCTGCCCATGAAGATCCTGTGGGCGATCCTCGACCTGATGACGATCGCCGTCTTGTGGACCGGCCTGCGGCTGTGGATCGGGCGGCGTCGGGCCCCGGCTGGGCATCGCCGGCTGAAGGCGGTGCAGGCATGAAGCGGCGGGTGCAGCCGCTGCGCCGCATCCTGGCGGCGCCCGCGATCATCTGCGCCATCACCATCGGCGGGCTGATGGCCGGCCTGATGGGCGACGGCGGCGCGTGGGACGCACTGGCCGCCGCCAGCCTGGTGGTGCCGGTGCTGCCGGGGTGCCTCCTGTGGCGGCGCGGTCAGGCGGCGGCGCGGATCGCATCCCCTTCATCGACATCGGGCTCGCTGTCGGCATCCACCCCGGTCTCGAGAGCGGCCTCGTCCGCCGCGAGCGCCGCTGCGTCCTCCGCGCCGATACCGAAGCGGGCGGCAACGTCCGGCGCATAGCGCAGCAGGTCCGGGCGCAGCTTCAACAGACTGACGTCCTTCGACTTGCCCTCCATCATCACGTCGAACTCCAGCCCGTGCGCCATCCGCATGAAGGTGGCGAACTCGAACGGGTTGGTGAAGTCGGCATGGCCCGTCCAGATCGGCGGCCGCAGCACCGTCTTGATGCGGGCGGTGGCCTTCACCGCGGCCTTCAGCGTCTCGCCCGCCTTCACCTTGCCGCCGGTACCGGCCTTCCGCTGCTTGGCCGTGATCTTCTGCTTCACCTCCCGCATCTCCGTGCGCGGCGAGGAAAAATGGATCTTCGGTCGCACGCCGGCGGGCCAGGTCGCCAGGAAGCGCTCAAGCGTGTCGCGCATGTCCAGCCCTTCGGGATTGAGGCACCAGAAATGCTGGTAGTCGAAGATCAGCCGGACGCCCGTGCGCTCATGGATCCACAAGGCGTCCGCGGCGGAGAAGCGGATGTCGTCATTTTCCAGGACGAGCCGCCGCTGGACGTGCGGCGGGCACTTCTCCCATCCCTCGATCCAGCGGGCGCGGCTGGCGTCATGGTCGTCGTAGACGCCGCCGACATGCGTCACCATCACAGCCTCGTCGTCGAGCTCCATCCGGTCGAGCATTTCCGCCTGGCTCGACAGATCCCAGATGCTCTTGTCGGTGAGCGCCGGGTCGGGTGAGTTCAGCAGCACATATTGCGACGGGTGGAAGGACAGGCGGATGTCGTTGTCACGCGCCTTCCGGCCGAAAGCCTTCAGCTCGGCATCGCTGTCCGCCACCTGATCATGGAATTGCGGCAGGTCCGGATGGGTGGCGTAGGGCGCGAGGTCCGACGACAGGCGATACATGTCGAGATCCTCGGCGATGAGGTAGTCGAGGATCTTGTCCACTTCCTCGAGCGAGCATTTGAGATGCGGCCCCTTCTGCCAGCGTCGCGTGTCGTTGCTCTTGAACCCCGGACGCCCCATCACCTTGACGGGGAAACCAAGGCGAAGCGGCCGGGCGGTGCTGATGCTGGGGTCTGTCATTTCAGGGGAACGACCGGCGCCGTCCAACGCTCCCCAAGCTTCTGATTCGCAGCGCCGGCGACGGACGCGGCGAGGGAGACGATCAACGTCGAAAAAAATTTCGCAACGACGGAACTTTTTCGCGTGACGTGGAACGTGCGTTTGGATTGGAGGCCGAAACGATGGCTGATTTCCGCGGTTAACAGCTCAAATGAAGCCGTTTCGGACTGATCCAAGTCGCAGGAACCCGTAAGTTATCCTTTACTGCGAGCGAGTTATCCGGAGGTACCGCAACCAAGCAAGGCCGCTCGATATGCGTGCTTCCGTCGTCGTCTCCACTCTTCTCTCGACCGTGCTGCTGGCCGCAACCCCGGCGAATGCGAACACGCAGGGAACCATCAATCTTAGCCTGAACGTCACCAATGCCTGCGTGATCAACGGCGCGAATACCGTGCAGACCAACGCCGGCGTGCTGGGCTCCATCGCCTTTCCGGACCAGGCGGGCATCTTCGGCGATGTCGACGGCGAGCTGGTCGGTCCGCAGGGCGCGCTGTCGGTGCTCTGCTCGCCCGGCCTGTCGCCCGTCCTCACGATCGGCGCGGGACAGCAGGACGGCTCCACCCGCCGCAACCTGCGCGCCAACGGCCGCGACGTCGCCTACCGCCTGTTCTCCGACGCGCAGCGCACCTCCGAGATCGCCATCGGCGGCGTGATCAACCTGGCGCCGTCGGCCAGTGCGACGAGTGTGCCGATCTTCGCGCGGGTGAACAGCGGCGGTCAGGTGCTCCCGGCGGGCACCTATACCGACACCGTCACCGTTACGCTCAGCTGGTAGCACCGCGGTGGTCGCACGGCGCCTGCCTGCCGGCCTTGCGCTTCTGGGCGCAACGCTTGTGCCCGGTACGGCGGACGCCGGCGAACGGCGCGCGGCCTTCATCGTCGGCGCGAGCATCGTCAACGGCTGCACCGTTGCCAGCGATGTATCGGGATCATGGGGAGACATCGCCATGGGCACCGTGCCGGGCATCCCCGGAGCCAGTGCCAGCGGATCGTTGAGCGCCGGCGGCGTCGCGGGACTGAGCATCGAGTGCACGCCCGGCGCGGATGTGTCGCTGGCCATTGATCAAGGGCTGAACAGCCAGTCGGGAACGCGTCGCCTTGCTCCGGCGAGCGGAGCGTCCCGCCTTGACTATCGCCTGTTCGTCGATGGGAGCGCGACGCCGTGGACCACGCAATCGCTCCGCCTCGCCTTTCCGGCGGGCGGGCAGCGCCGCGTGCTGCCGATCCGCGCCGAGACCAGCCTGCCGACCACCCTGCCGGCGGGCCGATACACCGACACCATCAGGCTGACGCTGAGCTTCTAGGATGATCCGCATGATCTGCTTTCGCCTGATGGTCGCGTTGGCTGCCCTCGCCTTGCCGGTGCCCGCCCTGGCGGCGTCCGTCGTGATCTGGCCGATCGATCCCCGGATCGAGGCGGGTGAGCGTGCGACGGCCTTGTGGCTGGAAAACAGCGGCACCGATCCGATCACGCTGCAGGTGCGATCCTTCCTATGGTCCCAGGATGGGGGGGAGGACCGGCTGACCGATCAGGACGAGATCGTCGCCAGCCCGCCGATGGTGGAGATCGCCCCCGGCGCACGGCAGCTGGTGCGCGTGATCCGGCGAACCGTCGACGGATCGGCGGGCGAGCGCAGCTTCCGCCTGTTCGTCGACGAAGTGCCCACGGCCTCCCCCGACCTCGCGGCCGGCGCCACGGGCGCGCGGCTGACCGTGCAGATGCGCTATTCCATTCCGCTGTTCACCTACTCGCCCGCAAGCCCCGTTGCGGCGCCGGCCGATCCGCTTGTCACGCGGGTGCGGAGCGTCAACGGCGTGCGCACAATCGAGATCACCAACGTGGGCGCAACCCATGTCCGCCTGACCGACCTGCGCGCGGGTGGATCAGCGGACGGCGCGATGCTGCGCCAGGGGCTGATGGGCTATGTCCTGGCCGGTGCCACCATGCGCTGGCCGCTTCCGGCCGATGTCACCGCGCCGGTGTTCACCGTGTCCGTCGACGGTGTGTCTCGCCTGCTCACGCCGTCGGCCTGAGGGCCGGGTGCTGTCGCCGCCATGCTGCGCCGCCTTTTCTGCTTCATGGCGCTGTTGGCGGCGTTCGGCGCTGCGCCGGCCCAGGCCGAGGCGACCGATCCCGCCGTTCGCTACTATGTGGAGCTTGTCCTGAACGGCGTCGCGACGGGGACCATCCTGCCGCTGGTGCGGGACGGCGACCGCCTGATCGTCGATGCGGCCGATCTTCGCTCCGCCCGGGTCTCGGTCGACGGCGATGGGCCGATCGACCTGCACAGCATCGTCGGCACGACCGCCACCTATGACGGGCCGCGACAGCGATTGATGCTGGACGTGCCGCCCGACCGCCTCCCGACCACCACGCATCGCGGATCGCGTCGCGACCGGGTGCGCACGGTCGCCGATACGGGCGCCCTCTTCGCCTACGACGTCTACGGCCGCGCCGGCAGCGGCGGCAGCAGCCTGTCCGCCTGGACGGAGCAGCGACTGTTCGGCGATCTCGGAACCTTGTCCAACACGGGCAGCCTGTTCCTGACGGAGCGCGGACCGGCGCGTTACGTGCGCTACGACACGCACCTCAGGCGCATCGATGAGGATCGCGCGCTGACGATCACGGCGGGCGATCTCTTCACCGGCGCGCTTGCGTGGAACGGGTCGGTCCGGTTGGGCGGCGTGCAGGTCGCGCGCAGCTGGCGCGTCCGGCCCGACCTCGTCACGGTTCCGCTGCCGCGCTTTGCCGGGCAAGCTGCCGTTCCGACGGCGGTCGACCTGTATATCGACGGAACGCGACAGAGCAGCACCAGCGTCGAACCTGGTCGGTTCGTGCTGGATGACCTGCCGGTGGTGAACGGTGCCGGTGACCTGACGGTTGTCACAACCGATGCGGTTGGTCGGCAGGTGGCGACCACCGTCCCCTTCTATGTCGCGCCACAGGCGTTGCGGCGTGGGCTGACCGACTTCTCGATCGATGCTGGGTTGCTGCGCCGCGGGTTCGGCGTCCGCAATCTTGCCTATGGATCTGCCGCGGCCGCCGGGACCGTGCGCCATGGATTGACGCAGCGGCTGACGGTGGAGGCGCACGGCGAGGCGAGCGGAAACGTCGCTGTGGCGGGAGCCGGGATCGTCTGGTCGCCCGGCCTGTGGGGCGCGGTGAACGCGTCCGTCGCAGCCGGGCAGGCGCGCGGACGCTCCGGCACCCAGATCACCGTGGGGTACAGCTACACCACCCGACGTTTCAGCGTCGGAGCGGAGCATGTCGAGCGCGGGCCCGGCTATGCCGACCTCGCCAGCTTCGACCTCGGGCAGCTCGGCCAGCGGCTGCGCAGCGACCGGGTGAGCGGGAGCCTTTCGCTCGGGCGCTTCGGCAGCGTCGGGATCGGCTATCTGGCGGCGCGGCGGGAGGACAGCGGGTCGATCCGCCTCTTCAACGCGTCCTGGTCGGCCCACCTAAACGAGCGGATCGCAATCTTCGCGGCGGTGAACCACGACCTCGGCCGGCGCAGCACGGCGGCACAGGTGCGGCTTGTGGTTCCGCTGGGCGCGTCACGTATGACCGGCGCGAGCGCGGGGCTGGCCACCGATGGCGCACGCGGCTTGTCCGCGCAGCTTGGCCTCGGACGATCGGCACCGAGTGACGGCGGGCTCGGCTATACGGTCGATGCGGCCCTGGGCGGGGGGCGGATCGACGGGCAGGCGAGCCTCGACTGGCGTGCGCGCGCGTTCCGGGGAGAAGCGGGCGTCTCCACGGTGGCCGGGCGCACGGCTGGCTGGGTCGGGATGTCGGGCGCCGCGATCCTGATGGACGACGCCGTCTATATCGCCAACACCACGCCCGACGCCTTTGCGATCGTGCGCACCGAAGCGCCGGGGGTGCCCGTCCGCTTCGAGAACCAGAAGGTCGGCGTGACCGATCGCCGCGGCCGGTTGTTCGTGCCAGCGCTCGGCGCGTACCAGAACGCGCTCTACTCGATCGATCCGATTGCCCTGCCCGACGGCATGCTGGCCGACGTGGTCGAGCGGCGGGTGGCACTGCGCGAGGGCACGGGCGCGGTGATCCGGATGCCCGTGCGCCACACCGCAAGCGCGATGGCCACGCTGGTCGACGATGCCGGGCAGACGATCGCGCCGGGCGCGCGCGCACGCTTCGGCGACGGTCGCGAGGCACTGGTCGGGTGGGGAGGATTGCTGCTGCTGGAAGACGTCCAGGGCACCGTCACCGTCCGCGTGACCCGGCGCGACGGGTCGGACTGCACGGCGAGCCTGTCGGTGCCGCCGGGCCTGCCGGCGTTTACGCGGCTGGAGCCGACACCGTGCCGCTGATGCTGCGGATCCTCCTTGCCGCCCTGCTGGCGGTGATCGGCGGAACGGAAGCCCGGGCCGCCTGCAGCGTCGCGCCGGCGGGGTCGCTGCTGTTCGCGGACAGCTCCACGTTCGACGTGCGCGAGGCCAAGGTCGCGCAGGTGAGTGGAAGCGGGGGGCTGACCTGCAACGGATCGGTGCTGACGGTCATATCGTCCGACTATGCGCGGGCGACCGCCACCAGCGCCAACGGGTTCCAGCTCCGTTCGAGCAGCGGCGTCACCCTTCCCTACCGGCTGTCGGCGGACAGCGGCGGAACCTATTCGTTCAACACCACGCCGACGATCAACTACATGAACCCGGCGC
Organism: Sphingomonas jejuensis; assembly: GCF_011927695.1. Classification (GTDB taxonomy): domain Bacteria; phylum Pseudomonadota; class Alphaproteobacteria; order Sphingomonadales; family Sphingomonadaceae; genus Sphingomonas_K; species Sphingomonas_K jejuensis. The sequence continues at coordinate 1,740,334 of NZ_JAATJE010000001.1, forward strand.
TGCTCTCGCTGCTCGGCATCCTGAGCCAGGACAGCTTTCGCACGCCGCTGTTCGCGACGTTGACGGGCGCGGGCAACGTGCCGGCCGGCGTGTACGAGGACACGGTCACGATCGTCTGGAACTACACCATCTGCCGCGGCGTGGGGGCGCTGGGCGTCTGCGTCCTGGCGGAGACGGGCAGCAACAAGACGACCACCATCACGGTGCGCGTGACCGTGACCAAGGATTGCCGCGTGGCCGCCAACGCGCTGGAGTTCGGGTCGGCGCCGCTCGCCGGCCAGTTCGCGCCGGTGTCGCAGGCGGTGCTGGTGGATTGCTCGCTCGGCGCGGCCTACACCGTGTCTTTCTCCGCCGGAGCGAGCGGGGCGAGCCGGCCGTGGCGGGCGATGAGCAGCGGCGCGGGCGACCGGCTGGAGTACAACATCTACCGCCCGGACGGGTCGACGATCTGGGACGAGGCCAATCCGGCGCCGGCCGCGCAGGTCGGCACGGGCGCGGTCGTGCCGGGGCAGGTGCAAGCCTTTGTCGCGCGCATCAATCCCGCGCAGCCGACGCCGCGGGCGGGCCGCTACACCGACACGGTGAGCGTCGTCATCGGCTTTTGAGCGGAAGGCCGTTTTACGGCGAGGCGCCCTGGCAGGAAGGCTGATCTAATTTGGCGATGGGTTTGATCGAGGCAGCCCGCCTTATCCCGGCGGGTGTTTAGGGCTATCTTGTCTCCGTAAAGGGTGTTCGACCCAGACCATCACGAGGCAACGGAGAGTTACCATGGCTGACCGCGATCCTACAGGCTGCCCCATGCACGCAGGCGCGCCGGGCGTGACCGAGGCACGCTCGCTGCTCGGCAGGACCAACAAGGACTGGTGGCCGGAAGCGCTGCCGATCGACATCCTGCACCAGAACGGCGTGTCGCCCGACCCGATGGGCGAGGATTTCGACTATGCCGAGGCGTTCAGCAAGCTCGACTACCAGGCGCTGAAGGCCGACCTGACCGCGCTGATGACCGACAGCAAGGCCTGGTGGCCGGCTGACTACGGCCATTACGGTCCCTTCATGATCCGCATGGCGTGGCACGCCGCCGGCACCTACCGCGTGACCGACGGTCGTGGCGGGTCGAGCTCGGGCCAGCAGCGGTTCGAGCCGCTCAACTCGTGGCCGGACAACGGCAACCTCGACAAGGCGCGGCGCCTGCTGTGGCCGATCAAGCAGAAGTACGGCAAGCACATCAGCTGGGCCGACCTGTTCATCCTGGCCGGCAACGTCGCGATCGAGAGCATGGGCGGACCCGTGTTCGGCTTCGCCGGCGGCCGCAAGGACGTGTACCAGTCCGAAGGCGACACCTTCTGGGGCGCCGAGGAGATCTGGGTCGACGAGGGTGCGCAGACCCGCATCACCGATGAGCTGCCGGAGCTGGAAGGGCCGCTGGCCGCGATCCAGATGGGCCTCATCTACGTCAATCCGGAAGGTCCGGGCGGCGATCCCAACCCGCTGCTGTCGGCGCGCGACATGAAGGCCACCTTCTCCCGCATGGCGATGAATTCGGAAGAAACCGTCGCGCTGACGGCCGGCGGGCACGCGTTCGGCAAGGCGCACGGCGCCAAGCCCGGCGAGAAGTTCGGCAAGAACCCGGCCGCGGGCGAGGTGCACCTGCAGGGCCTGGGCTGGCTGGTCGACGAGGAAGACATCGGCCGCGGCCACATCACCACGTCCGGCATCGAGGGCGCATGGTCGAACAACCCGACCAAGTGGACCGGCGACTATTTCCGCCTGCTGTTCAAGTACGACTATGAGCTGACCACCAGCCCGGCGGGCGCCAAGCAGTGGACCCCGGTCAACCCGGATCCCGAGGACATGGCGCCGGACGCGCGCGACCCCAACAAGCGCGTGCCGACGATGATGACCACGGCCGACATGGCGCTGAAGATGGATCCGGAGTTCCGCGAGATCTCCTTGCGGTTCAAGGACGACCAGGCAGCGCTGGACGACGCCTTCGCCCGCGCGTGGTTCAAGCTGACCCACCGCGACATGGGCCCGAAGATCCGGTACCTCGGCAGCGACGTGCCGGCCGAGGACCTGATCTGGCAGGACCCGATCCCCGAGGGCACCGTGCCGTCCGACGCCGACGTCAAGGCGTTCAAGGACAAGGTGCTGTCGAGCGGCCTGACCGTGTCGCAGCTGGTGAAGACGGCCTGGGCGTCGGCCTCCACCTATCGCAAGTCGGACCACCGGGGCGGCGCCAACGGTGCCCGCATCGCGCTGGAGCCGCAGCGCAACTGGGCGATCAACGAGCCCGAGCAGCTGAAGATCGTCCTCGACAAGCTGAACGAGCTTCGCGGCTCGCTGAGCCTGGCCGACGCGATCGTGCTGGCCGGATCGGCCGCGGTCGAGAAGGCGGCGAAGGACGCCGGCTTCGACGTGGAAGTGCCGTTCTCCGGCGGCCGCGGCGACGCGACGCAGGAGTGGACGGACGTCGAGAGCTTCCACTGGATGGAGCCGCAGGCCGATGGCTTCCGCAACTATCTGAAGACGCGCCAGCGGGTGAAGACGGAAGAGCTGCTGCTGGACCGCGCATCGCTGCTGGGCCTGTCCGCGCCGGAGCTGACCGTGCTGGTCGGCGGCCTGCGCGTGCTGGGTGCCAACTACGGCGACCTGAAGGAAGGCGTGTTCACCGACCGTCCGGGTACGCTGACCAACGACTTCTTCGTCAATCTGCTCGACAACGAGACCTTCTGGGATCGGGTCGACACGTCCAGCGACGAGGAGTTCATCGGCTATGATCGCGGTGGCCGCCATGCCAAGTGGCGTGCGACGCGCACCGACCTGATCTTCGGGTCGAACAGCCAGCTGCGTGCGACCGCCGAGGTCTATGCCGAGCGCGGCCATGAAGAGAAGTTCGTGCGCGACTTCGTGAAGGCCTGGGTGAAGGTGATGAACGCCGATCGCTTCGACCTGACTGCGCGCCGGTCTGACGACGTGCTGATGGACGTCGCCTGATCGCAGCCGGGAATGCGGGGCGCGCCCTGCGTTCCCGAACGCACGACACAAATCGTTCTTCCCATGTGCGGGGCATCTTCGAGACGAAGGTGTCCCGCATTTTCATTGGCGGGGGGCCGGAGCGCCGCCATTCGTGATCGGTCATGGACGGCCCGGCCGGTTTCTGCGCATGCCGATCCCGGCTTCAGGAAAGGGGATCCGATGGCGGGTGGTTTGTTGGCGCTTCTGGACGACGTCGCTGCGCTGGCGCGTCTGGCGGCGGCATCCGCCGACGATATCGCAGCAGCGGCCGGACGCGCCGGCAGCAAGACCGTGGGCGTGGTCATCGACGACGCGGCGGTGACGCCGGGCTATGTCGTCGGACTGCCGCCGGAGCGCGAGCTGCCGATCATCGCGAAGATCGCGATCGGTTCGCTTCGCAACAAGCTGATCTTCATCCTGCCGGTGGTGCTGCTGCTGAGCGCCTTTGCGCCCTGGGCGTTGACGCCGATCCTGATGGCGGGCGGACTCTATCTGAGCTTCGAGGGCGCGGAGAAGATCCTTCATTCGCTGCGCGGCAAGCATGCCGAGACGGAGGTCGCCGCGATCTCCTCGCCCGCCGAGCTGGAGCAGCGGCAGGTGAGCGGCGCGATCCGCACCGATTTCATCCTGTCGGCCGAGATCATGGTGATCACGCTGAACGAGCTGACGGAGAGCCCGATCGTGACGCAGGCGGTGGTGCTGGCGGTGGTCGGCATCGCCGTGACCGTCGCGGTCTACGGCCTGGTCGGCCTGTTGGTGAAGATGGACGATGTGGGCCTGCGCATGCAGCGTGCCGGCGGTTCGGCGGCGGGGATCGGCCGCGGGCTGGTGAAGGCCATGCCGATGCTGCTGAAGGTGCTGGCGGTGGTCGGAACGGCGGCGATGCTGTGGGTCGGCGGCGGCATCCTGATCCACGGCCTGGCCGAGCTGGGACTGGCCGGGCCGGAGCATGTGATCCACGACCTGGCGGTCGGCATCGGCGGCGACGCCGCCGCCATCGAATGGCTGGTGACGGCAGTGGCATCGGGCGTGGTCGGGCTGGTGGCCGGCGGCATCGTGGTCGCGCTGCTGCACCTGAAGCCGGGGGCGGCGCATTGAGGAACGGAGACGCGGACATGAAGACAGCGATCGTCACGGGTGCGACATCCGGCATCGGCGCGGCCACGGTTGCCGCACTGATCGGCGCAGGGTGGCAGGTGGTCGCGACCGGCCGCCGCGCCGAGCGGCTGGAGCGGTTGCGGGACGAGCATGGCGAGGCCGTGCATCCCGCCGTCTTCGACGTGCGCGACGAAGCCGCGATGGCCGCGGCGATCGATGCCCTGCCCGACCGGTTCGCGGCGGTCGACCTGCTCGTCAACAATGCCGGGCTGGCGCTGGGCACCGGGCCCGCGCAGAAGGCGGACCTGACGCAGTGGCGCACGATGGTGGACACCAACGTCACCGCGCTGCTGGCGCTGACCCACCGCCTGCTGCCGCGCCTGATCGAGCGGCGCGGGGCGATCATCAACATCGCGTCCGTGGCGGGCAGCTATCCCTATCCCGGCGGCAACGTTTATGCCGGCACCAAGGCGTTCGTGCAGCAGTTCACGCTGGCGCTGCGATCGGACCTGCACGGCACGGGCGTGCGTGCCAGCCTGATCGACCCGGGCATGGTGGAGACCGAGTTCACGCTGGTGCGGACGGGCGGCGACCAGGGCGCGTCCGATGCGCTCTACCAGGGGGCGACGCCGATGACGGCGGAGGACATCGCCGCAACCGTGCTGTGGATCGCGGGACTGCCCCCGCACCTGAACGTCAACCGGCTGGAGATCATGCCGGTCAGCCAGTCCTTTGCCGGTTTCCAGGTGGCGCGGGGCGGATAGCGGCCGGCGGGCGGCACGGCCCTGTTGACGGCGACCGGCCGCCGGATCGATAAGGATGGTAACAACTGATACCATCTTGGAGAGCGATCATGGCCGTCGATGACGCCAATCCCCTGGGCCTCGAAGGGTTCGAGTTCTGCGAGTTCACCTCGCCCGATCCGGCCGCGCTGGCCGCCGGGTTCGAGCAGCTGGGCTTTGTCCCGACGCACCGCCACCCGGACCGCGACGTCACCCGGTACAAGCAGGGGCGCATCAACCTCCTGCTCAACCGGGCCGCTGACGGCCAAGCGGCGACATTCCGGGCGGCGCACGGGCCGTCGGCGAGCGGCATGGCGTTCCGGGTCGCCGACCCCGGGGCCGCGTTCGACCATGCGGTGGCGGCCGGCGCCACGGCGGTCGACGCCGCGAGCGGCACGCTCGGCCCCGACAGCCACGTCATCGAGGGCATCGGCGGCAGCAACCTTTACCTCGTGCAGGCCGGCGTCGACCTATACGCCGACTGGGACGAGATCCCGGGCTGGCAGGCGGCGGAGGCCGAGAACAATGTCGGGCTGGACCTGCTCGACCACCTGACCCACAATGTCCGACGCGGCGAGATGCGGACCTGGTCCAGCTTCTACGGCCGGCTGTTCGGGTTCGAAGAGCAGAAGTATTTCGACATCAAGGGCAAGGCGACGGGCCTGTTCAGCCAGGCGATGATCGCGCCCGACAAGGCCATCCGCATTCCCCTGAACGAAAGCCAGGACGAGAACAGCCAGATCGAGGAGTTCATCCGCGAGTATAATGGCGAGGGCATCCAGCACCTGGCGCTGACCACGGCCGACATCTACGACACGGTGGAGCGACTGCGCGCCCGCGGCGTGAGGCTGCAGGACACGATCGAGACCTATTACGAGCTGGTCGACAAGCGCGTGCCCGGGCACGGCGAGGACCTGGAGCGGCTGCGCCGCAACCGGATCCTGATCGACGGGGCGGTCGGCGACGAAGGGCTGCTGCTGCAGATCTTCACCGAGCCGATGGTGGGCCCGATCTTCTTCGAAATTATCCAGCGCAAGGGCAACGAGGGCTTCGGCAACGGCAATTTCCAGGCGCTGTTCGAAAGCATCGAGTTGGATCAGATCCGCCGCGGCGTGATCCAGGTGGATGCGTGATCGCCGCCGGGACGCGATCGGGCGGCCGCTGAAGGGGAGGGGGGCATGACGACCGAGGGAGCGCGACGCTCGGCCGGGTACATCCCCGGCTTCGGCAACCATGTGTCGACGGAGGCGGTGGCCGGGGCGCTGCCGATCGGCCGCAACTCCCCGCAGCGGCCGGCCTTCGGCCTTTATGCCGAGCAGCTGTCCGGCACCGCCTTTACCGCGCCGCGCCACGAGAACCGGCGCAGCTGGCTGTACCGCATGCGGCCGACCGCCGAGCACCCGCCGTTCGTCGCCTATGAGGGCGCGGCGCGCTTTGCGCCCGGCACGTCGGATGCGCCGCTTGCGCCCAACCGGCTGCGCTGGGACCCGCTGCCGCCCGCCGCGGTGCCGACGGACCTGATCGACGGGCTGGTGACGGCGATGGCGAACCGCGACCCGGCTGCGCTAGAGGGCGTGGCGATCCACCGCTATGCCGCCAACCGCGACATGGACGCGCGCGTGTTCGCCAACGCCGATGGCGAGCTGCTGTTCGTGCCGCAGGACGGGCGGCTGGCGCTGCTGACCGAGCTGGGGCGGATCGACATCGCGCCGGGGCAGATCGCGCTGGTGCCGCGCGGCGTCCGCTTTCGCGCGCTGCTGCCGGACGGGGCGGCGCGCGGTTACCTGCTGGAAAATCACGGGGCGCTGTTCCGCCTGCCCGACCTGGGGCCGATCGGCGCCAACGGCCTTGCCAATCCGCGCGACTTCGAGACGCCGGTGGCGTGGTTCGAGGACCGCGACGAGCCGGTCGCGCTGATCCAGAAGTTCGGCGGGAGTCTGTGGACGACGACGCTCGACCATTCGCCGCTCGACGTGGTGGCGTGGCACGGCAACCTGGCGCCGTGGCGGTACGATCTGGCGCGGTTCAACACGATCGGAACGGTCAGCTTCGACCATCCCGACCCGTCCATCTTCACGCTGCTGACGTCGCCGTCCGACGTGCCGGGGCGGGCCAATGCCGACTTCGTGATCTTTCCCCCGCGGTGGATGGTGGCGGAGGACACGTTCCGGCCGCCCTGGTTCCACCGCAACGTCATGTCGGAAGCGATGGGGCTGATCCTGGGTGCCTATGACGCCAAGGCGGACGGTTTCGCGCCGGGCGGGCTGTCGCTCCACAACCTGATGGCGGGGCATGGCCCCGACGTGGCGAGCTGGCAGGCGGCAAGCGCGGCCGAGCTGAAGCCCCATCGCATCGAGGGCACGATGGCGTTCATGCTGGAAAGCTGCTGGCCATACCGCCCGACCGCGCAGGCGCTGTCCGACGCGCAGCTGGATTACGACAGCGTGTGGAAGGACTTTCCCAAGGCCGTGCTGCCACGGTGACGGCCGCCCGGTTGACGGAACTGCTCGCGCCGCGTGGTCCCAACACGGGACTTCGTTCGATGGCGACCCGTCGGCGGGAATCGCCGATGGATCGGCCGAGCATTTTAGGTTAACCATTCGAGTCGAACCGGACCATGGTGTCGGTCCGACAATGTGCCGAAGAGCGTGCGGAAGCGCCGCCTTCTTCTGCATCCGCGTGCTGTGTAGCGTTGAGAGCCGAAGGCAGCGAGCTGGCCCAGGCCACCATTTCAGATCGGCGCGTCCGACGAGTTGGTGGTCCTGATACCGGATCGAAGAACGTTGAAGCCAGGTGGCGGTGAGTCGGGCGGGGGCCTTGACCAACCTCCACAAATTTCCGGCAGATGTCCGTTGGACCCCGCCGGCGAGTGCCAGCAGGTTGCCGGTTACAGATAAAGAACAATCAAGAATTGTCCGGGGGGATGTTCGATGATCAGGCCAATCAACAATCGACGTGTCTTAACCGTTATTCCGAGCACGACCGCGACCGTCGCGGGCAACAAGCTGCACCTCGACCGGAAGGCCGTGGACGGTCTGGCGCAATATGCATCACGGTGGAACGGCACAGTCCGCTGCATCATGCGGAAGGGCGATGAGAAGAACATCGTCTTTGGCGAGAGCTATGACCCAGGTGACCTGCCATTTACCGTGGATGTCGTCCCGGAGCACAGCCGGCTGACGGCAGCGGATGTCCAGGGCGCGGCTGTGGTTTTGCGAGCGGCGACAATCATCTTGATCACCACCTTCCACGGATCACCTCGACGCCGATCGTCTACATCGTCGAAAATCCGCTCAAGACCCAACTCGACATCATCAGGCTGGAAGAAGCGTCGCCGCTCAGGCGCCTGAAGAGAAGCGCGTGGGCAGCAAAGGCGGAGCTTTACCGCCGTCGATCCTTCCGGATGTCCGCCGGGCTGCAGTGCAACGGGTTTCCGGCTTTCGATGCCTACGGGGCGTGCTCGCAGCACTCCGTGCAGTTCTTCGACACGCGCATGCCGGAGAAGGCGGTTATCTCGTCTTCGGAGCTCCGGCTGAAGCAGGGCAGCTGCTCAAGCCGTGAGCCATTGCGGCTGGCCTTCTCAGGACGGCTGGACCCCATCAAGGGCGTGGAGGACCTGGTTCCGGTGATCGCCGAAGCCCGTCGCGCGGGTGCGGACGTGACCCTCGACATCTTCGGGGACGGACCATCGCGCGCCTTGATCGAGCATCAGATCGGCGCCGGCGGCCTAGACGATGCCATCACGCTTCATGGCTCGGTCGACTACCTGACCAGGCTTGTCCCCTTCTTCAGGCAGAATGTGGACATGTTCCTGTGCTGCCACAAGCAGGCCGATCCATCCTGCACCTATATGGAAACCGCCGGCTGCGGCGTGCCAACGATCGGCTACAACAACGCAGCGTTGCGGGGTCTTCTCAGCCTTGGCGGGTTCGGCGACGTCTGCAGAATGGGTGACATCAAGCAATTGGCGAACATCGTCGTCGATCTTTGTGAGAACCGGCAGAAGGTCACCGAGATGATGAGCGTCGCAGCGTCGGTGGCGCGATCCCACAGCTTCGAGCGGGAGTTTGCCAAGCGGGTGGTTCATCTTTCCGAAGCAAGCGAAACGGCCGCGCACGTCGCGTCCCTGCCCCGCGTCCCGGTGTTCCCAACCAGGCTGGACTTGAGAAACGCCGCCTGAGTGCGGAGGTTCGGATCTGCCGTCGTCGCTAACCCGGGAGCTCGTATCTGGCGCCGCCCCCGGCATGCGTCGCGGGCTCCTGGCCATCGACCCGGAACAGGGATCGGCGCGGGACTGCATTCCTATCCAGCGTGCAGCCTCGCCGCACGCCGGTGCGGCCAGCGCATTCGGTGTCGACGATCCCTGCACATACAGGGGTTTGTCGCTTCGAGGTGAACGCTGGTGACGGGCTGATCCGGTCGGCAGGTGGCGCCGCCCCCTCCCCTCAGGCCGGTTGGTCGTCGCCGTAGAAGAGCTTGCCGGGATCGATCTCCGCGCGGCCCTGCGCCACGCGGTGGGCGTTGGTGTCTCGCAGCGAATAGACGCAGCCGCAATATTCCTGCTGGTAGAAGCGCTCCCGCTTGGAGATCTCGATCATCCGGGCCGCGCCGCCGCCCTTGCGCCAGTTGAACGTCCAGTAGGTCATGTCCGGATAGTGCGAAGCCGCGCGCTCGCCCGAGCCGTTGATCTGGTTCATGTCCTTCCACCGGCTGATGCCGAGCGAGGAGGTGATCACCGGAAAGCCATGCTCGTGCGCGTGGAGGGCGGTGCGTTCGAAGCGCATGTCGAAACACATGGTGCAGCGGATGCCGCGTTCCGGCTCCCATTCCATGCCCTTGGCGCGCTTGAACCAGTTGACCGTGTCATAGTCGGCATCGACGAAGGGCACGCCATGCTGTTCGGCAAAGCGGATATTCTCCTCCTTGCGGAGCAGATATTCCTCCTTGGGATGGATGTTCGGGTTGTAGAAGAAGATCGTATAGTCGATCCCCGACGCGGTCATCGCCTCCATCACCTCGCCCGAGCAGGGCGCGCAGCAGCTGTGCAGCAGCACGCGCGTGTGGCCAGCGGGCGGGGTCAGGACGGGGCGTTGCAGGTCGGTCATGATGGGTCGCCCCTAGCATGAAGCAGCCGCGCGCTCACCCCTTGCGTGCGTGCCAGGCGCGGATCATGAAGCCCTGGAAGAAGGGGACGGTGGCCACGAAGCCGGCGTCGCGCCACAGCGCCTGCGTCCGGTCCGGCGTGACGACTGCAAGGACATCGCGCAGCATGGCCGGAAGCGCGGCCAGCGCATCGGCGTCCGCCCCCATGCGCGCATGCACCAGCCGCCAGTCGTCGATCATCGCGGGCGCGGCCGCGGCGTCGAGATCGGCGCTGATCTCCGCGCTGACGAAGCGGCCGCCGGGGCGGAGCCGATCATGGATGGCGCGGTAGAAGGCGGGCCGATCGGCCGGCGCCACGAAATGCGCGACAAGCAGGCTGACAACCGCATCGAAGCCGGTGTCGGCGACATCGTCGACATAGCCATGAACGAGGCGGCAGCGCCCGAGCACGCCCGCCGCCCCCAGCCGGTCGCGCCCGACAGCCAGCATCTCGGCCGATGGATCGACGCCGGTGAAGGACCAGCCCGGATGAGCGCCGGCAAGCGCCAGGATCTCCGCGCCCGTGCCGACGCCGACGCACAGGATGCGGGCGTCGGGCGGCAGATCCTCCAGCACCATGCCCATCAGGAAGTGAAGGCAGTCGCCGATCGGCTTCAGGCCGGCGTTCCGCTGATCATAGCCGGCGGCCATGTCCGCGTTGAAGAAGCCGGCGGTGGTGTGGGAGGCATGTTGGGTCATATGTTACAGTGTAACATGCCTCCCGCCATTGTCACGCGTCCTGCGGCATTCCCTGCGGCACGATCGTCTGGATGATGTTGGCGTCGAGCTGTTCGAAATCGTGCAGCCCGATGGTGTCGTAGAGTTCCTGTCGGGTCTGCATGCGATCCAGCATCTTGTGGGTTCCGCCCTCCGCCTTGATGGAGGCGTAGAGTTCGGCCTGTGCCTTGTTGGCGACCCGCAGGCTGGACACGGGCCAGATGACGAGCTTGTAGCCCATCGCCTCGAACTCGGCGGCCGTGAAGAACGGCGTCTTGCCGAATTCCGTCATGTTGGCGAGCAGCGGCGTATCGGGCAGCGCCGCCTTGAACCGCTCGAACATCTCGCGGCTGGTGAGCCCTTCGGGGAAGATCGCATCCGCGCCGGCATCGACATAAAGGCGTGCGCGCTCAACCGCGGCGTCGAAGCCGTCGACGCCGACCGCATCCGTGCGCGCGACGATCACCATGTCGCGGCGCGCCTTGGCGGCGGCGGCGACCTTGGCGGCCATGTCGGTGGGGCTGACCAGGCTCTTGCCGTTCAGGTGCCCGCACTTCTTGGGCAGGATCTGGTCCTCCAGGTGGACCGCGCCCGCGCCCGCATCCTCGAAGGTGCGGACCATGTGCATGACGTTCAGCGCCTCGCCATAGCCGGTGTCGCCATCGACCAAGAGCGGCAGGCCGGAGGCGCGGACAATCTGGCGGATGAAGAAGCCGACCTCGTCCACCGTGATGATGCCGAGATCGGGCAGGCCCATCGATGCGGTCATCGCCGCGCCGGAGAGGTACAGCCCGTCAAACCCGGCATTGCGCGCCTGGATCGCCGCCTGCCCGTTATGCGCACCGGGCAGCTGGTAGATGCCGGGGCGCGCGAGCGCGGCGCGGAAGCGCTTGCCGGCGGGTTCGGTGGGGAGGTCGGATGAGAGGAGGTAGGGCATGGGATACTCTCGATAAGGTGGTGGAGGCGCCTAGGAACTCGGGCAGCCAGCGGGATACCGAAGTCTGATTTTCAAGCGTCGCTCATTGGCGTTGTTCCGCTCCCAATCATCGGGATTGGAGACGTGGTCAAAGCGCTCGCAAGGGAGCGTGAGTTGAAGGACGTTACCTGAAAGCCAAGTGGCCCCAGGAACTTTGTCGCTGTCTCTCGTCTCGTAAACCGTCCAAGGCTCGGGACGATCTTTGAAGAGATTTACTCGCGTGGTCCAAACCGTGCCAAAGCCACCGCGGGTTACCTCGATCTGGGCTTTCGCATGCCGATCGGGCGATGGCACAGTTCGGATCACCTCGGTGACATACAGACCAGACATTAGCCTGGGCAGCACGAATTGCCCGAACGTCCACAGCACACCAACAGCTGCGAAGAGCCAGAGTGCGAGGCGGCCAATTCCTCGCGTGATGCGAATGAATGACGTTCGGCTCGCCCCGCTAGTCATTTTCGAACGATATCACCCTCGCTCCTTCAACGGCACCCACGTCTGATCCTCCGGCCCCACATAGTTGGCGCTCGGGCGGATGATCTTGTTGTCCTCGCGCTGCTCGATGACGTGCGCGGCCCAGCCGCTGGTGCGGGCGATGACGAACAGCGGCGTGAACATCGCGGTCGGCACGCCCATCATGTGGTAGGACACGGCCGAGAACCAATCGAGGTTCGGGAACATCTTCTTGGCGTCCATCATCACCGATTCCAGCCGGTCGGCGATGTCGTACATCTTGGTGGAGCCCGCCTCGTCCGACAGCTTCTTGGCCACGCGCTTGATCACCACGTTGCGCGGATCGCTGACGGTGTAGACCGGGTGGCCGAAGCCGATGACGACCTCCTTGGCCGCGACACGGGCACGGATGTCGGCCTCCGCCTCGTCCGGATTGCGGTACCGCTTCTGGATCTCGAACGCGACCTCGTTGGCGCCGCCGTGCTTGGGGCCGCGCAGCGCGCCGATCGCGCCGGTGATGGCGGAGTGCATGTCCGATCCCGTTCCCGCGATCACCCGCGCGGCAAAGGTCGACGCGTTGAACTCATGCTCGGCATAGAGGATCAAGGAGGTGTGCATCGCCTGCACATGGCTGTCGCTGGGCCGTTCCCCGTGCAGCAGGTGGAGGAAATGGCCGCCGATCGACTCGTCGTCGGTCTCCACGTCGATCTCGTTGCCGTTGTTCGACAGGTGGTACCAGTAGAGCAGCATCGAGCCGAGCGAGGCCATCAGCCGGTCGGCGATGTCGCGCGCGCCGGGCGCGGCATGATCGTCCTTCTCCGGCAGCGCGCAGCCGAGCGCGGAGACGCCCGAGCGCATCACGTCCATCGGGTGGGCGTTTGCGGGGATCGCCGACAGCGCTTCCTTCACCGCCAGCGGCAGGCCGCGCAGCGCCTTCAGCTTCGTCTTGTAGGCGGCGAGTTCGGCCTGGTTGGGCAGCCAGCCATGGACGAGCAGATGCGCGATCTCCTCGAACTCCGCGCCCTCGGCGAAATCAAGGATGTCGTAGCCGCGATAGTGGAGGTCGTTGCCGGTCTTGCCGACCGTGCACAGCGCCGTGTTGCCCGCCGCCACGCCCGACAGAGCGACCGACTTCTTCGGCTTGAACGCCGGAGCATCGGCGGCGGGCGCGGGGGCGGTGGCGGTGTCGGTCATCTCGGTTCCTCTTTGCCTTATGTCGTCCGGCGGTTGCCGGCGATGTGTTGCGGTTGCCTTAGGAACAAGCGGGCCTGCGGTTCAACCCCACGGGAGGCGGAACGCGCCGTCCCCTCCCCCCGTTGAAGGGCGCAGAAGGAGAACGACCATGGCCGACAAGCCGCAGACCGACGCCGACGAGCGTATCCGGGACGAACAGCCGATCAAGGACGGCAAGCTCGACGCGGACGAGAAGCTGGACATCGCGCTGCAGGGATCAATGATGACGTCGGAGCCGCCGCAGATCTCCGAGCCGAAGACGACGGCCGACGACGCGCACGACGACGAGCCGGCGTAAGCCGTCAGAAGCTGCCGGCGGGCACGCGCACATGCCCCTCCATCAGGATGCGCGCGCTGCGGCTCATCACCGCCTTGGTGACGGTCCAGCGCCCGTCCACGTCGGCGACGGCGGCGCCCACCCGCAGCGTCCCTGACGGGTGGCCGAAGCGGACGGCGGTGCGGTCGCCGCCGCCCGCCGCCGCGTTCACGATCGTGCCGGGCACCGCGGCCGCGGTCGCGATGGCGACGCTCGCCGTGCCCATCATGGCGTGGTGGAGCTTGCCCATCGACATGGCGCGCACGACCAAGTCGATGTCGTCCGCCGCGATCTGCCGCCCGCTGGACGCGGTGTAGGCGACCGGCGGTGCGACAAAGGCGATCTTGGGCGTGTGCTGCCGCTTCAGCGCTTCCTCGGGCCTGGCGATCAGCCCCATCTTCAGCGCGCCGATCGTGCGCAGCGCCTCGAAACGGCGGAGCGCATCCGGGTTGCCGTTGATCGCCTCGCGCAGTTCCGTGCCCGCATAGCCGATGTCGGCGGCGCGCACGAAGATGGTCGGGATGCCGGCGGTGATCAGCGTCGCCTCCAGCCGGCCGCCGGCAACGATTTCCTCCGGCACGTCGAGCGTGTCGACGAGATTGCCGGTCGGGAACATGGAGCCGCCGTCATCGTCGTCGGCGGGATCGACGAACTCCAGCACGATCTCGGCCGCCGGGAAGGTGACGCCGTCGAGCTCGAAATCGCCGGTTTCCTGCACCGCGCCGTCGGCCACCGGCACATGCGCGACGATGGTCTTGCCGATGTTGGCCTGCCAGATGCGCACCGTGCGGATGCCGTCGTCGCCGGCCGCCACATAGCCGGCATGGATCGCAAAGGCGCCGGCGGCGGTGGACAGGTTGCCGCAATTGCCCGACCAGTCGACGAAGTCGGTGTCGATCGACACCTGGCCGTAGAGATAGTCGACGTCATGTTCCGGCCGGCTGCTGGGCGAGAGGATCACGCACTTGCTGGTAGAGCTGGTCGCCCCGCCCATGCCGTCGATCTGCGCGGCATAAGGGTCGGGACTGCCGATCACGCGCTGGAACAGCCGGTCGCGCGCGGCGCCGGGCGTGCGGGCAGCCTCCGGCAGGTCCTCCAACCGAAAGAACACGCCCTTGCTGGTGCCGCCGCGCATGTAGGTGGCGGGGATGCGGACCTGGCCGGTCATGCCGCTTCCAGCTCGCCGGCGAGGAAATCCTGGGCGAAGCGCTGCAGCACGCCGCCCGCTTCGTAGATCAACACCTCCTCCGCCGTGTCGAGGCGGCAGGTGACGGGCACCTCCTCCACCCGGCCGTGGGCGCGGTTGATCCGGACGGTGAGCGTCGCGCCGGCCGCAGGCGTGCCGGCAACGTCATAGGTCTCGGTCCCGTCCAGACCAAGCGTCAGCCGGGTGGTGCCGGGCTGGAACTCCAGCGGGAGCACGCCCATGCCGATGAGGTTGGTGCGGTGGATGCGCTCAAACCCTTCCGCCACGATCGCCTCCACGCCCGCAAGCCGGACGCCCTTGGCCGCCCAGTCGCGCGAGGACCCCTGCCCGTAATCGGCGCCCGCGATGATGATGAGCGGCTGACGGCGCTTCAGATAGGTCTCGATCGCCTCCCACATGCGGACAACGGTGCCGTCCGGCTCCAGCCGGGCAAGGCTGCCCTTCTTCACCGCGCCGTCGACCACCGCCATCTCGTTGACGAGCTGCGGGTTGGCGAAGGTCGCGCGCATCGCGGTCAGGTGATCGCCGCGGTGGGTGGCGTAGCTGTTATAATCCTCCTCCGGCACGCCCATGGAGGTCAGATACTCGCCCGCCGCCGACGTCGGCAGGATGGCGTTGGACGGCGACAGATGGTCGGTCGTGATGTTGTCCGGCAGGATGGCGAGCGGGCGCATGCCCGACAGCGTCCGCGGCGATGCCGCAAGCGCGCCCAGCCCCTGCGTGTCCCAGTAAGGGGGGCGCCGGATATAGGTGGACTGCGGCCGCCAGGCGTAGAGCGGGCTTGCCTCCACCCCCTCCGGCAGCGCGCCGGCGAACATGGGATCGTAGATGTCGCGGAACTGCTGCGGCTTCACATGCGCGCGGACGATGGCGTCGATCTCCTCGTCGCTGGGCCACAGGTCGGCCAGCCGGATCTCGCGCCCGTCATGCATGCCCAAGACGTCGGTTTCGATGTCGAAGCGGACGGTGCCGGCGATGGCATAGGCGACGACCAGCGGCGGCGAGGCGAGAAACGCCTGCTTGGCATAGGGATGGATGCGCCCGTCGAAGTTGCGGTTTCCGGACAGAACGGCGGTTGCGTAGAGATCCCGCTCCACGATCTCACGCTGGATGTCGGGATCGAGCGCGCCGGACATGCCGTTGCAGGTGGTGCAGGCATAGGCGACGATGCCGAAGCCGAGCTTCTCAAGCTCGGGCAGCAGCCCCGCTTCCTCCAGGTAGAGGCGCGCGACCTTGGAGCCGGGCGCAAAGCTCGTCTTCACCCAGGGCTTCCGCACCAGACCAAGCGCGTTCGCCTTGCGGGCGACAAGGCCGGCGGCGACCACGTTGCGCGGGTTGGAAGTGTTGGTGCAGCTGGTGATGGCGGCGATGATCACAGCGCCGTCGGGCAGCTTGCCCTCCCGCTCCTCGGCGCGAGCGGCATCGAGGTTGACGGCGATCTCACGCTCCTTGAGCGCGCTGGTCGGCAGGCGGCGGTGGGGGTTCGACGGGCCGGCCATGTTGCGCACCACGGTCGACAGGTCGAACTCCAGCACGCGCTCATAGTCGGCGTCGCGCAGCGCGTCCGACCAGAGCCCGACCTGGCGCGCATAGGTTTCCACCAAGCGGACGTGATCGGGATCGCGGCCGGTGGTGAGCAGATAGTCGATCGTCTGATCGTCGATGTAGAACATCGCCGCGGTGGCGCCGAACTCCGGCGTCATGTTGCTGATCGTCGCGCGGTCACCAATCGTCAGGCTGTCGGCACCGTCGCCGAAGAATTCGAGCCAGGCGCCGACCACGCGCTCCTTGCGCAGGAACTCGGTCAGAGCGAGCACGATGTCGGTGGCGGTGATGCCGGGCTGGCGCTGGCCGGAAAGGCGCACGCCGACGATGTCGGGCAGCCGCATCATCGATGGACGGCCGAGCATCACCGTTTCGGCCTCAAGGCCGCCCACGCCGACCGCGATCACGCCAAGCGCATCGACATGCGGGGTGTGGCTGTCCGTCCCGACGCAGGTGTCCGGATAGGCGACGCCGTCGCGCGCCTGGATGACGGGGGACATCTTCTCCAGGTTGATCTGGTGCATGATGCCGTTGCCGGCGGGCACCACGTCGACATTGTCGAAGGCAAGCTTGGTCCATTCGATGAAGTGGAACCGGTCCTCGTTGCGGCGATCCTCCACCGCGCGGTTCTTGGCAAATGCATCCGGGTCGAAGCCGCCATATTCGACCGCCAGGCTGTGATCGACGATCAGCTGCGTCGGGACGACCGGGTTGACCTTGGCGGGATCGCCCCCCTGCTCCGCGATCGCGTCGCGCAGGCCGGCGAGATCGACCAGCGCAGTCTGGCCGAGAATGTCGTGGCAGACGACGCGGGCAGGATACCAGGGAAAGTCCATGGTGCGCCGCCGCTCGACGATCTGCGTCAGCGCGTCCGTCAGGATCGCGGGATCCGCCCGGCGCACCAGCTGTTCGGCGAGCACGCGCGCGACATAAGGCAGCCTGTCGTAGGAACCGGGCCGGATCGCCTCCACTGCACTGCGGACGTCGAAATAGTCGAGGTCGGTGCCTTCAAGCGGACGGCGATGGGCATGGTTCATGCTGTCGGATCTTTCCTGATCGGCGAGGGAGTGCTGCAGCGGGTGCCGAAGCCGGCGCCGCGCAGAGCAAGGCCTGGAAGCATGCCGACCTTCATGCCGGGGCCTTCGGGAGACGGACGGAGGCCACCCTCCTGTTGATGAACGAAAAAAGTGCGTTAGCTCGTCTTTGAAAAAGGCTTGCAGCGCATTGTCCCTTGTCGCCGCCTGCCGGGCGCACGCTGGGCGACACCCGCGCGCCTGATACCGCCGCGCGGTTTTGCGATCAACCCGAGGCCTTCCGGCATCTTCGTTGCCGGCTGCTTTGCAAGTTTCCTTCTTCGGATCTGACGCTTCGCCATCCGAAGACGGGTTGAAACAACATAGATCAGAGCATGTTTTTATATGTCAGGTCGCTGTGCGGGAGATGGAAAGAGGCGAGATCATGGAGATCGGGTCGAGACGCGAGGCGTTGAAGCTTCTTCTCCGCAGGCTGGAATCCAGATCTACACTCGGATCGCCTGCGCAAAACTTGGTACTTGAGCTTCCGGGACGCCGCAGAAGGTCGCCGCACATCGGGATTTCGTCAGATCCGGTGAGATACTGAGCGAGTCGTTCCTGATCGCCGAGGGGCTTGCCGCCCTGTCGAGCCAATTTGTCGATGGAATTCGCCAGATCCTGAGCGTGTACATGCCGGGCGACCTGCTGGCGCTGCCCTCGCTGCTGCTTCCCGCGGCGCAGTCCCCGCTGCATGCGCTGGCGAACACGACCATCATCAGGGTGCGACACGATGACCTGCGGCCTTTGCTTGACAACAGAGAGCTTTCGGAGGCGCTGTGGCGCGACTGTCTGGGCGATGCTTCTGTGGTGGAGCGGTGGCTGATCAATGTGGGTCGCAAGAGCGCGCTGGCCCGGATCGCTCACCTGATCGCCGAGATGGCCACGCGCTGCGCGCAGATCGGCATGCTGAACGACGGCGTGTTCCGGCTCCAGATGACGCAGGAGCAGATCGCCGATGCCGTCGGACTGACACCGGTCCCCGTCAATCGGTCCATCAAGACCATGCAGGACACGCGGCTCATCCAGATCTGCCGCGCATCGGTGAAGATCCTTGATTGGAGTGCCCTGGTTGCCGTGGCCGAGTTCGACCCGGACTATCTCCAGCTGCCCGATGTCTGCGCGGATCCACGCCGCGCTGCGCGCGATCAGCTTTGCTGAGGCGCGAGCAGGCTTTGCACGACATCCGCCACCTTCTGGGCCGCCACCGGCTTCTCTAGCTGGGTGAAGCCCGCGAACTCGTCCGGGATCGCCGCGCGATCATAGCCAGTCACGAAGGCGAACGGCACATGATGCTGCCGGAGCCTTTGCGGAAGATCGAAACTGATGCCGGCGCCAAGGTTGAGGTCGACCAGCGCACAATCCGGCGGGTCCGATGCGAGCGCCCGCGACGCTTCCCCGATGTCGCCGAACGGGCCGACCACCTGCGCGCCCGCAGCCTGGAGCGCCGCCTGAAGATCGGTCGCAAGGTAATAGTGATCCTCGAGGATCAGAACGCGCGCGCCTTCCACCATCAGCCTCCCCTCAATGCGACCCGGCGTCGGTCTGCAGGATGCTCTCGCCACTTCTGAGCGGAAACTCGATCCGGCTCTCGATCCCTTCGGGCTTCAGCTCAAGCGTGCCGTGCCCCCGCAATTCATAGGGGATGCGCCGCGTGATCAGCTCCAGCCCGAACCCCTGGCGGCGCGGAAAGGCATCGATGACCGGGACGCCCCGCTCCTTCCACAGGATCACCACCCAATCGCGATTGTCCCGCGTCTCGATGCTCCAGCCGACATCGAGCCGTCCCGAAGCGCGGGAGAAGGCACCATATTTCGTGGCGTTGGTCGCAAGTTCGTGGATGGCGAGCGTCAGGACCTCCGCGCATTTGGGCGAGATCGCGACCGACTGCCCTGCCGCGCTGATCTGATCTTCCGAGACGGCCTGCGCCAGCAACTCGTCCCAGATCAGGCCTTCCAGATCGACGTCGGTTCCGGCCGCGCGCGTCAGGAGGACCTGGGCCCGGGCCAGCGCGGCGAGCCGCCCTTGCAGATGCGCGACATAATCCTCCGTGGATCGCTCGCCATCGTCCGACCGGCTGATGATCGACCGGGTGACCGCAAGGATGTTGCGGGTGCGGTGCTGCAGCTCGGCAAGCAGGACTTCCTGGCGCTTCTGCAGCCGGCGCAGGTCGTCGACGTCGGTGGAGGTGCCGAGCCATTCGACGATGTCGCCGCGATCGTTGCGGACCGGGGTCGCGCGTGTCTGATACCAGCGATAGCGGCCCTCGGCAGGATGGCAGAGCCGGTAGTCGGCGTGGAATTCGGCGCCGTCGATCGCCCCCGCCCAGGCCTCCATCGCCAGCGGCCGATCTTCGGGATGAACCATGTCGAGCCAGCCGAAGTCGTGGCTGTCCGCTTCCGCCTGGCCCGTCTTTGCTGTCCACTGCGGGCTTGCCCAGGCCCATCGGCCATGATCGACCGCGCGCCACACGAGCTGCGGCACCCCCTCGATCAGCACCTGCTGGCGCGCCTCGCTCGTGCGGAGCGCGACTTCGGCTTCGGCCACCTCGTTGACGTCGACGGACACCCCCACATGTCCGAGTTAGCTTCCATCGTCCGAGACCATCGGGCGCGCGTGGTTCTCGAACCAGTGCCACGCCCCGTCCCACCGCCGGATGCGCGTGCGATCCCGCCATTCGCGCCGCTCTAGGATCGCGGCGAGATAGCCCGCGGTATATGCCGCCTCCAGCTGGGGATCTAGCAGACCGCGCCAGCCGCTCCCCGCGATCTCCGCCTGCGACCGGCCCGTGTAATCGAGGCAGACCTGGTTCACGAAGATGTTGTTGCCGTCCGGATCGTTGAACCAGATGAGGGCGGGCGCGGTGTCGGCCAGCGTGCGGAACCGGGCCTCGCTCTCCCGGAGAGCGGCTTCGGCCCGCTTGCGCGCATCGATGTCGATATTCATCCCGAGCCAGCGGGCGATGCGTCCATCGGCGGCGAGCATCGGCGCGGCGCGGACGTTGGTCCAGCGCCAGCCGCCATCCGGCGCCTGCAGCCGGAACTCGGCATCGACCAGGCGCCGGGCGGCAACGGATGCACGCCACTGACGCTCGGCAAAGGCGCGGTCGTCGGGATGGATGGCGCCCAGCCAGCCATAGCCCATCCATTCATCCACACTCTGGCCGGTATAGGCGCGCCAGCTGGAGCTATCGACGACGACGACCCCGTCCGGATCGGTTTCCCAGAACGCCTGCGCGATGTTTCCGAGCAGCAGGCGGAAGCGCGCCTCGCTGTCGTTCTGCTGCGTGGGTGCGTCAGAGACCACCGGAGCCATACGCCAGATGATGACGTTTCAGCCGGCGCGTCCTTGATCCATGTGAAAGTTTGGGGATCGACCGCTGCGTTTTTCGGACGGCCGCCGTCAGCCGGCGCGCTCGATCAGGGCGGACCAGACGCCGTCCGCGAAGGGCTTGTAGATGATGGTCAGCGGGAGGCACACCAGCATCGCGACACGCACCGACCGGCGCGTCCGGAGCCAGCCGACGCAGATCAGGGCGGCCAGCAGCGGCACATAGGTGAGAAAGACCGCCAGAAGCCTTGGCGTGCTGAGATCCAGGATGATCTTGAGCGCGACCATCAGGAGGACGTTGCTGGCGATCATCGCGCTGACGACCACCTTCCGGTGGGCCATCGCGTGCGCGTCCGGAACAGCGTCGGCACCCTCGCGGGGAAACACCTGCGTTGCGGCGAAGTAATAGAGCAAGGTGATCGCCGCGGCGCCCAATGCGGTGAAATAGCCGACCTCGATGACGTCCTTCAGCAGCCAGGTGTTGGTCCAGAAACTCACCAGGTCCGCCAACATGATGGTGCCGAGAAGCGGGGCGAGCCAGCCGATCCCGTGAACGGCACGCTTGTCCCACACCCGTGAAAAGCCGCTCGCCAGCTCGGCGATGCTCAGTCCCAGCAGGATGCCGTAGAAGCTGATCAGAAACTCAAACGGACTCACGCGCGTCTCCCCGCCCCAGGACGTTCTTCGACGCTGTTAGCATGATCTTCCGATCAGCCGATCACGGCCTCACGACGCCGTCTGCGGCGACCCCCGCCGCGGGTTGCCCGAGGCGACGCACCACTGTGCCGCGGCCTCGACCACCGGATCGGCCTCTGCGCCGATCCAGGCGGGATCGAAGGGCAGCTGCACGTCCGGATCGATCCCGCGATCCGGCTGGGGCGTGCGCGACACATAGCCCTTCAGCGGCAGGTCGAACACGATGCCGCTGCTGGGCAGCTTCACGAACAGAAAAGCGCCGCCGTTGATGCTGCGGCGATTGCCGCCGGTGGTTTCGCCGAACAGGCGAAACTTGCCGCTTGCGCGCGCGGCATTGATGAAGCCGAAGGTCGCGGAGCTGTTGGTCGGGCCGATCAGCGCCGCCACCGGACAGGTGATCCGCTTCGACGACGGACCGATCGCGTTCTGGACCGCGTCCTCGCGCGGGCGCCATTCGCCGCCCCCGAGCGAAATTGCGCCGTCGCCCAGAGCGTAGAACCGATCGTCCCAGGTCGTGGAATGATCGCGCAGCAAAGCGGGCATTTGCGTGAAGCGGATGCGGGTCTCGAACGGCCAGCCGGCCAGCGGACGATTGATGAGGCGCGCGACGATCGGGTCGCCGCAATCATCGCCGCCTTCGTTGTCGCGAATGTCGATCACGAGCCCGCGCGCGCCGGCGAGGCTGTCGAGCCGCTCCTCCAGCCATTGTCGCCAATTCCACTGGCTGTTCCACATCGCCCAGCCCGGCATGGTGAGCAGGCACACGCCGTCGCGCCTTTCCTCCCAGGTCCAACGTGGCCGGTCGCCGCTGTCGGGCACGCGGGTCATCGCCGCGCGACGCTGCGCGAGATCGATCGGGGGAAGCGCCAGGTCAACATGTCGCCCCGTCGGCAAGCGCAGGGCGACATGGTGCAGGCCATCGCCGCCGGGAGGCGCGACCAAGCCCTGGAAGATGTCGAAGGTCTCGTAATCCTCGTGCCCCTGCACGCTCAAAAGCGCGCGGCGCTTGCCGTCGTTGCTGCCATCGCCGCGGGTAAACGGCATGAGCGCCGCCAGCAGATCGGCGGCCCGGACGCCATTCACGCGTTCGACCTCGCTGCCCGGAGTGAGCCCGAGCCCTCCGGTATCGCGCGTAACGATCATGCGATCGCCAACCCACCGGAACCAGAAAGGCAGGCGCGTTTTCCGATCGAACAGAGCCACCACGTCGTCGTCGTTCTGGTTGAAGAAGTTGGCGTAGCTGTGCCCGCATCGCAGGGTCGCGAGGTAGCGCGACAGGGCGAGGTAAGCACCGGCGACATGTCCGCGCTGGAGCGCCGCGCGGTAGGATGCCTCGAAAGCAGCCAGCTCGCGGTGGGCGGCGGCTGTTTCCTGATAGCGATAGATGCCGGGGTGGATGCCCATCGCCGCACGCATGACGGCGATGTCGAGGTCGGCATCGATCGTCCGGCCGGTTCCATGCAGCACGGCATGCGCAGGGGAGAAGGCGCGGGCAGCAAAGAGGCCGGCGAGTGAGCTTCGGGCGAGGCCGAGCAGGAGATGGCGACGGTTCATGGCCGAGGCCCTATCCTGACACCGACGCCTCGATCGCCTCACTTTGGCGAAAGGGCTCAGCTTTTCGCGATGTGAGACGTCGGCGGAATGCGGACGGGCTGGCGCCGAAGCGCTCCGCAAATGCGCGATTGAAGCTCGCCTTCGAAGCGAAGCCTGCGTCCAGTGCGAGATCGAGCAAGCTCGCCGCGGATCCATCAACCATGGCGTCGGCGACGGCTTCGGCGCGCATCCGGTTGATCAGAGTCGAAAAGCTGATCCCCAGCCCGTCGTTGCAGGCGCGCGAGAGATAGTTGGTGTTGGTGGCGACCAGGCGAGCGGCTCGCGCAAGCGTCAGATCATTTTCACGGAAGGCGCCAGCGGCGCGCAGCTCTGCCTGCCAGCGCGCGCCCAATGCGGGCCAGTCGTGCCCCGTTGGTGCTGTCGGCATCGCCGGCATCTCGGCCGGCATCACCGGCCAGACCAGCGCCGCATGCCGCCAGCCTTCGACGGCAAAGAACACCGTTACCGCTGCGATCCCGCAATAGAGCGGCATCAGCCCTTCATAGCCGAGCGGACGCACGAGATCGACGAGTTCAAAGCCCGCCCACAACACGAAGAGCAGCCCAAGCGCCGCAATGGCGCGACCCAACCAGCGCGTGGCAAAGCGCGCATCGTCGCTCCGTTGACCCGCAAGCCAGCGCGAATAGTCGCGGAACGTCCGGGCAAGCAGCGCAAGTGCGGCAGCGAAGCCGATGACGAGACCCACCGCGACCGCCGCCCCAATCCACGGGCCAATCCGGTCCGCGGCCAAGCGCTTTGCGGGGAGCGGCAGGCAGAACGCCGCAACCATGACCGCAAGGTGGAAGAGACCCGGCACCAGGGCGAGCCAGGCGCGGCGTGGCCAGCCACCATGGGTCAGCGCATGCGCGTAGAAGAAGGCCAGGGGCGGCGTGAGCAGAGGCAAAGCGACCGGCAGGAATGTCAGCCACGGCCAGCGATCGTAGAAGCCGGCAAAGCCGATCGCCCAGGGGGTCTGCACCCCGACCAGGACCAGCAGAAGCAGCGCGAGCGTTCGGTTCGCGGAGCGGTTCACGGAGACTTGCGGCAACGCGACGACGATCGGCAGCGTCACCAGCGCCGCGCACAGGAGGACCGCCGATCGCCAGCCAAAGAACAGCTCCATGGATCAAAGGTGCCGGAACGCCGGCGAGGCCGCAATGACGGCGTGACGACGGGCGACCGGCGGAACCAGGCCGCCTCCGGAACCATTGCGTCGCTTCTGAGATCATGATGCCGCAAGATGCGGAGATACGAATGATCATCGTCGCTGGCGCAACAGGAAACCTGGGCGGTCGGATCGTCCGCGAGCTGGTCGAGCTCAAGGCGCCGGTCGTGGCGCTGGCCCGTGGAGCCAATGGGGCGGATCGCCTGGCAGGCGCAAAGACCCGGATCGTCGACTATGATGATGCATCGTCGCTGGCCCGCGCGGTCGATGGGGCGAGCTGCATCGTCTCCGCCCTCAGCGGGCTCGAACCCGTTGTCGTCACCGCGCAGCGGCGGCTGCTCGATGCCGCGGCTCAGGCGCGAGTGCCGCGCTTCATCCCGTCGGACTTCGCGATCGACTTTCGCAAGATCCCGCGCGGCACCAACCGTAACCTCGATCTTCGCGCCCGCTTTCAGGCGATCGCCGAGCAGGCCGACATCCGGTTGACGTCGATCTTCAACGGCGCGTTCATGGACATGCTGTCGGGTACGATCCCGATCATCCAGCATCGCCTGCGCCGAGTCCTCTACTGGGGCAGCGCGGACCAGCCGATGGATTTCACGACTATCGCCAACACCGCAGCGTTCACCGCACGCGCCGCCCTCGACCCGCAGAGCCCGCGCGCGCTGAACATCTGCGGGGCGCGGGTGAGCGCGCGCGACCTGGCCGAGGTCGTCTCGCGCGTGAGGGGACGCGATTACGGCGTCCTTCCCGCCGGAACGATCGGCATGCTCGACCTGATCATCGGCATCGCAAAGCGTGTCGCACCCGGACGCACGGGCGAGGTCTACCCGGCGTGGCAGGGGATGCAGTACATGAAGAACCTCTTTGCCGGAGAGGGCATGCTCGACACGCCGTTCGACAATGACCGCTATTTCGGCGTCGCATGGACTGGCGTGGAGGATGGCCTTCGGCAGCATGCGTCCAGGTAGAGCGCCTCGGCATCCGCAAGTCTCGGAGGGGACGTCGCCGGTAGATGGCCCGGGATTGAACGGGCCGTCCCATGGAGGGAGACTGGCGGAGACGGAGGGATTCGAACCCTCGGTAGGAGTAATCCCCCTACGGCGGTTTAGCAAACCGCTGGTTTCAGCCACTCACCCACGTCTCCGGGTCGCATCGCGGCAGCGGCGGGCTATAACCATGTGGCCGGGGCCAATCAACTGCCCTGCGGCGCGTCGGCGGCCGCAGCCGCGTCGACCGGGCGTGCGGGGACTCCGGCCGTCGCCCGTTCATTGCCGGGTCAGACCGAACGCGGCTACATGCGCGGGATCCGGGGGTTCGGCGGGAAAGCGATGATGGTCAGGTCGGTGATGATGCGTGCGGTGCTGATGGCGGCGGGGTCGGTCGCGCTTGCCAGCGCGGCGTCCGCCCAGGTGCGCACGGTTGATCCCAACAGCGCCATCGACGCGGACCTGGCCCCCGCCCCGCCGCGCACCAGTAGCGACGTGTACTACCAGGACACGCCCCCGCCGGCCGAGAGCAGCACGTCGGCGGACGCCGACCTGGTGTCGCCGGATGCGCCGCAGCCAGACCCCTATCAACAACCCGACCCCGTGCAGCAGGCGCCGAGCACCCCAGCCCCTGCCCCCGCCCCCACTGCGCCGGCCGCAGCAGGGAGCCAGGAGGCGCTGCGCGCGCAGGCGGGCGAGACCACCTACAAGCGCGACGACCTGATCTCGGCAGCCGAAGGCGTGTTCGGCCGCGGCGCCGAAGGGCTCGCCGGCATCATCGAGAACATCCTGCGCGACCAGGGCGAACCCAGCGCCTACATCTCCGGCCGCGAGGCGGGCGGCGCGTTCATCGTCGGGCTGCGCTACGGATCGGGCACGCTGTTCCACAAGGTGGAAGGGCAGCGGCCGGTCTACTGGACCGGGCCGTCGGTCGGCTTCGACGTCGGCGGCAATGCGTCCAAGACGTTCGTCCTCGTCTACAACCTCTATGACTCGCAGGAGCTCTACCGCCGCTTTCCGGCCGGCGAGGGCACCGCCTATCTCGTCGGCGGGTTCAACGCGTCCTACCTGCGGTGGGGCGACGTGGTGCTGATCCCGATCCGTCTGGGCGTCGGATGGCGGCTCGGCGTCAACGCGGGCTATATGCGCTTCACCGAACGGCAGAACTGGGTGCCGTTCTGATCGCGGACGTGGACGGCGCGGCCGCGCTGCACGGGTGGATCATCGTCGACAAGCCACTGGGCACGGGATCGACCGAGGTCGTGTCTGCGGTGAAGCGGGCGGTGAGGACTGGCGGCTATCCCAAGGTGAAGGTCGGGCATGGCGGCACGCTGGACCCGCTGGCGACCGGCGTGCTGCCAGTGGCGCTGGGCGAGGCGACCAAGCTTGCCGGGCGCATGCTCGATGCCACCAAGACCTATCTGTTCACGATCGGCTTCGGCACGGAGACGAGCACGCTCGACGCCGAAGGCGCGGTGGTAGCATCGAGCGACGTTCGCCCGACGCAGACGGCCATCCAGGACGTGCTGTGGCGGTTCCGCGGGTCGATCGAGCAGACGCCCCCGGCCTATTCGGCGATCCGCATCGAGGGCAAGCGCGCCTATGACCGGGCGCGGGCGGGCGAAGCGCCGGAGATGCCGACGCGCCGGGTGACCGTGCACGAACTGGTCATCCCGCACTGGGACCTTGGCTGGGACGACACTGTGTTCGACAGCCTCACCCTGTCTGCCACGGTTTCCAAGGGCACCTACATCCGCAGCCTGGCGCGCGACATCGCCCGGGCGCTGGGCACCGTGGGCCATGTCACCATGCTGCGGCGGACGGCTGCGGGGCCGTTCGGGCTGGCGAAGGCGATATCGCTGGACAAATTGGCCGAAGCCGGTAAGGCCCGCAGCCTTCACGAACACATCCTGCCATTGAGGGCGGGGCTGGACGACATCCCGGCTCTCACCCTCTCCCCCGACCAGGCAGGGCGGCTCCGCCAGGGGCGTGAATTGGTCGGGATCGCCGCCGACGACGGCCAGATGTTCGCGACGCTGGACGATGTTCCTGTCGCGCTGGTCGAGGTCTCGGCCCGGGTGGCCCGGGTCGTGCGCGGCTTCAACCTTTGAACGAGAAAGGACGACGATGTCGATCACGGCAGAGCGCAAGGAAGCGCTGATCAAGGACAATGCCCGCGCGGACGGCGACACCGGCAGCCCCGAGGTGCAGGTCGCGATCCTGACCGAGCGGATCACCAACCTGACCGAGCACTTCAAGACCCACGCGAAGGACAACCATTCGCGCCGCGGCCTTCTGATGCTCGTCAACAAGCGGCGCAGCCTCTTGGACTATCTGAAGCGCAAGGACGCGGATCGCTATTCTGCGCTGATCGCCAAGCTGGGCCTCCGCAAGTAAGTTTTCCGAAGGGCGCCCCACCGGCGCCCTTCGCATATCCGGGCCTGTCGCAATCCGGCGACGCGCCCGATCAAAGTCCCCCGATTGCCCCGGACCGTCATCGCGCAGGACGGGGCATCGACAGGTTCAGCCCGAACGGGCTGGGGGACATCTGAGAGCCCGTACTTGGGCTCGTAGGCACCGGCCGGCATCGGGCCGCCGGATGAAGGAAACAAGCATGTTCGACAAGAAGACGGTATCGATCGAGTGGGGCGGCAAGACCCTCACTCTTGAAACGGGCCAGGTGGCCCGACAGGCCGACGGCGCGGTGATCGCGACGCTCGGCGAGACGGTGGTGCTGTGCGCGGTAACCGCCGCGCGCTCGGTGAAGGAAGGGCAGGACTTCTTCCCGCTGACCGTCCACTACCAGGAGAAGTTCTTCGCAAGCGGCCGCATCCCCGGCGGCTTCTTCAAGCGTGAGCGCGGCGCGACCGAGAAGGAGACGCTGGTCTCCCGCCTGATCGACCGGCCGATCCGCCCGCTGTTCCCCGAAGCGTTCCTGAACGAAATCAACGTCATCTGCCACGTCCTCTCCTATGACGGCGAGAACGAGCCCGACGTGCTGGCGATGGTCGCGGCGTCGGCCGCGCTCACCATCTCCGGCGTGCCCTTCATGGGCCCGATCGGCGCGGCGCGCGTCGGCTACAAGGACGGCGAGTACCAGCTGAACCCGACGGACGAGCAGGTCGCCGCCGGTAACCTGGACCTGGTGGTCGCGGCCACGCAGGACGCTGTGATGATGGTCGAGTCCGAGGCCAAGGAGCTGTCGGAAGACGTGATGCTGGGCGCCGTCGTGTTCGCGCACGACGCCAGCCGCAAGGTCATCGACGGCATCATCCAGCTGGCCGAGCAGGCCGCCAAGGAGCCGTGGGAGCTGTCCGCGCAGATCGACCGCGGCGAGGCCAAGGCCAAGCTGAAGTCGCTGATCGGGGCCGACCTGGCCGCGGCCTACAAGCTGACGGACAAGCAGCAGCGCCAGAACGCCGTCAACGAGGCCCGCACCAAGGCGCGCGACGCCTTTGCCGACCTGAAGGCGGAGAACCCGGCCGAATATCTCGCCACGCTGAAGCTGGTGAAGAAGCTGGAAGCCGAGATCGTGCGCACGGCCATCCTGAAGGACGGCCGCCGCATCGACGGGCGCGACACCAAGACCGTTCGCCCGATCGAGGCGACCGTCGGCTTCCTGCCGCGCACGCACGGGTCGGCGCTGTTCACGCGCGGCGAGACCCAGTCGATCTGCACCACCACCCTTGGCACCAAGGACAGCGAGCAGATGATCGACGGGCTGAACGGCCTGTCGTACCAGCACTTCATGCTGCACTATAACTTCCCGCCCTATTCGGTCGGCGAAGTGGGCCGCTTCGGCGCGCCGGGCCGCCGCGAGGTCGGGCACGGCAAGCTGGCATGGCGGGCGCTGCACCCGGTGCTGCCAACCAAGGACGAGTTCCCCTACACGATCCGCGTGGTGTCCGACATCACCGAGTCCAACGGATCGTCGTCGATGGCGACGGTGTGCGGCGGTTCGCTGTCGCTGATGGACGCGGGCGTGCCGCTGAAGCGGCCGGTCAGCGGCATCGCCATGGGCCTGATCCTGGAAGGCAAGGATTTCGCCGTGATCAGCGACATCCTGGGCGACGAGGATCACCTGGGCGACATGGACTTCAAGGTGGCCGGAACGTCCGAGGGCATCACCAGCCTTCAGATGGACATCAAGATCCCCGGCATCACCGAGGAGATCATGAAGACCGCGCTGGCACAGGCGCATGAGGGCCGCGCCCACATCCTGGGCGAGATGGCCAAGGCGCTGGGCGAGACCCGCGGCGAGCTGTCGGCGCATGCGCCGCGCATCGAGACGCTGCAGATCGACAAGTCCAAGATCCGGGAGGTGATCGGCACCGGCGGCAAGGTGATCCGCGAGATCGTGGCCGAGACGGGCGCCAAGGTCGACATCGACGACGAGGGCCTGATCAAAATCAGCTCGTCCGACCTGTCGCAGATCGAGGCCGCCAAGAACTGGATCCTCGGCATCGTCGAGGAGCCGGAGGTCGGCAAGATCTACACCGGCAAGGTCGTCAACATGGTCGATTTCGGTGCGTTCGTGAACTTCATGGGCGGCAAGGACGGCCTGGTTCACATCTCCGAGATCCGCAGCGACCGGGTCGAGAAGGTCGCCGACGTCCTGTCCGAGGGGCAGCCGGTGAAGGTCAAGGTGCTGGGCATCGACGACCGCGGCAAGGTGCGCCTGTCGATGCGCGTCGTCGACCAGGAGACCGGTGCCGAGCTGGAGGACACGCGTCCCCCGCGCGAGGAGCGTCCCCGCGGTGAGCGTGGTGATCGCGGCCCGCGCGGCGACCGTGGCGATCGGGGCCCCCGCCGTGACGGCAGCGACCGCGGCGGACGCGGCGGCGATCGCGGCCCGCGTCGCGACCGCGGCGACCGGCCGGAGCGCAGCGAAGGCGGCGAGGCGCCGACCTTTGCCCCCGCATTCCTGAGCCGCGACGACGACTGATCCTCCTACCAGAGGACGTCCGACACGAGGGCCGCGCTCCATCATGGAGCGCGGCCCTTGATCGTTTCGGGGGCGCTGGTCTTCCTCCCCTTGCTCGCCTACACCGGGAACGAATGCCGCTCACCGCCCGATCATCTTCCGAACGCCTGGTGGAGCGCCTCCCCATCGCGCGGAGCCGGCCGGTGCTCAGTTACCTGGCCGCCGTGCTGCTGGTCGCTTTCGGAGCGGGGCTCCGCGTGCTGGTCGACCACGCGCTGCCGCCGGGATACCCCTTCTTCACCTTTTTTCCGATGGTCGCGCTTACCGCCTTCCTGTTCGGGCTGAAGCCGGGGATGCTGGCGGCGCTGCTGTCCGGCCTGATCTCCTGGTATTTCTTCGTGACGCCGGGCACGTTCGGCACTTCGCCACAGACGCTGACGGCGATGGCATTCTACCTGCTGGTGGTCGGCGTGGAGCTGACCCTGATCCACTTCATGCAGGTCGCCAACAACCGCCTGGAACGCGCGCGTGTGCACAATGCGCAGCTCGCCGCCACCAGCGAGCTGCTGTTCCGCGAATTGCAGCACCGCGTGTCCAACAACCTGCAGGTGGCGGCCGGCCTGCTGACGCTGCAACGGCAAAAGCTGGCCGACCAGGATGCGCGCGGCGCGCTTGACCAGGCGGCGCGCCGACTTGGCCTGATCGGGCGGATCAGTCGCAATCTTTACGATCCGAGTGGCGAGGCGTCGTCGCTCGACACCTTCCTGACCACCATGGTGGACGACCTGTTGGATGCGCATGGACGCAGCGACATCGACCGGCGCGTCGATTGCGCGCACGGCACCCGCCTCCACCCCGATGCGGCCGTTTCCGTCGCGCTGATCGTCGCCGAGGCGGTCGCCAATGCGGTGGAACATGGGCTCGCCGGCCGCGACGAGGCGCGCATCCTGGTGCGGGTCGTCGAGGAGGGGGCGCAGCTGTCAATCCAGGTCGAGGACAACGGCATCGGCGTGCCGGAGGCGTTCGATGTCGGCGCCTCGTCGAGCCTGGGATTGAAGATCGCCACGACTCTGGCCGAGACGCTGGACGGACGCTTCCGGCTCTCGGCCGCGGCAGGCGGGGGCACGGTGGCGCGCCTGCAAATCCCGCGCTGACGGCCCATCATCGGCCGAAAACAAAAGCCCAAGACGCAGAAAAACCGACACCGTGGGGGGAACGGTGCCGGCTTCTGCGACCCGATGATCTCGGGACGTTTTTGTGAGCCCCGGGGGGATGGGCTTGGTGGTAGAACAACCAAGTCACTGGCTGGTTCCCACAATTTCTCCAGAATTCTGCGAAGTGGGGAGCTTCTGTTGCTCGGTGCCCCCCATACCGCCGGTGTCCGCTTCTGTTGCCCGGTGCGGCCCGGACCGCGCTTTTGTCAGTCTAACCTAATCCGTGAGGACTTGGGTTAGGCAGCAATCGCGAGCGCCTCGTTGTCGTTGGCACTTGTGGTTTTGATCGGTTTTACGGCTCAATCAGGCCGGGCAAAAATACCGTCTTTGAACACACGTCGATCCTGGTTCGGCCCCATCAGCAAGCCCGCGGGCGGGATTGATGGTGGAGCCGCCGGGTACTGCCCCCGGGTCCGCTGCGCCTATTTCACGGCATCGTTTATCACCATAGCCGGGCAAGCCCGGCCCGACCGGTATAGGCGCGCGGGGGGACGGTGGAAAGGGGTCAGGCGGGGAACGATCCGCCCGGCGGCGGAACGGCCGCGCCGTCGGCGGTCCGGCGCGCGCGCAGCTCGTCGCGGATCTCACGAAGCAGGATGACGTCGGCAGGATCGGACGGCGCCGGCGCCTCCGCCGCCTTGCGCTTCTCGAGCTCGGTCAGCCGGTTCACCGCACGCACGATCATGAAGATCACGACGGCAACGATCAGGAAGTTGACCAAGACGGTGACGAACTGACCGTAGCCGAGAAGCGGGACGCCCGCGGCCTTCAGCGCGGCATAGTTGGTGGGCGACCCCGCATATCCCGCCGGAAGCTCGCCCAGCCGGACGAAATAGTTGGAGAAGTCCAGGTCGCCGGTGATCTTGCCGATCACGGGCATGATGATGTCGTCGGTGAGCGAGGTAACGATGCGGCCGAAGGCGGCGCCGATGATCACGGCCACGGCCAAGTCAAGCACGTTGCCGCGGGCGATGAAGGCCTTGAAATCCTTGAACATCAGCGAACCCCCTTCTGACAGACAAAGTCGCTTCGTCGAAAGGGCTTCGACAAAGCCGATGGTCGTCGTAACATGCCGGCCTCTGCATGATGAGGGATTTTCACGCGATGGCGTATCGATCTGCCGCTCTTCTGGCTCCGCTGCTGCTGGCGGGCTGCGGCATCAACAGCGTGCCGACCGCCGAGGAGGAGGTGAAGGCACGCTGGGCCGACGTGCAGACCAATTACCAGCGGCGCGCCGACCTGATCCCCAACCTGGCCAACACCGTGCGCGCGGCCGGCGCGCAGGAGCGCCAGATCCTGACGGAGGTCACCGAGGCGCGTGCGCGCGCCGTCCAGGTGAACGTGTCGCCCGAGCAGCTGAACGACCCGGCGGCGCTGCAGCGCTTCGGCCAGGCGCAGGGCCAGCTGTCGTCGGCGCTGAACGGCCTGCGCGTGACGGTCGAGCAGTACCCGACGCTGCGGTCGAACGAAAATTTCCTGACCTTCCAGTCGCAGCTTGAAGGCACGGAGAACCGGATTGCGGTGGCGGTTCGCGACTACAACGAGGCGGTGCGCGCGTACAACACCCGGATCCGCACCTTCCCCGACCTGATCGGGGCGCGCTTCATCCACGGCGCGGAGCCCTATCCGCCCTTCCAGGCGACCACGCCCAACGCCAACGTCGCGCCCGAGGTGTTCGCGCCGGGCAGTTGATCGGCATGACGATCGTCCGGCTCATCCTGCTGGTCCTGCTGGCATCGCTGCCGGCGGGAATGGCCGGCGCGCAGACCTATCCGCGGCCGACGGGCTATGTCGTCGATGCGGCGAACATCCTGCCGCCGGCCGACGAGGCTGCGCTGACGACGCGGCTCCAGTCGCTCGACCAGGGCACGGGCACGCAGCTGGCGGTGGTGACGGTGCCGAGCCTGGAGGGGCGCGAGATCGAGGAATACGGCGTCGGCCTGCTGCGCGCCTGGGGCGTCGGGCAGGCCGGATCCGACCGGGGCGCCATCCTGCTGATCGCGCCCAACGAACGGCGGGTGCGGGTCGAAGTCGGGTACGGCCTGGAAGGCGTGCTGACCGATGCCGTGTCCTCCACGATCATCCGCCGCGAGATCATTCCCCGCTTCCGTTCGGGCGATCTTGCGGGCGGCACCATCGCGGGTGCGGATGCGCTGATCGGGCAGCTTCAGCTCCCGCCGGAGGAGCAGCGCACGCGCGCCGAGCAGGCGGAACAGGAACAGGCGCAGAGCCGCGCGCGGCGCGGCGGCATCAACTGGATCGGTATCGTCTTCTGGCTGGTGGTGCTGGGCTTCGTCCTCCTGCCCGCGGTGATCGGCGGGTCGCGCGGGCGTCGGCGGCGAAAGGGGCCCTGGGGCATGCGCGGGAGCCAGCGGCGCCGGGGCGGAGATGTCGACTGGGGCATCGCGCTTTGGACCATCGCCAACATCGCAAGCGCGGCCAGCCGGTCGGGCAACGGCAATGACGGCTGGGGCGGCGGTGGCGGCTTCGGTGGAGGCGGCGGGTTCGGCGGGTTCGGTGGTGGCTCAGGTGGGGGCGGCGGCGCCTCCGGGAGCTGGTGATGCGGCTGAGCGTCGATCAGCACGCGCGGGTGAGTGCCGCGGTCGCGGCCGCCGAGGCGAACACCAGCGGCGAGATCGTCGCGATCGCAGCCGGCAACTCGGACGCCTATCACGATGTCGCGCTCCATTGGGCCATGCTGGCGATGCTGCTGGTGGTCGCGCTGGTCGCGGCCGTCCCGCAGTGCGCGGTGGACCTGCTCGACCGGATCACGGGACGGTGGGGTGCGGAATGGAGCCTGTCGCAGCTCGCCTCCATCCTGCTGGCGACGCTGGCGCTGACCTTTCTGCTGGCCCGACTGGCGACGCTGCCGATGGCCGTGCGCATGCTGCTGACGCCCGGCGCCACCAAGACGCGGCGGGTCAGGCGGCGGGCACTGGCCATGTTCCGCGCGGCGATCGAGGGCCGGACGCATGGTTCGACCGGCGTCCTCATCTACCTGTCGCTCGACGAGCACCGCGCGGAGATCATCGCCGATGCCGGCATCCACGAAAAGGTGCCGGCCGAGTTCTGGGCGGATGCGATGGCGGCGCTGCTGGCCGCCACGCGTGACGGTCGGCCGGGCGACGGCATGGCCGACGCGATCGGGCTGATCGCGGGACCGCTGGCCGAGCATTTCCCGCGCGGGCATGACGATCGCAACGAGCTGCCCGACCGGCTGATCGAACTGTGAGCGAAACAGCGCCGGAGGAGGTGCGCTGGGCGGGCCGCTACATCGTCGCCAAGACGCGGGGCCCGTGGGAATATGTCGGCCGGCAGGGCGGCATGACCGCCGCGGTGATCCTGGGCGTCGATCCGGAAGGTCGCGCGATCCTGGTGGAGCAGTACCGGGTGCCGCTCGGCCGGCGCTGTGTGGAGCTGCCGGCCGGGCTGGTCGGCGACGAAACGGCGGGCGAGAGCATCGAGGCCGCCGCGGCGCGCGAGCTGGAGGAGGAAACCGGCTGGCGCGCGGCTCGGATCGAGCGACTTGGCGAGTTCGCCGCGTCGCCGGGGATGGTGTCCGAAACCTTCTGGCTGGTCCGCGCCCACGGCCTGACGCGCGTGGGCGATGGCGGCGGGGCGGCGGGCGAGGACATCGCGGTCCACCATGTGGCCCTGCCGGACGTGCCTGGTTTCGTGGAGGCGCGGCGTGCCGCCGGATGCGCCATCGACGTCAAGATGCTGCTGCTGCTTGCCGGCGGCTGGCTGGGCACGAACCCGGCCTGATCGCCGGACCGGCGATCAGCGGAAGTTGTCGGCGTAGGCCTGAAGCTTCAGCCGCCGTTCGGGCGCAGGAACGACGTGGAAGTCGAGCCCCTGGCTTTCGGCATAGGCGCGCGCCGCATCGAGCGTGGGGAAGCCGAGACGCACCTGTTCGCGCGTGTCGCCCGACCCCGCCCAGCCGGTCAGCGGATCGGCGCGCTTCGGCTCGGCCGGCTCGAATTCCAGCACCCAGCGGTCGGTGCGGGCGCGGCCCGACTGCATGTTGCTCTTGACGTGCTGATAGATACGCGCGGCCATGGCGAAGCTGCTCCTGAAGTCGCGTGGCAGATAGTGTCGAAGGGCGCGCCATGGCAAGCGCCGGCACCGATCATCCGCGCGCGTCCGCCCGCTTCGTGCGCAAGGTGGCGGTGGCCGCGGCGGGATCATCCGGCCATGGATGGCGGGGATACCGGCCGCGCATTTCGCGGGCGACCTCCCGCCAGCTGCCCGCCCAGAACCCGGGCAGATCGCGCGTGGTCTGGATCGGCCGGCCAGCCGGCGAGGTGAGGCTGAGCACCAGCGGCACCCGCCCGGCCCCGACCACGGGATGATCGGCGAGCCCGAACAGCGCCTGCACCCGCAGCTCCACGCGCGGACCGCCCTCGGCCGCATAGTCGATTGGGTGCGTCGAGCCCGCCGGGGAGCGAAAGGCGGCAGGCGCCACCCGGTCGAGTTCGGCGCGCGCCGTCCAGCCGAGCCGCGCGTCGAGAACCGCCATCAGCGCGCCCGGATCGACATCGCCGAGCCGGCGCCTTCCCGCGAGCAGCGGCGGCAGCCACTCGTCGAGGTCGGCGGCAAGCGCGTCCATGCCGATCGCGTCGGCGGCCGTCCCGGCAAAGGCGGCCCGGGCGCGAAGCGCGGCGGCGGCGTCCGGCCATGGCAGCAGCTGCACGCCGCCGGCGCGGACACCGGCCAGCAGCGCCTGGGCCATGGCAGCGGGGTCGGCGTCAACATCGGGGCCTTCCGAAAGGCGAATGGCGCCCAGCCGGCGCTCCCTGGTCGCGCGGACGCCGCGCGTCTCCGGATCGAAGCGGACGACCCGGTGCTGCTCGATCCGATCACCGAACAGGGCGGTCACCGCCGCGTCGTCGATCGCCGCGGCCGACAGGATGCGCGCGCCGGCGGCGCTGCCGCTGACATCGGCGATGGCCAGCCATTCCGCCGTGGCGAGCCCGCTGTCAGGGTCCAGCCGGAAGCCACGGCCGCCCACGCTGGCCCAGCGCTCGCCCGCTGCATCGCGGCGGCGGGCGAGCCGATCCGGAAAGGCAAGCGCGATGCAGGCGGCGGCCATGTCATCGCCCCCCTCCCCTCCGCCGCCGACCAGTGCGGCCCAGCGCGCCGCGAGTCGTGCGGCGGAGGCCGCCCGCGGTCCGCGCTCCTGACGCCAGCGCCTCAACCGCCGCTCCAGATCGACATCGTTGCC
Source organism: Sphingomonas jejuensis (assembly GCF_011927695.1). Lineage (GTDB taxonomy): Bacteria > Pseudomonadota > Alphaproteobacteria > Sphingomonadales > Sphingomonadaceae > Sphingomonas_K > Sphingomonas_K jejuensis. The sequence goes on from NZ_JAATJE010000001.1 coordinate 1,777,023, forward strand.
GCCCAGCCCGCGCTCACCGAGCAGCACGGCCACGCGCGCCGCCACGCGCGCCCAGCCGCGCTCGCCCGCGCGGACGAGCATGTGGCCGAGCCGCGGCGGCAGCGGCAGCCGGGCGAGGCGCCGTCCATGCGCGGTCGGCCGCCCATCAGGGTCGAGGGCATCCAGATGATCCAGGCGCTCCCGCGCTTCGGCCAATGCGGCAGGCGATGGCGGATCGAGCCAGCGGAGCGCGCGGGGATCGGCCACGCCCCAGATGGCGCAATCGAGCAGGAGCGCGGACAGGTCGGCATCCACGATCTCGGGCGGATCGAACGGCGGCAGGCCGTCGGTCGCCGCCGCTTCCCACAGTCGATAGGCGACGCCCGGCGCTTGGCGTGCGGCGCGGCCCGCGCGCTGCGTCACCGCCGCGCGGCTGGCGCGTTCGGTCACCAGCCGGGTGATGCCGGCCGCCCGGTCGTAGCGCGGGCGGCGGGACAGGCCGCTGTCGACGACGATGCGGATGCCATCCAGCGTCAGGCTGGTTTCGGCGATGGAGGTCGCAAGCACGACCTTTCGCTCACCATCTCGCGCGCGGCCGATCGCAGCGCGCTGGGCGGCGGGATCGACCTGACCGTGCAGGCGGTGAACGACAACACCGGCCGGCAGGGTCGCGAGGCGATCGGCCGTGCGCTCGATCTCCGCCACGCCCGGCAGGAAGGCGAGCACGCCGCCATCGGCGTCACCCAAGGCACGGCGAACGGCCGCGGCGACGGCATCCTCGATGCGATCGGCGCCGCTGCGGCCGATGTGGCGAAGGTCGAGCGGGTGGCTTCGCCCCTCGCTCTCGACCACGGGCGCACCATCCATGAGCGCCGAGAAGCGGGCGCCGTCGAGCGTGGCGGACATGGCGACGAGGCGGAGGTCGGGGCGGAGGCCAGCCTGCGCATCGAGCGCAAGCGCGAGGCCGAAGTCGCTGTCGAGGCTGCGCTCATGCACTTCATCGAACAGGACGGCCGAGACGTCGGCGAGTTCGGGGTCGGCCTGGATGCGGGCAAGGAAGATGCCCTCCGTCATGACGGTCAGCCGGGTGGCGGCGGAGCGGCGGCTGTCGAGGCGGGTCGCATAGCCGACCAGCCTGCCCGCCGCCTGCCCCATCTGTTCCGCAATCCGCTCGGCCGCCGCACGCGCGGCAAGCCGCCGCGGCGACAGCAAAAGCACCTCACCCGTGCACCAATCCCGGTCAAGCAGCGCCGGGGCGATCGCGGTGGTCTTGCCGGCACCGGGCGGCGCCACGACGACGCAGGTCGATCCTGCATCCAGATGCGCGAGGATGGACGGAAGAACGTCTTGGATCGGCAGCATCGGTGGTCGTCAGGACCAGAAAAGCACGCCCGTGTCGACCGTCACGCACGGCGCGAAGCCGCCAAGAACGCTGCTTCGGTAAAGCCGTTCCGGAAGTATTTTCAGACGGAGCGTCCCAAGGAATGTGGTTAATTTTTCATCCATTCGGGGGGCGCACGATCCCCAGCAGAGGTGTTTGTTCAGGTCGAGCGGGGGCTCACAGGGAAGGGTACCTCGTCATGCGTTCTTCCGTTTTCGCGATTGCCGCCGTCGTTGCGGCTTCTGCCGCTGCACCCGCCAGTGCAGCCGTCGTCGGCTTGGCCGGCGTCTCGCTCTCCACGCCGTTCGTCTTCACGCCGGTGGAAGGCTCTACGTTCCGGTTCTCCTATGATCCGCAGGCGGCCGCCAGCTTCAACCCCGACACCTATTCGGTGCAGACCACCGGCACGGCTCAAACCTCCGCATTCGGCGGTTTCCTGGGCATTCCGCTGGAACCGAGCGTGTTCCGCACCGATGCGAACATCCTGGTCGATGCGAACCTGTTTCCGTCCTTCGCGTCGTTCCCGGACCTGACCCCGATCCCGTTCAGCCTCGTGGCGGGTGACCTGGGGCTCCGCTATTCGGTCGGGCAGGACTTCTTCTACGGCTTCGCCCGCTTGAACGGCGACGGCACGCTCGACATCGCGTTCAGCGACGTTGCCAACGCCGGCATCAATGCGGGCGCCGCCATCACGGCCCCGCTGCCGCCGTCCGTGCCGGAGCCGGCGACCTGGGCGATGATGATCGGCGGCTTCGGCCTGGTCGGCGCGGCGATGCGTCGGCAGCGGACGAGCGTCCGCTTCGCCTGATCTGGTCATGCGAGATCCCGTCGGCGCGTGCCGGCGGGATCAGCTCAGAAGGGCAGCCATTCGGTGCCGCCCGGGAAGATCCGATCTTCGACCCGGTCGACCAGCCAGAGCACGCCGGTGAGCAACAAGGCGATCACGGCCAGATCGAGCAGCAGGATCGCGGCGTAGACAAGCCGCGGCGGCAGCCCGGCGATCGGGTCCACCGGGGAACGGCGGCGTTCCACCGTCAATAGGCCCGCGATACGGCGAAGGCGACCGCCTCCACCATCGCCGACCGCGCCTCACCCGCCGGAAAGCGCGTCAGTGCGTCAATCGCCCGCTGACCGTAAAGGCGCGCGCAGGCCATGGTGTCGTCGAGTGCGCCCGTGCTGCGGAGCAGCGCGGTGGCATGGGCGAGGTCGTCGTCGCTGACGCGGTGGCCCTGCATGGCATCGCGCCAGAAGCGGCGATCGTCGGCATCCCCGCGCGCATGCGCCAGGATGACCGGCAACGTCACCTTGCCGTCGCGGAAGTCGTCGCCGACGCCCTTGCCCATCGTCTGCGCGTCGGACGCATAATCGATGGCATCGTCGACGAGTTGGAAGGCGATGCCGAGATTGCGGCCATAGGCGTCCAGCGCCTGCTCGTCCCCTTCCCCTCGCTCGGCGACGACGGCGGCGATGCGGCAGGCGGCGGCGAACAGCGCGGCGGTCTTCGCCCCGATGATCTGGAGGTAGCGCTCCTCGGTTGTTTCGACCTGGCGCTGGGCGGTCAGCTGGTTGACCTCGCCTTCCGCGATCACGGCCGAGGCGTTGGACAGGATCTTCAGGACCTTGAGGCTGCCGTCCTCCACCATCAGCTCGAACGATCGGCTGAACAGAAAATCGCCGACCAGGACGCTGGCCGGGTTGCCCCAGATGATGTTGGCGGTGCGCCGCCCCCGCCGCAGGTCGGAGCCGTCGACGACGTCGTCGTGGAGCAGGGTTGCGGTGTGGATGAACTCCACGGCGGCGGCGAGCCGGTGGTGCCGGGCCCCCGGATAATCGAGCAGCCGCGCGCTGGCCAAGGTCAGCATAGGACGCATCCGCTTGCCCCCGCCGGCGATCAGATGACCCGCCAGTTCGGGGATCAGCGGAATGTCCGACTGCATGCGATCGAGGATCACCGCGTTGACATGGTTGAGGTCATGCGCCGTCAGCGCCATCATCGGATCGAGCGAGGGCGGCCGGTCGGCGTTCAGGCGGTGGATGCTGGCCGTCATTGCCGGGGGATGTGGCCCGCGACGGCCTCGAAGGCAAGCGCGGCACGCGCGGAAAGGACGGATGGATGGGGGACGACCTGCTGGACGGTTACCGGCGGAGCATCGACAACATCGATGCAGCGCTGGTGTTCATGCTTGCCGAGCGGTTCCGCATCACCCAGGCGGTGGGCCGGTACAAGGCACAGGCCGGGCTGCCGCCCGCCGACCCGGCGCGGGAGGAGCAGCAGATCGCCCGGCTCCGCGCGCTGGCGCAGGACGCGCGGCTGGACCCGGAATTTTCCGAGAAGTTCCTCCGCTTCATCATTGAGGAGGTGATCCGCCACCACCGGACGGCGGCGGTGGCGGGCTAAAGCACGACGAGCCCGAGCCGGTCGCGCATCACCCACCGCGCGACCATCAGGACGGACACGACCGCAAGCCCGGTCGCCAGCCCCACCCAGATGCCGAGCCCGCCCCAGCCGCCCCAGAAGGCGAGCCCGGCGCCGAGCGACAGGCCGATGCCCCAATAGCCGACGGCGGCGAAGATCATGGGCACGGTGGTGTCGTGGAGGCCGCGCAGCATGCCCGCGCCGACCGCCTGCGCACCGTCGACCACTTGGAACAGCGCGGCGACCGCAAGGAACGAGACGGCCAGCGGGATCGCGCGGGCAAAGCTCGGATCGTCGAGCGGGACAAAGGCCGAGATCAGGAGGCGCGGGGCGGCGATCAGCAGGAGGGCCATGACGGCCATGAAGCCGGTGCCCATCCAGAACGACGTCCAGCCCGCGCGGGTGATGCCCATCTTGTCGCCTCGGCCGAGCGCCAGGCCGACCCGCACCGTCACCGCCTGCGAGAGGCCGAGGGGAACCATGAAGCTCAAGGCCGCGATCTGAATGGCGATGCCGTGGGCGGCCAGCGCGTCCGTGCCGATCAGGCCCATCAGGAACACGGCCGCGTTGAACACCGTCACCTCCAGCGCGAGCGTAACCGCGATCGGCAGCCCCAAGCGCCAGACCTGCGCGAAGCGGGCGCTGTCCGGACGCCAGAAGCGGCCGAACAGGCGGTAACGGCGGAAGCGCCGATCGGTCATCACCACGGCCGACAGGCCGAGCGCCATCAGCAGGTTGGTGATTGAACTGCCCAGCCCGGCGCCGAACAGCCCGAGCGGTGCCACCGGACCGAGGCCGAAGATGAGCACCGAGTTGATGGCGAAGTTGAAGATCACCGCAGCGACCGCGATCAGCAGCGCGGCCGTCGGACGCTCCAGCGCCGAGACGAACGAGCGGAGCACCACGAACAGGAGATAGGGGAACAGGCCCCACATCAGCGGCCGGACGAGCGACTGCGCGGCGGCGGCGAGCGCCGGCTGCTGGCCGAGCGCGATCAGGATGGGCGCGGTGTTCCACAGGATCAGCCAGAAGGGCAGGCAGATGGCGAGCGCGACCCATACCGTTTGCCGGAAGGTGCGGCGCAGGTCGCGCACCGAATGGCGGAAGCGCCCCCGTTCGCGCGCCATCATCGGCGCAGCGGCGGTGACCAGCCCGACACCGAAGATGAGAAAGGCGGTGTAAAGGTTGATGCCGAGCTGCGCCGCCGCGAGCGGATCGCGCCCGAGGCGGCCGACCAGCGCCACGTCAGTCGCGTGGATCAGCGCCTGCGCGACGTTGGTGAGGATCAAGGGGGCGGCGAGCGCCAGCGTCGCTGCCGCTTCGGTTCGCCAGGCGGAGGAATCGAGCGAGCGCGGCACGCCCCGCCCATAGAGCGTCCCGCCCGCCGCGCAATGCGCGCACGCCGTGGTTGGCAGCGCCCCCCGCCCCCGCTATGCGCCCGCAGATGACCGATACAGCTTCCGACCGGCCACCCGCCCGCCTGTCCAACGATCCGTCCAGCCCGCTCTATGACGAGACGGTGCTGTCGCGGGGCGTGGGCATCCGCTTCAAGGGTGCGGAGCGGAACGACGTGGAGGAATATGACGCGGAGGCCGGCTGGATCCGCGTCGCCCTGGCACGCAAGGTCGACCGGCGCGGACGTCCGCTCACCATCAAGCTGGTCGGTGAGGTCGAGCCCTATTTCCTGACGCCGGCTGAGGGCGTCGAGGACTCACCGGCCGAAGACGCGCAGCAGGACTGAGCCGCCGCGCGCTAGTCGATGCGATAGGCGATCGGCTTGAAGCTGCCGCCGTTCGACAGCGGCGCGGAGCAGGCCGTGAGGCCGATCACGAGATCCTGTTCGGCCTCGAACACGATATGGTCGCCGGCGCGGCTGAGCGGCGGCTCCACCGTGAAGGTCCCTGTCTCGCCATTCACCGGCACATTCATGAAGCAGTTGAACGCGACCGGGATCGCGTCCGGCGTCACGCCATAAGGTTCGAGCGCGGCGGCGAGATTGCCGAAGCAGCCGCGGTGCGGTTGATCGTCGCCGTAGAGAATGCGGAAGGTGTCGGCCGAGCAGGGCGTCAGCAGGAAATCGTGACGCCCGACCATATCCTCCACGATGCGGAGCATGACGTTGGAGCGATTCGAATAAAGCGGATCGCCGGTCGTCAGATAGATGCGGCTGGCATAGTCGAGCGTCCGGCCGGAGGAGAGCACCTCCGCCATGTCGGACCGGTTGAACGCCAGCAGATCCGCGACCTGCCCGCCTTGCGGATCGATCACCGTCAGGCGCTGACCCTTGTCGACCGTGAACGCTGCGCCCGTGCGCGGCGCGATGTCATGCAGCATCGATGTCGGCCTGCCTGTCGTCCTGGGTCACCGCGCCGTCAGTGCCGGCGCGCGAGAAGGGGCAGCGCCAGTCCGCGTCCACCGCGCGACCGCTATACTGGCGCGCTTCGGACGCCTCGCCGTGGCGCGACAGCATCGGGTTGACCGATCCGGAAAAGGCCACGTCGCGGGCGAGGATCGTCTCGCGCATCTTCTCGTAGCGCTGCTCCTCGCGAAGTCGCTCGAACTGGTCGTGGAGATTGAACACCATGACCGGCCGGGCGAAGCGCCGTGCCTTCCGGCTTGACCCCGGGTGCAGGCCGACGACGAAGAAGGCCTGCCCGCCGAAGCTCAGGGAGAAATGGGGGTTGGACGGATCGGAGCTGACCGAGCGGTCATAGGGCTGGCCGAGCCACTGGTCCTTGTCGCTGATCGACTGGATGCGGTCCCACAGGTGCTTTTCGAAGTCATGTTCGTCCATGGGCGTGTCGTCCGCGAACACCACGGCGAAGCTCACCAGATCGCGCGGGTCGCGCGGCTGCTGCACGAAGCGGAGGAGCGACTGGACGATCGTCAGATCGTCCCAGGCCGACGTGATGGACCGCGCCACCATGATTTCCAGCGTGTCGCGCGACAGCGCCGATTTCGCGCCGACGCAGGGAAACGCCCGCTCCCGAATGAAGTCGCGAAGGTCTTCGGCCACCGCCGCCGCCGTTTCGGCGCCGGGCGTGAAGATCGAACGGAATGGCGGCTTGCTAACCTGAGGCATAGACCGGACCCAACGCCTGTGCCGTCCGGATGTGCCGACCTGTCTATCTAACCTGCATCAGCCGCGGAAACCGGTCGCGGCGGCAGCGCAAGGGTGGGGTTGAGCGCCTTCAGCTCCTCCGAAAAGGCGCGGGGCCGCTTCCGGAAGCGGGTGTCGGGGTTGGTCGCGAGGCCGACCGCGCGCGCGATGTCCATGACGAAATGGATGCAGTTGGCGCGTTCCAGATTGTAGCTGCGCCCTTCCCGCCCCCGCCAGTCCGCGATCACGGCGAGCATCCGGCCATAGGCGGCATCGTCCAGCATCACGGTGAAATGGTTGGTGCCGCGCGTGAGGTCGCGGCCGGTGATCGCCTCCACCTCGCCCTCCACCGAGCCCATCAGGATGGCGGGGGACAGCCGGCGGGCGGTGAAGCCGACGCCGGTCAGCGGCACGGCCGTGCCGTCCGACAGCGTGCCTTCGAAGGTGACGAAGGCGTGGGGGAAGGTGTTGCCGAATTCCCGCGAATGGATCGAGAGCGCCACCTGCGCCGCCACCGGTGACGCCATCATCGCCGACAGCAAGGCGGCCACCATCATCGCCCAACGGAACATCTCGCAAACTCCGCGACTTGGGGACAGTTTCCGGTCGGAACGCCGGTGCTCCTGCCCTTTGCCCCGCCCGGGCGCCCAAGTCGAGCAGGCCAGCCGGTGGGTTCGGGCGTTGACCGACGCGCCAAGACGGTTGCCCCTGCACCGCGGCATGACGATAAGCGAGCCGAGATGAAGATCACCTCACCCGCCACGCTTGGCTTCGATCCCGACCGGTTGCAGCGCATCGACCGGTTCCTGCAGCAGCGCTACATCGAGACGGGCCGCCTGCTCGGCACCCAGCTGCTGATCAGCCGGGACGGCGAGCCGGTTCACTTCGCCTCCACCGGCGCGATGCGGCAGGACGGGGTGCCGACCCGCCCCGACACCATCTACCGCATCGCGTCGATGACCAAGCCGATCACGTCGGTCGCCTTCATGATGCAGGTGGAGGAAGGCCGGGTGGCGCTCGACGACCGGGTGGACACGGTGGTGCCCGAGTTCGCCAATGTCGGCGTCCATGCCGCCGGCGGATCGGGCGGCTATGTGCGGACCCCGCCCGAGCGCCCGATGCTGATGATCGACCTGCTGCGGCACACGTCCGGGCTGACCTACGGCTTCCAGAACCGCACGGTGGTCGACGCCGCCTATCGCGAGGCCGGGATCGAGGCGTTCCACGGCAACCACGATCTGGACAGCATGGCGGGCATCCTTGGCCAGCTGCCGCTCGAATTCTCGCCGGGCGAGCTGTGGAACTACTCAATGGCGACCGACGTGCTCGGCCTGATCGTGCAGCGGCTGGACGGCGCGCCGCTCGACCAGGTGCTGAAGCGCCGGCTGTTCGATCCGCTGGGGATGACCGACACCGGCTTCGTGGTTCCGGCCGACAAGGTCGACCGGCTGGCCGACTGCCATGCCGTCGTGCCGGGCGGCGTCGCGCTCTATGACGAGGCGGTGCGATCCCGCTGGCTGCGGCAGCCCAAGCTGCTGTCGGGTGGCGGGGGCCTGGTGTCGACCAGCGCCGACTATCACCGGTTCTGCCGCATGATGATGGACGGCGGCGCGCTGGACGGCGCGCGCATCCTGTCGCCCAAGACGATCGCTCTGATGACCGCCAACCATCTGCCGGGCAACAGCGACCTGACGAGCCTGTCGCGATCGATGTTCAGCGAGGCGACCAATGCGGGCATCGGTTTCGGCCTGGGCCTCGCGGTGACGATGGATCCGGCGCGCACCATGCTGGCGGGATCGGCGGGCGAATATCACTGGGGGGGCATGTTCTCGACCGCCTTCTTCATCGACCCGGTCGAGCGCATCATCACCGTGTTCATGGCGCAGCTGAGCCCGTCGAGCACCTATCCGGTGCGGCGCGAGCTGCGCACCATGATCTATGGCGCGCTGGTTGACAGCCGGGTGCGGCCGGGTTTGGTGGCGCAATGATGAACGATCAAGCTCCGATCGCGGCGGCGAGAACCCCGGACCAGCTGGTCGACGACCTGCGCCAGCTGCTGGCGGTGGAGCAGATCGACGTCGACCTGTACCGCGGCGCGCGGCAGCCGGGCGGTGTCGGGCGCGTCTATGGCGGCCAGGTGATCGCACAGGCGCTGGTCGCCGCCGGCCTCTCCACGCCGGCCGAGCGTATTGTCCACTCGCTCCATGCCTATTTCATGCGGCCGGGCGACGAGGAGGTGCCGATCATCTACCGCGTCGCGCGCGACCATGACGGCGGCAGCTTTTCGACCCGCCGGGTCATCGCGTTCCAGCATGGCAAGCCGATCCTGACGATGACCTCGTCCTTCCAGACGCTGGAAGCCGGCCTGTCGCACCAGTCGGAAATGCCCGATACGCCTGCGCCGGAGACGCTGGTCGACGAGGCGGACCAGCGCCGCGCGGTGGCGGCGCAGGTGCCGGAGCGGTTCCGCGAGTGGTTCCTGCGGCCGCGCGCCTTCGAGGTGCGGCTGGTCGACCTGCCGCCCTGGCTGAGCGGTGCGGCGGCCGCGCCCACCCAGCGCATCTGGTTCCGCGCGGTCGCGCCGGTCGGCGACGATGCACGGATGCACCGCGCCATGCTCGGCTATCTGTCGGACATGTATCTGCTCGGCACCTCGACGCGCCCGCACGGCGTCAACTGGATGGTGGATGCCATGCAGACGGCCAGCCTGGATCACAGCATGTGGCTGCATGACGACATCCGCATCGACGACTGGCTGCTTTACGTGACCGACAGCCCGTGGGCCGGGCGCGGCCGCGGCTTTGCGCGGGGCGAGATCTTCTCGCGCGATGGGCGGCTGGTCGCGAGCGTGGCGCAGGAAGGCCTGATCCGGCGGCGCAATCCGCGCTGACCGCAAACGGGCATGCGCTCCGGATACATTCCGGAAGTGCTTCGTTGCCTTAGCAAAACAGGGGGTTGTTTCGTCGCATGGCTGGGTTGGGTGTCGCTGCGACGAGCTGGATCGGCCTTGCCATGGCCCAGGCGGCCAACCCTGCCCCGCCCACTCCGAGCCAGAGCGCGGTGGACGCGGCACCGCAGGGGTCGCTGCTCCCCACCCCGGCCGAACCGATCATCCCGAACAGCCAGTTCGAAGAGGCGTTGCCGCCCGTCGATCCGGAGCTGAACGCGCCGCTCGCCGACATCGACGACGTGTTGCCCCCGCCCGCCCCCGACGCGCCGGCCGAGAGCGCGCCGGCTCTCGCAGGCCCGGTCCCGGCCGATCCGGCGCTGAGCGAGCCGCTGCCGGCGCTGTCGTCTTTCGAGGTGACGCCCGAAGCCGACCTGCCCGGCATGGAAGAAACGGAGCAGGCGGCGACGGTCCGCTACGACGTGGTCGTCACCGGGCTGGACGAGGTCGGGCTGGAAGGCACGTTCAGCGGGCTGTCCGCGCTTGACGACGGCGACGGCGAGGCGGCGAACGGCGCGGTGCTGACCGCACGGGCGCGCGAGGACGAACAGCTCGCGCTCCGCATCCTTCGATCGGAAGGCTATTATGACGGGGTGGTCACCTCGTCGGTTGAGGTGCTGCCGGACACGCCGGGCCGCGTTCGCGCCACCGTCGCCGCCGTGCCGGGTGGCCGCTATTCGTTGGGCACGATCACGCTCGACGGACCGGAGACGGTGCCGCCCGGCCTGGTGCGCGATGCGTTCCGGCTGAACAGCGGCGATCCGCTGGTCGCCGCCGACATCGAGGGGGCGGAGGCCGCGATCAGCCTGAAGCTGCCGCAGCAGGGCTATCCCTTTGTTGAGCTGGGCGCGCGCGACGTGGTCCTGGATGCGACCACGCTGACCGGCGACTATACGCTGCCGGTCGATCCCGGCCCGCGGTCGAGCTTTGGCACCTACAGCACCACGGGCGACCTCGCCTTCGATGCCGAGCATGTCGGCGTGCTCGCCCGGTTCGAGGAAGGGCAGATCTACAACAGTCTTCTGGTCGACGACCTGAGGCAGGCGCTGATCGCGACGGGATTGCTGGCCACGGCATCGGTCGAGCCGGTCCGCACCGGCCGGATGGGGCCGGAGGGCACGGAGGTCGTCGACCTGCTGGTACGCCAGGATGCCGGCCCCGCGCGGCGGCTGACCGCCGGTGCGGGCTATGGCACCGGCGAGGGCTTCCGCCTGGAGGGCACCTGGACGCACCGCAACCTGTTCCCGCCCGAAGGAGCGCTGGGCGTGCAGGCGGTGGGCGGCACGCAGCAACAGCTGCTCGGCGTCAACTTCACGCGGTCGAACGCCGGCCTTCGCGATCGCACCGTGTTCCTCGGCGCGTCGGTGTCGCAGAACGACTATGAGGCGTTCCAGGCCTATACCGCGCAGATCAGCGGGCGGATCAGCCGGATCAGCACGCCGATCTGGCAGAAGCGCTGGACCTACGCCTATGGCTTCGAGGTCATTGCGACCAACGAAACGGTGTTCCGCAACATCAACGCCGACGGCGATGACCAGCGCGAGACCTATTTCGTCGCAGCGCTGCCCGGCGAGGTGACATATGACCGGTCGAACAGCCTGCTGGACCCGACCCGCGGCTTCAAGATCACGGCGCGGTTGAGCCCGGAAATCTCGCAGCGGGACGGCGGTCCCAACAGCCAGTATCTGCGCGGGCTGCTGGAAGGGTCGGTCTATTATCCGGCGACGGACGCGCTGACGGTGGCGGGGCGCGTGCGGGTGGGATCGATCCCCGGCGTCGCCCGCGAGGACCTTGCCCCGTCGCGGCGCTATTATGCGGGCGGCGGCGGATCGGTGCGCGGCTTCGGCTTCCAGCAGCTGGGACCGCGGGACGCCAACAACGACCCCATCGGCGGACGATCGCTCAACGAGTTCGCGCTGGAAGGCCGTTACCGCTTCGGCGACTACGGCGTGGTCGCCTTCATCGACGGCGGGCAGGTCTATGACAGCGTGACGCCCGGCTTCAACGATCTGCGCTTCGGCGTCGGCATCGGCGGACGGCTCTACACCAACTTCGGACCGCTGCGCGTCGACATCGCGACGCCGCTCGGCCGGCGCGAGGGCGAGCCGACGGTGGCCCTCTACATCTCGATCGGACAGGCCTTCTGATGGCGGACGAGCCCCTTTCCGCCGCGGAACCGCAGACCGAGATCCAGGATCAGGAGGAGCGCGGCCACAGCCGTCGCTGGACCGCCGGACGCGTCGCCGCCTGGGGCGCGGGCGTGTTCGGCGGGCTCATCCTGCTGCTGGTGCTGGTCGTGCTTGGGCTCAACACCGATCCCGGCCGCCGCTTCGTCGCGCGGCAGATCAGCGGGTTCGAGCTGGCATCGGGGCTCCGGTTCGAGGTCGGGCGTCTGGACGGGTCGCTTTACGACCAGCTGACGATCCGCGACCTGCGCATCCACGACGCGCGCGGCGTGTTCGCAGTGGTGCCCGAAGTCGCGCTCGACTGGCGGCCTTTCGCCTTCATCAACAACCATGTCGACGTCCGGTCCGCCCGCATTCCGTTCGCGCGGGTCGCGCGCCTGCCGGAACTGCGCCCCAGCGAGGAGCCGACCGACCCCAACGCGCCGCTGCTGCCCAACATCGACATCGACATCGGACGATTGCAGGTCGACCGGCTGGTGCTCGATGCGCCGGTGTCGGGCGAGCGGCGGGTGGTCAGCCTGACCGGTCAGGCGAGCATCGCGGACGGGCGCGCGCAACTGGAAACCCGCGCGGCCGAGCTGGGCCGCGGCGACCGCCTGCAGCTGAGCCTGGATGCGGTGCCCGACGCCGACCGGCTGGACATCAACGCCCGCGTCAACGCGCCGGCGGGCGGGCTGATCGCCTCGCTGGCGGGGCTGGAGGCGCCGCTGGTCGCAACGATCGACGGGCGCGGCAGCTGGGCGGCCTGGAACGGGCGGGCGCAGGCACGGCTTGGCGGGCAGCCGCTTGCCGATCTGTCGCTGCAGGCGCGCGACGGCACGTTCAGCCTGCGCGGGCCGACCCGCCCCGGGCTGATCCTGGCCGGCCCCGTGGAGCGGCTGACGACGCCGCAGCTGAGCGTTGATGCGCGCGCGACCTTTGCCGAGCGGGTCGGCACCGGCCGGATCCGGCTGACGTCCGATGCCCTGGCGGTGGACGCGCAGGGTGGGCTGGACCTTGCCCGCAGCCGGTTCAATTCGGTGCGGGTGGATGCGCAGCTGCTGCAGCCCGGATCGATCGCGGAGAACCTGAACGGCCGTGACGTGCGCGCGGCGGTGATCCTGGATGGCCCCTTTGCCACGCCGCTGGTCGATTATGCCGTCACCGCCGCGGCAATCGGCTTTGGCGAGACGGTGGTCGAGCGGCTGCAGGCACGGGGGCGTGCGCGGGTGGATGCCGACCGCATCCTGATCCCCGTCCAGGCACGCGCGGCGCGGGTCAGCGGCCTCAACGCCGCGGCCGGCGGCCTGTTGACCAACGTGTCCCTGAACGGGCAGCTCGCCTGGGCGGGCGACACGATCCTGTCGGACAACCTGCGCATCCGGTCGGACCGGATCGACGCGACCGCTCTGGTGGTCGCGGACCTGTCAACCGGCATCTACCGCGGCGCGCTGCGCGGGCGGGTGAACGACTACGCCATCGACGGTGTCGGCATCATCAACCTCAACACCGACATCAACCTGACGACGACGCCGTCCGGCGGGTTCGGTCTTGCCGGGCGGGTGGCCGCTCAGACGGTGCGCATCGACAACCAGAGCGCGCGCGACTTCCTTGGCGGTCGCACCTACGTGTCGGCGCAGGTGAGCTTTGACCCAGAAGGGGTGGCGGCGATCCGCAACCTGCGGCTGAACGCGCCCTTGTTCCGCATCACGTCGGGCGACGGAAGCTATCGCCCCGACGGGCGCATCACGTTTAATGCCGTCGGGCTGTCGGACATCTATGGGCCGCTCCGTGTCGGGGTGACGGGGACGGCGACGCAGCCGCTGATCCGGCTGCAGGCGGCGCGGCCAAATGTCGGCGTGCAGTTGACCGACGTGGATGCAATCGTGCGCGGCACCGGCCGCGGCTATCAGGTCGATGTCACCGGCGGTTCGCCCTACGGACCGTTTTCCGCCGATCTGTTCGTGGCCACGGGCGCAGGGCCGCTGACCATCGACATCGCCGATGCGCAGTTCGCGGGCGTGAACCTTGCCGGTCGGGTCGTCCAGACGGCCGCCGGTCCGTTCAGCGGTCGGCTGACGCTGGCCGGACAAGGCCTGCAGGGCGTCGTCGGACTGGGCGTGCAGGACGGCGTGCAGCGTGCCCGCGTGTCGGCGCGTGCGACCGGGTTCCAGGTGCCGGGCGACGCGCCCATCCAGATCGGCCGGGCGATCGTCGAGGCCGACATCGTGCTTTATCCGGCAGCCCCGCTGATCGCTGCCGATGTGCAGGCCGCCGGCGTGCAGTCCGGCGGGATCACCATCCAGACCGCGCGGGCGCGGGTGAACTATCGCGGCGGCCGCGGCACCGCGCAGCTGCTGGCCGAAGGAAACAGCGGCACCAGCTTCCGCATCGCCAGCACCGTGGAGCTGACGCCCGATCTTTACCGCGCCGCGCTGAACGGCACGGTGGGCGGAGTCGACCTGCGGACGGCTGCGCCGGCGGTGATCGAGCGGGCGGCCGATGGTTATGTGCTGCGGCCGACCGTTATCGCCGTCGGCGGCGGGCGCGGCCAGGTGCGGCTTGCCGGGCGGTTCGGCGACAGCCTGCAGGCGCAGGCCCGTCTCGATCGCTTCGACCTCGCCATCCTGAACGCCTTCACGCCGGGCGCGGGCCTGGGCGGCGCGGCGACGGGAAGCCTTGATTTCGCGCAAAGCGGGGACGCGTTCCCGCGCGCCGACATGCGCCTGAACATCGACAATTTCACCCGCTCGAGCGCGGTGTCGGTGTCGCAGGCGATCGACGTGTCGCTGCTCGGCACGCTGCGGCCCGAAGGCGGCAACCTGGCGGCGGTGATGCGCCGCGGCGGCGGGGTGATCGGGCGCGCGCAGCTGCGGCTGCAGCCGGTGAGCGGCGCGGGCGGCTGGACCGAACAGCTGGCCGCGGCGCCGCTGGCCGGCGGGATCCGCTACAACGGCCCTGCGGACGCCCTGTGGTCATTGGCCGGCATCGCCGGGCAGACGATCTCCGGCCCGATCGGCGTGGCGGCGGACTTCTCCGGCCGGCTCGACCGGCCGCAGCTGAACGGGGTGCTTCGCGCCAATGCGCTCACCTACACCAACGACATCTATGGCACGCGGATCAGCGCCATCCGGCTGAACGGGCGCTTCTCCAACGACCGGCTGGAAATCACCGAGTTCGCAGGCCGTGCCGGCGACGGCACCGTCAGCGGCGCGGGCACGGTCGGGCTGTCGTCGGCGGCGGGCTTCCCCATCGATCTCCGCGCGCAGCTGCAGAACGCGCAGTTGGCCCGGTCCAATGCGCTGTCGGCGACCGTCTCAGGCAACATCGCGGTGACCAACAGCGCCGCGAACGGCGGGCTGATCGAGGGTGAGCTGCGGCTGCCGGAGATCCGGTACGAGGTGGTCCGCCAGGGGCAGGCGGAAATCGCCGAGCTGGAGGGCGTGCGCCGGCGCGGCAGCCCGTCGCCGGCCGAGCTGGCGGCACGCCAGCGTCAGCAGGGCGCCGCCGCGGCGTCGCCGCCCGGACTGTTCAGGCTCAACCTGCGCGTGCGCGCGGACAACCAGCTGTTCGTGTCCGGAATGGGCCTAGAGTCGGAATGGGGCGCGGACCTGCGCGTGACCGGCACCAACGCCGCGCCGCGCGTGGTCGGCAATGTGGAGCTGGTGCGCGGCACCTACAGCTTTGCGGGCAAGCGCTTCGAGCTCGACCAGGCAAGCCTGATCCGCTTCGACGGCGGGCCGCTGACCAATCCGGAGCTGCAGATCGCGGCCGAGACGACGGTGGACGGCATCACCGCCACCATCGACATCACGGGCCGCGCACAGAACCCGCAGATCGCGTTCGGATCGGTGCCCACGCTGCCGCAGGACGAGGTGCTGTCGCGGCTGCTGTTCGGCAACAGCGTGACCGAGCTGTCGGCCACGCAGGCCCTGCAGCTGGCGGCGGCGCTCAACTCGCTGCGCGGATCGGGCGGCGGCGGGCTCAACCCGCTCGGCACGCTCCGCTCGGCGACGGGCATCGACCGGCTGCGCATCCTGGGTGCGGACGAGGCGACCGGGCGCGGAACGGCGCTGGCGGCGGGGACCTATATCTCCAACGACATCTACCTGGAGGTGATCACCGACGCGCGCGGCTTCACCGCCACGCAGATCGAGATCGCGCTATCCCGCACGCTGAGCCTGCTGTCATCCACGGGAAGCTTCGGCGGGTCGAACGTCAACCTGCGCTACTCACGGGATTATTGAGGCGGTGGGCGCGGCGGTCATCGCGGCCGTCGCCCTGATCGGGCTGCAGCCGCCGCCGGTCGCCGATCCCGACCCGATGCCGGGCGACGACATCGTCGTGTCAGCGCGGCCAGGCAGCAGCCCGATCGATCCCGTCGCGATCTTCCGGCGCCGCTGCTTCGATCCGATGCGGCGGACCGGGCAGCCATCCATTCGCACGACCGGTGACTGGCGGGCGCTGACGCCGCGTGAGCGGGACCGGGCGGGGATCCGCCAGGCGGCGGCACCCGCGGGCGCGATGCGGGACGGGGTGAGCGGCCTGACCTTTGTCATGTCCGCCTCCACCGCGCAGATCACGCATGGCCTGGTCGAGGACCGATGCACGCTGGTGCTGATCGGGTCGCCCGACATCCCCGCCCTGATCCGGGGGGTGACCGGGCTGATGGGGGCGGGCGGCACCACGCGGCATGTCGGCCGGCCGGACGGGAGCGCGGTTATTCCCGGATGGTCGCAGCGACTGTGGTCGGCGACGCCGCCCCGCGGGTCCTCCGCAGGGCGCGGGCTTCGGACGCGGACGCCGGGCGGCAGCTGGACGGTGGTGACGGACCCCGGGCTGTTCTACGCCGATCGCGACTATGTCGCGGTCGAACTGATCGTCCGGGAGGCAGGGGCGCCCACCGCGATGCTGGTGCTCAGGCGAACATACCGCCCGCGCTGAGCCGGTCGAGACTGGACGCGCCCTGCCCCCGCCACCATGTGACCGCCATGGCGGATGATCTGATGCTGGGCGTGCGGCGGGGCCTTCCGGACGAGGTGGCTTACTTGCGTGCAGCCAACCCGCGCGAGGGATGGCGGGCGGCGCCCACCTTCGGGCAGCTCGCCGACTTCTGGCTGAACGTGCACGCGCAGCTGCGGCGGGAAGGCGGGGCGGTTGAGGCGCTGACGGCGGGGCTGATCGACGGCAGCATCGCGCGCGAGACGTTCGCGCCGCGGTTTGTCGCCGCGCTCAACCAGCATCTCGGCCACCTCGACATGCATCATGGCATCGAGGACCAGAGTTATTTCCCAAAATTCCGCGCGCTGGATGTGCGGATGGCCGCGGCGTTCGACCTGCTGGAGGCTGACCACGCTGCGGTGCACCGGATGCTGGAGGAGACGGTGTCGTCGGCGCGCGGCCTGCTCACCGCGCTTGCCGCCGGGGACGCCCCGCGCGAGGCGGAGGCCTTTGCCGCCCGGTCGGGCCAGCTGATCGCCCTCCTCGACCGGCACCTGGCCGACGAGGAGGAGATCGTGGTGCCCGCCATGCTGGTGCATGGCGAGCGGGCGCTCGCCTGACGCCTCAGTGTGCCGAGGTGCTGGTGGGGGTCGCCAGCACGTCGTCGGCAACGAGCGGACGGCGCGCGTAGAGGCCATAAGCGAGGATAAGGCCGTAGCAGATCGCCGGCAGGATCATCGCGAACTGCAGGCTGCCCGAGCTGTCGGCGAGCTGCCCGGTCAGCGGCGGGATGATCGCGCCGCCGACGATCGCGGTGGCGATCACGCCCGATCCTTCCGCCGCCCGCGGGCCGAGCCCTTCGGACGCCAGGCTGAAGATCGTCGGGAACATGATGGAGTTCATCAGCCCGATCGCCAGCAGCGACACGGCCGCGACATTGCCCGTGCTGTTGGTCGAGATGGCGAGCAGCGCGATCGCGCCGCCGGCAAAGGCGGCGAGCAGCTTTCCGGGCGAGATCCGCGTCAGCAGATAGGCGCCGATGAAGCGGCCGACGAGCGCACCGCCCCAGTAAAGCGCCACGCGCTTGCCGGCATCCTGGTCGCTGAGGCCGAGCACCTCCGGCTCCATCAGGTAATTGACGATCAGCGACCCGATCGCGACCTCCGCGCCGACATAAAGGAAGATGCACGCCGCACCCATGGCGAAGCGCGGACGGCGAAGCAGCGTGAGCGGCGCGAAGATGCTGCCGCCGGGCGCCTGCTGCTCCTGCAGGCGGTTGCGTCGGCTCCAGACGACGATCGCCACGACGGCGAGCGCCGCGGCGAGTGCCAGATAGGTGTGCACGACGACCTGCGTCTCTTCCGCGCGGTAGGCGGCGAGCGCCGGGCCGGTGAGCGTGGAGGCATCAACCGTCGCCAGCGATCCCAGGATCACGATCGACCCGACATAGGGGAAGATGGTGGTGCCCAGCGAGTTGAACGCCTGCGCAAAGGTCAGCCGGCTGTGCGCGGTGCGCGGATGGCCGAGCAGCGAGATGAGCGGATTGGCGACGACCTGGACGATGGTGATGCCCGCCGCCAGCACGAACAGCGCGAGCAGGAACACGCCGAAGGTGGCGGACTGCGATGCCGGCACGAACAGGAGGCAGCCGGCCATCATCGTGACGAGGCCGAGCGATGCGGTGCGCATGTAGCCGAGCCGGCGGACGATCGCGGCGGCCGGCAGCGAGATGAGCGCATAGGCCGCAAAGAAGGCGGATTGCACAAGCAGCGCCTGCGCATAATTGAGCGTGAACAGCTCCTTGAGCTTCGGGATAATGACGTCGTTGAGGCTGGTGATGCCGCCGAAGATGAAGAACAGCGCGAACACGAACCATTTCAGGTCGGGCGCGTCATATCCGTGCGACGCATCACCCGCCGCCGGCGGTGCCACCGGTGCCCCAATTGCCATGATTTACTCCCCGATCCTGAACTTTCGCGCCGTGCTTCGCCCGAACCGGAGGCGCGCGCAAGTGGAAGCGTTTCCAACCGCCTGAGAAACGAAGGCGATGGGTGCGCGAACGCGGCCTGACTAGAAGGCGGCAAGCCCCGTCTGCGCGCGGCCAAGGATCAGCGCGTGGACGTCGTGAGCGCCCTCATAGGTGTTCACCGTCTCCAGGTTCAGCGCGTGGCGGAGGACATGATATTCCTCCGAAATGCCGTTCCCGCCGTGGATGTCGCGGGACACGCGGGCGATGTCGAGTGCCTTGCCGCAGTTGTTGCGCTTCACCAGGCTGACCATTTCAGGGACCATCCGACCTTCATCGAACAGCCGCCCGACGCGCAGGCTGGCCTGTAGCCCGAGCGCGATTTCGGTCTGCATGTCGGCCAGCTTCTTCTGCACCAGCTGCGTGCCGGCGAGCGGCCGGCCGAACTGCGTGCGGTCGAGTGCGTAGGCGCGGGCACGATGCCAGCAATCCTCGGCCGCGCCCATCGACCCCCAGCTGATGCCGTAGCGGGCGCGGTTGAGGCAGGAGAACGGCCCCTTCAGGCCCTGCACCTCCGGAAGCAGCGCGGCCTCGCCCAGCTCGACCCCGTCCATCTGGATCATGCCGGTGACCGAAGCGCGCAGCGAAAGCTTGCCGTCGATCTTGGGCGCCGACAGGCCGGTCGCGCCTTTTTCGAGAACGAAGCCGCGGATGGCCCCGCCATGCGAGTCCGACTTCGCCCACACGACGAACACGTCGGCGATGGGCGCGTTGGAGATCCAGGTCTTCGCGCCCGTCAGGCGATAGCCGCCGTCGATCTTCTCGGCGCGGGTTCGCATCGAGCCGGGATCGGAACCGGCATCGGGCTCCGTCAGGCCGAAGCAGCCGATCCATTCGCCGCTCGCCAGCTTCGGCAGGTAGCGGCGGCGCTGCTCCTCCGTGCCGAAGGCATAGATGGGATACATGACGAGCGAGGATTGCACGCTCATCATCGATCGGTAGCCGCTGTCGACGCGCTCCACCTCCCGCGCGACAAGGCCGTAGGCGACATAGGACGCGCCCGCGCAGCCATAATCTTCCGGCAGCGTCACGCCGAGCAGGCCAAGCGCGCCCATCTCTCGGAAGATCGCGGGATCGGTGTGCTCGTTGCGGAAGGCTTCCACAACGCGGGGGAGCAGCTTGTCCTGCGCATAATCGCGCGCCGCGTCTCGGATGGCCCGCTCCTCGTCCGACAGCTGGTCGTCCAGGAGGAGGATGTCGTCCCAGTTGGCGAGGGTGCGAAGCGGAGCGTTCATGGCGTTCTCTCTGGCAAGATCATGTTTGCGCCTGTCCTACCCCAAAGCCGCAGGCTTTGACAGGAAGGCGCGCCGGATCAGAGCCGGGTCCGGAGCGACCAGAGCTCGGGAAAAGCGCGCTTGGGCAGCGTGGACGACAGGTAGCCGACGCCGGCGGTGCCGCCGGTGCCCTGCTTGAAGCCGATGATGCGCTCCACCGTGGTCACATGCTTGTGTCGCCAGGTGGCGGTGGCGTCGTCGATGTCGACCAGCTTTTCGGCCAGTTGGTAGAGGGGCCAGTAGCGGTCGGGATCGCGGTAGACGGCGAGCCACCCGTCCTCGACGGCGGTGCTTGGTCGATATGGCTGGCGCCAGTCGCGTTCCAGAACGCCCAGCGGCAGGTCGAACCCGGCGGCGGCCAGAGCCGCGATCGCATCGTCCCACAGCGAGGGCTGGTCCAGCGCCTGCTCCATCGCCGCAGCGGCATGCGGGCGATCCTCCTGGAAGCGGACAAAGCCTTCGTCCTTCAGGCCAAGGAGATATTCGACCGTGCGGAACTGGTCCGACTGAAAGCCGCTAGAGGTGCCGAGGACGCCGCGGAAGCGGGTATAATCCACAGGCGTCATTGTCGCGAGCACGTCCCACGAGAGCGTCATCACCGCCTGGATCCGCGACACGCGCGCGAGGATCTTGTAGGCCGGGACGAGATCGCCGGCGCGCACCATGGCCTTGGCTTCGTGCAGCTCGGCCACGATCTGCTTCAGCCACAATTCCTTGGTCTGGTGGATGACGATGAACAGGAGCTCGTCATGCTCGGCCGAGACGGGGTGCTGTGCGGACAGAAGGTCGTCGAGCGCGAGGTAGCGGGCATAGGTCATGTCGGACGTGGTCATGCCCGCATCCTAGCTGCGGATGACAGGCAACGGAAAGCGCCGCCGACCAGGGCAGGTCGACGGCGCCCGAAGTTGGTGATCGACGCGGTCAGGCGGTCGCGGTGTCGCCGGTACGGCGGCGGAGCGCAGTGCCGATCAGGCCGAAACCGCCGATCATCATCGCCCAGGTCGCGGGCTCCGGAACCGCGCCGGGACCGGACGCCTGGTCAACGCCAAGGATGTCGAATGCGAACTGGCTGGAGCGGCCATCAAGCCTTCCGGTGCTGTCGAAAGCAGGGCGGAAGTTGTTGACGTCCAGGCGGTTGCCGTTGGCGGTGAGCGGGAACGCGGTCAGCGCGACGATATAGTTACCGGCGGTGAGCGGCGCACTGAACCGCACGTCGTAGGAATTTGTCGTGGACGGATCGACCACTGACGATCCATCGTCATCCTCACCGATGAAGGTGCCATCGGCACGGAACAGGGCCAGCCGCGGATCGAACCCCCCGCGGCCGACAAGCGTGCCATCCGCCTGGGTGCCGCCGGCATAGGAGAAGCTGACCAACGTCACCGTCGACGCGCCCGTCGCGGTGAAGTTGAAGAACAACGGCGTGTTTGGATCGGTCAGCGTGCCGCGATAGGAAAAGTCGGCAGCGGCAGCGGGTACGGCCGCGAACGCGGCAACGGTTGCAGCGAGGATGGCAAGACGCTTCATGTTTCAAACCCCCTTTGATGACGGCGACGAGCCGATGCGGGGTCGGATTGCACCCCCCGTGCCAAGCGCGGTTTTCCGCCGAACTAACCGTGGTCGGGGCCGGTCGCTGTCAGCGTCGCCGACAACAAGGCGGATCAGCAGCGATCCGCAGCACTGATCGCGTCGGCGGCGCGAAGGGCTGCGACGATGCGGGTCAGGTGGTGGAGGTCGTGCACCTCCAGATCGACAAGGAAGCTGTGGAACTGAACGTCCCGGCTCTCCAGCCGCAGGTTCAGGATGTTCGCCTTGTGCCCGCCCAGGATGCTCGCCATCACGCCAAGTGCGCCCGGCTCGTTCTTCAGCACGATGCGCAGGCGGGCGGCGGCGCCGTCCGACCCGTCGCCCCAGGCAAGGTCGATCCAGTCGGCATCCTCGCCGCTCGCCAGTGTCGGGCAATCGATGGTGTGAACCTGGATGGGCGCATCCGGATGACGCAGGCCGACGATGCGGTCGCCCGGCACGGGGTGGCAGCAGGCAGCAAGGCCGAAGGCGACGCCGGGCGTCAGGCCTTTGATCGAGATCGCCTCGCGCTGCGGCGGCACCGCATCGACATCGGCCACGTCCCCGCCCGCCGAACCGGGCATCAGCGCCTCCATCAGCGCGCGGTCGCCGACCGACCCGCGCGCGACGGCGGCCATCAGCTCGGCCTCGGATTCGATGCGAAGTCGCTTCAGCGCCTGGCCCATCGCGTCCGCGCCGAGCTGTGCCGGCAGCCGCTTGACGATGTCGTCGTAGAGCTTGCGGCCGAGCGCAACGCTTTCCCCGCGCTCCTTGTGCCGGACGAAACGACGGATCGCGGCGCGCGCCTTGCCGGTGGTTGCAAAGCCAAGCCATGACGGCTGCGGCTCCTGCGCGTCCGACTTCAGGATCTGCACCTGGTCGCCGTTCTGGAGTTCGGTGCGCAGCGGCACCACGCGTCCGTTGACCTTGGCGCCCACCGCCTGATCGCCCAGGTCGGTATGAACCGCATAGGCGAAGTCGATCGGCGTCGCGCCCTTCGGCAGCTGGAACAGCTCGCCCTTGGGCGTGAAGGCGAAGATGCGGTCCTGGTACATCGCCATGCGGGTATGTTCGAGCAGCTCTTCCGCGCTGCCGGCATTGTCCAGGATCTCGATCAGGTCGCGAATCCAGCGCACCTGCGCGTCCGGATCATTGGCCTTCTGCTTGTAAGCCCAATGGCTGGCGAGGCCATGTTCGGCCTGTTCATGCATCTCGGCCGACCGGATCTGGATCTCGACCCGCATGTTTTCCGAATGGATCACCGCCGTGTGAAGCGAACGGTAGCCGTTGCGCTTGGGCGTCGAGATGTAATCCTTGAACCGTCCCGGCACGGTCGGCCAGCGCGCGTGGATCTGGCCAAGTGCGCGGTAGCAATCGTCCTGTGTCGGAACGATCGCGCGAAACGCCATCACGTCCGACAGCTGCTCGAAGCTGACGTGCCGCTCCGCCATCTTGCGCCAGATGGAATAAGGATGCTTCTTGCGCCCGCTGACCTGCGCCTCGATCCCGGCGGAGGCGAGCAGCTCGGTGAGCTTTTCGCTGATACGGGCGATGCGGTTGCCGTCGCCGGCCTCCAGCTGCTCCAGTCGGCGGGTCACGGAGGCGAAGGCATCCGGCTCCAGTTCGCGAAAGGCGAGCGTCTGCATCTCCACCATGAACTCGTACATGCCGATGCGCTCGGCAAGCGGCGCATAGATGTCCATCGTCTCGCGGGCGATGCGGCGGCGCTTCTCCGGCTTTGCGATGTGGTGGAGCGTGCGCATGTTGTGGAGCCGGTCGGCCAGCTTCACCAGCAACACGCGGATGTCGTCCGACATGGCGAGCAGGAACTTGCGCAGGTTCTCCGCCGCGCGCTCGCTTTCGGTCTGCGCCTCGATCTTAGACAGCTTGGTGACGCCGTCGACCAGTCGCGCGACATTGTCGCCGAACTTGGACCGGATCTCCTCCGGCGTTGCCACCGTATCCTCCACCGTGTCGTGGAGGATGGCGGTGGCGATGGTCTCGTCATCCAGCCGCAGGTCGGTCAGGATGCCGGCCACCTCGATCGGGTGGCTGAAATAAGGGTCGCCGGATGCGCGCTTCTGGCTGCCATGCGCGTGCATGGAGAACACGTACGCGCGGTTGATCAGCGCCTCGTCGGCATCGGGATCGTAGGCGCGGACGCGCTCCACCAGCTCATATTGTCTCAGCACGGCTTCAATGTGACGGCTGAGGCCGGCGATGCAAGGGCGTCAGCGCTGTGCAGCTCCATTGCACCGCTCAAGCTCGGCCGCGTCAAACACCCGGTCGCCCACGGCAAAGGCATCCACGGCGCCGAAGCGGCGCGCCACGCTCTGGCAGACGATCGCCGGGCGGCTGTCCGAGCGGCCGCCGGTGCAGCTGTTGCCGGCGCAGGTCCACAGCACGTCGCGAACGACCACGCGCCCCTGCTCCGGCGCGGCGGCCAGGCGCACGCTGTGGGTCGGCGCCGTCTGTGCGGCGGCGGGTGCGGCGATCATCATGGCAGCGGCGAGAAGCGGGAGACGCATGGCTAAGCCTCGGCTTGAGTTTCGATTCGCTACTCATATGGCGACGCAGCAAAGGTTGCAAGTTGCAACCTGATGAGGCGCGTGAGACACCGGGTGGATGTCCGATCGTCCCGTTCCTGCAGACGCGCCGCTGCCTCCCTCCGTGATCGCCGAGCTGTCGTGCGGCCTGCCGTCCGCGATCGAGGCGATCGGCGAGCGCTGGTCGTTCCTGATCCTGCGCGCGGCCTTCAACGGCATGCGGCATTTCGAGGAGATGCAAGGCCATCTCGGCATCGCGCGGAACATCCTTGCCGACCGCCTCAGCCGGTTGACGGGGCACGGGATCCTGGAGCGACGACCGTGCGACGACGACCGCCGGCGGATTGAATACCGGCTGACGGACAAGGGCGAGGCGCTGCTGCCGGTGCTGATCGCACTCAGGCAGTGGGGGGAGCGCTGGGGCACGGGGGTGCCGTCCAACCCGGTTCTGATCGACCGGCGCGACGAACGGCCTGTGCAGGAAGTGCGCGTTCGCGCCGCCGACGGCCGCGACCTGACGTGGAAGGACCTTCGCTGGTCGTGGCGGGAGGCGGATCCCGCAACGGAATGAGGGCGCCGGACCCGGTCCGACGCCCCCATCCCTTCCCCCGGGAAGCCTTGTTCAGGCGGTGACGGTCGCCGTGCGGCCGGCGCGGCGGCGCATGCCGGCCCCCACCATGCCGAAGCCCGCGATCATCATCGCCCAGGTCGCCGGTTCCGGAACGGCCGCCACCGAGATGCTGTTGATGCGGAAGCCATCACCTTGCGCGCCGTCGCCGCGGCGCTGCTGGCCGAAGGCGAACAGCTGATAGGCCGCCGTGTTCATATCGACGCGGTAGACGCCGTTGCCGAGGCGCGTCGTGGTGGCGCCCGCAAGGCCGCCGGCGATGGTGCCGGAAAAACCGAGATAGTCGAGCGTGTCGGGCAGCGCGCCGCCCCAGAGCTGGAGCGTGTCATTCGAATCGATGATCGAGAAGGTGACCGAGGTGATCGAGAAGGCGGTGCCGTCGGTCAGCGCGAAGGCGAGGCCTTCCGATGCGTTCGGGCCGTGGCTTTCGACCTGGGCGCAGAAGTCGCCGCTCTCGCCGGCCTGGCAGACGCCGATGCCGCTTGCGCTCTGGCGAATGGGGGCGAGCGACGGAACGCTGGTGCCGATCGGGAAGTCGGAGGGCTGCCCTTCATAGGTGAAGCCGATCGCCGCCAGCGTCTGGCCGCCGGCGGAAAAGGTCTTGGTCGGGCTGTCGGTGCTGCTGCCGCCGAGGTTGAAGGTGATGGCGGCCTGGGCTGGCGAGACGATCGCGGTGGCGGCGGCCAGAGCGAAAAGCATGTTGCGCATCGGAATTCGCCTTCATCCTGTGATGAGCGGAGGTTCCGCAAGGTCGGTGCCAGTTTGCGCAAATTCCAGCATTCCGGCGGCGGGTGATGGTAAAGGCCGTTTTGCCCGATCTGGTAAACGTCAGGCACACCGACATGGCTGGCGGACCGGCGCGGTTGGTGGCAGGGCAGCGGCCATGCCCCGCCCGCCCCAACGCCGCGCCAGCCGATCCGCCGGCGTGATGTTCGCCATTCTTCCCGTTGCCGGCCTGCTGGTGGGCGCGGTGCTGCGGCAGCCGTCGGCGGGACTGGTGATCGGGCTGGCAGCGGCGCTGGTGCTGACCTTGCTGTTCTGGGTGGCGGACCGCCGCTGACCGTCAGGGGAGGCGGCGGCCGCGCCAGACGACGCGGCCCACCACCTCGATCTCGTCGAGGCCGACGTCGGTCCAGCGATTGTGGGCCAAGTTGTCGCTTGTGACGTCGAACCGGCCAGATCGTTTCGTCAGCGTAACACGCTTCACGATCAGCATGTCGTCGCGGCGAAGCACATAGATCCCGTCGCGGAGCCGGTCGCCGGCATCGCCGCGGTCGACAAGGATGTCGTCGCCGTCGTCAAGCGTCGGCGTCATCGAATCGCCGCGCACCGAGATGATGGACACATCGCGCCCGCCGGGCGCGACGCTGCGCAGCCAGGCGGGCTCCACCAGCATGGCCGGCTCGCCCCCCTCCTCCCCGTCGAAGGCGCCGGCACCGGCCGCGGCGGACACGCTGAGCCGCGGGATCGCGACGAGATCGGCGCCCCGCCAGTGCCCGCCGACCGCCGCCACCCGCGCCGTGCTCCGCTGCGGCGCGCCCAGCAGCGCCTCGTCGACGCGCAGGTAGCGGGCCAGCGTGGCCCGGTCGCCCTCGTCCAGGCGGCGCGGCACGCCGCGCTTGATGAACTGCTGGATATAGGCGGCGTTGCGCCCGATCAGCCGCGAGAGCGAGGCATAATCCTCCCCCCGTTCGGCGATCAGCCTGTCGAGCACCTGTCTGGGATCGTCCGCCATGGCGCTTCCTACCGCTAGGAATTTCCCTAGACAAGTAGGAAATGCTCATCCAGCTAGGCAAAACCCTATCAACGAGTCGGCGGCGGGACCATGGACGTGAACAGGCGGATCGAGCTTTTCCTCAAGACCAGCGGGATGACGCCCACCCGGTTCGGCCGCGACTGCGTGCACGATCCGCGGCTGGTGTTCGACATGAGGAACGGCCGCGCGCTCGGCACGCGCATCCAGCGGCGGATCGACAGCTACCTGGCGGAGCATGGGGCATGATGGAGCGTCGCGGACCCGACCCGGCCGTGGCCGTGATGCGCGAGATCCGGCGCCGCGTGCCGGACGCGGAGCTGGTGACGGCGCGGCAGCGGCCATGGGCCAGCGTCACCTATTCGGGCGTGCAGCTGTCCATGGTGCTGACGAGCGGCCAGGCCGGTCCCGTCGACCGCCTGATGCTGGACCTGCCCGAGATGGACTGGCGCCTGCCCGGGCACATCATGGCCGATGTCGCAGGCGCGCTGGAGAGCGGCGCCGGAGGAACGGTGACGGTGCGGATCGAGGCGCTGGTGCTGGCGCAGGAATGACCTGCCCCGGAACGAAATCGGGTCCGCCCTTGTTGTCCCGGGCGAGAGCATGATGGGAGCCAGGCGCGCGTGGCAGGTGGTTTGACCTTTGTCGACGACGACCTTCCGGGGATCACCCGGAAGAAGGCGGGAAAGGGCTGGGCCTATTTCACGGCCACGGGCGAGCGCATCAAGGATCGCGACGAGATCGACCGGCTGAACCGCATCGGCCTGCCCCCCGCCTACAAGGACGCCTGGTTCTGCCCCAGCCCGGACGGCCACATCCAGGCGGTCGGGTGGGACGACAAGGGCCGCAAGCAGTATCGCTATCACCTCGATTTCCGCGCGCAGCAGGAAGCGGCGAAATATGACCGCTGCGCGCTGTTCGGGCGCAAGCTGCCGCTGCTCCGCGCGCGGGTGGAGAGCGACCTGGCGGGGCGCGGCCTGGGCCGCGAGCGCGCGGTGGCGGCGGTGGTGCGGCTGCTGGACGTCGGGCATGTCCGCGTCGGCAACGCGTCCTACGCCAAGACCAACAAGAGCTATGGCGCGACCACGCTGACCAAGAAGCATGCGGTGCTGAAGGGTCGCACGCTGAAGCTGGAATATCGCGCCAAGTCCGGCAAGCAGCGCGTGCTGACGGTCAGCGACGGCGGGCTCAACCGGTTCGTGAAGAAAATGCAGGACCTGCCCGGGCAGAACCTGTTCAACTGGCTGGACGATGACGGCACCATCCACCCGGTGACGTCCACGGACGTCAACTGCTACATCCGCGAAGCGATGGGCGAGGATTTCACCGCCAAGCATTTCCGCACCTGGGGCGCCAGCGCGATCGCCTTCGAGACGCTGTTCGAGACGGCGGGATCGCTGACGCTGAAACAGCTGCTGGAGCCGGTCACCGAGGCGCTGGGCAACACCCCGGCGATCGCGCGCAAATCCTACGTCCACCCGGCGCTGATCGCGCTGACGGCCAAGGGCGTGGAATGGGACGCGTCGATGCGGCTGCCGCGCGGAACACGTTATCTGACACGCGCGGAGCGCGGGCTGATCGGCTTCCTTGAGGAGGCGGGCAAGGTTCCCGTTCAAGCCGCCGCGTGAGCACGGCAAGCCCGGCAAACGGCGCCGACCTGCCGTTCCGCCCGCCCCGCGTCGACCAGCTGGCCGGCGAGACGGTGGGATGGTTCCAGACCAACGGCGTGAACCTGCTGATCGCCTGCCTGGCAGGCGCCGTGATCGTGATCGCGCTGATCGGCCTGCGGCGGATCGGCCGGCGGTTCCTGAGAGGATCGGAGGTCGGCGCCGACTGGCGCGCGATCCTGGGCCGCGTGATCGACAAGACCGGCACGCTGTTCATCATCGCGGTCGCCGGGCAGCTGGTGACGGGATACACCAACCCGCCGGCGGCGGTGGACGACACCGCAACCTTCCTGTTCACGGTCATCGCCGTGTTCCAGGGCGCGATCTGGGCGCGCGAGCTGGTGCTGGGCTTTGTGGAGCATCGCACGGTCGCGGGCGAGCACGAGGGGCTGGCGAGCGCGCTGGGCATCATCCGCCTGCTCGTCACCACCGTGTTCTTCGCCATTGCGCTCCTGGTGGTGCTCGACAATCTGGGCGTGAACATCACCGGCCTGGTGGCGGGTCTGGGCGTCGGCGGCATCGCCATCGGCCTTGCCGCGCAGGGCATCTTCGCCGACCTGTTCGCTGCGCTGTCGATCCTGTTCGACCGCCCGTTCCGCCGCGGCGATGCCGTGACCTACGACACCACGACCGGCAGCGTGGAAGCGATCGGCCTGAAATCCACCCGCATCCGCTCGATCACGGGCGAGGAGCGGATCATCTCCAACACCAATCTCCTCAACAAGGAGATCAGCAACAATTCGCGGCGCGATGCCCGGCGGTTCAAGTTCGCGATCGGCGTGGTGTACCAGACCGATCCCGACGCGGCGGCCGGCATTCCCGACCTGCTGAAGGGGATCGTCGAAGGACTGGGGCACAAGTTCGTCCGGTCCGGGTTCGTCGGCTTCGGCGCGAGTTCGCTGGATTTTGAGCTGGAGTTCGACGTCGCAGGGACCGATTACCAGATCGCCTATGACGCGCGGCACTCCGTCGGCATGGCCGTGCTGAAGCGGTTCAACGAGGCGGGGCTGGAGTTCGCCTATCCCACGCAGACCACCTTCACCGCCGCGCCCGACGGCCGGATGGTCATGCCCTATGCCGAGGTGCAGCCGGTGCGGACGGTGAACAGCGCCGGCTGAACCGGCTGGCGTCAGGGTTCGGCGAACAGGCTGCCGGTGGCGCTGTAGGCGACGCCAGATGCGGTGCCGCTGACGGAGAAGACGGCGCCAAACTCACCGGCGCCGGGACCGAAGAAGGCGCCGCTGATCAGGCCCGCCGCGCCTGCCCTGTCGTCAAAGGCGGTAAACAAAAGCCCCGAGGTGCCGAGCGTGGCGCGGGCGGACATGACGCCGAGGTCGATGTCCGCAGACGCCGGGTCCGCCGCCCGGGCGACCAGCCGCAGCACCACCGACAGCTCACGCGCCGGTGCATCATAGGCGATCTGAACGCCGTTCGCCTCAAGCCGGCGTTCCAACCCGCCGATCAGGACCGATCCGGACAGCACCGCGCGCGCCAGGGAGGAGGAGGCCCGCACCCCGAGATCTTCCGCCCGTGTGGCGAAGCCGGCGATGCAGCGGTAGCGGCGTTCCACTCCGCCGACGGGAGCAGCGATGTCGACCTGCCGGACATAGTCGATCGCCGCGCCGGCGGGCGTCGGGCGCGTGATCGAAAAGCGGGCCGTCGCCGGCCCCAGCCGCTTCGCATAGGCGACCTCGCGCCCGGCGAGGTCCGGATCGGCATCGCGTCCATCGAAGCCGATGCCGACGTCGCCGCCGATGATCCAGACCTGCGGCGTCAGCAGGAAGCGCAACGATGGCCCGTCACCGTGGCGGGTGACGGCCGGGGGCGATCCCGACACCGCGCAGCCGGTGGGAACCTCGATCCCCGACTGGCCGAAGCGGAAGCTGTAGATCTCGTCGAAGCGCAGATCGGCGGTCGGGGCCGGCGTCGGCGCGGGGGCCGGCGCGGGCGTCGGTGCGGGTGCAGGCGCGGCCGGGGGCGGCGCGGGCGCGGGCGCGGGTGTCGGCGTGGGAACCACGGACACATCCGAACTGTCCGATCCGCCGCCGCCGCAGCCTCCCAGCAGCAGCAGCGCGAGCGGCAACAGGCGGGTCTTCATCTCCCCAGATCCCCCGGCAGCACGCGCATCATCTTGGATCCGGCGTGTTTCAGGGCAATGACAGGGGCGCGCCGCGACGGATCGACGCCCAGGCGTTTGGTGCGAGGGGTGCAAGAGCCGCGTTGCCGCCATGACGCCAATGCGTTAACCTTCGCGCGGGGAAGCGCGGCGGGGGTCGCATCAGGTCAGGGGACTTTCGATGAAGCAGGTTCTACTCGCGGGTGCCGCGATGCTGTGTGCCGCCGCACCGGCATCGGCCGCCACCTTCACCTTTACCGCGGCGGGCACCGGCCTGACCGCGGCGGGGACCTTCACCACCACCGACACGACCACCACGGTCGACGGGCGGCAGGCCTTCACCATTACCGGCCTGACCGGCACCTTCAACGGACAGGCGATTACCAGCCTGTTGCCGGCCGGCACGGATATCGGGGGCGAGCGCTCGGACAACCTGCTGTTCGGCGCCCAGCCGTTCTTCACGATCGGTGGCGTGGCCTTTCGCGTCGATGGCTATGATGCCGATCTCAACTTCTATTCATTCGCGGGTGTCGGCGAGGCGTTCTTCTCCGCCAATGTGAACGGCATGAACGAAACGCTGCCGCCGCTGCCCGTTGCCGGCACGCCGGTGACCTTCACGCTGGAGCGCGTGGCGGCGGTGCCGGAGCCGGCGACCTGGGCGATGATGATCGGCGGTTTCGCGCTGGTGGGCGGTCTGATGCGCCGCCGTCCGGTGGCCGTCGCCGCCTGATCACGCGCGGGCGGCGGCACGGTGCCGCCGCCCCGTCGTCCGCTTCAGAAGCCGACCTCTTCCAGGCTGAGCAGCGTTGCGTTGCCGCCCGAGCTGGTGGTGTCGGTGGAGGTCACCCGCTCCGCCGCGAAGCGGGGCAGATAATGCGGGCCGCCCGCCTTCGGTCCGGTGCCGGACAGCCCCTCCCCGCCGAACGGCTGCGAGCCGACGATCGCGCCGATCATCGACCGGTTGACGTAGAGGTTGCCGGCGCGGGCATGCGCCTCCAGCACGTCGGCGTTGCGGGCGATGCGGCTGTGCAGGCCCATGGTGAGGCCGAAGCCCTTGGCGTTCACGCGCTCGATCGTCTGCGGCAGCGTGCCGGCGGCCCAGGTGGCGACATGGAGGAGCGGGCCGAACCATTCGCGGGTGAGCGCGTCGACGCTTCCCAGCCGGATCGCGGTGGGCGGCACGAACAGCCCGTCCGCCGGCGCTGCCACCGTCTTGATCCACTGGGCGCGGCTCTGTTCGCGGTGCTCCATCAGCCGGTCATAGGCCGTCTGGTCGATCACCGGGCCGACGTCCGTGCGCGGATCGGCGGGATCGCCCACCACCAGCGTGTCCATGGCGCCGGCCAGCATCTCCAGCGTGCGGTCGGCGATCTCCTCCTGCAGCAGCAAAAGGCGGAGCGCGGAGCAGCGCTGCCCGGCCGAGCGGAAGGCGGAGGTGACGACGTCGGCCACCACCTGTTCGGGCAGCGCGGTTGAATCGACGATCATCGCGTTGATGCCGCCGGTCTCCGCGATCAGCGGGACGATGGGGCGGTCGTCATCGGCAAGCAGGCTCGCCGCGATCCGCTTGGCGGTGGCGGTGGAGCCGGTGAAGGCAACGCCGGCGACCCGCGGGTCGGCGGTGAGCGCGGCGCCGACGTCCGGACCGCCGGGGACGAGCTGCAGCACGTCGGCGGGGACGCCGGCTTCATGCGCGAGGGCGACGGCGGCCTCCGCGATGCGCGGCGTCTGCGGCGCGGGTTTCGCGACCACGCTGTTGCCCGCGACCAGTGCGGCCACCGTCTGCCCGAGGAAGATGGCGAGCGGGAAGTTCCAGGGCGCGATCGTCGCCCACACGCCGCGTCCGCCATGGCGCAGCACGTTGCGTTCGCCGGTGGGGCCGGGAAGCTCGACATCGGCCAGGTCGGCGCGCGCACGCACGGCATAGTATCGGCAGAAATCGACCGCCTCGCGCACCTCGGCCAGGGCATCGGGGATGGTCTTCCTCGCTTCCCCCACGCAGATCGCCATCAGCGGCAGCCGGTCGCGTTCCAGGAGGTCGGCCAGCCGTTCCAGGACGGCGGCGCGATCGCCGACCGGGCGGGCGGACCAGGCGGGAAAGGCGGCCTGGGCGCGCGCGATCGCGCCCGCAACGTCCCCCGCATCCGCAGGAGCGGGGGAGAGGCGGTGCGCGGCGATCGTGCCCGCCACATCCGCCAGCGTCGGCGCATCCTGAAGGTCAATGCCGCCGCTATTGGCGCGATCGGGGAACAGGTCGGCCGGAAGCGGGATGGAGGCGTGGCGGGTGCCGCCCACCGCCACGACCTTTCCGACCGGGTCGGCGAGCAGGTCGGCATCGGTCAGCCGTTCATCGGCGAGCTGGTGGACGAAGGAGGAATTCGCCCCGTTCTCCAGCAGGCGGCGGACCAGATAGGCGAGCAGATCGCGGTGGCCGCCGACGGGCGCGTAGATGCGGGTGTGGTAGCCCTCGCGACGCACCAGCCGCTCGTAGAGCCCCTCCCCCATGCCGTGGAGGCGTTGGAATTCGAAATCGCGGGAGTCGCCGGCCCATTCGATGATGGTGGCGACGGTCAGCGCATTGTGGCTGGCGAACGCCGGATAGATGTTGCGCGCGGCCAGCATGTCCTTTGCGCAGGCGAGATAGGAGACGTCGGTCGCGGCCTTGCGGGTGAACAGCGGATAGTCGGGCAGGCCGGCTTCCTGCGTGCGCTTGATCTCGCTGTCCCAATAAGCGCCCTTGACCAGGCGCGCGGCGATGCGGCGGCCGGTATCCCGGCCCAGCGCGTCGGCCCAGCCGACCACGGCGCGTGCCCGCTTCGAATAGGCCTGGATCGCCATGCCGAAGCCGTCCCAGCCGGCCAGCGACGGGGACCGCGCGACCGCGCCGATGATGTCGAGGCTCATTTCCAGCCGCTCGCTCTCCTCCGCATCGACCGTGAGGGCGATGCCGCGCGAGGCCGCACGCTCCGCCAGCGCAAGCAGCATGTCGGTGAGCGCGGGAACGCAGCGATCGGCCTGCGCGACCTCGTAACGGGGGTGGAGCGCGGACAGCTTGACCGAGATCGAGTGACCATCGCCCGGGCGGCGGCCGACCGCATCGATCGCGCCTTCATAGGCGGCGTAATAGCGGTCGCCATCGGCAAAGGTGCGCGCGGCCTCCCCCAGCATGTCGAAGCTGGCGGTGAAGCCGCGGTTGGCGGGCTTTCGCATCCGGTCGACCGCCTCGTCGATGGTGCGGCCCATCACGAACACCTCGCCCATCAGCTTCATGGCGGCGCCGACCGCCTGACGCATGAAGGGTTCGCCCGCGCGCGCGACCAGCCGGCGCAGCGTGCCTGCCTCCCCCGTGGTCGACACCAGCGCGCGGCCGACCACCAGGCCCCAGGTCGCCGAATTGACGAGCGCGGAGTTGGAGCGGCCGGCATGGGCGCGCCAGTCGGCATCGCCCAGCTTGTCGGCGATCAGCAGGTCGGCGGTGTCCGGGTCGGGCACGCGCAGGAACGCCTCGGCGAGCGCGAGCAGCGCCACGCCTTCGGAACTGTTGAGGCGATATTCCTGGAGGAACTGATTGACCCAGCCGTCGCGCTGCGCGGCCCGCAGATCGGCCAACAGGCCGAGCGCGGTGGCGACCACGCCGTCGCGCTCTGCTGCAGTCAGGCGGGCCGACTCGATCAGCCCCCCCAGCACGTCCGGTTCGGGAGCACGGTGGAGCGGACGGAGCGCGGCGCGCGCGGTTGACGTTGCGGAATCCATGGCCTTCGAATCCTTGTCCCTCGCCGGCCTTGTGTCGGCCGGAAACCGCGCCCAGAAGTCGCGAAAACAGGCGCGCTATGCGCCAAGCGAGAGGCGAAAGGAACCGGGTGCCAGAGGTATCAATCGACGCGTTGAGCGCGCGCGTGGGCGAGGAGATCGGGCGGTCCGGATGGATCACGATCGATCAGCCGACGGTGGATGCCTTTGCCGATGCGACCGGCGACCGCCAGTTCATCCACATCGATCCCGCGGCCGCCGCGATGACGCCCTTCGGGGGCACGATCGCCCACGGATTCCTGCTGCTGTCGCTGATGCCGCGGCTGTCCGTGGACGCCGACCTGCCGCGCCCCGCCGGGCTGGCGATGATCGTCAATTATGGCGGCGAGCGCACCCGGTTCATCACGCCGGTGCGCACGGGTGCCCGCGTGCGCGCGCGCTTCACGCTCCAGGCGCTGGAGCAGAAGCGGCCGGGCCAATGGCAGCAGACCACCACCTACACGCTCGAGATCGAGGGGGAGGACAAGCCGGCGGTGGTCGCCGACTGGATCAGCCTGCTCGTCACCATCTGAAGAGGATCAAGACCATGCGCGACGCAGTTATCGTCTCCACCGCCCGCACCCCGATCGGCCGCGCCTATCGCGGTGCCTTCAACGCGCTGCCGGCGCCGTCGCTGGGCGCCCATGCGGTGAAGGCCGCGGTGGAGCGCGCCGGCATCGACGGCGGCGAGATCGACGATGTGCTGATCGGCGCGGCGCTGCAGCAGGGCAGTCAGGCGCCCAACATCGCGCGGCTGGTCGCGCTGAAGGCGGGCCTGCCGACCACCGTATCCGGCATGTCGATCGACCGGCAGTGCGCCAGCGGGCTGATGGCAATCGCCACCGCCGCCAAGCAGGTCACGGTGGACCGCATGGACGTGGTGGTCGCCGGCGGCGTGGAGAGCGTGTCGCTGGTACAGACGCCCGAGATGCGGGTGATGCCGGACCCGTCGCTGATCGCGATGCACGGCGATGTGTACATGCCCATGCTGCAGACGGCCGAGGTGGTCGCCAAGCGGTATGGCATCAGCCGCGAGCGCCAAGATGCCTATGCGCTGCAGTCGCAGCAGCGCACGGCCGCCGCGCAGGCCGCCGGCCGCTTCGACGACGAGATCGTGCCGGTCACCGCGACCATGAAGGTGCAGGACAAGGCCACCAAGGAAGTGTCCGACCGCGAGGTGACGCTGTCCAAGGACGAGGGCAACCGGCCGGACACCTCCGCCGAGGGGCTGGCATCGCTGCAGCCGGTGATGGGGCCGGAGGCGAACATCACCGCCGGCAACGCCAGCCAGCTGTCCGACGGCGCATCGGCCGCGGTGGTGATGGAGGCAAAGCTTGCCGAGCAGCGCGGGCTGAAGCCGCTGGGCCGTTATGTCGGCATGGCGGTGGCGGGCACCAAGCCGGACGAGATGGGGATCGGCCCCGTCTATGCCGTGCCGAAGCTGCTGGAGCGGTTCGGGCTGAAGATGGACGACATCGGCCTGTGGGAGCTGAACGAGGCATTCGCGGTGCAGGTGCTGTACTGCCGCGACACGCTGGGCATCCCCGACGAGCTGTTGAACGTCAACGGCGGCGCGATCTCGATCGGCCATCCTTACGGCATGTCGGGGGCGCGCATGGTCGGCCACGCGCTGATCGAAGGGAAGCGCCGCGGCGCCCGCCATGTGGTGGTGACGATGTGCGTTGGCGGCGGCATGGGCGCGGCCGGCCTGTTCGAGGTGCTGTAGGCGCCGGACGCCGGCGCGCCGCCCGGGCGATCGGGCCGCGCGTCGGCACCAACCCACCAATCGCGGTGAACAGGCGGGGCTGCTGCTCGTTCACCCAGCGATGTTTCCCGCGCCCGACCCTTATATCATCGCGCTGACCGGCGCCGGTGCGCTGATCGCGCTGGTGGCCTGGCTGCCGCTGGCCCTTCGCCGCCTGCCCTTGTCGCTGCCGATCGTGTGCATCGCGATCGGCGCGGCGCTGTTCGCGTTCGTGCCGATGCCCTTTTCGCCCGATCCGCTGGATTACCCGGACATCACCGAGCGGTTCAGCGAATTCGTGGTGATCATCGCGCTGATGGGCGCGGGCCTGAAGATAGACCGGCGCTTCGGCTGGCGGCAATGGGGCGTGACATGGCGGCTGTTGGCGATCGTCATGCCGCTGTCGATCGGCGCGATCACGCTGCTGGGCGCATGGGGGCTGGGTTTGTCCTGGGTCGCGGCGCTGCTGTTCGCGGCATCGCTGGCGCCCACCGATCCCGTGCTGGCGGCCGACGTGCAGGTCGGGCCGCCCAAAACCGGTGAGGAGGACGAGGTCCGGTTCGGGCTGACGTCGGAGGCCGGGCTGAACGACGGGCTGGCCTTCCCGTTCGTCAACCTGGCGATCGCGCTGGCGGCATGGGCGACGACGGGCGAGCCATGGCTGGCCGACTGGCTTTGGCACGACGTGGCGTGGGAGATCGGCGCCGGGGTGGCGGGCGGCTGGGCGATCGGCAAGCTGTTCGGCTGGATGACGTTCCATGTGCCGGCCAAGACCAAGCTGGCGAAGACCGGCGACGGGCTGATCGCGATTTCCGCGACGTTCGTGTCCTATGGCCTCACCGAGATGATCAACTGCTACGGCTTCCTGGCCGTGTTCGTGACCGCCCTGACGCTGCGCCAGTCGAACCCTGACGATGATTTCCACCACAGCATGCACGAGATCACCGAGCAGGTCGAACGGCTGGCGATGATGGTGCTGCTGCTGGTGTTCGGCGGGGCGCTGGCGAGCGGGCTGCTGGCGCCGCTCGGCTGGCGGGAGGTGGCGCTGGCGCTGCTGATCCTGCTGGTGGTGCGCCCGGTGGCGGGGCTGATCGGGCTGATCGGGTTCCGGGCCGCGCCGCTGGAGCGCGGAACGATCGCCTTTTTCGGCATCCGCGGCGTGGGGTCGATCTACTATCTCGCCTACGGCCTCAACCACATGGACATTGCCGAGGCGCGCACGCTGTGGTCGATCACCGGGCTGGTGATCCTCCTGTCCGTGCTGATCCATGGGTTGAGCGTGACGCCCGTCATGCGGCTGCTGGACAAGTCGCAGGGGCGCGACCCGGACTCGGACGGTGGAGAGGCGGTGCCCCCGCCCGGATTGCAGGGGCCCGCGGAACCGGCGTCGGCCTGATCCCGTTGGAGGGCGGACGCACGAGAAAGGAGCCGCGCGATGGCCGACAAGAAGAGCAACGACGAGATCCGCCGGGACATGTGGGAGAAGATGGCCGACAGCCCGTACCTGATGGTGGGGCTGACCGGCAGCGAGCAGCACAGCGAGCCGCTGGCCGCGCAGCTCGACAAGGATCAGGTCGACCGCATCTACTTCTTCGTCGGCAAGGACAACCGCATTGCGGGCGGCGGCGACGCGATGGCGCAGTTCGTGTCCAAGGGGCACGATTTCTTCGCCTGCCTGCACGGCACGGTGGTTCAGGACAATGACCGCGCGATGATCGAAAAGCTGTGGAACAAGCAGGTCGAGGCCTGGTTCGACGGCGGCAAGGACGACCCGAACCTGGCGCTCGTCTATCTCGACATCGATTCCGCGGAGCTGTGGGAGACGGACATCTCCATCTCCGGCCGGCTGAAGATGCTGTTCGGCGGCACGATCAAGGGATCCGAGTCGTCGAGCCACGCGAAGGTCTCGACGACGGCGGCCTGACGCGGCCGGACATGGAAGGGGGCGTCGGACGCGGGTCCGGCGCCCCTTTTCCTTGTTCGTCAGGCGTCGTGGCGCTTGATGAAGTCTTCCAGCACCGGCGCGATGCGGGTGCGCCACTTGGATCCGTTGAAGATGCCGTAGTGGCCGACGCCCTCGGCCATCAGATACTGCTTGCGATCGTCCCGCAGGCTGGTCGCGAGCGTGAGCGCGGCCTTGGTCTGGCCGAGGCCGGAGATGTCGTCCCGCTCGCCCTCGATCGCCAGGAGCGCGGTATCCTTGATCGCGCCGATGTCCACGCGCGTGTCGCGGTGGAAATACTCGCCGCGCGGCAGCGCGTGGCGCTGGAACACGACGTCGATCGTCTGCAGATAGAACTCGGCGGTCATGTCGCAGACCGAGCGATACTCCTCGTAGAAGTCCATCGACGCCTCGGCGGACTCACCGTCGCCGCGGACGAGATGCTTGAACATCTCGAAGTGGCTGAGGAGATGGCTGCCGAGGTTCATCGACATGAAGCCGGCGAGCTGCAGGAAGCCCGGATAGACGCGGCGCCCGGCCCCCGGATAGCTGTAGGGGACGGTGGCGATCACGTTCTGCTGGAACCAGGCGTGCGGCCGCTCGGTCGCGGTGAGGTTGACCGCGGTCGGCGCCTCGCGCGTGTCGACGGGCCCACCCATCATGCTGAGCGTCTTCGGCCGGGCGGGATGCCCCTCGGCCGACATCACCGCCACCGCGGCGAGCGCGGGCACGGTCGGCTGGCAGACGGCGAGCATGTGCGCGTCGGGGCCGACAAGCTCCAGCCAATCGACGATATAGTCGATATAGTCGTCGAGATCGAAGCTGCCGTCCGACAGCGGCACCAGCTTCGCATCGCGCCAGTCGGTGATGTAGACATCGTGGCCGGGCAGCATGCGCTCCACCGTGCCGCGCAGCAGCGTGGCATAATGGCCCGACATCGGGGCGACGATGAGCAGCCGGGGCTGACCCTCCACGCCTTCCCGCACGAAGTGGCGGAGCTGGCCGAACGGCTTGCGTCCGAGGATTTCCTCGCGCACCGCGACGTCGCGGCCGTCAACCCTGGTGCTGGCAAGGCCGAAGGCGGGCTTGCCGCGGGGGGCCGAGGCATGGGCGAACACCTCAAGCGCAGAAGCGAGGATCGGGCCGCCACCCATGTAGGAGAAGGGATTGGCGGGGTGCTGCAACAGCCCGGCACTGGCCGAGGCAAAGGCGCTGGCACCCGCAAGGAAGGACTTCTGCATCTCGTAGGCGTCGTAAAGCATCGAAATCATCGTCCTTCAGGCCGCAGGATCGGCTCAACCGTTTAAGTCAAAGACCATAACGCGCGGTTTCGCAATGCGGCATCATCCAATCGCCCTTGCGGTTCCCCACGGGCGCAAAGGGCAGTAGAGCGCGCGCATGGCACGAGGTGACGACGGCAGCGCGGCCGAGGTGGCGGCGGCAGGGGCAGCAGGCGGCGGGGAGCGGCGGCTGGGCAACCTCAAGATGGTCTGGCGCGCGGCGATCCGCTATCCGGGCCACATCGCGCTGGCGGGCCTGTCGCTGCTGGTCGCGGCGGCGGCGACGCTCGCGATCCCGAGCGGGTTCAAGCGGGTGATCGACCAGGGCTTCGCCAGCGGTGCGGTCGATATCACGCCCTACTTCAACTACCTGCTGATGATCGTCGCCGTCCTGGCGCTGGCAACGGCGGCGCGCTTCTATTTCGTGTCATGGCTGGGCGAACGGGTGGTCGCCGACATCCGCGTGCTGGTGCAGGACAATCTGCTGCGGCTGGCGCCCCGCTTCTTCGAGGAAAACCGCCCGGCCGAGATCGCGTCGCGGCTGACCGCCGACACCTCGGTGATCGAACAGGTGGTGGGATCCACCGTATCCGTCGCCCTGCGCAACGTCGTGATGGGCGTGGGCGGCATCGCCTATCTCTTCACGCTGGCGCCGCGGCTGACGGGCATGCTGCTCTTGGGCATCCCGCTCATCATCCTGCCGATCGCGCTTCTCGGGCGGCGGCTGACGCAACTTTCCCGGCGCAGCCAGGACCGCGTGGCGGAGGTCGGCACCACCGCGTCCGACGCGCTGGGTGCGATGAAGATCGTGCAGGTGTTCGGCCAGGAACGGCGCGAGGGCCTGCGCTTCGCCGATGCGGTGGAACGCGCGTTCGGCACCGCCAAGACGCGCATCCTGCTGCGCGCCGGTATGACGGCGGTGGTGATCGCGCTGATCTTCGGATCGATCGTGCTGGTGATGTGGCAGGGCGCGCTGGACGTGGCGGCGGGCCGCATGTCGAGCGGCGACATCGCAGCCTTCGTCGTGACCGGCGCGCTGGTGGCCGGTGCGTTCGGCGCGCTGACCGAGGTCTATGGCGACCTGCTGCGCGGCGCCGGCGCGGCCGGGCGGCTGGCGCAGCTGGTGGCGGAGCAGCCGGAGATCGCACCGCCGGCCAACCCGCGCCCGTTGCCGCCGCCGACCGGCAGCCTTGCCTTCCGCAACGTCGAATTCCGCTATCCCACGCGCCCGGACCTGCCCGCCCTCCACGACTTCACGCTGGAGGTGAAGCCTGGCGAGACGGTGGCGGTGGTCGGGCCGTCGGGCGCGGGCAAGTCCACGCTGTTCCAGCTCGCCGCCCGCTTCTACGACCCGCAGGCGGGAACCGTGCTGATCGACGGCGTGCCGCTGCCTGACGCCGATCCCGCCGCGGTGCGGGCGCGGCTGGCGCTGGTCCCGCAGGAGACGGTGGTGTTCGCGGCAAGCGCGCGCGACAATCTCCGCTACGGCCGCTGGGACGCGAGCGATGAGGCGATCTGGGAAGCGGCGGAGGCCGCCAACGCCGCGGAGTTCCTGCGCGCGCTCCCGGACGGCCTGGACACGCAGCTGGGCGAAGGCGGTGCACGGCTGTCCGGCGGGCAACGGCAGCGCATCGCGATCGCCCGCGCGCTGTTGCGCGATGCGCCCATCCTGCTGCTCGACGAAGCGACATCGGCGCTGGACGCGGAATCCGAGCGCGCGGTGCAGCTTGCGTTCGAGCGGGTGGCGGCCGGACGCACCACGATCGTCATCGCGCACCGGCTCGCCACCGTGCGGGCGGCGGACCGCATCATCGTGATGGATGCGGGGCGTATCGTGGAGGAAGGCACGCACGACCGGCTGGTGGCGCAGGGCGGCCTCTACGCTCGGCTGGCGCGGCTTCAGTTCGACGATCCGACAAGCCTGACTGCGTAGACGGAGCGGCGGATTGGGTGGCGGCGATGTGGTGGTCGCCCGCCCCGTTCAGGCGATGCGAGGTGATGAAGCGGGGTTCGGACAAGCCTGCAGGCGGCTGAAAGCCTGGCCGGTCACCGAACGACGCTCGGCGCGCTGGAGGCGTCTTTCCCGGGAAGGTGGAAGCCGCAGATCGGCGACCTGACAAGCTTGGTCCCGAAGAAGCAGGCGCGGACTGGTCGAGGTCCGGCCGTGAACGAGAGATGTGCCGGTTCACGGCGCGACGGTCAGCGGTTGAGCCGACGTTTCCGCAGCCGAGGGGCAACACAATTGGAGCCGAACGGCGCGGCCGAGGCGCTGGTCAGCCACGTCGAGCCCCGCCGCAAACCGAAGCATCTCTGGTCATAGAGTGGCGTCACCGGTGCGCTGATGGCCTCGTGGCGCCGAACTCGCACCCCGGTGGACGGCGCTCCTCGCCTCAGCCTCGGATCAGCTCGCACCGGGCAGCGGGTCCGAGCGCATGAAAAAAGGGCCCGCCGGAACAACGGCGAGCCCCTTTTTGCGTGCTGGTCGATCGATGCCGATCAGAACTCGCGATACTGCTCGTTCCCGACGAAACCAAGCTTGGTGATCTCGGCACGGCGGACCACCGCGAGCACCTGATCAACCGTCAGGTAGGGCGCGTTGGCGTCCGGCTGGATCTGCAGTTCCGGCTCGGTCGGCAGCGTCTTGGTGATGTCCAGATACTGACGCAGCAGCACCAGGTTCACCGGCTGGGCGTTCCAGGCGATGCCGCTCTGCGGATCGATCGTGATCTTGTTACGGACCGGATTGATCGGCGGCGGGGTGTTGGTCTGATCGTTGACCGGCAGGTCGACGTTCACCGCGTGCGTCTGGATCGGGATGGTGATGATGAACATGATGAGGAGCACGAGCATGACGTCGATCAACGGCGTCGTGTTCATCTCCATCATCGGCTCGCCGTCTTCGGTGCCGCCGCTCATCGCCATGGGACTATACTCCTTGTCTTAGCGCGCGCGGAGCGCGCTGCCGGCCGGCGGCTCTGAAATGAAGCCGACGCGGGCAAAGCCTGCACGCTGCATCTGGTAGATCGCGCCACCGATGCAACGGTAGGGCGTGTTGACGTCGCCGCGGATGTGGACCTCCGGCAGCTCAAGGCC
Organism: Sphingomonas jejuensis; assembly: GCF_011927695.1. GTDB lineage: Bacteria > Pseudomonadota > Alphaproteobacteria > Sphingomonadales > Sphingomonadaceae > Sphingomonas_K > Sphingomonas_K jejuensis. The sequence continues at coordinate 1,819,376 of NZ_JAATJE010000001.1, forward strand.
GGGGGCCTCCGGTCCACCCTGGCGGGCGATCTCGGTTTCGAGCTTGTCCACGGCGCGCTCGACGAGCTGCTCCGCATTGACCGGGGTCTGGTTCCAGTAAACCTCGCAGGTCGCGTTCGCGCCGGTCTGGCCGGGCGTGGGTCGGATCGACAGCGAGACATTCTCCGGCTTCGTCTCGGTCGGCTCGAACACGACGTCGGGAAGCTGGACATCGACGGTCTGAACGACGACCGGGATGGCGATCAGGAAGATGATGAGGAGCACCAGCATGACGTCGACGAGCGGCGTCGTGTTGATGTCCGAAAGCGGCTTTTCCGCGCCACCGTCGCCGGGGCCGACATTCATTGCCATTGCACGTATTCCTGCTGGAGCGGTGATTGAGTGCCGGCCGCTGTCCGGCCCCGATCCTTCATGTGGGAAGGCGGCCGGATCGGCAGCCGCCTTCCCCCAATCGACTTAGCTGTTCGGCTTGGTCTGCACGCCGCCGGTCTGACCCGCGGTCGTGGTCGCGCCGCGCGCACCACCGACCGGTGCACCCGCACCCGTCGGCGACGCGGCGCCCGGGGTTGCCGGACGCGTTGCGGTCGAGCCGGTGGCCGTGCCGGTGGTCGCCGGACGGGCCGTGCCGCTGCGCACCGCCGGACGAACCGCACCACCCGACACCATGTAGCCATGGAGGTCGTTGGAGAAGGCGCCCAGGTCCTCGGCGATGTGCTTGTTGCGGCGCTGCAGCCAGTTGTAGGCGAGCACGGCCGGCACGGCGACGACGAGGCCGAGCGCGGTCATGATGAGCGCCTCACCGACCGGGCCGGCGACGGCGTCGATCGATGCCTGGCCGGACGCGCCGATGCGGATCAGCGCGCGGTAGATGCCGACCACGGTGCCGAACAGGCCGATGAACGGCGCGGTGGCGCCAACCGTCGCCAGGAAGGCGAGACCGCCGCCGAGCTTCGAGTTGATGGTCGCCTGGCTGCGCGCCAGCGAGCTCAGCATCCAGTCATGCTGGTCGACGGGGTCGGTCAGCTTGCCGTGCTGGTCCTGCGCGACCAGGCCGTCGTCGACGATCTGGCGGTAGGCGCTGTTCGCCTCCAGCTTGCCCGCGCCTTCGCGCAGGTTGGTGTTGTTCCAGAAGCTGGCGCGCACGCGCTTGCCCTGGTTGATGATCTTCTGCTGCTCGAACAGCTTGGTGAAGAGGATGTAGAAGGAGAAGATCGACATGCCCACCAGGATGGTGAACGTGCCCTGCGCGATCAGGCCACCCTCGCGGAGCGCGGCGCCGAGACCGTACGGGTTTGCTTCTGCACCGCCGGGGGCCGCGGCGGCGGCCGAGGCGAGAAGATGAATGAGCATCGCTTGGCTTCCTGTTTCTAGAATAATCTGACTGAAGGGGACGAAATGGCCCGCCGGCGCCGCCGGCGGGCCTGCTGTTCGATTACTGCTCGATCCGCCACGTGAAATTCAGGCGCAGACCGCTCTGGCGCGTCGGGTTGCCGGCCTGGTCAAGCGGCGGCGAATAACGACCGCGACGCGTGATGGCCGTGCAGGTGGCCGCGTCAAGATCCGAATGACCGCTGGACGAAGTCACCGTGCAGTTCTCGATACGACCCTGCGCGTTGACGTCGAACCGGACACCCACACGTCCCTCACGCTCCTCACGAAGCGCACGGGCCGGATAGTCGGCCTGGGTCAGCCACGAGCCCGGGTTGCCGCGGGCCGAGGCCGCACGGCTGACCGTGGCAACCGGTGCCGCTGGCGGGGCCGGCGGGGCCGGCGGCGCGGGCGGAGGCGCGATCGGGATCGGATTGTAGTTCTGCGGCGGCGTCGGCTGCGTGAACACAGGCGGCGGCGGCGTAGGCGCCCGCACCAGCGGCGGCGGCGACACCACGGGCGGCGGCTCGATCGGCTGATCGGGCGGCGGCGGGGGTGGCGGCTCTTCCTCGGGCGGGGGTGGCGGCTCTTCCACGTCGACCACCGTCAACTCTTCCTGAACCTTCGACACGAAGTTCGAGGCGAGCCCGGTGACCAACGCATAGCCGAGCACGACATGGATCAGGACGACGATAACGATCGACCAGATCTTGCCAGCGCTCATCTTCTGGTCAGCGTAAGCCATTCGGTAACCAAACTCCTGGCAGTTGGGCAGCGGCGCGACCGCCGCGGCACCGGATCGTTCCATCCAGTCGTCCTGCACGAACGAATATTTCGTCCGGGCAGTTCGACGAAAGGCTTAACCCGCAGCTTTGAGCGACGCAAACGCTTTGTCGCCGTCTTGATGCCGCAACGTCGCCCATGTCATTAACGAAGGCTTCTTGAGGCAGGCTCACGCACCTGGCAGCCGCGCCGTCCCGATATGGAGCAGACATGGCCGGCATCCTTTCCCTTCTTCTCGCCGCCGCGAGCCCGGCGCTCTCGGCGCAAGCCGCTCCCCCGCCCCCTGCCCCGGCAGCGGCGCCGACGGCGGCGCCCACCATCGGCTATGTCGACCAGGCGGATCTGGCGCTGTCCGCGCCGGTCGCCGCGATCGTGACGATCGACCGCGCCACCCGGCTGCGCGACGCGCGCGCCACGGGCGTGGCGGCAGGATCGACCCGATTCTACGTCGAGGCGGATGTCGCCACGCTGTTGAAGGGCACGGGCGGGCTGGCATCGCGCGTGACCTATCTGGTGGACGTGCCCAACGACGCGCGCGGCCGGCCGGCGCGGCTGCGCGACCGGCGGGTGATCGTGCTCGCACGGCCGGTGCCGGCGCGGGCGGGCGAGCTGCAGCTGGTCGCCGCCGATGCGCAGATCGACTGGACGCCGGCGAATGAGGCGCAGCTGCGCGCGATCCTGACGGCGGCGGCGGCGGCCGATGCGCCACCCGCCGTGACCGGCATCGCCAGCGGCTTCAGCGTCGCCGGCACCCTGCCGGGCGAAAGCGAGACGCAGCTGTTCGTGCAGACCGCGGACCGCCGGCCGATGACGCTGAGCGTGCTGCGCCGGCCGGGCGAGACGGTGCGCTGGGCAGTGTCGCAGACCGAGATCGTCGACGAATCGGCCGCCCCGCCGCCGCGCGACACGCTGCTGTGGTACCGGCTGGCGTGCGGGCTCCCGCGCACGCTGCCGCCGACAATCGCGGCCGGCGCCGACGCGGAACGAATCGCGGCCGATTACCAGGTCGTGCTCGACGGGCTGGGCCCGTGCGAGCGTCAGCGCGACGAGAGCGAGACGCCGACGCCGGCGCAATCCGGGTAGATGTCGGGCTTGCGCGTCGACACGGTGAGCGCGACCACGCCGTGGCGGGCCGCGATCATCGCGTAGATGGCCCGCGCCAGCGTTTCCTGAAGGTTGTAGCGGCGTTCGGTGGCGATACGGCGGATGTCCGTGCGCAGATGGTCGTAGTTCCACGCGCTGTCGGCATCGTCGCTGGCGGCAAAGGCGGCCTCGTCCAGCCAAACCTCCACCGAGACGAGCAGCCGCTGCGGATTGCCGATCTCGAAATCATGGAAGCCGATGTCGACGGCGAGGTCATAGTCGGTGATGAAGATGGTGCGCGTGCGCGGCGCCAGCGTGGGCGGGACCATGTCGTCGAGCAGCGCGGCGGGGGACGGGTCGGCAATCATCACGGCTCCATGAACTGAACGTCGCGCGGCAGACGCAGGAAGCGCTGCCCGGCATCGAGCACGATCGTCTGCCCCGTCAGCACCGGGCTGGCCACCGCAAAGCGCAGCGCCGAGACGATGTCGGCAACGGAGACGCCGCGGCCAAGCGCGTTGACGCGGTGGACGGCATCGAAGCCTTCCCGCGTCTGCGGGCCGGACACCAGCGTGACGGAGGGCGCGATGCCCACCATGCGGATGCCGCGCGGCGCCAGCACCCGCGCCGCGATCTCCGCCATGCCGGCGAACGCCATCTTTGATACGGTGTAGGAGAAGAAGTCCGGGTTCGGGTTCTCCAGCTTGGCGTCGAGCAGGTTGACGACCAGCCCCCCTGCCCTGGCCGGCACGGCGGCGGCAAAGGCGCGGGTGAGAAAGGCGGGTGCCCGGGCATTGATCGCCATGTGCCGGTCCCAGGCGGCGACCGTCATGTCGTCAAAGCCATCAAGGTCGAACAGCGAGGCGTTGTTGACGAGGAGCGCGGGCGGCGGCAGCCCGTCCAGCGCGGCGACGATGTGCGCAGGGGCGTTGGGATCGACGAGATCGGCCACCACCACGCGGCCGGCCCCCAGCGAATCGCGCAGCGCCATCGCCCCGTCCACCGACCGGTTGCAGTGGAGAAGGACGGTCCAACCGTCGGCACCCAGCGCCTCCGCCAGTGCCCGGCCGATCCGCCGGCCCGCGCCCGTCACGATGGCGGTGCGCGGCCCCCCGCCGAACTCCGGCGTCATGCTGTCCCCTTTCTTTTCACGGGCGCGACGCTAAAGCGCGCCGCTCTGCCCGTCCACCGACGGGCGCGAGAGTTGCCGGCCATGCCCGTTTTGCCCCTGTCCCCGCTCGACCGCATCGATCCCGCAGCCGTGGACGCGCTGCTCGACCAGGCGTTCGGCGCGGATCGGCGCGGGCGCACCGCCTATCGCCTGCGCGAGGGCACCAGGCCGATCCCCGCCCTGAGCTTCGCCGCGCTGGACGGCGGCGCGCTTGTCGGCAGCATCCAGAGCTGGCCGGTCGCGATCGAGATCGACGACGGAACCACGCTTCCCATGGTGATGGTGGGCCCGGTCGCGGTCGCGCCCGACCGCCAGGGCCAGGGCATCGGCCGCGCGCTGGTGGATGCGGTGATCGCCGCCGCCGACGCGAACGGCGGCAGCGACAGCGGACGGCTGATGATGATCGGCGATCCGGACTATTATGGCCGCTTCTTCGGATTCTCGGCGGATGCGACCGGTGGCTGGCGGCTGCCCGGGCCGGTCGAGCGCCACCGGCTGCTGCTGCGCGCGCGCGACGCCGATCGGCTGCGCGTGAGCGGAACGGTGGTCCCGCGCCGGGCCTTGACGGACGCATAGATGTTCCCACTTGGTTCCGCGTGCGCTACAGCCCCGACATGCCCATGAGAACGCTGCCCGACCTGACCGGATTGTCGCTGGGCGAGATCGCGCGCCTGGCCGAATCGGCGCAGCTGCCGCCCGTCGAAAGCTGGCAGCCGGCGCATTGCGGATCGAGCGGGATGCGGATCGCGCGCGACGGCACCTGGTTCCACGAAGGCAGCCCGATCGGCCGGCCGGCGATGGTGGCGCTGTTCTCCACGCTGCTGCGGCGCGAGGAGGATGGCCGGCACGTCCTGGTGACGCCCGTCGAGAAGCTGGACATCGACGTCGAGCTCGCCCCGTTCACGGCGGTGGAGATGACAAGCGACGGCAGCGGACGCGACCGCCGGCTCGCCTTCCGGCTGAACACCGGCGACCTGGTGGTGGCCGGCCCCACGCGCCCGATCCGCATCGAGGATGGCGAGGACGGTCCCGTGCCGCTGCTGCGCGTGCGCGGCGAACTGGACGCGCTTATCGCGCGGCCGGTCTATTACGAGCTGGCCGAGCTGGCGATCGCGGACGGCGGCGATCCGGCCGGCGTCTGGAGCGACGGCGCCTTCTTCCCCATCACCGGCGGGGATCGTTGAGCCTCGTCAATCGGTTGAGGGAGGCGATGGCGCATCCCGGCTCCCCTCCCCTCTACCCGAGCGACGACGTGGACGGCCGCATCGTGCCGGCGCGGCCGGTGCCGGCGGCCGTGCTGGTCGCCATCACCGATCGTCCGGCGCCCGGCATGATCCTGACCGAGCGCGCGGGAACGCTGCGCCAGCACAGCGGCCAGGTCGCGTTTCCCGGCGGGCGCATCGATCCGGACGACGCATCGCCCACCGCCGCCGCCCTGCGCGAGGCGGAAGAGGAGATCGGCCTGCCGCCGTCTGCCGTGCGGGTGGTGGGCGAGGCCGACCCCTATCTGACGGTCACCGGATACAGCGTGACCCCCGTCATCGGCGTGATCCCGCCTGACGTGCCGCTGGTGCCGAGCGAGGCGGAGGTGGCGGCGGTGTTCGAGGTGCCGCTGTCCTTCCTGCTGGCGCCGGGCAACATGGTGGAACGATCCATCCTGCTCGACGGGCGGCAGCGGCGTTACCGCGAGGCGATCTGGGACAACCGGCGGATCTGGGGCGCGACCGCGGCCATGATCGCCAACCTGTCGGATCGGCTGCGATGGATCGCCTGATCCTGCCGCTCCGCCCCGGCATGGAGCATCTGCTGGAGGCGCTGGACACCGGCCGCGGCGCGACCCGCCTGGTGGGCGGCGCGGTGCGCGACGCGCTGATCGGCCGGCCGTTCAACGACGTGGACCTTGCCACCCGGCTGGTGCCCGACACGGTGATCCGCCGGCTGAAGGCCGCCGACATCCGGGTGGTGCCGACCGGCCTGGCGCACGGCACCGTGACGGCGGTGCTGCCGACCGGCCCGATCGAGGTGACCACGCTGCGCCACGACCTGTCGACGGACGGGCGCCGCGCGACGGTGGCCTACACGCTCGACTGGGAAGCGGACGCGGCCCGGCGCGACTTCACGATCAACGCGCTTTATGCCGACCCCATCGACGGCGACGTCATCGACTATTTCGAGGGGCGCCGCGACCTGAACGCGGGGATCGTGCGCTTCATCGGCGATCCGCTTCGCCGCATCGCCGAGGATCATCTGCGCATCCTGCGCTTCTTCCGGTTCCATGCGCGCTATGGCCGCGGCGAGCCGGACGCGCGCTCCCTGGAGGCCTGCACCAACCGCGCCAACGACCTGATGGCCCTGTCGCGCGAGCGGATCGCGGACGAGGTCTTGAAGCTGCTGGCGAGCCGCGATCCGCTGCCGACGGTGGCGCTGATGGAGCGGCTGGGCATCCTGAAGCCCGTGTTGCCGGAAGTGACGCGGCGCGGGGTCGACCGGCTGGCGGACCTGATGACGGCGGAGCGCAGCTTCGGCGTGCCGGGCGATCCGATCCGGCGGCTGGCCGCGCTGTTGCCCGACGATGCCGCAGTGTCGGTGGGGCAGCGGTTGCGACTGTCGAAGGCGCAGGTCCGACGGCTGGAACAGGCGAGCGGCGATGCTGGCGCAGGCACGCGCGCGCTCGCCTATCGACTTGGCACCGAATCGGCGATCGACCGGCTCTTGATGAACGGCGACGACCCGCAGCCACTGATCGGGTGGTCGCCGCCGCGCCTGCCGATCACGGGCGGTGCGCTGATCGCGCAGGGGCTGACCGAGGGGCCGGCGGTGGCGGCGGCGCTGCGCCGGGTCGAGACGCGCTGGATCGAGGAGGACTTTCCGCCGGCGGACCGGGTCGAGGAGATCGCGGCCGACGAAGTGGCTCAGGCGCTCGCGTCGGACAGATAGGCGAAGGCCGCCTCGGAATCGAGCGGCGAGGCGTAAAGGAAGCCCTGCCCCCGCGTGCAGCCGAGCGCCGCCAGCAGCGCGGCGAGTTCGGGTGATTCGATGCCCTCGGCGGTGGTGCGCAGCCCAAAGGCCTGGGCCAGCGACAGGATCGCCCGGACGATCGCGCCCTTGTCGCGGTCGGTCAGCATGCCGGTGACGAAGCTGCGGTCGATCTTCAGCATGTCGATGGGCAGGCGTTGCAGATAGGACAGGTTGGAGTAGCCCGTGCCGAAATCGTCGAGCGCGAGTTCCACGCCCAGCTCGCGCAGCGCCGCCATGACCCCCATCGCGCGTTCGGGATCGGCGATGATCGCGCTTTCCGTCAGCTCCACGATCAGCCGTCGCGGCGCGACGCCGTGCTTGGCGAGCGCATGTTCGACGAGCGAGGGCACATCGTCCTGCGCGATCTGAAGCGGGGACAGGTTGACCGCCATGCTGACCGCCTGCGGCGCGGCGGCCGCGGCGTCCCAGGCCGCAAGCGTCTTCAGCGCATGATCGAGCGCCCAGCGGCCGAGCGGGACGATCAGCCCCGATTCCTCCGCCACCGGGATGAATTCGGTGGGCGGGATCATGCCCCCGTCGTGCGGCCAGCGTGACAGCGCCTCGAACCCCAGCACCCGGCCGGTCGCAAGGCAGGTGATCGGCTGAAAGGCGAGCCGCAGCCGATCCCCCTCGATCGCGCGGCGCAGATCGGTTTCCAGCGTGAAGCGGCGGCGCGCGCGATCAAACGCGACGGGCTGATATTGCTCGACCTGCCCGCTCTGCTTGGCGCGCTTGCTGGCGAACTGCGCGCGGCGGATGAGCTCGTCCACGTCGAGCTCGGCCTCCACGCTGACGCTGCCGATCGCACAGTCGACGCTGATCTCCAGCTCCGACAGGCGGAACGGCTGTTCGAACACCTTGCGCAGCCGATCGGCGACGGCGATGCCGCCGTCGGTCTCGTCCGTGCGGACCAGGATGCCGAATTCGTTGGCGCCGATCCGCGCGATGACGTCGCCGGTGCGCAGCGGCCGCAGCAGGCGCCGGGCGGCGGTGATCAGCAGCTCGTCCCCCGACAGCGCGCCGACCGATTCGTTGATGCGGCCGAAGCGGCGCAGATCGAGGATGAGAAGCGCGTGGCGCTGGCCGGTGCCGGCGGCATCGGCGATCGCCTGCTCCACCCGTTCGGTGAAACCGCTGCGGTTGAGCAGGCCGGTCAGGCTGTCCGTCTGCATTTCCAGCCGGAGGCTCTTTTCGGTCTGCACCTCCGCCGTGCGGTCCAGGAGAGTCAGGAGGCAGCGCGGCTCCGTCGCCGCCAGCGTGCGGACGCGCGAGATGCGCACGGCGAAGTGCCGGCCCGAGATGCTGTCGCCGTCCGACCAGCGGAGGTCGCACTGCGCATCGCGGCCGGCCAGGAAGGTGGAGACGACAGGCGCGAGGCCCGATCGGTCGAGAAGCGGCTCGAGCCCGATCAGGTCGTCGGGTGACCAGCCGGCGCCGGTGTCGATGCGTTCGAACAGCTGGTTGCAGGCATCGACCCGCAGCCCGCCGTCCTTTTCGTAGAGCACCGCCGCCGCGATCGGCAGCGCATCCAGGTAGCGGCGGCGCAGGTCGAGCAGATCGGCCATGAGGGCATCGCCGCCCCCGTCCTCGGGTGCGGACAGGACCACCAGCTGTGGCCCGTCAGTCTTGATTGCTCGCGACGCCATCAAGGGTCGGCCTAGACCCCGACTGGTTAACAGCCTCCAAAAGGCGGCATGGCGATCAGCCGAAGCGATTGTCGCGCGGGAAACCGTTCGGCGCCATGCGCCCGCCGGCGCCGCGCGCGGTGCGCCAGGGCGTCAGGTCGGCCTCCGTCCGCTGCCGGCCGCTTCCCCCGCCCATCGCCCAGCTGAGCCCGTCGACGAGCCGGAGCGGGCGCGCGTCGGACAGGCCGCCGTCGCGGTAGCGCTGGAGCTGCACGCCCGCGCCGCGCGTCATTTCCGGCAGCTCCGACAGCGGCACCACCACCAGCTTCCGGTTGTCGCCGATGACGGCCAGGTGATCGTCGATCTCCTTGTCGCCCTCGCGGCGGATCGGCCGCACGATGCGGAGCGTGGCGCCCGGGCGCAGGTTGACGAGCTGGCGGCCCTTCCGCGTCTCGGCCAGGATCTCGTCGGCACGGGCAAGGAAGCCGCGGCCGTCGGTGGTCGCGACGAGCAGCCGTTCGCCGGGCACGGCCGGCAGCAGCGCGACGATCTCCACCTCGGCCGGCAGGTCGATCATCAGCCGGACGGGTTCGCCGAAGCCGCGACCGCCGGGCAGCCGGTCCGCCCCCAGCGTGTAGATCCGCCCGTCCGCCGCCGCCAGGAACAGGCGGGTGGTGGTCTGCGCGTGGAGCGCGAAGGCGAGCGCGTCGCCGTCCTTGAACTTCAGCGTGTCGGCCGCGGCCAGGTCGGCATGGCCGCGCATGGCGCGGATCCAGCCGCGCTGCGACAGGATCACGGTGACCGGCTCCCGCTCGATCATCGCGTCCCACGGGATCTCGCGCGCGGGCGCGGCCTCCGCCACATCGGTGCGGCGGCGGCCGATGGCGGTTTCCGGGCCGTATCGCTCCCGCAGCTTGGCGAGGTCCTTCTTCAGCCGGGTGCGCTGGCGGGCGGGGCTGTCGACCAGCGCCTGGAGCTGGTCGCGTTCCTTTTCGAGCGCGGCCTGCTCGCGCTTCAGCTCCATTTCCTCCAGCCGGCGCAGCGAGCGCAGCCGCATGTTGAGGATCGCCTCCGCCTGCCGGTCGGTCAGCGCGAACTCGGCCATCAGGACCGGCTTCGGCTCGTCCTCGCTGCGGATGATGGCGATCACCCGGTCGAGGTTCAGATAGGCGATGATGTAGCCGCCAAGCAGCTCCAGCCGGTCGGCGATCTTGGCGAGCCGGTGGCGCGACCGGCGCAGCAGCACGTCGTTCTGGTGGTCCAGCCAGGCGACCAGCACCTCCTTCAGCCCCATGACGCGCGGGGTGCGGGACGCGTCCAGCACGTTCATGTTGAGCGGGACGCGCACCTCCAGGTCGGTGAGGCGGAACAGGCTGTCCATCAGCATGTCGGCGTCGACCGACCGGCTGCGCGGCTCCAACACGATGCGGATGGCGGCATCACTTTCGTCGCGGACGTCGGCGAGGATGGGCAGCTTCTTGTCGTTGACCAGCGCGGCGATCGCCTCGATCAGCTTGCCCTTCTGCACGCCGTAGGGGATCTCCGTCACCACCGCGGCCCAGGTGCCGCGGCCGGTGTCCTCGCGCACCCAGCGGGCGCGGACGCGGAAACTGCCGCGCCCGGTGGCATACGCCTCCGCAATCGCGGCCGGCGGATCGACGAGCAGGCCGCCGGTCGGAAAGTCCGGGCCCTTCACATGCGCCAGGAGCGCGGCCGGCGCCGCGTTCGGATCGTCGATCAGCAGCGTGGCCGCATCCACGATCTCGGCGACATTATGGGGCGGGATGCTGGTCGCCATGCCGACGGCGATGCCGCTCGCGCCGTTGGCGAGCAGATTGGGGAACAGGCCGGGAAAAACCTCCGGCTCCTCCTCCTCCCCATTGTAGGTCGGACGGAAGTCGACCGTGCCTTCGTCCAGGCCGGCCATCAGGTCGATGGCGGGCTGCGCCAGCCGCGCTTCCGTGTAGCGGTAGGCCGCGGCGTTATCGCCGTCGACATTGCCGAAATTGCCCTGCCCGTCGACGAGCGGGTAGCGAAGCGAGAAATCCTGCGCGAGGCGGACCATGGCGTCGTAGACCGACTGATCGCCATGCGGGTGGTATTTGCCGATGGTGTCGCCGACGACGCGCGCGCACTTCTTGTAGGCAGCGGCGGGGTCGAGCCGAAGCAGCCGCATCGCCCAGAGCAGCCGGCGGTGCACCGGCTTCAGGCCGTCACGCAGATCGGGCAGCGAGCGCGCCGTGATCGTCGACAGCGCGTAGACGAGGTATCGCTCGCTGAGCGCGCTGTCGAACGGCGCGTCGACGATGCTGTCGAACGGATCGGCGGTGTCGGTCATTGCGCCGGCGTAGCAGCCAGCGCCGCCTGCGCGAAGATGCCAGCGATCCGCGCACCGGCCGTCGGCGGCCCGATCGCGCGCCGGATCGTGGCTAACGCACGATAAATCATGTTTGCGGACAAGCAGTTGGCGGCAGCAGGTAAGTCTTTGTTAGGCTTTTGCCGGTAGCCCGTCGGCCATGGGCACCGCGTTTTCCCGACGGCGTGTGATGGCCGTCTCGCTCCTCCTCGCCGCGCCGGCGGCGCTTGGCGCCACCGACCGGCTGGGCAACCTGGACGACAGGTTGCTCGCCGCGCACAACCGCGAGCGCGGCAGCATGGGCGTGGACGCGCTGCAATGGGACGCCGGGCTTGCCAGCGACGCGGCCGAGTGGGCGCGCTACCTGGCGGCGACCCGGACGTTCGAACATTTCGGCATCGACCCGACCGATCCCGATCCGCAGGGCGAGAATCTGTGGCTGGGGACCAAGGGCTATTACTCGCCGGAGGCGATGGTGGACCTGTGGTCGGCGGGCAAGACCCGCTACCATCCCGGCCGGTTCCCCGACGTGTCGACCACCGGCCGGATGGAGGATGTCGGCCACTACACCCAGGTGATGTGGCGCGAGACGACGCATGTCGGCTGCGCGATGGCCGATGATGGCGAGGACGAATATCTCGTCTGCCGGTACAGCACGGCCGGCAACCTGGAAGGCGAACAGCCCTTCTGAGCGGGCCGAACGCCGGAGGCCGGATCAGGCCTCCTGCGTGTCGTCCACCCAGTCCTCGTCGCGCCGCTTCCACGCGTTGCGCAGCGCACCGCCGACGATGCCGAAGCCGATGATCATCTGCACCCAGGTCGACGGTTCCGGCACCACGGGCACCGGGCCCGGATTCTCCGTCGGCGGCGGGTTGCCGGTGGTCGGCGGTCCGGGCACGATCGGAACGAAGCCGATCGGCGTCACCGGCACATAGGTGCCCGGGATCGACGGCTGGTTGCCCCCGGCGAGCGGCGGAAGCGCGCCCGGCTGATAGCTGACCGGCACCGCTTCCGGCGCGAAGCTGTTGCCCGTGAGCACGATGGGCGCATCGGGCGGACACTCGATGGCGGCAACGGCCGGCTGGATGCGCGGACGCGCCTGCGGACGCGCGATCTGACGCGGGGCACGCGCCGGCCGGGCAGCCGCGCGCGGCGCGGTGGCGCGGTGAACGGCCTGGCGAACCTCCGGCACCGCGACGGTCAGCGTTCCGGCGCCCGCGACGGGGCACACGCATGCCGCAATCAGCTTTGCCGCTCTGGACGCTACGATCTGGCTGAGCACCGTTTTCCTCCCTTTCAGACCCTTGTTTTAACGCGACAATCGGTGGTTTGCCCCATCCGAACAGGGTTACCGGGATCACGAATCTTGGTTACCCGACTACCCTGAATTGTATCGATTCGGCACATCTAAATTCCCTGGCCCCGATTCCCGGGCGCCACGCGGACGTTTCGGGATCGTGACAGTCGGTTAACGTCCGGCCGCCGGTCTTGATCCTGCACGGTTGCCATGCGGTGAAGCTTTGGTCCCCAACGGGGACGAATTGCGCGCGCCCGAGCCCTCGTCTATAGCCCGCGCCTCGCCATATCCGCCCGCGCGTGCCGGGCGGATCCCTCGTCTTTTTCGGGCGCCGCCGCCCCATGGAGCCAGCCCGCATGGCACGCCGCCGTCAGATCTACGAAGGCAAGGCCAAGATCCTCTACGAGGGTCCGGAGCCCGGCACGCTGATCCAGTATTTCAAGGACGACGCCACCGCGTTCAATGCGGAGAAGAAGGGCACGATCAGCGGCAAGGGCGTGCTGAACAACCGCATTTCCGAGCATGTCTTCACGCTGCTCGGCGGGATCGGCGTCCCCACCCACTTCATCCGCCGGCTGAACATGCGCGAGCAGCTGATCCGGCAGGTGGAGATCGTCCCCCTGGAGGTCGTGGTCCGCAACGTCGCGGCCGGATCCATCTCCAAGCGGCTGGGGATCGAGGAGGGCACCGCCCTGCCCCGCACGATCATCGAATATTACTACAAGGACGACGCGCTGCAGGACCCGCTGGTGTCCGAGGAGCACATCGCCTGCTTCGGCTGGGCCAACCAGGACGAGATGCACGACATCGCCGACATGGCGATCCGGGTGAACGACTTCCTGTCCGGGCTGTTCGCGGGCATCAATATCCGCCTGGTCGATTTCAAGCTGGAGTTCGGCCGGCTGTGGGAGAACGACTACAGCCGCATCATCCTGGCCGACGAGATCAGCCCGGACGGCTGCCGCCTGTGGGACATGACGTCGGGCGAGAAGCTGGACAAGGACCGGTTCCGCCGCGACCTGGGCGGCGAGGTGGAGGCCTATCAGGAGGTCGCGCGGCGCCTGGGGCTGCTGCCGGAGGGCGCGGACACGGCGGTGCTGGACCTGGAAACCCACCGCAAGCGGCGGGGCAAATAGGCCGTCAGCTCTTCACCCGCATGCCGCAGATGATGCCGAGCACAAAGGTGAGGAACAAGGCCAGCCGCACGTCCGCTTCGTAGGCGACCCAGCCAAAAGCCTCCCCGCCGAAGCTGAACAGGCCCACGAAGATGATGATGGCGATGGCGGCCATGGCGTCGGATTCCGGTTGATGGAACGCTTACCGTAACGCCGGTGGTTGAAGAATTGGTGAAGCCTGTGCGACAGGGCACGCGCCGGCCATGGCGGCCGGATTGCCGAGGAGCGGTACCCAGATGAAGGCGCTTGTTCACGTCACGCTGAAGCCGGGCGTGCTCGACCCGCAGGGTCGCGCGATCCAGCATGCCCTGGAGGGACTGGGCTTCCAAGGTGTCGAGGACGTGCGCGCCGGCCGGCTCATCGAGCTCCAGCTGGCCGACGACACCAGCGACGAGACCATCCAGGCGATGTGCCGCCAGCTCCTCGCCAACAGCGTCATCGAGACCTTCCGGGTGGAGCGCGCGTGAAAGCCGGCGTTATCGTCTTTCCCGGCTCCAACTGCGACCGCGACGTCGCGGTGGCGGTGGAGCAGGTCAGCGGCACCGCGCCGCAGATGCTGTGGCACGGCGACACCGACCTGCCCGACGGCATCGACCTGGTGGTGCTGCCCGGCGGCTTCACCTTCGGCGACTATCTCAGGTCGGGCGCGATCTCGGCACGCAGCCCGATCATGCGGGCGGTGGCCGCCGCCGCGGAGCGCGGCGTGCTGGTGTTCGGCGTGTGCAACGGGTTCCAGATCCTGACGGAGGCCGGGTTGCTGCCGGGTGCGCTGATGCGCAATGCAGAGCTCAATTATCTGTGCCGCGACGTGACGCTGACGGTGGGCACCGCCGACAGCCCGTTCACGCGCCGCTATGCCGCGGGTGAGACGCTGACCATCCCGATCGCGCACAACGACGGCAACTACACCGCCGACGACGACGTGCTCGATCGGCTCGAGGGCGAGGACCGGGTGGCGTTCCGCTACGCCGGCGCGGTGAACGGATCGGCGCGCAGCATCGCGGGCGTGATCGGCGGGCCCCGGCGCAACGTGCTCGGCATGATGCCCCACCCCGAACGCATGATCGAGGCCGCGCATGGCGGCGACGATGGCCGCCGGCTGTTCGAGAGCATGATCGCCGCGGTCGGCTGACGCCTGCGGTTCCACGCGGCGGCAAATGCCGCTAGAGCGGCGAGCGTGCGCGCCCGTAGCTCAGCTGGATAGAGCACATGCCTTCTAAGCCTGTGGTCGCAGGTTCGAATCCTGCCGGGCGCGCCATTTCGGTTCAAAGGCACGAACGCCTAGCACCGCCGCCTCTACGCCAGAGGCGGCGGTTAGGGTTCGGAGCAGCTCGCTCCGCAGCCCACGAATGCGGACCTCATTCCGGTTGACGACTTCCACGCGCTGCGCGACCGCGCGAACCTGATCGCGGGCGAACGTCCCGTCGTCGTTGCGCAACTTCTTGCGCAGGGCCGCCGCGAATGCGCGCAGGCTCTCCGGCGTGATCGCCGGACCGATCTTCACGATATGGGCGAGGGCGCGCTCCGAATCGCCCTTGGCCTGGTCCCGCGTGGTGGTCAGTTCGGCAATGCGATCTTTCAGCGATGGGTCGCTCACGTCGATGACGCCGTTCTCGATCGCATCATAGAGGCGCTTGAGCTTCGCTTCGGCCTCGGTCGCACGCCGTTCAAGATCGGCCACATGCTCGCGGCGCTGGTTCACCCACTCGTCGCGCCGTTCGAGGATCTGATCCATCAGAGCTTCGAGCCGCGCCGGGTCGAGCAACCGGGCTTCGAGATGATCGACCACGGCCTCATTGAGCCGGTCCATCGGCACGGTGATGCCGGGACAGCCGGTCGCACCCTGCCGCGCCTTCGTCGAGCAGGTGTAATAACGATACTCTCGCCCGACGCTGCTGGTGCCGGTGCGCAGCGTCATCGCGCCGCCGCAGCACGCGCAGAAACAGATGCCCGTGAGCAGCGTCGGGCCGCCTACCGCCATCGGCGGCATCATCTTCGGACTGCGCGCCTTGAGCGAGCGCTGGACGGCCTCGAACTCGGCCTCAGAGACGATCGGCGGCACTTCCATGACGGCGTGCTCGCTCTCCGGCTTCGGCGTCCTCGTCTTGTGGTCGCGGGTGTTGAAGCGGTGCTGGCCGATATAGGTCGTGCGGGTGAGCACCTGATGCACCGCGCCCAAGCCCCAGCGCCCGCCGTCGCGGGTGCGGATGTTGTTCTCGTTGAGCCATGTGGCGATCGACTTGAGACCCATCGGGCCGCGATTGTCGACGCCATTGAGCGCCATGCGGTAGATGCGCCGCACCGTCTCGGCCTGGAGCGGATCGACCTCCAGCTTCTTCTTGATCTTTGCCCCGCGCTCCCCGGCCGCAACGACGCGATAGCCGATCGGCGCGCGAGCGCCGTTCCAGAAGCCTTGCCGCGCGTTCTCCTTCATCGCGCGAAGGGTATGCTTGCCGTTCTCCTTCGACTGATACTCATCGAACAGCGTCATGATCTGACGCATCATCACGCTCATCGGATCGTCGCCTAAATCCTGCGTGATGGAGATCAGCCGCACGCCGTTCTTCGCCAGCTTGCGAACGTAGAACTCAAACTGGAACTGGTCGCGAAAGAACCGCGAGAAGCTGTGGACGAGAATGACGTTAAACGTCGGCGGCTTGACCATCGCCGCGTCGATCATCGCCTGGAAAGCGGGGCGACGATCATCGGTCGCCGTGTTGCCCGGCTCGACGAACTCCGCCGCAACCTCCCAGCCGCGCGACAGGCAATAGCCTTCAATCTGGCGGCGCTGGTCGGGGATGGACAAGTCACTGTCGGCTTGGCGGCCGGTCGAGACGCGCAGGTAGAGCGCCGCGCGGGCGGTCGCGGCGACCGACGCCTCATGCTCATCCTGTCGCAACGCGGCGCTGGTCATGACGCTTCACTCCTCACTTCACGGCAGCGGTCCGAACAGCTTGTCCAGCTCTTGCCGCATGTGGCCTTCGATCGCGCGCAACTCGGCGTCGCCGATCGGAACTTGCTCCGGCCAGTCGTCGGTGACGACGATCGGCCCGTCATCGGCGCACGCCCGGCGCGACACCCGGCGCGGTGCGACGGGATTGGCATAGTCGTGCAGGTCATCCGGGCACTCGGCCCAGCGACGAGGCGTGCGGCGACGGACTTTGCGAGGAAGGGCCATCCCGCCAAGCTGCCTTGCCGCTGCGCCGCGCACAAAGGCTCCATCCCGGCGTAGCGCAGATAGGGATGTGCGGCGGCGGGCGTCATGCTTTGCCCCACGGATCGACGACCGTTATCCCGCACTCGGCGAAGTCACGCACATTGCGAGTCGCCAGCCGCGCGCCGCGCGAGCGCACGATGGCGGCAATCTGCGCGTCGATCTGGCTGATCGGCTTGCCGCCCTGTTTCCGCCCGGCGGCAATCTCGGGATAGGCGCTGGCTGCGTCGGTATCGAACGGCAAGACACGCCCGGCCAGATCGACCTCGAACATCGGACGCGCGGCCGCCAGCAGGTCATCGCGGCGGCGTCCCTCGGGAAGCAGCGCCAGCCCGTAGAAGATTTCCGCCTGCGTCAAACTCGTCGTGAACACGCCCGCCATAGGCTGATCGGCTATCCACGCCATGACTTGCGGGTCAGGCTCGCGTCGCATCAGCTCGGAAATGACGTTGGTGTCGAGGACGATCATTCGCCGAAGTCCACGGGCAGCCGGATCGCCTCGCGCGGAACGTCAGGCAGATCGACGCCGCCCAACTCGCCGAAGCGCTCGTTGATGGCCTGGCCCAGATTGCGAGGGCGTGGGATTTCGGTCGAGAGCGCCGAGCGCAAGATGTCGCGGGCTTCGTCTTCCATCGAACGGCCGTGCATCGCAGCGCGCAGCCGCAGCCGATTTTTGATTGCATCGTCGATGTTTCGGATCGTCATGACCGCCATGTTGATCTCCATAAGTCAATGACTGCATATTAGTCGATGGTGATGAAAATTTCAAGGTCAGGGTTGGCGCCTCCCTGCGGGACCGCCGCCCTATCTCCGCTGCGCTTCGACCGAGCCCCTGACGGGTCTCGTCCCATGCGGGTGACGACCGGACTGGCCTAGGGCGCTCTGGCGCCCATCGGTCAATCCGCCGCGCGGATTGCGGTTCTTCCATGCTGCGGAGATCGGGCCAGGGTGCGCCGGCCCGATCGCTTTTGGTCGTTGCACTCCCCGTCGATGGGGTGGGCGTCGCTTCCCTTTAGGCCCGCCGCGCCGGGCCGCAACGCGCGTGCCGCGCTTACCTCCTCTTCGTTCCGGTCCTTACGGATGCTGCCCGGCTCCGTCGGCGGGCCTGCCGGTCGCTCTTTCGCCGCCCACCCCATTCCGGGGTGTGTGTGGTTTTAGAAGGAGAACTGTGATGAACGCTGCTAGTCAAACCGCAGCCGTGGAGCCGGTGTCGGGGGTCGAGATTTTCGTGCCGCTCGCCAAGCTCAAGAAGTCGCCGCGCAATGCCCGCAAGGTGCCGCACGGGGAAGCCGCTATCGAGGCGCTGGCCGCTTCGATCCAGCACAAGGGGCTGATCCAGAACCTTGTCGTGGAGCCGGAGACCAAGGAGGACGGGACGCCGACCGGCTATTATCTCGTCACCGCTGGCGAAGGCCGCAGGCTGGCGATGCTGCTGCGCGCCAAGCGCAAGCAGATCAAGAAATCGGAACCTGTCCGCTGCTGGCTGGATACGCAGAACGACCCGTCCGAGATCAGTCTGGACGAGAACGTGACCCGGACGCCGATGCACCCCGCCGATCAGTTCGAGCGGTTCGCGGAGCTTTCCAACGACAAAGGTTGGGGCGCGCAGGAGATCGGCGCGCGGTTTGGCGTCTCGGCGGGCGTGGTGAAGCAGCGGCTTCGCCTTGGTGCCGTGTCGCCCAAGCTGTTGCAGGTCTATCGGGAGGATGGCCTTACGCTGGACCAGTTGATGGCCTTCGCGATCACCGAGGACCATTCGCGGCAGGAGCAGGTTTTCGAGAATCTGCATCACAACCGCGAGCCGTGGATCATCCGGCGCGACATGACCGCGAACAATGTGCCCGGCGATGATCGGCGCGCGGTGTTCGT
This sequence comes from Sphingomonas jejuensis, assembly GCF_011927695.1. GTDB lineage: Bacteria > Pseudomonadota > Alphaproteobacteria > Sphingomonadales > Sphingomonadaceae > Sphingomonas_K > Sphingomonas_K jejuensis. Next base: position 1,838,335 of record NZ_JAATJE010000001.1, read on the forward strand.
CGGGGCGGATGCCTATGTCGAGGCGGGCGGCAACATCATCCGCGACCTGTTCAGCGAGGACCGGGGCGGGTTCTTCGAGGATGCGGGCTTGCTCGACACGCTCGCCGCCGAGAAGCTGCGGGAGGTTGCCGAGCAGGTGCAGGCCGAGGGCTGGAAATGGGCCGAGGCGCATATCGACTATCCCCACGCCCACGGGATGCGGCGCTTCTATCCGCAGTCGGTTCCCCTGTCCGACGAGGACGAGGCGCGGCTGGAGGCGCTGTCCACCGAGCATGACGAGCTTGCCGAAGGCTATTCGTCCTATGACGAAATGCCCGAGGACGTGGCGGCAAAGCTGGAGGCGGTGTCCGACGAAATCGACGCCATTTCCGAGAGGCGGTCCGCCTACGACGGCAACGTGATCGCGCATGGCGGCGCGTTCGTGGTGCTTCACCATGACGGCAGCGTCAGGGTCGAGCGCGGTTTCGTCCGTCTCGAGGACGAGGCGCAGGCGGACCCGCAGCCCGAACCGAACGCCGAAGGCGACGCGACCGACCCGCAGGCCGGGGAGGATGAGCAGCCGGAGGACGGCGACGAGGACGTGCAGGACGTCGAGGAGGACGAGGAACCGGGCAAGCCGATTTCCGACAGCCTCACCCGCGACCTGTCCGCCTATCGGACGCTGGCGCTTCGCGTGGCCTTGGCCGACCAACCCGACATGGCGTTGATCGCGCTGACCCACACGCTCACCGCGCAACTGTTCTACAGCTATGCGGAGGCGGGTTGCCTTGAGGTCCGCCCGACCGTGACGCCCCTTGGCAGTCATGCGGACGGGATCGAGGATACGCCCTTGGCGGCGCGGTCGAGCGAGCAGCACGAGGCTTGGGCCGAACGGATGCCGCGCGACGTGGCGGACCTGTGGGGCTTCATCGTCGGGCTGGACGACGAGAAGCGGCTGGCGCTGCTGGCGCATTGCGCGTCCCGCACCGTCAACGCCCTGCGGTTGCCGTGGGACCGCAAGCCTCGGACGCTGCAAACGGCGGACAGGCTGGCGACTGCGTTGGCGCTGGACGTGACCAAGGACTGGACCCCGACCGTGGACAGCTACCTTGGCCGCGTCACCAAGGCCCATATCGTGGAGGCCGTCGCCGAAGGCGTGTCCGAGGACGCCGCCCGCCGTATCGCGGACATGAAGAAGCCGGACATGGCGCAGGCTGCCGAGCAGCTTCTGGCCGGGATCGGCTGGCTTCCCACCGTGCTGCGGACGCCGAAGGCGGAAACGGAGCAGCCCGCGACCGTCGAGGCCGAAGCGTTCGAGCCGCAGGACGCGGACGAGCAAGACGCCTACGCCGTCGCCGCTGAATAGCGGGAATGGGCCGGGGCCGCGCAAGCGGTCCCGGCTTTCCTTCGGAACCCAAGAAAATTTGCGGCCGCGCCCCTAACCGGGCGCGGCCGCTTGGCGTCGGCTCCGCTGCGCCCGTCACTCAGCGGCGCGGGCGCGCGTGGCGATCTGCTCAGAGAGGGCGTCGCGCGATGCCAGTTCGACAGAGTGTTCACCCATCCCGTGGGTGGGGTCGCGGTTGGCGATAAGCTCGCATCCAAGCGGTCAGGATCTTCCACCGTGGCGCTGACAGGCCCCGCCTTCCGTCTTGGGTGGCGCGCTGCCGGTTTGCCGTCTTATGTCAGTGTGACGGGGTTCGGGCGCTGAGAGCGGACCCGGTTCGAGCTGGTTCGGCCGGATACGCCGTATGGGTTCGGCAGTGTGGGGCCGCCATAGCATTCCATCCTCGCATCGGCGCGACCGCATGGCCTCTCGATTGGCTTGATCTAACCGGGGCCGGCTTCGCCTTGCTCGGCCTGGCGCAACGTCGCCGCGCGACTTTTTTCCGCCGCCTTCGGCTTTGCATCGCGAAGCAAATAAGCCGCGCGCCGCCATCCTCCGCTGCGCTGCGGCCGCAAGCGGTGCGCGTCCGATCATCCCCGCTTCACCGATCGCCATCGAGGCCGCGGCAGTCGCGGTCCGAAAGCGAAAGGAACTTCGAAATGGCGATCATCGGCACCTTCACCCAGGCGGACAACGGCACCTTCACCGGCACCATCACCACCGCGACCCTCAAGCTCAAGGCGACCCTCCGCCCCATCGGCATCGAAGGCGACAAGGCGCCCAACTACCGGCTTCTGATCGGGACGGTCGAATGCGGCGCAGGTTGGAAGAAGACCAGCCGCCAAGAACGCGACTACATCTCGGTCAAGTTCGACGATCCGACCTTCCCGGCGCCGATCTACGCCACCTTGTCGGAGACCGACACCGCCGGCGAATACGCGCTCATCTGGTCTCGCTGACCTCAGCGGCGCCCCCGCTCCACCGGAGCGGGGGCGCCTCACGGGTTGAACTAAACGGCCAATCGGATGGCATCGGGGCGCATTGCGCAGCGTGCCGATATTATCGGGCAATCATCATATCCGATATGCCGGTCCAGCGCCTGGCCGTGACGACGCGCTAAACCTCGGCCCGTCCCGCCGTGATGCGAAATCAATCGACAATAGGCAGGCATTGGTGCAGAATGGTGCAAAGAGGTGCACAGTGGCGAAGGCGAAGCAACAAAAGCGATTCACCGTGTCTCTCGACAACGATGATTACAACACTCTGCGCGCTATCGCCGAAAGCCACCGTCCGGCACTAAAACTGCAATATGTTGTGAACGTTGCAGTTAAGAACCTACTAGAGCGGCACGCCGCACGGCAACTCACTTTTCCGCTGGACGATTAATCTATGGCGGGGCTGCGCTTCATTGACCTGTTCGCGGGACTTGGCGGTTTTCACCAAGCATTGGAGCGTCTTGGGCACACATGCGTGTTTGCGTCCGAACTCGATCCTGCGCTCGCAGACCTTTACAAAAAGAACTTCGATATTCGTCCTCATGGCGATATTCGCGAAGCCCATGCAGAAGTGCCGCCGCATGACATTCTGTGTGCAGGCTTTCCTTGCCAACCCTTCTCGAAAGCGGGCGACCAACTCGGTTTCGATTGTCCTCAGTGGGGCGATCTTTTCGACTACGTTCTAACGATCCTTGATACCCATAAGCCGGCCTATCTGCTGATTGAAAACGTGCCGAACCTGATACGGCACGATGAAGGCAAGACGTGGGAGAAGATCAAAGGCAGGCTGGAAGCGCTTGAATACAAGGTCGATCTCGGGAAGCTATCACCCCATATGTTCGGCGTTCCACAGGTGCGAGAGCGCGCTATCATTGTTGGCGCGCGGGGCGGACTGGATCACTTCTCATGGCCGACCGCTACCCATCGTCCCGATGAAATCAACATCAAGAGTGTCCTTGACGAGAACCCGGAGGAAGCCCGGAAGCTTGGTCCGAAATTCATTGAATATCTTGAGACATGGCAGGGGTTGATCGCCCAATTGCCGAAGGAGGAGGAACTCCCCTCATTCCCTATTTGGGCAATGGAGTTCGGAGCAACCTACCCGTATCGGGATATGACGCCGCACGAGCTTGGCTTTGCTGAGATTGCGTCCTTCAAGGGGGCGCTTGGATGCTCCTTGAAGGGGCTTGGGGCCGACGAGGTCAAGGCAGCCTTGCCCGCATACGCGCGGGACGAAGGCAAGCGCTTCCCGGATTGGAAGCAGCAGTTCATTCGCCAGAATCGCGACTTTTATAAGCGCCATAAGGCGGTGATTGATCCTTGGCTTCCCCGGATCAAGGAGTTTGCCCCGAGCTTCCAGAAGCTGGAGTGGAATTGGAAAGGCGGGCCGCGTGACCTGTGGCAGGCGGTCATCCAGTTCCGGGCATCGGGGATACGCGCAAAGCGCCCGACCGCCGCTCCCTCGCTGGTGGCCCTGACGACAAGCCAGGTGCCGGTGATCCCGTGGGAGCGCCGCTATATGACCATGCGTGAATGCGCGCGACTCCAAAGCATGGGAAAGCTGCCCAATCTGCCCGATAGCCAGACCGCCGCTCACAAGGCGCTCGGCAATGCCGTCAACGTGGACGTCATCGCCGCCGTGGCTACGGTCCTGCTCCTTCCTCCCGCTGAATCAGGCACAGCAGAGCCTATGACAGGCGCTCGGGAGGAGGAGGATAGCCTTGCAGCCTGAGACAAGCGCGACCGAGGAGATCACGGCCGTCGCAATCCGGCCGGGCGTCAGCGTTCTCTCCATCCTGCGGCACCTGAACTACAAGACATGGTTCGCCTTGGCCGAGTTCGTGGACAACGCGGTTCAGAGCTACCTCGTCAACAAGGACCGGCTGGAGGCCCTGCATGGCCCGGATTTCCGGCTGAAGGTGGAGATCATCGTCGAGCAGGCGGCGCCGTCGCGCATCATCATCCGTGACAATGCCGCAGGCATAGCCTTGCAGGACTTCCCCCGCGCTTTCCGTCCCGCTGCGATCCCGCCGGAACGTGGGGGGTTATCCGAGTTCGGCATGGGGATGAAAAGCGCAGCCTGCTGGTTCGCGCCGCGCTGGTCCGTGCGCACCAAAGCCCTCGGCGATCCGATGGGACGTATGGTGAGATTCGACGTTGCGAAGATCGTTCGTGACGAGATCGAGGAGTTGGAGATTGAAGCCGCTCCCATCAAGGCGAGCGCTCACTTCACCGAGGTCGTCCTTGAGCAGCCCTACCATCTTCCGACCGGGCGCACGGTCTCCAAGATCAAGGATCACCTGACCGACATATACCGGGTTTATCTGCGCGATGGCCTGCTCGAGCTTCGCTTGAACGGCGATCCTCTCAACTATGTCTCCCCGCGCATCCTCACTGCCCCTTACGTTCGCAAGCCGGAAGACGGGCCCAAGCTGTGGCGGCGGGAGATCAGCTTTGATCTCGGCGGCGGCCTCTCGGCTCATGGCTTTGCCGCCCTCATGGACCCGATGAACACCAACCGTTCGGGCTTCGCGCTTTTCCGGCGCGGCAGGCTGATCGAAGGCAGCGGCGATGAGGGATACCGGCCCGCGTATATCTTCGGCCAGCCGGGCAACTTCCGCTGGCGGAGGCTCTTTGGCGAGCTTCACCTTGAAGGGTTCGAGGTCAGCCATACCAAGGACGGCTTTCGCTGGGACGAGAATGAGCGACCATTCCTTGAACTGCTGCGGGAGGAGCTTGATAGCGACGACCTGCCCCTTCTCCGGCAGGCCGATCTGCACCGCGTTCAGGCTCCCCGCAACGAACTCGCCGACGCCGCCCAAAAAGCCATCGCCAGGACGGTCGAGGCCATGCAGGCGACCTTGCCCGGCGCATTGCCGGGCCTCGCGAGCGAGCAGCCGGTCGAAACGCGCGAGGCTCCATTGGAGCCTGAACCGTCCTTAGCGAAGCGCGAGTTGGCTATCCATTTCCGCGACCAGAAATGGCTGCTTCAGATCGAACTGACGAATGATCCCGCGCAGGCGGACTGGCTGGCGGTGAGCGACCAGCCTGCCCGGCAGGACGGCGTGCAGGTGCTTGAGATTAGGCTCTCACTCATTCACCCATTCATGGTCAGCTTCGCGCAAACTGATCCTGACGGTGTGGAAGCCCTGCTTCGCGTCGCGGCAGGCTTGGCTCTTTCGGAGAAGCTGGCGCGTGGCGTCGGCCTAAAGCAGGCAGGCACCATTCGCCGGAACCTGAATGAGCTGTTGCGCGCAGCTCTCGCCAAGCCATAGGTTGAGAAATGTCCAGTGGATCAGCAGTAGTCACTCCCCTTGATCCCCCGCGCCAGCCGGGTGCCAACTGGAATCCTCACATCGGCGAGGAAGCGAGGGAGCTAGTCTTCAGGAAGCTTGCTCACGAAAGCCAGGACGCGAAGGATGCAGTCCTGAGTTCCGCCGCATCAATTCTATCGAAAGCTGTCGATCCGCAGGCCGATTCGGGCAGCGAAACCGGCCTCGTCGTGGGCTATGTCCAGAGCGGCAAGACCTTATCGTTCACGACCGTCATGGCGCTCGCGCGCGACAACGGGTTCCAACTCGTCATCGTGGTGGCGGGCATATCGAAACTGCTGCTCAAGCAATCCACCGACCGTCTCCGCAAGGATCTCCAGATTGAGGAGATCGAGGGATCGCTCCAATGGAAGCTCTACACCAATCCTGCCGACAACGAGACCAACCGGCGGCATATCCAGCAGACCCTGGCCGAATGGTCCGATCCTGATGTTGCGCAAAGCGAGCGAGCAACCGTTCTCATCACCGTGATGAAGAACCATAGCTGGCTTCGCAAGCTATTGGGTCTGCTACGCCATCTCGACCTTTCCGGCGTGCCAACCCTCATCATCGACGACGAGGCCGATCAAGCAAGCCTGAACACACTTGTCCGGCAGCAGCGGCAGAGCCCGACGTATCAGCGCTTGCTCGATGTGCGGGATGCGATCCCGCACCATACCTTCCTGCAATATACCGCCACCCCCCAGGCACCACTGCTCATCAACATCATCGACGCGCTCTCGCCGGGCTTCGTTGAGGTGTTGGAGCCGGGCACCGGATATGTGGGCGGACAAGCCTTCTTCTCCGGTAACATGCCGCTCATCAGGGTGATCGACCCGCTAGATATCTCGACGGACGACAATCCCCTTACTGATCCGCCCGAGCCGCTTTGCGAAGCGCTGCGCGTCTTCCTGCTCGGGGTAGCGGCCGGACTCGTTGAAGGTCAGAGCGCCCGCAATCCGCGCCGGTCCATGCTTGTCCATCCATCGCAGCGGACGGACTCCCACGCTGAATACTGGCGATGGATCAGCGCAATGTTCGACGATTGGCAGCGGGTGCTGGAGTTGCCCGATGGCGATGCCGACAAGCAGGACTTGTTGGATGAGTTTCGGCGGGATTACGGCGAACTTACCGATACGGTGGATGGCCTGCCTTCATTCGACGACTTGGCAAGGCGGCTTCCAAGGGCGTTCCGCAAGACTAAGATTGAGCAGGTCAACGCGCGCGCGGGCCAAACGCCTGAGATAGACTGGAGCCAGTCCTACGGCTGGATACTGGTTGGCGGACAGGCGATGGATCGCGGGTTCACCGTCGAGGGCTTAACCGTCACTTATATGCCCCGCGGCCCCGGCATGGGCAATGCCGACACGGTGCAGCAGCGCGGTCGCTTCTTCGGCTACAAGCAGAGATATCTAGGCTTCTGCCGTATCTACCTTGAGCAGGACGCCCTCAACGCCTTTGAGGACTATGTGGCACATGAGGAAGACATGCGCCGACAGCTTCAGGACGTGCAACGCAGCGGCCAGCCTCTTAGCGCGTGGAAGCGCGCATTCGTCCTCTCGCCCGATCTTCAGGCGTGCCGGCGCAATGTCATTAACTACGACTACGTGCGGGGCAATTATTCCGATCAATGGTTCTATCCCGGCGTCGCGGAAGCCCCTGAGGAGGTGCTGGATGCGAACCGCGCAACGACCGCGCAGTTCCTCGCAGGCGTCCCGCTTACGGCTGATCCTGATCTTGCCGGTCGAGAGCCTGCGCAGCGGCACAAGGTGGCTCGTGGCCTTTCTCTTGCACAGGTCGTCAGCGACCTAATCGTGCCGTTCAGGGTCACGGGCGCGTCGGACTCACGCAATCTCGTCGGCCTGATGCTCCAGCTTTCCAAGGCGCTGGAGGACAATGGTGACGAGCAATGCACCATCTACCATGTCAGCCCCGAGTTTGCCCGCTCCCGTGCCATCGACGCCAATGGCAAAATCAACGAGTTGTTCCAGGGCGCGACGCGGCTGGCGTCGGGCGGGTATAGCTATCCCGGCGATGCGGCCTTCCGCGACGACGATACTGTGACGATCCAACTCCACACTCTCCAGCTTCGTCGCGGCGACACCGTGGTCGTTGAGAACGTGCCCATCATCGCCATCTGGATTCCACGGCGGTTGGAAGTGGATTGGGTCTCGCAGCACCAGCGCGAGCAGGATGACTGACGTTTCTCTCGCCGAGTTGCTGGCCTCGATCGAGCCTCTTGCGCATGGCGCGGACGAGGGGTCGTTCAGGGTGCGGGCGATCCCGGGCTATGAACGTCACTACGTGGGTCGCAACGCTGCCGGGCAACCAAGCCTGCTGCTTGGCAGTGCTGCCGGTGTTTTCCATGCGCCTGTGCGGCTGGCGATGCTTGAGGCCCGCTTCGGCAACCGGCATCGTATCCACCCGGTAGACGGAGAGCAGCGCGAGGAGTTGCTATCCGTCATCACATGCACCTCGCACGACGCCCAGGCGCAGGCGTATTTCCTGCATGTGTGCAGCACGATCCTTCGCATCTTGGGGCCAATCCCCTCCCTGCATGACATCGTGCAGGTGGTTCAGCGCTTGATCGAACTGTTCCGGCGACTGGCGCGCCCGGCATCACGCTCGCTCAACGGACTGCTCGGCGAACTCTTCCTGATCGCGGTCAGCCGGAACGTGGAGGCATCGGTCGCGGCTTGGCGAAGCTCCGACATCGACCGCTTCGACTTTTCAGTTGGCAACGTGCGCCTTGACGTGAAAGCGTCAGCGGAGCGGCTGCGCGCTCATCACCTTTCCGCTGAGCAATGCCAGCCGCCAACAGGGACGATCGGGCTACTCGCCTCGCTTTTCATCGAAGGGAGCGGCGGGGGGCAATCGCTGCGCGAACTCGTTGCCGCGATCGAGGCTGCACTGGCAGGCCGTGACGATCTGATCCTGAAGGTTCAGGAAACCATCGCTGAGTCGCTGGGTGAGAGCCTGCCGACCGCGATGGGCGCGCGGTTCGATGACCGCTTGGCGCTCGCTTCGCTCCGCTTCTACGACTTGGCGACGGTGCCCGCGATCCGGGGCGGTGTGCCGCATGAGGTTAGCCAAGTCCATTTCCGCTCTGACCTGTCACGCACTGAGCCGCTTAGCGGAACTGCCTTGCAACTGATCTCCGAGACAGCGAGTCAATTCCTGCCTCGATAGTTGCTTGGGGCGCCGCCCCCAGCGCCCTCCGGAGCGGCTTCCGCCCAGCTTCCTCCACGCTTCGCGTTCCGTGCAGCCGGTTCCCCGCGAAGCCGCCCACTCCGGTTGCACCCCCGGTCTCGCCGACGGGCAGGGTTTCAGCGCGGCGCTCCGCTGCGCGGAAACCCAAGCCCAAGGAGGCCAAAATGCACTATCAGCTTGCCACCCGGTTCGGCCGGAACGCCCATCAGATCAGCGGCCTGGAGCCGCTCGACAACGAGGCGCTCTATCGGCACGTCCCTTCGATCTTCGCCCGCGAGGCACACGACAGCCGTTCGGATCGCTACGTCTATGTCCCCACCATCGACATCGTGGAGGGGCTGCGCCGGGAAGGATGGTCGCCGTTCTTCGCGGTGCAGTCGGTGCCGCGCGACGGTTCGCGCCACGGCCACGCCAAGCACATGCTGCGCCTTCGCCGGGATGACGGAATCGGCAAACCGGAGGCCGCCGAAGTCATCATCGTGAACAGCCACGATGGCACGTCTGCCTATCAGATGTTCGCGGGGATGCTGCGTTTCGTCTGCACCAATTCCATGATCGCGGGCGAGCGGTTCGAGGAGGTCCGCGTGCCGCACAAGGGCAACATTGAGCACGACATTATCGAGGGCGTGTTCACCGTCGCCGAAGACTTCCCCCGGCTGATCGACGCCAGCGAGTCGATGAAGGCGATCCAGCTTTCCGAGGACGAGCAGCGCTTGCTCGGCGAGGTCAGCCTTGTTGCCCGCTATGGCGATGACGAAAGCCCTGTCCGCCCCGAACAGATCATCGAACCGCGCCGCCGCGAGGATGTGGACCGCAGCCTGTGGACCACGTTCAACGTCATTCAGGAGAATGTCGTGCGGGGCGGATTGCAGGGCCGCAAGCGCAACGCCGAAGGTCGTATCCGCCGCAGCCAGACGCGCGCCATCAACGGCATCGACCAGAACGTGACGCTCAATCGCGCGCTCTGGACGCTGGCCGAAGGGATGCAGCGTCTCAAAGCAGCATGATCCGAACCGCCGCAGGGCCGGAGTTTCCGGCCCTGCGGCTTTGCTATTTTTGCGCCGATCCGCTGCGCCGGATCGGCGGCGGCCGCGCGTCTCAAGGTCCGCGCGGCCGCTATAGTGCTCGCCGGGCTGACGCCCGGCTCGCGCAGGTGGTGGTCAAATCGGCCACTTCATTCTATGAAGCCGACGGGCCGCTACGCGGCGGCCTGGGGCGTGGAAACCCCTGAATATTCGGTTGGGCGCCGGCCGTGACGGCGCCGCCATCCTTGACCACATGGTCGGGGAGCCTGTGACGTATACAACAGGCTTCCGGGCTAAAGGTCATAGGGACCGAGATATTCCGGTTTTCCAACTCCCCGACTACGGGTCTAGGAGCTGTTTGCGGGGGCGCACCGCAAACCAGCAGCTCCATGAGTGATCGTCGAGCAATGCGGATTGCGCGCGCAGTTATGCCGAGCAAGCGCATCGAAAATGCTTCGCCATGAGGCTATTAGTTAACGTGGCGAAGACTTGGGGGCATCATGGACGACAACAGTTTTGATGATCGAGCACCCGATTCCTCACAGCTCACCAGCTACGATGAGGGACATCTAATCGCTTACCTCCGCCTCCTAGATGCGGAAGCGGACGGGGCCGATTGGCGGGAGATCGCCGCAGTAATCTTCGGCATCGACGTGGCGACCGAGCCTGATCGCGCGAGGACTATGCACGAAAGCCATCTTGCGCGCGCACGATGGATGACCGAAATCGGATACGCGCATCTGCTCGGCTCAGATCGGCCGCTAAACCGTTAAGATTTAAGTCCAATTCGGACCTATTCGCGGCGCCTTCGCTGCACGGTTGTGCGCGGCCTTTGCGCTATCCCGGCCAAGACAACCGGAAGATGTTGCGCTCCTGAAATCCGCATTATGCGGTTGGGAGAATGCAATGCCGACGCCGCCAGGGCGTCGCCAGCGGCGCGTCGGCGGACTGCCCGACGCACTCGGGCGCGCCGATTTAGCCGCCGAATTTTTAAGCCGAAACCGCACCTATCGCGCCGAACACGAGCAGATGCAGCAACGCATCGCCGTCGGCGCCGTCACGCAGAAAGCCGCCGAGGCGGCATTCGCGCGGCGATGGGGGTTATCCTTTCGCCACTGCGCCAGATAACCTCTCGCAGCCGGTTCCGTGGCGGCCTGAGCTGACTGCCGTCACGGTCATACTCGACGCCGCGCCGGACGGATTCGAGGCGGCGGCCGCAGTCGATCCGCGCACGATCGGCACGCTACTTTTGGACGAGGCCGGTATCGAAGGCCGTCATGTGATCGTCGCCGATGCGGCCGGCGAGCATCGGCTGTGGCTGCGCGATCCGCAGCCCGGCCAACCGCTCGCCGCCGTCATCCCGCTCGACAAGGATTTCCTCACGCGGATCGCAAGTCTGTTGCGCTTCCAACGTCGCCTGCTCGGCCGGGCGGCGGGGCCGCTGCCGCGTGGCTGGCCGCTCACCGCCTACCGGCTGGCACGCCTCGACCTTATGCTGCGCGCGCTCGACCTGCGCGACTGCGGCGCGACCTATCGCCAGATAGCGGCCGAGCTGGGGCGCGAGGATGCGACCAAGCTATCTGCAAGCGACTGGAAGATGTCCGCCTCGCGTTCATTCGTCGTGCGGCTGGTCCGCGACGGCATCGCCATGATGAACGGCGACTACCGCAAACTGCTCCGAATCCGCTGATCCGAGCCCTTCCGGCGATGCTCCGCAGGGGGTGGTCGCATCCGTGCAGCCGCACATCTTCATACCCCACCCGACCGCGCCGATTCTGACAATTACGCCTCCTGCCGCCACCGCCCGCAGGAGCCGTCACTTGTCCGATACGCCCGCCAACTTGCCGCCCCGCTTCCTGCGAACACCGGAAGCCGCTCGCTTTCTCGGCCTTTCCGGCCGCACTCTCGAAAAGCACCGCTATTTCGGGACCGGGCCGGCCTACCGCCGGATCGGCGGCCGCGTCGTCTATTCCGTCGATGACCTGCGCGCCTGGGCCGACATCGGCATCAAGCATTCGACCTCCGATCCGGGGCAGGACGACCTCATGCCTCGCGCGGATTCGGCTATCGCCCGGAGCCGGCGATGAGCGTCCCGCCGTCCCCCATGCGCCACCGCCAGCCGTCCGACGATGGCATGACCCGCGTCGAAGTGACGTGGATCGAGAAGCGGATCGAGCACTGGATCAGGTTCGGTCGCGTCGCCGTGGACGAGATCGTGGACCGCCGCCGCCGCATCGTCCGCTTCCGTCCCGGCGCCATCTTTGCGTTCGTCCGCTGGGCGGCGAACGACTACGGCACGGTCAGCTCGCGCATCGACATCGTGCGTGCGGTCGGCGCCGGGGAGCCCTTCACGACGCTGCCGTTCGTCCGGCCGGGCGGCGACATCCTGCTCAAGATCGAGGGGTGGCCGAAGGTTAGCCAAGTTCTCGCCGCGATCGACGCGACCGAGGCTGCCGGCGTCGATCCCTGCGACGCCGCGCCCGATCATTGGCGGCACGTCCACAACCGCATCGCCGCCGGGCATCAGCCGCGTCCCTACACACTGGAGCGTCATCGCGCCTGGCTCAAACGTCGGGAGATCGAAGGATGACGCGCCGTGGATGGACCATCGCGACGGTCTCTATCGCGTCGCTGTTCGGCGCGTCGTTCGCAGCCGTGGCGGTGTTCGACCCGCTTCCGCGCCTCGTCTGGAACGCCAGCGCGAGCGCGCCGATCGGGTTCTATCGGATAGAGCCGTTGTCCGATCTGCCGCACGGCGCGCTGGTCGCCGTGACGCCGCCCGCGCCGCTGGCGCGCTGGCTGGCGGAGCGCGGCTATCTCGGCGAGCGAGTGCCTCTGTTGAAGCATGTCGTGGCCAAGCCCGGGCAGCGCGTGTGCAGGATTGGCGCCATCGTGAGCGTGGATGGGCGGCCCGTCGTCGTCGCCCGGCAGCGTGACGGCCGGGGCCGCCCACTGCCGGTCTGGCAAGGCTGCCGCACGCTGCGCGCCGGCGAGCTGCTGATGCTCAACCCCGACCACGCCGACAGCATGGACGGTCGCTATTTCGGTCCGCTGCCCGCCTCGACCGTGCTCGGCCGCGCCGTCCCGATCCTCACCCGCGACTCCCCGACCGCGCCGCTCACTTGGCGCTGACCCGCTTTTCCGCCTGCCAAACCAAAGGAGATCATCATGCAGATCGGCAGCTTCTTCCGCACTGCCAACGGCTACGAAGGCATCATTGAGACGGCGACGCTCGACATCCGCATCTCGATCGTTCCGGCCGAGCCGAGCGATGCCGACAAAGCGCCGGACTGGCGCGTCCATCGCGGCGACGGGGGCGAAGGCCCGGAGATCGGCGCCGGCTGGAATGAGAGCGGCGAGCGTGCCGGAGATTACGTCTCGCTGCGCATCGACGATCCCGCCTTCGCGCAGCCGATACGCGCCGCGCTGTTCCAGAACGGCAACGACAAGTCGGCTTGGTCGCTGCGCTGGAACCGCCAACCGAAGTCGCGCGAGCAGGACTGAGCCCGTGCGCTTTACCCTCATCCCTTTGTTCGCGGGAAGACCGTCTCATCCCTCCGTCCCGCTCGGTCGCAGGCCGGCCGGGGCGCGCAGCGAAGGTCAAGGGCGGCGGAAGGCCGGCGCTCCGCGCGCACCCTTTACCGCAGCGAGCACGCTGGCAGGCTGGCGGCGGCACGGAGTCGGATCGGCGCTGGCGCTTGCCGTCCTCCTGCTGTCCGGCAGCCCGCCTGCCCCGGTGATGGCGCAGGAGATGCCGGCCGCGCGATCGGCGGCCGTCCATCCCTATGCCGCACATGTCGCCGACGCCTCGCGGCGGTTCGGCATCCCCGAGGCGTGGATATGGGCGGTGATGCGCGTCGAGAGCGGCGGCAATGCCCGCGCCGTCTCGCGCGCCGGGGCGATGGGCTTGATGCAGATCATGCCCGCGACCTGGGCGGGCCTACGCACCCGCTACAGCCTCGGCCCCGATCCGTTCGACGTGCGCGACAACATCATGGCGGGCGCAGCCTATCTGCGCGAGATGCACGACCGCTACGGCAACGCCAGCGCGATGCTGGCGGCCTATAATGCGGGACCGGGCCGCTATGACGACTTCGTGTCGCGCGGGCGTCCGCTGCCTGCCGAGACGGTCGGCTATCTCGCCCAGCTCGCGCCGATCACCGGCGGATCGGGCGCGGTGGAGGTGGCGGTAAGCGCGCCACCTGATCCCTTCGCCTGGCGCCGCGCCGCACTGTTCGTCCGCACCGCAAGCGCCGCTCCAGATGCCGTTGATGTGCGGTCAAGCAACGGCGAAGATGCGTCTGAGCCGCAGTCCGATGGCCTGGACTCCGGCGATGTTCGCGCTACCGATCCGTCCGCCAGTGAGCCGCGCGACACGCTGTTCGTGTCCCGCGCCCGCGCGGGCCGACCGCAATGATCGGCCTGTCGCCCCCTGCATCCGTCCGAAGCAGCATAGTGGCTGGGGAGGAGGAGGAAAACGGCAGGGACAGACGAGGGCAAGATATAAGCCGCACCCCGTTTCGCCGAAAAGCCGGGGCTTTTCCGTGGCTTCACGCGGGGGCGTCGGTCGGCGCCCGTGCCGCGCGGAAGGAAAAAGCCAAAAATATCAACGCGCCGAACGGCACCACGGGCAGGTTTCGGCGGAAATCGGCCCGGCCATGAGCGAGGACGGCGAGTTCCGCGTCCGGCCGGGCAAGGCCAAGCGCAGCAAGTCTCAAGGCCGCAACGCGCGCGGCCTGGTCGCCGAGGTGCTGCGCGTTGCGTCGATCCACAGCGGCGGCCGGCGCGGCGGCGCCAATGGTGTTCGTCGAAGCCAGTCCAGTTTTGGGCGGGGCCGCACGGCGTTCGCGCGCAATCGCCTGTTCGGTTCGGGCCGGCGTGTGATGGTGAAGATGCTGCCCGTCACCACCCGCAGCCGGGGGGGACGGCGGATGGCGCCGCTGTCGGCGCACATCGCCTATCTCAAGCGCGAAGGCGTCACGCGCGACGGCTCGCCGACGCGCATGTTCGACGCAGAGGGAGATCGCGCCGACGATCGCGGCTTCGCCGAGCGGTGCAAGGACGATCGGCATCATTTCAGGGTGATCGTGTCGCCGGAGGACGCGGCCGAGCTGACCGACCTGCGCGACTACACCCGCGACCTCATGCGCCAGATGGAGGCGGACCTTGGAACGCGGCTCGATTGGGTCGCGGTCGATCATTGGAACACCGATAATCCCCATGTTCATCTGCTGGTGCGAGGGCGCTCCGATCAGGGCGGCGACCTCGTCATTTCGCGCGATTACATCAGCCACAATCTGCGATCGCGCGCCGAGGAGCTAGCCTTCGCCGAGCTGGGACCGAAGCCGGAGCATGAGGTTCAGCGGGCGCTGGACCGGGAAGTGTCGGCGGAACGCTGGACCCGGCTCGATACCGAAATCCGGCGCGCCGCCGACGAACTCGGCGTGATCGATCTTCGGCCGGAACGTCCCGGCCCGGACGATCCGCGCCTTCGCCGCTTGATGATCGGACGGTTGCAGAGACTGGAGAAAATGGGTCTGGCCGCCCAGGGCGCACCCGGTCAGTGGGCGCTCGCGGACGCCGCGCAAATGCGGCTGCGCGAACTGTCCGCACGCGGCGACATCATCCGCACCATCGGCGCCGCCTTGAAGGCGCAGGGTCGCGACCGGCCGCTAGACAGCTATTCGACGATCACCGGCCCGCCCGCCAAGCCGATCGCCGGCCGGTTGATCGACAAGGGATTGCACGACGAGCTGACGGGCGCCGCCTATGCGGTGATCGACGGCGCGGACGGCCGCACCCACCATGTCAGGCTCCCTGGCATCGAGGCGCTGGAGCACAGCCCCGCGCTCGGCGGCATCGTCGAGGTGAGAGCGATCCAGCGCCCCGGCGCCGACACCCCCACGCTGATCCTCGCCACGCGATCCGACCTCGACCTCGCCGCGCAACGCGACGCCCCTGGCGCGACGTGGCTCGATCATCGTCTGATCGAGCGCGGAGCGGGCGTCGCCGACACCGGATTTGGCGGCGAAGTCCGCAAGGCGATGGACGCCCGAACGGATCACCTCGTCAGCCAAGGCTTGGCCCGCCGGTTCGGCGATCGGACGGTGTTCGAGCGCGGTCTGATCGAGACGCTGCGGCGCCGCGAGCTGGACGCCGTCGCCAGGCGGATCGGCGGTGAAACCGGCCTGACCTATCGACCTGCGGCGGCTGGAGAGAAGATCGCCGGCGTTGTCCGCCAGCGCCTCGCGCTCACCTCCGGCCGCTTCGCCATGATCGACGACGGCCTAGGCTTCCGATTGGTCCCCTGGGCGAGCGGACTCGAACAGCGGCTGGGGCGGCAGGTGACGGGGGTCGTCCGCGCGGGCGGCGGCGTCGACTTCGCGCTCGGCCGCCATCGCGGCCTCGGCCGCTAAACAGAAGGAGCCTTGGCATGTCCGCGACACGCATACTCTGGGGTCAGGTCATCATCGTGTTCCTGATCGTCCTCACCAGCATTTGGGGAGCGACCCAATGGACCGCGGCGGCCTTGGCCTACCAATCCGAGTTGGGGCCGCCCTGGTTCATGCTCGGCGCATGGCGGGTCTATCCGCCGCCCGCCTTCTTCTGGTGGTGGTTCTCGTTCGACGCTTACGCCCCCGACATCTTCCAGACCGGCGCGTTCATCGCTGTGTCTGGCGGCTTTGCGTCGATCATCGTCGCCATCGCCATGTCCGTCTGGCGCGCGCGCGAATTGAAGAACGCCGAAACCTACGGGTCGGCGCGCTGGGCGACCGCGCGCGAGGCGCGGGCGGCGGGGCTGCTCGGCGCGGAGGGCGTGGTGCTGGGGAAGCTGGGCGCGGACTATCTGCGTCACGATGGCCCCGAGCATGTGTTGTGCTTCGCGCCCACCCGGAGTGGGAAGGGCGTGGGCCTTGTGATCCCCTCGCTGTTGACCTGGGCCGGGTCGGCGATCGTCCACGACATCAAGGGCGAGAACTGGACGCTCACCGCCGGCTTCCGCGCCCGGCACGGCCGCGTCCTGCTCTTCGATCCGACCAACGCCGCGTCGGCCGCCTACAATCCGCTGCTGGAAGTGCGGCGCGGTCAGTGGGAAGTGCGCGACGTCCAGAATGTCGCCGACGTGCTGGTCGATCCCGAAGGCTCGCTCGAGCGCCGCAACCATTGGGAAAAGACGTCGCACTCGCTCTTGGTCGGCGCGATCCTCCATGTGCTCTACGCCGAACCGGACAAGACCCTGGCCGGGGTCGCGTCCTTCCTGTCCGATCCGTCACGCACAATCGAGCAGACGCTGGCCGCGATGATGGCGACGCGGCACCTGGGCGACACCGGCGTCCATCCCGTCGTCGGCTCGGCCGCGCGCGAGCTGCTGAACAAGTCGGACAATGAGCGATCGGGCGTGCTGTCCACCGCCATGTCGTTTCTC
Source organism: Sphingomonas jejuensis (assembly GCF_011927695.1). Lineage (GTDB taxonomy): Bacteria > Pseudomonadota > Alphaproteobacteria > Sphingomonadales > Sphingomonadaceae > Sphingomonas_K > Sphingomonas_K jejuensis. The sequence goes on from NZ_JAATJE010000001.1 coordinate 1,855,665, forward strand.
GGCCTCTACCGCGATCCTGTCGTGGCCCAGGTCACGCGCGCCTGCCAGTGGCGCATATCGGATCTGGTCGATGGTGAGCGGCCGGCGACACTCTACCTGGTCGTGCCGCCTAGCGACATCTCGCGCACCAAGCCGCTCATTCGCCTCATTCTCAATCAGATCGGCCGGCGGCTGACCGAGGAACTGACGCCCAAGCGCGACCGGCAGCGTGTGCTCCTGATGCTCGACGAGTTTCCCGCGCTCGGTCGTCTCGACTTCTTCGAGTCCGCCCTCGCGTTCATGGCCGGATATCGCCTCAAGGCGTTTCTCATCGCCCAGAGCCTCAATCAGATCGAGAAGGCCTACGGCCCGAACAACGCCATCCTCGACAACTGCCATGTCCGGGTGAGCTTCGCCACGAATGACGAGCGCACCGCCAAGCGGGTGTCGGACGCGCTCGGCACGGCGACCGAAATGCGGGCGATGAAGAACTATGCAGGTCACCGCCTGTCGCCGTGGCTCGGTCATCTGATGGTCTCGCGGTCGGAAACGGCGCGCCAGTTGCTCACCCCCGGCGAAGTCATGCAGCTGCCGCCCGACGACGAGATCGTGATGGTCGCGGGCGTCCCTCCGATCCGGGCGAAGAAGGCTCGCTATTTTCAGGATCGACGGCTTGCCGAGCGGATCATGGATGCCCCGGCACTCGCCGTCGTTCGCGTCCGACCGGACGACTGGACCGGTCGCGCCGTCGTCGCCGATCCTGACGATGTGGCGCGGATCGTGCGCGCGCAGGAGGATGCGGCCAATGGCGGGCTGCGCCGAGAACCCGAGCTGCCCGAGCACGTCGCCATCGTCCCCGAGGTCGAGCCGACGCCGGTGCAGGAGTTTTCCGTGGTTGACGACGAACCCGACGACAGCGCCCGCCAAGCGGCGATGCGTCGCCGGATGCAGGGTCTGGCGCGCCAGGCGTCGCTCGATCCCGACGACGGAATTGAACTCTAGGAGGATGCCATGCGGACGAGGCTGAACGTCTACTTTCCGCCGGTCTTGGCGAAGCAGGTCGACGAGCTGGCGATCCGCCGTCGCATCTCGCGCTCGGCGATCGTGGAGGCGGCCGTGTCCTCCTACATGTCGCCGGACGGCTCGGATCGCATGGAGGCGGCGTTCACACGTCGCCTCGACCGCCTGTCACGACAGGTGCAGCGGCTGGAGCGCAACACCGGATTGACGACCGAGGCGCTGGCGCTGTTCGTGCGGTTCTGGCTGGCGACGACGCCGCAGCTGAGCGACGACGACCAGGCGGCAGCGCAGATCAAGGGCCGCAAACGCTATGACGGCTTCATCGAGAAACTCGCACGGCGCTACGCCAGCGGGGCGAGCCTCATGGACGAAATCCCCGAAGACATCTGGCCCAAGCGGAACGACGACGCAGGTTGATCGGCGCGGTTAGTCGCTTCAGCGTGGTGCCGCAATTCAGCCGCCCGCAAGTGTCAGGCGTTCACGATGGCGCCTATGAAACCGATGCTTCCGCTGTTGGTCCTGTGCGCCGCCTGCTCGCCGTCCGCCAGCACGGGGGGCGGTGGCGCATCCGATGCTGCATCTGCTCGATATGCCACCCAGACCTCCGCGCCTGCCCCGGACTACGCGGCGTTGCTCAATAAGAGGGCGGTGCAAGCCGGCGCTTGGCGAACCCGCGATGCGACGGCGCCTGTACCCTCGGACGCCAAGGTGATTGGGGAGGCCTGGCTGGCGCGGGTGCGAGAACGCGGCGCGCTGCTCGGCCACGGTTTGACCGATGGCGGGCCGGACAGTCCGGTCGTGATGATCGATACTTCAATGACAGAACAGGAGTTCGACCGCTGGGTGCGTCACGGCGGGTGGGACGTCCCGCGTCATATCCGCTGGAGCTTCGTGCCTGCGATGGCGCTTCCGGGCGTAAGCCCGGACGCCCGCGACGCCATCCGCGTATGGCCGGCGTCCATCTCCCGGACGGGTCCGCAACGCCAGGCGCTGTTCTACGGTCGGGTCGAACTGCGCGACGGCTGTTTCTTCGCCGGGCAGTCTGGGCAACCGACTGACAAACTCGCCTGGTTTCACGCCGAAGTGGGACTCGACATCGATCCAGCAGGCTTTTTCATCCTGCGCGATCGGATAGGTGGTCAGACGCTCGCGCGCCTCGGCGAGAACATGAGCTGGGCCGGCCCTGCCAGCGCCGAGATCGATCCGGTCGCGGAGCAGGCGCTTCGACGCGAATGTGGTTCAGGCGAGATCCTGATCGTCGGTTCGCCGGAATCCACGGAGCGGTTCCACACGCAATATCCGCATCTGCGCGATCCCGCCTCTCCGCCGGCCCCGCCGAGCCGATAGAGCGAACGTCATCGACCTCTCCGGCTAGCAGCGGGATTCGATAAGGCCGGCCGAGTCACAGACTTTTCGTCGGCGCTGCCGCGGCGATGAGTCGACGCCAGCGGCGTATCTGCCGCCGCCGCTGCTACGCCGCTCGAATACTGTTGCGACGGCGTCGTTTCTGGCTCTCTTGCTGTGCCCCGACAGCCGGGCGGCCTTTCCGTCCGGCTCCTCTCAGGGGCCAAGACGGTGACCGCTTCCACGAAATCCCAAGCGAACCAGTCGCGCGGCGCCCGGATGCTGCGGACGGCGCTGGGATCGTCGATCGCCGCCTGGCTGGACGATCCGGCCGTGGTCGAGGTGATGCTCAATCCGGACGGCCGTCTGTGGCTGGACCGCCTCGGCGAGGGCGTAAGCGAGACCGGCCAAGTGCTGAGCGCCGCCGATGGCGACCGCATCATTCGCTTGGTCGCTCACCATGTCGGGGTCGAGGTTCACGCCCGCGCGCCGCGTGTTTCCGCTGAACTTCCCGAGGGCGGCGAGCGGTTCGAGGGACTGCTGCCGCCCGTCGTGGCAGGCCCCGCCTTCGCCATCCGCAAGCCCGCCGTCGCCGTGTTCACACTGAACGATTATGTGGCGGGCGGGATCATGCTGCCCGTCCAGGCCGAGACGCTTCGCCACGGCGTCGAGACCCGGGCGAACATTCTGGTGGCCGGCGGCACCGGATCGGGCAAGACGACGCTGGTCAATGCTCTGCTGGCCGAAGTCGCGAAGACCTCCGACCGCATCGTCTTGATCGAGGATACGCGCGAGCTGCAATGCGCCTCGCCCAACCTCGTGGCGATGCGGACGAAGGACGGCGTCGCATCGCTGTCCGACCTCGTTCGCTCCAGTCTTCGCCTCCGCCCGGACCGCATCCCGATCGGCGAGGTGCGCGGCGCCGAGGCGCTCGATCTCCTCAAGGCGTGGGGAACCGGACACCCCGGCGGCATCGGCACGATCCACGCCGGCACGGCGCTGGGCGCGCTGCGTCGCATGGAGCAGCTGATCCAGGAAGCCGTCGTCACTGTGCCGCGCGCTCTGCTCGCCGAGACCATCGACATGGTGGCCGTGCTGGCGCGGGACGCTCGCGGCCGCCGCCTTATCGAACTCGCTCGCGTCGAAGGTCTCGATCCGGCGACCGGCGACTACCGACTGACGTCACTCGGAACCCTCAACACCGGAGACCAACCATGATCCACGTCCTTCGCAGTGGCGCTCGCCGCGCCACGCTCGCGGCCACCGCGAGCCTGATCGCATTGACGATATCCGTCCCCGCCCACGCGGGCGGCTCGTCGATGCCCTGGGAAGCGCCGCTGCAATCGATCCTTCAGAGCATCGAGGGGCCGGTCGCCAAGATCATCGCCGTCATCATCATCATCGTCACCGGACTGACGCTGGCGTTCGGCGATACGAGCGGCGGGTTCCGTCGCCTGATCCAGATCGTCTTCGGCCTGTCGATCGCCTTCGCGGCGTCGAGCTTCTTCCTTTCCTTCTTCAGCTTCGGCGGCGGGGCGCTGGTCTGATGCTGCCGGGCGCCGAACCGATCGCCGGCTTCTATGCACCCGTCCACCGGGCGCTGACCGAGCCGATCCTGCTGGGCGGAGCGCCGCGCTCGCTCGCCATCGTCAACGGGACGCTGGCCGGGGCGATCGGTCTTGGTCTGCGCCTCTGGATCGCCGGCCTCGTCATCTGGGCGATCGGGCACGCCGTCTCGGTCTGGGCCGCGCGCCGCGACCCGCAGTTCGTCGACGTCGCCCGGCGTCATCTCCGCTTCCCGACCTGGATGCGGCCATGATGAGCCTGCGCGAATATCGCAGCAAGGCGGCGCACCTCGCCGACTTCCTGCCGTGGGCGGCCCTGGCCGCCGAAGGCGTCGTGCTCAACAAGGACGGCTCGTTCCAGCGGACCGCACGGTTCCGTGGTCCCGACCTCGATTCAGCGACGCCGTCCGAGCTGATCGCGACGACAGCCCGCCTCAACAGCGCCTTGCGTCGGCTCGGATCGGGCTGGGCCATCTTCGTCGAGGCGCAGCGCATCCCCGCGCTCGACTATCCGGCCGACAGCTTCCCCGACCCGGTTTCGGCTCTGGTCGATATCGAGCGGCGGGAGCAGTTCCGCGAGGAAGGCGCGCATTTCGAGAGCCGCTACTTTCTCACCCTGGTCTGGTTGCCGCCCGCCGAAGACGCCACCCGCGCCGAGGGCTGGCTCTACGAGGGTCGGTCGGCGCCGGGGGTCGATCCCAGGGAAACACTCACGGGCTTCATCGACCGCAGCGGCCGGCTTCTCAATCTAGTCGAGGGCTTCATGCCGGAAGTCCGCTGGCTCGATGACGCCGAGACGCTGACCTACCTCCACAGCACCGTGTCCACCCGGCGCCAGCGTGTGCGGATGCCCGAGACGCCGATGCACCTCGACGCGCTGCTCGCCGACGAGCCGCTGGCCGGCGGGCTGGAGCCGCGGCTGGGCGATCAACATCTTCGCACTCTCACCATCATCGGCCTTCCGAGCGTCACCTTCCCCGGCGTGCTCGACGAGTTGAACCGGCTGGCCTTCGAGTATCGCTGGTCCACCCGCGCGATCATGCTCGACAAGGTCGACGCCACGAAGTTGCTCTCGCGCATCCGTCGCCAGTGGTTCGCCAAGCGCAAATCGGTCGCCGCCATCTTGAAGGAGGTGATGACGAACGAGGCATCCACGCTGCTCGACAGCGACGCCTCGAACAAGGCGGCCGACGCCGACCTGGCCTTGCAGGAGCTGGGCGCCGACTATGCGGGCATGGCCTATGTCACCGCCACGGTGACGGTCTGGGACCGCGATCCGGCCATTGCGGCCGAGAAACTCCGCTTGGTGGAGAAAATCATTCAGGGACGCGACTTCACCGTGATCCCCGAAGGCATGAACGCGATCGAGGCGTGGTTGGGAAGCCTTCCCGGCCAGACCTACGCCAACGTCCGTCAGCCCCCGATCTCCACCCTCAATCTCGCCCACCTGATCCCCCTGTCAGCTGTATGGGCGGGGCCGGAACGGGACGGATATTTCGGTGCTCCCCCCTTGCTCTACGGCAAGACCGAAGGTTCGACCCCGTTCCGGTTTTCCCTTCACGTCGGCGATGTCGGCCACACGCTCATCGTCGGCCCGACCGGGGCGGGCAAATCGGTCCTTCTGGCGCTGATGGCGATGCAGTTCCGCCGCTATCGCGAGGCGCAGGTTTTCGCCTTCGACTTCGGCGGATCGATCCGGGCGGCGGCGATCGGCATGGGAGGCGACTGGCAGGATCTCGGCGGGATGCTTGCCGACGACGCGGAAGACGGCGTGCAGCTGCAGCCGCTCGCCCGCATCGACGAGCCGGCCGAGCGCGCCTGGGCCGCCGACTGGCTGGCGACGATCATCGTGTCCGAGGGCGTCACGGTGGACCCGTTGGCGAAGGATCGTCTGTGGTCCGCGTTGGGGTCGCTGGCGTCCGCGCCGGTTGCCGAACGCACCCTGACCGGCCTCGCCGTGCTGTTGCAGGACCAGACGCTGAAACAGGCGCTCGCGCCCTATTGCGTCGGCGGGGCCTGGGGCCGGCTGCTGGACGCGGAGGCCGAGCGGATCGGCGATGCGGTCGTGCAGGCGTTCGAGACGGAGGGGCTGGTCGGCGCCGCGTCGGCGGCGGCCGTCCTGTCCTATCTCTTCCATCGCATTGGCGACCGCCTCGACGGCTCGCCCACGCTCATCATCATCGATGAGGGCTGGCTGGTGCTCGACAGTCCCGGCTTCGCGCAACAGCTTCGCGAATGGCTGAAAACGCTGCGTAAGAAAAACGCCAGCGTGGTTTTCGCCACGCAGAGCCTGGCGGACATCGAGACGTCAAGCATCGCGCCGGCGATCATCGAGTCCTGCCCCACCCGCATCTTCCTCCCAAATGATCGGGCCGCCGAGCCGCAGATCGCGGCGATCTACGAGCGGTTCGGCCTGACCGAGCGGCAGATCGAAATCCTCAGCCGGGCCACGCCCAAGCGGGATTATTACTGTCAGTCGCGCCACGGAAACCGGCTGTTTGAGCTGGGCCTGGGCGAAGTCGCGCTCGCTTTCGCCGCCGCCTCCTCGAAGGCGGACCAGCTTCGCATCGCCGACATCGTCAACGAGCACGGTCCGGCCGGTTTCGCGGCCGAGTGGCTGCGCCATCGCGGCTCCGCCTGGGCGATCGATCTTCTACTCCCCAGCCAGCAGGAGACTGACCAATGACCACCAACATCCTCCGGGCCGCCGTCATGGCGAGCGTGATCGCCATCAGCGGCGGGATCGGACTGACCGTGGCGACGCCCGCCCACGCGCAACTTGGCGGCGTCGTCTACGACCCCAGCAACTATGCCCAAAACGTGCTGACGGCCGCGCGATCCCTCCAGCAGATCAACAATCAGGTCCAGCAAATCCAGCAGCAAGCCGCGAGCCTGACCAACCAGGCGCGCAATCTCGCCTCCCTGCCGATGAGCGAACTGCGCCAGCTCCAGCAGCAGGTCCAGCGCACTCAGCAGCTTCTCGGCGAGGCGCAGCGGATCGCCTATGATGTGCAGCAGGTTCGCCAGGCGTTCGAGGGCCGCTACCGGGGTTCGGCGCTGACCGGGAGCCACGCCCAGATGGTCGCCAACGCCAATGCGCGGTGGGCCGACAGCGTGGGGGCGTTCGAGGACGCGCTTCGCGTTCAGGCCGGCGTCGTCGGCAATATCGACGGCTCGCGCGCGACGCTCGATCGGCTGGTCGGCGCGAGCCAGTCCGCCGAAGGCGCTCTGCAAGCGGCCCAAGCCGGTAATCAGCTTGTGGCCCTTCAAGCCCAGCAGCTCGCCGATCTAACAGCCCTGCTGGCCGCGCAGGGCCGAGCGCAGGCGCTGGAGTCGGCGCGCCAGGCCGCGATCGAAGCCGAGGGCCGCGAGCGGTTCCGCCGCTTCCGCACGCGCAACTGACATGGGACGCACGGCAAAGATCGCCAGCGTCGCTACGCTGGCCGGGTTCATGCTCACGGTGGCGATCGTGTCCGTGACCCGGCCCGCGCAACCCGTCGCGCCCGCGTCCGCGCCGGTCGCGGCGGCGTTGGAAACGCCCGCCGTCGATCTTCGCCGCTGCCGCACCATCACCATGCCCGACAGCGGATGCGAGGCGGCCTGGGAAGCCAAACGCCGCCGCTTCTTCGGGCGGGAGATACTGCCATGAACGACACCGGCGTCATCGACACCATCCTGGGTGTGTTCGGCAACTACATCGACAGCGGGTTTGGTTTGCTGGGCGGGGAGGTCGCGTTCCTGTCGACCACCCTGATCGCCATCGATCTCACCATCGCTGGTCTGTTCTGGGCCTGGGGCGCCGATGAGGACGTGATCCAGCGGCTGGTGAAGAAGACGCTCTACATCGGCGTCTTCGCCTTCATCATCGGCAACTTCGGCACGCTGGCGACGATCGTGTTCCAGAGCTTCGCGGGCCTCGGTCTTCAAGCGAGCGGCAGCGCGATGACGATCGCGGACTTCATGCGGCCCGGAATGATCGCGGCCACTGGCCTCGATGCAGCCGACCCGATGCTCGCGGCGACGGAGGAACTGATCGGCCCGATCGGACTGTTCACCAACTTCGTCCAAATCCTGCTTCTACTGCTGGCCTGGGTGATCGTCGTCCTCGCCTTCTTCATCATCGCCATCCAGGTGTTCGTGACGTTGATCGAGTTCAAGCTGGTCACGTTGGCCGGCTTCGTCCTTCTGCCGTTCGCCTTCTTCAACAAGACGGCCTTCATGGCGGAGCGTGTGCTCGGGCACGTCGTCTCCAGCGGAATCAAGGTGCTGGTGTTGGCCGTCATCACCGGGATCGGCACGACCCTCTTCAGCCAGTTCACCAATGCTGCGGTCGGTGCGGAGCCGAACATGGAACAGGTGATGGCGATCGCCTTGGCCGCGCTCAGCCTGCTTGGCCTCGCCATCTTCGGTCCTGGCGTCGCCAACGGCATCGTCTCGGGCGGTCCCGCGCTCGGAGCAGGCGCCGCCGCCGGGGCCGCGCTCGCCGCTGGCGGCGCCTTGGTCGGCGGGGTCGCCGCCGCTCGGCTTGGCGCGGGAGCCATTGCCGGCGCGGCGGCTGGAACGGCGCGAGGCGCCGCCTTCGCCGCCGGCGGCGCGCAGAGCGCCTACGCGCTCGGATCGGCGGGCAAGACCGGGGCGTCCGCCGTGGCCGGCGGCGCAGGCGGTGTCGGCTCGGCCGCGATGGGCGCCGCCGCTTCGCCGCTGCGCCGCGCGGCGTCGTCCTTGAAGGACAGCCACCGCTCCGGTGCGCGGGCGGCGGTTTCAGCGACGGGCGGCAGCATCACCGGCGGCGCGTCGGCGCCCGCTTCAACTCCGGCTGACACCGCGTCCGCCGGTGCGCCAGGCTGGGCGGCCGCGATGAAGCGCCGCCAGTCCATGACCCACAGTGCGACCACCGCCGCCCACACGCTGCGCTCCGGCGACGGCGGCGGCAGCGGCGCGTCGGTCGATCTCAGCCAAAAGGATTAAGTCCGATGTTTCGACGTCCCTCTCTCCGTTACGGCCAGACGCCCGAGCCGGTGACGCCCTATCAGCGCGCCGCGCAGGCTTGGGACGATCGGATCGGCTCCGCCCGCGTGCAGGCGCGCAACTGGCGTCTGGCCTTTTTCGGCACGCTCGCGCTGTCCGGCGCGCTGGCTGGCGGCTTGGTCTGGCAATCGGCGCGGGGACATATCGTGCCGTGGGTCGTGCAGGTCGATCAGCTCGGCGAGGCCCAGGCGGTCGCGCCTGCCGAGGCTGGCTACCGACCGACCGACGCGCAGATCGCGTTCCACCTCGCCCGGTTCATCGAACAGGTTCGCGGGCTGTCCGCCGATCCCGTCGTCGTTCGGCAAAACTGGCTACGGGCCTACGACTTCACCACGGATCGTGGGGCCATCGCGTTGAACGATCATGCCCGCGCCAACGACCCGTTCGCCAATGTCGGACGAGTGCAGGTCGCCGTGGACGTATCGAGCGTCATCCGCGCGTCCCCCGACAGCTTTCGCGTCGCCTGGACCGAGCGTCGCTACACCGACGGCACGCTAACCACGACCGAGCGATGGTCCGCGATCCTCACCGTCGTCGTTCAGCCGCCTCGCACCCCGGACGCCCTGCGGAAGAACCCGCTCGGCGTGTTCGTCAACGCCCTCAACTGGTCAAAGGAGCTTTCCCAATGACGCATCGTCCGGCCAGCAAGGCCATCGTCTTGGCGTCGGCCGCCGTGCTCAGCGGTTGCGCCGCGTTCGCCAAGGCCTCGCCAGCCACGTCCAGCCCGCCGCTCGAAATCATGGCGATCCCCGCCGCCGAACCGTCGCGCCCTGTCGAGGTGGTCGTGATCGCGGAGCCGCTCCCGCTGCCGGGCCAGCTCATGCCCGCACCGGCGACCGCCAGTCGGACGCCGGAGGCGTCAGACCCGCGTCGGCGGATCGGCGCGGCGAACGACGCCGCGCGCGTCCAGCCCGTGCGCGACGGCTTCCTCAACGCCATCCAGCAATATCACTGGACCGAGGGCGCGCTCTATCAGGTCTATACCGCGCCGGGGCAGGTGACGGACATCGCCTTGCAGGAAGGCGAGCAGCTTGTTGGGCCGGGTCCGGTCGCGGCCGGAGACACCGTCCGCTGGATCATTGGGGACACGATCAGCGGCACGGGCGCGACCGCGCGGGTCCACATTCTCGTCAAGCCGACCCGCCCCGACCTGTCCACGAACCTGGTCATCAACACCGATCGCCGGACCTATCATCTGGAACTGCGCGCGACGCCCTCGACCTATATGGCGTCGGTATCCTGGACCTATCCGCAAGATCAGCTCATCGCCCTGCGCGCGGCCAGCGAGGCGGCCGTTGCGGCCCAGCCGGTCGCGGCCGGCATCGATCCGGCCGCATTGAACTTCGGCTATCGCATCGAGGGCGACCGGGCGCCGTGGCGGCCCGTCCGCGTGTTCGATGATGGGCGACAGGTGTTCATCGAGTTTGCGGCTGGGATCTCCGAGGGGGAGATGCCGCCGCTGTTCATCACCAGCGCGGCCGGTGACGCCGAACTCGTCAACTACCGCGTTCAGGGTCGCTACATGGTGGTGGACCGCCGTTTCGAGGTCGCCGAACTACGCCTGGGCGACCGACGCGGCGCACAGCGCGTCCGCATCGTGCGCGACGAGGGCCGGAGGGGGCGGTCGTGACCGACACTGACTTCCCCAGCGTCGCGGAAGATGCGCCGGAGCCGCCGGCCGATCCTCGCCCGTTTCAGCTTCGCGGCGATCCGCCTTCGGTCATGCGCCTGTCACGCAGGGCGTTGACGGTGCTGGGCGTCGCCGCCGGCCTCGGGATCGGCGGGTCGCTCATCTACGCGCTCACCCCGGCCGGAGAGCGCCAAACCGAAGAACTCTACAACACCGAGGGGCGGGCCACGGCGGAGACCATCACATCGGGACCAAGCGACTACGCGCAGGCGCCCCGCCTCGGCCCGCCGCTTCCCGGCGACCTCGGTGGGCCGATCCTGTCCGCCCAGCAGCGCGGCGAGGAGGTGCCGGTGCCGCCTATCGGCGGCGAGACCGTGCAGGCCGACCCTGCCGCGCAAGCACGAGAAGCGGCCATGCAGCGTGCCCAGCAAGAGCGCGACGCCGCACGCACCAGCAGCGTTTTTCTGTCTGGCAGCGGAGCCGGGTACCCCCAGCAGGTGTCACCCGGCGGAGCCCTTGACCTCGCTAGCCTTCAAGCCGCGCAATCGAGCAGCGCATCCAATCAGACCACCACGCCGGGTGGAGGTTTCATGTCGCGGCCTACAAATCGTGAGACGGTCAGTGCCGAGCGGCTGCGCGCTCCGGCATCTCCGAACATCGTGCAGGCCGGCAGCATCATCCCTGCCGCGCTCATCACCGGCATCCGCTCCGATTTGCCGGGGCAGATCACCGCGCAGGTGACGCAGAACGTCTATGACAGCCCGACTGGCCGCATCTTGCTGATCCCCCAAGGCGCGCGCCTGATCGGCGAATATGACAGCCAGATCGACGCTGGGCAGAGCCGCGTCTTGCTGGCCTGGGATCGGCTGATCCTGCCCGATGGACGCTCGATCACGCTGGAGCGTCAGTCCGCGACCGACGCTTCGGGTTACACCGGATTACAGGACCGAGTGAACCAGCATTGGGGACGCCTTCTGCGCGCCGCAGCCATCTCGACGCTGCTCGGCGTTGGAACGGAACTCGGCGGCGACAGCGACGACGACCTGATCCGGGCGCTGCGCCGAGGCTCTCAGGACACGATCAATCAGACCGGCCAGCAAGTAGTCGGGCGGCAGCTCAACGTGCAGCCGACGCTCACTATCCGTCCCGGCCACCCCTTGCGCGTGCTCATCACCCGCGACCTCATTCTCGAACCGATAGGAACGCCGCGATGACCAAGCTGAAACTCGGGCCGCTGGTCGATGACCGTCCGGTGAAGATCACGGTCGAACTGCCCGCCGACGTCCACCGTGACCTCACCGCCTATGCGGCGGCGCTGGCAGCGGAATCCGGCGGTGACGCGATCCCGCCGGAGAAGCTGATCGCACCGATGCTGACGCGGTTCATGGGCAGCGATCGAGGCTTCGTCCGCAATCGCCGACCGCAAAGCGGCTGAGTGCGACGGACTACCGATCGAAGAAACGTCGACGCCGCTCGGCGGAGTCGACGGTGACGATGGCCTGTTCGGCGTTCGCACACTCGCCGCCCCGGATCGAGCCGTGGGTGCAGCCCGCAACGACGCGCCGCGCCTCCTCGATGTTGGCCTCGAAATACTGGACGCCTCGTGGCTCCGACGATCTCGACGCCGACGCGCTGACGACGCCGGGCGCGCGTTCGCCGGTCGCGGTCGGCGGTGCGATGACCGGGCGAAGAACGAACCCAGCGGTGAAACCAACGATGAGACAGACGATCGCGGCAACGATGACGGCTTTACTGTTCTGCATCGGATGCACTCCAAATGACGCCCGCCATTTTACCTCATTCGTGACGCGATCTCAAAAGACAGCGCGTAGCGATTTTTGATGAACTGGAGGAACCGGCGCAGCGCGGGATTGGCGTTGTCGTCGCGCCAACATCCCGAATAACCAATCAGGGCCTGGCCTTGCTCGCCGTCGATCGGGCGATAGACGACATCGGGATAGCGTGCCCCCGTCGAACTCTCGCAAACCAGCGTCACCGCCGTCGTGCCGCCCAGGATGCTAAGGATGGTCTCGCGGCTGGCGCGGTGCATCCGGATCGCGGGCGTGCAGCCCGATGAGCCCAGCTTACCGAGAAGGATGTCGCGCTTCTCCGGTCCCGGGTCGGCGACGGTGAACAGGAACTGTTCACCGCGAAGATCCGTCCATTGCACGATGTCGCGCTCGGCCAGTCGATGGCTGGCGGGGAGGGCGACAAGGACGCGCTCGCTCCACAGCGGTTCGCACCGGAAACCGTTGTGCGCGGCCGCGCCCATCAGGATCGCCACGTCGATTTCGCCGGTGTCCAGCCCGGCGAGCAGCACGCTCCGATCGGCCTCGACCCCATCCACGTCCACGTCGGGGTTCGCGTCGCGCCAGCCGAGCAGGGTGGCGCGCAGGTTGCCGGCCGACATCGACCCATTGTGCCCCAGCATCAGCCCGCCGAGCCGGCCTTGACCGGCGGATCGCATGATCGCCACGAGCCGATCGCTCAACGTGACCAGCGGCGTCGCGCTTTGAATGAAGGCGATGCCGGCGTGAGTGAGCGTCACGCCGGCCCGCGAGCGATTGAAGATCGGCGCGCCCAGCGATCGTTCCAGCCGGAGGATGCCGCGGCTGAGCGTCGATTGCTCGACGTCCAGCGCGCGGGCCGCCTTGTAGAGGCTCCCATGATTGGCCGCCGCGATCGCGTAACGAAGCTGGCGGATATCAAAGGGCATCGCTCATTTCACGGCCGAGCGGCCGTCCTTTCCTCAGAACGGAACACGCAGCATCGCGCGTGCGCCGTGATCGCGGACGCCGTCGCCCATCTGGCCGCTGTAGCCGACGCTCAGGCGGGCGCCCCGGCCGAAGGTGAACTCGGCCCCGGCGTCCACCACCAGCGCGTCCTCGGCGATCGGCGCGCCGGTGACGGTGAAGGCGTCGCCGCCCGCGAACGACACGCGGCTCCGCGCCGGATCGAGATCGAAGGCGTGACGCCAGCCCAGCCGGCCCGACAGGCTCAGCCCGCCGACCTGCGTCGATCCGCGCGCGCCTAGCGTCGTGAACACCGCGTCGTCCGTCTCCGCCCGGCCCGACAGCGCCGCCGCGCCGCCGGTCTCGGCGAAGGCGTCGGTCTTGACCTCGACCCACGCGACCTCGGCGAACGGCTCGACCGCCGTCGCGTCGCTCAGGCGCATCGCATAGCCCACGCGGCCGAACGCCTGACGCGTCTCGCCGTCATAGCGGGACGAGGCGGTCTCGCTGAAGCCGGGGAAGACGATCGCCCGCTCCATGTCGAAGCTGTGCCACGCCATCGCCGCGCCGGCCGACAGGTCGAACCCGCCCGCCTGCACGCCGACGCGCGCGCCCAGGTGCCAGCTCTCGACCTCCGCCGACGACACGCGGTCGGCGACGGCATAGTCGGAACGGCTGTAGCCGCCGCCGATCCCGGCCGAGAACGTCTCGCCCAGCGGCACGTCGACGCCGGCGAACAGGCCGGTCCCGTCGCGCTTGACCTGCGCGGCGTTGCCGTCGCCGTCCATCCGGCCCCACGAGCCGTAGACGTTGCCCCAGGCGCCGCGACGTTCGCCCGGCGCCAGCATGGCGTCGCGGAAGAAGCGGCTGTCGTCGAGCAGGCCGCTGCGCGCGCTGGCGTGCGCTTCGCCCGACAGCTGATCGAAGGCGTAGCGCGCCGTGTCGACCTCCAGCGGGATGATCGCGTTGTAGACCGCGTTCCCGCAGCCCAGCCGCTCCGCCGCCGCCGCGCTCGACTGCTGGTTCGCCGTCACGCCGCGCTCGGTGAAGGTGGCGGCGTTGCGCGCCAGCGTCAGCCGCACGTTGTTGGCGTCGTAGCTCAGGGTCGGGGTCAGGAAGGCGTAGTTGGTGCTGACCCCCGCGAACGTGCCGCTGATCCCCCCCTGCGCGGTCAGGATCGTCGAGGTGATCGATGCCCCGCAGGCATCGTTGTTCGTGCCCTGGAACAACGCCGAGACGTTGCCGCCTTGGAGCGTCGCCGTGCCCGTCACGTTCAGCCGGTCGGCGCGCCCGTCCACGGTGACGTCGACCTCATAGGTCGAGCCCGCCGCGAACGTCACGTTGCCGCTGGCGTTCAACGTGCCGATGCCGTTGCCCGTGCCGGGGTTCACCGTGCCGGAGATCACCGCGTTCCGCAGCGTCCCCGCGCCGCTCAGCCGCGTGCCGGAGGCGACGTTCAGCGTCCCGCCAAGCTGACCGTCCAGCCGCATCGCCCCGGCGGTCAGGTTGAACGTGCCGCCGAACCCGGAGCTGTCGCCGGTCAGGATCAGGTTGCCCGCGCCGATCTTGCGGAACGCGCCCGCGCCGTCGATCACGCCGGACAGCAGCAGGGCGTTGCCGTTCTCCAGCGTGCCGCCCAATGCCCCGGCGGTGAAGTTTCGCGCCGAGCTGCCCTCCGCGCTGAATCGCAGTGTGCCGCCGTTCAGCGTGACCCCTCCCGAGGCCGCGCCTAGGTTGGCGTCGCGCGACACCTGCAAAACACCGCTGCTGACGGTCGTGCCGCCCGTATAGGTGTTCGTGCCCGACAAGATCAGCGTGCCGAAGTCGGTCTTATCGAGACCGGACGTGCCCGCGATGACGCTGGCGATGGTGGCGCTCATCGAAGCCCCGGCCGCGCTGCCGTCGCCGACGCGCACGGAAGCTGGGGTCGCCAGCGTCAGCACACCGCCCGTCAGGGTGTAGCCGTTCACCGCGAACTGGAGGCCGCTGGCCGACACGCCCTCGGGCGCGATCGTCACGGTGCCCGCCGTTCCTTGGAAAACCGCGCCGCGACCCTGCCACGCCTCGTTCACATCGCCTTCGCTGCGCGTCCAGTTGGTCGTGGTGTTGTTCCAGACGCCCGATCCGCCATCGACGGCCAGGTTCGCGGTGGTGTTGCCCCCATCCCAGAACTGGAGGCCGCGCCCGACCACCAGGTTGACCTGTCCGGCGAACACCGTCTGGATGTTGCCGTTCGCCCCTGCCGGAAGCGGCCCGAGCGTCATGCCGTTGTCGGTCAGCGTGCCGCCATAGTTGAAGATGCGATACACGCCGTCACCGAACCCGCCCGCGTCCGTGACGGAAAGCGTGCCGCCCAGCGTCAGGTTGCCCCCGACATTGATGAGCGCCGAACTGGACGGTGCTCCAAGAGCCAGCCTCAGCTGGCCGTCGAACACCATATCCCCGGTGACGTTGAACGTATCGCGCCCGCCCGCACCGGAGCGTAGCGACAGCAGGCCGCTCGCGCTCTGTGTATAGTCACCGTTGATCGTGTGCGAGACGAAGCCGGGCGACGAAACCTGGATCGCTCCGTGATTTGTCAGCACGCTTCCCGCGCCATTCAGCGCGATGCGGCCGTCCAGAATCCCCGATCCGCCGTTGACGATCTGGCTGGTATGGCTGGCGCCGATCGAACCTTCACCGCCCCGGATCAGACCGTCGTTGCGGAAGTTTAGCAAACCACCATTGGCGACACGAACGCCATAGCCGCCGGTCGAGATGATGCTGCCGGTGTTGACGCTGTCGACTAGGTGCAGGCGGAGGTTAGGAGCGACGAAAAATTCTCCCGGTGTCGTAGCATCCCCGGAGAACAGAGTATCGCCGATTAGCACGCCGCCGGTGCCGGCGCTGCCCGCGCTCGCGATGGAACCTTGATTATTCAACGTCATCTTACCAGCACCCATTATGTAGATGCCGGACCCCATGCCGCTGCCTCCAGTGATGGTCACGCCGGGCGCAACCGCGATTACGCTTGAGGTTCCATCGTTATCAACTGCGAACTCTCCCCTCGCAAAATTGGGCCTATCTTGCGAAAGCCCAAGCACTCCGAATATGCCGAATGAAGCATTTCCGGAAGCGGTGATGTTTCGCGTGACGTTAACTGAAACGATGCTTCCTAAATCTGCGTCTCGCGAATAGCCAGCTGGCAAATTTCCTCTGCTCAGGAAATCCTGATAATTCGCTTCGCTATAACTGATAGACTTGAAATAAATTCCTGCACTATCAGCGCCCGCCACTGTGATGTCGCCATCGGACTGAAGGGCTATATCTACCTGACTCAATGCGCTCAGGCCTGCTCGACCGCTCGGCCCATAGTAGAATGTATAGCGGGTGCCATCCACGTCACCGTCGAACATACGGGGCTTGGCTCGGGTGCTAGCGATGCTGATTGTGCCGCTGTTGGAAAGATCAACGGTTCCGGCTCGTGATGAGGCTTGCAAGCCGTAAAACGCCGAATCGCCGCCGTTAGTATCTATGGAACCTCGGTTTAAAACCTTGACGAGGCTGTTCTGGCCAAAAGCGGCTGCCAGAACTGCTGGATTACTCCCACTATTGATGGAACCTTCATTCAGCAGCGATAGATTCCCTAGAACACGTAAATCAACCGCACTCGAAATATTGGACGTGCCTTGCGCCGTAGGGAATATCGTGATGTTTCCGCGATTTATAACTTCCACGTTTTCGCGCGGATCGGATATAGACGACGCCTCAGTGTTGACAAAGATGGCTTGCTGGGTCGAGCCAGCCGGACCAAATAATCCGGTACTAGGGCGATTAGTGATGTTCCCGTCATTCAAAATGCGGACGTTCAGATCACTCCCCTCCGCTCGGAATGTGTGCAGGAAGTTTATCCCCCCATTCTCAATCGTTCCTGTGTTCGTTATCTGAATATCGTAATTCTGAACACGCCGCCGGTTGAGTTCATTGGCGTCCTCCACCAAGATTCTTGAATTTATCAAGTCACCGCTGTTATCAATCGAAATCCTGCCGTTGGCAGTAGTCGCAGTGCCGCTTCGGTCGATTCGTTGGACAAGAATTTCACCGCCTTCGATCCTGCCGGAGTTTCGAATTGTTACATCGTTGAAGAACGGAAGAACGATTGCGATCGCGTCGGGATTCTCATCTCGTATCGAGGCGTTCCAAGCAAAATCCAAATCTGCCCTGCGGATCGTCCCCGTATTTTCAATAAGGACTGACGGGATTGAGGTGCCAAGGTCGTTGTCGGTAACCCGGATGCCAGCGCTTCCACGCACTCCCGCAACATCAATCAGACCAGCATTGCGGATTGTGAGAGATTCAGCCTGCTCGGCTAGGATTCCGTAGTTCAAGTAGTTGGTGGTCCCGCTATCTCCCGCAGTAGTCCGGAGATCGATCGTACCATTGTTGACGATCGCGAGTGGCTGACCGACCCGGCTCCGGCCATTCACGTAGATCCCTACCGTGTCTCCGAAACCCCTTGCTGTCAGCGAGCCGTTGTTCAAGACCGTGTTGGCCCCACCTCCCAAGTAGAGAGCGCTGACGTAGCCGGACTCGCGGAGTGTCTTATTGATATCTACTCGAACCGATGAATCGAGTTCGACATCCGGACGCGAGGAATTGATCGTGATGCCGTTGGCACGATTGGGCGGCTGAATTGGTTGGGTCAAGTCGCGGAATACGAAGCGCCGAAGAGAATCGTTGAAACCACTGTTGAAGCCGCTGCGGATATCGCCGCTGCACGTCACAACGCCATCGACCACGGGGCATTGCGCGCTTCCAGGCGTGACCTGCTGCGCCGTCGCCGGGCTGGCCGCCAGCCCCGCCGCCAGCATCGCCACCGCCGACGCGCCGCCCAACAGCATCCGCGCTCGAACCGACCGCGCCCGCGCGATCCCCGCGACGATCCCCTGACCCATGTCTCTCTCCCTGTTGCGCCGCCCGGACGCGGTTTCGCCAACCGCGAAAATGCGGCCTCACCCCGGAGAGGCGGGATCGATCGGAAAACGGATCAAAAAAAATGACGGGGCACGAAAAAAAGTTCGCACCCCGTCGAAAGCCCCGCGTTTCCGGGATTTATTCCAGCCCGCATTTCTTCGCGCAGGCTTTCGCCGCACCGGCCGTCTGGTCGGAGTTCGCGAAGCAGTTGTCGAAACACCGCTGTTTGTCGTCATCGGACGAGGCGAGGCCGGTCGGGGCCTGTGCCGTCAGGCTTCCGTCTTCGCCACGCAGGTGCATCACCACCTTGCCGTTGAACTCCAGATCGAAGCCGCCTTCGACTTTGCGGGTGGAATAGCCGCCATCGGCATCGTGACTGTTTGTCATGTCTCTCTCCTGTGATTTGCAGATGCGATCGGGCGACGTCAGTCGTCCTGGATTGCGTGGTTGCGAGTTTCGTCGGCGCCGACCACGGTGATGCCCTTGTGGCCGGTGATCCCGCGCAGCGGTCGGGCGACGGTGTAGGGCGTGATCGCTTCAAGGCAAAAGCCGCCCGGCACGTTCCCCACCAGCTCGATCGACCACCAGTCGGGCCGCTCGATGTAGAAGTAGGGGTGCAGGGCGACCTCCATGTTGGCGCAGGGCGCCTCGCCCGTGACGATCAGCCAGGGCTGGCCGTCGCGCGTCTCGATCCGGCTCTCGCCGAGCGGCAGCAGACGGTGTGACTGCGACGGGGGCAGTTCATCGAAGTTCATCGATCCTTCCTTTCTCTCTCCTGACCACCGCGAAAACCGGGGGGTCATTTGAGAGAGGCGTGATTTTTGAAAAAACGGATCATTGGGGTGATCCGTTTTGACCGACGATCGCGCCTGTCAGGGTCGAGCGCACTTGCGCGCTGGAGTAACTCGCTTGAGTCCAACCGTCGCCCTGAGCCGCCCAACCCCTGTCGCGCCGCGGGAAACCTCGTCCTTCTGGCGCGTCGCCGGCGCATCCGCGCGTGGCGCGCGCCACGCTGACGCCGGGCAGGACAATCAGGACGCCTTCCACGCCTGGACCGAGGGCGACTGCTTCGTCATCGCCGTGGCGGACGGCCACGGCTCCCCGATCCACTATCGCTCCGCGATCGGCGCGGCCTTCGCGGTGAACGCGGCGGCGGCGGTGCTGGCCGACTGGATCGCGGCGCGCGACGGCGCCGACGCGCATCGGATCCCCACATCCATCCTCGACCACTGGCGCACCGCGGTGCGCGCCTATGCCGCCGACAACCCCAATCTGCTCGACCTGGTGACCGCCCGGCTGGGCGGCGGCCCAATGGTCCCCTACGGCGCGACTTTGGTCGCAGCCGCCGGCGATGGGCGCCGGACGGTCGTGGTCCAGATCGGCGACGGCGACGCGCTGCTCGGCTTCGGCGCGCGCCGGATCGTTCGCCCGCTGCCCGACGACGGTCTGGACGGCGAGCGCACCTATTCGCTGTGCCAGTCCGACGCGCTGTCGCGCTTTCGCCTCCACATCGCCGAGGAGACGCCGGACTTCGTCTCCGTTTCGACTGATGGCGTGTCGAAGTCGTTCGCCTGTCGCGAAGCCTTCACCTACGGCGCGGCGTCCGTGGAAGCCGGCGCCCTGCCGACATGGCTCGCGCACAAGGCGGACGGACCCAGCCGCGACGACGCCACCTTCTGCTTTGCCCGGCTCGCACGATGAGCGCCCGCCCGATGCCGCGTTTGCGCCAAAGCTTCCCGCGCGGCCCGCGTCTCGCTAGCATCCCGACTATGGGGGACGGGGACGGGATCGCCGGGGACGAGGATAGCCGCGCACTGCTGCACGCCTGGCAGGCGGGCGACGCGGCGGCGGGCGACCGGCTGTTCGCGCTGGCGCATGACGAACTTCGCACCGTCGCCGCCGCTCTCCTGCGCCGCGAGCGCCATAGCTCTCTGTCCAGCGGCGACCTGGTCAACGAGGCCGTGCTGCGCCTGATCCCGCTGGAGCGGATCGATTGGCGCGACAAGGCGCACTTCCTGGCGTTGTCTGCGCGCGTCATGCGGCAGGTGCTGGTCGATCACGCCCGCGCGCGTCTGACGGAAAAGCGGGACCATCACCGCGTGACCCTCGTCACCGGCATGGGCGCCGAGGCGCCGCCGGTGGACTTGCTCGATCTCAACGCCGCGCTCATCGAACTCGAAGGCTGGGACCGCGACCGCGCGAGCCTCGTCGAGATGCGCTATTTCGGCGGGATGACGATCGACGAGATCGTCGCCGTCACCGGCCAGTCCGCCCCAACCGTGAAGCGCCGCTGGCGCTCGACCCGCGCCTGGCTGATGCAAGCCATGCAGGAGCGCCCGGAATGACCGACCGTTCGCTCGATCAGCGCGCGCTCGCCCTGTTCGAGGCGGCGCTGGACCTTCCCGCCGCCGCCCGCGAAGCCTGGGTCATGCAGCAGGCCGGCGCCGACAAGGCTCTCGCCGACCGCGTCCTGTCGCTGTTCGCCGCCGACCGGGCGGCGTCCGTCGCGGTCCACACCGGCGGCGCGCAGGCCAGCGTAGACGCGCCGCTGCCCGAACGGATCGGCGCCTATCGCATTGTCCGCCGCATCGGCCAGGGCGGCATGGGCGCGGTCTATCTCGGCGAGCGGGCATCCGACGACTTCCGCCATCAGGCCGCGATCAAGCTGGTCAAACCGGGCGTCCTGTCCGACGCGCTGATCCAACGGTTCCTGGCCGAGCGGCAGACGCTGGCCGACCTCGTCCATCCCAACATCGCCCGCTTTCACGACGGCGGCGCGACCGAGCGGGGCGAGCCCTACATCGTCATGGAATATGTCGATGGCCGCCCGATCACCGACTGGGCGGCGGACAACTCGCTCGGCATCCCCGCGCGCCTCGCGCTGTTCCGTCAGGTGTGCGACGCGGTGCGTTTCGCCCATCAGAATCTGATCGTCCACCGCGACATCACCCCGTCCAACGTGCTGGTCGCCGCCGATGGCGCGCCGCGCCTGATCGACTTCGGCATCGCCAAGCCGCCCGAGGCGGAGGGCGGCGACGGCGCGGCGTCCTCGCCCTATCCCTCGCTCGCCGGCCTCAGCCTGACGCCCGGCTTCGCCGCGCCCGAGCGCATGGCGGGCGTCGGCGCCACCACGCTCAGCGACGTCTTTTCGCTGGGCCGCCTGCTCGACGTGCTGGTGGAAGACCACGCGCCCGACGCCGACCTGAAGGCGATCATCGCCACCGCCACCGCGCTCGACCCCGCCGATCGTTACGCCTCGGTCGATGCGCTGATGGACGATCTCGACCGCCATGCCACCGGCCGCACCGTCACCGCCCGCAATGGCGGGCGGGGCTATGCGATCGGCAAATTCGTGCGCCGCTACCGCTGGCCCGTCACCGCCGCCGCCGTCGCGCTGGCGCTGATCCTCGCCGCGCTGATCGTCGCGCTGGTCTCCTACTGCCGCGCCGAGCGCGCCCGTGTCGCCGAGGAGCAGCGGTTCGAGGAAGTGCGCGCCCTGGCCGGCTACATGATCTTCGACCTCAACAGCCAGCTGGAGCGCATCGCGGGCTCGACCAAGGCGCGCGCCGACTTGGCCGAGCAAGCCGGCCGCTATCTGTCCGCGCTCGCCGCCTCGCCCGGCGCCGACGACGCGCTGAAGCTGGAGGCGGCACGCGGCTTCATCGCGCTCGCCCGCGCCCAAGGCGTTCCCGACCGACCGCATCTCGGCCAGATTGAAAGCGCCCGCGCCAACCTGGAGCGCGCGATCGGCATGATCCGCGACCTGCGAGAGCCTTCCGCGCCGGACCTCGCCGAAGCCCAGGCGTCGCTGGCGATGATCCTAGGGCACATCGACTCCAAGACGGACGCCGCCGCCGCGCGCCTCGTCGAGGCGCACGCCGTTCTGGCCGCCGTGCCGTCCGCCGCACGGGACCGGCGTTGGCACATGGCGCGCCGGAATGTCCGCAAGGCGGAACTGGACATGACGACGCTGACCGCCTCGCTCGACGACATGCCGCGCCTGTCCGACCTTCTTGAAGCGGAAATCGCGGAATGGCCGGCGGCCATGCGGGACAGCTCAGACGCATCCCTCGACCGCGCCTATGCACGCTACTATCGCGGCATCCACCATTATTTCCTCGACCAGCCCGATGACGCGGTGGCCGATCTATTGGAAGCCGAGAGGCTCTTTCGCGAAGCTGAGCGCGCGAACCCCGGCGATCCCAACATCCTCTATGCTTTGGCTTGGAACGCCAACGTCGGCTACAGTTCCGCCACCCAATCGCCCGCGCTCGCCGGACAGGCGCGCCGCTTCCTCGACCAGGCGTCGAGCATCCTCGACCGGCTGCTGCAAATCGAGAGCAACGACGATGGACTGCGCGCCTTCGCCGCGAACGTGCAGCAGGCCCGGTCTCAGGCGCTGAGCGCGGACGGGCGGCACAGCGAAGCCATCGCCCTCCAGCGCGGCGTGATCGCGATGCACCAAGACGTGCTGCGCCGAAACCCGACACCCGCGCGGTCGAACCGCTTAGTGCTGGCACACGTCACAATGGCGAACATCGCCAGAGCCGCCGGCGACCGGGACACCGCCTGTGCGGAATATCGTTCGGCGCGAGAAAAACTAACCGTTCTAGACCAGCGAAATGAAGCCCTGGGATCCGTAGGGCGATACGGTGCGGGTCTCGACGCCAATCTTGCCGCCTGTTCTTGGGGCGGTGCTGCGAACGATCTCGTCATCTTGGAATAGTTAGCGGACCGACTAGGTGGTGTGGACAAAGTGCCTGACCCACAAGCGGATTGAAGCGACGAGGACGAAACCGAGGAAGCTGTCGGCGGTCTTGTCGTATCGGGTC
>NZ_JAATJE010000002.1:0-105000 GCF_011927695.1 Sphingomonas jejuensis
GCGCGAACGGCGCGCCCGTCATACCCGTCACGCTGCTCGACAAAGGGGTCCCTTTTGCACGCCGATAGGGGGTCCTTTTTGGACGCCGATTGACACAGTTCAATCAACTGAGCCAGATCGGGAGCACCTTCGTCACCATCCGCGGCATCGAATCGAACCCGTTCATCGTCAATCGCGCGGCGGTGTACGTTGATGGGATTCCGTTTCGGGAGGTGCAGGACCAATCGCTCGGTTTCATCGAGCAGGTTGAGGTGCTGCGCGGCCCCCAGGGAACGCTCTACGGCTCGAACACCGAATCTGGATTGATCGTCATTCGTACCCGGATGCCGACGGATAGTTTCGAGATGGATGCGTCGCTCACGGGAACGTTCTTCGGCAATGGTGAGGGCATCGATGCGCGGTTTGCGGCGGGAGGACCACTTACCAGTACGCTCGCGGGATCGGTGGTCGTCACACACGAGGAGGCAGACAGCTTCCTGCGTAATATCGCATCGTCGATCGGCGAGCCCGGATACCTTCAAAACAGTTTCGTTCAGGGCAAGTTGCGATGGAACCCCACTGAACGCCTCACGATCGACTTGCTCAGCTACTATTTCCGCCAGCGCGCTCCGGGTCTCTACAAGCAGGAGTTCCTCCCGATCGATCCGGACGTCTACAATGCGAACTATTCTGGCTTCAATGGCGGCCTGACCCCCGGCCGCTATCGCCTCGTTAACGACGCTCCAAAAAACACGGAGCGCGACGAATACACGGTCGGTGCCAATCTGAACTACGACCTCGGCGGCGCGCGGCTCGACGTCAACGCCTCGTGGCGCAGCGACACGGATGACGCCTTCGGGACCGACATCGACTTGACCGCGCTGCCGGCGGTCGCCGGCGCTGACTTAGGAAGCGACCGGTTCGTCAATATGGAGGCGCGGCTTTCGGCGGCGAGGGGCGACCCGGTGCAATGGGTCGTCGGAATGAACCACTACCGCGATCGCCGTCAGCAAACCCTGTTGACCCTGGTGGGGCCCGGAGGCCTGGCCGATTATAACCCAGCCCCTCCGCAGACCAGCCGATCGCGGGATTATGCCGTGTTTGGAAATGTCAGCGTGCCGATTGCCGATAAGGTTCGGTTAGGTGGCGGCCTGCGGCTGGAAAGCGCCGAACGCGCGTTGAACCAGCAGGCTGGCTCGCTCGACCTTGGTCCCGCTGGTCAGTTTGCGTTCGCGGCCGAAGATCTCAGCCAAACCTTTACCGAGTTGCTCCCCCGTGTTTCCATCGACTGGAAGCCCACGGAAAATCTGCTGCTTTATACATCGGTCGCCAAGGGGTGGATTCCGGGAGGCTTCAACCTTGCCGCCGCGTCTGTCTCGGTAACGGAGGATTTCACGCGCTACGGAGCCGAGACACTGTGGACATATGAGGCGGGTGCCAAGCTGACCCTGCTGAATGGCCGGGCACTGTTGGCGGGCGCTGTCTTCCATACTGACGCGCAGAATTGGCAGGAGTACAACGTCCTCGTCGACAGCTCGGGGCAGGCGGTGTCAACCAATCTCATCACTTCAAACGCCGCAATCCGAAGCCGGGGTTTTGAGGTTGAGTTGACCGCGCGACCGGACCCGACGCTGAACCTCACCGCATCACTCGGTTACGTCGACTCCATCTACACCGATTATCGCTTCTCAGCGGTTCAGGACTTCACCGGAAACCGCGTCAAGCTTGTGCCTCGGTTCGACGCGTCTCTTGCCGCGAGCTGGCGACCGTGGCGCGGTCTTTTCCTCCGGGGCGAGGCGAATGCGGTCGGTGACACGCCTCTGCACCCAGAGAATATAGCCAAACAGAACGCCTACGTTTTGCTGAACGCGCAGGTCGGCTGGGAGCAGGATGAGTGGGATTTGCGTCTGTTCGTCGACAACATCACCGACGAGCGGGTTTTCACGACCCAAGCCTATTCGAACTTCGCGTTCGGATTTGACGGCACCTACTACGCGGGGATCGGCTCACCTCGCGTCATAGGTCTACGTTTAGCCCGTCGGTGGAGGTGAGTGTCGCCCGATAGCTCGACGAACCAGTGATGTTTCGCAATAGCTCAGTTGCTCCGGTCGCTAGCTAAGAAGTTGCTGGTCGGACGAGGTCTGTTGCCAGATGCAACTGGCTTCTTAGGCGCTGGATGGCTGCGACGCGTTCGCCAAGTTCCACCCGCCGATCGACGCGCTTAGCTACGCTCACCACAGGGGCGAAGACCATCCCGCCGTCTGCGAACTCGACGATGTGAAGAAGCGTTGCAGTCTACAAGCTTCGGTCGTCGGCCGCGCTTGGCGGCGCACGGCGGTCCTATAGTAGCACAAACGGCGACACATATTCGTTATGCTTTTCCAGTGGGGGGCGCCATCCGCCACCTGCATGCGTCGGCAGCGACGCGGCATTCGATACAAGTGCGAAGGATCGAGGCGATGGCCGGGCAGGTGGATGTAAACGGCGCGAGCGCCGACGAGCTGGACGCGGTGCCCGGCCTGAACGGTCACGGGTTCGAGATCGTCCGCTACCGGGAGGAGCGCGGCCGCTTCACCGACCTGCGGCAGCTGGAGGAAGTACCGGGGCTGGCGGGCAAGATCGACGACAGCCGTTCGTTCCTGACCGTTGGCGCGGACTGACCCGCCGGCCCGAGGCTCTCAGCCGCCGTGCGATCCGACGCCGGTGGGACCTTCCAGCACCTGACGCACCTTGGTTGCCAGTTCGCTGCGCTTGTAGGGTTTCTGGATCAGCTCGAACTCGGCCCCGCGCGCGTCCACGCGTTCGATCGAGGATTCCGCGTAGCCGGTGGTCAGCAGCACGCGCATCTTCGGCCGGCGGCGCTTCACCTCGCGCGCGAGCATGACGCCGTTCATGCCGCCCGGCATGATGAGGTCGCTGAACAGCAGGTCGATTTGCCCGGCCCCGTCGAGCAGCGTGAGCGCCTCGGCCGCGTTTTCAGCGCGAAGCACGGTGTAGCCGAATTCGGCAAGCACGGTTTCGGCATAGTCGCCGACGTCCGTCTGGTCCTCCACGACCAGCACGGTTTCGCTGCCGCGCTTGTCGGCGAGCGAGCGCGACTTGCGGAGCGACCGCAGGTCGGCCTCCGCATTCTCGCACGGGAAGAGCATCCGCACGGTCGTGCCCAGCCCCTCCTCCGAATAGATCCGGAGCGACCCGCCCGACTGCTTCACGAATCCGTAGACCATCGACAGGCCGAGACCGGTTCCCTTGCCCTGGTCCTTGGTGGTGAAGAACGGCTCGGTGACGCGCTTCAGCACCTCCGGCGACATGCCGGTGCCTTCATCGGTGATGGTCACGGAGACATAGTCGCCGGCCGCGATCTCGCCGAAGCCGACGTCGCCGTCCTCGATGGTGCGGTTGCGCACCTCGATCTGGATGGTGCCGCCATTTGGCATTGCGTCGCGCGCGTTGAGGAGGATGTTGATGATCGCCAGTTCGGCCTGCGTCGGGTCGATGCGGGCGTTGCAGGTCTGCTGCTCGTGCAGGATGCGCACGGTCACCAGGCCGCCGGCGGTGCGCTCGATCAGCGGGCGGAGCTCGTCCACCAGATCGACGATGTTGATGACGCGGCCCTGAAGCTTCTGGCGGCGCGAAAAGGCCAGCAGCTGCTGCGTGAGGGTGGCGCCCCGCTCGGCCGCCTGAAGCACCGCGTTGATCGATCGGACCGCCTTGGCGCGGTCGAGCTCACGGTCGCCCTCCAGCTGGTTCTTCAGCACGTCGCCGAAGCCCTGGATGACGGTCAGGAGATTGTTGAAGTCGTGGGCGACGCCGCCTGTCAGCTGGCCGACCGCCTCCATCTTCTGCGCCTGGCGGAGCCCCTCTTCCGCATCGCGGCGGCGGGTGACGTCGAGCTGCGAGGCGAAGAAGTAGATCAGCCGGTTGTCGGCATCGAATACGGGCGAGATGAACAATGCGTTCCAGAAGGCGGCGCCGTTCTTCTTGTAGTTGAGGATCTCGACGGAGGTTTCCTGCCGCCGCTCGATCGCGCGGCGGACCTCGGCCACGGTCTCGCGGTCCGTATCCGGGCCCTGCAGGATGCGGCAGTTGACGCCGATCAGCTCATCCCAGCTGTACCCGGTCATGTTGAGGAAGGCCGGGTTGGCGAACACGATCGGGTTGTCGGGAAGGTTGGGATCGGTGACGATCATCGGCATCCGCGTCGTCTTCACCGCGGCGAAGAAGATGCTGTTGCTGTCGTCGGTCATGTCGTGGTTCGCCGCACCGGCGAGATGGGGCGGCGGAGCGCCTGGCGGTGTTTCGGTCGTGATGTCGGTCATGCGCGTCCGGAGCTGGAGTGATGCTGCCCGGAGGTGCCGGCATTGCCGGCGAGAACGATCAACATGCCGCCTGGTTCCAACATGGATCAGTTTGCAGGTGCAGCAACCGTCGTGCCGGAGGGAAATGGTGCAGCGTCATTAACTTGCGGGCAACGTCGGAAGCCTTATATACCAGTCGTTATGGAAACTGCGTCCGCCCTGCGCGTCAAAGGCCGCCCGCGTGAGTTCTGCGTCGATCAGGCGCTGGCCGCCGCGCTCGGCGTGTTCTGGGCGAAGGGTTATGAAGGCGCATCCATGGCCGACCTGACGGAAGCCATGGGGATCACCAAGCCCAGCCTGTATGCCGCGTTCGGCAACAAGGAAGCGTTGTTTCACAAGGCGCTTGACCTCTACGAGGCCGAGAAGCTGGAATATACGCGCGCCGCGTTGGAGCAGCCGACGGCGCGCAAGGTGGCCGAGCATTTCATGCGCGGCGCCATTGATGCGCAGATGAGCAGCTGCGACCCCAAGGGATGCCTGGGCGTGATCAGCATGACCGCGTGCGGTGCCGAGGCCGAGTCGATCAAGGCCGACGTGATCAAGCGGCGGGCCTCGTCTCAGGCCGCGCTGGTGGAGCGGTTCGAACAGGCCAAGCGCGACGGCGACCTGCCCATGCACGTGGACATCGCGGGCCTGACCAGCTTCCTTTACGCGCTGCTGCAGGGAATGGCGGTGCAGGCCGGTTCGGGCGCGACCCGCGCCGACCTGGAGCGCGTGGTGGACACCAGCATGCAGCTGTGGCCAAGCCGGTAGAAAAATTCGCTACCGACCGGTATAAAAGCATTGACGGCAGCTGAATGCCTTTCTATACCACACAGTATAGAAGGCGTCGAGCGGCGGCGCCACGGCTTTCGAAGAGGATGCCGAGATGCGCCTTGCTGTCCCCGTCCCGCTGACCACCACCTGATCCCCAACCCCTTGTCCTGAGGCCGGGCACCGTGCGCGCCGCGCGCGGTGAACCGTCCCCGCTTGTCCAGATCACAGCGTCCTCCAACGTCGCCGCGGCTGATGGTCGCGGCGGCGACCGGACCGGCGCGCCCGCACAGGGAGATATCCCATGGCCTATGTCGATTTCTCGAACCAGATGACCGTCCAGACCGGCCTGCAGCAGGTCGCCGCCCCCGCCGTCCCCGAGGAGCGGCTGAGCGCACTCGAATGGGCGGTGGTGGCGCTGGCCCGGCGCGACCGCGTCGCGTCGCTGAAGGCGCCCGGCGCCCTTTCGATCGCGCTTGGCAAGGTGTTCGGCTCGGCCGGGCGCGGCCCGCACCTGGCCGACCCGCGCCTGGAGGCGCTGCGCCGTATCGCCGTGCTGACCTGGCACAAGGGCTTTGCCATCCCCGCGCGCGAAGTCGACCGCTTCGTGTCGGCCGGCTTCTCGCTGGGGCAATATGAGACGCTGGCGACCAGCATCGGCATCAGCCGGACGCAACGGGGAGCCGCGGCATGACCATGCAGTCGAAGGTCGAGGCGGATGCGGCCGACCGCGCGCCGCGCGAGCATCCGCGGTCCCGCTGGCGACGCGCGGGCTGGATCGCGCTTCCCGTGGTGGCGCTGGCCGGCGCGTGGAGCCTGTTCCACGACGATGGTCCGGCAGTCGCCGCGATGCCGGTGCCGACCGTGTCCGTGGCGCAGCCGCTGGTGCGGCAGGTGACCGAATGGGACGACTATGTCGGCCGGTTCGAGCCGAGCCGGTCGGTGGAAGTGCGCCCGCGCATTTCGGGCGCGATCACCGGCGTTCATTTCACCGACGGCGCGATCGTGCGGAAGGGCCAGCTGCTCTTCACCATCGACCCGCGCCCGGCCGCGGCCGCGCTGGCGGAAGCGCGCGCCAACGTCGCCAGCGCGGCGAGCGACGTGGCGCTGGCGCAGGCGAACCTGGACCGCGCCAACCGGCTGCGCGCGGAAGACGCGGTGTCGCAGAGCGATCTCGACCAGCTCGCCGCGCGGGTGCGGGCGGCGAACGCCGCGCTGGTGGCGGCACGCGCGCGCGTCCAGGCACGGGCGCTGGATGTGGAATTCACCCGGGTCGTGGCGCCGATTTCGGGCCGGATCTCCGACCGGCGGATCGATGCGGGCAACCTGGTGTCCGCCGGCGACACGAACGGCACGCTCCTGACCACGATCAACGCGCTTGATCCGATCTATTTCAGCTTCGATGCATCCGAAGGCCTGTTCCTAAAGGCGAAGCGCGACGGCGCGAACGGCGCGGCCGTGCAGATCCGCCTGCAGGACGAGGCGGAGCACGCCCATGCCGGGCGGCTGGACTTCACCGACAACGGGCTTGATCCACGATCGGGCACAGTGCGGGGGCGCGCGGTGCTCGCCAATCCCGACCTGTTCCTGACGCCCGGCATGTTCGGCAACATGCGGCTGGCAAGCGGCGGCACCGTTACCGCGCTGCTGGTGCCGGATGCGGCGATCCAGACCGACCAGGCGCGCAAGCTGGTGCTGACGGTCGGCCGCGACAACAGCGTGGTGGCAAAGCCGGTGGTGCTCGGCCCCGTGCTCGACGGGCTGCGGATCGTCCGAAGCGGGCTCGAGCCCGGCGACCGGGTGGTGATCAGCGGCACGCAGATGGCGACCCCGGGCAGCACGGTGGTGCCGCGGCCCGGCCGGATCGAACCCGTCAGCACCGCCACCGCCCCCACGACCAGCACGACCAGCGGCGCGGCGACCTTCGCCCGCTGACGCCGCCGACCGACCCGTTCTCACGACATCCTCCTTGAAGGGGAGCCTGCCATGCGCCTGTCGCGCTTCTTCATCACGCGCCCGATCTTCGCGGCGGTCATCGCGGTGGTCATCACCATCGTCGGCGGCCTCGCCTATTTCGCGCTGCCGATCTCGCAATATCCCAACATCGTGCCGCCGACGGTGACCGTCGCGGCCACCTATCCCGGCGCATCCGCCGAGACGGTGGCGGAGACGGTGGCGTCGCCCATCGAACAGGAGATCAACGGCGTCGACGGGATGCTGTACCAGTCGTCGCAGTCGACCGGCGACGGGCGCGTGACCATCACCGTCACCTTCCGACCCGGCACCGACCTGGATGCCGCGCAGGTGCTGGTGCAGAACCGCGTCGCCATCGCCACCCCGCGCCTGCCGCAGGAGGTGCAGCGGCTGGGCATCGTCACCAAGAAGACGTCGCCCGACTTCCTGATGGTGGTGAACCTGATCTCCCCCGACCGGTCGCTCGATACCGGTTACCTGTCCAACTATGCGCTGACGCAGGTGAAGGACCGGCTCGCCCGCATCGACGGCGTGGGGGACGTGCAGCTGTTCGGCGCGCGCGATTATGCCATGCGGATCTGGATCGATCCCGGCCGTGCCGCCGCGCTGGACCTGACCGCCGGCGACATCGTGTCCGCACTTCGCGCGCAAAACGTCCAGGTCGCTGCGGGCACGCTCGGCCAGCCGCCCTACAACCAGGGCAATGCCTTTCAGCTGAGCGTGGAGACGCAGGGCCGGCTGACCGAGCCGCAGCAGTTCGCCGACGTGGTGATCCGGTCCGACCCGGACGGCCGCCAGGTGCGCGTCCGCGACGTCGCCCGGGTCGAGCTGGGCGCCGCCGACTATTCCACCAACACCTATCTGTCGGGCGAGCCGACCGTGCTGCTGGGCGTGTTCCAGCGGCCGGGATCGAACGCGCTCGCCGCCGCCGAGGCGATCACGGCGGAAATGGACGCGCTCCAGCAGAACTTTCCCAAGGGGCTGGAATATCGCGTCATCTACAACCCCACCGAATTCATCGCCCAGTCGATCGACGAGGTGATGAAGACGCTGGGCGAGGCGATCGTGCTCGTCGTGCTCGTCATCATCGTGTTCCTGCAACGCTGGCGCGCCGCCATCATCCCGGTGGTCGCGATCCCCGTGTCGCTGATCGGCACCTTCGCCGTGCTGCTGCTGGTGGGCTATTCGCTCAACACGCTGTCCCTGTTCGGGCTGGTGCTGGCGATCGGCATCGTCGTCGACGACGCCATCGTCGTCGTGGAAAATGTGGAGCGCAACCTGGCGCAGGGGCAGACGCCGCTGCAGGCCGCCTTCACCTCGATGGACGAGGTGGCGGGCGCGCTGGTCGCGATCGTCGCCGTCTTGTGCGCGGTGTTCGTGCCCACGCTGTTCATGAACGGCCTGTCCGGCGCCTTCTACCAGCAGTTCGCGGCCACCATCTCCACCGCGACAGTCATCTCGCTGATCGTGTCGCTGACGCTTTCCCCCGCGCTCGCCGCCTTGTTGCTGAAGCATCATGCGGAGGATCACGGCCATCAGGGCCTGGTGATGCGCCGGGTGCGCGCCGCAGGCGACTGGTTCAACCGCGGCTTTGAAAGCATGAGCGCGCGGTACAGCCGGATGACGCACGCGCTGGTCACCCGGCCGCGCCGGGTGATGGTCAGCTATGCCGGGCTGATCGCGGCAACGGTGGCGATGCTGTGGTCGACGCCGACCGGCTTCATCCCCAGCCAGGACCAGGGCTATTTCCTGACCGTCATCCAGCTGCCGCCGGGATCGTCGGTGGAGCGCACCGATGCCGTCATGCGCAAGGTCGCCGGCCGCATCCTGCCGCTCGACGGCGTGAAGGGCGCGGTGATGCTGGCGGGCTTCGACGGGCCGTCACAGACGCTCGCCCCCAACGCGGCCGCCGCCTACATCCCCCTGACGGATTTCGAGGATCGTCCCGGCATCACGGTCGCCGACGTGATGGCGGAGGCGCAGAAGGCGACCGCCGACATCACCGAAGCGCGGCTGATGATCGTGCCGCCGCCCGTCATCCAGGGCATCGGCGCGGCCGGCGGCTTCCGCATGATGGTGCAGGACCGCGGCGGCCATGGCTACCAGGCGCTTGCCGAGCAGGCCTACGGCCTTATCGGCAAGGCCAACCAGGCCGAGGGGCTGGCCGGCGCCTACACCTTCTTCGACACCGCGACGCCGCGCGTGTTCGCCGACATCGACCGCGCCAAGGCCGATCTGCTGGGCGTGCCGCCGGAGCGCGTGTTCGAGGCGCTGAACGTCTATCTGGGCTCCGCCTTCGTCAACGACTTCAACCTGCTCGGCCGCACCTACCGCGTGACCGCGCAGGCGGACGCGCCGTTCCGGGCGACCGAAAGCGACATCGCCAACCTGAAGACGCGGTCCAATTCCGGCGCGATGGTGCCGGTGGGGTCGGTGGCGACCTTCAACGACACGACCGGCCCCTACCGCGTCGTGCGCTACAACATGTTCCCGGCGGTGGAGGTCGACGGCAACACCGCACCGGGCTTCTCGTCCGGACAGTCGCTGGTGACGATGGAGCGGCTGGCGGCGGAAACGCTGCCCAACGGGTACAGCACCGAATGGACCGACATCGCCTACCAGCAGCAGCTGGCCGGCAACACCGCCGCCCTTGTGTTCGCGCTGGCCGTGGTGTTCGTCTTCCTGGTGCTGGCGGCGCAATATGAAAGCCTGGTGCTGCCGCTGTCGATCATCATGATCGTGCCGATGTGCCTGCTTGCCGCGATGATCGGCGTGAACCTGCGGGGCATGGACAACAACGTGCTGACGCAGATCGGCCTGGTCGTGCTGATCGCGCTGGCCGCCAAGAACGCGATCCTGGTGGTCGAGTTCGCGCGGCAGGCGGAACAGCAGGACGGGCTGTCCCCGGTCGAGGCGGCGGTGCGTGCGGCGGGCGATCGTCTCCGCCCCATCCTGATGACCAGCTTCGCCTTCGTGCTGGGCGCGGTGCCGCTGCTGATTGCAAGCGGTGCGGGGGCGGAGCTTCGCCAGGCGCTGGGCACGGCCGTGTTCTTCGGCATGCTGGGCGTCACCGGCTTCGGCCTCGTCTTCACCCCCACCTTCTATGTCGTCTGCCGCGCGCTGGGCGACCGGCTGCGCCTTCGCCGCACGCCGCCCGCGCTGCAGCCGGCCGAATAAGGAGCCCCCCGTCATGATCCGTGTCCTTCTTGGCGCATCCTCCCTGCTTGCGCTCGCCGCCTGCGCGACCGGGCCGGACTATGCCCGCCCGGCCGCGCCGCCGGCCACAACCGGCGCGTTCGTCAGCGCGGGCCCGGCGGTCGACACCGCCGCCACCACCAACGACCGCTGGTGGCAGCTTTATGCCGATCCGGTGCTGGACGGCCTTGTCGCCGACGCGCTTGCCGCCAACATCGACGTGCGCGTGGCGGTGGCGCGGCTGGAGCGGGCGCGCGCGTCGCTGCGCGAGCGGCGGGGCGACCGGCTGCCGCAGGCGACGGCAGGCGCAAGCGCGACCTATGGCCGGCTGTCGGCGATCCAGCGCCCGCCCGGCGTCGCGCAGGAGGACTGGACGATCGATCTCGGCCTGGACGTCGCCTACGAGGTCGACCTGTTCGGCCGCGTCGGCCGCGGCATCGAGGCGGCGCGCGGCGATCTCGGCGCGGCGGCGGCCGATGCCGACGCGGTGCGCGTGGCGGTGGTGGCCGACACCACCCGCGCCTATGCCGACGCCGCCTCCGCGGCCGAGCGGCTGGCGGTTGCCACGCGCATCGTCGCGCTGCTGGACCAGGCGCTGCGCGTGACGCGAAGCCGGCAGGAGGTCGGCATGACCACGGGGCTCGACACGGCGCGCATCGCCGCGCTCCGCAACCAGCGGCAGGCCGAGGTGCCGGCGATCGCGGCCGAGCGGCAGGCGGCGCTGTTCCGCCTCGCCACGCTCACTGGCCGCGCGCCCGCCGCCCTGCCGGAGATCGCGGCGGCGCGCGACACGACGCTCAGGCTCGATCGGCCGATCCCGGTCGGCGACGGGGCGGCGCTGCTCGCCCGCCGGCCGGACGTGCGCGCGGCCGAACGGCGGCTGGCGGCCGCGACCGCGCGGATCGGCGTCGCCACCGCCGACCTCTATCCGCGCATCAGCCTGGGGGGATCGGTGGGATCCACGAGCACCGGGGTGGGCAACCTGTTCGGCGCGGGGCCGCTCAACTGGCTGCTCGGCCCGCTGATCAGCTGGGCGGTGAACCCGGTGCAGGCGCGCGCGCGCGTCGCCGGTGCGGAGGCGGACACGCAGGCCGCGCTCGCCACCTTCGACGGCACGGTGCTCACCGCACTGGAGGAGACGGAGACGGCGCTGTCCAACTACGCCCGCGTGCTGGAACGCCGCGCCGCGCTGCAGGCGGCGCGCGACCAGGCCGCGGTTGCGGCGCGCATCACCCGTGCGCAGCAGCGCGAAGGGCAGATCGACAGCCTGGCGCAGCTTGATGCGGAGCGGACCTTTGCCGACACCGAAGCGTCGCTGGCGCTGGTGGATGCCGAGATCAGCCGCGCGCAGATCGACCTGTTCCGCGCGCTCGGCGGCAACTGGTCGGCGTGAGCGATCAGCCGGGCAGCCGGGCGATCGGCTGTCCGGCGCGCACCGCCTCCCCTTCGGTCAGGTCGCCCAGCGCGGCGGTGGCGGGCAGGAACATGATGATGGTGGAGCCATGCTCGAACCATCCCATCTCGTCCCCGCGGTGGAGCGCCACGTCGAGCGCGCGGCGGCCCGGCCCGCCGTCCCGGAGCATCGCGGGCGTGTCGAGAAAGGTCAGCCGGATGCTCGCCACCAGGATGGCGGCGACCGGCACGATCAGGATCGGCGTGTCGTCTGTCGTTCGCGCCTCGATCACGGCGCGTTCGTTCCGGCAGAACAGCCGCTCCACCCGCTTCAGCGCCACCGGATTGACGTTCCAGCAGTCGCCCGACTGATAGGTCACCGCGTCCACCGTCAGGTCGGCGGGCGCATGGAAGCGGTGGTACATGCCCGCCGTCAGCCGCAACGTGACGAACCAGCCGTCCGCGAAGCGCCCGGCCAGCGCAGGATCGGGAATCAGTTCGTCCAGCCGATAAGGGAAGCCCTTCACCTGATAGGCGCGCCCGCCCTCCACCCGGCCATGCGCGCCGACGATCGCGTCGCACGGGCTGGCCAGCACGGTGGGATCGGGATGGAAGGGGCGCGCATCCGGCCGCAGCGCGCGGGTGAACCCCTCGCCCAGCGTCCGGTAGCGTGTGGAGGCGGCGTCCGACAGGTCGACGCCCGCGAAGAAGCGCCAGGCGGCAAGCGCGGGCCGCGCGACCAGCGGGTGGCGCGCGCGCGAGATGCGCCCCACCGCGCGGGTCGCAAGCCGGCGCGGCAGGCGGTTGGTGAGCAGGAAGTTCAGATCCTCCTGCAGGAGGACGCGCATCAGGCTGCCGCGAACTGTCATGGGCGTGTCATCTCGGTGGGTTGTGAGGCGGCATGAACCTGATCCTTGCCAGTGCGCTCGGCGTCTCCGCCGGCGCGTTCGCGCTGTCCGCCGGCCATCGGCGCCTGACCCTGTCCCGGGCCAAGCACAAATCGCTGGGCGGCCATGTCCGCATGGCGAAACGGGTGGCAGGACTGATCCCGGCCTTTGCCCATGGGCCCGACCGCTTCTTTTCGGTGGACGGCGCCGACGCCGCTGTCGCCGCGCGGCGGCAGGCCGGCTTCGATCGGCTGTCGGCGCTGTTCGGCGCGCGATACCCGAAGACGCTGGCGCTGACCCGCGCGGCGAAGGTCGGGCTGTCCGACCTGCAGTTCACCGGATCCTACCGCGTGCCCTTCCCCTTCGCCCAGCGCGTGCGTGACGCGCTCGGCACGGGTTCCTTTCTGCAAAGCTCGGACGGGCCGGTCGTCACCGACCTGGACGGCAACCGGCTGATCGACCTGACCGGATCCTACGGCGTCAACCTGTTCGGCTACGACTTCTACAAGCAGACCATCGCCGAGGGGGCGGCCGCGGTGGAAGCGCTCGGCCCCGTGCTCGGCGCCTATCACCCGGTGGTGGCCGACAATGTCGAGCGGCTGCGCGCGATCTCCGGCATGGACGAGGTGTCGTTCCACATGTCGGGCACGGAGGCGGTAATGCAGGCCGTGCGACTGGCCCGCTATCACAGCAAGCGCCCGCGCATCGTCCGCTTCGCCGGCGCCTATCATGGTTGGTGGGGCGAGGTTCAGCCCGGCATCGGCAACCCGGTGCCGGCCGATCGGACCCTGACGCTGGCCGAGGGGTCCGACCGCACGCTGAAGGTGCTGGCAACGCGCCGGGACATCGCCTGCGTGCTGGTCAACCCGCTGCAGGCGCTTCACCCGAACGGCGCGGCGCCGTCCGACAACCAGCTGGTCGACAGCGGCCGGCGCGCGGCCAAGGACCTGGACGCCTATCGCGACTGGTTGCAGCGGCTGGCGGCGGTCTGCCGGGCGCGCGACATCGTGCTGATCTTCGACGAGGTGTTCCTGGGCTTCCGCCTGTCGCCGGGGGGCGCGGCGGCCTATTTCGGCGTCCAGCCGGACCTCGTCACCTATGGCAAGACGCTGGGCGGCGGGCTGCCGGTCGGCGTGCTGTGCGGACGCGCCGCGCTGATGCGGCGGTGGCGGGACGACCGGCCGCTCGACATCTGCTTTGCGCGCGGCACCTTCAATGCGCACCCCTATGTCATGGGGGCGATGAACGCCTTCCTGCGCCGGCTGGAAACGCCGGAGGTCCAGGCGCTCTACGACGGCATCGACGATCGCTGGGACGCGCGCGCGGCGACCATGAACGCGGCGCTGGCCGAGGCCGGTGTGCCGGTGCGGGTCGAGAACCTGCAGACGGTGTGGACGGTGCTCTATACGGCACCGGCGGCCTATAACTGGATGCTGCAATATTACCTCCGCGCGGAGGGGCTGGCGCTCAGCTGGGTCGGCACCGGGCGGCTGATCTGGAGCCTGGACATCGACGACGGCCTGTTCGCGGAAGTGGTCCGCCGCTTCACCCAGGCGGCCCGGGCGATGGCGGCGGACGGGTGGTGGGACACGCCCCCCGGCCTGACCAACAAGGCGCTGCGCCGCGCGGTGATGCGGCGCGCGCTTGCCGTCCGGCTGAAGGGTCAGGCGGCGGCGGCGTCCGGATAGTCCATGCGCTCACCGCGGAGCAGACGCTTGGGCGCGCTCTTGTAGAGGCGGAAGTCGCTGAACGGGTCGGTAACGATTTTGGTCGCCCAGACCAGCCCCGTTTCCACATCGCGGATGAAGAACAGCTGCAGCGAGCGGAAGGCGATGGCGCCCACGCCCAGGAACAGCCAGCCGATCCCGACATGGCGCAGATAGCCTTCGACACCATCCGGCTCGGCAAGCGTGCCGAACAGCGTCGGCGACAGGAGCAGGACGATCGGAACGGACGCCCACAGGCTCATCAGCACCCATTTGCGAAAGAGATTGTAGCCGATCTTGATCTCTTCCTTGTGGTCGTGGGTCGCGCCGTTGACGTGGTCGAAGGTCTTCGGCTCGAAGAAGAAATGCCCGGCCTGGCGGCTGGTCATCGCAACGCCCCAGGCGAGCAGGCTGGCCGCCGCCGGATCGACCCACACGATGGCGTAGGCGACCAGGAAGGTGCAGGCCGACACGAAGTGCAGGCTCTGGTTCACCAGGCTGTGATGGTAGAAGCGGTGATCGTCCCAGCGTTGTTCGGCAAGTTGGGCGCGAAAAGCGGTCATCGGGCGTGGTCCTCGGTGAGCTTCTGGTAGCGGACGAGTGAAAAATGGCCGAGCGGCGGCAGCGGGCGGTTCTCCAGCAGGCGGACGTCCGCCCGGGTCGCGGCCCAGGCCTCGTATCGGCTCCATGGAAAATCGGTGCGGAAGCCCAGCCGGCTGGTGACGGGCATCAGCGTGCGTTCGATCGCGCCGCGAAGCCCCTGCCCCGCGCCGACGCGCGTGGTGATGATGATCTCCCCGCCCGGCCGGCAGATGCGCACGAACTCGTCCAGCGCGCGTTCCGGATGCGGGCAGGCGGTGATGACATATTGCGCCACCACCACGTCGAAGCTGTTGTCGGCATATTGCAGGTTCTCGGCATCGCCGACGACGACCTGCTCGACATGGTGCAGATTCTGCTCGCGGACGCGGGCGCGCGCCTTGTCCAGCATGGCGTCCGACAGGTCCACCGCGACGATGCGGTTGCCCGGCTGATATTGCGGAAGCGAGATGCCGGTGCCCACCCCGACCTCGATGATGCGGCCGCCGACCCGTTCCGCCGCGACGATCGCGTCGGACCGGCCGCGCCGGAACACCGGGCCGAAGACAAGATCGTAGACCGGCGCCCACCGATCATAGGCGCGGGCGACACCCGCCGTACTCATCCGGGTCGCCATCAGTCCACGCTCCGCGTCAGCTTCCGAAGATTGCTGTTTGCAGGACGCTGTGACGTTTTCGAGACAGATTGATGACGTTTCAGCGAAGATCAAAGACAATCTGAAACCAAATTGTCATCGCGCTTTTACATAACTGTCTTTGACGTCGTTTAGGCAATGCTCGAAGGGACAAAGAGATCCCGGCCACTCATGGGAGAAGTCGAGATGGCGTCCCAAGTGATGACTTCGCCGATCATGCCGACCGCCCGTACCGCCCGCCCGACACCCAAGTCGCGGCAGGTCCAGTCGGTTCCCGCCTGGATGTTCGAGCCCGACGGGGAAGACAGCGGCAACGCGCCCAAGCGCACCCGCCAGCGCACCATCTTCATTTCGGACTGCCACCTGGGCACCGCCGGCGCCAATGCCGAGCTGCTGCTCGACTTCCTGAAGAAGCACGAGTGCGAGACCTTGTACCTGGTCGGCGACATCGTCGACGGCTGGCAGCTGCGCAAGGGCTGGTACTGGCCGCAGGCGCACAACGACGTGGTTCGCGCCGTCCTGAAGATGGCCAAGCACGGCACCCGCGTCGTCTACGTCCCGGGCAACCATGACGAGCATTTCCGCGACTATGTCGGGCTGGAATTCGGCGGCATCGAGCTTCTCGACGACGACGTCCACGTCACCGCCGACGGCCGCCGGCTGCTGGTGATCCACGGCGACCAGTTCGACAATGTCGTGCTCTACCACAAGTGGTTGGCCTTCCTGGGCGACTGGGCCTACGTCGCGCTGCTCAGAAGCAACCGCTGGGTCAACCGCTGCCGCCGCATGTTCGGCCTGCCCTACTGGTCGCTGGCCGCGCACATGAAGAAGCGGGTGAAAAACGCGGTGTCGTTCATTTCCCGCTTCGAGGAAGTGGTGGCGCATGCCGCCGCCGAACGCGGAGTGGACGGCGTGGTGTGCGGGCACATCCATTCCGCAGAAATTCGCGAATTCGGCGACATCACCTACTACAACGACGGCGACTGGGTTGAGAGCTGCACCGCGCTGGTCGAGGATGCCGACGGCACGCTGCGCATCGTCGACTGGGCGGAGCGGGTCCGCGAGGAAACGATGCGCGAGCGCACCCGCCCGCGCCTGATCAAGGCCGAGGCGGTGCCGGCATGAGGATCGCGCTGGTCAGCGATGCCTGGCGCCCCCAGGTGAACGGCGTTGTTCGCACGCTGACCACCACCGCTGCCGAGCTGGCGCGGATGGGGCATGTCGTGGAGGCGGTGACGCCCGACCAGTTCACGACGCTTCCCTGCCCCGGCTATCCCGAGATCCGCCTGGCGCTCGGCGCGGGGCGGGGCGTCCGGCGGCGGCTGGAGGCGATCGGCGCCGATGCCATCCACATCGCGACCGAAGGGCCGCTCGGCTGGGCGGCGCGGCGCTGGTGCGTGGCGGAAGGCGTGCCCTTCACCACGTCGTTCCACACCCGCTTTCCCGATTATCTCGCGGTTCGGACGAAGCTGCCGCCCGATCTGTTCTGGTCCGCGCTTCGCCGCTTCCACGAGCGGGCGGAGCAGGCGTTCGTGGCGACGCCGACGCTAGAGGCCGAACTCAGGACCCGCGGCTTTTCGCGCCTGCACCGCTGGGGGCGCGGCGTCGACCTGTCGCTGTTCCGGCCAGATGGACCGCGCCTGCCGGAGGTGGAGGGACTTGCCGGGCCCGTCATGCTGCATGTCGGCCGCGTGGCGCCGGAAAAGAACATCGAAGCGTTCCTTGCCGCCGACGTGCCCGGGACCAAGCTGGTGGTGGGCGACGGCCCCGCACTGCCGGCGATGCGCCGCCGTTATCCCAACGCCGTCTATCTGGGCGCGCTGCATGGGGAGCGGCTGGCCGCCGCCTATCGCAGCGCCGACGTGTTCGTCTTCGCCAGCCGCACGGACACGTTCGGACTGGTGATGGCGGAGGCGATGGCGAGCGGAACGCCCGTCGCCGCCTATCCGGTCGCAGGTCCCGTCGACGTCGTGTCGGAGGGCGCGGGCGTGCTCGGCGAGGATCTGGCCACCGCCATCCACGGTGCGCTCCGCCTCGACCGTGCGGCTGCAGCAGCGGCGGGGCGCGCATTCGGCTGGGATCGCTGCACCCGCCAGTTCCTGGACGGATTGCGGCCGATCACGCGCCTGGCAAAGGCCGCCTGAGCACGGCGCGGGCGCGCGCCGTCGTCCGTCAGGTCAGGTTCGGCCGCAGCCAGCGTTCAGCCTCCGCCTTCGGCACGCCGCGCCGGGCGGCATAATCCTCCACCTGGTCCATGCCGATCTGGGCGACGCCGAAATAGGCGGCCTCCGGATGCCCGAAATAGAAGCCGCTGACGGCGGAGGTCGGCCACATCGCCATGCTTTCGGTCAGCGTGATGCCGGCCACCGCGCCACCGGCCACGTCGCCGCCGTCCGCCAGCATCTCGAACAGCTTCGGCTTCAGCATATGATCCGGGCAGGCCGGATAGCCGGGCGCCGGGCGGATGCCGCGATACTGTTCCTTGATCAGCGCTTCGTTGGTCAGCTGCTCGTTCGGCGCATACCCCCACAGCGTCGTGCGGACATGCTGGTGGAGCCGCTCGGCAAAGGCCTCGGCAAAGCGGTCGGCCAGCGCCTTCAGCAGGATGTCGTTGTAATCGTCATGCGCCGCCTTGAAGCGCGCGAGATGCGGTTCGATGCCGTGGATGGCGACCGCAAAGCCGCCCAGCCAGTCGCCCGCCGGATCGACGAAGTCGGCCAGGCACATGTTGGCGCGCCCCTCCCGCTTGGCGACCTGCTGGCGCAGCATCGGCAGGCGCGTGCCCGCCTCGTTCGTGCGGTCGAGATCGGGCACCTTGATGAAGGGCGGCACGCTCGCGCCGTCGGGCGAGCGGTGATCGTCGCTGTGCCGGTTCTGGACGAACAGGTCGTCGCCGCGCCGGTGGGCGGGCCACAGGCCGGCCACCCCCCGCGCGGTGAGCCACTTCTCGTCGACGATGCGGGTGAGCATCGCCTGCGCATCCGCCCACAGGCTGCGCGCACTTTCGCCCACCACTTCGTCATCGAGGATCGCGGGGAAGATGCCGGCCAGCTCCCACGACCGGAAGAAGGGCGTCCAGTCGATCACCTCGACAAGGTCGCTGAGGCTCCAGTCATCGAAGCGGTGGATGCCCGGCTGGCGCGGCGCCGGCGGCTTCAGCGCGAAATCGGCGACAAAGGCGTTCTGCCGCGCCTTCTCCAGCGTCACGAGGTTCGATCCGCTGGCATTGGCGCGCTTGACGCGGATGTCGTCATATTCGGCCTTGGTCCGGCCGACGAAATCGGCGGACTGCGTTTCCGACACCAGGCTGGTGCACACACCGACCGCCCGGCTGGCGTCCAGCACATGGACCACAGCGCCCGGATAGGCCGGGTCGATCTTCAGGGCGGTGTGGACGCGGCTGGTGGTGGCGCCGCCGATCAGAAGCGGCATGGTCATGCCCGCCCGCGCCATCTCCTCGGCCACCGTCACCATCTCGTCGAGCGACGGAGTGATGAGGCCGGACAGGCCAATCATGTCGACGTTGTTGTCGTTGGCGGCATCGATGATCGTCTTCCACGGCACCATGACGCCCAGGTCGATGATCTCGAACCCGTTGCACTGCAGAACCACGCCGACGATGTTCTTGCCGATGTCGTGGACGTCGCCCTTGACGGTGGCGAGCACGATCTTGCCCTTGCCCTTGGCGCCCGGCTCCTTGGCAGCCTCGATGAAGGGCAGGAGGTGCGCCACCGCCTTCTTCATGACGCGCGCCGACTTCACGACCTGCGGCAGGAACATCTTGCCCGACCCGAACAGGTCGCCGACAACGTTCATGCCGTCCATCAGCGGACCTTCGATCACCTCGATCGGCCGTGCGGCGGCCTGCCGTGCCTCCTCCGTATCCTCGACCACGAAGGCGTCCAGGCCCTTCACCAGCGCATGCTCCAGGCGCTTCTCGACGGGCCAGCTGCGCCATTCCAGCGCCGCCTTGTCGTCAGCCGGGGTGCCCTTCTGGCCCTTGTAGCGCTCGGCGATGCGGATCAGCCGATCGGTCGGCGTCTCGTCGGATTGGCGTTGCGGCCGGTTGAGGATCACGTCCTCGCACGCTTCGCGCAGTTCCGGATCGATCTGGTCGTAGACGTCGAGCTGCCCGGCGTTGACGATCGCCATGTCGAGCCCGGCCGGGATGGCGTGGAACAGGAACACCGAATGCATGGCCCGGCGCACCGGCTCGTTCCCGCGGAACGAGAAGGACAGGTTGGACAGCCCGCCCGAGAAATGGACATGCGGGCAGCGGCGGCGGATCTCCTTCACTGCCTCGATGAAGTCGACGCCGTAGTTGTTGTGCTCCTCGATCCCCGTCGCGACGGCAAAGACGTTGGCGTCGAAGATGATGTCTTCCGGCGGGAAGCCGATGCTCATCAGGAGCTTGTAGGCACGCTCGCAGATCTCGACCTTGCGCTGCTGCGTGTCGGCCTGCCCGACCTCGTCAAACGCCATCACCACGACGGCCGCGCCATAGGCCATGCACAGGCGGGCTTCCTTCAGGAACTTGTCCTCGCCCTCCTTCATGCTGATCGAATTGACGATCGGCTTGCCGGACACGCATTTCAGCCCGGCCTCGATCACCTCCCACTTCGATGAATCGACCATCACCGGCACGCGCGCGATGTCGGGCTCTGCGGCGATGCGCTTCAGGAAGGTGGTCATCGCCTCGACCGCGTCGAGCAGACCTTCGTCCATGTTGACGTCGATGATCTGCGCGCCGTTTTCCACCTGGTTGAGCGCGACGGTAACGGCGGCCTCATAGTCGCCCGCCATGATCAGCTTCTTGAACGCCGCCGACCCGGTGACGTTGGTGCGCTCGCCGATGTTGACGAACTGGGTGTTGGGCGGAAGGTCGTGGACGGGCGCCATGGATCAGGCCGCCATCGTGAACGGCTCGAGCCCGGCGAGCCGGGTGCGCACGGGCTGAACGGGCACGGGGCGGGGCGGAAGCGCGCCGCAGGCGTCCGCGATCGCCTTGATGTGCGCGGGCGTCGATCCGCAGCACCCGCCAAGCACGTTGACCTGCGTCTGCGCCGCCCATTCGCGCACCAGCGCCGCGGTGGTGGCCGGCGCCTCGTCATAGCAGCCCAGCTCGTTGGGCAGGCCGGCGTTCGGATAGACCATGATCAGCGTGTCGCAGAGGTCCGACAGCGTTTTCACATGCGGGCGCAGCTGTTCCGCGCCAAACGAGCAGTTGAGGCCGATGGTGATCGGCCGCGCGTGCCGCGTCGCGTGCCAGAACGCCTCCACCGTGTGTCCCGACAGGTTGCGCCCGCTGAGGTCGGTGAGCGTCATGGACAGCATGATGGGCACGTCGCGCCCCGCCGCCTCCGCCGCCTCGTTGACCGCCATGATGCCGGCCTTGGCATTCAGCGTGTCGAACACGGTTTCGATCAGGATGAAGTCCGCGCCGCCGGCGATCAGCGCGTCTGTCTGCTCGCGGTACACATCCTTCAGATGATCGAAGTCGATCTCCCGGTACCCGGGATCGTTGACGTCGGGGCTGAGCGACAGCGTCTTGTTGGTGGGGCCGATCGCGCCGGCCACGAAGCGGCGGCGGCCGTCCTGGGCGGTGAACTCGTCGGCGATCCTGCGCGCCATCGCCGCGCTTTCGTGATTGATGTCGCGCACCAGCGACTCCGCGCCGTAGTCCGCCTGGCTGATGCGGTTGGCGCTGAAGGTGTTGGTTTCCGCGATGTCCGCGCCGGCGGCGAAATAGGCGCGGTGGATGCTTTCGGGCACATGCGGCGCCGTCAGCGCCAGGATGTCGTTGTTGCCCTTCTGGTCGTGGCCGAGGTCGAGCGTGCCGCGATAATCCTCCTCCGACAGCTTCCAGTTCTGGATTTCGGTTCCGAAGGCGCCGTCGATGAACAGGATGCGCTCCCGCGCGGCGGCAAGAAACGCTTCGCGAACAGGAAGATCATCGGCCATGCCGGCCACATATAAAGAATTCTTTATATCGGCAAGTCTGTGACGATGACGGTGCCGCCGTCATGCGGAACGACCGTTGCCCGGACGCCGTAGGCAGCCGCGACGGCAGCGGCGTCCAGCACCTGCGCCACCGGTCCGTGGGCAAGCAGCCGGCCGTCCTTCAGCAGCACCACGTCGTC
Source organism: Sphingomonas jejuensis (assembly GCF_011927695.1). Classification (GTDB taxonomy): domain Bacteria; phylum Pseudomonadota; class Alphaproteobacteria; order Sphingomonadales; family Sphingomonadaceae; genus Sphingomonas_K; species Sphingomonas_K jejuensis. The sequence goes on from NZ_JAATJE010000002.1 coordinate 21,619, forward strand.
CGCCACCCGCGCCGCCTGGGTGAGATCGTGCAGGACGACGACCACCCCCACACCGTTCGCCGCAGTCCGGCGCAGCAGGGCCAGCGTTTCCAGCTGGTGGAGCGGGTCGAGGCTCGACAGCGGCTCGTCCGCCAGCAGCCAGGCGGGCTCCCCGGCCAGCACGCGGGCGAGCAGGACGCGCGCCCGCTCCCCGCCCGACAGCGTGCGGACCGGCCGCGCCGCCAGCCCCGCCGTGTCGGTCGCGTCAAGCGCCGCCGTGATCGCCGCCGCGCCGCCGCCGCCATGCGGCAGCCGCCCGAGCGCGACGAGATCGCGAACCGGCAGGTTCCAGTGCACGGCGGCGTCCTGCGGCAGATAGCCGATCCGCCGCGCGCGCTCGCGCGGCTGCAGGGTGGCGATGTCCTGGCTATCGAGCATCGCACCGCGGGCCGGCACCAGGCCGGCGAGCGCGCGCAGCAGCGTGGACTTGCCCGCGCCGTTGGCGCCCAGCACCGCCGTCACCCGGCCGGCCGCGAACGCGATCGACAAATCGGCGAGCACCGTGCGGTCGCCGAGCCGCACCGACAGGGCGTCGGCGCTCAGCCCCATGATCGGCCCCGTTCGCCCAGCAGCAGAGCGAGGAAGAAGGGCGCACCGATCAGCGCCATCGCGACACCCAGCCGCACCTCCCCCGCGCCCGGCGCCAGCCGGCAGAGCGTGTCGGCCGCCAGCACCAGCGCCGCGCCGCCCAGCGCGCTCGGCAGCAACAGCGCGCCCGGCCGCGCACCGACGAGCGGGCGCAGCAGATGCGGGACGACGAGCCCGACAAAGCCGACCACGCCCGTCACGGCGACGCCGGCGCCGACGCAGAGCCCCGCGCCTGCGATGACGAGGAGCTGGAGCCGGCCGAGATCGACGCCCAGCGATCGCGCCGCATCGACGCCCAGCGTCAAGGCATCCAGGCTGCGCCCGGTGAGGAGGAGCAACGCGCCACCGCCGAGCATGAAGGGGGCGGCGCGAAGCAGGTCGTCGCTGCTGCGATCGGTGAGCGCCCCCATCAGCCAGTCGATCGCGGCGGCGACGACATAAGGGTCGGGCGCGACCGAGATCAGGAAGGCGGTGAGCGCGGCCGCGAGGCTGGCGAGCACGGTGCCTGCGAGCACAAAGGCCGCGGGCGTTTCGGCCCGCCAGGTGAGCGCGGCGAGCAGCGCAAGGCCGCCTCCCGCCGACAGCATGGCGGCGGCGAAGATGCCCCACTGCCCGGCGCCGCCCAGCACGATCGCCGCCACCGCGCCGAGCGCGGCCGCGCTCGACACGCCGAGCACGCCGGGATCGGCGAGCGGGTTGCGCAGCCATCCCTGCAGCACCGCGCCCGACAGGCCGAGCGACGCGCCGAGGATGGTGGCGAGGCCCGCGCGCGGCAGGCGGAGCTCCGCGATGATGGCGAAGCGCGGATCGCCGGACCACCAGGCGGACAAGGGCACGCTCGCCTTGCCGACGCTCAGCGAGGCGGCGAACAGCGCCGCCGCCAGGATCGACAGCGCGAGGAGGAGGCGCCCGCGCGTCACGTCGCGACCTGCCGGCGGATCAGCGCCAGCCGGTCGAGCGCGGCTGGGATGGTCGGCCCGCCGCAATTGACCAGCGTACGGGGAAAGGCGACCTCACGCACCGTTGCGCCCGCCCGGTCCAGCACCCGGCGCCGGAGCGCGGCGGTGCGCCCGCCGGCATCCGGCACGAGGATGACGGCGGGCGGCTTCGCCAGCAGGCTTTCGACCGGCAGGGTCCCGGTGACGGACAGGCCGAGGTCCGCGCCGGCGTCGCGGAAGCCCGACAGGCGCATCAGGTCCGACAGCAGCGTCTGGCCGCCGTTCGCGAGATCGCCGGAAATGTAGAGCAGTGCGGGGACCGGCGCGTCCTGCCGCACCACCCGCGCCGCCGCGGCGTCGATGCGGCGGTTGAGCGCCGCGCCCCGTGCGTCGGCGCCCATCGCGCGGGCAAGAACGGTGACCTGCTGCTTGCTGGCCGCGATCGTCGTCGGAGAATCGAGGTAGAGCGTCTTCAGCCCTGCCCGCGCGAACGCGTCGCGCGTGGCCGGCGGGGTGAAGCTGGTGGCGAGCACCAGGTCGGGGGCGAGCGCGATCACCTCCTCCGCCGTGCCCGCGGTCGACGGCAGGCGCCGCGCAACCGCGAGCGGGAGCGAGGTGGCGCCCGGCTGCTGCGAATAATGGCTTATCGCCGCGACCCGCTCAGCCGGAACCAGCGCCAGCAGCAGCTGGTCCGAACAGGGGTTGAGCGACACAACCCCGCCCTGCCGCCCGCCGCCCGCCGGCTGGCAGCCGGCAAGCAGCAGGAGGAGCGGCAGGATCGCGCGCATCATCAGTCGAACGTCACCCGAAGGCCGCCGAACGCGGCGCGGCGGATGGTGCCATAGCCGGAGACCTGCTGGTAGCGTTCGTCGAACGCGTTCTCCAGCCGGCCATAGATCGACAGATTGTCGGCGACGGGCAGTTCGGCCCGCACGCTGACAAGCGCATAGCCGTCCAGCCGGACGGTGTTGGCCGCATTGTCGAAACTGTCGCCCACCACCTGAACGGTCCCGCCGACCGACAGGCCGGCGAGCGCACCGCCGGGCGGCACCCGGTAGTCCGCCGACAGGCTCACCGCCTGGCGCGGACGGCGGGCGAGGTCGTTGCCCACGAAACCCGCGCTGCGGTTCTCCGCATCGATGAAGGAATAGGCGCCGGCGACCGTGAACCTGTCGGTCGGCCGCAGCACCAGGCCGATCTCCAGCCCTTCGGCCCGCGTCCCCGCGATGTTGGCATAGGTGAAGGTTAGAAGATCGAAGTCGATCTGGTTTCGCGTGTCGCGGCGAAAATAGGTGGCGGTCGCGACCAGCCGGTCGCCCGCCAGCCGCTGCTCGATGCCGGCATCCCAGCTTTCCGCCGTTTCCGGACGCAGCGACGCCGTGCCGTAGAAGGGCGCGAACAGCTGGAACAGCGTCGGTGCCTTGAACCCTTCGGCATAGCTGGCCCGCAGCGTGGTGCCGGTCGGCAGCAGATAGGCGGCGTTGGCGGCCAGCGTGGTGTTGCCGCCGAACGCCTCGTCATCATCGTGGCGGACGGCACCGGTGACCGTCAGCGCGGCGACCGGCGTCACGATCAGCTCGCCCCAGGCGCTGGTGACGCCGCGGCTGAAGCGGTCGGCCCCGTCGAAGAAGCGCTGCTCCTCATGCTCGGCGCCGACCACCATCCGCACCGGGCCGGCGGGGCGGATGTCGCCCTTGTAGGTGTACCGCTCGCTGCGACCGCGCGCGAGGAACAGCGGCTCCGACCCGGGAACGTCCCGGTCGAAATTGTCGCGGTTGATGTCGGCGATCTGGACCGCGACCGTGTTGCGGAAGCGCGCGTCCGCCGTGTCGAGCGAAAGCCCGGCATAGCCGTAGAGCTCCTCCGCCGTTGAATATTCGCGGGTGTCGGCAAAGGCGAAGGCAGGTGCCGGAAAGCCGTCGAGGTCGGTGCGGCTATCCGCCCAGTAACCGCGCAGATCGAGGCGGATGCCGGGCGCAAACGCCACTTCCGCGCGGCCGCTGGCGCCATATTGGCGATACCCGTCGCGCTCGGCCCCGCCGTCGAAGGCGGAGATGCCGTCCGTGCGCAGATAGCCGCCGGTGAGCGATCCGGAGACGATCCCCGCCCCGCCGGAAACGCCTGCGCTGGTGAACAGCGTGTCCATGTCGCCATATTCGACCGTGCCGCGCGCCTGCAGCCCCGCGGTCGGCCGCCGCGTCATGATGTTGACGACGCCGCCGATCGCCTGGCTGCCCCACGGCACCGAGTTGGGGCCGCGCAGCACCTCGATCCGCTCGACGGAGGAGGACAGGAGATTGGCGAAGTCGAAGCCGCCACCCGTCGACGAGGGATCGTTCACGCGCACGCCGTCGATCAGCACCAGGGTCTGGTCCCCTTCCGCGCCGCGCAGCCGGACGCTGGTGAGCGTGCCCAGGCCCCCGTTGCGCGTCACGGTGACGCCGGGCGTGGTCGACAGCAGGTCGCTGATGGCGATCGTCTGGCGCCGTTCGATCGTCTCGCGGTCGATGACGGTGACGGCCTGACCGGTCGTGTCCGCGTCCTGCGCGACGCCGCTTGCGGTGACGATGATGTCGGTCGCGGGATCCAAGTCCTGCGCCCATGCCGGCGCGGCGGCGGCCCCCGCGGCCGCCAGGAGACAAGTGAGTTTCACGAAAACATGCCCTTCGAACGGGGCCGCGACCGATGCCGCGCCAATGCGACACCGGGCCGGCCCGACCTGTCGCTCGCTCGAGGGTTTCTGCCTCGTCCGCTCCGGCCCTCCGCCAGAACAGTGGATCGACGTGCGCCCGGCAGGTCTCCTGGCTCTCGGTTCGTCGTGCCGCCCGGCCTTCCCAGGGTCGCCCCCAGTGGCCGTGTCGGGCGGCACTCCCCGATCACAGTTGCGGGGGCAGCGCGGGGCTGGGGGCCGAAGCCCGTTACCCGTCTTCCCTTTTCATCCCCGTCTCCGGGGAACCGTTCGCGGCCGCGCCTCTAGGCGGCGGGCGGCGGCGGCGTCAATATTCGACGCCCTTCTGCGCGTTGAAGCCGGCGTTGAACGGATGCTTCACCTCGCCGAATTCCGTGACGAGGTCGGCCATCGCCAGCAGCTCCGGCCGCGCGCCCCGGCCGGTGATGCAGATATGCTTGGTCAGCGGCCGGTCCGCCAGAAAGGCCAGCGCTTCGGCAAAGGGCAAGGTGTCGTCGGCCAGCACGATGTTCAGTTCGTCCAGCACCACGAAGTCGATGGCGGGATCCATGATCAGCTGCTTGGCCCGGTCCCAGCCGCGCCGCGCCGCGGCGATGTCGCGCGCGCGGTCCTGCGTGTCCCAGGTGAAGCCCTCCCCCATGCTCTCGAAGCTGACGAGGTCGGTGGAGAGCGCGGCGAAGAAGTTGCGCTCGCCCGTTTCCCACGTCCCTTTGACGAACTGCAGGATGGCGACGCGCATCCCCCACCCGATCGATCGGATCGCCATGCCGAAGGCGCTGGACGACTTGCCCTTGCCGTTGCCGGTGTGGACGATCAGCAATCCGCGCTCGGCCGTGCGCCGCGCCTGCAGCTTGTCGCGCGCGATCTTCAGCCGCTTCATGCGCGCATTGTGGCGGGAATGGTCGTCGTCGGGTGCCGTCATGCCGCGTTCTTTCGGCAAGATCAGCCGCCGCGGCAAGAGCGCGGAGGTTGGCCCGCGACCAATGTCGTTGACGCGCGCGAGGTGTATGCCATAGCTTGCGCAATCGATTGCATAAGGCGCGGGCCGATCCCCGCCATAGAACAAGGTGGGAGAGTTATGGTGTTTCTGAAGAAGGCCTTGCTGCTGTCGGCGGCATCCATCGGCGCGTGCGCGGCCGCCCCCGTCCTTGCGCAGCAGCCCGCCGCCACCACCCAGCAGGCGACCATCCAGGCGCTGGCGAACGGCATCGTCGTGCGTCGCGGCGACGTGGAAACCCGCGTCACGGCGCTGACCGACGACATCCTTCGCGTGCGCGTGGCGCGCGGTGGCCGGATGCCGGAAGACGCCAGCTGGGCCGTGTCGCCAGAGGTGCGCGCCCAATCAGTATCGGTGACGGCGGCGCGCGACGGCTTTTCGACGCCGTCGATGCGGGTCAGGATCGATCCGCGGACCGGCGCCATGACGGTCACCGACAGCGCGGGCAAGGTCATCACCGCCGACGCCGTCGACCCCGTCTCCCTCGACGGCACCGCCTTCACGCTCCGCAAGGCGATGCCGCAGAGCGAGCACTATTTCGGCATGGGCGACAAGACCGGCGGCGGCCTCGACCGGCGCGGCTACAGCTATGTCAACTGGAACACGGATGCGTTCGGCTTCACCAGCAGCACGGACCCCATCTACAAGTCGATCCCGTTCTTCATCGGCGTGGGAGCCGAATCCGGCAGCTACGGCCTGTTCCTGGACAACACGCACCGCACCTGGTTCGATTTCGGCCACCGCGAGCAGGACGTGCTGGCGTTCGGCGGCCCGGACGGGCCGATCGACTATTATGTCATCAACGGGCCGTCCACGGCAGAGGTCGTGCGCCGCTACACCGACCTGACCGGCAAGGCGCCGCTCGTCCCCAAGTGGAGCCTCGGCTATCAGCAGTCGCGCTACAGCTACATGAGCGCGGATGAGGTGCGGCAGATCGCCAGCCGCCTGCGCACCGACCAGGTGCCGACCGACGTCATCTGGCTGGACATCGACTTCCAGGACCGCAACCGGCCGTTCACGACCAATCCGCAGACCTTCCCCGACCTGCCCGGCCTCGCCCGCGACATGGCGGCGCAGGGCATCCGGCTGGTGGCGATCACCGACCTGCACATCGCGCGCGTCCCGGGACGTGAATACCCGATCTACGAGCAGGGCCTGCGCGACAATCTTTATGTCCGGAATGCAGAGGGCGAGACCTATGTCGCCCCGGTGTGGCCGGGCCCGTCGGTGTTCCCGGACTTCACGGACAAGGATGCGCGCACCTTCTGGGCGGGCCTCTACCGCGACTTCCTGGACGCCGGGATCGCCGGCTTCTGGAACGACATGAACGAGCCGGCGATCTTCGAGACGCCGACCAAGACCATGCCGGTCGACAACATCCACCACATCGACAGCGACGACTTCGCCGAGCGCGACGCGACCCATGCCGAGATCCACAATGTCTACGGCATGCAGAACACCCGCGCGACGCTGGAAGGGCTGGAGGCGCTTCGCCCCGACCAGCGCCCCTTCATCATGACGCGGGCAAGCTATGCCGGCGGGCAGCGTTATTCGGTCACGTGGACGGGCGACAACCTGTCGACGTGGGACCACCTGAAGCTTGCCGTGCACCAGCTGATCAACCTGGGGCTGTCGGGCTTTTCCTACAGCGCCGCCGATGCCGGCGGGTTCGCGGGCGGGCCGAGCGCCGATCTGCTGACGCGCTGGTTCCAGCTGGGCGCGTTCATGCCTATCTTCCGCGACCATGCCGCCAAGGACACGCCGCGCGCCGAACCCTGGGTGGACGGCGAACAGCATCTGGCGATCCGCCGCCGCTTCGTGAACGAGCGCTACCGGCTGATGCCCTATCTCTACGGCCTGGCCGAACAGAACTCGCGCACCGGCGACCCGATCATGCGGCCGATCTTCTACGATTATCCGGCGGCCGTGAACGCGCCGTGCGACCAGTCCATGGTGTTCACGGTGGGCGCGAGCCTCCTGGTGGCGCCGTCGCCAAACCCGGAATCGCCCCGCAGCTACGACGTTTGCCTGCCCGAGGGCGGATGGTTCGACTATTGGACGGGGCTGCCGGTCAGCGATGCGCGCGGCGAGGAAGGCCGGACGCGGCTGGCAGCGGGCGACGTGCAGGGCCGCCAGCGCGGCGTGCAGATCGTCTCCGAGACGCCGCGCATCGACCACATGCCGGTGTTCATCCGTGCAGGCACCATCCTGCCGCGCCAGCCGGTGGTGCAGAGCACCGCGTTCAAGCCGCAGGGTCCGCTGTCGCTCGACATCTACCCGGGCGAGGATTGCCGCGGCGAGATCTATGCCGATGACGAGACAACCACGGCGCACCGCGGGGGTGCGTTCCTGCGCCAGACCGTCCGGTGCAGCGTGGGCGCCAACGGCCGCCTGACGATCTCCTTTGACGAGCGCCAGGGCAGCTTCGCCCCGTGGTGGAACGAGATCGCGGTCACCGTCCACGGCTGGAGCGGAAATGCCACCGTCGGCGCGGGCCGTGACCGGTATGACGCCACCACCGACGCCACGGCACGGACGGTGAGCTTCACCCTGCCCGACAGCGCGGCGCGCGGCGGCGAGATCCGCATCAGCCGCCGCTGAACTGCCTTTGTCGATTGGCCGTGGAGCCGGGACGCCGATCCGTGCGAAGCAGCACGGGTCGGCGCTGTCCGCGCGAAGGTGACGAGGGGCTCGACGTGAACAAACCGGTGCAGACGCTGGCCGACATCGCCGCGCTGGTGGGCGTGACCCCGGCGACGGTGTCGCGCGCGCTGGCCGACAGCCCGCGCATCAGCCAGCAGACCCGCGACCGCATCCGCGACGTGGCGCGCCAGCACGGCTTTCACATCAACCAGACAGCCCGCAACCTGCGCATGGGACGGACGCGGCTGATCGCCTGCGTCGTGCCGCTGGGCCACCAGAGCGCGCAGCGCGTGTCCGACCCCTTCTACACGACGCTGATCGGCCATCTGATGGACGGGCTCGCCCAGCGCGAGCACAAGATGCTGCTGTCCGCGGTCGCGCCGACCGACGACAGCTGGCTGACCAGCCTGTCGCGCAGCGGCAGCGTCGATGGTGTCATCGTGCTCTGCCAGTCGGACCAGGAGGACGCGCTCCAGGCCGTCAGCCGCGACTATCTGCCGCTGGTCGTCTGGGGCGAGGCGGGCGCGAACAGCAGCTATTGCTGTGTGGGCACCGACAATCTCGTCGGCGGCCGGGTAGCGACCGAGCATCTGTTGAACACCGGGCGGCGGCGCATCGCCTATGCCGGCATGACCGACATTCCCGAGCTGGAGGCGCGCCACCGCGGCTATCTCGATGCGCTTGACGCCGCCGGCTGCGCGCCGGGGCCGTGGATCCCCATCCCGCTCGCCTATGACGCGGCATCCGATGCCGTGCGCGACGAGCTGGCTGCCGCCGGCGACATCGACGCGGTGTTTGCGGCATCCGACATGATCGCGATGGGCGTCGTGCGCGCGCTGAACATCCTGGGCCGCAGCGTCCCCGATGATGTCGCGGTGGTCGGCTATGACGATGTCAGCCTTGCGGCCTATGTCCATCCGCCGCTCACCACCATCCGCCAGGACCTCCGGCTGGCCGCCGAGGTGCTGATCGAACGGCTGTTCGCCCGGATGGAAGGCGTGGCCGCTCCGTCCGTGCAGATCCCGCTCAGCCTGATCGAACGGGCAAGTGGCTGATGTTGCAGATTTGAGACAGCTCTGACGTCTTCGGAATTGTTGCGGAATTTTGCTGTGCAATCGATTGCACAACAATCAGCAAGCCCTTAAGCGTCACCCATCGGATCGTGTCCGAGTCGATGATTGGCTTTGCTCATTCGCCGGGACAGGCGGGAGCTCCGGGGAGGAAAAAGATGCGTTCTATGTCCACGCGCTCGCGTGTCGCACCGCTGTTCACCGTCAGCGCACTGGCGCTGATGACGCCCGCCGCTCTTCATGCGCAGGCCACCGTTCCCGCCGCCACCGGTCCGCAGGCGAACCCCAATGACTCCGTCAGCGAGGACACCGACGACCAGGGTCAGGGCGGCGACGAGATCATCGTCACCGGTTTCCGCCAGGCGCTGGAAAGCGCCGTGGCCGAAAAGCGCGACCGCGACCTGGTCGTCGAATCGATCACGGCCGAGGACATCGGCAAGCTGCCGGACGCCTCCATCGCCGAATCGATCGCCCGCCTTCCCGGCCTCACGTCGCAGCGCGTGAGCGGCCGTTCCAACGCCATCTCGATCCGCGGCTTCGCGCCGGACTTCTCGACCACCCTGCTGAACGGCCGCGAACAGACCTCCACCGGCGACAACCGCGCGGTCGAATATGACCAGTATCCGTCCGAAGTCGTCAATCAGGTGCTGGTCTACAAGACCGCGCAGGCGTCGCTGATCGGCCAGGGCCTGTCCGGCACCGTTGACCTGCGCACCATCCGCCCGATCGATTATGGCCGCTCGGTCGTGTCGGTCGGCGCGCGCGGCACCTATGCCGATCTCGGCAAGCTCAACTCGGGTTCGGAGGAGCTCGGCTACCGCGTCAACGCGACCTACATCGACCAGTTCGCCAACGACACGATCGGCGTGGCGCTGTCGGCCGCCTATCTGAACGAGCCGTACCAGATCCAGGAATTCAACGCCTGGGGCTATGCCACCACGGCGGCGGGTGACTCGGTGATCGGCGGCTCCAAGTCCTATGTCACGTCGACGACGCTGCAGCGCCTGGGTCTCCAGGGCACGCTGCAGTTCCGGCCGGTGCCGGAGCTCACGATGACGCTCGACGGCTTCTATTCCGACTTCAACGACGACCAGATCAAGCGCGGCATCGAGCTTCCGCTCGGCTTCGGCGCCAACGGCACCAGCCTGCTGACCAGCACCACGGTCGAAAACGGCCTGGTGACGTCCGGCACCTTCCAGGGGGTCGAGGGCGTCGTCCGCAACGACAGCTTTGAGCGCAAGGCCAAGCTCTACTCCTTCGGCTACAACACCCGCTACGAGGGCGACGACGGCTGGAACGTGCAGCTGGACCTCAGCTTCTCGCGCACCGACCGGCAGGAGATCATCATCGAAACCTATGCCGGCACCGGCTATGGTCCCGGCAACGGCGCGACGGACAACATCGGCTTCACGACTGGGCCGGAGGGCACGGTGTTCTCGCCGACGCTCGACTATTCGGATCCCAACCTCATCCTCCTCACCGATCCGCTCGGCTGGGGCGGCGCGACGCGGCAGGCCGGCTATTTCAACAACCGCGACGTCGAAGACGAGATCCGCCAGTACCGGCTGGAGGTCGAGAAGGAGCTGAGCAGCCCGCTGTCTGCCGTCCGCTTCGGCCTGAACTACACCGACCGGTCGAAGGACCTGACGCCGATCCAGTTCTTCCTGACGCTCGCCAACGGCGCGCTGCAGCAGCAGATCCCGGCCGAATTCATCCAGCGGCCGACCAACCTGTCCTACCTCGGGCTCGGCCCGATGCTGAGCTACGACCCGCGCGACCTGATCGCCGCCGGGACCTATGCCCAGGTGCCGAACCTGTCCAACGACGTGATCTCCTCCGCCTTCCGGATCGAGGAGGACATCATGACCGCCTATCTGCAGGGCGACATCAGCCAGCCGATCGGCGCGTCGGAACTGACCGGCAACATCGGCCTGCAGGCCGTCTTCACCGAGCAGAAGTCGTCCGGCCTGGTGTTCAACGGCACCAGCTTCAGCGACATCACGCGCGGCGACGACTATGTGGACGTGCTCCCCAGCCTCAACCTGTCGCTGCGCCTGCCGATCGACCTCGTGATCCGCCTGGGCGCCGCCCGGCAGATGCAGCGCCCGCGTCTCGACGACATGCGCGTGGCCCTGGGCTACGGCTACAACACGCAGGAAGGGATCATCACCGGCGGCGGCGGCAACCCGTTCCTCCGCCCGATCCGCTCCAACTCGTTCGATCTGACGATCGAGAAGTATTTCGGCACGCGCGGCTACATCGCGGCTCAGGGCTTCTACAAGGACCTGAAGAGCTTCGTGTACAACCTGGAGACACCGTTCGACTTCACCGGCTTCCCGCTGCCGCCGACGGCGCCCCCGGGCACGCCGACGCTGGGCCGGAACAACCAGCCGATCAACGGCGACGGCGGCTCCATCTACGGTGCGGAGCTTGCCGCCACGCTGCAGCTGGGCGACTTTACCTCCGCGCTTGAAGGCTTCGGCGTGACCGGCGGTGCGTCCTACACGGAGACCGAGATCCAGCCGACGCCGGGTGGCGAGCCGGAGGACATCCCGGGCTATTCGCGCTGGGTGGCGAACGGCACCGCCTTCTTCGAGCGGTGGGGCTTCAACGTGCGCGGCAGCGTGCGCTATCGCTCCACCTTCGTGGGTGAGCTGTCGGGCTTCGGCGCGGCGCGCACGCGGCGCCGTGCGATCGACGAGACCATCGTCGATGCGCAGATCGGCTACGACTTCCGCTCCGGCGCGCTCAACGGCCTGTCCGTGTTCCTGCAGGGCCAGAACCTGACCGACGAGCCGTTCGCCACCATCAACGGCGACGCGCGCGATCAGGTGATCGACTACCAGACCTATGGCCGCCGCTTCCTGGCCGGCGCAAGCTTCCGGTTCTGAGGGCTGAGGGCGTGCGCGCGTCGCCGACCGGCGGAGCGCGCACGCCGCGGAGTGCGGTGTGACCGGCAGCAGCCTGCCCTCGATCGTCATCCTTGGCGGCGGTTCGGCCGGATGGATGGTGGCGGCCGCCCTGTCGCGCTTTCTTCCCGCGCAGCGGCGCATCACGCTGATCGAGTCCGACGAGATCGGCGCGGTCGGCGTGGGCGAAGCCACCATTCCGCAGATCCGGCTGTTCAACCAGCATCTCGGGATCGACGAGAACGCCTTTCTGAAGGCGACGGCCGGCACCTTCAAGCTGGGCATCGAGTTCGTCGGCTGGGGCGCCCCGCACGACCGCTACATCCATGCGTTCGGGCAGATCGGCCGGTCGCTGGGCCTGCTGCCCTTCCACCATTACTGGCTGCGCGCCCGCGCCCGCGGGGTGGCCGACGACCTGTGGGACCATTCGGCCAGCGCCGTTGCCGCGCGCAGCGGCCGGTTCGCGCCCGATCCCGGCCGGCCCGGCCTGCCGAGCGGGCTGGCCTGGGCATACCAGTTCGATGCCTCGCTCTACGCCCGGCTGCTGCGGCAGCATGCCGAGGCGAACGGCGTCACCAGGATCGAAGGTCGCATGACGCACGCGACGCGCGATCCCGACAGCGGCGACATTCAGTCGCTGGCGCTGGATGGCGGCCGCAGCGTCGCGGGCGACCTGTTCATCGACTGCACCGGCTTTCGCGCGCTGCTGATCGGCGACACGCTCGCAGCCCCGTTCGACGACTGGTCCCGCCACCTGCCCTGCGACCGGGCGCTGGCGGTGCCGACGGCAAGTGTCGGGGCGCCGGACCCGTTCACCCGCGCCACCGCGCGCGCCGCCGGGTGGCAGTGGCGCATCCCGTTGCAGCACCGCACCGGAAACGGCCTCGTCTATTCAAGCGCCTTCATGGACGATGACGAGGCGGCCTCCACCCTGCTGGCGAATGTGGAAGGCCGCCCGCTTGCCGATCCGCGGCCGATCCGCTTCACCACCGGGAAGCGCCGCGCGCAGTGGACGCGCAACTGCGTGGCGATCGGCCTGTCCGCCGGGTTCCTGGAGCCGCTGGAATCGACCAGCATCCACCTGATCCAGTCGGCGATCAGCCGGCTGCTGGCACTCATGCCGGCGGGGCGGGCGCAGGACGACGAGGCGGCCGAGTTCAACCGGCAGGCCGACGCGGAATGGCAGAGCGTCCGCGACTTCCTGATCCTCCACTACCATCTGAATGGCCGGGACGAGCCGTTCTGGCGCGACCGCCGGGCCGCGGCGATCCCCGACAGTCTCAGCCGCCGCATCGCGCTGTTCCGGTCGAGCGGCCGGCTGTTCCGCGAAGGCGACGAACTCTTCACCGAAGTCGGCTGGCTGCAGGTGATGCTGGGCCAGGGCGTGGTGCCGCAAGGCTTCAACCCGCTCGCCGGCGAGCCGAGCGACCAGGCGCTAAGCGAGTTCCTGAAGCTGACGCGGCATCATGCGGGCGCCGTGGCGCGCGCGATGCCGACGCATGCCGATTACCTCCACCGACACTGCGCGACCGACCAAAGGAAAGCCTCATGATCCCTCGTCCCCTCGCCGCCGCGCTCCTCGCCCTGACCTCGCCCGTTGCCGCCCAGGCACAGTCCCAGGTCCGCCCGCAGCCGGAGGCACCGGCGTTCAGGGATCGGCTTCCGGAAGACGAGGTCATCTACTTTGTCCTTCCCGACCGCTTCGAAAATGGCGATCCGTCCAACGACCGCGGCGGGCTGAGCGGCGATCGGCTGGCGACCGGCTATGATCCCACCAGTCGCGGCTTCTTCCATGGCGGCGATCTGGCGGGGCTGACGGCGCGGCTCGACTATCTCCAGGGCATGGGGATCACGGCGATCTGGGTCGGACCGATCTTCAAGAACAAGCCGGTGCAGGGCCGGCCGGGGCAGGAGAGCGCCGGCTACCACGGCTATTGGATCACCGACTTCACGCAGCCCGACCCGCATTTCGGCACCGCCGACGAGTTCAAGGCGTTCGTCGATGCGGCCCATGCGCGCGGCATGAAGGTCTACATGGACATCGTCGCCAACCATACGGCCGACGTCATCCAGTACCGGGAATGCGCCACCGGCCCGTGCCCGTACCGCAACCTCGCCGACTATCCGTACCGGACGCGCGGCGGAATCGACGGCGCCGCGATCAACGACGGCTTCCAGGGGCACGACGTCCGCACCGCCGAGAACTTCGCGCGGCTGACCGATCCCACCTTTGCCTACACCCCCGTCGTCCCGGCGGCGGAGCGGGACACCAAGGTGCCGGCCTGGCTCAACGACCCCATCTTCTACCACAACCGGGGCAACACGACCTTCCTCAACGAAAGCGCCACGCTGGGCGATTTCGCCGGGCTGGACGACCTGATGACGGAGCATCCGCGCGTCGTCGACGGCATGATCGAGATCTTCGGCGGCTGGATCGACCGCTTCGGGATCGACGGTTTCCGCATCGACACCGCGCGCCATGTCGATCCCGCCTTCTGGGCGGCCTTCGTGCCGGCCATGCTGGAGCGGGCGACCGCGCGCGGCATCCCAAACTTCCACATCTTCGGGGAGGTGGCGCTGTTGTCCACCGATGTCGGTCAGCTCGCCAAGCACACCCGCGTTGACAAGTTTCCGGCGGTGCTCGACTTCGCCTTTCGTCAGGCGCTGGTGGAGACGGTCGCCGGGCGATCGGGAACGGTGGTGTGGGAAGGCATCTTCGCCGGCGACTCTCTCTACGAGAACGGGTACGCGACCGCGCTCCGGCTGCCGACCTTTTCGGGCAACCACGACAACGGACGCTTTGCGCACGTCATCCGCGACAGCCTGCCCGACGCGAGCGAGGAGGAGGTCGCGGCGCGCGTGAAGCTGGCGCACGCGATGCTGCTGACGCTGCGCGGCGTGCCGACCATCTATTCGGGCGACGAGCAGGGCTTTGTCGGCGACGGCGGCGACCAGGATTCGCGGGAGGACATGTTCCCCAGCCGGGTCGACAGCTACAACGACAACAGGCTGCTGGCGACGACCGCCACCACCGCCGCGTCCAACTTCGACACCGCGCATCCCTTCTACCGGCAGATCGGCGAACTGGCGCGCGTGCGCACGGCGATGCCTGCGCTGACACGCGGGGAACAGCGGCTGCGGGTGCGCGGGGACGAACCCGGCATGCTCGCCATCTCCCGCTTCGATCCCGACACCGGCCAGGAAGTGCTGCTGGCGTTCAACACGTCGACGGCACCCGTCGAGCAGCAGGTGCAGGTGGAGGTCGGATCCGACGGCTGGCGCAGCCTGGGCGGGCCCTGCGCCGCGCGGTCGAGCGCACCGGGCAGCGTGCGCGTGGCCTTGCCGCCGCTCGGCTACGCGATCTGCGCCGCCGCGCCGGCGACGCGCTAAGCGGCCGGGCTCAGCGCGCGGGCCGCAGCGCCCAGCGCAGCACCTGCCCGCCGCCGCGCACCGCCGCGCGGATGGCGGGACGGCGAAGCGCGGACACCTGGCGTCCGTGCAGCTGCTGCGCCCATGGCGGCAACAGGTCGACGGCAGCGTCCATCAGGGTCGTGCCGGCGATCGAGTCCCGCCGCGCCTGCGTGAACAGCGCGTCTGCCACCGCCCGCGTGCGATCGTCGAAGCGCAGCGCCGGCTGCACCTCCCGGTAATAGGCCGCGATCTCCCGGCGGGAGGCGGGCACGCGCCCTGCCCCCAGCCGCCGCGCGAGCACCGTCATTTCCTGCAGGTAGCGGTCCTGGTCGCGGGCCGGGAAGTTCGGGTCGCGGTAGCGAAGATGCGCGCGCAGGAAGCTGTCCGTTTCCGCGACATGAACCCAGGTCAGCAGATCGGGGGCATTCGCGCTGTAGGGCGTTCCGTCCGGAAGCATGCCGGACACATGGTCGTGCACACGCCGCACCCGATCAATCAGCGCGGTGGCATGGGCGGTGCCGCCAAAGGTGGTGCCGGCGATGAAGCCGGCCGTGCGCTTCAGCCGGCCGGGCATGTCGCCGCGAAAGTCGCTGTGGTCCCACACCCCGGCAAGCGCGCCGGGATGAAGCATCTGGAGGAGCAGGGCGGACACGCCGCCCACCATCATCGCGGGAAAGTCGCCATGCACCGCCCAGGCCGCGGATCCCGGCCCGAACAGTCCGGGGTCGTCCGGCGCCCGCGCCGCCGCGACGGGCGCGCCGTTCCCGACCAGCCGGTGAACATGGCCCCGGATGAAGCCGCGCAGGCCGGCGGGCGGAACGGGCGGTGCGGAGGCAGTGGACGCGGTCATGCGGCGTCAACGCGCGGGCCGCAGGGGACGCTCCGGCGCGGTGCCGAAGCGTCCGCCGGGATCATGCCTCCGGCTTCGCCTTGGTCGCGCGCGGCTTGCGCGCGGGCTTGTCGCCCGATCCGGCAGCGGCATCGGCCGGCTCAGCACGCTTGCGGCCAAGGCCCAGCTTCTTTGCGACCTCGCGGCGACGCTCCGAATAGGCCGGCGCAGTCATCGGGTAATCGGCCTTCAGATTATAACGCTGCCGATACTCATCCGGGGTAAGACCGTTGGCCGACAGGTGGCGCTTCAGCGACTTGTACGGCTTTCCGTCGATCATCGACAGAATATATTCCGGGTTGCTCAGGCTCTTGCGCGGGGTGACCGCCGCGGTGTGATCCTGCGTCGCGCCTTCGGCCGTGTTGTCGACGGTCGCGCCGCCGGTCAGCGCCTTCAGCGCGCCGTGAGTGTCACTGATCAGCTTCGGAAGATCATCCGCACGCACGTTATTGTTCGCGACGTAGGACGCCAGCAGGTCGACCGTCAGTGCGGTGAGATCGTTTTCGGTCTGATCAGCCATTGGTTCGGGCACTCCGACAAAGAGGAAAGGAATGATCGCTCAATTATGTCTTCTTGGGCCGAAGTCTAGGTCCGGGACGACATTGGCAGCGAATATTATGGGACAGGATCACCCGCGACCCTGATCGAAGTGAGCCGCCCGCAGCGCTGGACGCGGCTTCCGGCCGACTGCTAACCAGCGGGCACAAGAAGGGGAGCCAAGCAATGGGTCGTTTGTCACTGAGCCTGAAGGCGGGTCTGATCCCGGCAGCCGCCCTGGTCATGACGGGGGGATGCGCGCCGGTGGAGCAGGGCGCCCGCCCGGCGACCGCCGCCCCGGCGGCGCAGGGTGCCGCAGACGCCACGCAGGACGCCGCCTTCAACGCCTTCCTGGACGAAGCCTATGATGCGCAGGTGGCGCTCAGCCCCGAGGCGATGACCAGCCTTGGCATCAAGCGCGACTACGGCAAGCTCGACGACATGACGGATGCGGCCGCCGACCGCAGCCTGGCCCTGGCCGAACAGCAGGTGGCCGAGATGCGGCGCCGCTTCTCTCCCGACACGCTGTCGGAACAGGGCCGCCTGTCCTATCGCCTGTTCGAGGGCGATCTTGAGCGCGACCGGCGGGCGCATGCCTTTCGCGCAAACCGCTTCCCCGTCACCAACTCGCGCAGCCCGATGGGATCGATCCCCGTCTTCCTGATCAACGAGCATGAGGTCGAAAGCGTCGCGGACGCCGAGGCCTATGTCTCGCGCCTGGTCGAGGTCGAGCGGGTGATGGGCGAGATCAGCGACACCGTGCGCCGCCGCGCCGCGGCCGGCGTGCGCGCGCCAAGCTTCGTCTATGCCCCCGTCGACCGCGACGGTCGCCGCATCATCACGGGCGCGCCATTCGGCGAGGGCGCGGACAGCCCGGTCTGGGCCGACTTCAAGAAGAAGGTCACGGCTCTCGATGCCCCGCAGGCGGACAAGGACCGCCTGCTGGCCGCCGGCCGCGACGCCCTGGTGGGGCCGTTCCGCCGCGGCTACGACCGGCTGCTGACCACCATGGCGGAGGTCGGCCGCGACGCCCCGGCCGAGGCGGGCGCATCCACCCTGCCCAACGGCCGTGCCTTCTATGCCGCCGCGCTCGCCAACGCGACCACCACCGATCTGCCCCCGGCCGAGGTCCACCGCATCGGCCTGGCCGAGGTGGCGCGCATCCAGGCGGAGATGGAGGTCATCAAGCAGCGGGTGGGCTTCACCGGCACGCTGCAGCAATTCTTCGCGCATGTGACGAGCGGCGATCAGTTCAAATATCCGAACACGGCGGAGGGGCGTGCCAGCTATCTGCGCGATGCGACCGCGTACATCGACCGCGTCATGTCGGTTGCGCCGGATCTGTTCCGGACGCTGCCGCGCGCTCCGCTGGAGGTGCGCGCGGTGGAGCCGTTCCGCGAGGCGACCGCGGGCATCGCCTTCTACAACCGTCCCGCGCCCGACGGATCGCGGCCGGGCATCTACTACATCAACCTCAGCGACATGACGCAGGTGCTGAAGCCGCAGATCGAGGCGATCAGCTATCATGAAGGCGCGCCCGGCCACCATTTCCAGATCGCGCTGGCGCAGGAGATCGAAGGGCTGCCCCGCTTCCGCCGCTTCGGCGGCTACGGCGCCTACACCGAAGGTTGGGGGCTGTATGCCGAGAAGCTGGCCAAGGAGATGGGCTTCTACCAGGATCCCTATTCCGACTTCGGCCGGCTCTCCACCGAGCTGTGGCGCGCGGTGCGGCTGGTGCTCGACACGGGGCTGCACGACCAGGGCTGGAGCCGGGAGCGGGCCCAGCGTTATTTCCGGGAGAACTCGCTTCTCACCGAACGCGACATCGTGAAGGAAGTCGACCGCTACATCGTCAATCCGGGTCAGGCCGCCAGCTACAAGATCGGCGAGCTGAAGATCCTGGAACTGCGCGAGCGGGCGCGCACCGCGCTCGGCAACCGCTATGACATCCGCGATTTCCACGACGCGGTGCTCGGCGGCGGCGCGGTGCCGCTGGATGTGCTCGAGGAGCGGGTCGACGCCTACATCGCGGGCGCGCGTTGATGGCGAACTATCTCCACCGCACGCCCATCGCCGGATCGGCAGCGCCGGAGGAGCGGCTGACGCCCACGCTCGGCTGGCCGCACCTCCTGGCGCTCGGCGTCGGCGCGATCGTCGGCACGGGCATCCTGACGCTGATCGGCGTCGGTGCCGACCGCGCGGGGCCGGCCGTCCTGCTGTCGTTCGGCATCGCCGGCCTGATCTGCGCCTGCGCCGCGCTTGCCTATGCCGAGCTTGCCAGCACCATGCCGCAGGCCGGCAGCGCCTACACCTACAGCTATGCCGTGCTGGGCGAGGTCTTCGCCTGGGTGGTCGGCTGGAGCCTGATCCTCGAATATTCGCTCGTCGTCTCGACGGTGGCGGTCGGCTGGTCGGGCTATTTCGCCGGCTTCATGACCGGCATCGGCCTTCCGCTGCCCGCCGCGATCGCGCAGGGGCCGGAGCTTGGCGGCATCGTCAACCTGCCCGCCGTCCTGATCATCGCGGTGGTGGCCGGCCTGCTGCTCGTCGGCACGCGCGAAAGCGCCCGGCTCAACACCGTGCTGGTGATCATCAAGATCGCCACGCTGATGCTGTTCGTGGGCGTCGCGCTCCCCGCCTTCGATCCTGCCAACCTGGAGCCTTTCATGCCGTTCGGCTTCGGCAAGTCGGTGAGCGCCGACGGCGTGGAGCGCGGCGTGATGGCGGCGGCGGCGATCATCTTCTTCGCCTTCTACGGCTTCGACGCCATCTCCACGGCGGCCGAGGAGACGATCAACCCGGAACGCAACCTGGCCATCGGCATCGTCGGGTCGATGGTCGCCTGCACCGTCATCTACGTCGTGGTGGCGCTGGCGGCGGTGGGCGCCCTGCCCTTCACCGCCTTTGCGCGCTCGCCGGAACCGCTGGCGCTGATCCTGCGCGAGCTCGATCGGGAGGCGGTGGCCGGCATCGTCGCCGCGGCCGCGGTGGTGGCGCTGCCGACGGTGCTGCTCGCCTTTCTCTATGGGCAGAGCCGCATCTTCCTGGTGATGGCGCGCGACGGTTTCCTGCCGCGGGGCCTCGCCCGTCTGTCGCGGCGTGGCGTTCCGGCGCGGATCACGATCGTCACCGCCGCGCTCGTGGCGGTGATCGCCGGGATCCTGCCGATCGACGAGATCGCGGCACTCGCCAATGCCGGCACGCTGCTCGCCTTCGCCGCCGTTGGCCTGTGCCTGCTGATCCTGCGCCGGCGCATGCCGGATCTGCCGCGCGGCTTCCGCACGCCCGCCGTGTGGATCGTCGGGCCCGGCGCGATCGCCGGGTGCCTGTACCTGTTCGCCAACCTGCCGGCGAAGACGCAAGGATATTTCCTGGTGTGGAACCTGATCGGCCTCGCGCTGTATCTCCTTTATGGCGCGCGGCGTGCGGCGGCGGCCCGGGGGTAGCGACGTGCAGATCCGATTGTTCGATTACTGGCGGTCCTCGGCCAGCTACCGTGCGCGCATCGCGCTGGCGCTGAAGGGCGCCCCGTATGAACGCGTGCCGGTCAGCCTGGCGGACGGGGAGCAGCTCTCCGACGCGCACCGCGCGCGCAACCCGCAGGGCTTCGTGCCGGCGCTGGAGGCCGACGGCACGGTGATCTCGCAATCGCTGGCGATCGTCGACTGGCTGGATGGCCGCATCCCCGAACCGCGCCTGATCCCGGTGGAGCCCCTGGCGCGGGCCAGGGCGCTGCAGGCGACGATGCTGATCGCGGCCGACATCCATCCGCTCAACAACCTGCGGGTGCTGAAGCATCTGAAGAACGACCTCGGCCTGTCGGAGGACGCGCGCGACGACTGGGTGCGCCACTGGGTGCGCGAAGGCTTTGAAGCGTTGGAGCGGCTGGCGGCGGCGGACGCCGGGCGGTTCCTGGGCGGCGACGCGCCGGGCATCGCCGACGTCTTCCTGGTGCCCCAGATGTACAATGCCCGCCGCTTCGCGCTCGACCTCGCGCCCTTCCCCACGCTGGTGCGGGTGGATGCGGAGGCGCAGGCGCACCCCGCCTTCCAGGACGCGCATCCCGACCGTGTGAAGCGAACCGCCTGACCCGCCGATGATCATTGCCTTCATCCTCGCGCAGGCCGGCGCCGCCGCGCCGCCTGCCCCCACGGACGCCACGCCGCCGCCCGATCCCGCCGCTGCGCAGGTGATCGTCGTCACCGGCCTGGGCCTGGCGCCGCCGATCGGCGATGCCGCCTACGCCGCGACGGAGATCGAGCGGACCCGGATCGTCTCGTCGGCGAGCGGCCGGCTGGAGGACGTGCTGCGCGACGTGGCGGGGCTGCAGCAGTTCCGCCGGTCCGACGCACGGACCGCGAACCCGACCTCGCAGGGCCTGACGCTGCGCGGCCTTGGCGGCAACGCGTCGAGCCGGGCGCTGCTGGTCCTGGATGGCGTGCCGCAGACCGACCCGTTCGGCGGCTGGATCAGCCTGCCCGCCTATGCGCCCGAACGATTGTCGCGGGTGCGGGTGACGCGCGGCGCGGCGAGCGGCGTGTTCGGGCCGGGCGCTCTGGCCGGCACGATCGAGCTCGACAGCGCAGGGCCGGCGGAGCTGGACGGCATCTCGGCCGATGTCGCCTATGGCAGCCGCGACTCGGTGGATGCCGGCGTCATCCTGGCCGGCCGGCCGGGCGGCGGCTTCGCCAGCCTGTCGGCCGATTATGCGCGCGGCGACGGCTTCGTGCCGATCGTGCGGGACGCGCGCGGGCCAGCCGACCGCCCCGCCCCTTACGAGCAGGCGAGCGTCTCAGCGCGCGGTGTGGCACCACTGGGCGCCGCGACCGAGCTGCAGGCGAACATCCTTGCCTTCACCGATGCGCGCGAACGCGGGGTGGCGTTCACCGACAACCGCACCGATGGCGCGGATGCCAGCCTGCGCGTGGTCGGCCAGGGCGCCCTGCCCTGGTCGACGCTCGTCTATGTGCAGACGCGCGCCTTTGCCAGCCGCTTCGCCGCGGTCTCGGCCGGGCGGCAGACCGCGACCCTGACGCTGGACCAGTACAACACGCCCGCGACCGGCCTCGGCGCCCGCGTGGAGGTGGCCCCGCGCTTCGGCGATGCCGAGCTTCGCCTGGGTGGCGACTGGCGGCGCACCTCGGGCGAGACCAGGGAGCGCTTCAGCTATCAGGCGGGTCGCCCGACCCGGCTGCGCGAGGCCGGCGGCATGACCGAGACGCTGGGCCTGTTCGCCGATCTCGGGCTGGAAGCGACCGAGGCGCTGACGCTGAGCCTGGGGGGGCGGATCGATCGCTGGTCGATCCGCGATGGGTCGCGGCAGGAGACGCCGATCGGGACGGGCACCCTCGCCCCCACACTCGCGCTGTTCGCCGACCGAAGCGGGTGGGAGCCGACCGCGCGCGCCGGTGTCGCGTTCCAGGCCACGCCCGCGCTCACGCTGCGCGCCGCCGCCTACACGGGCTGGCGCCTGCCGACCCTCAACGAGCTCTACCGGCCGTTCCGCGTCGGTGCCGATGCCACCGCCGCCAACGAGGCGCTTGCGCCCGAACGGCTGCGCGGGGGCGAGATCGGCCTGACGCTCCGCCCCGCCCCTGGCGTGCGGCTGGCGGTCACCGGCTTCGCCTCTCGGCTGGAGAACGCGATCGCCAACGTCACACTCGCGCGCGGGCCGGGCACCTTCCCGGGCGTCGGCTTCGTGTCGGCCGCCGGCAGTTACCGCGCGCGGCGCAACCTGGATGCGGTCAACAGCCGCGGCGTCGAGGTCGACGGCGAGGCGACTGTCGGTGCCCTGCGCCTGTCGGCCGCCTACGCCTTTGCCGATGCGACCGTGGAGGGCGCGGGCGCGGCCGCGGAGCTCGACGGGCTCAGGCCCGCGCAGGTGCCGCTCCACCAGGCGAGCGCGACCGTCGCCGCCGGGGGCGCATCGCTCACCGCGCGCTATGTCTCCGCGCAGTGGGAGGATGATGCCAACCAGCGGCGGCTGGCCCCGGCCTTCACGCTCGACGCGGCCGCCCGCCTGCCGCTGACCGGGCGTTTGGCGGTCGAGGCGCGCGCCGAGAACATCTTCGACCAGGTGGTGGAGGCGGCGATCAGCGACGATGGCGTGGTGGAGCGCGCGTCACCGCGCACGCTGTGGATCGGCCTGCGCTACGGCCTTTGAGCGAGCGTCCGCCGCGCGCGGGCGAGGTGCAGGCGTTCCACCATCTCCCCGCCGACCCGGATCGCCCCGCGATCGGCGGCCGCCGGATCGTCGAACGCTGCGACGATGCGCATGGCCCGGGCGATCTCCTCGGGTGACGGGCTGAACGCGGCGTTGCACGGCGCCACCTGCGACGGGTGGATCAGCGTCTTGCCGTCGAACCCAAACCGCCGCGCCTGTGCTGCCTCGGCCGCGAAGAGGGCGGGATCGTCGATGGCGTTGGTGACGCCGTCCAGCACCGCCACGCCATGCGCCCGGGCCGCGAGCACCGCCTGCAGCATCAGCGGCTGGAACGGCAGGCGGTCCGCGCCCGGATGGATGCCCGTCGCCTCGGCCAGATCGTTGAGCCCGAGGACGAGCGCGGCAACGCCGGGAACCGCCGCGATGCCCGCGATGGCGAGCGCGGCGGCGGGCGTTTCCACCATCACCCACAGCGGCACCGGCGCCGCCACCGCTCCAAGCTCCGCCGCCGCCCGCACCTTTGGCAGCAGCACGGCGTCCGGCCGCGCATCGGCCACCATCGCCAGATCGTCGGCGCCCCAGGGCGTGTCGGGCGCGTTCACGCGCACGACCAGCTCACGCGATCCGAACCCCCCGGCCCGCACCGCGTCTGCCGCGGCATGGCGGGCCGCGGTCTTCATGTCCGGCGCGACCGCATCCTCCAGGTCCAGGATCACGACATCGCAGGCAAGCGTCCGCGCCTTGGCGATGGCGCGGGCATTGGTGGCAGGCATGTAGAGCGCGCTGCGGCGCGGCCGGTCCGCCTCAGGCGTCATAGTCGACCAGAACGTCGTCCGTCTCCGGCACCGCCTGGCAGGTGAGGACATAGCCGTCGGCGACCTCGGCATCGCTCAGGCCGTAATTGACCCGCATGTCGACCTGGCCGGTGCGCAGCCGCGCGCGGCAGGTGGCGCACACCCCGCCCTTGCACGCATAGGGTGCGGGCAGGCCGGCCGCCCGCACACTGTCCAGGATGTTCCCCGCCGCCGCGTCGAACGGCACGGTCACCCGGTGCCCTTCCAGCACGACGCCGATCCGCCGGCCGGCGGCCGCGGCCGATCGCGCAACCGTCTCCGCCGTGGGCGGGGCTCCGGCGGCGGCGAAGCGCTCCAGAAGGATGCGGCCGGTGTCGACGCCGCGCGCAAGCAGCGCCGCCTCCGCCGCCGCCATCATCCCGTCGGGGCCGCACAGGAAGAACGCGGTGACCGCAGTTGGATCGATCAGCGTCGACAGGATCTCGTCGCATTTGCCCCGATCCAGCCTGCCGTTCAGCAGCTCGAACTCGTCCTCCTCGGCCGTCAGGAAATGATGCACGGTGAAGCGGTCGAGATGGCTGTCCTTCAGCGCGGCGAGCTGTTCCAGGAACAGGATGCCGCCGGCGTCGCGGTTCCCGTAGAACAGGCTGACGCGCGCCTGCGGATCGGTGGCGAGCGCGGTGCGGATCAGCGAAAGGACGGGCGTGATGCCGGACCCGGCAGCAAAGGCGGCATAATGACCGCCCGTCACCCGGCCGAAGTCCCAGGTGAAATGCCCCGCCGGCACCAGGGCGTCGAGCGTGTCGCCCA
Source organism: Sphingomonas jejuensis (assembly GCF_011927695.1). GTDB lineage: Bacteria > Pseudomonadota > Alphaproteobacteria > Sphingomonadales > Sphingomonadaceae > Sphingomonas_K > Sphingomonas_K jejuensis. The sequence goes on from NZ_JAATJE010000002.1 coordinate 46,096, forward strand.
CCCGCAGCCGCTCCGCGACATGGGTGGAAAAGCGCCCGCCGGGCAGCGCCTTCACAGCAACCCTCAGCTCGTCGTCCGAGGGCGCCGCGCAGATCGAATAGGTGCGGCGGACATCCTCGCCATCGATCACCGCGCGCAGCGTCAGATACTGGCCCGGCTGGAAGGCGAACAGGTCGGCAAGCTCCGGCGGCACCGCGAAGCGGATCGACAGCGCATCGGCGGTCTCGCGCCGCACCTCGGTGACGGTCAGCGGATGGAAGGACGTGCGCGACGACATGGCGGCCTTTCGAATGTGGTCATCGCCCTACCCGGCCGTCGTGCCGCGGCTCAATGGCACTTGAAGCGGTCGAACGGCTCCGCGCACGCCCGACACTGCCACAGCGCCTTGCACGGCGTCGATCCGAACCGGCTGACCTCTGCCGTGTCGGTCGATCCGCAGTGCGGGCAGGTCGCGGTCTCCGCCTTGCCCGGCGGCGCGATGCCATAGGCGTGGAGCTTGGCGTGTCCCTCCGCCGTGATCCAGTCGGTGGTCCAGGGCGGCGACAATTCGGTGCGGATGCCGACAGCGCGAAGCCCGGCATCGTCCAGCGCGCGGCGCACCATCAGCTCGATCGCGAGCGTGGCCGGGCAGCCGGTGTAGGTCGGGGTCAGCGCGACATCGGTTCCGCCGTCGGCGCGGGGCCGCAAACCCCGGACGATGCCCAGGTCGGCAAGCGTCACGGCCGGGATCTCGGGGTCCGGCACCGCGCCCGCAACGGCAAGCGCGTCCGCCGTCACCAGGTCGCGTCCGGGTGGGTGCGCGGCAGCACCTGCATCTCGGCCAGAAGATGCCCCAGATGCTCGCCATGCAGCCCGTCGCGGCCGCCGCGAACAGCGTCGGTTCCTGCGGGGCGGTCGAGGCCGGCATCCGACAGGACGGCGTCGACGCGGGCGTCCCAGGCCGCACGGATCGGTGCCGGGTCCGGCGCTTCGCCCGCCGTCGCCAGCGTTCGCTGCATCCCGTCGGCGGCGAACAGCTCGCCCGTCGTGCGCCAGCACCAGGCCAGCCCCTCCGCCATGCGGCGGCGGCTGTCCTCCGTGCCGTCGCCCAGCCGGACGACCCAGTCGCCCGCGAACTCGACATGGTAGCCGACTTCCTTCACGGCCTTTGCCGCGATTTCGGCCATGCGCGGGTCGGGCGAGCGGGCGAGCGCCTGGAACAGCGGCAGCTGCCAGGCCGAAAACAGGAACTGCCGCGCGATCGTGCGCGCGAAATCGCCGTTCGGCTGTTCCACCAGCAGGCAGTTTCGGAAATCGCGAACGTCGCGGTGGAAGGCGAGCCGGTCGGCGTTGCGCCCGGCGCCTTCCAGCTCCCCGGCATAGCCCAGCAGCAGCGTCGCCTGGCCGACGAGGTCGAGCGCGATGTTGGCGAGCGCAAGATCGATCTCCAGCGTCGGCGCATGGCCGCACCAGGCCGACAGCCGCTGTCCCAGGATCAGCGAGTCGTCGCCAAGGCGCATGGCCTGCACCATGCGGGCGGGGCGGAGATCGTCGGTCGCCATCAGATGTGCCGGATGTTGTCGGGCACCGTGTAGAAGGTCGGATGCCGATAGACCTTGTCCGCCGCAGGATCGAACAGCTGCGCGGCATCGCCCGGGTCGCTCGCCGTGATCGCGGCGGATGGCACCACCCACAGGCTGACGCCCTCCATGCGGCGGGTGTAGACGTCGCGGGCCGCCTGCACGGCCATCGCCGCATCGGCCGCGTGGAGGCTGCCGACATGGCGGTGGGACAGGCCGCCGCGCGTGCGCACGAACACCTCCCACAGCGGGAATTCGGACCGGTCGGGCATTCGGCTCAGGCGGCGCGCTTCAGCGCGCGCTTCTCGGCATGGGCGATCGCGGCATCGCGCACCCAGGCCCCATCGTCCCACGCCTTGTTGCGCGCGGCCATCCGGTCGGCGGCGACCGGGCCGTCGCCCTTCACCACGGCCCAGAACTCGTCCCAGTCGGGCTGGCCGAAATCATACCCGTCCTTGTCCTCGTTCCAGCGGAGCGCGGGATCGGGGATGGTCAGGCCGATCGCCTCCGCCTGCGGCACCGTGACGTCGACGAACTTCTGGCGCAGCGCGTCGTTGGTGTCGCGCTTGATGCGCCAGCGCATCGATTGCTCCGTGTTCGGCGACGCATCGTCGGGCGGGCCGAACATCATCAGGGACGGCCACCACCAGCGGTTGAGCGCATCCTGCGCCATTGCCTTTTGTTCGGGCGTGCCGGCGCACAGCGCCATCACCGCCTCGTAACCCTGCCGCTGGTGGAAGCTTTCCTCCTTGCAGATCCGCACCATGGCGCGCGCATAGGGGCCATAGGAGGTCCGCTGCAGCGGCACCTGGTTCATGATGGCCGCGCCATCGACCAGCCAGCCGATCGTGCCGATGTCGGCCCACGTCAGCGTCGGGTAGTTGAAGATGGTGGAATATTTGGCTTTGCCGGCCAGCAGCGCCGCCGTCATCTCGTCGCGCGAGGTGCCGAGCGTCTCGGCCGCGCAGTAAAGATAAAGGCCGTGGCCCGCCTCGTCCTGCACCTTGGCGAGCAGGATCGCCTTGCGGCGCAAGGACGGCGCGCGGCCGATCCAGTTGCCCTCCGGCAGCATGCCGACGATCTCGCTGTGCGCATGCTGGCTGATCTGGCGGACCAGCGTCTTGCGGTACGCGTCCGGCATCCAGTCCTTGGGCTCGATGAACTCGTCTGCCGCGACTCGCGCCTCGAACGCGGCGAGACGCTCTGCATCGTCGCACACGACCGAGGGCGCGGTATTCCGGCTCAGCTCGGTCGTGTACATCGCATCCTCCACTCGTGCCGGGCTGTTAGCATTGACCGACCGTGCGGTCAATTATTTCGGAGGCGGCGTTTGACCGCCCTCTCGCCCTGTCATAACCCGCCAGCCAGGGAGCGGGTGCCATGAACGACCAGTCTATCCTGTTGTCGCTGGACGGCGGCGTCGCGCGGGTGACGCTCAACCGTCCGGACCGGCTGAACAGCTTCAACACGGCCATGCACGCGGCCCTCGTCGATGCGCTCGACCGGATCGAGGCGGAGGGCGGCACGCGCGTGATGCTGCTGACGGGCGCGGGCCGCGGCTTCTGCGCCGGGCAGGACCTGGCAGATCGCGCCGTCGCCGCCGACGGCCGCGCGCCCGATCTGGGTGACAGTGTGGAGCGCTTCTACAACCCGCTGATCCGCCGGCTGGCGGCGCTTCCCTTTCCCGTGATCTGCGCCGTCAACGGCGTGGCGGCGGGCGCGGGCGCCAACATCGCGCTGGCCTGCGACATCGTCATCGCGGCCGAGTCCGCGCGCTTCATCCAGTCCTTCGCCAAGATCGGCCTGGTACCGGACAGCGGCGGCACCTGGATCCTGCCGCGGCTGGTCGGCCAGGCCCGTGCGCTCGGCCTGGCGCTGACCGGGGAGCCGCTGGGCGCGGCGCAGGCGGCGGAATGGGGCCTGATCTGGAAGGCGGTTCCCGACGATGCCTTGGCGGCCGAGGCCGACGCGCTGGTGGCGCAGTTCGCGACCGCTCCCACCGCCGGCCTTGCCGCCACCAAGGCGCTGATCCGGGGCAGCTGGGCCAACGATCTCGACACGGAGCTCGACCTGCAGCGCGACACCATGCGCCGGCTGGGGCAGAGCGACGATTACCGCGAAGGCGTGGCCGCCTTCCTCGCCAAGCGCGCGCCCGTCTTCACCGGCCGCTGACACCACCGGAGCCTGATGCCATGAAGCCGATGCACCTGATGAGCTATGTCCGGGGTGGCTGGCATGCGGCCGACACCGGGCTGGCGGAGATCCGGTCCGCCGTGACCGGGGAGCCGATCGGCCGGATCGGATCGGACGGCATCGATTTCGCCGCCACCGCCCGTTTCGCGCGGGAAGTCGGCGGCCCGGCGCTGCGCGCCATGACCTTCCACGATCGCGCCCGCCACTTGAAGCTGCTGGCGCAGGCGGTGATGGACCGCAAGGAGGAGCTCTACGCGCTGTCCCATCACAGCGGCGCGACGCGGGCGGATGGCTGGATCGACATTGAGGGCGGCGCGGGCACGCTGTTCGCCTACTCGTCAAAGGGCCGGCGCGAGCTGCCGGATGCACGCATCCTGCTCGATGGCCCGCCCGAGATGCTGTCCAGGGGCGGCAGCTTCGTCGGGCAGCATGTGTTCACGCCGCTGCAGGGCGTCGCGCTCCACATCAACGCGTTCAACTTCCCGGTGTGGGGCATGCTGGAAAAGCTTGCGCCGACGCTGCTGGCGGGCGTGCCCGCGATCGTGAAGCCGGCATCGTCGACTGCTTATGTGACGGAGGCATGCGTCCGCATCCTGCTGGACACCGGCATGCTGCCCGACGGCGCGCTTCAGTTCGTGGCGGGGTCGACCGGCGACCTGATCGATCATCTGGGCACGCAGGACATCGTGTCCTTCACCGGCTCCGCCGCCACCGCCGCCACCATCCGCGCCAACCCCGTGTTCGCGGACAAGGGCGTGCGCTTCGTGGCGGAGCAGGACAGCCTCAACGCCTGCATGCTGGGGCCGGACGCGACCCCCGACAGCCCGGAGTTCGCGCTGTTCGTGAAGGAAGTGGTGCGCGAGATGACGGCCAAGGCCGGTCAGAAGTGCACCGCCATCCGCCGCAGCTTCGTGCCCGAAGCACTGATCGACGACGTGCAGGCGGCGATCTCCGCCCGGCTCGACCGCGTGATCGTCGGCGATCCGTCCGCCGAAGGCACCACCATGGGCGCGCTGGCCAGCGAGCGGCAGCTTCGCGACGTGCGCGCGGCGGTGGCCGATCTGGCGCGGGAGGCGCGGATCGTCTGGGGCGATCCGGAGGCGACACCCGCACCCGGCGGCGCCTTCATGTCGCCGGTGCTGCTGCGCTGCGACACGCCGTGGGACGCGGCGACCGTCCACGATCGGGAGGCGTTCGGCCCCGTCGCGACGCTGATGCCCTATCGCGATCTGGCCGAGGGGGTCGCGCTCTGCAATCGCGGCCAGGGTTCGCTGGTGATGTCCTTGTTCACCGGCGACCCCGCCGTCGCCATCGCGGTGGTGGCGGGCGCCGCCGCCTGGCACGGCCGCGTGCTGATCGTCGACCAGGCCTGCGCAGGCGAATCCACCGGCCACGGCTCCCCGCTTCCGGCGCTGGTCCATGGCGGGCCGGGGCGCGCGGGCGGCGGCGAGGAGATGGGCGGCATCCGCGGCGTCCATCATTACATGCAGCGCACCGCGCTTCAGGGCAGCCCCGCGATGCTGGCGGCGATCGGCGGCCGCTGGATCGCCGGCGCGCCCGTCGACGACGCGCCGCCCCACCCCTTCCGCCTCCGCTTCGACGAGGTGGAGATCGGCCGCACCATCGTCACCGCAGAGCGTCGCGTCACGCTGGAGGATATCGAGCATTTCGCCCGTTTCACCGGCGACACATTCTACGCCCACATGGACGAGGCGGCGGCGGCGCGGAACCCGTTCTTCCCCGGCCGGGTGGCGCACGGATACCTGATCCTGTCCTTTGCCGCCGGGCTGTTCGTCGATCCGGACGAAGGGCCGGTGCTGGCGAACACGGGGCTCGACACGCTTCGTTTCCTGAAGCCGCTGTCGCCGGGCGCGACCATGCGGGTGCGGCTGACCGCCAAGTCGAAGACGCGCCGCAACGATGATTATGGCGAGGTTCGCTGGGACGTGCTCGTCACCGATGGCGACGGCGACGCGATCGCGACCTATGAGCTGCTGACCATGGTGGCAGGCTGAGAGACAAATGGCGCGTACCCAATCCGCGGACTATGCCGTCCGGCGCGACGCCATCACGCGAGAGGCGGCGCGGCTTTACGCCCGGCACGGCTTTCTGGGCGCGTCCGTGGCGCAGGTCGCGGCGGCGTGCGAGACGTCCAAGTCGCTCATCTACCACTATTATCCGTCCAAGGAGGACATCCTGTTCGCCGTCATGGACACCCATGTCCAGCGGCTGGTGCGCGCGGCCAAACGCGCGGCGGGTGAGCCCGGCGACGCGCGCGCGCGCCTGGGTGCCGCGGCGCGGGCGCTGGTGATCCGCTACGAGGGCGCGGGCGACTATCAGCGCGTGCTGCTGAACGAGCTGCGGCGCCTGCCGGACGAGAAGCGCGCCGAGATCGTCGCGCACCAGCGCGAGCTGCTCGACATCGTCGATGCGCTGATCCTCGCGCTGAAGCCCGCGCTTGCCTGCGATCTGCCCCGCCGCCGGACGCTCACCATGCTGTTCTTCGGCATGATCAACTGGATGCACACCTGGTTCGACCCGGACGGGCCGATCGACGCCACCGACGTGGCCGACATGGCGGCCACCATGCTGGTCGCAGGCGTGGAGCAGGCGGCGGGCTAGAGCCCATGCCTGATCGTGCTTCTGCGCAGGCAGGAGCACTGCGGACCGCTAATCCGCCGGCCAGCCCTCGATCAGCTCGACGAAGCGGGTCAGCCAGGCATTGGTCTGGTGCCCGTCGACCACGCGGTGGTCGATGGTCAGCGAGACATAGGCCATCGGCCGGATCAGGATCGCGTCCTGCCCCGCCACCTCGCGCACCACCACGCGCTTTTCAAGCTTGCCGACGCCCAGGATCGCGGACTGCGGCTGCTGGATGATGATCGGCGATGCGAACAGCGACCCCGACACGCCGTGGTTGGAGACGGCAAAGGTGCCGCCCTTCAGGTCGGCAGGCGTCATCCGGCCGTCGCGCGCGCGTCCGGTCAGATCGGCGAGCCGCGCCGCGATCCCTTCCAGCGACAGCTGCCCCACCCGCTCGACAACCGGCACCACCAGCCCCTTGTCGCCGAGCGCCGTGCCGACGCCGATGTTCACGTCGGCGAAGATCTCTGTCCGGTCGGCATGCCAGCGCCCGTTGATCGCCGGCGCCACCGCCATCGCCCGCGCCGCGGCGGCCAGCATGTAGGCGGTAAAGGTCAGCGGCGTCCCGGCGGCGGCGAAGCGATCCTTGTGCCGCGCCCGGTGCGCGATGATTGCGGAGAAATCCGCCTCGAACACGGCCGTGACATGCGGGGCCACGGTGACCGAGTTCAGCATGTTCTCCGCGATCGCGCGGCGCATCCTGTCGTGCGGCACGCTGCGGCTGCCCACGCCGTCCTCCGCGCCTGCCGGGCCGCGGGCCGCAACCGCGCGATCGACATCGGCGGGGGTCACCCGCCCGGATCGGCCGCTGCCGCTGATCGTCGCAGGGTCGATGCCGTGCTGCCGCACCGCGCGGCGAACGGACGGCGACAGGCGGCGCTCGACGCTGTCCGTGGCGACGGTCGGTGGCGCGGGCACGTCGCTGTCCGTCGCGGCAAGACCGCTCTCCGCCTCCATCGCGACCGGCGCGGCGGCATCAGCCCCGGCCTCGTCGCGCAGCCGGCCGAGCAGCGCGCCCGGCGCGGCTTCCGCACCCGATTGCAGCAGGATTTCCGCCAGCACGCCCGCGGCGGGTGCCGGCACCTCCATCGTCACCTTGTCGGTTTCGAGCTCCACCAGCGGATCGTTGAGCGCGACGCTGTCGCCCGGCTGCTTCAACCAGCCGCGCACCACCGCCTGCGTGCCTTCCTGCTCGGCGGGAACCAGGATGTCGGTCATGCTCAGAACGCCACCAGTTCGTCGATCTTGGCGCGGATCGCGTCGACCGACGGCAGCGCCCATTCCATCAGCACCGGATTGTGGGGGCTCGGGATGTCCGGCATCGTCAGCCGCGCGACGGGCGCGTCGAGATCCAGGAACGCCTCGTCCGCTACCACCGCCGCGATTTCCGCGCCGAAGCCGGCGGTGCGCAAATCCTCATGGACGATCAGGCAGCGGCGCGTGCGGCGAACGGACGTCAGCACCGCGTCGCGGTCCCACGGCATCAGCGTGCGCAGGTCGATGACGTCGGCGCCGCGCCGCTCCGCCGCCTCCTCGCAGCGGTGCACCATCGCGCCCCAGGTCACGATCGTGATGTCGTCGCCTGTGCGCGTCAGCGTCGCCTTGCCGAACGGCACCACATAATCGTCGCCCGGCCACGGCCGCCGTGCCCAGCTGTGGTCCAGCATCGCGCGATGCTCGAAGAAGATCACCGGATCGTTGCCGCGAAGCGCCGTGCGCAGCAGCCCGGCGGCGTCCTCCGCATTGGACGGCACCGCCACCTGCCAGCCGGGGTTGTGGACAAAGGCGACCTCGTTGGTCTGGCTGTGCCAGGGATCGCCGCACTTGAAGTATCCGCCGGGCACGCGCAGCACCATCGGCGCTGCAAAGCGGTTGTTGGTGCGCCAGCGCATGGTGCCGCAATCGTTGATCTGCTCGGTCGCGGGCTCGGCATATTTGCGGAACTGGATCTCGGGCACCGGCATCAGCCCGGCCAGCGCCATGCCTACCGCGCGCCCGACGATCCCTTCTTCGGACAGCGACGTGTCGAACACCCGCGCCGTGCCGTATTTCTCCTGCAGGCCCAGCGTCACCGCATGGACGCCGCCCTTGGGCCCGATATCCTCGCCGAACAGCACGACCCGGTCGTTGATCGCCATCTCGCCATCCAGCGTGCGGCGGATGGCGGTGACCATGTTGATGCGCTGCCCGTCCGGGTGCGCATCGGGCGTCCCCGCCGGCAGCGTCGCTTCCACCCCGGCGCGGCCGCCCTCCCGCTGCATCTCGCCTTCGAAGAAGACGTGGCGGACAACGGTCTCCGGATCGGCCACGGCACGGGCCTCCGCCGCCTCGCGCGCGGCCTCCGCCTTCTCGTCCGCGGCCCGCTCCATCGCCGCCCAGTCGTCCTCAGACAGCAGCGCCGGAACGAGATGCGCGCGCAGGCGCGGCAGCGGGTCACGCGCGCGCTCGGCCGCGACGACGCTCGCGTCCTTGTAGGTCTGCGTGTCCTGAAAGCTGTGGCCCTGCAGCCGCGGCACCGTCAGGCGCAGCAGTGCCGGGCCACGGCCCGCCCGCACATGGTCGGTCGCGCGCTCCACCAGCCGCGCCGCCTCCGCCGGATCGGTGCCGTCGCCGGACATGATCTCCAGTCCCTTCCAGGCACCCAGATTGGCGGCGATGTCGCCGCCCGGCGTCTGGAAGGTCGACGGCACCGAGATGCCGAAGCCATTGTCCTCGATGTAGAACAGCATCGGCAGGCCTTGCGTGGTGGCGATCGTCAGCGCCGCCCAGAAACCGTTGGACGCGACCGATCCGTCACCGCCCAGCACCACCGCGATCGATCCGTCGAAGCGGCCATCGCGCAGCACATCGCGATGATAGGTGATCGCCTGCGCCCAGCCCGCGGTCGGCGTGTACTGCGCGCCGACGCCGCCGCACATCGGCAGCGCGGAGGCGCCGTCGGGATTGGGGTAGTTGAACACCACGCCGATGTCGCGTCCGTCCGAATAGCCGCCCGCGCGCCCCATCGCGGAGCCGAGCGCATCCGCCACCGGCACGCCCAGCGCCAGCAGCAGCGGGCGCGACCGGTAATAGCCGCACGCCGCATCGGTCGGCCGGTCGAGCCGCAGGCCCAGCATCGCCTGCGCCATGTCATGCCCCCGCGCGGAGAACTGGTAGAGCACCTTGCGCTCGGGGACGAGCCGCTCCTCCTCCATGCGGTCGAGCGCACGCGACAGCAGCACGGTCTCGGCGATCCGCCGCCAGTCGTGCCGCTCGTCCGGCGCATTCCGCAACTGGGTGGAGGCAGTGGCCGCCATGAAGCATCCTTATCGTCGACCGTCCGGTCGGCTTTAGGATGGGAAGCGTGCTGCGCGCAATGTCGCGGACATGGGGATAGTCGCCCGTGGCATATAGAGCCGATCGACTCGACCCGACGCAGGCGTCTTGTCAGTCGCCGATCATCCAGACCACCGTCCCGACATAAGGGCGACGCGCACCTTCAAACGGCTCGAAGCGTGCGCGTCTCTGCATCACGCTGCAGGTTGTTTCATCAAGTTGAGCATCCCCGCTTCCGACGAGAAGACGACAGGACGAAACCGTTCCAGCGGGCTCCACCGTCGCGAGGAACTGCGTCGCGCCGCCACGCCCGGCCCGCAACGCACGCATCGGATAGTTGGTGAAACTAAGAAAGCGTTCCGGGTTGATCGGTACTGCTGGGGGAAGCGCCGGGTCGAAGCCCCAGGAGGCAACTAATCGTTCCTCGCATGTCTCCACCGCCGCGCGAAGGCGGACTCCTCGGGGCGGATCAACGGACAGAACGGAAACGTCGCGTGACACCAGGCTCAGCCGGCTTCCGGCGAGCGCGCGGTCGACATCACTTCTGGCAAGGCGAATGCCCGTGAACGAAAGACCGGGTTCGGCTGGAACGGAATTTGCTGCCGGTCCCCGACAGTGTCGGCGGTAGCACCCTCAATCAGTACGCGAACGGTCTGCGGCGGCTCAACGCCTTTGTCTCCGTTGACTCGGCTGTACAAAAGGTCGGCCGTACTGCTGAGCGGCACGAGGCGATAAACAATCGTCTGACCGGGATCCGCACGCGGACGATGGATCACGGAACAGAAATTCTCGCCATGATCGACCTGCCACACCGGCGGCGAAGGCGGCGGCTCTGCGGCCGCGCCGAACAAGAGCAGTCCCGCCAACACCATCGACATCGATCAATCCCCCCGCCTTCAGGAAAGCATGGGATCAGCGTTGTCGCAAGTCGGCCCGCCGCTCCCGCCTCAGCGGCCCTGACGCTTCCGGCGGGCGGCCATGGGCATAAGGATGATGCCGATCAGCACGCCGACCAGTGACACGGCCGCAAAGCCGATCAGGATCGGATGGCTGGTGTCCTCGCGGCTTTGCACATCCATGATGTGCAGGCCCCACATCAGGTCGAACCAGCGCCATTGCCGCGTCCGCAGCGCCAGCACGCGTCCGCTGTCCGCATCGACATACAGGTTGGTGCCGTCCTCGAACCGCACCTGCCATGATGGCCGCGGCTGGCGGAGATCGATGGGCGCATCCTCCGCGGCGTGGCGCAGCACCCTGACGATGGGCGATGCGGGAACGTAGCGGGCGGCGGCGATCACCCGCGCCTCCTGCGCGGAGACTGGCGGCAGCAGGCTGCCGTCCTCCATCCGGGCGCGCGCCACGCTGCCGTCCGCGCGGGTCGCCACCCAATAGGGTCCGGCCGGGCCGACCTCCACCTGCAGGGCCCGCAGCGGTCCGGCCGCCGGCACCACCGCCGCGCCCGTCACGAACGGCGGCGGATCGCGGCGCAGCGCCGTGCCGCGCACCTCCTCGATCGGCCGCGCGACCATGAACAGGCCGGTCGCGGTCCACAGCAGCAGCGGCACGCCCACGATCCAGCCGAGCCAGAGGTGGATCCGGCCGAGCGTCCCGCGGACGCTCACCGGCGGCGCTGCCCGATCAGATGTGGATCGCCTTGCCGGTCACCGCCATCGCGGCTTCCTTCAGCGCCTCCGAATGCGTCGGGTGCGCGTGGCAGGTCAGCGCGATGTCCTCGCTGGTCGCGCCGAACTCCATCGCCTGCGCGGCCTGCGCGATCAGCGTGCCCGCGAGCGAGGAGATGATGTGCACGCCGACCACCCGGTCGGTCGCGGCATCGGCGATCACCTTCACAAAGCCGGTCGTGTCGCGGTTGGTCTTGGCGCGGCTGTTGCCCGCAAACGGGAACTTGCCGACCTTGATCTCGCCCTTTTCCTTCGCCTGCTCCTCGGTCAGGCCGACGCCGGCGATCTCGGGGTGGGTGTAGACCACCGACGGGATGATGTCGTGGTTCACGATGCCGGTCAGCCCGGCGATGTTGTCGGCCACCGCGATGCCCTCGTCCTCGGCGCGGTGCGCAAGCATCAGGCCCGGCGTCACGTCGCCGATCGCCCAGATGCCGTCCACCGCCGTCTCGAACTCGTGGCCGACCTCGATCTGCCCGCGGCCGTTCACCGACAGGCCGGCGGCCTCCAGGTTCAGGCCCTCCGTGTTCGGCCGCCGCCCGATCGACACCAGCACGGCATCCGCCGCCAGCGTCTCGGCCGCGCCGCCCGCCGCCGGCTCGACCGTCACGGTCGCGCGTCCGCCGTCAACCGCGACGCCCGTCACCTTGGTGGACACCTTGAGCTCGAAGCCCTGCTTCTTGAATATCTTGGTCGCTTCCTTGCGGACCTCGGCGTCGAAGCCCGGCAGGATCTGGTCGACGAACTCGACCACCGTCACCTTGGCGCCCAGGCGGCGCCACACGGAGCCGAGCTCCAGCCCGATCACGCCGCCGCCGATCACCACCAGGTGCTCCGGCACCTTGGGGAGCGACAGGGCGCCGGTGGAATCGACCACCACCTGCTGGTCGACCGTGACGCCGGGCAGCGGCGTGACGGACGATCCAGTGGCGATCACGATGTTCTTCGCGCGCACGCTGCGGCCATCCACGTCGACCGTGTCCTTGCCGGTGAAGGCGGCGCGCCCCTTCAGCCATTCGACCTTGTTCTTCTTGAACAGCATGGCGATGCCGCCGGTCAGCTCCTTGACCGCCGTCGCCTTCTCGTTGTGCATCGCGCCAAGGTCGAGCGACGCGCCCTCCAGCTTCACGCCGAACTTGGCGAGCTCGCCCGATGCGGCCTCCTCGAACAGCTCGGACGCGTGCAGCAGCGCCTTCGACGGAATGCAGCCGACGTTGAGGCAGGTGCCGCCCAGCGTCTCGCGGCTTTCGACGCAAGCGGTCTTCAGCCCGTTCTGCGCCGCCCGGATCGCGGCGACATAGCCGCCGGGGCCCGCGCCGATCACCAGGACATCGAAATCGTAGCTCTGCTCGTCAGCCATGTCTCACCTCGTTCAGTGCTCCTGCGCAGGCAGGAGCCCAGGGTCGCTCAGAAGAGCGTTGGATATAGGTCATGCCATTGTGGATTGCCGCCCTCGATCAAGCGCAGCTTCCACGCACGTTTCCACTTCTTCATCTGCCGCTCGCGAAGACGGGCCGACTGAAGATCATCATGGGCCTCATACCAGTTGAGCAGTGTGCAGCCATGCTCCTTGGTGAACCCGTCCATTGATCCAGCACGATGCTGGTGCGCCCGGAGGATCAGGTTGCTCGTCACACCGACGTAGAGCGTTCCGTTCGGAGCGCTCGCCATCAGATAAACGAAGCCAGCCTTCTGCACTTGTCTCCCCCCGGGCTCCTGCCTTCGCAGGAGCACGCGCGATTACAGGTCGATCAGCAGCCGCGTCGGATCCTCGATCGCGTTCTTGATGGCGACCAGGAAGGTCACCGCCTCGCGCCCGTCGATCAGGCGGTGGTCGTAGGACAGCGCCAGATACATCATCGGCCGCACCACCACCTGCCCGTCGCGCACCACCGGCCGCTCCTCGATGCGGTGGAGGCCGAGCACGGCCGACTGCGGCGGATTGATGATCGGCGTCGACATCAGCGATCCGAACACGCCGCCGTTGGAAATGGTGAAGGTGCCGCCCTTCATCTCGTCCATTTTCAGCGTGCCGTCCTTGGCGCGCTTGCCGAAGTCGCCGATCGTGCGCTCGATGCCGGCGACCGACAGGTCCTGCGCGTCGCGGATCACGGGCACGACCAGGCCGTTCGGTGCGGACACCGCAACCGACACGTCGACATAGTCGTGGTAGACGATCTCGTCGCCGTCGATCTGCGCGTTGACGCCCGGGATGTCCTTCAGCGCCTGCACCGCCGCCTTCACGAAGAAGCCCATGAAGCCGAGGCGCACGCCGTGCTTCTTTTCAAACAGGTCCTTGTACTTGGCGCGCGCCTCCATGACCGCGGTCATGTCGACATCGTTGAAGGTGGTGAGGAGCGCGGCGGTGTCCTGCGCCTCCTTCAGCCGCCGGGCGACCGTCTGGCGCAGGCGCGTCATCTTGACGCGCTCCTCGCGCCGCTCGCCGGCGCCACCGGCAGTGGCCGGCGCGGCCGTCGACGGCGCGGGCGATGCCGCCGCGGCCTTCGCCACCGGCGCGTTCATCACGTCCTCGCGCGTCAGGCGACCGTCCTTGCCCGTCCCCTGGATGGTGGACGGATCGATGCCGCGCTCCAGGACCAGCCGGCGAACCGACGGCGACAGGGTGGGCAGTTCACCCTCGCCGACGCTCGGCGCGGGGGAAGGCGCAGGTGCAGGTGCCGGCGCCTGGGACGGTGCCGGCGCGGACGCCGGTGCGGCAGCCGGCGTCGGCGTAGGCGCGGGTGCGCTCGCTGCGGCGGCACCGCCACCACCGGCCTCGATCGTCGCGATCGCCGCGCCGACCTGCACCGTGTCGCCGACCGCCACCAGCTGCTCGCCCATCACGCCGTCGGACGGGGACGGCACCTCGACCGCGACCTTGTCGGTCTCCAGGCTGACGATCGGCTCGTCGGCCTTCACCGGCTCGCCCGGCTTCTTCAGCCATTCGCCGACCGTCGCTTCCGTGATCGACTCGCCCAGCGCGGGCACCTGAACTTCGGTCGCCATGTCAGTCTCTTTCCTCGAGCAATGGGTGGGGCCGGCGGCGCATCAGCTCGCGGCCTTGCCTGCCTTCTTGTCGCTTTCGCGGTTGCGGCGGATCTCGTCGCGGACGCTGTGGCCGAGCGCATCGGCGATCAGCGCGCCCTGCTCGGCCTGGTGACGCTTCATCAGGCCGGTGGCAGGCGACGCGGCCGCCGCACGGCCTGCATAGCGGGCGCGGGACACGGGCGCACCGGCGGCCGCCAGCGCTTCCTCGATCAGCGGCTCCACGAAGAACCAGGCGCCGTTGTTCTTCGGCTCCTCCTGGGCCCAGACCACGTCCTTCAGGTTCGGCATGCGCGAAATGCGCTTGGCCAGCGGCTCGCCCGGGAAGGGGTAGAGCTGCTCGATCCGGACAATGGTCGTGCCGGTGTCGCCCGCCGCATCGCGCGCTTCGATCAGGTCGTAGGCGACCTTGCCCGAACACAGCACCAGCCGCTCCACCGCCTCGTCGGCAGGCGCGTTGGTGTCGGACAGGATCCGTCGGAACTGCGTGTCGCCCAGGAACTCGTCGGCCGTCGACACCGCCATCTTGTGGCGCAGCAGCGACTTCGGCGTCATCACGATCAGGGGCTTGCGGAACGGCCGCAGCATCTGCCGGCGCAGCATGTGGAAATAATTGGCGGGCGTGGTGACGTTGGCGACCTGGATGTTGTCGCCCGCGCACAGCTGCAGGAACCGCTCCAGCCGGGCGGACGAATGCTCCGGCCCCTGCCCTTCATAGCCGTGCGGCAAGAGCATCACGAGGCCGTTGGCGCGCAGCCACTTGGCCTCGGCGGCGGCGATATACTGGTCGATGACGATCTGCGCACCGTTGGCGAAGTCGCCGAACTGCGCTTCCCACAGCACCAGCGTCTTCGGGTCGGCCATGGCATAGCCGTATTCGAAACCGAGCACGCCATATTCGGACAGCGGCGAATCCAGCACCTCGAAACGGCCGTGCGGCAGCGTCGACAGCGGCACGAACTTGCGCTCGTCGGTCTGGTCGACCCAGACGCTGTGCCGCTGGCTGAACGTGCCGCGTCCGCTGTCCTGCCCGGACAGGCGCACGCCATAGCCTTCGGACACCAGGCCGCCGAACGCCAGCGCCTCGCCCGTTGCCCAGTCGAAGCCCTTGCCGCTCGCGAACATCTCGCGCTTGGCCTCCAGCACGCGGCCCAGCGTGCGGTGGATGGTCAGCCCCTCCGGCACGGTGGTGAGCGTCCGGCCGAGCGCATCGAACAGCTTGCGGTCAAGGCCCGTGTCAACGCTGCGCCGCGCGCTTTCCGGATCGGCCGGTCGGCTGAGGCCCGACCAGCGCCCGGCGAACCAGTCCGCCTGGTTGGGCTTGTAGCTCTTGGCGCCCTCGAATTCCTCTTCCAGCCGGTCGACGAACTGCTTGCGCTCGCCCTCGGCGAACGCGCCGTCGATCACGCCCTCGCCCTGCAGCCGCTCGGCATAAAGCGTGCTGACCGGCGGGTGCGTCTTGATGGCGGCGTACATCAGCGGCTGGGTGAAGCTCGGCTCGTCGCCTTCGTTGTGGCCGAAGCGGCGATAGCACCACATGTCGATCACGACGTCGCGGTGGAAGGTCTGCCGGAACTCCACCGCCATCTTGGTGGCAAAGGTCACCGCCTCCGGATCGTCGCCGTTGACGTGCAGGATCGGCGCCTGGACGCCCTTCGCCACGTCGGACGGATAGGGGGACGAGCGCGCGAACTGCGGGCTGGTGGTGAAGCCGACCTGGTTGTTGATGATGAAGTGGATGCAGCCGCCGGTGTTGTACCCGCGGATGCCGGAAAAGCCGAAGCATTCCCACACGATGCCCTGCCCGGCAAAGGCCGCGTCACCGTGGATCAGGACCGGCAGCACCTGGTTGTGGTCGGCCAGATCGTCGCGCAGCACCTGGATGGAACGCGCCTTGCCCAGCACCACCGGATCCACGGTTTCCAGGTGGCTGGGGTTCGGCACCAGCGACATGTGGACGCTGATCCCGTCGAACGCCCGGTCGGTTGAGGTGCCGAGATGGTACTTCACGTCGCCCGATCCGCCGACATCCTCCGGATTGGCGGAGCCGCCGGAGAATTCGTGGAAGATCACGCGGAACGGCTTCGCCATCACGTTGGCGAGCACGTTCAGCCGGCCGCGATGCGCCATGCCATAGACGATCTCGCGCACGCCCTGCTGGCCACCATGCTTGATGACCGCTTCCAGCGCCGGGATCATGGACTCGCCGCCGTCGAGGCCGAAGCGCTTGGTGCCGACATATTTGCGGCCCAGGAACTTCTCATATTCCTCGGCCTGCACGACCTTGGACAGGATGGCGCGCTTGCCTTCCGGCGTGAACTCGATCGCCTTGCCGCGGCCTTCCATGCGCTCCTGCAGGAAGCGGCGCTCGTCGAGGTCGACGATGTGCATGTACTCGAGGCCGACCGGCCCGCAGTAATTGGCCTTCAGGATCTCCACCAGCTCGCGGATGGTGGCGGTCTCCAGCCCCATCGTGCCACCGAGGTAGATCGGGCGGTCGAGGTCAGCGCCGGAAAAACCGTGATATTCGGGCGTGAGGTCGGCCGGCGTCTCGCGCTGGGCGAGGCCGAGCGGGTCGAGATTGGCCGCCAGATGCCCGCGCACGCGATAGGTGCGGATCAGCATCATCGCGCGGATGCTGTCGTTGGCCGCGCGGGCGACCGCGTCCTTGTCGACCGGGGCCGGCGCGGGCGCCGCGGGCGCGGCACCCTTCTTCGGCGGCGCCGGCGGCACCTGCATCTGCGTGGGGTCCAGCGCCGCGGTCAGCGCGTCCGTGTCGGCGATCGGCCAGTTCTTGCGCTGCCAGCTGGGGCCGGCGACCGCCGCCTCCAGCCCGCCGAAATAACGCTGCCAGCCGGCGTCCACGCTGGCCGCATCCTCCGACCAGCGCCGGTAGAGCGCCTCGACATAGGAGGCGCTGACGCCCTCCATCTCGCTGAAATCCTGGCCTTCGATGCCCATCGCGTCCGCCTGTGCCTTCGACCTCCGGTTCGAGGTCTCCGATTAACCCTTCAGAACCTCGACGAGCGTCGTGCCGAGCTCGCTGGGGCTTGCCGCCACGCGGATGCCGGCGGCCTCCATCGCGGCGATCTTGTCCTCGGCGCCGCCCTGCCCGCCGGACACGATCGCGCCGGCATGGCCCATGCGACGACCCGGAGGCGCCGTGCGGCCGGCGATGAAGCCGACCATCGGCTTCTTGCGCCCGCGCTTGGCCTCATCCGCCAGGAACTGCGCGGCCTCTTCCTCCGCCGATCCGCCGATCTCGCCGATCATGATGATCGATTTGGTCTCGTCATCGGCCAGGAACAACTCCAGCACGTCGATGAAGTTGGTGCCGTTGACCGGATCGCCGCCGATGCCGACCGCCGTGGTCTGGCCCAGGCCGGCGTTGGTCGTCTGGAACACCGCCTCATAGGTCAGCGTGCCGGAGCGGGAGACGACGCCGACCGATCCCTTGGAGAAGATGGAGCCCGGCATGATGCCGATCTTGCACTCGCCCGGCGTCAGCACGCCCGGGCAGTTGGGGCCGATCAGCCGAGACTTCGATCCCGACAGCGCGCGCTTTACCCGCACCATGTCCAGCACCGGGATGCCTTCGGTGATCGTCACGATCAGCGGCACCTCGGCATCGATCGCCTCCAGGATGCTATCGGCGGCAAAGGGCGGCGGCACGTAGATGACGGATGCGGTCGCACCCGTCTTGGCCACGGCTTCGGACACGGTGTCGAACACGGGCAGGTCGATATGGGTGGTGCCGCCCTTCCCCGGCGTCACGCCGCCGACCATCTGCGTGCCGTAGGCCAGCGCCTGCTGCGTGTGGAAGGTGCCGGTCTCGCCGGTCATTCCCTGCGTGATGACCTTGGTGTTCTTGTCGACCAGGATGCTCATTCAATTAACTCCGCGGACGAAGGCCACCGCCACGCGGACAGCCGGCTGGGCGTCGCTGCCGGTGGCGGCAAGCTGCACGATGTGGGATGGCGCGCGCCAAAGGATGCCGTCGGGCGCGGACTGGATCGGATCGCCGAACGCGCCGGTCAGCGCGGCCTGCACCGCGCCGCGCCCGCGCACGTCGGCCACGCGCGCCGTCACCAGGCAGACCTGCGGCTGCCCGGCGGCACCCGGTCCCGTCATCAACACCACGTTGCCGTTCGGGCGGCCGTAGAAGCTGAGCGGCGTCTCGACCGCCTGCCCGTCCGACGACGCGGTGCCGCGGCGCCAGCCGTCCGCCTCCAGCCGCGCGCCATCGACGGCGCCGTTGCCGGATGCCGCGATGCACGACCGGGTCGCCGCCAGCACGTCGGCGGGCGCCGCCACGCTCAGCTGCGCCGCTGCGGGCGCGACGGCGGCGACGGTGGCAAGCCCGGCGGACAGGATGAAGCGGGTCATTGATTGCTTCCCATATGGACGGCCGCGTTCTCGTTGAGCACGGCGACGCGGAGCGCGGGACCACCGTCCGCCTCGCCCGCCGTCAGCACGATCTGCTGGTCGCCGGCGCGCCACACGCTGTTGCCGTTGTGGTCGGCGGGTTCGCCATAGACGGTGGCAAGCGCCGCGCGGACCGGCTCGCGACCATCCTCCCCCAGCGTCTCGGCCATCGCCACGCACATCGCGACCGGCGACGGCATGACGACCAGGGTCACGGCAGAGCCTGCCTTGCCATAGAAGCTCATGCCCGTGTCGGCCGACGCCTGGTCGCTGCCGAGGGCGCCTGCCGCGTAGCCGGCCGCCTGCAGCCGCGCGGTGTCGACGCCGGACGACGACACCGCCGATGCGCAGGCGCGCATGCCGTCGACGACCATGGCCGGCGCGACCGGCACCGTCGCCGCCGGCTGGGCGGCGACCTGAACCGGCGCCAGCGCCAGCGCGGCGGCGATGACAGGCATGCTCACCCCAGCGATCCGTCGATCGCGCGGCACGCCACCAGCAGTTCCTTGACCGCGTCAACCGACACCTGGAGGTTGGCCTTGGCCTCGTCGCCAAGCTTCACCTCGACGATCTTCTCCACGCCGCCCGCGCCGATCACCACCGGCACGCCGACATAAAGGTCGTCGATGCCATATTGGCCGGACAGGTGCGCCGCCGCCGGCAGGATGCGCTTCTGGTCGAACAGATAGGCCTCGGCCATCGCGATGCCGCTGGTGGCGGGCGCGTAGTAAGCGGAACCGGTCTTCAACAGCGCGACGATCTCGCCGCCGCCGCCGCGCGTGCGCTTCACGATCTCGTCGACGCGCTCCTTGGTGGAAAAGCCCATCTCGATCAGGTCGGTGACGGGGATGCCGCTGACGGTCGAATATTCCAGCACCGGCACCATCGTGTCGCCGTGGCCGCCCAGCACGAAGCTGTTCACGTCCTTCACCGACGTGCCGAACTCCTCGGCCAGGAAGTGGCTGAACCGCGCGCTGTCGAGCACGCCGGCCATGCCGACCACCTTCTCGTGCGGCAGGCCGGAAAACTCGCGCAGCGCCCACACCATCGCATCGAGCGGGTTGGTGATGCAAATCACGAAGGCGTCCGGCGCGTTGGCCTTGATGCCCTCGCCCACCGCCTTCATGACCTTCAGGTTGATGCCCAGAAGGTCGTCGCGGCTCATGCCCGGCTTGCGGGCGACACCGGCGGTGACGATGATGACGTCCGCGCCCGCGATGTCGGCATAGTCGTTGGAGCCGGTGATCTTGGCGTCGAAGCCCTCGACGGGGCCGCACTGGCTGAGATCGAGCGCCTTGCCCTGCGGAACGCCCTCGACCACGTCGAACAGGACGATGTCGCCCAGGCCCTTCAGCGCCGCCAGATGCGCAAGCGTGCCGCCGATGTTGCCCGCGCCGATCAGCGCGATCTTCTTCCTCGCCAAGAGCGTCTCTCCTCGTCGGGACGCGCGCCAATGCACCGGACGCGCGTCCGGGAACTATGCGCGCGGCCTTACCCCGCCCGGACCGGAAGAACAACCACGCATGTCGGACAATCTTTGCACATGCGAACCATGTGCAACAAGCATCAGTCCGCCCCGTGTCCGGTCGACAGATAGGCCTCCGACTGCATCTCGGTTAGGCGCGACACGGTGCGCTCGAACTCGAACGCGCCCGTCCCCGCCGGGTAGAGCGCGTCCGGCTCGACATCGGCGGCGGCAAGCAGCTTCACCCGATACTCGTAGAGCGCGTCGATCAGCGTCACGAAGCGCGCCGCCTCGTTGCGCTGGTCCGGCCCCATCTGCGGGATGCCGACCAGGATCACCGTGTGGAACGTCCGCGCGACCGCCAGATAATCGGCCGCCCCCCGCGCCTCGCCGCACAGCCGCTTGAACGAGAACACGGCGACCCCTTTCAGCGCCTTTGGCACGAACAGCGTGCGCCCGGGCGACACGGCAAGCTCGCACGACGGCACATGCTCCCGGTCCTCCACCGGATAATCGGTCAGCGCGAAAAAGGCGCGGGACAGCGCCTCCGTCGCCTCCGCCCCGTTCGGCACATGCCAGGTCTCGACGCCCGACAGCCGCTCCATGCGGTAATCCACCGGCCCGTTCAGCGGCAGCACGTCCAGCCGTTCTTCCAGCAGCGCGATGAAGGGCAGGAAGTGCTCCCGGTTGAGGCCGTCCTTGTAGAGGTCGGCCGGCGCCCGGTTCGACGTGGCGACCACCGTCGTCCCGGCGGCGAGGATCGCGGTGAACAGCCGGGACAGGATCATCGCGTCGGCCGAATTGTTGATCACCATCTCGTCGAAGCAGAGCAGCCGCGCTTCGGCCGCGATCGCGGCGGCGACCGGCAGGATCGGGTCGCCGCGCTCCTCCGCGCGCTCCTGCCGGACGCGCTCGTGCACCTCCAGCATGAAGGCATGGAAATGCACCCGCCGTTTGGAGGCGAGCGCGACCCGCTCGAAGAACAGGTCCATCAGCATCGACTTGCCGCGCCCGACACCGCCCCACAGGTAGACGCCGCGCGGCGGCGGCCGGTCGCGTCCCAGCAGCCGCGCGAGGCGGCCCGGCCGCGGCGTCTCCAGCGCGCGCGCAAGCGCATCCAGCCGGTCGGCCGCCCGGGCCTGGTCGCCGTCTGGCCTCAGTTCGCCGGAGACAACAAGGACGTCATACTGTTCGCGCACGCTCATCGGCGCGGTGGGAGGGAGCAGAAGGTCATGGGCAAGCCGCCTCGCTCGCCCAAAGCTCAGATCACGTCAAGCACCAGTCCCAGCCGCTCGGCCTCCTCGGCCTCGATGTACCAGTTGGACGGCGCGCGGCTCGTCAGCTCCTCGAAGCTGACCTGCGAGCCGGCGATCAGGTCACGGAACCCTTCTTCCTGGATGATGATCGACTGCTCGATCTCGTTGAGCTTGGCCTTCAGCACCGCCGGCAACGTGTTCAGCGGACCGGACAGCTGGACGGTGGAACTCATGAGCCGCTCGTGGATCATCAACCGCGTGCGCCGCGTCAGGAAGCGGCACTCCACCGGAAACGCCGACATGAAGGTCGCACCCGCCGAATAAACGGCGACCTTCCCGAGGAACAGCGTCTCCCGACCATAATAGTCGCGCATCAGGCGGATCGCGTCACCCATCGCCCGCGCCATCTCCGGATCGCCGCCCAGGGTGGTGATCGACACCACCAGCGGGCCGTCCTTGGGTGCTGCAAGCACCTGATCCTTGAAGGATCGGTACATGACATCGTCGACGGTGCCATGAAGCTGGACGTGCGGCGCAGCCAGCAGCGGGTATTTGGTCGCCTTGGCGGCGCGGGTCTGATCATCGGGCATGCGCGCCAAACAGGTCGCGGCCCCGCTTGTTCCTCAGGCTTTCCTGACGGTGCCGGAGAAGGCGGCGCCGCGCACCCCGTCCTGTTCGATCACGCCGCGCAGGAAGATCAGGCGGCGCGTCTCGCGCAGCAGCTCCACCACCGCGTCGACCGGCTTGTCGCTGCTGAGCGCGGCGAAGAACTGGCAGCTGGCGTCGATCGTCGCACCGCCCATGCCGTCGCTGATCCCCATCGCGCGCAGGCCGAGGAACAAGGCCTGGTCGACGACGGCGAGCGTATAGCCGCCGTGCACGCCGTCCGAGATGTTGCGCACCCGCGGCCCGGTCTCGAACCGCACGCGGGCGAGCCCGTCGCCCTCGCGCCGCATCCGGATGACGCCGAAGATCGCGACGAAGCGGTCGGCATCGCGCGCTTCCGCCACGGACCAGCCGCCGCCGGCGGGATCGTCACGGAAGTCGAGCAGCGCCTCCGGGTCGATCGGCACCGCCGTCAGACCTGGCGTTCGAACATCAGCTTCTTGGTCTCGGCGATCGCCTTGGCCGGGTTGAGGCCCTTGGGGCACACGTTCGCGCAGTTCATGATCGTGTGGCAGCGATAAAGGCGGAACGGATCCTCGAGCTCGTCGAGTCGCTCGCCGGTCATCTCGTCGCGGCTGTCCGCCAGCCAGCGATAGGCCTGCAGCAGGATCGCCGGGCCCAGGAACTTGTCGCTGTTCCACCAGTAGCTGGGGCAGGCCGTCGAGCAGCACGCGCACAGGATGCACTCGTAAAGCCCGTCGAGCTTCGCGCGGTCCTGCGGCGACTGCAGGCGCTCCTTGCCTGACGGCGGCGGCGTCACCGTCTGCAGCCAGGGCTGGATGGAGGCATATTGCGCGTAGAAGTGGCTGAAGTCCGGCACCAGGTCCTTCACCACATCCATGTGCGGCAGCGGCGTGATGCGGATCTCGCCCTTGTGATCCTCGATCGCGGTGGTGCAGGCCAGACCGTTGCGGCCGTCCATGTTCATGGAACAGCTGCCGCAGATGCCCTCGCGGCACGACCGGCGGAAGGTCAGCGTCGAATCCTGCTCGCCCTTGATCTTGATGAGCGCGTCCAAGACCATCGGCCCGCATTCGTCCAGATCGACCTCGAACTGGTCGTAGCGCGGGTTCTCGCCGCTTTCCGGATCGTAGCGGTAGATCTTGAACGATTTGACGTTTTTCGCGCCCGCCGGAGCCTTGTGGACCCGGCCCTTGCCGTTGATCTTGCTGTTCTTCGGGAGCGTGAACTCAGCCATCGTCGTCCTCGGTGTCTCTCGCGATCCGGCTATGCCTTTCGCCGTTCGCGCGCAAGCACCTATGGCGATGCCGCGCCGTCCGGGCTAGCAGGCGGCGATGCCCAAGCTGCTGATGATCCACGCGGGGATCGGTGCCGATCCGCTCGATGCCGTTGCTGTCCGACTCGCCAACGGCCTGGCCGACAAGGCGCAAGTCACGCTGCTCGCCCCCGCCGGCGTCCACCCGGGCGCCGCCGCCGGCGCGATCGGCCGCAAGGTCGCGGTGGAGGCGGGCAGCGGCGGGAGCCGTCCACTCCTGTCGGCGCTGCCGGCGCTGGTTCAGCGGCTGAAGCGCGACCGCTTCGACCATGTGATCGCCACCGGCAACGGCGTCGGCTGGCTGGCCGCCGCCGCCAACATCGCAGCCGGGCGTCCGTCGCGGCTGACCATCAAGGTGGACCGCCCGCTCGACGCAAAGGGCGCGCTGACGACCCGGCTGCAGGCAAGCGTGTTTGCCGAGGCGGTGCGGGTGCTGGTTCCGTCCGATGCCGACCGCCGCCTGCTCGCCCGGCGCTTCCCGGCCGCGGCATCGCGCTTCCTGGCCGTTGCCGAACCGATCCTGCCCGCGACCGGACGTTCGCTCCCGCCGCCGCGCCACAAGGGCGGCCGCCGCCGGCTGGTCGCATCCGGTGTTGTCGATAAGGCGGCGCGGTTCGACCTGCTGATCGATGCCGTCGCTGCGGCCGCCAGCGACGTGCAGTTGTCGGTCGTCGGCGACGGGCCGGACCGCGACCGGCTGCTCGCGCGCGCCGCGGCGGCGGGCATCGCCGACCGGGTCGAGATCGTGCCGGGCGCGGATCTGACGCCCCACCTGCGCGATGCCGACCTTTATCTGCTCGCCGCCGCGCGCGAGGCGATGCCGCCGCACCTCATCGAGGCGCTCGGCCATGATCGCGGGGTCGTCTCGACCGACAGCTTTGCGGCCGCGCGCGACCTTCTGGACGGCGCACCGGGCTGCGCCGTGGTGCGCCGCGACGATCCGCGCCTGATCGCGCAGGCGATCGACGAAACGCTTGCCGCCGGGCCGCGTCCGTCGCTCCGCCCGATCGCGGAGCGGCACGGCGTTGCCGCGGCTGTTCAGGCCCATGCCTGGGCCATGGGGATGCTGTGACCGAAACGCCACAGCATCGATCCACTGCCCAAGTGGGTGATGCGCAAGCGATTTTCAGCTGCTAATGTCGCAATGGTCCAATTAGAGTCGCGTTGCATGTCACGAGACGATCAGCCGCGGAGCAAAGCCGATCCGGACGGGGAGCGCCGCGACCATGTCGGACGCAACCTGCGGGCGAGCTTCGCCATAACGGGCGAAAGCCGGGAATCGCGCGACCTGCTGATCCGCCTGCTGTCGGTCGAGCACCCGCCCCGCAAGCCTTGAGGCGGGCGCCCGGCCGGCGCCTCAGTAAACGCGCTTCTTCGGCTTGATGTAGTCGATGTCGTCGGTCAGCGTGTAATCGTGCACCGGACGGGTATCGAGCCGCACCGTGTCGCCGCCGTCCAGCCACGCCACCGTATGCTTCATCCAGTTGGCATCGTCGCGCTCCGGGAAGTCCTCGTGCATGTGCGCGCCGCGGCTTTCCGTCCGGTTGGCGGCCGAGCCGATCGTGACCAGCGCCTGCCCCATCAGGTTGTCGAGCTCCAGCGTTTCCACCAGGTCCGTGTTCCAGATCAGGCTGCGGTCCTTGATGCCGACATGGCCCAGGCCGCGCGCGACCTCGGCCATGTGCGACTTGCCCTCGTTCAGCAGCTCGGTGGTGCGGAACACCGCACAGTGGCGCTGCATCGTCTTCTGCATGTCCAGGCGAAGCGCCGCCGTGGTGGTGC
The DNA here is from genome assembly GCF_011927695.1 of Sphingomonas jejuensis. Lineage (GTDB taxonomy): Bacteria > Pseudomonadota > Alphaproteobacteria > Sphingomonadales > Sphingomonadaceae > Sphingomonas_K > Sphingomonas_K jejuensis. The sequence goes on from NZ_JAATJE010000002.1 coordinate 71,403, forward strand.
CGCCGGATGCGTTGCGGAAGCGGTCGAGCCGGCCGAGCGCCTGGTCCTCCGATGCCTTGGACACCGGCGCATGGGCGATGTCGGGCTTCACGGTCGCGGCGATGCGCTTGCCCGTCGCGCGGCCGAACACGACCAGGTCGATCAGCGAGTTGGAGCCGAGCCGGTTGGCGCCGTGAACGGACACGCAGGCCGCCTCGCCGACCGCGAACAGGCCGGGGACCACGCTGTCGGGGTCGCCGCCGCGCAGCGTCACCACCTCGCCATGATAGTTCGTCGGGATGCCGCCCATGTTGTAGTGGACGGTGGGCACGACGGGCAGCGGCTGGCGGGTCAGGTCGACGCCGGCGAAGATCTTGCCGGTCTCGGTGATGCCGGGCAGCCGTTCGGCCAGCACCTTCGGGTCGATATGGTCGAGGTGCAGGAAGATGTGGTCGCCTTCCTTGCCGACGCCGCGACCCTCGCGGATCTCCATCGCCATCGACCGCGACACGACGTCGCGGCTGGCGAGGTCCTTGGCCGACGGGGCATAGCGCTCCATGAAGCGCTCGCCTTCCGAATTGGTCAGATAGCCGCCTTCACCGCGCGCGCCCTCGGTGATGAGCACGCCCGCGCCGTAGATGCCGGTCGGATGGAACTGCACGAACTCCATGTCCTGCAGCGGCAGGCCGGCGCGCAGCACCATCGCGTTGCCGTCGCCGGTGCAGGTGTGCGCCGACGTCGCCGAGAAATAGCAGCGGCCATAGCCGCCGGTCGCCAGCACGGTGGCGTGCGACCGGAAGCGGTGGATGGAGCCGTCCTCCATGCACAGCGCGATCACGCCCTTGCACTCGCCGCCCTCCATGATGAGGTCGAGCGCGAAATACTCGATGTAGAAGTCCGTGTCGTACTTCAGGCTCTGCTGGTAGAGCGCGTGCAGCATCGCATGGCCGGTTCGGTCGGCCGCGGCGCAGGTGCGCTGCGCCGGCGGGCCTTCGCCCATGTTCTGCATCATCCCGCCGAACGGGCGCTGGTAGATCTTGCCCTCGTCCGTGCGGCTGAACGGCACGCCGGCATGCTCCAGCTCGTACACGGCGGCCGGCGCCTCGCGGCACAGATATTCGATCGCGTCCTGGTCACCCAGCCAGTCCGACCCCTTCACGGTGTCGTACATGTGCCAGGTCCAGTGGTCCGGCCCCATGTTGCCGAGCGACGCGGCGATGCCGCCCTGCGCCGCAACCGTGTGGCTGCGCGTCGGGAACACCTTGGTGATGCAGGCGGTCTTCAGCCCGCTTTCGGCAATGCCCATCGCCGCGCGCAGGCCCGATCCGCCGGCACCCACCACCACGGCATCATAGACATGGTCGACGATCTTGTAGGCAGACGGCATCAGGCGGCGCTTCCTGCAAAAGCGATCCGGAGGATCGCGAAGATGGCGAGCGCGGCAGTGCCCACCGTGAAGAAGTTGAGCAGCACGAGCAGGAACACCCGGCTCTCGTTCGACTCGTAATCCTCGATCACGACCTGCAGCCCCAGGCGGAAGTGCCAGAACACCGATCCGACCAGCAGGATTATGCCCACCGCGACCAGCGGCGATCCGATCCAGGCGATCACCGTGGCGTGATCCAGGTTCGGCAGCCGCGCCAGCGACAGCACGAACCACAGGAGGAGGAACAGGTTGGATCCGGCCGTCAGCCGCTGCATCCACCAGTGATGGGTGCCCGACTTGGCCGAGCCGAGGCCGCGGACCCGGCCGATGCTGGTGCCACCGCCCCTCATGCGCCGCGCCCCAGCAGGATCCAGGCCCACAGGATGGCCGTCAGCAGGATCGACCCCGCCATCGTCATCAGCGCCGACCGCTTGTTGGAGCGAAGCTCGAAATTGGCGCCCACGTCCATCACCAGGTGGCGGACGCCCGACAGCATGTGCTGGAAGAAGGACAGCGTCAGCCCGACCAGCAGGATGTAGCCGACGATGTTCAGCGATCCCGACGACAGGGTGAACACGTCCAGGAAGCGCGCATAGGCCTCCGCCCCGCTCGCCGCCGCCATCAGCCACCAGACCAGCACCACCGTGCCCACCGTCGCCATGCCGCTGCCGGTCGCACGGTGGAGGATCGAGACCAGCATGTGCGGGCCCCATTTCCAGATCTGAAGATGCGGCGAGAGCGGCCGCGTGCGCGCTGAGGTGGCCAAGAAGGAAGCCTCTCTGAGATAAAATGCTTGGCCCGCGTCTTAGCGTGGCCGGGCGCGCACGCAACCATCGTCGGCACGCTCGTGCGCTTAACGCCTGCTTTACGTGCAAAGGGCTAAGGCAGGCGGGTAATTTCCTCACCCCCGGGAAGCCTTTGCCGATGTCCTTCCACGATCACGCCAAGCCCGTCGACATCCAGGTGCCGGTCGCCGACCGACTCAGGGCGTTCGATCGCGATCACAGCCTGGTCGCCTGCTGCCTGGAAATCGCGGACCTGTTCGCCGGCGCGGAACAGCGCATCGCCGACCGCTTCTGGACCCACTTCATGGGATCCAGCGATGCGGCTGGAAAGATCACCGAGAGCAAGGCCAGCGAGCTTCGCCAGTCTGGCGTCGATTATGTCCGCAGCCGCTACCGCCACGTCACCGACCAGCGCTGGGCCGATCTGGCGCGCGATTACGCCCGCAACGCGCTCGCCAGCAACATCTCGCCGACAACGCTTCTCGCCGCCTTCGCCCATGCGCACGAGGAGGCGCTTTTCGTGCTGGCGGAGAAGGTGTCCGGCGATCCCGCGCGGATGACGCGGCTGGCCGGCACCTTGCTGCGCGTATCCTCGATGGAGGCGGAGATCATGTCCTCCTACATCGCCGATCACCAGACCGCACAGGCGCGCACCGACCGCACCCGCAATGCCGATCTGTTCCAGGATCGGATCGCGTCGGAGGTGTCGAGCACCTCCACCCTCGGCAATGCGCTTCGCGGCCAGGCCGTCGATGCCTCCAGCGCCGCGCGCGGCATGCTCGGCAAGGCATCGGAGGTCGCCGCGGCCGCCGAACAGTCCGCCGTCGCCATGCGGGAGGCCGCGCACACCGCCGCCGGCCTCATCCGCGCGATTGACGATGCCCGCGCCGAGGTGGAGGTCGCCGCCGACATCGCCACCCGCGCGTCGGCACAGGCGTCGGAAGCCGTCGGCATGTCGCAGGCGCTCTCCACCCACGCCCAGTCGATCGAGTCGATCCTGTCGCTGATCCGCGACATCGCCGGCCAGACCAACCTCCTGGCGCTCAACGCCACCATCGAGGCGGCGCGCGCGGGCGATGCCGGCCGCGGCTTCGCGGTCGTCGCGCAGGAGGTGAAGAGCCTCGCCAACCAGACCGCACGGGCGACGGACGACATCGCCGCCAAGATCGCCACCATCCAGGCCGCGACCCGCACCACCGTCGACGCCAACGGCTCGATCCGCGACACGGTGGGCGAGGTGCAGCAGTCCGCCACCCGCATCCGCCAGGCGATGGAAACGCAGGCACAGACGGTGACCATGATCACCGCAGCCGTCGACGAAACCGCGCTCGCCGCCGACTCGATGAGCACCACCATCGCCTCCATCCGCACCGACACCGAAGCGGTGGCGAGCGAGATCGACGCGCTGGAGACCGGCTTTCAGAAGGTCGACTCGAAGCTCAGCCACCTGAAGTCGGCCGCCGACGATTATGTGCGACGGGTGGCCTGAGGGGGCCGACCGATCGGGAGCGCCGTCCTGACCGTCGCGATGACGAACAGCATGAAGGCGACCTGCGCCAGGATCTGCGGGCTCAGCAGCCACTCCATGCGCTGCGCCGCATCGCGAGCGGCCAGCGTCGTCACCGCGACATTGTGGACGACGTTGGTGGTGATCAGCAGCACGGTCAGCGGAACCCCGATCCGCGGTCGAAGGAAAAGCAGCGCCGCGACGGCAGGGTCGATGACGGTCAGGCTCGTCCAGTAGATCGCACTGGCAGTGCCAACGCCGCCATAATCCCAGCCGAGCCCATGCTGCACCAGGATGCGCGCATGGTTGAGCGCACCCAGCAGCAGGCACGCCGCCCAGATGGCTCTGACGATCCGACTTCGTCGCTGCACCTCGCGCCCCTTCACGTCAGGCGGGCACTCGCAAGATCGTTGTCGGACCTCGCACAAAAACGCCGCCGGCTCACATTGCCGAACGGCGTTCTTCGTGAATGGCGGCGAACGTCAGGCGAGGCTCATGGCGACTTTGCGGCGCCGCACTGCGGCTCCAACAAGACCAAAGCCAGAGATCATCATTGCCCAGGAAGCAGGCTCAGGAACCGCGGACGAATAACCCTCAGAAAAGATCAGATCGATGAAGGCCGTCGCAGGAACACCGCTCGCGTTATAGTAGTCGCCGCGGGCGTACAGGTTTTCGGTCGCCCGCGCTGCGAAAGTTCCAGTAGAGGACGAAAGTCGCAGAGTGTAGAGCTGGCCCGGCGTCAGAGTGATCGGAGCAAAGGTAAACTGCGTCATTGCCAGGGTGGTATTGATCGTCACGGCGTCGCTCGTGCCGAGCAGCGCGCCTGAGAATCCTGCACCCTCATACAGCTGCACGGTGATGGCGGCGGTACCCGACGCTCGAAGCTGGAACGAGGCGAATGAGATGCTGGTAGCTGTGGGCGTAAACGACTGCCCGAGCGAAAAGAAATTGCTGAATTCACGCGTGGCATCGCCCAGGTTGGACTGATCGACGATCACGGTGGCGGCATGCGCTCCAGCAGCATAAGTCATGGCCGGCATCGCAAGCGCAGCAAAGATGATTTTACGCATCTGAACCCCCCAAACACTTGACCCCGCCCCCTGCGGGATGCGCGCTCCTTAGCAGAAGCCCTGGCGGCGCTCCAGCTTGGTTAATTGTGAGTTCGTCCCCTTTTGGATATTGCTTTAAATTCAAAAGGAGAACCGGCTGGCGATGTCATTCGCCACCGTCGACTTCTGGTTTCTGTTTGAAGACTCTCGATCGCTGAGCAAATCGGAATGCTTGCCCACCCGCCGCTCCAGCCCTGCGACCAAGGGGTTCCACGATTGTCATAAGAGACGAAGGCGTTGCCGACGGCCTCAGTTTCTTCGTCCAAGACAACGACGGATATCTGTGTCGAGAAGCCTGTGGGAACGCCACAGTCACGCTGGAACCGGCCTTCAGGAGGTGGATCCGAAGTCCAGCGACCTGAAGGCGGCCGCCGACGATTATGTGCGGCGCGTGGCGTAGCGGTGCTCAGAGCACATGCTGACCCTCATCAAACGACTGGTCATTTCGATGCTTGGGCGCCCCTCTGTCAGCGTCGATCGCGAACAACAGCCAGAGCCTCCGCGATGCTCCACATGTTTCCGTCACGTCTCAGCTTCGCCACCTGAAATGCCTCCGTGCTCCAGTATCGAACCGTCATGCGGCATGTGATCATTGGTACGTTGCCTGGTAGCGCGTCACTGCAGATCACGTCCGTGATCCGCCTCACGCGTTCGGGGTGGACCATCACGATCTCGCCTGCCGCTGCAGCTTGATCTGACGCAGCGCTCGCCGACTCGGCATCACGGCTCATCACCGCAGCGATCAATTCCTGATCGGTGGGGCATAGATCAGCGGCGGCACATCGCCCCATCGAGGCAAGCATCATGATGGCGAGCACCGACACCTCCTGGCTTGTTGTTCCGGATTGTAGGTCAACCTCAGCTTCCCACCAACGGCACGGGCGTACCCACACAACCAGCCCCAATGGGCCGCCGCTGTCCTACAGCACCCGCTTCGTGCCACACGCATCCCGCATGTCGCTCGCACGTTCCTCATCCCGCCCGACGCCCTCGATCGGCCACCCCGCGGGAGGGCCGAAGTTGATGGGGACGTGTCGTAAACTTCATCAACTTCCGCGCCAGGCGACTCGCCGCCGGGCGCGCGCCGTCCTAACAGCGGCGCCATGACCAACATCCTCCTGACCGGCGCCACCCGCGGCATCGGTGCCGCCGCGCGCGATGCGCTGTCCGCCGCCCCAGCGCGCGCCAACGTCCACGCGGTCGGCAGCCGCGATGCCGACCTCACCGATCGCGCCGCCACCTCCCGGCTGTGGAACGATGCGCTCGACGCGCTCGGCGGGCGCATCGACGTGCTCGTCAACAACGCCGGCGTGTTCGAGGCGAACCCGATCGACGACGGCGAGGACGCCTGGCTCGACAGCTGGGATCGCACGCAGCGCATCAACCTGTCCGCCGCGGCGCAGCTCTGCCGGCTGGCGGTGCTCCACTTCCAGGCGAACGGCGGCGGGCGGATCGTCAACGTGGCGAGCCGCGCAGCATATCGCGGCGACAGCCCGGCGCACTGGCACTATGCCGCGTCCAAGGGCGGCATGGTCGCCATGACCAAGTCGATCGCGCGTGGGGCTGCCAAGGACGGCGTGCTCGCCTTCTCCGTCTGCCCCGGCTTCACCATGACCGGCATGGCGGAGGATTATCTGGAAAGCCGCGGCGGCGACAAGTTGCTGGCCGACATCCCGCTCGGCCGGGTCGCGTCGGCGCAAGAGGTGGCGGAGGTGATCCGCTGGCTCGCGCTCGATGCGCCGCCGTCGCTCACCGGTGCGGCGATCGACGTCAACGGGGCCAGCTATGTCCGATAGCTGGAAGCTGTCGCTCCCCTGCACCCGTGCGGAGGCCGAGGCGATCGATGCGGGCGACGGGGTGATGCTCGATCCGCCGCCCGTGCTGGCGACGCTGGAGGAGGTCGTCGACGATGCCGAACGCTGGCGACTCGATGCCTATTTCGAGGCCGAACCGGATGCCGCCGCGATCGCCGCGATCCAGGCGCTGGTGCCCAGCGCGTCGGGCACCGCGCCCACGATCGAGCGGCTGCCGGCGGAGGACTGGGTCACGCTCAGCCAGGCCGGGCTGGAGCCGCTCCGCGTCGGGCGGTTCGTGGTCCACACGCCCGCGCACCCCGCCGATGCGCCGCCAGGCGGGCGCGCCTTCCTGATCGATGCGGGCCAAGCCTTCGGGACCGGTCATCATGAAACCACGTCGGGATGCCTCGCCGTCATCGACGCGATGGCTGGCACGACAGTCGCCCGCGCGATCGACGTCGGCACCGGCACCGGCCTGCTCGCCTTCGCCGCGGCCGCGTTGTGGCCCGATGCGCTGGTGATGGCGACCGACAATGATCCGATCGCGATCGACGTGACGCGCGAGAACGCGGCGATCAATGGCTTCGCCACCGACCGCTTCGCGCTTGTCGTCGCGGACGGTGCCCGCGATCCGGCGATCACGGGGGCCGCGCCGTTCGACCTCGTGATCGCGAACATCCTTGCAGGGCCGCTGATCGCGATGGCGGCGGAGCTCACCGCGATCGCCGCGCCGGGCGGCACCATCCTGCTCGCCGGGCTTCTCACCCGCCAGCGCGACGAGGTGCTGGCCGCCTACCGGGCGCAGGGATGCGCGCCCGCCGACATGCTGGAACGGGGCGACTGGTCGATCCTGCGGCTGTCGGCGCCCAGCATGCCGGTCGCGGCCGGCCCGGCCGCTGCCGGCGATCGCTCCGGCTGGGCCACGGACGGGGACTCGCCACCCGGTGCCGGCTGACTTAGCCTTGGCGCCGTGGCACCGTCCCGCATCCTCGCGCTCGTCGTTGCGGCCCCCATCCTGCTGCTGCTCGGCTACGGCGTCGCGGGGCTGGTCGGCGGCGCACTTCCCGCCAATTCGGACTGGGCGCAGACGCCGGGCGGCATCCCGATCGGCATCGAAACCAACGGCATCCATACCGGCATCGTCCTGCCGGCCGTCGGGAACGGCATCGACTGGCGCCCGCTGGTCCGCCCGGTCGACCTGCCCGATCCCCGCCGGGCCGGCCGCTACCTCGCCTTCGGCTGGGGAGAACGGCGCTTCTATCTGGAAACGCCCACCTGGGCCGACGTCACGCCCGGGACGATCCTGGCGGCAGCGGTCGGCAGCGACCGCACGCTGGTCCATGTCGACCATCTTTCCGGCCTTACGCCTGAGCCCTGGCGCCACGTGGTTCGCGTCAGCCCTGCCGAGTACCGGGCGATCGCCGACGCGATCCGTGCCCGCTTCCGCCCCGGCGCAGGCGGCGCCATCCCCGGCTACGGGCCGACGGATGTCTTTTACGAGGCGGTGGGCGATTACTCCGCCGTCACCACCTGCAACAGCTGGGTCGGCCAGGTCCTGCGCGGCGCCGGCCTGCCGAGCGGGCGCTGGACGCCGTTCAGCTGGAGCGTGATGGCGCAGGCGGCACCGCCGCGCCGGTGGCGGCTCCCGCCCGTTGCGGCACTGTCGGACTAACCCGCCGCCGCCACGATCGCGGCCCAGCCGGCCTCGTCCGTCACCTCGATCCCCAGGTCGGCGGCTTTCTTGAGCTTGGACCCGGCCCCGGGTCCGGCCACCACCAGATCGGTCTTCGCCGACACCGACGCCGCCACCTTTGCGCCCAGCGCTTCCGCCTGCGCCTTGGCCTCGTCGCGCGACAGGGTTTCCAGCGTGCCGGTGAACACCACCGTCTTCCCCGTCACCCGCGACGCCCGCACTTCATGCACAACATTGGCGGGAGACACCTCGCGCAACAGCTCGGCCACCGCCTGCTGGTTGTGGGGTTCGGCAAAGAAGTCGATCAACGCGAGCGCGACCTCCGGTCCGACGCCCGGCGTCTCCAGCATGGCTGCGAGCTCCGCGGCCGCCTTGGCGAGCAGCCGATCGTCGCCCTCCCCTGCCTCGCCAAGCAGCGCCTCCCGCCTCGCCACTGCCGCCATCACGGCGGCATGGAACGCGGCCCAGCTCGTCCAACGCCTCGCCAGATCGCGCGCCGTCACCTCGCCAACATGGCGGATGCCGAGCGCGAACAGGAAACGGTCGAGCGGCGGCGCGCGGCGCGCATCGATGCCGCGCAGCAGATTGTCGGCCCAGACCCCGCCGCTCTTCTTGCGTGCGGTCAGCCGGTCCCGGTCCAGCCGGAAGATGTCGGCCGGCGTCGCGATCAATCCGTCGCGGTGGAAATCCTCCACCTGCTTGGCGCCGAGCCCTTCGATGTCGAGCGCGTGGCGGCTGGCGAAGTGGCGCAGCCGCTCCACCACCTGCGCAGGGCAGACAAGGCCACCCGAGCAGCGCCAGTCCACCTCTTCCGGCTCACGCACGGCCTCCGATCCGCACTCGGGGCAGTGGGTGGGGAAGACGAAGGGTCGCCGCGCCTCTTCGCGCGACAGCACCTCCAGCACCTGCGGGATCACATCTCCCGCACGCTGGATCGCGACCCGGTCGCCCACGCGGACACCCAGCCGTGCAATCTCGTCGGCATTGTGGAGCGTGGCGTTGGTCACCGTCACGCCGCCCACCCCGACCGGCTGCAACCGTGCGACGGGGGTCAGTTTTCCCGTCCGACCGACTTGGATGTCGATCGCATCGACCACCGTCTCCGCCCGCTCCGCCGGAAACTTGTGGGCAAGGCCCCAGCGGGGCGCGCGCGCGGCAAAGCCCAGTCGCTCCTGCCAGTCCAGCCGGTCGACCTTGTAGACCACGCCGTCGATGTCGAAGGGGAGTGCCGCTCGCTCCACCTGGATCCGACGGTAATGGGCGATTGCCTCCGCTACCGTGTCGCAGCGCTGGAGCAGGTCGGATACCGGAATTCCCCAACGCTCGATCGCCGCCATCACCGCGGATTGCGTGTCGCCCGGCAGGCCTGCCACCTCTCCCCAGCCATGTGCGAGGAACCGCAACGGTCGCGATGCGGTCACGCCAGCGTCCTTCTGGCGCAACGAACCGGCGGCCGCGTTGCGCGGATTGGCAAACTGGCGCGCGACACCGTCGCCGGCCTCGGACAGGAGACGTTCGTTCAACGCCAGGAAGTCGGCCTTGGCCATGTAGACCTCGCCCCTCACCTCGAAAAGCGCGGGTGCCTCAGCCGGGAGCACCTGCGGGATGTCGCCGATGGTAAGCGCGTTTGCCGTCACGTCTTCGCCCGTGGTTCCGTCCCCCCGGGTCGCGGTGAGCACCAGCCGGCGCTCCTCATAGCGAAGCGAAAGCGACAGCCCGTCGATCTTCGGCTCGGCCGTGAGCGCTACGGGCTCGTCCTCCGCCAGCTTCAGCCAGCGGCGTGCGCGCGCCACGAACTCGCCCACGTCCTCGTCCGCAAAGGCGTTGTCGAGGCTCAGCATCGCGCGGGCATGCTGTACCTTCGGCAAACCCCGGGCAGGCGCGCTGCCGACCCGGCGGGATGGGCTGTCCTCGGCCGTCAATTTGGGATGTTCGGCCTCGATCGCGCGCAGCTCCCGCACCAGGGCATCATAGTCCGCGTCGCTGATCTCGGGCGCGTCCTCCCCGTGATAGAGCGCGTCATGGCGCGCGATCTCCGCGGAAAGCCAGCGGAGGCGGGCGGCGGGTGTCTGATCGGCGGCCATGCGGCGGGCCTAGGATGGCGCGGCCGGCCGGATCAAGCGGCAAGCTACGCTCAGAGTGCCAGAAAGCCCTGCCGGACCGGCGCAGGTTGGCCGAGCAGTCGCGCCGCCTGCGCTCTTGCCTCATCGGTCACGTCCGCGCCCGACAGCATGCGTGCGATCTCCTCGCGGCGATCGTCTGCGTCGAGCGGGCGCAGCGACGTTCGGGTGACCAGCCCCTCATGCCCGGCCTCATGGCTCTTGGCGATCAGCAGGTGCTGGGCGCCGCGTGCGGCGACCTGCGGGCTGTGGGTGACGACAAGCAGCTGCGCCGTCGCGGACAACCGGGCGAGCCGGTCGCCGATTGCGCTTGCCACAGCGCCGCCAACGCCGCGGTCAATCTCGTCGAAGATCATGGTTGGGGCGCCGCCCTCGGCCGCCAGGGCGACCTTCAATGCCAGGATGAAGCGGCTGAGTTCGCCGCCGCTCGCCACCTTCACCAGCGGGCCGAACGGCGCACCGGGATTGGTCGAGATCTCGAATTCGACCCGGTCCCGCCCGGCCGTGCTCCAGCCATCCTCGCTGAGCACCTCCACGACCGTGCGGAACCGCGCTGCGTCGAGCTTCAGCGGCGCGAGTTCCTCGGCCACGGCCGCGTCCAGCCGTTCGGCGGCATCCGCGCGATCGCGGCTCAATGTCTCTGCAGCGGCGACATAGGCGGCTCTCGCTTCCGCCGCCGTGCGGGCCAGCGCGGCAATGCCCTCCTCTCCCGCCTCGATCGCGGTCAGGCGGGTCGACAGTTCCGCCGTCAGGGACGACAAGGCGGTCGCATCGACGCGGTGTTTGCGGGCAAGCGCACGCAGGTCGAACAGGCGCGCCTCGATCAGCTCGAGCCGGCCGGGATCATAGGCAAGCGCATCGCGGGCGGCGGCCAGCCTGTCCTCGCCCTCGCTCGCCTCGATCACTGCCCGGTCGAGCGCCGCCAGGCTTTCCGACAACAGCGGATGATCAGCGGCGATGCGCTCCAGTCGGCGAGCGGCCTGCCGCAGCTGCGCAAGGGCTCCGTCCGATCCTTCGAGATGCGCCACGACCGCGGCAAGCTCCTCGCCGGATCGGGCACCGCGCTGAATGGTCGCGCGCTCGTCCGCAAGCGCTTCCTCCTCGCCCGGCTGCGCATCGAACGCCGTCAGCTCGGCGACCGCATGGGTCAGCCAGTCGCGCTCCCGCTCCGCCTCGGCCAGCGTTGCGGCCGCTGCGGAGAGTGCGGCTTCGGCAGCCCGCCATTGCTTGTGGAGCGTGGCGACGCCCGCCGAGTCCAGCCGCCCGAACACGTCCAGCAGCGCGCGGTGACCGGCCCTGTCGAGCAGACCGCGGTCGTCATGCTGACCGTGGATCTCGACCAATCCGGCGCCGATCTCTCGCAAGAGGGCGACGGACGCCGGCTGATCGGCGACGAATGCACGACTGCCGCCATCGGCCTTCAGCAGCCGGCGGATCACCAAAGGCTCGCCCGGCTCCAGATCGATGCCGCCATCGGCAAGCCGTTCCGCAAGAGCGCCGCCCGCCGGCGGTGGATCGAAGGTGGCGACCACGCTCGCCTGAGCCGAACCGGACCGCACCAACCCCGCATCCGCACGCGCACCGAGCGCAAGGCCCAGCGCATCCAAAAGGATGGATTTGCCCGCACCCGTCTCGCCGGTCAGCACGGTCAGACCCGGCCCGAAATCGAGGTCCAGCGCCTCGATCAATACGACGTCGCGGATGGCGAGGGACGTCAGCATGTCAGCCCGCGCCGCGTGGGCCGGGCATGATCCGGCTCAGCCCGCGGTCGCCGCCGCCGGTGCGGCCGCGACCGGCGCGTTCGGAACATGCTCTCGAACCAGTTCATAGGCCCGCTCGTACCACTGGGTGCCGGGATAGTTGTTGCCGAGCACCGCCGCAGACCGCGCGGCCTCCGTCGGCAGGCCCATGTTCAGGTAGCTCTCGGTCAGTCGCATCAACGCCTCGGGCGTGTGGCTGGTGGTCTGATATTCGTCCACAACGCGCCGGAAGCGGATGATGGACGCCAGCCACTGCGACCGGCGCTGATAGAAACGGCCGATCTCCATCTCCTTGCCCGCCAGATGGTCGGAAATCAGATCCACCTTCAGGCGCGCGTCGGCGGCGTAGTTGGTGTTGGGATAGCGGCGGATCAGCTCGCCCATCGCATCCAGCGCCTGCTGCGTGATGCGCTGGTCACGGGTCACGTCGGCGATCTGCTCGTAATAGTTCACGGCGATCAGGTAGAGCGCGTAAGGCGCATCCCGGTTGCCCGGATGGATCGTCAGGAAGCGCTGGGCCGAGCCGATCGACGCGGTGTGATCGCCTTCCAGATAATAGCTGTAGGCGCTCATCAGCTGCGCGCGCCGAGCCCAGACCGAATAAGGATGCTGGCGCTCCACCTCGTCGAAGATCAGGGCGGCCATCTTGTATTGCCCGCGATCCAGCCGGTCGCGGGCCGCGGAGTACAGCGTGTTGACGTCGCGCGCGACATAGCTGGTATCGGCGCGCCCGGCGCCGCCGCGTCCGGCGCAGCCTGCGATCAGCAGGGCAAGGAGGAGGACGACGATGGAGCCGGACTGGAAGGAACGCATCCCATGCCTTTAGCCAACCGACGCCCGCCCGCCAAGCGGCTTGCTTGAACCCGGGAAACCCGGGCGCCTCAAACCGTTATGGCTGCGAACCGATCCAACCAGGAGCCTTCATGACCGCCGTCCGCCTTCAAACCCACCGCGTCGAAAAGCCCTGGGGTCGTCAGAAGCTCTGGCCCGGCTTCGACGATGCGGCAGAGGGCGGCGAGCCGATCGGCGAGGTGTGGTTCCAGCCCGAGGACGGGTCCCATCCTGAACTGCTAATCAAATATCTGTTCACCAGCGAGCGGCTGTCGATCCAGGTTCACCCGGACGATGAGCAGGCGGTCGAACGTGGCTATCCACGGGGCAAGTCGGAGGCCTGGGTGATCTTGGACGCCGAACCCAGTTCCACCATCGCGCTGGGCCTGATCGACACAGTGTCGCACGAGCGCCTGCGCGCGGCCGCCGAAAGCGGCGAGATCGAGCAGCTGGTTGACTGGAAGCCGGTCGCAGCCGGCGACGTGCTCTATTCGCCCGCGGGCACCGTGCATGCCATCGGCGCAGGGCTGACGCTCATCGAGGTCCAGCAGAATGTCGACCTCACCTATCGCCTGTACGATTACGGTCGCCCGCGCGAACTGCATCTGGACGACGGCATCGCAGTGTCAGACCCGATCCCCTATGTGGCGCCGCAGTCTGCTCGTCCGCTCGGCGGTGGCCGGGTGCTGCATGTCGAAGGCCCCAAGTTCGTGATGGAGCGCTGGTCTGGTGCGGCCACGCGCCGCGTGCCCCTCGACGGTGGCAAGGCCTGGTTCGTCCCCGTCACCGGCTCCGGCACCGTTGACGGCCAGCCCTACGAGCCGGGCCAGTGCTGGATGCTGGAAGGAACGCCCCAAATCGTGAGCGGTGAGGACAGCGACATCGTCTTCGCCTACACGGGCCGCACCGCCATCGCCTTCTGACAATCGCCGGGCGCGCCGGTCAGGCGTCGGTGGGAAGCAGCGCGGCGGCGATCCAGCGATCCTCGCCGCGCAGCACGCCCCAGGCACGTGCAGCCGCCCGGCTGTCCATCGGCTCTACCCCGATGCCGCGCGCCTCGAGTGCCTGGACGAACGGCGCCGGAGGACGACGCAGCTTGGCTCCCGTCCCAAGCAGCAGGAACTCGGGCGCGGGATCGAGCGACAGGATCGCGTCCAATCCTTCGAGGGAGATCGTCTCGGCATCCCACGGCAGCGCCGCGAGCGGAGTAAGGATCAGGCCGCCGTCACGAAAGCTGTCGTCGACGCGAAAGCCTCTGCCGGAAAATCCTGCGACGATCGGGCCGCGGCCACGGCGGGCGGGCTCAAGCTCGGGCATCAGCCGGCCTGATCGACACCCTTGTCCCGCGCCGCGATCCGCTCTGCGCCTTCGGCAACGCCGCTGGTCTTCGGCTCGAAGCTGTCCGGGCCGACCTTGAACTGGATCAGGATGCCGTTGCCGACAAACATCGACGACCAGGTGCCGATGACGATGCCGAGCAGCATCGCCAGCGAGAAGCCGAGGATCACCTCCGGCCCGAACACGACCAGCGCCGACAGCGCGAGGATCAGCGTCAGCGATGTCATCACCGTTCGCGCCAGCGTCTCGTTGATCGACAGGTTGAGGAGTTCGACGATTCCCATCTTGCGGTACTTGCGCAGGTTTTCGCGCACGCGATCGAAGATGACGATCTTGTCGTTCAACGAGTAGCCGATGATCGTCAGCAGGGCGGCGATGGTATTGAGGTCGAACTCAAGCTGGGTCAGCGCAAAGAAGCCGAGGGTGACGATCATATCCTGCGCCAGCGCCAGCAACGCTCCCAGGCCGAACTGCCATTCGAATCGCAACCAGATATACAGCGCGATCGCGAGCATGGCGAAGCCGAGCGCAAGCGCACCCTTCTCGAACAGCTCATCCGACACCTTGCCGCTGACGGCTTCAACCGACCCGACCTCGGCGCCCGGATATTGCGACTCCAGCATCGCGCGCACCCGGCTCGTCGCGCGGCTGGCGGCGTCGTCGCCGCCCTCGGGCACGGGCAGGCGGATGGCGACCTCACGCGGAGAACCGATCTGTTGCAGCGTGGCGTCGCCCAGGTTGAGCGCGTTGATCCGCCCGCGCAGCTCGTCGATCTGGACAGGCTGAGCGAAGGTCACGCGGATCGACTGGCCACCGACGAAATCGATGCCGAAATTGAGGCCGCGAGCGAGCAGCAGCGCGATCGAGATCACGACCAAAGCGACAGACACGACTGTCGCCACGCGCCGCCAGCGCATGAAGTCGATGTTGGTGTTGTCGCGGACGAGCTTCAGGGGGCGCATGTCGATCGTTCCTCAGATCACCAGCTGCTTCGGCCGCGTCTTCAGCCACCGTGCGACCAGCAGACGCGTGAAGGTCACGGCCGTGAAGACGGAGGTGACGATGCCGATCGTCAGCACCACGGCGAAGCCGCGAACGGGCCCCGCGCCGAAGATGAACATGATCACGGCGGCGATGACGTTGGTAATGTTCGCGTCCAGGATGGCCCGGCTCGCTTCCTTGTACCCGAACTCGACCGATCCGTTGATGGTCCGGCCGCGTCGCTGTTCCTCGCGGATGCGCTCGTTGATGAGCACGTTGGCGTCGACCGCAGCGCCGATCGTCAGCACGAAGCCGGCGATGCCCGGCAGTGTCAGCGTGGCATCCATGATCGCCATGACACCGATGATCATCAACACGTTCACGACGAGCGCGATGTTGGCGTACACGCCGAACCGCAGGTAGGCGAACAGCATCAGCAGCACGACGGCGGCGGTGCCGATGACGCCGGCGACCACGCCGCGCTCGATCGAGTCCTGGCCGAGTTCCGGGCTGATCGTCGACTCCTCGATCACCTGCAGCTCAACCGGCAGCTGTCCAGAGCGGAGGGCGATGGCGAGCTGGTTGGCGCTCTCCACCGTGAAGTTTCCGCTGATCTGCGCGCTGCCGCCGAGGATCGGCTCGTTGATGTTGGGGGCCGAGATCACCTCGTTGTCGAGAATGATGGCGAACGGGCGGCCGGTGTTCTCCTGCGTAACACGCGCGAACTTGCGCCCGCCGGAGCTGTTGAAGCGGATCGTCACCACCGGCGCATTGGTTTGCTGGTCGAACGTCTGCTGAGCATCCACCAGCTCGTCGCCGGCGACCATGACCTGACGCCGCACGGCGAGGTTTCCGGGTCCGCCATTTTCGGGCGGGTAGGGCAGGATCTGCCCACCGATCGGCGCGCGCCCGGCGGCCACGGCCTGCGGATCGGCGTTGATGTCGACGAGCTTGAACTCGAGGCGGGCCGTCTGGCCGAGCAGGTCCTTCAATTGCTGCGGATCCTGCAGGCCCGGCACCTGCACGACGATGCGGGTCGCGCCCTGCCGGATAATCGTCGGCTCGCGGGTGCCAAGCTCGTCGATGCGGCGGCGGACAATGTCGGTCGCGACCGCCATCGCATTGTCCAGCGCCGCGTCCAGCCCGGCTTCCGTCGGCGTCACCGTCACGCGGTTGGTATCAACCACCGCGATCTGCCAGTCACGCTGCCCGGTCACCCCGACGCCCTGCGTCAGCGCGCGCAGGCGCTCCACCGCGCCGTCGACCTCGGCCGGGTTGCGGACGAAGAAGCTCAGCTGCCCGCCGCGGGTAGAAATCTCGCCGATGTCGATGCGGGGCTGCTGCCGACGCATTTCGGTGCGGATGGTTTCTTCCATCAGCTGCAGCCGCTGCCGCGCGATATCGTCGACCTGCGCTTCCAGGAGGATGTAGCTGCCGCCGGCGAGATCAAGGCCGAGGTTCACCACCGGAGCCGGCATCCATGCCGGCAGCGCCTGGCGCGCACGATCGGGCAGAAGGCTCGGGATCCCGGCAAGAACGCCAATGATCACGGTGGCCCAAACGAGCCACATCTTCCAGCGGGGAAAGTCGAGCATTGGGTCAGTCGTTCGCGGGTTTAGTGCCGCCGGCCGGCATCACGTCGGACAGCGTGCCCTTGACCGCGCGCACCCGGACATTGGGGGCAACCTCGACCTCGACATGGTCCGCCTCGACGCGGGTGACCTTGCCGATCAGCCCGCCTCCCGTCACGACCTGATCATTCTTGCGCACCGCTTCCACCTTGGCCCGGTGCTCCTTCACGCGCTTCTGCTGCGGCCGGATGAGCAGCACGTAGAAGATCACGAAGATCAGGACGAGCGGCGCCAGCTGCGCGATGAAGGCGCCGGCCCCCGGCGCGGCGGTGCCCGCGGTCTGGGCAAATGCGGGAGAAATCAACATCGTGGATTGAAGCTCGCATGAGAACGGACGGTCGCGGACGGAGCCCGGACAGGATGGTTCGGCGCGCTATCACGCAAGGCCCCGGTCAGCAAGCGCGCGGGCCCGGGCCGGCTTGCATGGCGGCGCGATGGCGCGTAGACGCCGCCGTCTCGGTCGGGGCGTAGCGCAGCCTGGTAGCGCATCACACTGGGGGTGTGGGGGTCGCAGGTTCGAATCCTGTCGCCCCGACCAGAGAACGGATCGCGCGCCCTCGCCGCCTTTTGGTCGCTTGAGGATCCTGCAAATGCGCGAAGCCGCCATCGTCTCCACCGCTCGCACGGGCATCGCACGTGCCTTCAAAGGTGCGTTCAACGATACGGACACGCCGGTCCTGGCCGCGCACGTGGTAAATGCGGCCGTTGACCGCGCGGGGATCGATCCGGCGCGTATCGAGGATGTCATCATGGGGGTGGGGTCGCAGTGGGGGCCGCAGGGCTTCAACCTCGGTCGCACCAGCGTGTTTGCCGGGCATCTTCCGCAGGATGTCCCAGGCGTTGCGCTTGACCGCAAATGTGCTTCCGGTCTGACCGCGCTCGCCTTCGCCGCGCGGGGCATCATCGCAGGCGACATGGACGTTGCCGTGGCGGGCGGCGCCGAGTCGATCACTCATACCCGCAACAGCCATGCCCCGAACCATCGCGCGCAGCCGCAATCCGTCACCGACGGTGCGCCCCACGCCTACATGGCGATGATCGAGACCGCGGAGCTGGTGGCGGAGCGCTACGGCATCTCGCGTGAGGCACAGGATGCGCTCGCGGCGCAAAGCCATCAGCGCGCCGCGGATGGCTTTGCCGCCGGCCGTTTCGCCGATGAGATCGTGCCGATCACGGTCGAGCAGGACATCGTTGCCAAGGATGGAAGCATTACGGGCCGGCAGACGGTCACGCTCGACCGCGACGAAGGCGTGCGCGCCGACACGACGGTGGAGGCGCTGGCCCGGCTGAAGCCGGTCTGGCGCGACGGGCAGATCGTGACGGAGGGCCGCTTCGTCACCGCCGGCAATGCCAGCCAGCTGTCCGACGGTGCCTCCGCGCAGCTGTTGATGGACCGCGCCACCGCGAAGGCGGAGGGCCTGCCGATCCTGGGGATCTACCGCGGCTTCCAGTCGGCGGGCTGCGCGCCGGAGGAAATGGGGATCGGCCCGGTTTTCGCCATTCCGAAGCTGCTGGATCGCGCGGGGCTGAGCGTGGCCGATATCGGCCTGTGGGAGATCAACGAGGCGTTCGCGAGCCAGCTGATCTACTGCCGTGACCGGCTGGGCATCCCCGACGACCGCCTGAACGTCGATGGCGGTGGGATCGCCGTTGGCCATCCCTTCGGCATGACCGGGAGCCGCCTTGCCGGTCATGCCTTGATCGAGGCGCGCCGCCGCGGCGTGCGGTGGGCGGTCGTTTCCATGTGCGTCGCCGGCGGAATGGGGTCGGCGGGCCTCTTTGAGATCACCGACTGACGCGGGCTGCGTCTCCCTCGCCGTGCACCTGCCGCTCCAGTTCGGCATTCAGCTCGGCGCCCAGCAGGAACACGTAGGCGCTCAGCCATAGCCAGGTCAGCAGCACGATGACCGCGCTCAGCGAACCATAGGTCGCGCCATAGTTCCCAAAATTGGCGACATAGATGCCGAACAGCGACGTGCCGACGAGCCACAGGATGGTGGCCCCGATCGCGCCGGGCGAGAGCCAGCGCCAGCGCGGCTGATCGACCGATGGGCCGACGTAGAACAGCGCGGACGCCCCCGTGACCACCAGGGCTGCGAGCACCAGATATCCGACCAGGCGCAGCAGGATCAGGACTATGGTCGGGGCGCCGGGCATCAGCCCTTCCAGAAAGCCGATCAGCGCTGTCGCGAGCATCGCCACGATGACCAGCAACACGCCGCCGACCACGATCGCGAAATTGATTGCCGTGGCCTTCATGAAGCCGCGACGTTCGGCGGTATCGTAGGCGACGTTGAGCCCGGTCACGATTGCCGAAGCGCCCTTGGTCGCACCGTAAAGTGCGATCACGAGCGCCAGAAGAAGACCCAGGCCCTGCTTGCCCGAAGAGGACTCGACGACGCTCAGCAACTGCTCGGTCACGATCGTCGCGGCTTCCTCGGGAAGAGCCGAAAAGATCGCCTGAATATCGTTCTGGACCGTGCCAGGCGCGGCGAACAAGCCGTAGCTGAGCACAACCGACGCGAGCAGCGGGACGATGGCGGCGAAGGCATAGAAGGCGATCCCGGCCGCGATCAGGCCGATATTGTCTTTGCCGGTCTCTGCCCATGTCCGCTTCAGGATGGCGAGCCAGCCTTCGGCCGGCACCTTGAGCGGTGACGCCGCCCCGGCACCCGCCTTGTCGTCAGGATGCATCATGCCGCCTCCTCCGCATCGCCGGCTTCCGCAAGGTCGAGACATGCCTCCACGGCCTGCCCGAGCGAACCGACATAAAGATCCGCACCCAAGGCGCGCTGGATCTCCCGATCGCTGAGCGCTGCCTCGCCCTCCGGCCACAATCCGACGAGGATCGGCACGCCAGGAGATCGCGCGCGCACGCGCCGGATCAGGTAGCGGAGGTGCGACGGCGTACCGCCGATCTCCAGATATGAAATGCAGACGAGGCGCGTCGGCGACAGGTCGAGCGACCCGATGTTGGCGCGCGACCCGGCCTCATGCGCCACCCGGCTGGCGCCAAAGCCACGCTTCGTCAGCAGCTGCGCCAGCATCGCGGTCACGGCGTCGTCCAGCACGCCGCGGCCGGCGATGCACAGCACCGCGCTCTCTTCACGCCACGTATCCGGCGCCTCGCGCAGCTCGACAGGTGCGGTCTCGTTGAACCCCGCATCATCTTGGGGAACCGGCTTCAGCGGTTTGTCGCGGGCAATCGTCTCGCTTGCGGTGTCGTCCGCGCCTTCAAGCTCGCTGACCAGCACCAGCATGGAATCGACCACGCGCCCGGCCCGAGTCCGATCGATGGCGCCGCGCGATACATCGGCCGCCGCAAGCTTCAGCGCGGCCAGCGCGACCTCATCATAATATGCGGTCAGGGAGCGCTCCTCCAGCTGCGCTTCGGCTTGGTCCAGTGCCTCGTCCGGATCCTCGGCCAGCATCCTTTGGTAAAAGCTTTCCACCGGGCTGAGCGCCGGGCGGTCGCCAAGCAGCACGTCCAGGAACTCCAGGCTGGGAATGTGCCGGCCGAGCACCACGAGCAGCAGGGTCAGCGGCATCGACAGGACCAGCCCCACGGGTCCCCAGATCCATGTCCAGAACACTGCCGCCAGCACCACGGACAGCGGCGACAGCCCGGTCGAGTGACCGTAGAGCAGCGGCTCGATGACATAGCCGATCAATGGCTCAAGCACGACAAAGAGCGCGGCCACCATCAGCACGGTGGTCCAGCCCGGCTCCAGCCCGGCCGCAACCGCCAGCGGCAACGCCGCCCCCAGAAGCGCGCCGATGTAGGGCACGAACCGGAGGACGCCGGCCAGGATGCCCCACAGCGCCGGCACCGGCAGGCCGATCGCCCACAAGCCCAGTGCCACCACCGTGCCGAAGCTGGCGTTCACCGCAAGCTGCGACAGAAAATACCGGCTCAACCGGGCTGCCGCGTCGTCCATCGCCGCGGTCGTGCGATGAAGGTCCGACGACCCGAACAACCGGATCAGCCGGTCGCGAAGATCCTCCTTCTGCATCAGCATGAAGATCGCCACCACCAGCACGATCACGAAGGTCTCGAAGGGCGCGACCACCGGCTCCAGATAGCCGCCGATCTGCTCCAGCACGGGCACCTGCGGCTCCACCACGCGGACGTGCAGTGGCTGCGTGCGGGTTCCGCGCACCAGATCGGGATCGGCCGGTGCGGCCGCGGGCGCCTCCTCCGACAACAGCTTCAGCCGGTCGGTCGCGAAGCGCTGCGCCCGGTCGACCTTTCCCTGGATTGTTTCGGCGTAGGCAGGCGCGTTGGTGGCCAGGGAGGCCGCCTGCATCCCGACCAGCGTGCCGATCGCGCCGAGCGTCGCCAGCGCGGCAAGCACGGCGGTGAAGATCGCAAGGCCGCGGGGCAGACGCAGGCGGCGCAGCAGCACCACGATCGGCGACAGCACAAAGGAAAGCAGCACGGCGAGCGTGATCGGGATCAGCACGTCGCGAGCGAAGAACAGCCCCGCGACCACGACAACAAACACTGCCAGCGCCAGCAGACCGCTCAGCGCCGGCACCTGCGCGGGCAGCACGGTTGCGCCTGCCGTCATCTCGTCGCCTGCCGGCCTCTGCCGGGCCGGTGTCGCCTGAACCATATGGACGTCCCCTTTGGGACATGAACCATCAGCCGCTCGGTTCGTGCCACGGTGCCGCTTCGGCAGCCGCGATGTGCAACCCTTGGCCGTCGTCACCGTTCACGAAATCGAGCAACGGGAGGATCAGGCATGGTGGGCAGGCGACAGATGGTGGGCGCGGTCGGCGCCGGGCTGGCAGCCGCGATCCTCTCCGGCGTGGCGCCGGCAGCGCTGCAAGGCACGGGGCGCCGCGCTCGGCAGGATGGACGCATGGGATATGCCATCGTCGGCCTCGGCAACTACGGGACGCGCCAGATCATGCCGTCGTTCGTGCACAGCCGGAACGCCCGCATTGCGGCGCTGGTCAGCGGCACGCCGGCCAAGCTGGAACGCTACGGCGCGGAATATGACGTGCCGACCACGCACCGCTACAGCTACCAGGACTTCGACCGGATCCGCGACAATCCCGATATCGACATCGTCTATGTCGTGCTGCCGGTCAGCATGCATGCCGAATATTCGATCCGGGCCTCCCGCGCGGGCAAGCATGTGATGTGCGAAAAGCCGATGGCCATGTCGGCGGTCGAATGTCAGTCGATGATCGATGCCGCGACCGCCGCCGACCGGCAGCTGATGATCGGCTATCGCAGCCGCTTCGAGCCGAACAACATCCATGCCATCGCGCTTGCGCGGTCCGGGAGGATCGGCGCGCATCGTGTGTTCGACAGCCAGCATGGCTTCGCTGCCTCGCTGCAGAGCGGATGGCGCCTCGACCGGTCGATGTCGGGCGGAGGGTCGATGATGGACATCGGCATCTATGGCCTGAACGCCGCCCGCTACATGCTGGGTGAGGAGCCGACGGAGGTCATCGCGATGGACGCGACCGACCGCACCGATCCCCGGTTCCGCACGGTGGAGGATCGCCTGCTGTCCACGCTCCGCTTCCCTTCCGGGGCGGTGGCGCAGCTGGTGTCGAGCTATTCCAGCCACCACAACCGGTACCGCCTGAGCGGCGCCGACGGCTTCATCGATGCCGATCCCGGCACGCCCTATGAAGGACAGCGCTTGCGCCTGAAGGCGGGTGACGAGGACGTTCGGGACGTCACGCGGCCGGTCGGCCCGCGGGAGCAGTTTGCCGGGCAGCTCGACCATCTGCCGACAGCCATCCGGGAAGGGCGACGCAACATCGTGCCTGGCGAGGAAGGGCTTGCTGACATCCGCATCATCGAGGCGATGTACCGGTCCGCGGCCGAACGGCAGCCGGTGCGCCTGGCATGACGCCTGTCACCCGTCGACACCTGATCGCGGCGGCTGCGCTCTCCCCGCTCGCCGCGCGGGCGGGGGCGCAAGGCCCGACAATCATCGGCCGGATCCATCGACTCGATCCCGGCCTCGATGCGATCGTCGACACCGCCTCCGCGATCGAGGTGCTGGGATCGGGCTACCGCTGGGCGGAGGGACCGGCATGGTCGCGCGCCGAGCGTCACCTGCTGTTCTCCGACGTGCCCGCCAACATCGCCTATCGCTGGCGCCCGGCCGATGGGGTCCAGCCCTGGCTGCAGCCATCCGGCCTGGCCGGTGCCGTTCCACCCGGCATTCGCGAGGCCGGATCGAACGGCCTGAGCTTCGCCCGCGATGGCGCGCTGCTGATCGCCAACAGTGGCGGCCGCAGCGTCGACCGGCTTGATCCGGCCACTCGCCGGCGGACCCGGCTCGCCACCTCACATAATGGAAAGCGGCTCAACAGCCCCAACGATCTCGTGGAGGCGCGCAGTGGCGCCGTCTTCTTCACGGATCCGCCCTATGGCCTTGCCGAGGGTGACGACAGCCCACTGAAGGAGCAACCGCACAACGGCCTCTATCGGATTGATTCCGGTGGCAGAGTGGTGCTTCTGGACGGCACCGAAAGCCGCCCCAACGGCCTCGCGCTCTCACCCGACGAGCGCACGCTCTACCTTGCATTGTCGGAGGACGCGCACCCGCGCGTCCTCGCCTTCGATCTGAGCGCCGATGGCACGGTGTCGAACAAGCGCGTCTTCTGCGACATGCGCGGCCTCGACGGTCCCGGCCTGCCGGACGGCGTGAAGACGGATCGTGCCGGCCATGTCTTTGCGACCGGCCCGGGCGGCGTGCATGTGATCAGCCCGGCGGGACGCAGGCTTGGCCTGATTTCCACGGGCAAGGCGACCGCTAATATCGCGTTCGGTGAGGATGGCCGCAGCCTGTTCCTGACGTCGAGCGACATGCTCGCCCGGGTGCGCCTGCGCAGCAGCGGCTGGTGACATCAACGCAGATCGCGCCGGAACACTCCCCCTCTGATCATGGCCTGCGCGGGACAATCTCCGCCGGTCGGACGTTGGGACGCAGGAGTGCATCGTCGAGGAGCCCGAATTGCGACATTACCTGGTGGCGGAGAGCGAGACACAAGAGGAACGGGATGAGCGCCGGGAGCATGCCGGCAAGAGTTCGGGAGAAACCTACGCCGCCACGCTGAAGCAGATCGACCCGGACTGCGAGATCGAGATCATCGCTCCCGCGGATGCCGATCAGGCGCCGCTGGAACCCGGCGCCATCGCCCGGTTCGATGCCGTTTTCCTCACCGGATCGCCGCTCCACGTCTACAACGACACGCCGGAGGTCCGCCGGCAGCTCTCCTTCATGCGCGCGGTGTTTGCATCGGGCACGCCGTCCTTCGGCTCCTGCGCGGGCCTGCAGGTCGCCGTCGCGGTTGCAGGCGGATCCGTCAGGAAGATGCCGCAGCGGATGGAGGCGGGTGTGGCCCGGCGGATCACCGCCACGGATGCGGGCAAGCACCATCCCATGCTGGCAGGCCGGCCCGCGGTCTGGGACGCGCCGGCAGTCCATGGCGACGAAGTCGCCGAACTTCCCGGCGGTGCCATCCACCTTGCCGGCAATGACGTGACCGACATCCAGGCGGTAGAGATCCGCCATGATCGTGGCATCTTCTGGGGCGTCCAATATCATCCCGAACTGGCGTTGGGGGAGGTGGCCGCGGCGCTGCGCCGTCAGGCAAGTTCGCTTGTCGACAGCGGACTGGCACGCGACGAGGATGCGGTGGCGCGTCAGGCCGACCTGTTCGATGCGCTCCACCGGGACCCGGAAGACCGGCGGATCAGGTGGGAACTTGGCGTCGACA
Organism: Sphingomonas jejuensis; assembly: GCF_011927695.1. GTDB lineage: Bacteria > Pseudomonadota > Alphaproteobacteria > Sphingomonadales > Sphingomonadaceae > Sphingomonas_K > Sphingomonas_K jejuensis. The sequence goes on from NZ_JAATJE010000002.1 coordinate 96,111, forward strand.
GCGAGACGGCAGACGAGCCGCATCGCCGCCGCGAACTATTGAACTTCATCTCGGCGCTGCCGTCGATCGATGGACGGGTCCGATCGTGACCGATCCCCAGCCAGACACCGCCGCGCTCCAGTCCATCGTAAAGGATATTGCCGCGGAGATCGCCCGGGACGCCGAGACGATCGAGCGATCGGCTGATGCAAAGGATCCGGATGCCCGCCCCGGACCGTTCGGGATCGCAGTGACGCCTCTGAACGGGGATGCGGTGTACGCCGGCGCGGCCGATACGCCCTTCCCCCTGCAGAGCATCGCCAAGGTGTTCGCGCTCGACCTGGCATTGTCGGAGATCGGCGACGACATCTTCGAGCGGGTCGGCCGCGAACCGTCCGGCGACCCGTTCAACTCGATCATCGACCTGGAACTGAACCACGGCATCCCGCGCAATCCGTTCGTCAACTCCGGTGCGCTCGCGGTCGTCGACATCCTCGTCGAACGGCTGAAGGACCCCGAAGATGCCGTGGCCGGGTTCGTCCGGACCGCTCTGAAGCGCGACCGTGTCCCGTACGACGACGAGGTCCTCGCCAGTGAAAAGAGCGGCGGAGACCTCAACCGCGCGATGATGAGCTTCATGCGCCATCATGAGAACCTGCATTCGTCGATCGATGACGTGATGGAGGCCTATGTGCGGCAATGTGCCATCTTGCTCGACGTGAAGGATCTGGCGGCGGTCGCTGCAACGCTTGCGCCGACACGCCTGGGCGGAAGCCAGGCGGAGAACGCGCGTGCATGTCAGACGCGCAAGGTGCTCGCCCTCATGATGACGTGCGGCCATTACGACGGATCCGGGGATTTCGCGGTGCGCGTCGGCCTTCCTGCCAAGAGCGGTGTCGGCGGCGGCATCATGGCCGTTGTTCCGGAAGTTGCGGGCATCGCCGTCTGGTCGCCCAATCTCGATCAGCATGGAAACTCGATCCTTGGTGTGCGCGGCTTGGAAATGCTTGCGGCGCGCACCGGCTGGTCGGTGTTCGGCCCGCCACGGCCGCTTGGGTGATGCCCGCTCCTGCCCCCGCCATGGCCGCGGCCCTGGCGTCGCCCGCGGCGGGCTGGCGGCCTCGGCGGCTGCTGATCACCCGCGCCGCGCGCGGCTTCGATCATGGCCGGTCGATCATGGCCCGGGCCGCCGCGCTCGGCGTCGACATCGTCGAGCTGCCGGGCGACCGGCTGACTCTACCCAAGTCTGACGATCCGCGCCGGGCCTATGTGGAGGCGAAGGCGACGCTGGCGGTCGTCGTCGCGCCCCCCTCCAAACGTCGCCTCCAGCCGATCTCACCCAGCGCCGACTGGCGGGTCGACCTCGCCGAAGGTTGCCCTGCGCATTGCAGCTACTGTTATCTCGCAGGCTCGCTCAGCGGGCCGCCGATCACCCGCGTCTACGCCAATCTGGACGAGATCCTGGACAGCCTTCCCGACCATCTCGGCAAGGGGCAGGTCACGTCGCGGCTGGCGCGGCGGGCACATGAAGGCACGACCTTCGAGGCGTCGTGCTACACCGACCCACTGGCGCTGGAGCGGCTGACCGGCTCCCTGTCGACCATCATCGCATGGTTCGGCCGCTGGCAGGCGGATGCGCAGCTTCGTTTCACCACCAAGTTCGCGGACGTGGAGCCCCTCCTGGCGATCGCCCATGCCGGCCGCACCCGCATGCGCGCATCGATCAATCCGGCCGCCTTTGCCCGCTTCGAGGGCGGAACGGCCCGCGTTGCCGACCGGCTGCGCGGCCTTCGTCGCATGGCCGATGCCGGTTACCCGATCGGGCTGACCATCGCACCAATCATCGCCGCTCCCGGCTGGGAGGAAGCCTATGGTGCGCTGATCGACGATGCCGCAGCCGCCTTGGCTGGCGCCGACCATGCCGACCTGACGGTTGAGCTTATCACCCACCGCTTCACCGCCGGATCGAAGGCGGTGCTCGACAGCTGGTACCCGGGCTCCTCCCTCGACATGAGCGATGCGGGCCGGGCAACCAAGCGGACCAAGTTCGGAGGCGAGAAGCAGGTCTACGACGCAGAGACGATGCGCCGGCTCCGCTTCTTTTTCGAACAAAGGATCGGCGGCGCGCTCCCGAAGGCGCGCATCCTTTACTGGACCTAGATCGAAGCGACACCAAGTTACGCTGCGATTGCGAACAGATTTTCTGCGTCGCACCAACGACTCGGATGAAAGCAGTTTGGCGGGACCAAGAAAGGGGACTCGCCCGCCATGTTTCGTTCGATCAAGACCGCCTCCCTTCTGGCGGTGACGACATCAACCGCCGCACTCGCGCAGGTTGCTCCGCTTCCGGAGGCCGCTCCGGCAGACTCGGAAGAGATCATCATCACCGGCAGCAACATCCGCCGGTCGGCTGCCGAAGGCTTCAACCCCGTCCAGGTCCTTGGTCAGGAAGAGCTGCGCACGTCCGGTCGGATCACGGTCGCGGATGCCATTCGTTCGATCTCCGCCAACACCGGCAACGCCGCCAACGAGACCAGCAACAGCGGCTGGGCGTCGGGCTCCGCCGGCATCGGCCTGCGCGGATTGTCGCAGAAGAACACGCTGGTGCTGCTGAACGGCCGCCGCCTCGCCAACTACGGATTCCCGGCCAACGGCCTGTCCGACACCTTCGTGAACCTGAATGCGCTGCCGCTGGTGGCGGTGCAGCGGATCGAGGTGCTGAAGGATGGCGCCTCGGCGGTCTACGGCTCGGATGCCGTTGCGGGCGTCGTCAACATCATCACCCGACAGAATTTTGACCAGCTGGAGCTTGGCGGCAGCTTCGGCACATCGGGTGAGGGCGGCCTCGACACTTGGCGCGGACAGCTGGTGGGGGGCGTGGGCGACATTGATACCGATGGGTGGAACGTCCTGTTCAGCCTCGAAACCTATCAGCGCGACAGGCTCGATCAGGATCAGCGCCGTCTGACTCGATCGGGCATCTACAGCGACCTGCCGGGCGGCCGCTGGAACGGCTGGTCGGCCCGCGGTGCCCGCTTCCTGATCAACGGTGAGTCCGTCCCCTTCCTCGATCCTCAGGGCAATTGCCCGCAGGGCATGGAGCGGGTCGCAAGCGCACCGATCGACGGCCTTCGCGGCGATACATGCGCGATCAACCTGGCACCCTATACCACGCTCATCCCCTCGACCGAGCGCTACCAGGCCTTCACCCGTGCAACCGCGCGGCTGGACGACACGACCGAGGTCTTCGCGGAGGCGCTCTACAGCCACATCACGGGCATCTCGATCTTCGGATCCAGCCCTTACTTCACGCTGGAGGGCGGCCGCTTCGCACTCAGCCCGACCACTGGCCTTGCGGAGCCGGTGTCCAACCTGCTGCCGGCGAACAACCCGTACAATCCGTACGGCCGTCCGGTGCAGATCGAATACACCTTCTTCGATCTCGGACAGTCGCTGAAAACCAACATCTCTGAGGCGTTTCGCCTGCTCGGCGGCGTGCGCGGCGAGCTGGGCGGCTTCGAGTGGGAAGCTGCGATATACGCATCCGGCTCGACCGAGCGGGAGCGTGTCGCGGCGGGCTTCGCGAACCGCTTTCCCCTCGCCGCATCGCTCGCCGACGGCAGCCTCAACCTGTGGGAGCCGAACGCCACCAATCCTGCCGTGTTGGATGCCATCCGCCTCAGCACGCTGCGGCGCGCCCGCTCCCGCCTCTACGGGGCCGACCTGAAGATCGCCGGGAAGCTTTTCGATTTGCTGGGCGGTCCTGTCGATTTCGCGGCTGGTGTCGAAAGCCGGCGCGAATCGCTCGTGTCGCTCAACCCGCCTGAGATCGACCAGGGCCTGCAGGTCCGCCCCGCCATCGCGGCGGTGGACGGAGAACGGAGCGTCATCGCCGCCTATGCCGAGGTGAACGTGCCGATCGTGCGGGGGCTGGAGGTGCAGCTGGCGGCGCGCGGCGACCATTATAGCGACTTTGGCGATGCTTTCTCGCCAAAGGCGGGCGTGCGCTGGCAGGCGTTCGACTGGCTGATCCTGCGCGGATCCGCCTCACGCGGTTTCCGTGCGCCGTCCTTGTCGGAGAACTCGTCCTCCACCAACATCTCCTACGGCTCCGTCATCGACCCCTTCGATCCCGACGTGCCGAACTCGCGCCAGTCGCCGACCTTCTTCACCATCGGCAACACCCAGCTCGAGCCGGAGCGGACCCGCAGCTACAATCTGGGCGCGGTCTTCACCCCGACGCGAACCACGACGCTCAGCGTCGACTGGTACAATCTGAAGCTCACGAACCTGATCGGCACCAACAACACCACGGTGCTGGTCGCAGGCAACGACCCCGCCAACGTCGCGCGCGATGCCCGTGGCAAGCTGGTTGCGGTGTACAACCGGTATCAGAACCTCAGCGAGCTGGAGACGTCGGGCATCGACATCGACCTGCTGCAGCGCGTGCCGACCGACCGTTTTGGCGAGTTCCGGCTGTCCAGCGTCTTCACGCATGTCTTCAACTATCGCCGGCCGAACACCGTGGGTGGACCGCTGCTCGACTATGCAGGATCCAACCTCGGACCGACCCTTCCGCGGAACAAGGCGACGACGCGGCTCGGCTGGTCGCTTGATCGTACGGAGGCGGCGGTCACCTGGTTCCACACGGGCGGCTACCGTCAGGCGACGGTGGTCGGCGGGCAGGAGCGGGTCGACGGGTACGACCAGTTCGACATCTACCTCGGCTATCGGCTCACCGACGGCATCACGCTCTACGGCAAGGTCGACAACGTGCTGGACGAGTGGCCGCCGCACGACGCGTCATTCCCCGGCATCCGGGCGCCTTACGACTTCATCCAATACGACCTGCGCGGCCGCTATTTCCAGGTCGGCTTCGATGCCCGCTTCTGACGAGAGGATGACGATGCTCCGCACCACCTTCGCTGCGGCCCTGCTGGCGGCAAGCGCTCTGGCGTCCCTGCCCGGCGCGACGGCCACCGCACAGACAAGCTATTACTTTCCCGATGCTGCAGAGGGCGAGCTCGATCCCGCCATCCCGACGCCTGAAGCGTTCCTCGGCTATCCGATCGGCAGCCGCTACACACGTCACGACCGGTTGGTCGCCTATTTTCAGGAGCTTGCCCGGCTCTCTCCGAGGTTTCGTGTCGAGGAGATCGGACAGAGCTACGAAGGGCGCCCGCTCTTGTCCGTGCTCGTAACATCGCCGGCGAACCACGGCCGTATCGACGCGATCCGTCAGGCGCACGCCACCCTTGCCGATCCCGCTGCGCCGCCGATCGACGCCAATGAGCCGGTGGTGATCAACCTGTCCTACAGCGTTCACGGCAACGAAACGTCGAGCGGGGAAGCCGCGCTGCTCACCGCCTATTACCTCGCTGCTGCCCGGTCGGACCGCGTGGCGGGCTGGCTCGATCGTTCGGTGATCGTCATGGATCCGGCCCAGAACCCCGACGGGCGCGATCGCGCGGCGAATTGGCACAATGCATGGCGCAACGACCCGCCGATTGCCGACCCGTTCGACAAGGAGCATGTGGAACCGTTCCCCAACGGCCGCACCAACCATTACTTTACCGATCTCAATCGCGATTGGCTCGCGGTGACGCAGGTGGAGACGCCGCCGAAGCTGGCGATCTTCCATCGCTGGCTGCCGAACGTGATGATCGACTTCCACGAAATGGGATCGGGCAGCACCTATTATCTGGAGCCGACGCCGGAGAGCAACCAGAGCGCGCTGCTCCCGAAATCCTCCTATGATGCGAACCTCTTGATCGCCCGCTACCAGGCGCGCGCGCTCGATCGGCTCGGATCGCTTTATTATACGCGCGAGAACTTCGACAATTTCTCGCCCGTCTACGGATCGACCTACCCCGACTTCCACGGCGGCGTCGGCGCAACAGTCGAGCAGGCGAGCTCGCGCGGGCTGGTGCAGGACACTGCGGGCGGCCTACTGGAATTCCGCTTCACCATCCGCAATCAGCTGGCGGTCGGCCTGGCGACCATCGACGGGGCCGTGGCCGAGCGCGCGGCGCTGTTCGACCTGCAGAAGAGCTTCTTCCGGTCGGCGGTCGAGGAGGGACGGCGCTATCGCACGCGCGCCTTCGTGTTCGGCGATCCCGACGATCCGGGTTTGACGCGGCGGATGGTCGAGCTGCTTCTCACCCACCGCATCCAGGTGCACCGGCTGGCCGCCCCGGTGACGATCGACGGCGTTCGTTATGAGCCCGGCAGCGCCTTTGCTGTTCCGTCAGCCCAACCGCAGTTCCGGCTGGTCCGCGCCATCTTCGAGGAAACGCCGCCCGTGTCCGGCGTCGTCTATGGCAGCACATCCTATTCGATTGCACAGGCCTATACGTTGCGGTTCGGCGGCGCGCGATCGCTTGGCGGGTTGGGTGATCCGGTGACGGAGACACCGCCGCTGCCCACGGCACCTCTCTCTGCATCGAGCTATGCCTATGCCATCGACTGGCGGGACGTGAACGCGCCGCGCGCGCTCGCCGCTTTGCTGAAGAAGGATGTGCGGGTTCGCGCCGCCTTCGGCCCCTTTTCCGCGGCGACGGATGGTGGCGATGTCGGCTTCGGCCGCGGTACTCTTGTCGTGCCCGTCGGTGGCCAGGCTCTCGACGGCGATGCCCTGCGGCAGGCCGTCGCAGACGCAGCCGCGGAGGCAGGTGTCGCGGCGCATGCGCTCGCAGGTGGGCTCAGCGCGAGCGGGATCGATCTCGGCAGTGACAGCGTCCGTGCGATCCGTTCGCCGCGCGTGGCGATGGTCATGGGAGAAGGCGTCAGCGCGGCTGAGATCGGCTCCACATGGTTCGCGTTGGGCGAACGGCTGCATTGGCCTGCCACCCGGCTCGATCCCGCACAGGTCGGGCGCGTCCCGCTCGAACCCTATACCACCCTTGTGCTGGCGAGCGGCGGATACGAAGGCTGGAGCGATACCACCGTCACCCGGCTGCGACGCTGGATCGAGGGGGGTGGGTCGCTCATCACCTTCGGCACGGCGTCGCGCTGGGCGGTCGAGCAGGGGTTGGCGGGCACAACCGCCGTTGAGGCTCCTGACGTCGACGAAGCGGTTGCCGCAGCGGCGGGCGGCGCACGCCTCGACTTCGACGCGCGGCGCGATGCCCTCGGCGAGGCGCGGACCAGCGGCAATGCCATCTCGGCCGATGTCGATCCGACCCATCCGCTCGCCTTCGGCCTGACGCGCCGCGACCTGTTCGTGAACAAGGAAAGCGACGTCACGCTGCCGCCGGTCAGCGACCCCTTCTCCAACGTGGTGGCGATCGACAGCGATCCGGGTGTCAATGGCTACCTGTCCCGGCCTTTGCGCGACCGCTTCGCGGGCTCGGTTTGGGCGCAGGTCGCCCGGCTGCAGAACGGCAACGTCGTGCTGTTCGCCGATGACCCGGCCTATCGTAAATACTGGCTCGGTACGGAGCGCCTGCTCATCAACGCGGTGTTCCTCGGCAACCACCTGACTCCATCGACGCGGCGTTGAAGCCGCAGCCCCGTGCATCGTCCGCGACTGCACGGGGCTAAACGCCTCCCTGGGCCTCAGCGACCCTGCCTTCATCTGCACTCCCAACAAGCAAGATCGTTGGGCGAACACGTATTCTAGCGCTCGGCAGAAGCTCCCGTGGGGGAGGTAATCCGGCAGGAGCGCGGGTCAGCCATGGCGATGCTTGGCGCTTCCAGCGTGAATGACGTCCTACCCGCCCACCCTCGATGGTCTGGATCCGTGAGCGGGCACATGCCTGACACGCGGCGTGTCTTCGCCTTTCGAACGCGATTAGCTGCTGCCGGTGCCTGATCGTTTCCTGCACCGCCCTTTTCAGCCGCGCAGACCTCATGCGCTCCTGCCCCCCCCCGGGACGGAGCATAGGATCCAGCAAAGAACTATCCTCACGGGGCGTCAGGCGCGCGTGTGAAATGATGCTGCGCGCCGATTGGCCAAAGCCTCGCAGCCCTCAGCCGCCCAAACGCAAAAACGCCCCCCGCTCGATGAGCGGAGGGCGTTCGAAAAAGCTGGTTGCGGGAGCAGGATTTGAACCTGCGACCTTCAGGTTATGAGCCTGACGAGCTACCGGGCTGCTCCATCCCGCGCCGGGTCCTGTCGATCGAGACGACAGGGATGTGAATGGGTTTTCTGTCCGCGCTGCGCGCCGGCTTCAAAGCCTGGCGACGACCTACTCTTCCATCGCTTAAGCGATAGTACCATCGGCGCTGTCGGGTTTCACGGCCGAGTTCGGGATGGGATCGGGTGGGTCACCGACGCTATGGCCACCAAGCTATGGAGCCGGCGCGCCGCGGGGACAGGTTGTTTGAGATCGTGAAGGCATGAGCGTCTCATCCACGAGACAGCCCAGGGCTGTCGTTGATGGTGGGACTCTTCAAGCGCGAATAGAGCGATTAGGACCGGTTAGCTCCATGCGTTACCGCACTTCCACATCCGGCCTATCAACGTGGTGGTCTTCCACGGCTCTATGATATCTTATCTTGAGGGAGGCTTCCCGCTTAGATGCTTTCAGCGGTTATCCCGTCCGTGCATAGCTACCCTGCTGCACCGTTGGCACGATGACAGGTCCACCAGAGGCACGTTCACCCCGGTCCTCTCGTACTAGGGGCAACTCCTCTCAAATATCGACGCCCACGGCAGATAGGGACCAAACTGTCTCGCGACGTTCTGAACCCAGCTCACGTACCACTTTAATTGGCGAACAGCCAAACCCTTGGGACCTGCTCCGGCCCCAGGATGTGATGAGCCGACATCGAGGTGCCAAACAACCCCGTCGATATGAGCTCTTGGGGGTTATCAGCCTGTTATCCCCGGCGTACCTTTTATCCGTTGAGCGATGGCCCTTCCACGAGGGACCACCGGATCACTATGACCGACTTTCGTCTCTGCTCG
>NZ_JAATJE010000002.1:110000-890708 GCF_011927695.1 Sphingomonas jejuensis
GCTCATGACGATCGTCGCGATCGCAGCCATTGCAGCAACGGCACTCGCGATTGCGGGCTTATGGCTTTTCACCGGTCCCATGCCGATCCACATGCTCGTCGCCACCGTGATCGGTGTGTCTGGGTCGGTTCTTCTCGGCGGCGGCCTGATGGCCCTCGTCTTCATGAGCTCCGGCACCGGGCATGACGAACGGGTGCACGACTTCGAAAAGGACAAGGAATGATCAGCCCTGACGCCGAGCCTATCTTGCGGGTTGTTCCCGGGCCGGCCGACATTAACACCAACGGCCACATCTTTGGTGGCTGGGTGCTCAGCCAGATGGACATCGCCGGCGGAATCGTCGCGTCGCGCCACTCGCAGGGGCCGTGCGCCACCGTCGCCATCGACTCGATGGCGTTCATCGCGCCCATCCTGCTGCGCGACATCATCTCGATCTACGCGCATGTCGAGCGGACCGGCCGCACCTCCATGGCGATCCGGATCGAGGTCGTCGCCGATCGCGGCGCGGCGGATCCGGCGGTCAAGGTGACGGAGGGGCTCTTCACCTTCGTCGCGCTCGACGAGAACCACCGCCCCCGCCCCCTGCCCGCGCCGACTCCGACACCCTGAACCGTCCTTCTGGCCGTAAGGCAGCAAAAAGCCCGCCGATGCGACAGGCACCGGCGGGCTTTTCAATGTTCCGAAATGCGGTGGCTCAGGCGGCGGCGATGCTGCCGTCATCATTGGCCTCGGCCCGTGGCCGCCGGGTTCGGCGACGCGGTGCCGCCGCCTCTTCTCCGTCAGCTGCGGCGGGGACCGGCGCGATGGCGGGCGGCAACCGATCGGCGAAGCCCAGCGGATCGCCGGCACCGGATGCATCCTGGTCCGCTTGCTGCTCGACAGCCTCCTCGCGCTGGCGCGGCCGGCGACCCCGCCGCGGCCGCTCGACCGCCTCGGCACCTGCCGTCTCGCCCGCCTCGGCGTCCGTCGCGACCGGCTGCTGCTCGTCCGTCATCTCGGGCGCGCGCGCCCGGCGCTCGCGGCGCGGCTCGAAGCCGGCGTCGGCTCGCGGCTCGCGCTGCGGCCGGCCATCGCGGTCGGCACGGTCCTCGCGATCACCGCGATCCGACCGACCGTCGCGCTCTGGACGCTCCCGGTCCTGGCGCTGATCGCGATCTCCGCGCTGTTCACGATCGAAGCGCCCCCGCTCGCGATCGTCGTCACGGGCACCTTCGGCGCGCACGTCCTCCATCATGTCGCCGTCGGCGTCATCATCGAAGTCGTCGCGCTGCCGCCGTTGCGGCTGGTCCTCGGCGCGCGGCCGGCTCTCGCTCAGCACGCGGAAATAATGATCGGCGAACTGCAGATAATATTCAGTGGTGACGCGGTCGCCCTGGCGCTGCGCATCCGACGCAAGATTGCGGTACTTCTCCAGCAGCTGGCTGGCGTTGCCGCGCGCACGATTGTCGATCCGGTTGCCTTGCTCGGGCCGCCCGCCTTGCGGACGCTGCTGCCCGCCACGGCCGCGACGGCGGCCGGCCTGACGATTGTTTATCAAGATGCCTTGGTCCTCAGTCTCAGGTGTCGTGATCCGTCTGTAAAGGCCGAGTCAGTCGCTCCGCCGGCTGCGGTGCCGATGCGGCCTCCATGCCTCCGCAGATCGCCTTCCGCTGTGATGTCGCGCCAAGCGCGTCGACCGGTTCACCGATCGTGGCAGCTGTCGGCCGCCATCCGCCCAACCCCTTCGTGCATTTCATCTAATGCTGCCCATGCCCTTTTCCAAGCGCAAACTCGCTGGCCTGCATCAGCAGGCATCGATCACGCCCGCCGAGATCGCGGCGCACGGCGATCGACAGCCCGGCCGCGCGGAACAGCGCACCGGCCGCTTCCGCCTGCGTCCAGCCGATCTCCACACAGGCGATGCCGCCGGTCGCGAGCTGACCGGGCAGGACGCGCGCAAGAACACGGTAGTCGTCCAGGCCATCCGCCCCGGCAAACAGGGCGCTTGCCGGCTCGTGCCGGCGCACCTCGTCCGGCAGCACCGCGCCATCCTCGATATAGGGTGGATTGCACAGGATCAGGTCGAATGCCTCGCCCGTCCCCGACCAGTCGCCGGCGCGGATCTCCGCACGATCCGCCATGCCGAGCGCGACCGCATTCTTGCGTGCCCAGTCGAGCGCTGCCGGCGATGCGTCGATCCCGACGCCGGTCGCATCGGGCCACCCGTCCAGCGCGGCGAGCAGAAGCGCGCCCGATCCCGTCCCCAGGTCGAGCACACGGCGCGGCGGCGGCCGATCGGAGAAAGCGGCGACCGCTGCCTCGATCAACGTCTCGCTGTCGGGCCGCGGCACCAGCACGCCCGGGCCGACCTGCAGGCTGATCGTCCAGAAATCGCGCTGGCCGACAAGATAGGCGACCGGCTCGTGCGACATGCGCCGTTCGATCAGCGTGTCGAACCCGGCGGGCACCGGCGCACGCTCGATCCCTTCGAGCAGCATCCGCTCGCGCGATTGCCCCGCCGCCTGCGCAGCGATCAATTCCGCGTCCAGCCGGGGCGTATCGCTGACCGTCGCCAACCTGGCCGCCGCCGCCCTGATCGCCGGCCCCAGCGACCCTGTCGCCTCAGGCCTCGTCAAGCTGCCCCAGCCGCGCCGCTTCGTCCTCGGAGATAAGTGCGCCGACCAGCTCGTCCATCTCGCCCTCCAGGATCTCGGGCAGCCGATGGAGCGTCAGGTTGATGCGATGATCGGTCACGCGGCCCTGCGGAAAGTTGTAGGTGCGGATCCGCTCCGACCGGTCGCCCGACCCGACCATCGACTTGCGCTGCCCCGCGCGCGCGGACGCGAGCCGCTCACGCTCCAGCTCGTACAGCCGGGTGCGCAGCACCTTCATCGCCTTGGCCTTGTTCTTGTGCTGCGACTTCTCGTCCTGCTGGCTGACGACCAGGCCGGTCGGAAGATGCGTGATGCGCACCGCGCTGTCGGTTGTGTTGACGGACTGCCCGCCCGGTCCGGAGGACCGGAACACATCGATGCGCAGGTCCTTCTCGTCAATCTGGACGTCGACTTCCTCGGCTTCGGGCAGGACCGCCACCGTTGCGGCGCTGGTGTGGATGCGCCCGCCGCTTTCGGTCGCCGGCACGCGCTGCACGCGGTGCACGCCGCTTTCGAACTTAAGCCGGGCGAACACGCCCTGACCGGTCACCGAAGCGACCACTTCCTTGTATCCACCTGCGTCCGACGACGACCCGCTGATCGTCTCGACCCGCCAGCCGCGTCCCTCGGCATAGCGCTGGTACATGCGGAACAGGTCGCCCGCGAACAGCGCGGCCTCGTCACCGCCGGTACCGGCGCGGATCTCCAGCATCGCGGCGCGCTCGTCGGCGGCATCGCGCGGCAGCAGCTTCAATGCCAGGTCGCGCTCGGCCGCCGCCAGCGCGGCGCCGTTCTCGGCAAGCTCGGCCTGCGCCATCTCGCGCAGTTCCGGGTCCGCATCCTGCGTCATGTAGCTGAGCGAGGCTGCCTCCTGGCGCAGGCGCCGCACCTCCGATGCCGCCGCCGCGACCGGTTCCAGCTCGGCATATTCCTTTGACAGCTGCACGAAGCGGTCGGCGGGGAGCGATCCGTCCGCCATCTGCTGCGACAGCTCGTCCCGCCGCGCCTCGATCGCGCGGATGCGGTCTGCGGAAATGGACGTCATGCGGGGATCAAGGCCAAGTCGGATGTCCGCAGCACATCGGCGGCCTGCTCCTCGCCCGATCCCGGGCGCACGCGCAGCGTCGCCGCACCATCGCGCCAGCCGATCGCGACCACCTCGCCCGCACCCAGCTTCACGCCCTTGTCGAAACGCTTGCGCGGCGATCCGCCCGCTACGATCTCCACGGACAACGCCGCGGCACGCAGACGGTCGGCGACCCGCAGGCCGTCCGCCAGCGCGGCATCGTCCTCGATCACCAGCGCGACATCGCACACGTCGAATGCCGGCGCTTCCGCCAGCATGCCAAGCCGCTCGATCCCCGCCGCCCAGCCGACGCCCGGGGTCGGCGCGCCGCCCAGGCTCTCCACCAATCCGTCATAGCGGCCGCCTGCCAGTACGGTCCCCTGCGCGCCCAGTCGGTCGGTGACGAACTCAAACGCGGTGTGCCGATAATAGTCGAGCCCGCGCACCAGCCGGTCGTCGCGCGTCCAGGCAACGCCCGCCGCGTCCAGCCCGGCCGTGACCTTGCCGAAGAAGTCGGCGGCGGCACCCGTCAGGAACTGGTCGATGCCCGGCGCCGCGTCCGCAACCGGGCGGTCGCGCGCATCCTTGGAATCCAGGATCCGCAGCGGGTTCTTGTCCAGCCGCTTCTGACTGTCCTCGGAAAGCTCGCCGCGCGCCGCCTCGAAATGCTCCACCAGCGCCGCCCGCCACGCATCGCGCGTCTCGGCATCGCCCAGCGTGTTGAGCTTCAATGTCACGCCATCGGCAATGCCGAGCTCGCGGATCAGCTGGGCGGCGAACGCGAGCAGCTCCACATCCGCCAGCGGCTCGGCCGCACCAAGCACCTCGGCATCGATCTGGTGAAACTGCCGGAAGCGTCCCTTCTGCGGCCGCTCATAGCGGAACACGGGGCCGTGGGCGGCGATCTTCAACGGCGCGAACTGCTGCCAGCCCTCCGTCAGATAGGCACGCGCGATCCCCGCGGTGAATTCCGGCCGCAGGGTCAGCGAATCACCGCCGCGATCCTCGAAGGTGTACATCTCCTTCGACACGACATCGGTGGTCTCGCCCAGCGAGCGGGCGAACACCGCCGTTGCCTCGAACACGGGCAGCTCGACCCTACGGAAACCATAAAGCCGGCGCACGCGCTCGAACGTCGCGACGACGTGCGCGAACCGCGCTTCCTCCTCCCCGAAGATGTCCTGAGTGCCGCGAATGCGCTGCGGCGTCTGCGCCTTTGCCATAGAAGCCGCTTCCTAGTGGAGGAGCGCGGCCCGCGCCAGCGTCCGGATGGAGGTGGCTTGCAATCCGCGTAGTCGCGCCTTTTGCACGTCCCGGCGCTGGACGTTGCCGGTTGCGGATGACTAGACAGGTCAATCAACTGCCTGAGAAGGTCGCCCCCACGATGATCCGTCCCCTGTTCGTCGCCGCGCTGTTGCTGTCCGCGGCCCCGATCGCTGCGCAGCAGCTGTCGCAGCCGCAGCCCGTACCTTTCGTCAATCGCGTGCCCGCGCCGCGCGATGCGGCCTACCCGGGCACCATGCGGCTGGAGGTCGACGCCACCGACACGCAGCGCCGCGTCCTGCGCGTGCGCCAGACGATTCCGGTGGCGGAGGGCGGGCGCATCACGCTGCTGTTTCCCGAATGGCTCCCGGGCAACCACGCGCCGCGCGGGCAGATCGAGGCTTTGGCGGGGCTGCGCTTCACCGCCGGCGGCCGGCCGGTGCGGTGGACCCGCGACGACGTGAACGTCTACGCCTTCCATGTCGACGTGCCGGACCGCGCGCGGGAGCTGGTGGCAGAATTCCAGTTCGTGTCGCCCACGACCAGCGACCAGGGCCGGATCGTCGTCACCAACGACATGATGAACATTCAGTGGGAAGACGTGTCGCTCTACCCCGCCGGCTATTTCACCCGTCGGATCCCGGTCGATGCGTCCGTCCGCTATCCCGCCGGCTGGACGGCGGCCTCCGGCCTTCCGAGCCGGGTCGCGAACGGCGTCTACCGCTACCAGACGACGGACTACGAGACGCTGATCGACTCGCCCGTCTTCGCCGGTCGCCATTTCCGCCGCTGGCAGTTGACGCCAGACGTCGGTCTCAACGTCGTTGCGGACGAGGAGCGCTTCCTGGCCGCCACGCCGGAGCAGATCGCCGCCCACCGCCGCCTGGTCGAACAGGCCGTCACGCTGTTCGGCGCGCAGCATTACGACAAGTACGAGTTCCTCTTGGCGCTGACCGACGAGATGGGCGGCATCGGGCTGGAGCATCACCGCTCCTCCGAAAATGGCGTGAACCCGGAATATTTTACGGAGTGGGACAAGGGTCCCGGCCGCCGCAACCTTCTGCCGCACGAGTTCACGCACAGCTGGGACGGCAAGTATCGTCGCGGCGCGGGCGCCTGGACCCCCGACTACTCGACGCCGATGCGCAACGAGCTGTTGTGGGTCTATGAAGGGCAGACGCAGTTCTGGGGCTACATTCTCGGCGCCCGGTCCGGCCTGTTCTCGAAGGATGAGACGCTGGATGCGCTCGCCTACATCGCCGCCACGCTGGATCAGCGCGCCGGGCGCACCTGGCGCCCGCTGCAGGACACGGTCAACGATCCGATCATCACTCCGCGCCGCCCCAAGCCCTGGACCAGCTGGCAGCGGTCCGAGGACTATTACAACGAGGGCATGCTCGTCTGGCTCGATGTCGACGCGGAGCTTCGGCAGCTGACCGGCGGCGAGCGCTCGATGGACGATTTCGCGCGCGCCTTCTTCGGCATGAACGACCGTGACTGGGGCATCAACACCTACACCTTCGATGACGTCGTCTCGACGCTCAACGGCATCGCGCCGGCCGATTGGCGCAGCTTCCTGCGCACGCGCCTCGACGATGTGAGCACTCGCGCGCCGCTCGGCGGCTTCACCCGCTCCGGCTACACGCTTGTCTACGAGGATACCCCGTCCAGCTACCTGACCGACCTTCAGTCCCGCAACGAGAACGCCGATCTCAGCTTCTCGGTCGGCGGCACCGTCGCCAACTCCGGGACCATCTCGCAGGTGATGTGGGACGGCCCGATGTTCGAGGCCGGCCTGACGCCGGGTCAACAGATTGTCGCCGTCAACGGTCAGGAATACGGGGCCGGCGTGCTGACCCGCGCGATCACGGACGCAAAGGGCGGTCGTGATCCGATCCGCCTGACCGTCCGCGACGGAGATCGCCTGCGTGAGGTCGCCATCGACTATCATGACGGGCTGCGCTACCCGCGCCTCCGCAAGACGGGCGCGGCTGACACCGGCCTCGACCGGCTGCTCGCACCGCGTTCCTGACGCGGCGCGACCGCGTTTCATTCGGCCGGCGGCGCCTCCGGGCGCCCCGGCCTGTCACAGGGTGCGTGCATGAACATCGAGCTTATTCCCGTTGGCGACGATCCGCCGAACAGCCTCAACGTCGTCATCGAGGTGCCTGTCGGCGGCGAGCCGGTGAAGTACGAGTTCGACAAGAAGTCGGGCGCGCTCTACGTCGATCGCATCCTCCACACCCCGATGCGCTACCCGGCGAACTACGGCTTCGTGCCCCACACGCTGTCGCCGGACGGCGATCCGCTCGACGCCCTGGTGGTTGCCCGTTCGCCCTTCATCCCCGGCTGCGTCGTGCGCGTGCGCCCGATCGCGGTGCTGATGCTGGAGGACGAGGCCGGCGGTGACGAGAAGCTGCTGACCGTACCCGTCGACGCGACCTTCCCCTATTATTCGAAGATCGGCGAGAAGGACGACCTGCCCGAAATCGTCATGCAGCAGATCGAGCACTTCTTCACCCACTACAAGGATCTGGAGACCAAGAAGTGGGTCCGGGTCGGAAAGTGGGGCGGTGCGCAGCAGGCCCGCGACGTCATCATCGAGGCGATCGAGCGCGCAAAGGCCGCGAAGGACTCCGGTCCCCGCCGCCGCATGAGCGATTTCTCGGCCGTTTGACCATCGCCACCGGCCGGTGCCCTCGCCGACGCGGGGGCGCCGGCCCGGTCAGCTGACGAGCTTCAGCCCGGCGACCGCCGCGACGATCCCCAGGATCAGCAGCAGGCGCGCAGCCGACAGCACTTCTCCGAAGAACAGTGCGCCCACCACGACGGTGCCGACCGCGCCGATCCCGGTCCAGACGGCATAGGCGGTCCCCATCGGGATGGTTCGTGCCGCCGCCTCCAGCAGCGCCATCGACGCGGTGACCGATCCGAGGAAAGCCAGCGTCCACGGCAGGTTGCGGAACCCGTCCACGAACCGCAGCGCGGTCGTGAAGCCGACCTCGAACAGCCCTCCAACGATCAGCAGCACCCACGCCATCATCTTGCCTCCCTGTCCGGTCCGGCGGAACCGCGTTCCGTGCAGCCGGGTTCATCCCCGACCTGAACGGCACGAGAGGGACAATCAATGGCCGAGCTTAAATCTCCGGTGCGGTACACCCCCGGCGTCGAGCAAACGGACGGTGACGAGCAGAAGACGCAGGCCGAACTGAACGAGCAGTTCACCACCATCCTGGAGACCACCTCCAAGGATTATGGTCACGCCGTCCGCTCTGTTCACGCAAAGAGTCACGGGATCGTCACGGGCGAGCTGACCGTGCACGACCAGCTCCCGCCGGAGCTTGCCCAGGGCCTGTTCGCGACTGCCGGCACACACGCCGTGCTGCTGCGCTTCTCGACCAATCCGGGCGACATCCTGGATGACAGCATCTCGGTCCCCCGGGGCGTCGCGATCAAGGTGTTTGACGTCGCGGGCGACCGGCTTCCCGGCGCGGAGGGCAACACCCAGGATTTCGTCATGGCCAACGGACCCGCCTTCGCGGCCGCCACGCCCGAGCAGTTCCTGGGCAATCTGAAGATGCTCGCCAAGACCACCGACAAGGCGGAATGGGCGAAGAAGGCGCTGTCGAAGGTGCTGCAGACCGCCGAAGCCGCCCTCGAGCTGGTCGGCGGGGAGAGTGCGACGCTGAAGACCTTGGGCGGGGCGCCCAACGTCCACCCCCTGGGCGAGACTTATTGGGGTCAGGCACCGTTCCGCTACGGCGACTACATCGCCAAGTTCCAGCTCGTCCCGGTGTCCGACAACCTGACGTCGATCACGGGGAACATGATCAACGCCGATGGGCGTCCCGATGCGATCCGCGAGGCCATGCGTGAAACCATGATCGAGGCGGACGGCGTGTGGGAGCTCCGCGTGCAGCTCAACCGCGATCTCGACAGCATGGACATCGAGGATGCGAGCAAGCCTTGGGACGAGGAGCAGAGCCCGTTCCAGACGGTCGCCACCATCCGGGTCCCGCACCAGCTCGCCTGGTCGCCGGAACGCGCTCAGATCGTTGACGATCAGCTGCGCTTCAGCGTCTGGACGGGGCTTTCCGCCCACCAGCCGCTCGGTGCCATCAACCGCGCGCGGCGATCCGCCTACCAGACGTCGTCCGACTTCCGCGGCCGCTTCAACGGTTGCCCCATTCATGAGCCGCAGCAGGCGCCGGCGCTCGCCGGCTGAGCCTGGATCAGGCCGAGGCGAGGGCGTCCAGCGCGGCGCCCTCGATCCGCCATCCCTCCCAGCCGCTGGTCGGCGCCGCCCCCATCCGGCGGTAGAAATCCTTGGCCGGCTCGTTCCAGTCGAGCACCGCCCAGTCCATCCGTCCGCACCCGCGCCGCCCGGCCTCCGCGGCGAGCGCGCGGAACAGCGCCACGCCCGCGCCGGTCCCGCGGGCGGCTTCCTCGACGAACAGGTCTTCTAGGTAAAGCGTCGGGCTCCCCGTCCAGGTCGAGTAGGTCAGGAACCACAACGCCACACCGACCACCCGGCCATCCTGCCGGGCCAGATGCGCCCACACACGCGGCTGGTCGTCGAACAGCGTGGCAGACAGGCTCTCTTCCGTCGCCTTGACCGCGTCCGGCATGCGCTCATAGGCCGCCAGCGCCTTGATCAGGCGCAGGATCTCGGCCTCGTCGCCCGGTCGTGCCATGGTGATGTCGGTGGTCATGCCTGCGGCTCCAATGTGGGTTGTTCGATCGGCTTGGTGCGGACGGCGACGATGCATCCGGTCACGATCAGCGCCGCGCCCACGACCGTCCAGCCGGACACCGTCTCGCCGAACACCGCCCACCCGAACAGCGATGCCCACACAAAGGCCGTGTATTCGGTGGGCGCCATATGGCTGGCGGGCGCCCGCGCATATCCCCAGGCGAGCAGCATGGCGGATACGGTGCCAAGCACGGCGGCCGCGACGATCGCTGTCCACTGGTCCTTCGGCGGAACCGACAACATCCAGGGTGCGGCCAGCAACAGCAGCCCGGCAACCACCAGTGCCTGGAAGAACGCCACCTCAGCCGGTTTCGCCACCTGCGCCTGCTGCCGCATCAGCACGATGTTGAAGGCATAGCAGAGGGCCGACCCGAGCACCGCAAGCGCGCCCGTCAGTGCCTCGGGGCCGAGGTCGGCTCGTGCTTGCCCGGCCAGGATCGCGCCGACACCGACCGCCGCGATCAGCGATGCGGCGACTGCCGCCGGCGCCACCCGCTCCTTCAGCATCACGGCCGACAGATACTGGGCCAGGAGCGGCGACACGAACGACAGGGCGATCGCCTGCGCCATCGGCAGGCGCGCCAGCCCCCAGAAGAACAGCAACGCCATGATCGTCGTCACGGCCCCGCGGATCAGGTGAACCCGCAGCGTCGATCGCGCGGGCCACCCGTCGCCGCTCGCCAGATATAATGTGCCCCCGATCGCGACAGCCGCCAGGTTGCGCCAGACAAGCGCCACATAGGTGCCGATGGCGATCGACAGCCCCTTCATCAGCACGTCCATCGCGGAGAACACGGCGATGCCTGCCGCCGCCACCGCAAAGGCGGTGACATGCCCGCGACCGTCGCTCACCTCTTCCGCAGGCCCGCGTCGCGCCCCATCAACCCCCAGCGCCGCATCGCGTCGGCATCGTCCAGGCATTCATCTGGCGCGCGGCGATAGTTCATCGTCATCTGCCGCCCGTTCTTGTCGACGACGCTGAACCGCTCGGCTCCCGCCTCGTCCCACACGGCGTCGCTCTGCGCATCCGCCTTGAACCACAGGGCGTCAAGCGCGACGATCGCGAACACGGTCCCGTCGAGGTAGAGCGTCGCTCCCCCCATCATCCTGCGGTGAGTGACGGATCCCAGCGGCGCCATCGCCTCGGCGACCCACTCGATCAGCCCGGTGTCGAGGCTCATCGGGCGGCCGTCGCTCCACTCACGGTAATCGCAGTGATGCCATGCCGCTGCATCAGGTAGAGCAGACCGCCGACGCAGCTGTAGGGCATGGCGTCACTTCCCTCGATCCGCACCCGCCGGTCGCGGTCGGCGGACCCAGCGAACACCGCTTCCAGGTCGCTGCGCTCGCGCGCCAGGTCGAACATGCGGCCGTCGGTCCCGATCATGCATCGACGATCCGGCATCTGCTTGACCACGATCTCCGATCCATTCTCCGCGGGCGTGGCGGACAGCAGCAGCAGGGCGGCCGCGACGATCACTCCGCCGCGATGGCGGGCTGCCGCTGCGCCTCGATCTCGGCGGCCTTGGCCTCCACCAGCCGGACGATGTGGTCGACCATGCCTTCGTCCTGCACATGGTGGTCGGTGACCCCGGACAGATAGACCATGTGCCGGCCGTTACCGCCGCCGGTGATCCCGATGTCGGTCTCCCGCGCCTCGCCCGGGCCGTTCACCACGCAGCCGAGCACGGACAGCGACATGGGCGTCCGGATGTGCTGCAGCCGCTCTTCCAGCGTCTGCACGGTGCGGATGACGTCGAAGCCCTGCCGCGCGCAGCTGGGGCAGCTCACCACGCGCACGCCGCGGTTGCGGATGCCCAGCGCCTTCAGGATCTCGAAACCGACCCGGATCTCCTCCTCCGGCTCGGCCGACAAGGACACGCGGATGGTGTCGCCGATGCCGAACCACAGGAGCGACCCCATGCCGATCGCCGACTTCACCGTGCCGCCGACGAACCCGCCGGCCTCGGTGATGCCCAGGTGCAGCGGGCAATCGACCTGCTCGGCCAGCTGTTGGTAGGCCGCCACCGCCAGGAACAGGTCGGACGCCTTCACCGCCACCTTGAACTCGTGGAAATCATGGTCCTGCAACAGCTTGATATGATCAAGCGCGCTTTCCACCAGCGCTTCCGGGCACGGCTCGCCATATTTCTCGAGCAGGTGCTTTTCCAGGCTGCCGCCGTTCACGCCGATGCGGATCGCGCAGCCATTGGCCTTTGCCGCCCGCACCACCTCGGCCACCCGATCGGACGACCCGATGTTGCCCGGATTGATCCGGAGGCACGCCGCGCCTGCATCCGCGGCCTCCAGCGCGCGCTTGTAGTGGAAATGGATGTCCGCGACGATCGGCACCCGTGCTGCGCGCACGATCTGGCCCAGCGCGGCCGTTGATTCCACATCGGGGCACGACACTCGGATGATGTCCGCGCCGACATCCTCGCACCGGCGGATCTGGTCGATCGTCGCGCCCGGATCCGACGTCGGCGTGTTGGTCATCGTCTGCACCGTCACCGGCGCATCGCCGCCGACGGGGACGTTCCCGACCATGATCTGGCGGGACGGGCGACGATGGATGTCGCGCCACGGGCGGACTGACATGGGAAACCTTCCGAGATGGCTATCGGCCGTCATATAGCGGCTTGCGCTGGCAAGCGGAACCGGTGGCCTTGCCGCAACCTTCTGCTAGACGCCCGGTCGTTGGTCCGCGGAGTTCCCCCATGTCTTCCTTGAGCTGGTCGCTCGTCATCCACGGCGGCGCCGGCGTCATCCCGCGCGGCAGCCTCGACGCCGCCGCCGATGCCGCCGCGCGCCGTTCGCTGGCCGACGCCCTTGATGCCGGCTCCGCGATCCTGGTGGCGGGCGGCAGCGCGCTGGACGCCGTGGAGGCGGCCGTGCGCGTGCTGGAGGATGCGCCCAGCTTCAACGCCGGGCGCGGCGCCGTGCTGACGCGCGAGGGCACGGTGGAGCTCGACGCCGCCATCATGGACGGGCGTGACCGGCGGGCGGGCGCCGTCGCGCAGGTCACGCGCGCCCGGCATCCCGTCAGCGTCGCGCGCGCCGTCATGGAGCGGAGCCCGCACGTCATGCTCGTCGGCCGCGGTGCCGACATATTCGCGATCGGCGAAGGGCTGGAGCCCGCGGAACAGGACCACTTCATCCTTCCGGAACGCCGCCGCCAGCTCGATGAGCTGCTTGCCGGCGGTGGCGACGGCTTCGACGTCGACATGAAATACGGCACCGTGGGCGCGGTCGCGCGCGATCGCGATGGCCATGTCGCGGCGGCGACCTCGACCGGCGGCGTCATGGGCAAGCGCTGGGGCCGGGTCGGCGATTCTCCCCTCATCGGTGCCGGCACCTTCGCCGACGACCGCGCCTGCGCCGTGTCCTGCACGGGATCGGGCGAGCACTTCATCCGCGCCGGCGTCGCGCGGGAGATCGCGGCCCGCATCCGCCTGGCCGGGGAGGATCCGGCCACGGCCACCGCGACGACGATGGCCGACATGGCCGCGCTCGGCGGCACCGGCGGCGTCATCCTGGTGGACGCGGCGGGCGATCCGCTCTGGCAGTTCACAACGGCGGGCATGTACCGCGGCCGGGCGACCTCGGCCGCCGGCCGCCATGTCGCCATCTTCGGAGACGAGGATTGATCCGGAGGCTTCTGCTCTTCGTCGCGGCGGCGATGCTGCCGACGGCGCCCGCGCTCTCCTGGGGCCGCTATGGCCACGACACGGTGGCGGAGATCGCCTGGCTTGAAAGCAGCCCTGTGGTCCGCGCGCGAATGACCGCGCTGCTGCGGCGCACCGCATTGCTGGAGACGCCGGACTGCCCGGCCCGCACGCTTGGCGATGCCAGCATCTGGGCGGACTGCATCCGCGGCTTGAGCCCGCGCTTCAGCTACACCAACCCCTGGCACTACCAGAATGTCTCGGTCTGCCGCCCGTTCGAACTGACCGCGGCCTGCAAGGACGGCAACTGCGTGTCCGCGCAGATCGACCGCAACGTCCGCCTGCTCGCCGACCGCACGGTGCCGGAGCGGGAGCGGGTCGCCGCGCTCTTGTTCCTGATCCACTTCGTCGGCGACCTCCATCAGCCGCTCCACGCCGGCGACGACGATGATCGCGGCGGCAACGACGTGCGCGCCCGCTACGGCATTGCCGGCGGGCCGCGGACGAACCTGCACGGCGTGTGGGACACGCCGCTGGCGGAACGGGCGATCACCACCCCGGCTGCCGATGCGCGAGGGCTTCTGGCGAGCGCGCCGGCGGATCGCGCCGCGCTTGCAGCCGGTACGACGGAGGATTGGTCGCGTGAGGCCTGGCAAGCAGCGCGCGAAATCGCCTACACGCCCGTCCGCGGTGGCGATCCCTGTGCCCGCGGTAACGTCGCCGCCTTGAGCGAGGCCGACATCGAACAGGCGATCCCCGTCATCCGCCTGCAGGTGCTGCGCGGCGGCGTTCGCCTCGCCCGGCTGCTGCAGGAAGCCCTCGGCTAGACCACGAACATTAACCATCCCCGCGCGTTGAAGGCAGCGTCGGCACCGCCACGAGTGTCCGCCAACAGGAGGGATGACCATGAAAATCGCGGGATGCGCCGCCACGATCGGCCTTGCCCTGGCCGCACCGGCCGGGGCTCAGAACTACAGCAACCTGTTCGTCTTCGGGGACAGCCTGGTTGATTCGGGCAACGCCCGTGCGGCGCGCCTTGCCGTCGGCGGCGTGGATCCCGCACCGCCCGCGCAGGGCTATTTCGAAGGCCGCTTCTCCAACGGCTATAATTTCGCCGACTATCTCTCGCTCGGCCTGTTCAACACGCCCGCGACCGCATCGGCTCTGGGCGGGCTGAACTTCTCGGTCGGCGGCGCGCAGGCCGCCGAGGTCCCGGGCGACGCAAGCCCGAGCTTTGCCGAGCAGATCGCGAGCTTCCAGGGGTCGGGGCTCAGCTTCAATCCCGATTCGCTCGTGCTGCTCACCTTCGGCGGCAACGACGTGCGGCGGGAGCTTGGCCGGGTCGCGACCATCCCCAACTATGTGCCCGACTTTTCGGAAACGCTCGCCGCGTTCAGCACGGGCGTGTCCGACCTGATCGGCCTGGGTGCCCGCAACATCATCGTCACCGGCTTGCCGGACATCGGGCAGATCCCCGTGGTGACTGCCCTCGGCTCCGCTGACCTGTCACGGACCGGTACCCAACTCTCCTTCGGGCTCAACCAGGCGCTTGCCCAACAGACCTCCCTGCTTGGCGCCCAGGCGGGTCTTCAGCTGAGCTTCTTCGATCTCTTCGCCTTCCAGCAGGCGCTTTATGCGGATCCGACCGCGGCCGGCCTGCCGGCCAACCTGAACACGCGCACGCCGTGCCTTGCGGTACCCGGCGCCGCCCCGACCTGCACCGGCTTCGTGTATTTCGACGGCATCCATCCGACGACCCAGGTGCACGCGGTGATCGGCGACGCGCTGGTCGCGCAGGCTCAGGCAGTGCCGGAGCCTGCGACCTGGGCGATGATGATCGCCGGCTTCGGCGCGGTCGGCCTCACCCTGCGGGCAAGACGGCGAGCGGACGTCAGGCTCGCCGCCTGAACGAAAGGGGGGGAGAGACGCTTTCGCATCCCTCCCCCCTTCCTTGGGTTCGAAACGACTTAGTTGCCGACCGTGACGGTCACCGCCCGGCGGTTCTGCGCCCAGGCGCCTTCGTCCGATCCCGTCGCCTCCGGCCGTTCCTTGCCATAGCTGATGACGTTGATCCGGCTCGCCGACACGCCCTGCGCCTGCAGATAGTTGGATGCAGCCGTCGCGCGCCGGTCGCCCAGGGCCAGGTTGTACTCGCGCGTGCCGCGCTCGTCGGCATGACCTTCAATGGTGATGCGGACATTGGGGTAACGGGCCAGCCACTGTGCCTGGCTGTCGAGGATCGACCGCGCCTGCGAATCGATGTCGGAGCTGTCGGTCGCGAACAGCACGCGATCGGCATTCACACTCTGAAGGAAGTCTGCCTGGCTGCCGGGCACCACGGTCGTGCCGGTCTGGCCGGTCCCCGCGCCCGTGTCATAGCCGGTCTCCGGCGCGGTGGTCGCCGGCGGCGGCGGCAGCTGCTCCGGCGCACGGCGTGCGCAGCCTGCGACCGTCACCAGCGACAGCGCGCTCACCATCATGATTGCCTTGTTCATATCGTTCCCTCCTTGTCGGAATCTGTCAGCTTAACGTCGTCACATCCGAAACGGTCCGCTCAGGGCAACAGCGGCCCCCAGCTCGGGTCGGAGCCGTCGCGCGGCGTCGCGATCCGGCGCTCGACCCGGCCGGTCAGGTCGACCGAGTGGACACTGGCGCGGCCAGAGCCTTGCGCCGTGCGGAAGAACATCAGCACCCGGCCGTTCGGCGCCCAAGTCGGCTGCTCGTCCTGCCAGGCGTTGGTCAGCAGGCGCTCGCCGCCGCCACTCGCGTTCATCACGCCGATCCGGAACCCGCCGCCGATCTTGGTGAAGGCGATCAGGTCGCCGCGCGGGCTCCACACCGGCGTGCCGTACCGCCCGCCGCCGAAGCTGATGCGCTGCTGGTTCGATCCGTCGGCGTTCATGACATAAAGCTGCTGCCCGCCCGACCGGTCGCTTTCGAACACGATGCGACTGCCGTCGGGGGAATAGCTGCCGCCCGTGTCGATGCCGGGCGAGTTGGTCAGCCGCTGCGGCCGGCCGCCGCTTGCCGACACGCGGTAGAGGTCTGTATTTCCACCCTGCGCCATCGAGAACAGGATGAAGCGGCCGTCCGGAGAGAAGCGCGGCGCGAAGGAAAGCGACGCGCCCTCCACCACCAGCCGCTGCCGCCCCGTGCCGACCTGCAGCGTGTAGATGCGCGGCCGATCCTCGGCATAGCTCATGTAGACGATCTGCTGCTCGTTCGGCGAAAAGCGCGGCGTCAGGACGATGTTCTGCCCGCTCGTCAGGAAGCGGTGGTTGGCACCGTCCTGGTCCATGATCGCCAGCTGCTTGGTGCGGTTGTTCTTCGGGCCGGTTTCCGAGACATAGACCACGCGGCTGTCGAAATAGGGCCCTTCGCCCGTCAGGCGCGAATAGACGCTGTCCGCGCACTTGTGCGCCGCGCGCCGCCAGCTGTCCGGCTGCACCACAAAACCCTGCCGCGCCAGCTCGGTCCGCGCGAACACGTCATAGACGTAGCAGCCGACCGTCAGCGATCCGTCGCCATTGGCGCGGACGAACCCCTGCACCAGTGTCTGCGCGCCCGTGCCGCCCCAGTAAGGGTAATCGGGCTGCGTCACTTCGTCGAAGCGCACCGGCCGCATCCGGTTGGCATCGATCGGCGTGAACAGGCCGCTGTTGCGCAGATCGTTGGCGATCACCTCCGACACTTGCCGGCCAAGCGCGTCGGTCGATCCGGCGGCGGTTCCCACTGGGGAGTTGGTCGGCATCACCGGAATGGCGATCGGCTGCGGCGCGCTGACGCCGCCGGTGACGTCCACCTCCACCTGCGCCGCGGCGGGCACCGCCGCCATCGCGGACAGCACCGCTGCAATCATGACCAGGGAACGTCGCATGGGTCCTCCTCCCCTCAACCGGGCAGACTATAGTTCAGGATGATGTCTTCCCACCCGCCGGCGTAAAGCTCGGCGGGCAGCTCATAGGGCGAACACTGGATAAAGGCGCTGATCGCAAGCTCGGCGACGCGCTGGGCGTATCGGCCGTTCTCCGCATTGACGCCAGTCTGCCCGACAATCGTCGGCCGCCCGTCAAGCGTCCCGTTTTCGTTCATGCGCAGCCGGATACGCGATCGGATCTCGTTGGCGCCGGGCCCGGGGTTCGGGATGCGATTGGCGCAGGGCTGCACCTGCCGCTGGATGGCGGCGGACAGGCTCGCGACCTGGCTTGATCCGACGGAGGCGGCACGCGGCGTCTGCGACGTGCTCTTCGATGCTTCGCGCGTCAGCCCCTGACGGAAGCTGTCTCCCAGCCGCGATCCGCGCGGGCGCTCGGCCGGCGTCTGGCGCGTGGCCGCAGGCGGGGTCGGGCGGGGCCGGGTCTGCGCGCGCTGCGGCGGACGCGGCGTCGCGCGCGGTGCCGGTTGGGCGACCGGTGCCGGTTCCGGCGGTGCGGGCGTCGGTTCGGGCGCAGCCTCCACCGGCGGCGTGGGCGTCGGGGCCACCTCGGGTGCGGGTGCAGGCGTCGGCGGCCCAAGCTCGGGCGCAACGCTTTCCGCCGGCACCTCGGTCGCGATCTCGGGCGCGGCCGATTTCCACGCCACCTCGTCGACAAAGGCGATGTCCATCGGGTCGCTTTCCAGCGCGCGCGGGTTGGGCGTCGCCAGGAACCCGACCGACAGGATCCCGAACAGGATGACGTGCGCCGCGGTGGCGACGCCCAGACCGATCTTTTCGGACCGGTCCATCGTCACTCCTGCCCGACGCTCACCAGCGCGATGCGGTTGAGGCCCGCGCGGTTGAGCTCGCCCATCACCCGCATCACCCGGCCGTAATCAAGCGTCCGGTCGGCCCGCAGGAACACCTGGCGCGGCTGGTCGCCGCCGCCGGCCAGCGCCGCCAGCCGATCGGGCAGTACCGCCTCGGGCACTTCGGTTTCGTCGATGAAGGTGCGGCCGGTCTCGTCGATCGACAGGGTGATCGGCTCCTGGTCCTGGTCCAGCGCGGCGGCGCGGCTGTCGGGCAGGTTCACCGGCACGCCCGCCGTCAGCAGCGGCGCCGTCACCATGAAGATGATCAGCAGCACCAGCATGACGTCGACGAACGGCGTGACGTTGATCTCCGCCATCGGCGCGCGCCGCCGCCCCCTGCCCCGACCGGAGACGCCCATCCCCATCAGCCGGCGTCCAGCTCGCGGGAGAGGGTGGCGTGGAATCGATCGGAAAAGCGGGTCAGCCGCGCCTCCAGCCGGTCCAGCGCATGGCCGAAGCGGTTATAGGCGATGACGGCCGGGATGGCCGCGAACAGGCCGATGGCGGTCGCGAACAGCGCTTCCGCGATGCCCGGCGCCACCACCGCGAGCGAGCTCGACTGCTCGGCCGCGATCGAGGTGAAGGCGCGCATGATGCCCCACACAGTCCCGAACAGCCCGACGAAGGGTGCCACGGACCCGACCGTTGCCAGCACGTTCAGCCGCTCCGACAGGCGGTCGATGTCGGCCGCGACGGACACCTGCATCGACGTCGCCAGCCGGGCGCGGGTGCCGTCCTTGTCGATCTGCTTGCCGCCGGTCGATCGCCGCCATTCGCGCACGCCGGCATCGAAAAGGCGTGCCGCCGGAGACACGTCGCTTGAGTTCCGATCATGGAACTTGTCGATGTCGTCGGCCTTCCAGAACGCGTCCTCGAACGCTTCGCTGGCCTTGCGCTCACGGCGCAGGCGCCCGCCCGTGCTGACGATGATCGCCCAGGTCCAGATGCTGGCGGCCAGCAGGCCCAGCATCACCGCCTTCACGACGATGTCGGCCTGCAGGAACAGCGCGACGGGAGACAGGCTGGCGGCTTCGGTGGCGAGGACTGGCGTCATTGCGGCGCTCTCGGGCTCCCTTGTTCCAGCCGCTCGAAAATCCCGATCCACGCGCGCGGCTGACGCGTGGGACGTCCTTCGGAGGATACAAACGCGGCGACCACCTTCGCCTCGGTCAGCAAAGCATCGCCCCGGATGACTCGCTGATGAACGCGGGCGTAGGCGGCTCCATGCCCCACAAGCCGGCTCTCGACCATCAGCCGGTCGCCCAGCCGGGCCGGGGCATGGTACACGATGTCGAGCGAACGGATCGCATAAACGCCCGTTCCCGCCTCCCACGCCGCGCGCTGGTCGATGCCGGCGTCCGCCAGCATTTCCGATCGGGCGCGCTCCATGTAGCGGAGGTAGTTGGCGTGATAGACCACGCCCGACAGATCCGTGTCCTCGAAATACACGGTGATGGCGAAGCGGTGGACGCCGCCATCGAAGCCGCCATGTGTCGCATCCGCGGGCATGGGCACGGGCCTAGCGTGCCAGACCGTTCAGGCAACCCCGAACGGCCCGCATTCGGCCGGGCGGTGCGCTAACGCCGCTGTCCGAACGCGCCCACCTGCTCCGCCACCAGCCGGATCAGATCGCCCTGCGCCACCGGCATGTCGGCCAGATGCGTGCCCCATCCGGGCTGCGGTTGCCCGCCGATGACGATGTCGCCCGGAAACTGATCGGTGCGCGCATCATCGGGCGTGGGCGGGATCGACAGCGCCAGATAGCCGACCGCCCCGTCATGGACGCAGCGCGCCTCCACCAGCCCCTCGGTGCGCACGAAGGGAACGCTTGGCTGCCCCTCGCTGGACCACCGGATCGGCGGGTTGGTGGGTCGCGCGGCGAACCAGTAGCTGTCGAGCAGCGCCGATACCGGCGCCTGGGTAAACTGCGCGGGCCCGCCGCCGTTCAGCGCGCCCGGATTGGTGCAGGCGACCGTCCGCCCGGCGGTTGCCGCCCGGCCGAACAACGCCACCTCCGGCGGGGGCGCATCGGCACGATAGGTGACATAGGTGATGACGCAGCCGGTCTGCCCTTCCTCGGTGCAGAGCGGGATCTGGCGGAACGTGCCTCCGACCACTTCGCCTTCCGGCACCTCGATGTTCCAGCCGAGCAGGATCGCCGACAGCATCTTCTCCGCCGCCGGCTTGCCGTCGATCTCCTCCGCAATCAGCCGGCTCAGGTGCACGCTGCCCTGGCTGTGGCCGATCAGGACGAACGGCCGGTCCCCGCTGCGCCGCCGGAACTCGGTCCATGCGGCCTTCACGTCCTGGTAGGCGAGCTCAAAGGCCGGCACGACCTCGCGCTGATCGCCGCTGGTGGCCGCGCGGTTGAGGGTGGCCAGCGTCAGCTGGCGATAGATCGGGGCAAACAGGCGGCATTGCTCGGAAAAGCGCGCCACCTGTGCATAGGCGGTCGCGATCTCCTCCTGCCCGGCCACCAGGTCGGAAACGACGCCCGGATCCCGCGACACCGTCGGATAGACGTAGAAGCAGTCGGCAGCCGCATCGGGGTTGGGGCGTGCCTCGCCCACCGATCCATAGCCGTTCGGATTGAGCGCAACGGTCGGCAGCACCTGGCTGCACGCGTCCGTCTTCCCCGGCAGGCACAGCCAGGCGCCATCCTGCTGGTAATCGGGTGCCGCCGGCATCGCGGCTGCAGGAACCGGTGGCGCCGCCGGGGTGGAGGGTGTCGGCGTCGGCTGCGCCTGCACGGCGGCGGCAGCGGCGGCGGCAAGCAGCATCCAGGTCGTCATGGTCCTTCTCCCTCGTCGAACAGTCCGCCCTGCGCGCCGGGCGGCGGCGTCAATCCCAGATGCGTCCAGCCACGCCCGTTCAGGCACCGGCCGCGGGCCGTCCGCGCGATCAGCCCGAGCTGGATCAGGAAGGGCTCGATCACCTCCTCCACCGTGTCGCGCGGCTCCGACAGGCCGGCGGCGAGCGTCTCCACGCCGACCGGCCCGCCGCGATACACATCGGCGATCATGGTGAGGTAACGCCGGTCCATCGCGTCCAGCCCGAGCGCATCGACATCCAGGCGGCCGAGCGCCCGATCCGCAACCATGCGGTCGACCAGCGCGTCTCCCGCCACGCCGGCGAAGTCCCGCACCCGCCGCAGCAGCCGCCCGGCGATGCGCGGCGTTCCCCGCGACCGCCTCGCGATCTCCCGCGCACCATCGTCGGAGATCGGCAGGCCCAGCAGCCCGGCGGCGCGCACCACCACCCGCTCCAATTCGTCGACCGTGTAGAATTGCAGTCGGATCGGGATGCCGAACCGGTCTCGCAGCGGTGTCGTCAGCAACCCCTGCCGCGTGGTCGCGCCGACCAGCGTGAAGCGCGGCAGGTCGATACGGACCGACCGGGCCGATGGCCCTTCGCCGATCATCAGGTCCAGCACGCGGTCTTCCATCGCCGGATAGAGCACCTCCTCCACCTGCGGCTGCAGCCGGTGGATCTCGTCGATGAACAGGACGTCGCCGTCTTCCAGGTTGGTCAGCAGCGCCGCCAGGTCACCCGCCTTGGCGACCACCGGTCCCGATGTCGCGCGGAATCCCACCCCCATCTCGCGCGCCACGATCTGCGCCAGCGTCGTCTTGCCGAGGCCGGGCGGCCCGAAGAGGAGCACATGGTCAAGCGCGTCGCCCCGCGCGCGTGCCGCCTGGATGAAGACGCGCAGATTGTCGCGCGCGCCCTGCTGCCCCACGAACTCGTCCAGCGCGCGCGGCCGCAGCGCCGCGTCGGCATCGTCCGGGGCGCGGACAGGGCTCAGCAATCGCTCGGCGTCGGTCACCCAGCCTGCCTAGCGGGCCGGCGCCACCGCTGTCGAGCGCGGCTGCGTCTCGGGCATCAGCAGCAGATAACCGACCAGCCCCACAGCGGCGATCGCACCCAGCGTCGCGAACATCGCGCTATAGCCAAGGTGAAGCGCGATCAGGCCCGCCAACCCTGCGCTGAACGCGGCGCCCAGCCCTTGCGCGGTCGCGACCGCCCCTTGAGACACGGCAAAGCGCCCGGTGCCGCGCGTCAGGTCCGCCACCACCACGGGGAACAGCGCGCCGAAGATGCCCGCTCCCACCCCGTCCAGCAGCTGCACACCGATCAGCCAGGCGGGCGCATCGAACACTGGATACAGGAATCCCCGCACCGCCAGCACGGCGAAGGCCGCGACGAACAACGGCTTGGTGCCGACCCGCTCCACCAGCCGCCCGCTCGCCATCGCTACCGGCACCATCACCGCCTGCGCGGCGACGATGCACAAGGCGATCAGCGATGTGGCGTAATCCTGCCCGACTTCCCGGGCGAGCTGCTGCCCGACGAAGGGCAGCATGGCCGCATTGGCCAGGTGGAACACGGCGCACAGCGCCGCGAAGATCAACAGCGGCCGGCACTCCAGCAAGGTGCGCCAGCCGCTCGGGACCTCCGCGGCATCGTCCGTGCCGCCAAGCCCGCGCGCGGTCCGGTTGTCGACCTGGCTGTTGTCGACCCGTGCGGCCGCCGCGACGCTCGCCAGCGCCAGCACGCCCATCAGCCAGAACACCACCTCGGGGCCGAAGCGCCAGGCGAGCAACCCGGCCAGCCCGGCAGCGACCGCATTGCCGGCATGGTTGAATGCCTCGTTCCGCCCGACCCGTCGCGCAAACATCTTCGGACCGACCAGACCCAGCGTCAGCGCCGACAGTCCGGGCGCGAACAGCGCGGCGGCAACCGCTGCCAGCGATTGGGTGCCCGCGACCCACGCGAACCCCGACACGAACGGCAACGACACGCTTGCCGCCGTGACTGCCAGCGCGGCCAGGATCAGCAATCGGGGCTTGTTGAGGCTCCGGTCCACCAGCCCGCCGGCGGGGGTTTGCGCGGCCAGCCCGATCAGCGCGCTCAGCGTCAGCACGAAGCCGACGGTGGCCTCGTTCCACCCATGGGCAGGGCCGCGCACCGACAGCAGGTAAATGGCGAGATAGGGGCCGAGCCCGTCGCGGACATCGGCCAGGAAGAAGTTCAGCGCATCCAGCTGCCGGTCGGCAGATCGCTTCTCAGGCGGCGCACCCACATCCGCGATCGTCGCCATTGGCCGGCTCCATGATGATGTGGAGCCTGAACGTCATTGCAGCGGATCGGTTCAGGGCCGCGCCGACTTGCGCAGCGCCAGCCGCACGATGGCATCCAGCGTGGCGCCCGGGCCAAGCTCGGCTCCGGCCGCGTCCACCGCCGCCGACGCATCGAGCGGGCGGAAGCCGAGGTTGAGCAATGCCGAGATCGCGTCGGCGGCATGCCCGCCATCCGCCGGCTTCGCGCCGCCCGCAGGGGCCAGCGCCGATCCGATACCGCCCTTGTCCTTCAGCTCGGTGACGATGCGGAGCGCAAGCTTCGGGCCGACGCCCGTTGCCCGCGCCACGCTCGCCTTGTCGGCCGCCGCGATCGCGCGCGACAGCTCGTCGGGCGCCAGCACCGACAGGATCGCCAGCGCAACGCGGCCGCCGACGCCCTGCACGCTGGTCAGCAGCCGGAACCAGTCGCGCTCCGCCGCCGATCCGAAGCCGAACAGCGTGATCGCGTCCTCTCGCACCTGCATTTCGGTCAGCAGCACCACGTCGCCTCCGGCCGGCGGCAGCGCACCCAGTGTCCGGGCGGAGGCGAGCGCGAGATAGCCGACACCGCCCACGTCCAGCACCAGCTGGTCCGCACCCGCCTCCACCAGCACGCCCTTCAACCGTGCGATCATGCCCATGCCCCCCGTGCCCGCGCGCTGGCGAGATGATGCGCGTGGCAGATCGCCACCGCCAGCGCGTCGGCGGCATCCGCGCCGTCGATGGCGGCGCCCGGCAGCAGCCGCGCCACCATCGCACGCACCTGTTCCTTGGCGCCGCCGCCCGTGCCGGTCACCGCCTTCTTCACCTCGGCCGGGCTGTATTCGCCCACCTCGACCCCGCCGCGCGCCGCCGCGCAGATCGCGACGCCGCGCGCCTGCCCCAGCTTCAGCGTCGATTGCGGGTTGGCGTTGACGAACACCTGCTCCACCGCCGCCGCCGCCGGACGATGCGCGGCGATGAGCGCGGCGAGCGCCGCGTCCAGCATCGCCAGCCGCGCACCCAGCGACAGCCCCGGCGGCGTCGACACGCGTCCGTTGGCGATGTGGGCCAGCCGGTTGCCCTCCGCCCGGATCACGCCCCAGCCGGTGGTGCCGAGACCGGGATCAAGGCCCAGCAGGATCAGCCGAGCGCTTCCATCACGGCGTCGGACACCTCGTGGTTGCCCCACACGGTCTGCACGTCGTCATCGTCGTCAAGCGCGTCCAGCAGCTTCATCAGCTGCGCGGCGTCCGCTTCGCCGACGTCCACCATCGTGCCCGGCCGCCAGGCCAGCTTGGTGCCCTCCGCTTCGCCCAGCACCGGCTCCAGCGCCTTGGCCACTTCGTGCAGGTCGCCCTGCGCGGTCCAGATCTCGTGCCCGTCCTCGCTCGACGTGACGTCCTCGGCACCCGCCTCCAGCGCCGCCTCGAACACGCGCTCGGCATCGCCGACGCTCGCGGGGTAGGAGATCAGCCCCAGCCGGTCGAACCCGTGGCTGACGCTCCCCGCCGTGCCCAGGTTGCCGCCGTTCTTCGACACGGCCGTGCGCACGTTGGTCGCGGTGCGGTTGCGGTTGTCGGTCAGCGTCTCGATGATCAGGGACACGCCGCCCGGTCCGAAGCCTTCGTACCGGACCTCCTCGTAATTCTCCGCGTCGCCCCGGCTTGCCTTGTCGATCGACCGCTGGATGTTGTCCTTCGGCATGGACGCGGCCTTTGCCGCGTTCACCGCCGCGCGCAGGCGCGGGTTCATGTCGGGATCGGGCAGGCCCATCTTCGCCGCCACCGTGATCTCGCGGCTGAGCTTGGAAAAGGCGCCGGAGCGCTTCTTATCCTGCGCGCCCTTGCGGTGCATGATGTTCTTGAATTTGCTGTGGCCCGCCATTGTCTGCCTCTATCGTGTGCGCCGCTCTTATGCCGGCGGCTGCGCCTGCGCCAGCCGGTCGAGCTTGGCGTGGAGCGCGTCGAGCTTGTGGTTGATCCGGGCGATGTCCAGTTCCGCCCGCAGGTTCACTTCATAATCCAGCTGCGCCGCCAGCCGATCCTTCATGGATTGGCGGTTCTGGCTCATCATGATGACGGGCGCCTGGATCGCCGCCAGCGTCGACAGCATCAGGTTGAGGAAGATGTACGGATATGGGTCGAACGCCATGCCGAACCGCGCCAGCACGTCGGAATTGAGCAGCATCCACCCCAGCAGAACCACCGTGAAGGTGATGATGAAGCCCCAGCTTCCCCCAACCGCGGCCACCCGGTCGGCCAGTCGGTCACCGAAACCCGACCGGGCATCGGCCTCGTCACCGGCATCCCGGCTGGTCGCGGCGCCGCTCTCGAACCCTGCCAACGCGCGGCGTTCCGACGCATCCAGCGTCGCAGGCGCCCGCCCCAGCAGCCGATGCACGATGTCCGCGACCGGCGGGTGCATCAATGCAGGCCGAGCGCCTGGCGGTAGGTTTCCAGCAGCGCGTCCGCCTCGTCGCGGTGGTGCTTCTCCATCCGCCGCAGCCGCACGATCGCGCGCATCGTCTTGGTGTCGAAGCCGGTGGATTTCGCCTCGGCATAGACGTCCTTGATGTCGTCCTGCGTTCCGCGCTTCTCTTCCTCAAGGCGCTCGATCCGCTCGATGAGCAGGCGCAGCTGGTCGGCGGCAACGACGTCGTCGGACATGGGTCTCGCAATCTCTCTGGTTGGTGGGTTGGCCGGCGCGTCTAGGGCATCGCACCGGCCGTTTGAACCCCTACTCGGCCATCACCGCGCGACCGGTCGACTTGTGCACCCGGCCATCGTGCATCACGAAGTCGACCGTCTCCAGCGCCCGGACGTCGGTCAGCGGGTCCCCGGCAACCGCGATGATGTCGGCGGTGCGGCCCGGCGCGATCGTGCCCAGCGTCTCGGCCCGGCCCAGCGCCTCGGCCGCATCCACCGTGGCGGCGCGGATTGCCTGGGCCGGCGTCATCCCGGCCGCCACCATCAGCGAGAATTCGCGCGCGTTCTCGCCGTGCTTCGACACGCCCGAATCGGTGCCGAACGCCACCCGCACGCCGGCGCGGATCGCCCGCGCATGGCTCTCGGCCGCGGCTGCCGCCGCCGCTTCCGCCTTCGGGATGGTCGCCGGCGGCAGCACGCCCGCGCGCGCCTGTTCCAGCGCGGTCACCGGCGCGATCATCGTCGGCACCAGCCAGGTGCCGCGCTCCCGCATCAGCCGCACCGTCTGGTCATCGAGATAGGTGCCGTGGTCGATCGTATCGACGCCCGCCTCCACCGCCGCGCGCGTGCCCTCGGCGGCATGGCTGTGCGCCGCCACCCGCCGGCCGAGCCCATGCGCCGTTTGGATCACCGCGCGCATTTCCTCCGGCGACATGGCCCGGCCGAGCCCGCCCGACACATTCGACAGGACGCCGCCGGTCGCCATGAACTTGATGACCTGCGCACCCAGCGCGACCTGCTCGCGCACCGCCCGGGTGCAGTCGGTCGGCCCGTCGCAGGTGTTGGTCGTGTGCGCATGCACGGCATCGGCAAAGGTCGCATTGAGCCCGTTGGTCGGGTCGCCATGCCCGCCGGACACGGAGATCGGCGCGCCCGCCTGGATTACGGTCGGCCCCACCAGCTCGCCCCGCCCGAACGCCTGCGCCAGCGCGCGCATGCCACGTGCGTCGCCGCCCAGGTCGCGCACGGTCGTGAAGCCGGCATCCAGCGTTGCGCGCGCATTGCTCAACGCCGTCACCATGTCGTCGGCATCGTCGCGCGTCGTCGTCTCCAGCCGGGCGCGCAGCGGATCGCCGCCGATCCCCCACAGGTGGACATGCATGTCGATCAGGCCCGGCAGCACGAACCGATCGCTCAGGTCCACCAGCCGCGCGCCCGGCTCCGCCGGCGCCAGCCCGTCGCGGATCTCGGCGATCTTGCCGTCGCGCACGATGATCGTGCTTGGCCCGCGCGGGCGCTCGCCCGGCCGGTCGAGCAGCCGCCCCGCATGGATCCAGGTGACGACGCTGCCGGCCTGCGCCGTCGTGGCCGGCGTCGTCTGCGCGGCTGCCGATCCGCCCGCCGCCAACATCAGCGCCAGCGCGCTCGCAAGAGTCCGCATCTTCATCCTCCCCTTCGTTCCCTGCCAAGCGGGCAGCGCACGTCGATGCGCTGTTCTTCCCGCTTCCGCCCAAGAAGGGAAGGGCAACGCGTCGACATGCCTGGCCGGAGAAGAAAAGAGGATCCGTGTTCACCCGTTCCGGGCGACGCTCTCCTTCATGCGCTGCAACTGCTCGGGCGTCGCTTCGGTCTGGAACCGCGCCTTCCACTCGGCCTGGTCCATGCCATAGATCGCGCGCCGCGCCGCAGCACGGTCGATGGCCCCGTTGGCTGCCTCCTCGACCCAATCGGCCAGGCAATTCCGGCAAAAGCCCGCAAGCCCCATCAGGTCGACATTCTGCGCGTCCGTCCGGTGCTGCAGGTGCCCCACCAACCGGCGGAACGCGGCGGCCGCCACGCGGTCGTCGATCCCGGCGACCTCGACCTCTTCGGTTCCCGTGCAACTCATCGCCATCTCCTGCTTTGCCCCACCGGCTTTAGACGTTAGAGCCGCCGCGACAAACCGGACCGAGGACTTCTTATGACGACCAGCCTGCGCCCGCGTGACCGCAAGGTCCGCATCCTGGCCACGCTCGGGCCCGCCAGCCGCTCGCCCGAGATGATCGCCAAGCTCTACCGCGCAGGCGCCGACGCGTTCCGCGTCAACATGAGCCATGGCGCGCAGGACGGCCATGCCGAGACCATCGCCACCATCCGCACGCTGGAAAAGCAGTTCAACCGGGCAACCACCATCCTCGTCGACCTTCAGGGGCCGAAGCTGCGCGTCGGCGCGTTCGCCAGCGGCGCCGCGTTCCTGGAGACCGGCTCCACCTTCGTGCTCGATCAGGACACGACGCCCGGCGACGCCACCCGCGTGCGCCTCCCGCACAAGGAGCTGTTCGCCGCGCTGACACCCGGCGCGCGCCTGCTGCTCGATGACGGAAAGCTGGTGCTGCGCACGATCACCGCCTCGCCCGACCGGATCGAGGCGCGGGTGGAGGTCGGCGGCACCTTGTCGAACAACAAGGGGCTGAACGTCCCCGACGTGCTCGTGCCGATGGCCGCGCTGACCGAAAAGGATCGCTCCGACCTGTCCTTCGCAGTCGAACAGGATGTCGACTGGATCGCTTTGTCCTTTGTGCAGCGGCCGGAGGACGTGGCGGAGGCGCGCCGCCTGATCGGCGGCAAGGCTGCGCTGCTCGCCAAGATCGAGAAGCCGGCTGCGGTTGAGCGGCTGGATGCCATTCTTGAACTCGCCGACGCGGTCATGGTCGCGCGCGGCGACCTGGGCGTTGAACTGCCGCCTCAGGACGTCCCGCCCCTGCAGAAGCGCATCGTCGAAAGCGCGCGCCGCCTCGGCCGTCCGGTCGTGGTCGCCACGCAGATGCTCGAATCGATGATCAAGTCGCCCTCACCGACCCGCGCGGAGGTGTCGGACGTGGCGACCGCCGTCTACGATGGTGCCGACGCGATCATGCTTTCGGCCGAAAGCGCCGCCGGCGACTGGCCGGAAGAATCGGTGTCGATGATGAACAGCATCGCCACCCAGGTGGAACGCGACCCCGGCTATGCCGCCCGTGTCCACTTCACCGAAACGGTGCCCGATCCCACCACCGCAGACGCGCTTGCGCAATCGGCGCGCGAGATCGCAAAGACTGTCGGCGCCGCCTCCATCATCTGCTTCACTCTGTCCGGCTCCACGGCGCGCCGCGTCGCGCGGGAGCGTCCGTCCGTGCCGCTCCTGGTGCTGACCCCGCGGCTGGAGACCGCACGCCGGCTCGGCCTGCAATGGGGCGTCCACGCCGTCCGCACCAAGGATGTGGAAAGCTTCGAAGAGATGATCGCAAAGGCGAAGCGCATGGCGCTCCGCCATGGCCTCGCCACGGCCGGCGACCGCGTCGTCATCGTCGCCGGCGTGCCCTTCGGAACGCCGGGCAGCACCAACGTCATCCACGTCGCCCGCATCGTCGGCGACGAACTGAAGGGCCGCGACGCCTGACTTGAAAGCAGGTATTTACTCGGCCGCTCCCATCGGCGCTTCTCGAACGGCTCCCCGATCAGTTGCCGCCGGAGATCCGATCCTCGCGAAAAGGGAAATTCGGCTGGGTAAGAAGCTCCAGGCGCGCCTCACGCCACTGCGCTTCGGTGCGGCAAATCTCTTCCCGGCGGTAGGGATGCGATCGCACCTGCTCCCGACAGATCAAGAGATCCGAACCCGGTGGCGTGCCGCCAGCAGCTGTATGGGTGGCCGTCGGGGCTGGTGCTGCCTGGAGAACCAGACTTAGAACTGCGGTCGCGATCATGCACTTTCTCCCTAGGGGCGAAGGAACTGATTCGATCAGAACGCCTGTGACTTGAGTGTAAACACCAAGCTGGTCTTCCGACATGAATTGTTACACCCGATTCAGCGGCAAACCGGAATTCAGAGCGGCAGGCCGGCCTGGCACCGCTCCAGCTCGACCGGATCATGCGTGCAGGTGACGGTGACCTCATCCCGCTTCTCGACGGACAGGGCACGCAGGCGGGCCTGGTTGTTCAGCCGGCTGGTGGCGTCCACTTCCATCAGCCGCTGGTAGGCGCAAAGGCCGGGCGTACAGCGTCGCCGCGCCGACCGCATCTCGCCGCGATAGAAGTAGGCGTCGCCCGCATGCAGCAGCCAGCCGGCGGCGCCGCGATCGATCGCCACGCCGGCATGTCCCCAGGTGTGGCCGGGAAGCGGAACCA
Organism: Sphingomonas jejuensis; assembly: GCF_011927695.1. GTDB lineage: Bacteria > Pseudomonadota > Alphaproteobacteria > Sphingomonadales > Sphingomonadaceae > Sphingomonas_K > Sphingomonas_K jejuensis. Next base: position 140,059 of record NZ_JAATJE010000002.1, read on the forward strand.
TCAGGATCTCGGGCGGCAACCCCTCCAGGTTCCTGACGGCATCGAACCCGAACCACGGCTCCCCGCGCGCGCCATAGGTTCGCCAGCCCGCGACCTCGTCCAGCTGCCGCCGTCGCCACCGGTTTTGCGCGACGATGCCGCGGTGCGGGCCCAGGGCATCGTCATATTCCCGCTTCATCACGTGGACGGTGGCCTTCGGAAAATCTTCAAGCCCGCCGGCGTGATCGAAATCCAGATGCGTGGCGATGATATGGCGCACGTCCGTTGCCTGGTAACCCAGCGCCTCGACCTGCCGGATGGCGGTCTCCCGCTCGTGCAGGCGGATGTTGAGCATCGTCCGCCATGCCAGCGTGATGCGCGGATCGGGCCGCCGGTGAGGATGCGCGACGTCGCGCAGGCCATATCCGGTGTCGACCAGCACCAGGCCGTGCGCATTCGTTTCGACCAGGAGGCAATGGCAGACGATTTCACCGAAAATGCTGGTGCTGCGTCCGTCAAACAGTGCGCCGCCCAACGGACAATCGGTGCCGCAGTTCAGATGGTGAATGCGCAAGGATGATCTCCCGCAGGCTTGCCGGGCAGGAGCCATCCCCTACCCGGCCATCCGTCAACCGATCTGCGCGTCCTGCGCGCCGCTGTCCGGCCGCGCCGGTCCCAGGATCGGCTCCTCGCCCAACGGCCGGTTCTGGAAGACGGTGAACGTCCCGCGGCCATCCACCGCAGGGCCGTCGGTCCAGCGCCCTTCGGGCACCGATCCAACGGCAGCAGTGGCGTAGAAGTTATAGTTGTTCTCCTGATCCTCCATCTCCTGCGGAAAGCTGTTGGGGATCGGCAGGTTCGCGGACGGGCCGCCCAGCTCCTCCAGCACCGCCAGCCACTGCTGCTGGTGCATGGTGTCGCGCGCGATCATGTAATGGAGCATCTTCTTCATGCCCTCGTCCTCCGCCGCGTTGAACAGACGGACGGCGAGCACGCGTCCGGTGCTTTCCGCGGCAACGTTGCAGTACATGTCGGCCGCCGCATTTCCGCTCGCGTAGATGTGGCTCATGTTGAATGGTACGCCGTCGGAATCCATCGGCATGGCCGCCAGCCCGCCGGACAGCAGGTTCTTGTGGATCAGTCCCTCGATCGATGCCTTGGCGCTGCCGCCGCCCATCACCGCTCCGACGATGCCGTCGGCGGCACCTTCTTCCTGCAACGAGGCCGGTGCCGTCTCAAGGTTCAGCGCAACCGCGGTTGCCAGCATCTCGATATGGCCAATCTCCTCCGTCGCCGTGTGGAGCAGCATGTCGCGATACTTGGTTGTGGGCGCGCGATTTCCCCATGCCTGGAAGAAGTATTGCATGCAGACGCGGATCTCGCCCTCGACACCGCCGATCGCCTGCTGAAGCATTCGTGCGAATTGTGGGTTGGGCTTGGCAACAGTGACCGGATATTGCAGCCGCTTGTCGTGAAAGTACATGAAGGTCCTCCTCGCTATGCTACGAGGTGAACGGACAAACTCCACGCAAGTCGTTCCGCTAACAGTATGAAATCGCTGTATTTTTGGCTGATCTCGGTTGTAGATCTGGATCAGGACTGCGGTCCGCCGGGTCGGTTACGCGGGCAGCAGCTCTCGCGCCATCAGGTCGCGGCGCAGCGTCTCGGCATCGCGGAACAGATGCCCGGCCATGCCGACCGCTTCCGCCCCGGCGATGTTCTCCGCACGGTCGTCGACGAACAGCATGGCCGATGCCGGCAGCCCGAAGCGCCGCTCCGCCAGGCGGTAGATCGCGGCGTCGGGCTTCACCAGCCGCTCCTCCCCCGACACGATGATGTCGCGCATCGGGCCGAACAGCCGGGGATGGTTGGCGCGCACGGGCACGAAGAACTCGTGGCTGAAGTTGGTGATGCCGAACATCGGCACGCCCGCTGCCGCCAGGTCGTCGATGATCGCCTGCATGCCCGCGATCGGTGCACCCAACGTTTCGCCGAACCGCGGACCCCAGACCTCGATGAGCGCGCGGTGCTGCGGGTGCTCCGCGATCAGCTCGGCGCTTGTCTCGGCAAAGGGCCGGCCCGCATCATGCTGGAAATGCCATTCCTCCGTCAGCACCTCGCTGAGGAAGAGATCAAGCGCGTCCTCGTCCGCGATCATCCCGCGGTACAGCGCCCGCCGATCCCAGGGCAGCAGCACGTTGCCGACATCGAAGACGACCGCCGACACGCCCCGAACGTCAAAAACCCGCTCCCCGGTGCCGGGAAGCGGGCGATCCCCCTCCGCCATGCCGGGCGTCAGCCCTGGCGGGCCTTGAAGCGGCGGTTGGTCTTGTTGATGACGTAGGTGCGGCCGCGACGGCGGATCACGCGATTGTCGCGGTGACGGTCCTTCAGCGACTTCAGCGAATTGACGATCTTCATGGCGCGCGCCTGCTCTTCAAGAATCTTGTTCGAAACGGAAGCGGCGCGGGTATCCGCCCGGCCGTCCCAAGTCAAGTCGGCGGCCAGCCGGGCGGGATCAACGATGGATCGTTTGCGCGCCGTCACGGTTTCGCTAAGGCGACCCGTCTTTCCAGAGGATACCGACCATGTATCGCCTCGCTTCCGCTGCCCTCCTGCTTTCGCTCGGCGCTTGCGCCGCGCGCACGCCGCCGATCGAGGTCACCCGCTTCAATCTGGGCACGCCGATCGAGCGGGGCTCGGTCGCCGTGCGCGCCAATGACGGTCAGGATCAGCAGAGCCTCGCCTTTCGCCTTTATGCCGGCGCCGTCAGCGACGAGCTTGGCCGGGTCGGCTATGTCCCCGGGCAGGAGGAAACCAGCCTCTACCTCGCCACCGTTGATGTCGCCACCGGCACGCGCGCGGCCCTTGCCACCCGGTCCCCGGTCAGCATCGGCATCGGGGGCGGCACCGGCGGCTTCCGCGGTGGCGGCGTGGGCCTCGGCGCATCCTTTGGCCTCGGCGGCCGCCCGCGCGACACGGTGGTGACGGAGCTGCGCGTCCAGATGACTCGCCGGTCGGACGGCACCACCGTCTGGGAAGGGCGCGCGCAGGGCGAGGCGCAGGTGGGCACCGACGCGGCCGATCCCGATGTCGCCGCCCGCCGCCTTGCCGCGGCGCTGTTCTCCGACTTCCCCGGCAACAATGGCGAGACCGTGAGCGTCCGATGAGCCTTGAGATTTCCGCCGCCTTTGATGGCGGCAACATTCGCGTGCTGGGGATCGACGGCGACCGCGCCGATCTGGAGATCGTGGCGGATACGGGGTCCGACTTCTACCAATGGTTCTACTTCCGCGTCGCCGGCGCCCGCGGCCGCCCGCTCGAGCTGCGGATCACCAACTGTCGGGGTGCCGCCTACGCCTTCGGCTGGCCCGGCTACCGGGCGCGCGTGTCCACCGATCGGGAAAACTGGCGCCAGGCGGAGACCAGCTTCGACGGCGACGTCCTCACCATCCGCCACACGGGCGATGCAGACGTGCTGTGGGTCGCCTATTTCGCGCCCTATTCGATGGACCGGCACCATGATCTGGTCGCCCGCATCGCCGCCCACGACGGCGTTCGTGTGCGCGAGCTCACCCGCACGCTCGACGGGCAGCCGCTGGACATGCTGACGCTGGGCGACGGTCCCAAGCAGCTGTGGTTCTACGCGCGCCAGCATCCGGGCGAGACCATGGCCGAATGGTGGATGGAAGGCGCGCTTGAAAAGCTCGTCGACCCGGCGGACGCCGCCGCCCGCACGCTGCGGGAAAAGGCAACCATCCACCTCGTTCCCAACATGAACCCCGATGGCTCGCGCCGCGGCCATCTGCGCACCAACGCCATCGGCGTGAACCTCAACCGCGAATGGCACGATCCCAGCCCCGGCCGCAGCCCGGAGGTCTTCGCCGTGCGCGCCGCCATGGACGAAACGGGCGTCGACTTCGCCATCGACGTTCATGGGGACGAGGCCATCGCCGCCAACTTCTTCGCCGGCTTCGAGGGCATTCCGTCGCTGAAGGAGGATCGGCAGCGCCTCTACACCCGCTATGCGCAGGCGCTGGCGGCCTACACGCCCGACTTCCAGCTCGATCTGGGCTACCCGGTCAGCGCCCCCGGTACCGCCAACCTGTCGATGTCGACCGCGCAGGTGGCCGAACGCTTCGGCGCCGTCGCCATGACGCTGGAAATGCCGTTCAAGGATCATGACGCCAACGCCGATCCGGATCATGGCTGGTCCCCCGACCGGTCGAAGCGGCTGGCCCATGCCTGCCTGGATGTTCTCGCCGGCATGATCGACGAGGTCTGAGCGTCTTGGACGCGGCGGATCGCTCGCACGCGGTCTCGATCATGCCGCGTCTCGACCGCTCGCGACCGCACCGGCTAAGAGCGCGCCGACGCCAAGGGAGTTTTCCATGTCCAACCTCGTCCTGATCCGCCACGGCCAGTCGGCCTGGAACCTGGAGAACCGCTTCACCGGCTGGTGGGACGTGGACTTGACCGATCAGGGCGTCGCGGAGGCCAAGGCGGCAGGCCGGCTCCTCGCCGAACGCGGTCTGGACTTCGACATCTGCTTCACCAGCCTGCAGAGCCGCGCGATCAGGACGCTGCACCTGGCGCTGGAGGAGATGGGCCGCCTGTGGCTGCCCGAGGTGAAGGACTGGCGCCTGAACGAGCGTCACTATGGCGGGCTCACCGGGCTCAACAAGGCGGAGACCGCCGAACGCCACGGTGACGAGCAGGTCCGGATCTGGCGGCGCAGCTTCGACACGCCGCCCCCGCCGATGGAGGCTGGCAGCGACTACGACCTGACTCAGGATCGTCGCTATGCGGGTATCGACGTGCCGGCGGCCGAAAGCCTCAAGGACACGATCGCCCGCGCCCTTCCTTTCTGGGAGCAGAACATCGCGCCGGAGCTGCGGGCGGGGCGCCGCGTCCTGATCGCCGCACACGGCAACTCGCTGCGCGCTTTGGTGAAGCACCTGTCGGGTATCCCGGACAACGAGATCGTGGGGCTGGAGATCCCGACGGGCAAGCCGCTGGTCTACGCCCTGGATGCGGACCTGACGCCCACCGACCGCTACTACCTCGCCGATCGCGCCGCCTGATCGCTGGGATGCGGGGCAGGCCGTCGGGCCGCCCCCTAGAGGACGTTCCGCTTCAATCGGTACATGTCGCCGTCGGCCCGCCCCAGCGCGGTGCCGCCGGCGTCGTTCACCACCAGGGTCGTGACACCCACGGAAACGCTCACGCGCATTCCGTTGGCCATGGGGGTGGCCGCGATCACCTCGGCCAGCGACTGCGCCTTTTCACGGGCGGCCTCCTCGCTGACGCTGTGCAGCAGCACGCCGAACTCATCGCCGCCCAGCCGCGCCGCCAGGTCGCCGGCGCGGATATGCTCCTTCAACAGCTCGGCGACATGGATCAACGCCAGATCGCCTGCCCCATGACCGTGGAAATCGTTGATCCCCTTCAGTCCGTCGAGGTCGATGTAGAGCAGAGCGGCCGACGTGCCATACCGGGCGACGCGCGCGATGGTGCGCTCCAGCTCTCGTTCGAACATCCGGCGGTTGGGAAGCGGCGTCAGCGTGTCGCTGTCCGCCAGCGCCTCCAGCTCGGCGATGCGGATGCCCATCATACGCACGGTCTCGCGCAGCGCGGCGTTCTCCTCGACCAGTCGGGAGGAACGACGCTCGACCGGGTCGAGCGGACTGGTAATGCCGCTCATTCGACTCATGCCTGGAAAAACTCCCTACGCAACAATACTGCAGCGGCCGGGCTCCGACCACTGTCTTGGTTGGTGAACGTCCCGGTGGCGAATACGCTCCGGTGTCTCATCCGGCATGATTGCGCTTGGCATGCGCCGCTTTTAGGGACGGTCGGATGACGCAGGATGCCACCATCGGCCTCATCATGGGCAGCCAGTCCGATTGGGACACGATGCGCCATGCCGCCGACACGCTCGACCGGCTGGGGATCCCGCATGAGGTGCGGATCGTGTCGGCGCATCGCACGCCCGATCGCCTCGTCGACTATGCCCGCGGCGCACGGGATCGTGGCCTCCGCGCCATCATCGCGGGCGCCGGCGGTGCCGCGCATCTGCCGGGCATGGTCGCGGCGATGACACCGGTCCCGGTGCTGGGCGTTCCGGTCCAATCTGCTGCCCTGTCCGGCTTGGACAGCCTTTTGTCGATCGTGCAGATGCCCGGCGGCGTGCCGGTCGCGACCTTTGCGATCGGCAAGGCCGGGGCGATCAACGCCGCGCTGTTCGCCGCTGCGCTTCTTGCCGGCACCGACCCGGCGCTCGCAGGCCGTCTCGATCAATGGCGCGACGCTCAGACCCGCGACGTGGCTGACGCCCCGCGGTGACGGCCCCGGACGCGTCTTTGCCGATGGTCCCGCCGGGGGCGACGATCGGCATCCTCGGCGGCGGTCAGCTTGGCCGCATGCTCGCCATCGCCGCCGCCCGGCTCGGGTACCGCACCCACATCTACGCGCCCGAGGAGAGCGGCCCCGCTGCCGATGTCTGCGCCTGCTGGGTGCGCGGCGATTATGATGATGCCGACCGGGTGGCGGAGTTCGCCCGCGCCGTGTCGCTCGTCACCTTCGAGTTCGAAAATGTGCCGCTCGCCGCCGTGGAGCGGCTCGCCGGGCTTGCGGCCGTCCATCCGCCCGCCCGCGCCCTCGCCGTGTCCCAGGATCGCGCCGACGAAAAGCGCTTTGTTGAGTCGCTCGGCGGGGCGGTCGCGCCCTGGCGGCCAGTCGACGGCCGCCCCGGTCTCGATACCGCGCTTGCTGCGATCTGCACGCCCGCGATCCTGAAGACCCGTCGCTTCGGCTATGACGGCAAGGGACAGGCGCGCATCGACACCGCGGCGGACGCGGATGCGGCATGGGCGGCGATCGGTGGCGCCCCGGCGGTGCTCGAGGGGATGGTGGCGTTCGATGCGGAATTCTCCGTCATCGTGGCGCGCCGCGCGGACGGGATGCTCGTCACCTACCCGCCCACCCGCAACGAGCATCGTGGCGGCATCCTCCACCGCTCGGTGGCGCCTGCAACCGGCATTCCGGCCCGGCTTCTCGAAGCCGCCGCCGCCCTCACCGCCCGCATCGCCGACGCTCTCGACTATGTCGGCGTGCTCGCCGTCGAGTTCTTCGCCGACGGTGAGGATCCGATCCTCAATGAGATGGCGCCGCGCGTTCACAACAGCGGGCACTGGACCATCGAGGGCGCGGCGACGTCGCAGTTCGAAAACCACATCCGCGCCATCTGCGGCCTTCCGCTCGGGCCCACGTCGCTGACCGGGCGGTCTGCCGAAATGCTCAACCTGATCGGCGACGACATCGACGCCTGGCCGCGGCTGCTCGCCGAGCCCGGCGCGCATCTCCACCACTACGGCAAGCACGACGCGCGCCCGGGCCGCAAGATGGCCCACGTCACCCGGGTCACTGTCGCGCGCTGACCTCCGGTCGCCGGACATGACAAAGCCGCGGTGCCGGCTTGGCGACCGCGGCTTTGTCTTGCAGCGCTGCCTCGCTCCCGCCGAAGCGGGCGCGACGGCCTAGGCCTTCCGCGTACCCGTCATCGGCGACGTGCCGAACGCACCTGCGGTGACACCGCCGGTCAGCGTGTCGCCGTCGATCGTGGCCGTGCAATCGAGCGTGATCGCCATCGGCACCTTCATGTCCATCTTCCAGCTGAGGGTGTTGCCCTCGACCCGGCCGTCCAGGACGTCGAGCGATCCCATCGCCCCGGCATTGGTGCCCGTGAACCGGTCACCGTCGGTCTTCACCGTCAACGTCGACTTCTGCTCGCCCAGCGGCGACTTCACCACGCAATCCCACTCGCCATCCAGGTTGGACATCATTCTCTCCTTTGAACCTTGTTGTCAGCGTGCCGCCGGCTGGGCAGCCGGTGCAGCCGGGGCTGCGGATGCCGGCGCCAGCTCGACGACCTCGACCGGCAGGCCGAGCCCTTCCAGCTGCGGCCGCACCCGTGCCGCGTCACCAACGACCACCCACAGGATCTGGTCCGGCTTGATGTTCGCGCGCGCCGCCTGATCGACCGCCGCGACGGTCATCGCGCGGTACCGCGCCGCCAGCGTGTCGTAGAAGTCGTCCGGCCGCTTGTAGAGGTCGTTGCGCATCATCCCGGCCAGGACTGCTCCCGCCGTCTCGTAGCTGCCGGGCAGTTCGCGGATGGAGCCGTTCACCGTCCGCTCCAGCTCCGCCTGCGTGGTCCCGTTCGACCCCAGGTAGCTGGTCATCTGATCCCGAAGCGCACGGATCGAATCGCCCGTGCGATCCTGCTGGACGGGCGCCAGCACGATGTACGGCACCTGCCCTTCGACCCGGTTGACGATGCCGCGCACGCCATAGGACCAGCCCTTCTGCTCGCGCAGGTCCATGTTGATCCGGCTGAGGAAGTTGCCGCCCAGGATGTCGTTGGCGGCAACCAGCGTCTCCAGATCGTCCGTGCCCTCCACCGGCAGCAGCTCGCCGGCGAAGATCACCGACTGCGGGCTGTCCGGCCGGTTGACCAGCACGATGCGGCTGCGCGGTGCCGGCACCGCTGCCTCGATGTCCTTGGTGCCAGCCGTCCCCGTCGGCTGCCAGCGGCCGAACTGCGCTTCCAGCAGCGGCTGGACCTCGGCGAGCGGACGATCCGACACGACGAAGATCTTGGCCTTGTCCGGACGCATCCACGCACTGTGGAAGGCGGCCAGCTGCTCGCGCGTCACCCGCGCCACCGCGGCGGGATCACCCGTCCCGGTGAACGGCACGCCATAAGGGTGCTGTGCACCGTACAGCAGCGGCGGCAGGGTGCGCAGCGCAATCGCCTGCGGCTGCGTCAGCTCGGCCGCGATCTCGGCCAGCTGCTGGGCGCGCAGGCGTTCAACTTCCGCCGGCGCGAAGGCCGGGTTCTTCACCACATCGCCGAACAAGGCCATCGAAGGTGTCAAGTTGGCACTCAACGCAAACAGCGTCGCGGTGGTGCGATCCATGCTGGCATTGGCGCCGATCTGCGCACCGAGCCGCTCCTGCTCCTCGGCGATCTGGATCGAGTTGCGGGTGGTCGTCCCTTCGTCCAGCAGCGACAGCATCAGCGCCTGGGTGCCGAGCGCATCCTTCGGATCCGCCGCGTTGCCCGCGTCGAAGCTGATGGCGACCTGGGTGATCGGCACCGCATCACGGTTGGCGTAGACCACCTCGATGCCGTTCGACAGGCGCGCGCGCGTCACGTCCGGAAAGTCCAGATCCGCGATCTGGCCGACCGGCGGGAACTGCCCGGGCTGGCGCGGCCGCGTTGCAGGCGCCGGCGCTGGGGTGGCCGGACGCTGCTGCGCCTGAGCCGGCAGCGGAGCCAGCGGCGCCTCTCCCGCTTCCGGGGTGTGATAGTAGCGCGGGGCCGACGTCCCGCCGGCAAAACCGCCAGCGCGCGGACCGGCCTCCTGATAGGCCTCCCGTGCGCCCGGCACCACCGACAGCGCATAGACCGGCCGGGTGAGCCACTTCTGAAGCGCAGCCTGGATCTCGGCCGGCGTCAGCGCGGCGGTTGCCTGCAGCTGCTGCTTATAGAGCTCGGGATTGTTGGCGTAGAGTTCACCCTCGGCCAACGCCACAGCCTTGCCGCCGAAGCCGCCGACCTGCTCCAGACCGGCGATCCGCCCCGCAACAGCGCGGGTGGCATAGCGCGACACCTCGTCCGCGGTCGGCCCCGTGCGGATGTAATCCGCCATGATCTCATCCAGGCGGCGCGATACGGTTGCGGGATCAACGCCCGGGCGAACGTTCACCGTGACCTCGAACATACCAATCTGCGCGAAGTCCTGCACGTTGGCGGACACCGAAACGGCCAGTCGCTCCTGACGAACGAGGATGTTGTCGAGGCGCGACGACGACAGGCCGCCAAGCACGCCGGCACCCGCCGACAGGGCCACCGTCTCAGGATCGGTCAGGCCGGGCACCACCCAGTTGCGATAGATGCGCGTGGTCGCCACCCGGTCGCGCATGACCTCGGTCTTCGGGGCGGACAAGGTCGGCACCGGTGCGGCGATCGGCTCCTGCTGCGGCCCGCGCGGAATGTCACCGAAGTAACGCTCTACAAGCGGACGTGCAGTCTGCGCGTCGATGTCGCCGGCTAGCACCAGCACCGCATTGTTCGGGCCGTAGTGCTGACGGAACCAGTTGCGAACATCCTCCAGGCTGGCCGCATCCAGGTCGGCCATCGATCCGATCGTGGAATGGCCATAGGGGTGGCCCTCCGGAAACAGGGCAGCCAGTTGCGCATATTCGACCAGCCCATAGGGTTCGTTGTCGCCTTGCCGCTTCTCGTTCTGCACGACGCCACGCTGGTTATCCAGAACCTGCTGGGTGACCGCGCCGAGCAGATGGCCCATGCGGTCAGATTCCAGGAACAACGCGCGCTCAAGCGCCTGGGTCGGGACGTTTTCGAAATAGTTGGTGCGATCGAACCAGGTTGTGCCGTTGAGGTTGGTCGCGCCGATCTGCCGCAGCGGCTCGAAGAAATCGCCCGGCACATTCTCCGTGCCGTTAAACATCAGGTGCTCGAACAGATGAGCAAAGCCGGTTTTGCCTTCCGGCTCGTGCTTCGAACCGACATTGTACCAGACGCTGACGGCGACCACCGGCGCCTTGCGATCGGTGTGCACAAGAACGCGCAAGCCGTTGTCGAGCGTGAAGCGCTCATAAGGGATATCGACCTGGGACACGAGCTGTGACAGCGGCGCCGGTGCGGCGGTCGCTGCGGACGCGGGCGAACCGGAAGAGGTCATGGCAGTGTCTGTCGCGGTGGCGCAGCCTGCCAGCATCGCGAGCGGCATGATCAGCACGGTGAAAGCTCTGCGCCTCATTTTGTCCTCGTCCTCGGTCGTTTCGTCGCGGACCATAGCAGCGCGTCGTCAGTCCGCAACGCACATCCTGCGGCCTTTCGATCTGCCGGAGAACAGGCTAGACCCGACTGTCTTTTCAATAAGAAAGAGCCTTCATGCGCCTGTCGATCGCGGCCGTTTCCGCTCTCCTCCTTGCCTCGTCGCATCCGGTTATTGCGCAAACGTCGACCACGACACCGCCTCAACCGCCTGCGGCTGCAGCGGCGACGCCGCCTGCGGAAATTTCAGCGGACGCGGTCCGCGCTCACATCACCTTTCTTGCCGACGATCTCCTGGAGGGCCGTGACACGGGATCGCGCGGGTACGACATCGCGGCGAACTATGTCGCAAGCCGCTACCTCGCCACCGGGCTCGCCCCGGCTCCGCGCAACGACGCCTGGTTCCAGCCGGTCAAGTTCCAGGAAACTACGGTCGTCGATGACGGATCTGCGGTGCTGATTGGTGAGCAGCGGTTCGCCAACCGCCAGGCTGCACTGGTGACGCCCGGCCGGGAGGCGGAAACTCGCGTCACGGCGCCGGCCGTGTTCGTCGGTTACGGGCTCGATAGCCCGGCAGACGGGTTCGACGACTATGCCGGCCTCGACGTCACTGGCAAGATCGTCGTTCTGCTCGCAGGCGCGCCCGCGAGCACGCCGTCCGACGTCGCCGCCAGCCTCAACGCCGACAAGGCGCGCCGCGCGAGCGAGCGTGGTGCGATCGGCGTTATCACGATCAACACCGACGCCGCAGAGGAGGCGCGCCCCTTTTCCCGCTCCGTTCAGCTAGGTGGCCGCCCGTCCACGACTTGGGTTGCTTCAGACGGCACTCCGTTCAGCCAGGCACCGAACATTCGCGCCAGCGCGCTGATCGACCGGCCCGCAGCAGAGGCACTGTTCGACGGCGCACGCACGCCGCTCGCCCGCATCCTGCGCGATGCGCGTCGCGCAAACGGCCGCCCCCGCGGCTTCGCGCTCGCACAGCCCGTCAGCATCGACGTGCGAGCGACCCGTCGCACGATCGAGAGCAAGAACGTCATTGGAATGCTGCCCGGGTCGGATCCGACTGTTGCGAACGAATACGTGCTGCTGATGGCACATCTCGATCACATCGGGATCAGTCCAAATGCAGAGGGCGACGACAAGATCAACAACGGCGCAATGGACAATGCCGCCGGGGTGGCGACGATGCTGGAAGCCGCTCGCGCACTCGCGGCCGGGCCGCCCAACCGGCGACCGATCCTGTTTGCGGCCGTGACGGCGGAGGAGCGCGGTCTGCTCGGCGCGTCCTATCTATCACGCAACCTGCCGATCGACGGCCGGGTCGTGTCCGTCGTCAACCTCGACATGCCTATCCTGCTCTACGACTTTCAGGACGTGATCGCCTTTGGTGCGGAGCACTCCACCATGGGCCCGATGGTCGCGGCGGCAACCTCTTCGATGGGCATCCGGACCTCGCCCGACCCCTTGCCGCAGGAGCGGCTGTTCACCCGCTCCGACCATTACCGCTTCGTGCAGCAGGGCGTGCCTTCCGTGTTCCTGATGACTGGCTTCGCGGGCGACGGTCGTGAGAAGTTCACGCACTTCCTGGAGACGAACTATCACTCGCCCCGTGACGAGGTGACGCTGCCGTTCAATTGGCAGGCCGGTGCAAAATTTGCGGAAGTGAACCTGCGCATCGCCCGCGCTGTCGCCAACGCCGATCAGGCACCGCGTTGGTACGCCGACAGTCCGTTCGGGCGCCAGTTCGCGCCCGACGCTCCGAAGGCGGAGCGCGCCGCGGGAGACTAACTGCGGCGCCGGGTACGTCACACAATGGGGCGCCCGCCCACTGCCTGAGCAAGGGCTGCAAGGGTCGCGATGGCCAGGGCTCCGGTGCACGCGACCACAGCGATCCGACGTCCTCGCGCGAATACCCACCCGATGACCACCGCCGCCGCTGGCAGAATCTGTTCGGCGTGGAGGCCAAGGAAGTGTGCCACGCGCAGGTCTCCGCCCGCGCGGTTCCAGCCGGTAATCGGCAGGGAGCTGCCCGTCGCGCCGACGCTGTGCGCGCCCGTCGAGCTCATGTAGCCGCCAAGGCCGCCGCCGAGCACTACCGTAAGCAAAAGCCCGATCACCACTGCCAGCTGACAGTGCGGCGCCAGATCCGGCCGCGGGTGGCGCCAGACCGCCCAGGCGATGGGAAGCGACGTGCCAACCAGCACGACCGCTCCCACGCCCATCAGTGCATAGCCGAGGGTGGCCCAGCCGGTGGAGAAGTTGAAATGCGACGCCTCGGCGAAGGCTGCGCGGTAGGCGATGTAGAAGGCCTCGTAAGCGCCCGTCACCACCAGCGCCCAGGCCGTTGCACGCAGGAGCCCGCTGTCGCGCTGGGGGGCTTGGACGTCGCCGATGAACCATGCGGCGGTCAGCGCGAAGACGCCGATCGAGAGGAAGAAGCGGGTCGGCTTGGCCCAGGTCGGCTGACCCATGAAGGTGCGGGCATCCACCAGTTGCAAACACGCGGTGAGGAGGGCGCAGCCCAGGAGCAGCAGACCGAAGCGGGTCAACAGCGGCTGCCGGGCATGGAGCGCGGCGAAGAGCTTGAGTGCCATGTTTACGCCTCCACACGCGCAAACGGGCGCGCTGCCAGGAAGACAAGGAAGCCGACGGGGCCGAGCAGGAAGGTGAGCGGGAGGGACAGGAGCAGTGCCGCCTTCGGCAGGCCGCGCCCGAGCCCTTCGCGCAGGATCAGCGTGCCAACCACCAGGTCGAACGCAAGATAGTGGACCCAGCCGGCGAGCAGCGCGCGATCGTCGGCGAACAGCGTCCGGATCGCGGCAAGCGAGCCGAAGCCGCCATCGGTGGCGGCAAACGAACCGAGCTGAGCCAGGTAGAGGAGCGCGAGAAGGCCCGGCACCACGATCCCCGTCAGGCGCCATGCGACAGGCCGCAGCCGCGGTGCGAAGAGGCTGGCGATCAGCACGACCCAGCCGACAAGAGCCAGCAGGTTGGCGATTCGGAACATGCCGTCGGCAGTCACTGGAACCTCCATCTGAACAATGTATAGTTGGGGAATGGCAGATGAACTGAACAGTGTCAAGAAGGGTCGCTACCATCATGGGGATCTTCGCGCGGCTTTGCTCGACGCCGCAGAGGCGCTGCTCGGCGAACGCGGCGTCGACGGCTTCTCGCTTCGCGAATGCGCCCGCCGTGCGGGTGTCTCCCCGGCGGCGCCCGCGCACCACTTCGGGGATGCGAGGGGCCTCCTCACGGCGCTTGCGACCCGCGCCTTCGCCGCGCTGACGGACGCGCTTGCCGCCGCGCCGGTCACAGACGAGCCCGTCGCCGACCTGCATGCGCTGGGCGCCGCCTATGTCGGCTTCGCGCTTGCGCGGCCGGCGCTCTTCGACCTCATGTGGCGGCGCGCGTTGCTGAGCGGGGACGATCCGGCCTTCATCGCCGCTGCCGATGCCGCATTCGATCCGCTTGCCCAGGCCGTGGCGCGGGTGACCGGCGGCGCGCCCGACCGCGCCGACGTCATGGCCGCGTGGTCGATGGTGCACGGCTATGCGCGCCTCGCCCTCGACGGCGCGGTGCCGCCGCAGACCCGCCCGCCGCTTGCCGAGGTTGTTCGTCGATTGACGCTCTAGACGGGCTTGTGTTGCCTCTTTGCAACACTAAGTTCGGCAAAGCCATTCCAGGGGAGCATCATGAACCTCGACCAATTCACCGACCGGGCGAAGGGTTTCCTGCAGTCCGCACAAACCGTCGCCATCCGCATGAACCATCAGCGGATCGCGCCCGAGCACATCCTGAAGGCGCTGGTCGAGGATCGCGAGGGCATGGCCGCGGGCCTGATCCGCGCGGCCGGCGGCGATCCGGCACGGGTCACCCAGGCGGTCGACGCCGCCCTCTCCAAGCTTCCAGCGGTGTCGGGATCGGGGGCGCAGCAGACCCCTGGCCTCGACAATGATGCCGTTCGCCTGCTCGACCAGGCCGAACAGGTCGCGAAGAAGGCGGGTGACGGCTTCGTCACCGTTGAACGGCTGCTGCTTGCCCTTGCGCTGTCGACGGGTCCAGCCGGTCGGGCGCTGTCGGCCGGCGGCGTGACGCCGACCGGGCTCAACGCCGCGATCGAGCAGCTGCGCAAGGGCCGCACGGCGGACAGCGCCTCGTCCGAGGATGCCTATGACGCGTTGAAGCGCTTCGCCCGCGATCTCACCGCCGCGGCGCGGGACGGCAAGCTCGACCCGGTCATCGGCCGGGACGAGGAGATCCGCCGCACCGTCCAGATCCTGGCCCGGCGCACCAAGAACAATCCCGTCCTGATCGGCGAACCGGGTGTCGGCAAGACGGCGATCGCAGAAGGCCTCGCCCTGCGCATCGCCAATGGCGACGTGCCGGAGGGGTTGAAGGACCGCACGCTCATGGCGCTCGACATGGGCGCGCTGATCGCCGGCGCGAAATATCGCGGCGAGTTCGAGGAGCGGTTGAAGGGCGTCCTCGACGAAGTGCGCGGCGCCGACGGGCAGATCATCCTCTTCATCGACGAGATGCACACGCTGGTCGGCGCCGGAAAGGGCGAGGGCGCGATGGACGCGTCCAACCTGCTGAAGCCCGCGCTTGCCCGCGGCGAGCTCCACTGCATCGGCGCGACCACGCTCGACGAGTATCAGAAGCATGTCGAAAAGGACCCGGCCCTTCAGCGTCGCTTTCAGCCGGTTCTGGTGGGGGAGCCCACGGTCGAGGATACGGTGTCGATCCTGCGCGGCCTGAAGGAAAAATACGAGCTGCACCACGGCGTCCGCATCACCGATGCCGCGCTGGTGGCCGCCGCCACGCTGTCCAACCGCTACATCGCCGACCGCTTCCTACCCGACAAGGCGATCGACCTGATGGACGAGGCCGCAAGTCGCATCCGCATGGAGGTCGAGTCAAAGCCGGAGGAGATCGAGACCCTCGATCGGCGGATCCTGCGCATGAAGATCGAGCGCGAGGCGCTGACGCGTGAAAGCGACGCCGCCAGTGCCGATCGCCTCGCCACGCTCGAAGCCGACCTGGCCAATGCCGAGCAGCAGTCGGCCGAGCTCACCACCCGCTGGCAGGCGGAGCGCGAGAAGATCGCTTCGGAAGCCAGGATCAAGGAGCAGCTGGATTCCGCCCGCGTATCGCTCGAGCAGGCGCAACGGGCGGGCGACCTGGCGCGCATGTCGGAGCTTACCTACGGCACCATTCCGCAGCTGGAGCGCCAGCTCGCCGAGGCGGAGGGCGCCAGCAAGGGCGCGATGCTGCGCGAGGAGGTGACCGCCGACGACATCGCCTCCGTCGTCGCCCGCTGGACCGGCATCCCGGTCGAGCGGATGATGGAGGGCGAGCGCGAGAAGCTGCTTGGCATGGAAGACGCGATCGGCAAGCGCGTGATCGGGCAGCGCGAGGCCGTTGCCGCGGTGTCGGCCGCTGTCCGGCGCGCGCGGGCCGGCCTGCAGGACCCCAACCGACCGCTCGGCTCCTTCCTGTTCCTGGGGCCGACCGGCGTCGGCAAGACGGAGCTGACCAAGGCGCTCGCCCGCTTCCTGTTCGACGACGACAACGCGATGGTGCGGATCGACATGTCGGAGTTCATGGAAAAGCATGCGGTGGCGCGGCTGGTCGGCGCCCCCCCGGGCTATGTCGGCTACGAGGAAGGCGGCGTGCTGACGGAGGCCGTGCGGCGGCGCCCGTATCAGGTGGTGCTGTTCGACGAGGTCGAAAAAGCGCATCCGGACGTGTTCAACATCCTTCTGCAGGTGCTGGACGACGGTCGTCTGACCGATGGGCAGGGTCGCACGGTCGATTTCACCAACACGCTGATCATCCTGACCTCGAACCTCGGCAGCCAATATCTCGTGCAGCTGCCCGATGATGCGCCTGTGTCACAGGCGGAGCCGCAGGTGATGGAGGTCGTTCGCGCGCACTTCCGCCCCGAGTTCCTCAACCGGCTGGACGAGATCATCCTGTTCCACCGGCTGGGCCAGGGCGAGATGGGACCGATTGTGGAGCTTCAGGTGGAACGCGTTCGCCGGCTGCTGGCGGACCGCAAGATCGGGCTGGAGCTGAGCGACCCCGCCCGCGCCTGGCTGGGGCGCGTGGGCTATGATCCCGTCTACGGCGCACGACCGCTGAAGCGCGCGGTGCAGAAGCACCTGCAGGACCCGCTCGCCGACCTGATCCTGCGCGGCGAGGTGAAGGACGGCAGCACCGTCCACGCCGACGAAGGCGACGGCCGGCTGGTGCTGACGGCGGGGTGACGTAAAAAGGGGCCGCGCCTTGCGACGCGGCCCCTCCCCTTCTTCCAGTCCGATCGGGCTTAGAGGCCGACGCGGACACCCGCCCGGAATGCGCGGCCGAAGATGCCGCTGCCACCCTGTATCGGGTTGTACAGGTACGCGCCGTAGGTCACCGGATCGATCGGCGGCAGATCGTCCAGGACGTTCAGGACGTTCACGTAGAAGGTGAAGTTCTCGTTCGCGCGGAACGACGCCGTCATGTCGAGCGTGAAGTAATCGTCCACCCGGCACGGCGTGTAGCCGTCCGACAGGCCGCACTGGCCCGCCGTGCCCGGACCCGTCTCGTCCTCGGCCGACAGATCATAGCCGCCGACCCAGTTCACGGTGCCGCTGAGGGTGAAGTCCTCAAAGGCCAGCGTGTTCTGCCACGTGCCGCGCCACTCCGGCGTGCCCGATCCGGCGGTCAACGCGAAGTTGCCGAGCGTCCCTTCGTAGGTCTGCGTCGAGCCGTCCGGGAAGGTCGTGCTGAGATTGATGATGTAGCTGACCTCCGGCGAGGAAGTGAACTGGACGTCGCCAAAGTCGTAGGAGAACAGGCCGGCGACATCGATACCTTCCACGTTGATCGTGTTGGCATTGACCAGCTGCGATTCCACGAACGCCGGCCGCGGCAGGGCGTTGGGAAAGGCAGGATCGGGTGCATCGGCGATGACGTTGTAGCCGGCGGGGATCGGCTGACCGGCGAAATACGCCGCCAGAGCCGGATCGATCGGCGCGCTGGTGATCGCGTTCGACTTCTCGATGTTGAAATAGTCCACCGTCAGGCGGACCGACGGCAGCGGCGACAGAATGGCGCCGACGGTGTAGCTGCGCGACTTCTCCGGCTCCAGGTCGGGCGACGCGAGCGTCGTCAGGCCCCGCGAGTAGGCGGTGATGTAGTTCGGGCATCCCGACAGATTGTCGGCGCGGCAATCCGGGCCATATTGCGACAGGAAGGACTGCGGCAGCGTGGCCGTGGACACGGTGACGAAGCCGGTGGTCGGCAGCGCATTCGCTTCGCCGAAGGACGGGATGCGGAAGCCTTCCGAATAGGTCGCCCGCAGCGAGAATTGCGGGATGGGCGTGAACAGCACACCCACCTTCGGCGAGAACGCCTCCTGACCCGACGAATACGCATCGAAGCGGCCCGACGCGTTCACCTCCAGGAAGTCGAGCACCGGTGCGTTGATCTCGGCAAAGGCCGAATAGACCGTCCGGTTGCCCGAGGTTCCAAAGGCGTTCAGCGTGAAAAAGCGCTGCGTGGGGCCGTTGGTGTCGGGATTGGCGCTGGGCGCGTCGACGGCTTCGTAGCGGATCTGGCCGCCGACGCCGAGCTGCAGGGGACCGCCCGGCAGCTCGAACAGGTCACGCCCGAGCGTTGCCTGAACGGCGTACAGGTCGGACGATGCGTCCGTCACGTTGTCCGGCGACACGAAGTCCAGGATGTCTTGGCTGTTCTGCGACGGGTCGACGAAGTTCAGCGTGCCCTGTGCGATCGAGGTGAGCAGGTTGGCGATATAGACATAGCCCCTCTGCTCACGCCGCAGGTCGTTGTGCATCGCGGTTGCATCAACGGTGTACTGCCAGTCGTCGTCGGCGCCGAAGGTGCCGGTGACGCCCAGCGCCGCGCGGTAGACCCGGCTGCGGGTCGAGTTCTCGACCGGGCGATTGATCGGGCGGCCGGTGACCCGGGCGATCAGGCCCTGGGCAGCGAACGGATTGTTGGGGTTGAGCACGCCGTTGGTGGCGTTGCAGCCGGTGGCGACCGCCGATGCATCGCCCACGCCGCCGGCGCAGACATAGACCGGCAGGCTGAGCGCGAAGGATCCGGGCGCCAGCGATGCCGACGGGCCGGAAGCGGTGGAGAAGGGCGGGAACAGGATGCCCGCGTTGGCGGAAGCGCGGATCGTCGGCGGCAGGCCCGTGTAGCTGGAGCTGGTCTGCTGGAAATTGACCATGAAATAGCCCTCGGCGCTGTCGCCGAGACGCGCCGTTACGCGACCCGAGCCGCCGAACCGCTCGATGGTGGGGGAGACCACGCCATATTTCGCAACCGTGTCGACCGTGCAGATCTGGTTGGTGCCGGTCGGCGCGATGGCGTTGCCGGTGAGCGCAAGCTCCTCGGGGGTGAGCGTGTAACCGGGGCCGTACTGACAGCCGGCCGCCGGGTTCAGCAGCTGGTAGCGGCTGCCCTCGATCGCTCCGTTGGTCGCGGTGTAGGGGCGGACGTAGACGTCGTAGACACCGACGTTGAACGCCGAGAGCTGTCCGGTTTCCGGATCACGGCCGTTGCCGATGTTGTTCGGACCGCACGTGCCCTCGAAGCAGATGCCGGACAGATCGCTGGAGTTGTACGGCGCGGGAAGGTCGCGGTTGGCGACGCCTTCCGACCGGAAATAGAAGCCGCTGAGATAGGCGTTGAACCCGTTGGTATCGAGGTCCCCGGTGCCGACCGTCAGGCTCAGGCGCTGGTTGGATGCGGTGCCATCCTCGGTGATGCCCGCCTCGACACGTCCGCCGACGCCGTTGAACTGACGCTTGGTGATGATGTTCACCACGCCGGCAACGGCATCCGCGCCGTAGGTCGAAGACGCGCCGTCACGCAGGACCTCGATCCGCTCGACGATGTCGTCCGGGATGGTGTTCAGGTCGACGAAGTTGCGCGATCCGTCGTCGGCCAGCGGGTAGTAGGCCGCGCGCTGACCGTCGAAGAGGACCAGGGTCGAGTTGGTGCTGAGGCCGCGCAGCGACACGGCGGACGCGCCGGCAGCAAAGGCGCCGTTGGCGGTGAAGCTGTTGGTCAGCGCCGGACCGTTGTTGGAGGAGATCTGCTGGATCGCATCCTGCACCGTGTTGATGCCGCGCTGCTCCAGCGACTCCGCCGTCACCACGGTGACGGGCGAGACCGTGGTCGCGGTGCTGCCGCGAAACAGCGTTCCGGTGACGACGATCTCCTCGCCGGCGGCAGCATCGTCCGGGCCAGCCTGCGGGGCGGCGGGTGCCGAACCGACCGGCTCCTGCGGTTGCTCGGCGTCCTGCGCCCAGGCAGGCGATGCGGAGACCATGAGCCCTGCGCCAAGCATGGCGAGGACGTGACGAGCAGAGCCGCTCCGGGAATTGGAGCGAACCTGGGAGATGCGACTTTTCATTGATGTGCTCCCTGTCTGGTCTGGCGCTTTGCACCTCGACCTGGTTCTTCAGCGACCCGAAACGGGACAGCGGGAGTATGAAACCCTTCTGCGGAGGCAAGACAGCCTCAACTGCATCAACCTAACGCATTCATCCGCCACAGTAATATTTCAGCAACACTCTGCAACGTGAGTTAACAACTCTTTTCGCGAAGCGTGGAACATATTCGTAGGTGCCTCACCTGTGCCTGCGAGACGCTCACGCCGCGAGGTGATCCAGCCTCTGCGATCGCGCGAGCCAAACCTTGGTTTCGGGTATGCGGGCAACAAAAAAGGGCGGCCTCTTCGCAGAGGCCGCCCCTTCTTGCTTAATGCCGAAGATTAGAAGCGCAGGCGAGCACCCGCATAGAAGCGACGGCCAAACACGTCGTAGACGGACGCGTTGGTGTCGGTTCCGGTTGTGTTGCCGGAGACGCCCGACAGGATCAGCGGAGCACCATTGTCGAGGAGGTTGTCCGCGCCGATGTAGAACTCATAATTGTCGGACGCCCGCCAGGACGCTTGGGCGTCCAGGTAGAACTCGGCCGGGATCTTGATGGCGCCCGGCTCCAGATCATAGCCAGCCAGGAACTGATCATCGAGCGAAGACCGGCCGAGATAGGTGCCGGTGAAGTTCAGCGTGAACTCATCGTTCGAATAGCCGAGCGACGCCGTGAAGCGATCCTTCGCAGCACCGACTTCGCCAGCGGACGGATCAACATCCGCGCCCGGCAACGGCACCGTGTCCAGGCTGAACACGTGCGTGTAAACTACCCGCGCGTTCAGGTTACCACCAACGCCAATGCCCTCGAGCGGAATGCTGTTGGTCAGCGTGACGTCCAGACCCTCGGTCGAGAACTCGCCGCCGTTGATTGCGCCGACGTTGATCAACTCGATCGAACCCGAGCTGTTGATTGCCGTTGCGTTAGGACGACGGCTGATGAACGAGCACAAGTCCTGGTTGTTCTGGTTAAAGCACTGATCGAGGATGAAGGCCCGACCGGGGGTCACGATCGCGTCGTCGATGTTGATGTTGAAGTAGTCGACGCGCAGGACGACGTTCCGCAGGAAATCAACCGAGCGCGGATTGATCGTCACCGAAGCCGTGTAGGAGTCGGACTTCTCCTCCTGCAGGTTCGGGTTGCCGCTGTTGAAGCCGCTGATGCCCTGAATATCCGCCTGGTTAAGCGTGAAAACACCGTTTGCTGCAATGTTGCCAAGGACACCCGGCGACGCGCGGCAGATGTCGCCACGAGTACCGCCACCGGTTGCACCGATCCCAACGCAGGGATCCTGCAAACCAGTCGGGAACGTCTGCGACGGGCCCGTAAACAGCTCACCGATGTTGGGCGCCCGCACCGACCGAGCGTAGGTGCCGGTAAACCTGATCGCTTCGATCGGCGCAAACT
This sequence comes from Sphingomonas jejuensis, assembly GCF_011927695.1. Lineage (GTDB taxonomy): Bacteria > Pseudomonadota > Alphaproteobacteria > Sphingomonadales > Sphingomonadaceae > Sphingomonas_K > Sphingomonas_K jejuensis. Next base: position 161,768 of record NZ_JAATJE010000002.1, read on the forward strand.
CAACACCGCCGCTGTAGCTGTAGACGGTGCCGATCGTCGAGTAGTCAGAAACTCGACCGGACCCACGCAGCCCCAAATAGTTGATGAACCCTTCCGAGATCAGAGGGACGTTGATTTCGCCGTAGAGCTCGCTGACCTCGAACGCGCCGGAGGTGTCCGGGAGAGCGTTGCCGGCATTCAGGCCGGCGTTGGTCAGAGCGTCGTTGTTCTCGTTGCTGGTCTCACGACGATATTCCGCACCCACCGCGATACCGAGCGGACCGCCGGGCAGATCGAACAGCACGCCGGACAGGTTGCCCTGGACGACCTGCTGGGAAATGCGGGTCTGGAAGGTCTGATCAGCCGCGATGTAGTTGATCGCCGCCTGCGAGATCGAGTTGAAACCGTAGATGTTGATCGGAACGCAGCCCTGCGCCCGAGCACCCGCATCGGCGCAGACCGGCGTGTTGTCTCCAGCGAACTGGGCCCCCAGCGCGCTGCGCGGAATCGCAGACAGTGCGTTGCGGAAGTTCAGGACGTTGACCTGACCATTGGACTGCTGCGATTCGCTGGTGCGACCATAGTTGTAGCTGAGGTCCCAGTTGAACTTGTCGTCGAACAGGGTGCCTTCGACGCCGACCACGAAGCGGTAGAAGTCGCGAGTGGTAGAACCGTTACGGGTGCCGAACTCCGACAGGCGACGTGCGAACTGCAGATCACGAATGCCGTCGCCGTTTGTGTCCGTCGAGGCATTGAAGATGGCGTCCGGCACGAACGGGTTGCGGATGAGCACGCCGTTGACGAGCGTCTGAAGCGGAACCGCACCGGTTGCGTCAGGGAAGATGCCGCCGATGCCGTTCGATGAAAGCGGGAACGGCTCGATCTCACGCGAAGAGCTGGTGTTGTTATACGTACCCTCACCGAAGACACTGATGCCGTCAGTGACCTCATAGTTCACGCGTGCCGCGAACAGGTAACGCTCGACCGGCACGGCAATCGTGCGGAAGAACTGACGGTTGAAGCCGTCCGGCGCACGCGTTGCGGTGCCGTTGCTCGAGAAGCCGGTGATCAGCTGGTTGTTGCGATTGAACGTGAAGCTGCCACCGGACGTGATGAAGCGGCCCTGCGGCGCAAAGCCGGACAGGAACGGCTGGGTCGGCACGCCGAAATCGGCCGGATCGCCAGTAATCCCAGCAAAGGTGTCAATGTCGTCGAGGAAGGTACCCTCACGATTGCGCGACAGCACGCCACCCTCGTTGGAGTAGCCGAAGTGCACCATGGCATTGCCGCGGCCGTCGCCAAAGTTGCCGCCCGCGGTGATGTTCGCCTGATAACGACGATCGTCGCCACGCTCGGTCAGGCCGTACTGCGCGTTCGCCTCGACGCCTTCGAAATCATCCTTGTAGATGAAGTTGACGACACCCGCGACAGCGTCCGAGCCGTAGAGCGACGACGCGCCGCCCGTCAGAACGTCGATACGCTGGATGAACTGCACCGGGATGACGTTCGTATCAACGGTGGCCGAACCCGGCAGACCCGACACGACGCGACGGCCGTTGATCAGCACCAGCGTGCGATCGCTGCCGAGGTTGCGGAGGTCGACCGTGGCAACGCCGGTGCCGGAGGTCAGAAAGGCCGAGTTGGTGCGGCTGAGACCAGGCGCGCCGAACACGGGGCTTTCAAGCAACAGTTCCTGAATGTTGGTGACGCCGGCCTGGTCGATGGCGACGTCGGACACGACCTGCACCGGCGACACCGACGTGATCGTCGGCGACACGATGCGCGAGCCGGTGATCACGATGTCCTCGCTCGGACCGGTGCTGGTGGCAAGACCAGCCGCCGCGCGCGCTTCTTCGCTCTGCGCGGTGGTCTGCGCCTGGCTCGACTGCGAACCAAGGGTGGTTTCCTGCGCCATCGCGGAACCAGAGAACATCGCAAGCGCAAGCACCACCGGCGCGCTGCCGGCCCGCAGAGCATGCTTCAAGGTCGAATTAACCATGGAAAACCCCTTTTTCTTCGCCAATGCATCAGCAAGCAAGCAATGGACGCAATAAGCGGCAAGGCATCGTGCGCCTTGTCAGGGGCAGGGAAATGCATGATCTTGGGAGCGCCCGAAAGAGGGGCGCGCTCTCAAGCACCATATTGCTTTAAACTGTCGCCAATTTGCAACATTGAGGCGGCTCGTAAGGCCGCCAACGATCCTTTCGTAGGAACGGGAGCTAGTTCCCCTCCATCGGCGGCACCAGCAGTTGCGGGTCCACGCGGGCGTCGCGCCACTTCAGTGCCCAGTGGAGGTGCGGTCCGGTGGAGCGACCGGTGGTGCCGATCGCGCCGAGCAGCTGTCCGCGACCGACGCGCTGGCCGACGCGAACGTCGATCCGCGACAGGTGGAGGAACGCGCTGTTCAATCCCATGCCGTGATCCACAATCAGCAGATTGCCTTCCAGGCTGAACGGCCGGTCCGCAGCCAGCACGACGACGCCGTCGGCCGGCGCGGTGATCGCGGTGCCGGTCGGGCGGGCAATGTCCACGCCTGAGTGATAGGCGCCGGGCTCCCCACGGTAGATGCGCTGCGAACCGAACACGCCGCTGATCCGGCCCGTCGCGGGCCAGGCGAAGCGCTGCAGCCAGCCGTTGACCGGGCTTTCGATCGCGCGCGCCGCCTCGATCCGCGCCACCTCGGCCGCGCGGATCCGCTGGTAGGTCGGATCGGGGCGGCTGGGTCCGCGCGCGATATCGACGCGCTCGATCCGCCAGGCGCGCGGCCGGACGGTCAGGGGCTCGGTGATCGTGCGCCCATCCGCGAGCCGGGCCGTGAGACGCGCGCTCGGCCCCGCGTCGCGGTCGAAGCCGATCAGGAATCGCTCGCCCGCCGCCAGCGGCACCGGCTGCCCGTCCAGGAACAGCGCGGCGGTTCCGCTCGGCGCGGTGCCGATCACCAGTCCGCCCTGCTGCAACGCGCCTTCGAAGGAAAAGCGCGCGCGCTCCGGCGGCTCGGTGGCCCGCACCACCGGCACGGGCGGCGGCGCGGTCACCGGCGGCTGGCTGCGGGGAATGGCCGTGCACCCACCCAGCAGCGCCAGCAGGATCGCGCCTGACAGCCCGCGCATCATCGGCCGCACATCGCGTCGACGGCGGCCTCGGCAGAGCCATAGCCTTCCTGCCGCTCCACGCTCCAATAACGTAAGCGGTCGAGCGGAACCGGCATGCCCGTCCGCGCGCAGACGATGTGGCTGCCGGGCGAGATCACGCGAAAGCCATTGGGGAGGTAGGCGAGCCGGGCGGGTCGCTCGGCATTGGTCATCAGCATGGTGTTGGTATCGGCCTTCCCAGGTTGATCCGCGATTTACAGGAGGCTGCCCTGGTCCGATGCCGCGGGAGCGGACCGCCGCGGCGCCGGCGCCTTGTCGGACCGCACCGCCACCTCACCATCGGCGAAATGGAGCAGCATGGCGCCGGCATCGCGCGCCTGTCCGGCGCTGGATATCAGCGCTCCGCGCGCCATCACCCGGGCAAAGCCGCGCGCGAGCGGGCGATCCGGATCGAGCGAGGCGAGCAGGCGCGACAGCCTGTCGAGCCGCTCGTGCGCGCGTGCGGCGCTTCGCAGCAGCAGCCTCGGCTCCAGCCCGACCCGCGCCAGCCGGTCGCGCCCCAGCGCCACGCGCTGCCGCAGCAAGGGCGGCCGCAGCGCACCACCTGCCCGCGCCAGGTCGCCGCGCGCATCCGCGACCCGGCGCCCAAGCGCCCGATCGAGCCGTGCGGCCGCCGCGGCCGCCCGCTCGCGCTGCGGATCGAGCAGTCCGGGCAGGCTCGGCATCAGCCGCGACGCCGCCGCCAGCCGCTCGGCACCGCGCGCCACATAGCGGCGCGCGCATCGTTCGATTGACTGGCCACGCGTCGCCAGCGTCCGCTCCAGCTCCGCCTTCACCGGCACCGCCATCTCGGCAGCGGCGGTGGGGGTCGGCGCGCGGCGATCGGCGGCGTGGTCGGCCAGCGTCGTATCCGTTTCGTGCCCGACCGCGGAGATCAGCGGGATGGTCGCCGCCGCGATGGCGCGCACCACCGGCTCCTCGTTGAAGGCCCAGAGATCCTCGATCGAACCGCCGCCGCGCGCCACGATCAAGAGGTCCGGTCGCGGGATGTCGCCGTCTTCGGGAAGCGCGCAGAAGCCGGCGATCGCTGCGGCCACCTGCTCGGCCGCGCCCTGCCCCTGCACCTGGACCGGCCAGACGATCACGCGCGTCGGGCAGCGATCCTCAAGCCGGTGAAGGATATCGCGGATCACCGCGCCCGTCGGGGACGTGACGACGCCGATCACGCGCGGCAGGAAGGGCAAAGGCCGTTTGCGATCGGTCGCGAACAGCCCTTCGGCCGCGAGCTTCGCCTTCACCTTTTCGAGGAGGAGCATCAGCGCGCCCTCCCCGGCCAGCTCCATGGTGTCGATCACCAGCTGATATTTGGATCGGCCCGGATAGGTGGTGAGCTTGCCCGTCGCGATCACCTCGATGCCGTCTTCGGGGCGGAAGGCGAGCCGTGCCGCCGCGTTGCGCCACATCACCGCGTCGATGCAGGCGTCCTCATCCTTCAAGGTCAGATAGGCGTGACCCGACGCTGCCTTCTTCCACCCGGACACCTCACCCCGGATGCGGACATGGCCGAAGCGGTCCTCCACGGTGCGCTTCAACGCCTGCGAGAGTTCGGACACGCTGATCGCGGCCGAATTGCTGCCCGCCGTCCCCTCGGCTAACAGCCGGCGCGCGGCGTCGATAAGGGGATCGTCCATGAATGTCCTGCTGCTGGGCTCTGGCGGGCGTGAGCACGCGCTTGCCTGGAAACTGGCGCAATCGCCCTCCTTGGGCAAGCTTTTCGCCGCGCCCGGCAACCCGGGAATCGCGGATCACGCCCGACTGGTCGTGCTGGATCCGGCGGATCATGCGGCCGTCACCGCCTTTGCACGGGCGGAATCCATCGGGCTGGTGGTGGTGGGGCCGGAAGCGCCGCTGGTGGACGGGCTTGCCGACAGCCTGCGCGCGGCCGGCGTTCCGGTGTTCGGGCCGTCCGCGGCGGCGGCACGCCTGGAAGGGTCAAAGGCCTTTACCAAGGAAATCGCGGTGGCCAACGGCATTCCGACCGCCGACGCCGTCTATGCGACATCGCCCGACACGGCGGCAGCGGCGCTCGACCGGTTCGGCGTTCCGGTCGTTGTGAAGGCGGACGGCCTTGCCGCAGGCAAGGGGGTGGTCGTCGCCGCCACCCGCGCCGAGGCGGATGCAGCGGTGGCAGCCTTGTTCGCCGACGGCACCGGCGCCGCGCTGATCGAGCAATGCCTGGTCGGCGAGGAGGCGAGCCTTTTCGCCCTGAGCGACGGCAGCACCGTGATCCCGTTCGGCACCGCCCAGGACCACAAGCGCGTCGGCGACGGCGACACCGGGCCAAACACCGGGGGCATGGGGGCCTACAGCCCCGCCCCCGTGCTCACGCCCGAACTGGAGCTGCGGGCGATGCGCGAGATCGTGGAGCCCACCGTTCGCGCCCTGGCGGACGCCGGCACGCCCTTCGTCGGCGTGCTGTACGCCGGGTTGATGCTGACGGCAGAGGGGCCGAAGCTGATCGAATATAATGTCCGTTTCGGCGATCCGGAGGCGCAGGTGCTGATGCCGCGCGTCGCGGGGGATCTTGTGGCCATCCTCCATGCCTGCGCGACCGGCGGCCTGGCAGCCCTTCCGACGCCCCGCTTTTCCGACGAGACGGCGCTTGGCGTGGTGATCGCCGCCGACGGTTATCCCGGAACACCGCGGACCGGCGGCACCGTCGGCGGGCTGGAAGCGGCGGCGGCAACCGGCGCGACCGTGTTCCACGCGGGAACACGGTCGCTGGAGGACCGTGTGGTCGCGAGCGGCGGCCGCGTCCTGTGTGTCGTGGCAACCGGTGCCGATGCACGGACCGCGCGGGACCGCGCCTATCAGGCTGTCGACATGATCGACTTTCCCGACGGCTTTTGCCGCCGCGACATCGGCTGGCGCGCCATCCAGCGCTGAGCGTGATCCGGAATCAGGCGGGCGAACTTAGGTGCTCGACAGCGCCGGCGGGTGCCGGGATGCTATGGCATCCGGCACCGGCACGCGCCGGCCCGACTGAAACGGAGAGCTGACACATGGCCGATTATTGGTGGCTGATCCTGCTGGTGGCGGTGCTTGCCGTCATTGGGCTCGTCCTGCTGACCCGCCGCGGCGGCGGCGAGACGCTGGATCGATCGACCCGCACACATGAGGTGTCGCGCGATCCTGAGCCGGATGGTCCGGCGGACCAGGCCGTTCCTCCCGTGCTGGTGATCCCGCAGGCCGCACCGCTCGACGTGGTGCCGCCCTCCATCCCGCTGATCGACGAAGCGCGCGTGGTGATCGAGGACGCGCCCTCTGCCGGTGCGGAAGACACTGCCGACAGCGACGGCCCGCCCGATGATCTGACGGTGATGAAAGGCGTGGGGCCGAAGCTCGCGGCGCTTCTCGCCGACCTGGGCGTCACCCGCTATGCGCAGATCGCGCGCTGGACGGAGGCCGATCTTGCGCGCGTCGACGAGCGGCTGGGCGCCTTCAAGGGCCGCCCCACCCGGGATCGCTGGATCGAACAGGCCCGGCTGCTTTCCGGCGACGATCGCGGCGCATTCGAGCGCACGTTCGGCAAGATCGATCCCGCCGCCTGAACCCCGGACACGGCAAGGGGCCCGGACCTTTCGGCCCGGGCCCCCGCCCCCCTCGCTAAGCTACAGGAGGGAAGCTCTTGGCGGAGCGGTTAGCAGCGGCTGCCGCTCCGATCGATCGCGCGGCCTGCCAGGGCACCGGCACCTGCACCCACGATGGCACCCGCCGTCCGGTCACCGCGGCGACCGACAACCTCGCGGCCCAGCAGACCACCGGCGATGGCGCCGATGATGGTGCCCGTCGTGCCGTCGCTGCGGCGGCAATAGCGGTTGTCGTAACGGTTGCCGCGATAGTTGCGCGCCCGGTCGCCCCGATAGCGGTCACCGCGGTAGTAGCGGTCGCCACGATCATAATCGCGATAATAGTCGCCGCGGTTGTAATAGCCCTGGGCCGCCGCCGGCGTTGCCGGAACCACTGTCGCAGCCGAGGCCGCGACGACCGCACCGAGAAGAGTGAGCTGCTTCAGCATGACGATACTCCCAAATACTAGATCGAAAACCGTGTCCAACCGGCGAAGTGCTGTTGGAAGAACTCCCTGTTCGTCCCGGCCTTCGTCGATAATTGGGTTCTAGAGTGATTCGCTTGAGTCGTCCCTGAACGCGCATTTTAGCTCCCGTTCATGGAGATTACCGGGCGGGTGCTTCCGGAAAGCCGCGCTTTCCCTGACGTTTGACCCGATTTTGCCGTCTCGCGCCCGGACGGCAGGTCGTTATGAGGCGGCATGGGACGGCGCCGGAGATGAACGATCTGAAACGCGGCCGCCGCTTCCTCGCCGCCGCTGCGATGATCCTGCTGTTCGTTGGCGAGCGCGCCCGTCCCGGCGAACGCGATCGCCTCGGCCCTGCCGTGCCGATCATGGCGGATGCCGTGCCGCTCGACCGCTTCGACCCGGATCGCCGGCAGGTCGGCCGCCTCCTGCTGCGGGAGGCATGGGCGCTGCGATCGGCCGATCCGGCCTTCGGTGGCTTCTCGGCGCTGGCCGCCCACGGTCGGCGCTTCCTGATGGTCAGCGACGGCGGCACGCTGGTCAGCTTCGCTCTCGATCGCGGCGGCGGCATACGCGATGTCCGTCATGGCGATCTGACCGACGGTCCGGGCGATGGGCGGCTGAAGGAATCGCGGGATGCCGAGTCGCTGGCGCACGATCCGGCGACGGGCGAATGGTTGGTCGGCTTCGAACGTGCCAACGCCATCGGCCGCTACGATCCCGAGTTCCGCCGCCTTCTGGCACTCGCGCGGCCCGCGTCGATGGCCGACTGGCCCGACAATGCCGGTGCGGAGGCGATGGCGCGGTTACCGGATGGCCGCGTGCTCGTCTTTGCCGAAGGCGGCCGCACCCCGTCCGGTGCCCGACGCGCCCTCCTGTTCGATCGTGACCCCACCGATCCGGCAGCGCTCGCCACGCCGATTGCCGTCACTCCGCCGGACGGCTTCCGTGTCACGGATGCGGCAGCCTTGCCCGACGGCCGGATCATCGCGCTTCATCGACGCGCGTCCGTCACCGACATCCGCTTCGGCAGGATCGATGGTCGGCTGACGCTCACCGATGGCTTTTCGGCAGCGATCGCGATCTACGATACGGCAACATTGCCGAGTGGAGCGCTCAGGGCCGAGCGCGTGGCGACGCTTGCCGCACCGCTCACTGTCGACAACATGGAAGGGATCGCGGTTGTGCCGGAGGACGGCCGGCTGTTCATCTGGATCCTGTCCGACGACAACCAAAAAAGTGTGGAACGCACTCTGTTGATGCGCTTCGAGCTGCTGCCGTGACGAACGCACGAAAGCGGCGCCCGGCACGCCGCGCCCCTTGCCGGAGCACGCATGCCGACGCCGCCATCACGGCCTTGGATTGAGCGGCCGGGCGCGCCCGGCGACGCTCAGGCCGCCTGCTTCTTGACCAGCTCGCGCTTCAGCCGGCGCACGCGCAGGCTCAGCTTCTCGTCGGACGTCTTCAGCAGCCAGTTGTCGAGGCCGCCGACATGCTCGACCGAACGAAGGCCGTGAGTCGACACGCGCAGACGCACGGCGCGCTCCAGCCCGTCCGACAGCAGCGTCACGTTCTGCAGGTTCGGCAGAAAGGTGCGCTTGGTCTTGTTGTTGGCGTGGCTCACATTGTGCCCCACCTGCCGGCCCTTGCCGGTCAGCTCGCAGATGCGCGACATGGTCTTGGTCCTGAGTTTCGGGTGTCCCGGAAAAGGTGCGCCACTAACGATTGACCGGCCCGACGTCAACCGATCCCGTCGGGCACGCGGTCATCATGCAACCGGAACGATCGCCGGATCGTTCGCCCGCCGATTGCACCTGTGCCGAAAGGGGCCGAACCGATGCGTAAGTTCCTGCTGCTGATCCTGCTGATCATCGTCGGATTGGCGATCATCGCCGTCGCGACCGGCCTGGTCCCGGTGACGCAGACGCAGGAAGCGCGGCTGCCGACCATCGAGGGCGGGCAGCTGCCGGCGTTCGACGTCGACACGCCCGAGGTCGAGGTGGGCACCGTCAACAAGACGGTCGAGGTGCCGGTGGTGGATGTCCGCAAGGGCGGCCAATAAGGTCTTGCCATCGCTCCCGCCGACTGCTCCGTCGGCGGGATGATCCACGGCTTCCCCCTTCCTCCGCCCATGCAGCGCGCGCTGGCGCTGGCGGAGGCGGCCGGCAGGTGCGGGGAAATCCCGATCGGAGCTGTCATTCTCCACCGCGGGCGGATCGTGGCGGAGGCTGCAAACGAGACGCGCAGCCGGCCCGATCCAACCGCCCATGCCGAACTGCTCGCGATCCGGCGGGCAGCGGACGCGCTGGGGCAGGAACGGCTGACCGACTGTACGCTTTTCGTGACGCTTGAGCCTTGCGCGATGTGCGCCGGCGCGATCGCCCATGCCCGACTGGCGGTGCTCCATTACGGCGCGGAGGATCCGAAGGGCGGCGGCGTGGCGCACGGCGCCCGCGTCTTTTCCCATCCGACCTGCCACCATCGGCCGCTGGTCTATGGCGGCATCGGGGCCGAGCGATCGGCCGCGATGCTCCGCCGCTTCTTTGCGGAGCGGCGGGTGGGCGCGGACGGATCCGCGCCCGCCGACGATCAGTAGTTGGACTGGCGGACGTCGTTCTCCGTCACCGGCACCACGCGGATCTCGACCCGGCGGTTTTCCTGACGGCCGGCTTCCGTGTCGTTGCTTGCGACCGGCTGCGTCGATCCGAAACCGCGGGTCGCGATGCGGGCGGACTGCACGCCGCGGCTGCTGAGATAATCGGCGACCGCCTGGGCCCGACGCTCCGACAGGGGCTGGTTGATGGCATCGCTGCCCGTCGAATCGGTGTGGCCGTACACGTCGATATAGGTCTGGTTATACTCGCTGAGCGTCTGGGCGACCTGATCGAGCGTGGTGCGGAACTGCGGCTGGATCGATGACTGGTTGGTCGCAAAGGTGATGCCGGCCGGCATGTTCAGGACCAGGTTGTCGCCTTCGCGGCGCACGTCGACGCCGGTGCCGGCGGTCCGCTCCCGCAGTTCGCGCTGCTGGCGATCCATGTAGGCGCCGACGCCCGCACCCGCGATCGCGCCGATGCCGGCGCCCACGATCCGCTCCGTCCGGTCGTTGCGGCCGCCCAGCAGGTCGCCGAGCAGATAGCCGCCGACCGCGCCGCCGGCGCCGCCGATCGCCGCGCGGCTGATTCGGCGCTCACCGGTCACGGGATCGGTGGTGCAGGCCGCGGTGGTGCCCGCCAGCGCCAGCAGCGCGGCGACGGTCATGGTGGAGGGACGACGGATCATGGAACTCTCCCGTGCGGTTGATGATGTTGCGGGCAAGAACCGCCACCCGTGCACCCTTGTTCCGGATGCGATCCGACATCGCTGTTGTGTCGGAGCCGAAATGCCTGCAAAGCCGCCGCCGCGCCATGCAGCCGCTTCCCCCCTTTCCCTGGCTCGATCTTCTGATCATCGTCGCGCTGATCGGCGTGAACGGGCTGTTCGCGATGTCGGAGCTGGCGCTGGTGTCGTCGCGGCGGCCGCGGCTCCAGGCGCTCGACAAGGCGGGCAGCCGCGGAGCCCGGGTCGCGCTCACCCTGTCGGAGGATCCCGGCCGCTTCCTGTCGACCGTGCAGATCGGCATCACGCTGATCGGCATCCTGGCCGGCGCCTATTCGGGATCGAGCCTGGGCGGCCCGGTCGCGGCGCGGCTCGAGCGGCTGGGCCTGCCTGCCGACACGGCCGAGGGTGCGGGCTTCGGCGTCGTCATCGCTGTCACCACCTACCTGTCGCTGATCGTCGGCGAGCTCGTCCCCAAGCAGATCGCGCTCCGGTCGCCCGAGCGGATCGCGGCCGCCATGGCGATCCCCATGTCGTGGCTGGCCCGCGTCGCCGGCCCGATCGTCTGGCTGCTCGATGCTTCCACCGGCCTCGTCTTTCGCCTGCTCGGCATCGGGCGGGAGAATGACAGCCAGGTCACGGCCGAGGAGCTGCACCTGATCGTCGCGGAGGCCAGCAAGTCCGGCGTGATCGAGGAGCATGAGCGCGCGATCATCTCCGGCGTGGTCCGGTTGGCCGACCGACCCGTGCGCGAGGTGATGACGCCGCGCACGATCGTCGACTGGATCGACGTGGAAGCGACGCCGGAGGACATCCGCGCCGCGCTTGCGGGAACCGGCCACACGCGCCTGCCGGTGGCGGAAGGATCGGTCGACCGCATCGTCGGCGTGATCCAGGCGCGCGACATCGCCACCGCGCTGGTCGATGGTCGGCCGCTGGAGCCCCGCGCGCTGATGCGCCCGGTCACACACATCCCCGACCAGCTGGGCGCGATGGAAGCGCTGGAGACACTCCGGCGGGCAGAAGTGCCGATGGTGCTGATCCAGGACGAGTACGGTCATTTCGAGGGGCTGGTGACGCCCACCGACCTGCTGATCGCCATTGCCGGCAGCTTCGCGTCAGACGTCGACGACGCGACCGACCCGGACGTTGTCGAGCGGGAGGACGGCAGCCTGCTGGTGTCCGGATCGCTGTCGGCCGATGCGCTTGCCGAGCGGCTGGAACTGACGCTGCCGGACGACCGCGATTACGCCACGGCAGCCGGCTTTGCGCTGTCCGTCCTGAAGCGGCTGCCGAAGACCGGCGACCATTTCACCGCGCAGGGCTGGCGGTTCGAGATCGTCGACATGGACGGGCGCAAGATCGACAAGCTGCTCGCCGAACCGGTCGTCGACCCGGCGGTCTGAGCGGGATCAGGGCGTCTCGAACAGCTGGGCCAGCTGCTCGATGATGGTGCCGCCCAGCTGTTCGGCATCCATGATCGTCACCGCCCGCGAATAATAGCGGTTCACGTCGTGGCCGATGCCGATCGCCACCAGCTCCACCGGCGACTTGCCTTCGATCCAGCCGATCACGCCGCGCAGGTGCCGCTCCAGATAGCTTCCGCTGTTCACCGACAGCGTCGAATCGTCGACGGGCGCGCCGTCGGAGATGACCATCAGCATCTTGCGCTCTTCCGGGCGCGCCAGCAGCCGGCCATGCGCCCACATCAACGCCTCGCCGTCGATGTTCTCCTTCAGGAGCCCTTCGCGCATCATCAGGCCCAGCGACTTGCGCGCGCGCCGCCACGGTTCGTCGGCGCGCTTGTAGACGATGTGGCGCAGGTCGTTGAGCCGGCCGGGCGCGGGTGGACGCCCTTCCGCCAACCAGGCCTCACGCGATTGCCCGCCCTTCCAGGCACGGGTGGTGAAGCCCAGGATCTCCGTCTTGATGCCGCACCGTTCCAGCGTGCGCGCCAGGATGTCGGCGGAAATGGCGGCGATGGAGATCGGCCGGCCGCGCATCGATCCGGAATTGTCGATCAGCAGCGTGACGACGGTGTCCCTGAACTCGGTCTCCCGCTCCACCTTGTAGGACAGCGACTGGCCGGGGTTGACGACGACGCGCGCCAGCCGGGCGGCATCGAGCAATCCTTCTTCCTGGTCGAAGTCCCAGCTCCGTGACTGCTGCGCCATCAGCCGCCGCTGCAGCCGGTTGGCGAGCTTCGTGACGGCGCCCTGAAGATGCACGAGCTGCTGGTCCAGATAGGCGCGAAGCCGGCCCAGCTCCTCCTCGTCGCAGAGCTCTCGCGCTTCGATCACCTCGTCGAAGCGGGTGGTGAAGGCGCGGTAGTCGAGCCCCATCGGCGGCTCGCCAAGCGGCCGGTTGGGGCGGGAGGGCGCCTCCCCCTCCATCTCGCCGGGCGCGGGATCGCCGTCGCCGTCATCGAGCATGTCGGCCTCACCTTCGGCCTCGCCCTCGCCCTCCTGCGGATCGCCCTGCTCCACCCGCATCTCGGACGGATCGGGCGGGGCCGCGCCCTCGCCCTGCTGGTCGTCCTCGCCTTCGTCCTCGCCCGGCTGTTCCTGCTCGTCGCCGCCCTCGTCCTCCGGCTCCTCGCTGGCGGGCTGGCCCTCGACCAGCTCCAGATCCTCCAGGAGCTTGCGGGTGAGCTTCTGGAAAGCGGCCTGATCGTCCAGCACAGCGGGCAGCGCGTCGAGCCCGACGCCGGCCTTGTCCTCGATCCAGTCGCGCACCATCCCCAGCCCGCGTTCGGCATGGGCGGGGGGTTTCAGCCCCGTCAGCCGTTCGCGGACGACAAGGCCCACGGCGGTGGACAGCGGAACCTCGTCGGCGCCGCGCGCCCGGCCGATCGGGTCGCTGCGCAGCCGCTGGCCGAGGCTGTGGCTGAGATTGGCGGCGACGCCCGCCATGCCGCGGCTGCCGATCGCCTCCACCCGCGCGCCTTCCGCCGCGTCGAACACGGCGCGCGCGACCGCGTCCGCAGGGGCGCCGCGCGCGTGGAGAGCCGCGTCGTGGTGGCGCATGCGGATGGCAAATCCGTCCGCCTGCCCGCGCGCCTCGGCCACCGCCTCGGGCGGCAGCGCGCGCGCCGGCGTCGTGACCTTGATCGACCGGCCGCGGGCGGAGGACGCCTCCGTGGTGAAACCCAGCTCGACATCCGGATCATCGGCCAGCGCGCGCGCGGCGCCCGCCAGCGCCGCGCGGAATTCGTCCAAGGCCGACCGATCCGCCATCAGGCCTGCTTCGCCACGCCCTCCGGCAGGTCCTTGCCGAACACGCGCTGGTAATATTCGGCCACCGTGCCGCGCTCCGCCTCGTCGCACTTGTTGAGGAAGCTCAGCCGGAAGGCGAAGCCGACATCCTTGAAGATGAGCGCGTTCTGCGCCCAGGCGATCACCGTGCGCGGGCTCATCACGGTGGAGATATCGCCGTTCATGAAGCCGCGCCGCGTCAGCTCGGCGACCTTCACCATCCGGTCCACCGTCTCCTTGCCGTCGGGCTTGTCATATTCGCCCGACTTGGCGAGCACGATGCGCGCTTCGGTCGCGGCCGGCAGATAGTTGAGCGTGACCACGATGTTCCATCGGTCCATCTGGCCCTGATTGATCTGCTGCGTGCCATGGTAGAGCCCGGTGGTGTCGCCCAGGCCGACCGTGTTGGCGGTGGCGAACAGCCGGAACCAGGGATTGGCGCGGATCACGCGGTTCTGGTCGAGCAGCGTCAGCTTGCCCTCCGCCTCCAGCACGCGCTGGATCACGAACATGACGTCTGGCCGGCCCGCATCATATTCATCGAACACCAGCGCGGTCGGCGTCTGCAGCGCCCAGGGCAGCAGGCCTTCGCGGAACTCCGTCACCTGCGCGCCGTCGCGCAGCACGATGGCGTCGCGGCCGATCAGGTCGATGCGGCTGATGTGCGCGTCCAGGTTGATGCGGATGCACGGCCATTTCAGCCGGGCGGCGACCTGTTCGATGTGGGTCGACTTGCCGGTGCCATGATAGCCCTGCACCATGACGCGGCGGTTGTTGGAGAAGCCCGCCAGAACCGCCAGCGTCGTGTCCGGATCGAACACATAGGCGGGATCGAGGTCGGGCACCCGCTCGTCCGCCTCCGAAAAGGCGGGCACGGTCATGTCCGTGTCGATGCCGAACAGATCGCGCACCGATGCGGTGCGGTCGGGCGCCGCCATCAGCACCGTGTCACGACTGTCGGGTTGGGCGTTCGGAAGATCGATCATGGGAGCAATGGGCCTTTCGCCGCTGCCTTAGGGCATGCCGAACGCTTTTCTCAACCATCCGGACGCAGGATCAGTCGATCTTCTCCGGCAGGCGGAACAGGTCAACGAAGCGGCGCGCCCGGTCCATGTCGCCGGCCACCGCCATGCCGCCGCCGGTCCCGTCCGCGTCCAAGGGCAGCTTGCCGTAGATCGACACCCGCATGGCCATCGTCGTGCCGGTCAAGACGACGTCGGTCGCCGCCCCCTCCTCCCGCCGGATGACGAGCGAGCCGGCGTCCGTGCGGAGCACAAAGGCGTCGTCGGGGAAGCGAAAGGCGATGGACGTTGGGGGCATGTCGGCGAGCTTGGCCGGGTCGACGAGCGTTTCCAGCGACATCATCGCGGACGCCGGCGACATGAACAGGAGCGGATCGTGCCGGCGGGACTGCGCCGCCCAGCGGCCGAGATCCCGCATCAGGGGCGCCGCCTGGAGCCCCCACGGCGTCAGCGCATAGACCTGCACATTTGCCGGTGACGGCAGCATGCGACGCACGATGATGCCGGTTTCGGCGAGCTTTTCGAGCCGTTGCGTGAGCACGTTGGCGCTGATCCCCGGCAGGTTGGCCCGGATCTCGCCGAAGCGGCGGGGCCCGTAGACCAGTTCCCGCATGACCAGAAGCGACCAGCGCTCGCCGATGAAGTCGAGCGCCAGCGCCGTGCCGCAGGCATCGTCATAGCCCTGCCGGACGCGCGACCTCGATAACTCAGTTACATTTTCTAACTTCATGGTTGTTTTAACTAACCACATGAGGCACCAATCGCAAGCGCCGAGTCGCAGCAAGATGAGGGAGGAACAGATGCCGAAGATGATTTTCGTGAACCTGCCGGTCACGGACGTGGCGCGAAGCACGGCCTTCTACGAGGCGATCGGTTTCCGGAGGAACGCCGCCTTTTCCAACGACCAGGCGTCCGCGATGGCGTGGTCGGAGACGATCAGCGTCATGCTGCTCGATCACGGCTTCTATTCGACCTTCACCGACAAGCGGATCATCGACGCCAAGACCACCAGCGGCGTGCTGCTCTGCCTGTCGTTCGACGACAAGGCCGGGGTGGACCGGATCCACGATCTGGCGCGCGGCGCCGGCGGCAGGGAGACGCGCGCGATCGAGGACCAGGGCTTCATGTACGGCGGGGCGTTCGAGGATCCGGACGGGCATGTCTGGGAGACGGTCTGGATGGATGCGGCCGCGATGACGCCGCCCGCCGATGCCGCCGCCGCCGAGCCGGCAGCGGCTGCCTGAAGGCGGATGGCGATGCGCCGGCACCGCGACGCCTTTGCCGTGGCCGCCGCCGCGTTCGCCGTGACCGCGCTGGCGATGGTCGCCTGGCCGGCGCTTCCCCTTGTTCCATGATCGAAAGGTCCAGTTTCGTGAGCACGCCCGTCATCACCGCCTTCGACTGGGTTCCCGACTTCGCCAAGGGCCAGGTGCGCGACCTGCGCGTGCGCTGGGCGCTGGAGGAGGTCGGGCAGCCTTATGAGGTCCGCTATCTGCGCCAGGGCCAGCAGAAGAAGGATGCCCACCGCGCCTGCCAGCCCTTTGGCCAGGTTCCGACCTATGAGGAGGGCGACCTGGTGCTCTTCGAGTCGGGCGCGATCGTGCATCACATCGCAACGGTGCACCCCGGGCTGCTGCCGGCGGATCCGGCGGCGCGGGCGCGGGCGGTGGAATGGATGTTCGCGGCGCTCAACACGGTGGAGCCGCCCATCGCCGACCATGCGCTGGTGACGATCTTCGAGGTGGCGGAGGGCTGGTCCCGGCCGCGGCTGGCATCCGTTCTCGCGCGGATCGACGGACGCTTGGGCGAGCTGTCGCGGCGGCTGGGGGACCGGCCGTGGCTGGACGGTGACGATTTCACCGCCGGCGACCTGATGATGGTCAGCGTGCTGCGCATCGTCGCGGACGACGGGCTGCTCGATCCGCATCCAAACCTCGTCGACTATGTTGCGCGCGGCACCGCGCGTCCTGCGTTCGGACGGGCGCTTGCCGCGCAGATGGCGGGCTTCACCGGATCGCCCCCGCCCGGCTTTGACGCCTGGATGGCGGAGATCGCCCGCAAGCAGGCGGAGCTCGCCTGAAACCCGGCCCCATACCCTGAAGGAGAGAGACGATGACCTATGTCGAAGGCTTTCTGACCCCCGTGCCGACCGCCAAGAAGGACGCCTACGTCGCGCATGCCAACGAGGCCGTGCCGCTGTTCAAGGAGTTCGGGGCGACCCGCATGGTGGAGGCGTGGGGCGAGGACGTCGCGCGCGGCAAGCTCAACGACCTCTGGATGGCCGTCAACGCGGCGGAGGACGAGACGGTCGTTTTTTCCTGGATCGAATATCCCGACAAGGCGACGCGGGACGCGGCCGTCCAGCGCATCATGACCGATCCGCGGATGGAGGAGGTCGGCAAGTCGATGCCGTTCGACGGCAAGCGCATGATGTGGGGCGGCTTCGACAGCGTCAGCGACGCAGGACGGGGGACCGGAACCGGCTATGTGGACGGCGTGGTGGTGCCGATCGCCGGGAACGCGCGCGACGCCTATGCCAGTTTCTCGCGCGCGGTCGCCGACCCGTTCATCGAGCATGGCGCGCTGCGGGTGATGGATGCGGTGGCCGACGACGTCAGCCGGGGCGAGCATACCGACTTCTTCCGCGCCGTCCTGGCCGAAGGCGAGGAGGTGCCGGCCTTCGGCTGGGTCGAATGGCCCGACAAGGCGACGCGCGACGCCGGCTGGGAGAAGGTGATGGCCGACGAGCGGATGAACGGACAGGACGCGCCGTTCGACGGGAAGCGCATGATCTTCGGCGGCTTCACGCCGATCGTCGACGCCTGAGGAGAGAGACGATGGCAAACCCGCATGGCGAGCACATCTGGTATGAACTGCTGACCACCGATGCAGACGCGGCGCAGGCCTTCTACGCCGACGTGATCGGCTGGTCGGTGGCCGGATCCGGGATGCCCGGCATCGATTACCGCATTCTCACCGCCCCTGACGGTGTGGCCGTCGGCGGGCTGATGCAGCGCACGGCCGAGATGCCGGGCGCCGCCGTCTGGCTGGGCTATGTCGGCGTCGATGACGTGGACGCGGCCGTCGCCAAGGTCGAGGCAGCCGGCGGCAGCGTCCACATGCCTGCGATGACGATGGACGGGGTCGGCCGCATGGCGATGGTGGCCGATCCGGACGGCCTGCCGTTCTACGTCATGCACGGCGACAGCGACGAGGACAGCCGCGCCTTCCTGCCTGCGCAGGAGCACGACGGCCCCTCCACCGTCGGCCATGCCGTTTGGAACGAGCTGAGCGCGCCCGACCCGGACGCCGCGCTCGGCTTCTACGGCGCGCAGTTCGGCTGGACCCAGGCCGGCGGGATGCCGATGGGCGAGCTTGGCGAGTACCGCTTCCTGGCGGGCCCGCGGAGCACGCACGGTGCGCTGTGGGGCACCCCGCCGGACGGGCGACCCGGCTGGACCTATTATTTCCATGTCGAGGACATCGACGCGGCGGTGGAGCGTGCCCGGAACGGCGGCGGCGCGGTGCTGCACGGCCCGGCCGAGATCCCGGGCGGCAGCTATTCTGCGATCCTGACCGATCCGCAGGGCGCGCAGGTCGGGCTCGTCGGCCGTCGCGGAGGAGCCTGACTTGGAAAAGCTCAACACCGTCCTGTGGTTCGACAAGGGCCAGGCGAGAGAGGCGGCGGAGTTCTACGCCGCCACTTTTCCCGACAGCCATGTCAACAGCGGCGTCGCCGCGCCCGGCGACTATCCATCCGGTCAGGCGGGCGACGAGATCCTGGTCGAGTTCACCGTGCTCGGCCGGCCCTTCCAAGGGCTGAACGGCGGTCCCACCTTCCGCCCCAACGAGGCCGTTAGCTTCATGGTGGTGACGGAAGACCAGGCGGAAACAGACCGGTACTGGGACGCCATCGTCTCGGCCGGCGGGCAGGCGAGCGACTGCGGCTGGTGCAAGGACCGCTGGGGCTTCTCCTGGCAGATCACGCCCCGCATCCTGATGGAGGCGCTTGCCGCCGGGGGCGCGAAGGCGGAGCGCGCCTTTGCCGCGATGTCGACAATGCAGAAGCTGGACGTCGCGGCGATCGAGGCCGCACGGCGGGGCGACGGCTGATGCGGACCATTCGCGGCGCAGTCTTCATGTCGCTGGACGGCGTGGTCCAGGCACCGGGCGGCCCGACCGAGGATCCGACCGGCGGCTTTGCGCATGGCGGCTGGCTGCCGCAGTTCTTTGACGAGGATGTGGGCGCGGCGATCGGCGCCGTGTTCGACGGATCCTATGATCTGCTGCTGGGGCGGCGCACCTACGACATCTTCGCGGCCTACTGGCCCTTTGTCGGCGGCGCGGCGACCGGCATCGGCGAGGTGTTCGATCGGACCGGCCGCGACGATGGCGAGCAGGCGGCGATCGAGATGGGCGACGCCTTCACCCGCGCCACCAAATATGTGCTCAGCCGCGGTCAGCCGGACCTTGGATGGTCGAACAGCCATCTCCTTCCCGACCTCGCGGCCCTGCGCGCGGTGAAGGAGGGCGATGGGCCGGACATGGTGATCCAGGGCAGCAGCACGCTCTATCCGGCGCTTCTGGCCGACGGGTTGATCGACGAGCTGACGGTGATGACCTTCCCGGTCGTGCTCGGGACCGGCAAGCGGCTGTTCCCGGAGCCGACGCCGCCCCGTGCGCTCCACCTCCGCGACCAGCGCACGACCCCGTCGGGCGCGATCATCGCCCGCTATGCGCCGGCAGGCGCCGTCGAGCAGGGGTGGGCCGGCCCGCAATCGACCAGCGCGCGGGAGGAGGCACGGCAACGCGCCATGGCGGAGGGACGCTGGTAGGCCGCCCGGCGGGTCAGGCGAACGCCGCCGCGCCCTTCAGCTGCTGATAGGCGGTGATGACTTCCTGCAATGCGGCCTCGTGCCCGCGGTCGCCGCCGTTGCGATCCGGGTGGAACTTGCGCACCAGCTCCGAATAGTGCGAGCGGAGCGCCTTGCGGTCGGCGTCCGCATCCAGCCCAAGCACCTTCAGCGCGCGGCGATCCGCCGCCGACAACGGCTTGCCGTCCTTGCGGTCGGGCTGCCGGACCTGGCCGAAGCGCCCCTGGATGGCATCGAGCGGATCGGCAAAGTCCGACCAGCGCGGCGGCGCGTCACCCCCCGAATGGGCAAAGGCGCGCGTCTCCCGCTCCCACGCGGCGGTGGGGCGCTGCGCGGCCTCGATCTCGTCCGTGCTCATGCCGGCAAAGAAGTTATAGCCGGCGTTGAACTCACGCACATGATCCAGGCACAACCAGCGCCACCGGGGCGGACCGTCCGCGCCGGACGCACCCGCCTCCGGCGGGGCACGAAATTCGCCGGCGGCAACGCAGCCCGGCGCATCACAGGTATCGTCCCGCTCGACCCGCCCATGGAAACGCTGGCCCGGCCTGTCCTTCGGGATCCTTCCGCGCGGCAAACTCTTCCTCCGAAAGCAGCAAAAAGGGTCTATATAGGCGCAATGACAGGTGGTTTGAGAGGCCCGGTCGCGGCCGAGATCGAGAAGCGGCTGATCGCCGCGCTTTCCCCCACGCGCCTGGATGTCGCCGACGACAGCGAGCTGCATCGCGGGCATGCCGGGCACGACGCGCGCGGCGAAAGCCACTTCACCGTGAGGATCGAGGCGGACGCCTTTGCCGGCCAGTCGCGCGTCCAGCGGCAGCGCATGGTCAATCGCGCGCTGGCCGACCTGCTGGCCGAACGCGTCCATGCGCTGGCCATCGTCGCGCGGGCGCCCGGCGAGCCGCAATGACCTATGACCTGTGGTACTGGTCGCCGATCCAGGGCCGCGGCGAGTTCGTGCGGCTGTTCCTTGAAGCGCTGGGGCAGACCTATCGCGACCGCACGCGCGAGGATGGCGACGATGCGCTGATGGCTGACATGGACCGGCATCGCCAGGTCTATGCTCCGCCCTACCTGGTGGCCGGCGACACCGTCGTCAGCCAGGTCGCCACCATCCTCCTCTTCCTTGCCGACCGGCACGGCCGCGGCGGCGCGGGCGATGCGCGCTACGCCGTCCAGCAAATCCAGCTGACGATCGCGGACGTCGTCGCCGAAGCGCACGACGTCCACCACCCGGTCGGGGTCGGCGACTATTACGAGGATCAGAAGGCGGAGGCCGCGCGCGCCGCCGCCCAGTTCCGCACCGACCGCATCCCGGCTTATCTGGACCATTTCGAGGGTGCGATCAGCCCATCCGGATGGCTGGTCGGCGAGGGGTGGACCTATGCCGACCTGTCGCTGTTCCAGCTGGTGGAGGGGCTGCGTTACGCCTTTCCGACGCGGATGGCGGCAATCGCCGACGACCATCCGAACGTCGGCCGTCTCGTCGCGCGTGTCCGCGACCTGCCGGAGATCGCCGCCTATCTGCAAAGCGCGCGGCGCATCCCGTTCAACGAGGACGGCATCTTCCGCCACTATCCGGAGCTTGACGGCGCATGACCCGCGACGACCTCATCCTGCAGACGATCGAGCCCACCACCCACGACCTCGGCGGGTTCAAGGTGTACCGCACGCTGCCGTCCCGCCCGCGCACCATGGTCGGCCCGTTCGTGTTCTTCGACCAGATGGGCCCTGCACACCTGGAAGTCGGCCAAGGCGTCGACGTGCGCCCGCATCCGCACATCGGCCTGTCCACGGTCACCTATCTGTTCACCGGCGCGTTCGACCACCGGGATTCGCTTGGCACGTTCCAGACGATCGAGCCGGGCGCGGTCAACCTGATGACGGCCGGATCCGGGATCGCGCACAGCGAACGCTCCCCGGAGGCGGAGCGCGTGGCAGGTCCGCAGCTGTCGGGCATCCAGACCTGGCTCGCCATGCCGGAGGAAAAGGAGGAGATCGATCCCGCCTTCGAGCATCTGGGCGCAGGCGAGCTTCCGGAGATCTCGTCCGGGGGCGCGATTGCGCGGGTCATCATGGGGACGCTGTGGGGCCAGACCGCACGCACCACCTGCCATGCCGAGACGATCTACGGCGACGTGCGCCTTGCCCCCGGCGCGCAGGTTCCGGTCGACGACGCGGCGGAGGAACGCTGCGTCTACCTGGCGGACGGCGAGGCGAGCATCGACGGCCTGCCGCTGGAGCCGCAGCGGCTTTACGTGCTGCGCCCCGGCATCCGCGCGACGCTGCGCTCCGCCCGGGGCGGCCGGGTGATGATCGCGGGCGGCAGCGCCTTTGCGACCCCCCGCCACGTCTGGTGGAACTTCGTGTCGTCCAGCCGCGACCGCATCCGCCAGGCAAAGGAGGACTGGAAGGCGGGCCGCTTCCCGCTCATCCCCGGTGACAGCACGGAGCACATCCCGTTGCCCGAGGTGCCGAAAACGGTCAGCTATCCTTGAGCACGCGTCCGACGCAGATGGTGCCGCTCGCAACCGGCGTCCGGCTGGACACGGTTGTCGCGGGTCCGGCCGACGCGCCGCCGATCATCTTCCTTCACGGCTTCCCGGAATCGAACCGTACCTGGCGGCACCAGATCGCCGATCTTGACCGCGATCACCGGGTGATCGCGCCCAGCCAGCGCGGCTACGGCCTGTCCGACAAGCCGTCCGGCACCGGCGCCTATCGCATCCAGAAGCTGACGGCGGACGTGTTCGCGCTTGCCGATGCGCTCGGCATCGATCGCTTCACGCTTGCGGCGCACGACTGGGGTGGCGCGGTCGGGTGGGCGGCGGCGCTCGACCGGCCGGAGCGGATCAGCCGCCTCGTCATCGCCAACGCGCCGCACCCGCTCGTCTTCCAGCGCAGCCTGGTGGACAGCGACGCGCAGCGCCGGGCGTCCAGCTATATCCGGCTGTTCCGCGTGCCGGGGGTGGAGCTTGCCGCCAGGATCTATGGCCTGGAGCGGCTCTATGACCGATTGTTCGGGCGGCAGTTCCGGCGCGGGCTGATCGATCCGGGCGAGCGGCAGCGGACGCTGGCGGACTGGCGGCGGCCCGGTGCGCTCACGGCCATGCTCAACTGGTACCGGGCGGCGCCCTTTGCCGTGCCGCGCCCCGGCCGGCCGGCGCGTCGGCCGGAATGGACGCTTGCTCCCTTCCCGCGCATCACGGTGCCGACGCTGGTCGTCTGGGGCACGCGCGACGATGCGCTGCTGCCGCTTCAGCTCGACGGGCTCGACACGCTTGTGGACGACCTTTCGGTCGAGCGGATCGATGCCGGCCACTTCGTGCCGTGGGAGGCACCGGACGCAGTGACCGCGGCGATCCGGAGCTTTCTTGCCGCGCGCCCGACCACCCCTTAAGTCGCCGCTCCCATGGCACCCCCAATCGTCCTCGCCCTGCCCAAGGGCCGCCTTCTGTCAGAAGCGCTCCCCCTCCTCGCCCGTGTCGGCATCGAGCCGGAGGCGGCGTTCCTGGATGACGACAGCCGCGCGCTGCGCTTCTCCACCAACCAGCCGGGCATCGAGCTGATCCGCGTGCGCGCGTTCGACGTGGCGACCTTTGTTGCGCATGGCGCGGCGCAGATCGGCATCGTCGGGTCGGACGTGGTGGCCGAATTCGGCTATCCCGAGCTCTACGCGCCCGTCGACCTCGGCATCGGGCATTGCCGCGTGTCGCTGGCGGAGCCGGCCGGGCTTGCCGCCGAGGACGACCCCGCGCAGTGGAGCCATGTGCGGATCGCCACCAAATATCCGAACCTTACCCGGCGCCATTTCGAGGACAAGGGCGTGGGCGCCGACATCGTGAAGCTGAACGGTGCGATGGAGCTTGCCCCAACGCTGGGGCTCGCCGACCGCATCGTCGATCTGGTCTCGTCCGGCCGGACCCTGAAGGAGAACGGCCTGGTCGAGGTCGAGGTGATCGCCCAGGTGACCGCGCGGCTGGTCGCCAATCGCGCCGCCTTCAAGACGCGGGCGGATGTCGCCCCGCTGGTGGATGCGTTCCGCGCGGCCGCCGATCCCCGGCAGGCGGCGGCGGCATGACGGAGCGGCTGGACAGCCGGAACCCCGGCTTCGACCGCGCCTTTGCCGCGCTTGTCGATGCGCGGCGCGAGCCCGATGCCGACGTCGCCCGCGACGTCGCTGCCATCCTGCGCGCGGTGCGTGACGATGGCGATGCGGCGGTGCGCGCCTATACCCAGCGGTTCGACGGGCACGACCTGGACGAGACCGGCTGGCGGATCGCGCCGGCGGAGCTGCAGCAGGCGTTCGACACGCTCGACCCGTCGCTGCGCGACGCGCTGGTGCTCGCGACCGACCGGATCAGATCCTATCACGAGGCGCAGCGGCCAGCCGACCGGGACGCCGTAGACAGCACCGGCATGCGCATCGGCGCCAGGTGGACGGCGGTGGAAGCGGCCGGCCTCTATGTGCCCGGCGGCCGGGCGGCCTATCCGTCGTCCGTCCTGATGAACGCACTGCCGGCCAAGGTCGCGGGCGTCGACCGCATCCGCGTGGTGACGCCGACACCGAAGGGCGAGGTCAATCCGCTGGTGCTCGCCGCCTGCCACCTGGCCGGGATCGACGAGGTGATCCGCATCGGCGGGGCGCAGGCAGTGGCCGCCCTCGCCTACGGCACCGACCGGGTCGGGCGCGTCGACGTCATCACCGGTCCGGGCAACGCCTGGGTCGCGGAAGCCAAGCGGCAGCTCTACGGCACCGTCGGGATCGACATGGTGGCAGGCCCGTCCGAGATCGTCGTGGTCGCCGACCGCGACAATGATCCGGCGCACATCGCCGCCGACCTGCTCAGCCAGTCGGAGCATGATCCCACCAGCCAGTCGATCCTGTTCACCGACGACGCGGGCTTCGCCGACGCTGTCGCGGCTGCCGTCGACCGGATCCTGCCGACGCTTGCGACCTGGGACACGGCCGAGCGCAGCTGGCGCGCGAACGGCGCCATCCTGCTCGTCGAGCGGCTGATCGATGCCGCGCCGCTGATCGACCGGCTCGCGCCCGAGCACCTCCAGCTGGCCGTCGAGGACCCCGAACCGCTGTTCCAGGCCGTGCGCCACGCCGGGTCGATCTTCCTCGGCCGGCACACGCCGGAGGCGATCGGCGACTATGTGGCAGGCCCGAACCATGTCCTTCCGACCGGCCGCCGGGCGCGCTTCTCCTCCGGCCTGTCGGTGCTCGACTTCATGAAGCGCACGAGCTTCATCCGTTGCGACGCCGGCGCGCTTGCCGCCGTCGGGCCTGCTGCCGTCGCGCTGGCAGAAGCGGAAGGGCTTCCGGCGCACGCTCTGTCGGTGGCGCAGCGGCTCTAGGCGCGCGTCACCGGCGCAGCATCAGCGTCAGTGCGGCGACATGCTGCATCGTCGTGTCGCCACCCGACCGGACCACCTGGTTCAGATAACCGGCCTCGATCGTTGATCGTCCCGACATCGGCAGCTCGACGCCGGCGAAGCTGCGCACCCGGTCGAACCCGGTGCGGGTGCCCCAGTCGGTATCGTTGAGGTGGAAGAACCCCTCCACCCAGCCAAGCGCGCTGACCGGCGCCTCGCCAGCGTCCAGCGGATGCGCAAACCGAAGCTGACCGCGCGCGCGCCAGCCGGTATCACGGCCGTCGGAACGCCAGCGCTGTTCCAGACGAAAGCGGGAGGACAGCCGCCCGCGCCCGATGCTGCCCATCGACCAGCTCACCTGCTGGAAGCTGCGATCCTCCCGGTCCGCCGGCCCGGTCGGCTGCGGCGTCACCACCCGGGCATAACCCTGGTGCACCGAGACGGCGTCCGAAAGGCGCAGCCCGGCCGCCCCGCGCAGCAGCCGCTGGTCAAGCGTGCTGATGCCGTCGCCGAACCGCGGCTGGATTTCCGCAAAATACACGACCGGACCCGCGACCGGACCCTGGACGGTGACGTTCAGCCACAGCTGCTCGTCGGTCGACGCCGCCGCCGGCACAGGCAGCATCATGAGCGCGCAGAGCGCAGGCAAGGCGAGGCGGCAGCGGATCGTCAATCTCCCATGGCCGAAAGGCAGGATCGCCAGCTACGGCCTTGTGTCCACCGGTGCAAAGCGCGCGGCGACAGCACGGTGCATCCGGCGGACGTTCCACCTTCGACAAGCCGGGATCGATTGCCTATCTGCGCGCGATGGCCAGTCGATCCCAATCCCGCTCCGCCGCCCGGCTCGCCGCCGTGCAGGCGATGTACCAGATGGAAATGGAGGGTACGCCCCTTCCCACGCTTCTCCACGAGTTCCACCACCACCGGCTGGGCGCGACGATCGAGGGCGCGGACTATGCCGATGCCGAGGTCGATTTCTTCGACGATCTGGTGTCCGGCACCTTCAAGCGCCGCGCCGAGATCGACGACCTGATCGCAGGCAAGCTCGCCGCCGGCTGGTCGCTCGGCCGGCTCGACAAGCCCATGCGCGGGCTGCTGCGTGTCGGCACCTATGAGCTGCTTGCCCGCCGCGACGTCCCCACCGCGACCGTGATCTCCGAATATGTCGACGTGGCGGATGCCTTCTACGACAAGCGGGAGAAGGGCTTCGTCAACGGCCTGATGGATGCCGTGGCAAAGCAGGTCCGCGGCTGATGGGAGAGGTGGTGAATCTGCGCCGCGCCCGAAAGGCAATGCGGCGGCAGGCCGATGCCACCCAGGCCTCAGCCAACCGTGTCGCCCATGGCCGCACGCGTGCGGAGATCGATGCCGACCGGGCCGCCGCCGCGCGCCGAGACGCGCTGCTGGACGGCGCCAGGCTTGATCCCGGGGCGGGCAAGGACGCCGAGGGCTGACCTGCCAGTCGGGGTCCCGGCCGAGGGAGCCTCGGCAGCCCAGCTTCGTTCGGCTGGCATGATCGGCGCCCTCGCCCACGCAACCGACCTTCGCACCGCCGCGCGGGAGACCATGACCGACGCGCTCGACCGGATGGATCAGGGCCGTCCGGTCGTCGTCCTGAGCCATTTCGATGCCGACGGCCTGGGCGCCGCCGCGATCCTCGTTCGCGCGCTTGGCGCGGCCGGGCGAACGGTTGTTGCCCTCGTCACCGGCAAAGGCGAGACGCCGTGGGACGATGCCGTTCGCGCCCGCCTTCAGGCCCATGATCCCGGCGGACTGATCCTGGCCGACCTCGGCACGCGGGCCGAGCCGGTGCTGCCGGGCTGTCCGACGATCGTCATCGACCATCATGTGCCGACCGGCGCGCCCGAGGGCGCGATAACCCTGAGCGGCAATGGCCTCGACCCCGAGCCGACCACGGCGCTTCTGGCCTGGTGGGCGGCCGGCGCGCTCGGCCAGCAGGACGATCTTCTCTGGCTGGCGGCGATCGGCCTGATCGGCGACATGGCGGAGGACCGGGGCTTTCCGGAGCTGGCGGCCGCGCAGGCCCGCTGGGGGAAAACGGCGCTGCGCGACGCGACCTCGCTGGTGAACGCGCCGCGCCGCACTGCCGCCGCCGACCCTGGACCCGCGCTTCGCCTGCTGCTCGCCGGGGACGGGCCCAAGCACATCACCAAGGGCGACGATGCCGATGCCGATGCCCTGCGCAACGCCAAGGCCGAAGTGCGCGCCGCCATGGAGGTGGGCCGGCGCGTGGCACCGATGATCGCCGGCGACGTCGCGCTGATCCCGCTCGATTCCCCGTGCCAGATCCATCCGCTGATCGCGCAGCAATGGCGCGGCCGGCTGAAGGACAAGATCGTGCTGGCGGCCAACCGCGGATATCGCGACGGCTGGGTGCACTTCGCCGCCCGCTCCGCCAGCGGGCGCAATCTCATCAACTTCCTCGCCGAGCACCGTCCGCCGGGAGCGGACAGCCGGTATGGCAACGGCCATGCGCAGGCGACCGGCGGCGCGCTGACGCTTGACGACTGGAACAGCTTCATCGCCGGCCTCGGCCTGCCCGCCGCGCGGATCGCGGATGCGGGCGGCGGCTGAGCGCTTCCCGCCCGTCAGGCGGCGGCGGTGATCCCCACCAGCTTCGGCGCCGCTCGCCTGCCACTTTCATCCTTGTCGAAGATGACGCCCGTCATCGCCTCCGACACCCGCCAGAGCCGCTCCGCCACCGCCTCGTCTCGGGCCTGGGGCGGGACCTTCGCTGCCGTTGGATGACCGCGTGTCTCGGCCAGGCGGTCGGGACCATAATAGCCGCCCGGCACGGCGTCCGTCGCCGTGGCGGCGAACAAGGTGGGCAGCGCACCCTGCGCCACCGGCTGGAACAGGAACGGCAGGAACGACCGCACCAGCCCGTGCAGGCTGCTGCGCCCCGGACCGTTGTGGAGAAGATCCGTCCTGGCGACACCCGGATGCGCGGCGATGCTGGTGACGCCCCAGCCATTGGCCGCGCTGCGGCGCTGCAGCTCGAACGCGAACATCAGGCAGGCGAGCTTCGACTGCGCATAGACCGGCATCGGCCTGTAGCCCTTCTCCGCATTCAGGTCGTCGAAGTCGATGGCGCCCTGCGGCGCCGCGATGCTGGACAGCGACACGACGCGGGCCGCCGGCGCCCGCTTCAGCAACGGCAGAAGCCGGCCGGTCAGCGCGAAGTGACCGAGATAGTTGGTGCCCATCTGCAGCTCGAAGCCATCCGCCGTGACGGAGCGGGCCGGCGGCACCATCACGCCCGCATTGTTGATCAGCAGGTCGAGCCTGTCGTGCCGTTCGGCCAGCCGGTCGGCGAACATGTGAACGGAGCGCAGGTCGGCCAGGTCGAGGCGCTCGAACCGCACAGAGGCCCCCGGCACCGTCGCGTGGATGCGGCCCACGGCGTCGCTGCCCTTCATCGGGTCGCGGCTGGCGACGATCACATCGGCACCGGCGCGTGCCAGCGCCAGCGCATCTTCAAAGCCCAGCCCGCCGGCGCCGGTGACCACAGCGGTGCGGCCCTGCTGGGGCGGAATATCGGAAACGGTCC
Organism: Sphingomonas jejuensis; assembly: GCF_011927695.1. Taxonomy (GTDB): domain Bacteria; phylum Pseudomonadota; class Alphaproteobacteria; order Sphingomonadales; family Sphingomonadaceae; genus Sphingomonas_K; species Sphingomonas_K jejuensis. The sequence continues at coordinate 190,356 of NZ_JAATJE010000002.1, forward strand.
AACGCGACATGGGATGACCCTTTCGAGGAGCCGGAGGGAAGCCCGGCGATGTCGGGATGATCCGCCGATCGGCACGTGCAGGCCATGCCGGAAAGATCAGAAGACTTGCCCGATCCTCCACACCCTCCGCTTGTCTGAGCGGACCGCGCGGCTCGCCCCTACCGTGTTCCCGCCGCGACCAGCGCCTTGAAGTTCATCGCGTCGCGCTTGGGTGCGGTGCCGAACGCGCGTGAATATTCCCGGCTGAACTGCGACGCACTTTCGTACCCGACCTGGTAGGCCGCCTCGGAGACGTTGGCGGCGTCCGCCACCATCAGCCGACGTGCCTCCAGCAGCCGCAGCTGCTTTTGATACTGCACGGGCGTCATCGACGTCATCGCGCGGAAATGCTGGTGGAAGGACGACAGGCTCATCCGCGCCACCTCCGCCAGCTGTTCGACCCGGATGGACTGGGCGAAATGATCGCGCAGATAGTAGATCGCGTTGGCGACGCGTTCCGTATGCGTGTCGGGCACGGCAAGCTTCGCGATGTCGGCACCGTGGGGGCCCGTCAGCAGCCAATAGCAGATCTCGCGCATGACGGATGGGTAGAGCACCTGCGCCGCCTCCGGCGTCGATGCCATCCGTGCGATCCGCGTGACGCAGTCCGCCAGCGGACCGTCGACCTGGCCGACGAACACGCAGGCCTCAGCGGTCGCAGCGGTGAGGGGCGGGCTCGCCAGCTGCTGTATAACCTCGCGCAGCATCGCCACGTCGAACTCGATGGTCATGCCGAGATAGGGCGTGTCGGGCGAGGCCCCGATCATCCGCCCGCTAGCCGGCACCTCGACGCTGACGACCAGGCACTCCATCTCGCCGTAACGCAGCGTCGTCTCGCCGAACAGGATCTCCTTGGCGCCGCGCAGCACCACGCACAGCGACGGGCGGTACATCCGGCGCACCGGCGGCACCTCGTGGAACAGGCGCATCATGTGCACGCCCTCCATGGGTGTCTGAAAATGTCCCTCGCCCCCGCCGCGCTGCTCCAGGAACACGCCGACCGCGTCCAGCAGCGCCGCCGGCGTGCCGCCTCTCCCCTCGGCTGCCGCGGCGGGCGCTCCTGGAGAAAAAGGCAAGATTTTCGCGCTTTCCGGCATTCGGATCATCGGAGCGTCCCTGTAGCTTGAGGATGCAAAACCAAGCCGGGACCATAACCCTATTTAGTCACGGCATGACCGTCAAGCACCTCAGTGAAGTGCTGATCCCGACGCCATGACACTATCGAAGCTAAAGTCCGAACCGTGAAGGAATAAGCGACATGCTGATCATCGCTCTTGTTTCGCTGATGTCTTTTGTTCGAGCGCGCTGGATCCAAAAGGCGTCAGATAGTCGTATCTAGACGACGACTTCTGATCGGTTAGCACCAGCATCTACGGCGTCGCGGATCGTCAATGGCAGCTTGTGCATGACGACTGCCGAAGCGGCCGCGGCCGCGCGCGGATCGTCAGGCGCCAAACGCACCATCGATGGTGTGCATGGCACCGGTGACGAACCCGGCTTCCGGCCCGGCAAGCCACGCCACCATTCCCGCGACCTCCTCCGGGCGGCCGTGACGCTTGATCGCCATGAAGCCGTGCATCAGGTCCCGCATCGGCCCGTCTTCGGGATTGGCGTCCGTATCGATCGGGCCCGGCTGGACGACGTTGATGGTGATCCCGCGCGGCCCCAGGTCCCGCGCCAGCCCGCGCGCCAGCCCCTGCAACGCGGACTTGCTGAGCGCATAGGAGGCCATGCCAGGCACCGGCATGCGGTCGCCGTTGACGGATCCGATGATGATGATGCGCCCACCCGCGGGCATCTGCCGGGCGGCCTCGACCGCGGCATGGTAGGGGGCATGCACGTTGACCCGCAGCAGATGGTCGATCGCATCCGGCGCCTGGTCCAGCGCATCGCCGAAGATCGCATAGCCTGAATTGACGACCAGCACGTCCAGCGGCCCGCTTTCCCGCACCCGGGCGATCACCGCGTCGCGGTCGGCGCTGTCGGTCCGGACCGCGGTGGCGCCGGAGGTTGCGGCCACGTCTTCGGCCGCCCCCGGCGATCCGTAGAAGGTGAAGGTCACTGCTGCGCCTTCCGCCGCGAACCGCCTGACGATCGCCGCGCCGATCCCGCGGCTGCCGCCAAGCACCAGAACGCGCTTCCCCTCGAACCCTGTCATGTCGCCATCCTTGAGCAAAACTGTAGGGCGCGCTACATAAATGCACCCACACGTTGATCAAGGGTTTTCTTAAAGGTGACTACAAAAATACCGCGCGTGCGCGGACGACCGCGCGGGTTCGATCCGGAAGAAGCGGTCGCGACCGCGCAGCGGCTGTTCCATGAACGCGGCTTCGACGCGGTGAGCGTGTCGGAGCTGACCGGCGCCCTCGGCATCAATCCGCCCAGCTTCTATGCGGCGTTCGGCAGCAAGGCCGGCCTCTATTCGCGCGTGCTCGATCGTTGGACCGGTGACGGTGCCATCCCCCTCCACGACATCCTCCGGGCCGATCGGCCGGTCGCCGCCTGCCTGGCCGATCTGCTGGAGGAGGCCGCGCGTCGCTATGCCGCCGACGCCCGTGCGACCGGCTGCCTCGTGCTCGAGGGCGTGCGGTGCACCGATGCCGACGCGCGCGATTGTGCGCATGGGCGCTGGCAGGCGGCCGACGCCATGATCCGTGGCTTCATTGCCGCCCGGCACCCGGACCAGGCCGCGGCCGTAGCCGACTATGTCACCACCACCATGGCCGGCCTCTCCGCCCGCGCGCGAACGGGGCAGGATGTCGACCAGCTGCTCGCTTCCGCGCGCATCGCCGCGCTGGGACTGACGCGCGCGCTCGAAGAATGATGATCTGCGCCGGCCGGGACGGCGCAGGGCGCCCGGGTCAGCGCTCCCGCGGCGGTCGTGTTTCCGCCATGGCCAGGAAGACAGGAAGCACGCACAGTGCGACCGCCGCGATCATCGCTCCCGGCACCAGCGGCCAGCCCGTGTGCGCAATCAGCCGCTCCGCGATGAGCGGGGTCAGCCCGCCGAAAACGGCAGTGGCTGTGGTCGCGCCCAGCGCCAACCCGCTCAGGCGGCCCTCCCCCGGGAACTGCTCGGCCGTGGCGACCGCGCCCACCGCACTTACCCCGCCCCCGACACCGGCGAGCACCACCGCCCCGACGATCGCGCGCCACCATGGCCCGTCCGCCATCAGCGCGAACATCGCCATGGGCAGCACGGCGCTCGCCCCCGCCAGCAGGAGCAGCACCGGGCGCCGACCGATGCGGTCCGCCAGCAGGCCGATCCCCGGCGTGACCAGGATCACGGTCAGCGCGGCAAGGGTGGACAGCCACAGCGCCCCCGCCTCGTCCGATCGGCCAACGGAGGAGAGATAGGCCGGCACATAGGTGATCCCGACATAATAGGTGATCGAGCCCAGGGCCGAGATGGCGAAGCCGCGGGCGATCGCGGGCCGATGCTGGCGGATCGTCGCCCGGAGCGGAGACTGCGGCACCGTGCCCTCCGCGCGCTGCCGCACGAAGTCGGGCGACTCGTCCATCCAGGACCGCGCCACCCAGACGGAGCCGGCAAGGAAGGCGCCGACGAAGAACGGGATGCGCCACCCCCAGCTGTCGAGCGCCGCCGCATCCAGAAAGGCCACCGTCACCGCGGCGACACCTGCCGCGAGCAACGCGCCCACCTCGCTCGCGGCGGCGGCCAGCGACGTCACCAGCCCCCGCCGGTCGGGCCGGGCGCCCTCCAGCAGGTAGGCGACCACGCCCGTATACTCGCCGCCAACGGAGAACGACATCACGCAGCGCAGCGCAAGCAGCGCCCAGCCCGCGGCCGGCCCGATCTGTGCCGCGGTCGGCAGCAGCGCGGTCGCGAGCATGGCCGCCGTCATCATCGCCATCGACACCATCATGGTGACGCGCCGGCCAAAACGGTCGCCGACATGGCCGAACGCGACCGCACCCAGCGGGCGCATCAGATAGGCGACGGCGAAGCCGGCAAGTGTGGTTGCAAGCGACCCCGCATCGCCGCTGAAGAAAACGCGGGCGAGGATCGTCGCCATGTAGAGGTAGAGCGTGAAGTCATACCATTCGACCACGGTCGACAGCGCCGCGATCGCAAGCGAGCGCCGCGACACTGCGGGACCTGATCGAGCCGGGAACGCCATCTGCCCCGCGGCTTAGAACAGCCGTCCGCCGTTCCGAAGCGCGGAATGGACCAGCCGCACGAGAAAGCGGGAGGTACCGCCCAGCTTCCTCCGGCCGCGGAAGCGCCGGCACAGCGCGCGACTACCGCCTACGAGCTGTATCGCGACGCAGGAGAGCGCCGCTCCCATGCTGCAGAATAAGCGGTATTCAGATCGGCGGCATGACGTCACAGTTCCCTGATCAGGGGAGTTTTTGAGATGCGATTCATTTCGGCAGCCGTTGCCGCATTTGCGGTGTCAGCCGTTCCGGCAAATGCAGCTTACGTGTTGTTCCAGATCGAAGCGGTTACGTCAGGCTACGATGTCACGTCACCGAGTAGCTCTATCAATCGCACAAACGTCTTCACCACCGCCAGCGCAGTTTTGGATACTGAATTGGAGCCTGGACTTCAGGTCTTCAACGGCACCTATGTTTCGGCGGGAGGCATGAACGCCAGCTTTGCGAGTGAGATCAGGCGGGGCGGCTACCAGATAGATGGCGATTTCACGCTGTCCGGAGACTTTAGTCTTCTGCTATCGGGGCAGGTCAGTTCCCTAAGCGGCGCAAGTTCGAATTTCGTACTTTTCGACTCAAATCCGCGAGGGGGCATCTACACCTATCGCGCAGGTAGGGCTACGCTTACAGCCACGCTGCTGCCTTCTGACTACTCGGGTAGAACCGGTTTAACGTCGGCCTCTCCCGGCATTCCCGAGCCCGCAACATGGGCGATGATGATCGCCGGTTTCGGGCTTGTCGGCCTCTCGTCGCGGCGTGCGGCCCGGACAGCTTCGCGGAAGCAACTTTTCTGAGTTTTGGCGGAACGGGAGGGATTCGAACCCTCGAGGAGCTGTTAACCCCTACACACTTTCCAGGCGTGCGCCTTCGACCACTCGGCCACCGTTCCGCGGAGCGAGCCGCCTAGCGGCTGGCGGCGGCGGGGGCAAGCGGGCTTGCGGCCGGGTCGGCGCGCTGGCAGCCTCGCACCATGCTCGCCCTTCTCCTCGCCGCGCTGCAGGCTGCCGCGCCTTCGCCCGGCCCCGCACCCTCGCCGCAGTCCCCGTCGCAGATCGCGGCGGAGGCACCGGCTGCCGAATGGGTCGACATCACGCCCAACGATCTGCTGGTGATGGAGCTCGCACCCGCCGCCACCGGGCGCCCGCGCCGGATCGTCATCCAGCTCGTGCCGCCGCCCTTTTCGGCGCCCTGGGTCGCCAACATCCGCACGCTGGCCCGCGCCCGCTGGTGGGACGGCACCAGCGTCAATCGCGTGCAGGACAACTATGTCGCGCAGTGGGGCGACGCGACGGAGGCAAAGCCGCTGCCGGATGGGCTGCTGACCGGGACGGAGGCCGGCTACACGACGCAGCTGGACCAGCAGGACAGCGTGGTTGCCGGCCATGTCGAACACACACTGACTCCGCCGATCACGGCGCTCCGCCGTGCGGACGGTGGGCTGGAGGTCGACCCGTATGCGCGCGGGGGCGTGGGCTTCGTGGGCGGATTTCCGGTCGGGAACGAGGGCTATGGCAGTCCGGACACCTGGCCGCTCCATTGCTATGGCGCGGTGGGGGTCGGCCGCAACCTGTCTCCCGATACCGGTTATGGGGCCGAGCTTTACGCCGTGATCGGCCATGCGCCGCGACACCTCGATCGCAACATCGCGGTGGTCGGCCGCGTGATCGAGGGGATCGAGCATCTGTCGTCGCTGCCGCGCGGCACGGGCGCGCTCGGCTTCTACGAGCGGCCGGAGGAGCGGGTGGCGATCCGCTCGATCCGGTTGGGGAGCGACCTGCCCGCCGCCGACCGGCCGCGGCTCCAGTATCTCGCGGAGGGCGGAGCGACGATGACGCGCTTCATCGCGGCGCGCCAGAACCGGGAACCGCCCTTCTTCATTCGCCCGGCGGGCGGCGCCGACATCTGCAACGTGCCCGTTCCGGTCCGCGCCGCCCCCTGACGCGTTTGCGAGTCGATTGCAGCCATAGGGTCTTTCCCCTGCCGGGCGGCAGTTGCTAAGGCGGCCGGGAACCCCGATCCTTCAGGCGCCAGGCCTCCCTTGTCCGCGCGCCCAAGAGCCTTAGGAGCCCGCGCATGACAGCCGTCGGTCAGGACAGCCTTTCGACCCGTAGCCAGCTCGACGTGGATGGTCAGACCATCCACTATTATTCGCTGGAGAAGGCAGCGGCGCAGCTGGGCGACGTGTCGCGCCTGCCCTTTTCCATGAAGGTGCTGCTGGAAAACCTCCTGCGCTTCGAAGACGGCAAGACCGTCACCCGCGACGACCTGCAGGCGGTGGTCGACTGGCAGGGGGAGCGCACCTCCAACCGCGAGATCCAGTATCGCCCGGCCCGCGTCCTGATGCAGGATTTCACAGGCGTCCCCTGCGTGGTGGACCTCGCCGCGATGCGTGACGCGATGGGCGCGCTCGGCGGCGACGCGCAGAAGATCAACCCGCTGGTCCCCGTCCACCTCGTCATCGACCACTCGGTCATGGTGGACGAGTTCGGCACGCCCCAGGCCTTCCGCGACAATGTCGAGCTCGAATATCAGCGCAATGGCGAGCGCTATGAGTTCCTGAAGTGGGGCTCCAAGGCGCTCGACAACTTCAAGGTGGTGCCGCCTGGCACCGGCATCTGCCACCAGGTCAACCTGGAGAACATCGCCCGCACCGTGTGGTCGTCCGAGGATCCGGACGGCGCGACCGTCGCCTATCCCGACACGCTGGTGGGCACCGACAGCCACACCACCATGGTCAACGGCCTGGGCGTGCTCGGCTGGGGCGTCGGCGGTATCGAGGCGGAGGCCGCCATGCTCGGCCAGCCGGTGTCCATGCTGATCCCGGAAGTCGTCGGCTTCAAGCTGACCGGCGCGCTGAAGGAAGGCGTCACCGCCACCGACCTCGTGCTCACGGTCACGCAGATGCTGCGCGCCAAGGGCGTGGTCGGCCGCTTTGTCGAATTCTACGGCCCCGGCCTCGACGCGCTGTCGCTCGCCGACCGTGCGACCATCGCCAACATGGCGCCCGAATATGGCGCAACCTGCGGCTTCTTCCCGGTCGACGAGAAGACCATCGACTATATGCGACTGACCGGCCGCGAGGAGTCGCTGCTGCGCCTGGTGGAAGCCTACACGAAGGCGCAGGGCCTGTGGCGCCATGCCGATGCCGCCGAGCCCGTGTTCACCGACACGCTGTCGCTCGACATGGCGACCGTGCAGCCGTCGCTGGCGGGGCCGAAGCGGCCGCAGGACCGCGTGCTGCTGACCGACGTGGACGAGGTGTTCGCGAAGGAGATGGGCGGCAGCTTCCGCACGGCGGAGCCGGCGGCGCGCCACGCGGTCGAGGGCGCGTCCCACGACATCGGCAGCGGCGACGTGGTGATCGCGGCGATCACCAGCTGCACCAACACCTCCAACCCGTCCGTGCTGGTCGCCGCCGGGCTGGTCGCCCGCAAGGCACGCGAGCGCGGCCTGAAGCCGAAGCCTTGGGTCAAGACCTCGCTGTCGCCGGGCTCGCAGGTCGTCACCGACTATCTGGAAAAGGCCGGGCTGCAGGATGATTTCGACGCGCTCGGGTTCAACCTGACGGGCTATGGCTGCATGACCTGCATCGGCAATTCGGGCCCGCTGCCCGCGCCGATCAGCAAGGCGATCAACGACAATGATCTGGTCGCCGTCTCCGTGCTGTCGGGCAACCGCAACTTCGAAGGCCGCGTGTCGGCCGACGTCCGCGCCAACTTCCTGGCCTCGCCGCCGCTGGTGGTCGCCTATGCGCTGAAGGGCACGGTGACGGAGGACATGGTCGGTGAGCCGATCGGCACCGGCTCCGATGGCGAGCCCGTGTACCTGAAGGACGTGTGGCCGACCGATGCCGAGGTGCGCGGCATGATCGAGGCCAACATCGACAGCGAGATGTACCGCAGCCGCTACGCCAACGTGTTTTCCGGCGACGAGATGTGGCGGGCGATCCAGGTCGAGGGGTCGGACACCTACAGCTGGCCGACCAGCTCCACCTACATCGCCAACCCGCCCTACTTCCAGGACATGGACATGACGCCGAAGCCGGTGGGCGACATCGTCGATGCCAAGCCGCTGGCGATCCTGGGCGACTCCATCACCACCGACCACATCAGCCCGGCCGGTTCGATCAAGGCGGACAGCCCGGCCGGCAAGTGGCTCCAGGAGCATCAGGTCCAGCGCAAGGACTTCAACAGCTACGGCGCGCGCCGCGGTAACGACAATGTCATGGTGCGCGGCACCTTCGCGAACATCCGCATCCGGAACGAGATGGTGCCGGGCGTGGAAGGCGGCATGACCACCTACGGTGGGGAGACCATGCCGATCTACGACGCCGCCATGCGCCACAAGGCGGACGGCACTCCGCTCGTGATCGTCGCCGGCAAGGAATATGGCACCGGATCATCGCGCGACTGGGCGGCCAAGGGGACCAACCTGTTGGGCGTGCGTGCGGTGATCGCCGAAAGCTTCGAGCGCATCCACCGCTCCAACCTGGTCGGCATGGGCGTGCTTCCGCTGCAGTTCGTCGACGGCTTCGACCGCAAGACGCTGAAGCTGGACGGCAGCGAAACCTTCACGATCGACAATGTCGCCGGCCTGCGTCCGCGGCAGTCGGTGGAGGTCAAGCTGACCCGCGCCGATGGCAGCAGCGAGACCTTTGTCACCCGTTGCCGCATCGATACCGTCAACGAGCTCGACTATTTCCTGAACGGCGGCATCCTGCCCTATGTTCTTCGAAAGCTTGCGAGCTGATCGTCGCATGTTTGTTGCGTCCCGGCACATTTTGCCGGGACGAAACAATCATTTGCGGTTGACCATCCTAACAAAGCTGGTGAACATCCCTTTAACCCAGGGGAATAGATGTTCAGCTCTGGTGCGTTCCGGCACCTGACCTTGAACACGGGGTCGCACCCCCTGGGTCGAAAAGGGGGTTACATGTTCCGTTCGTTCAAGTTGGCTCTGCTTGCCGCGTCCGTTTCCAGTCTGGCCGCTCCGGCGCTCGCCCAGACGACATCCATCGTCCCGGGCTTCTCGATCGAGGACAATCGCGCCCGCATCGAGTCCCAGGTCAATCCGCTGATCACCACCGTCCGCCAGGGCGATCTCTACAACTCGACGTCCATCGTCCCCGGCAACCGCTACACCGGCGTCGGTGGCCTGTTCATCCAGGCGGTCGGCAGCACGGGCAGCGGCTCGCTGTGCACGGGCGCGCTGATCACCAGCAGCATCGTCGTCACCGCGGCACACTGCCTCGCCGGCACGGATATCGGATCGATCGGCTTCTACACGCCCGACTATGTCGGCGGCACCGGCCGCACCGTTTACGGCGCCAGCGGCTTTGCCATTCACCCGGGCTATGACGATTCCATCGGCGTGCTCGGCGGCAACGACATCGCCGTGATCCAGCTCAGCCGCGTCGCCACCGGGCTCGAGGTCTACGACATCGCGACCACGCAGGACGAGCTGAACGTGGTCCACACCAAGGTCGGCACCGGCACCGTCGGCGTCGGCGCGATCGGCACCTTCCCGGCGCCCTTCGACTTCGATGGCGAGAAGCGCTCTGGCAGCAACATCTACGAATATACCTGGGATCTGTTCACCGGGTCCGACGACGGCATCACCGATGCCTTTGGCGCGCCGGTCGGCAGCATCCTGACCTTCGACTTCGACAGTGGCACCGCGCAGGAGGATCTGTTCGGTCGCCTCGGCCTCGCGCCGCAGCGCGGTGTCGTCGTGGGTGGCCAGGTGCGCGACGTGAACTCCTCGCCGGGTGATTCGGGTGGTCCGACCTTCATCAACGGCAAGATCGCCGGCATCACGTCGTTCGGCATCACCGGCAATGCGTTCGAGCCGCTGTCCGTCAACTGCGGCGATCCGACCAGCGTCGACCAGTCGTTCAGCCTGGAGACCAACGCCTGCACCAACAGCAGCTTTGGCGAGCTGAGCGGCGACACCCGCGTCAGCTTCTTCGCCGGCTGGCTGGACAGCTACCGCACGGGTGCGGGCACCTTCCAGGCGATCGGCGCGGTGCCGGAACCGTCGACCTGGGCGATGATGATCGCCGGCTTCGGCATGGTCGGCTTCGGCATGCGCCGCCGCGAAAAGCGGGTGCTCGCCTAAGCCTCGTCACCCTCCGTCGTCGGCGTGACCCACCCGGGCAGCGCCGACGGCGGAACGGCCTCCAGCCGGGCATGGACCACGGCGAGGCCGCGTTCGGGATCGGTGACGCGGGCCGCGTCGCCGACCTCCGCCATCGGCCGCACCAGCAGCCGCCGGTTGACCTTCGACCGGTGGTGCATCCGGGCGGTGTTCTCCTGCCCGACATAGCAGCCCTTGGTGAAGCTGACGCCGTTCAGCTCGCGCGCATTGCATTCCAGCCACAGCGTGGTGCCGTCGCCAAGCTCCGCCACGCCCTCCGTCACGCCCAGCGACAGCCGGTGCGCGTCCCATCCCAATGCCGCCGCGCCCGCCGGGGCCAGCCAGCGCCGCCCCAGGGCCGGCAAGCGCGGGTCAGGCACGCCCGCGTCTCCACCAACCGCCCAATGCACCGCTAGGGTCGGCTCGGCCGCGATCGTCACCGGGCGGCGCAACCGGTACATCGACAGCCTGCGGATCAGCGCGTCCGCGCGCGCGGCCTCGCAATCGATCAGCACATCCTCGCCGTCCGGCCAGAGGATGAAGTCGAACAGGACCTTGCCCTGTGGCGTCAGCAGCCCGCCCCACCGCGGCCCGTCGCCGTCGCGCGGCACGTCCTGCGTCACGAGGCCCTGCAGGAAGTCATGCGCTTCTGCGCCGGAGACGCGGATCAGCGCGCGGTCGGTGAGGGTGGTGCCGGTCATCGCCCGAAGGTAGGAACGGCGGCACCGATCCCCAAGCGAGCGAGCACCATGGCGACCTTCGACCTGATCCTGACCGGCGGCACCGTCCATACGCCGGGCGGTCCCGTGCAGGCCCCGGTCGGCGTGCGCGACGGGCGCATCGCCGCCATCGGAGACGCGGGCGATGCCGGGCGCACCATCGATTGCACCGGCCTCGACATCCTGCCCGGGGTGATCGACAGCCAGGTCCATTTCCGCGAGCCCGGCCTGGTCCACAAGGAGGACCTGGAAAGCGGCAGCCGAGCCGCCGTGCTGGGCGGCGTCACCGCCGTGTTCGAGATGCCGAACACCAATCCCAACACCGACAGCGCGGACGCGCTCGCCGACAAGGTCGCGCGCGCCCGCCACCGCATGTGGTGCGACCACGCCTTCTATGTCGGAGCAACGGCCGGAAACGCCGAGCAGCTGGGCGAGCTGGAGCGGTTGCCCGGCGCCGCAGGCGTCAAGATCTTCATGGGATCGTCGACCGGCAACCTTCTGATCGATGGCGACCGCGATCTCGCGCGCGTACTGGCCAGCGGTCGTCGGCGCTGCGCCATCCATGCCGAGGACGAGGGGCGGATGATCGCCCGTCAGGGCGAGCGCGTCGAGGGCGATCCGTCCAGCCATCCGGTCTGGCGCGACGACGAAAGCGCGATGATCGCGACCCGCCGCATCCTGTCCCTGGCGCGCGCGGCTGGGCGTCCGGTCCATGTCCTCCACATTACGACCCCGGCCGAACTCGCGCTGATCGCGGAGCACCGCGACATCGCAACGGCGGAGGTGACGCCCCAGCACCTGACGCTGGCCGGAGAGGAGGCCTATCCGCGCCTCGGCACGCACGCGCAGATGAACCCGCCGATCCGCTCCGGCGCGCATCGTGACGGGCTGTGGCGCTGGCTGTCGCAGGGCATCCCGGACGTGATCGGATCCGATCATGCCCCCCACACGCTTGAGGAAAAGGCGAAGACCTACCCCGCCAGTCCGAGCGGGATGCCCGGCGTGCAGACGCTGCTGCCGCTCATGCTCACCCACGTCGCCGCCGGCCGGTTGACGCTGCAGCGCCTGATCGAGCTGACCAGCGCAGGGCCGCAGCGCGTCTTCGGGATCAACGGCAAGGGGCGGATCGCGGTCGGATATGATGCGGACTTCACGGTGGTGGACCTGAAGGCGCGCTGGACCGTGACGCGCGAAGAACAGGCTACCCGCGCCGGCTGGTCGCCGTTCGAGGGCGACGAGATGACCGGAAAGCCGCTCGGCACGATCGTGCGTGGCCACGTCGCCATGTGGGATGGGCAGCTCGGCGAGGCGGCCGCGGGAGAGACCGTTCGGTTCGAACCTTTCCTCCTTCGCTGAGCCAGTGGGAACAGCTTTTATTGATCCACGTTAATCACCCTGCCGCCGGATAGATCCGATTTCCGCTCGCAACTGGGAGATTATAGATGGTTCGTCCTCTGCTTGCCGCCACGCTGCTCGCAGTGGCGTCACCTGCCCTCGCGCAAGGCGACATGACGCCCTCGACCGTGGATGTCGTTGAAGTGGCGAGCGCGGCCGGCCAGTATGGCAGTCTGCTCGACGCGGCGATGGCAGCCGGTCTTGCGGAGACATTGGCGACGACCGATGGCCTGACCGTTTTCGCCCCAATCGATGCCGCTTTCCTTGCCGTCGATGATCTGGACGCGCTGAAGGCAGATCGAACCCGGCTGGCTGACACACTCCGCCTGCACGTCGTGCCGCGTTCCTATCTGTCGACGGACATCCCCGCCGGCACGACGCAGGTGCGGACCCTGGCCGGTGAGACGCTGACGATCACCAACAACAATGGCACCATTTCCGTCACCGACCCGTCCGGCGCGCGCGCGATGGTGGTGCGGGCCGACCTGCGAGCCGACAACGGCGTCGTTCACGGCATCAATCGCGTTCTGTCGAAATAACATTTGGTTTGAATAAGGGGAATGCGCGGGCTGTATCGCCCGCGCGTCATAGTTCTAGTCAAAGTTTCGACTGATGTACTCGTATCGTACGCTTACTCTTCTGCAGAACCGAAGTCGGACCGGCGCCGCCGCACCTCGGTGACGCCGCGCTGTGACAGCGCCTGCCGGATCCGGTCGAGCAGATCGGCCTTCCGATAGGGTTTGCCGAGCACGTCGAGCCCGGAGGCGCGCGGCCCCTCGATCACCAGCTCCTCGTTGTAGCCGGTGGTCATCAGCACCGGCAGCCCGGGATCGATCGCCGCAATTTCCTGAGCAAGCACGATGCCGTTGATTCCGCCGGGCATCACCAGGTCGGTGAACAGCAGGTCAATCGTGCCCGGTGCCATGGCCTTGAAGTTCTTGAGCGCGATCTCACCCGATTCGGCCGTGGCGACGCGGTAGCCCGCATCCTCCAGGATCTCGCGCGCCAGCGACAGCACGTCGGGGCTGTCCTCCACCACCAGGATGTGCGCGGAGACCGCATTCTCGCCCTCCGGCGCGGAGGTGGACTTGCGCTGCGGCCCCGGCACCTCGACCTCGTCCGCCGCGGCGACGGGGAACAGCATGCGCACGGTGGTGCCGGAACCGACCTCGCTCTCGATCTCCAGCCGTCCGCGCGATTGCTGAACGAAACCGGAGGCCATGGCGAGCCCCAGCCCCGTGCCCTTGCCCGTCTGCTTGGTCGTGAAGAAGGGCTCGATCGCGCGTTCGACGACATGGTCGGGCATTCCCTCACCATGGTCGCGGATCTCGATCGTGATGTAGTCGCCCGGCGCCAGCTCACGCGACGACGCATCCCCGTTCAGGTGGATCTTGCCCGTCACGATCTCCACCACGCCGCCTTCGGGCATCGCGTCGCGTGCATTGAGGGCGATGTTCAGCACCGCCATCTCGAACTGCTCGGGGTCCAGGACCGCCTTCGGCAGGTTGCGGCGCAGGCTCAGCTGCAGCTCCACCTGCTTGCCGATCGAGCTGTCCATGACGTCGACGAACGCGTTGATGCATTCGTTGATGTCGATCGGTCGGGGATCGAGCCTGGTCTTCCTCGCAAAGGCGAGCAGCTGGCCGGTCAGCTTGGCGCCGCGCTCCGCCGCCGCCCGGGCGCGCTGCAGGTATCGCAGGCTGCGCTCCCCCTCCAGCTGGCTTTCCAGCAGCTCCAGATTGCCGTTCACCACCTGCAGCAGGTTGTTGAAGTCGTGCGCCAGGCCGGCCGTCAGCTGGCCGACCGCCTCCATCTTCTGCGCCTGCATGGCCGACTTCTCGCTTTCGCGCCGCCGCGTGACGTCGAGCTGGCTGGCGAAGAAGTAGAGCAAGGTGCCCTGCACGTCGTAGACGGGTCCGATGAAGACCGCGTTCCAAAACGGTGATCCGTCGCGGCGATAGTTGAGCAGCTCCAGCGCGATCGAATCCTTGCGTTCGATTGCCTCGCGCAATTGCGTCACCGCCTGCCGGTCCGTCTGCGCACCCTGCAGGAATCGGCAGTTCCGCCCAAGGACCTCGGCCTCCTCGTACAAGGTCAGGTCCAAGAAGGCCTTGTTGGCGAACACGATGGGATTGTCGGCCTGATGCGGATCGGTGAGGATCATCGGCATCCGCGTCATCTCGATCGCGGCGAAGAAGACGTTGCCCCGATCGTTCAGCCCAGGCTCGGTGATCGTGGCCTCGCGCCAGTGGTTCTGGCCCGACGTGCCGATCGGCTCACGCTGCCCGACATCGGCCGATCCCCTGGCCGGCGTTCCGAAGCTCTGTCCGCCGCCTTCCTCGTCGCGGCCCTGATTGTCCCTGTCGCTCACCACCGGCTCATCCGAAATCCCCAGGCTTCGCCCCGCCACGCCAACCGGCACCGCCGGCACGGGCGGGTCCGCGCTGAACGCGCATCGCTGCCGAAAGGTGGCACGTTACCCGTTTGCGGCAGGCGTGCCAAACAGCGGCATCACCCCCGCCTCGATCGCGGCGCGGTGGTGCCGACGGCAGAGCGCGACATAGCGGTCGTTGCCGCCGATCTCGGTCTGCTGCCCGTCGCCCACCGGCTGCCCGCTTGCGTCCAGACGAAGGTTCATGGTGGCCTTGCGCCCGCACCCGCACACCGCCTTCAGCTCGACCAGGCTGTCCGCAATCCCCAGGAGCGCAGCCGACCCTTCAAACAGGCCTCCGCGAAAATCCGTCCGCAATCCATAGGCCAGGACGGGGATGCCCAGCAGGTCGGCGATCCGCGCCAGCCCGTCCACCTGCCGCCGGGTGAGGAATTGAGCCTCGTCGACCAGCACGCAGTCGACGGGTCGCCGGGCGCGCTCCGCCGCCACCTCGGCGAACAGGTCGGTTGTCTCGTCGAACGTGGCCGCCGGCGACGCCAGCGCGATCCGCGATGCGATCATCCCGTCGCCCGCGCGGTTGTCCACGGCGGCGGTGTAGAGCATCGTTCCCATGCCGCGTTCGCGATAATTATAGTCGGCCTGAAGCAGCGTGGTCGACTTGCCCGCGTTCATGGACGCGTAATAGAAATAGAGCTTGGCCATCGGACCCGGGTCTAATCGCCTGCACGGAGTTTTGCGATGCACGTGCGGCCTGCGACCATGGACGACCTGCCGGCACTTGCCGCGGCATCAGCGGACCTGTTCGACGCGCCCGTCATCGCCGCCCGCCTCGCCCGCTATCTGGCTGCCCCCGATCACCGCATGCTGATCGCCATCCTGGACGGCGCGGCGATCGGCCAGGCGCGCGGCATGATCCAGCATCATCCGGACCGCGACCCGGAACTCTACATCGAGACTCTCGCTGTCGCGCACCCGCACCGCCGTCGCGGCGTGGCGCGCGCGCTGCTCCACGCCCTGCTCGGCTGGGGCGCGTCGGTTGGCTGCGTCGCCGCCTGGGTCGGGACCGAGCTCGACAACGCACCGGCCAACGCGCTCTACCGCCGGCTCGGCCGCGCCGAACCGGTGAACCTCTACCTCATCGATCTCTAGGGGCGGCCAAACGGCCCGCCGCCGGCGCCTAGCGGGCCTGGTCCTCGTCCTGCTCGGTCAGGTCGCGCGCGACCGTGGGGGAGCGCAGCAGCGCGTCGATATGGCTGCCTTCCTCGAAGCTTTCGTCCGCCACGAACTTCAGCCGCGCCGCATATTTAAGGTTCACGCGCCGCGCGACCTCGCCCTGCAGATAGGCGGTGTTGGTCCTGAGCGCCTTCAGCACCGCCTCCTCGTCCTTGCCGAGCAGCGGTTTCACGAACGCGGTTGCATGGCGCAGGTCGGGCGACATCCGGACCTCCGTCACCGACACCATGTGGCGGGCCAGCGTCTCGTCATGCACGTCGCCGCGCTGCAGGATGTCGGACAGGGCGTGGCGCACCTGCTCGCCCACGCGCAGCAGGCGGACGGATCGGGTTTCGGGCGTGTCGTTGTTGCGCATCGGACCGTAGATAGGTCGCCGCCGCGTCGATGGCGAGCCGGCGATTGCAACACGCCCGATCACACGGCAGGCTGCCCTGATCGAGCATCTGGGGGGAATCATGGATCGTCGCGAGCTTCTGAAGACGGGCGGCCTTGCCGCGCTTGCCTGCCTTGTCGGCCCGGTGCCGCTGTTCGCGCAGGCGCCGGCGCCCACGCCCGGTGACACGGCGCTCCGCGCGGTGTTCGACGACATCTTCCAGCAGACGCTGCGCATGCAGCCGACGATTGCCACCGGCTTCGGGCTCGACACCGGCGCCAACGCCGACCTGCGCAGCAAGCTGCCCGACAACTCGCTCGCCAGCCGCGCGCGCGACCTGCAGTTCGCGAAGGCGTCGCTGGCGCGGGTACAGGTCGACCCTCAAACCCTGTCGCCGCAGATGCGCATCCACCGGGAGGTGGTCGCCTACATGCTGGAGGATCTGGCCGTCGGGCCGGAACGCTTCGGCCTTGCGTCCACCGTCTATCCCTTCCGCCTCAGCCAGCAGAGCGGCGCTTATTTCGAGATCCCCGACTTTCTCGACAGCCAGCATCCCGTCAACAACGCGGCCGATGCCGAAGCCTACCTTGCGCGGCTGGAGGCGTTTGGCCGGTCGATCGAAAACGACAACGAGGTGACCCGCCACGACGCGGGTCGCGGCTGGCTTGTGCCCGACTTCGCGCTCGACCTGACGCTCGGCCAGCTGCAGGCGCTGCGGCGCCCCGCACCGGGGGACAGCACCCTTGTCCGCTCGCTTGTCCGGCGCACGGGCGAGAAGAGCATCGCGGGCGAATGGGGTCCGCGCGCCACCGCGATCGTCGCGCGCACCGTCTATCCCGCCCTCGACCGGCAGATCGCGCTGGTCAGGGAACTGCGCCCGGCCGCACGGACGTCGTCCGGGGTCGGCACCCTGCCGCAGGGGCCGGCGGTCTACGCCGCCGCGCTTGCGTCCGCCACCACCAGCACGCTCACGCCCGACGAGGTGCACGACATGGGCCTGCGCCAGGTCGCGGAAATCAGCGCGGAGCTCGACCAGATCCTGCGCGCGCAGGGGCTGACCGACGGCAATGTCGGCGCCCGCCTGACGCAGCTCAACAACGATCCCGCTCAGCTCTATCCCGACAGCGCGGAGGGCCGGGCCGAACTGATCGCGGGCCTCAATCAGGGCGTGCAGGCTTTGCGTGCGCGCCTGCCCGAGGCGTTCCTGTCGCCGCCGAACGATCCGGTGACGATCCGCGCGGTGCCGGTGGAGATCCAGGACGGCGCCCCCAACGGCTACTACTCGCCGGCTGCGCTCGATGGGTCGCGTCCGGCGATCTACTACATCAACCTGAAGAACGTCGCCGACTGGCCCAAATACAGCCTGCCCGCGCTCACCTATCACGAGGCGGAGCCCGGCCATCATCTCGAAAACTCGATCGCCAACAAGGCGGACGCGCCGCTGATCCGCCGGCTCATCTGGCTGTCCGCCTATGGCGAGGGCTGGGCACTCTATGCAGAAGGCGTCGCGGACGAGCTCGGCGGCTATTCCGGGCCGATCGAGCGGGCGGGCTTTCTCCAGTCCTACCTCTTCCGCGCGGCGCGGCTGGTGGTCGACACCGGCGTCCATTCCAAGGGCTGGAGCCGCGACCAGGCCACCGATTACATGGTGGAGACGACCGGCTTCACCCGCGCGCGCGCGCAGCGCGAAATCGAACGCTACTGCGTCTGGCCGGGGCAGGCGTGCAGCTACAAGGTCGGCCACAACAGCTGGGTGAAGATGCGCAAGCGGGCGCAGGAGATCCTGGGCGACCGCTTCGACGTGCGGCAGTTCCACGGCATCCTGAGCGAGGGGCCGGTGCCGCTCACCCTGTTCGAACGCCGCGTGGAGGAACGCGCGCGCGAACAGCTGGCCGGGTGACGGAACGGCGGGCGGGATCCCGACGACCCCGCCCGCTGCCCGTCAGGCGAGCACCGACCCGCCGCCCTTGCGCCGCCGCCGCATCGCCGCGCCGGTCAGGCCGAAGCCTGCGATCATCATGCCCCAGCTTGCCGGCTCCGGCACGGCGGAGAACAGCGTCACCGCGGCGCGCGCGCGGTCGGGCGCATCGGCGAACAGGCCGTCGACGCCGGCGTTCAGGAAGGCCAGGAACTCGGCCTGATCATTGCCATAGGCGGCCGGATCGGTGCCGTTGCGAAGGTTGGTCGGCAGGAAGACGTTCTCCGGTCGGAAGGTATAGGGCACCACCTCGAGCCCGGCGGCATGGGCATCCGCGATCACGGAGGTTGGCGTGGTCAGGTTGCCATTGGCATCACGCGGAATCAGCACGTTCTTGTCGGGACCAAGGACGTCGGCATAGCTGGCGACATACTCCAGCCCTTCCTTGGTCAGCAGCGCGCCATAGGTGCGGGTGTCCCCGGCCGCGACGAAGTCGAAGGGGCGCCCGTTCACCCCGGTGGTCAGCTGCACCAGCCGCAACTCGGTCAGCTGGTTGAGCTCGACCAGATTGCCCACCTCGAACGACTGGATCAGCGCAAGGTCGTCTGCGCCGTCATAGCCGTTGGCCGACAGGGTCCGGACCAGCGGTTCTTCAAGCGACAGTCCGATCGTGTCGAAATAGGTCGGGTGCTTGGTTTCGGGGATGATGCCGATCCGGCGGCCGGTCTCCGCCTCCTTGCGCCGCACGAGGTCGATCACCTCCTGAAGCGTCGGCACCTCGAACTGGCCGTTATACTGCACGTTGTCGGGCCGAAGCTGCGGGATGCGCTCCACCGCGCGCAGCGTCTTCAGCTCGGCCAGGGTGAAGTCCTCGGTGAACCAGCCGGTGTAGGACACGCCGTCGATCACCTTGGTCGTGCGTCGCCCGGCAAACTCCGGGCGCGACGCCACGTCGGTCGTCTCGTTGATGTAGTTCTCGTGGCGGGCCACCAGCACGCCATCCTTGGTGGAAACCAGGTCCGGCTCGACGAAGTCGGCCCCCTGGTCGATGGCCAGTTCGTAGGAGGCGAGCGTGTGTTCCGGCCGATAGGCGCTGGCCCCACGGTGACCATAGATCTTGGGCTGAGCGATGGCGGCCGTGGCGGTCGTCATCAGGATGGCTGCAGCGGCAAGGCTGCGTCGCGTAAGCTTGAGCATGTCGGACTCCCTGTGCGAGCCCCCCGCAGCGCTTTCACTACCCCCGCGTGACGACATGACGTCATTGCCGTTGCACCTTTGTGGCAGCGCGGATCGCTGCGGCGATAGTGCTCCCGGCTCAAGTGAACGAACAGGCGTAATAATGCCCCATGAGATGGCGGCAGCCGACCAGATCGCCGCCGAACAGCTTGGTGACATGATCCGGTGCGTGAAAATCACCGGTTACCGGATCGAAGCCCCGCGCCTCCATGACGATGCCCGTTGGATCGAAGATGATGCCGCTCCAGTTGTCGAGAAAGCCGGCAGGGTTGAAGGCGACCCGCACCGGCGGCCCGACATCGACGGAGTAGGTGACGCCTCCATCCTCCTCATGGTTGGCAGGCGTGGGGTGCCGCTGCACCTTTGCAATAATCTCGGCATAGTGTTCACGGTTCAGGATCAGGCGTGCGAAGGTGCCGCTGACTCTCCCGGCGTAAAGCATTGGCCACGCAACCGTGATCGTCAGGGCGAGCAGCACGGCGGGTGCCAGAATGACGATCGCACGATCCCGCATACGGTCGAGCGCGCGTGCGTGCCCCAGTCCACGCGCCAAGGCCACGCCGAAGCCGAGTAGCAGAACGAGCGGCATGATCGGAATGGCTAGGATGAAAAGTAGGAAGCCGACGCCTTCGGCAAGTGCGCCGACGAGGCCGATTAGGAAGGGCGTCGTCGCGATTAGGCCAAAGAACAGCGTGGTGCCGTTTAGGAAGGATTTCATGGGCGTGGCGTCCTCAGAATGTCGTGAGGCCGTGCCGCCGGACACTTGCGAGCGTCATGAGCACTGCGTGAGCAAACGGTGAGCGGATATGAAAAGGGCGGGTGCATCGCTGCACCCGCCCTGGATCTTTCACCAATGGCGCCGATCAAAGCGTGCGGTCGCGCATCTCCACTTCGAACGTCTCCAGGAAGTCGCCCGGCTTGATGTCCGTGAAGTTCTGCGTGAACGTCACGCCGCACTCCAGGCCGGCGCGGACCTCGGCCACGTCGTCCTTAAATCGCCGCAGCGAGGCAATCTCGCCCTGGTAGATGATGACGTCCGCCCGCGTGATGCGCGCCTTCAGCGCCTTGCGGATCGCGCCTTCGACCACCAGCAGGCCGGCCGCCTTGCCCGTCTTGCCCGCGGAGAAGACCTCGCGGATCTCCGCACGGCCGACGACATGCTCGATCGCTTCCGGCCCCAGCTGCCCGGCCATGCCGGCGCGGATCTCGTCGGTCAGGGCATAGATGACGTCGTAATATTTGAACGCCACCTTCTCGCGGTTCGCGATCTCGCGCGCCTTGGCATTCGGCCGCACGTTGAAGCCGATGATCGGCGCACCCGATGCCGCTGCCAGCGTCACGTCGCTTTCGGTAATGCCGCCGACGCCCGAATGCAGCACGCGCGCCCGGATGTCGTCGGTGGAGATCTTGTTCACCGCGTTGACGATCGCCTCGACCGATCCCTGCGTGTCGGCCTTGACCACCAGCGGATATTCGATCGCCTGCTTCTCGCGCAGTGCGGAGAACATCGATTCCAGGTTTGCCGGCGCCGATGTCGTCCGCTTGCGCGTGATCACCGACTGGCGATAGGCGGCGACCTCGCGGGCGCGTGCCTCGTTCTCGACCACCGACATCGGGTCGCCGGCACCCGGCACGCCCGATCCGCCGAGCACCTCGACGGGGACGGAGGGACCTGCCTCCTTCACGTTCTTGCCCTGGTCGTTGATCAGCGCGCGGACCTTGCCGCTTTCCGCGCCGATCACGAACACGTCGCCCACGCGCAGCGTGCCGCGCCGCACCAGCACGGTCGCGACGGGGCCGCGGCCCTTGTCCAGCTGCGCTTCGATCACCGTGCCCTCGGCCTCGCGGTCGGGGTTGGCGGTCAGCTCGAGGAGCTCGGCCTGCAGGTTGATCTTCTCGATCAGGTCGTCGAGCCCGGTGCGCTTCAGCGCGGATACTTCGACGTCCTGCACCTCGCCGCCCATATACTCGACCTGCACGTCATACTGCAGCAGCGCCTCGCGAACGCGCTGGGCATTTGCTTCCGGCTTGTCGATCTTGTTGATCGCCACGATCATCGGCTTGTCGGCCGCCTTCACATGGTTGATCGCCTCGATCGTCTGCGGACGCAGGCCGTCGTCGGCCGCCACCACCAGCACCACGATGTCGGTGACGTCGGCACCGCGCGCGCGCATGTCGGTAAAGGCCTCGTGGCCGGGCGTGTCGAGGAAGGTGATCCGCTCACCCGACGCCACCTGCACCTGATAGGCGCCGATGTGCTGGGTGATGCCGCCCGCCTCGCCCGACACCACGTTGGTGCCGCGCAGCGCGTCCAGCAGCGACGTCTTGCCGTGATCGACATGGCCCATGATTGTCACGACCGGCGGCCGCGGCTGCAGGCTCTCCGGCGCGTCCGCGTCGGCGTCCGACACCTGGATGTCGATGTCGCTTTCCGACACGCGCTTGATGCGGTGGCCGAACTCGGTGACCAGCAGCTCTGCCGTGTCCTGGTCGATGTCCTGGTTGACCGTGACGGGCATGCCCATCTTGAACAGCGCCTTCACCAGGTCGGCACCACGTTCCGCCATGCGGTTCGCGAGCTCGGCGACGGTGATCGTCTCCGGCACCACCACGTCGCGCACCTGCTTCACCGACGGACCGCCCGCCTGATGGGCGCGCTTGTCCTTCTCGCGCGCACGCTTCAGCGCGGCCAGCGAGCGGGCGCGGGTGCCCTCGCCACCGTCGGTCAGCGCCTTGGTGACGGTCAGCTTGCCTGCCTGGCGGCGGTCGTCGCCGCCACGCGGCGCCGGACGGGCCGGGCGCACCGGCTCCGGACGCTTGGGCGACACCACGGGCGTGAACCGGCGCGGCGCCGGGCGATCGTCGGTGCGCTGCGGCGTCGCGGCAGCTGCGGGGGCGTCGCCGCCCGGCGCAGCGGGGGCCGCGGCAGGTGCTGCGGCAGCCTCGGCGGCGGGGGCCGGCTGCGGCGCAGGCGTCGCGGCGGGCGCCGGTGCAGGTGCCGGCTCCGCGGCCGCGGCCGGCGCGGGCGTTGGCGCCGCAGGCTGCGACGCGCGCTCTTCCTCCGCGCGGCGGTTCTCCTCGGCGCGACGGCGCTCTTCCTCGCTCGCCTCGCGGCGCAGGCGCTCCTCGCGGCGGCGACCTTCCTCCAGCGCGTTCATGCGCGCTTCTTCCGCCTCGCGCAGCAGCTTGGCCTGCAGCTCCTGGCGGGACAGCAGGCTGTTCTGCGGACGCGCAGGCGTCGGCGCCGGGGCCGGCGGCGGTGCCACCGGGCGCGGCGCGGGCTGCGCCTCAGCGGCCGGCTGCGGCGCCGGCGTCGGTTCGGGCTGCGGCGTCTGCTCCGTCTCGCCGGGGCGACCCAGGACACGACGACGCTTCACCTCGACCACGACGGTGTTCGACCGGCCATGGCTGAAGCTCTGCTTCACCTTGCCCGTCTCCACCGTGCGCTTCAGCCCCAGCGGCGCACGGGCGCCCAGCTTCGGCTTATCCTTGTTGTCGATGTCACTCATGTAGTGCCTGGAATCCCTCAACTGCGTCCGTGATCGGCGTCGCCGCCGTCTGCGCCACAAGCGGGCGTTGAACCTTGCGAGGCGCTTTCGCAAGGCTGCCCGGAAGACAGAAAGCCGATGAAGCGCTGCCAGCGGTCCAGCGCGACGAGCACCCGGTCCGCGGCGGCACGGTCGCACACGCCGATATGTACCACATTCTCGCGGCCAAGCGCCAAGGACAATATGGTGCGATCCGCAGCGATTGCCAGCCCGGCCTCGCCGCTTCCCTCCGCATCGCGCCCGACCCGCCAGGCCTGGTCCAGCTTGCGGTTGCCGTCGGCGCGTGCGTCGGCGGCGTGGAGCAGCAGGTGGAGCCGCCCGGCGCGCGCGGCCTCCGCGATCCGCTCGGCCCCCGTGACCAGCGTGCCGCCCCGCGCCTCCAATCCCAACCTGTCGAGCGCGGCACGCTCCAGCGCCTTTTCGACGCGCTCCGCCAGATCGTCCGGCACCAGGATCGGGCCGGTCTTGAACGCCCGGGCCAGCGCGCCCTTCAGCTTGCCGCTGGCGATCGCCGCCGCAAGCGCCGACCGGTCCACGGCGATCCATGCACCGCGGCCGGGCGCGCGCGCCCGGACGTCAGGCAACACCTCGCCATCCGGCGACAGCGCAAGCCGCACCAGCAACGCGGGGTCGGCCCGCTCGCCCGTCAGGATGCAGCGGCGGGTGTTCGCCGCCGCCGGCATGTCGGACCGGTCCGTCCCGCCGGCTGGCGGAACGGCCCTGTCGCCATCGGTCAGCCGTTGGCGCTCATTGCTCGGAGTCCGCAACCGCGTCCTCCTCGGTTGCGCCCGCGGCGGGCTCCTCGTCGGCGAACCAGTGGGCGCGCGCGGCCATGATGATCTCGTTGCCTTGATCTTCGTTCAGGTTGTACTCGGCCAGCACGCCGCCCTTGTCCTCGCTGCGCTGGGAGGACTCGGCCCGCCGACGCGGCTCCACCCGCTTCTTCTGGATCAGTTCGTCCGTCGCCAGGTCAGCGACATCGTCCAGCGTCTTGATGCCGGCCTTGCCCAGCGTCACCAGCATCGCCTCGGTCAGGTAGGGCAGCTCGGCCACCGCGTCCTCGACACCCAGCGCGCGGCGCTGCTCGCGGTTGGCGGCATCGCGCCGCTCCAGCGCTTCCTGCGCGCGGTTTTGAAGCTCGCCGGCCAGATCCTCGTCGAAGCCCTCGATCGCCGCCAGCTCGTCAAGCTCGACATAGGCGACCTCCTCCAGCTCGCCGAAGCCTTCGGCGACCAGCAGCTGCGACAGCGTCTCGTCGACGTCCAGCTCCTGCTGGAAAAGCTCGGACCGCTCGGTGAATTCCTTCTGGCGCTTCTCGCTCGCGTCCGCCTCGGTCAGGATGTCGATCGCCGAGTTCGTCAGCTGCGATGCCAGCCGGACATTCTGACCGCGCCGGCCGATCGCCAGCGACAGCTGGTCGTCGGGCACCACCACCTCGATGCGGCTTTCCTCCTCGTCGATCAGCACGCGGCTGACGGTCGCGGGCTGCAGCGCATTGACCACGAAGGTCGCCGTGTCGGGCGACCAGGGGATGATGTCGATCTTCTCGCCCTGCATTTCCTGGACCACCGCCTGCACGCGGCTGCCCTTCATGCCCACGCACGCGCCGACGGGATCGATCGATCCGTCATGGCTGATCACGCCGATCTTGGCGCGGCTGCCCGGGTCGCGCGCCGCCGCCTTGATCTCGATGATGCCGTCGTAGATTTCGGGCACTTCCTGCGCGAACAGCTTCTTCATGAAGTCGGGATGCGCGCGGCTCAGGAAGATCTGCGGGCCGCGCGCCTCGCGCGCCACGCGCAGGATCAGCGAACGGATGCGGTCGCCCACGCGCACCACCTCGCGCGGGATCTGCTGGTCGCGGCGAATGACGCCTTCGGCGCGGCCGAGGTCGACGACGACATGGCCGAACTCGACCCGCTTGACGACGCCGGTGATGATCTCGCCGACGCGGTCCTTGAACTCCTCGTGCTGGCGCTCGCGCTCGGCGTCGCGCACCTTCTGGAAGATCACCTGCTTGGACTGCTGCGCCTGGATGCGGCCGAACTCGATCGGCGGCAGCGGATCAACGATATAGTCGCCGATCGCGGCGCCGGCCTGCAGCTTCTGCGCGTCCTTCTCGTTCACCTGCTTGTAGACGTCGTCGACGGTTTCCACGACCTCCACGACGCGCCACAGGCGCAGGTCGCCGGTGTTCGGGTCCAGCTTGGCGCGGATGTCCATCTCCTGGCCGTAACGCGTCCGCGCCGACCGCTGGATCGCGTCCTCCATCGCCTCGATGACGATCGCGCGGTCGATCAGCTTCTCCTTCGCGACCGAATCGGCGATCGCGATAAGCTCGGCCTTGTTGGCGGAAACGGCGGTGGCCATCCTCTAGTTACCTTCCATCCTGATGCTGTCTGCGCCCTCGCTGGAAAGCGGGGCGGTTGCCTCGATAAGTCTGTCGGTCATCACGAGCTTTGCGTCGGCGATCGCGGCAAAGGGCACGCTGTGCGAAACGCCGTCCTTGTCCAGGATCGACACCTGGTCGCCGTCGATACCCGCCAGATCGCCCTTGAACTGCTTGCGCCCGTCGATCTTCTCTTCAAGCGTGACGCGCGCCTCGTGCCCCGCCCAGTCCGCGAAATCCTTCAGCCGGGTCAGCGGCCGGTCGATCCCCGGGGAGCTGACCTCCAGCCGGTAGGCGCCCTCGATCGGGTCGCGCCCGTCGGCCTCCAGCGCGTCCAGCTGGTCGGAGATGCGCCGCGACAGGTCGGCACAATCCTCGATCGTCAGCTGGCGCGTCTCCGGACGCTCGGCCATCACCTGCAGGGTCGGGTCGCTGGTGCCGCCGATCATCTTCACGCGCACCAGGTCGAAGCCGAGCGCACGGGCTTCGGGTTCGATCAGCTTGGTCAGCGCGGTCAGGTCCGACATGATGCTCCGGTCAGGCGGCATCGATGCCGGGGCCCGCGGGCCTCAACCTCGCCGTTGCCGCCGATGTGTGAGAAAACTCGAGCAGCGATATAGAGCAGTCCGGCCCGTCTCGCAACAAGCAAGCGGCGTCGGCGTTGCATCACCAACGATCCTTGTCTGCGGAGCTCTGGTTCATGCGTTTTCATGCCCTTTTGTTCGCCGCCGCACTTCCGCTCGGCTTTGCCGCCTGTTCGGGAAACACGGGCGGTACGACCGCCGCCGCCACCGATGGCCAGGCGGCGCCCGCTCCGGCACCGTCTTCGGGTCCGACCCCGGCGGCCGGCCGGCCCTTCCAGACCGCGGTGATCGCGGATCTCGACACGCCCTGGGCCATGGATTTCCTGCCCGACGGCCGCGTGCTGGTGACGGAGAAGGACGGTCGCCTCCGCCTCATCCGCCCGCTCGCCGGCAACGGCAGCGCGGTGATGCAGACGATGGTGGACGGCGTGCCGTCGGTCGACAGCGCCGGTCAGGGCGGACTGATGGACGTGGTGCTGCACCCGCAGTTCGCCCAGAACCGGCTCGTCTACTTCAGCTATTCGGAGGCGCGTGACGGCGGCAAGAACGTCGTGCTCGCCCGGGCCGAGCTGCAGGAACCGTCGTCGGGCGCGCCGCGCCTCGCCAATGTGCAGACGCTGCTGCGCGGCGACCCGGTCGACGGCAACGGCCACTATTCCGGCCGCATCGCCTTTGCGCCCGACGGTCACCTGTTCTTCACAGCGGGCGACCGGCAGAAGTTCGATCCCGCGCAGGACAAGTCGCTGCTCCTGGGCAAGGTGTTGCGCCTGACGGAGACCGGCCAGCCCGCCCCCGGCAACCCGCTGGCGGAACAAGGCTTCCGGCCGGAAGTCTGGAGCTATGGCCACCGCAACCTGCTGGGCATTGCCTTCGACCCTGCCGGCAACCTGTGGCAGCAGGAAATGGGGCCGCGCCACGGCGACGAGCTCAACCTGATCCTGCCGGGCCGCAACTATGGCTGGCCGAACGTCTCCAACGGAGATCATTATGACGGCCGCAACATCCCCGATCATGCCGCGGGAGACGGGTACGAGGCGCCCAAGGTGTTCTGGAACCCGGCGATCTCGCCTGCCGGGCTGATGGTCTATTCGGGCGACATGTTCCCCGCCTGGCGCAACAGCGCCTTTATCGGCGGCATGAACACGCCCGGCCTGATCCGCGTCCAGCTGAACGGCACGGACGCGCAGAAGGCGGATCAGTGGGACATGGACGGTCAGCGCATCCGCGATGTCGCCCAGGGCCCCGACGGCGCCGTGTGGGTGCTGGAAGACGGCACCGACGGATCGCAGGGCCGCCTGCTCAGGCTCACGCCGGCCGCGCGCTGATGCGCCGCGCTCCTCTCCCCGGCGACGGGGAGAGGGGCTTCGGCACCGGCTATTCCGCGGCGTTTTCGGTCCGCGCCGGTCCGTCGCGGTTGAAGGCGGCGATCGCAGCCGCCGTAATCGCCTCGGTCGCCGCGGCGATGGTCGGCTCCGGGTCGGGCGCCCAGAACGGGCTGTGGATCGACGGCAGCTTCGACAGGTCGCCGCCCGCCTCGTCCCACTTGGCCTGCGGCACGCCACCCACCCAGAACAGCACGGCCTCCACCCCGTCGGTGTCCGCCAGCCGGAACCGGCTGAAGTCCTCGCCGCCCATCTGCGCGCGCGTCGCCGTTACGCGGTCCGCGCCGAACCGGCTTTGGAACAGCGCGATGGTCTCGGTGGTCAGCGCGTCCGAATTGTAGACGGCGGGGGTGAATTCGTCCTGTGTGGTGACGACCGGCATCCGATCCTCGGGGATGCCGGCGGCGATCGCCTCGCCGCGCGCGATCCGGGCGATGCCGTCCAGCAGGTGCTGCCGCACGGCCGGGGTGTAGCTCCGCACGGTCAACTGCAGCCGCGCCTCGTCGCCGATGATGTTGTGCTTGGTCCCGCCGTGGAACGATCCCACCGTCACCACGCCCGATTCCAGCGGATCGATCTCGCGCGACACCAGCGTCTGCAGCGAATTGACGATCCGCGACGCCAGCACGATCGGGTCCTTCGCCAGGTGCGGATAGGCGCCGTGCCCGCCCACCCCGCGCACCAGGATGTCGACCGGATCGACATTGGCCATGACATAACCGGTGCGGACGCCGATCTGCCCGGCCGGAAGGGCAGCGGCATCGTGGAAGGCGATGGCGGTGCGCGGCTTGGGGAAACGGGTGTAAAGCCCGTCCTCCAGCATCGCCCGCGCGCCCGATCCGATCTCCTCGGCCGGCTGGCCCACCATCACCAGCGTGCCACGCCACTGATCGCGCATCGCCGCCATCCGGCGCGCGGTGCCGATCCACGCCGTCATGTGCGTGTCGTGCCCGCAGGCATGCATCACGCCCGTTTCGCCGCCGCCCTCCTGCGTCACCTTGACGGTGGACGCATAAGGAAGCCCCGTCTGCTCGGTGACGGGCAGCGCGTCCATGTCCGCGCGGAGCAGGATCACCGGGCCCGGCCCGTTCTCCAGCACGGCGACGACACCCGTCCGCCCGACGCCTTCGGTCACGGTGAAGCCCGCCGCCCGTGCCTCGCGCGCCATCACCCCGGCCGACCGGGTTTCCTGAAACGACAGTTCGGGATGCGCGTGGAGGTCGCGGTAGATCTCGATCAGCGACGGCAGGTCGCGCGCCACGTCGGCGCGCAGATTGTCCGCCTGTGCCGCCACGGGTGCGGCGGCCGATGCCAGCAAGGCGAACAGAAGCAGATGGCGCATGACGGACCCCCGAAGCGATGTTGCGATCAGGCCAAACTGTTCCGCGCCGCGCGTCCCTTGTCGAGCGCAAACAACCGGCCCCACTCTACTCCGGCACGATCTCCATGACGTCGATCAGGCTTTCGTACCGCGGCGAGGGGAACAACAGCCGCCACCGCCGGTCGCCGATCCGCTGCAGCACGCCGATGAGGTCGCGATCCGCATCCGCGCCGTAGCGCAGCGCCCGCTGCTCGGAGCCGAGCGCAAGCGTGCCGAGGAAGATGCGTCGCGCCGCCACGTCGCCGTACAGCGCGCCCACCTGGCGCTGCGATCCCGTCAGCTTCTCAAAGGACTGCACCCGGTCCCCGGCGCCGACCCGGCATCGGAAATAAGGATAGGCGACATGGGTCAGCCCGCCGCTTCCGCCCCGCGAGCCAAGCTTCGTCACCCGGCACCGGTAATCGCCCGGCGGCAGCGCCGCGTCCGGCTCGCCCGCATCCGGCACCATCAGCGCGCCTTCGCTGTCCAGATCCGCGGCATGCCCGGCGGCGCGCGCCTGCGCCAGGCCGGCAACAAAGGCCGTGCGCCATCCGCGCAGCCGCGCCCGGTCCGCATCGGTCGCATAGCGTCGCCAGTCGTCGGCGGGAAGCCCGGCGCCCGATGCCCGCGCCGCCGGCGGCGGCCGGTCCGCTCCGGCGCAGCTCGCCAGCGCCAGCATCGCTGCCGCCGACAATGCCCGGCCCCGGATCATTGCGCCGTCCAGCCGCCGTCCATCACCATGTTCGCACCGGTGATCGAACGCGCTTCCTCCCGGCACAGGAACAGCGCCATCGCCGCCACCTCGTCCACCGTCACGAACTGCTTGGTCGGCTGTGCGGCCAGAAGGACATCCTCCATCACCTGCTCACGCGTCAGGCCGCGCGCCTTCATCGTGTCGGGTATCTGCTTTTCGACAAGCGGCGTCCACACATAGCCCGGGCTGATGCAGTTGGCGGTGATGCCGTCGGTGGCAGTCTCCAGCGCCACCGTCTTCATCAGGCCGGTGATCCCGTGCTTGGCCGCCACATAGGCGGCCTTGCCGGGGCTCGCCGTCAGGCTGTGCGCCGATGCGGTGCAGATGATCCGGCCCCACCCCGCCTTGCGCATGATCGGCACGGCCGCCCGCGTCAGGTGGAACGCCGATGTCAGGTTGATGGCGATGATCTGGTCCCACTTCTCCGGCGGGAATTCGGCAATGGGCGCCACATGCTGCACGCCGGCATTCGCCACCACGATGTCGACGCCGCTCATTTCACCCTCGGCGCGCGCCACCATCGCGGCGATCTGGTCGCCGTCCGTCATGTCCGCATCCGAATAGAGCGCATTGGCACCGCTCGTCTCCGCCAGGCCCCGCCGCTCCGTCTCGATGGCGTCTGCGTCACCGAAGCCGTTGATCATCACCGCCGCGCCCTCCGCCGCCAGCGCCTTCGCGATGGTCAGGCCGATGCCGGACGTCGATCCGGTCACGATCGCGCGCTTGCCCTTCAGGATCACGGCTCACTCCTCATGGCTTTGAAAGGTCGAAGACGCTGGTGCGTCCGTGCAGGATGTCCTCGGCCATCAACCCGGACCGGCCGACCGCCTGCGCCACCGCGGCCTCGCCCGCCTCCCAGTGAAGGCGCATGGTGCGCTGGGAGAATTCGTAATCGCGCGCGCCGCCCTCCCAGGCATTGGCGCGGTTGATCAGCTGGACGATCGACACCGGCTTCTCGGCGGCCTTCGCGGCGAGGGCGACGACATCCGGATCGTCTTTCAGGTCGTCCGGCAACTTGTCGAGCACGCGCCGCACGAGCTCGCGGTCCTTGCGCAGCCGCATCAGCTCCGTGCTCACCTGGCGCGTCCGGCTCGAATAGCGGATCTCCTTTTCGCGGGCCATCACGTCCATGATGGTCTTCGGCCGGGGGGCCGACGCGGAAAACAGGTCCACCTGGAAGACAAGAAGGGCGTCTTCCTGCGTGTCCAGAACATGCGACAGCGGCGTGTTGGAAACGAGCCCGCCGTCCCAGTACAGGCGGCCGTCGATCTCGACCGGCGGCAGCCCCGGCGGCAGCGCGCCCGACGCCATGACATGGCGCGCGTCCAGCCGCTCGCACGCGCTGTCGAAGTACCGGAAGTTGCCGCTTTCGACGTCGACCGCGCCAACCCCGACACGCACCGTCCCGGCGTTTAGCAGGTCCCAGTCGACCAGCGCATCCAGCGTCTCGCGATACGCGGCTGCATCGTAGAAGGAGAGCGCGCCGCACGATCCCGGCTCCGCGAACACGGGCGGCACCCAGCGTGGCCGGAAGAATCCGGGGACGCCGGTCGCCGCCACCCACATCGCCGACCATTCGTGCACCGCCTCGCGCGCCTGGTCGCTGTCGGGAATGGGAAAGCTCGGCAGCCCGCTCGCCAGCCCATCCCAGAAGGCGCGCAGCCGCTCCACCCGGCGCGCGGGCGGGTTGCCCGCGATGATCGCTGCATTGGCCGCCCCGATCGAAATGCCGGCGACCCGATCGATCTCGATCCCGGCCTCGGTCAGCGCGGCATAGACGCCGGCCTGGAACGACCCCAGCGCGCCCCCGCCCTGCAGGACCAGCGCGACCTGCTCCGGCAGGGGCATCGCCGCCGGCGGCCTCGGCGCGCGGCGTTTCGGATCGGCATCGGCCATGGCTGCGCTATAGCGGCTGGCATCGGCCGGCGCGAGGGCGCATCCTCCGCGCGGTCGGCGCGTTACAGCGCCGGAACGACAAGGGGTGATTGCGATGCGGCTCGACGACTATCGCACCAGCGACAATGTGTCCGATCAGCGCGGGCAGAGCTTCGGCGGCGGCGGCGGGTTCGGCGGGGGCGGGGGCGCCCTCGGGCTCATCTTCTCGCTGGTGGCCAGCCGCTTCGGCATCGGCGGCATCATCGTGCTTGCGATCGGCGCCATGCTGCTTGGCTTCAACCCGTTCTCCGGGGGCGGCGGCAGCGGCGTGGTCTCGCCCGGAACGCAGGCGGTGCAGGGCACCCGCGACGCGACGCAAAGCTGCGCGGTGGACGAATCCTCCCGCTTCTCCTGCCAGGTGCTCGCCAGCACCGAAGACACCTGGGCATCGCTGTTCCAGGCCTCGGGCTCGCAATATCAGCCCGCGACGCTGGTGTTCTACGGCGGCCAGGGCATGTCCGGGTGCGGCGCCGCGCAATCGGCCATGGGCCCGTTCTACTGTCCCAGCGACAATGGCGTGTACCTCGACACCGGCTTTTTCCAGGAACTCCAGCAGCGCTACGGCGCGGCGGGTGACTTCGCGCAGGCCTATGTCATCGCGCACGAGGTCGGTCACCATGTGCAGACGCTGGTCGGCACGTCCAACGGCGTCCGCGCTCTTCAGGCGCGCTCCAGCCAGGCGGAAGGCAACCGGGTGCAGGTTGCGATGGAATTGCAGGCCGATTGCTATGCCGGCGTCTGGGCCGCCCGCAACCGCAACCGACTGGAGCCCGGCGACGTGCAGGAAGGCATGACGGCTGCCGCGGCGATCGGCGACGACACGCTGCAACGCGCGGCGGGGCAGCGTCCGGTCCCCGAAAGCTTCACTCACGGCACCAGCGCGGAGCGCCAGCAGTGGCTCCGCCGCGGGCTGGAGACCGGCGATCCCGACCAGTGCGACACCTTCGCCGCCATGGGCATTCGCCTGTGAGCGATGCGGCGGGACGGCCATCTGGACCAACCAGGACGATCATGATCACCGGCGCCGGCGCCGGGCTCGGCCGGGCGATGGCGCGCGCCGCGGTCACCCGCGGCGATGCGGTGGTGGCGGTCGGCCGGTCGGCCGCCTCGCTCGATGAGACCGGCCATGACCTTGACCCAGCCCGCTTCATGGCGGCGCCCGCCGACGTGCGCGACGCGCCGGCGCTGCGCCGGATCGCGGCGGATGCTGCAACACGCTTCGGCGCCATCGACGCGCTTGTCGCCGGCGCCGCCATCTACCCGCGCGGCCATGTCCAGGACGATCGTGCCGCCGAGGCGACGGACGTGATGGCGATCAACGTGGTCGGCGCGGCCAATTCGGTCGCGGCCGTCCTGCCGGGGATGATGCAGCGCGCCCGCGGCCGGATCATCCTGGTCGGCAGCTTCGCCCAGCTCGATCCGCTGCCGGACAGCTGGGCCTATTCCGCATCCAAAGGCGCGCTCACCGTGCTTGCGCGCGCCACCGCGGCGGAGGTTCGCGGCGACTATCCCGGCATCCTTGTCAACGAATGGGTTCCGGGCGCACTCAACACCGACATGGGCGTGCCGGAAGGGCATGATCCCGCGAAGGCGGCGCTATGGGGCCTGTCGATCCTCGACCTGCCCGACGGCGGACCCAGCGGGCGCGTCTTCAACGAGGATCGGCTGGTCGAGCTCCCGCTCTCCTTCAAGCGCAAGATCCTGCGCAAGCTTCGGCTCGGCTGAGGCGTCCGGACGAAGCCGCTCCACGATGCGGTCCGCCACGCGGATGGCGTTGGCAGCGATCGTCAGGCTCGGATTGACGCCGCCCCCCGACGGCATGAACGATCCGTCGACCACGTAGAGATTGTCGATCCCGTGCGCGCGACAGTCCCGGTCGAGCACACTGGTCGCGGGATCGTCGCCGAACCGGCACGTGCCCATCGGGTGGCCGAAATTCAGCACCGCCGCCTTGTTCAGGAAGAAAAGCCGCCTGCCCAACCGCTCCCGCAGCAGCGTCCGCGCCAACCGCGCCCGACGCGTCAGCTCCGGCCGGAAGCGATAATGAACGGTCACACCGCCTTCCCGGCTGGCATCGAGTTCCAACCTGTTGTCCGGATAGGGCATGTCTTCGATGATGAAGGACAAGATGGTCGCCGACCCGAACAGCCGGGCAGCAATCTTTGCCGGGATGCGCATGAACGGTTTTAGCGGCCGAACGCGGCGAAGCGGGCTGGCTTCAAGCCATCCATAGAGGAACTGCAGGATATTGCCGTATCCGGCCGACAAGCCGGTCGAATGGATCATGCCCAACCGCTCGCCGCCAGCGCTGTAGAGGGCGCGGGAAGCAACCGACTTGGCAGGCCCGGCCCCGTTCATCCGTCGGCTCGGCCACACCGCCACCCATTCATCCGCGTGGAACATCAGGTTCCGACCGACCAATCCCGACGCGTTGGCGAGACCATTCGGCCAATGGGCGTTTGCGGACTCCAGGAGCAGTGGCGCAGTTGCCATCGTTCCGGCCGCCAGCACAACGACGCGGCCGCGGTGACGCTCTTCTCTGCCGCCTTGTCGCACCCAAACGCCCGTTACCCGAGCGTCATCGGCCTTGATCCGCACGACCTCCGCCTGCGTCATCATGGCGGCGCCTGCCGCGATCGCAGGCTCGACACCGCAATTGCGCGCGTCCTGCTTGCAGGCGCGCTGGCATGGAACGCCCAAGCATTCTGCACAACCAGGCTTGTAGGCAATGCCGACATGCAGCCGGTACGGCGACAGTCCGGCCGCTGCCATGTCCTGCATCAGCTGAGCGTCCTGCGGCCGCATCGGCGGCGGTCTACGCATCTCGTCCGGCACCGCCTCGCCCAACGGATCGCGCGTGCCCAGCACGTGCAACCAGCGCTCGGCCACATCATAATAGGGTTTCAGCTCGGCGTACCGGATCGGCCAGCCGCCGGTTGGATGCGGTCTTGCGGGGTCGTCATCCACATCGTGCGGCTCCAGCCGCTCGAGCGAGCCCGAATAGAAAGTCGTCGACCCGCCGACGGACACGCCGATCGCCGGGTAGAAGTCACGATCGTCGTCGTCGATCTTCAAGCCGACGCGGTGGGCGACGCGCCCGATCGCCAGCCGCTCGTCGGGCGACTCCAGCTCATTGTCGCCGTCACGATATTCGCGCGCGCTGGCGACGCCCTTCTCGATGAACAGGACGCTCAATCCCGCCTCGGCAAGCCGGCGGCCGGCCATCCCGCCGCCCATGCCGGTGCCGACCACGATGACGTCCCACAACCTGTCGGCCGCGTTGACGCCGTCGTCCACCATCAGGCCCCATCGCCGGAGGCCGCCGACAGCCGCTCGATCTGCGACCGCGTCAGCTCGACCTGCAACGAACCCAGCAGGTCCCCGACCTGCGCGACCGACGTCGCGCTGGCGATCGGCGCCACCACCGCGGGCTGCGCCATCAGCCAGGCCAACGCAATCTGCGCCAGAGTCGCCCCGGTCTCCTCCGCTACCTCGTCCATCACCGCGAGCACCTCGAGCCCGCCCGCTTCCAGGGCGGCCCGCGCCTTGCCGCCGCGCGCGCCGGTCGCGTCTTCAGGGGAGCGATACTTGCCCGTCAGGAAGCCGCTGGCGAGGCCATAATAGGGAAGCACCGCGACATCGCGCGCCACGCAGAGCGGTTGCAGCTCGCGCTCGAACGCGCGCGAGATCAGGTTGTACTCCGGCTGCAGCACGCTCGGCCGGATCAGTCCGTCGCGCTCGGCCACGTCGATCGCCGACGTCAGCCGCGTCGCGGAGAAGTTGGACAGCCCCAGCGTAGCGATCTTCCCCGCGTGCGCCAGATCGTCGAACGCCGCGAGCATGTCGTGCTGCGGGACCGCATCGTGGTCGCGGTGCGCATAATAGAGGTCGATCCGCTCCACCCCCAGCCGCTTCAGCGATGCCTCGCAGGCGGCGGCGATCCGCTCCGGCGCCAGCCCGTCGCCGCCCTCTCCCGGCAGCATCCCGACCTTGGTCGCGATCAGCACATGGTCCCGCTTTCCGGACACGCGCAGCCACTCGCCGATGATCGTCTCCGACTCACCGCCGCTGTGCCCGTCCACCCATGCGGAGTAGACGTCCGCCGTGTCGATCATGCGCCCGCCGCCGTCGACAAAGGCGTCCAGCACAGCAAAGGAGGTCTCGCGGTCGGCTGTCCAGCCGAACACGTTGCCGCCCAGCACCAGCGGCGGGATCGACAATCCGCTCGGCCCCAACCTGCGCGCTTCGCTCATCGTCGTGCCTCCAGCGCTTCCACGATCTTCTTGACGTCCTGCGACCGGCCGCGCGGCAGGATCAGCAGCTTGTCTGCGCTCGCCACGATGATGAGGTCGCTGACACCCACCGCCGCCACCGTCGGTCCATCGGTCCGGATCAGGCAGTTCTCCGCATCGATGGCGATCACCTCGCCGCCGATCGCGTTTCCGGACGCGTCGTGCGGGCCAAGCGCGTGCAGCGCGTCCCAGCTTCCGACGTCCGACCACCCCATCGCGACGGGGACCACGGCCACGCGGTCCGCCCGCTCCATGACGGCGATGTCGATCGACTCGCTCGGCGACTGCCCGAAACGATCGGCATCGGGATAGATGCGGGCGCCGTCGCGGCGCGCCGCTGCCATCGCTGCGTCTGCCGCGGCGCGGATGGCGGGCGCATGCTCGTCCAGGGCCTCCAGCAGCGCCGATCCCTTGAACAGGAAGATACCGCCGTTCCACGCATGGTCGCCGGCATCGAGCATGGCCTGTGCCCGCTCGCGCGCCGGCTTTTCGACAAAGCGTTCCACCCGGTGCACGCCCGCGCCGATCTCCGCGCCGATCTGGATATAGCCATATCCGGTCTCCGGCCCGGTGGGCGAGATGCCGAAGGTCACCAACCAGCCAGCCTCGACCATCGGCAGCGCGGCTTCGATCGCCCGGTGAAATGCCGGCACGTCGTCGATGACATGGTCGCTCGGCATGACGAGCATCGGCCGGTCACCCGCCTCCACCGCCGCCAGTGCGATGGCGGGCGCGGTGTTGCGCCCTTTCGGCTCCAGGATCAGCGCCGCAGGGGCGATCCCCACATGCTGGAGCTGCTCCGTGATGGCGTCGGCATGCGCGGCATTCGCGACGACCAGCGGGGATGCGAAGCGCGCCTCGTCCCGGGTGCGCAGCGCCGTCAGCTGCAGCATGGTTTCCGCCGCCGTCAGCGACAGCATCTGCTTGGGCCGCTCGGGCCGGGACATCGGCCACAGCCGGGTGCCGGAACCGCCCGACAGGATGACAGGCGTGATGATGGTCGTGCTCATGGGGTCTCCGTGTGGCCCCCGCACTTAGCTGCCGTCCGCTGCTTCCGCCAGAGCACCCTCCGTTCAGCGAATCTTTGCCATTGGTCGGCAGAGCGGCCGATGGTCGGATGGTTCGGCCGGGGAAGATCGCGCGCGGACATGATCGAGATCGTCGGCATCTGGGGGCACGCCCTCGCCGCCGCCGCGTTCGCGGCCACGGCGCTGTGGCAGGTGCGACGCCGGATCGCCGGTCAGCAACGATTGCTGATGACGGCCGCGCTTGGGCTGAGCGCCCTGTGGTGCATCGCCGTCGCGGCCGCCGGATCCGGCAGCATGCTGGCGCTGACGGCGGAAGCGCTCCGCAATCTCGGCTGGCTTGCCACCATGCTGGCGCTGTCGGGGCAGCAGCGCGCACGGCGCAGCGGCCTTGGCCTGCTCTACGCCGTGGTGATCGGCGTGTCGGTTCTGGCCGCGCTCGTTCATCCGCTCCAGCTGCTGGCCGGCGGGGTGGAGGCGATCGGCTTCACCGCGCTGGTGCTCCGGCTGATCGCCGCGATCGGCGCGCTGGTCCTGGTGCACAACCTCTACACCGCCGCGGCGCCGGATGCGCGCGCGTCCATCCGCATGGTCGTCGTGGCGCTCGCCGTCATGTGGACCTTCGACCTCAACCTCTACACCATCGACTATCTCGTGCATGCGCCCGTCATCGGCGCCGATGCGCTCCGGGCCACCGTGACGCTGCTGATCGCCGGCCTGTTCGCACTGTCGCTTCGTCAGGATGGCCGCACGCGGCTGCGCGTGTCGCGCACGGTCGCGTTCCAGTCGCTCTCGCTCGTCGCGATCGGCGGATACCTGATCCTGATGGCGGCGATCACCAGCATGATCGACGCCTGGGGCGGCGACGGCGCGCGCCTCATGCAGGTCGGCTTCGTGGTCCTCACGACCTTTGTCATGCTGGCGCTGGTGCCGTCGGAGCGGATGCGCGCCTGGGCCCGGGTCAAGGTCGCCAAGCACCTGTTCCAGCATCGCTACGATTATCGTCAGGAATGGATGCGCTTCACCGAAACCATCGGCCATCCGGGCGAGGGCGCGGACGGACTCGATCGCCGCATCGTGAAGGCAGTGGCCGACATCACGCTGTCCCCCGGCGGGCTGATGCTGGCACCCGCCGATGCCGGCACCATGACGGAGCGGGTCCGCTGGACATGGACCGGCGGCGAGCCGCCGGCGCCCGCGCTGACCGCCGACGGAGTCCAGATGCTCGCGTCGGGCCGCATCGTCGATCTCGATGCCGTACGCCGCGGCGACGACGACGACGCCGGCGTGCCGGACTGGATGATCGCCGACGCGGCGATCTGGGCGGCGGTGCCGCTCGTCCACTTCGACCGGCTCGCCGCCGTGGTGCTGCTCGCCCGGCCGCCCATCGACCGCACGCTCGACTGGGAGGATTTCGACCTGCTCCGCGTGGTCGGTCGTCAGGCCGCCAGCTACCTGTCGGAAGCGCAGGGGCAGGAGGCCCTGTCGGACGCCCGCCGCTTTGACGAGTTCAACCGGCGCTTCGCCTTCATCATGCACGACATCAAGAATCTGGTGTCGCAGCTGACCCTGCTCGCCCGCAATGCGGAGCGGCATGCCGACAACCCCGAATTCCGCGCCGACATGGTGGAGACGCTGCGCACCTCGGCGGGGCGGATGAACGACCTGCTTGCCCGCCTGTCCCAGCACAACAAGGCCAAGCCCGAAGAGCCGCGCCCCGTCGCGCTCGCCGCGCTCGTCCATGCCGTCGCCCGGTCCAAGCGCTCGCTCCACCCGCTCGTCGTCGACGGCGCGGCCGACCTCCATGCGCTGGCCGACCCCGCCCGGCTCGAACAGATCCTTGGCCATCTCGTGCAGAACGCCATTGATGCCAGCCGCGCAGGCGAACCGGTCACGATCCGGCTGCGGCGCGCGGGCGTCGACGTGGCGGTGGAGGTGATCGACACCGGTTGCGGCATGTCGGCCGAGTTCATCCGGTCGCAGCTGTTCCGCCCGTTCGCATCGACCAAGGACGGCGGCTTCGGCATCGGCGCGTTCGAGGCGCGCTCGCTGGCCGCCTCCATGGGCGGCCGCATCGAGGTCGACAGCCGCGACGGCGAGGGCAGCCGCTTCACCCTTCTCCTGCCGCAGGCCGCGGCCGACACGCTTATCCGGAAGGCCGCCTGATGACGGACGCCAAGATCCTGCCGAAGCTCCTGGTCGTGGAGGACGATCCCGGCCTCAGCAAGCAGCTGCGCTGGGCCTATGAGGATTACGAGGTCGTGGTGGCGGGCGACCGCGCGTCCGCGATCGATGCGCTGCGCTTCCACGAGCCCAAGGTCGTCACGCTCGACCTCGGCCTGCCGCCCGATCCCGACGGCACCACCGAGGGCTTTGCGACCCTGGCCGAGATCCTGCGGCTGGCGCCCGACACCAAGGTGATCGTGGCGTCCGGGCACGGCGCGCGTGAAAGTGCGCTGGGCGCGATCGCGGGCGGCGCGTACGACTTCTACCAGAAGCCGGTCGACATCGACGAGCTCGGCGCGATCGTGAAGCGCGCCTTTCACCTGTCGGCGATCGAGGCGGAGAACCGCCGGCTCCAGTCCGCCATCGGTGACGAGAACCGCGTGCTTGGCGGCCTCATCACCGCCGCACCCGAGATGCTGAAGGTGTCCCGCACGGTGGAGCGCGTTGCCTCCGCCAACGTGTCGGTGATGCTGCTGGGCGCCAGCGGAACGGGCAAGGAGCTCCTCGCGCGCGGCGTCCATGACGCCTCCAAGCGCAAGGGCGCCTTTGTGGCGATCAACTGCGCCGCAATCCCTGAAAACCTGCTCGAGGCCGAACTGTTCGGGTTCGAGAAGGGCGCCTTCACCGGCGCGGTGAAGACGACCGAGGGCAAGATCGAGCTGGCCGAGGGCGGCACGCTGTTCCTGGACGAAGTCGGCGACATCCCGCTGCCGCTGCAGGTGAAGCTCCTGCGCTTCCTGCAGGAGCGGGTGATCGAGCGGATCGGAGGCCGCAAGGCGATCCCGGTCGACACCCGCATCGTCTGCGCGACGCACCAGAACCTCACCCGGATGATCGAGGCGCAGCAGTTCCGCGAGGATCTGTACTACCGCCTTGCCGAGATCGTGGTGACCATCCCGACGCTTGCCGAACGGCCGGGCGACGCCGGGCTGCTGGCGCGTCATTTCCTTCACCGCTTCGCCAAGGACATGAACCGCCCGGTGCGCGGCTTCACGCCCGATGCCCTCGCCGCGATCGACGCCTGGGGCTGGCCCGGCAACGTGCGCGAGCTCGAGAACCGCATGAAGCGCGCCGTGATCATGGCCGACGGCAAGCTCATCTCGGCCGAGGATCTCGACCTGCGGGCCGATGCCGAGGAGGACGGCGCGCGTCGCATCAACCTGCGCACCGTGCGCGAGGACGCAGACCGCGTCGCCATCCGCCGCGCGGTGGCGAGAACCGAAGGCAATCTGTCGGGCGCGGCCAAGCTGCTCGGCATCAGCCGCCCGACGCTCTACGACCTCTTGAAGCAATATGAGATGCAGGGCTGATCGGGGCGATCGCCACCGCTCCGCCCTTTCTCTCGCAGCGCCTTGCCCCTATCTGACGGGGTGTGACCGCAGCCCCCGCCCTTCGCCAGCGTGGACGCCAGACCGTGACCGGCCTGGCGCTTGCGGGCCTGATCCTCGCCGCGTGGGCGGGCATCCACATCTATGCGATGTTCGTGTTCCGCTTCACGGCGGCGACCTGGCCGCTGGCCGTGCTGATGATCGCCCTGCAATGCTGGCTGTCGGTCGGCCTGTTCATCGTGGCGCATGACGCGATGCACGGTTCGCTCGCGCCGTCGGCGCCGCGCCTGAACGGGCCGGTCGGCGCGGCGCTTCTGTTCCTCTACGCCGGGTTCGGCTGGCGGCGGATGCGGGCCGCGCATTTCGATCATCACCGCGCGCCAGGGAGCGCCGACGATCCCGATTTCGACGTGGTCAATCCGGCGCATTTCTGGCGCTGGTACGGCACGTTCCTGCGCCGCTACTTCGGGTGGCCGTCCGCGCTCTATGTGTCCGCGGTGGTGACGGTCTACGCGCTCGTGCTGGGCGTTCCCGTCGCCAACATCGTGCTGCTGTACGGCCTGCCTGCGATCGCGTCGTCGCTGCAGCTCTTCTACTTCGGGACGTTCCGTCCCCACCGGCATGAGCATGGCGCGTTCGCGGACGCGCACAATGCCCGCAGCGAACGGTTCGGCACCGTCGCCAGCCTCCTCAGCTGCTTTCATTTCGGCTATCATCACGAACATCATCTGAGTCCCCACCTGCCATGGTGGGCGCTCCCGGCCCGCCGCCGGCAGGCGCGCGCGCCCGTTGCTGCAAGGGTACCCGCGTGACCTGGATCGAAAAGCTCGCCATCGTGGCCGCGGCCGTTGCCGGCATGGAGCTGTTTGCCTGGTGGGCGCACCGCTACATCATGCACGGCTGGGGCTGGGCCTGGCACCGCGACCACCACGAACCGCACGACCATGCGCTGGAAAAGAACGACCTCTACGCGGTCGTGTTCGGCTCCATCGTCATCGGCCTGTTCACGGTCGGCGCGCTTTATTCGGAACGGCTGTGGTGGGTGGCGGTCGGCATCACCGTCTACGGCCTCATCTACACCGTCATTCACGACGGCATCGTGCATCAGCGCTGGTTCCGCTGGGTGCCCAAGCGCGGCTATGCCAAGCGGCTGGTGCAGGCGCACAAGCTCCACCACGCCGCCATCGGCAAGGAAGGCGGCGTGTCGTTCGGCTTCGTCTGGGCCGGCAATCCGACCCGGCTGAAGGCGGAACTGAAACGCCAGCAGAAGCTCGGCCTCGCCAAGCTGCGCGGCGATGCGGAGCGGGAGTCGGCGCCCTCGGCCTGACCGTCCGGCGCGCTCAGCCCGCCAGCGCCTCCACCTGCTCGGCCAGCGCCATCCAGCGTTCCTCGGCCGCCGCCTGCTCGGCCCGCGCATCGCCGATCGCCTTGGTCAGCGCCGCGAACCGCTTCGGATCGCGGGTGTAGAGCGCCGGGTCGGACAGCAGCGCCTCGTCGCGGGCGATCTCGGCCTCCAGTGCCTCGATCCGACCGGGCAGCAGGTCGTAATCGCGCTGGTCCTTGTAGCTGAGCTTGGTCGCCGGCTGCCGCGTGGCCTGCGGCTCCGGTGCCCGCGGCGCCGCCTTCTTGGCCTCGACCTTCGGCGCTCGCTTCGCCTCCCAGTCGGCATAGCCGCCCGCCACCACGTCGACCCGGCCCGATCCGTCCAGCCCCAGCGTGACCGTCACCGTCCGGTCGAGGAAGTCGCGATCGTGGCTGACGATCAGGACGGTGCCCGAATAATCCGCGATCACCTCCTGCAGCAGGTCCAGCGTCTCCAGGTCCAGGTCGTTGGTCGGCTCGTCGAGCACCAGCAGGTTGGACGGCCGCGCGAACTCCCGCGCCAGCAGCAGGCGCGACCGCTCCCCGCCTGACAGCGTCCCGACCAGCGCGTCCGCCAGCGACGGATCGAACAGGAACTCCTTCAGGTAACCGTGGACGTGCTTGCGGACGCCTTGCACCTCCACCCAGTCTCCGCCGTCCGCCAGCACGTCGCGCAGCCGCTTGTCCGGCGTCAGCAGGCTGCGCTGCTGGTCGATGGAGACCATGTCGAGCGTCTTGGCGAGCGTGATCCGGCCCTCGTCAGGCTCGACCTCTCCGGTCATCAGCTTCAGCAGCGTCGTCTTGCCCGCGCCGTTCGCGCCGACGATGCCGATCCGGTCGCCGCGCTGCACGCGCAGCGTGAAATCCTTGATGATCGTCCGGTCGCCATACCGCTTCACCACGCGCTCGGCGGTGATCACCGCCTTGGTCCGCACGTCGTCCGCCTGGATCGTCAGCCCCGCCCGGCCCTGCTGGCCGATCATCGCCTTACGCTCGGCGCGCATCTCGACCAGCTTGGCGAGCCGCCCCTGGTTGCGCCGCCGCCGGGCGGTGACGCCGCGGTGGAGCCAGTGCTCCTCGATTTTCAGGCGCGCGTCCAGCCGCTCGGCCTGTCGCTCCTCCTCCGCCGCGACCCGCTCCGCCCAGGCCTCGAACCCGCCAAAGCCGACCTCCGCCCGCCGGATCTGTCCGCGGTCGAGCCACAGCGTCGATCGCGTCAGCCGGGTCAGGAAGGTGCGGTCGTGGCTGATCACCAGGAACGCGCCGGAAAAGCGTCCCAGCCATTGTTCCAGCCACTCGATCGCGTGCAGGTCCAGGTGGTTCGTCGGCTCGTCGAGCAGCAGCACGTCCGGATCCTGGGCCAGCGCGCGGGCGATGGCGGCGCGGCGCCGCTCGCCGCCGCTTGCCGTCGCCGCCTCCCGTTCCAGGTTGATGCCCAGCTGGTCGGCGATC
This sequence comes from Sphingomonas jejuensis, assembly GCF_011927695.1. Taxonomy (GTDB): domain Bacteria; phylum Pseudomonadota; class Alphaproteobacteria; order Sphingomonadales; family Sphingomonadaceae; genus Sphingomonas_K; species Sphingomonas_K jejuensis. The sequence goes on from NZ_JAATJE010000002.1 coordinate 233,609, forward strand.
GCGGCCACCTCGTGCGCCTCGGGCGCTTCGTCGCCGGCCAATGCCCAGTCGATCAGCCGCCGGTGGCCGCTCAGGTCCGGCTCCTGCTCCAGGATCACGACGCGCGTGCCCGGCACGATCGTCCGGCGCCCCTTGTCCGCCTCGATCGTGCCCGCCAACAGCTTCAGCAGCGTGGTTTTTCCCGCGCCATTGCGGCCGATCAGCGCCAGCCGATCGCGCGGGCCGACATGGACGTCCAGATCCTGGAACAGCCAACCAGCTCCCTGGACAAGCGAAAGGCCTTCATAGGATAGGATCGGTGCTGCCATGGCGCAGGCGTTAGCGCGGGGACGCGCGGGCGTGAAGCCGGCCGGGGGACGACGGGGACATTCATGGCTTATTCAATCGCTTCGCCCTATCCCGCGGCCATGGTCATCCGCCCCGCCCTGTTTGCCGGACTTGCCGCGCTCCTGCTCTCGCCGCAGCCTGCCGATGCGCAGTCGCGCCGCCGGGACGAGCAGCGTGGCGCCTACGAGGCGGCCCGCGCGGGCGAGCTTCGCCCCTTTCCGGAAATCGTCGCTGCCGGTCGGCGGGAAGCGGGCGGCGCTGCCATGATCGGCGGCACCGAGTTCGACCGGGAGGCAGGCATCTACCGTCTGAAGTTCATGCGCGACGGATCGGTGTTCTGGATCGACGTCGACGGGCGCACCGCGCAGGTGATCGGGCGCTCCAACTGATCGGTCGCGCCGGATCATTGTTCAGCCCCGCGACAGCCGCTTCCCTCCACCGCCCGACCTGCTAACGAAGGCGGCAGCAGCCGAGGAAGGAAGCCGATGCGCGTATTGATCGTCGAGGACGAGCCGAGCCTGGGTCGCCAGCTCAAGGCCACGCTCGAGGGTGCGGGCTATGCCATCGATCTCGCCACCGATGGCGAGGACGGGCTCTTTCTCGGCCAGACGGAAACCTACGACGCGGTGATCCTCGACCTCGGCCTGCCGGAGATCGAGGGGCTGACCGTGCTCGATCGCTGGCGCAAGGACGGCCGCACCATGCCGGTTCTGGTGCTCACCGCGCGGGACAGCTGGTCCGACAAGGTCGCCGGGCTGGACGCTGGCGCCGACGACTATCTGGCAAAGCCGTTCCAGTCCGAAGAGCTGATCGCGCGTCTTCGCGCCCTCATTCGCCGCGCGTCCGGCAACAGCTCGTCGGAGCTGATCGCCGGCGACGTGCGGCTCGACACGCGCTCGGGCAAGGTCACGCTGGCGGGCGAGCCGGTGAAGATGACCGCGCAGGAATACAAGCTTCTCAGCTACCTCCTCCACCACAAGGGCAAGGTGGTCAGCCGGACCGAGCTGATCGAGCATATCTACGATCAGGATTTCGACCGCGATTCGAACACGATCGAGGTGTTTGTGACGCGGATCCGGAAAAAGCTCGGCCCCGACGTCATCACCACCATCCGCGGGCTCGGCTACAGCCTTGAGGAGCCGGACGCCCGGACCGCCTGATGGCGGTCGTTGACCCGGCGGCCGAGCGCGGCCGGGGCTGGCTGCGACGCTGGCCGGACGGCGTGCTCGCCGTCACCGCCTTTGCGCTGCTCGTGTCCGTGCTGTTCCAGCCGGTCGGCCAGCTTTCGCGGTCGCTGTGCGTGCTCGCAGCCGGCGTGCTTGTCCTCGGCCGGATCGTCTGGGCCCTGTTCTTCCGGCCGCCGGGCGCCCGCTCCACCGGGTCGCTCGCCCGCCGGATGATCGGCATCGCGGCGGTGTGGATCACCGTGCTGCTGATCGGCGGCGGCATCGGCCTGGACCGCATCCTCACCTCCGCCATCACCCAGAATTTTGATGATCAGCTCGATTATGTGCTGACCGCCATGATCGCCTCGGCCGAGATCGGCGCGGACGGAGAGGTGGTGCTCAACCGCGCGCTCGGCGACCAGCGCTTCCTGGAGCCTTATTCGGGCCTCTACTATCAGATCAGCGGCGACGGCTTTGAAGCCTTTCCGTCCCGCTCTTTGTGGGACCGGCAGCTCGCGGTTGGCCCTCCGCATCCGGAACCCACGCTCTACGTCTACGACAGCCGCCAATTTCCCGATGAGCATCTCCGCATTGCGGAGCGCGACGTCACGCTGCCCGGCTCCCCGATCAAGTGGCGGTTCCAGCTCGCACAGACCCGCGAAGGGCTCGACCAGCAGATCCTCACCCTTCGCCGCACCATCGTCCGCTCCTTTGCGCTGCTCGGCATCGGGCTGATCCTCTTGGCGGCGTTTCAGACGCTCTACGGCCTGTGGCCGCTCCGCCGCGTGCAGGCAGCGCTCAAGAAGATGCGCTCGGGCGAGGCGTCGCGGATCGAAGCGGCCATGCCCAACGAGGTGCAACCGATGGTGGACGAGCTGAACGGCCTCCTGATGCACAACGAACAGCAGGCGGCGGAGGCGCGCACCCATGCCGGCAACCTTGCCCATGCGCTCAAGACCCCGCTCACGGTGCTCATGAACGCCGCCACCGCCAATGATCCCGATCTCGGCCAGACGGTGGTGCGCGAGGCCCGCACGATGCGCCGGCAGGTCGACCATCATCTCGCCCGCGCCCGCGCGGTCGGCCGGCGCGGCTCCACCCACAGCCGCGCGGACGTCTGGCCAAGCCTCGCCGCCGTCGAGCGCGCGGTGGCGACGCTCTACCCGGATGCGCGGATCGACATGACCGGCGACAAGACCCTGGCCGTCCGTGTCGAGCGGCAGGACCTGGACGAGCTGATCGGCAATCTGGTCGAGAACGCCGCAAAATATGGCGGCGGCAGCGTGTTCGTCACCGTCGGTCAGGCCGACGGCATGGCCACGCTCGCGGTGGAGGACGACGGCCTCGGCATTCCGGAGGCGGAGCGCGAGCGGATCTTCGATCGCGGCGTCCGGCTCGACAGCGGCAAGCCCGGGACCGGTCTCGGCCTCGCCATCGTCCGCGACGTGGTCGAGATCTATGGCGGCACCGTCACGCTCGAGGAGAGCGAGGATCTGGGCGGCCTCCTGGTCTGCATGCGGCTTCCGCTCGCCGCATGACGGCAATCGTCCCCGCCCCCTTCCGCCGCCACGCCGCGGCGGGCGGATCGGACGAGATCAGCCGCCCGCTCGCCGTGGAGGCGCCGGTCGCCATCGAATTTGGCGGGATCGGCTACGCGGTGCTGATGGCGACACCCGTCGACCTCGACGATCTCGCCACCGGCTTCGCCCTGGCGGAGCGGCTGGTCGACGATGCGGGCCAAGTGGTCGCGGTCGACGCGCACGCCACGCCCGTGGGCACGATCCTGCGCGTCACCCTCGATCCCGCCTGCATGGTTCGCGTGCTGGACCGCGTCCGCCACCGCGTGTCCGAGAGCGGCTGCGGCCTGTGCGGGATCGAGAATCTCGAACAGGCGCTCCGCCCGCTCCCGCGCGTGACCGGGCGGAGCGACGCCACACCTGCTGCCCTTTTCGCCGCGCTGGAGCGGCTGCGCGATCACCAGCCCCTCGCGCGCGAGACGGGCGCGGTTCATGCCGCGGCGCTGTGCGATGCCGCCGGCGCCATCCGCCTGGTTCGGGAGGACGTCGGCCGCCACAATGCCTTCGACAAGCTCATCGGCGCGATGATGCGGGCCGGGCTCGGCTGGGACGGCGGCTTCGCGCTGCTCAGCTCGCGCTGCTCGTTCGAGCTTGTGGAGAAGGCCGCACTCGCCGGCTGCCCGCTGCTCGCCACCATCTCCGCCCCCACCGACCTTGCCGTCGCCCGCGCGCGGGAGGCTGGCCTGCGCCTCGTCGCGCTCGCCCGACCCGACGCCTATCTCGAGGCCCGATGAGGCTCCTGGGCGCGATCCTGGCGGGCGGGGAAGCACGCCGGTTCGGCAGCGACAAGGCGCTGGCACCCGTCGGCGACCGCGCGATGATCGATCATGTCGCCGATCGGCTCCGCCCGCAGGTGGCCGCGCTGGTGGTGGTCGGCCGCGACCACGGCGCCTTCACCCGCATTTACGATGCGCCTGCGCCCGGCCTCGGGCCGCTCGGGGCGCTGCTCGGCGCGCTCCGCCATGCGGCGGAAGGCGGCTATCATGCCGTCCTCTCCGCGCCGTGCGACATGCCGCTGCTCCCCCCCGATCTGGCCGATCGGCTGCGCCCCGCGCCCGCTTATGTTGCGCAGCATCCGGTGGTTGGCCTGTGGCCGGTGGAGGCGGCGCCCCTGCTCGCCACCATCCTCGGGTCGGACAATCGGGCGGTTCGCGCCTTTGCGGATCGCTGCGGCGCGCGCGCCGTCGGCATCGATGGCTTGATCAACATCAATCGACCCGGCGACCTTGAGCGATTGGGCCCGATCGGCCACTCAACCGTTGAGCGCTGAAGGCAGGAGATCGACATGGAAGAACAGAAGACCCCGGACCTGACGCCGTTCACCGGCCCCGCCGGCGGTTGGGGGTCCGTCCGGTCGCTTGCCGAGATCCTGCCGCGCGAGCAGCTCGGCCCCGTCGATCTCGCCCAGCTCGCGCGCCAGAACAAGCCCGGCGGGTTCCAGTGCGTCAGCTGCGCCTGGACCAAGCCGGCCGAGTATCATCCCGCCGAATTCTGCGAGGAAGGCGCCAAGGCGACCGCGTGGGAGCTGACCGCCCGGCGTACCACCCCCGATTTCTTCGCCACCCACACGCTCGCCGACCTGCGCACCTGGTCGGACTATCATCTGGAAGAGCATGGCCGGCTCACCCACCCGCTCAAATATGATCCGGCGACCGACAAATATCAGGCGGTCGGCTGGGGCGAGGCGTTCGACGACATCGCCACGCGGCTGAAGGCGCTCGATCCCAAATCCACCGTCTTCTACGCGTCGGGCCGCGCGTCCCTGGAGACGAGTTACATGTATGCGCTGTTCGCGCGCATGTACGGGCACCAGAACCTGCCCGACAGCTCCAACATGTGCCATGAATCGACCAGCGTCGGGCTGAAGAAGGTGATCGGCGCGCCGGTCGGCACCTGCCTGCTCGAAGATTTCGATCATTGCGACCTGATCCTGTTCTTCGGCCAGAATGTCGGCACCAACGCGCCGCGCATGCTGCACACGCTGCGGTCCGCCAAGAAGCGCGGCTGCACCGTCGTCACCTTCAATCCGCTGCGCGAACGCGGGCTTGAACGCTTCACCGATCCGCAGAACCCGATCGAGATGGCGACGCTCGGCGAGACGCAGATTTCCGACCATTATCATCAGGTGAAGGCGGGCGGCGACCTCGCGGTCCTCACCGGCCTGACCAAGTGGCTGGTCGAGGCGGACGACGCCGCGCGCGCCGCCGGGAAGCCCGCGATCCTGGACCATGATTTCATCGCCGAACACACCACCGGGTTCGAGGATGTTGCGCAGCATGCCCGCAGCACGAGCTGGGACGAGATCGAGCGGAATTCCGGCCTGACGCGCCTCGCAATCGAGCAGACGGCGCGGATCTATGCCGACGCCAAGGCCACGATCGGCGTCTACGGCATGGGTCTTACCCAGCATGTGCTGGGCGTCCAGAACGTCACCTCCTACGTCAATCTTCTGCTGCTGAAGGGCAACATCGGGCGCAAGGGCGCGGGCACCTGCCCGGTGCGCGGCCACAGCAACGTCCAGGGGCAGCGCACCGTCGGCATCACGGAGAAGACGGAGCTCGCCCCGGTCGACAAGTACCGCGAGCTCTACCATTTCGAGCCGCCGACGGAGAAGGGTCACGACACCGTCTCCACCTGCGAGGGGATCATCGACGGCAGCGTCCGTGCCTTCATCGGCCTGGGCGGCAATTTCCTGCGCGCAGTGCCCGATCACCGCGTGATCGAGCCGGCCTGGGGCGGGCTCGACCTTCACGTCCAGGTTGCGACCAAGCTCAACCGCAACCACCTATTCCCCGCGAAGGCGAACGGCGCCACCTATCTCCTCCCCTGCCTCGGCCGGATCGAGGAGGATCTTGACGCGCAGGGCAACCACAAGGCCGTGACGATGGAGGACAGCCTCAGCTGCATCCACGGCTCGGTCGGCAAGGTGAAGCCGGCGTCGCCCGCGCTGCTGTCGGAGCCGCGCATCGTCGCGGAGCTCGCACTCCGGGTCGTCGGCGACAATCCGCATGTGCCCTGGATGGCGTGGGCGGGCGACTACGGCCTCGTTCGCGATGCGATCGAGCGCACCTATCCAGAGGAGTTCAAGGACTTCAACAAGCGCCTGTTCACCCCCGGAGGCTTCTGGAAGGGCAACAAGGCGCGGGAGCGCGAGTGGCAGACGGAAAGCGGCAAGGCGCAGTTCACCGTCCCCACCAAACTGTCGGCCACCGGCTTCGATGACGAGGACGGCGTGTGGCGGCTGATCACGCTGCGGTCGAACGATCAGTTCAACACCACCGTCTACGGCTATGACGATCGCTTCCGCGGCATTCGCGGCACGCGCGACGTCATCCTGATGAACGCCAACGACATCCGCGAACGCGGCCTGCGCGAAGGCGATCTGGTGACGCTGGAATCAACGGTCGAGGACGGTGTCGAGCGCAAGGTCGAAAACCTGCGCATCCACGCCTACTCGATCCCGCTCGGCTGCATCGCCGGCTATTATCCGGAGCTGAATCCGCTGATCGCGCTGGCGCACCACGCGGAGGAAAGCCACGTCCCCGCGGCCAAGTCGGTGCCGGTCAGGATCCTGGGCCCGACCGGCCACGCGCGCTAGATCAGCTGATCGGGCCGCTATTCGGCCCGGCGCTCGAGATAGAGGTAGGCCGGGTCGAACTCGGCCGCCTTGCGCAGGCCGGCAGCGTCGATGATCGTCACCCGGCCTTCGCGGAAGGTCAGGAGCTCGCGCTCCCGCATTTCGCGCAGCGTCCGGTTCACATGGACGGGGGTCAGCCCCATGCACTCGGCCAGGTCGGCCTGCGTCAGGTCGAGATCATATCCGCCCTCATCCGACAGCCCGACGAGGCCGAGGCGGACCTGCAGCTCGCAGAACAGGTTGGCGAGCCGGCCGAGCGCGGTGCGCCGGCCGAGGGAAAGCACCCACTCGCGGTGGATGGCGGCGTCCAGGTTGGTCGAAAACCAGTAGACGCGACCCAGGTGCGGAAACGCCTCCACCAGTTCCTTCACGCGGTCGTGCGGCGCGACGCCGACCTTCACCTTGGTCAGGGCAAGCAGGCTGTGGTCCAGCCGCTTCAGCGTAAAGCCGTGCAGGTCGATGAAGTCGCCCGCGACGTTCAGTTCGGTGATCTGCCGCTGCCCGTCGCGCATGTCTTTGGCGCGGCATGCCAGCCCGTCCAGCAACAGGGTGCAGGCGGTTGTCTCGGTGCCCGCCCGCACGATCGTCCGATGCGCGCCGATCTCGCGCGTCTCGGTGATGACGGACCGGATGGCGGCTTCTTCTTCGGCACTGATCGTGTCACGCGCCCGCAGGCGCATAAGGTGGCGCTCGATCATTATCGGCTATCGTCCCGGATCACTGTGATGGCCTCGTCGAAACGGACCGAGCGCATCACCTGCCCGCCCGCGTCCGCAATGTCCAATCAACCACGAAGATCGACGCATCCGCTGCGCGCCTCCTCCCCCACGATCGACCGGATATTGTCTATCGCACAGCGCACGGCCGCATCGATGTCGAGGAGCATCAGCCCCTCCTCGTCCAGCACCGAGCCGAAGCCGTTGTGCACATGCATATAAAAACGTTGCATTTTTACAGAACGTCGGCCGCAGTGCGTGGTTGCGGCGCGATCGCTCGGGATCAGCGGCGGCCGACCCCGAAGGTGTAGGTGATCGCCGCACCCGCATTGATCTGCGTCCGCTCGCCGAACTGCCGCGCGAGCGGGGACTCGGCGGCGTCGTCCACCAGCCGGTCGACTCCGGCCTGGCCGTACATGCCCCAGCGCGGTGTCAGTTGGTGGAACAGGCCCGCCGCCAGGCCCGCGGCATAAAGCCCGCCGTCCGGCCGGAACGAATCGATGCCGTTTGCCTGAGCGGCGGCGTCGCTGACGCCGAAGTAGCGACGGTGGAACCGCCCGTCGCCGAAGCGGACTCGCGGGCCGACGGTCGCGACGAAGCGATCCGCGTCGCCGCGCACGATGTAATCGGCCGCCAGGTCACCGACGAGGGCGCGGTGCCCGGTCACACCGTGGCGCAGCTCCGCGCGCAGGCGCAACGCCGGCGTGACGAAACCCTGGACGAACACCCCGGGCTCGATGCTGAAGGCAACGTTGCCCACCTCCGGCGCCACGTCACGCTCCCGCCTGCGCCCCTGGAAACCCAGCGTGGGCCCGATGCTCAACCCATCCGCCCGTCCCAGCACACGGACGCTCGGCCCCTGGTCGGGGGACCGCGCCGGCATCGGCTCGCCCGGGCGCCGGACGCGCGCGAACAGCAGGGGCGCTGCGCGCCGGCCATCGTCGCCGGGAAAGCCCGGCACCGCCTGCACGCCGATGCCCACCGTCACGATCCGGGCGGGGCTCGACTGGCCTTGCGCGGCGGCGGGTCCGGCGACAGCGGCGATCAGCACTGCCGCTGCCAAACGGCCCTTCAAAGCCGCACCAGCATCTTGCCGACATTGTGCCCGCTGAACAGGCCCAGGAAGGCGTCGGGCATCGACTCGAGGCCGACCTTCACGGTGGTGCGGCTCTTCATGCGCCCCTCCTTGATCCAGGCGAGCATCTGGCCGTGGAACTCCGGCAGCGCGCGGACATGGTCGGTGTAGAGGAAGCCCTCGATCCGGATGCGCTGCTGGATGATGCGGAAGAGGCCGTTCAGCGTTGTGCCGCCGCCCCGGTTATACCCTTCGATCAGCCCGCAGATCGCAAAGCGCGCGTTCAGCCGCGCCGACAACAGCGCAGCGTCCAGATGGTCGCCGCCGACATTGTCGAAATAGATGTCGATGCCGTCGGGTGCCGCCGTCCGCAGCGCCTCGCCGACCGGGCCGGCCTTGTAGTCGATGGTCGCATCCGCCCCCAGCTCGCGAACCCAGGCGCACTTGTCGGCACCGCCTGCCGATCCGATCACCGTCAGGCCCATGGCCTTGCCAATCTGCACCACCGCCGATCCGACGGCGCCGGCCGCCGCCGAGACGAACAGGATCTCGCCCGCCTTCGCCTCCGCGATGCGGGTGAGGCCGATCCAGGCGGTGCCGCCCGTCAGGCCCATGTCATGCAACCAGTGGTCGAGCGGAAGCCCGACATCGGGCAGGCGGGTCGGCCGGTCCGCGGGGGAGAGCACCGCCTCGTCCCGCCAGCCGGCCATGTGCAGCACCGCCGTGCCGACGGGCAGGTCGGGGTTCCGGCTTTCCACCACCTCGCCGACCGCGCCGCCCTCCATCACCTCGTCGATCTGGAAGCCGGCGATGTAGTTCTTCGCCTCGCTCATCCGCGCGCGCATGTAGGGGTCGACCGACAGCCACCGGTTCGCCACCCGCACCTCGCCGTCCGTCAGCGGCCGCCCCGGCAGGGGGCGCAGGGCGAAATCGTCGGGAACCGGCATGCCCTTTGGCCGCCGCGCCAGATGCCATCCGCTTGCCATGCCCGCACTCCTCTCCGTGGTGTTGGCAGCGGCCTTATCAGGCGCGCCCCCGCCGACCAAAGCAAAGCATGGCCGCGTCCATGCGAAAAGGGCCCGGGATCGCTCCCGGGCCCTCGTCAGTGTCAGTGCTGCGGCTCAGTAGGTGCCGGAGAAGCTCCGATCCAGGTTGCGCGCACCCTGGTTGTCATCGCCCTGGTTGCCCGACAGCGGCTGGCGCTGCTCCTCGTCCTTCCAAGCCTTCTTGGCGTCGGCCGCGGACTTGGTCAGCTTCACCTTGTCGTCGACGGTGTCGATCCACGACGACGAGAAGCTGTGGTGGTGACCCTCGGGATCGTCATTCTTGGTGAGGATCACGCGGTCGCCGCGCACCTTGTCGACCTTGCCGATCGTCTCACCGTCTGAGCCGACCACCTCCATATGCTCCTGGATGCGCTCCAGGTGCTGGCGCTGGCCCTGCCGCTTGTCGCGCCACGAGCTGAACTCGCTCTGGAAGCGCGACTGGTTCTCCCGACGATACTCGTCATAGTCGCGATCGAGCGAGTCGATCTGCTGGTTGCGCCAGTTGCCATAATCGTCGTCATGCTGCCCGCGGCCGGACGAGGATTGGTTGTATCCGCCGCGACCATAGTCGCTGTCGCCGTAGCTCGACCGGCCCGATCCGGACTGCGAATAGCCCGAGCTCTGCGAGCCATAGCTGCCGCGGTCGCCATAGCCCTGGCCATAGGTACCGCCGCCGCCGCCATAGTTGCCGCCGCCGTAGCCGCCGCGCCCACGCTCCTGGCTGCCGTAGCTGCCGCGACCATAATCGTCAGACCCGAAGTTGCCGCGCCCGCGATCGTCGCTGCCGTAGCGGTCGTTGTCCGACCGGCCATAGCTGCCGCTGCCGTACGAGCTGCCATAGGACCCGCCGCCGTAGGACCCACGGCCATAGCCGCCCGACTGGCTGGCGCCATAGTCGGAGCCGTAGGACCGCCGACCCTGATCGTTCGACGACGACCAGCGGTTCTGGTCGCGGTTGCCCTCGTAGCCGCGCTGGCGATCGTCGTTGCGCTCGTCGTACCGGCGGCGGCGCTCGGCCTCCTCGTCGCCGAACCAGGAACGGACCTCGTCGCTCGCCCGATCAAAGAAGCCACGGTCATCGTCGCGGTCACGGTTCCAGCGGTTCTGGTCGCTTCGGTAATTGCCGTCGCGGCGGTTGTCCCGATCGTAGCCCATGGTGTCTCTCCTCTCGATCTACGGGGGCGCGGCGGGCGCATCGGCCTCAACCGCACTGTTGACTAAAACCGGCCGATCCCGATCCGGGTTCCGCAGCAAAGTGGATGATGACGGCCAGCGGCGGCGCTGCCGCGACGACCGGATCGATGATCGGCGTTGCATCGCCCGAACGCCGTGGCTATGGACGCCGCTCGCGATCACCCGACGGGCCGGTCGCGCGCTGGCGCGGGGCCGTAGCTCAGATGGGAGAGCGCGTCGTTCGCAATGACGAGGTCAGGGGTTCGATCCCCCTCGGCTCCACCACCCCGCCAGCATCCGCATGATCGGCTTGCCGCGACCCGGGTCTCCGGACCGACGATCGCCCGCCACGCCTGAGCGCATTTCCCGGTTGGCGCGTTGCACCGCTCGATGAACATGGAACATGCACCGGCCGAGGACAGCGCGGCCATCCACGCCGCGACGCTGATCCTGGTGCGCGATCGCCCCGATGGCGCACCCCACCTTCTTCTGGTCGAACGCGCGGCCGGGCTTGCGTTCGCGGGCGGCGCGGTGGTGTTTCCGGGCGGTCGCGTCGATCCGGGCGACATCGTGCTCGCCGCCGATCCGGCGCTGGTCGTTCACGCACCCGCGGACGCGTCCGATGCGGTCGGCCGGGTCGCCGCCATTCGCGAGACGCTGGAGGAAGCCGGCATCGCCGTGGGCTTTGCGACCCCGCCCGATCCCCGCTCGGTCGCGGCGATGCGAACGGCGCTGCATGCCGGCGGGGGCTTTGCCGAGGTGCTCCGGTCGCACGGAGCGCGGCTGGACCTTTCGGTGCTGCGTCCATGGGCGCGCTGGCGACCCAATTTCAAGGAAACGCGCACCTTCGACACGCGCTTCTATCTCGCTGCCGATCCTCCCGGCTCGGGCGAGCCCGGCAGCGACGGCGGCGAGACCGTGCGCGCGTTCTGGGCATCGGCGGCAGACGTGCTTGCACGCGCGGACCGCGGCGATGTGTCGATCATCTTTCCCACCCGTCGCAATCTGGAGCGCATCGCGCCCCACCGCAGCCATGCCGCGCTCGATGCGCATGCCGCCGCCCATCCGCCCCGCCTGATCGTCCCCGCGGTCGAGGATCGGGACGGCGTTCCCACGCTGACCATCCCGAACGACCTCGGCTACCCCGTCACGGCGGAGCCGATGTCGACGGTGCGGCGGCGATGATCGGCTGGCTTCACCGCGCTCTGCGGCTGGTTGTCGTGCTGGCATTGCTCGCGGCCGGCGCGCTCGCGCTCTATGCCTTCGGCCGCTCCCGTCCCGGCGACGTGCCCTGGACGCCGCTTGACCTCGCCGATCAGCCGGGGATGTTCACCGGCCGCAAGCTCGCCGGTCTTCGGGACGATGCGCCCCGCTGCCAGGCGCTGCTCGACAAGGCGGGCGTCCGCTACACGGCCCTGCCGCCGCGTGGCGGCGACCAGTGCGGCTATGATGATGCCGTCCGCCTGACGGGCGGCGGCGCGCTGTCGGTTGGCTGGCGACCGGACCGGCCGGGCGTCGCCTGCCCGGTCGCGGCCGCGCTCGCGATGTTTGAATGGCGCGTGCTGCAACCGGCCGCGCAGGTCCATCTGGGGACCAGCGTGACGGCGATCGACCATTTCGGCAGCTACAGCTGCCGCCGGCTCTACGGCCGCGATGCCGGCGCCTGGAGCGAGCATGCGACCGCCAACGCGATCGACATCGCCGGCTTCCGCACGGCCGACGGCCGCAGGATCACGCTGGTGAACGACTGGGCGGGCGGCACGGCGGAGGAACAGGCATTCCTGCGCGCGATCAGGGACGGCGCCTGCCGGCTGTTCGCGACCGTGCTCAGCCCGGACTACAACGCCGCGCACCGCGACCACTTCCACCTCGATCAGGCAGCCCGCGGCGCTCTTGGCGGGCGGGCCTGCCGCTGAGGCAGTCGGTCAGGCGTTGCCTTCGATCTTGTCGACCCACTCGGGAAAGAAGCTCGGCGCCCGGCTCGACCATCCGGCCGCGGTTGCCGCAGCCTCGCTGATCGACTGGAGGAGGATGCGCCGCTTGTCGGGGTGAAGGTGCGGCAGCGCCGCCGCCGCGCAGAACGCACCGGGCAGCCACGGACGGACGGTGGGGCCGATCAGCCGCTCGTAGAGAAAGCGGTAGCTCGCGAAATTGTCGAGCCGCCCCTGGCCCAGGTCGAAGGCCGACATCGACACCAGCGGCGCCATGAATGGCTCGATGGCATCCAGGCCGCTGTCGTCGGGAACCAGGCGCCGCACCGCGCCCAGCCGGTCATAGACGTGGCGCTGCGCACGGATGCTGGCGGCCTCCACCATGTCGCGCGACCACAGCCGGATCGCGTCGCGACGGTCGAGACCCACGTCGAGCGAGCGGCGGATATAGCGCTGCGTGGACGAGGTGAAGCCTGCGAACTCCTTCATCTCCGCCAGCGCCATCGCGCCCGCTGCAGGCTGCATCCGTGTTCCCATCGTCCAACGCCTCCTTGTTTCGCCATCGGTATAAAAGCTGCCGTCTTTCGACGACGTTAACCGACGCAACGAAATGGATCAGAGGACATGCTGCGATGCAACGGAATTGCGCCGTGTTGCCGATTGGCTTGGCGGAAGTGGCGTCGCCGTGGCGCAGCCGCCACAGTGACGCCCTTGCGATCAGGCCGCGCCGCCCCGCTCGGCGTCCTCGTCATAGCCCGATGATTCTGCCGGTTCGTCATGGCCCGGGGCCGTCACCGACGGCGGATCGGACGCATCCATCGATTCATCGCTGCCACGGTCCAGCTTGGCATCGGCGTCGTCGGGCGACCGGCGCAACCGCTCCGTGATCGACCGGTCGTGCCCGGCATCCTGCCGGCCGGGCATGGTGCTCTCGTCCGGGTCCTGCTTGTTGTGGTCGTCGGCCATGACTCTCTCCTTTGGTCGCCTCAGCAACCCCGTGCCATCGCTCCCGGTTCCGCGTCGACAGGTGCATCCCCTGCTTCGACGAGCGCCGTTGGCCGCGTCCCCGCGCTCAAGCTATGGAACCGCATGGGAAGCGGGGAACAGCGCCGGCACGCGATCGGGGCCGAGGTGGCGATCTACACCATCCTCGGCTTCTGGCTTTTCTATGTCGTGGTGGTGTCGCTGCGCGGGGCCGTGATGGGCTTCCCGTCGCCGGCCGAATTCGCGCAGCGCCGCGCGGCCGTCACCGTCATCGGCATCGGCATCACCTATCTGCTCTACATGCTGCTGCGGCAGGTGGACGGCCGGCCGCTCGGCCACCGCGTCGCGGTCGCCTTCCTGGGTGCGGTGCCGGCATCGTTCGCGATCGCGCTGTTCAACTACTGGGTGTTCAACATCTACGACCCCACCAGCCTGTTCGAAACGAGCGGCATCGGGCCACAGGCTCCGGCGGAAGGCGAACCCACGATGATCCAGGAGATCGTCGAATTCGCGCTCACCCGCTATTTCTTCCTGATCGCCTGGGCGGGGCTCTACCTCGCCATCTCCTTCGCGGCGGAGGTCCGGGAGGCCGAACGCCGCGCCGCCGCCTACGCCCGCGCCGCGCAGGAGGCGGAAATCCGGTCGCTCCGCTACCAGGTCAACCCGCACTTCCTGTTCAACACGCTCAACTCGCTGTCCGCGCTCGTCATGACCGAGCGCGCGACCGAGGCCGAGACGATGATCATGAACCTGTCGACCTTCTTCCGCACCAGCCTCGCGAGCGACCCGACCGAGGACGTGGTGCTGGCGGAGGAGGTGCGGATGCAGCGCCTCTACCTCGATATCGAGGCCGTGCGCTTCCGCGACCGGCTGCGGGTGGAGATGGATCTCGCCCCAGGGCTGGAGCGCGCCTGCGTGCCCGCGCTCATCCTGCAGCCGCTGGTCGAAAACGCCATCAAGTACGGCGTGTCGCCGCTGTCCCGCCCCGTCACCATCCGAATCGCCGCGCGCACCGCGCAGGGGCGCCTGACGCTCACCGTCACGGACGACGGGCTCGGCGAGGCGGCAGCCAAGGCGCCGGGCGAACGTGTCGGCCTTGCCAATGTCCGCGACCGGCTCGTCGCCCGCTACGGGCCCGGCGCCGGCGTCGTCACGACCATGCCGCCGGGGGGCGGTTTCGTTGCCACGCTCACCCTGCCGGAGGTCTATAATGACTGCTGACGACCGCACCGCGCCGCTCCGCACGCTCATCGCCGACGACGAGCCGCTGGCGGTGGAGCGCCTGCAGCTGCTGTGCGCGCGCGAACCGCAGATCGAGGTCGTAGGCACCGCCGTCGACGGCGATGCCGCGCTTCGCCTCGTCGGCGCGCTCTCGCCCGACCTGCTGCTCCTGGACATCTCCATGCCGCAGCGCGACGGCATCGACGTGGCGCGCAGCCTCGCCGGGCTGGAGCGGGCACCCGCCATCATCTTCGTGACCGCCTACGACAATTTCGCGGTGGAGGCGTTCGACCTCGCCGCCATCGACTATCTGCTGAAGCCGGTGGCGCCGGATCGGCTGGCGCGCGCCGTGCAGCGGGTCGTTGAACGGCGGGCGGAGGCGAGCGGCGACCAGGCCGCGCCCGCGCCGGCGGCGTCGGGCTATGCGGAGGAATTCTGGGTCCCGCACCGCTCGCAGGTGATCCGCATCGGGGTCGCCGACATCGACCGCATCGATGCGGAGCGCGATTACATGCGCCTCCACGTCGGCGACCGCTCCTTCCTGCTCCACCAGACCATCAGTGCGCTGGAGGCGCGGCTGGACCCCGCCTTCTTCATCCGGGTGCATCGCTCCACCATTGTCCGGCGGGACCGCATCGTGGCGCTGCGCCATGATGGCACCGGGGGCTGGCAGGCCGATCTCGGCGAAGGCGGGCTGGCCCGCATCGGGCGGACCTATGTG
Source organism: Sphingomonas jejuensis (assembly GCF_011927695.1). Taxonomy (GTDB): domain Bacteria; phylum Pseudomonadota; class Alphaproteobacteria; order Sphingomonadales; family Sphingomonadaceae; genus Sphingomonas_K; species Sphingomonas_K jejuensis. The sequence continues at coordinate 249,183 of NZ_JAATJE010000002.1, forward strand.
AATGCGGTAAAGGCGCTCACCGGGCGCTGAGACCATCGCCGGCTCGCCGGGCGCTGAGACCATCGCTCGATCCCGGGCGCCAGGGCCATCGCCGGGGCCGATCGGCTCCGGCGATGGCGGCGGCGCGATCAACGCCGCCCGTTGATGGCGGCGCGCGCGTTGCTGAGGGCGGTGTTGCGGCAGCGGACACCGCCCAGATCGTCGCGGTTCGGTCCCAGGCGACGGCAGACGTTGCGGGCGGCGGTGCGAAGCCGCTGGTCCATCTCGGCGGCGTGTTCCGGCTGGCTGAGGTCGAGATCGCCGTAGAACACTTCTTCGGATGCACTGTTGACGATCGGCCGGGCCGCGGCCGGTGCGGCGGTGGCAAGCAGGGCGGCGGCGCACATGGCCGCCGTGGTGATGAACTTCGTCATGAACTGCGCTCCCTTGGCTCTGCGCCGCCGGCCGCTTGCGGGGGATCGCTTCGGTCGGTGGCGCATCCCCTGGCTAGGGCGCGCCGGCGGGCCGGTCAGCCGCGCTTCGTCGGGCGGCGCGGCACGTCGGCAAGGGGCGCGGCCGCATCGACAAACGCCATGCCGCCGCCGGCCACGGGGGCGCGACGGCGGCCTGGGTGCTCGTCGAAGGGCGACTCGCGGTCAGGCGGCGACGGTTGCCGCCTCGCTGCGCTGCCGGCGACGCACGGCGATTCCGACCACGCCGAACCCGGCGATCAGCATCGACCAGGTCGCCGGCTCCGGCACCGCCGTCACGCCCGCCACCGTGTAGTCGTAGATCACGCGGAAGCGCGCCTGCATCGATGCCGCCGCCGGCGGCTCGGACCATCCGCCCATGCCGCTGAAATTGGTGAAGGTGAGCGCCGCCGGCGCCGACCCCGTGGCATGGATGCCCAGCTGCCCGGTCCCCACGAACGGCGAGAAGCCGTCCGCCGCGATCTGCGTCACGCTGTGGCCCGTGCCCTCGACGGCAAAGCTGCCGCGGCTGCTGGTGGAGGACGAGATCGCCCCCTGGTAGGCGGCGCTGCCGATGTTGGTCTGCAGCGTCCCCGCCAGTGCGGCATCGACGCTGACCGGGCCGGACATCGATGTCAGCCAGTATCCGCGCATCACGCTGGCATCCATCTCCACCGTGATCGCGTTGAGCGCGCCCAGGGTCGGGTCGAACTTCGCGATCGATCCGGACCCGACGTTGGACCAGTTGCCCGTGACGATCAGGGTTGCCGCCGCCGCCGGCTGTGCGGATGCGAGGCCGACAACCATGGTGGTGAGGGCGAGGGGCGTGTTGAGGCGCATGAACTTTCTTCCTTCCCGCTCCGGCCGCAGCTTGGCCGGCCCCGCGTCTGCGGTGATCGGGCGTCCTTACCGCGTTATCCGTTAAACCTTGCCTTACGACGCCCCCGCTCCGGCGTGAGCCGGGGGCGTCTCGCCGCGAAGCGGGTCAGCGCGCGGCGGTGGCGATGGCGGTGGCGGCGGCAGGGGCGGCGGCGGTGCCATCGGCGGCGGGCGGTGCCTTCACATGCTGGTCCAGCCAGCGCGTCATCTCCCACAAGGTGTGGCCGACCGATTCCCGCGCGCGATATCCATGCGCCTCCAGCGGCAGCACGACATAGCGTGCGGTGGCACCCTGCCCTTTCAGCGCGGCATAGAAGCGCTCCGTCTGCACGGGAAAGGTGCCGCTGTTGTCGTCGGCCTGCCCGTGGATCAGCAGGATCGGCTCGTTGATGCGGTTGGCGTAGGTGAAGGGCGACATTCGCGTGTACACGTCCGTCGCCTCCCAATAGCTGCGCTGCTCCGCCTGGAAGCCGAACGGCGTCAGTGTCCGGTTGTAGGCGCCCGACCGCGCGATGCCGGTGCGGAACAGGTCGGTGTGCGCCAAGAGGTTGGCCGTCATGAACGCGCCGTAGCTGTGGCCGCCGACGGCGATCCGGTCGCGGCTCGCCACGCCCATGTCGACCACCGCCTTCACCGCCGCCTCTGCATTGGCGGTCAGCTGCTCGATATAGCTGTCGTTCGGCTCCGCCCCGCCCACGCCGACGATCGGCATGGATGGGTTGTCGAGGATGGCGTAGCCCTGCGTCAGCAGGAACAGGTGGCTGGATCCGCCCGGCCGCACGAACCGGTTCTGCACGTCCACCGTCTGTCCCGCGACGGCGGCATCGGTGAACTCCGCCGGATAGGCCCACATTAGCAGCGGCAGCGGCCCGTCGCGATCCTTGTTGTACCCCGCTGGCAGGTAAAGCGTGCCGGACAGCTTGACGCCGTCCGCGCGGGTGTAGGTGATCAGCTGGCGCGTGGCGTCCGCCAGCTGCGGCGCCGGATCGGGGAACCGGGTCAGCACGGTGGTCTGCCCGCCGCCCAGGTCCCGCAGCAGCAGGTTGGGCGGATCGACCCGCGTTTCGCGCCGCGTCACCGCGCGGGTGCCGGCCGCGTCGACAAAGCCCACCAGCGTCTCGTAATCGCTGTCGGCCGATGTCCACAGCCGTTCGGTTTGGCCGCTTCCGGTGTCCACCGCCGCGATGAACGGGAACTCGCCGCGCGGCGTCGCCCCCGCGCCTGTCATCAGCACGCGGCCGCGCCCGTCGAACCGCGCCACCGGAAAGCCGGCCGCATTGTCTTCGGTGATCGGCTCGCCCGGATCATTGTACCGATCCTGGTAATTGCGCTCGAGCAGGATGCGCGACTGCCCGGTCGACGGGTCGACGACATACCGGGTCTCGTGCCGGGTCTGGAACCACTGGGTCGATACCAGTGCCAGGTCGTCGCGACCCCACGTCACCCCGCCATAGCGCTCACCCATGTCGAGCATCCGGCGCGGCGCGCCACGGAACGGCGCCGCCAGCGTCAGCAGCCGGTCGCGCACCGCGGCCTGGTTCCGCGGGTTGCCGCCGTCCTGCGCTTCCACCCAGGCGAGCGTGGCCGGCGCGTCCGATCGCCATTCGACCTGCCGCGGCCCGACCGGCACCGCATCGAAGGCGGTGGGGATGTCGTCGCGCAGCGGCAGGTCGGCGACCCGGTGTTCCACCCGGCCGTTCATGTCGGTCACCACGATATCGGTGGGGAACAGCCGGGCCGGCACGGCATAGCTGTAGGGCTGCTTCACCGTGGTCAGCAGCAGGTGGCGCCCGTCGGGCGACACGTCCGCGCCCAGGTGCACGCCCGCCGCGCCGATCGCGCGGGGCGCGCCGTCCAGCGGCACCAGCGTCGGCTGCGATGTGAAGTAATGGGTGAACAGCACCTCGTCCGTCCGGTTCTGCAGCAGGTCCTGATAGGTGCGGACCGGCGCCGTGCGGCCGGCGGTTTCCTCCACGATCGGCCCCGCGGGCGTGCCCGTCGCCGCTGGGATGGCTCCGCGATCCGCCGGCACGGCGCGGACCAGCAGCCCGCGGCTGTCGGGCAGCCAGCTGTACCCGCCGCCCGCCGCCATGTTTACCTGCACCCGCTCGATCGGCCGCGGCCGCCCGCTCGCCACATCCACGGTCCACAGCGACAGGCCGGTCTCGCCATCGACCACCATCGCCAGCGTCCTGCCGTCGGGCGAAAAGGACGGCGCGGTGAACCGTATGCCGTCGGGCAGCGCGATGCGCCGCGGCGTGCCGCCGGTCACGTCCTGCAGCGACAGCCCGGTCAGCCACGCGACGCGGCTCTCCGCCGGTCCGTTGTTGCGCGGATTGATGCGATACCCGCCCAGTCGCAGCATCGGCTCGGCCAGCGAGGCGATCGACGGCAGGCTGGCCCGGTCGAAGATCGCCAGCGTCCGGTGGTCGGGCGACATCGCCACCCCCGGTGTCGGCGATGCGTCCAGGATCTCCGCGATCGGTGCAGGCGGCTGCTGATAGGCGAACGGTGCCGGGTTCTCCGATGGCGCAGGCGGCGTCTGCGCGGCACCAGTCTGGCACAGCAGGGTGGAGGCAAGCAGGACGGCAAGGGATCGGGTCACGGGCTTCTCCGCTGATGGTGGCAACACCTTAGCTCCCGCCCGCCCCCTGCCAACAGCAAAGCGGGCAGGCGGAAAACGTCGCGGGTCCACCCTCCGGCGCGCGGCCACGCCGCGGCCGGCAACAACCATGCGCGCTGTTCGTAGTCCCCCGGCGCACAGGCAGGAAGGACGGCAGCGGTGGCAAACGGCCGGGTGGTTGTGGTGACGGGTGCGGAATCGGGCATCGGCGCCGCGTGCGCCCGCGCCTTCGGAGGCAACGGGGACCGTGTCGCGATCCTCTATCACGGCGATGCGACCGCCGCCGGGGACAGCGCCGATGCGGTGCGCGCGGCCGGCGGCGATGCGATCTGCCTCCAGGCGGACGTCGCGGCCGAGGCGTCGGTGGACGCGGCGTTCGGCGCGGTGGAACAGCGCTGGGCGCCCGCCGACGTGCTGGTCAACTCCGCCGGGCTCAACATGACCGGCGTCGCCGTGCGCGACATGGCGCTGGCGCAGTGGCAGCGCCTGATCGACACCGACCTGACCGGCGCCTTTCTAACCTCGCGCCGGTTCCTGCGCGGGCGCGGCACGGTGCGGGCGGATGCGGCGATCATCCACATCTCGTCGATCCACGCCTATGCGGTGCGGGCCGGCGGCGCCGACTATTGCGCGGCCAAGGGCGGCCTCACCAACCTCGTCGAGACGCTCGCGATCGAGGAAGCGCCCCGCCTCATCCGCGTCAATGCGATCGAGCCCGGCATGATCCTGACGCCGATGAACGCGCGCGCCAGCACCGACGCGGACTATCGCCGCACGCTTGAAGGCAACATCCCGCTGGGTCGTGCCGGCGGGGCTGGCGAGGTCGCCGATCTTGCGCTGTTCCTCGCGTCGGATCGCGCGCGCTACATCACCGGCGCGCGGGTCGTGATCGATGGCGGCCTGTCCCTCATGCAGGCGCTCGGCGCATGACCGCACGCTTCCAGCCCGGACCCGCTCAAGCCGACATGAAGGAGCAGGTGGAGCCCGCTCCCATCGCGCTCGACTTCAACGTCAAGGCGATCGAGCCGGTGCTGCTGGACGGCCCGCCGGAGCTCGCCGACCGCGACCTGATGAGCCCCTTTGTCTGGCGCGAAGCGGACAGCCGGTACGGCATCATGGTCCGCGCCGTTCCCCGCGCCGGGACCACGCCCACCGACACCGGCGTCATCTGGGCGGGCTGGAGCGAGGATGGCCGCCGCTTCGCCATGAACGATGCCCCCGCCATCGTCCCCGGCCCCGACCCGCACGACGCCGGCGGGGTGGAGGATCCGACTGTGGTGCGCACGGCGGACGGCTATCTTGTATACTACACCGGCGTGCTGGCCGACCACGCGCATGGCGAGCTGTCCTACGCCACCGGCCCCTCGCTCGACCGGCTTGAAAAGAGCGGCGTCGCGCTCGCCTCGTCGAAATCGGAAGGCAACACCAAGGAAGCCACCGTTGACCGCACGGCGGATGGCCGGTGGCGCCTGTTCTACGAATATGCCGCGGATCAGGCATCCCGCGTCGGCCTCGCCTTCGGCACCGGCATGGCCGGACCCTGGCAGGAACAGCCCACCCCGTTCATGCCGCGCGAGGACAGCTGGGACGACTGGCACCTGTCGACCGGTCCGCTGCTGACCGACGACGCGGCGACGCCGGTGATGTTCTACAACGGCGCCACCCGTGACGCGCGCTGGCGGATCGGCTGGGTGGCGTTCGACCGCGACTACACGCGCGTCGTCGCGCGCGGCGTCCAGCCGCTCGTCACACCCCCGCCGGTCGCCGAACGCACCGCCACCGACATCGCCTTTGCCGCGTCCGTGGTGGTGGAAGGCGACGGCACCATCTGGCTCTACTACTCGCTGGAGGACCGCCGCCTGGCGCGAGCGCGCATTCGGCGGAGCTGAAGGGTAATCAGCGTCACCGCGAGCGAGGAGAGCAGGCTCTCAGAGGAGAGCAGGCTGCCGGGCACTCGCCTCCCGCCCAGCCTTCCGGAAGGCTGCGGTCGCGTCGACGAAGGGAATGTCCGGCTTCTTGCCTTGGAACAGCTCGGCCAAAGTCATGATCTGCAGCCGCGGATAACTCCGCCCGGTCGCCTCCGCATGGAAGCGACCGACCGCCGCGGCCTCTTTCTCCATCACGCTGGTCGGCAGCGCCTTAGTGATGAACACGCCGATCGGCGCCTTTTCACGCTCCATGGTGGAATGGAGGTCACGAATCATCTGCACGCCGACATTGTCGCCGCCCTTTACCGAAACGAGCGCCTTGTCCGTCCGCTTGCCGTCCGGCTTGAAGTAAATGATCCCATCGACTCCGCCGTCGGCACCTTTCTTCTTCCCGCCAAATGGCATCGCGTCCACCATCGACACCACCCACCACTGGAACTGATACTTGTCCCGTCGCGCCAGATCCTCAGCGGACGCGAGGTCCTTCGGCGTTCCCTCCACCGTGAACGCGGCACCCGGAAACGCCGCCTGCATCCGCTTCTCGATCAGGCTGATGGCAAGGTGCGTCACATCGATCCCGATCCAATGCCGCGCCAGCTTCTGCGCCGCATGGATCGCCGTGCCGCAGCCGCAGAACGGATCGAGCACCACATCGCCCTCGTTCTACGACGCAGCGATGATACGCTCGAGCAGGCCAATAGGCTTCTGCGTTGGATAACCTAACCTCTCTTCATCGCCTTGCGCTGTAAGCCAACGGACATCCTCATCGATGCCTTCTTGAGACCCGTGTAGCGTCCCACGAGTATGAGGTTGATAAGCCCAGATGTCTTGCAGCAGCAGGCCGGGGCTCCGATCCAAATACTGCCGGTATGTTGGCAACGCTCCCGACCCAACCGGAGGAAAATCGATCACGCCGAGGTCTGCCAGAGCATCGAGTTTTGCATGTTGTGGTAGGTCGGGATCGACGCCCAAGGCTGTCACTAAATCGCTTGGAACCGCCCAATGGCGCTTCGCCGCCGTAGGATCATAACCTCGCCAAACCTTGCCGGACTCACCGTTCCGTGTTCCAGCTCCATGGATCGAGTTTGTCCAGAAATATCCTCGCCGGTCTTCCTTCTTGAAGTAGCTCTCCACATGGCCGCGAGTGTACGGTCGGAACACTGGGCGGTGGCGATAAGCCGCAGACTTCCTATAAAAGTGGATCACATCGTGAACCGGGCCAAATCGCTTGGCATTGTTGTGCGAGCCCGTCCTTCGCCAAATCACCTCGTTTAACCAGTTATCTGCCCCAAACACCCCATCCAGCAGCAGCTTCAAGTAGTGGCTCGCCGTAGGGTCGCAGTGGAGATATAGGCTGCCGGTCGGCTTCAGCACCCGGTGCAATTCGACCAGGCGGATCGCCATCATTGACAGGTACGCCATCACGTCGTTCTCGCCCAGGAACGACCGCATTGCGTTCAGCAGGTCGAACGCCTTGCTATTGCCGCTGCGGGCGACCTGATCGAAGGCGTCCTCCGCCGTATCGTTCCAGTGCCAGGTGTCCTCGAACGCCTCGATCTGCGCGTCGGCCTGCGTGCCGGCAGGCGACTTGAACAGGATGTTGTAGTTGGCGTTCGAATTGAACGGCGGGTCCAGGTAGACCAGGTCGACGCTTTCGCTCGCCACATGCTCACGCAGCACGTCGAGATTGTCGCCGTAGAAAAGCCGATTGGTCATCTTTGCTCCAAGGAACGCACCGGGAACACCAGCACAGCTTGGACGTTAGACATGACGCGTGCATCTTTCCAGAAGGAACCGACGATGGCGGACAAGAAGACCTCATCTGAAGCGGCAAGGTCAGCCTCAAAGACGTTGCGTGATGGTCGAACGTCGAAAGATTCGAAAGCAGCGGCGGGCTCTGCTTTGAGCCAGAAGGAAGGTAGCAAGAAGAAGTCGTAGCGTCCCCGCCAAACAATGCCGAGCGCGGGCGCGCCTCACCTCGCAACATGCGCCCGGCTTCCCTATCTCCCGCTCTGGCCTGCCAACCGGAACGGACGTAGAACACCCCTATGCTGACCCACATCAACGTCCGCGGCGCGCGCGAGCATAATCTGAAGGGCGTGGACGTCTCGATTCCGCGCGACACGCTGACCGTCATCACGGGGCTGTCGGGCTCGGGCAAGTCCTCGCTCGCGTTCGACACCATCTATGCGGAGGGGCAGCGGCGTTATGTGGAGTCGCTCTCCGCCTATGCCCGGCAGTTCCTCGAGCTGATGCAGAAGCCGGACGTCGACCATATCGACGGCCTGTCGCCCGCCATCTCAATCGAACAGAAGACCACCAGCCGCAATCCGCGCTCCACGGTCGCGACCGTCACCGAGATCTACGATTATATGCGCCTGCTGTGGGCGCGGGTCGGCGTGCCCTATTCGCCCGCCACCGGCCTGCCGATCGAGGCGCAGCAGGTCAGCCAGATGGTCGACCGCGTGATGTCGCTGCCCGAAGGCACCCGGCTCTACCTGCTCGCCCCCGTCGTGCGCGGCCGCAAGGGGGAGTATCGGAAGGAACTCGCCGAATGGCAGAAGGCGGGCTTCACCCGCGTGCGCATCGACGGGCAGTTCCACGACATCGACGAGGCCCCCGCGCTCGACAAGAAGTACAAGCACGACATCGAGGTGGTGGTGGACCGCCTGGTCGTCCGCGACGGGCTGCAGACCCGCCTCGCCGACAGTTTCGAGACCGCGCTGAAGCTGGCCGACGGCCTCGCCTATCTCGACCCCGCCGATCCGGTCGCGGACGAGGTCGAGCCGCGCACGCCCAAGTCCGCGATCCTGGGCGACAACGCGCCCGAAGGCCGCATCGTCTTCTCGCAAAGCTTCTCCTGCCCCGTCTCCGGCTTCACCATTCCGGAAATCGAGCCCCGCCTGTTCTCCTTCAACGCGCCGCAGGGCGCCTGCCCGGCCTGCGACGGCCTTGGCGAAAAGCTGCTGTTCGACGTCGATCTCGTCGTCCCCAACCACGCGCTGTCGCTGAAGAAGGGCGCCGTCGTCCCCTGGGCCAAGTCCAACCCGCCGTCGCCCTACTACATGCAGGTGCTGGCCAGCCTGGCGAAGGCCTACGACTTCTCGCTGGAAACGCCCTGGGGGGAGCTGCCCGCCGCCACGCAGGACGTCATCCTGACGGGCTCGAAGGGCAAGCCCGTCACCCTCACCTTCATCGACGGCAAGAAGAAGTACGACGTCACCAAGCCGTTCGAAGGCGTACTCGGCAACCTCCAGCGCCGCCTGGCGCAGACGGAAAGCGCCTGGATGCGCGAGGAGCTGGTGAAGTTCCAGTCGCCCTCCCCGTGCGAGGTCTGCGGCGGCGCGCGGCTGAAGCCGGAGGCGCTGTCGGTCAAGGTCGCGGGCGAGAACATCAGCCACGCCACCCGCCTCAGCGTGGTGGACGCGCTCGCCTGGTTCCGCGCGCTTCCCGACCGGCTCGGCGACCAGCAGCGCCAGATCGCCGAACGCATCCTGAAGGAGATCGTGGAGCGGCTGGGCTTCCTCGACAATGTCGGGCTCGATTACCTCAACCTCAACCGCACCTCCGGCACGCTGTCGGGCGGCGAGTCGCAGCGCATCCGCCTCGCCTCGCAGATCGGCTCGGGCCTCTCCGGCGTGCTCTACGTCCTCGACGAGCCCTCGATCGGCCTCCACCAGCGCGACAACGACATGCTGCTCGCCACCCTCCGGCGGCTGCGCGACCTCGGCAACACGGTGGTGGTGGTGGAGCATGACGAGGATGCCATCCGCTCCGCCGACCATGTCATCGACATGGGGCCGGGCGCCGGCGTCCACGGCGGCCGCGTCGTGGCGGAAGGGACGCTCGCCGACGTGCTCGCCACCGAAGGCAGCATCACCGCCGACTATCTCTCCGGCCGGCGCGAGGTGCCGGTCCCGGCCAAGCGCCGCAAGGGATCGGGCAAGAAGCTGACGGTGAAGGGCGCCCGCGCCAACAACCTGACGAACGTCACCGCCGCCATCCCGCTCGGCACCTTTACCTGCATCACCGGCGTGTCCGGGTCGGGCAAGTCCAGCTTCACCATCGACACGCTCTATGCCGGCGCCGCCCGTGCCTTGAACGGCGCGCGCATCGTCTGCGGCCCGTGCGAGAAGATCGACGGGCTCCAGCATCTCGACAAGGTGATCGACATCGATCAGTCGCCGATCGGCCGCACCCCGCGCTCCAACCCCGCCACCTACACCGGCGCCTTCACCCAGATCCGCGACTGGTTCGCCGGCCTGCCGGAGGCGCAGGCGCGCGGCTACAAGCCCGGGCGCTTCTCCTTCAACGTGAAGGGCGGCCGGTGCGAGGCGTGCCAGGGCGACGGCGTCTTGAAGATCGAGATGCACTTCCTCCCCGACGTCTATGTCACCTGCGATGTCTGCCACGGCGCCCGCTACAACCGCGAAACGCTGGAGGTGAAGTTCAAGGGCAAGTCGATCGCCGACGTGCTCGACATGACGGTCGAGGACGCTGTCGAGTTCTTCAAGGCCGTGCCCCCCATCCGCGATCGCATGGCGATGCTGGCGGAGGTCGGGCTCGGCTACGTCAAGGTCGGGCAGCAGGCGACGACCCTGTCGGGCGGCGAGGCACAGCGCGTGAAGCTCGCCAAGGAGCTCGCCCGCCGCGCCACCGGCCAGACGCTCTATATCCTCGACGAGCCCACCACCGGCCTCCATTTCGAGGACGTGCGAAAGCTGCTGGAGGTGCTCCACGCGCTGGTCGACCAGGGCAACAGCGTGGTGGTGATCGAACATAATCTCGACGTCATCAAGACCGCCGACTGGATCATCGACATGGGGCCGGAAGGCGGCGTCAAGGGCGGCAAGGTGATCGCGGAGGGCACGCCCGAACAGGTGGTGCGCGTCGCGGGGAGCTACACGGGGCGGTATCTGGCGCCGCTGCTGGAGCGGGGGAAGGGTGCGGAGGCTGTGGCGGCGGAGTGAATTAGCGCCTTGAGATTCCATTCACATCAAATCTAAGCTGTGCTTGCCTAGCGATATTGGCTACGAAGAAGCATGAACGACGCCGATGCCTACCTTGATCTATCTGAGAAGGTAATTCGGGCTTTAAGGCGTCCAGCCTCCACGCGCGACATACTTAGAGAAGCTACTCTTCGGGACCTAATACCTCCCCACCTGCACGGTAGAACCCAGCACAAAACAATTGGCGCGAGATTGAGTGAAGATATTCTTGCGAAGCGGGAACGCTGCCGGTTTTTCAGGGTCAGACCCGGAAGGTTTTTCCTGAGATCATTTATCGACGATCCAACAATCCCAAAGGATTTTAAAACCCCGATTGTAGCACGACGCCGTTCTCGGCAGCTTCAGCGGGAATGCGCGGCTTACATTCACGCCGATAAACTGCCCTCGGCTTATTCTGCTAGCGACAGAATGCGAGCGTCCGATTTTCGCAAGCTCGTTCGACTTGAGAATATTGAGTACTATAGCGGGGTGCACTCTGATCCTCTAGCCATTCCGATTTACACAGCTGCATATGTAAAACGCGGTTCGCGTCTATTGGTTTACCGGCGCGGATCGTTTGCGGAGTCGAGGCTTGGCTTTAAGGGATTACGGACAGCCCTGTTTGCATCGCCCCTTGCTCAAAGTGATCGCACGTTATTTGATCTCTTTGACCATGGCGCAGTCACTACGTCCTTAATGGCGCTCGCAACCGACTTGGATCTCTATCTTTCTCCTCATTTACCGGGCTTCGAGGAAAGCGCAAGATTAACAGGAGCTGTGGTATTTACAGATCCTATGAAGAGCCTCGTGGGCTTTGTAGAGGTTGTTCCACCACCAGATTATACGCCCTACTCTCGCAAGCTATCGATTGGCGGGTTTGAATGGGCCCCGATCAGTACCCTTACGTCTAATATAAATGAGTTTGATCCTTGGACAGTTTCGATTATTCGTCACTTAGATAGCGGAGCAATCAAGGCCTCATGAGGGATAAGCCGTTCACCATTGAGGAAGAACGGTTTATTGCGCAGCAACTGGGCGCCGTTGAAGATCGTCAGGTTCAAAGAGCTCTCCAGTTTCTTTGTGAACAATACAGACGGGGGCGATTTAGTACGGACTCAGTTCGGTTGCGCACCCTTGTAATTAACTGCCTATTTCGAAATTACGAAGGTGTGAAGCGATGGGCACTAAATGCCCTTGTTGAGATAGGGCTCGGCGCCCACCGTGAAACGGTGGTATCAATGGCGCCTAGTTTTTTAGATCACCCAGACCTTTATGCATCCTTTGTGAGGCTTATCTTCTTTGGTGAGCGCGAGGATAAAGCGCTGCTGACTTTTAGTCGTCTTGGCCTACCGCTTCATGGGCTGGCATTAATAGCTGGAGCAGAGCACAGTCATCAACTTCGCAGGCGCCTTATCAAGGAACGCATTCCTCTGGAGCGAGCGGACGTTGATGAGCTTCGGGCTGCAATTGTATTAACAGGCAGGCAAAAAGCACCTCCCCATATTTTCTTGCCAAACCATTCTAATGAGTTAGCACTAGGAGAGCTGACGCTTCATGATTCTGACCCAGTAAAGAAATACGCTATTTGGGCGCAAGCTGAACGTAGACTTGGTTTTTCGGCGCTTCGCATTCCTATATCAGATTACGACAGTAGTGCGCCGCAAGTGAGAAAATGGATACTACGCCTCTTGTTTTCCGATCCCGATGGTCTATCAAAGAACATTGATCTCATAAAGCATGCGCAACTCGATGATAATGAGGATGTTCGGCAGGAGGCGGCAATTCAGCTTAGATCGAATTATGTTTTGGACGGATCCCCTTACCTCCAAGATTGGCTTGCCTCAGAAACCCACGAGCCTACAAAGCTAGCGCTGCTGGATCATATCACTGCTTTTGCTTACAGAGATCCTAGTTACCTTGCGATCTGCCTGAGTTTTTACAGAGAGGCGCCGTTAAAATCGGTTTTGCGTACTCGCCTGGAGGCAGCAGCTTCCGGTACCTCTGTGTTCAAAAGGTTGAGAGCTATAGAGCTTGAGGAAGAAAGCGCTTCATTATTCTCAAATGATAATGAATGGGAGGGCCGCTCCGTGACTAACCTGACCCAGAACTTCTATGCTCCAGTCGGCTCTGCAACGGGCACAGGAGCTATTAGTGCGGATACTATATCAGCGATATCAAACGTTAATAACGTACAGTTACAAAGCGCGCTTCTCTCAGCGAGTAGCTTACTTGAGAAACTGAAGGATGAAGACATTCGCGCTGAGGGAAAAGTCGCGATCGAGAGTGTGGCAAAGGCCCCATCAAGACTTGGGATCGGCAGGGTAATAGATTGGCTTGGCAAGATAAAGAATGGTATGGATACAACATCCGGCTTAATTAGCTCGGCAGACGGACTTATAGAGACCTTCCAGAACATGGATTTTCCTGGATAGGATTATCCAGGATGATTACTTGTTACCCATGATACTCCCTGAACACCGCCACCACGATCGCGTCGCGGGCGCCGCACTGGCGGCAGCGGAGACGCTTTTCCGCTTCGCTGACGGAGATCGGCGGCTGGAACATGTCGTTGAACATCTTGGCCGGGAACACCACCACCCGCTTGCACCCGCGGCACCGCACCTCCGCCGACTGGTGGCGGGTCATGAAGCCGCTGGTGATCCAGACTCGGAAATTGCCCATGCAGGCATTAGAACGAATGGGGAACGTGTAGGAAAGGCCGCCGCGGCAAAGCCGCGTCGTCGGTCGGCGCTTTCGGCGCCGCCGGCCGGGCGCGCCTCCAGCCTCGATTTAGCGCAGCTAAATCGCTAGGCCGGCGCGCCATGTGCAACGAAGCAGCCCGTCGCATCGCTCTCGGCCAGCTCCGCGAGGATTTCAGCGACCTTCGCATACCCCTCGTCTTTCCCGAAGGCGCGCCCAACATGGCGCCGCTCGACGGCTTCCGCATCACCGATCCCACCGTGGTCGTCCGCACCGCCGCCTCCGCTGCCGACGCCCCGCCCGGCGCCGCCGAGTTCGACGCGCAGCGTGCCCCCGGCACGCCGCGTCCCGCCGAACTTGTCACCCGCCGCTGGAGCTGGCCCGGGCCCGGCGGCCGCCCCGTCTACAACTACCGCTCGGACGGCCGCACGATTGCCAACACTGGCGCAAAGGGCGGCCGCTGCCTCATCCCGGTCGACGGCTTCTATGAATTCACCGCGCCCGAGGGCGGGGCGAAGCGCAAGACCCGCTGGATCTTCAACCACAGCCGCGACCCCTGGTTCTGCATCGCCGGCATCTGGCGCGCGGACGCGGGCGTGGGGGAGGCGTTCGCGATGCTCACGGCCGAACCCGGGCCGGACGTCGCGCCCTATCACAGCCGCCAGGTCGTGGTGATCGACCGTGCCGACTGGGCCGGCTGGCTCGACGGCACCGCCCCCACCGCCGATCTCTGCCGCCCCGCGCCGGCGGGCACGCTCCGCGCGACCAAGGTGGGCTGAGGGGGGCGCCGCGGCACAGCCGCGTCGTCGGTCGGCGCTTTCCGCGCCGCCGGCCGGCCTTGCCAGATGGAGGGCAAGCTTGGCTTGCCCTTGATCGCGGCGTTGCCGCTCCCATATGGCTGCGGCTCGCATATCGACGGTCTTTCGGCGCTTTGCGGCTCCAACTTCCTTCTTTCCCTGCTCGCGGCCCCAGGCGGCCCGACGATCGGGTCGCCCCAACGAAGGAAGGATCCGCCTCATGGCGATCACCGGTACCGTCAAGTTCTTCAACGCCGACAAGGGCTATGGCTTTATCGCGCCCGATGGCGGCGGCAACGATGCGTTCGTCCACATCTCCGCGGTGGAGCGCGCCGGCATGGGCACGCTCAACCAGAACGACCGCGTCAGCTATGATCTGGAGGAGGATCGCCGCGGCAAGACCGCAGCCGTCAACCTCCAGCACGCCGAGTAGCATCGGCCACCGGGCGGCGGCTCACCCGGGACGTCGCCCCCGTTTCCGCTCACGAGGAGGACCGCTCATGGTCGACGAAGCCAGCCTGTACCGCGAACGCGCCGATGCGGAGCGCCGCAACGCCGATGCCGCGACGCTCGACAATGTTCGCATCCGCGCCGAACGGGCCGAGGCGGCATGGGCCGCGATGGCCGACCGGTCGGACCGCACCCGCATCCAGCGGCAGGAGCGTGAGGCCCAGGCCGTCGCCGCCCGCACCGCGCGCGACGCGGACGCCGCCGCCAACCCGGACTCCGATCCCGCCGGCTGATCCCGGCTTGGCCGCCGCCCGGCGCAAACTTTGTCGGGCGCCGCGCATCCCCGCGCCGCCGGACGCGTTCGTTCCCCGAACCATCTTATGGGGACATGGACCATGAGCATCTTCGGCAAGATCAAGCACGCCATCTTCGGCGACAACGGCCCGCTCGGCGGGCAGTTCGGCGGTGGCGGCGCACGCCCCGCGCCCGCCCCGGCTCCCACGCCCGCGCAGCCGACGGCGGCACCCCGCCCCGCGGTGCCGGCGCCCGCCCCGGCCGCACCCGCCGCCCAGCCGCAGCCGACCGCGCAGCAGCCGCAACAGCAGCAGCCGGTCGATGTGGAGGCCGTCCTCACCCGCCTCCAGGAACAGAAGGGTGGCCCGGCGCTCAACTGGCGCACCTCCATCGTCGACCTGATGAAGCTGCTCGACATCGATTCCAGCCTCGACAACCGCCGCGAGCTCGCGACCGAGCTTGGCTACACCGGTGAGAAGAACGGCTCGGCCGAAATGAACATCTGGCTGCACAAGGCCGTGATGCGCGCGCTTGCCGACAATGGTGGCCGCGTCCCCGCCGACCTGCGCGACTGAAAAGGAGCTCCCTCGATGACCACCCGCACCGCAACCGCCCGCTACGAAGGCCTGGGGAAGGACGGCAAGGGCCGCTTGACGGCGCCCTCCGGCGTCCTGGACGGCACGCCGTACAGCTTCAACACGCGTTTTGGCGACGAAAAGGGCACAAATCCGGAAGAATTGATCGCCGCCGCGCACGCCGGCTGCTTCACAATGGCCCTGTCCTTCGCGCTCGCCGGTGCCGGCCACACGGACGGCACGCTCGAAACCACGGCAAAGGTGACGCTCGACAAGGACGGCGACGGCTTCAAGGTCACCCGCTCCGAACTCGACCTCAATGGCCAGGTCCCGGGGCTGTCGGCCGAGGAATTCGACCGTTTTGCGCAGGAAGCGAAGGCCAACTGCCCGATCTCCAAGCTCCTCAACGCCGACATCAGCTTGACACATCGGTTCGGCTGACCGGGCGGGCGGGGCCGAAGCGACACGCCTCCGGAACGACCCCGCCCCCTGCCCGTTGTCGGCCGGACAAACATCGATTGGGAGTGTCAACATGGCCGACAACGACGATACGACCCCGACCGGCCCGGACGCTCCCGCCCGGCGCCCGCGCAAGTCCACCGCGCCCAAGTCCGCCCGCGCCCCCCGCGCCGCCAAGGCGGATGCCGCCGCGCCGAAATCCACCCGCAGCAAGAAGGCGGCCGACGCGCCCAAGCCCGCACCCCGCCGCAAGGCCGCGGCCCGCAAGGCAACCGCCAAGGGCCCCGTCGCCACCGCCCGCAAGTCCGCGACCAAGGCCGCGGACCGCGTCGGGAAGAGCGCACGCAACGCCGCCGAGGTGATCGCCGACACCGCCAAGAAGCCCGGTGTTATCGCCGCCCTCGTTGCCGGTGCAGGCGCCGCGATCGCGGCCGGCGCCGTGCTCTACAGCCGCAGCCGTCCCGCCAAGGGCGGCGACGCGTCGACCCGCCCCGGTCAGGAGGGGCATGCCGTGCCCGACCTTGCATCCGACAAGCCCCATAACGGCCCGGCGGACCGCGCGCCCGACGCCTTCCGCCCGGATCCGACCGCTGGCATCCCGGACGGTGACCGGTCCGCCTTCGCGCCTGCTCTGGTGAAGGACGGTCCTCCCTCCAACCCGTAAGGGCTGGCGCTTAGCGCTGGCCCACGCCGCCCTCCGCACCGCCACCGCCCGCACCGGCGGTGTCGGCAGGGGTGCCGGACCCCGCATCCGCCGCACCTGCGCCCGTCCCGATCGCCTCTCCGAGGCTGGACGGCCGCTCCGCACCGCCAGCCAAAGACCGCTCACCGACAGCGCGCGGATCGCGCGGCGCATCGCCCCCAATCCCCGTCAGGTCGCCGGCGCCGCCGGGGTCCAGTCCGTCCCGTTCCGGCAGGGTCGCCGCCGGATCGCCGCCGCCCTGCTTCAGGTCCGCAGGTCCCGCAGTGTCGGGCCCTGTTGCCGGCATCTTGTCGCTGCTGTTCATCAGACGCTCTCCTTTCGCGAGACAACGCCTCAACGGTTCGTCGTGTTGCTCGGGGTTCATGAAACAGGGCGCAGGGGAGACGCGTTGGACAAACTGAAACGATCCAGAAAGGACTGTTGTTATGCGTATGATGACCTTTGCCGCTGCGGCGGCCCTGACCATTGCCCCGACGATGATCGTCGCGGTTGACAGTGCCGAGGCCCAGCGTGGCCGCGACGGCTGGACGCGTGAGTGGCGCGGTTGTGACGGCCGGACCTATTCCGCAAGAACGACGGCACCACCGGCCTCCTGATCGGCGGCGCGGCCGGTGCGCTCGCCGGACGTGCAATCGACACCCGCGGCGATCGCACGCTCGGCACCGTCGGTGGTGCCGTTGCCGGCGCCCTGCTCGGTCGTGAGGTGGAGCGCGGCACGGATCGTCGTCGCTGCCGATAAGGCTTAGGACATCCGTCAGCGATCGAGGGGAGGCGAAAGCCTCCCCTTTTTCGTATCTACAGCGCGTTGCTGTCATCCTCGTCCTGACCGTCGGTCAGCACGTCGTCGCCGTCCTCGTCGTTGAGGTCGTCGTCGTCCAGATCGTCGACGGACGCACCGGCCATCTCCTGGAAGCCATCCGGCGCTTCCGGCGCCCGCCCATCCAGTTCCTCGTCCAGGTCGCCGCCGCGATCCTGCGTCATGTCCGTCTTGATGATCCCGTCGCCAGGACCGCCGCCTTCATATTCATGAACTTCGGCGCGCTGGCTTTCGTCATAACCGTCGCGATCGTTTTCGGGGTTGAGCGGGGTGCGCGGGCTCATGGCCGATCCTTTGGCAAAAGAGGTTGGACCTGCGAAGCGCGTGAGGATCGTGCCCGGTTCCTCTCCCCAGCCTTATTCGGCAGCCTCCGGCACACCACGGCGAAACAGCGTTCCCCGTTCCGTTATGAAGGTCAGCAACAGGGATCCCAGACCCGCTACCAGGAAGCCCAAGTAGAGCGGAACGGCAGTGCCATCAAACGCCTGCCCGATCAGCAATCCCATGACTGCGCCCGCCGTGCTGCCGATGAAGCCCTGCACGCTCGAAGCCATCCCGGCCATGCGCCCCATGTTCTCCATGGCCATCGCACCGAAGTTCGATCCGGTCAGGCCGAAGCAGGCCATCATCGCCGCCTGCACCGCCACGAACAGCACCACCGTCTCGCGTCCCGTCAGTGCAAGCAGCAGATGGACCGCAGCGAACGTAATGAAGCCGATCAGCGCCCAATGCGAGATGAACCGGGTGCCCAGCCGCAGCACAAGCCGTGCATTGAACCACGACGCAACCGCCATAGCAGTGCCCACGGCCGCAAACACCGGGATCAGCAGGTCGGCGCGCCCGTAAACATCCGTAACCACCTGCTGGATCGAGTTGATGAAGCCGTAGAGCGCGGCCAGCAAAAGTGCGAAGGCAGCGGTGTACCCGACCGACATACGGTCCGACAGAGTGCCGCGGAAACCCTGGATCAGCGCGGCGATGCTCAGCGGCCGCCGGTTTTCTGCCGGCAAGGTCTCCGGCAATCGCCACGCCGCCCACATCAGCAGCATCGCCGCCGCAGTCGCCAGGGCGGCAAAGATCGCCCGCCAGGGCGCGACCGTCAGGACGAGCTGGCCGAAGATCGGCGCGAGAATGGGCGCCGCCATGAACACGATGAACGCCAGGCTCATCACCCGCGCCATTTGCCGCCCGGAATATCGGTCACGCACGATCGACACAGTGAGGACGCGGGACGACGCCACGGCCACGCCGCTTAGCAGGCGTGCGGCAACCAGCAGCGTGAAGCTCCCCGCCACCGCTGCCGCGATGTTGAAGAGGATGGTAAAGCCAAGGCTTGTCAGCAGCACCGGCTTTCGTCCGAACCGGTCGGACAAGGGCCCATGCACGATCTGGCCGAGACCAAAACCGATCAGGAAAGACGCGATTACCCATTGGCGATCGTTGTCGGCCACCACCTGCAGGCTTTCGCCAATCGCGGGCAGCGCCGGCAGCATGGAATCGATCGACAAGGCGGTCATCGCCATCAGCGCGGCGATCAAAGCGACGAATTCGGTGAAGCCAATGCGATCGTGGCCCATGTCGACCGACGCGAGGGAGCTTTGCTTTAGCATGGCTGCCAGATGGTTCCTTCTGCACTGCAGCGAAACCCTGCAGGAGCAGAAAAACCGCTCCGGCGCACAACGACCGGACAGCCACTCCGTTCAAAGCCGGGCCAGACGTCCTATATCGGTGCAGCGAGCTTCCCTTTTGGGCCCCATGCGGCTATGGGCGGCGCGCTCTCAGTCCTCCAAGATGAAGGTTGCCGCTTGGCGAAGGAAGAACTGCTCGAAATGCGTGGCCAGGTTGTGGAGCTTCTTCCCAACGCCATGTTCCGTGTGCGCCTTGAGAATGATCATGAGGTTCTCGGTCACACTGCCGGAAAGATGCGCAAGAACCGCATCCGAGTTCTCGTCGGCGACGAGGTTCTTGTTGAACTCACGCCCTATGATCTGACCAAGGGTCGGATTACCTATCGCTTCAAGTAAGCGCTTGGGAGCCGCAATCGGCCCATGCGTCTGATCCTCGCATCATCATCGCCACGCCGGCGCGATCTGCTGGCGCGGATCGGCGTTTCTGTCGACCTGGCGGTATCGCCCGACATCGATGAGAGCCCGAAGACGGGAGAGCTGCCGCGCGACTACGCGGTGCGTCTCGCGGTGGAGAAAGCGTCGGCCGTCCCCCGGCCCGCGGGCGACATCGTCGTCGCGGGCGACACCACCATCGCCCTTGGTCGGCGCATCCTCCCCCCGGCCGGTGACGAAGGCATTCAGCGCCACCTGCTCTGCCTCCTGTCGGGCCGCCGCCACCACGCACTGTCAGCCGTCTGCGTCATCGATGGAGCAGGCAAGGTGCGAACGCGTCTGTCGGACACGATCGTCGCGTTTCAACGCCTCTCCGACGAAGAGATCGACGCATATGTCAGGTGCGGTGAGGGCCTTGAGAAGGCAGGTGGCTACGCCATCCAGGGCCGTGCGGAGGCATTTGTCCGCTTCATGAGCGGAAGTCACTCCGGCGTGGTCGGATTGCCGCTGATGGAAACGCGGCGGCTGCTCCGTGCGGCCGGCTATCCGCTCGACTGACAGGTGGCAAGCCGCTGGCTGTTTGAGGACGGCATCGGCGAGCGGCGCGCCGCCCTGGTCGATGGTGGCTCGATCGTGGAGGCCATGGTCGAGCGCGACGATGATGGGCCCGTCGTCGGATCGATCCTCCCTGCCCGCCTCCACCAGGTGCTCCAACCCGGGCGCCGCGCGATCGCCATCCTTGACGGCGGCGTCGAGGCGCTGCTGGAGCCCGTGCCGGCAAGGATCACGGAAGGCATGGCGTTCGTAGCCGAGGTCGTCCGTGAGGCGCTGCCCGAGGCCGGAGCGCTCAAGCGCGCGCGGGTGCGGATGGCACCTGATGACGCCGCTCTCGGCCCGGGGCCCGACCTTTTCGCCCGTCTCTCCTCCAGCCCCCATCCCGTTCAGCCTACCCGGCATCACGACAGCGACCTGCTGGAGGCGGCCGGCTGGGGTGAAGTGCTGGACGCCGCGCGCACGGGCGATCTCGATTTCGACGGCGGACGGCTGCGGATCAGCCCCACACCTGCCATGACGCTGATCGACGTCGATGGCGACGGGGACCTCGCCGCGCTGGCCATCGCCGGAGCCGCCGCGTCCGCCGCTGCCATCCGCCGCCTTGGCATCGGCGGGTCGATCGGGATTGATCTGCCGACGGCCGGCCGCAAGGACGCACGCCTGGCGGCGGCGGAAGCGATCGACCGGCTGCTGCCGCAACCGTTCGAGCGAACGGCGGTGAACGGCTTCGGTTTCGTGCAGATCGTCCGCCCGCGTGCGCGCGCCTCGCTGATCGAGCGCGTCCGGGAGGATCCGGCGGTCAGCGCCGCGCTCGCACTGCTCCGCCGGGCGGAGCGCACGCCCGGCGCCGGCCCGCTTCACCTCACCGCGACGCCAGGCGTGCTGGGCCGAATAAGGGAGCGCGGCTGGTCCGGTCTGCTTGCCCGGCGGGTGGGCGCGGAGGTCGTCTTGCACCCCGATCCCGGCAGACCCATCTGGGTTGGCGATGTCCACCGCCAGCCGCTCTAATGCCGCCTGTCCGATCTGCGGCACTGCACCCTCGCCTGAGTTCAAACCCTTCTGCAGCCGCGGCTGCCGCGACCGCGACCTCCTCAACTGGCTGGGCGACGGTTATCGGCTTCCCGGAAAGCCTGTGCCAAACGGGCTGGACAGCGACGCCGACCCCGCCCTATAGGCCCGCTTCCGCGATGCGGGCCCAGGTAGCTCAGTTGGTAGAGCATGCGACTGAAAATCGCAGTGTCGGCGGTTCGACTCCGTCCCTGGGCACCACCCCGCCCTTGCCAACAGATCTGATCAGAGTTTCCGCGGCTGCGTGACTCTGCCGCCGGCAAGCCTATTTCTTGCGGCCGAAGTCCACCGACACGACGTTTGATCCCGGCTCAACCGGCGTCGCCACCGGCGGCTCGTCGTTCTCGGCATCGTCGTGCGGTTCCGGCCCGCCCTCATCTTGCGCCTTGAACTGCAGCGCGAAGTTGACGCTGGGATCCACGAAGCCCGTCACCGCGGCGAATGGGATCGACAGCTTGGCCGGCACCTGGTTGAAGCTCAGCCCGACCTCGAAATGCTCGGCTGCGACCTTCAGGTCCCAGAACTTGTGCTGGATGACGATGGTCATCTCGTCGGGAAACCGCTGCAGCAGGCTGGTCGGCATCTGCACGCCGGCAGAGCGCGTCTTGAAGGTGATGTAGAAATGGTGCGCGCCCGGCAGCACGCCCGTTTCCTCCACCTCGCCCAGCACCCGACCCACGACGGCGCGCAGGGCTTCCTGCACGATCTCGTCATAAGGGATGAGGCTGTCGGGCGTGTCGGTCATGCTCCTTGGCTGGTGAACCCGATGGTCGCCCCGGTCAAGACGCGTTGCGCGCACTCCGCCGGGCGCTATAGCGACGCGATGCGCACCGGCACCTCCGAACGGACCACCAGCGAAACCGCGCTCCGCGTGACCGTCGGCCTCGACGGCACCGGGCGCCACGCCATTCGCACCGGCATCGGCTTTTTCGATCATATGCTGGAACAGCTTGCCCGCCACTCGGGCATCGACATCGACGTTGAGGCGAAGGGCGACCTTCACATCGACCAGCATCATACGGTGGAGGACACGGCGCTGGCGCTCGGCGGCGCGCTGGCCAATGCGCTCGGCGAAAAGGCCGGTGTCGCGCGTTACGGCGAGGCGCACGCGCCGATGGACGAAGCGCTCACCCGGGTCGCGCTGGACCTGTCCGGTCGTCCCTGGCTCCACTGGCGCGTGCCCTTCACGCAGCCTCGGCTGGGCGAGATGGACACCGAACTGTTCGAGCATTTTGCGCACAGCCTGGCGCAGACCGCTGGCATTACGCTGCACGTGGAGCTGCTCTACGGCCGCAACAATCACCACATTGCCGAAAGCGTGTTCAAGGGGCTTGCCCGCGCGCTCGGCCAGGCGGTGGCGCTCGACCCGCGCAAGGCGGGCGCGATCCCGTCCACCAAGGGCACGCTCGCCGGCTGAAGGAGCCTTCAATGATTGTGGTGCTGCTCGACTACAAGGCGCCGATCGAGGAGATCGACCGTCACCGCGCCGATCATCTCGACTGGCTGCGGCAGGGCGTGGCCGACGGTCGCCTGCTGCTCGCCGGGCGACAGGTTCCGGTCACCGGCGGCATGTTCCTGGCGCGTGGCACCAAGGAGGATGTCGCCGCCTGGGCCGCGACCGATCCGTTCGCTGTCCACGATCTCTCCGACTATCGCTTCATCGAGGTTGCGCCGTCGGTTGTCGCGCCGGGGCTGGAGGCGCTGAAGTCTTGACGCTCGCGCTTATCGATTACGGCGCGGGCAATCTTCGCTCTGTCGAGAACGCGCTGCGGACGGTGGGCGCGGAGGACATCTGCGTCACCGCCGATCCGGATGTGGTGCGGGCCGCTGATCGGATCGTGCTCCCCGGGGTTGGCGCCTTTGCCGCTGCCGCGACGGCCCTGCGGGCCGTGCCGGGCCTGGTCGATGCGCTGGACGAGCGTGTCCGCCGCGACGCCCGGCCGTTCCTGGGTGTCTGCGTCGGCATGCAGCTGATGGCGTCCGTCGGGGAGGAGCATGGCGACACCGCGGGGCTCGGCTGGCTTTCCGGCCGCGTCCGGCCGCTTTCGCCCGCCGGCGCGCTCAAGGTTCCGCACATGGGCTGGAATGACGTCCGGCCCCTTGGGGGAAGCGCGCTTCTAGAACCCGGCGAGGCCTATTTCCTGCACGGGTTCGCCTATGAGGGCGACGGCGTGCTTGCGACCACAGACCATGGCGGCACCGTCACCGCGGCGGTCGGGCGGGAAACGGCGATCGGCGTGCAATTTCATCCCGAGAAAAGCCAGCGCTACGGCCTCGCCTTCCTCCGCCGCTTTCTGGACTGGTGCCCATGATCCTTTTTCCCGCAATCGACCTCAAGGCCGGACAGGTGGTCCGCCTGGCCGAGGGGGAAATGAACCGCGCCACCGTCTATGGCGACGATCCGGGCGCCCGCGCGCGCCTGTTCGGAGAGGCTGGCGCCACCCACCTCCACGTTGTCGACCTTGACGGCGCCTTTGCCGGGACGGCGCGCAACGCCGACGCCGTGGCATCCATCCTGGCGTCCTTTCCGGGGCATGTTCAGCTCGGCGGCGGCATCCGGACCCGCGCCGATATCGATCGCTGGCTGGACGCCGGCGTCTGGCGTGTCGTGATCGGCACGGCGGCGCTGGAGCAGCCCGATCTCGTCCGGACCGCCGCGGCCGCCCATCCCGGCCGGATCGTGGTCGCCGTGGACGCGCGGGGCGGCATGGTCGCCACCCGCGGCTGGGCCAATGTCACGGACGTTGCCGTGGCCGATCTGGCCCGCCGGTTCGAGGATGCGGGGGTCGCCGCGCTGCTGTTCACCGACGTCGGCCGTGACGGGCTTCTGAAGGGCGTGAACCTCGACGCAACGGTGGCACTTGCCAAGGCGGTCTCGATCCCCGTCATCGCGAGCGGCGGCGCTGCCGGGATCGAGGATATTCGCGCCGTGGCGGAGGCCGGCCTTGCCGGCGTGATCGTCGGCCGCGCGATCTACGACGGCCGGATCGACATGGCCGAAGCGCTGGCGGTCGGCCGGCCATGATCGCCCGATGACGGTCCGCATCCGCGTCATCCCCTGCCTCGACGTCGCCGGCGGCCGGGTGGTGAAGGGCGTCAATTTCGTCGACCTCAAGGATGCTGGCGATCCCGTCGAGCAGGCGCGCGCCTATGATGCGGCCGGTGCGGACGAGCTCTGCTTCCTGGATATCGGTGCCAGCCATGAGGCGCGCGGCACCATGGTCGATGTGGTGGCCCGCACGGCGGCGGTCTGCTTCATGCCACTCACCGTCGGCGGCGGCGTCCGGTCGGCCGATGATGCCCGCGCGCTCCTGCTGGCGGGCGCGGACAAGGTTGCGGTCAACTCCGCCGCGGTCGCCCGCCCGGAACTCGTCGGCGACATCGCCAGCCGCTTCGGAAGCCAGTGCGTGGTTGCCTCGGTCGACGCTCGGGCAGTGGCACCGGGTCGCTGGGAGGTCTTCACCCATGGCGGACGCCGCGCAACCGGCATCGATGCGCTCGACCATGCCCGCCGCCTCGCCGCCCTCGGCGCGGGCGAGTTGCTCGTGACCTCAATGGACCGGGATGGAACCCGCGACGGCTATGACCTTGCGCTCACACGCGCGGTGGCCGATGCGGTGGACGTGCCGGTGGTGGCGAGCGGGGGCGTCGGGTCCCTTGATCATCTTGTCGCAGGGGTCGTGGATGGCGGCGCCAGCGCGGTGCTCGCCGCGTCCATTTTCCACTTCGGCGAAGCCAGCGTCGGGGACGCGCATCGTGCGCTGCGAACGGCGGGCCTTTCCACACGGGAGCCGGCATGACCACGCTTGAACGTCTCGATGCCGTGATTGCCGATCGCCTGTCAGGTGATCCGGCCAAGTCCTATGTCGCGCGCCTGGCTGCCGGCGGGGCGCCGCTTGCCGCGCGCAAGCTCGGCGAGGAAGCGGTGGAGACGCTGGTCGCGGCGCTGGACGACGATCCCGCAGCCCTGACGGCCGAGGCCGCCGACCTCTTGTTCCACCTCCTCGTCCTCCTCCGCCTGAAGCACGTCGCGCTGGCCGACGTGATGGCGGAGCTTGACCGCCGGGAAGGTGTCTCGGGTCTGGACGAAAAGGCCGCCCGCACGGCAGGATGACGCGCATGCCCGTCGACATCACGCAGCCCTATGACCCGAACAACATCTTCGCCCGCATCCTGCGCGGTGAGATCCCCGCCAGGCGGGTCTGGGAAGACGATCATGCCGTCGCGTTCGAGGACATCGCCCCGCAGGCTCCGACCCACGTCCTGGTCATTCCGCGCGGCGCCTATGTCTCGTGGGACGACTTCTCCGATCGGGCGAGCGACAAGGAGATTGCCGGCTTCGTCCGGGCGGTCGGCACTGTTGCCCGCATGCTAGGCCTGGATGCGAATGGATACCGGCTGCTCGCCAACATCGGCAGCCATGGCGGGCAGGAGGTGCCTCACCTTCACGTCCACCTGTTCGGCGGCCGGCCGCTCGGCACCATGCTCGCCGGCTGACCGAACCAGCCGGGGATTGCGCCCCCGGCGATTGCCGCTACGCTCCCACTCTGATCAGGAACGCGGCGCCCAAGCGCCCAAGGGGATTACAACCAAATGGCAACCAGCCCACCGCGGCGTGGCGTGATCGAGCGGATGTTTGCTCGCAAGTCAATCGCACAGGTTCAGCATGAAACGGCCTCCAGCGAGCTCAAGCGGACGCTCGGCAAGTGGAACCTGCTGCTGCTGGGCGTCGGCTGCATCATCGGCGCAGGCATCTTCGTGCGCACCGGCAGTGCCGCCGCTCTGCATGCAGGCCCTGCCGTTCTCCTGTCGTTCGTCGTTGCCGGCATCGTCTGCGCCTTTGCCGGACTCTGCTATGCCGAGCTTTCCTCCACGCTTCCGGTGTCCGGATCGGCCTACACCTACGGCTACACCACGCTTGGCGAATTCGTGGCCTGGACAATGGGTGCACTGCTGCTGCTCGAATATGGCCTGGCTGCGTCCGTCGTTGCCGTCGGGTGGGGAGGCTACGTGGTCAGCCTGCTTGCAGATTTCGGATTGCAGATCCCGCTCCAGCTAACCGGCCCGGCCGGATACACACTGATGCGCGACGGCGTGCCCGTTCTCGTCGACGGGCAACCGGTGACCACCATTTTCAACCTTCCCGCTTTTCTGATCTGCCTCGCACTCGCGGCGCTCCTGGTGCGTGGCGTCTCGGAATCCGCGAAGGTCAACAACGCCATCGTTGCCATCAAGGTCAGCGTGTTGGTCGCCTTCATCGTGGTTGGCGGCCTGATTGTTCTTGCCAATCTGTCTGACCTCGTGGCCACCAACTGGACCCCCTTCATCCCGGCCAACGAAGGAGAGGGGCGGTTCGGAGCGGAAGGCATCATGCGCGCGGCCTCGATCGTCTTCTTCGCCTATATTGGCTTCGAAGCAGTCTCGACGGCCGGGCAGGAAGCCAAGAATCCGCAAAAGGACATGCCCTTCGGGATCATCGGGTCGCTGGTGGTGTGCACCGTCATCTACATGCTGGTCGCGGCCATCATGACGCTGCTGGTGCCCTACGCCTCGCTGAACGTGCCCGATCCGGTCGCGGTCGTTGTGGACAGCTTCGGCCCGACGTGGAGCTGGCTGGCCAAGATCATCAAGATCGGCGCGATCATCGGCCTGACGTCTGTCGTGCTGGTCCTGATGTATGGCCAGACGCGCATCTTCTATACCATGGCGCGCGACGGCCTGCTGCCGCGCGTTTTCGCGACCGTCCATCCGCGCTTCAAGACGCCCTACATCAACACGATGTTGGTCGGCGTGATTACCGCCGTTGCGGCCGGCTTCTTCGACATCAACGTTCTGGGCGACATGACATCGGTCGGGACGCTGGCGGCCTTCGCCATCGTCTGCCTGTCCGTCATCTACCTTCGCCGGACGGCGCCCGACCTGCCCCGCGGCTTCTCTGTGCCGCTGTATCCGGTGCTGCCGCTGCTCGGAATTCTATCGTGCGCTTACCTGATCACCACCGTTCCCTGGGCCGTGCTCCAGTTCTTCCTGTGGTACATGCTTGGCGCCGTGATCCTCTATTTCGTCTACGGCATGCACAATTCGAACCTGCAGCGGGGGCGAGGGCAGGACGATGCGCCCGACATGGGCGAATATGTCGCTCCGGTTGGTGAGCAGCCCTGAGCGGTCGGCTCCGCTGATCAACAAAAAGGCCGGACACCGCGAGGTGCCCGGCCTTTTCACTACGGCAACAGATCTCTCATCCGAGGCGGGCTTCGACCAATGCCTTGATGTCCGCGACCGGCCGCGCACCGATGTGGCTGATCACCTCTGCCGCGCACACGGCGCCGGCAGTCAGGCTCTGCTCCAAGGACAGGCCGCGCGCCTGCCCGTGCAGGAAGCCCGCGGCGAAGAGGTCGCCCGCGCCGGTCGTGTCCACCACCTGATCGATCGGCTCAGCCTTCACGGTGACGCGTTCGCCGTCCTTCAGCGCCATGGCCCCATCGGCCCCGCACGTCACCACCAGCAGCGGGACCCTCGGCGCGATTGCAGCCAGTGCTCCCTCTAGATCATTCTGTTCCGTAAGCGAAATGATCTCCGCCTCGTTGGCGAACAGGATGTCCACGTCGCCATTGTCGATCAACGCGACGAAATCTCCTCGGTGGCGCGAGATGCAGAACACGTCCGACAGTGTCAACGCGACCCTCAACCCGGCCTCGCGGCTCGCCGCGATCGCCGCTCGCATCGCTGCCCTCGGCTCTTCCGGATCCCACAGATATCCTTCCAGATACAGGATCGAAGCCGACCGGATCATGCCCAGGTCCAGCGCCGCCTCCGGCAGGAACTGCGACGCGCCGAGATAGGTGTTCATGGTGCGCTGCCCATCCGGCGTCACCAGGATCAGACAGCGAGCCGTTGAAGGCTCGCCCGGCCGCGGCTCGGTCGTGAAGTCCACGCCGACCGCCTTGATGTCATGCGCGAAGACATGGCCTAGCTGATCGTCCGCGACCTGTCCGATGAAGCCCGTCCGACCACCCAGCGCCGAAATCCCGGCAACCGTGTTCGCGGCGGATCCGCCGCTGATCTCGACGCCCGGCCCCATGGCCGCATAGAGCGCCTCGGCCTCGTCCATCGAGAAAACAAGTTGCATGGAGCCCTTGTTGAGCGCCCGCTCGGCGATGAATGCATCGTCAGCCTTGGACAGGACATCGACGATCGCGTTGCCGATCGCGACGACGTCATAACGGGTGCTGGTCAACAAAAATCCTCCTGAACAAAGTCCGATGCCGCATAGCGGTTGCGAAAGCGCGGTCAAAGGGCGGCGCTTGACCCTGGCCGACCCGTGGGCGATCGAAGCGCATGGCACGGGCGCTCCTCCTTTCGCTCGCTCAGCTCGGAGATCGCGCAATCCTGCGGGTTCTCCTGAAATCGCTGCTGGTGACCTTCCTTCTGCTGGCTGCTTTGGTCGCGCTTGCCGCATTCGCCGCCGATCGGCTGGGGAGCGCCTGGTGGCAGTCTGACGAAGGCCTATTCGCTGTGGCCGGTGCATTGGCGGCGCTGGTGGCGGGCGCGCTGCTGTTTCGGACGTTGGCGGTGGCGGTTCTCAGCTTTTTCGCCGACGAGATCGTGGCGGCCGTCGAGCGGCGACATTACCCGGCAGCGAACCGGACGCGGCTCGCACTGCCGTTCCGTCGAGAGATCGGGATGGCTTTGCGTTCGGCGATCCGTGCCGGTGTGGCCAATGCAGTGGCTTTGCCGCTCTACCTGCTTCTCCTGGTGACCGGGGTCGGTGCCCCGCTGCTCTTCATTGCGGTGAACAGCCTTCTGCTCTCGCGCGATCTGGGGGAAATGGTCGGGTCTCGTCACCTGTCGGAGCCGGCACTGAAGGAATGGCTTGCGGCCAGCCGCCGGGCGCGCGCGGCGACCGGACTTGTCGCCGCGCTGCTGTTCGTGGTTCCTGTCGTCAACCTGCTGGCGCCCGTCCTTGGCGCTGCCATCGCAACACACCGGTTCCATGGAGATCGACGAGCGTGACGCAACGGTACCTGCTCCTCGCGACAGCGTTGCTGGCCATCGGAGGCTGCACGGCGGTGCCGACGGGGTCGACCACCGCGCCGCCGCGGTTGCCGACGGCCAGCTACACCACCGCCGGGCTGGAGCGGGTGCTGGGCCATGACGCACCCGCGTTGCAGCGCCTGTTCGGTGAGCCGCAGCTTGATGTGCGGGAGGGACCAGCGCGCAAGCTCCAGTTCGGCGGGGCGTGCGTGCTCGATGCCTATCTGTATCCGAGCCGCGCCGGCTCGGCGCCGGTTGTGACCCATGTTGACGCCCGACAGGCCGATGGCCGCCCCATCGACAGGGCGGCATGCGTGTCGGCGCTGGCGGGGGCGCGGAGCCGATAGGATTCCACAAGCAGCGCCCTCCCGCCTTGTGTTGGAGCGCACCGGGCCGCTACCACGCTGTGGGCCGAGACGTGAGGGGGACGACCGTTGGGTGATCGTTTGGCGCTTCATGCCGCCGGGCTGGTGAAGTCGTTCGGAGGACGGCGGGCGGTCGATGGCGTCGACCTGTCGGTGCCGTCGAACATGATCTACGGCGTGCTGGGGCCGAACGGCGCCGGCAAGACCACCACCTTGCGCATGCTGCTGGGGATCATCGATCCAGACCAGGGCGACCGCACCGTGCTCGGCTGCCAGCAGCCGCGCGATGCCGGCGACCGGATCGGCTACCTGCCGGAGGAGCGCGGCCTTTATCCGGCCATGAAGGCGCGCGAGGCGATCGCCTTCATGGGAGCTTTGCGCGGCCTGCCCTGGCAGCTGGGCCGCAGCCGGGGCGCCGAGATGATGGAAGCGGCCGGCCTGGGCCATGTGGTCGACGAGAAGATCCGCAAGCTGTCCAAGGGCATGGCGCAGCTGGTCCAGCTGCTGGGATCGCTTGTCCACCAGCCCGACCTGCTCGTGCTGGACGAGCCCTTTTCCGGCCTCGACCCCGTGAACCAGGAGCGGCTCGAGAAGATCGTGTTCGCCGAGCGCGACCGCGGCGCCACCGTGCTGTTTTCCACCCATGTCATGGCGCATGCGCAGCGCCTGTGCGACCGGCTGGCGATCATCAACCGTGGTCGCCGCAGGTTCGAAGGAACGGTGGACGACGCGCGGTCGACCCTGCCGATGCGCGCCCATCTCGTCCCGCGCGACCCAGACGGGGTCCAGACCCTGCTGCCCCCGGATGCCGTCGAGGCGGCGGGAGGCGGGTTCGACTTCACGGTTCCGCCGGAAGGCATCGAGCCGGTCCTGGCGCGCGTGATCGAGGGCGGGCACGGCGTGGCTGGCCTGTCCGTGGAAAGACCCAGCCTGCACGACGCCTTTGTGTCGATCGTGGGCCAGGATGGGCGGGAGATGCACCGATGATCGGCCGGTTCCTGCGTCAGACGCTGGTCGTCGCCCGGCGCGACTTCGTCGCGATCGTCTTCACACCGACCTTCCTCATCTTCCTGCTCGCGCCGTTGCTGATGCTGGGCTTCGGCGCGATCGGTGGAGCGGGCGCGGCGCGGCTTGCCGAGGGCAGCGTGGACCGGAACCGCGTCGTCGTGATCGCGGATGCCGCGACCGGCCCCCGCGTGACCGCCGCGGATGCCGGCCTGCGCACCGTGTTCCGGTCGGAGGAAGCGCCCCCTGCCCTGGAGATCCGCGCGCCGGACGCGGACCCGCTGCGCCAGGCGCGCGCCTTGTTCGATGCCGGCGACATCGAGGTGTCGGCGGTTCTGGCCGGCCCGATCGAAACCCCGCAGATCCTCCATGGACCACGCGGCGACCGGTCTGCGGCCTATCTGCGGCAGCTGGCGGAACGCGTCGTGCTGGGCGAGCGGGCGGGCGCCGACGGACAGATCGTCACCGCCACCCTGACGGAGGTCCAGCGGTCGGGCGCCACCAGCAGCTCCCGCCAGGCGGCAGGCTTCTTCGCCGTGTTCGCGATCTTCCTGGTCACCCTGCTGCTCGCCAGCCAGGCGGTCGGCATGCTGGCGGAGGAGCGCGGCAACAAGGTGATCGAGGTGCTGGCGGCCGCGGTGCCGCTGGAGGCGGTGTTCCTGGGCAAGCTGCTGGGGCTGTTCGGCGTCGCGATCCTCTTCATCGGCTTCTGGGGTGCGCTGGGCGCCCAGGGCATCATGCTGTTGCCGCCCGAGCTGGCGGTGGCGAGCGCGCTGCAGCCGGCGATCGGGCTGCCGATGTTCGCGCTGCTGTTCATCGTCTATTTCATCATGGCGTTTCTGATCCTGTCGGCGATCTTCCTGGGCGTGGGCGCGCAGGCATCGACGATGCGCGAGATCCAGATGCTCTCCCTGCCCATCACCATGCTGCAGCTGGGCATGTTCGCCCTGTCTGCGGCGGCGGCAGGCAACCCGGGCGCACCGATCGCGCGTGTGGCCGAGCTGTTCCCGCTGTCATCCCCCTTCGCCATGGCGGCGCGCGCGGCGAACGACGCCAGCCTGTGGCCGCATCTGCTGGCCATCGCGTGGCAACTCCTCTGGGTGATGATCGTGATCTGGCTGGGTGCGCGGCTGTTCCGGGTCGGCGTGTTGAAGTCGGGCGGCGGCCTCAGCCTGCCGTTCCGGCGCAAGAAGCCGGTGGCCGAACCATCCTCTTGAAAAAACAGGACCGGCGTCCGACGTCGGTCAGCATGAACACATCGCGAGACGTGAGCCGTCGTGCCCTGATCGGGCTGGGCGTCCTTGGCGCGGGCGCCGTTGCCGCAAGCCGGCTGGGCCTGGGCGCCGAGCCGGCGCAGGCGCAGACCTATCCTTTCCGGCTGTCGGAGGCCGAGTGGCGGCGCCGGTTGTCCCCGGCGGCGTTCAACGTGCTGCGCGAGCAGGGCACGGAGCGCCCCTACAGCAGCCCGCTGAACGAGGAGCACCGCGCCGGCACCTTCGCCTGCGCCGGCTGCGGACAGCCCGTGTACCGGTCGCGCACGAAGTTCGAGAGCGGGACGGGCTGGCCGAGCTTCTGGGCGGCGGTGCCGGATGCGGTCGGCACCCGGCGCGACACGTCGTTCGGCATGGCGCGAACCGAAGTGCATTGCAGCCGGTGCGGCGGCCATCTGGGCCACATCTTCAACGACGGGCCGCGTCCGACCGGCCAGCGCCACTGCATCAACGGCGTGGCGCTGACCTTTCGTCCGGCCTGACACTGCCCGCCCCCTTAGTGGACGAAGCGGGCCACCACGTCGCGGTAGGAGCGGCTGACCTTCACCTGCGCGCCTGAGTTGAGCACGAGGAAGCACTCACCATTGGTGTGGGGCTTCACCTGCTTGACCAGGTCCAGGTTGACGATGGTCGACCGGTGGATCCGCTGAAACCGGCGGGGATCGAGCCGCTTTTCCAGATCCTTCATGGTTTCGCGCAGTATCAGCGTGTTGTCGCCGGTGTAGATGCACATATAGTCGCCGGCGGCGTCGATCCGTTCGATCGAGTCCACGTCGACGCGGAAGATCTGCCCGCGATCCTTGATGTTGATGAGCTTTTCGAAGCGGTTGGAAGACGGGCCGTCCTCCGTTCCGTCGGCCATCGCGTCCGCGGCCTCCGGCGCGACTTCGGCGAGCACGCCCTTCAGGCGTTCGACCTCTTCCACGCCGCGCTTTTCCGACAAACGCTGGCGCACGCGGTCGAGCGTGTCGGACAGGCGAGTCTCGTCGACCGGCTTCATCAGATAGTCGACCGCCTGCGCCTCGAACGCGCGAATGGCGTGGTCGGAATAGGCGGTGACGAACACGAACAAGGGCGGTTCGACCTCCATCAACCCCTGCACCACGGAGAAGCCGTCGAAGCCGGGCATCTGGATGTCGAGGAAAACGAGATCGGGCTTGTTGGTCTTGATCGCGCGGATGGCCTCGCGACCGTTTGTGCAGGTTTCGATGACTTCGATATCGTCATGCGCCTGGAGGCGGAGTTGCAACCCCTGCGTGGCGAGCGGTTCGTCGTCCACGAGGATGGTTCTGATCGTCATGCGGCTTCCCTGCTGTGCTGGTCCGTCTGGAAGGGGATGTCGATGGTCACGCCAAAGCCCCCACCGGGTTGCGTCTTCGCCTCGAACCGGTGGTCCGCGCCATAGGCCTGGGACAGACGGTCCCGAATGTTCGCCAAACCGACGCCGGTGGAATAGCTGGGTAGTTGCGATCGGTCGTTCAACCCCGGGCCCGAATCGCGCACCGTGAGGAGCACGCGGTCCCCGACGAGCCGCGCGCCCACGGAGATGTCGGCGCCGTCCTCCTGCGGGGTGACGGCATATTTGATCGCGTTTTCGACGAGCGGCTGGAGCAGAAGCGAGGGCAGCTGCGCCTGTGCGGCCGCCGCGTCGATGTCGAAGCTGGTGCGAAGGCGGTCCTCGAAGCGCATCTTCTCGATCTCGAGATAAAGCTTCAGCGTCTCCACCTCCTGCTCCACCGTCACCTGCGCCGTGGGCTCGTTGACCAAAGTGTAGCGCAGGAAGGACGACAGGCGCGACAGCATCGCATTGGCCCTGTCGGTCTGCTTCAGCAGCACCAGCGTGGAGATGGAGTTGAGCGTGTTGAACAGAAAATGGGGATTGAGCTGGTAGCGCAGCATCGCAAGCTGCGCCGAGGTGGCCTGCCCTTCCAGATGGGTCAGCTGATCCGCCTGCTCCTCGACGACCAGGTAAAAGTTGATCGCGAAGTAGAGCGCCGACCAGGCCGCGATCACGACAAAGTCGAGGAAGATGAGCCCGCTGAGCAGCCGGATGTTGAAGGCCTGACCACTGCCCTGGACCACATTGTAGATCCAGGCGTCGATCAGCGAGTAGATGGCGGCCGCCAGCAGGATGGTGACGATCGATCCGCCATAGGTGACGAGCGGGCGGCGGTCGCTCAGCACCCGGAAGGCCGCGGCCATGACCAGCGTGATCGAATAGCCGGTGGCGGTCGACACCAGGATCGGGATGATGAAGCTGGCGGTGAGGCCGTTCGAGAAGCCCGACACGGCGCGCAGGATCAGATAGCCCGCCCACCCGACCGTCTGCAGGTTCCAGAAGGCGCGGTTCTTGTCATCAAAGAACGGCCGCTGCGTGAACCCGATGGCGCTCATGCCCCATCGTCTAGCGCGAAGGCGCCGCCGCGCAAAGACGAACGGCCGCCCCTCGGGTGAGGGACGGCCGTTCAGCATGTTGATCGCGTGGTGGCTTAGAAGCCGAAGCGGATCGAACCCATGAAGGTACGCGGATAGCCGTAGGTTCCGTTCGGATTTCCGGCGGCGTTGATCTGCGTGCTGATGTTGCTGAAGTAACGCTCGTTGAAGACGTTGAGGACGTTCAGCTGGATGAAGCTTTCCTCAAGACCATAATCGGCGAGGTTGAAGCGCAGATCGACGTCGACGAGTGTGTAGTCGTCAAAAACGACGTCGTTCACGTCGGTGCCGAAGCGTTCGTCCACCCACTTAGCCTCAACCCCAAGATCCAGGGGACCTGCGGTGAACTGAGCGCGACCACCGAACTGCCATTCGGGCGTCTCGGGCACGCGCTTGCCGATGATGCCGGCGTTGGTGGTACCGGTCAGCGGAACGTCGTCCTTGAACTCCGAACTCAGATAGGAGCCGATCGCCGTCAGGGCGACCCAATCCGTGGGCCGCACGGTAACGGTCGCATCGACACCATAGCTTTCCACCTCGCCGACGTTGCGGTCGAGCGACGTGCCGAACGTGGGGCTGAGCGGATCGTTGTCGAACGAGGTGATGATGCGGTTCTGGTAGTTGATGTACCAGGCCGACACCTGCGATTGAATGAAGCTATTGTTGTAGCGCAGGCCGAGGTCGAACGCGTCCGTCTTCTCTGGCTGCACGCCCACAAAGGGGCTGCGGTAGAGGTTGTCGGTCCGGGGAGCCGAGAAGCCCTTGGCGTAGCTGCCGAAGATGCTGGCGGCATCCGTCACCGCGAAGGTGAAGCCGATGTTCGGCAGCACCGCGTCGTAGTCATAATCTTGTTCGAACGGCGCATAATACGGGGTCGCACCGGTCGACGGCACCGGATCGTTCGGACCGATGATTCGAAGCGTCGAGACTGGTTCGCTGGTGCAATAGGCGAAGCCCGACGAGCCCCGTGCTTCAGTGTAACAGTTCTGGTTCAGCTCACGGTGGAAGAACGGCACGCGAACGCCGATGTCCACGGTCAGAGCGTCATCGAAAAACCGGCCAATATACTGGCCAGAGATCTGATGAAGGCTGGCGTAGGATTGACGGTCGCGCTGCTGGAACTGAAAGCCGTCCGCCGTCAGGACCGGGCGTCCGTTGCGGCCCGAGAAGATGTTCTCCGGGTTGCCGTTTGGCTGGAGATAACCCCACTCGCCGGTCTGGCGGTGATCACCATAGTCAAAGGTATAAGCAAGGCGAACGCGCTGGCTCTGGGTGAACTCATAGATCAACGAGGCCGTAGCAGTGTAACGATTGGTGTTGGTGATGTTCGGCGTGAAGAAGCGAACGGTGTCGAGGAAATCGCCGTCGCCATTGTAGTCTACGCCCGGCGCCGTTGGCGTGCCCCCACGAGCCCGCGCGCTGCTCTCGGCCAGCGTCGTTGTTCCGCCGCCGTGCGCCAGCGTATACTGATATCCAGCGTCGGCGGTGAACGTCAGCTGATCGCTGAGCGTCAGGCGGAGATTGGCGCGCACGTTGCCCGTGTTCGACGGGTTGACGCGCAGATTGTAGTAGTTGGTGCAGGCTGCCGCGTTCAACGGGTTCTGCGTGCCGCCTGCCAGCGTGGGACCGGTGCCGTTCGGACCCGAACCGCCATTGGCATTCTGCACGCCCGGACCCGGGACGGTGAGGTTGCACTGTCCCAGATTCTCGAACCGACGAATGAGATCGTACTGGCTGTTCGAGAAGTCGCCGATGCGAATCGGATTGTCGGACGTTGCGCCCGCGGTCGCCGGGATCACGGTCGACCCAAGGAGCGAACGAAGGTCGTTCACGGTCAGATTGCGGTAGAAGTTGTTCCGGTTCTCATTGTAGTGACCGGAGACGCGGAAGAAGTCGCCGTTGGACCCGATCGGCTGGTAGATGCCGACGTTCGCCTGCCACTTGTCGATCTCGCCCGGACCCTTGAACTTGTCGTTGCGGGTGCGCGACGCCGAGAGGAAAGCACGCGTTCCGGACGAATTCAGGTTGCCGGTTTCGATCAGGCCAAAGGCGCGCACATAGTCGAAATCGCCAACGCCTGCGACGGCGGTCGCCGACAAGGTCTCTGAGGGGATGATCGTGCGATAATTGATCGTTCCGCCGGCAGCCGACGCCGTCGGGCTGTCGATGTCGGTTGTGCCCAGATTCACGTTGATTTCGTCGATCAGCTCGGGGTCGAGCTGCTGATTGGAATAGATGGCGTAATTGCCCGTGTCGTTGAGCGGAAAACCGTCAAACGTGAGCGAGATGCGGTTGCCGTCGAAGCCGCGGATGCGGATGTTGCCGCCGGAGGAGCCAAACGGATCGCTTTGCGTGAAGTTGACGCCGGGAACGAGGTTCAGCGCATCGAGCACGGTCTGACCGGGGGCCTGCCGCTCAAGATACTCCTGGTTGAGGATGACCCGAGCCTTGGGGCTGTCGGGGATCTCAATGCCTTCCACACCCTGCGTGCGCGTGCCGGTGACGATGATCTCCTCGCCTTCGGTCGTTTCCTCGAAATCGATCGAGCCCGTCGACTGCGCGTGGGCGGCCGTGCTGATGGTGAGGGCGAAGAGCGCCGCCCCGGCAAAAAGCTGATGTCGCATATGATCCCCATTGGAGCGGTGGAGCGTCAGGGGGCTCGACCGCGGCGGGGCCGCTCTGGTCACGCCATGTGTCGGGATTGTGACAAGTTCCGCCAGGCGTTAACGCGCGTTCATAATTGTTTGCCGCGTTGCACAAATGCCGCAGGTCGCAAGGGCGCAACAGCGATTGCAGCCCTTGCAATCGCAGCCACTTAGCTCTCGTCTCCCATGCGCAGCGCGGCGATGAACGCCTCCTGCGGGATCGACACCGAGCCGTATTCGCGCATCTTCGCCTTGCCCTTCTTCTGCTTGTCGAGCAGCTTGCGCTTGCGCGTCGCGTCGCCGCCATAGCATTTCGCGGTCACGTCCTTGCGCATCGCGCTGATCGTCTCGCGGGCGATCACCTTGCCGCCGATCGCCGCCTGAATCGGGATCTTGAACAGGTGCCGGGGAATCAGCTCCTTCAGCCGCTCCACCATGCCCCGCCCGCGCACCTCGGCGGTGGCGCGGTGGACGATCATGCTGAGCGCGTCGACCGGCTCCTCGTTGACCAGGATGCCCATCTTGACGAGGTCGCCTTCGCGGTAGCCGATCTGATGATAGTCGAAGCTGGCATAGCCCTTCGACAGCGACTTCAGCCGGTCGTAGAAGTCGAACACCACTTCGTTCAACGGCAGCTCATAGGTCGCCTGCGCGCGGCCGCCGACATAGGTGAGGTTCTTCTGGATGCCGCGGCGATCCTGGCAGAGCTTCAGGATGCTGCCCAGATACTCGTCCGGCACGTAGATCGTCGCCTCGATCCACGGCTCCGCGATCGTCTCGATGCGGTTGGGATCGGGCATGTCCGCCGGATTGTGGAGGTCGATCTGACCGCCGCCATGCGTCAGCTCGATCTTGTAGACCACCGACGGCGCGGTGGTGATGAGGTCGAGGTCGTACTCACGCGTCAGCCGCTCCTGGATGATCTCCAAATGAAGCAGGCCCAGGAAGCCACAGCGGAAGCCGAAGCCGAGCGCGGCCGACGTTTCCATCTCGAACGAGAAGGAGGCGTCGTTCAGCCGCAGCTTGCTGATGCTCTCGCGCAGCTTCTCGAAGTCGTTGGCGTCAACGGGGAACAGCCCGCAGAACACCACCGGCTGAACCTCCTTGAAGCCCTCCAGCGGCTCGGCGGCGGGCCGCTTCGCGTCGGTCAGCGTGTCGCCGACGCGGGCCTGCGCCACGTCCTTGATCTGCGCGGTGATGAAGCCGATCTCGCCCGGGCCGAGATCGGTCAGCTGCTCGATCTTGGGGCGGAAGCAGCCGACCCGGTCGATCAGGTGGGTGGTGCCCGCCTGCATGAACTTGATCTGCTGGCCCTTCTTCAGCGTCCCTTCCATGACGCGGACGAGGATCACAACGCCGAGATAGGGGTCGTACCAGCTGTCGACGAGCATCGCCTTCAACGGCGCGTCGGCGTCGCCAGTGGGCGCAGGGATGCGCTCGACGATCGCATCCAGGATCTCGTCGATCCCGATGCCGGACTTGGCCGACGCCAGCACGGCGTGCGACGCGTCGATCCCGATCACGTCCTCGATCTCCGTGCGCACCTTTTCCGGCTCGGCGGCCGGCAGGTCGATCTTGTTGATGACGGGCAGAATCTCGTGATCGTGCTCGATCGACTGGTAGACGTTGGCAAGCGTCTGCGCCTCCACGCCCTGCGCTGCGTCCACTACCAGCAGCGCGCCTTCGCAGGCGGCCAGCGAGCGGCTGACCTCGTAGGCGAAGTCGACATGGCCCGGCGTGTCCATCAGGTTGAGGACATGGCCCTTCCATTGGAGGCGCACGGTCTGCGCCTTGATGGTGATGCCGCGTTCCTTCTCGATATCCATGTTGTCGAGCACCTGGGCGGACATCTCCCGCTCGGCGAGGCCGCCGGTGCGCTGGATGAGCCGGTCGGCAAGCGTCGACTTGCCATGATCGATATGGGCGATGATCGAGAAGTTGCGGATCTGGGAGAGCGGGGTCGCCACTGGATGCTTTCAAGCGCGTTGGAGGATGCTGGCGCCGATAGCAGCAAGCGTGGGGCTTGCCAAAGCGCGGCTGACCGGCAACGCCGCCGCGCCAGAAGAGGAGCACACCGACATGAAAGCCGCCGCTGCCATCGCCCTCACCCTTGCTCTCCCCGCCCCCGCGATCGCCGACACGCTGGTGATCGGCAACAAGGGGGAGAACAGCGTCAGCTTCGTTGACCTGGAAAGCGGGCGCGAGGTGCGCCGGACGCCAACGGCGGCGATGCCGCACGAAGTGGCGCTGTCACCCGATGGCGCCCGCGCGGCCGTTGTCGCCTATGGCAGCAACACCATCGACCTGTTCGACGTGGCCAGCGGCAGAAGGATCGAACGGATCGACATGGGCGCGAACAGCCGCCCGCACGGGCTCGTCTGGCTTCCGGACGGTCGGCTGCTGACCACGGCGGAAGGGAGCAGCACGCTGGTCACGATCCTGGCGAACGCCCCCGCCGAGACGCCGGACCGCATCTATGCCGTGCCGACCGGCGGCGAGCAGTCGCACATGCTGGCCGTGCACGAGGGCAGCACCGCCTATGTCGTGAACATGAAGAGCGGCACCGTCAGCGTGATCGACCTGGATGGCCAGCATGACCGGCGCAGCTTTGCCGCCGGCACGGAGCCGGAGGGCATCGCGCTGTCGGCCGACGGCCGCCGCATCTGGGTCGCCGACCGCGCCGACGCGGTGGTGCGCGTGTTCGATGCCGAAACGCTGGCGGAGGTCGGCCGCGTGCCCACCGGCCGGACGCCGATCCGCGTCGCCATCAGCCCCGACGGCACCCGCGCCGTTGTCTCCAACTACGCCAGCGGCGATCTGACCGTGATCGACACGGCCGCCATGCGCGCGATCCGGACCATTCCCGTCAGCGGCACGGCCGAGGCCAAGCAGGTCACCTTGTTGTTCGCGCCCGGCGGCGGCCGGATCTTCGTCGCCGAAACGGGGCATGACCGCATCGCCGAGGTCGATCTGGCCGATGGGACAGTGCTGCGCCGGCTGCCGGCCGGCGACATGGGCGACGGACTGGGCCTGTCGCCGGTGAGTGCGCGGGCGAACGCCGAATAGGAAGGACGCTTGCGCCCACCGGATCACCCTCCTATAGGCCGTCGCCTTGCCTCCGGGCGGCCTCGTGCCGTCCTTTGGCCCGGTCGGGGAGTAGCTCAGCCTGGTAGAGCACTGTCTTCGGGAGGCAGGGGCCGGAGGTTCGAATCCTCTCTCCCCGACCACTTCTTTTCTTCAAGCGTCCTGATTTCTGACGATCGCCGGCTGGGCGCCGGCGGCACTCGTCGCGGTGGCGCCTTTGCCGGCAGCGGATAAGGTTTGTTCAGAAGAGGCGCGGCGCCGCCCGAGCGGAAACGGGGCCAGCGGTGCGGACCGCGCGATCGGTGCCGGTCCTGGCCATGGCGGCCGAGCGCTGCTCCAGCCGCCAGTTGAGCGCATGCCCCACCGACAGCAGCAGGGCGCCCGCGACCGTCAGGATCGTCTCGACCAAGGCGGTTGGCGCCGCCACCAGCGCGAGCGCGAGCAGCAGCAGGCCGGGGAGGATGAAGACGGCCGGCGCAGACCGACGATGCCGGCGAAAGCCGACCCAGAGCGCGACCGCGCTGGCCGGCACCGCAAAGGCAAAGGCCGCGAGGTGAAAACCGGCCGGCACGGTCAGGAAGGCGGCGAGTGCGGGCAGCAGCACGATGAGGATCGGCAGCACCAGGCAGTGCACCAGGCACAGGAAGGACGCGCCGATCGCGAGGCTGTCGAACAGATGCTGTCCCTGGCGCGGCACGCCCATTCTTCTTCTCCGACGCAGAGCGCGACCCGTCCGTGTCGCGCCGCAATGTTATACTGTAACCTCAGAGTCAAGCTGCGGGTTCCCGGTAGGTGAGGCCCAAGCTGCGCCGTGACCTTGATTCATCCAGGGCGGGAACCTGCCCTTCGCCTGTCGTCGCGTCGCTTTGCGTCGTCGTGCGTTGCCGCCGGAAGCCGCCTGTTCGCGTCATCAATCCTGATGTTATGGACAGTCGCGGGCGTAGGGGGGAGCAGCGAGAGGGCGCATGGTGAGGATGGCGTGGAACGGCAAGCGGGCCGGCGATGTCTGACAGTCCGCTGGAGGCGCGGCTGGCGCAATACCTGACCCTGACCTTTGCCGAGCGCGACGCACTCCGCTGGCTCGAACGGCGCGAGCGCGCCCTGCCGGCCGGGGAGATCCTGATCCGCGAGGGCGAGGCGACCGACCGGCTCTACATCGTCGCGCGCGGCTGGCTGCACGGATCGGTGAAGCTGAAGGACGGGGGCCGGCAGATCCTGCGCTTCTACTTCGTGGGCGACATCAGCACGACCTTCTCCATCGCCTGGGGACAGAGCGCGGCGACGCTGCAGGCGGTGAGCGACACGCAACTGTTCGAGATCGAGAAGGACGCGTTCGGCCGGCTGTTCCGCAACCACCCGCGGCTTGGGGCGCTGCTGTTCGCGGTGTCGACGTCCGAGCAGGTGGCGATGGCCGACCGCTTGACCTCCATCGGCCGCACCGACGGCGTGACTCGGATCGCCACGCTGCTGCTCGACATCCGGTCGCGGCTGCGGGTGGTCGACGGGCTCGACGGGTCGGTGTTCTCGCTGCCGCTGACGCAGCAGGACCTGGGCGATGCGGTGGGACTGACCAAGACGCATGTGAACCGGTCGCTGAAGGCGTTGGAGGCGACCGGGCTGGTGGAGCGGCAGGGGCGCGTCATCCGCATTAACGATGTGGAGCGACTGGCCGAGATGGTCGACTTCAAGGACCGGCACGGGTCGGTGGCGACCGACTGGCTGCCCCCGCCAGTCGCACGGAGTGACATGGATCACACAGGCTGAGTCTTTCCGATGACATAGATCATGGCGTCGGGAACAAAATACGTTTCACGCTTTTGCGCAGTGAAACCGGCCACGATCGCCATGGTTGAGACCGCACCGGCCCGTTCTGGGCCTTGCGGGGAAGGATCGACATGGCCGAACGTCTGGGCATCGCCATTGTGGGCGTGGGCGGGGCCGTTGCCACCACCGCGATCGCCGGCATCGAAATGATCAAGGCGGGGTCGAACAGCCTTGCCGGGCTGCCGCTTGCGGACCGCGACGTCGCCGGGCTGGTCGCCTATCGCGACCTGGAATTCGGCGGCTGGGACCTGGCCGACGACACGCTCGGCAATTGCGCGCTGAAGCATGGCGTGATCGGCGAGAAGGAGCTCGCCAATGGCGCCAGCGCGCTTAACGGCATGCGGCCGTGGAAGGCAGCGGGATCCACCGGCTATTGCGCCAACATCGACGGCGACAACAAGCTGTCGGGCGGTCACCGGGCGGCGGTCGCGCAGATCCAGGCCGATCTCGCGCGGTTCCGCGAGGAAAAGCAGCTCGACCGCGTGGTGGTGGTGAACCTGGCCTCGACCGAGCGGGTGCCGCACCCCGACGACGCGGCGCTGCAATCGCGCGAGGCGTTCGAGCGCGGGCTCGACAGCGACGACGGCGCGATCAGCCCGGCGATGCTCTATGCCTATGCGGCGATCGATGCGGATACGCCCTATGCCAATTTCACCCCTTCGGTGGCAGCGGACGTCGCGCCCCTCGCCGCCTTCGCGGCCGAGCGGAACGTGCCGGTGGCCGGCAAGGACGGCAAGACGGGCCAGACCTTCATGAAGACGGTGATCGCGCCCGCGCTGCGCGATCGCGCGCTGCATGTGGATGGCTGGTTTTCCACCAACATCCTCGGCAATTCGGACGGGCTCGCGCTCGACGATCCGAAGTCGCTGGCGTCGAAGATCGGGACCAAGGGCAGCGTGCTGGACCAGATCCTTGGCTATCCGGTCGAGGATCACATCATCATGATCCATTATTACCGCCCGCGCGGCGACGACAAGGAAGCCTGGGACAACATCGACCTGACCGGCTTCATGGGTCAGAAGATGCAGCTGAAGCTGAACTTCCTGTGCAAGGACTCGATCCTGGCCGCGCCGCTCGCCATCGAGATCGCGCGGTGCCTGGATCTGGCGCAGCAGCGCGGCCAGGGCGGCGTGCAGGAGCAGCTCGGCCTGTTCTTCAAGCTGCCGCAGACGGCAGGCGGGCGCCAGCCGATCCACGGCGTGCCCGAGCAGCAGGCGATCCTCGACCGCTGGCTGGATCGCGTGGAGGCGTGACTGGAGCGCTGGCCGATCCGATGTCGGCGGCGGTGCGCGGGCGATTGTCGCC
Organism: Sphingomonas jejuensis; assembly: GCF_011927695.1. Taxonomy (GTDB): domain Bacteria; phylum Pseudomonadota; class Alphaproteobacteria; order Sphingomonadales; family Sphingomonadaceae; genus Sphingomonas_K; species Sphingomonas_K jejuensis. Next base: position 292,494 of record NZ_JAATJE010000002.1, read on the forward strand.
GGCGGCGCTGCCGCTGTTCCGCGAACTCGGCGACCTGAAGCGGATCCGCTCCGCCGAAGCGGCGGGGTCGATCGCCGAGCGGCTGTTCGTGGCGGCATGGGCGGCGCTGATCCGCGGCGAGCCGGCCGAAGACGTGATGGCGCGCGTGACCGGTGCCGCGCTGGTGTCGGCCCGGCTGGGCGACATCGACCTGGTCGTGCTCGACCGGCTTGGGATCGGAACCCGGGCCGAGAGCATCTTGGAGCGTGCCTTCGACGAGCTGGCAGACGAGGGGGTGATCGAGGACGATGCGCTCCGCACGCATATTCGCGGCGCGTTGCCGCAGGGCCGGCCGCAGATGGGCCCCGTCCCGCCCTTCGTCGGCAAGCTGGCGCGGCAGCCGCGCGCGGGCGTCACCTGTCCGGGGCGGCCGCGCATCATGCTCCAGCCGCCGGAGAACCACGCCGAGCACTGCCTGATGGTCGCCGTCTACGGCGTGATCGCAAGCCCGTGGCACCGGGCCGATGCCACGAGAGTCTTCCTGGCCGGGCTGGCCCACCACCTGCACAACGCCGACATGCCCGACAGCGGCTATTCCGGCGAGATGCTGCTGGGCGAGGCGCTGAACGATGCCATCGCAAACGCGCGTGCTGCCGCGACCGCGGAGATCGCCGAGATGGCGCCCACCCTGGTCGACCAGGTGGAAGACGCGCTGGCGCCGATCAGCGGCGACAGTACGGGCGAAGCGCGCGCGTTCCACGTCGCCGACGTGCTCGACCGCGTGCTGGAGATCGAGCAGTTCACCCGCGCAGGCCGGCTGGCCATGGACGTGGTGCTGGGCGACTATGGCCTGGTGCATGACGGTCCGGTGAAGGCGTTCCACGACCGCATCCTGGCCGATGCGGGCCTGGCGTGAGCCTGCTCGACACGCTGCGGTCCCCGGTCACGGGCCAATTGCTGGAGCGGGACACGCCGCATTCGCTCGCCGCGCCGGGTGAACGCTGGCCGATCGTCGACGGCATCCCTTATCTCAGGACCGAGAGCGAGGGGCTGGTGGCCGTCGCGCTCGACCATCTGGACGCCGACTGCCCCGACGACGCGCTGGTGGCGCTGCTGACCGACCAGGATGGCTGGTGGACGGGACCCGCGACCGACCTGGGCGAGCTGAAGCGGCTGGTGCGGGAGCGGGACAGCCTGACCTTGCGCGAGGCGATGGCGCTGCTCCGGATGGGGCCGGTCGCGGATTATTTCGCGCATCGCTGGGTCGACCCGACCTATCTGGCCGGCCTTGCCCTGATCGAGGCGCACTGGGCGGCGGCCGGGACCGCCTTCGAGCTGGCGTGCGGCATCGGCCATTACCTGCGCGAGCTGACCCGCCGAGGGACCGCCTGCCTGGGCGCGGACGTGGTGTTCTCCAAATGCTGGCTCGCCAAGCACTGGGTGGCGCCGGACGCCGATTATCTTGTGTTCGATGCCGCCGCGCCGTGGCCGATCGCCGGGCAGCGCTTCGACCTCACCATGTGCCAGGACGCCTTCTACTTCCTGCCGGAGCAGCAGGAGATCGCACGGCGGCTGCGCGCGGTGACGGAGGCCGACGGGACGCTGCTGGTCGGCCACCTCCACAATTCCGAGTACTGGAACGGCAGCAAGGGCCCGGCGCGGCCCTGGTCCGACTGGGCGGCGATCTTCCCCGACGCAGCCGTCTATGACGAGGGGGCGCTGCTGCACGCCCTGTTGGTCGCCGGGCGCGCGGAGCCCCAGGGGTGGTACGAGGATCGCAAGGTCGAGGCCTGGTCGCTGGCGGAGCCGGCTCGTCCGGCGCGGCCGGTGGATGGCGGGATCGCGCTGCCGCCGCCCGGCGCGGTGCTTCGCCCCAATCCGCTGGTCGGCGCCGAGGCCGGGCACGAGCATGTGCAATGGCCGTCGCCGCGCTGGCGCGACGAATATGGGCCGGGCTGCTTCTGGGCGAACCGCGACGACGAGCTGGGCTTCGTGCCCGACCCCGTTCGGTTGCGCCGCGTGGTCGACCTGCCGGAGCGGTGGTGATGCGCTGGGGGATCGCCGGCTATGGCTGGGTCGCACGCGACCACATGGCGCCCGGGATCGGGGCGGCCGGCGGCCGCGTGACGGCGATCGCCGATCCCTCCCCCGCCGCGCGTGCCCGCGCCGAGGCGCGCGGCATCGAGGCCTTCGACAGCGTGGAGGCGATGGCGTCGGCCGGCGCCTGCGACCTTGTCTATGTCGCGACGCCGAACGACGCCCATGCCGGTCCCGTGCTTGCAGCGGTGGGTGCTGGCCTGCCCGTGCTGTGCGAGAAGCCGGTGGCGGCCTCCCTCGCCGAGGCGGAGTTGATGGCGGCCGGCGTCGAGGCAGCCGGCGTGCTCTACGGCACGGCGTTCGACCAGCGTCACCATCCCGCGCACCGCGCGATGGCGGAGGCGATCGGCAGCGGCGCCATCGGTCGTCCGATCGGCGTCAGAATCGTCTACGCCTGCTGGGTCGACCCGCTGTGGACGCCGGACGGCGACGCGCATGACAACTGGCGCGCCGATCCCGCGCGGGCGGGCGGCGGCGCGGTGATCGACCTGGCGCTTCACGGGCTGGACCTCGCCCAGCGGGTGCTGGGCGAGCCAGTGGACGCGCTCTCCATCGTCCTGCAGCAGCGGATCCACGATTATGCCGTTGACGATGGCGGCATGCTGATGGGGCGGACGGCGTCGGGCGTGCTGTTCCAGAGCCATGTCGCCTATAACTGTGCCGAGGTGCTGCCGCGACGCCGGCTGGAGGTGCTGGGCGAGCACGGCATGATCGTCGCCACCGACACCATGGGTCAGACGGCGGGCGGCACGCTCGTGCGGCGATGCGGGCGGAGCGGCGAGGAACAACCTATTGCCTTTGATGCCGACACCAGCCCCTTTGCCGCGCAGGCAGCCGCCTTCATGGCGGCGGCGCGGGGCGACGCCCATGATTTTTCGGTGCATCGCGACCTGTCGCTGATGCGCGTCTTCGACCGAGCCTATCGAGAGGCGATTGCATGCCGTTGAGCCATTTCGCCTGCGCCAACTGCGGCTTCTGGCAGCATCATTTCGCCCCGCCGGATTGCCCGGTGTGCAGCGATGTGCGCAACGATCTGCCGCCCGACGGCTGGCACTTCCTGCCAGAAGCTGAGGTCACCGCGACGCACCAGGGCGATGCGCGGGAGGTCGCGCCCGGGCTGTGGGCCTTCACGACCCGCCCGGCGCTGGGGCTGGCCGGTACGGGCTGGCTGATCGTGCGCGACAGCGGCAACATCGCGTTCGAGGCGGCACCCTATTACAGCGCCGCGATGATCGCGCAGATCGATGCGCTCGGCGGGATCGCGATCCTGTCGGCGAGCCATGCCCATGGTTATGGCGCGCTGTTCCAGCTCCAGCGGCACTTCGACCCGGCGGTGGTCGCGATCCACCGCGACGACCTGAAGATGACCAAGGCGTTCCGCGTCACGGCCCCGTTCGACGACATGCTGGAGTTGGCCCCCGGATACACGCTGCACCATGTCGGCGGCCATTATGAAGGGCAGGCGTGCCTCCACGATGCACTCGGAGGCCGGCTGTTCTGCGGCGACATGTTCAAGATCGACCAGCACCCCGACGGGCGGTCGCATGCGATCTCCAGCCACAAGGCATTCCACAAGGATATTCCGCTGACCCACGCCGAGCTTCGCCGCTACCGCGACGTGATCGCCCCGCTGTCCTTTGACGCGGTGCTGACCCCCTTCGAATATGCGCCGGACATCGGCCGCGACACGGCACTGGCCGCGCTGGAGGACGGATTGTCGCGCGCGCCGGGTGTCAGGAGGATGCCGCTGTGAGGTCCGGCCTGCCGACCGATCTGGGTGCCGCCGCGCGCGCCTACCTCGATGCCTTTCCGAAGGGCGACGTGGTGGCGTTTCCGATCCACCCGCTCGATCGGCTGGGCCTGCCGGTCTGGGTCGTCGCCCTGTTCCCGGAGGACGAGGCGCTGTCCGGCATCATGCCTTATGGCGTGGGGTACGGCGCGACTGACGAGGCCGCGGTGCTCGGCGGGCTCGGCGAGATCGCTGAGATGGTGTGGCCGACACTGACGCTGGGCAGCCGTGCAAAGACGCGCGGCAGCTTCACGACGCTTGTCGCCACGCTTGGCGAGCGATCGGTGGCCGATCCGCTGACGCTCTGCCTGCCGGCCGGATCCCCCGTCGACCGGGACACGGTGCTGGAATGGGTGGAGGCGAAGCGCTGGACCGACGGATCGACCGTGCTGGTGCCGATCGACCTGGCCGCCTACTCCGCCAAGGAGCTGTCGCCCGGGTACCGCCCGTTCACGACGATCATCTCGAACGGCATGGGGGCCGGGCCGGACCTCGACTGGGCGATCGGGCATGGCTTGTGCGAGATCCTGCAGCGCGACGGCAATGGCCTGTTGTTCCGCGCGCTCGACCGCGGCGTGTCGCTGACGCTGAACGCGGACGTGCCTGCGTCCAGCCGGGCGATCCTCGACCGGTTCGATGCCGCCGGCATCCGCGCCATGCCGAAGTTCGCGACCGACCAATATGGCATGCCGAACCTTTACTGCGTGGGCATCGACACACGCGACGCGCCGGCCGCGCCCATCATGGTCACGGCCTGCGGCGAGGCGTGCAACGCCGACCGCGAGGCTGCCCTCAACAAGTGCCTGACCGAGTTCGCGGCGAGCCGCGCGCGCAAGGCGTTCGCGCATGGTCCGGCCGACCTTGTCGCGCAGGTTGCACCCGACGGCTATGTCGCGCGCTTCATGGCGCAGGCGGGCGGAGCTGCGAAATCCAGCGACGGACGCGCCTTTGCGGCCATGCAGGACTGGACGCGGCGCGATGCGGGCGAGCTGCGCGACTGGCTGGCCGGCAGCGTCCTTTCCGAACGGTCGCGCCACGATTTCAGCGCGCTGCCGTCGCGACCGGTGGCCGACGGCCATGCCCGCGCTCAGGCCGCGCGCGCCGCGGTGGAAGCGGCCGGATTCGACATCCTCTATGTCGACATGTCGCCGCCGGACCGCGCCGTCACCGTCGCCAAGGTGATCGTGCCGGGGATGGAGGTGGAGACGATGAGCTACTACCGGATCGGCACGCGCAACACGGAAAAGCTGCTGGCGCTCGGCTCGCCGCTGATCCGGTTCGGCGAGGAGACCGACACGCTGCGCCGCATCCGCCTGCCGGAGCTGGATGCCGAGCGGCTTGGCCACCCGCTGTTCGACACGGAGGCCGCCGACCGGCTGGTGGGGCCGCTCTATCCTCTCTACCGCGAGCCCGAGGCGCATCATGTGGCTTGGGCGGAGGCGCAGGGATGAGCCTTCGGTTTGCCTACAACACCAACGGCGCGGCCAATCACCGGCTCGACGATGCGCTGCGGCTGATCGCCGATGCCGGCTATGACGGTGTGGCGCTGACGCTCGACCACCATCACCTCGATCCGTTTGCGCCCGACTGGCAGCGGGAAGCGGAGCGGGTCGGGCGGCTGCTGAACACGCTGTGGCTGGGCAGCGTGATCGAAACGGGCGCGCGCTACCTGCTCGACCCGCGGCAGAAGCACGAGCCGACCCTGATCGCGCCCGATGCGGACGGACGTGCGCGCCGGGTCGAGTTCCTGTGCCGTGCGCTCGATATCGCGGCGCTGCTCGGCAGCGAGACGATGTCCTTCTGGGCGGGCGTGCCGCAGCCCGGCGTCGGGGCGGCCGATGCGCGCGCCTGGCTGGACGACGGGCTTGCCCGCGTGCTGGACCATGCGGAGGCGGTCGGCGTGGATGCGAGCTTCGAGCCGGAGCCGGGCATGCTGATCGAGACGGTCGGCGACTATGACGGCCTGATCGCGCGGCACCCGCGGCTTCGCCTCGCGCTCGACACCGGGCACTGCCTGGTGACGGAGGATATCGAGCCGGCCGACGCGATCCGGCGCTATGCCCCCCGCATCGGAACGGTGGCGGTGGAGGACATGCGGCGGGGCGACCACACGCACCTGCCGTTCGGACAAGGCGACATGGACATGCCCGCCGTGATCGGCGCGCTGAAGGAGATCGGGTACAGCCGGCTGGTCTGCGTGGAGCTGTCGCGGGAGAGCCCGCGCGCCCACCTGGCGATCCCGGAGGCGATCACCTTCCTGAAGGGCATCGCCGCGTGAGGATATGCTTCGTGTCGCGGCGCTTCTTTCCCGCGATATCGGGCATGTCGATCTATGCCATCAACCTGCTGCGCCAGCTGGTCGCGGCGGGGCACGACGTGACCATGATCAGCCAGTTCTATGGCGATCCGGACAAGCGCCGCGTCTATGGCGGCGGACCGCCTCCGGCGGTGCCGGGCGTGCGCGTGATCGGCATGGAAGCGTTGGGCGAGCAGAACGGCGGCGATTTCGAGCGGGACGTCGATGCAATCGTCCAGGCGATCGCCGCCGAACATGCCACGGCGCCGTTCGACGTGCTGCACGCGCAATATGGCTATCCGACCGGGTGGGCGACCCTGCTGGCGGCGCAGCAGCTCGGCCTGACGTGCATCGTGTCGATCCAGGGCGGAGATGGCCACTGGGTCGGATCATGTTGCGAGACCCACCGAACGGCGATGGTGCGCGTGCTGGATCATGCCAGCGCGCTGCTGATCGGCGGGCGCAGCTTTGCCGGCGAGGTGCACGAAAGGCTGGGCACGCCCGTCGATCGCTTCACCATCGTGCCCGGCGCGGTCGACACCGACCGCTTCACGCCGGGACACGCACGCGAACCCGGGGCGCCCGTGCGGTTCTTCTACCATGGACGGGTGGATCGCCGGAAAGGCGTGCTCGACATGCTCCAGGCGCTGCCGGACGTGGCCGGGGCGTGGCGGTGCACGATATCCGGGATCGGTCCGGACCTGGAGCCGGCACGCGCGCTCGCGACGGAGCTGGGGCTGGACGACCGGGTGAGCTTCACCGGCTATGCCGATTATGACGCGGTTCCCGCGCTCTACCGCGATCACGACGTGTTCGTGTCCCCGACCTATGCCGAGGGTTTTTCGAACACGATCCTGGAGGCGATGGCGTCCCGGCATGCCGTGCTGTCATGCCGGTCGGTCGGTGTGGTGGATTGCATCCGCGACGGCGAGAACGGCATCCTGGTCGAGGCGGGCGACGTTCCCGCGCTGTCGCGCGCGCTGTCGCGGCTGGTGGCGGATGATGGTCTGCGGGAACGGCTTGCCGACGCGGCGCTGGCCGAATGCAGGCGGGTCTACAGCTGGCATGCGGTGGGACGGCAGATCATGGACATCTATGCGGCGGTCCGGAACGTGCCGCCGCCGGCGGGGATCGATCCGCATATCCCGGTCGAGCCCTGCCGGTTCCGCGCGGAGCCGCACCTGCTGTGAGCCATGTGGTCGCGATCTCGCCGCATCTGGACGATGCCGCCTTTTCCGCCGGCGGCATGCTGGCGGCGCATGCGCGCGGCGGCGGCCGGGTGACGATCGTCACCTGCTTCACGGGCAATGTCCCGCAGCCGACCGGCTTTGCGCTGGCCTGCCAGCTGGACAAGGGATTGCCGCCGGACGTCGATTACATGGCGCTGCGCCGGGACGAGGACCGGGCGGCGTGTGCCGTGATCGGGGCCGTGCCCGTCCACCTGCCGCTGCTAGAGGCACCGCACCGCGGATATGGCAGCGCGCCGGAGCTATTCGGTAAGCGGCGCGAGGACGATGGCATGCTGGCGCCGTTGACCGAAGCCTTGTCGGCCCGGATCGCGGCGCTGTCGCCCGACCTGCTGCTGGGGCCGATGGCGATCGGCGACCATGTCGACCACTGGCTGGTGCGCGACGCGCTGGCAGCGATCGGGACACCCTGCCTGCTGTGGGAAGACTGGCCCTATCTGCGGCGGACCGACAGGCCTGCGGGAACGCCGGCCAGGGTCCACCGGCTGAGCGACGCGGATCGTGCCGACCGGCTGGCGATGTGCGCGGCGTACACGACGCAGATCGGGTTCCAGTTCGGATCGCGGGCCGAGCTGGAGGAGGCGACCAACGAGATCGTGGCGGAGCGGTTGCACCGCCCCGAAGTTTAGCCCGAAGTTGACGCTGCGGCGGGTTGTCCGAGGCGCCTTTCCAACAGGGGCGCAAGGCGGTCCGCGATCACCTCCACCCCGGCTGCCGACGGGTGGATGCCGTCTGGCAGCATCATCGACGGACGGCCGAGCGCGCCGTCCAGGATGAAGGGGTCGAGCGTGGCGTCGTGTTCGCGCGCCAGATCGGGATAGATGCCGTTGAATTCGCAGGCATAATCCGGCCCCAGGTTGGGCGCGGCGAGCATGCCGGTGAGCACCACCGGAATGTCGCGTCCGTCCAGCACGTCCAGCATGGCCGCGAGGTTGGCGCGGGTCTCGGCCGCGGGGATGCGGCGCAGCATGTCGTTGCCGCCGAGCCCGAGCACCACGAGGTCGGGAGTGCGCGGAAGATTGTCGAGCGTGAACTGGAGCCGCTGCCGCCCGGCCGCGCTGGTGTCGCCGGACACGCCCGCGTTGACGACGCGCGCGTTGATGCCCGCCGCGCGCAGGCGGCGCTGAAGCGCGTCGGGAAGGCTCTGCCCGTCTTCCAGGCCGTAGCCGGCGTAGAGGCTGTCGCCGAAGGCGAGCACCAGCCGCTCGGGCCCCGCGACCGGCCGGTCGGCCGCCGCCGCCGCAGGCCGGGCGGGTGCCGGCGCGGCGACGTTCGCCTCCGGCGCGGTCGCCTGTCCGCACCCGGCGAGCGCCAGCGCTTGGAGAAGCACCGCCAACGTCGCATATGAGGCCGGTCCCGCCCTTTTCATGATCGATCCTTCTCCATGACCCTTCAGAACGCGGCCGATATGGTCGTCGATGCCGCCCGTGTCACCCTGACGCTGGGCCAGGGCGACGGCGCCACCGAGATCCTGCGCGGCATCGACCTGAAGGTGCCGGGCGGCGAGAGCCTGGCGCTGCTCGGCGCGTCGGGATCGGGCAAGTCGTCGCTGATGGCGGTGCTGTCCGGGCTGGAGCGCGCGACCGGCGGCAGCGTGCGGGTGGCGGGCATGGATTTCGGCGCGCTGGACGAGGACTCACTGGCCCGCGCGCGGCGCGGGCGGGTGGGCATCGTGCTGCAGGCGTTCCACCTGCTGCCGACGATGACCGCGCTGGAGAATGTGGCCGTGCCCATGGAGCTGGCGGGCATCGACGATGCGTTCGAGCGGGGACGCGCGGAGTTGGCGGCGGTCGGCCTGAGGCACCGCACCGACCATTATCCCACGCAGCTGTCGGGCGGCGAGCAGCAGCGCGTCGCGATCGCGCGCGCGCTGGGGCCGCGCCCGCAGCTGCTGTTCGCCGACGAGCCGACCGGCAACCTGGATGCCGCGACCGGCGCCAGCGTAATGGACCTGCTGTTCGAGCGGCGCGCGGCAACCGGCGCGACCCTGATCGTCATCACCCACGACCCGTCGCTGGCCGCGCGCTGCGACCGGGTGGTGGAGCTGGCCGACGGCCGTATCGTCGCCGAACGACGCCGGGCCGAAAGGGTTGGCGCCGCATGACCGGCTGGCGGCTCGCCTGGACGCTGGCGCGGCGGGAGCTGCGCGGGCGCTTCCGCGGTCTTCGCCTGCTGATCGTCTGCCTGTTCCTGGGGGTGGGCGCGCTGGCCGCGATCGGCAGCCTGTCGGCGGCGATCGGCGAGGAACTGGCATCGCGCGGACGGTCGATCCTGGGCGGCGACATCGAGCTGAGCGTGTCGCAGCGCGCCGCGACCGCCGGGGAGCGCGCCCGGATGGCGGCGATCGGGCGGGTATCCGAGACGGTGAGGATGCAGGCAACCGCCATCAGCGGCGGGCGGAGCCAGCCGGTCGAGCTGAAGGGAGTGGACGCGCAATACCCGCTGGTCGGTCGCGTCCGGCTGGCGGACGGGCGACAGGTGGCGGCCCCGGCCGGGAACGCCGCCTTCATCGGACCCGCGCTTGCCGAGCGGCTGGGCGTCGGCGTGGGCGATCCCGTGCAGTTCGGCACCGCCACGCTGCGGGTCGCCGGGATCATCGCGGAGGAGCCCGACCGGCTGAGCGAGGGCTTCACGCTCGGCCCCGTCGCGCTGGTGTCGCTGGCGGCGATCGAGCGCACCGGGCTGGTCCAGCCGGGCAGCCTGTTCGAGCGCAAGTTCCGCATCGCGATGCCGGCGTCCGCCGATCCGGCCGCGGCGGCGGAAAGCTTCAAGGCGGGCTATCCCGCCGGCGGGTGGGAAAGCCGGACGCGCGATCGCGCCGCGCCCGGCGCCGCCCGCTTCGTGGAGCGGATGGGGCAGTTCCTGGTGCTGGTCGGACTGGCCGCGCTGGTGATCGCCGGCATCGGGGTCGGCAACGGCGTGTCGTCCTACCTCGCGGCGCGGCGCGGCGGCATCGCCACGTTGAAGGTGCTGGGCGCCACGTCGGCGACGATCGCGCGCGTGTACCTGCTGCAGCTGGCGGCGGCGGCGGCGATCGGGATCGGCGCAGGGCTGATCGCGGGGATCGTGGCGGTGCCGGCGATCGTCGCGCTGGCGGGCGACGTGCTGCCGGTGTCCCCCGCCTTTTCGATCGAGCCGCTGCCGCTGGCGCTGGCGGCGCTTTATGGCGCCCTGATCGCGCTTGCATTCACCGTGGAGCCGTTGGCGGAGGCGGGCGCGGTGCCCGCGGCCGGCCTGTTGCGCGGCGTGCATGACCGGCGCCGCGCGCCGTGGCGGCGCACGCTGCCGCTGCAGCTGGCAGCCGGCGCCGTGATCCTGGCCATCGCGATCGGCAGCGCCGACCAGCGCGGGCTGACCGCCGGCTTCCTGGCGGCGGTGGCGGGCGTGCTGCTGCTGCTGGGGGCGATCGGCTGGCTGGTCAGGCGCGGCGCCCGGGCGGTGCCGCGCCCGCGCAATCCGCTGTGGCGGCTGGCGATCGGCGGGCTGCACCGGCCGGGCGCGCGTACGGGTGCGCTGGTGGTCGCACTGGGCCTTGGCCTGACGCTGTTCGTGCTGCTGGCGGCGATCCGCACCAGCCTGGATGCCAACATCGCCGGATCGGTGCCGGAGCGCGCGCCCGCGCTGTTCGCGCTCGACCTGCCGCGCGACCGCGAGGCGGAGTTCCGGCAGGCGGTGCAGGCGGTCGCGCCCCGTGCGGAGATCGCCACGGTGCCGGTGCTGCGCGGACGGGTGACCGGATTTCGCGACACGGAGGTGGCAGACCTGGAAACGCTGCCCGAGGGTGCCTGGGCGGTGCGCGGGGAGCGCAACCTGACCTATGCCGCCTCCCCGCCGGCGGGAAGCGAGGTGATCGCGGGCCGGTGGTGGCGGGCGGACGACCGCACGTCGCGGCTGGTATCGGTGGATGAGCAGCTTGCCACCGCGCTGGGTCTGAGCGTCGGCGATCCCATCCGCTTCACCCTGCTGGGCATCGAGCGCGAGGCGAGGATCGCGTCGATCCGCCGCATCCAGTGGGACAGCTTCGGGTTCAATTTCATCCTGGTGTTCTCACCGGGCGCGATCGCGGATGCGCCGCACAACCTGGCCGCGACGATCGACATGCCGGCGGCGGCGGCGGAGCAGGTCATCGCGGCGGTGCAGCCGCGCTTCCCCTCCACCACGATCGTGGCGGTCGGCGGCATCCTGGGCCAGGTCCAGGCGATCCTGGCGCAGATGAGCACGGCGATCGCCGCGGCCGCCTCCATCGCCGTGCTGGCGGGGATCGCCGTGCTGATCGGCGCGATCGCCGCGACCCGCGAGGCGCGCACCTATGACGGCGTCATCCTGAAGACGCTGGGCGCGACCAGGACCCAGGTGCTGGGCGTGCAGGCGATCGAATATGCGCTGTTGAGCCTGGTGCTGGCGGGCGTGGCGCTGCTGCTGGGCGGGGCCGGCGCGTGGTGGGTGGTGACGGAGCTGTTCGGGTTCGAATGGCGGCCGGACTGGAGCGTCGTGCTGTTGACGCTGGCGGCGGGCGCCGGGATCACGATGGCGGCGGGGCTGATCGGCGCCGTGCCGATCCTGAGTGCGCGGCCGGCCCGCGCGCTGAGAGAGCTGTAAGGGAGAGCGACGGATGGCCGAGCGGTTCGAACGGCACAAGCAGCCCTGGACGGCTGACGAGCTGACCAAGCTCCACACGCTGGTGAAGAAGGGCATGGCGCTGAAGGCCATCGCCAAGGCGCTGACGCGGAGCGAGGAAAGCGTGAAGCAAAGGGCCAAGGAAGACGGCCTGAGCATCGCCAAGCTGCGGTAAGGCTCCCCCGCTCCTCTTCGCCGTCCTGTCCGGCGTCAGGCGGCGACCGCCTCCAGCGCTTCGCTGGCTTCCATCCAGGCGGATTCCGCTTCCTCGATCCGGGCGTCAAGCTTGCCGCGGCGGCGGGAAAGCTCGCCCATGCCGAGCGTCCGGAGCGCCGGCTCCGCCGCCCTTGGATCGGACATGGCGCGATCGATCGCGGCGCGTTCGGCGGTGAGGCGGGCAAGCTCGGCCTCCGCGGACTTGGCCTGCTTGCGCAGCGCCTGGTCGCGTTCGCGCGCTTCGTCCCGCGCGCGCTTGTCGCCCTTCTTGCCCTTGCCGTCCGCCTTGGCCGGACCGCCCAGGATGAAGGCGATATAATCGTCGAGGCTGCCGTCGAACTCCCGCGCGGTACCGCCATCGACCAGCACGAGCCGGTCGGCGGTCAGCTCCAGCATGTGGCGGTCGTGGCTGACGATCACCACCGCGCCCGTATAGTCGTTCAGCGCCTGCACCAGCGCCTCGCGCGCATCGACGTCCAGGTGGTTGGTGGGCTCGTCCAGGATCAGCATGTGCGGGGCGTCGCGCGTGATGAGCGCGAGCGCGAGCCGCGCACGCTCGCCGCCCGACAGCCGGCCGACCAGCGTCGTCGCCTTGTCGCCCGAAAAGCCGAACCGGCCGAGCTGTGCACGGACGGCGGCGGGCGATGCGCCCTTCATGACGCGGGTCATGTGTTCGAGCGGCGTGTCGCCGGTGTCGAGCTCCTCCACCTGATACTGGGTGAAATATCCGACCTTCATCTTGCCGGATGCGGCCATGCCGCCGTCCATGGGCGCAAGCTGTGCCGCCAGCAGCCGGGCGAGCGTGGTCTTGCCGTTGCCGTTGCGGCCGAGCAGCGCGATGCGGTCGTCCGGGTCGAGCCGGAGGTTCAGCCGCTTCAGGATCGGCACCTCGTCATAGCCGACGGCGGCCATGTCGAGCGTGATGAGCGGCGGGCGCAGCTTGTCCGGGTCGGGGAAGCCGAACGACAGCGACGGATCGTTGGCAAGCTCCGCGATGGGCTGCATCTTCGCCAGCATCTTGGCGCGGCTCTGCGCCTGCTTGGCGGTGGATGCGCGGGCGGAGTTGCGCGCGACATAATCCTGCAGCTTGGCGCGCTGCGCGTCCTGGTTGGCCTTTGCCGCGGCGATCTGCGCCATGCGCTCCGCCCGCTGGCGTTCGAACGCGTCGTATCCGCCGACATAGAGCGTCGTCTTGCCGCCCTGCAGGTGCAGGATATGGTCGACGATGTTGTTGAGGAAGTCGCGTTCGTGGCTGACCACGACGATCGTCGCCTTGTAGGACTTCAGGAAGTCCTCCAGCCACATCACCGCCTCCAGATCGAGGTGGTTGGAGGGCTCGTCGAGCAGCAGCAGGTCGGGCGCGGAGAACAGCAGCGCGGCGAGCGCCACGCGCATCTTCCATCCGCCGGAAAAGCTGTCGAGCGGGCGGGCCTGCATGTCCTCGTCAAAGCCGAGGCCGAGCAGGATCTGCGACACGCGCGCAGGCGCGGTGTAGGCGTCGATGGCGATCAGCCGCTCGTAGAGGTCGCCGAGGCGGTCCGGATCCTCGCTCGTCTCCGCTTCCGCCATCAGCGCCGCGCGCTCCGTATCGGCGGCGAGCACGGTGTCGAACGGCGTCGCAGTTCCGTGCGGTGCTTCCTGCGCGATATAGCCGATGCGGGCGCCGCGCGGCATGTCGGCGCTGCCGCCGTCGGGCTCCAGCAAGCCCGCGATGACCTTCACCAGCGTCGACTTGCCCGCGCCATTGCGGCCGATCAGCCCAACGCGGCTGCCCGGCGGAAGCGCGGCGCTGGCGCGGTCGAGGATCGTGCGCCCGCCGAGGCGCACCGTGATGGCATTGAGGCTGAGCATGGCCGGCGCGTTAGCAAATGCGGGCGGCGGACAACAGGGTCGGGTTGACGCGCAGCCCCGCCTCCCGGAAGGAGCCGACCGACCCCCCTTGGATGGAGCGAGCCATGAGCGACACCCGGACCGAAACCGACAGCATCGGCGCGATCGCGGTGCCCGCCGACGCCTATTGGGGCGCACAGACGCAGCGGTCGATCGAGAATTTTCCGTTCGGCCAGACCGAGCGGATGCCGATCGGCATCGTCCATGCGCAGGCCATCGTGAAGCAGGCGGCGGCGCGGGTGAACGGCAAGCACGGGCTGGACGCCGGCCTCGTCTCCGCGATCGAGGATGCCGCGCAGGCGATCACGGCCGGCCGGCTGGACGACCAGTTCCCGCTCGTCATCTGGCAGACGGGGTCGGGCACGCAGACCAACATGAACGTGAACGAGGTGATCGCGGGTTACGCCAACGAGAAGCTGGCAGGCACGCGGGGCGGCAAGTCCCCCGTGCACCCGAACGACCATGTGAACATGAGCCAGTCGTCCAACGACAGCTTCCCGACCGCGCTGCACGTCGCAACCGTGCTGGCGACGGAAACGGTGCTGCTGCCGGCGATCGCGCGGCTGCAGGACGCGATCACCGCCAAGGCGGTGGCGTGGAGCGGGATCGTGAAGATCGGCCGCACGCACACGCAGGACGCGACGCCGCTGACGCTTGGCCAGGAATTCGGCGGCTATGCCGCGCAGCTGGCGAGCTGCCGTGCGCGGATCGAAGGTGCGCTGAACGGCAACATCCGCAAGCTGGCCATCGGCGGCACCGCCGTCGGCACCGGGCTGAACGCGCCGGCGGGCTGGGCGCCCGACATGGTGGCGGCGATCAGCGACATCGCCGGCACGCGGTTCGAGGAAGCGCCCAACAAGTTCGAGCAGCTTGCCGCCAAGGACGGGCTGGTGTTCTTCGCCGGCGCGCTCAACACGCTGGCGGTGGCGCTGACCAAGATCGCCAACGACATCCGCTTCCTGGGGTCGGGCCCGCGGTCGGGCCTGGGCGAGCTCAGCCTGCCCGCCAACGAGCCCGGCAGCTCCATCATGCCGGGCAAGGTCAACCCGACGCAGTGCGAGTCGCTGACCATGGTCGCCGCGCAGGTGATGGGAAACACGCAGGCCGTGACAATCGGCGGCATGCAGGGCCATTTCGAGCTCAACGTGTTCATGCCGCTGATCGGCGCCAACGTGCTGCGGTCGATCCACCTGCTGGCGACCGGTATGACGAGCTTTGCCGAGCGCTGCGTCGACGGGATCGAGGCCAACGAGCGCCAGATCGCCGAGCTGGTCGGCCGATCGCTGATGCTGGTGACCGCGCTGGCGCCCGAGATCGGGTACGACAACGCCGCCAAGATCGCCAAGAACGCGCACGAGAAGGGCCTGACGCTGAAGGAAAGCGGGCTGGCGATGGGTCTGGTCGACGAAGCGACGTTCGACCGCGTCGTGCGGCCCGAGAATATGCTGGGCGGCGCCTGATCCCGGGAACAATCATCGGCCAATCGCGCTTCGCTCCCGACAATCGTTTCGGGAGTATGACCATGATCGGCAAGGTGATCGGGATGCTGGTTGGCCGCGAGATGGACCGGCGCGACGGGTCCGGCGGCCTGAAGGGCGCGGCGCTTGGCGCGCTGGTCGGCGGCGGCCTGCGCCGCATGGGTCCGTTCGGCACCATGCTGGGCGCGGCCTATGTCGGCAAGAAGCTGCTAGACCGCCGCCGGGTGAAGCGGACGGGCGTGCCGCCGCGTTACTGAGCGGCCGCCTGCCATGTCCTGATCGCATCGGACGGTGTGATCAGCATCAGGATGTTGAGCGAGAGGTTGTCGCGAATGGCGACAAGCGCGACACCCTCCAGCAGCAGCGCCACGGCCAGCGCGCCCCACGCCGGCATGCGGGACGCGAGCAGGAAGCCGAGCAGCATCCACCCGATGTCGGCGACCGAGTTGAGGACGCTGTCTCCGGTATAGCCGAGCGCGATCGTGGCGTCCCGGTACCGGTCGATCATCGCCGGCGTATTTTCCGCGATCTCCCACGCGGCCTCCACCGCGACGGCGACACACAGGCGCGCGCCCACCGACAGGCGCGGCAGCGCGAGGCGGGTCACCCAGAAGAAGATCAGCCCGTGCACGACGTGGCTGAGCGTGTACCAGTCCGCCAGATGCTGGCTGTTTTCGGCCGAATTGACCGCGCTGTGCCACAGCCTGATCGTGCCGCAGGTGCAGATCGGCTCCCGCCCCATGAGGAGAAGAACCGCGGCAGTCGCGAGGACGAGCGCTGCCGCAGACAGCAGATGATGCCGGCCGATCCGCGTCTTCATCTGCCATCCCCCACGCGCGGCGTTGACGCCATCCTGTGCAGCCGCCACTAGCGGCCATGGTCGACGCCCACCAGCCCGCCACGGATCCCCACAAGTTCAAGCGGCGCGGCATGTTGTTCGTGCTGTCGTCGCCGTCCGGCGCCGGCAAGTCGACGATCGCACGCAAGCTGCTGGGCGCCGACGACGGGCTGCAGATGTCGGTGTCCGCCACCACCCGCGCGCCGCGCCCGGGTGAGCAGGACGGGCGCGATTACCACTTCGTCGACCTGCCCGAATTCAAGCGGATGGTGTCCGACGGCGAGTTCCTGGAATGGGCGCACGTCTTCGACCACCGGTACGGCACGCCGCGCGCGCCGGTGGAAGCGATGCTGGCATCCGGGCGCGACGTGCTGTTCGACATCGACTGGCAGGGCGCGCAGCAGCTGTTCCAGCTGGCCGCCGGCGACGTGGTGCGCGTGTTCATCATGCCGCCGTCGATGCAGGAGCTGGAACGCCGCCTGCGCGGGCGCGCGACCGACAGCGACGACGTGGTGACCCGGCGCATGGAGCGCGCAGCGGCCGAGGTCGGCCACTGGGACGGCTACGACTATGTGCTGGTCAACGACGATGTCGATGCCTGCTTCGACCGGGTGCACACGATCCTGCGGGCCGAGCGCCTGAAGCGGAGCCGGCAGACCGGGCTGATCGGCTTCATCCGGAGCCTGACGCGCTGAGGCACGTTGTTCCTCCCGCATAAACAGGGAGGATCATGATGCCACGGACGATCATCGGCGGGCTGCTCGGCGGCCTGGCGCTCTACTTCGTCGGATTCATCTTCTGGGGAACGCCGCTTGCGGCGCTGGCGTACAAGTCGCTGCCCGAAGCGCAGGGGGCCGCGCTGCAACTGGCGATGGCGCAGACGCTGACCACCGGCGGCACCGGCACCTATGTGGTGCCCAACCCGGCGACCAATGCCGGCACCACGCTGTACGGACAGGGGCCGGTCGCCACCGTGCATTACAACAGCGGCGGGTTCCCGGTGGTGGATGCTGGCGCGCTGGCGGTGACCCTGGTGCTGGCGCTGATCGCCGGGCTGGTGATCGCATTCGCGCTGGCGAAGGTCGCGCGCCGATCGGCCGAGCCGAGCCTGGCGTTTCGCGTGGGCGCGCTGTTCGCGATTGCCATCCCGCTCTACCTGCGGCTGGGCGACGCCTTTTCCAACCATTTCGGGCTGGGGTATTTCGCCTATGGCTTCGTGGCGGACGCGATCGGCTTCGTCGCCTGCGTGGCGGTGATCAGCCGCTTCCTGCGGGTGGCGCCGGCGGGCCGGCCGATCGATTAATCGAGCAGCGCGAGGAAGCGGGCGGCGGCCATCCATTCGGTGCGGCGGGCGGCGAGCACGGCCGTCGCCTCCGCATCCTCGCCCCAGCGCTGCTGCTGCCATTGTTCGTCGACGGTGACCGCCGCCCAGCCATCGTCGGCGGTGAGGGCGCCTTCGTCCACCGCCAGCGCCACCACGAGCGATCCGCCGATCGTCACCAGCGGCGACAGCCCGGCGAGCCGGAACGGCGGGCGGCCGGTGAGGGCAGCGGCCAGCCGGTCAAGCGTGGCGGGTGGCTGCGGCCGGTGGATGATGCCGGTCGCGGGCGTGAAGGCGACGTCGAACCGCCCACCCGCCCAGACCAGCGGCGGGTCCCACGCCGCGGCCTGCGCCGCCACCAGGCTGTCGGGTGCATCCGCCCGGTAGATGAGGAGGTCACTGTCGGCATAGGCGGCGAGCGGGCGGATGAAGGCGGGGGGATCGGGCGCCACGATGTCGATGGCGGCGTTGGCGAGGCCGGTGAGGCGCATGGCGCGCGGATCGATCACATCCGCGACGGCCGCCCATTCGGCCGCGACTGCATCGGCAAGATCCCGAGTCGGCAGCAGCAGCGGCCGGCGGCCGGGCGTGCGGACCGGCCGGTCATCAAGCCGGATGGCGTGCCCGCCGGGATCGGCGACCACGGCGACGTCGGTCCAGAACCGCTTCACGGGCGGTCGTCCCCGGGCGATCGCCAGCGCCGCGCGAGACGGCGGGTGAGGACGCCGATCACCAGGAAGCCGGCCACGACCATCGCATAGCCGGCTGCCACGGGAACACCGTCCGACCGGCCGCTGGCGACGACGATCCCGAACATGATGAGCAGCACGCCGCCGATGCGGGTGGCGGCGAGCAGGAAGAAGCGATTGCGCGCGGGATCGACGCTCATGCCGGGTTCCGCATCCAGGCGGCGGTGGCGGGATCGCCGGCGGCCGCCACGCCGTCGGCCGCCGCGAGGCGCGCGGCATCGGACTTGTTCTGGTTCATCTTGCAGGTGGCCCGCCAGGCGGTGATCCGAAGCTCGAACCCGCGGATGTCGTTCAGCATCGCGTCAAAGGTGCCCGGCTTCATCCCCGCGCGCGTCCAGGCGGGCTTCGGCGCCAGCGCTCGCTCCGACTGGGCGACCAGCAGATCGACCTGTTCGGCGAGCGCGGCACGGCCCAGCGGATGGACGGTCCCCTCCAGCTCGGCGGCGACATAGTTCCAGGTGGGCACCTGACCGGGGCCGAGCCGGTACCAGTCCGGGCTGACATAATGGTGGGGGCCGGATGCCACGAACAAGGCGGTGGCGCCGTCCAGCCGGTCCGCCACGTCGTTGCGCGCCGACAGGTGGAAGCGCACGGCATCGTCGCCGGCGGGCGTGACCGGCAGGTGCACGACCCGCGGCCCCGCGTCCGTCTGCACGAACAGCGTGCCGAACGGATGGTCGGCGACGAAGCGGCGGACCCAGGCGCGGTCCTCCACCCGGAAGGCGGGATCGGGATGCATCAGCGGCTGCCGCGGCTGCGCCGTTCGCCGCGACGTTCCTTTCTGACACCCTTGGCATGGGCGCGCGCCTTCTGCTTCAGCTGTTCGCGGCTGAGCGGCGGCGGACCGTCGTCGAGCGGGCGGTCACCGAGCGAGAGATCGAAGCCAAGCGTCGTCATGCTCTCGGCGAAATGGGGCGGCAGCTCCGCCGTCACGTCGACCCGGCCGCCGTCCGGATGATCGATGCGCAGGCGGCGCGCGTGGAGGTGCATCTTGCGACTGACCCCGCCGGTCAGGAACGCGTCCTGCCCGCCATATTTGCCGTCGCCCAGGATGGGATGGCCGATCGCGGCCATGTGGACGCGAAGCTGATGCGTGCGGCCGGTAAAGGGTTGCAGCTCCACCCAGGCGGCGCGATTGCCGGCCTGTTCGATCACGCGGTAGCGCGTGCGCGCGGGCGACCCTTCCGCCTCGTCGACCTGCATCTTTTCCCCGCCCGAGCCCGGCTGCTTGCCGATCGGCAGTTCGATCATGCCATCCTCGACCTGCGGCACGCCGGTGACGACGGCCCAATAGACCTTGCGCGCGGTGCGGCTGGAAAAGCTCTTGGCAAAGCTTGCCGCCGCGCGGGCCGACCGGGCAAGCAGCAGCGCGCCGGACGTGTCCTTGTCCAGCCGGTGGACAAGCTTGGGCCGGGCCGGCGCATCGAAAGCGAGCGCATCGAGAAGGCCGTCGAGATGCTCGGTGGTCTTGGTGCCGCCCTGCGTGGCGAGGCCAGGGGGCTTGTTGACCACGATCGCCTGCGGGTCGCGGTGGATCACCATTTCCTGCGCGAACGCCTCCTGCTCGGGCGTGAGCGGGACGCGGGGGCGGCGCGGGCGGTCGGCCGCCGCGGCCGCGGGCTTGGGGTCGAGCGGGGGAACGCGGATGACCTGCCCCGCCTCGATGCGGTCGCCGGGCGTCGCGCGCTTGCCATCGACGCGGATCTGGCCGGTGCGCGCCCAGCGCGACACCTGCGCGAAGCCGAGATCCTCCATGTGCCGCTTGAACCAGCGGTCGAGCCGGATGCCGTCGTCGTCCGGCCCGACGGTGAAGCTGCGCGCCTCGCTCATGCCGCGACCCGCACGGCGTGGAGGCCGATCCAGAGGAGCACAACCGCGCCCAGCACGGACGCGCCGACATAGGCGAGCGCGGGACCGATCGCGCCGCGTTCCAGCATGGCCACGACCTCCAGGCTGAAGGCGGAAAAGGTGGTGAAGCCGCCGAGCACGCCGACCGCGAGGAACAGCCGGAGCGCGGTGCCGCGCGCATCGGCCGGGATGGCCCCGGCAACAAGGCCCATCGCCAGTCCGCCCGCCAGGTTGACGGCCAGCGTCCCCCACGGAAAGCCGGGGCCGAACAGGCGCAGCGCGGCCGTGCCGACGCCATAGCGCGCCGCCGCGCCGATCGCGCCGCCGGCCGCCACGAGAAAAAGAGGCTGCATGGGCCAAGCGCTTAGCCCGGCCGCGCCCGTTTCGCCAGCGGAGCGGTGCGGAACCGGGCGCGCGGCGGTTCATTGTGCGGATCATGGCAGACAAAGGACGAGCAGGGATCGATCCGCGCTGGATCGGCGGCGGGTTGCTGGCGGTGGGCATCGGCGCCCTGGCGGCGGCCTATCTGAAGCGCGCACGATCAGAAGCGCCGGGCTATCGCCCGCTCCTGACCGAGGGCGACATCCAGTTGCGCGCCTATCCCCGGCTGACGCTGGCCAGCACGACGCGCGACGGCGGGCGCGAGCAGGCGCTGAAGGCGGGGTTCAGGACGCTCGCCGACTACATTTTCGCCAAGGATCGGGGCGGCGAGCGCATCGCGATGACGTCCCCCGTGCTAAACGACCGCGACGGATCGGCGTGGCGCACGCGCTTCGTGATGCCGGAAGGGCGCCGCCCGGCGGACCTGCCGGCGCCGGGCAGCCAGGCCGTGACGATCGCGGAGGAGCCGGCGCGGCGCATGGCGGCGATCCGCTTCAACGGCCGACCCGACGATGCCGCCCAGGGAGAGCATGAGGCGCGGCTGCGCCGCTGGATCGCGGCCAAGGGATTGCGGGTCGACGGGGATGCGGTATTCGCCTTCTACGACCCGCCGATGATGCCGTCCGCGCTTCGCCGGTCGGAAGTGATCATCCCGGTTGGCTGACCGGGCCGGAGACACGTCATGCTCAACATCCTGTCCATCCTGATCGGCGTGTTCGCGCTCCTCCTCGGCCTGCCGGCGTTCCTGCCGCTGCTGGGCTGGGCGTGGTGGTTCATCCTGCCGGTGGCCGCAGTGGGCGCGCTGGTCGGGCAGCTGTCGGCAAGCCGCACGGGACGCAATTTCAACCTGCTGCTGATGCTGATCGGCGTGATCCGCCTGTCGCTGGGCGGCGGGATTTTCTGAACGCGTCGGCGGCGGCCCCGCGCGACGAGACCCGTGCGGGCATCGCTTATGCGCTGTCCGCCTATCTGATGTGGGGCGTGCTGCCGCTCTACTTCCGGACGGTCAGCAGCGTTCATCCCTTCGAGATCGTCGCGCAGCGCGTGCTGTGGTCGGTGATCTTCATTGCCGGCGTGCTGCTGGCAGCGGGCAGGATGGGCCGCTTGCGCCGGGCCGTCGGCGACAAGCGGGTGGTGCTGACGCTGGCGGCGACGGCGGGGCTGATCGGGCTCAACTGGCTGATCTACGTGTGGGCCGTGCTGAACGGCCATGTGCTGGCGACGAGCCTTGGCTATTACCTCAACCCGCTGGTGAACGTGGCGATGGGGGTGGTGGTGCTGAAGGAACGGCTGAGCCGCGCGCAGGTGGTCGCGGTGATGCTGGCCGCGGCAGGCGTCCTGGTGCTGGCGCTGGGCGCGCCGGACGGGCTCTGGATCAGCCTGACCCTTGCCGTCAGCTTTGCGAGCTACGGCCTCCTGCGCAAGATCGTGGCGGTGGAGGCGTTGGAGGGGCTGGCCGTAGAAACGCTGATCCTGGCGGTGCCGGCGGCAGCGGCCATCGCCTGGTTCGCCTCCGCCGGCGCGCTCAGCTTCGGCACGGCCCCCGACGTCAGCCTGTTGCTGATGGCCGGCGGCGTGGTCACGGCGTTGCCGCTGCTGCTGTTCGCCGCGGGCGCACGCAGGTTGCGCTATTCAACGGTCGGGATCCTGCAGTTCGTGGCGCCGACCATCCAGTTCGGACTGGCCGTGCTGGTGTTCCGCGAGCCGCTGTCGCTGGCGCAGCTTGCCTGCTTTTCTGCGATCTGGGCGGGCCTGGCGATCTACCTGACGGACAGCATCCGGACGGCGCGGCGCGCGCCGGCCTAGGCCGCGATTCGCGAGAAGCCGGGAACGCGGGCGAGCCGGCCGAGGCCGATCGGGTTGGCGAAGCGCGCGTGGAGATGACCGTCCTCGCTGGAGAGCACGCGCGCGTGCGCCGCACCCAGGCCGGGAAGCTTCAGGCGCACCTGCGCGCCCGGAGGAATGAGGCCACGCATCTCGGCCGTGAAGCCGTCGGCACTCAGCATGTTCACGAGAATGTCGATGCCATGATAGCCGCAGGCGCGGCGCGACCCTGCGACAGCCTGTTCGTGCTGATCGGCACCGCTTTCCAGCGCCAAGCGTCCGGCAAGTTTCATCCAGCGACGTCCCTCAAACCTGCCGGGAGACTATGGAGCCAATGGTTTCGAGTTGGTTAACGGGGCGTCGGAGCGCTGCGGCGACACGTTCTATTTCCACGACGAACTGTGCTGACACTTGGAACCGCGTCGGAGGAAACTTCGAAACTGCCCGTCAAGGCTCCTCGATCTCGGGCGGGATCGGCACGAGCTCGTAGATGTCGAGTCGCGCCTCCTGCCCCGCCACGGGCAGGACGAGGCGCCACCGGAAGGCCCCGATGCGCTCGACAATGCCAACCAGGTCATGTTCGGGCTGTTCGCCATAGCCCACCGCGCCGGGCTCCCGCCCGGGCACGCGGGTGCCCAGGAAGACATAGCGGTTGGCCTCGTCGGCATAGAGCCAGCCGGCGGGCTGATCGGTGCCTGTCTGCTTGGTGAAGTTGAGCATCTGCCCGTCCGACCGGACATAGCAGAAGAAGGGGCGAAAGGCGGCAAAGGCGGCCCGGCCCGGCCCCGGCGTTCCGATGCGCACGGTGCGGCACCGGTAGGAGCCGGGCGGAAGCGCGGGATGATCGAGCCCGCTGTCGCCCGACAGCAGATCAGCGTTGGCGGTGAGCGCGGCCGGCGCGCGCCGCCCGGCATCGGCAAGTGCGCGCGTCCAGACAGCGCCCAGATCGTCGAGGCGCGCGCGGTCCGCGGGCTTGATGATGGTTTCCCAGGCGCGTTGCGGATCCGGCAGGGGCGCGGGCGCCGTCGCCACCACCGTCGGTGCGGGGGCGGAGGCGCAGGCCGACAGCCAGAGCACGCAGGACATGGTCATCGGCAGGGTGCGAAGCATAGCCCGACCTTTCGGGCCGCCGCGACGCTGTTTTGCGCCACCGGACGGCCCGACAGACGCTAGGCTTTGCCGGTTAACGAAAGGTAAATTTCAGCCCTCGTCGCGGAGCGGAACGTCCAGATAGACGCAGGTGCCGGCGCGTTCCTGATCAAAGCGGAGCGGCGCTGCCATGCTGGCGGCAATCGCCCGGACGATCCGCGAGCCAAGGCCGGTTCCGAGCGGCTTCTGCTCCCCGTTCCAACCGACCCCGTCATCCTCCACAGACAGGCGCAGAGAGTCGTCCGCGATCTTGCGCGCGGCCACGCGGATCTCGCCCGGTCGGCCGTCCGGATAGGCGTATTTGCACGCGTTGGTCACAAGCTCGTTCACGACCACGCCGAGATTGACGGCCTGATCCGGCGGCACGGAAAGCGGTTCTGCGACAAGGCCGATCCGCACGGCGCGACCGGCGCTGGCCATCGTGCGCGACAGTTCGTCCACCAGCCCGTGGAGATAGTCGTCCAGCCGCACCTGGCCGACATCGTCGGACGTGTAGAGCCGGCGGTGGACCTGGGCCACGGCCGCGATGCGCGACTGCGTTTCCTCAAGCGCCGCGCGGGCGTCGCCGTCCACCAGCCGCGCCTGCATCTGCACAAAGGATCCGACCAGCGCGAGGCTGTTGGCGACGCGGTGGTTGACCTCGCGCAGCAGCGCCTGCGCGCGGTCGTGCGCGATCTGCAGCGCGGCCTCCGCCGCCGCCTTCTCGCGCTGGGTACGGTCGGCGCGCACCGCCTGTTCGATGGTTTCGGCCAGCAGCTCAAAGAAGCTTTCGCCGATGTCCTTGACGACATAGTCGGTGGCGCCGGCCTTCAGGGCGGCAATGGCGATGCGCCCTTCCTCGCTGCCGGTGACGTAGACGACCGGCGGCGCGTCCGCCCGGGTGCGCAGCTGCGCCAGCGTCGCCAACCCGTCCTGCACCGGCATGTAATGGTCGAGCGCGACCGCATCGAACCGCGCCTCATCCAGCCGGGCAAGACCCTCCGCCCCGCTGTGCGCGACCTCCACCTCGAAGCCGCGACGCGTCAAAGCCTTCTGCGCCAGGCGCGCGAGCCCGACGTCGTCGTCGACGTAGAGCAGCCGCGCGACCGGGTCGGCCTCGCTCAAGCAGCGGACTCCGGCACCTGCATGACCGACAGGAACAGGCCCAGCTGGCGGATGGCGTTGGCGAACTGGTCATAATCGACCGGCTTGGTGATGTAGACGTTCGCGCCAAGATCGTAGCAGCGCTGGATCTCGCGCTTGTCGTCGGTGGTGGTCAGCACGATCACCGGCGACCGGCGCAGCCGCTCATCCTCCTTGATGCGCGCCAGGATGTCGACGCCGGACATGTCGGGCAGGTTGAGATCGAGGAGGATGAGCACGGGACCATTGTCGCGCACCGCCGGCTCGAACAGGTAGGACAGCGCGGCACCGCCATTTTCGAGATGCACGATCTCGTTGCAGACGCCCGCGCGGCGGACGTTCTTCTCGATCAGCCGGGCGTGGCCGGCGTCGTCTTCGACCATGACGATCGTGACCGGGTTCTGGGTGCCCTTCATGCGGCGTCCTTCTGAGAAATCGTGGCAGGTAAGACCTTTGGCAGCGCTATAACGAACGTGGCGCCATTGCCCAATTCAGACTTGAGCGTGACGGTGCCGCCCAGCCGGCGGATGGTGGCGCGGACATTGGCAAGGCCGATCCCTTCCCCCGGCCGGTCCTGCGCGCCCGAACGGCGGAACAGGTCGAACACGCGTTCATGATCGCGCGTGTCGATGCCGCGGCCGTTGTCGGCGACCGAGATGTCGACAAAGCCGGGCCGTTCCGTCGCGCTGATCCGCACGGCGGCGGGGCGGCCGGCAGCGGTGTATTTCAGCGCATTCTCGACCAGGTTGGCGACCACCTGTTCCAGCGCGACCCGATCGGTGACGATCGTCGGCATGGGTTCGACCGTGAGCGTGGCCTCGCCTTCCTCCAGCTGGTGCCGGACGGTGTCGCCGATGCCCTCGGCAAGCGCGGTGAGGTCGATCTGCTCCGGATCGAGGACGCGGCGGCCCTGGCGCGACAAAGCGAGGATCGCGTTGATCAGCCGGTCCATCTTGGCGGTGGAGGCGTGGATGAAGCCCAGTGCCTCCGGAAAATCCTCGGCCGCGGCCGTGCGGGCGGCATCAAGGCCGGCGGTGTCGGGCGGCACGGCGGCGACGAAGCCGGACAGGTCGCGCTGCACGGCCTGCAGCTCGCTGGTGAAGCCCATGATGTTCACCAGCGGCGAGCGCAGGTCGTGGCTGACGATGTAGGCGAACCGCTGGATCTCATCATTGGCGAGGCGGAGGTCGGCGGTGCGTTCGGCCACCGTCGCCTCCAGCCCGACGTTCAGTTCCTGCACGGTGGCGCGCGCGGCATCCGCCTCCCTGGTGCGGGCCGTGAGGCTGCGGATGGCAAACAGCGTGAGGAGCGCGGCCAGGACCAGCCCGGCGACGGTCAGCGCGAGAAGCGCCAGCGCGCTCCGCTCCGCCGCGGCCCGGCGGGCGTGGAGCAGCTGCTCCTCCACCGCGATGATCCGCGCGATGTCGGCGCGCAGCAGCCGCATCAGCTCCGTCCCGCGCCCCTGCCGGACGATGCCGATGGCGTCGCCGCGCCGGTCCGCCGCCATCAGCGCGAAGGTCTGGTCGAAAACCGCGAAGCGTTCGCGAAGCCGGGGGCCGAGCGAGCGGGCGGCGGCGGCCTGCGCGGGATTGTCGGCGACAAGCGCCTCGAGCCGGGACAGGAGCGCGGCGGCGTCGCGCCGGGCGCGGTCGACCTGCGGGACGAAGCCGGGCTCGCCCGTCAGCAGGTAGCCGCGCTGCGCCGCTTCTGCATCCACGACCGCGCCGAGGGTGGCGGTGGCGACCTCCTGCACCTCCAGCGTGTGGATGACGAGCTGGTTGTAAGCCCGGTCGCGCGACAGGGCGAAGCCGGCGCCGCCCGCGACGAGGATGAGGAGAACGAGCCCACCCAGGAGCAACAGGGTGGAGCCGCGCAGGCGCTGCAGCGATGCCGACTGCGTCATCGCAGCGCATCCACGGCGAGCGCCGACATGATGGCATAGCCGGCGGGGTTGGGATGGACGCCGTCGTCGGCGAGCCCGGGGCGCATGGCGCCGTCCGGCGTGGTCATGGCGGAATGATAGTCGACAAAGGCGATGCGGTTGGCGGCGGCGAACTCCCGCAGCCAGCCGTTCACCTGCCGGATCTGCGCGGCGGGCCGCAGTGCGGGCGCCCACCAGAAGCGGTCTGCCGGCGGCAGCGCGCCGATCACCACGCGGATGTCGTGGGCGCGGGCGATGTCCACCATCGCCTGGATGTTGTTGCGATAGGCGGCTTCGGACGTCGGGCCGGTGTTGCCGGCGATGTCGTTCGATCCCGCCAGGATGTGCACGGTGCGGGGGCGCAGCGCGACCACGTCGGCGTAGAAGCGCAGCAGGATCTGCGGCGTGGTCTGGCCACTGATGCCGCGGTTGAGGACGCGTTCGGAAAAGAAGGCCGGATTGCCGGCGGTCCAGCCCTCCGTCAGCGAGTCGCCGATGAGGATGGTGTCGGGCCGCGCACGCACCGCGGCGTTGGCGGCGGCATAGCGGCAGAGGTTGGGCCAGTCGCGACGGGCGCGGAGCGCCTCCGCCGCCTCGGACGCGAGCCCGGCTGTTTCCGCCGCCAGCGCAGCGCAGGGATCGGGAACCATCGCGGTGTCGGCGGGCGCGTGCGCCTGGACGGGCGCGGCGGCGGCGACGCCAAGCACCAGCGACGACAGCATCCGTCCAAGCCTGTGTCCCACCCGCGCACCCCTTTTTCACCTTGTCGAGGCCGGGACATAGGTGAGCAGGCGGTGGGCCGTCTATCCGCTCGTTGCGCCGATCGCACGGGCAGCCAGGCCGCGCACGTCGACGCGCGCCTTCAGCCGGGCGGCGAGCAGCGCGGTGCCGCTGACCTTGCGCTGCACGAACAGCGTTTCGACGTCGGGCACGTGCCAGGTGTCGCGATCCGCGATCATGTCGCGCGCTTCGGCGCGGACGACGGGCACGAAGGCACGGTCGCCGAAGTCGAACGGGCCCTCCCGATTCATGGCCTCGTCGATGGCGGCGATGATGCGGTCGATCGCGCCGCGATGCGCGCGGACGGCATCGGCACCCAGGAAGCCGGCGGCAACGGCGGTGTCGCGGATGCGGTCACGATCGCGCGAGAGCCCCGCCTCGATCAGCGAGCGGTAGATGTCCGCGACATGCGGCGGCACCGGCCGCGCGGCGCCGAAGTCCAGGAGCACGATGCGCCCGCTGTCGGGTTGCCAGCGGTAATTGGCGAAGTTCGGGTCCGTCTGCATCACGCCGAAGGCGAACAGCTCGCGCAGCACCAGTTCGACCAGCGCGGTCATCACCCGGTTGCGCGTGTCCTGGTCGGCATCGGCCAGCGTCTCGATCGGCCGGCCTTCGACGAAGGTCATCGCGAGCACGCGGCCGGTGGACAGCGTCTCGTCCAGGCGGGGCACCAGGAAGCGCGTATCGTCGCCGAGCAGGGCGGCGTAGCGGCGCATCTCCTCGCCCTCGCGCCGGTAATCGGCCTCGTCGGCGAGCTGGCGCTTGGCCTCGGCGAGCAGCGGCTTCAGGTCCACGGTCGGCGGCAGCAGGTTGGAGATGCGCAGCAGCGTGGCGACATTGTCGACATCGGCATCGATGCTTTCGCGCACGCCGGGATACTGGATCTTGATCGCGAGCACGCGGCCGTCGGGCAGCCGCGCGCGGTGGACCTGGCCGATCGAGGCCGCGGCGATGGGCGTGGCTTCGAACCCGCGCACCTGCCGCCGCCAGTCGGGGCCCCATTCTGTGCGGAGCACGCGATCGAGCTGCGGTGCGGGCATGCGGTAGGCCTGGTTGCGGAGCCGGGCGAGAATGGACGCAAGCTCCGGCGGGAGCATGTCACCGGCGTCCATCGAGATCATCTGGCCAAGCTTCATCGCGGCACCGCGCAGGTGCGACAGCCGATCGGCGACGCGGGTGGCGTTGGCCGGCGTCAGCATCAGGTCGCCAAGCTTCGGCCGCTCCCCGCGGGCGAGGCGCCGCGCGCCCTCCGCCAGCATCCCGCCCGCCACCGACGCGCCGAGCCGGCCAAAGCTGCCGA
Source organism: Sphingomonas jejuensis (assembly GCF_011927695.1). Taxonomy (GTDB): domain Bacteria; phylum Pseudomonadota; class Alphaproteobacteria; order Sphingomonadales; family Sphingomonadaceae; genus Sphingomonas_K; species Sphingomonas_K jejuensis. Next base: position 321,336 of record NZ_JAATJE010000002.1, read on the forward strand.
GCCGCGCGACCCGCCCGCTGGGAACGGCCCGGCCGGGCTGATCGCCGTTCAGGGCATCGCCATCGTCGCTCATCGTGGGTCACGCCGGATGAGGACGACCGCAAACTGGAAGAGGCCAGTCGGGCCGGCCGATGCGAAGCTGCACATGATGGCCCTTAACCCCGCCGGAGGCAGAAGGGTTCATGGCGACTGCGGCGCCATTGTTGCCAACATGGCGACCTTAGCTGCGGCTGCGCCTCGACCGACGGCCAGACGGAAACCGGGCCGCGAGCCTTGTCATGCCTGAGCGGGATGACCGCGCCACTGACGCCGCCGCATGGCACAGCCCACGGCTCCGAAACCGGAGATCATCATCGCCCAGGTCGCCGGTTCCGGCACTGCCGCCGCGCGTTCCGTGATGATCACGGAGGTCGCGGAGACCATGTCCTGGCTGGAGCCGGTGGCGTAGGCGAACCCATAGGTCACGATCGGCGGGCCGAGAATATCGGACAGGTCGATCATGCTGCTGATCGAGAGCTCGAAATCATCGATGCCGCTGGTGAGGAACGATCCGCCGTCGAGCGTGCCGTAGACCGAGAAGCTGGATCCGAAAATAAAGCTGCTCGTGGCCGCTTCACTGTTCGACAGGTCGAAGCGGGTGTCGCCGATGACGAGATCGATTGCTGTCAGGCGGTCGAAGTCGTCGATCGTGTAGGAACCGGCGATCCGGGCGAGCGGGCCGGAGGTGAAGCGCGCGTCGAAATCGAAGGTGGCTGCGGCCGCGGGCGCCGACATGCTGATGGCGGCGAAAGCGGCAAAGGCATAGCGGATCATGATGAGGCCCCTCGATCAGGCGTGAAGTGGTGAGCGTCGGCGCATCGCTGCACCCACAAGCATGAATCCGCAGATCATCATCGCCCAGGTCGCGGGTTCCGGCACCGCGGCAACGGGATCAGTCCCCGGCGGCGGACCATCGGCGAGGAAGCGGGCGACATCGATGGAGATGCTGCAGCGGGTCGACACCTGGCTGCTGTGCGTGGTCGGCTGGAACCCCCCTGGATCCGACGCGATCAGCGTTTCGCGACCTGCGCTGGATGAACAGCCGATCGTTCCATTTTCCATGCTGCTCGGTGCCAGACTGGAAACGATGTTCTCCTCGTCCGGAAAGGGCTGCCGCGTGCCCGTGCTGACACCCCGGAACGTGGCGTGGCGATGTTGTTCGAAGAGCCCGGTGACATCAAAGCGCAGGCTGCTGGGAACCACGCCCCAGTCAAACAGGATCAGCAGCGTGTTGCCTGAGGAAAGCGACCAGAGCGGGTATGTGGGATCTTCCGCATCGGACCGATCATGATCGAAGACGATGCCATAGCTTTCGGACGCCAGATCATATTGGTTGATGGCATAGCCCCACCATTTCTGGCCGCCGTTGATGACGCCGCCGGGGCTGAGCGTGTAGGCCATCTTCTGCGACATCGTGTAGGATGAGCTGAGCGGGGACGCGTCGATCGTCAGAAGCAATCCGGCGGAAAAGCGCGGGTTGATGGGCGCTCCGCCGATCGCCTGATTGACGGCATCCGACCCGCGCAGGAACGTGCCGTCGATCGCAAGCGACACGCTGGCGCAGGCCGGCGACACCAGGCCAGCGGCAAGCCCGATCGTTCCAATCGCACGAAACAGCGACTGCATGACATTTCCCCCTCCCTGCCGGCGCGGACCCCCCGTCCATGCGCATCAGCAAGGTTAAGCCGTCCTTTACCTGCATGAACCAGGCGGCGAGAGGCGCGCAGTCCCGATCACCGTGCAACCTGTCTCAACCATCGTAACCGGAAGCGGCGCTGTGATTGCGGGGTTGTTGCTGACTGGTTGGATGTCCACGAACGGCAGACACGGGCCCGCGACTGCCATTACCCAGCAGTCGAGCGTAGCCGATCGAATCCAATATGGGTGGTTGAGCCGGCCACCCTCACCGTCGCGAAATGGCTGTTCCGCACCATCCCCCCGCCGGCCGCCGAGCGCTGCGCTCAGGCCAGCCGTGACGCGATTGACGAACAGGTCGGTTTGATCGGGTCCCCCAACACCGATCGTGGCCGGCTCAGCCACCGGCAGTAGAGGGGCCGCGGGCAAGGCGTTAGGCCTGGCGTCCCGCGCAGCAGGCCTGCCGTCTCAACCGGCGCCGTTGGACAAGCCTTGGAAAGCGCGGCGGAAGGACTCCAGCGAATCCGTCGCGGCGCCGGGGCGCGGCGACGGCGGCAGATGGTCGCGAACCTCGCTCATGCTGTGGCCGAACTGAGCGCGGAACTGCCGGGCGAGCGACGACAGGTCCATGAAGCCGAATCGCGCGCCCAGCGTGCCGAGCGGGGTGTCCAGCGGCTCTTCCAGCAGCGCCAGGTGCAGCAGGCGCAGGCGCCGTCGCCGGTCATAGGCGCGGACGCCGCCATCGCCGCCGAACAGGCGGTAGAGCCGCGAGCGGCTGAGCCCCAGCGCCGTCGCCATGCGCGAGACATCGAACGTTCCGGCGGGCTGCGCGTCGAGATAGGCGTGGGCGCGGGCGCGCAGGCTGCCCGGCGCGGGCGGCGCTACCTCCGGCCCGAGCGCCGTCATGATGAGGCGGCGCGTGACGGCCGCGACCGGCACGGCGCTTTCCTGCCACAGGTCGGGCAGCTGGCGCACCAGCGTCTGCAGATAGCCGGCGAACAGCCGGGTTTCGGCCGTCGCCGGGAGGAGGCCGTGGGTGCCGATCGGCCCTAACCGGTCCTCGATCGCCGCGCGCGGCAGGCTGACGGTCGCGCCGCTGTGGCCGTCGGTCCGGTAATCAAAGGCGCGCGCATAATCGATCAGCAGCACGTCGCCGGGTCCGGCGGTGCGGGACTGTTCGGCGATGTGGGTCAGCGTGCCATCGAACAGCGTCATGATCGTCAGGTGATCGGCAGGCGCGGTGACGAGCTGCTCCGCCCCGCGATGGGCATGCACCGCGCCCATGCGGTGCTCGGTCACGACGAGGTCGCCGATCGACCAGAAGCTGCCCCGCGCGTGGAACGGCGGCGGCCCCGCGCGTTCGAACCGGAACAGGTTGGTGAAGGTGAAATATTCGTCGAAATTGTCGGGCGCGTCGGGCGACTCGCTTCCGTAGCGGATCGTCCTGACCACGTCGGAGCCGAGTTCCTGCGCCATGTCCGCCTGCTTAGCGCGCCGCGCGTGGCGCGACCATGCCGGACGATGGCGCCGGGGCCGCCATCGTCCCCCGGGGAGACTCCGCCGGCCCGGCGGCGGCGGGACGCGCGGCTTTCGTCCTCAAAACGCGGCGCGCATCGTCACCTGGTAGAGCGGGCCGGCGCGCTCCCGCTCCTGCTCGAACTCGTCGATCTCGCCGGCTGCGCGATTGGCGAGGATCTCGCCCAGGCTGTCGCCGTCGAAGGTGCGGAAATCCTCACGCTTGCTGCGGCGCAGGATGTCCTGGACGGAAAAGCGCAGCACGAAGCGCTCGCCGAAGCGCTTTTCCACGAAGGCTTCCAGGTCCGCGCCGTAACGCAGATCCACAATCTCGTCGAAGTTCGATTCGCGCGCGTCGCTACGGCCCGACACGGTCGCGCCGAAGCTGGCATCGGCGGCGCGCAGCGTCTGGATGAAGCCGGCATTGTAGATGTGGTGCGGCTGGTTGTTGAAGCGGCGGTCCTGCTCGGTGAACGGATCCGTCACGCTGCTGTCCAGATAGGTGTAGTTGGCGAAGATGCCGGTGTCCGGCAGCCCGGCAAAGGTCAGCGGCACGGACACGTCCACCTCGACGCCCCAGGTCTCTCCATCGCCGATGTTCTGCGGGGTGAAGAGCTGGCCGTCCTCGTTCTCCGGATTCTCGCCCAGCGACACCAGTTCGATCAGGTCGTCGACTGCGCGGTAGAAGAGATTGACGCCGAGGATGCCGGCGCCCAGCCGCCGCTCATAGCCGGCGTCCACGCCCCAGGCGCGCTCGTTGCGGAGCGCGGGGTTGCCGAGCGTGGTGTCGTCATCGCCGGGGCTCTCCTCCTGCTCCAGCGGGGAGACGAGATCATAGCCCGGGCGGCGCACGGTGCGCGCCACCGACAGGCGGAACTGGTCGGCGACGGTGGGCGCGAAACGGAGGTGGAGCGAGGGGTTGAGCGTTTCCGCCTCGTAGCGGACCTCGCCCACGTCCTCTCCGGCGACCGTGCGGCGCGTGATCTCGTACCGCAGGCCCGCGTCCACCGACAGGTCGGGAAGCGGATCAAAGGTGAAGCGGACATAGGGATCGTAGCGATCCTCGCGCACGCGGAAGGCACCCGACAGGAAATCGCCGTCGTTGAGGCCGTCGCGATCCTTGCGCAGCAGGTCGATGCCCGCCTTCACCCGCGCGCTGCCGAGGGCATAGGCGAGGCTGACGGTGCCGCCATATTCGTCGTCGCGGATCTCCAGCCGCTCCTCGTCGTCGAGTTCGAGATCGTCGAGATCGTCTTCATTCTCGCCGACGAAGGTCGTGGCGGTTGTGTCCTCCCGGTAGCCCGACCAGCTCGCCGCCAGCCCGAGTTCCAGGCCGCCGCCCAGCGGCACGCCGGCATCGCCGCTGATCGTGTAGGTCTGCTGGTCGATGTCCTCGATCTGCGTTTCGACGCCGTCGAAGTCGAGATCGGCGCCGTCGAGCGTCACCGATCGCTCGAACTCCTCGCGGTCCGTGTCGACGAAGAAGCCCTGCACGCGCACGAACCCGCCGCCGGCGAACTCGTGGCGAAGCTCCGCGCTGCCGGACAGGTCGCTGCCGTCGCGCGTATCGTCCTGCAGCTCCGTGTTGGAGAAAGCGGGGTCGTCGATGCCGCCGCCCGCTTCCGGCAGGCCGTCGTAGCGCAGCGACACCTTCTCCTTGGGGTTGCGGCGTTCCTGATAGTTGAGCGCGCCCCACAGGCTGGTGCGTTCTCCCAATCGGCCCGAATAGGCACCGGCGAAGGACGGGCGAAGCTCGCCATCCTGGTTGATCAGCGCCGCCGCCTTGGCGAAGCCGCCCTCGAACGTCGTCGATTCCTTGGTGACGATGTTGAGCGTGCCGGCGACGCCCTCGCTCGGCTGGTCGGCGCGCGGGCTGCGGACGATCTCGATGCGCTCCACCAGCTCGGCCGGGATGCGGTCCACGAAGAAGCTGCGGTCCGCCTCGCCGCCGGGCGCGCGACGGCCGTTGATCAGCACCTGGGTGTAGCCGGGCGGCAGGCCGCGGAACTGCACGCCGTCATATTCCAGCACGTCGGAGGTGAAGGTGACGCCCGGCACCCGCTTCAGCATCTCGCCGACCGATACCGGTTCGAACCGCTGGAAATAATCGAGGTCGTAGGACAGCACCGGATTGGGATCGGTCGTGCGGTTGCGAAAGGCGATGGTGCCGGTGACGATGATGTCGGACGCGGCGGGCGTTTCGCCTTCGGCAGGCGCATCGGCGGTGCGGGCGTCCTGGCCGACGGTGGCGGTTTCCTGCGCAAAGGCGGGCGCGGCGAGCGCGAGCGGAAGCGCGGCCCCCATCAGGAGCTTCGTCGTCAACGTCATCGCAATCCCCCGTAACCCCGATGTCGCAATTGGATGCGACGAGCGCCGCGTTGGGGGATCAGCATGACAGTCGCGCGACCGGTACGTTTCTGTTCGATGACATTGGCGATTGCGCTGGGCGGCTGTGCGGCCGCCACGCCCGACTGGGCAACGATCGCGGCGGCCAACCCCGCCCCCACCGTCACGGCATCGCGCGAGACCGATGCGGTCGCCACCGCCAACGCCGATGCGGCGGACGACCCCGCCATCTGGCGCAACGCCGCAGACCCGGCAGCAAGCCTGATCGTGGGAACGGACAAGCGCGCCGGGCTCCACGTCTATGGCCTCGACGGGCGCGACCGGCATTTCGTCGATGCCGGGCGGGTGAACAATGTCGACCTGATCGAAACGCGGATCGGCGGTGAGCCGGCGGTGCTGGTGGCGGCATCCGACCGCAACGACCTGGCCGCCGCGCGCATCGCGCTCTTCCGGCTGGACACGGCGGCGGCGCGGCTGGTGCCGATCGGCACGGTCGCCGCGGGCGCGGGCGAGGCTTACGGCATCTGCCTGGCGGCGCGCGGCGACGGCGTGGACGCGTTCATGGTGGTGAAGGACGGCACCATCAATCAGGTCGCGATCGACCTGTCGGGCGCAGCACCGTCCGGCCGGATCGTCCGGACGATGAAGCTTGCCTCGCAGTCCGAAGGCTGCGTCGTCGACCCGCGCACGCGCCGGCTCTACGTGGCGGAGGAGGATGTCGGCATCTGGCGCTTCGACGCAGCGCCCGACGGTGCGACAACCGCGGTGCCGGTCGCCCGTGTCGATGGACGAACGCTGGTCGCCGACGTGGAAGGGCTGGCGATCGCGCCGGAGGGCGCGGGCGCCGGCGGCTGGCTGATCGCGTCGAGTCAGGGCGACAATGCGTTCAGCGTCTATTCGCTTGCCGACGACCGGTATGTCGGCCGCTTCCGCATCGCGGCGGGTGCCCTCGGCGCCGTCAGCGAAACGGACGGGATCGAGGTGGCGCGCGGCGGCTTCGGCCCGGACTTCCCCGACGGCGTGATGGTGGCGCAGGACGGCGACAACGCGCCCGTCGCGCAGAACTTCAAGATCGTCGACTGGCGGCAGGTGAGAAGAGCGCTCGGCCTGCGCTGAGGGCGGCCGCCGGGATGCCGCCACCGCCGCCTTGCGTTCCCCCCGGCCTTTGACGATGATCGGCCCTGTCGGCGCACCGGCAGGAGAATGATGTGATCATCCGTCGGATCGGCCGATCCAGCCAGTCATGCCGCGCAGGCGCCCCCGGACCACGCCTTGGATAGCGGCGCCGAGGGCGGCATCGAGGCCGATCCGCGATACCGCACGCTCGTGTCGGCGCGCCGGCGGCTGACCTGGGTGCTGAGCGCGACGATGCTGGCGCTCTACCTCGGCTTCCTGCTGCTGGTCGCATTCAACAAGCCGCTGATGGCGCGGCCGGTCGGCAGCGGCGTGCTGTCGATCGGCATCCTTCTGGGGCTGGCGGTGATCCTGTCGGCGATCGGCCTGACGGCGGTGTATGTCCGCCGCTCCACTGCGGTCTACGACCCGCTGGTGGACGCCATTCGCGCGGACCACGGCGGTTGAGGCCGGGGCTGCTGCTGGCCGGGCTGATCGCGGCCGCCACGCTGATCGGGCCCGCCGTCGCGGCGGGCGGCGCCGTGCGGTCGGGGACGAACTGGACCTCCATCCTGATGTTCGCGGCCTTCACTGCCGTGACCCTGGGGATCACGCGGTGGGCCGCGCGCCGGACGCGCACCGCATCCGACTTCTACACGGCCGGCGGCGGGATCACGGGGTTCCAGAACGGACTGGCGATCGCGGGCGACTATATGTCGGCGGCGTCCTTCCTCGGCATCTCGGCGCAGATCTTCACCGACGGCTTCGACGGGCTGATCTATTCGATCGGCTTCCTGGTCGGCTGGCCGATCATCCTGTTCCTGATCGCCGAGCGGTTGCGCAACCTTGGCCGCTACACCTTCGCCGATGTGGCGTCGTTCCGGTTCGCCCAGGCGCCGGTGAGGAGCTTTGCGGCGGTGAGCACGCTGACGGTGGTGCTGTTCTACCTGATCGCGCAGATGGTCGGCGCGGGCCAGCTGATCCAGCTGCTGTTCGGCCTCCCTTATGAATATGCGGTGGTGATCGTCGGCCTGTTGATGACGGTCTACGTGCTGTTCGGCGGGATGACCGCGACGACATGGGTGCAGATCGTGAAGGCGGTGCTGCTTCTGGGCAGCGCAACCTTCATGGCGGCCATGGTGCTGCTGCCGTTCGGCTTCTCCCTGGAAGCGCTGTTCGCCCGCGCGGTGGCCGTGAAGACGGACCTGGCGGCGGCGAGCGGATCGGGCGACGCCGCGGCGGCGGGCCGATCGATCATGGGGCCGGGCAACTTCATCCGCGATCCGGTGTCGGCCATCTCCTTCGGGCTGGCGCTGATGTTCGGCACGGCGGGGCTGCCGCACATCCTGATGCGGTTCTTCACCGTCCCGGACGCCAAGGCCGCACGCGTCTCCGTGCTGTGGGCGACAAGCTGGATCGCCTATTTCTATTTGCTGACCTTCGTGATCGGGTTCGGCGCCATCGTGCTTGTGGCGACCAACCCCGGCTATTTCGATGCGGCCGGCGGGCTGGTCGGCGGCGGCAACATGGCGGCCATCCACCTGGCGCATGCGATCGGCGGCAACGCATTCCTTGGCTTCGTGTCGGCCGTCGCCTTTGCCACCATCCTGGCGGTGGTCGCGGGGCTGACGCTGGCCGGCGCATCCGCCGTCAGCCACGATCTCTACGCCACCGTCATCAAGAAGGGCGCGGCCGACAGCGCGGCGGAACTGCGCGTGTCCAGGCGCACGGTGCTGTTCCTGGCGGTGCTGGCAGTCGCGCTCGGCATCCTGTTCAAGGGGCAGAATGTCGCCTTCATGGTCAGCCTGGCCTTTGCCATCGCGGCGTCCGGCAACTTCCCGGTGCTGCTGCTGTCCCTGTTCTGGCCGGGCGCCACCACGCGCGGCGTGGTCGCGGGCGGGAGCCTAGGCCTCGTCCTCGCGCTGGTTCTGACCATCCTGTCGCCGACCGTATGGGTCACGGTGCTCGGCTTCGCCGACCCGATCTTCCCCTATTCCTCGCCGGCAATCTTCTCCATGCCGGCCGCCTTCCTGACCATCTGGCTGGTGTCGCGCCTGGACCGCAGCAGGCGAGCCGCCGTCGACCGGGCGGGTTACCGGGCGCAGCAGATCCGGGCGGAAACCGGGATCGGCGTCGACGCCGCGCACGCGCACTGAGGGCGAGGCCCGCGCGGTCATCGCCCCTCGCCGGCAGCCCTTCCGGCTGCCTCATGCGTTCAGCCCTGCGCTTCATCCGGAGACTTGCATGACCGACACCGCCATCCAGACCCGCCGCCGCGAGATCGCGACCGAGCATCTGCTGTTCAAGCTGATCGAATATGTCGAGGGCCAGCATCCCGGCCTGCTCGACACGTTGGAGCAGAGCCTCGATCATCTCGGCGATCCCGCCGACGACGACAGCAAGGATGACGAGGCGGTGCGACAGATCGCGCGGCGCATGATCGCCGGGGCACGCGCGGAGACCGGCGGCGGCGCCAAGCGCTGACGAACGAAACCCCGGCGCTCCTGGTAGGGAGCGCCGGGGCCGTTTACGCGAACGTTACTTACGTATTCGCTTAGCGCAGCAGGCTCAGCACGTTCTGCTGGCTCTGGTTCGCCTGGGCGAGCATGGCGGTCGCCGCCTGGCCCAGGATCTGTGCCTTCGCCAGGTTCGTGGTCTCCGTGGAGAAGTCCGCGTCCTGGATGCGGCTGCGCGCATCGGTCAGGTTGGTCGACTGCGTGTTCAGCGAGTTGACCGTCACCTCGAGGCGGTTCTGGATGGCACCCAGATCGCCACGCTTGGCCGACACCGTGTCCAGTGCCTTGTCGATCACCGAGAGCGCCGCCGAGGCCGCGTTCTGGCTCGAGATGTCCAGGTCGAACGATACGCCGTCAGCACCCTGGGCGCTGAAGCCGGCCGCGGTCGGGTTGGTGCCACCGATCTTCACCGCGCCGCCGCTGTTCGACGACAGGATCAGGCGGTTGTCGTTGGCGTCGTCCAGGACGGACGCCGACACGCCGGTTTCGGCCGACTTGGCGTTGATCGCAGCGGCGAATGCCGTGGCGTTCTGCGCCGCGGTGCCGGCATCGGCGATCGCGCCGATGTTGACGCCGTTGATGGTCAGCTGGCCATCGGTGACCGCGGAGGCATCGGTGAGCGCCGCGCCGACATAGCCGGCGCCGTTATACTCGGTGAGGCCGGTGTTGGTGAGCGTGCCGCCGACGGTGAAGTTCTTGCCGTCGCTGCTCTTCAGCGAGACATAGCCGTCGGTCGATGCGATCGTCGAGAAGCCGGTCGTCGAGATGGCTTCACCGGTCTTGTTGGCGAAGCTGATCTTGTTGTCCGTGCCGAGCGAAGCCGTGACGCCATATTCGGCGGAGTTGCGGTTGACGAGGTCGACGAACTCAGCCGCAGTTGCCGCAGAACCGACAGCCTTGCCGTTGATGGTGCCGCCAACGACGGCGCCGGTGAAGGCGGCCGAGGTGGTGACGCTGTTGAACGCGGTGGCGGTGATGCCGGTGCGCGAGCTGTTGCCGTTGACGAGCGAGGCGAGCTCCTTGGCATTGTTCCAGCTGACGTTGGCGGTGCCGGCGAACGCCGCAACGCCGTTCAGCGTGACCGAATTCGGAGCAACGGGCCCGCCGTCACCGACGCGACCGGACACGACGCCGCCGGTGCCGGTGGTCAGGCCCAAATCATCGGCCGACATGCTGGTGAGGTTCACGGCGATCGTGTCGCCCGAGTTCACGCCGGTCTGCAGGTTCAGCGACTTCACCGAACCGTCGAGCAGCTTCAGGCCGTTAAAGTTGGTGGTCTTCGAAATGTCGTTGATCTGCTCGACCAGCTGGTTGGTCTCGGCCTGCAGAGCGCTGCGCTCCGACGTGCCGAGCGTGGCGTTGGCCGACTGCACCGCCAGCTCCTTGACGCGCTGGAGCATGTTGGTGACTTCGCCGAGCGCGCCTTCTGCGGTCTGCGTCATCGAGATGCCGTCAGACGCGTTGCGGACCGCGACAGCGAGGCCGCGGATCTGGCTGGTCATGCGGCTCGAGATGGCGAGGCCGGCGGCGTCGTCCTTGGCCGAGTTGATGCGCTGGCCGGTCGACAGGCGCTCCATCGCCGTCTGCAGCTGGGTCTGTGCCGTGCGCGAGCCCGCCTGGGCGCGCAGTGCGGCGACGTTGGTTCCGATCATGGTCATCTTTGGGGTCTCCGTTCAGATCTGGCTGCCGCTCCTTCCTCGCCTCGTTTCCGAAACCGGAACGGAGCCAGAGCCGCCACAGCCTGAAACGGCCGTCGACCCGGCGACTTAAGCCCGATTTTGACTGCCCCTCACGTGGGCGTGCCCGCGTCGCGCGCGATCTTTTTGACCGTGCGGTCAGGATCGGGCGGGGCCTTAACCCGTCGTTTACTCCGTTAACCAGATAAGCGCCGGACCGGCCGAGGCTTTGCCGGTGACACGGGGGTTCGATGCCGACGATTCACACCAGCAAGACGGCCCAGGCGCGCTACCCGCTGCTGGGATCGTGGCTGCGGGGCCTCGGCCTCGACGTCGCCCCCGCCGGCACCGCGCGGGCGGAGGCCGGGGACATCCACCTCCATGCCGACGACGAGCCGATGCCCGCCGCGCGCGGTGTCGTCGCGCTCGGCGACACGGCCACCCGCATCGTGCAGACCGGCGGCGACGGCATTGCCGCGCGCCTCGCCTTCGGGGCGGACGACATGCTGTTCGGCCACGCCTTTGCCGCCGCGCTGGTGCGCGGTGCCGATCGCCCGACCGCGGCCGACCCCGCCAGCCTGGCGCTGCTCGCCCTGGCCGAGCGCGTTGCGGCCAGCGACATCACCGTGCTGGTGAACGGCCCGACCGGCACCGGCAAGGAAGTGCTCGCCCGCCACATCCACATCCATTCGTCGCGCGCCGCCGGGCCGTTCGTGGCCGTGAACTGCGCCGCCTTGCCCGAAGCGATGCTGGAAGCGCTGCTGTTCGGCCACACCAAGGGTGCCTTCACGGGCGCGACCGGCGCCGCGCAGGGCTTCTTCCGCGCGGCCAACGGCGGCACGCTGCTCTTGGACGAGATCGCGGAAATGCCGCTGGCGCTGCAGGCGAAGCTCCTTCGCGTGCTGCAGGAGCGGGAGGTCGTTCCGCTGGGCGCGACCGCGCCGGAGTCGGTCGACGTTCGCGTCATCGCCTGCGCCAACCGCGACCTGCCGGGCGAGGTGGCCGAGGGCCGCTTCCGCGCCGATCTCTACTACCGCCTGTCCGTGTTCCCGCTGTCCACCGTGGCGCTTGCCGATCGGCGGCAGGATGTCGCCGCGCTCACCGCAGCGATGATCCTGCGTCATGCGCCCGCCGGCAAGCCGGCGCCGTGGCCGACGCTCGACGCGCTCGACAAGCTCTTGGCCCATGACTGGCCGGGCAATGTCCGCGAGCTGGAGAATGTGGTTCAGCGCGCGCTGCTGCTCGCCCCCGGCGACCGCATCGATGCCGACCACATCCTGTTCGACCAGGCCGCGCGCATCCCCGTGCAGCCGACCACCGTCACGCCGATCGACGCCGGGCTCGACCCCTCGCTCGGCGGGCGCGTCAGGATGACCGAATATCAGGCGATCCGCGACACGCTGGCGGCGTGCGGCGGCAACCGCCTGGAAACTGCACGCCGGCTCGGCATCTCGGAGCGCACGCTCCGTTATCGCCTCGCCCGCATCCGCGCCGACGGCGGTGAGCTGCCGGCGCCCACTCGGAGCATGTTCGGATGAGCATTTCTGGCATCGGCGGCGGCGGCGCGATGGGCGTCGACCGTGTCATGGCGCTGCGCGCCCAGATCCTGGAGCGCAACGAAGCGCTGCAGCGCGCCAACAGCGTCCAGCCCGGCGGCACTGCGGGCGTCCAGCCGCAGGCCCCGCGCGAGGGCGGCTTTGCTGCCACGATGGAGGCCGCGCTCGCCAAGGTGAACGACAGCCAGAACGCCGCGCAGGCGGCGTCCGCCGCCTATGAGCGCGGCGAGACGATCGACGTCGCCCGCGTGATGCTGGCGCGTCAGGAAGCCTCGATCGGGTTCGAGGCGACCTTGCAGGTCAGGAACAAGCTGCTGACCGCGTACAAGGACATCATGAGCATGCCGGTCTAATCCATGGCATCCCAGGCCCTCACCCCGGCGGACGGAACCGCCCTTGTCGCCCAGCCCGCGCCGGCCGCACCGGCGCGTTTCGGCGCGCTTGCGCCCTTGCAGGGCTTTCTGAAGCAGCCGGCGGTGAAGCGCAGCCTGCCGCTGCTCGCCGCCCTGGCGCTGCTCGGCATCGCCGCGCTCGCCTGGTCGATGCTGGCCTCGCCGCCGCAGAAGATCCTGTTCTCCGGCCTCGCGGATGCGGACAAGGCCGCCGTCAGCGAGGCGCTGACGCAGGGCGGTATCGCCAACACGGTTGATCCGTCCACCGGCACGCTCACGGTGGCCGAGGACGATTATTACCGCGCCCGCATGCTGATGGCGCAGCAGGACCTGCCCAAGGCGGCGCCCGGCGGCTATGCGATCCTCGATCAGCTGCCGATGGGCGTCAGCCGCGCGGTGGAAGGCGAGCGCCTCCGCCAGGCGCGCGAAACCGAGCTCGCCCGGTCGATCGAGGAGATCGATTCGGTTGCGGACGCGCGCGTCCACCTCGCGATGCCGGAAGCCAGCGTCTTCGTGCGCGAGGCCGCCGCGCCATCCGCGTCCGTGATCGTGCGGCTGAATGCCGGACGCTCGCTGACGGAGGCGCAGGTCCGCTCCATCGTCAACCTGGTCGCGTCGTCCGTGCCGGGCATGCAGCCCGATGCCGTCACCATCGTGGACGGCGCGGGCCAGCTGCTGACCCGCCGCGCGGGCGATCCGGCCGCAGGTGCCAGCGACGAGCGCATCGAGTTCCAGGCCCGCGTGGAGGACAAATATCGCGCCCAGCTGACCCAGCTGCTGACACCGCTGGTCGGCGCCGGTAACTTCACCGCGGAGGTTCAGGCCGACGTCAATCTCGACCAGAGCGAGTTGGCGCGCGAAAGCTTTCAGCCCCAGGGCACGGTGCGGGCTGAGCAGGAAAGCTGGACCGCGAACGGCCAGGGCGACCCGAGCGGCATGGGCATCCCCGGCACGCTCGCCAACCAGCCGCCAACCGCGACCCAGGTGCGTGCCGACGGCGGCGCCGTGACCCCGACCGCACCGGGTGCGGAAGGCGCCGCGCAGGCGGCAGCCGGCGGTCGCACCTCCAGCCAGATGTCGCGCAACTACGAGGTCGGAAAGGAAGTCAGCGTCACCCGGGCCGCACCCGGCGGTGTCCGCCGCGTGTCCGTCGCGGTGGTGCTCCGCGATCCGGAAGGCGCCAAGCCGCGGAGCGCGCAGGAACTGCAGCAGCTTACCAATCTGGTTCGTGCAGCCGTCGGCTTCGATCCGGCCCGCAACGATCAGGTGACGGTGATCTCCAGGCCCTTCCAGGGTGCCGCCGCCGCCGAGGAGAACGCTGCGCCTTGGTACGAGGCCGGCTGGGTGCCGCTTGTCGCGCGCAACGCCACCGCGCTCGTCATCGCGCTGCTGATCCTGTTCCTGGGCATCCGGCCGCTGGTCAAGTCCATGACCCGCAAGAAGGATCCTGCGGCCATGACTGTCGGCGCAAACGAATCGATCCGGCTGGAGGACGGCACCGTGGTTCCCGCGGCCGCCTTTGCCGGTGGCGAGCGTCCGCCGGTCAGCATCGAGATGCTCGACAGCGCCCGCGGCTATGACGACAAGGTGTCGCTGGTCCGCGACTTCACCCGCGACAACCCGGCGCGCGCCGCGCTTGCCGTGCGCGACATGATCCAGAACGCGCAGCCCACGGGAGCCCGCTGATGGACGCCGCAGCCGAGGTGAAGCCGATGAGCGGCGTCGAGCGCGCCGCCGTGCTGATGATGCTGGTGGGCGAGGAGGAGGCCGCCGCCATCCTCCAGAAGCTTGAGCCCGATGAGGTCCGCCAGCTCGGCACCGCCATGTTCGCGGTGGCCGATGTGGCCGAGCCGCAGGTGGCGGGCGTGCTCGACGATTTCGTCGCCAAGGCCAAGGATCGCACCGCGATTGGCTTCGATCCGCGCCCGAAGATCCAGGGCATGATGACCCGCGCGCTGGGGCCGGACAAGGCGGACAGCGTGCTCGCCCGCATCACCCCGCGCGAGGAGGCGTGCGCGATCGACCTGCTCGACTGGATGGAGGCCGGCGAGATCGCGGCCATCGTCGCGGCCGAACATCCGCAGGTCGCCGCCGTGATCGTCGCCAACCTCGATCCGGCAGTCGCCGCCGACGTGCTGCAGGCACTGCCGGACGCGCAACAGCCCGACATCCTCCACCGGGTGGCAAAGCTCGGCCCCGTGCCGAACGACGCGATCGACCTTTTGAAGACCGTGCTGGCCGGACGTGCGGGCCAGGCGCGCACCCCGGCGGCGATCCCGCTGGGCGGCACGCGCGAGGCGGCGGCGATCATGAACAACGCGCGCCGCGCGACCGAGCAGAAGGTGATGCCCAAGCTCCACAAGCTGGACAAGGACGTCGCCCGGGCGATCGAGGAGGAGATGTTCGTGTTCGAGAACCTGCTCGACATGGACGACAAGAATCTCGGCACGCTCATCCGCGGCATCTCCGCCGACACGCTCGGCCTCGCGCTCAAGGGCGTGGAGGAAGCGCAGCGCGGCCGGTTCCTGGGCTGCATGTCGGCGCGCGCCGCCGACGGCATCCGCGACGAGATGGAAGCGCGCGGTCCGGTCCGCCTGTCCGAAGCGCTGGAAGCGCAGAAGGCGATCCTCGTCACTGCCCGCCAGATGGCGAAGGACGGGCTGATCATGCTGTCTTCGAAGGACGACGATTTTGTCTAAGGGGTTTGCGGCGGGGCTTGCCGCCCGCACGGTCGACGCGTCCACCATCGGGCAGATCATGGCCGGCATGCGCGGCTTCGCGCCCGTGTCGCCCGGCGGATCCGCGCCAGCTACCGCGGCCGAGCCGCGCCACTTCCAGCCGGCCGCGCCGGGCACCAACCCGACAGCGGGCTGGGACATGTTCGATGCCGACGCCGACGGTCATGCCGTCGAGATGCCGGACGCCGCGGAGATCGCGATCGAGGCCGCGCGCGCCGAGGGCTATGCGCTCGGCATCGCCGCCGGCGAGGCCGCCGCGCACGCCGCGCATAGCGCGAACGACGAGGCGACCGCCATGCTGACGGCAGCGCTGTCCCGCCTGCGCCCGTTCGACCAGGAACAGCTGGCGCAGCGGCTCGGCCGCACCGTGCTCCATCTGGTCAGGCAGATGGTGGGCGAAGCCGCGGTCGATGCCGATCGGCTGGCGGCGCGCATCAAGGCGGCGGCGGCGCTGCTGTCCGACAGCGCCGGCGCCGGCATCC
Organism: Sphingomonas jejuensis; assembly: GCF_011927695.1. Lineage (GTDB taxonomy): Bacteria > Pseudomonadota > Alphaproteobacteria > Sphingomonadales > Sphingomonadaceae > Sphingomonas_K > Sphingomonas_K jejuensis. The sequence continues at coordinate 337,344 of NZ_JAATJE010000002.1, forward strand.
TCCACCTCAACCCGGCGGACCTGCCGCTGGTGGAGGGCCTGGTGCCCGAGCCGCTGTTCGCGATCGCCGATCCGGCCCTGCCGCGCGGCGGCCTGCTGCTCGAAAGCCGCGACGCGGTGATCGAGGACGGGCCGGAGCAGTGGCTCCAGCAGCTTTCCGCCGCGCTCGACCGTGTTCCGTTGCCGGACGTGCCGGCGTGCTGAAGGGGTTCGCCGACGATTATCTCGACGCGCTCTGCGTCACCGTTCCGCCGCTGCCGGAGGTCACCGGCCGGCTCGCCTCCTATGACGGGCTGCTGATGGAGGCGGTGGGCCTGTCCGTTCCGGTCGGCACGCTGTGCCGGGTGGGATCGGGCGCCGGCGCGATCGAGGCCGAGGTGATCGGCTTCCGGTCCGGCCGCACGCTGATGATGAACCTGGGCGGCCCCGCGCCGCTCCTCCCCGACGCGCCGGTGAAGCCGGTCGGCGGGCCGGGTGAGGCGCAGGTCGGCGCCGCGCTGCTCGGCCGCGTGGTCGACGGTGCAGGCCGCCCGATCGACAATCAGGGGCCGATACGGGGCGCAAAGAGCTGGCCGATCGCCGGCCGTCACCAGAACCCGCTGGATCGCGGCCGCGTGCTGGAACCGCTCGATGTCGGCGTCCGCGCGATCAACGGCCTGCTCACCGTGGGCAAGGGGCAGCGCATCGGCATCATGGCCGGCTCCGGCGTCGGCAAGTCGGTGCTGCTGGGCATGATCGTGCGATCGGTGAAGGCCGATGTGGTGGTGGTCGGCCTGATCGGCGAACGCAGCCGCGAGGTCACCGATTTCCTCGAAACCAAGATCTCGGGCGAGGCACGCGCCCGCTCCGTCGTGGTGGCGGTGCCCGCCAACCATTCGCCCGTGCTCCGCATCCGCGGCGCCATGCGCGCCACGGCGATCGCGGAGGGTTTCCGCGCGGAAGGCAAGAACGTCCTCCTGATCCTCGATTCGCTCACCCGCGTCGCCCATGCCGGGCGCGAGATCGGCCTGGCGCTGGGCGAGCCGGCATCCGCGCGCGGCTATCCGCCGTCCGCCATCGCCATGCTCCCCAACCTGATCGAGCGGGCAGGCGTCGACGCGCATAGCGGCGGATCGATCACCGCCATCTACACCGTGCTCGCCGACGGCGACGACGGGTCGGACCCGGTTGTGGATTCGGCCCGCTCCATCCTCGACGGGCACATCGTGCTGTCGCGCGCGCTTGCCGAACGCGCGGTCTATCCCGCGATCGACATCGGCCCCTCGGTCAGCCGCGTGATGACGGACATCGCCGACAAGCCCCATGTCCGCGCCGCCCGCGTGCTGCGCCGGCATCTCGCGACCTATGAGGAAAACCGCGACCTGATCCTGATGGGCGCCTATCGCGGCGGAGCGGACCCGGCGATCGACAAGGCGCTCGCCTGCCACCCGGCGATCATGGACTATATCCGCCAGGACGAGGACGAGGCGATCCCGATCGAGGCCGCCGTGGCCGAGCTCACCGGCGTGTTCGGCGACGCGTGAGCCGCGGGCGCTCCGCCGACCGGTTGCGCCGCGTGCTGAAGGTGCGCGGGCTGCAGCTCGACCTCGCCCGCGCCGAGGAGGCCGCCGCCGCGACCGCGCATGGCAGCGCGCAGGCGCTTCGCGACCGCATCAACGCGCTCGGCCGCGACGTCGCGCCCGCCGCCGGTGGCAACAACGGGCTGAACCTGCTCGCCGCCGCGCATTATCGCTCCCGCCTGCAGCGATCGAGCGAGGAAGCGATCCGGCGCGTGCAGATGGCCGGGCAGAAGCTCGATCTCGCCCGCGCCGCCACCGGTGCCGCCAAGCGTGATCATGGCGCGGTGGAAAAGCTGGTCGATCGCGCGCTGGACGTTGAGGCCGCCGCCGCCCGCCGCGCGATGGAAGATGCACCCCAACCCGTGCGGCCGCTGGCACGCTCATTGCAACGCGACGGCTGACCTTACCTCAGCCACGGGCACATGCCTTGCAGACGATCTCCCTGCCAAGCCTTCCGACCGACCTGAACGCCCTCTCCATCCTGGTGGCGGAGGCACCGGCACCGGTCGGCACGGGTGACATCGCCCTCGACTTCGACGCCCTACTGAGGGCGGACGCAGGGCCGGACATGCCGGCGGGCGGAGCGATCGTGCCGGTCGGGCGGCAAGATCTTGCCGCCACCGCGCCGCTCCCGAAGGCGCCGGCGCCCGCGGACAGCAACGAGGATCCGCTCGCCTGGCTCGGCGTCGCGGAGGACGCCGCACCCGAGGACGAGGATGCGGAGCCGGCGCCCGCCGACTTGTCGACCGCCCCTGCCCAGCCCATCGCACCGCCGCCCCTTGCCGCCGCCCCGCCCCGCGACCTGCGGTGGCGCCCGGCCGCGGCGCCGGTCGCGCCCGTGATCGTCGCGGTCGATCCCGCAGCCGCTGCACCCGCCATCGTCCGCGCGACGACGCCGGCGCCCAACCGCGGGATCACGCCGGAGGCGGTGCATGGTGCCGCGCCGGTGGCGATCCTTCCGGCTGACGGGCCATCTGTGGCGCGCCCTGAGCCGCCACGGGTCGATCTGACGGCGGTGAGCCCCCGGGCGCTGACCCAGGCGGCCAAGGCAGACACGCCCGAACAAGCGACGCGCCCGGTTGCGCTGGACGAGGCGCCGACAGCGTCGGCACCGGCGCCCGTTCCAGCCGCCGCAGCGCCGATCGCGGCCCTTCAACCGAGCGGCCAGCCGGGCGCGACACTGAAGGCCGGTGCCTCGCTCCGCGCCGTCGCGGCCGCGATGCCGCGCGCGATCGCGCCGGCACCGGCCGAGGAGTCCTTAGACACGCCGGTCGCCGCGCCGGGCAGCATCGAAGACGAAGCGCCCCGTCCAGACATCAGGCGCCCAGCGGCGCCCGCGGCGGTGAAAAAGGACGCGCCGGTCACGATGACGGCGCCCGCCGCCTTGCCGGTGGCCGCGCCCGCTCCGTCGCCTGCGACAGCGCGGCCAGATGAAGCGAGGTCCGCTGCCCCGATGTCGACGGCACCCGCGACACCCGGCGCACCGCCCGCGAACGTGGCAGCGGCGCCCCCAGCCCTGGCGGCCGCGCCCGCGGCCGGGCCGGTCGCGTCGGAGCCGCCGAAGATCGCAGCTTGGGCGCAGCCGACCGCGCCTGCGCCCGCAGCCGCTCCGATCTCCCACGGGAACGATGATCAGGTGAGCCCGCTGCAGCCGGCCGTCGCACCCGCGCCCGCTGCTCCGTCTGGCGGAACGGCACCGATCGCGACGCCGTCGCTGCCGACGCCCGCCGCAGCCGCCCCCACGCGCACGCCTTCCGTTCCGGCCGAGGCGGCGCAGTCGGCGGTCGCCGTGCCGCTGCCGGCAGCCCCGCTGGCGACGGCGGCGCCGCTGCCTGCCGCCTTTGTCCCGGAAATGCGCCCGGTCGACACCGGACGCGCCGATTGGGTGGAGAGTTTCGTCGAGCGCATCGACCAGGCGCGCGAGGCGCTGGGCGCCCGCACCTCCACCATCCGCCTCGCGCCCGATGCGCTGGGCATGGTCGAGATCCGCATCCGCGAGGATGCCGGCATGCTCCGCGTCGCGCTGACGGCGGAGACCGCCGCCGCCCGGACGCTGCTGTCCGACGCGGCGCCCCGCCTTGCCGAACAGGCGGAAACGCGCGGGCTGCGCATCGCCGAAACCAGCATCACAGCGCCGTCGCGCGCGGCCGATGCCGGCAGCGCGCGTGACGGCAGTCAGGGCCGCCCGAGCGATGCCGGTGCCGGCAGCCGTGGCGCGGAGGCGGACACCGGGCGTGACCGGCGGCCCGATCGGCCCGACCGCCAGATCCCGGACGCGCCGGCCTCCGCCTTCGGAGGTGAGGAGCACGCGGCCCTCGCCGCCGACGCCGCAGCCCGCATCGCCTGATCCCCATTTGACCAAGGACCAAGACCATGAGTGACGCACCTGAAACACCGAAGAAGAAGAAGAAGGGCAAGCTCGGCCGCTTGCTGATCCTCGGCTTCGGCGCGGTGCTGCTGCTTGGCGGCGGCATCGGCGCGGGCCTGTTCTTTTCCGGCGCGCTCGGCAGCAGCAAGGCGCATGCGGAGGAAGTCGACCCGAACAAGCCGCAGCTCGTGCCCCGCGGCGGCGAGCATGGCGAGGGCGGCGAAGGCGACGAGTATGAATCCTCCTACCAGCCGCTGGAAAAGGAGTTCACCTCCAACCTCAAGGACAGCACCCATTTCGTGCAGATGGGGATCGCCGTCGGCACCAATTACGATGCCCGCGTGCTGGAGAACGTGACCAAGCACGAACTCGCGATCCGCTCCGCCGTGCTGATGACCATCAGCGAGACGGAAGAGGACCAGGTGTTCACCACCGAGGGCAAGGAGCAGCTGCAGCGTCGCCTCGTCCAGACAATCAACCATGTTCTGGAGGAAAAGACGGGTTTCGGCGGGGTTGGTAACGTCTACTTTACCAATTTCATTGTTCAGTAACCATGAAAGATGGTTACCGAATCATCCCCGATGGCCGACCGGGCCGGCGCCTCACGCGGCGCCCAGAACAGCGCTCAGCATAGCGCTGCGCTGGGCGCGCCGTCGGCCAACCTGCTGGGTGACCTCCACGCGCTCCAGATGATGGGCGAGCATCTCGCCCGGTCGATGCGCACCCTGTTCGAGCCTGTTTTGCGCCGCCCGGTGAAGCTTGCCGCCGAGCCGATCAAGATCGTCCGGTTCGAGGATTATGCCGACGGCCGGGGCGAGCGGCTGGGCGCGCACATGCTGCTCACCATGGCACCGCTTGCCGGTCAGGCGCTGGTCGCGCTCGACGGCGCGCTGGTGCTGGAGCTGACGGACCTGTTCTTCGGCGGCACCGGCCAGGTGCCCTCCCCTCTGCCGGCCGAGTTCGCGCCATCAAGCGAGGCGATCGCACAGCGCATCACCGCCGGCCTGGCCGACCGCATGGCGGCGGCGTGGCGGGACCTGAGCGACATCCGCTTCGTGCCCGGCCGGCTTGAAGGGCATATCGGCATGCTGAGCCATGTCGAGCCGGATGACCGGCTGGTGCTCACCCGCTTCCAGCTGCAGCTGACCGAGACGCGCCGCAGCGCGGTCGACATCCTTTATCCGGTCGCCAGCCTGAAGCCGATCGCGCCCGCGCTCTGCGCAAAGGTGCAGGGCAAGAAGGCCGGCGGCGACCCGGCCTGGATGGCGTCCCTGACCCGCGCCGTGATGGACGTGCCGCTGCCCGTTCGCTCCGTGCTGGCGGAGCCGGTCATTCCGCTGTCGCGCCTAATGGCGCTGCAGCCGGGCGACATCATCCCGATCAGCTTCGGCACCGACGTGCCGCTGATCGTGGCCGACAACCGCTTCGCGGTCGGCGCGGTGGGGGCGGCCAATGGCCATGCCGCCGTTCGCGTTTCCCGCATCGCCACCCCTGACACCGAGGACCTTCGATGAACGACATGAGCGGCGGCTTTCCCGTGGACGCGGGGCTCGCCAACAATTTCAGGCTGCTCCAGGATGTCGACGTCCGCCTGTCGGTGGAGGTGGGCGCGACCCGGCTGAAGCTGCGCGAGCTGCTGGCGCTGGGCGAAAGCTCCGTGGTCGAGCTCGACCGTCAGGCGAACGAGCTTCTGGACGTGCTGGTCAACGGCACGCTCATCGGCCGCGGCGAGGTGGTGACGGTGGGCGACCGCTTTGGCATCCGCATCACCGAACTGGCCGACCCGAAGGCGGGGGCCGCCCTCTCGTGATCTGGTCCTATGTCCTGAAGCTGGTGATCCTGCTGCCGCTCGTCTGCGGCCTGCTGGTCGGCTGCCTTTACCTCTGGCGCAAGCTGGAGGCGCGTCTGCCCGGCGCGCCCACCACCCGCTCCATTGCCGTGCGGGAGACCATGATGGTTTCCGCCGGCACCCGCCTGGCCGTGATCGAGTTCGAGGGCGCCAAGCTCCTCGTGTCGGTCGGCCGCGGCGGCGTCTCGCTTCTCGACAAGGTCGACCGCCCCCATGTTCGCTAGGTCCTCCGTTCAGCGGCAGGCGCGACGCCCGTGGCTGGCGCTCCTTGCCGTCCTGCTGATCGCGCTTCTCTGCGCCGCGCCAGCCTTTGCGCAGGCCGCGGCCCCTGTCGCCCCGCCCGTCGCGGCGCCGGCTGCGCCCAACGTCGGTGACGGCCTTGATCGCGCGCTGAACGAGCTTGGCGGCGGCGAGCAGCCGCTGGCGCTGTCGCTCCAGGTGCTGATCCTGATGGCGCTGCTGACGGTGTTGCCGTCGCTGCTCCTCATGATGACGAGCTTCACCCGCATCATCATCGTGCTGTCGATCCTCAGGCAGGCGCTGGGCCTTCAGCAGACCCCGCCGAACCAGGTGCTGGTTGGCCTGAGCTTCTTCCTCACGCTGTTCGTGATGGCGCCCACCATCTCGACCCTCAACGCCCAGGCGGTGGCACCCTATTCGGCCAGCCAGATCGGCGCGACCGAGGCGATCGAGCGCGGCGGCAACGTCATGCACGGCTTCATGATCAAGCAGACGCGCAAGACCGACATCGCGATGTTCTCCAAGATCGCGAACACCGGCCCCTATGCCAACGCCAACGACGTGCCCTTCTCCGTCCTCCTCCCCTCCTTCGTCACGTCGGAGCTGAAGACGGCGTTCCAGATCGGCTTCCTGATCTTCCTGCCCTTCATCGTCATCGACCTGGTCGTCGCATCCGTGCTGATGGCGCTGGGCATGATGATGCTGTCGCCGACGATCATCTCGCTTCCCTTCAAGCTCCTGCTGTTCGTCTTGGTCGACGGGTGGGCGCTGACGATGGGGTCCCTCGCTTCCTCCTTTGCGAGCTGACGACACATGGACGGTAGCTATTTCCTGGGCGTCGGCCGCGACGCGCTGTGGGTGCTGGCGCTGGCATCGGCGCCCATTCTGATCCCCGCTCTCCTGTCGGGCCTGCTGCTCGGCATGGTGCAGGCGGCGACCTCGATCAACGAGGCGACCCTGTCGTTCGTGCCGAAGCTGGCGGTGGTGGGCATCTCGCTCGTCATCTTCGGCGCGCTGATCCTGGGGCTGCTCACCGACTTCACCATCTCGATCTTCGAGCGCATTCCCGATCTGGTCCGCTAAGGGCAGGTCGTCAGGCGCCATGTCCTTCGGCCTCGGCCTCCCGTCCGTTGAACCGGCGCTCTGGGCGCTGATCTTCGTCATGGTGCGGATCGGCGCGACCTTCGTGGCCGCGCCGGTGTTCGGCGCGGTGTCGATCCCGCTCCCCGTGCGGCTGGTGCTGTCGGGCGGGATCGGCGTGCTGGTGGTGAACAACGCGCCCGTCGCGGCGCCGGGCGAGATCTTCACCTTCTCGACGATCCTGGCGGTCATGCAGGAGGCTTTGGTTGGCCTCGCCCTCGGCTTCGTGCTGCAGATCGCGTTCGCCGCACCGCTCCTGGCGGCGGAGGCGATCGGCGGCGGCATGGGGCTGGGCTTCGCGCAGGCCGTGGACCCTCAGAACGGCGCCTCCACCCCCGCGCTCGGCCAGTTCCTGTCGATCGTCACCACGCTGCTGTTCCTGGCCGTGGACGGGCACCTCGTCCTCGTCGACCTGCTGGTGCGCTCCTATGACGCGCTGCCACCGGGCGAAGCGTGGCTGTCGCCGGATCGGCTGCGCGGCATCGCCATGTTCGGCGGCTATGCCTTTGCCGCAGGGCTGCTGCTCGCGCTGCCGGTCGGCTTCATCCTTCTGGTGCTCAACATGATCGTCGGCATGCTCAGCCGCTCGGCCCCCGCGCTCAACCTGTTCGCGGTGGGCCTGCCGGCCAGCCTGGTGGTCGGCATCATCGCGCTGGCGATCGCATTCCCGGCGATGGGCGATTACCTCGCCATCATCATCCAGGAAGGGCTCGCCGCCGCCGACCGGCTGGTGCTCGGCTGATGTCGGAGAGCGCGGGCGAAAAGACCGAGGCGCCAACCCCGAAGCGGCGCAAGGACGCCGCCGACAAGGGTGAGATCCTCCGATCCAAGGAATTCGCGACCGCCGCCGTGGTGCTGGCGGGCGTGATCTGGCTGGCGATGGCCGGCCCCATGCTGATGGGCGCGTTCAAGGCGCTGCTGACCGAAAGCCTGCAGTTCGACGCGCGCGACGTGAACGACTTCCAGCCGCTCCGCCCGATCCTGGCGGTTGGCGCGTTGCTGGGCCCTGCCATCGCCACGCTGTTCGCGATCACCATCCTGGCCGCCGTCGCCAGCCAGGCCGGGCTCGGCTCCGCGCGCTTCAACGCCAAGATGTTCGAGTTCAAGGGGTCGCGCATCAACCCCGGCGCGGGGCTGAAGCGCATGTTCGGCATGCAGGGCCTGATCGAGCTCGGCAAGTCGCTGTTGAAGGTGGTGCTGCTCGCCGCGATCGGCACCTGGCTGCTGTGGTCGATCGCCGACGATTCGCTGGGGCTGGCGGCGGGCGACCTCCATGCGTCGATCGGCACGATGGGCCATCACTTCATCACCATCCTGCTGGTGATGGCCGGCGGGCTGCTGCTGATCGCCGGCATCGACGTGCCGATCCAGCTCGTCCGGCTGCTCGGCAAGCTGCGCATGACCAAGCAGGAAGTGCTGGACGAGCACAAGGAAGCTGAAGGTCGGCCCGAGATGAAGGCCGCGCAGCGCCGTCGGCAGCACGAGATCACCAAGGGCGGCATGCGCAAGGCCCTGGAGGGCGCGCAGGTCGTGCTGACCAACCCGACGCACTTCGCCGTCGCGCTCCGCTACGATCGCGGGCGCGACGAGGTGCCGGTGGTGGTGGCCAAGGGCCGCGGCGCCACGGCACTCGCCATCCGCGAGGTCGCGGGCGAGAAGCAGATCCCGGTGCTGGAATATCCGGCGCTCGCGCGCGCGGTCTACTATACCAGCCGCGAAGGGCAGCAGGTCCGCGACGACCTGTATCTTGCGATCGCGACCGTGCTTGCCTTCGTGTTCGGCGTGAACCGCGACGCGGGCGGGCAGCAGCCGCATATCCTGGTGCCGGACACCGCGCTGTTCGACGAAAACGGCAAGCGGCAGACGCGGTGAGATGATGCGCGCTTCGCTAAACTCCCGCCGCGCACGGTCGCTTTAGGATCATGGCGACATCCATCACCTCGGCGCTCGGCGGCGGCTCCGGCATCGACACCAAGGCGCTGGTGACGGATCTGGTCGCGGCGCAGTTCGACACCAAGGCGAAGGCGCTGACCGCGCGTGAGGAAAAGCTCACGGCGCAGATCTCCTCGCTGGGGCAGCTGAAAAGCGGCCTCAACGGCTTCGCCACCGCATTGTCCAGCCTGATCTCCGGCGGGACGCTGTCGACCCAGCCGGTCAGCGGCGACAGCAGCCTGTTCACCGCCCGCACCGCCACCGGCGCCACGATCGGCACGCTTTCCCGCGAGCTTGAGGTGCGGCGCCTTGCCGCCGGACAGTCGCTCAGCTCCGCGCCCATCTCCGGCGGTCCCTCGGCCGAAACCGGCACCGGCGCGCTGGTGATCCGCTTCGGGACGCCGACGGTCGACGGCACCGGCGCGATCACCGGCTTCACCGACAAGGCGGGCGCCACCCCCGTCCGGATCCAGATCGAGCCGGGGCAGAACAGCCTCGTCGGGCTTGCCGCCGCCATCAACGCATCGGGCGCGGGTCTTTCCGCCAGCGTGATCGGCGATGGCCAGTCCGCACGGCTGTCGGTGCGCGGCCCGACGGGCGCGGTCAACGGCTTCACGATCACCGCCGAAGAAGGCGCCGTGCCGGGCCTGTCCCGCTTCGAATATCGCAGCGGCGCGCAGGCCATGACGTCCGGCCGCGCCGCCACCGACGCCCTCGTCGCGCTCGACGGGATAGAACAGGCGCGGCCGACCAACAGCATCACCGATCTTGTCGACGGCGTCGTCATCGACCTGGTGAAGGCGGAGGCCGGACGCACCGTGTCGCTGTCCTCCAGCCGCCCGACGGCTGCGATCGGCACGGCCGTCAACGACTTCGTCGCTGCCTTCAACGAACTCCGCACCATCATCCGCACGGAGACCGATCCGGTGACGGGCGCGCTCGGCGGCGACACGGCGGCGCGCGCGCTCTCGCGCCAGCTGGGCAGCCTCACTTCCACCGCGCTTGTCTCCGGGGCTGCGCCGGGCGCGCCGCGGACGCTTGCGGAAATCGGCGTCAGCACCAATCGTGACGGGTCGCTCGCGGTCGACAGCGCAAAGCTGAACGCCGCCATCGCGCGCTGGCCGGACGTGGTGGAGGCGATGTTCAGCCCGCGCCAGGATTCGTCCAGCCCGCTCCTGTCGGTGACCAGCAGCGCCGGCCGCACCGTGCCCGGCAGCTACACGGTCGAAAACCTCGTGCCCGCGACATCGGGCGCCCTGGTCGGCGCGGCGGCGCCCAACGCCTTCGACACGCCGGTGGTGATCGATGCCAGCAACAAGGCGATCACGGTCGTGCTGAACGACGGCTCGCCCATCGAACTCACGCTGGCGGAGGGCAGCTACGACAGCGGCGCTGCGCTGGCCGCCGCCTTCAACCAGGCGGTTGCGGCGAACGTGTCGGCCGCGGGCCGCGTCAGCGCCAGCTGGTCCGACAACCGCTTCACGCTCCGCTCCGCGCTTGAGGGCACCGCGTCAACGGTGGCCGTGACCGGCGGCGACGGCGCGCTTGCCGTCCGGCTCGGCCTGGCGTCGGCCACCGCGACGCGCGGCACGGCGGCATCCGGCAGCATCGCCGGCAAGCCCGCGCTCTATTCGAACGGCATCTTCACCGCAGCCAGCGACAGCCCCGCTGCCGGCCTGTCGCTGCGCGCGTCGGGATCGGTCGCATCCGCGACCATCCGCATTGACCTGGGTCTCGGTGCGGCGCTTACCTCGCTGGCGGCGCGGCTGACGGGGACGACGTCCAGCCTCGCGTCGGCCGAATCGCGCTACGCCGCGGCGCGCAAGGATGTGGCCGAAAGCCAGGAAAAGGTCGCCGAGGCGGCCGAGCGCATGACCACGCAGCTCACCAAGACCTATGCCAGCATGGAAGCCCGCGTCAGCGCCTACAAGGCGACGCAGAGCTTCCTTGAACAGCAGATCGCCGTCTGGACGAAGGACAGCTGATGTACGCTTCCCGCCTGCGCGGCGATCCCGGCGAGATGTACCGGCAGGTCGACGCCAATGGCCGTGTCGGCCAGGCGAGCCCGCACGCCCTCGTCACCGTGCTCTATGACGATCTGCTCCGCGCGCTGCGGCTGGCGGCGCTCGCGTGCGACCGCGGCGACGTGGCCGACCGCAGCGCGCGCGTCACCAAGGCGCTGGCGCTCCTGTTCGCGCTGGAGGCGGGGCTGGACTTCACCCGTGGCGGCGGCGTGGCGGATGCGCTCAGCCGCTTTTATCGCGGTGCGCGGGACAGCATCATGCGGGCAAGCCTGGCGGGCGACGGACAGGGCCTGCGCGATGCCGCCTCCTCCATCGGCGAGATCGCCGACAGCTGGCGCCAGATCGGCCCCGCCTGACCGCAGGAGCCGGGAACGCCGGCCCTTTCCCGCTGGTTTAGGTCGGCAACCCCAAGGTGGAGGATGCCATGACCGACGACCGCAACATCTCAACCGAGCACCAGAAGGACGGCGATGCCAAGCATCCGTCGGATACGCTCAATCGCGACCAGGGCGGTGGCGAGCTGACGCCCAAGGCGCCGTCCCCGTCGCAGGGCACCGACACCGGAATCGGCCAGACCGACGACGCGCGTGCGCCGAAGCCCGGCGACTTCGACCCCGAAAAGGATGCCGGCCGCAACCACAGCGAAGGTCGGCAGATGGACAGCAAGACCGCTGCCCAGGCCAACGAATCGGACACGCCCGATTACAGCTGACCGATTGCGCATCATCGCCGCCGCCGGCGCCGCCCTGATCGGCACGGCGGCGTGCGGCGAGGCACCGGGCGCGCAGGTCGCCGAGCCCGTCCGCGCCGCGCCCGTCGCCACGCGCGGGATTGCGCCAGCCGGGCTCGCGGCGCTCAGGGCGGAGGCAGCGTCGCTGCCGCGGCTCCATGCCGTCATCGTCGCGCGTGATGGCGATGTTGAGCTGGCCGAGGCGTTTCGCGGCCCGGCGCTCGACCGCCCCGTGAACATCAAGTCCGCCTCGAAGACGATTCTGGCGACGCTGACCGGTATCGCCATCGACCGTGGCGTGCTCAGCGGCACCGACCAGAAGATCGCGCCGATTCTGTCCGCCTCGCTGCCGGCCGACCCCGATCCGCGGATCGCCGAAGTCGATGTCGGGCACCTCCTGTCGATGCGGGCGGGCCTCGGCCCCACCTCCGGCGCGAACTACGGCGCCTGGGTGTCCAGCCCCAACTGGGTGCGCGCGGCGCTGGCCCGCCCGTTCGAGGACGTGCCGGGCGGCCGCATGATCTATTCCACCGGCTCGTCGCACCTGATGTCGGCGGTGCTCACCCGCGCATCGGGCCGATCGACGCTGGCCCTCGCGCGCGACTGGCTGGGCGAGCCGCTCGGCATCGAAATCCCGTCCTGGCCCGCCGACCCGCAGGGCATCTATTTCGGCGGCAACGAGATGCGGATGAGCCCGCAGGCGCTGCTCGCTTTCGGGGAGATGATCCGCCGCGGCGGCACCGCCGCCGACGGCACCCGCGTCGTTCCCGCCGCCTGGATCGCCGACAGCTTCCGCGCGCGCGGCACGTCGCCGTGGAGCGGCAACGGCTATGGCTATGGCTGGTTCACGCGGGAGTCCAACGGCCATCCGGTGCATTTCGCCTGGGGCTATGGCGGGCAGATGCTGTTCCTGGTGCCGAGCCTGAACCTGACGGTGGTGATGACGTCAGATCCGTCGCCTCGACCGCGCGACGATCATGTCGGGCGGCTGCAGGGCCTGCTCGACCGCCACATCGTGCCTGCCGCGATCGCCGGTCGGCTGAGGCGCCGAGGCTCAGCCGACCGGCAGGCCGCGGGCGCGCGCCAGCGTCTCCGCCGCCATCCGCCGTGCCGTTTCGCGCGGCAGCCCTAGCGCGCTCGCCATCGCGCGCCCCAGAAGCGCATCGCCCAGCGCCGCCATGACGAGCTGCAGCGTCAGCTGCGGGATGTCGGCCTCCCCGGTCGCGCCCAGCTCGTCAACCAGCCGGTGAATCGCCTCCAGGATCGGATCCAGCGCATCCTCGTTGCCCGACAGGATCATCCAGGACGCCAGCGCGCCCGCGCCCTCCTTGTCGAAGGCATCGAAGGTCAGGTCGACAACGTCGCGCGCCGATCCCTGGCCGCTCCTCGCCTTGACCACCGCCGCGCCGATGCTGGCGGTGATCGTCTCCGCCATTGTTTCGGCCAGCGCGCGCTGCAGGCCCGCGGCCGAACCGAAATGGTGGAGCAGATTGGCGTGCGTCCGCCCGATACGCCCGGCCACCGCCTTCAGCGTGACGGCGCCGGGACCCGCCTCGATCAGCAGCTCGCGCGCCGCGGCCAGGGCGCGCGCGCGGCTTTCGTCAGGCGACAGACGGCGTGCCGCTATTGACATTTGTGTAAGCAGGTGGCATCAGGCATCGATAGCATGGAGCATGTTCCGATGAGCTTGGCAAAGCCCGACGCGCCGATCCGCACCCACAGCAAGACGCCCGCCGATCTGGCGATCACGCCGCGCGACGTGCGCTTCGGCCGCGGCAAGACCCCGGCAAAGTGGTGGGCGAAGGGCGATCCCATCGCCACCGCCGTCTACAACGCGCTGTCCGTAACCTTTCCGAAGGGCGAGGCCTATTTCTGCGAAAGCGTGAAGGCGCACCGCGACGGCACGCCGCCCCGGCTGGAGGCCGAGATCAACGCCTTCGTGAAGCAGGAGGTGATCCACAGCCGCGAGCATGTCGCGCTCAACCGCCATGTCGCCGACCATTACGACCTCAAGCCGCTGGAGGATCATGTCGACGCGGCGCTCGCCCTGACCAAGGGCCGGCCGCCGATCGCCAACCTCGCCGCGACCATGGCGCTGGAGCATTACACCGCGATCCTCGCGCACGAGCTTCTGGCCGATCCCCGCCACCTGGACGGGTCCGACCCCGAGATCGCCGCGCTGTGGCGCTGGCACGCCATCGAGGAGATCGAGCACAAGGGCGTCGCGTTCGACACCTGGATGCATGCCACCCGCACCTGGTCGCGCTGGCGCCGGTGGAAGGTGAAGTCGCTGGTGATGCTGATCACCACCAAGCGATTCATCGACGGCCGCTGGAAGGGCATCACGGAGCTGCTGCGTCAGGACGGGCTGACCGGCTGGCGCGTGAAGCTGGCCGTGCTGCGCTACCTGTTTGTGTCGCCGGGCATGGCGCGCAAGGTGTTCGCCGCCTGGGCATCCTATTTCCTGCCGGGCTTCCACCCGTGGAACCACGACGACCGCGAGCTGATCAAGCTGGCCGACAGCGACTATCAGGATGCGATCCTGCCGCGCGCCAAGCAGGCCGCGGCCGCCGCATAAGGCCGCTCAGGACGGCGTGAAGCGCTTCAGCCTGTCGAGCACCTCCGGGTCGTGGATCCGGCGGTAGATGGCCTCGACCAGGCTGAAGGCGCCGAAGATCAGCAGCCCGGCGGCGACGAGCAGGCGGATCGTCTCCGGAAAGCTGTCGAGCGCCTGCTCCGTCCCGCCGGCCGCGCGTGCGCTGTCCAGCCATGCCGCACGGCCGATCAGGAGGCCGGTGGCAACGAAGACCACGCCGCGGGCCAGGTAGCCGAGCCGCCCGGCCCACAGGACCCAGGCCTTTGCGGCGATGTGCGGATCCAGGAACCGCAGGAACGCGCATTTGACGGCACGGGCCAGCTGGACGACGCCGGCGGCCAGCAACACGGCCGCGCCGAGGTAGAGGAGGGCGACGCCGCCAGGCATGGACATGGCCAGGGCGGCAGCCCGCTCGGCCGAGGCCGCATCGCCGGATGGCTCCAGCCCGGACGCCAGGCGCGCGGCGATCCAGCACAGGCCGAGGTGGATCAGACCGGATCCTGCGCCACCGACCCGCGCCAGGATGCCGGCCGCGCCGCTGCCATGTCCCTCCGTATCGGTCACCGCCTCGAACAGGCGCCACGCGCCATAGCCAAGAAATCCGACCGCCATCGTGCCGAGCAGCACGCCGCCGAAGCTGCTGTCGAGGAACCGGAGCGCGCCGAGATTGTCCTCGGTCCGGCCCAGCCGCAGGATCAGGAAGCCGGTTGCCGCATACATCAACGCGCGCGAGGCGAAGCCCAGGCGCGTGAGTGTGTCGAACGGCGTGCGCTCTCCAGCCGCGCTGTGGCTCATGCCCGGACGATCATGGCGTGCGTCGGCGTGTCGCGCGGGCATGAAAAAAGGAGAGGAAGGGCCTCGCCCCGCCTCTCCTCCTCATGATCCGATCGGATCGGAATTACTCGGCGGCCAGCGCCTGACCGTCGACCGAGCAGTACTTCCGGCCGAGCTTGCCCGAATGGAAGCGGACACGGCCGTCGGTCAGCGCGAACAGCGTGTGGTCCTTGCCCATGCCGACGCCGGTGCCCGGATACACCTTGGTGCCGCGCTGGCGGATGATGATGTTGCCGCCGACGACCTCTTCGCCACCGAACTTCTTCACGCCAAGCCGGCGTCCCGCCGAGTCGCGACCGTTGCGGGATGAACCGCCTGCCTTCTTATGTGCCATGGATGGTTACTCCTGCGGCTGGGCGTCGGTGGCCGGGGCCGCCTTGGTCGCCGCGTTCTTCTCGGGGGCGGCCTTGACCGCCGTGGTGTCGCTGTTCGCGTCCGTCGCCCGCACGGTCGACGCCTGCTCGCCCTTGTCGTCGCCGACGTTCAGGATGCGCAGGATCGTGTGCTGCTGACGATGGCCGTTCTTGCGGCGATAGTTGTGGCGGCGGCGCTTCTTGAAGACGATGACCTTCTCGCCCTTCGCCTGCGCGATGATCTCGGCACCGACGGTCAGGCCGCCGACGTCCTTCAGGTCGCCGCCGTCACCCGCGATCAGCACGTCGCCCAGCGACACGCGGTCGCCGGCCTCGCCCGCGATCTTCTCGACGACGATCTTGTCTCCGGCGGCGACGCGATATTGCTTGCCGCCCGTGCGCACGACTGCGAACATGGTCCTCATCACTCTCTAAAGCTGATCCCGCACAAGCGGGGCCGCGAAAGGCAATGCCCCACGCGGGAAAGCACGGCAGCTAGGCAAAGTGCGCCGCTCTGTCAACCGCGCCGTGCCCGAGAAGCGGGACGGAGCGCGGCGCGCCTGCATCTTCCACTTGCGGCCGGGACGCCATATGCCGGTGCCATGACCCGTCTCATTCCCCTCGCCCTGCTGCTGTCGGCGACGACCGCCCACGCAGCGCAGCCCATCAACGGCCGCTGGATCACGCAGGAGGGGGACGCGCTGGTGGAGATCGGCGCGTGCGGCGCCAGCACCTGCGGGCGGATCGCCCGCGTGCTCCGCGCCCGCCCGAACGCCCCCACCACCGACGTCAACAATGGCGACGCGGCGCTCCGCCGCCGGCCGATCGTTGGCCTGCCGGTGCTGACCGACTTCCGGGAGGACGGCGATGCCTGGCGGGGCCGGATCTACGATCCGCGCAGCGGGCGGACCTACCGATCGGTGGTCCGGCGCAACGCGGACGGGACGCTGCGCGTGCAAGGCTGCATCGCGGTCATCTGCCGCACCCAGACATGGCGGGCCGCGCGCTGAACCTGTCACATGATCGACACAGTGCGGACATGAAGCGACAAGTTTTACGCCCGTAAAGGCGAACTATCTTCCCCGGACTGGTGCTGCGGCGCATCATCCTTGCTAATACGTTAACGCAAGGGGTGGTCAGATATGCGTCGTTCAACGGGCCGGTTCGGTCTTGTCTCCAGCATCGCCGTTGCCGCCGCGCTGCTGCCTGCATCGGCGATGGCGCAGGACCTGCCGCCGCAGGACGTCGCGACCGAGGCTGCGCCGGACGCAGACCCCGGGAGCGAGATCATCATCACCGGCACCCGCCGCGCGGACCGCACCGTGGCCGACAGCCCGGTGCCCATCGACGTGATCAGCGCCGAATCGCTTCAGACCACCGGCTTCACCGAAACGAATCGCGTCCTCAACCAGCTGGTGCCGTCCTTCAACTTCCCGCAGCCGTCGATCACGGACGGCACGGATACGGTACGCCCGGCCACGCTGCGCGGCCTCAGCCCGGATCAGACGCTTGTGCTGGTGAATGGCAAGCGGCGGCACACCACCGCGCTGCTCAACATCAACGGCTCGGTTGGTCGCGGATCGGCCGCCGTCGACATCAACATGATTCCGTCGATCGCGCTGCAGCGGGTGGAGGTGCTGCGCGACGGTGCGGCGGCGCAGTACGGATCGGATGCGATCGCCGGCGTCATCAACTTCCAGCTGTCTGACGCGCGGGAAGGCGGCCGGATCACCGTCAACTACGGCCAGTATGAAACCAGCGTGCAGGGCATCCCGCGCGCGACGGGCGTCGCCACGGGCGCCAACGGACAGCCGCTGCTGGCGCCCGACGGCACCTATCAGTTGCTGACCGACGGCGACCGCGACGCATCCGACGGCGAGACCATCACGGTCGCCGGCATCGTCGGACTGCCGCTCGGGGCCGAAGGGCATCTGACGATCGCCGCCGAATATCAGGATCGCGGGCTCACCAACCGCACCGGCTATGACCCGCGCCGCCAGTATAATCTGGTGGGCGGCCTCGCCGACCCGCGCGAGCTCACCTTCGACCGCCTCAGCCACCGCTACGGCGACGCCGCCACGCAGGACATGAAGCTGTTCGTCAACGCCGGGCTGCCGATCACCGATGCGGTCGAGCTTTATGCCTTTGGCAGCTACAATTACCGCGACGGGCAGAGCGGCGCCTTCTACCGGCTGGCGAACGACAGCCGCAACGTCCCCGCCATCTATCCGGACGGCTTCCTGCCGCTGATCAACACCGATCTGGAGGACGCCGCCGGCACCGTGGGCATCAGGGGCGAGGTGGGCGACGGCTTCCGCTACGACCTGTCGGGCGGCACCGCGAAGAACCGCTTCGACTTCCTCATCTCCAATACGCTCAACCGCTCCTACGGCGCCCTTCCGACACAGCGGCTCGCCTATGATTCGGGCGGCCTGCGCTACACGCAGACGGTTGCCAACCTCGACCTCAGCAAGGATCTGGCGGTCGGCTTCCTGTCCGACCTGACCGTGTCCGGCGGCCTCGAATATCGCCGGGAAACCTTCCAGCTGCGCGCCGGCGACCCGCAGAGCTACAACCAGGGGCCGATCGCCGGTCCGTCGGGCGCGCAGGGCTTTCCGGGCATCGCGCCGGTGATCGGCGGGCAGCGCGTCGATCAGCTCCGGTCGCGCGACAACTGGTCCGCCTATGTGGAGCTGGACGCCGACGTCTCCGACATCCTCTCCGTCCAGCTCGCCGGCCGGTACGAGGATTATTCCGATTTCGGCTCCGACTGGAACGGCAAGGTGGCCGCCCGGTTCGAGCCGATCCAGGGCATCGCCATCCGCGGCGCCGCCTCCACCGGCTTCCGCGCGCCGTCGCTGCAGCAGCAGTTCTTTGCCGCGTCGGCGACCAACAATGTCGGCGGCATCCTCCTGGAAACGGTGACGCTGCCGGTCGACAACCCGATCGCCATTGCGCTGGGGGCCACCCCGCTCGATGCCGAGACGTCGGTTTCCTATTCGGCGGGCGTCGTGTTCAGCGCGATCCCCCGCCTCAACGTCACCGTCGACGTCTACCAGGTGTCGATCGACGATCGCATCGTTGTCACCGACAACTTGACCGCCAACCGCGCGGCGACCGCCACCAACCCGGGCCGCGCGATCGCGCAGATCCTGGATGCCGCCGGATTCACGGCGACAAACGCCGCCCGCTTTTTCGTGAACGGTGTCGACACCCGCACCCGCGGCCTTGATGCCGTCGCCACCTATCGTCTCGATATCGGCCGCGCGCGGGTCAACGCCACGGCTGGCTACAACTACAACGAGACCCGCATCGACAACGTCCTGGCCGCGCCCGGTCCGCTCGCCAACGTGCCCGGGCTCGTGCTGTTCGGCCGGCAGGAATCGCTCCGCCTGACCGACGGGCAGCCTCGCTCCAAGATCAACCTGGGCCTGGATGTCGATGTCGACTGGATCGGCATCACCGCGCGCACCAACCGCTATGGCCGCGTGCTGGCGGCGGGCGCCGACCAGTTCGGCGACGTCGAGCTGGAGCCGAAGTGGATCACCGACCTGGAGGTCCGCGCCAACCTGATCGACCGGGTCACGCTGGCGGTCGGCGCGAACAACCTGTTCGATGAATATCCCACCAACCTGCCGGTCGGCGTCGGGGTCGACCCGGTCACGGGCGCGGCCCGCAACTACCCGGCGACCAACTATGTGGCGACCTTCTCGAACTTCTCGCCATTCGGCTTCAACGGCCGCTTCGTCTACGCGCGCGCCGCACTGACTTTCTGATCCGGGGAGCCGGCGCGCGTCATCGTGCGCCGGCTCACCCGCCGCTAGTGACGGTGTTCCCGCTTCAAGCGATATCGGCCGTCGCGATAGCCGTCGAAGATGCCGGCGATGGCGGGATGGTCGACCGGCTCTTCGCTGTCGTCACGCAGCAGGTTCTGCTGGCTGACATAAGCGATGTAGCTCGAGTCGGCATTCTCGGCGAGCAGGTGGTAGAAGGGCTGGTCGCGCGCCGGGCGCACTTCCTCAGGAATGGCCTCGTACCAGTCCTCGCTGTTGGCGAAGATCGGATCGACATCGAACACCACGCCGCGAAAATCGAACATCCGATGCCGCACCACGTCGCCGATGGCGAAGCTGGCATGCGACACGGGCGGCAGCTGGTGAAGGCGATCAACAATGTCGAACGGAATCGAACCGGTGGCGGACAGGGACTGCATGGGCTTCATGTAAGCCGCCGCGCGTGGCTCGCAAGCGCGGCTTGCGTCCCACGCGACGAGCGGCTAACCGCCGGTTCCCACCAGCGGTGGGAGAGGTGGCTGAGTGGTCGAAAGCACCGCACTCGAAATGCGGCGTGCCGGCAACGGTACCGTGGGTTCGAATCCCACCCTCTCCGCCAACCATCACGGGTTCGGGCCCGGCGGCGCGACGGAAGCTCCCCTCCCGCCTGAAGCGGGTAGCAGGAATTCGGCTGGTTCTGCCGCAAGCGAGGCTTTCCGATGACCCGCGTGTCGGTCTGGCATGATGGCAACTGCCCGCTTTGTCAGCGTGAGGTCGCACTGATGCGTCGCTTGGACCGGCGTGGTGCCATCGAGTTCATCGACGCGACCGGATCGCAATCCTGTCCGCTCAGCCAGGCCGAAATGCTGGCGCGCTTGCATGCGCGCGAGGCGGATGGTCCCCTGCTCTCCGGCGCGGCCGCCTTTGCGGCGATGTGGCGCGCTATCCCGCTGCTGCGCCCGTTGGGCGAGGCGGCGCGCAACCGCTTCGTCCTGGCGCTGCTGGAGCGATGCTACCTCGCCTTCCTGCGCGTGCGGCCGATCCTGCAAAAGCGGCTGGCGGGGCGTTCCCCGAACGGCTGAGAGCCGGCAGGCTCGCGCGGCTCAGTCGATGCGCTTGGCGAGTGCCTTCTTCAGCTTGTCGTGCGCGGCCTTCTTGATCTGGCACACGCGGGCGGCGCCGACGCCGAGCACCTGGCCGATCTCCTCCAGGTTCAATTCCTCGACATAATAGAGCTGAATGACCTGCGCCTCGCGCTCGGCCAGCTCCCCGATCGCCTCCACCAGCGTGCGGCGAAGGTCCTCGCTCTCGAGGATCTCGAAAGGATTGGGATCGTCCGACATGAACCAGGGACTGTCGTCGGTGTAGACGCCGTCGATCGGCTCGAACCGGACGGGCTGCGCGGCGCTATATTCGAGCCGCAGCCGTTCCGGCGTGACGCCGAGATGGCCTGCAATCTCCTCCTCTGATGCCGCGCGCCCGAGCTGCGCGGCAAGCGTCGCCTGCGCCTCGCCGAAGGCGCGCTTGCGCCGCATGGCGCCGCGCGTGAGCGTCGCCTGACGCCGCAGCTCATCGATCATCGCGCCGCGCAGGCGCATGGAAAGATACTGGGAGAAGCTGACCTGCCCGCGATCCTCGAAGCTGGCAGCCGCCTCCACGAGCGCGACGAGGCCGGTCTGCACCAGATCCTCAACCTCGACCGCGGAGGAGACGCTGCCATAGACGTGCCACGCGACCTTCTTGACGAGCGGAAGGTGCTGGCGGACCAGCGCGGCGCCGTCCGGCTGGGGCCGGCTGGTGCGCGTGTAGACGGGTTCCGCGGCAAGCGCTTGGGCGCTGGCAGGCGTCATGGCGTCGATCCTCTTGGGCTGGAATGTCATGCGGCGAGCTGCTCGGGCGCGCCGATCACGGCGACGACCTCGACCGCCTTGCTGTCGGGGACTTCGTAGAAGCTCATCACCGGCGTATCGGGCAGCGCCACGCGGACAAGCTTGCGGATGGCCGGGCGGATCGTCGGCTGGACGACCAATGCGAAGGGCTTGCCCGCGGCGATGAGCGGACCCGCGGCGTGGCCCAGGGCATCGACGATGCGACGACCGAGGTCGGGCTCAATCGTGTTGGCGCGCGCCGGGTCCGACCGCACCGCCTGCCCAAGGATCGCCTCCAGCCCGCCATCGAGGGTCATCACGCGCAGCGGCTCATGATGGCCGCACAGCCGCGCGATGATGAGCGGACCGAGGGTGGGGCGGATCGCCTCCACCAGCTCAACCGGATCATGGGTGCGCTGCGCCGCCACGGTGATCGCCGACGCGATGCGACGGAATTCCTTCAGCGGAATGTTCTCCGCCAGGAGCGCGCGGAGCACCTCGGTGAGGCAAGTGATGGTGAGCGGCTGCGGGCAGAGTGCGGCGATCAGCGACGCCGCCTTTTCCTTCAGCCCGTCAAGCAGCCCCTGCACCTCGTCCGGGCCGAGCAGGTCGGCGGCGTTCTGGCCGAGCACATGGTTGAGGTGGGTGGCAATGACGGTGCCGGCGTCGACCACCACGAAACCCTGCGCGGTGGCGGCATCGGCGTCTGCGCTGGCGATCCAGGTGGCGGGAAGCCCGAATGTCGGATCCTTGCAGGCCTTTCCGAACAGGGTGCCGACCGCGCCGCCGGTGTCGAGCGCGAGCATCTCGTCGGGCGAGACGCTGTCCTCGCCCAGGCACACGCCCGACACGACGATGCGGTAGGCGTAGGGGGCGAGGTTGATCTCGTCGCGCACGCGCACCTGCGGCACGATGAAGCCAAGTTCCTTCGACAGTTGGCGTCGCACCCCGGTGATCCGCGCCATCAGCGGCGCGCCGACACGCTCGTCCACCAGAGGCACCAGGCCGTAGCCGATCTCAAGATTGACCTGCATGTGGTCGGACACGTCGGCCCAGTCGATGCGGCTGGGATCGACGGGCGCGGCGTCTGCCTCCGCCTCGATCGGCGCGGCGACGGGGGCGGGTGCCTTGTGCAGCCGCCAGGCGACGAAGCCCGCGAGCGCCGCGGCGGGAAGCAGGATCATGTGCGGCATGCCGGGCAGGATGCCGAGCAGCGCGAGAATGCCGGCGACGGGCGTCCAGGTGCGCGGCGATGCGAACTGCGACCCGATCTGCCCGGACAGGTCCTTGGCGTGGCTGACGCGGGTGACGATCGCGGCGGCGGCGATCGACAGCAGCAGCCCGGGGACCTGCGCCACCAGCGCGTCGCCGACCGCGAGCATGATGTAGGTGCGGGCGGCGTCAGCGATGCCGAGGCCGTGGCTCGCCACGCCGAGGATGAGGCCGCCGACGATGTTGACGCCGAGGATGAGCAGCGCGGCGACGGCATCACCCTTCACGAACTTCGACGAACCATCCATCGCGCCGTAGAAGTCGGCTTCCGTCGCGACCTCGACGCGGCGGGCCTTCGCCTCCGCTGGCGTCATCAGCCCCGCGTTCAGGTCCGCATCGATCGCCATCTGCTTGCCGGGCAATGCATCGAGCGTGAAGCGCGCGGACACCTCCGACACGCGGCCGGCGCCCTTGGTGATCACCACCATGTTGATGATGACAAGGATCGCGAACACCAGCAGGCCGACGACATAGTCGCCGCCGATGATGAAGGTGCCGAACGCCTCAATCACATGGCCGGCAGCCGCCCCGCCCTCGTGCCCATGCACCAGCACGACGCGGGTCGACGCGACGTTCAGCGCGAGGCGGAACAGCGTGGTGAGCAGCAGCACGGTCGGGAAGGCCGAGAAGTCGAGCGGCTTTTCCGCGTTCAGCGCCACCATCAGCACGGCGATCGACACCATGATGTTGGCCACGAAGAACACGTCGAGCAGCATCGCCGGGATCGGCACGACCATCAGAAGCACGAGCAGCAGGATGCCCGCGGGCAGCGCCGCCAGGCGGGCGCCGCGTCCGGCAGCGGCGGGGGTGAGTGCGAGCGTTGCCATCGATCAGGCCCCCATGCTCGCGAGCATCATGTAGGCGAGGCGTGCATTGTCGGGGCGCGGGCGCATCAGCGCTTCCGCGTCCATGCCCGCGCTGGCGCCCAGCTGCTGCAGGGTGGAGGTGAACTCGGCCGGCAGAACATCGGCAATGGCCGGCAAAGCATTGCCGGTTGCCGCCGGCACGCTTGCCGCGCCTGCCCCGGCCCCGCCGATCTTCTCGGCGAAGCGATCATAGACCTGGGCGAGGCTGCGCGGCTGACCGGCCGGCGTGTAGAAAACGTTGCGGTTGGCGGCGGCGGCCGCCGGGAACAGCGCCGCGGCCGACTGACCGGGTGCGTCCGCCATGCGGGTGAGGAAGCGCTTGGCCCCGCCCAGCCCCAGGAAATGGGCCATGTAGAGGTCGGTGCCACCCACCTCGCGGCCGAGATGGCCTTCAAGCGCGGCCTTGTTGTCGGCGGCGTGCGCGCCCGCCATCAGCGAGGCCGCCGTGGCGTCGTTGCGCAGGTTCATCACCGCCTGGCGCAGGGTAGGATCGACCGAAAAGCGCCCGTTCGCACCCTGCCGGATGGCGCCGGCCGCCCAGCCGAGACCATGAACGGCCCCGTGCTGCTTGACGACGCCGAGCCAGCTCTGATCGACGAACTGGAACAGGCCGGACGCGCTGGAGGTGGACGCACGCGCATCGGGGCGCAGGCCGCTTTCGACCCGGGCCTGGCCCAGAAGATAGCCGAAGTCGACGCCGGTGCGCTGGCTCGCCAGCTGAATGGCCGCCTCGACCCGTGTCGTTCCCGTGGCAATGCTGCCGACCGTCATCGCTACCCTCTGCAACGTCCCTGTTCGAGATCGTCACAGCAAGGTGCGTGCCAGATGGTTAAGGACGTCGGCGGAGGATCAGGCGACCGCGGCCTGTGGCCGGTAGAGAGGCGCCTGCGTTCCGGTCAGCGCATCAAGGCGACGACGGACATTGGCACTCATCAGGTTGACGTAGATGCGGCTGGTCTCGTTGAGGCGCGCGGCCTGTTCGGCGAGCATCCGGACCTCGTCCGTGATCGGCTCGTCGCCCCAAGCACCGGCGACCTGGCTGCAGCCGGCCGACTTGGCCTCGGTTGCCTGGGCGAGCGCATCGACGTCGAAGCGCTTCAGCGCGGCGACCTCGTCCTCCAGCACCGCCACCAGCGCCCGGAGTGCCTCCACCCTACTCGTCATCCGGCCTGCTCGTCACTGCGCACCCACTCCATCTGCGCCGCGATCAGCCGGTCGGCGATGCGGGCCGGCACGATCGGGAAGCGACCTTCCGCGATCGCACGCTTGATCTGCTGCACCCGCTCATGGTCGACGGGTGGCTTCACCGACATCTCACGGGCAAGCGCCCGGGCACCGGTCGCCGCAACCTGCGACTGCGTCGTCGCCGACTTCGGCTGGGCGGCGGCCGCCACGGCGTCAACCGCGTCCTTCACCGATGACCGGCGTTCAACGGCAAAGCCGGACCGCAAACTGATTGGATCAACCACCGCCCGTCTCCTTTCCGTTCAACGCTGGGCTTCGAACGAGAAAACGGCCGCCGGACGGGAAGCTTTAAAAGATTCTTTTCAGCGGCCCGGGATCGTTGCGCGGCCGGGCGCAACAGCGACCGCCTGTACCGGATTGCGGCGCCCTTCCACCCGCACCTGAATGCGGGCACCGGGCGCGGCATCGGCAATGGCGACACCGTCGGTGCTGACGGAGAAGCCCGCCTGTTCGGCCACGATACTGACGGGATCGCCGCGCCGGATGACCGGGTCCGGCCGGGCTGCCGGTATGGCGATCCCCGGCGCTGGCGCTGGCGCTGGCGCAGCGGCCGCCATCCTGACGGCCACGTAGAGCCGCCAGCCAGCCGGATCGGGACACTGGATCACGATGGCGTCGCGGCGCGCGCTGCGCCAGCTGAGCGTCGGATCAGCAGAACAAGGTGTCAGCCGCAAGCGTGCGTCGATGGGTGCCAGCGGCCCACCCTCCGCCCCGACCGGCGCACCCGCAAAGGCCGCGGCGGCGGCATCAAGCGCCGCGGTGTCGGTGAAGGTCGGCGCTGCGGCCGCCGCCAGCAGGAAGGATGCGATCATCGCTTATTCTCCGAAGGAAACAGACAAGGTGACCTGGCGCCTGGCCGGCGACAGTCGGGTATCGAGGCGAAGCCGATCGGCCGCGACGCGGCCGTCCGCCTGGATGGCGTCGGCCATCGCAGCGGCGCGCCGGGCGGCGAGCGCCAGTCCTTCAGTCGGATCGGCTTCGCCGGTGATGACGAGCCGGCTGCGCGGGTCTCGGGTCGCCTCGGCCGCCCAGTCCAGAAGCGGGGTGGGATCGATCGGCAGCGACGCGTCCCCCGGCGCGAAGCCGGCAAGGCCGTTCACGTCGAGCGGAATCTCCGTGGCGGGCGCCGGTGCGCCGCCAAACGCTTCGCGGATCCCATCACCGATCGCATCCTTTCCAGACGGTCCCTGCCCGACCGAATGCACAAGGATCATGAAGCCGAGCAGCAGCAGCGCGAGATCGGCAAGCGTCATCAGCCAGAGCGGGCGCGTCGGCGTCATGCCGCGGTCCGTGGACGCTTCACGACGATCGGCACCGGGGCGAACCGTCGTGCGAAGTCGATCAGAGCTGGCCTGACGGCATTGCGAGCGGCCGCCTCCTGTGTGGAAAGCCGTGCCAGGCGCGCCGCGATCGGGGCGGCAACCAGATTGGCGAGGATCGCGCCATAGAGCGTCGTCAGCAACGCCACGGCCATCGCGCCGCCGATCGCCGTGGGATCGTCCATCCGGCTGAACATGCGCACCAGACCGACCAAGGTGCCGATCATGCCCATGGCCGGTGCAGCCTCCGCCGCCGCCATCCACACGGCATGGATCACGCGGTGACGGGTGTCGCGGGCGTGGTCCTGATCATCGATCAGGCGCGTGACCTGATCCGGCCCGGCGCCGTCGACCACTGCACGCACGACATCGGCGATGCATCGGTCGGCAATGCCGTCCGCATCGACGTTGAGCAGCCCGCGCGTGACCGCCACGCGCTCGGTGCGCGCGATTTCCGCCCGCAGGCGCTCGGCATCGAAGCCGCGCCGGCCGAGACGCGGGAGCGCGCGCACCGCGGCAAGCGCATCGGCTGCCGGCCCGCGCAGCAGCGTTGCCAGCGCCGTGCCCCCCACCACGATGGCGATGGCGAGCGGGTCGACGAAGGTCGGCCAGCTTGAGAGCGGGATGCTGTGCACGGTCATGCGCGACCTTGGAGCAAGAGGCGGGCCAGTCGCGAAGCGGGGTGGAGCAACAGCAGAGCCGGCGCCCCCGCTTGCCGGCCGGCGGCAGAATCTTGCCGGGCGTTGCCGGCTGCGCTGCCGGCCGATCGATCCTGTGCTGCGCCGACGAAGCTTTTGAACGAGCCTCCCGCCAGCGGGAAGAACCGGATGAGCATCCTGCCGGAACCAGTTGGCACGGGCTTTGCTGATTACCGACCGGACCAAAAGCTCGTGGAAGGTGAGCGATGTCGTTCGGTGATGATCTGTTCGGTGTGCATGGACGGGCGCTGGCCTTGCGGGGCCAGCGGCTGGGCATGCTCGCGTCGAACATCGCGAATGCGGCGACGCCCGGGTACAAGGCACGCGACATCGACTTCCAGGCGGCGCTGGCCGCGGCCGAGGGGCCCGGCGGGTCTGTCGACGCGGCCGGCACCAGCGCCACCAAGTTCCGTGTGCCGCTGCAGCCTTCGCTCGACGGCAACACCGTCGAACTCGCGACCGAACAGACGGCCTTCGCGGAGAATGCGGTCGCCTACCAGACGACGCTGTCGTTCCTGAACGGCCGCATCTCCACCCTCACGCGCGCGCTTCGGGGAGAATGACGATGACGCAGCCGATGAACATCTTCGGGGTCGCGGGGCGCGCCATGTCGGCGCAGCTCGTGCGGCTGAACGCGACGGCCTCCAACCTCGCCAATGCCGGCGGCGTGTCGGGCACGGCCGAGGGCGCGTATCGTTCGATGCGCCCCGTGTTCAAGACGAGCTACGATCAGGCGTCCGGCCTTTCCACGGTGGACGTGCAGCGGGTGATGACCGCAGGTGCGGAGCCTACCCGCCGCCACGATCCGTCGCATCCGCTCGCCGACGCAGAAGGCTTCGTCTACGAGAATGCGGTCGACGAGACGGCCGAGCTCGTCGACATGATGGAAAGCGCCCGCCACTACCAGAACAACGTGGAGGTGCTGCAGACCGCGAAGTCTCTGATCGCCGAAACGCTGAGGCTCGGCCAGTGACCGCCGTCACCGCCGCCACCAGCAACTTCGACAATGTGATGTCGAAGCTCGGCGTCACCCGCCCCGGTGCCAGCACCGCCGCCGCGGCGAAGTCTTCCGACACGCTGGATCAGTCCGCCTTCCTGAAGCTTATGACCACGCAGCTGAAGAACCAGGATCCATTCAAGCCCGTCGAGAACACCGAGATGGTCGCGCAGATGGCGCAGATGAGCCAGGTGTCAGGCATCGCGGAAATGAACCAGAGCCTGAAGGCGCTCGCCGACCGTATGGGAACGAGCGAGAATGCGGCCGCCATGTCCTATGTCGGGCGTACGGTGCAGGTGGAGGGCAACACGGCCTATCCTGGTCAGGACGGCTCAATCGATCTTCAGGTGCCGCTCGATCGGTCGGCAAACGGCCTGCTCGTCAGCATCACCGACGCGAGCGGCGCCCCCGTTCGAACCCTTCAGCTCGGCCAGCAGGCCGCCGGCACGGCCGACGTCCATTGGGACGGAAAGGACGACGGCGGCAATGCCGTCACCGGCGGGCCCTTCAAGGTCCGGGTCGTGGCCCAGCGCGCCGATGGCGCGACCGAGGTGAAGCCGCTCGTCTGGGCGCCGGTCACATCCGTTCGCGTCGAAACCGGCCAGTCACCCAAGCTTTCCGTCGCCGGTCTCGGCGACATCGCCCTCAGCGCCGTCCGCCAGGTCGGCTGAACCCCTTTTCAGGAGCGTAACACATGTCCTTCTATACCTCGCTGACCGGCCTGCAGGGCGCCACCAAGGACCTTGCCGTCATCTCGAACAACGTCGCGAACGTCGGTTCGACGGGCTTCAAAAAGAGCCGCATCGAGTTCGGTGACATCATCTCAACCGCGCCGACTCTGTCGCCGACGCAGCTGATCGGTTCCGGCACCGCGGTTAAGAACGTGCGCCAGCAGTTCAGCCAAGGTGCCACGCAGCAGTCGGCCAACGGCCTCGACATGGCGATCACCGGCGAAGGCTTCTTCGTCGTGAAGCCGTCGCTGACCAGCTCGCAGGTGTCGTTCACCCGCAACGGCAGCTTCACGGTCAATGCCGACCGGTACGTCGTCGATTCGACGGGCGCGAACCTCCAGATCTATCCGGTGGACGGATCGGGCACCGTGGTCGCGACCGGCATCGACAGCGCACGCAACCTGCAGCTGCCGCTGACGTCGGGCAGCCCCAAGGGCACCGAAGCGGTGACGCTGGCGCTAAACCTGCCGGCCGCCGACGACGTGCTGCCGTCGCGCCCGATCTACGACGCCAACAATCCGTACGTCTTCGACCGCTTCGACAACAAGACGTACAACCAGTCGTCGACGACCACGATCTACGACTCGCTCGGCTCGCCGGTCACCATGACCAACTATTATGTGAAGACGCAGGCCACCCCCACGCCGCAGTGGACGGTGCACACCTTCGTCGGCGACACCGAGATCATGCCGACCGGCCAAACCGATCCGCTGGTGCTGAATTTCGATACGAGCGGCTCGCTGACGTCGCCGACCACGGCCATCACCTATGAGCAGTTCACGCCGTCGTCGGCGGGGCCGCAGATCATCTCGCAGGACTTCGGCAACGACACCACGCAGCGCGCGGGCGTGTTCCAGATCCTGTCCGGGTCGCAGGACGGCTATCCGGTCGGTCAGCTGGAAGGCGTGACCGTCGATGCCAAGGGCGTCGTTTCCGCCAGCTTCACCAACGGCACCACCCAGGCGCTGGGCAAGGTGATGATGGCCGCCTTTTCCAACCCGTCCGGCCTGAAGCAGACCGGCAACGCGCACTGGACGGTGACCGGCCTGTCCGGAAATCCGCGCCTGGGCGAGGCCGGCGCCGGCGATTTCGGCTCGATCCAGGCCGGTGCGCTGGAGCGCGCCAACGTCGACCTGACCGAGGAGCTGGTCGACCTGATCGTCGCCCAGCGCAATTTCCAGGCGAACGCCAAGGCGATCGAGACGGCCAACACGCTGTCGCAGACGATCATCAACATCCGCTGATCGGATCGTAAGGGGCCGCACCGATGGATCGCGTCGTCTACACCGCCTATTCGGGTCTGCGCGGGCACATGGCCGCGCAGGCCGCGATCGCCAACAACATGGCGAACGTGTCGACGACCGGGTTCAAGGCGGATCGCGTCGCGTTCGAGCGGCTGTCCCTGGTCGGCCCCACCTTCCAGACCCGCGCGCCGACATCGGAAGAGGTGCTGGACGCCGAACGGCGCGCCGGCACCGTGCAGCAGACCGGACGGCAGCTGGACGTCGCGATCAACGGCGATGCCTGGCTGGCCGTGCAGGCGGCCGACGGCAGCGAAGCCTATACCCGTCGCGGCGACCTGACGATCAATCCGTCGGGCGTGCTTGAGACGGGCGAAGGCAACATCGTGCTTGGCGAGAGCGGCCCGATCACCATTCCGCCGTCGGCCAGCGTGTCAATCGCGGCGGACGGGTCGGTGCTGGCCGTGCCGATCGGCGGCACCGCCGACCAGCCGCAGACGGTGGGGCGGCTGAAGCTGGTCAACCCGCGCGGCACCGACACGGTGAAGGGTCTCGACAACCTCCTGAAGGTGCGGGCCGGCGGCACGCTGCCGCAGGACATGGACGCGACGCTGACGTCCGGCGCGCTGGAGGGATCGAACGTCAACATGACGCAGACGCTGGTCGACATGATCGAGAACCAGCGCAGCTACGAGGTGTCGGCCAAGCTGCTGACCACCGCCAAGGAAATGGACGAAGGCGGCGCGTCCCTGATGCGCCTGCCGGGATAAGAGGACCACGACATGACCACTGCCGCGATGCACATCGCCCGCACCGGGCTGGACGCGCAGGACACCCGGATGCGGGTGATCTCGAACAACCTGGCCAACGTGAACACCACGGGGTTCAAGCGCGACCGGGCCGCGTTCGAGACGCTTGCCTACCAAGTTGTCACTGCCAGCGGTGCGCCGTCGACGTCCGAAAGTCGTTTCGCAACCGGATTGAACCTGGGCACCGGCGTGCGCGTGGCGGGAACCGCGCGGATCGAGACGCAAGGATCGCTGCAGACCACGGACGCCGCGCTCGACCTGGCGGTCGACGGCGGCGGATATTTCCAGATCCAGATGCCAGGCGGCCAGCTGGGCTACACCCGCGCCGGCAATTTTTCGAAGACGGCCGAGGGCATGATGGTGACGGCCGAGGGCTATCAGGTGATGCCCGGCATCACCATTCCGCCCGAGGCGACCAGCATCACCATCGGCATGGACGGCACCGTGTCCGCGACCATCCCGGGGCAGACCGAAGCCACCGAGCTGGGCCAGATCCAGATCGCGACCTTCGCCAACCCGGCGGGGCTGCAGTCGGTCGGCGGCAACTACCTGACGGAGACGGCGGGCAGCGGACCGGCGGCGCTGGGCGCCGCGGGCCTCGAAGGGCGCGGCAACATCCGGCAGGGCATGCTGGAGGGATCGAACGTCAACGTCGTCGAGGAACTGGTCGACATGATCGAGACGCAGCGCGCGTACGAGGTCAATTCCAAGATGATCTCCGCCACCGACGAGATGCTACAATACGTTAACCAGAATCTGTGATGGTGATCGCCATGGTTACCGTCCCCGCTTCCGCCGCCGCTTTCCGGCGCCCCCGATCTGCACTGAAATTGTTCGAAATCGTGCAGGTTGTGCGCGATTTCGGTCGTGTCGAGCGGCTGTTTGGCGTGGCGCTAGCGCTCACCATCGCCGCGCCCGCGCAGGCCGGGGAGCGGCGGCGCGATGCCGAGTGGGCGCCCGCGCGCCCGCCGGTCGCCGCACCGGCGCCGGTCGCCAACGGATCGATCTTCCAGGCGGCGAACGGCTATGCCCCGCTCTACCTGGGCAACCGGGCGCGCAGCGTGGGCGATCCGCTGACCATCCTGCTGGTGGAGCGCACCAGCGCGAGCAAGGACGTCGATTCGCAGACCGACCGCGAGGGCAATATCGGCCTGACGCCGCCGGCGACCGGCCCCCTGTCGCTGTTCGCGCCGAGCGATGTCCGTGCGAGCGGAAGCCAGGGCTTCAACGGCGGCGGGCAGGCAAGCCAGTCCAACCGCCTGTCGGGCGAGGTCAGCGTCACCGTGCAGGAGATCTACCCCAACGGCACCATGCTGGTGTCGGGGCAGAAGCAGCTGGAGCTCAACCGCGGCGAGGAATGGGTGCGGATCGCCGGCATCGTCCGCTTCGTCGATGTGGATGCCGAGAACCGCGTCCTGTCCACCCGCGTGGCGGATGCGCGCATCTCCTATGCCGGGCGCGGCGATTTCCACCGGTCGTCGCGACCGGGCTGGCTGCAGCGCTTCTTCTCCTTCGTGAGCCCGTTCTGAGGTGTCCGGCATGATCCGCCTTCTCACCATCGTCTCGGCGATCCTGCTGATCGTGGCGCCGGCGCATGCCGAGCGCATCAAGGACCTGGGCCAGTTCCAGGGCATCCGATCGAACCAGCTGGTCGGGTACGGCATCGTCGTCGGCCTGGCGGGCACGGGCGACGACAACCTGGAATATACGGTCGCCTCCATGCGCGGCACCGCCGCCCGGTTCGGCCTCACCCTGCCGCAGGGCGTGAACCCGGCGCTGAAGAACGCCGCAGCCGTGATGGTCACGGCGGAGCTGCCCGCCTTCGCCAAGCCCGGGCAGCGCGTCGACGTGACCGTGTCTGCGATCGGACGGGCGAAGTCGCTTCGCGGCGGCAGCCTGATCATGACGCCGCTGCAGGGTGCGGACGGCCAGATCTATGCCATGGCGCAGGGATCGCTGGCGGTGGGCGGGCTGGGCGCGGAAGGCGCCGACGGCAGCCGCGTGATCGTCAACGTGCCGTCCACCGGCCGCATCCCGGAAGGCGCAAGCGTGGAGCGCGAGGTCGCCACCGGCTTTGGCGAGACACCGGGCCTGACCTTCAACCTTTCGCGCGCCGACTTCACCACCGCCGGCCGCGTCGCCGGTGCGATCAACGCCCGGCTGGGCGCCGGCACGGCACGCGCCGTCGATGCATCGTCGATCTTCATCCAGGCAGCGCCCGGACAGGATGTGCGGTCCGTGCTGGTCGGCGAGATCGAGAACCTGGAGGTGCAGGTCGCCGAGGCCCCTGCCCGCGTGATCGTGAATGCGCGCACCGGCACCGTCGTCATCAATTCCGCCGTGCGGGTCGGCCCGGCCGCGGTCACCCACGGGCGCCTGACCGTGCGTGTCGACGAAAGCCCGCGCGTGGTGCAGCCGCGCCCGTTCGCCAACGGGCAGACGGCGACTGAGGAGAGCAGCGCCGTGTCCGTCGAGGAGCAGCGCAACCCGATGTTCGTGCTCGATCCCGGCCCGCGCCTGTCCGACATCGTCGACGCGGTGAACCAGATCGGCGCCACGCCCGCGGACCTGGTGGCGATCCTGGAGGCATTGAAGCAGGCCGGTGCGCTGAGTGCCGAGCTGGTGATCCTGTGACGCAGATCGCGCCCGCAGCCTCCACGCTGCCGCCGATCGCAAGACTGTCGACGGCGGCGCCGGACGACAGCCGGGTCGCGACGGCGGAGAACCTGGAGGAAGCGGGCCAACGGTTCGAAGCGCTGTTCGTCAGCATGATGCTGTCGTCGATGCGCAAGGCCAAGCTGGGCGACGATCTGTTCGACAGCCAGGCGCTGGATCAGTTCCGCGACATGCAGGACACTAAAACTTCCGAAACCATGGCCGTGCATATGCCATTGGGAATCGGACGGGCGATGACGGAGTTTCTGTCGCAGAACCGGCCGGAGCTTGGGACGCCTGAATGAGCGATATTCTCTCCATCGGTGCCAGCGGCGTTCGCGCCTATCAGACGGCGCTGGGCGTCGTCGGCGAGAACATCGCCAATGCCGGCACCGCGGGCTATGTCCGCCGCGACGTGGTCCTGAAGGAGGCGGCGGCCGGCAAGCCCGGTTTCCTGACGGAGATCGACCGCACCATCCTGGGCGGCGTGAGCGCGACCGGCGTGTCGCGCGCGTGGGACCAGTTCCGCGCGGCCGAGGTGCGCCGCGGCAGCGCCGATGCGGCCGGCACCGAGACCGCGATCCCTTTTCTGCAGCGCATCGAGACGAGCCTGGACAAGGGCGGGATCACCACCGCGCTGACCGGCTTCTTCAACAGCGCGACCGCGCTGGCGGCCGACCCGACGGGCGCGGGCCCGCGCGCGGCGATGCTGGAGGCCGCCGCGGGCGCCGCATCCGCATTCCGATCGACGGCCGAAGGGCTGGGGCAGGTCGCCGGCGACGTGTCGCTGGCCGCGACCACGACGGCCGGTGAGTTTTCGCGCCTCGCCAAGGGCCTGGCCGAGCTGAACGCCGGCATCGTGCGTGCACGGCCGGGCAGCAACGGACAGGCGCAGCTGCTGGACCAGCGCGACGCGCTGCTCGACCAGATGGCGCAGATCGCCAAGATCGACGTGACGATCGCCGACACGGGCGCGGCCACGGTGGCGATGGGCGGACCGGGCGGACCGACGCTGGTCGACAGCAAGGGCGCCGGATCGGTCACCATCGACATCGCCGCCGACGGGCGCATGAGCTTCTTCCTGCACCGGGACGGGCAGCGCGAGACGGTGGCGATCGGATCGGGCGCGCTGGCAGGCCTGGCCGAGGCTTCCGTCCGAACGGCGCAGGCGCGGAGCGAAGTGGACCGGGTAGCGACCGCGTTCGCCGACGGCGTGAACGCCGTGCAGGCCGCCGGCATCGATCAGGACGGCGCGGTCGGCACCGACCTGTTCGACGCGACGGGCGGCGCGGCGGGGCTTGCCATGCTCGCCACCAGCGGGCGCGCGATCGCGGCCGCCGGCCCCTTCACGGTGGCGAGCGGCGCGACCAATCGCGGCAGCGGCGTGCTGTCCGCCGCGGTCGACCCCAATGCCGGGACACCGGCGGCCCCGCCCGTGCGCCTGGCCGTCGACGGCAGCGATCTGGTGGCGCGCGACCCTGTCACCGATGTGGAGATCGCGCGCACCACGCTGGTCGCGGGTGCGCCCACGACAATCGCCGGCATGACGGTGACATTGGCGGGAAGCCCGCAGGACGGCGACAGCTTCACCGTTCGCGCGACGGGTGCGGCCAGCCGCGACAACAGCAACCTGGCCGGTCTTGCGACGCTGCGCACGGCCGACGGGCCGGAGCGCAGCTTTGCCGCGCTGGTGACGGGCAACGCCAGCCAGCTTGCCGCCAAGCGCACCATCGCCGAGGCGCAGGTCGCCATCCGCGACGGCGCCGTGTCCGCCCGCGATGCGATCAGCGGCGTCAACCTCGACACGGAAGCGGTGGAGCTGTTGCGGTTCCAGCAGGCCTATTCGGCGTCGAGCCGGGTGATCCAGGTGGCGCGCGAGATGTTCGATTCGATCCTGCAGGCGACGCGCTGATGACCGTGTCCATCAAGTCCGGCACCGCGCATTTCTTCCAGCGCTCCACCCAGCAGCTGACGGGGCTGCAGGCCAAGGCCGACCGGCTGAACACCGAGATCGCGACCGGCGTGCGGGTGACCGCGCCGTCCGTCGACCCGGTGGCATCGAGCCGGGCCGCGATGCTGGAGCGGCTGGCGGCGGACGACGGCCAGTATCTGGCGAACGTGAAGCTCGCCTCCTCGCTGCTCGACCAGTCGGACGCCGCGCTCTCCACCATGGAGATCAACGTGCAGCGCGCGCGCGAGCTGGCGATCCGCGGCGCGTCCGAGACGCTGACGCCGGTCGACCGGCGCGCGATCGCGACCGAGCTGCGGGCGATCGTCGACGACATCTATGCCACCGCGAACCTGTCGGACGCGCGCGGTGCCCCGCTGTTCGGCGGCGCCGCGGACGGCCCGGCCTACACGCGGGCGGCGGACGGCACGATCAGCTATGCCGGGGCGGGCGAGCCGGCACCGCTGCCGATCGGCGACAGCAGCAGCATCGCGGCGGCCGACAGCGGGCAGCGGCTGTTCGGCGCGATCGACACGGACGCGAACGGCGACCCGCGCGACATGTTCAAGGTGCTGGGCGACCTCGTCGCCGTGCTGGAAAACGACGCCCTGCCCGAGGCTGATCGCCGCACCGCAATGACGGACGGCCTGGACGGGCTGGGCGCGATCACCGACCGGCTGGCGGGCGCGCGTGCGTCGATCGGCGCGCGCGGGGCACGGCTGCAGGTGGAGCAGGGCCGGATCGAGGACCTGGCGGCCGAGCGGACGAGCGAGGCCAAGGCGCTGACCGGCGCCGACCTGCAGCAGTCGATCGCCGAGCTTCAGCAGACCATGCTGATCCTGCAGGCCGCGCAGGCGAGCTTCACCAAGGTCAGCCAGCTGAGCCTGTTCGACTATATCCGCTAGCGCGGGGTCGCGCGGTCCCACGCCCAGGCATAGACATCGGCAAACTCGGCCACCTGCGTGTCGGTAGCCGACCCGATGCCATGCCCCTGATCGGCATCGGCGCGCACCAGCACCTGATCCGCCCCGAAGCGGCTGGCCGCGCGCGCGGCGAACTTCGCGCCCATCCACGGCACCACGCGCGTGTCGTTGAGGCCGACGGTGACCAGCGTCGGCGGCATGCGGGCGGCATCGGCCAGCTGCAGGTACGCGTCCTGCGTCATCAACCCTTCATAGCCGTCGCGGGTTCGCGGATCGCCCATTTCCCCGAACTGGTTGGGGCCGTTGGGCGCGGCGCCGAGGCGGGTGGCGTTCAGCACCGCGACGCGCGGAACAAGGCCGGCGAACAGCTCCGGATGCTCGATCGCCGTTGATGGCGCGAGCAGGCCGCCCGCGCTCGTCCCGGTGACGATCGTGGTGGCGGGGGTCGCGATCCCCAGCGTCTGGATCCGCTCGGCACAGGCGGCGAGATCGTCATGGGCATTGTGCTTGTTGGCGGCGCGGCCGGCCTCGTGCCAGGCGCGGCCGCGCTCGCCCCCGCCGCGCGTGCCGCAAAAGGCAAAGGCGCCGCCGCGCTCGACCCAGGGCGCGAAGAAGGGCGAATAGAAAGGCGAGGTGGTGAGGACGCCGTAGCTGCCATAGCCTTCCAGGATGGTCGGCACGGGGCCGGCGGGGTCCGGGCGGCTGAGGATCACCAGCGGCACGCGCGTGCCGTCGCGGCTGATCGCCTCCTCCCTACGGGTGCGGAAGGCGCGCGCAGGCGCCCACATCGCCGAGTCGAGGCCGAGCGATTGGAGCTGGCCGCCCGTCGCCCGGAAGCTCGCCTGCGCATTGGTCCAGCCGCGCAGGCCGAACACCACGGACCGGCCGTCCGTGTCGCGCTTCAGCCCGTCCAGCTCGCTTTCGAACGGCAGCGCCACCTCACGCGGCTGTTCGCCCGGCGGCATGAACAGGAGGTGCGAGACGCCGTCGCGCGTGCCGACCAGGTAGAGGCCGTCAGCCGTGGCGACGAGACTGCTGAGCGCAAGGTCGCCGCCCGGCAGCACCATCTGCGCCGGACCGAGCCGCCTGCCCGCAAGGCTGCGGCGATACAGCGCGCCGTTCGAGGCGTCGCGGGTGGAGATGTAGTAGAGCTGGTCGCCCGCGACGTCTGCGTCCTGGAGCTGATCGGCATAGTCGGCGACGGGTACCCAGTCCGGCCGGCCGGCGAGCAACTTATCGCGCGTGGTGAACCACATGCGCGCGTCCGCGCGGGCGCCGAAGGCGAAGCCGAACACGACCGGGCTGTCGGCATCGCCGAGGATGGCGGGGAATTCCTGCGGCTGAAAGGTTGGGCCGCCCGTCGCCTGCGTGCCGAGCAGAATACGCTCGACCGGCGCCGCGCCGCCCAGGCGGACCAGCGTCGCCTGCGTGTTCAGAAGCGGATCGGCGCCCGGCGTCTCTGGCGCGGTCGCCTGCGTGTAGGTGACAAGGTCGGAGCCGAGCCAGGTGAGTTCGAAATCTCCGAAGGTGCGGCCGGAAAGCTGGCCGGTCACCTGCCCCGTCTCCACATCCATGAACTGGAAGCGGCCAAGCTCCGCACCGCCTTCGCTGACGAGGAGGGCGACGGCGCGCCCGTCGGGAGACGGCGCGAAGCTGTCCACCGTGCGGGTCGCCGCGGTGCCGGCGCCCGGATCGAGCAGCACCCGCTCAGGGCCCGTGCCGTCGCGCACCACCAGCTTTGGCACGCGCGCGCCCGGATCGCGGCGCATGTAGAACAGCCGCCCGCCGGCGGATTGCACGCGCGAATAGCCGACCCCCGCCTGCGTGGCATCGCGCAGCAGCGTCGCGAACCGCTCCCGCTCCGGCAGGGCGCGCAGCCGCCGCACGGTTGCGTCGCTGGCGGTGGCAAGCCACGCGCGCATGTCCGCCGCGCGCGCCGGATCCTCCATCCAGCGATAGGGATCGTCGACCCGGTGGCCGAACACCTCCTCAGAAAAGGGTTCGGCGGGCGCCGGCGGATAGAAGGGCGCGGGCTGCGCCCATGCAGCGGCGGTGGACGCAAGCATCACGGCGCAAAACATTGATCGCATCAGACTTCCCCCCGGACAGCCCAGCCGATCCCGCGTCGGCGGATCCGCATGTCCGGTAGCAAAAGGACGCGCCGGCGGATTGGACAGCATGGTTTCCATGCCGTTCACCACGAAAAGCGGGTCAAGCGCGCGGGATGGTAGCCGTTCTTAAGGATGTTCGGGGCATGGATGCCCTTCTCAGGCATTCCGAGGGCCCTTCTTTCCCATGTTTCCAGCGATCGGCCTTGTTGTCCTCCTGCTGATGGTGTTCGGCGGCTTCGCCATCACCGGCGGCGCGCTGGGCCCCGTCATGCACGCGCTGCCGCACGAGATGCTGATCATCGGCGGCGCAGCGGTGGGCGCGCTGATCATCGGCAATTCGGGCAAGCAGCTGAAGGCGCTGGGCGGCGGGTTCGTCAAGGCGTTCAAGGGACCGTCCTACAAGAAGCAGGACTTCCTGGACGTGATGTTCCTGGTGTCACGGCTGATGAAGATGCTGCGCACCGACGGTCCCGTCGCGCTGGAGCCGCATGTCGAGGATCCGAACTCGTCGAGCGTTTTCGCCGAATATCCGCGGCTCCTGAAGGACAAGACGCTGATCCACCTGATCTGCGACACGCTGCGGCTGGTGGTGGTGTCGTCTGGCAACCTGGACGTGCACGCGGTCGAGGAGGTCGTCGACAATTCGCTGAAGACCCACCACCACGAGGCGATGGGGCCGGCGGACAACCTGCAGACCCTGGCCGACGCGCTCCCCGCACTCGGCATCGTCGCGGCCGTGCTGGGCGTGGTGAAGACGATGGGATCGATCGACCAGCCGCCGGCCATCCTGGGCGGCATGATCGGGTCCGCGCTGGTCGGCACCTTCCTGGGCGTGCTGCTCGCCTATGGCATCGTGGGCCCGCTCGCGACGCGGCTGAAGGCCGTGATCGATGCGGACGCCGCCATCTACCACACGGTGAAGCAGATCATCATCGCATCGCTGCACGGCCATCCGCAGCCGCTGGTCATCGAGGCGGCGCGGTCCGGCATCGCGCACGTCAACCAGCCGAGCTTTGCCGAGGTGTTCGACGGAATGCGGGGCCGCTGACGCCATGGCGAAGTCCGCGGCGCCGGCGAAGGCCGGACATAACGAGCCGCCCAAGATCATCATCGTCAAGAAGATCGTCGGCGATGGCCATGGCGGGCATCATGGCGGTGCGTGGAAGGTCGCCTATGCCGATTTCGTGACGGCGATGATGGCGTTCTTCCTGCTGATGTGGCTGCTGGGCGCGACCGACGAGAAGGCGCGCAAGGGCATCGCCGATTATTTCGCGCCCACGCTGATCGAGTTCAAGCAGAACTCCGCCGGGTCGAACGGCCTGTTGGGTGGATCATCGCTGATCGATGCGGAGAATTACCCGCATGCAAAGGGCCAGACCGGCACACGCGCGCTGACGGTTCCGGTCACGGCCACCGGCGGCATCGAGGTGGGCGCCGGCCCCGACGGAGCGATCCGATCGGCCGAGGAGACGGCGAGCCAGCAACGCGCGTTCGAGGCGCTGCGCGCCGAACTCACCCGGCGCATCAAGCAGGACGTGCAGATCCGGCGCCTGGAAAAGAACGTCCGCTACACCCCGACGCGCGACGGCCTGCAGATCGACCTGATCGACGACGCCGACTTTTCGATGTTCGCATCGGGCACCACCGCGCTGCGCCCGGAAGCGGCGCGGCTGGTGGACGAGATCGCACGGTCGATCCGCCCGCTGCCCAACCAGGCCACCATCCGCGGGCACACGGACAGCATGCCCTATGGCGATCCGCTGCGCATGAACAACTGGATGCTGTCGAGCGGGCGGGCGGAAGCCACGCGGCGGCGGCTTGCGTCCGGCGGGATCGGCGACATGCGGTTCGACCGGATCGAAGGCGTCGCCGACCGCGAACCCTTCGTGCCGGAAGACTCGCTCGATCCGCGCAACCGCCGCGTGTCGATCACGCTGCTTTACCGCAGCGGGCAGCGGCCGCGGATGGCCGGTGGCCGCGAGCCGGCGCCGCGCGCGGGCACGGCACCGCGTCAGGCGGCGACGGCCCCGCGCATCTCGCTGCCGCCGCGGCCGGCGGAGCTGTCCGCCGACGACAGGCCGAACGCGCGCGCGACCCGATCGTAGCTGTCCACGCGCGGGGCGTGTTCGGGCAGGATGTTGACCAGCATCACCTCGTCCGCGTCATATTCGGCTGCCAAGAGCTCGATCTCCGCCCGCACCTCGTCACCGCTGCCGAGGATCGAGCGGCGACGCCGCTCCGCCGGCGGGTTGGCGAGCGCCCAGTCGGCCGCTTCGGCAAAGGACGGCACCGGGATCAGCCGCCCCTGGAACAGCGCGGCGAACATCATCCGCGACGGATTGGCGAGGTGCTGTGCCGCCTCCTTGTTCTCCGCAGCGATCGCCCAGGCGGCGACGACCAGCTTCGGCTCCGCCAGCCGCGCGGAGGGCCGGAAGTTGCGCCGGTAGAGATTGGCGAGCGGCGCCGCATCGGAGTTGATGAAGTCGGCGATGCAATAAGGAAGCCCGCGTTCGGCCGCCCACAGCGCGCTGTCCGGCGAGCTGCCGAGCAACCAGGGCGCCACCGTGCCGCCGCCCGCCGGAAGCGTTTCAGCCAGCGCCGCAAAGGCGTGGTCGGGCGCGATGGTGCCTTCCAGATAGCCGATCAGCTCGTCCAGCATGTCGGGAAAGTCGGTCGCCTGGATGACGCGGCTGCGATCGCGCTGAAGCGCATAGGCCGTGCGCCGGTCGCTGCCCGGCGCACGGCCGAGGCCCAGGTCGATCCGGTCGGGCGCCATGGCGGCGAGCAGCGAGAAGGTCTCCGCAACCTTGAACGGCGAATAATGCGGCAGCATCACTCCGCCGGAGCCGAGGCGGATCCGGTCGGTCGCCTGAGCGGCGGCGCCGATCAGCACCTCCGGCGAGACGCCGGCGAGCGCGGGCGAGGCGTGATGTTCGGCGAACCAGATGCGCTTGAAGCCCAGCCGCTCCCCGCGCACGGCGAGGTCGACGGAATTTCGGACAGCGTCGCCGGCGTTACCCGCGGCGGGGATCGGCGACTGATCGAGGATCGAGAGAGGAAGGGTCATGCGGACCGATATGGGGTCCGCCGCCGCCGACGCCAGCGCGCGCGAGATGCGGCGTCAACCGGCCGGACACCCACAGGAAATACATGCGGAAGTCGCCAACCAGCGACCAGAGCGGGTGCTTGAACGTCGCCGGCCGGTTCTTCTCGACGGCGAAATGCGCAACCCACGCGAAGAAATATCCGGCGATCGGCATCGCCCACAACAGCCACCATGTGCGCGTCGCGATCGCCACGGCCGCGACCACGAACACCAGGGTGGTGCCGATATAGTGGAGCGCGCGGGTCGACGGCCTGGCATGTTCGCGCAGGTAGAAGAGCCAGAAGGCGTCGAAGTTGCCGGGCCGGTCCATCGGAGGCAGACTGCGCCCGGATGGCGGTGCTGGCAAGAGAAAGGACCGGATCGATGATGTGGGCGCTGCTGGCGATCATCCTGGCGGTGACGGCCGCCATGATCCTGGGCACGCGGTCGCCCAACCGCATGCCGCCGCGCGCCGGCGACGAGCGCTTCGACCCCGGCGTTGCGGACGACGCCCCGCCCGAGGAGCCGACGATCGCGGCGCTGATCCGCGACAATCCGGTGGAGGCGCTGCGCCGGTACGGCACCAGCGACGATGCCGCCCGGCTGATCGAAGAGGGGCGCGGCGACGAGCTGAAGGGGCTGGGCTGGCGCGACCCGAACGGCTGAGCCTCAGCCGCTCGACACGCGCTCCACGTCGGCGCCGATCGCCTGCAGCTTCGATTCGAGCTGCTCATAGCCGCGGTCGAGATGGTAGATGCGCGACACCTCCGTGGTGCCCGACGCGGCGAGCCCGGCGATGATCAGGCTCATCGACGCGCGCAGGTCGGTCGCCATCACGGGCGCGCCGCTCAAGCCCTTTACGCCGTGGACGGTGGCGGTGCGGCCGTTCACGCGGATGTCGGCGCCCATGCGGGCAAGCTCGGGCACGTGCATGTAGCGGTTCTCGAAGATCGTCTCCGTGAGCACGCTTTCCCCGGCCGCAAGCGTCAGCATCGCCATGAACTGCGCCTGCATGTCGGTCGCGAAATCGGGAAACGGCGCGGTGGAGAGCGTGATCGGATTGATCGGGCCATCCGCCGTCACGCGGACGAAATCGCGACCCTGCTCCACCGCCAGCCCGGCGGCGATCAGCGCATCCAGGGTGGCGGCCATGTCGGCCGGCTCCGCGCCCGCCAGCTCCACCGATCCGCCGGCGATGCCGACGGCGCAGGCGTAGCTGCCCGCCTCGATCCGATCGGGCATGACGCGGTAGGTGGCGCCGTGCAGCTCCGCCACGCCGTCGATGGTGAGCGTGGCGCTGCCGATGCCGTCGATGCGCGCGCCCATCGCCTGCAGCAGCCGGCACAGGTCGACGATCTCCGGCTCCCGCGCGACATTGTCGAGGACGGAGCGGCCGGACGCGAGCACGGCGGCCATGACCGCATTTTCCGTGGCGCCGACCGAAACCACTGGAAACGCGAAATCGCCGCCGGGAAGCCGGCCGCCGGGAGCAACCGCGCGGACATAGCCCGCCGCCAGCTCGATCTCCGCGCCCAGCGCCTCCAGCGCCTTCAGGTGAAGGTCGATCGGGCGGTTGCCGATCGCGCAGCCGCCGGGCAGCGACACCGTCGCCTCCCCCGCGCGGCCGACCAGCGGGCCGAGCACGAGGATGGACGCGCGCATCTTGCGCACGATGTCATAGGGGGCGACGGTTGACGTGAGGCGGTTGGCACGCAGCGTCATCACGCGGCCGATGTCGCCGGGCGACGCACCTTCCACGGTGGTTGACACGCCCAGCTCGTTCAGGAGGTGGCCGAACGCGTCGACGTCGGCCAGGCGCGGCAGGTTGCGCAGCGTCAG
Organism: Sphingomonas jejuensis; assembly: GCF_011927695.1. GTDB lineage: Bacteria > Pseudomonadota > Alphaproteobacteria > Sphingomonadales > Sphingomonadaceae > Sphingomonas_K > Sphingomonas_K jejuensis. Next base: position 380,348 of record NZ_JAATJE010000002.1, read on the forward strand.
CGGCTCGTCCGTGAGGATGCAGCAGGGCAGAAGCGTGAGCGCCGCGTTCTTCGCGCCGGAGATCGGCAAGCGCCCTTCGAGGCGGCGTCCGCCATTGATGATGATACGGTCCATCTCGCGCTTCTAGCGACCGCCCGGTGCGGTGCAAGCACACCCATTTCGACCAGTGATGCGAACTAATTGCACCGGTCTGATCCAAGATAATGCCGCGCTTTCCCGTCTTGCCCACATTGCGTGTAACGAAACGGGTCTCGAGGGTTGACTTTGAAGGGGATTGGACTGGTCGCGCGAATGTCGCGGCTGTCACCGCTTGCGCCAGAGGAGGCCAAGGCGGTGGAGCGTCTTGAAAGCCGGCAGCGGAGCTGGCGGCGTGGCGCCTATATACAGCGCGAGAATGACCAGGCCGAAGAGCTTGTCATCCTGTCCGAAGGATGGGTGATCGCCGCCACGCTGATGAACGACGGCAGCCGCCAGATCGTGCAGGTTCACCTGCCGGGCGAGCTGATGGGAAGCGCCAACCTGATGGTCCCGCGCGTCCCGATGTCGCTGTGCGCGATCACGGAGGTGACGGCGGCGATGATCGATCGCGGCGCCATGGCGCGCCTGCTGGCCGACCACCCGCGGCTGGCATCCCACCTGCTGGCGATGGCGGAGCTGGAGCGGCTGACGCTGGCCGACCGGATCGCGTCCCTGGGCCGGGGATCGGGGCGGGCGCGGCTGGCGGCATTCCTGCTCGACCTGCTCAACCGCCTGCGGCGGCTGGACCCCAGCGTGACCGACCAGTTCTCCATGCGGCTGACGCAGGAGCAGATCGGCGATGCGACCGGGCTGACGGCGGTGCACGTCAACCGGATGATGCGCGCGCTGGTGGAGGAAGGATCGATCACCCGCGACGGAAGCATGGTGACGGTGCTGGACGAGCCGAAGCTGATGCGGCTGGCGCACTATGTCGAGCGCGAGACGATCGACACGAGCTGGATCCCGGAGCACGCCTGACCCGACGGCCCGACGAGCGCGCCTACGCGCCTGCCGTCACGCCTTTTCGAGCGTGCACTGCAGCGGGTGCTGGTTCTGGCGCGCGAAATCGATGACCTGGGTCACCTTCGACTCGGCGACCTCGTAGCTGAACACGCCGCACACCCCGACGCCGCGCTGATGGACGTGGAGCATGACGCGGGTGGCGTCCTCCATCGTCATGCGAAACACCTGCTGGAGGACGAGCACGACGAACTCCATCGGCGTGTAGTCGTCGTTCAGCATCAGCACCTTGTAGAGCGACGGCTTCTTGGCTTTGGCACGGGTGCGCGTCGCAACGCCGAGACCGGTGCCGGCGTCGTCGCCATTCTTGTCGTCCGCCATGCGGATCATGTCGATGAGGGTGGCCATGCGTGGTGCAGAATATGGCATCCGACCCGCCGAGGGCAAGGCGAGCCGCGGCAATTTACCCTGCTTTTCCGCGCCGTGCGGCCCTTTCCAGACAGGAACGGCCGCCCCCCAGAGGGAGCGGCCGCCCGATACGCAACGCTTTACGCGACGGCCGGCGTCAGCCGCCGATCTTCATCTTCTCGGCCGCGACCGCGAAGCGGTTGGACAGCGGCTGGAACACGTCGCCGGCAGCCTTGAGCATCGCTTCGCTGTTGCGCGAGCTCTCCGCGACCAGCTGGTCGAACGCGTTCTTGGCGAACTCGCTCTGCAGGCGGAACAGGTCGGTCGGCGACTTCACCGACGCCATCTCCTTGATGGCGGCGGAGGTCTGCTCGAACGTCTTGCGGCCGAACTCGGCAGTCTGCTGGCTCAGCGCCTCGGCATGACGCGCGGCGGCCTTGGACGACTCGACCAGCGCCTCGATGTTGCCCTTCGAGAAGTCGTTGAAGTCCTCAACCAGACGGGCCGAACGCTCCATCGCCTGCTTGGCGCGGTCGTTGATCTCGCCGGCGGCGGCCTGGGCGTTGCCGGCAGCCTGGGCGGTGGCGTTGCTGATCTGCTCGTTCATCTTGTTGACGTCGGTCATGGTGCTCTCCGAAACAGGGTTGGGCGCAGCCTCAGAGGCCGTCGCCGGGGTGTCCGCCGCCGGAGCCTGGACCTGCGATGCGGCGGAAGCGACATCGGACGTCAGCTCGGGAGCGTTTTTGGTCTCGTCCGCCGAGCCACTGGCATCGGCGGAAACGGGTGCGACCGGGGGGATCGATGCCGCAACGACCGCACGATCGGTCGTCGTCTCCACCGCGTCCGCGATGGACACGCCGGCAGCGTCAGCCGCCTGTGCGTTCACGAACGGCACGGTCACGTCGCCGGTCGCGGGCGTCACGGCGGCATTGCGGGTCGACTTACGCGATCCGGCGGGTTTGCTCGGCTTGGCGGTCATCTGCACTCCATACAACTGCGTCCATGTTGCGGCGCAGCAAATAGAGTGTGTTCAATCAGGTTTCAAGGGTTTTTGTGCAGTGCACAAAACTGTCATTTTCCCTGCCCGCGCCAGCGCTTAACCACACGCGGGATGATCTCTTCCTCCCCCCCGCTGTGCTTCCACAGCTCGGAGAAAAGCGGGTCGCTGGAGGCCGGCCGCTTGTGCTCCTCAAGCGTGTCGAGCGCAACGCGGATCGGGATGGGAACGCCCTCGCCGCACACGATGCACTCCCGATTGCGGAGCGACGGGATCGAGTCGAGGAAGCCCCGGGCGCCTTCCGGCATGGCAGCGCGCACGAAGGCCTGGTCGCGGTCGTTGTTGAGGCGCATCGCGATGATGGTGCCGCACTGCGACAGCACGCCTTCCGCCAGATCCGACGGACGTTGCGTGATGAGGCCGAGGGACACGCCGTACTTACGGCCTTCCTTGGCGATCCGCTCCAGCACCTTGCGCACTGCCCGGCCGCTGGTGTCGCGATCGGAGGGCACGTAGCGGTGCGCTTCCTCGCACACGAGCAGCACGGGGCGCTGCGGCTCGTTGCGTGACCAGATGGCGTAGTCGAACACCATGCGGCTGAGCACGGCGACCACGACGGCCGTGATGTCGGACGGCACGCCCGACACGTCGATGATCGAGATGGGCTTGCCGTCGCCGGGAAGCCGGAAGATGCGCGACAGGAATTCCGCCATCGTGTCCGCGACGAGCATGCCGGAGAACATGAAGCCGTAGCGCGGGTCCGACTTGATCTCGTCGATCTTGGTCTTGAGCCGCAGATAGGGCGCGGTGTCGCCGGCGCGGTCCATCTTGCCCATTTCCTGCTGCAGGATGTTGGACAGATCGGACAGCAGGTAGGGCACGGGCGAATCGACGGTGATCTTGCCGATCTCGGTCGCGAGCTTGTTCTTGCTGCGCGCGGCCATCAGGCATTTGGCCAGGATGTCGGCGTCGATCTGCCGTTCGCGCCCGGACGCGGTGACGAACACCTCGCAATGTTCTTCGAAGTTCATCAGCCAATAGGGCATCTGAAGGTTCGAGACGTCGTAGATCATGCCGGTGGTGCGAAAGGCGGCGGAATATTCCCCGTGCGGGTCGATCATCACGATGTGACCCTCCGGCGCGAGCTCGCAGATGCGGTGGAGGATGAGCGCGGTGGACGTCGACTTGCCGGTGCCGGTGGAGCCGAGCAGCGCGAAATGCTTGCCGAGCAGCGCATCCACGAACAGCGCGCCGCGAACGTCGCGGGTCGGGTAGATCGTGCCGATCTCCACATGCGGACGCTCGTTCGCGCTGAAGATCTCGCGCATGTCGGCGCCCGTGACGGCGTAGGCACGCGCGCCCGGCATCGGGTAGCGCGTCACGCCGCGGCGGAAATTGTAGATGCGGCCGGTCAGCCGTTCCTCATCGCCTTCGCCCAGGAAGTCGATTTCTGCGAGGACATGAAGCGGGCTGTCCGGATCGCGGCGGAGCGAGCGCACGCTGGCGATGAGCCAGGTGCCGCCGATCCTGAGCTTCAGCTGCGCGCCGACCTGACCGGACATGGCGATGCTGGGATCCGGATCGCCGACCAGCAATTCGAGCGCGGCCAGATCCATCCGCACGACCGACCGTGCGCCTGCGGTCTCGGTCAGCTCGCCGAGATCGCGGGCGGCCAGCAGGCCGGGGCCGACTGGAAGAGCGTTGGCGAACCCTGCCACGCCGGTCATCTGATTCATCGTCGGTCGTCCCCGCTGCGTCTCCGTCCAGAGGCTTAGCGGCCACGAGGTAAAGAATTCGTCGGCGGCGGAGGAACTCAGCCGCGGCGGAACAGCGCGCCTGCCATCCAGCCGAGCAGCAGCGACACGCCCACCGCGACGAGCCCGTAGAGCAGCGCATGCTGGTTGGCGGCGGCGGCCACGAAGCGTTCAAAGCCGGACTTGCGGATGACGATCTCCCGCACCGCGGCCGCGACCACGCGCCCGTCCTGGATCAGGAAGGTTTCGGCCGTGTAGCGCCCGACGACGACACGCGCCGGCACGTCGATGCGCGCGCGGTAGAGCACGTCGTCGCTGATCTCCACCGGGCGGGCATCCTCCACATAGAGGCCGCCGCGGCGGCGCAGGTCGACCAGGCCGTTCTCAAAGCGCACGGCTTCCCCCGGGGTGCCGGCGGTGGTCGGTGACAGCTGCAGGCTGTTGATGCCGAGTTCGTAGATGGCGGCGGTGCGTTCATCGACGATCTGGTCGAGCGGGCGGGAGGAGGCGACGGCGTAGAAGGTGGGCGCGGATCGGAAGCGCGCGCTGTCGGCGTTGACCCAGATGCCGGCGACCTTCTGCTTTTCGCGCACCGTGATCGATTCGGTCGGCCCCTTCAGCACCACCACGACATCGGCCGGCGAATCGGGAACGCGACCGCCGGGATAGAGGATCGCGCCGAACACCAGCAGCTGCGCGCCGGTAAAGCTGTAGATGATGTCGATCGAGCGCTGCGACACGTCCGGCACCAGCCGCGGCGACCCCTGCGCCATCAACAGCGGCGTGAGGAGAAGGAGCAGCAGCGCCCTCATGACGGCTGCACCGTGTAGATCTCGTCCGGGCGCCAGCCGAGGCCGAGGCCGATGCGGATGGCGACCACCAAGACCAGGAAGGCGAGCATCAGCCGGAGCATGTCGGGCTTCAGCCGGAGCGCGAGCTTTGCGCCGATCTGCGCGCCCGTGACGCTGCCGACGAGGAGCAGCACGGCGAGGACGATGTCGACGGCCTGGGTGGTCAGCGCATGCACAAGCGTGGCCGCCGCCGTGACGAACAGGATCTGAAACAGGGAGGTGCCGACAACGACCCGCGTCGCCATGCCCAGGATGTAGAGCATCGCCGGGATCATCACGAAGCCGCCGCCGACGCCGAGCAGGATGGTGAGCACGCCCACGAAGAAGCCGACCAGCAGCGGGGCGACGGGCGAGATGTAGAGGCCCGAGCCGTAGAAGCGCCACCGCATCGGCAGCGCGGCGACGAGCCGGTGATGCTTTCGCCGGCTGGGTGCGGGCTGTTCCCCACGGCGGGACGCGACGAGGCTGCGGATCCCGTCGCGCGCCATCAGCGTGCCGACATAGCCGAGCAGCAGGACGTAAAGGACGCCGATCACCGTATCGATCTGGCCGATCCGCTGAAGGACGCGGAACAGCCACGCGCCCGCCAAGGAGCCCAGGAGGCCGCCCGCCACGAGCACGGCACCCATCTTCATGTCGACGCCGCCGCGCCGGAGATGCGCGAGCGCGCCCGACACGCTGGCGCCGGTCACCTGCGTCGTCGCGGACGCCGCCGCGACCGTGGGCGGGATGCCGTAGACGATCAGCAGCGGCGTGGTGAGGAACCCCCCGCCGACGCCGAACATGCCAGACAGCAGTCCGACGCCGAAACCCAGCGCGACGATGACAAGCGCGTTCACCGACAGGTTGGCGATGGGCAGGTAGAGATCCATGCGGCCCCGGCCTATCGGATGCGGTGGGTGAGGTGAACCCGCATCAACCCTCCTGCGATGCCCACCAGCCGGCATAGGGCGTGTTGCGAATCAGGCGCCGGTTGAGATCGGGCGCGCCGTCCGTCCACCAGACGGGGCCGCGCTCTCCCAGCGCGCGCTTGGCGGCATCCACGGCGGCACGGGCCGCGGCGCGGGCGGCCGGATCTCCCCTGGCCAGCCGCACCCCGGCACGCGCGCGGCCGAGCGCCTGGCGAAGCGCGTCCCGCGTCGCCGGATCAATCCTAGGATCGGTCGCGCGCCACAGCCGCGGGCCGGCACGCCCGACATGGACGATGTAGCGTCCGTCGGGCGTGCGCGGCGGTGCGGGCGGGGGATTAGCCGTTGACGACCGTGCCGCCATTCGGGTGGATCACCTGGCCCGAGATGTAGCTGGCATCCTCGCACGCCAGGAACAGGAAGGCCGGGGCGACCTCGTTGGGCTGCCCCGGGCGTCCCATCGGCGTGTCCTTGCCGAAATCGGGAATGTTCTCCTTCGGCTGGCCGCCCGACGGGTTGAGCGGTGTCCAGATGGGTCCGGGCGCCACGCCGTTCACGCGGATGCCGTCCTTCACCAGGCTTTCGGAAAGCGACCGGGTGAAGGCCGTGATCGCGCCCTTGGTGCTGGAATAATCGAGCAAGATGGCGGCACCCTGGTACATGGTGATGCTGGTGCAGTTGACGATCGCCGCGCCCGATTTCAGGTGCGGGCGCGCCGCCTGGACCATGAAGAACATGCCGAAGATGTTGGTCTGGAACGTGCGGCGCAGCTGCTGTTCCGTGATGTCGGTGATGTCCTTGTCCGGATGCTGTTCGCCTGCATTGTTGACGAGCACGTCGAGCTTGCCAAATTCGGCGATCACCTTGGCGACGGCATCGTCGCACCAGCTCTTGTCGCCGACATCGCCGGCGACCGTGAGGGCGCGGCGACCTTCCGCCTCCACGATGCGCTTGGTTTCCGCGGCATCCTCATGCTCGTCCAGATAGAGGATGGCGACATCGGCGCCCTCGCGCGCGAACAGGGCCGCCACGGCGCGGCCGATGCCGCTGTCGGCACCGGTGACGATCGCGACCTTGTCCTTCAGCCTGCCGGAACCGGGGTAGCGCGGCTGCCATTCGGGCTTGGGCTGCAGGTCCGCTTCGGACCCGGGCATGCCGGGCTCTTCGGTGGTCGGGGGCGTGAAATCGGTGGCCATCTGTCATCCTTTCGCGTCGCAGCCCCTGCAACGCCGCGGATGGCGGGCGGTTCAGACCGTTTCGGCAGGAGCCGGCGAAAGCTCATCGGGCGAGCCGGGTGGCGATGAAGCCGGCGAGCAGCGGGCCGGCGATGCCGGCGATCGCCATCCACAGCGGATGCGTGATGGCGAGGATGGTGAGCAGCACCAGGGCGAGGATCAGCCCGGCGACCACCCAGCCGGGCCAGGCGCGGCACGACACGCCCACGGCAAGCGCGGCCCCGCCCAGCGCGCCCAGGAACCAGGCCAGCACGACGGACAGCTTGTTGGCGAGCGGCAGCGCGGCAATTGCGGCGGGAAGTTCCGCGGGGGTGAGGCGGGTGAAGCTTGGCGGCGCGGGCGCGAGCAGCCCGCCGATCCGCTCAACAAGCGCGACGGTGAGCACCCCGACAACGATGCCGACGATCAAACCCAACACTGCGCGCATCTTCACCCTCCCCGACCGGCGAGGATATTAGCGCGACGCGACGATCCTGTCGCCCTGCGGTCGCGCATCGGCCATCTGCATGGTGGTTGCGCGGCATTCGGCGAGGATGACGGGGAAGTCGAGGTCGCTTGCGGCGATCAGTGCGTCGTCCTGCGCGGCGCGGCAGCTCGCCTCCGTCCGGAACGCGGTGGGCTGAACGCGCATCTGCGTGCAGGCGGAGCCGGTGTCCGCGCACCCCATGATCGCAATGACGTAGAGAAGCGGCTCCATGCCCAGCATCCTTCCGTTCACCTCATCGCATAACGCGCGATGAGCCGTGCAGTTGCATCGACGAGCAGAGTGGAAGCTTAGACGAACAGATCATCTTTGTGCGGCGTCGGATCGTCCCCATATGGCGGAGCGATGCCGCCCGACACCACCGCCCCGGGCGTGGCCGATCCTGCCGGATGGGCGACGCTCCGCCGCTTCCTCCCCTATTTGTGGCCCGCCGACGACATCGGCCTGCGGGTGCGCGTCGCGCTGTCCTTCGCCCTCGTCGTGGCGTCGATTGCGCTGACCACGCTGGTTATGCCGCTCGCCTATGGCGCGGCGGTGGACCGGCTGACGGCGGGACAGGAAGCCGGGGTCGCGATCGCGGTGGCGCTGGTGGTCGCCTATGCCGGCGCGCGCTTCGGCGGCGTGCTGCTCGACAACATGCGCAATGGCATCTTCGAATCGGTCGGGCAGGATGCCACGCGGCGGCTGGCCGAGCGCGTGTTCGGCCATCTCCACCGGCTGTCGCTGCGCTTCCACCTGGAACGCCGGACGGGCGCGGTCACCAAGGTGATCGAGCGGGGCACCAAGAGCATCGACACGATGCTCTATTTCCTCTTGTTCAACATCGCGCCGACGGCGTTCCAGCTGACCATCGTGCTGACGCTGTTCTGGACGCGGTTCGGTGTCGGACTGGTGGCGGCGACGCTCGCGGTGGTCGCGCTCTACGTCTGGTTCACCAAGGTGATGACCGAATGGCGCACCCGGCTGCGCGAGCAATGGACGGAGCATGACACGCATGCGACCGCGCGCGCGGTCGATTCGCTCCTGAACTACGAGACGGTCAAATATTTCAACGCCGAGGCGCGCGAGGAGCGGAGCTATGCCGCCGCGGTCCAGGCGCTCGCCCGGACGACGGTGAAGGTGGAAACGTCGCTTGCCTGGCTGAACATCGGCCAGTCGCTGATCACCAACGGCATGATGGCGGGCGCGATGGCGTTTACCGTCTGGGGCTGGTCGACCGGCCGGTTCAGCCCGGGCGACGTGGTGGTCGTGAACACGCTGCTGATGCAGCTGTTCAGGCCGCTGGACCTGTTGGGCATGGTGTACCGGACGATCCGCCAGGGCCTCATCGACATGAAGGCGATGTTCGACCTGGCGGATACCGATGCCGAGGTGAAGGACATCCCCGGCGCGCCCGCGCTGGCGGTGACGCGGGGCGAGGTCCGGTTCGAGCATGTCCGCTTCGGATATGAGCCGGACCGGCAGGTGCTGCACGACGTCAGCTTCACCGTGCCTGCCGGCGGGACGCTGGCGGTGGTGGGCCCGTCCGGGGCCGGCAAGTCGACCCTGTCGCGGCTGCTCTACCGCTTCTACGACCTGCAGGGCGGCCGCATCCTGATCGACGGGCAGGACGTCGCGCGGGTGACGCAGGACAGCCTGCGCCGCGCGATCGGCATCGTTCCGCAGGACACGGTGCTGTTCAACGACACGATCGGGTTCAACATCGGCTATGGCCGAGAGGGCGCCGGGCCGGAGGAGATCGAGGCGGCGGCGAAGGGCGCGGCGATCGACGAGTTCATCCGCGCGCTTCCCGACGGGTATGACGCGATGGTCGGCGAGCGCGGGCTGAAGCTGTCGGGCGGCGAGAAGCAGCGCGTGGCGATCGCCCGCACGCTGCTGAAGGACCCGCCGGTGCTGATCCTGGACGAGGCCACCAGCGCGCTGGACAGCCGCACGGAGGCGGCGATCCAGCGGACGCTGGGCGCGGTGGCGGAAAGCCGCACATCCATCGTCATCGCGCACCGGCTGTCGACGATCGTCGATGCCGACCAGATCATCGTGCTGGACGCCGGTCGCGTGGCCGAGCGCGGCACCCATGCCGAGCTGCTGGCGCGCCGCGGCCTTTATGCCGAGATGTGGGCGCGCCAGGCGGCCGAAAGCGACGTCGACGAGGTCGCCGTCGCGGCGGAGTGACGATCAGGCGCGGTGCTGCCGCCGCCAGATCAGGAAGGAATAGAGCACCGGCGTCGCCACCATGTTGAGGATGGCCGCGATGACGAGCGATCGCCGCGCCTCCGCATCGATGGGCGCGAGCGCGGCAAGCAGGATCACCAGTCCGGCGATCACCGTGGTCCAGGCGCCGAACCGGTGCGTCGCGATCCAGTTATCGGTATCGGCAAGGGTCCACGGCGTGCGGATCCCCACGAAGAAGCCGGGTCGCGATTTCGGAAGCGCATTGCCGACCGCGACCAGGAGCGCGCCGACCCCCGCCAGGATCAGCGACGGCTGGGCCGCGAGACCGAGCAGGGGTGCGGCCACCATCAGCTGCACGACCAGCATCAACGCGAGCAGTCCGGCCCAGCAGGTGCGCAGCAACGGCGCGCTCGCCTCCATCCGGCGCTGCAACGGCTCGATCGACGGCAGGGCCGCGAACAGCAGCGACAGGAGGATCGTCACCGCGATCGGCGTCAGCAGCGCGGTGCCCGCGTCCGCGAATCGATCGGGCAGGCCCGCGGCATCCCAGTGCACGGGAAGCGCGACGCCCGGCGCCGCATTCTTCCACGCGACCGCCGCCACCAGCGCCATCACCCCAACGGTCGCGGCCGACGCGATCTTCAGTCCACGGTTTTCCATGTCCCCTCCCCTTCTGCCTGCCTGTCCTCGCCGACGCCGAGCCGGCCCATGAAACCCATCATCACCTCTTCGAGAAGCGACAGGTTGAGCGTGTAGATGGTCGACGTGCCGCGCTGTTCGGCGCGGATCAGCCCGGCCGCCTTCAGCCGCGCGAAGTGGCCCGACATCGTCGGCTTTGACACGTCAAAGGCATCGGCGAGCGCACCCGCGCTCATCCCGCCGCCGCGCAACAGCTCCAGCACGCGCCGGCGGATCGGGTGGGCCAGCGCATCGAACACCTCGTTCATCGCCACTCCTTCGTCTCAAGACTAATTAGCCTTGCGACAAAAAAGGTCAAGCGTGAACGGACGAGACTATCGGGGTGCGGGTTCGGCGGGTGCCTGGTTGGTCACGACGGCGGTGGTCTCCGCAGCCGCGTCGTTGGCCTCCACGCGGTCGCGGGCGGTGTCGCAGCCCGAGGTGAGCAGGCCCAGCACCAGCAGGATCATCGCTTGCTTCATCACGCCACCTCACCGTCACCATGCGGCACCGCTCGACAGGATCGCCGCGCCGCCGCTACTGCCCCAGACATGGACCTGACCGCAAAGCTTCGCCAGCTCTTTGGTTTCGCGGGCTTTCGCGGCGTGCAGCAGCAGGTGGTCGACCGCGTGATGGCGGGCCGGCGCACCCTGGCCGTGATGCCGACGGGCGCGGGCAAGTCGCTCTGCTACCAGCTGCCGGCGGCCGCCCTGCCGGGAACGTGCGTCGTCATCTCCCCGCTGATCGCGCTGATGCACGACCAGCTGCGCGCCGCCACCGCCGTCGGCATCCGTGCCGCCACGCTGACATCGGCCGACGACAATCGCGCCGAGACGATCGCCCGGCTGAAGGCGGGCGAGCTCGACCTGCTGTATGTCGCGCCCGAGCGGGCATCGGGCAGCGGATTCGCCCAGTTGCTGGATCAGGTGGACCTTGCCCTGTTCGCGATCGACGAGGCGCACTGCGTCAGCGAATGGGGGCATGACTTCCGGCCCGATTACCGGCTGCTGCGGCCGCTGCTCGACCGGTTCGACCATGTGCCGCGGCTGGCGCTGACCGCGACCGCCGATGCCCATACGCGCGCCGACATCCTGGTGCAGCTGGGCATCCCCGACGACGGGCTGATCGTCGCCGGGTTCGACCGGCCCAACATCCGCTACAGCATCGCGCCGCGCGACAACGCCACCGCGCAGATCAGTGCCCTGATGAAGGCGCATCTGGGCCCGGGCATCGTTTATGCCCAGACCCGCGCCGGAGTGGAGAAGCTGGCCGAGGCGCTGGGCCGCACCGGGCGGCCGGTCCGCGCCTATCACGCCGGACTGGATCCGGCCGTGCGCGCCGCCAACCAGACCGCCTTTGTGCAGTCGGAGGACATGGTGATGGTGGCGACCGTCGCCTTCGGCATGGGAATCGACAAGCCCGACGTCCGCTTCGTCGCGCATGCCGGCCTGCCAAAATCGATCGAAGCCTATTATCAGGAAACCGGGCGCGCCGGGCGCGACGGCGACCCGGCGGTGGCGCACCTGTTCTGGGGTGCGGAGGATTTCGCGCGCGCGCGGCTGCGGATCGGCGAGGTGGAGCCGGACCGCCAGCCCGGCGAGCGCGCCCGGCTGGCCGCGATGGGGGCGCTGGTGGAGACCGGCGGGTGCCGGCGCGCGGTGCTGCTGCGGCACTTCGGCGAAGCGCCCGCGGAGCAGTGCGGCAACTGCGACAACTGCCTGACGCCGCCGGCGGCGGTGGATGCGACGGAGGTCGCCCGCAAATATCTGTCCGCCGTGTTCCGGACCGGCCAGAGCTTCGGCAGCGGCTATGTGGAAAGCGTGCTGCTGGGAAAGTCGAGCGAGCGCAGCCTGATGAACGGACACGAGCAGCTGTCGGTGTGGGGCATCGTCAGCGCGGGCGAGGCGACGCTGTTGCGGCCGGTGTCGCGCGCCTTGTTGCTGCGCGATGCGCTCCGCACCAACCATCATGGCGGGCTGGAATTCGGGCCGGGCGCCCGCGCGCTGCTGAAGGGGGAAGGAACGCTTTCCATCGTGCTGCCGCCGGTGCGCGCGCGGCGCCGGCGGGGCGAGGGCGCGGACGGGGAGATGCCGCACGACCCGCTGTTCGAGGCGCTGCGCGATTGCCGGCGCCGGCTGGCAAGCGAAGCAGGCGTCCCGCCCTATGTGGTGTTCCACGATTGGACGCTGCGCGAGATGGCATCCGTGCGCCCGGCCACTCTGGCGGCGCTCGGCCGGATCACGGGTGTGGGCGCAAAGAAGCTGGACGCCTATGGCGCGGCGTTCCTCCAGGCGATGAAGGATGCGGCATGATGGACAAGGACGTGGACCTGCGGTGGCTGGAGGACGGCTTTGCCGTTGCGGGGCAAATCGATGCCGCGCTGTTGGCGACGCTGAGGCAGGCCGGCATCACCGCGATCATCAACAACCGGCCGGATGGCGAGCAGCCGGGACAGCCGGACGACGCCAGCCTGGCCGCGGCCGCGCGGGCGGAAGGGATCGCCTGGACCCACGCGCCGATGAGCGGCGGGGTTTCGCCCGAGATGCTGGATGCGGTGGACGCCGCATCGGCAGATGCCGGCGCGGTGCTGGCGTTCTGCCGGTCGGGAACGCGGTCGGCCTATTTGTGGGCGCTGGCGCGGGCCCGGGCCGGCGGCGACCCGGACACGCTGTCGAGCCAGGCGGCGGCGGCGGGGTATGACCTCGCCGCCGTCCGGCCGTTGATGGAGCGCCTCGCCGCCGAGGCGCGATAACGCTTATTCCTCGTCCGCGTCCTCGTCGTCGTCATAGTCGTCGAGGTCGTCCGCAGTGGACAGATGTTCGTCGATCGCCTCGGCGATGAGGTCGAGCTGCTCGACCGTGGCAGTGAACTCGGTCGAGTTTCCGTCATCGTCCTCGATCGACAGGAGATAGCCTTCCGAATCGGGTTCGATCGTGAAGCGGGACAAGGCGCGTGCCATAAAACCTCCGATGCTGTTCGGGGTTTGGCAACGCCCAACTCGGCCCGCGTTTCCGTGCCGCGCTGAGACTTTCGTTCGGCCGGTCCGGCGGCGCGGACCGGCCGATGACGATCAGTAGTTGTAGGCGCGCTCGCCGTGCTCGCCCAGATCGAGGCCTTCGCGCTCAACCTCTTCGGTGACGCGGAGACCGGTGACCAGCTTGGCGACGGTGAAGGCGATGGCCGACCCGACCCCGGCCCAGACGATCGCGATCACGACCGCGATCACCTGCGTGCCGAGCTGCGCGCCCAGCGCGTAATCGTCTCCGCCGGGACCACCCAGCGAAGGCAGCATGGTGACGGCAGTGCCGATCGAGCCGATGATGCCGCCCAGGCCGTGGATGCCGAAGGCGTCAAGCGAATCGTCCAGACGCAGCCGCGGCTTCACCGACACGACGAACCAGGCGCAGACGAAGGCCGCGATCCCGCCGAGCAGGATGGCGCCGAACGGACCCGAGTTGCCGGCTGCGGGCGTCACCGCGACGAGGCCGGCGATCGCGCCCGAACAGGCACCGAGCAGCGACGCCTTGTGACCCAGCGCACGCTCCGCCAGCATCCAGAACAGCACGCCCGCCGCCGTCGCCACGAAGGTGTTGAGCATGGCAAGCGCGGCCGAGCCGTTCGCCTCCAGCGCAGAGCCGGCGTTGAAGCCGAACCAGCCCACCCAGAGCAGACCCGTGCCGATCAGCGTCATGGTGAGCGAGTGCGGCGCCATGATCTCCCGCTTGTAGCCGAGGCGCGGCCCCAGGATCAGCGCACCGACGAGCGCCGACACGCCTGCGTTGATGTGCACCACCGTGCCGCCGGCATAGTCGAGCGCCGCCGGTTCCCAGTTGAAGAGCAGGCCGTTGGCCGCCCACACCATGTGCGCGATCGGCAGGTAGACGATCGTCAGCCACACCAGCGCAAACAGCATCAGCGCGGAGAATTTGAGCCGTTCCACCAGCCCGCCGACCACCAGGCTGACGGTGATGGCCGCAAAGGTCATCTGGAAGGCGATGAAGACATATTCGGGAATGACGACGCCGTCGGTGAAGGTCGCGGCCGTCGAGTCGGCGGTGACACCGGCCAGGAACAGCTTGCCCGCGCCGGCGATGAACGCGTTGCCGCCGTCACCAAAGGCGAGAGTGTAGCCGTAGATCACCCACAGAATCATGGCGAAGCTGGCGACGCCGATGATCTGGGTGAGGACGGACAGCATGTTCTTGGTGCGGACAAGGCCGCCGTAGAACAGCGCCAGCCCCGGCACGATCATCGCCATGACGAGCACGGTGGCCGTCATCATCCAGGCGGTGTCGCCCTTGTCCACCACCGCCGCGACCGGCGCGGCCTCTGCCTGCAACTGCGCCAGCGCCGGCGAGGCAACCAGCCCCGCGAGCGCCGCCGCCACCAGGCTCCGTCCCGTTAGTCCCATCGCCACCCCCTTCGATGCTGCTGATGCGAAGGGACGATGCTAACAAAAACTTTCCGTTCGCCAAGCTTTTTGCTGCGCCTGCGAACGATTTTAGGACAGAATGTTCCGGAAGGTCAGTTCGGCGTGCCGGTGTTGCTGCCGTTGTTGGCGCCGCCCATGCCCGGCGCGCCCACGCGGCCGATGTTGCCGAAGATCTCGTCAAAGAAGCTGCGGTCGCGGCCGAGCGTCGGCGTGGTGCGCGACGTCGGAGACACCGACGCGATCTGTTCCAGGCCGGTGCGCTCCACCGACTGAACGTTGCCGGCATCGTCGAAGCGGACATGAATCACGTTCTGCGACGCCGCCTTGGGCCGGCCGAAGGCGAACTGCCGCGTCTGGCGCGAAACATAATACCAGTCGCGCTGATCGAACTGGCCCTGGAAGGTCGGGCGCCCGAGCGTCCCCTGCACCGAGGCGCGGTTGTCCACGCCCGGCGCGATCGCGCTGGTCAGGCTTTCGTCGGCGACATAGCCGGAATAGGTGATCGACTGCGTGCAGCCGCCCGCGCCCACCAGCAGCAGCGCCGCCGCAAGCGTCACCAGCCTCGTTCCCGTCACCGACATGATCTCTCCAACTCAACCACAAGCGCATCGCCTTGCAACGGCCGCGCGCCCGCTCAATATGCGCGATCACCGTGGATCGGCAAGCCAGCGAAGGATGCGCCCGCCCCCCATGTCCTTCTTGCAGCGTCTTTTCCGAGGCCGGGGCGACGACGCCGCGGCGATCACCCCGCTCTATTCGGCGATCGTCACGCGTGCGCGTGAACCACATTGGTATCTCGACGGCCGCGTGCCGGACACGATTGATGGCCGGTTCGACATGATCGCCGCGATCATGGCCGCGGTGCTCATCCGGCTGGAGGACGACCCGGCGGCCCGCGCACCCTCCACACACCTGGCCGAAGTGTTCATGGACGACATGGTCGGGCAGCTGCGCGAGATCGGCGTGGGCGACGTGGTTGTCGGCAAGCATGCCGGGCGGATGATGAGCGCGCTGGGCGGCCGGCTGACCGCCTATCGCACCAGCACCGATCCGGTCGAGCTGAAGCCCGCGCTGGTCCGCAACATCTATCGCGGGGTCGATCCCGGCGAGGCCGCACTTGACCATGTGGCCGCAGCCCTCACCCGGTTCCGGTCGGAGCTTGCGCAGACGCCGAGCGCCGCCATCCTGGCCGGCACGCTGCCGCCGGCATGAGCATGCCGGAATTCTCACGCCGCATCGCGCTCGACACCGTGGGTGAAGGCGGCCGCGACGTGGCCGTGGAGGCGGACGCCGACGAGCGTCAGGCGCTGGCTCGGCGGTTCGACCTGTACGCGCTCGACCGGCTGGACGCGACCGCACGGCTGACGCTCCGGTCCGGGATCGTCCATGCCGAAGGGACGCTGCACGGCACCGGCGCGCAGCGCTGCGTCGTGACCGATGCGCCCGTGCCCGTCCTGATCGACGAGGCCTTTCATCTCCGCTTCGTGGACGATGCGCCGGAGGGCGACGAGATCGAGCTGTCGGAGGAGGATTGCGATACGTTGCCGCTGGATGGCAACGCGATCGACCTGGGAGAGGCGGTCGCCGAGACCTTCGCCCTGGCGCTGCCGCCCTTTCCCCGTGCGCCGGACGCGGATGCCGTGCTGCGCGCGGCGGGCGTAAAGAGCGAGGAAGAGGCCGGTCCGTTCGGGTCGCTCGCGGCGCTGAAGGACAAGCTTGCGCGTGGTGAGTAGGCGGCCGGGCGGCGCGCGTTGAGCATCGTCACCGCGCTGGCGCGGTGGATCGGCCGCAAGGGGCTGCTGTTCGTCGCGCTGGTCGCGGCGCTGATCGCCTACCAGATGATCCGGCCGTCCTACGACCGGTACCGGGATCTCAGCGCGCAGGTGCAGTCGGCGCGGGTCGCCGGCCCTGCGCTGGACGCCGCGGGACGCGACGCGCTGACGGGCGGGGAGCGCGCACTCACCGATGCCCACCGGCTGGGCGTGGCGCAGATCGACGCGCGGCTGGGGGCGGCGCGGCAGGCGCAGGCGGACCGCGCCGGGCGGTGCGGCAGCGACCTGGGAGCGGCGCTGCGCGGGGGTGCGGCCGCGGTGATCGACAATCGCCGGGCCTGCTTCGAGCAGGCGGCGATCGGGCGGGAGATCAGCGTCCTGACCGAACTGCGCGCCACCGCCGATGCGCGCCGACCGGGGGAAAGCGTCGAAGATGCAATCACCCGTCATGTCGCCGACATGCGCGCGGCGGCCGCGGAGATGCGCCGGGCGGCCGCGGACATGCGCGCGGCGCGGAGCTGGCAGGATGCCTTTCGCCGGAACCAGCAGCGTGAGGCCGCAGCGGCGCGCTACACGGCGGCCCAGGCGCGGGCAGAGCGGGCGCGCGGCCAGGCGGAGCGGCTGGTCCGGTCGCGCGAGCGGATGGCCACGGCGGAGGTCACTGCCCAGCGGCGGGTGGCCGAAGCGCGTGCGGCGTTCGAGAGGCTTGCGGTCGACCGGGCCGGGGCGCTGCGGCGGACCTATGCCGACCGGCTGGGCACGTGGAGCGCGCAGGTCGGGCTGCCGGGCATCCTGCGGACGGCGGCATGGCTGCTCATGGGCATTATCCTCATGCCCTATGCCATTCGGCTGTTCTGCTGGTTCGTGCTGGCGCCGCTGGCGATGCGCCGCCCGTCCATTCGGCTGCGGGTGCCGGGCGGCGGCGACCGCCCGATCCCCTTGCCGGACCGCAGCGGCCCATCCGTGGCGGTACGGCTGTCGCCGGGCGAGGAGCTGCTGGTGCGGCAGTCCTTCCTTCAGTCGACCAGCGTGGAGGGCACCAAGGCGACCCGCTGGCTGCTCGACACGCGCCATCCGCTGACCAGCATCGCGTCCGGCCTGAGCTTCCTCACGCGACTGCGCGGCGACGGGGGCGCGACCACGGTGTCCGCGACGGCCGACCCCTTTGCCGAGGTGGCGATCCTGACCCTTCCGGACGGCGCAGCTTGCGTCGTGCAGCCGCGCGCCCTTGCTGCGGTGGCGGAGCCGATCGGCCGGCCGCTCAGGATCACCAGCCACTGGCGGCTGTTCAGCCTCAATGCCTGGCTGACGCTGCAGCTTCGCTTTCTGGTGTTCCATGGGCCGGCGCGGCTGGTGCTGAAGGGCGGCCGCGGGGTGCGCGTGGAGCGGGCGGAGGCCGGCCGGGTTTTCGGCAGCGACCAGCTGATCGGATTTTCGGCGGACCTCTCCTACGCCGTCACGCGGTCGGAGACGTTCTGGCCCTACTTCCTTGGCCGCGAATCCTTGCTGAAGGACCGGGTGCAGGCAGGCGCGGGCGTGCTGATCGTGGAGGAAGCGCCGCTGGGCGGGCGGCGCGGCGCGGGGCCGCGGCGCGGGATCGAAGAACTGGTGGACGCGGGGCTGAAGGCCTTCGGCCTCTAGCCCCGCGCGCATGAGCGGCGTCGGCCCCGGGCGGGCGCGCGGCCGGCCTCAGTGGCCGGCCTGCTCACCCCGTTCGATGCCCGACTTCGCCAGCTGATCGTCGATCTGCGCCATCAGCCGGTCGAGCCCGGCCTGGTCCTTCGCCTCGGCGCGGGCGACCAGCACGTCCTGCGTGTTGGATGCGCGCAGCAGCCACCACCCGTCGGGCGTGTTGACGCGCGCGCCGTCTGTGCGGTTGACGTCGGCGCCGTCCGCCTCCAGCCGGTCGAGCACTTCGTCCACGGCCGCGAACTTGCGCGTCTCGTCCACCTGGAAGCGCATTTCCGGCGTGTTGACCATCTGCGGCATGTCCGACTTCAGCTGGGTCAGCGACTTGCCCGATGCCTTGACCGCCCCGATCAGGCGGACGGCGGCATAAAGCGCGTCGTCGAAACCGTAATAGTCGTGCGCGAAGAAGATATGGCCGCTCATCTCGCCGGCGAGCGGGGCACCGGTTTCCTTCATCTTGGACTTGATGAGGCTGTGGCCGGTCTTCCACATCAAGGGCTCGCCGCCCAGTTCCGCCACGCGATCGTAGAGCGCCTGGCTGGTCTTCACGTCGGCGATGATGGTGGCGCCGGGCACCGCCTTCAGCACCGGCTCGGCAAGGATCGACAGCAGCTGGTCGCCCCACACGATGCGGCCCTGCCCGTCGATCGCGCCGATGCGGTCGCCGTCGCCGTCGAAGGCGACGCCAAAGTCGAGCCCCTTTTCGGCGACCAGGCGGCGCAGGTCCTCCAGGTTCTTTTCCTCGGTCGGGTCGGGATGGTGGTTCGGGAAGGCCGAATCGACGTCCGTGAACAGCAGGTGGTGCTCGCCCGGCAGCTGCGCCGTCAGCTTCTCGATCGCGGGGCCGGCGGCGCCGTTGCCGGTGTCCCAGCCGATCCGGTACTCGCCGCCCGAATAGCCGGCGACCAGACGCCCGACATATTGGTCGAGGATGTCGAAATCGGCGACGCTGCCGCGCTCGTCCGACTCCACCCAATCGCCCGCGGCCGACAGCCGGCCGACCTCCTGGATGTCCTCACCGAAGAATGGCCGGTGCTGGAACACCATCTTGAAGCCGTTGTAGTTCGCCGGGTTGTGGCTGCCGGTGATCATGATGCCGCCGTCCACCTCGAGCACGGCTTCGGCATAATAGAGCATCGGCGTGGGGCCGAGGCCCACCCGCACCACGCTGACGCCGCCCGTGGTGAGCCCGTCGATCAGCGCGTCGGACAGCCGCGGCGAGCTTTCGCGCCCGTCATAGCCGACCGCCACCCGCGTGCCGCCCGCGCGCGTCAGCAGCGTCGCGAAGCTGCGGCCGATCGCATAGGCGTCCTTTTCGCCAAGCGTTTCGCCGATGATCCCGCGGATGTCGTATTCGCGCAGCGAACTGGGGTGAAACTGATGGGTCATGAACGGCTCCGTCTCTCGATCTCGGCAAGAAGGGTGTCGCGCGCGGCGTTGGCGCGGCCGGCAAGCTCTGCGCTGCCGCCCGCGTCCGGATGCACGCGTGCGATGATGCGGCGGTGGGCCGAACGCACATCGTCGGCCGAGGCTCCGCCGCCGAGTTCCAGCGTGCGGCGCGCCTCCGCGAGCGTCATGGCCGGGCGCTTCGACCGGCCGAGCCAGGCGAGCACCGCCAGCACCAGCAGGCCGAGCAGGAGCAGCTTCACGACGCGAGCGCCGCCGTGCTGGCGCGTTCGGGAAGCTGCAGGCCGGAGACGAGCTCGCGCAGTTCCTGGCGTGCGGCGACATGGCCGAGGCCAACGTCCGTCATGGCCGCGATGTCGAGAAGCGTGAGCCCCGACGGAAACAGCTCCCGGTAGATCACGCGCTCGCCCAAGCCCGGGATCAGGCGGAAGCCGACGCGCTTCGACAGCTGCTGGAGCGCGTCGCCGACCCGGCGCATGTTGCGCGCCTCGATATGCTGGAGGCGGTTGCGGAGCACCACCCAGTCGATGGTCGCGCCGTCGGCCCGGGCCCGCGCCTTGCGCGTGTCCCAGATCAGCTCCGAATAGAAGGACGGGCGCGTGACCTTGTAGCTTTCGGCATCGACCTGCCCGATCAGGTCGAAATCGACGAAGCTGTCGTTCATCGGCGTGACCAGCGTGTCCGACAGCCGCGCGGCGGCGCGGGCAAGGGGATCGTCGCGGCCGGGCGTGTCGATCACCAGGAAATCGGCACCGTCCGCAATCTCCGCCAGGCGGGCATCGAAGCCGTCCTCCGCCGTGCCGTCCAGCACCTTCCAACGCGGCACCGGCAGGTCCAGCGACCGCTTGCGCATGGTGGCGACACGGTTTTCGAGATAGCGGGCAAGGGTGCGCTGGCGATGATCGAGATCGATGGCGGCGACGCTGCGGCCGGTAGCGGCGAGAGCGACGGCGACATGGACGGCGGTGGTGGATTTCCCCGTGCCGCCCTTTTCGTTCGCGAACACGATCAGGTGCGTGCCGCCGATTGCCATTCGCCCGTTACCTGCCCCTTGATCGCGTCCGCAACGAACGTCATTGACCCTGGTCCGCGCCATAGTCGAGGGGGCAAGCCGGTGCAAACGATCCGTCGAACGGCGGAGTTGAGAGAGTTGCTCGCCGCGCTGCGGGCGGGGGGCGGGCGCGTCGCGCTGGTCCCCACCATGGGCGCGCTCCACGCCGGGCACCTGAGCCTGGTCGCGGAAGCGCGGCGGCGGGCCGAGCATGTGGTGGCCTCGATCTTCGTCAATCCGCTCCAGTTCGGAGCGGGCGAGGACCTGGACCGCTACCCGCGGCGCGAGCGCGCCGACGCCGCGCTGCTGTCCGAGGTAGGTGTCGCCGTGCTGTGGGCACCGGCGGCCGATGACATGTACCCGGACGGCTTCGCCTCCACCGTCAGCGTCAGCGGGATCACCGACGGCTTCGAAGGCGCGACCCGGCCCGGCCACTTCGACGGAGTGGCGACGGTGGTCGCCAAGCTGTTCGGGCAGGTGCGACCGGACGTCGCGCTGTTCGGCGAGAAGGACTGGCAGCAGCTGCAGCTGATCCGCCGCATGGCGACCGACCTGGACCTGGGCGTGGAGGTGGTGGGCGTTCCGACCATGCGCGATGCCGACGGGCTCGCCCTGTCGTCGCGCAACGCCTACCTGACGCCCGAGGCGCGCACCGCCGCCCGTGCCATGCCGCGCGCGCTGGGTGAGGCCGCGGCTGCCTTGGGACGCGGGACCGCAGCGGACGATGCGCTTGCCGCCGGACGCGCGGCGCTTGAGCGCGCGGGGTTCGAAGTGGACTATCTTGCGCTGATCGACGGCGCGTCCATGCGGCCGATCGACGCTGTCGTGGACGGGGCGCGCCTGATCGCGGCCGCCCGCATCGACGGCACGCGCCTGATCGACAACCTCGCCGTCTAAACATCTCGGCGCGCCCGCCGTTAACCTTTCCAGCGACGTCATCACCAAGGCTGCGATGACGTTAACCATTCTTTATCCGGGCGCGCCGCAATGCTTCCGGACCACGGAAGGGACGGAAATGGCAAGCGCGATCAGACACATGGGAATGTTGGTCGAGAACCGGCTGGCCGAGGCGGCACGCGGAAGCGTGGACGCGCTCTACGAGCTTGGCATGGTGTTCTCGAGCGGAGCCGAGGGGCTGCGCGTGGACTTCATCGAGGCGCACAAGTGGTTCAACCTCGCCGCGCTGAAGGGTGATTCCCGCGCCCAGATGTGCCGGTCCGACATCGCGGCCGACATGACCACCCGCGAGATCGCCGAAGCGCAGCGCCAGGCGCGCGCGTGGCTGAGCAGCACGACCCAGCGCCTCGCCGCCTGACCCCGACCGCGGCCTGATTGGCGGGCCGCCGGGCGGGCGCTAGACAGCGGGCGATGTCCCGGCGCCGCATCCTCATCCTGTTCGGCACCAGGCCGGAGGCGATCAAGCTGTTTCCGGTCATCCGGGCGCTGCAAGCGTTTCCGACTATCGAGGTCCTGACCTGCGCCACCGCGCAGCACCGCGACATGCTGGACCAGGTGCTGGGCATCGCCGGCATCAGGCCCGACCATGACCTCGACATCATGGAACCGGGACAGACGCTGGACCGGCTGACCGCACGGCTGCTGACGGGTATCGGCGGCGTGCTCGACACCGATCCCGTCGACCGGGTGATCGTGCAGGGCGACACGGCGACCGCGATGGCGGGGGCGCTTGCCGCCTATTACCGCAAGATTCCGGTCGCGCATGTCGAGGCGGGGCTTCGATCGGGCAACATCCTCCATCCCTGGCCGGAGGAGGTGAACCGCCGGATGATCGCGCCGATCGCCGATCTTCATTTCGCCCCCACCGAGATCGCTGCCGCCGCGCTTCGCCGGGAAGCGATCACGTCGGGCATCCACGTGACCGGCAACAGCGTGATCGATGCGCTTCATCAGACGCTTGCCGCCGTGGAGGCCCGTCCGGCGCTGGCGGCCGGCTGGCAGGACGTGGCGCCAGCGATCGACGGTCGCCGGCTGATCCTGGTGACGACGCACCGGCGCGAGAATTTCGGTGGCGGCCTTGAGGCGATCGCCGACGCGCTCCTCCGCATCGCCGCCGATCCGGCTGTGGTGCTGCTGTTTCCCGTCCACCCGAACCCGGCCGTCGGCGCGGTGATGGAGCGGATGCTGGCATCGCAGGCCAACATCCTGCGCGTGCCACCCTTCGATTACCCCAGCTTCGTCGCCGCGCTGGCCGCCGCGTCGCTGGTGCTGACCGATTCGGGCGGCGTGCAGGAGGAAGCGCCGGCACTCGGCAAGCCGGTGTTGGTCATGCGCGAGACCACGGAGCGTCCGGAGGGCGTCGCCGCCGGCACCGCACGGTTGGTCGGCACCGATGCGGACCGGATCGTCGCGGAGGTGCGGCGCTTGCTGGACGACCAGACCGCCTATGCGGCGATGGCGCAGGCGCACAATCCGTTCGGCGACGGACAGGCGGCGGCGCGGATCGCCCGCATCGTCGACGCAGGGACGCGCCTGCTCAGCCGCGCCTGAAGGGCGTCATCTCATCCAGCGCGGCGATCTCCCCCGCCACCGCGCGACGCTCCCGCTCCAGGAAATCCGCCACCGCGGCGCGGAAGCCTGTATCGGGGATATAATGGGCGGAATAGGTCGGCACCGGCCCGTAGCCGCGCGCCAGCTTGTGCGAGCCCTGCGCGCCCGCCTCCACCACCCGCAACCCGCGCGCGATGGCCGCGTCGATCGCCTGATAATAGCACAGTTCGAAGTGGAGGAAGGGCACCTCCTCCGACGCGCCCCAGTAGCGGCCGTAGAGCGTGTCGGCGCCGATGAGGTTCAGCGCTCCGGCGATCGGAACGCCATCGCGGAGCGCGAGCATCAGGAGCACGCGGTCCCCCATCCGCTCCCCCAGCAGGTCGAAGAAGCGGCGGGTGAGATAGGGGCGGCCCCATTTGCGGCTGCCGGTGTCCTGATAGAACTCCCAGAAGGCATCCCAATGCCTGGGCTCGATGGCGCTGCCGGTCAGATGGACGATGTCGAGCCTGCGCACCGCCTCCGCCCGTTCATGGCGGATCGTCTTTCGCTTGCGGCTGGCCAACGCGCCCAGGAAGTCGTCGAAGCTGCCATAGCCATTGTTGATCCAGTGAAACTGGCTGTCGACGCGGATCAGCCAGTCCGCCGCCTCGAACAGCGCGACCTGATCCGGATGGACGAAGGTCGCATGCGCCGACGACAGGTCATGCTCCCGCACCACCGCCTCTGCCGCGGCGATCAGCGCGCGGGCGGTGTCCGGGTCCTGCGCCAGGAGCCGAGGACCGGGCACAGGCGAAAAGGGCACTGCGATCTGGAGCTTCGGGTAATAGCTGCCCCCCGCCCGCTGCCAGGCATCCGCCCAGCCATGGTCAAAGACATATTCGCCCTGGCTGTGGCTCTTGGCATAAGCGGGAAGCGCCCCGGCCAGTCGCCCGTCGGCGCCGTCGATCAGGATCGGGATCGGCTGCCAGCCGGCACGCGGCGAAACGCTACCCGATTCCTCGAGGATCGAGAGAAAGGCATGCGAGACAAACGGATTGTCGCTGCCGGCGACGGCATCCCACTGCGCGGCATCGACGCCGGCGACGCCGTCCGCCAGCCGTGCGACGATGCCTGCCACCGGGCGCTCAGGCGTCCTTGAGCGCGATCACCGCATCGATCTCCACCGCCGCGCCGAGCGGAAGCGTCGGCACGCCGACGGCGGCGCGCGCATGACGGCCGGCTTCACCGAACACGTCGGCCATCAGCGTCGATGCGCCATCTGCGACCTTGGGCTGATCGGTGAAGCTGCCAGCGCTGTTCACGAAGACGCCAAGCTTGACGATGCGCTTGACCCGGTCGAGCGACCCGACCGTCTTCTTGACCTGCGCCAGGATCATCAGCGCGCAGGCACGCGCCGCATCCTGCCCGAAGGGGATGTCGCGGTTCTCGCCAAGCCGCCCTTCCATCAGGGCACCGTTGCTGAACGGCAGCTGGCCCGAGAGATAAAGGAGGCCGCCCTCCTCCACTGCCGGCACATAGGCGGCAACGGGCGCAGCGGCGGCGGGAAGCGTGAGGCCGAGTTCGGCCAGCCGGTCGTCGATGGTCATGATGTCAGTCCTCATCCAGATCGCTCCCCCAGCGTCAAGCCGGCGGCCGGTCGACCTTCGGCAAAGCGCGCCAGGATCCAGTCGGCCGCCACGCCCCAGTCATCGATCCGCGCATGCGCATCGGGTGCGGGCGGGATCTCCGCCGCGAGCGGCGGGTCCATGACCATGTGCAGCCGGTGAACAAAGGGCGCGGCCTTGCCGACCGAATGATGATGGGTGGCAAGGTCGTCCACGAAGGCGGCGATGGACGGCCGGTATTCCGCAAGCAGCCGGGCGGCGGCCGCGCCCTTCCCGCCCTGGTTGCAGACGACGCGGTGATCGATGCCGAGCGCGGAGAGCTGCGCCACCCGGTCCGCCTGATGGCAGTCGTGGAGGTTGGTGAGCACGACGATGTCGGCGACCTCCCCGATCCGCTGCAAGGCGTCCGTCGCCCCGGGCACCAGCGTCTGGCGCGCCATCTGGGTCGTGAAGAAGCCGCCCAGGAGCTCCCAGACTTCCTGACCGACGATCGGATCGCCGCCCGGCCGCCGCTTCAGCGCGGTCGCGAAGTCGCCGCCATTGGTGGAGAAGTCCACATCGTGCGCCTCGTCGAGCCATTCGCCGAAATGCCGCACCATGTGCAGCAGCACCTCGTCGCAATCGGTGATCAGCAGCGGGCGGCTCATCGCTCCAGCGCCTCGCGGCTGGCGACGAGATCGGCCGGCGGCACGTCGATGGCGTCGGCGCAGGCGATGAGATCGGGCTCGTGCGTTTCGAGAAAGCGCAGAATGGCCGCCAGCACCGCATCGTCCTCCAGCCGGGACCGCAGATCGGCGGGATCAAGCCCGGTCAGCGCCAGCAGCCGCGACGCGCGCTCGTCGTCCGAGAGCGTCCAGCCGAGCGCCATCAACGCAGCTTGCCGCGGATCAATTGCCGTTCTGCGATTCACCGCCTATCGTCCGCCTCGTTCACGAAAGTTCATAAGGGGGCGACGTGACGAAAAAGGTGCTCGTTGTCGAGGACAACGAGCTGAACCTGAAGCTGTTTTGTGATCTGCTCCGTGCCCATAACTTCGAGGCGGAGCCGGTCCGGGACGGCCGTGAGGCGGTGGAGCGTGCGCGGCGCTTCCAGCCGGACCTTGTCATCATGGACATCCAGATGCCGCATGTGAGCGGGCTGGAGCTGATCGAGACGCTGAAGGCGGATGCCGAACTGAACGCCATTCCGATCATGGCGGTCACGGCCTATGCCGGAAAGGGAGACGAGGGGCGCATCCGCGAGGCGGGGGCGGAAGCCTATGTCTCCAAGCCGATCTCCGTGCTGCGCTTCATCGATTCGGTCTCCCAGCTCGTCTGAGCCGGGCGACCGAACAGCGCAGCGGACCTGCTTACTTGATCTTGGCTTCGCGGAACTCGACGTGCTTGCGCACGACGGGATCATATTTGCGGAAGTTGAGCTTTTCCGTCTGCGTCCGCGGATTCTTCTTCGTGACGTAGAAGAAACCGGTGTCGGCGCTGCTCACCAGCTTGATCTTGACGGTGGTCGGCTTCGCCATGACCCCTTAGTCCTTCATCGATTGCGCATGAAAAATGAAGGGCGACGTTGCCGCCGCCCTGATCGGCCGTCCATGACGATACGGGCGGCGCTTGTCAAGAAAGCCCGCGATCGGACCGCCAGCGCAACCTCTTGCCGCCTCCGACATTGAAGGCGCGAACCCCCATCCGGAGCACAGCCATGGCAGACCAGAGCCCCGCCCCCCTCGCCACCCCCACCGACCTGAACCGCAACGACACCGGATCCGTCGCAGACGCGCTGAACGTCGTGCTGGCGGACTGCTTCGCGCTCTATCTCAAGACCAAGAACTTCCACTGGCATGTGTCGGGCCCGCACTTCCGCGATTATCACCTGCTGTTCGATGCCCAGGCGACGCAGATCCTGCAGATCACCGATGCGGTCGGCGAGCGGGTGCGCAAGATCAGCCAGACCACGCTCCGGTCGATCGGCGACGTCGCGCGGCGCCAGAACATCCGGGACAACGACCGCGACTTCGTGCCGCCGGCCGAAATGCTGGCCGAGCTGCGCGACGACAATCTGAAGCTGGTCGAGACGATCCGCGTGGCGCGGGAGCGCGCGGAGGCGGCGAACGACACCGCCACCTCGTCGATCGCCGACGACTGGATCGACCAGGCCGAGGAGCGCGCCTGGTTCCTGTTCGAGGCGAGCCGCGGCGCCTGACGATGTGACGGTCGGCACCGCCGGGTGCCGGCCGCCGCCACCCCCATCCGGCGTCCACGGAACCGCCACGCGGGTCCGGCGCTTGGACGATCGATGCGCGCCTTTTCCCAGCTTCTCGACGGGCTGACCTACACACGGTCGCGCAATGCCAAGCTGAAGCTGATCGCCGATTACCTGCGCGCGACGCCCGATCCCGACCGCGGCTATGCGATGGCCGCGCTGACCGGCGACCTCGACCTGCCGGCGGTCAAGCCCGCCGTGATCCGCGCGCTGGTCGGCGAGCGCGTCGACCCCGTGCTCTATGGCCTCAGCCGGGACTTCATCGGCGACACGGCCGAGACAGCGGCGCTGCTGTGGCCTGATCCGGCGGTGCCGCCGGAAGGCGAGCTGGACCTGTCGCTGTCGGCCGTGATCGACCGGCTGAACGCCTCCGGCCGCGCCGCCGCACCCGCCACGCTTGCCGATCTGCTCGACCGAGTAAGCGTGGAGGAACGCTATGCCCTGTTGAAGCTTGCGACCGGGAGCCTGCGGGCGGGCGTGTCGGCACGCCTGGCCAAGACCGGGCTGGCCGACGCCTTCGGGCTGAACGTCGACGACGTGGAGGAGCTTTGGCACGGGCTGACCCCACCCTATCAGCCGCTGTTCGAATGGGCGGAGGGCCGCAGCGACCGCCCTGCGCTGTCCGAGTTGCCGGTGTTCCGCCCCTTCATGCTGGCGCACGGGCTGGAGGACGGCACCGTCGACCTCGCCGACTATGCGGCCGAGTGGAAATGGGACGGGATCCGCGTGCAGCTGGTCCGCGCCGGCGGCCAGACCCGGCTGTTCAGCCGGACGGGCGACGACATCACGGCAAGCTTCCCCGACGTCGCAGCGGCCTTCACGCACGACGGCGCGCTCGACGGGGAGCTGCTGGTGCGGGGCGACGCGCAGGGCGCCGACAGCCATGGCGGGGCGGCCGCGAGCTTCAACGCGTTGCAGCAGCGGCTGGGCCGGAAGGCAGTGTCGGCCGCGATGCTGCGCGATTATCCGGCGTTCGTCCGCCTCTACGACGTCCTGCTGGACGGCCAGGAGGACCTGCGCGCGGAGCCCTGGACCGAGCGGCGCCGCCGATTGGAAGCCATCGTTCCGCAACTCGATCCCACGCGATTCGACCTGTCGCAGCTGATCAACGCCGCCGACTTTTACGCGCTGACGGAGATCCGCGCCGGAGCGCGCGACGATGCCATCGAAGGCGTCATGCTGAAGCGGCGGGACAGCCCCTATGTCGGCGGGCGCCGCGTAGGGCTGTGGTACAAGTGGAAGCGCGATCCGCTGACCGCGGATTGCGTCGTGATGTACGCCCAGCGCGGGTCTGGAAAGCGATCCTCCTATTATTCCGACTACACGTTCGGCTGCTGGTCGGAGGATGGCGACCTGCTTCCGGTCGGCAAGGCCTATTCCGGCATCACCGACGAAGAGCTGCGGTGGATCGACCGCTTCGTGCGCAACCACACGGTGAAGCGGTTCGGGCCGGTGCGCGAGGTCGAAAAGAGCCTGGTGTTCGAGATAGCGTTCGATTCGATCCATGCCTCCGCCCGGCACAAGTCCGGCATCGCCATGCGCTTTCCCCGGATCAGCCGGGTCCGCCGCGACAAGCCGGCGGCGGAGGCGGACCGCGTTGAAACTTTGCGTCGCCTGGCAACATGATCTTGGAACAGCCCCGTGGGCGGGCTAGGCTTTCCCGAAGTTAACGAGGGGGCATGGTGATGCGGGGTTTGATGCTGTTGGGCGGGTTGGTGCTGGCGGCATCGGCCCCCGCATTCGGGCAGGAACGTGCGGCCGCGCCGACGCCGCTGCGTCCGGGAAGCGCCGCGCAGGAGCAGCTGACCAGCAACGGTCCGCGGCTGGTCGAGTATGACATGTACTACGACCTCTACTCGTTCCGCGCGGATGCGGGCGAGCGCGTGCAGATCGACATGCGGTCGGACGCGTTCGACCCCTATCTGGAGCTTGGCCGGGTGGGCGGCGACGGTGCCTTTGTCGCCGTTGCCGAAAATGACGACGCCGACGGGCTGAACGCGCGCATCATCCAGACAGTGGCGGAAGGCGGCGATTACCTGGTGCGGGCGCGCACCGTCAGCCCCGGCAGCACGGGCGCCTACACGATCGAACTGAGGCGGCTTGGCGAGGCGGCCCCGCCGCCGCCGCCCGTCGCGCTTCGCTCCGGCCAGGCGACCAGCGGAAGCTTTGCGACCGACGGTGCGATGCTGGTCGACGACACGGGCGCGACGACCACCCGCCCCTATCGCCTCTACAGCTTCGATGCGCGCGCGGGACAGACCTACACGATCAGCATGAAGTCCGCGGCCTTCGACACCTATCTGGAGGTCGGCGCGCTGACCCCGATCGGCTTTGCGTCCGCGCGCAACAACGACGACGCGGAGGGCGACGCCGGCGGTGACAACGGCACCGATTCGCAGCTCACATTCCGCGCCGAGCGAGCGGGCCCGGTGACCGTGCGCGCGAGCGGCCTGACCGACGGCGCGGTGGGCGACTACACGATCGACGTGCGCTGAGCGCGTCCGGGGCGGGTGCCGCGCCCGCCCCGGCGATCAGCCGCGCTTCAGCCTGCCAATCAGGGCGTCCAGCGCCTGCAGGAACCGCGACCGGTCCGTCTTCGAGAAGGGCGCGGGCCCGCCGACAACGTCCCCGCCGGCGCGGAGATCGGCCATGATCGCTCGGGTGGCGATGGCCGTGCCGATGCTTGCGGTGGTGAACGGCTTGCCGGTGGGCGCAAGCACGCTCGCCCCTGCCTTCAGGCAGCGGTCGGCGAGCAGGATGTCCGCGGTGACGACGGCAGAGCGCGCATCCGACGCCTCGGCAATCCAGTCATCGGCGGCATCGAAGCCGTCGCCGACCACCACCCGCTCGACCAGCGGATGGCCCGGGACCCGCAACCGGCTGTTGCTGACGATCATTACGGGGACGGCGTGGCGCCAGACGACGCGGTAGATCTCGTCCTTCACCGGGCAGGCGTCCGCATCGACCAGCACGCGGACACCGCGTCCGGAGGCGGCAGGGTCGATCAGACCGCCACCTCGCCCTCATCCTCGCCATCCCAATAATGAAGCCGTTCGGCCCTCACATGGATCATCACCAGGCCGGGCGTGTCGACGCCGTCCTTGAACCAGCGTTCCAGGTCGGGCGTCCAGTGCGCCTCGAAGGTCGCCTTGTCGCGGACGATGTCCGCCCGGCCCTCCACCGCCACGAAGAAGGGACGCATTCCGAGCATGCCGGACTTGCCCTGGAAGCTGAGGCCGACATGCGGATCGCGGCCGATGTCGGCCACCATGCGGGTGTCGTCGGTGGTGAAGAACCAGCTGTCGCCGTCATAGTCGACGTCACCATTGTTGCTCATCGGGCGGGCGCCGATGCTGCCGTCCTCCGCCTTGCTGTTGAGCATGGCGAAGTCGATATCCTTCATCGCCTTGGCGACATCGGCGAGGGTCTTGGGCACGGGCGCGCTCCTTTGCTGTTGCCCATGCTCAACGCGCCGCCTGCCGGTTGGAGCCGATCAGAACAGCCCCGGCACCTCGCGCTGCGCCGTGGTTGGCCGATCGGGGCTGAGCAGCAACTGCTCCCGCTCAATCCGCGCCGACTGCCCCTGGACACCTTCCCCGGCGATGCGGGTGCAGGCGCGGCCGGCGATGAAGTCGATCGACCGGGCGATCGATGCCTCGCGCGGATCGCCGAGCGGGAAGGACGCATCGTCGGCGGCGGCGCAGCTGTTGGCGACCTTGCTGGCGAGCCCATCATAATAGTCGCCCTGGCGGTCGCGGTTCTGCGTGGCGAACGCCACCACGCGCAGCCGATCGTCACACGCGCTCCGGTCGAGCGCGATCTGGCCGACCGGCTTGCCGTAGGTGTTGGTGCCGACCAGCGCCAGGTTCTGCCCGAGATAGGGGATGAAGGCGTTGATCACGAGCTCGCTGGCGGACGCCGTGCCACCGCGGCCGATGAAGGACACGCGGGTGGGCGCGATCGAGTCGGAACGCTGCTGGAAGAAGCGCGTGCTGTTCTGCGCGGACTTCTCCGGCCGGAAGGTGGTGTAGGAGAACACGTCCGAGCTGAAGCGATCGCGCGCCATCAGGTCGCCGATCAGCTCGGCCACCCGCACCAGGCCGCCGCCATTGTAGCGCAGGTCGAACACGATCTCCGTCACGCCCTCCGCCCGGAAGCGGGCAAAGGCGTTGCGCAGCGGCTGCTCCGCCGTGTCGATGAAGGTCCGCAGGTTGATGTAGCCGATGCGGCGTCCCTCCTGCTCGATGACGCGAACGCCGTAGCGCGGCGACACGGCCGGCAGTTCGAAGTCCGCCTTGGTGACCGTCACCTGCCGCGTGCCGCCGTCGGTGCCGCGGATGGCGAGCACGCGCGCCGTGCCCGCCGTGCTCGGCCCCAGCGCGTCGACGATCGCCTGCGTGCCGCCCGATGAATAGAGATCGGCAATCGTCCGCACCGGTCCGCCGACCGGGCCGACGCCGGTGATTACCGTGCCCCGGTCGATCCCGGCGGCGAGCGCGGGACCGTTCTCGAACCCTTCAAGCACGGTCAGGCTGGTGGTGCCATATTCCAGCCGAACGCCGAAGCCGGCGGTCTGGCCGGACGAATAATAGGCGTTCTCCTCCGCGATCGACGTCACATAGGTGAAGAAGCGGTCGCGCCGCTGGGCCCGTGCCGTTGCCGTCAGAGCGTCCACATAGTCGGAGAGCGTCGCATAGGCGGCAGGATCGAGCGATGCCGGCAGCGTTTCGGGGAACAGATACCATTCGCGCATCTGCGCGGTGACCCAGTCCTGCCGGGCCCGGAGCGAGCAGGTGGCCGTAGGGGCCGGCGTTGAGGGCGTGGGGCTGGTCTGCGTCGGTGTCGGCGTCGTGCCCACCAGGGCATTGCCGCCACCGCCACCACCGCCGCACCCCGACAGCAACGCGCCCACACTGATCAACGCAACGAAACGCCGTGCCTTCATGGACTTATCTCCCGTCGCCGCAGCCTAGCGGCACGAACGGAGCCTGTCAGGCACAATCATCATGAAGGATGACTGAAGCCGAGCAGCGACAGCGTCGCGCCGTCGCGCCTGCCGCCGAACAGGATGTCGAGCACCGCGGCGGGCGCGGATCCGCCGCCTGCCGCCTCGAACAGGGTGGCGCTCGACCGGAGCTTCATGGCGTCGACCGGGCCCATCAGCCGGTCCGCGTCGGCACCAGCGGGTGATTGCGCCGCGGCCTCCATCGCCGCAACCAGCCGGTCGCCGAGCAGCGGATGCGCCAGGTAGGAGCGCGCCTCGTCCAGATCGGCGATGGCGTAATGGCGCGCGGTCTCGCTTCGGCCCAGCCCGGCGAGCTGCGGGAAGACGAACCACATCCAGTGGGTGCGCTTCTCGCCCCGGCGGAGCTCGGACATGGCCTGGTCGAAGACGCCGTCCGCCTGGGCATCAACGAAGCGCTGCAGCCTGTCGACCACCGACACCCTCCCAGCCGAAAATCATGATCTGCCAGCAACTTCCGCGGACCCGGCACGTTCCGGCCGAACGATCCCCCGTTGCAAGCCAAGGAGCAAGACCATGGGCCTGTTCACCAAGGACATCGAGACGCTGCACGACCTTTATGTGCATCAGCTGCAGGACGTTTATTACGCCGAGCATCAGATCACCAAGGCGCTGCCAACCATGATCGGCAAGGCGACCAACCCGCAGCTGAAGGCAGGTTTCGAGCAGCACCTGCGCGAGACCGAGGGTCAGATCGCTCGGCTGGAGCAGGTGTTCCAGCTGCACGGCCTGTCGCCCAAGGCCGTCACCTGCCCGGCGATCGACGGCATCATCAAGGAAGCCAACGAGGTGGCGGGCGACATCGCCGACAAGCAGGTTCTGGACGCGGCACTGACCGCATCGGCGCAGGCCGTCGAGCATTACGAGATCACCCGGTACGGCACGCTGATCGCCTGGGCGGAGCAGATGGGCCATGCGGAGGCAGCGGCGCTGCTCGGCGAGACGCTGGCCGAGGAGAAGGCGACGGACGACAAGCTGACCCAGCTGGCGTCCTCCGCGATCAACCGTCAGGCCGAACTGGCCTGACCCCGAGCGCGGGCGGGCGCCCCGGCGCTCGCCCGCGCTTTGCCTAGCGGCGCGCGTCCGCCAGGCGCTGGACCGCCGCAAGCGTCTGCGTGATGTGGGTGCGTGGATTGCGGTCCTCGTGCGCGAGCACGACGCGACCATCCTGACCAATGACATAGGAGATGCGGTTGGCGCGGCTGCCGTCGCCCAGTGCCGCGTCATAGGCGCGGATGGTGGCGGCGGGGGCGGTTGCGACGGCAAAGCGGTCGCGGCATTCCTCCCGGCTGAAGCGGGTCAGCGTCGGCAGGTCATCCGCCGACATGCCGATCACCGTCGCGCCGGCGCGCCGGAACTCGTCCGTCGCCTCGGCGAACGCATTCGCCTCGATGGTGCAGCCCTGGGTGAAGGCGGCCGGGTAGAAGTAAAGCACCACGGGCCCGCGACGGAGCGCCGCGGCAAGATTGAAGCGGAAGGGACGACCGGCCAGGGCGCCCTGCGTCCGGATCTCGGGCGCCCGCGCGCCGATGGGCAGCGCGGCGTTGGCAGCGGTGGCGGGCATCAGGCAGGCCGCGGCGGCGGCAAGAAGGGCAAGGCGCATCAGGTGAACTCCGGCGTTGTGCCGGGAGCTTAGCGCATCGGGCGCGGCGTGCCAGAGGCCTCGGCGTCGGAGAGAGCGCCTGCGACCTCCGGCACGACCGGCCGGGTCGCCCGCATCAGGCGATCGAGCGGACGGCGGTGTTGTTCATGGCGGGCGCAACGGCGGCGCCGACAACGTTGGCCGACAGCATCAGGGCGGCAACGGCGGCGAAAACAGTGCGGATCATGGTGGTCACTCCCTTTGTCCCGCCGGACCATCCGGCCGGGATGCAAGGGACTTTGCATGGCCCGTGCCAAATCGCGCGATGCCTCGTTTACCGCGATTTTTTCCGTTATCTGCGGGTAAAGACCCGCCTTGCATGCCCGATGAGTTGGCGAATTCCACCAAGCGCTGGCGAAAGCCGCCGACCCTTGCCGCCCCACTGGTGAACCGACCGGAGACGCAGTAGGTCAGCGCGATGCCTGGAACCATCCCGCCGTCCGCCGACGACATCGAGGCGATCGCCCTGGCGACGCTGCTGTCGCTGCCGCCCCTGTTCGGCGACCATCTGGGCGACGTGGTGCTCCGCGTGGAGGAGTTCGCGACGGAGGACGTGCTGGACGAGCTCGCGATCGACGATCCCTTTGCGCTCACCGGCCTTTATACCGGCCGGCCGATCGGCGAGAAGACGAGCGGGGACACGGGCGCGCTGCCGGACATGATCCACCTGTATCGCCGGCCAATCCTGGACGAGTGGATCGAGCGCGACATTCCGCTGGAGACGCTGGTCTCGCACGTGCTCATCCACGAAGTGGGGCATCATTTCGGCTTGAGCGACGAGGACATGGACGCGCTGGAGCAAGAGGCGGCGGACGCGGAGCGGTGACGGCCGCGCTTCTGGAGCTGACCGGCGTCGCCTGTCGCCGCGGCGGCCGGATGCTGTTCCAGGACGTGTCGCTCACGCTGTCGGCCGGCGAGGCGTTGCTGGTCACCGGCGCCAACGGCAGCGGCAAATCCTCTTTGTTGCGGATCATCGCCGGGCTGCTTCGGCCAAGTGCCGGTCAGGTCAGCCGCGAAGGGAGGATCGCCTTCGCGGACGAGCGTCACGCCCTGGACGATGCCGCACCGCTTTCGGTCGCGCTGGCCCGCTGGGCGGCGCTGGATCGCAACCCGACGACGTCGTTGGACGCCGTCGGCCTCCAGGATTTGGGGATGCTGCCCGTTCGGCTCCTGTCCACCGGCCAACGGCGACGGGCGGCGCTGGCCCGGGTGATGGCGACGGGGGCCCCGCTGTGGATCCTCGACGAGCCGGATCTGGGCCTTGATGCGGAGGGCTGCCACCTGCTGGAGCGGCGGATTGCGGCGCACCGCGCCGCCGGCGGTGCGGCGATCGTCGCCAGCCACCGGGCGCTGGACCTGCCCGGCGCGGCTGGGTTGCGGCTGTGAGGGCCTTTGCTCACATCATGATCGGCCAGGCGCGGACCGGGCTGGTCGGGGGCGGCGCGGTGATGTGCGTGCTTTTCTTCCTGCTGGTCGCGACCTTGTTTCCCTTCGCTGTCGGGCCGGACGCAGCCCTGCTGTCGCGGATCGCAGGCGGCCTGCTGTGGACGGCCGCGCTGCTCGCGGCGCTGCTTCCGGTGGGCACTCTGGTGGAGGACGACCGCGCCGCCGGGATCCTCGACCAATATGCCGCGCGCGGGATCGGCGACGAAGTGGTGGCGGCCGCCAAGATGGCCGGCCACTGGCTGAGCTTCGGCCCGGCGCTGATGCTTGCGGCGCTGCCCGCGGCCGCCTTGCTGCGGATGGACGGCGACGTGCTGCTGCGGCTGGAGATCGGCCTGCTGATCGGCACCCCCGGCCTGGCCGCGCTGACGCTGGTGGTTGCCTGCGTGACGAGCGGCCTGCGCGGGACCGGCGCGCTTTCCGGATTGCTGATGCTGCCGCTTGCCGTGCCGATCCTGATCTTCGGCGCGGGGATGGTCGGAACCGACGATCCGTCCGCGGCCCGGCTGCTGGGGGCGGTGTCGCTGCTGTTCGCGGGTGCCGCACCGTTTGCGGCGGGCGCGGCGCTGCGCGCCGGGCGCGGCGGCTAGACCGGGAGCCCCTGCAGCAGGCAGGGGAGCTGCCCGGCCTCGCCGCGCGCCTCCGCCATGAACCGCCGCTTCAGCACGGGCGCGCGCTGCACGAGGCCGAGGCCGGCGCGGCGGATGGCCGAAGCCGTTCGACCGGGCACCCCGAACAGCCGCGCCAAGCCGTCGGTCGCGGTCGCGACGGCGAGCGTGTCAAGCGCGCGCCACCGCTCGTAGCGCGCAAGGAGCTGGCGATCGCCGAGGTCCATGCCCAGCCGCGCGCCTTCGACCAGCACCTGCGTCAGCGCAGCGACGTCGCGGAAGCCGAGGTTCAACCCCTGCCCGGCGATCGGATGGATGCCGTGCCCGGCATCGCCCACCAGCGCCAGCCGCTCGGCCGTGATCCGAGCGGCATGGTGGAAGCCGAGCGGATAGGTGGAGCGCGGACCGGCAACGCGCAGCGCGCCCAGCATCCGCCCCATGCGCTTGCCGGCCTCATCCAGGAACGCGCGATCGCCCAGCCGCAGCATGGCGGGACCGTCGCTGGCCTTCACCGTCCACACCAGCGCGGAGCGATGCCCGTCGGCATCGTCCGGCAGCGGCAGCAGCGCGAACGGCCCGGCCGGATAGAAGATCTCGTGCGCGACGCCGCCGTGCGGCAGCTCATGCCCGATCGCCGCGATGATCGCCTGGTGGTCGTAGGACCAGCGCGCCACTGCGATGCCCGCTGCCTCGCGCGACGGGGAGCGCCGACCTTCGGCGCCGATCAGGAGCGGCGCGGCCACGTGCCGCCCGTCCGACAGCGTGGCGGTGACGCCCGCCTCCGTCCGGCGAACATCCGCCGCGCTTGTTTCGAGCCGCAGGTCGAGCGCGGGCGCCTCGTCGGCGGCCTGGTGGAGCGCCTGCCGCAGCGCCCGGTTCTCGTACATGACACCCAGGGGGCCGCTGCCGGGATCCGGATCGAAGTCGAGCACACCCGGCGCCAGGCCGTCCGAGACGCGGATCGACGCGATCGGGCAGCCGAGACCCGCCAGCCTGGGGGAGACGCCGATCGCATCCAGCATGCGCCCGCTCGCGCTCGCCACGGCGGAGGCGCGGCCATCGAAGCCGGGGCGCAGCACATCCTCCCGCCGGGCCGGATCGACGATGATGCTGGAGATGCCATGCGCATCCAGCGCCAGGCCAAGGGTGAGCCCCACCAGTCCGCCGCCCAGGATCAGGACATCTGCGCGGTCGATGCTTTGCGTCATGACCTTCATCTAGGCGCAAGTGCCGCGGGGCGAAAGCGTCTCGCTTGACGTTGGAGTCACCGGGCGCGATCTTGGGCGGCGGAACATAGGGCAAACGGGGCGGGCATGGCGAGCCGGGCGGCAGGCGAGGAACTGGGGTGGCGCGATGCGTTCCGCCGCGGTGTGGCACGATCGGGCGCGATGCTGGCTGCGATCGGCATCGGGCTGCTCGCGCTGGCGCTGATCGTCGCGCTGGTCAGCTACCGCTCGAGCGATCCGTCGCTCAACACCGCCGCCGGGGGGCCTGTCGGCAACCTGCTGGGTTCCACCGGCGCCTGGGTGGCGGACCTGCTGCTGCTGCTGTTCGGCCCGGCCGTGGCGCTGATGGTGCCGCTCCTGTTCATGTTCGCGCTTCGCATCTGGCGCGCGGTTCCGCCCGGCCGCTGGCGGCTGACGGTGCCGCAGGCGCTGCTGGGCATCGTGCTGGTGGGCGCCGCACTGGCGATGGTGCGTCCCGGCGCCTTTCCCGGCCTTCCCGCCGGAGTGGGCGGACTGGGCGGGCTGACGCTGGCGGGCGGCGTCGACAGCGCGGTATCGCTGATCCCGGACAGCACGGTGAGCTTCTGGACGCGGATCGCGGCCATCCTGTTCCTGTCCCTCACCGGTGCCATCCTGTGGGCGAAGAGCCTTGAACTGGATGCCGTGGAGCGCGGCTGGCTGTTCCGCCGCGGGCGGGCGGAGCGTGTCCGCGACGATGCGCCCATCCGGGTGGCGGAGCCCGCCGCCAAGCCGGCGTCCACCCGCCGGCAGGTGGCGCCCGTGGACGAGGACCGCGCGCCCCCGGTCATTGCCGACCGTCAGCCGGCGCCGGCCAGCGCCGGCCGCCGCCAGGTGCGGGAGCGGCAGTCGAAGCTCGACCTGCGCGACAACTACACCTTGCCGACGCTGGACCTGCTGAAGCCCGCGCCGCCATCGACCGGCGGCCCGATCGACAAGGCCGGGCTGGAACGCAATGCCCGCCTGCTCGAATCGGTGCTCGACGATTTCCATGTGAAGGGCGAGATCGTGGAGGTGCGGCCGGGGCCGGTCGTGACCATGTACGAGCTGGAGCCCGCCGCCGGCATCAAGGCCAGCCGCGTGGTCGCGCTGGCCGACGACATCGCCCGCAACATGTCGGCGCTGTCCGCGCGCATCGCGGTGATCCCCGGCCGCACCGTGATCGGCATCGAGCTTCCCAACCAGAAGCGCGAAGCGGTGGTGCTGCACGAACTGGTCGGGTCCGAGGCGTTCGAGGACCAGCAGGCGCAGCTGCCGCTGATCCTGGGCAAGAACATCGCCGGCGACCCGGTGATCGCCGACCTGGCGCCGATGCCGCACCTGCTGGTCGCGGGCACCACCGGATCGGGCAAGTCGGTCGGGCTCAACGCCATGATCCTGTCGCTGCTGTACCGGCTGACGCCGGACCAGTGCCGCATGATCATGATCGACCCGAAGATGCTGGAGCTGAGCATCTACGACGACATTCCCCATCTTCTGTCGCCCGTCGTGACGGAGCCCGCCAAGGCGATCCGCGCGCTGAAATGGGCGGTGGAGCAGATGGAGGAGCGCTATCGCATGATGGCGTCAGTCGGGGTCCGCAGCCTCGCCAGCTTCAACGAGAAGGTGCGCGGCGCAAAGGCCAAGGGGCAGGCGCTCGGGCGGCGCGTGCAGACCGGCTATGACGCGGACACCGGCCAGCCGCTCTACGAGGAGGAGCAGCTCTCGTTCGAGCCGTTGCCGCAGATCGTGGTGGTGGTGGACGAGCTCGCCGACCTGATGATGACGGCGGGCAAGGAGGTCGAGTTCCTGATCCAGCGGCTGGCGCAGAAGGCGCGCGCGGCGGGCATCCACCTGATCATGGCGACGCAGCGCCCGTCGGTGGACGTGATCACGGGCGTCATCAAGGCGAACCTGCCGACGCGGATCAGCTTTCAGGTCACGTCCAAGATCGATTCGCGCACCATCCTGGGCGAGCAGGGTGCCGAACAGCTGCTCGGCAAGGGCGACATGCTCTACATGCCTGGCGGCAAGCAGATCGTGCGTGTGCACGGCCCGTTCGTGTCGGACGACGAGGTGCGGGCGGTCGCCGACCATTGGCGCGGTCAGGGCACGCCGGACTATATCTCCGCCGTGACGGAGGAGCCGGCCGACGGCGGCTTCGAACTGGACGGCGCGCCCAGCGGCGATGATTCACCGGAAGATCAGCTCTACCGCAAGGCCTGCCAGGTCGCGGCGGAGAGCCAGAAGGCATCGACCAGCTATATCCAGCGGCAGCTGCGCATCGGCTATAATTCGGCCGCGCGGCTGATCGAGCGGATGGAACAGGACGGCAAGGTCAGCCGCCCCGACCATGTCGGCCGCCGCGAGGTCCTGATGGACACGGACGGCCACGCGATCTGAGCCGCGCCGCGGCGCGCGTTACCGGCAGCGATGCGCGCGGGTGCGGCGCTCAGGCGGTGCCGCCGACCGTCAGGCCGCCGATCAGCAGAGTCGGCTGGCCGACGCCAGCGGGAACGGACTGGCCG
This sequence comes from Sphingomonas jejuensis, assembly GCF_011927695.1. Classification (GTDB taxonomy): domain Bacteria; phylum Pseudomonadota; class Alphaproteobacteria; order Sphingomonadales; family Sphingomonadaceae; genus Sphingomonas_K; species Sphingomonas_K jejuensis. The sequence continues at coordinate 419,999 of NZ_JAATJE010000002.1, forward strand.
CCCTTGCCGCAGGTGCCCACCCCTTCGTCCAGCGCCGGGTCGTTGCCGATGCCCATCACCTGGGTCAGAACGCTCGGCCCGTCGCCGATCAGGGTCGCGCCCTTGATCGGTGCGCCGATCTTGCCGCCTTCGACGCGGTAGGCTTCGGTGCAGGTGAAGGTGAACTTGCCCGACACGATGTCGACCTGCCCGCCGCCGAAGCTCTTGGCGTAGATGCCGTCCCCCATGCGGGCCAGAAGCTCCGCCGGGTCGTCCTTGCCGCCCGTCATGAAGGTGTTGGTCATCCGCGGCATGGGTGCGTGGGCATAGCTTTGGCGGCGACCGTTGCCGGTCGGCTTGACGCCCATCAGCCGCGCGTTCAGCCGGTCCTGCATATAGCCCACGAGCACGCCGTCCCTGATCAGCACGGTTTCCTCGGTCGGCGTGCCTTCGTCGTCGATCGACAGCGATCCGCGACGTCCCTCGAGCGATCCGTCGTCCACCACCGTCACGCCGGGCGCGGCGACGCGGTCGCCGATGCGACCGGAAAAGGCCGACGTGCCCTTGCGGTTGAAATCGCCCTCTAGCCCGTGGCCGATTGCCTCGTGCAGCAGGATGCCGGGCCAGCCCGGCCCGAGCAGCACCGTGCGTTCGCCGGCGGGAGCGGGGACGGTATCCAGGTTGACCAGCGCCTGCGCCAGCGCCTGGTCGATGCCGCGGTTCCAGGTCTCCGGATCAAGCAGCCGGTCGTAGAGCATGCGCCCGCCAGTCCCGAAGCTGCCGGTCTCCCGTCGGCCGTTCTGTTCGACGACGATGCCGATGTTGAGGCGCACGAGCGGACGGACGTCGGTCGCGACAAAGCCGTCGGCACGCACCACCTCCACCACCGACCAGCTGCCGAGCAGACTGGCCGAGACCTGCCGCACCCGCGGATCGCGCGCGCGCGCGGCTGCATCGATCTCGCCCAGCAGCCGGACCTTGGTTTCGAACGGCACGGCCGAAAGCGGATCGGCATCGGTGTAGAGATGGCGGTTGCTTCGCCGCGGCGCGGCCGCAGGGGTGCTGCCCGACGGGTCGAGCAGCCGCATGGTTTCGGTCGCGCGCTGGATCGCCGGCGCGTCGATCGAGCTGGCATGCGCATAGGCGGTGGTGGTGCCGCTGACCCCGCGCAGGCCGAAGCCGCGGTCGACGGAGTAATCCGCCGTCTTCAACCGGCCATCGTCAAAGGCCAGGCTTTCCGCCTGGCTGTGCTGCAGGAACAGCTCGCCGTCATCGAGATGACCGATCGCGCCGCGCGCCAGCCGGAGCGCGTCGGCCGGGTCGATGTCGCGGTAGAGGAGCGACCGGGGCGCCGCGGCCGCCACCGTCAGGCGACCTCGCCCCGGTCCGCCGGCCCGCCCGCAAGAATGAAGCGGCGGTCGCAATAGCCGCAATCGACGACGCCGTCGGCGCCCATCTGCAGCCACACGCGCGGATGGCCCAGCGCGGGGGCGATATCGCCCGCGCCGTCGCAGGCGATGCGGGTCTGGTCGACACGGATGATTTCGGGTTGAGGCGCGTTCATCTGAGCGGTCCTATCAAGCGCGTGCGGTGGCAGCAATCATCCGAGCAGGTCGATGCAGTGGCCCGCAAACGCCTGCCCCGTGTCGCGCGGCGGCGGCGGCGTGCTGCCGATCCGCTGGACGCCCTGCACGACATCGATGGCGGCTGCATCAGCCATCAGCTCGGCAAGATTGGGCGGGATCGACCCTTCGGCAACGCTGCCCCGGGCGCCGGGGGCCTCCACGATCGGCGCGAGCGCGATTTCCGTGGTGCCGATCGCCAGCCGCATCGGCTCCCCGGTGCGCGACGGCGTGAACCCCGGGACCGCAACCGACAATCGCGCCGGCGTGCCGCCGCAGGTCAGCGTCAGGGAGACGGTGCCTTCCGGCTCCACCAGTTGCAGGCTGCCATCCGCGTCGCCGGGCACGATGCGCCAGCTGAGCCCCGGCACCGGCTCGGCCGGTTCAGCGGCCAGGTTGGACTGGCTTTGCGTCGCGACCTCGGCCGGGATGCCGGCAGCGTTGTTGGTGGTCACGTCGTCGCCACCGCCACAGGCGGGCAGCGCCAGCACGAGGAGGGCGGCGAGCCCGCGTGACGATCGCCGCTTGGAGCCTGCCTTCGCCACCGCTATTCCCCTTGACCCATGACCGACGTCGCCATTCAGATCGATACGCTTTCGAAAACATACAAGGGTGGAAAGCGCGCGCTGGACGGTGTGACGTTCGACGTGCCGCGCGGCCAGATCTTCGGGCTGCTGGGTCCGAACGGCGCGGGCAAGTCGACGCTGATCAACATCCTGGCCGGGCTGGTGAACCGCACCGGCGGCAGCGCGCGGATCTGGGGGTTCGACATCGGGCAGGACGCCCGCAACGCCAAGGCGTCGATCGGGATCGTGCCGCAGGAGATCCTGTTCGATCCGTTCTTCACCCCGCGCGAATCGCTGGAGATCCAGGCCGCGCTCTACGGCGTGCCGCGCGACAAGCGGCGCACCGACGAGCTGCTGGCCGCCGTTCACCTGTCCGACAAGGCGGACGCCTATGCCCGGACCCTGTCCGGCGGCATGAAGCGCCGGCTGCTCGTCGCCAAGGCGATGGTGCATTCGCCGCCCGTGCTGGTGCTGGACGAGCCCACCGCAGGGGTCGACATCGAGCTTCGCCAGCAGCTGTGGGCCTATGTGCGCGAGCTGAACGCCGCCGGAGTCACGGTGGTCCTCACCACCCACTATCTGGAGGAGGCCGAGGAACTGTGCGACCGCATCGCGATCATCAACCACGGCCGCCTGATCGCCAACGAGCCGACCCGCGCCCTGGTCGGGATGGCGCAGGAGAAAATCGTGGAGGTGACGGTGGACCGCGACATCGCGGCCGCCCCGGCCAATGCCTGCTTCGACAAGGTCCTGTTGAAGGGCAGCCGCGTGCTGGAGATCAGCTACCGCAAGGACCGGGTGAACGCGGGCGAGGTGCTGGCTGCGCTGCAGGGCGCCGGCCTGGGCATCGTCGACGTGTCCACGAAGGAGGCGGACCTGGAGGACGTCTTCCTGAACCTGACGCGCGCCGCCGCCTGACGGACACCGCCGCCTCAGCCTGAGTCGGCCACCTGCGTGAGGGCCGCAAGATCGGCGAACAGCACCGGATCGCTGTGCTGGAACCGAAAGCAGGTCCTGCCATGCCGCACGGCCCGCAGGGCGGGGGACACGGCGGCGTCCAGCCCGTCGTCGCCGTAGAGCGGCATCAGGTGATAGGCGACGCATTCCTCCTTCACGGTCACCGTTCCGAACCAGCCGAGTTCCCCCGTGCTGCCGTCGACGTCGCATGAGCGGACCACCAGCCGACCGGGCTTGTCGACCGTCACGACCTGTCGGCCGGCAGCCGCCACCATGATGGCGCGCAGATCGCTGAAGACCTCGTCGATCGGGTTCATGTCTCCCTCCGCCGAAGCATCATTGTATCAGAAGCCGGTGCGGGCGACTTGCATGGCAAGGCACGCCACCGGCGGGACGCTGTCCTCCGCCGGCGGATCATGGCAGACGGAACCGATGAACCGACGCTTCCCTCCCCCGCCCGCCGCACCGATCCCCTTCAAGCCCGACGCGACGGGCCGCAGCGGTGATGGCGTCCGGGAGCACGCACCAGCATGACGGACGCGGCGAGCGGGGCATCGTTCGACGTCGTCATCGTCGGATCGGGAGCGGCCGGGCTGACGGCGGCGCTGAACCTGGCCGAGCGCTTTCGCGTGGCGGTGCTGGCGAAGGGCGGCCTGTCCGAGGGGTCGACGGCCTGGGCCCAGGGCGGCATCGCCGCCGTTCTTGAGCCGGGCGACAGCTTCGAGGCGCATATCGAGGACACGATGATCGCCGGTGGTGGCCTCAACGACCGCGAGGTCGTGGAGCATGTCGTGTCGCGCGCACCGGCGGCGATCGAGCGGCTGGCCGAGCTGGGCGTGCCGTTCAACCTGGGCGAGAACGGCGAGCGCTGGCACCTGACGCGTGAGGGCGGGCACAGCCACAGGCGCATCGTGCATGTCGACGACGCGACCGGATGGGCGGTGCAGGCGGCGCTCGAGAAGGCCGCGGTGGCGCATCCGAACATCACGCTGCTGCCCGATCATGTCGCGATCGACCTTGCCACCGGCCGGCACGGCGAACGCTTTTCAGGCGATGGGCATGTGCGCGGCGTTTATTCCTTCAACCGCGCCACCAATCATGTCGAACTGACCACCGGGCGCGCGACCATCCTGGCGACGGGCGGAGCGGGCCGTGCCTATCTCTTCTCAACCGCGCCGCGGGGCGCCACCGGCGACGGCATCGCCATGGCGTGGCGCGCGGGCGCGCGCGTTTCCAACATGGAATTCATGCAGTTCCATCCGACCTGCCTGTACAATCTGGAGGTCAAGAACTTCCTCGTCACCGAGGCGGTGCGTGGCGAGGGCGGGCGGCTGATCAACCCGACCACGGGCAAGCGCTTCATGCCTTACTATGACGAGCGGGCGGAGCTTGCCCCGCGCGACGTGGTGGCGCGGGCGATCGACGCGGAGATCAAGCGGTTCGGCCTCGACTATGTCCATCTGGACATCAGCCACATGGACGCCGGCTTCGTGCGCGGTCATTTCCCGAACATCAACGACAAGCTGCTGGGCCTGGGCATCGACATCACCGCCCAGCCAATCCCGGTGGTTCCGGCCCAGCATTATACCTGCGGGGGCGTGGTGGTGGACCTGGAAGGGCGCACGGACCTGCCCGGCCTCTATGCGGCGGGCGAAGTCACCGAATCAGGTCTGCACGGGGCAAACCGGCTCGCCTCCAACTCGCTGCTGGAATGCTTCGTGTTCGGAGAGGCGGCGGCCGAAAGCATCAAGCAGCGCTGGGACGACCTGCCCGTGCCGCCGCCGACACGCGCCTGGGACGAAAGCCGCGTCACCGATTCCGACGAGGAAGTGGTGGTGCAGCACAACTGGCGCGAGCTTCGCCGCTTCATGTGGGATTATGTCGGCATCGTCCGCACCACCAAGCGGATGGAACGCGCGCGGCGGCGCATCGCCAACCTGCGCGCCGAGGTGGACGATTATTACGGCAACTTCCGCGTGACGCCCGACCTCATCGAACTGCGCAACCTGATCGAGGTGGCGGACCTGATCGTCCGATCCGCGCTGCACCGGCAGGAAAGCCGGGGTCTGCACTATACGCTCGACCACCCCGACATGGCGGCGGAGGCAGTCGACACCGTGCTGGTGCCCTGACGGCTCAGGCGAGGAAGCCGCGCACCGCCACCGCGAATTCACGCGGGCGGTCGAGCATCACCATGTGGCCCGCGCCTTCCACGGGCACCAGCCGCCTGTCCGGCGCCCGCGCATAGGCGGCGGCATAGGTGCGGCCCAGCCCGCGGGGATCCGCCTCGTCGCGCGGTGGCGCGGCATAGACGACGGTGAGCGGGCTCCTGAGACGAGAAAGCTGCGGCCCGAGGTCGGTGGTCGCGAGCTCGTGCAGCGCATTGGCGGTCACGTCCGGGTTGGTGGCGCCCATGCCGAACCGGCTCATCAGCTGACCGAACATCTGCCGCCCCCCGGGGGTGGCGGTGAACTGCTCCCGAAGCCGATCGAACAGGCCGTTGGATCCGCCGCTGGCAAAGCCGTAGCCGGTGGCGGGCGCGGGGAGGATGTCGACCACCATCAGCCGCCCGACCGCCGCCGGCACGCGCGTGGCAAGCATCAGGCCGATGATGCCGCCCATCGAATGGCCGATCACCGCCGGTTGCACGAGCCGCTGGACCTGGATGTAGCGGGCGATCTCCGCCGCCACCGGCCCGGCGACCGGGCCGTCGGCGTTCGCGCCCGGCGCGGTGCCACCGAAGCCGTTGATCTGGACCCGGTGGTAGCGGTGGCCGGGCACGGCGGCGACCAGGCCGTCCCACACGCTGCGCGAGCCGCCGAGGCCGTGGATCAGGATCACGTCTGGGCCCGTGCCGCGCACCTCCACCGACATCCGGTTGGAGGAAAAGGGCGCGGCGGCGGCGCTATCCGGCAGCAGCGCCCCGCACGCGACCGCGACGCCGGCGGCAGCGGCGGTCCCGATCAGGCGGCGGCGGTCGATGTTGTCTGTTGCATGCATGCGACGCATCCTGCCCGGTCGCGCTTGAACGGCAGATGATCGGTCCCGCTCGCTGGCAGGAGGGCGTGCGATCCGCTATCCGCCATCCATGCCGCACCTCTACCTCGTCGACGGATCGGGTTACATTTTCCGGGCCTATCATCGGCTGCCGCCGCTCACCAACCGGCATGGCGAGCCGGTAGGCGCGGTCTATGGCTACACCACCATGCTCTGGAAGCTCGCCGACGAGCTGCACGCCGCCGACGGCCCCACGCATATGGCGGTGATCTTCGATGCGTCGTCGAAGTCTTTCCGCAACGACATGTACGACCAGTACAAGGCGCATCGGCCGCCGCCGCCCGAGGACTTGGTGCCGCAGTTTCCGGTGATCCGCGACGCCACACGCGCCTTTTCGCTTCCGTGCCTGGAGGAGGAAGGGTTCGAGGCGGACGACCTGATCGCCTCCTATGCCAAGGCGGCACTGGCCGAGGGATGGTCGGTCACCATCGTGTCGTCGGACAAGGACCTGATGCAGCTGATCGAGCCCGGGCTCGACCTCTACGACACGATGAACAACCGCCGGCTGGGCGCCGAGCATGTGCAGGAGAAGTTCGGCGTCGGTCCGGACAAGCTGGGCGACGTGCTGGCGCTGATGGGCGACAGCGTCGACAATGTGCCCGGCGTCCCCGGCATCGGCCCCAAGCGCGCGTCCGAGCTGATCAAGCAGTTCGGCGACGTGGAAGCGGTGATCGCCGCCGCACCCGCGATGAAGCCGTCCAAGATGCGCGACAACCTGCTGGAGCATGCCGATGCCGCGCGGCTGTCGCGCGAGCTCGTGCGCCTGAAGGACGACATGGCGCTGCCGGCGCCTCTCGACGAGTTCGCGCTGCCCGACAGCGGCATCCCGGAAGCGCCGTTGCGCGCCTTCCTGGAGCATCATGGCTTCAAGTCCCTGCTGACCAAGCTGAGCCAGGTCGCGGAGCCCACCCCCGACACGCCCTCGCACCCGGTGTTGCCGCCCGATCCGCCGTGCGATCATGACGCATACCAGACGGTGCTGACGCTCGATGCGCTGGACGAGTGGATCGCCCGCGCCCGCGCGCAGGGGAGCGTCGCGCTGGACACGGAAACGGACGCGCTGGGATCGGCCAGCGCCAACCTGGTCGGGCTGAGCCTGGCGCTGGGGCCCAACCAGGCCTGCTATGTCCCGCTGGCCCACAGCGGCGGCGACCTGTTGTCGGACGTGCCGCAACAGATCGACATGGCAGAGGCGCTCGGCCGGCTGAAGCCGCTGTTCGAGGATCCCGGTGTCCTGAAGGTCGGCCACAACCTCAAATACGACCTCACCGTGCTTGCCCGCCACGGCATCGCGGTCACGCCGATCGACGATTCGATCGTCATGAGCTTCGACCTGGATGCCGGACTCCACGGGCACGGGCTGGACGAGCTTGCCGCCACCCATCTTTCGCACAGCTGCATCGCGTTCAAGGACGTGACCGGGTCGGGCAAGGCGGCGATCGGCTTCCATCAGGTCGCGCTGGACCAGGCGACGCGCTACGCCGCGGAGGACGCCGACGTCGCGTGGCGCCTGTGGCGCCGCTTCAAGGCCAGGCTGGCGCTGGAGGGAGCGACCCGCGTCTACGAACTGGTCGACCGGCCGCTGGTGCCGGTGATCGCCCGCATGGAAGGCCGCGGGATCAAGGTCGATGCGGCCAAGCTGGCGCAGCTGTCGGCCGACTTCGGAACGCAGATCGAGGCGCTGGAGGCCGAGGTGCATGCGCTTGCCGGTCAGCCCTTCACGATAGGCTCGCCCAAGCAGCTGGGCGACATTCTGTTCGAGAAGCTCGGTCTGAAGGGTGGCCGCAAGGGGAAGTCGGGCGTCTATTCGACCGATGTCAACGAGCTGGAGCGGCTGGCGGGCGAGGGCGTGCCGATCGCGCGCAAGGTGCTGGAATGGCGGCAGCTGACCAAGCTGAAGTCGACCTACACCGACTCGCTTCAGGCAGACATCAATCCGCGGACGGGCCGCGTTCACACCAGCTACTCGCTGACCGGCGCACAGACGGGGCGCCTGTCGTCGAACGACCCCAACCTGCAGAACATCCCGATCCGGACGGAGACCGGCCGTCAGATCCGCGACGCCTTCGTAGCGGAGCCGGGTCACCTCATCCTGTCCGCCGACTATTCGCAGATCGAGCTGCGGCTGGCCGCGCATTTCGCGGACGAGCCCGCGCTGAAGGCAGCCTTCGCCAACGGCGACGACATCCACGCGCTGACCGCGACAGAGCTGTTCGGCGAGGTCAACCGCGACACGCGCGGGCGTGCCAAGACCATCAACTTCGCGATCCTCTACGGCATCTCGCGCTGGGGGCTGGCTGGGCGGCTGGACGTCACCGCCGACGAGGCGCAGGCGATGATCGATCGCTATTTCGACCGTTTCCCGGGCATCAAGACCTATATCGCCGAGACGCTGACGCGCGCCCGCGACACCGGCTACACGGAGACGCTTTTCGGCCGGAAGACGCATTTCCCGCGCATCAAGTCCAAGAACCAGGCCGAGCGCGGCGGATCGGAACGCGCCGCCGTCAACGCGCCGATCCAGGGCACATCGGCCGACATCATCAAGCGCGCCATGGCCCGGATCGAACCCGCGCTTGCCGCCGGCGGCTGCACCCGGACCCACATGCTGCTGCAGGTCCACGACGAGCTCGTCTTCGAGGTCGCCGAGGATGAGGTGGAGCGCGCCACGCCCATCATCCGTGAGGTAATGGCGACGGCGGCCGAGCCCTACCTCACGCTCAACGTGCCGCTGGGCGTCGAGATCGGCACCGGTTCGAGCTGGGGCGCCGCGCATTGATCAAGGGCGATGGCGTCGCCACCCCGCAGCCGGATGCGGAGCGCGAAGGAGAGGACATCGCAACGCTGGCCAAGGGCGGCCGAACGAACGTGTTCGGGTTCGTCCTCCGGCTGACCGCGCGGCTGCCGTTCCTGTTCATCGCGGGCCGCATCTATGGCGCGGAAACGGTTGGTCGGTTCGCCTTCGCCGTGCTGATCGTCGAGCTGGCGGCGCTGGTCGCAACGCTGGGCCTGAAGCGCGGACTGGCGCAGGCGCTGGCGAAAACGGACCGTTCGCACTCGCACGTCGTGTGGGACGGCATGGCGGTCGCCTTCCTGGCATCGGCCGCCGCCACCGCGCTGCTCTTCGCCTTTCCGCAGATCATGTACCCGAACAGCGAGATCTACGGCCTCGAGCGGCTGTTGCCGCTGGTGGTGTTCGCGATCGCGTGGTCCGACATCTCGCTCGCCGCGCTCGCCTATCGCCTGAACGTCAAGGCGACCGTGTGGGCGCGGGCGGTGGTGGAGCCCTGGACGATCAGCGTGGCGGCGCTGGCGCTGTCGTTCGTGTCGACACGCGACGGCCTGATCATCTCCTATGTTCTCTCGATGATCGCGGCGCTGACGGCATCGCTGGTGCCGTTCATCCGCAGCTACGGCATTCCCTATGGCTGGAAGCCGCATGTCGCGCCGATTATCCAGCTGACGCGCGCCAACGTCCCGCTTGCCGGCGCGGACGCGCTGGAATGGGCGTCGCGCAACGTCGACAGGTTCATCCTCGGCCTGTTTTTCGGCCCGGCGATCGTCGGCGTCTACTACATGGCGCAGCAGGTGGCATCGCTGCCGCAACGGCTGAAAACCAGCTTCGACCCCATCCTTGGGCCGGTGGTGACGCAAAGCCTGGCCGAAGGCGACCGCGCGGCGGTGGCGCGGCAGGTGCGGCAGGTCGCCTACTGGATCATGACGGCACAGCTGCTGCTGGCCCTGATGGGATCGGTCCCGGGCGAGGCGGTGATGGGCGTGATCGGCCCCGCCTTCGTTTCCGGCACGGCCGCCCTCGCCTTCCTGTTGTTTGCGGAGGTGTTCGCGTCGCAGGGTGCGGTGTCGGAAAGCGCGCTCGTCTACATGGCGCGGCACCGCAACCTGATGATCTCCTCGACGATGCTGGGGATCCAGGTGGTGATGAGCATCGGTCTTATCCTGCTCGCCCGGCGGCTGGGCCTGCCGGAGACCTACGCCGCCGCCGGCCCCGCGCTCGCGCTCGCCATCACCGTCGGGATCGCGTCCTTCACCAAGGCCGCGCTGTTGAAGCACCTGACGCAGACGCCCGTCTGGGGCTTTCGCTGGGCGCTGGTCGCCGCCGGCGTGATCGCCGCCGGTGTCGGCACCTTGTTCACGCGCCTGCCCGAATGGGCCGAGCTGAGCTTCGGCCTGCCTGCGATCGTCGCCACCTATGCGGTGGTGATCTGGCGCTACGGCCTGACCGACGACGATCGGGCGCTGTTCCGCAAATCCGGCGCCCAGCCGGCGCCGATCAGTGGCGGAAGTGCCGCTGCCCGGTGAAGACCATGGCGAGGCCCGCCTCGTCCGCCGCCGCGATCACCTCATCATCCCGGATCGAGCCGCCCGGCTGGATGACGCTGGTCGCGCCGGCCTCGACCGCCGCCAGCAGCCCGTCCGCGAACGGGAAGAACGCGTCCGACGCAACCGCGGACCCGATCGTGCGCGGCCGGTCCCAGCCCGCCTTCTCGGCCGCATCCTTCGCCTTCCACGCAGCAATGCGCGCCGACTCCAGCCGGTTCATCTGGCCGGCGCCGATCCCGGCGGTGGCGCCGTCCTTGGCGTAGACGATCGCGTTTGACTTCACGTGCTTGGCGACCGTCCAGGCGAACAGCAGGTCGCGCATCTCATCGGCGGACGGCGCGCGCTTCGTGACGAGCTTGAGCTCGCCTTCCGTCACGCGGCCGAAATCGCGGCTTTGCACGAGATAGCCGCCGGCGATCGACCGCACCTGCACGCCGCGGCGCGCGGGATCGGCGATCTCGCCGGTCAGCAGCAGGCGCAGATTCTTCTTGGCGGCGAACGCCGCCAGGGCATCGTCGTCGGCATCCGGCGCCACCACCACCTCTGCGAACAGCTGGGTGATCGCCTGCGCGGTGACGCCGTCGAGCGGGCGATTGACCGCGATGATGCCGCCAAAGGCCGACACGCTGTCGCAGGCGCGCGCGGCCTCATAAGCGTCCAGCAACGTCGATGCGGTGGCGACCCCGCACGGATTTGCATGCTTCACGATCACGGCCGTGGAGTCGGCGTCGCGGAACTCCGACAGGAGCTCCAGCGCCGCGTCGGCGTCGTTGTAGTTGTTGTAGCTCAGCGCCTTGCCGCCGACCTGGCGGGCATGGGCGACGCTGCCGCGCCCGCCGCCCGATGGCAGGTAGAGCGCGGCCATCTGATGGGGATTCTCTCCGTAGCGCAACTCGCCGGCCTTCTCGGCCGACAGGAGCAGCCGCTGCGGCAGCCGCTCGCCCTGGTCGACATGCGCGAACCAGCGGGCGATCGCCGCGTCATAGGCTGCCGTCGCGGCAAAGGCCTTCGCGGCCAGCCGCTTGCGCAGGACAAGATCCGTGCTGCCGCCGGTCGCGTCGAGCGCGTCGACCAACGCCTGGTAGTCGGCCGGATCGGTCACGATGGCGACATAGGCGTGGTTCTTGGCGGCCGATCGCACCATCGACGGACCGCCGATGTCGATGTTCTCGATCACCGTGTCGCGATCGGCGCCCTTCGCCACCGTCGCCTCGAATGGATAAAGGTTCACCACCACCAGATCGATCATGCCGATGCCGTGCGCGGCGGCGGCGGCGGCGTGGGCGGCATCGTCGCGAACGGCCAGCAGCCCGCCATGGACGACCGGGTGCAGCGTCTTCACGCGCCCGTCCATCATCTCGGGAAAGCCGGTGAGATCGGAGATGTCGCGCACGTCGAGCCCGGCGTCGCGCAGCGCAGCGGCGGTGCCGCCGGTGGAAACAAGCTCGACCCCGTGGCGGGCAAGCGCCCGGCCGAGATCGACGATCCCGGTCTTGTCGGAAACGGACAGGAGGGCGCGGCGGATGGGCAGATCGGTCATGCCGGCCCGTTAGCCGAAGCGCCCGCGCTGTTGAACCCTATCCGCTGCGCTTCAGCAGCCAGGAGACATTTGTGCCGCCGGCCGGGCTCTCGCCCGTCGCCACCAGCTGGGTGGTGCCCGCCGGGTGCCCCTCGCCATCGATCCAGATGCTTTCTTCCAGCGACAGGACGGCGCCGCGCAGGCGGAACTGCCAGAGCGGCCCGCCGGCGACGCGCAGCAGCGCCCCCATGCCGTCGGCGGTGGGCGTTGCCTCCACGTCCGCGCCGAGATGGAAACGGATGGCAAAGGCGGCCGGCTTGCCACGCCCGCGCTTGGCGGCGGGAAGCAGCATGTCCTCACCCGCAAGCTCGCGCCCGTCACTCGACAAACGCAGGATGCGGCGATGGATGAGGCCGTGGCGGCGTGCATAGCCGTCATGGCTCGCCTCCAGCCGGCTCGTTCCTTCGCTTTCCTGCCGGTCGACCTCGACCTCCACCACGCCGCGGCCGAGCGCGCCGTCGCCGTGGATGGCGGTGGAGTTGGTATCGGCCAGGACCAGCGTCGAATGCGCGGCGGTGGTGCGAAGCGCGGCGGCGAGATCGTCGGGCAGGGTCAGCCCGGCGAGGCCGCCGCCCCCGCACGACACGATGATGCGGTCCGGCCCGTCCGACATCTCGAAGGCAAGGGTGGAGGCGCAGCCTCCTTCGCACAGCCGGGCGACCGGCGGCGGGGCGGCATCCACGGTGATGACGGTCGCGCCGCCCGCCAGCCGCTGGAAACCCCATTCCCTGGCCTGGCGGAGCGGCCGGGCGCGCACGCCGCTCGCTTCCACCACCTGCCGCACGCGCACGGCGGGGACGGGCAGCCCGCCCTGCCAGCTGGCAAGGCCGCCGTCGCCGTGGCACACGCCGAGCAGCGCCGGCACCGCGCGGGCAAGCGTCGCCTTCAGCGCGGGCGCCGGCTCCATGCGGACCGCATCATAGCAGGCGTCCAGCGTCGCCAGCAGGGCGACACCATCCAGCAGCCCGCCCGGGTTGCGGCACACGGCGCCGCCATCTCCCGTGAAGGCACCGGCGAGCGCGCGCTCGAGCCCTTCCTCGCCGAACTGGCGGCGGCGCTCCCCGCCCGGCAGCAGAAGCCCGGCCGCGACCACGCCCGACCAGGCAGCGACCCGCGCCATGCCGATCGGCGCACGATCGGCGCCGCGATCGAGATGACGGGCGCCGCGCGCAAAGGTGTTCAGGACCGCCGACCGGTACACCAGATCGGACGACGACAGGATGAGCGGCGCATGCGCCGCCCACATCAGGATGCGGCGCCCCCACAGGTCGTAGCGCCAGGCGAGGCCGGACACGTCCTCGGCATGCTGCGCCAGCCAGCGGCGCATGATGCCCTCAGCGATGGGCGCGCCGTCCTGCCGGGTCGCGGCGGTCGACAGGTCGCGTAGCCAGCCGAAGCCGTGGAGATGTTCGGCAAGCGCGCGGGGCACGGCGAGCTGCGCGAAATCGAGATCGGCCACCGGCACGCTGACGCCGCCGAAGCTCAGCTCGCCGGCAAGCAGCGCCTGGCCCGCATGGCGATCGCCCATCACCGGATCGCGCGGCGCCGCGAGCAGCTTCAGTGGAAAGCGGCCACGCAGGCGAAAGCTGTGGAGCGGCGTGCGCCAGGTCAGCCGGTTGAAGCCGTTGGCGATCCGCTCGAGCAGACCGCCCGAACCCTCGCCCTCGACCCGGATCAGCCGCTTGCCTTGCTCGATCCCGTCGTCGCTCGGCTGCGGTGCGCTCATCGCCCGGCCAGCCCGCGGATGTTGGCGGCGTAGGCGTCGGCCCCGCCGCGAAAGGCGGCGGTCCCGGCCACCAGCACGTCCGCACCCGCCGCGATCGAGCGGGGCGCGGTGTCGGCGGTGATGCCGCCATCGACCTGCAGCCGGATCGGCTTGCCGAGCTTGTCGATGCTTTTCCTGATCGCCTCGATCTTGCGAAGCTGGCTGTCGATGAAGCTCTGGCCGCCGAAACCGGGATTGACGCTCATCACCAGGACGAGGTCGATCTCCTCCAGCACATAATCCAGCATCTTGGCGGGCGTGGCGGGGTTGAGCGACACGCCTGCCTGCTTGCCCAAGGCCTTGATGCGCTGGATCGTGCGGTGAAGATGCGGGCCGGCTTCCGGATGGACGGTCAGGATGTCCGCGCCCGCATCCGCAAAGGCGTCAAGGAACCCGTCGACCGGCGAGATCATCAGGTGGACGTCGAGCGGCTTGGCCGTTTGGGGCCGAAGCGCCTTCACGACAGCGGGTCCGATCGTGATGTTGGGCACGAAGTGCCCGTCCATCACGTCGACATGGATCCAGTCGGCGCCGGCGGCGTCCATCGCGCGCACCTCCTGCCCCAATGCGGCGAAGTCGGCCGACAGGATCGACGGTGCGATGAGAACGGGCCCGGTCATTGGGGGCCAAGCTCTAGTGGCCCGACTCGGCACCCGCAAGCGGCCGGCGCCGAAGCCTGGCGATGAAGAAGCCGTCGAGCCCGCCCTGATCGGCGATCATCCCGGGAAGCGTGCGGACCCAGCCTTCGCCGGCAACCGGAACACCGGCCGGAAGCTCCCCGGACGCGGGCGGATGGACGGCATAGTCCGGGCGGGACGCGACAAAGGCGCGGATCTGGTCCTCCCCTTCCTCCGGCTCCATCGAGCAGGTGGCGTAGACGAGCGTCCCGCCGGGCCGGACCCAGTCGGCCGCGCGCGCCAGCATCGCCGCTTGGCCCGCGGCCAGATCGGCGATCGCGCGCGGCTGGACACGGTGGAGCACGTCCGGATGGCGCCGGAACACGCCGGTTGCGCTGCACGGCGCATCCAGGAGCACGGCGGCAGCCGGTTCGGGCGGGTTCCAGCGGAGGATGTCGGCCTCGACCAGGTCGGCCCGCAGGCCGGTGCGCGCCAGATTCTCGCCGAGCCGCTTAAGGCGCGATGCCGATCCGTCGACCGCCGTCACCCGCCACCCGGCGGCGGCGAGCTGCATGGCCTTGCCACCGGGCGCCGCGCAGAGATCGAGGACATGCTCGCCCGCGCCTTCGCCGAGCAACCGCGCCGGGATGGAGGCGGCGAGATCCTGAACCCACCAGCCCCCCTGGTCGAAGCCGGGCAGATCGGTGACGGTGCCGGACGGCAGGCGCCGGTGGCGGGGGGCGAACGCGACCCCGTCGGGGGCGACGACATCCTCCCGCGCCAGACTGAGGTCCAGCGGCGGCGGAGCCGCGATCGCCACTGCGGCAGCCGCCACCACGTCGGGGCCCCACGATCGCCGCCACCGGTCGGCGACGGTCGGCGGCAGCGTCGGATGTGCCGGCAAGGTCACGCCGCGGCGCATCAGCGTGCCGAAGACGCCATGCACCAGCCGCTTGGGCCCGCCGTCCAGCAGCGGGAGTATTGTGGCGATGGCGGCGTGCGGCGGCGTGCCGAGCACCAGCGGCTGCACAAGCGCGAGCCGGAGCGCCATGCGCGCCTTTGCGTCGTCAGCCAGCCGGTTGCGGGTCGCGCTGTCGATCAGCGCGTCGAGGTCGGGCAGTCGGCGCAGCACCTCGCCGGCGATGGCGAGCGCGAGCGCCTGATCCTGGCGATCCGCCACGTCGCGGGTGGCGGCGGACCTGGCCGCGTCGATCGGAAGGCCGCGCCGCAGCACGGCGTCCAGCAGGCGCAGCGCCGCGCGCCGGGCGGGAAGTCCGGGCGTTCCCGCATCGCTCATCGTGCCATGTCCTGCCCTTGAACCCCTTGCACCGCGTCACGACAGTGGTGGCGCAGAGCGCAACCTTTGGAGGCCATCATGTCAGGTCGTCGTCCCGCCCATCTGGATCCGCCCGCCGATCTGTCGAAAAGCCCGCCGGTGCCGAAGCCGGAGCCGCTGGTCCGGCCGAGCGACGATCCGCTGGGGATGGACCCGGTGCGCTATGGCGATTGGGAGCGCAAGGGCATCGCGGTCGACTTCTAGAGCGGTCATCATGCTTCCGCCCGAAGCGGGCGGGACAACAGCGTGCGGATGACATCGGCGGCCTGCGCGCCGGCCAGGAGGTCGCAGACCGCCGCGGTCACTGGCATGTCGATGCCGGCCTCATCGGCCGCCGCCCGCAGAACCGGCGCGGTGAACGCACCCTCCGCAACGGTGCGGCGGTCGCCCAGCAGCTCGGCCGCCGTCCGCCCTTCGCCGATGCCGAAGCCGAGTGCGAAGTTGCGCGACCGCTGCGACGAGCAGGTGAGCACCAGGTCTCCCAGCCCGGACAGGCCAGCGATCGTGCTTTCGCGGGCGCCGCGTGCCCGGCCGAAGCGGCTCATTTCGGCAAAGCCGCGCGCGATCAGCGACGCGCGGCCATTCTCGCCAAGCCGGGCGCCGGCCACCACGCCGCATGCGATGGCGAGCACGTTCTTCACCGCGCCGCCGATCTCCGCCCCGACGACATCGTCGGACAGGTAGGGGCGGAAGGTCGGGCGGGCGATGCGCTGCACCAGCCGCTCGCCAAGCGCAGGATCGGCGCAGGCAAGCGTCACCGCAGTGGGCAGGCCGGCGGCGACCTCGTGCGCGAAGGTGGGTCCGGACAGCACAGCGATAGGGGAGCGCGGCCGGGCGGCCGGTGCGACCTCCGACATCAGCCGCCTTGTGCCAGCCTCGATGCCCTTGCAGCACAGGATCAGCGGCTGGTCGCCGGCGGGCGCGGTTCGCAGCACCTCGCCCATCGCCTGGGCGGGTGTCACCACCAGCCAGGCCTCCGCCGCGGCGAGATCGCCGATGCGGCTGGTCGCGCGAACGGACGGCGACAGCGTGATCCCGGGCAGATAGGCGGGGTTGGTCGCGCTGTCGTTGATGGTGTCGGCAACCGCGGGATCGCGCGCCCACAGCACCACATCCTCGCCGTTGCTGGCCATCGCCTGCGCCAGGGCAGTGCCCCAGGCGCCGGCGCCGATCACGCCGATCATGCCTTCACTCCCGCGCCGCGGGCGGGTGCCGCTTCCGGATCGAGCGGCCACCGCGCGCGTGCCGGCACGTCCAGATCATCCAGCATGCCGGCGGCAAGACGCTCCGCACCCGCCCAGGCGATCATCGCGGCGTTGTCGGTGCAGAGCCACAGCGGCGGTGCCACGAAGGGAAGGGCATGGTCGGTCGCAAGCCGTTCCAGCGCTTCCCTGATCGCGCCGTTCGCGGCCACGCCCCCGGCGACCACAAGGGCGGTGACCCCGTCACTGGCATCCAGCGCACGGCGTGTGCGATCGACCAGACAGTCCACCACCGCCTGCTGGAACGACGCGGCGATGTCGGCCGTGCCGAAGTCGCCCGACTGCGCGGCGCGCGCGACCGCGCTCTTCAGGCCGGCGAAGGAGAAATGCGGATCGGCCGTCCCGACCAGCGGGCGCGGCAGCGGCACCGCGCGCGGGTCGCCACCCGCCGCGGCACGTTCCACCGCCGGGCCGCCGGGGAAACCCAGCCCGAGGAGCTTGGCCGTCTTGTCGAACGCTTCGCCGGCGGCATCGTCAATGGTGGTGGCGAGCCGGCGATAGCGGCCGACGCCGTCCACCCGCAGCAACTGGCAATGGCCGCCGGACACCAGCAGCAGCAGATAGGGGAAGTCCAGCGAGCGGTCGTGGAGACGGACGGACAGCGCATGGCCTTCGAGATGGTTGACCGCGATCAGCGGCTTGTCCGCCGCCATCGCCAGCGCCTTGCTGGTCACCAGCCCGACCATGACGCCGCCGATCAGCCCCGGCCCCGCCGTCGCGGCGACCGCATCCACGTCGGCCAGGGCGATGCCGGCATCGGCCAGCGCGGCCCCGACCAGCGGTGCGAGCACCTCGACATGCGCGCGTGCCGCGATCTCCGGCACCACGCCGCCGAAGGGGCGGTGCTCGCTCTCCTGACCGGCAAGCCTGTGGGCGAGCACGCGGCCATCTCCTGTCACAACCGCAGCGGCGGTTTCGTCGCAACTCGATTCGATTCCGAGGATCAGCGTCATGCGCCGCGGCTCTAGCGCATTTGTCATGGCACACACATGCCCCTAAGCGACCGCCACGATGGTTGCCCTTCCCCTTCGGCTCGGCACGCGCGGATCGCCGCTTGCACTCACCCAGGCGCGCATGGTGCGCGCCGCCTTGTGCGCCGCGCATGGCTGGCCGGACGATGCCGTCATCATCGTCCCCGTGTCGACCAGCGGCGACCGCATCCAGGATCGCGCGCTCGCCGAGGTGGGCGGAAAGGCGCTGTGGACCAAGGAACTCGACCGGGCGCTGTGCGAGCGGTCGATCGACTTGGCGGTTCACAGCATGAAGGACGTGGAAACGGTCCGCCCGGTTGAGATCGCGATCGCCGCCGTGCTGCCCCGCGCCGACGTGCGGGACCGGTTGATCGGCGCGCCCTCCTTCGATGCGCTGCGCAAGGGCGCCGTCGTCGGCACCAGCGCGCCGCGCCGCGCCGCCCAGCTGCTGCGGATGCGGCCCGACTTCCGGATCGTGCTGTTCCGCGGCAACGTCGGGACGCGGCTGGCCAAGCTGGAGGTCGGGGAGGCCGATGCGACGCTGCTGGCGGCAGCGGGGCTCGAACGGCTAGGGCGCGACGACGTCGGATCGCCGATCCCGGTGGACATGATGCTTCCCGCGCCCGCGCAGGGCGCCGTCGGCGTGGAGGTGCGCGCGGAGGACGCTGCCGTTCGCGACGCCGTTTCGGCCATAAACCACCACCCGACCCGTCAGGCGGTGCGGACGGAACGTGCGCTGCTCTACGCGCTTGGCGCCGATTGCCGTTCCCCGGTGGCGGCGCTTGCGACCATGGAGGGTGGCGGCATCCGCCTGCGCGCCGAAATCCTGACCAACGACGGCAGCCTCCACCTCGCACGGGAAGCGACCCTGGCCGCTCCGGAGGACGCAGCCTCGCTGGCGGCGGACATGCTGGCCGAGGCACCGGCGCCGCTGCGGTCGCTGTTCGCGGCATGACCCCGATCCTGGTGCTGCGGCCGCAGCCCGGGGCGGATGCGACGGCCGCGCGCATCCGCGCACGCGGCCTGCCGGTGGTGGTCACCCCCCTGTTCGCGCGGGTTCCGCTTGCCTGGACCCCGCCCCCGCCCGACGCGGTGGATCACCTGCTCGTCACCAGCGCGGCCGTATTCGACCATGGCGGTGCGGGGCTTGCCGCTTTCCGTCAGCTGCCGCTGGTGGCGGTGGGCGGCGCGACGGCAGCGGCCGCGCGCGCGGCCGGCTTCACCCATGTCGCCTTTATGGAAGGCGGCGACGTGCATGCGGCAGCTGCGCTGCTGGCGCGGCGCGGCGCCCGGCGCGTGCTGCACCTGGCAGGCGCCGACCGGATGGAGGCGGACGTGCCGGACGCAACGGTGATGCCGATCGCGGTCTATGCGTCGCGCCCGGCCCCGCCCCCCGACAGTTTCACCCGTGCGCTGGTCGGGCCCGCGATCGCACTGGTCCATTCGGCGCGGGCGGGCGCGCGGCTCGGTGCGCTTGTGACGGACCGCGACCACCTTTCGATCGTCGCGATCAGCGCGGCGGCGGCGCGCGCGGCGGGCGATGGCTGGCGCGCGGTCTCGGTCGCCGCGGCGCCAACGGACGCGGCAATGGTCGAACAGGCAGCGGCGCTTGTGCACGCGGGTTGAGCCTGCGATGAAGCGTGCATGATCGCGGAGGAACCACCCTACGCGCCAGCATCCCGGCGCGCGCGCCGGTGGCCGATCGTGCTGCTGCTGGCGATTGCTCTCTTCCTGGCCGGCGTCGCGGCGGCCGTCTGGGCATTCCGCGACCCGGGCATGCGCGACCTGATCGCCGAAGAGCCCGAGAGCATGACCAACACCGCAGCCCCCATGCCGGTGGCGGCGGTGACACCACCCCCGATCGTCCCGACCGCAGATCCGGCGGCAACCGAGACCGCCGACGCGCTGGACGAACGCGTGGCGGCGCTGGAAGCACGCATCGATCAGGTCGGCCGGCGTGCGCAGAGCGCGGCGGGCGACGCGGCGCGTGCGGAAGGTCTGCTGGTCGCCTTCGCCGCCCGCCGCGCGCTCGATCGCGGTCTCGGCCTCGGCTACCTCGAAGGTCAGCTGAACGATCGCTTCGGAACCGCCCAGCCCCTGGCGGTGCGCACCGTGATCGCGGCCGCACGGGACCCGGTCACGATCGAGGATCTCCAGCTTGATTTGGAGGAGATCGCTCCCGCGCTCGGCCGCGGCAGCGCGGACGAAGGCTGGTTCGACGGCGTGCGCCGGAACCTGTCGGAGCTGATCGTGATCCGCCGGGCAGGCACACCGTCGCCCCTTTCGTCCGAGCGGCTCCGCCGCGCGCGGCGGATGCTGGAGGGCGGCCGTGTCGATGCGGCGATGGCGGAGGTCGCGCGGATGCCGGGCCGCGACGGTGCCGCCGCCTGGCTGACCGACGCGCGGCGCTATGTCGCGGCGCGCCGGGCGCTGGACGTGCTGGAAACGGCTGCCCTGCTTGCGCAACAGCCGCAGCCGGGTGCGGCGGGCGTGACCCAGCCAGCCGTGACCGACGCGGATCAGCCTACGCCCGATGCGGCGGCGCGCCCGTAATTTCCGATTAGTGAGGTCGCGGCCGATGGCGACTGGAGCGGGCGAAGGGATTCGAACCCTCGACCCCGACCTTGGCAAGGTCGTGCTCTACCCCTGAGCTACGCCCGCTCTGGCGTTGCGCGACCCTGGTGGGCCGGCGGGTGAGGTCGGGCTGATAACGGCAAGGATTGGGCACCGCAAGCCCCTTCGCATGCAAAGGCCGCCCGCGGCTCCGCGGGGGTTGGCATGGATGCGCGGTGCCCTCACATACGACAGTACGATCAAGGCAAGGTGGAGAGTGGCGGTGGCGACTTTGGGGATGAGCGCGGCGGACCGTGAGGCGATTGAGGCCTTTCGCCGCGACGTCGTCGAGCCGTCGATGACCAAGCTCGTGATCCTCGATTTCTGGGCGGAATGGTGCGGTCCGTGCAAGGCGCTGGGGCCGGTGCTCGACGCCGTGGCCGAACGCTATGCGGCACGCGGCGTGGTGCTGCGCAAGCTCGACGTCGACAAGGAGAAGATGATCGCGGCCCAGTTCCAGGTCCGGTCGATTCCGACAGTCTATGCCCTGTTCCAGGGTCAGCTGGTCGCGGACCTCACCAACTATCGCACGGAGGCGCAGCTCAGCCAGGCGCTGGACGAGATCCTGCGACAGCTGCCGGTCGAGGCGGGCGAGCCCGCCGACGCCGCGGCGGACGTCGCTCCGCTGATCGGGATGGGCGAGGAGGTGCTGGACAGCGGCGACGCCGAACGTGCGGCGTCGATCTTCACGCAGCTGTTCGACATGGCGCCCGACAACCCTGCCGTCATCGCGGGGCTGGCTCGCGCGCTCGTGGCGCTGGGCCGGATCGAGGACGCGGAGGCACTGATCGAGGCCCATGCCGCGGACAGCACCGACGCCGCCATCACCCGCGCGCGGACCGCCGTGTCGCTGGCGAAGGACGCGCAGCCCGCCGACGAGCTCGACGGATTGCGGGCGCAGGTCGCTGCCGACCCCGACGATCATCAGGCCCATATCGATCTGGCCGGCGGCCTGATGGCGGCGGGTGACCGCGACGGTGCCGCCGACCTGCTGCTCCGTTCGATCGCGCGCGACCGGGAGTGGAACGACGGCGCGGCCCGCCAGAAGCTGTTGCAGCTGATGCAGGTGGTCGGCCTGGAAGATCCGTGGGCGTCGGCGACCCGCCGGCGGCTGTCGGCGCTGCTGTTCGGCTGATCCGTGCGCTCCACGTCCCGCCTGTCGATCTTCCCGCTTGGGGGCGCGCTGCTATTCCCGGGCATGCAGCTGCCGCTCCACATCTTCGAACCGCGTTATCGCGCGCTGGTGAGCGATGCCATGGCGCGCGATCGCAGGATCGGGATGGTGCAGCCGCGCGGCGATGGCGATCCGCCGCCGCTGTTCGATGTCGGTTGCGTGGGGCGCATCGCCCATGTCGAGGCGCTGGACGACGGCCGTTACAACATCCTGCTGGAAGGCGTGGCGCGGTTCCGCATCGTCTCGGAACTGGATGTGGCAACGCCCTTCCGGCAGGTCGAGGCGACCATCGAGGAGGCAGCCCCCGACGAGAGTCTGGCGGCCGTCCAGCGTGCGGCGCTGGAGAGCGAGTCGCGCCGGTTCGCCGAGGCGCATGGCTATGCGGTGGACTGGAGCGCGGTCAGTCGTCTCGACGACATGTCGCTGGTCAATGGCATCGCGCAGATCGCCCCGTTCGACGTCGCGGCCAAGCAGGCATTGCTTGAGGTGGACGGCATCGCGGCGCGGAGCGAGCTGATCATCCAGCTGATGCAGTTCTTTGGCCGGCATGACGGCGAGAACCGCGTGACGCTGCAATGAGCCTGCCCGACGAGATGGTGGCGCGGCTCGTGTGCCCGGTGACACGCGCTCCGCTCAGACGCGACGGCGAGTGGCTGGTGTCGGACGCGGCGGGATTGGCCTTCCCGATCGTCCGCGGCGTACCCCGGCTTGTGCCGGAGCAGGCACGCCCGACAGCCTAGCCGTCGTTCGACCAGCGCGCGAAGATGGCGGTGGGAAGGAGGAGGCCGCGTGCCTCTTCCCGCACGGTCAGTTCGCCCGCCTCGACCCGCCCCGGCAGGTCCGCGAACAGCTGGCGCATCAGCTCGCCGATCGCCAGCGCCGACATGCGCACCGCGTAGACGGTGAGGAAGCAGAAGCGCGATTGCTGGTCGATGAGCGCGCGAACGTCGGCGAGCAGCGGCGCCAGATCCTGTTCCAGCCGCCATGTTTCCCCTGTGGGACCACGGCCGAACTTTGGCGGGTCGAGCAGGATGCCGTCATACCGCCGTCCGCGCCGACGCTCCCGCGCGACGAACTTGCCGGCATCGTCGACAAGCCAGCGGACCGGGCGATCGTCGAGGCCCGACAGCCGGGCATTGGAACGGGCGGTATCGACCGATTTCTTCGATGCATCGACATGCACCACCTCGGCACCCGCCGCCGCCATCGAAAGCGTGCCCACGCCCGTGTAGCCGAACAGGTTCATCAGCTGCGGCCGTTCGGCGCCTGCGACACGCTCCCGCATCCAAGACCAGACAGGTGCCATGTCCGGAAAGAAACCCAGGTGGCGAAACGGCGTGCACTGCGCGGTGAAGCGGACGTCCTCCCAGGCAAGGGGCCACCCGTCGCGGGGGACCGGGCGGTCGAAACGCCACCGGCCGCCGCCATCCTCATCGGGACCCGGTACGAACTCGGCATCTGCCGCCCACTCGGCGTCGGCGGGCGCCCACAGCGCCTGCGGATCGGGACGAACGAATCTGTAGCCGCCATAGCGCTCCAGCTTTCGCCCGCCGCCCGAATCGACCAGCCCGTAGTCGCCCCAGGCCTCCCCCGTCATCGTCACGAGCGTCATGCGGCGGGGGTCGCGTGCTCGCGCAGATAGCGGGTGAGCGCATCATAGGTGCCGGGGATGGCGGTGCAGCGTTCCTCACGCGCGAACAGGTCGCCGACGCGCGGGGGCAGGCCCGGTCGGTTGCCGGAGGCGCGCTCCACCGCGTCCCGGAATTTGGCGGGGTGAGCGGTCGCCAGCGTGACGATCGGGATGGCGGGGTCGAGATCGATCCGCTGGGCGGCGGACAGGCCGATCGCCGTATGCGGATCGATCAGCTGACCGGACCGCTCGTGCGCCCAGCGCAGCGCCATCGCCATCTCGTCGCCGTCGACCCGCACGCTGGCGAACCGCCGCGCGATCCCGCCACGCTGCTCCGGCGTCAGCCCGACGCGTCCGGCGGCGGCGAAATCCGCCATTTGATCGGACAGGGCGGTGCCGTTGCGGCCGCCTTCCTCGAACAGCAGCCGCTCGAAATTCGAGGAGACGGCGATGTCCATCGACGGGGTGGCCGTCTCCACGACACCCGCCGGCGCATAGTCGCCGGTCTCCAGCGCACGGTGCAGGACATCGTTGACGTTGGTGGCAACGACGAGGCGGGCGATCGGCAGCCCCATGCGCGCGGCCACATAGCCTGCGAACACGTCGCCGAAGTTGCCGGTCGGCACGGAAAAGGCGACGGGACGATGCGGCGCGCCGAGCCGCACGGCTGCGTAGAAATAATAGACGACCTGCGCCAGCAGCCGCGCCCAGTTGATCGAGTTGACCGCCGTCAGCGCATAGCGCCCGGCGATGTCGGGATCGCCGAACATGCGCTTCACCAGCGCCTGCGCGGTGTCGAAGTCGCCTTCGATCGCCAGGTTGTGGACGTTGGGCGCCAGCACCGTCGTCATCTGGCGGCGCTGCACGTCCGACACACGGCCGCGCGGGTGGAGCATGAAGATGTCGAGCCGATCGATGCCGGCAAGTCCATGGATGGCGGCGGAGCCGGTATCGCCCGACGTCGCGCCGATCACCGTCAGGTGACGATCGCTGCCGGCGAGAAAGCGTTCGAGAAGAAGCCCGAGCAGCTGGAGCGCCACATCCTTGAAGGCGAGCGTGGGGCCGTGGAACAGTTCGAGGAGCCAGTGCCGGCCGTCCAGCTGGATCAGCGGGGTGACGGCGGCATGATCGAACCGGCCGTAGGCGGTGCGGCACAGCGCGAGCAGGTCGGCCGCCGGCACCGCGTCGCCGACGAAGGGCTGCATGATGCGCTGGGCGGTTGCGGCATAGTCGAGGCCGGCAAGCGCCGCGATGTCCTCGCCGGTGAGATGCGGCAGGCGGTCCGGCAGGTAGAGGCCACCGTCCGGCGCGAGCCCCGCCATGGTTGCCGCGCGGAAATCGACGGGCGGCGCCGCACCGCGCGTGCTGATGTAGCGGATCATCGCGAGCGCCGGGCCCGGCTGCGTAGTGCCACGACGTAGACCACCAGCGCGATCGCCGCGAAGGCGAACCATTGCACCGCATAGGCCCGGTGGTTGTTCGGGATGCTGTCGATGTCGGGCGGCGCCGCCGGCATCAGCCCGGCCGGGGCGTCGTCGGCGACGAGGCGGATGAGGCTGCGGCTGTCCGGGGCGATCGTGCCGGTCACGCGGCCGCCGGCCCACGCCGGGTTCGCATCGTCCCGGGACCATCCGACCACCACCTGGGCGCCCGGCCCTTCGGCGCCGGTGCGGCAGGACGCGACATGGATCCAACCGGACTCGCCGGCGCGATTGCGACCGCTGGTGGCGCGCCACCCGGCGACCGAAAGGCAGGTCACGGCCGACCGCCGGAACAGTGGGAGCGCGTCGGCGACGGGCGGAGCGGGATAGGCGACCGCCGGCTGATGGGCTGCGGCGGCAAGCTCCCGCAGCACGGCATCCTTCCACTCGGCGCGGCGAAGCTGCCACACGCCAAGCCCGATCATGGTGACCACCGCCGCCAGGACGATGATCGTGGCCAACAGGGGCGGCCGGCCGGTTCGCCCGGTGTCAGGCGTGCCGTCGGCCATCCGGTCAGCCGTGAACCGCGGCGCCCCAGCCACCCCAGACGTAGATCGTCAGGAAGAGGAACAGCCAGACCACGTCCACGAAGTGCCAGTACCAGGCGGCCGCCTCGAACCCGAAATGCTGCCGCGGGGTGAAGTCGCCGCGATAGGTGCGCACCAGGCAGACGATCAGGAAGATCGTGCCGACCAGGACGTGGAAGCCGTGGAAGCCGGTCGCCATGAAGAAGATCGAGCCATAGTTGAGCCCGGAGAAGGCGAACGGCGCATGGGCGTATTCATAGGCCTGGATGGCGCTGAACAGGATGCCGAGGCCGATCGTCAGCCACAGGCCGTTCTTCAGGCTCGCCCGGTCGTTGTGCAACAGCGCATGGTGCGCCCAGGTGATCGTGGTGCCCGAGCACAGCAGGATCAGCGTGTTGAGAAGGGGCAGCCCGAACGCGTCGATCACCTCGACACCGGCCGGCGGCCAGACCCCGCCGACTGCCTCGGCATCGGAGGGGAACAGCGCGAAGTTGAACCAAGCCCAGAACCAGCCAACGAAGAACATCACCTCGGACGCGATGAACAGGATCATTCCGTAGCGCAGGTGCAGCTGGACGACCGGCGTATGATCGCCGCGGTTGGCTTCCCGCACCACGTCCGCCCACCAACTGTAGAAGGTGAACAGGACGGCTGCGAGGCCGACGCCGAACACGGCCGCGCCATAGGGCGCATCGTGCATCCACATGATGCCGCCCGCCGCCATCGCCAGCGCCGAGAACGAACCCACGATGGGCCACGGGCTGGGCGGAAGGATGTGGTAATCGTGGTTCTTGGCGGACGCCATCGTGTCAGGCCCTTGTCTATCTCGGTCTTGCTCTAGCCACCGGTTCCGGCACGGTCCACCGGGAAGAAGGTGTAGCTGAGCGTGATTTCCTGGATGTCGCGCGCGTCCGGGTCCTCCAGGATCGCGGGATCGACATAATAGAGCACCGGCATGCGCACGCGCTGGCCGGGTTCCAGCCGCTGCTCGGTGAAGCAGAAGCACTGGATCTTGGTAAAATATTTGCCCGCCTGGCTCGGCGTGACGTTGAAGGTCGCGGTGCCCGTGACCGGCACCGTTCCCTTGTTCTCGGCGATGAACACCTGCATGTCGCGCGCTCCAACCGTCACCCGGTCGCGGTTCTGTTCCGGGTGGAACGACCAGGGGAGCGCCGGCGACGTGTTCGCGTCGAAACGGATGGAGAGCACATTGCCGGCGACCGGGTGGGCCCGTTCCGCGACAACGGCGGGATCGACGCGCATGGTGGTGCCGCCCCAGCCCGTCACCTGGCAGAACATACGGTAGAGCGGGACGCTGGCGTAGCCGAGGGCGAGCATGCCGAGCGCAGCCACCAAGGCCATCAGGGCCGCCCGCCGGTTCCGATCCTGAAGCGTCGCCGCCATCAGCGCAGACCCAGCTTTGCAATCGTAATGAGGAAGAAGAGGATGGCGAGCGCGCCTAGCACGATCCCCATCACGGTCGCCCGCGATCGCTGCCGCGCGCGGAACAGGTCCTGATCGTCCGGCGTCATGCCAGCAGCAGCCGGTCGGCGACGACGGCCCCGAACAGAGCGAACAGGTAGAGGATCGAGTAGCGGAACAGCGCCCGTTCCGGCGCCATCCGGGTCGGATCCGTCTCCGTCGAGCGCGAGACGCGCCAGGCGAGGAGAAGGAACGGGACGGTGAGCGCCACGGCAGCCGCCGCGTAGAGCCAGCCGGCAAGGTCGAACAGCGCAGGCGCGATCACCACCGCCGCCATCACGATGCTGTAGAACAGGATCTGGCGGCGCGTCTCTAGCTCACCCGCCACGACCGGAAGCATGGGCACGCCGGCCGCCGCGTAGTCGGGCCGCACGAACAGCGCGAGCGCCCAGAAATGCGGCGGCGTCCACATGAAGACGAGCCCGAACAGAACGAGCGGAAGCGCCCCGACCTGACCGGTCGCCGCGGCCCAGCCGATCAGCGCCGGAAACGCACCGGCGGCGCCGCCGATGACGATGTTCTGCGCCGTGCGCCGCTTCAGCCAGACGGTGTAGACCAGCACGTAGAAGAGGATCGACACCAGCAGGATCGCCGCTGCCAGCCAGTTGAGCGCGACGCCCATCAGCAGCACGGAAAAGGCGCCCAGCGCCACGCCGAAATGCAGCGCATCCTGCCGCGCCATGCGGCCGGCGGGAAGCGGGCGCCTGGCCGTGCGCTTCATCAGCGCGTCGATATCGGCCTCGTACCACTGGTTGAGCGCGGCTGCCGCACCGGCGCCGAGCGCGATACACAGGATTGCGGTGAAGCCGAGCACGGGGTGCACCGGCACCCGCGCCGCGAGCAGCCCGCACAGGCCGGTGAAGACGACCAGCGTCATCACCCGCGGCTTGGTCAGCGCGACGAAGTCACGCCAATCGGCGGACAGCTGTGTGCTGCCCGCCGGACTGGTTGCCGGATGTGTCGTGGACGCCATCAGTCGATCTTCGGCAGCGTCTCGAACTGGTGATACGGCGGCGGGCTCGACAGTTCCCACTCAAGCGTGGTGGCGCCTTCGCCCCAGGGATTGTCGCCTGCCTTCTTCCCGGCCGCGAGCGACCAGGCCACGTTCACGAAGAAGATGACCATGCCCAGCGCCATGATGATGTAGCCGTTGGACGCGATATCGTTCCAGGTGGCGTAGGCATCCGGATAGTCCGGATAGCGGCGCGGCATGCCCTGCAGACCCAGGAAGTGCATCGGGAAGAACAGCACGTTCACGCCGATGAAGAACACCCAGAAGTGCAGCTGGCCGAGCAGCTCCGAGTACATCTTCCCGCTCATCTTCGGGAACCAGTAGTAGAAGCCCGCGAAGAGCGAGAACACGGCGCCGAGCGACAGCACATAGTGGAAGTGCGCCACCACGTAGTAGGTGTCGTGCACCACGTCGTCGATGCCGCCGTTGGCGAGCACGACGCCGGTCACGCCGCCGACCGTGAACATGAAGATGAAGCCGATCGCCCACATCATCGGCGTGCGGAACGACAGCGAGCCGCCCCACATCGTCGCGATCCACGAGAAGATCTTCACGCCCGTCGGGACCGCGATGATCATGGTCGCGGCCGTGAAGTACATCTTCGTGTTCACGCTCATGCCGGTCGTGAACATGTGGTGCGCCCACACCACGAACCCGACGACGCCGATCGCGACCATGGCATATGCCATGCCGAGATAGCCGAACACGGGCTTGCGGCTGAAGGTCGCCACGATCTGGCTGACGATGCCGAAGCCCGGCAGGATCATGATGTACACTTCGGGGTGGCCGAAGAACCAGAACAGGTGCTGGTACAGCACCGGATCGCCGCCGCCCTGCGCGTCGAAGAACGCGGTGCCGAAGTTGCGGTCGGTCAGCAGCATGGTGATCGCCGCGGCAAGCACCGGAAGCGCCAGCAGCAGCAGGAAGGCGGTCACCAGCACCGACCACACGAACAGCGGCATCTTGTGCAGGGTCATGCCCGGCGCGCGCATGTTGAAGATGGTGGTGATGAAGTTGATTGCACCCAGGATCGACGACGCGCCAGCCAGGTGGAGCGACAGGATCGCCATGTCCACGGCCGGACCCGCAGAGCCGCTGGTCGACAAGGGGGCATAGACCGTCCAGCCGGTGCCGGCGCCGTTGCCAGTGCCGCCGGAGAAGAAGGCGGATCCCAGCAGGAGCAGGAAGGCCGGCACGATCAGCCAGAAGCTGACATTGTTCATACGCGGAAACGCCATGTCGGGCGCACCGATCATGATCGGGACGAACCAGTTGCCAAAGCCGCCGATCATCGCCGGCATCACCATGAAGAACACCATGATGAGGCCGTGGGCGGTGATCAGCACGTTCCACAGGTGGTGCGCCTGGTCGGGCGTGGCGCCCGGACCGTCCACATAGGTCGCCCACAGGTTCAGATACTGGATGCCCGGCTCGTGCAGCTCCATGCGCATCAGGCCGGACACGGCGCCGCCGATGATCCCCGCGATGATCGCGAAGATCAGGTACAGCGTACCGATGTCCTTGTGGTTGGTCGACAGGAACCAGCGCGCGAAGAACCCCGGTTTGTGGTCGGCGTCATGATGATGTTCGTGCGCATGATCCGCCTGAAAGGCGCTGGCGCCGTAGGCGTTGGGGTTAGCGGCGACGTCGGTCATCGGCTCAGTTTCCGGTGTTGTCGGTCGCGGACTGGTTGGTCGCGACGGCAGGGGTGCCAACTTCGTTCTGGAGCGCCGGCTCGTTGGCGATCGGCTGCGCCGCGCCCTCGGCCGGAGTGGTGGTGTCATCGGCCGCCTCGGCGACGTTGGCCGCCTCGGTCGGCTGCGCGTCGCCCGGCATGGTGCCGCCCTTTGAGCGCACCCAGGCCTCGAACGCCGCCGGCGACACCGCCTCCACCGCGATCGGCATGAAGGCGTGGCGCGCACCGCACAGCTCGGAGCACTGGCCGTAATAGACGCCGGGGCGCTCAACGGTGAAGGTCAGCTCGTTGAGACGGCCGGGAACGGCGTCCATCTTCGCCCAGAATGCGGGAACGGCCCAGCTGTGGATCACGTCGTTTGACGTGACGATCATCTTGATCTCGCGCCCGACGGGCACGACAATCCGGTTGTCCACCGCAAGCAGGCGCGGCTCGCCGCGGCGCGCGGCCTCGTCGTCGGGCAGCATGTTCGAGATCAGCTCGAACTCGCCGTTGTCCGGGTACTGGTAGGTCCAGTACCACTGGTTGCCGACCGCCTTGATGGTGAGCGCGTCGCTCCCGGCCGGCTTGAATTGCGCGGCGAGCAGGCCGAGCGACGGGATGGCGATCGCCACCAGCAGCAGCACCGGCGCAACCGTCCAGATCACCTCGATCAGGGTGTTGTGCGACGTCTTGGACGGCGTCGGATTGGCCGACCGGCGATAGCGCGCGATCACCCAGAGCAGCAGGATCAGGACGAAGATCGAGATGGCGACGATGATCGGCATCAGCACGGCGTTGTGCATCCACGCGGCGCGGCGGCCGTTGGGCGTCACCTGCGGCTGGAGCGTGAAGCCGCCCTGCGTCGGCTGACCGATGCCGCCCTGCGGACGCAGCATCGGGGGCGCGGCCGGATTGGCCGCTGGCGTCGCATCGGCCGCCGGGGCGCCGGGGTTCGGCGCGCCTTCGCCCGGCGTTGCCGGCGCAGGGGCGCCGCCCGGCACGATCGGGGCCGGCGTTTGCAGTGCCTCTGCCGCAGGAACGCCTTGTTGGGCGAGCGCGGCGGCGGGCAGCAGGATCAGCCCAAGCGCGGCGGCAGCGGACTTCAAGAAGGTCATAGTCGTCCCGATCATTCCACTCGGTTCGCGGCAAAGCGGTCGGCACCGACGCCGAACGGGCCTGCGATTCAAGGCCCTATATGCCCGGCTGCTCCCGCCCTCAAGCTTGTCAGCGGAGATTTTGCTGGCATAGCGGCCGAACCATGGACCGCGACGCCATCCTGAACGAATTCCGCGCCGCCGGCGCGCTCCTGGAAGGGCACTTCATCCTGTCCTCCGGCCGGCACAGTCCGGTGTTCCTCCAGAAGATGCTGGTGTTCCAGGACCCCCGCCGCACGGAGCGGCTTTGCCGCGCGCTGGCGGACCGCATCACCGACCGGTTCGGTGCCGTCGACGTGATCGTCTCCCCGGCGATGGGCGGCATCATCCCCGGATATGAGACCGCCCGCGCGCTGGGCTGCCGCGCGATCTTCGTGGAGCGCGAAGAGGGCGAGTTCCGGCTGCGGCGCAACTTCTCCATCGCGCCGGGCGAGCGGGTCGTGATGGTGGAGGACATGGTGACCACCGGCCTTTCCTCGCGGGAGTGCATCGCCGCCATCCGCCGCCATCCGGGCGATCTGCTGGGGGCGGCCTGCCTGATCGACCGCTCGGGCGGCCGGGCGGACATCGGCGTTCCGCTGGTGCCGCTCACCACGCTCGACATCCCAGACTACGCAGCGGATGCGCTCCCTGCCGAGTTGGCGGCGATGCCGGCGGTGAAACCCGGCAGCCGCGATCTCGCCCGGTGATCCGGCTCGGCGTCAACATCGATCATGTGGCGACCGTCAGGAACGCGCGCGGCGCGGGCTATCCCGATCCCGTGCGCGCCGCGCGGCTTGCCGCCGATGCGGGCGCGGACGGCATCACCGCGCACCTGCGGGAGGACCGCCGCCACATCACCGATGACGACATCGCGCGGCTTTCCGCCGAGCTGACGGTCCCGCTG
Organism: Sphingomonas jejuensis; assembly: GCF_011927695.1. Lineage (GTDB taxonomy): Bacteria > Pseudomonadota > Alphaproteobacteria > Sphingomonadales > Sphingomonadaceae > Sphingomonas_K > Sphingomonas_K jejuensis. The sequence continues at coordinate 451,688 of NZ_JAATJE010000002.1, forward strand.
AACCTCGAAATGGCGGCCACGGACGAGATGCTGGCGATTGCGCTGCGCCATCGGCCGCACGCCGCCTGCATCGTTCCCGAAAAGCGCGAGGAGCGGACCACGGAGGGCGGGCTGGATGCCGCCGGGCAGCGCGCGCACCTGGCGCCGATGGCGGCGGCTCTGGCGGAGGCCGGCATCCGGCTGTCGCTGTTCATCGAACCGGACGCGCGCCAGATCGAAGCGGCGTTGCAGCTGGGTGCGCCCGTGGTCGAGCTGCACACCGGTCGCTATGCCGAGCTGGAAGGAGACGCCAAGGTGGAGGAGCTGCGGCGGTTGTCCGATGCGGCGGCGCTTGCCGCCAAGAACGGCATCGAGGTCCATGCCGGCCATGGCCTCACCTTCGACAATGTGCAGCCGGTGGCGGCGATCCCGCAGGTGCGTGAGCTCAACATCGGCCACTTCCTGGTGGGGGAAGCGCTGTTCGACGGCCTGGCTCCCGTTGTCCGCCGGATGAAGGCTCTGATGGACGACGCCCGGTGAGGACGCCGCGGGCGCTCGTTCCTTGGATGGATGCGGCATGATCATCGGTATCGGGTCGGACCTGTGCTCGATCGAGCGGATCGCGCGCTCGCTGGAGCGGTTCGGCGAACGGTTCGAGACACGCGTGTTCACCCAGGCCGAGCTTGCGCGCGCGGCGCGCCGGCCGTTCACCCGGGCCGGAACCCTGGCCAAGCGCTTCGCCGCGAAGGAAGCGATGTCGAAGGCGCTGGGCACCGGCTTTCGACAGGGTGTGTTCATGCGCGACATGGGAGTGGCGAACATGGCCAGCGGCGCGCCGACCATGACGCTCCAGGGCGGTGCCCGGGCGAGGCTTGACGGCATGACGCCGCCGGGCCACGCCGCGCGCATCCACCTGAGCATGACGGACGATCATCCCTGGGCCCAGGCATTTGTCGTAATCGAGGCCGTTGCGGTGCCGGACACGGGGATCGGGAGACTTGAGGCGTGAACGCATCCAAGGCGGCCAAGGCCGGCACCAAGAAGAAGACCGACTGGGTCGGTGAGCTGAAGGGCATCTTCTGGCTGGTGCTGGCGGTGCTCGGCTTCCACAGCTTCGTGGCCAAGCCCTTCTACATCCCGTCCGAATCGATGATGCCGGGGCTGCTGGTCGGCGACCGGCTGGTGGTGTCCAAATTCCCCTATGGCTGGTCGTTCGTGTCGCCCACCTTTCACATCCTGCCGCCGATGCCCGGCCGCGTGCTCGGCCGCATGCCTGAGCGGGGCGACGTGGTGATCGTCTCGCCACCCGGCGTGCGCCAGGACTATATCAAGCGGGTGATCGGCCTGCCGGGCGACCGCATCGAGATGCGCGACGGCACCGTGATCCTGAACGGCGTCCCGATCCGGCGGGAGCGGCAGCCCGACGCGCTGATCCCGGTCGATGCGAACGCGCCCTGCTCGCCCTTCCAGTTTCCGGGAGCGCTGGAGACCACCGCCGCCGGTGGTGAGGTCTGTCGCCTGCCGATCGTCCGCGAAACGCTGCCCAACGGGCGGCAGTACGACACGATCGACCTCGGCCCGACGCCGGCCGATAATTTCGCGGCCTTCACCATCCCGGCCGACCACGTGTTCCTGATGGGCGACAATCGCGATCGCTCTGCCGACAGCCGCGCCGCGCTGATCGACGGGGGTCTGGGCGGGCCGGTGCCGTGGGAGAATCTTGGCGGCCGCGCCGAGTTCACGACCTTCTCGCTCGACGGATCGTCGACCTGGTACAACCCGATCAGCTGGATCGAGGCGCTGCGCCCCGGCCGTGCCGGCAACAGCCTGCATCCGGTCCAAAGCGTCAACTGACGTCCGTCAGCGGGTCGTTTGAGGAGGCGTTGGCGAAAGCTCTCTAGGTGGGGGTCAACAACCCGATCCGGTCGTCGGGTCGGGTCGCCGCGCACCGCAGTGGATGCTGAGGCGGCCCGCACTTAGCGCCGCAGGCCTTGGTCGCGCTGCGTCACGGACGAGAGCCAGCCGAGAGCAGGGTCCTGATCGTCAGGCTGTCCCGCTGCCGACGGTGCTTGGCCCGAGGATGAGCTGCACCAGCGGGCGATCAGCCATTCGCGGTGACGATGTCTGATGCAGGCCGCGCCACAGCCCAATGGCGAAAAACCGGACCCGCGTCGGGCCCGGGTCGCTTTCAGCGCCCGTCGGCGCCCGGTGCGGGGCCACCCGGCGGCATTCCGCCCGGCATGCCCGGCATCCCGCCCATGCCCTGCATCTGCTGCAGCACGGCGGCCGGGATGAAGTCGATCATCTCGACGTCGAAGATCAGCACGCTGTTGGCCGGGATCTCGGGCCCGGGCGACTGTTCGCCATAGCCCAGCGCGGGCGGCAGCCAGATGCGGTACTTGGATCCCTTGGGCATCTTGGTCATGCCCTCTGCAAAGCCGGGGACGACCTGCGCCAGCGGGAACGGCGCGCGCTCGCCCTGATCGAACTGCGATCCGTCGCGCAGCGTGCCGGTGTAGTTCACCAGCACCACGTCCGACATGGTCGGCGTGGCCCCCTCGCCCGGCTCGATCGCGCGGTACTGAAGGCCCGACTCGGTGGTGACGACACCCGGCTGGCGCGCGTTCCATGCCAGGAACTGTTCCGGGGTGCCGGCCTGCGCGACCGGCGCGCTGGTGGTGGCCCAGGCCAGCCCACCGGCGGCGGCGACGGCAAGGCCGATGCCCACCCACAACGAAACAAGGACGCGGCGGCGCGTCGGTCGCAGCGGAACGGCCGTCACCGATGACATGGGTCGAAAAGCCTTACTTGGCGCCGTCGCGCTCGGCGCGCTTGCGCTCCAGCTTGCGAGCCCGGCGGACAGCGGCGGCACGCTCGCGCGCACGCTTCTCCGACGGCTTCTCATAGTGACGGCGCAGCTTCATCTCGCGGTACACGCCCTCACGCTGCAGCTTCTTCTTGAGCGCACGAAGGGCCTGGTCGACATTGTTGTCGCGAACGAGAATTTGCATGAACCGCCGAACTCCGAAAGCCGAACGCGGCCGATTCGCCCAACCGATATGGGCGAAGACCGCGCAATATGAATGCGTTACGCCCGAAACCCTTTCCGGACGCGAACCGCACTCCTAGCACCGCGCGCCAGCCGCTTCAAGTCGCGGCCGAACAGGTCTAGGAACAGGCCGGAGAGGATGGCCGAGGAGACGATCATGGCAACGGCAGTCGACACCCGGATGAGCGAGGCGGAATGGGCAGCGCGGCAGGAGCTGGCCGCCTGTTACCGCGTGTTCGACATGCTCGGCTGGTCCGAGATGATCTACAACCATATTACCGTGAAGGTGCCGGACGAGGAGGGCGCCTTCCTGATCAACCGGTTCGGCCTTCATTTCAGCGAGGTGACCGCGTCCAACCTCGTCAAGATCGACATCGACGGCAATGTTCTGGGTGATCCCGCCCCCGTCAACCGCGCCGGCTTCGTCCAGCACGCCGTGTTCCACCGCAACCTGCCGCACGCGCACTGCATCATGCACACCCATACCACCGCCGGCATGGCGGTGAGCGCGCTGGAAGGCGGGCTCAGGCCCACCAACTTCTATGCCACCGCCTTTGCCGGGCAGCTCGGCTACCACGACTTCGAAGGGGTCACCGTACGTGACGAGGAAGGCGCGCGGCTGATCGCGAGCCTCGGGGACAAGCGCGCCATGTTCCTGCGCAATCACGGCATCCTGGTCATGGGCCGCACGTTGCCAGAGGCGTTCCTGACGCACTGGTCGCTGCAGCGGGCGTGCGAGATCCAGCTGGCGACCATGTCGATGGGAACACCGCTGGAGGTGCCGGCCGAGGTGATCGCCGTGCACCAGCGCGATCTCAGCCAGGCGCAAGCGCCGGGCGGCCCGGGTGCGGCCGATTTCGCCGCCATGGTCCGGCTGGTGGACCGGACGGACCGGAGCTGGCGAGACTGATGGTTGCCCTCACCGTCAACAACCAGCCGGTCGATTACCTGATGGATCCGGACACCCCGCTGCTCTGGGCGCTGCGCGACGCGTCCAACCTGACGGGCGCGAAATATGGCTGCGGCGATGGCAGCTGCGGCGCGTGCACGGTGGATGTCGACGGCGCGGCGGTGCGCGCCTGCACCATGTCGCTGGCGGAGGCGGAAGGCCGCTTCGTCACCACCATCGAGGCGCTGTCGCGCGACCGGAGCCATCCGGTCCAGCAGGCCTGGGTCTCAAATCAGGTGCCGCAGTGCGGGTTCTGCCAGCCCGGCATGATCATGGCGGCCGCCATCCTGCTGCGGCGCACGGCGCGGCCGACCGATACCGAGATCGACGCCGCGATCACCAACCTGTGCCGCTGCGGCACCTATCCCAGGGTTCGGGACGCGATTCGCCGCGCTGGCGCCGTGCAGTCCGGCGCGGAGACGATCGCGGCCGCCCCGCCGCCGCGCATCGATCCGGCCGACGCCGCCGCCGCGGTGCCCGCCCTTACCCCGCCGGAGGCGCGGCAACCTTAACGGCGCGGTTCAACGACGTTCAGCCACGGCTCATGGCGGATGGGTCAAAGAAGCTCCATGATCCGGCGCGTCCTGCACGCGGGTCGTTGGAGAGTATGTCATGCGTAACAGGTTCATTCTGGCGATGCTGGCCGCCAGCGTCGCCGTGCCCGCCTCAGCCCAGGTGGCGGAGCTCGCGCCGACGGAAAGCATCGAGCCGGTGCTGGCGAGTCCGGCCCGGGCGGAGCGGGCTGCCCCCGCAGCGCCCATCGAGATCGCGCAGCGCGAGGGCCGCCGCGGCGGCGGAGAGCGTCGCGGCGGCGGCGAACGCTTTGGTGGTCGCGGGGGCGGAGAAGGCTTCCGCGGGTCGCCGCGCAGCACCAACGAGGCGGTGTTCCGCGCCCGCGAACGCGCGGTGCCATCGTCCATGTCCGCGCAACCGCGCCCCGAGCAGGGCGCACGGCAGGAGTTCCGGCGCGAGCGTCGCGACGCCGGCAGGACTTCCGGCAGGAACGGCGCGGCGACCGGCAGGAGTTCCGGCAGGAGCGTCGCGACTGGCGCCAGGACCGGCCTGCCAACCCGGCGGACAGGGGCGAATGGCGGCGGGAGGGACGCGAGGATCTCCGCGACTTCCGCCAGGATCGCCGTGACGATCGCCAGGATTTCCGGCGCGACCGCCGCGACGACCGTCAGGACTTCCGCCGCGACAACGGGCGGTGGGATCGCGGCGACAATCGCAACTGGAACAACGATCGGCGCTGGAACGACAACCGCGGCTGGAACAATGATCGCCGCTGGAACGACGGGCGGGGATGGAACGGGCGCGATCGCGACGGTCGCGGCTGGGATCGCGGATGGCGCAACGATCGCCGCTACGACTGGCAGAGCTATCGTCGCTCGAACCGGGCGGTCTTTCGCGGATCGCGCTACTACGCGCCGCGTGGCTGGGGCTACGGCTACCGCCGGTTCGACATCGGCATCAGCCTGTTCGCCGGGCTCTACGCGTCGAACTACTGGATCAACGATCCCTGGTATTACCGCCTGCCGCCCGCTTATGGCAGCTACCGGTGGGTGCGCTACTATGACGACGCGCTCCTGGTGGATGTGAGGTCGGGCTATGTCGTGGACGTCATCTACGATTTCTTCTGGTGACATAGACCGCGATCAGGCGACGGTGCTGGCCCAGACGGGCCGCGCCGTCGCCGATCGGCTGCGGGAGAACCCGGCGGTTATCGCCATCCCGCATGACGGCATCGAGATGTTCGTCGTGCCCGACTTCATCTCCCCGGCAGAATGCGCCGCGTTGATCGAGAAGATCGACGCAGTTTGCCAGCCCTCCACGCTCCTGTCCGGCGGCACCCTGGCCGACGATGTCGGCTTCCGCACCAGCCACAGCGCCAATCTCGACCGGTTCGATCCGCTTGTGGAGGCGATCGACACCCGGATCCTGGCGCTCACCGGCCTGCGGGAGCGGCAGGGCGAGACGATCCAGGGCCAGCGCTATCGGCAGGGACAGCTGTTCAAGCCGCATTATGACTGGTTCGGCACCGACCAGCCTTATTGGCCGAAGGAAGCGGCGGCCGGCGGGCAGCGCAGCTGGACCACCATGGCCTATCTCAACAGGCCCCAGGCAGGCGGCGCGACCCGCTTCACATCCGCCGGGTTCCAGGTGGAGCCGCTGCCCGGATTGCTCCTTCTTTGGAACAACATGACCGTCGACGGCCTGCCGAACCCGGCCGTTATGCACGAAGGTTCACCCGTCGAGGCGGGAACCAAATACATCTTTACCAAATGGTTCCGTCGAGGCGATTGGTATTGAGGAAGCTTTCGGGAAGCTGACAACCGCATTCCCGCATCGTTCAGAGCGAATCGCGCAGAAGAGCGTTCATGGAGCCGCCGGATATTCGGCAGGTCCAACGAGAGGAGCTTTTCTATGCGCAAGCTTATCATCACTGGCCTGATGCTGGCCACTGCGCTTCCCGGTGTCGCCCAGGCGCAGACCGCCCGAGAGGTGCGCGAGGATGCCCGCGACCTGCGCGATGCGCGTCGTGACCTGCAGGATGCACGCCGTTACGGCGACCGTGACGACCGCCGCGATGCGCGTCGCGACGTCCGCGATGCCCGCCGCGACTAACGCGAGGAGCTGCGTGACTATCGCCAGCGCAACCGGCAGCTCTATCGCCAGGGCGCCTATGTCGGCCCGCGCGGCTATCGCTACGTCCCGGCCAATGTCGGCGGCACGCTGAACCGCTCGCTCTATGCCCGCAACTACTACGTCGCGAACCCGACCCGCTACCGGCTGCCGCCGGTCGCCCGCAACCAGCAGTGGGTGCGCCACGGCAACGACGTGCTGCTGGTGGATGTGCGCACCGGCCGCGTCCTCGACGTGAACCGCAATTTCTTCTGGTAACCCTTCAGTAGCGTTGCGTAAGGCCGGCTCGGGAGCATGCTGCTTCCGGGCCGGTTCCTTTTGGGGGCGGCCTGCTCGAACTCGAAAGCCGGTCCATGCGTCGTCTCTCCGCTGCCGCCTGCCTCCTTGCCGCCGTCGCCGCGGCGGGCCCCGCCCTGGCACAGGCGCCGGCGCGCACGCCCGCGTCCGCAGCAGCGACGCAGGACAGCGCGGCGGACGAGGCGCTGCGCGCGCTGTTCCGGCAGAGCGACGAAGACAATCTCAGGCGCAATCCGCTGTCGGCGATCTTCCGCGGCGACCTGCGCTACGCCGATCGGCTGGGCGACTACCTGACCGACGACTATTACGATGCGGAGCGGGCGGCGGCCGAGCAGAGCCTGGCCGCGCTGCAGCGGATCAACAAGGCGGCGCTGACCCCCACCAACCAGATCGCCTATGATGTCTTCGAATATCAGCAGCGCGAATCGCTCCGGCAGCTCGACCCTGCGATCCTGGCGCTCACGGCAGTGCGGCCGGTGGATCATTTTTCCGGCTTCCAGACCTTCTACCCCAGCTTCGCCTCGGGCCAGGGCGCCGCGCCGTTCCGGACCGTCCTCGACTATGAGAACAACATCAAGCGCCATGCCGACTATGTGCGGCTGACCGACCGGTCGATCGCCCGGCTGCGCGAGGGGATGGCGAGCGGGGTGACGCAGCCCAAGCTGATCGTCCGCAACACGATCGAGCAGCTCGACCAGCTGATCGCGCAGGACACGCAGGCGTCGACCTTCTACGGCCCGGTGCGCGACTTTCCGGACAGCATCCCCGCGGGCGAGCGTGAGCGGCTGCGCGCCGAGACGGTCCGCGCGATCGAACAGATCAACGCTGCCCACACGCGGCTGCGCGACTTCCTGCGCGACACCTATCTGCCCGCCGCGCGCGACACGGTGGGCCTCGGCGGCATGCCCGGCGGCGACCGGCTGTACGCGGCGCTGATCGAGCAGAACACGACGCTGCCGCTCGATGCCGCGACCATCCACGCGCAGGGCCTGGCGGAGGTCGCCCGGATCCGCGGCCAGATGGAGGCGATCCAGCGCGAGCTTGGCTTCCAGGGGACGCTGGCCCAGTTCTTCGAGCATCTCCGCACCGACCCTGCCTACCGCCCCGCGTCCGCGCAGGCGCTGATCGACGGGTTCCAGGCGATCGGCCGGCGCGTGGATGCGCGCGTGGGCGAACAGTTCTCCACCATTCCGCAAACCCCGCTCGAAATCCGGCCGGTCGAGGCCTATCGGGAGCGCGGGGCCGCCGCCGGCAGCTATCAGGACGGCGTGTGGGATCCTGCCGATCCCGCCAAGAACCGGCCGGGCGTCTTTTACTTCAACACCTATGATCTCCCGTCGCGCAACACCTACGGCATGGAAACGCTCTACCTGCACGAAGCCGTGCCGGGGCATCACTTCCAGATCAGCCTGGCGCAGGAGAACACGGCGCTGCCCGCCTTCATGCGCTACGGCGGCAACACCGCCTTTGTGGAGGGCTGGGCGCTCTACGCCGAAACCCTGTGGCAGGAACTCGGCATGGAGCAGGAGCCGCTGCAGCGCTTCGGCGGCCTTGATGACGAGATGCTGCGCGCGATGCGTCTGGTGGTGGACACCGGCATCCATGCCTATGGCTGGGACCGTGACCGCGCGATCGCCTACATGCTCGAAAACTCGTCCATGGGCCGCACGGACGCGACCATCGAGGTCGATCGCTACATCGCGATCCCGGGTCAGGCCCTGGCCTACAAGACCGGGCAGCTGACGATCAGCCGGCTGAAGGCCGAGGCGCAGCAGGCCCTTGGCGATCGCTTCGATCCGCGCGCATTCCACGCGGAGGTGCTGATGACGGGCGCCTTGCCGCTTCCCGTGCTGGAGCAGAAGATCGACGGCTGGGTGGCGAACAGCCGCCGCTGATGGCGGTCGCGCTCAGTCGCCCGCCCCGCTCCCCAGCGCCTCGGCGATCAGCCGCCGGCTGTTGGCGATGCCGTAAAGCCGCACGAAACTGCCCATCCGCGGCCCCTGGCTGCTGCCGAGCAGCGTCTCGTAGAGCGCCTTGAACCAGTCGCGCAGGCCCTCCTTGCCGAAGTGCGCCTTGCCGATCTCGTACACCTCGTCCTGGATCGCCTCGGCCGTGGCATCGTCGGGCATCAGGGCAAGCTTCTCGTCGAACGCGCGCAGCGCCGCCGCCTCGCGCGCGTCGGGCGCGCGCCGCTGCAGCGTCGGCGCGACCAGGTCGCGGTGGATGGCGATTGCATGGCCGACCAGCCGGTCGAGATCGGGATCGGTGTCGGCGCGCGCGTCCGTGTAATTGGCGAGATAGCCCCACACCTGGTCCGGCGTCGCGCCCGCCCCCAGCACGCCCACAAGGTTCAGCAGCAGCGAGAACGGCACCGCCAGCTGCCCCGGCGGAACGGCGCCCGCATGGACGTGGTGCACCGGATTGCCCAGCCGCTGCTCCACCGGCTGATCGTGCCAGTTGGCCCGGAACTGCCAGTAATCGTCGATCGCGCGGGGGATCAGCCCGACATGCAGCGACTTCGCCTTCTTCGGCTCGCGGTAGATGTAGAAGGCGAGGCTCTCCTCGGGCCCGTAGCGCAGCCACTCGTCCAGCGAGAGGCCGTTGCCCTTGGACTTCGAGATCTTCTCGCCCTTCTCGTCGAGGAACATCTCGTAATTGAAACCTTCGGGCGGCCGGGCACCCAGCACGCGCGCGATCTTGCCCGACTGCACGACCGAATCGATCAGGTCCTTGCCCGCCATCTCGTAATCGACGCCGAGCGCGGCCCAGCGCATCGCCCAGTCGACCTTCCACTGCAGCTTCGCCAGCCCGCCGAGCGCGGACTGCTCGACCCGCTGCCCGTCGTCCTCGAAGGCGATGATGCCCGCGTCGGCGTCGATCACCTCGACCGGCACCTGCAGCACGACGCCTGATGTGGGGCTGACCGGCAGGATCGGGGAATAGGTCCGGCGCCGCTCCTCGCGCAGGGTCGGCAGCATCACGGCCATGATCGCGTCGAAGTTGCGCAAGACGCCTTTCAGCGCCTCGTCGAACCGGCCGGAGCGGTAGCATTCGGTCGCCGACAGGAATTCATAGTCGAAGCCGAAGCGGTCCAGGAAGGCGCGCAGCATCGCATTGTTGTGCGCGGCGAAGCTGTCATGCGTGCCGAACGGATCGGGGATCGCCGTCAGCGGCCGGCCGAGATGAGCCGCCAGCATGTCGCCGTTGGGCACATTGTCCGGAACCTTGCGCAGCCCGTCCATGTCATCCGAAAATGCGATCAGCCGGGTCGGCTGGTCGCTTAACACCTCGAACGCGCGGCGCACCATGGTGGTGCGCAGAACCTCGTTGAAGGTTCCGATGTGCGGCAGGCCGGACGGGCCATAGCCGGTCTCGAACAGGATGGGCGCGCCGCCGGGCTTTCCGTCCGGATAGCGGGCAAGCAGCTTGCGCGCTTCCTCGAACGGCCATGCCTTGGACTGGAGCGCCGCTTGGCGCAGATCGTCGGTCATGCGCGTCGTCTAGCGCGGTGGGCGCGGCGCGCAACGCCGCGTGTTGCCATGCAACAAAGTAGGCCGCTTCTGCGTCTTGCGGCGATGATCGTGACCCCGTCGCCGCGGCTAAAGCGGATCGTCCTTGATGTCTGGAAGCCGCTGCTCGCGCTCGGCATCTGGGACGTCCTCGTGACGGTGACCTATTTCGTCTTCCCGTTCACAGCGCCGTCGCTGCCGCTCACGCTGTTCGGCACGGCGTTGGCGCTGTTCTTGGGCTTCCGCGACAACAGCGCCTATCAGCGCTGGTGGGAAGGCCGGATCCTGTGGGGATCGATGATCAACGCGTCGCGCAACGTGGCGCGGGGTGCGGGCGCCTTTTTGGCGGAAGAGGATGGTCAGGAGGTGCTGGACCTGCGCCGGTCCATCACACTGCGCCAGATCGCCTATGTGCACGCGCTGCGGTGCCAGCTCCGCCGGCAGGACCCCTCGGCCGAGGTGCGCCGCTTCCTGTCGGACGACGAGGCGGCCGAGCCCCTGGGGCGCCGCAACCCGGCCAACGGTCTTCTCGACGGCACAGCCGGGCGGATCGAGCATGCCATGCGCAAAGGATGGATCGACACGATCCAGCAGACGCAGCTTGAACGCATCCTGGTCGACATCGCCAACGCGCAGGGCGGCATGGAGCGGTTGAAGAACACGCCCCTGCCGAACCAGTACCGTTTCTTCCCGACCTTCTTCACCCGGCTGTTCTGCGTGCTGCTTCCGATCGGGCTCGTCGAGACGCTGGGCATCGCGACGCCGATCGGGTCCACCATCGCCGGGCTGATGTTCCTGGCCGTCCTGCAGATCGGCGAGGACCTGGTGGATCCGTTCGCCGACACGATCCACGACGTCCCGATGACCGCCATGTGCCGCACGATCGAGATCGACCTGCTCGAGGCGCTGGGCGATCCCGCCCCGGAACCGCTGCAGCCCACAGACGGCGTGCTCTGGTAGCACGTTCACTTTCCGTTCGGGCGCTGCCGCGCTAAACCCTGCCGCGGTGCTTCCCTACCCTGCCCTTCATGCCAGCCATGCCGGCATCTGGATCGCGCGTCCGGGTGAGCCGGCCCGCGCCGTTGAGCGCGGAACGGCCGTGGGCCTTACCGCGGAAACGCCGACCATTCTTTTGAACGCGCCGCTCACCGGCGACAGGCTCGGCTATCCAGATCTGTCCGGGCTCGATCTGCTTGAGCTGTTCGCCTTCGTGCACCCCGCCCGCTTCGCCGTGCCGACGCCCGCAGGCATCGCGCGCGCGCTCGGCCTGCAGCCGCCCGCGGACGAAGCCGGCGTTCCGGCGCTGCTGATCGCCGCAGCGGCGGCGCTGGTGGAGCGGATGCGCGACGCCGACTGGGCGGAACGGCACGGCGCCTGGGACAGTGTGCAGGCGCTCACCCGCGCGCGGTGGCCCTGGGCGCCGGCCGTGGGCGTGTCGCTCAACCGGCCGGAGCGGCCGGAGCGCGGCCTCTTCCAGCGCCTGCCGGAATGGGAGGAAGGGCAGCCCCGCGATCCGCCGCGCCCGATCGCCATCGAACCCGAAGAAACGATCGGGCGGCTGGCCCGCCTGACCGGCGGCCAGGCCGAACAGCGCGCCGGGCAACGGGATTATGCCGCCGCCGCCGCCCAGGCATTCGCCCCGCGGGCTCGCGTCGACACGCCACGCCTCGTGCTGGCGGAGGCAGGCACGGGCATCGGCAAGACGCTCGGCTATCTCGCGCCTGCCAGCCTGTGGGCGGAGCGGGCGGGCGGTGCCGTGTGGGTGTCTACCTATACCAAGGCGCTGCAGCGTCAGCTTGACCGCGAAGGGGAACGGCTGTTTCCCGATCCGGCGGCAAGGCGGCGGCGCATGGTGATCCGCAAGGGTCGCGAGAACTATCTCTGCCTCCTGAACCTGGAGGATGCGATGCAGGGCGGCTTTGCCGGCCGGGCGGCCGTGCTCGCGCAGCTGGTGGCGCGCTGGGCCGCATATTCGCGCGACGGCGACATGGTGGGCGGCGACCTGCCGGGCTGGTTGCCGTCGCTGTTCCGCAGGAACGGGTCCACCGCGCTCACCGACCGCCGGGGCGAGTGCGTGTTTGCCGGCTGCCCGCACTATCGCCGCTGCTTCGTGGAGCGCGCGGTGCGGGCCAGCGCGGACGCCAGCATCGTGGTCGCCAACCACGCCCTGGTGCTGGTCAACGCGGCCCGCGGCCGTGATGCGGGCGGTCCCACGCGGCTGGTGTTCGACGAAGGACATCATCTGTTCGAGGCGGCCGATTCGACCTTCGCCGCCGCGCTGACCGGTGCGGAGCTGATCGAGCTTAGGCGCTGGGTGGTGGGACCGGAAGGGCGGTCGCGCGGCCGGCGGCGGGGCCTGTCCGCCCGCCTGCTCGACGTCGCGTCGCAGGATGAGATCGGCGGCGATGCGATTGCCCGCGCGATCGAGGCGGCGGGTCTGCTGCCGGCCGACGGCTGGCTCGGGCGATTGATCGAGGCCCAGCCGTTCGGTCCGCTCGAAACGCTCCTCGCGGAGGTGCGGGGCACCGTTTACGCCCGGGCCGAAGGCGAGGATGCCGGCTATGGTCTGGAAACGGAGCTTGCCCAGCTGCCGGCCGGGTTGGTCGATGCCGCGGGACCGGCCGCGGCCGCGCTGGGGGCGCTCCATCAGCCGCTTCTTCAGCTTGCGCAGCGGCTGGAGGCGCTGCTGGAGGAGGGACCCGACTGGATCGACACGCCGGCGCGCGCCCGGATCGAGGGGGCGGTCTCGGCTCTCGGCTGGCGCACCGCGACACTTGCGGCTTGGACAGCCCTGCTGGCGCGGGTCGGCGGCCCGGCCGACCCCGACTTCGTGGACTGGCTGGCCGTTGCGCGCATCGATGCACGCGACCTCGATGTCGGTCTCCATCGCCACTGGCTGGACCCGACCCGCCCGCTTGCCGAGCTGGTGCTGAAGCCCGCGCACGGCGTGCTGGTCACCTCCGCCACGCTCCGCGGCGGCGGCGATGGCTGGCAGGCGGCCGAAGCGCGCAGCGGATCGCTGCACCTGCCCGCTCCGCCGACGCTGTTCGAGGCGCCCAGCCCGTTCGACTATGCCGCGCAGGCGGAAGTGCTGATCGTCACCGACGTGAAGCGCGGCGACCTGGCCGCGCTCGCCGGCGCCTATGCGCGCCTGATCGTCGCGGCCGGCGGCGGAACCCTCGGCCTGTTCACCGCCATCCGCCGGCTGCGCTCCGTCCACGCTCGGATCGCGGACCGGCTCGCTCGCGACGGCCTCCCGCTCTACGCCCAGCATGTCGATCCGATCGACACGGGGACGCTTGTCGACATCTTCCGCGACGATTCGCGCGCCAGCCTGCTCGGCACCGATGCGCTGCGCGACGGCGTGGACGTGCCCGGTCATTCGCTGCGCCAGGTGGTGATGGAGGCGGTGCCCTGGTCACGGCCCAGCGTCCTTCATGCCGCGCGACGCGCAGCGAGCGGTGATGCCGCCGCTTATGACGACCGCCTCATCCGCGCGCGGCTGGCGCAAGCCTTTGGACGGCTGATCCGGCGCGCCGACGATCGCGGCACCTTCGTGATCCTGTCGCCGGCGATGCCGTCCCGCCTGCTGACGGCGTTCCCCGCCGACACCCCGGTCAGCCGCGTGACGCTCGACGAGGCGGCGGAGCGGGTTCGTCAGCGCCTTTCGCCGCCGCCCGACATGGTGCAAGGGGGATCGACGCCCGCGCCGGTGGAGCCCCGATGAAGACGCTGATCCTCCTCCGCCATGCAAAGTCCGGCTGGGACGACGGCATTGCGCGCGATTTCGACCGTCCTCTGAACGGCAAGGGCGAACGCGCGGCCCGTACCGTTGGCCGCCGCCTGCGGGAGGATGGGCTGACCTTCGATCAGGTTGTCGCATCGTCCGCCGTTCGGGTGCGGGAGACGCTGGCGCAGCTCTGGCTCGGCTACGGCACGACGCCGGACGTCACCTTCGACACGGGGCTCTACCTGGCGACGGTGGACGGGTTGCTCGACAGGGTCCAGCAGACCGAGGACTCGGTCGATCGCCTGCTCTTGGTCGGTCACAATCCGGGCCTGGAGGACCTGGTGCTGACGCTGGTGCCCGATCACCCGGACGACCGGCTGCGCGACGACGTGGAAGAGAAGTTCCCGACCGCCAGCGTGGCCGTGCTGGCGCTCGCCATCGACAGCTGGACTGCGGCGAAGCCCGGTGCGGGCAAGCTCGAGCGCTTCATCCGCCCCCGCGATCTGGACCCTGCACTGGGCCCCGACCGCGGCTGAGGCTCAGCCGTCCGCCTGAAGTGCTGCGGCCAGCCGATCGCGGATCCGCTTCAGGTCGGTCAAGAGGGCGTCGTTCGCGCCCGCGTCCTCCGCCGGACTTTCGGCCGAAGGCGCCGGCGTCGCGGTACCGGACAGCAGCTGCTGCACCCCCTTCACCGTATAGCCTTCGCGGTTCAGGAGCGTGTTGATGCGGGTGGCCAGGGCCACGTCCGCCGGCCGGTAATAACGGCGCCGGCCGGAGCGCTGCAGCGGGCGCAGCTGCGGGAAGCGCGTTTCCCAGTAGCGAAGGACATGGTGGGCGACGCCCAGCCGATCCGCCAGCTCGCCGATGGTGAGGAACGCGTCCTCACCCTTCTCGCCCTGGCGATCGTCCGTCATCCGCGCGCCGGCCTCAGCCCTGGTTGGTGATGCGGTCGCGCAGCATCTGGCTGGCGCGGAAGGTCAGGACGCGGCGCGGCGCGATCGGCACCTCCACCCCCGTCTTCGGATTGCGGCCGACCCGCTCGCCCTTGTCGCGCAGGATGAAGCTCCCGAAGCCGGAGATCTTCACATTCTCGCCGTCCGAGAGGGCCCCGCACAGCTTGGCCAGGATCTGCTCGACCATGGACGCCGACTCGGCACGCGACAGCCCGACCTCGCGGTGCAGCGACTCGGCAAGCTCCGCCCGCGTGAGCGTCGCGACGTCAGCCATGATCTTCCCCCCAGAACCTAGTGTAAAACGACCATATCATAGCAGCCTGGCCGCTCTGCTCACAAGCGCACGACGGCAGCGCCCCATGTGAATCCGCCGCCCATCGCCTCGAGCACCAGCAGCTGCCCCGGCTTGATGCGCCCATCGCGCACGGCCACGTCGAGCGCCAGCGGCACGGACGCCGCCGAGGTGTTCGCGTGGATGTCGACCGTGGTCACGACCCGCTCGGGATCGAGCCCCAGCTTGCGGGCGGTGGCGTCCAGGATTCGGGCGTTCGCCTGGTGCGGGACGACCCAGTCGACCTCGCTGCTGTCATGCCCGGCGACCGCCAAGGCTTCCTGCATCACGGCGGCCAGGTTCACCACCGCGTGGCGGAACACCTCCCGGCCCTTCATGCGCAGCTTGCCGACCGTGCCCGTCGTGGACGGCCCGCCGTCGACATAAAGCAGGCCGTTGTGCCGACCATCGGCATGAAGGCGCGTGGCAAGGATGCCGCGGTCGGCCTGATCAGTCGCCTGCAGCACCACCGCGCCCGCGCCGTCGCCGAACAGCACGCAGGTGGTGCGGTCCTCCCAATCCAGGATCCGGCTGAAGGTCTCGGCGCCGATCACCAGCGCCGTGTCGGCGGTGCCCGCGCGGATCATGCTTTCCGCGACGGACAGCGCGTAGAGGAAGCCGGAACAGACCGCCGCGACATCGAACGCGACGCAGTCGGCGATGCCGAGCTTTTCCTGGACGATCGTCGCCGTCGACGGGAATGTCTGGTCGGGGGTCGCCGTCGCCAGCACGATCAGGCCGACCTCCGACGCGTCGATGCCCGCCGCCTCCAGCGCGCGGCGCGACGCATCGGTCGCCAGCGTCGCCGTGGTTTCGCCGTCACCCGCGATGTGGCGGAAGCGGATGCCGGTCCGCTCGACGATCCACTCGTCGGAGGTGTCGACCTGCTCTGCAAGCTCGGCATTGGCAACTCGGCGCACGGGCAGGGCCGCGCCCGTCCCGGTGATGGCGGCCCGCCGCGTCACTTGGCCAGGCCCTCGCCGTGGCCGATCGCACCCAGGTCGGCGGTGATCCGCTCGGTGATGCCGTCGCGCGCCAGCTTCGCCGCGACCGAGATCGCATTGGCCACGCCGCCGATGTCGGCACCGCCGTGGCTCTTCACGATGATGCCGTTCAGGCCCAGGAAAACCGCGCCATTGTGGTTGTTCGGATCGAGGTGCGTCTTCAGCATGTGAAAGGCCGGCCGTGACAGCAGGAAACCGGCTTTCGACCGGAACGAGCTGGTGAAGGCGCGGCGCAGCAGGTCGGTGATGAACCGGGCGGTGCCCTCAACCGACTTCAGCGCGATGTTGCCGGTAAAGCCGTCCGACACGATCACGTCGGCCTCGCCCCGGCCGAGCCGGTCGGCCTCGATGAACCCTTCGAACCGCAGCGGAAGGTGTGGCGACGCGCGCAGCGTGTCGGCTGCCTCGCGCACCTCGTCGGTTCCCTTCAGCTCCTCGACGCCGATGTTGAGCAGCCGCACGCGCGGCGTATCCACGCCCAGCACGATGCGGGAATAGGCGGCGCCCATGACGGCGAACTGCACCAGGTTATCGGCATCGCACTCGGTGTTCGCGCCGAGATCGAGCATGACGAGGTCATTGTCGCCAAGGGTGGGCAGCGTCGCCGCCAGTGCCGGGCGGGCGATCCCCTTCATGGTGCGCAGCGACAGCTTCGCCATCGCCATCAGCGCACCCGTGTTGCCCGCCGACACCGCCGCCGCCGCCTCGCGCGACTTCACGGCGCTGATCACCAGCCCCATCGACGTCGTCTTGGCGCGGCGAATGGCAAGCGTCGGCTTTTCGGTCGACGCGATCGTCTCCGGCGCGTGACGCACGTCGGCTGCGGCCGCAAGCGCGGCATGCCGCTGAAGCTCGGCATGGATGCCGGCCTCGTCACCGATCAGAAGTAAGCGCAGGGTCGGATCGGCCGCGAGCGCCGCGGCCGCGCCGCCGATCATCACCGGCAACCCGCCGTCGCCGCCCATCGCATCGATCGCGATCCGCGACGTTGTGCTCACCGCCACCGGTCCTTCAGGTGAAGCGGTCGTCAGGCCTCGACCGAGACGATCTCACGGCCGTTATAATGGCCGCAAGCGGTGCACAGGTTGTGCGGACGCTTCAGTTCGCCGCAATTCGGGCACTCCTGAAACGCCTGCGGCGCGAGCGCGTCGTGGCTGCGGCGCATGTTGCGCTTCGAGGGTGACGTTTTTCTCTTCGGCACTGCCATGGCGGCACCCGTTCCAATCCAGATGATGTGTTCGGCGACCGGTGCCGGTAAGGAACACGGCACCAAGGGCCGCGGACCTGGGGCGGCCGTTCGCAAGCGAGCCGCCGCCTATAGCGATTCCCGATCAGGTTGCAAGCGCGCGTCACCCGCGACCGCCTGCAGTTCGCCTCATGCTACCCGGCAAGCACATGATCCGCCACGAAACCGTTGGTGCGCCGTTCGTGCCCGAAGGTGGATGTGGGGCCATGGCCGGGGATAAATACGGTGTCGTCGCCCAGCGGCCACAGCACCTCGGTCACCGACCGGATCAGCGCCTGGTGATCCGACAGGGGAAAGTCGGTTCGGCCGACGGAACCGGCGAACAGCACATCCCCCACCAGCGCCAGCGCGGATGCCGGATGGTGGAATGTGACGTGCCCCGGCGTGTGTCCCGGGGTGAAATAAACGTCCAGCGTCAGATCGCCGACGGTGACGCTGTCGCCGCCCTTTAGCCAGCGATTCGGCTCGAACGGCGCGGCATCGGGCATGCCATAGGCGCGGCCGTCCTCGCCCAGCCGCGCGATCCAGAACCGGTCCGCCTCGTGCGGACCCTCGATCGGCACGCCCAGCTCGGCGGCGAGCAGGCCGGCTTCCCCGCAATGATCGATATGGCCGTGGGTCAGCAGGATCTTCTCGACCGACACTCCCGCCTGCGTCACCGCCTCACGGATGCGCGGCCGGTCGCCGCCCGGATCGACCAGCGCCGCCCGCATCGTCGCCGTGCACCAGATGAGCGAGCAGTTCTGCTGGAGCGGCGTCACCGGAATGATCGCGGCGCGAAGAGGCGGCTGTGTGGTCATGCCCCCGACCTGCGCGGTCCGGCGCCCCGACGCAAGTGAGACAGACGATCCGCGCAGTCGGCCTGGATCGAGTAAGGCGTATCAGCAACGTTCGAGATTTGGACAGGTGAGCACGGCGCCTGTTGCTGTTCATCGATCCGAAGGCTGGCTGTGATCCCGAGACAACATGGGGCGCCAACGAACGCCCAGGCTGATCACCAGCGGCCAGAACAGGGTGTTTCCTATGTCAGCGAGCGTGTCTGCCCATCGAAGCCCATAGACAAGATAGTCCATGAACTCGTTGCCGAGTTCCGCGGCGAGAACCCACCAGAATGGGAAGAAACTTCCGAGCGATCGCCGGCTGACGAGCCGGACAAGCAATAGGATCGCGAGCCCGGCATGGATGTGCAGAATGGCATCCGGGAGGCCGGTGCCATCCCCGATCCACAAGATCAGACGATGGTAGAGGGCCGGGATCTGCCAGCCAGAGCCAAGCTCCTCCGGCGAAGAGGGGACCGACGCAGTTATCTGGCTTCTCCAACTAAGAGGCAAAGATGGGCAGTCGGTGTTGAACGCAGGCCGAAATCCGTCTGCCAGAAGGTCAGGTGGAAGCACGCGCTGCCCACGACCCCGCCGATAGGAAGCGAGGGATCAAGTCAACGCTTCAGATGAGCTGTCGGAGGCAGCTCAGGCCAATCCGTGCTCGGGCATTCGTGTCGGGTTGGGCGGTTTCATAGTTCTGACGTGCTACGGCAGCTTCATCAGGGGACAGGCCTTCGGTCGCGCGGCGCCGATAGAGGGCCTGCGCTTGCGCGTAGACCCGCTCTTGCTCGGCGGACAGCAGCCCGCTCGATCGGAGGCGCGTTCCGAGCGCGTCGAGGCCGAACTCGCATGCCAGGGCCTGATCCTGCGCCGTGCCGGCCTGAGGCGCGCTAGCGCTGCTGAGAGACAGCTTCTGTGCTGTTGCCCGATCCTGCGCACTGAAGATCTTTGCGGGCGCGCGATCGGCTGGCTGCTCGCCTGACGGCGGTGGCGAACAGGATGCAAGGGAAGCCGATGCCACAAGCATATACGAGACAGAGCGGTGCATTACGGGCCTCATTACGATGGCGGAACCATGGAGCCGGCCTAGAAGCGCCCGATCCGCAGGTCTGTCTTCGCCACTGAGCTACGGATCAAGCATCTAGAGCCGTGGCGCACAAGCTTGCGGATGACGCTTGCCTGATCGGGATGCAATTCGGAGGCGGCAGCTTAGCGCTGTTGCGGCGTTCTCGCGGCGCGTTGCCGGTCTGAGGCTTCTTCGAACGGATCCGTCACGTTGCTGCGCGAATCATAGTTCCTATCCACCCGGTTGCGGATGCGGTTCTCCAAACGGTTTTGGATTCGCGCTTCGATGCGCTTCATCGGCTCAATCCGCAACGCCTCGGACAGATCCTCGGGATTTTGTCGTAAGCCGGCTTCTCCGGCCACACTGCTCGGGTTTCGGGTGAGAACTGGCGACGGGCCAGTTTCCTGATCTGGTTGATCGACCGTCTGCGCTTCGGCAAGGCTCGACGCGGCGATCGAAGCGAGAAGCAAGTAGAACAGGCGCAGGCACATTG
The DNA here is from genome assembly GCF_011927695.1 of Sphingomonas jejuensis. Classification (GTDB taxonomy): domain Bacteria; phylum Pseudomonadota; class Alphaproteobacteria; order Sphingomonadales; family Sphingomonadaceae; genus Sphingomonas_K; species Sphingomonas_K jejuensis. Next base: position 471,758 of record NZ_JAATJE010000002.1, read on the forward strand.
TTCTGCTATACGCGGAGAGACTGAGATTGCTTTTCATGGCGCCGGTCGGATCTGCGCCTCCAAAATGCGGCCCGTTGTACCGCCCACCTGAGTTGACGCTCTCGTAATGAGCGCAAGAGTCTGCATGGGACAATCTGCTGGAACGACAAAGCGGCCGTTGAAACGCGCCTCACTGTCTGGGGAGTTCGTCATCACCACGCGCCCGAGCTCGCGCCCGTCCGCGCAAGTGATGAGCCAATATGGACGGGCAGTCAGTTGCTGGTCGATCTCTGCGCTTCGTCCCGAGAGCGAATAGCGGCCTGGAGGCAGCAGCTGCCGTTGCGACAGAACAGGGCCGCCGACCGCCGCGGGTGCGGAGAAACTGACGAAACCGCCATCTTCTTCAGCTTGGATCGACGCGAATGCCCCGTCCTGCTGCACAGGCACCCAGTCAAACCCGGAGGGCCGTTCCAACCTTGTCGTGAAACGGGGATCTCGCGAGAACCGCTTGTTCGCTGCCGCATTGTACCGTCGATATAACGTCCAACTCGCATCGAGCGCTCCGGCGGAGACCAGGCGGTCCACGAGGCCGGCCCTCACAGAAGGTGGTATCGCGACACCTGCGCGGGCAAGCCGACCATAAAAGGCGGCGACGTCGACCGGGTCGCCCGTGTAAGAAACACTCTCGACGAACGAATCCAACCAATTCGGCCGCTGTGACAAAGTACGGGATAGGTATTCTTGGATCCGCGGATCAGCGATTGCGGTACTTAGAACAGGGAAGAGCAGCTCCGGCGCCTGTCGAGATGTCCTGAGAGCGACATCATAATGACTCAAGGCCGCCGCCAGGTCTCCCCGTCCAACGGCATCTTCGATCAACCAAAGGCGAGTCCGCAAGTCTCGCCTCGAGAGTCGATCAGAGAAGGAGAAGTAGGATCTCGCTTCCGCTTCATCTTTGTCGAGCGCGGCTATGACGCCTCTGACCGATACAGCGGCGACAGCCGTCGGGTCACGCAGCAATGCCGCCGCGGCGAGGCGATCAGCTTGGTCACGGCTGCTTGGCGCGCCGCTGTCGGCGAGTTCGGCTGCGAAGCTTGCCTCAACCCTCGCGTCCCAGGGAGCCAGAGCATAGGCCGTATCCGGAAGCCGGGATCGTATCGCCAAGGCCAGCGACTGCGTCACCGACACATAGCACAACCAGAAGGTCGCCAGAGCCAGGGCCGATCGCAGCGCCCACTCCGCCGGCGAGCGACGACTTGTCCCGGCCCGCCGCCCCCGCTGCCTAGACATCAGGTGCGCGCGGCCTTCTTGGCATCGGCTGCCGCGTCACGGCCGTAACCATAGCCGTAATCATACCCATAGCCGAAGTGAGCCTTCTTCGGCTCGAACTTCGTCAGCACGCCGCCGATGACGTAGGCGTTGGCACTGGCCAGTCGACCTAGAGCCGTCTTCACGAGGCTCGATCGGATACCGTGCGACTCGACCGCATAGATCACACCTTCAACGCGGCTCGCGATCAGCGGAGCGTCAGCCAGTCCGAGCACAGGAGGGCTATCGATGACGACATTGTCATACGTCTCGAGCAGCCGAGTAATCAGCAATTGCAGGCGATTGCCGGTCAGAAGCTCGGCGGCATTCGGCGGGATCGGGCCCGCTGACATGGCAGTGAAGCCCAGATCGGTCATCGGGAAGGTCAGCCCCTCGATCGAGTCTTCACCAGCCAGGAAGTTGCTCAAGCCTCGCTCGTGCCCCACATTTCCCAGGTGATGGACGGACGGTGACCGCATGTCGCCATCCACCAGGATGACCTTTCGCCCAGCGCGCGACAGGGTCGTGGCGAGCGACAGGGAGGTGGTCGACTTGCCTTCCGCCGGACGGGTCGACGTGACCGCGAAGGACCTCGGCACCCCGTGTTCAGTCGTGAAGGCGAGATTGGTCTGAACGGCCAAGTACGCATCGACGAGTTCGGATTTCCGATCCAGCAGAGCGTCGCGCGGAGTCTGCCCCTCGACCTTGGGCACCGTTCCAAGCAGTGGAAGTCCCAGGCGTCGCTCGACCTCGGCAGGATCGGCAATCGCCTCATCGATCTGCTCGAGCGCAAACGCCAGCCCCGCACCGAGTCCAAGACCCGCAAGGATTGCGATGGCGAGGTTGAGAAGCAGGCGCGGACTGGAGGGCCTTTGCGGAACGTCGGCCTGATCGACGATCGAAACGTTGTTGACGCCTACACCTCCAGCAATCCCGATCTCCCTGTAGCGCTGCAGCAAGCCTTCGTAGAGGGTGCGATTGGTATCAACTTCCTGTTGGAAGATGTTGTACTGGATGGACCGGCGGCGAAGATCCAAATAGTCGGCCTTCAAGCTTTCCACGCGGTTCCGCAATCCACGCTCACGCTGAAGAGCGCTGCGATAGTCGCCCTGCAACGAACCAGACACGCGCCGTTCCTCAGCGGCGATGCTGCGGTCGAGCTGCTCGATCTGCGATTGGATTTGCCGTGCCGCCGGATAGCCCGGTTCGAATTGCGTCATTAACCGTTGATAGTCTGCCGCGTATTCTGCACGTCGCTGACGGAGCGCATTGATGGCCTGATTTCGGAGGGCCTCAGCCGAAGCTCGGCGCCCGCCCTCGCGGAAGCGCGCTTCCGCCGCGATGCGATCCGCAGTTGCCTCTCCGAGCGCAGCATTCAAAGAGGCAAGATCGTCGGCAACGATCGACCGCTCAGTAGACGAGCCTTCACCCGAGGACTGTGCAGGTAAGTTTATGATCTCCTGCTGCGACGCATAGGTGACAAGCTGGCGCTGACTTTCGTCTAGCAGCTCCTTTTGTTGCGCGAGTTGCCGCTCTAGCAAGTTGCGCCCGTAAGAGGTGGCTTGCACCTTTCGTTCAAGATTAGTCTGGATGAAGTTTTCCGACCAAGCGTTTGCAACTCGGGCGGAAAAGGCGGCATCCGGACTGGTGAAGCCGATGTCGACCAAACGGGAAAGTCGTGTCGGAGAGATGCTTAGATTTTCACGAAGGATCTCACCCGCCGCACGCTGTCGTTCCGCCCGCCCCGCAGCAGCGTAACGTCCATTACTTAGCTCAAATGCAGGAGTGTCTGACGTGACTCCGAACATCTGGAAAAAATCCGGATCATCGATCAGCCTTAGCTGAACGGCCACGCGCTCAGACAAAGCGCGCGATCGCAGCAATCCATATTGTGTTTGATAGAACTCTTGATCGGCGATGCCGGTTTCGCGCTCCACTCCCTCAAAGTTCGTGACCTGACTAGCCTCTCGCGAAATCTCAATCGTGCTGACCGCCGTGTACTTCGGCGTCATAAGCAATGTGATTATCAAGCCCGCGACAACGCAAGCCGCCAATGCGGCTACGATGACGTAGCGCCACCGCATCGCAATCCGAAGATATTGCCGGATCAGCGGGATCTCTTCGGCTTGAACAGCCGAAATCCGCTTCGCACCCGCAGGATCCTGGTTCGCTGGATTGAAGTTCCCGCGCAAATTCGGGGTCACGAGGTTCATAGAAAACTGCCCTACTGCAGGAACGCGATGAGAGGCGCCGCAAGAACCGGCGAAACAGCCACGAGGTCTCGGAAGAGGCGGCGCTGGGGAGAGTCGCCGACCACGATGACATCATTGGCGTAGACGGGCGGGTCATCGTAGGCGCCGCGGCGAATGGCGGCGACGTTGTAAAGGCCGGCCATACGACGCCCCTCCACGCTCCGCAGGATCACCACATCGTCCTGCCTTGCAAATTCGGAGAACCCCCGCGCGGAGGCGATGACGCGCATCAGCGTCATCTGGTTGGTCACAGGATAGAGCCCCGGTTCGGTCACCTGACCATCGATGGTCACAACCTGGCTGACGGAGCTCCGGATGTTCACGATCACCTGAGGATCCCGCACGAAGCGAGCGCGCAGTGCCTCTTCGACGCGCAGGGCTAGCTCGCCAGCCGTCAGGCCGTTCGCATCGATCGTGCCTGCGAGCGGCATCGCGATGCGGCCACTCGCGTCCACCTGCATTTCGCGGCTGAGGTCCGGAACGTTAAAGACATCGACCTGGATCGTGTCGAGCGGACCAATCAGTGCCGGACGATCCGCGGCCAGCAGATCCTGCCGGTTAGGCGGCGGCAAAACAGCAGCGCCGTCCACAACCGTCAGCCGCGGTGTCGAGGTTATCGGCTCGCGCCCCGCGCAGCCGGAAAGCGCCGCAGCCGCAAGAAAAACAAGGGAAAGTTTCAGCATGCGCCGCTTGGTTCCGCCGGTCAGGAAAAATCTTGCCGCCTATAGGGGCTGCCTTCACGCGGGTAAAGCTGGGCGGCCCGACCGGCTCGAGCCTCCGTTCAGCCACACCGCTGCAATCGCGACGATCGCCATGATCATCGGAGTGCGCGCCGGGTAATCGACCAGGCTGGCAAGGAAGATGAGGAGCAGCACCGAAGACCCCAGTTTCGCGGTCGCATGCTCCGACCGCCCTCCCGCACGCCATGCCCGCACACTGGCCAGCAGCCACCACCCCAGCGCGACCAGAAGCAGCACCATGCCCGCCAGGCCGCCTTCGAGAGCGACCTCCAGAAAATCATTATGCGCATGATTAAGGTACAGGGTCTGGAGAAGCTCCAGAGGCTCGCGGATACGGAAAACCGGGTCGAAACTTCCAAACCCGGAACCGGCAGGAAAGTAGATCCAAAGAGCGTCGATGACGGTCGGGAGTCCGCGTGCTCGCAGGTCGTCGCTGGCGTCGATCGACAGAGCACGATCGATCGCGTCCGCGCGACCGGCGGAGAGGGAAACGAACACAAGCGAGATGATCAGGGCTCCAATCGCGACCAGCAGAGCCGGAAACGCCCATTTGGGTGCGCGGCGCAGGTCGTCGCGCAGTCGGCGGCGAACGATGAGCAGGCCGAGAACGACGCCGACCACTCCGAGAAGGAGGCCCGCTCGAGACCCGCTGGCAAGGATCATCAAGACCAAGACCAGGATCATACCGAGTGCGGCTGCGCCTCGCCATCGCGCCCGCGTTTGGCCGCCAAACGCCCACACCGGCGCAACAACGCACCCGATCGCCAGAAACAATGCGAAATGATTTCGGTTGGCCAAGCTACCGCTTACCTGACCGTTTCCATCGTTGATGAGCGGATTGTCAAAATCGATCCCAGAGAACTGAACGACGCCAAGAAGCATCGACATCAGGATGACGACCAACACCATCAGCGGAACAAGCGCGCGATCCTCAGCCGGCATCCAGGCCAACAGGATTAGGACCGCGGCGGGCACAACAAGCGAGGCGGCAGCGTTGACGGCGCCGTCCGGTACGATCGCCAATGGGCGCCATATATCTGCCGGGAGAACGTCCGCCTGAGCGAAAAGCTCGCGGCCCGGCAGGCTCTGCCACAGACCGGGCGGAAGCGGCACCAGCTGGACGATCAACAGCAGGAGCGCGGCGGCCAGAATGAAGATGGCGGGACGGGTATCGTCTAGCCTGATCGGGCGCGGAGCGAGGAAAGCCGTGGCGACGATCGCCAGGAACGCCGCACATCGTGTGATCGCTTGGCCCATCGCGTCCGCCCGTGACGCGCCGCCCGCCATCCAGAGCACCGCAAACAAAGTGGCGAGGATGAGGAACGAGGCTCCGGGCCGCCGCAGGAGCGTGCCGCGTCTATGGTCTGGCATGTGGTCGCATTAAGGCGTCGCCGCCGAAAACGGAACCGCCGATCTGGACGAACCGTCCCAACGGTTCATCGACTCCGACCCTCTGCCCTCGGAAGGATTTGCAACGCGCTCCACACTGTCGCTGCTGCCCGCACGGCACGAAGGCTTAATGCCGGCCTGATCACTGGACGGCGCAAGCAAACGACCACCGATCGGCAACCAGCCGTCACTCTCGCGAATGCCGGCTGTCAACTATTCCGCAGTCGGCGACGCCCCGGGCGCGACGTGCATGTCTGGGTTCGCGGTTCCCAGCAGATTGGTCTGCCAGAAGATCAGCGAGGTCCAGAACTGGTAATCCTGGTTCTCCTTGCGGGCGAAGCCATGGCCTTCGTTCTGGCCAAGCAGGTGCCAGGCCTGGCCGCCGTTGCGGCGGACCGCCTGGACGATCTGGTCCGCCTCCGACGCAGGAACGCGCGGGTCGTTCGCGCCCGTCACCACCATCAGCGGCACGCGCAGCTCGGAAACGCGAGTCAGCGGGCTGATCTCGGCAAGCTTGGCGCGCTGCTCGGGCACCCGCTCGTCGCCATATTCCACCCGGCGAAGGTCACGGCGATAGCTCTGCGTGTTCTCCAGGAACGTGTTGAAGTCGGAGATCGCGACGATGCAGTTCGCGCCGCGCAAACGGTCGCCGTACCGGATCGCCGAGGCATAGCACATGTAGCCACCGTATGAGCCGCCCGTCACCGCGATGCGGGTCGGGTCGATGGCGGGGTCGCCGCCGAGCCGGTCGAGAAAGGCGCCGATGTCCTTGACCGAGTCCTCGCGGCGGAACGGTCCGTTGTCGAGCGCGACGAAGCGCTTGCCGTATCCGGTCGACCCGCGGACGTTCGGGTAGAAGATCGCGATGCCCAGTTCGTTCAGCAGGTAATTGCTGCGGCCAAGAAAACCCGGCCGGCTCTGCCCTTCGGGTCCGCCATGGATGTTGACGATGAGCGGGCGCCGCCCCGGAAAGCGCGCCGCATCCGGGCGGTAGAGGAAGCCGGAGACCGGCTCCCCGTCGAAGCTGCGCACCTCCACCAGCTCCGGCTCGACATTGCGGGTGGCATCAAGGCCGCCCGTCTCGCTCTCCGTCCACCGGGTCACCTGCAGCGTCTCGGGATCCACCGAATAGGCGTCGGACGGCGAGGTCGCAGACGACAGGGTGAAGCCGATCGTGCCCCATGGCGCGAACTCCGCGCCGCCGATCACGCCCGCCGGCAGCGGCACGTCGCGCACGGCCCGGTTCCGGTCGGCCAGGTCCATGATCCGCATCTTGGACGCGCCGGCCTCGTTGACGATGTAGACGAGCCGCCGGCCGTCTTCCGAGATGTCGAAGCTGTCGACGTCCCAGCGCTCCTCCCGGCTCACGGGGGTGAAGCGACCGGTGGCCACGTCCAGCGTGCCCAGCCGCTGGAAGTCCGATCCCTGGTCGCTGACCGTCCACACCGTGCCGTCGGGCGCATAGCGCGCCCCGCCCCAGGCGATCTCCTCGTCGGGTGTGATCGGCCGCATCCGGCCACTGGCGACATCGAGCGCATGGAGGCGCGACCGGGTAAGGACTTGTATTCGCCGACGATCGCGGTGCGCCCGTCGGGCGAGAAGTCCGCCACGCCCCAGCCGCCGCCGGACACCTCGGCCACCAGCCGCGTCGTCGACGGATCGCGCGGATCCATCATGTAGATGTCGCTGTCCGTCCCGTTCCGCTTGTTGGAGGTGAAGGCGACCTGCCGGCCGTCCTGCGTCCAGGCATTCAGGTTGTTGCGGCTCTGCCCGTCGGTCAGCAGCGTCAGCCGCCCGTCCTTGAGCGTGTAGAGCTGGTCGAACTCGCTGCCGCCGACATCCATCGCCACCACCAGCACGTCGCCCGTGCGGCGCGCATAGCTGCCCCCGGCAATCGGCTCCGCCTCGAAGCTGATCTGCCGGCGGTCGGCACCGGGCGCGCGCACCTTGTGGAGCTGGGCGGTGTCGCCGAAGCGCGTTGCGATCAGCATCGACCGGTCGTTGCGATCCCAGCCGGAGAAGCCGGCGGTGCGGAACTCCATGTAGGGCCGGGTGGCGGTGGCGAGCGCCTGCGGCACCTCGGGAACGCCGTCGGAGACGAGGGCGGCCGGCCGGGGCACGACTGCCGCCGCCGCGCTGGCCGCTGCGGGTGCGGGCGCGGGCGCGCTGCCCTGCGGCGCCTGCGCCCACGCGGCACCGGTCAACAGCACCAGCATTCCGAACGATCCCGCCACCCGCATGCCCGTGCTCCCCATCAACCAGCTGGCGAAGGCTAGTCCGGGTCCGGACGCCCGGCAAGCTGCGCTTGATCGACAGGCAACGCCGCCGGTCGGGGCCGACGGCAGCCGTCGAGCCGCACCATCCCTCCATCGGAAGCATGCTGCGGACGCCTCAGGGGAGCGATAGCGCCTTTGCAACGGCGAGCGAACCGAACCCGCCAACGCCGTCCCTTCTCAACGCAACTTTAATCCAGGGAGCCGTCGAATGCGTCTTCGATCGATAATACTCGCCGCGGCGGTTCTCTCCGCCACGCCGACCATGTTGTTGGCCCAGAGCGCTGAGGGCGCAGAGCCGGCACCTGCTGGCGCTGTCGGCGGAACAGCGGATGGCGCCGCGGCCTGCCCGCTCCAAAGCAACCAGGCACCACCATCCGCGCCCCGGCGTCGTCGCGGGCTCGGCGGGCTGCTCCGTGCCGTCGGATCGTCCGGTGCGCTGGCGTTCGTTCCGGGCCTTGGCATGGCCGGGCAAGTCGCAAACCTGGCCGCCGGCACAGCGGCGCAGCTCTCCGCCGAGGATCAGCAGGGCGCGGCGGCAGCGGAGCAGGCGCGGCAATCCGGCGACGCCGTCCGCCTCGCCGCCTGCCAGGCTCAGGCGGCCGCTGCGGTGGCGAACTGAGCCTGCCTGCTCAGCATTCCACAACGTTGACGGCCAGGCCGCCCAGCGCGGTCTCCTTGTACTTCGCGGACATGTCGAGCCCGGTGCGGCGCATCGTTTCGATCACCTGATCCAGACTGACGCGGTGCGTGCCGTCGCCAAGCAGCGCGAGCCGGGCCGCCTCGATCGCCTTGATCGATCCCACGGCATTCCGCTCGATGCAGGGAACCTGGACGAGCCCGGCGACGGGATCGCAGGTGAGGCCGAGATTATGCTCCATGCCGATCTCCGCCGCATTCTCGACCTGCCCCGGCGTTCCGCCGAGTGCGGCCGCCAGCCCCGCCGCCGCCATCGAGCAGGCGACGCCGACTTCGCCCTGGCAGCCGACCTCCGCGCCGGAGATCGACGCGTTCTCCTTGAACAGCGAGCCGATCGCCGCCGCCGTCAGCAGGAAGGTCTCGACGCCCGCCTCGTTCGCGCCTGGCGCGAAGCGCTGGTAGTAGCGCAGCACCGCCGGCACGATGCCGGCCGCCCCGTTGGTGGGCGCCGTGACGACCCGGCCCCCGGCGGCATTCTCCTCGTTCACGGCCAGCGCCCACAGGTTCACCCAGTCGATCACCGTCAGCGGGTCGGCGAGCGCGCGTTCCTGCCGTTCGATCAGCGTGCGCAGCACGCCGGGCGCGCGACGCCGAACCCCCAGCCCGCCGGGCAGGATGCCGCCTTCCCGCACGCCGCGGTCGATGCAGGCGGACATGGCCTCGGCGATCTCGCGCAGGCGGGCGGAAACCTCATCCGGCGCCATCGCCGCTTCCTCGTTCGCGCGCATGATGGCGGCAAAGCTTTGGCCCGTGGCTGCAGCGATGCCCAGCAGCGCATCGCCGGAGGAAAAGGCGAACGGCACGTCCCATCCGCCCTCGGGCGCCATGTTGCGCCCGACATCCTCTTCGTCGAGGACGGCACCACCCCCGATGGAGTAGGCGGTCCGCACCAGAAGCACGGCACCGGCCTCGTCGAACGCGGTGAAGCGCATCGCGTTGGAATGGAAGTCGAGCCGTTCCTTTTGGAGGAAGAGCAGGTCGGTCGCCTCGGCATGGCGGATCGTCCGGACCCCGCCCAGCACCAGCTCTCCGGTGGCCCTGATCCGCCCGACGATCTGGTCGGCGTCGTCGGGATCGATCGACGCCGGCCGCTGCCCGGACAGGCCGAGCAGCACGGCCCGGTCGCTGGCATGTCCCTTGCCGGTCAGCGCCAGCGATCCGTAGAGCCGGGCCTCCACCCGCGCCACGCGGTCCAGCAGATCCTCAGCGATCAACCGGTCGACGAAGTCCGCGGCGGCGGTCATCGGCCCCATGGTGTGCGAACTGGACGGGCCGACCCCGATCTTGAACAGGTCGAATGTGCTGGCGACCACCGGCGATCTCTCCTTGCCGGATCATCGCAGTCCGCCCGGCTGGCCGCGCTCTAGCGTGGCGCGGCGGCGCGGCCTAGGGATCGCTGCATGGACGCGCCTTTCGTGCTGCTCGACGATGCCCGTGGCGGGCGCGCCCGACTGTTCCGGGCGCCGCGCGACGTGCTGGTCGCGCGCTCCGCGGAGGAGGTCGCGGCGCTGCTCGACCGGCTTAGGGGCGAGACGCGGCACGCCGCCGGCTTCCTCTCCTACGAAGCCATGGAGGAAGGCGCCACGTCGACCGGCCTGCCGCTCGCCTGGTTCGGCCTGTTCGATGCGTGGGAGCCGGTCGATGCCGCAGAATGGCTGCCGGATCCGGCGGGCGCCTGGGCCGGCACGCCCGTGCCGCGGATCGACAGGGCCACCTATGCCGCCCGCTTCGCGGAGGTGGCGGAGGCGATCCGCGCGGGCGAGATCTATCAGGCGAACCTCAGCTTTCCGGCCGACGTCCCCGTCGCCGGTCATCCCGCCGCGCTCTATGCGGGCCTGCGCGCGCGTCAGCGCATGGCGCACGGCGCGCTCCTGTTCACCGGCGACGACTGGCTGTTGTCGCTGTCGCCCGAACTGTTCGTGGCGGTCGAGGGCGACAGCGTCCGGGCGCGCCCGATGAAGGGCACGGCGCCGCCCGATGCCGCGCCCGAGCTGCTGGCGGGCGACGAGAAGCAGCGCGCCGAAAACCTGATGATCGTGGACCTGATGCGCAACGACCTGTCGCGTGTCGCCGTACCCGGCAGCGTCCACGTCCCACGGCTGTTCGCTGTCGAGCGTTATCCAACGGTGCAGCAGATGGTGTCCGATGTCGCGGCAACGCTGCGCTCCGGCGTCGGCCCGGTTGATGTCATCGCCGCCGCCTTTCCCTGCGGATCGATCACCGGGGCGCCGAAGCGCGCGGCGATGGCCCGGCTCCGATCGGTCGAGCAGGTGCCGCGCGGCATCTACACCGGCGCGATCGGCCATGTGTCGGCGCAGGCCTGCGACCTCAACGTCGCCATCCGCACGCTGCACATCGCCGGCGACGGCGATCGGGCGGTGATCGGCCTCGGCTCCGGCGTCGTCGCGGACAGCGACGCCGACCAGGAATGGGCGGAGTGTCTTCGCAAAGGCAGCTTCGTGGCGTCCGATCGGGCGTTCGACCTCATCGAGACGATGCTGTTCGATGCGAACGACGGCCTCATGCGGCTCGATCTTCATATCGAGCGCATGCGCCAAAGTGCGCGGCTGTTCGGCTATCCGTTCGACCGTCACGACGTCCGCAACGAACTGCAGGCCGCGACCTTCCGGCTGCGCCAGGATGCGACCGTGCGGTTGTTGTGCGGCAAATCGGGGGCGATCAGCGTGGAGACGCGGCCGCCCCCCGACAGGCCGGTCGGCCCGGTCATCGTTCCCGTGGTGCCGCTGCCTGTCGCGCCGCACGACATCCGGCTGCGACACAAGACAAGCGACCGCGCCTTCTACGACACGGCGCGCCGCGCGGCGGGCGCGTTCGAGGTGCTGTTCCGCCGCCCGGACGGGCTGCTGACCGAAGGCAGCTTCACCAACCTGTTCGTCGAACGGGGCGGAACGCTGCTGACCCCGCCCTTGTCGCGCGGCCTGTTGCCGGGCGTGCTGCGCACCGCGCTGATCAACGAGGGTCGCGCGGTTGAGGCGGACCTGACGGAAGGTCATCTGGCCGAGGGTTTTCTCATCGGCAACGCCGTGCGCGGACTTTTGCCAGCGCGGCTCGCTTCGCTATAGCAGCCGCAGCCGACCACCATCCGGAGCCGTCGATGACCCGCCTGTCCGCCGCCATCGATCGCATCCAGTCGTCGGCGACCCTGGCGATGACGGCTCGCGCCGCCAGGTTGAAGGCCGAAGGCATCGACGTCATCGGCCTGTCGGCCGGGGAGCCGGATTTCGATACCCCCGACTTCGTGAAGGAGGCGGCCATCGCCGCGATCCGCGACGGGCAGACCAAGTACACCAATGTCGATGGCACCCCGCGGCTGAAGGCGGCGATCGCGGCCAAGTTCGCACGCGACAACCGCCTCCGCTACGACCCGGCGACGCAGATCGGCGTCGGCGTCGGCGGCAAGCATGTCATCTTCAACGCCATCGTCGCGACGCTCGATCCCGGCGACGAGGTGGTCATCCCCGCGCCCTACTGGGTGAGCTACCCCGACATCGTCGCGTTCACCGGCGGCACCCCCGTCACCATCCCGGCGGGCGCCGACCAGGGCTACAAGATCACGCCGGAACAGCTCGATGCGGCGATCACGCCGCGGACGCGCTGGGTGCTGCTGAACTCCCCCTCCAACCCCAGCGGTGCCGCCTATGACGCGGCCGAACTCATGGCGCTCGGCGACGTGCTGCTGCGCCACCCGCACGTCATGGTGCTGACCGACGACATGTATGAGCATGTCTGGTATTCGGATCGCCAGTTCGCGACCATCGTCGAGGTCCGGCCGGAGCTTGCCGACCGCACGCTGACGGTCAACGGCTGCTCCAAGGCCTATGCCATGACCGGCTGGCGGATCGGTTACTGCGGTGGCCCCGCCTGGCTGATCAAGGCGATGGCAAAGCTGCAGTCGCAGTCGACCTCCAATCCCTGTTCGATCGCGCAGGCCGCCGCCGCCGGCGCGCTGGAAGGGCCGCAGGACTTCCTGCACGCGCGCAACGATGCCTTCCGGCAACGCCGGGATCTCGTGGTTGGCCTGCTGAACCAGGTGCCCGGCCTCCATTGCCCCACGCCGGACGGCGCCTTCTATGTCTATCCGGACGCGAGCGGGCTGATCGGGCGCAGCACGCCGGACGGGCAGCGTATCGATACGGACGAGGCGCTGGCCGGCTATCTGCTCGACTCGGCGCGCGTGGCGGTGGTGCACGGCGGCGCCTTTGGGCTCTCGCCCGCCTTCCGGGTCAGCTATGCGACGTCTGAGCCACTGCTGCGCGACGCCTGCGCGCGGATCGCGGAGGCGTGCGCGGCGCTGCGCTGAGCCCGCTCGACGGACGGCACGTCTCGTCGACCGACGCGCTTTCAAGCTGAACGTCGGCTTCCTACATGGTTCAGCCAGCGGTCAGTGACCGGGCGCCATGGTGGCCCCGTCGGATCGCCCCCGCGATCGCCAAAAGCGAGGCAAGGCACATGCGCAGCTTTATTCGTTCCACCGGCCGCTTCCTGCGGTCCGACCTGTTCCGGAATTTCGCGGGCGGCTTCGTGGTCGGCGGCGTGGCGCTGGTGGGTCTGGCCGGCAAGGCGGAAGCGGCCACCGCGCTGTTCCTGTGATCGGACGCCTGGCCCTCCTCGCCGGTGCCGCGACGCTGGCCGCGGTGCTGGCACCGGCCGGTAACGCCGCGCCCGTCGCCGTGCCGCTGCAGCAGCAGGACGTGCGCGGGGTCAGCGGCCCGCAGACCGCCGTCTTCGCGGGCGGATGCTTCTGGGGGATCGAAGGCGTCTTCCAGCATGTCCGCGGCGTGCGGGAGGTCGTGTCGGGCTATGCCGGCGGCGCCGCCGCCGATGCCAATTACGCGGCCGTCTCCAGCGAGCGGACCGGCCATGCCGAGGCGGTTCGCATCGTCTATGATCCGACTGTGGTCAGCTACGGCGACCTTTTGCGCATCTTCTTTTCCGTCGCGCATGATCCGACTCAGCTCAATCGGCAGGAGCCGGACGAAGGGCCGTCCTACCGGTCGGCGATCTTCCCGCAATCTCCCGCGCAGGCGGCCGTCGCCCGGCGCTACATCGCGCAACTGAACGCGGCCGGTGTCTACCCTCGCCCCGTCGTCACCCGGCTCGAAAGCGGTCGCTTCTACCCGGCGGAGGCAAGCCATCAGAACTTCCTCAACCGCAATCCCGACCATGGCTACATCCGGCGGTGGGACCTGCCGAAGCTGGCGGCGCTGCGGCAGACCTTTCCGCGATCCTGGCAGGCGCAGCCGGCGCGCTGAGGGCGCGTGATCCCTCCCGGTCCGGCCTCAGGCCGCGATCGGAAAGCGCAGCAGCCGGTCGGCGAGCGGCACCCACGCTTCCGCGCCGGCGCCGACCGCGCGCCGCAGTTCCGGATGATCGACGTCGAGCCCGCCGGTCAGCGCGCCGAATGCGGGCAGCACCAGCTTCGTGCGGGTCGCGACGAAGCAGCGGCGCGACACCTGCCGCCCGCGCGCGCCGACGCGCAGTTTGGGATGGAAATGCCCTGACAGCTCCGGTCGACTGTCGTGCGGGTCCGCCTCGTGGCGCAGGACGAGCCCGTCCACCACGGCTTCCTCCATCACCTCGCCGCCGCAGCGGTCGACGATCGCCGTGTCGGGCGACAACAGGCCACGGTCGTGGTTGCCCGTGATCCAGGTGAAGCGAGTCGCCCCGGTCAGCGCGCGCAGCCGCTCCTGCGCCGCCTGCGGCAGCCGCTCGCAGCCCCTTGCATCGTGGAAGCTGTCGCCCAGGCACCAGATCTCCCGCGGGCGGTGGGCATCGACCAGCGCTTCGAGCGTGTCGAGCGTCGCCAGGCTGTCATAGGGCGGCAGCATCTGCCCCCACCGCGCGAACCAGCTCGCCTTCTCCAGGTGCAGGTCGGCGACCAGCAGCGCGCCGCGGGCAGGCCACAACAGCGCGCCATCCTTCAGCGCGAGCAGATGATGGCCGGAGAACAGGACGGGAACCACGCCCCGGCTATGCCGCGCCTGCCCGCGCGGATCAATCCCGCGACGCGGACGCAATGCGGGAGAGCATGCCCGTGCGCGCCGTGAACATCTGCGCCGGCCTGCCGATATGGTCCCGCGCCTCCAGCCGCACGCGCCGGGCGGCGAAATCCACCGACACCCGCCGGAACAGCCGCAGCGCGTCCATGCCCAGCAACATCGCCGGCCGGTCGGCGAGGCCGAAGCGGTGAAAGGGCGCGGCATCGGTGAAGGCGACGGGCAGGTTCGCGATCTCCGCCGTGCCGATGGTGATGGTGCTGAGCGGGGCGCTCTCGGCCTGCAGGCTTTCCCCGGTGACGCTGGTCAGCTCGACCGGCACGCTGCCGCGTCGCGCGAGCCGGCGCCGGAGCGCGAGATTGCCGACGCTCACCTGCGATCCGGTGTCCAGGATGACATGCACCCGCTCCCCGTTCATGGTGGCGTCGGCGAGCACGAGCTGGCCATAGCGGCTGCGCGCGCGGATCACGATGGTGTCGCCGTCCCAGCGCTCTTCCCGCACGCTGGCCGGCTCCACCCGCATCTCGCCTCGGTCGAAGTCGAGCAGCACGCGCTTGCCCTGCAGGGCATCCAGGCCGATCAGCCCGGCCGCGCCCAGGTGGCGCCCGGCAAAGGCGGGCGCGACCAGACCGCTGCGCGACACGCCGCTGACGGCAAGCGTCGGGATGTGAACGGACGGCGCCGTGCTCTGCCCCGCCATGCTCAGGACGCGCACGTCCGGCCCCTCGCGCAGCCGCAGCGCGCGGGCGAGCTCGGTGGACACCACCGTGCGTTCGGATCCCGTGTCGACGACGAACGGGTAGGTGACGGAGCCCGCGACACTGACCGGGACCGTCATGCGATCGACCGAGTCGAGGCCAAGCAGGATCACCGACACGTCGACCAGTTCGGGCGCATCGAGCAGCGCCTCGATCTCGCGCGCCTGCGGCGCCGCGCCGGCAAGGCTCAGCCAGAGAACGGCCGCAGCGGCCGAGGCACCCATCCGGGGCCGCCGCGGGCAAAGCGGGATCGGCATCCTCTTTCCCCTTCTGTTTGAAGAGGATGCTACGCCTGTTCGCCCCGGTCGTCCATCGTCAACGCCCGCGCGCGGCCTCCGCCTGCGCGAGCAGGCGCAGCACGTTGCCCGACCAGATCTTCTCGACGTCGGCCGGGGTGTAGCCGGCGGCGAGCAGCCGCTCGGTGATCTTCGGAAGCGCGGCCACGTCCTCCATGCCGAGCACGCCGCCGCCGCCGTCCCAGTCGCATCCGATGCCGACATGGTCGACGCCGGCCACTTCGATGAGGTGGAGGAGCGAGCGCATGAACAGCTCGAAATCGGCCGGCGTGCCGGTGCGCTCCGCCTCCGGCCGGCGGGTCTGGCCGATCGACCAGTCGGACAGGAACAGCGCGTTGGCCTGGATGACGCCGCCCTTCGCCGCCAGCGCGCGGATGCGCGCGTCGTCGATGTTGCGCGGATGGTCGTAGATCGCCTTCGGGCCGGAGTGCGACAGGATGATCGGCGTGGTCGACAGCGCCAGCATCTGGTCGAATGCCGCGTCGGACGAATGGCTGCCGTCGACGATCATGCCCAGCCGGTTCATCTCCGCCACCCATTGCCGGCCAAGCGGGCTGAGGCCGCCCCAGCGCCCCTGCCCGGTGGTCGAATCGGCAAGCTGGTTGTCGGCCGAATGCACCGGCCCCGCCATCCGGACGCCGGCATCGTACCACCGGCTGAGCTGCGACAGGTCCTCCCCCAGCGGCAGGCTGTTCTCGATCGAGATATAGACCACCCGCTTGCCCGCCGCGACGATCCGCGCGGCATCGGCGGCGGTGGTGGCAAAGGCGAAGCTGTCCGGATTGTCGCGCACCATCCGCTGGATGTTGGCCAGGCGGCGCTCGGCATGCGCGCGCGCGGCGGCATAGCCCGCAGGCGTGGTCGGGCCGGACGGCGTGTAGATCACCCAGAAACCGCCATCGAGACCGCCCTCCGCCATGCGCGGCAGGTCGATCTGGCTCCCGTCCGCGGAATAGCTGTGGCGATCGCGGATCGACCAGGCCGGGTCGTCCATCTGCGCCGGCGTATCCAGATGCGTGTCGAGCGTCAGCGCCCGGTCATGCACCGCGCGCGGGTCGGCGGGGGCGGTTGTGGTGGTCTGGCACGCGGCGAGCAGCAGGGCGGCGGCGGGGATCAGGATGGGCATGGATCGTCACGCTAGCTCTACCGGCGCGAAAAGCGAGAGCCGACATGCCATTGGCACCAGGCCCTGCGCCGTCCTAAGCCATGCGAAAGCAGGGGGAGGAACGATGATCGATCGGCGGGGCGTGATCGCCAGCGGCATGGCCGTGGCTGTCGCGGGCGCGGCACGGGCGGCGGGACACGGCGGCGCCGAAGACGCGCGCCTGGCCGGTCTCGCGCTCCCGCCCGGCTTCCAAGGCATGCTGGCCCTTGGACGAGCCGGTCACATCGTCGCCGCGCGCCCGGTCGGCATGGCCGACATCGAAGCCGGTCGTCCGGTCTCCGCCGGCACCCGGTTCCGCTGGGGATCCGCGACCAAGTGGCTGGTGAGCACGGCGGTGCTGCGCCTTCACGAACAGGGGCGCCTTTCGCTCGACGCGCCCGTGGCCCGCTACCTGCCGGACCTCCGGCCGGACGACGCGACGCCCGTGCTGGTGCGCCATCTCCTCTCGAACACCAGCGGCATTCCCGACCTCCTGTCGCGGCAGGTGGGACAGGAGCCTGAACTGCGGACGTCGCGGGCGCCGGCGCTGGCGATCGCCCGGCGCTTCGCGGGCGCGCCGCTCAGCTTCGCGCCCGGCACGGGCTGGGACTATGCGGCGCTCAACTGGGTCATCGTGGCCGCACTGACGCAGCAGGTGACGGGGGACCCGCTGGTCGCCACCGTTCAGCGGCTGGTGCTCGATCCGCTGCGACTGCGCAGCACCGGCTTTGCGCAAGCGGACCAGCCGGACATGCCCGCGCTCGCCGCGGCCTACGGCGTCGTCGATCCGCCGGAGCGCAAGATGGCGCCGGTGCCGCCGTTCCTCGCGGCGAGCGGCACCGTCGCCGGCAGCGCCGCCGATGCCGTCGGCGCGGCCCATGGCATCTTCCACGGCGCGCTGCTGAACGCGGCCTCGCGGCAGGAACTGACGCGGATCCACTGGGCGGATCAGGACTATGCGCTCGGCGGCCGCGTCCGCGTCATCGGCGGCACGCGCTATGCCTGGGAAGCCGGCAAGGTGGGGGGTTACCGCGCGCTCATTGCGCACCGCTTGGATCGCAGCGAGACGATCGTCGTCTTCAACACCACCGACCTCGACCAGGCGGTGATCAGCGCCCTTGCCGAGGACATCGCCCGCGCCTGACGGGCATCCTCCTCAATCCTCCCGCATCGCCTCCGCCGCCAGCGCTTCGGCTTCGATCAGCAAGGCGTCGTCCGCCGCGGACGAGCTGACGCGCTCGCGGCCGATCAGCACCAGCACCGGCACCGCCAGCGGGGACACGCGGCCAAGGTCGACATGCACCATCGTGTCGGCCGCCCGGTCCAGCAAGGAGGCGAGCCGGCCGACATCCGTCATCCGCGCCCGCGCATCCTCCCACGCGGCGCGCAGCAGCAGGTGGTCCGGCTCATATCGGCGCAGCACGTCGTAGATGAGGTCGGTCGAAAAGGTGACCTGCTTGCCCGTCTTGCGCTTGCCCGGGTGCTGCCGCTCCACCAGCCCGCCGATCACCGCCACCTCGCGAAAGGCACGCTTCAGGAGGTTCGATCCCTGCACCCATTCGACGAACTCGTCCGCCAGGATGTCCTTGGAAAACAGCGCGGCAGGATCCGTGATCGGATCGAGCGAGTAGCAGGCGAGCGCATAGTCGTTGGACACGAAGCCCAGCGGCTTCAGCCCCTGTGCTTCCATGCGCTTGGTGACCAGCATGCCGAGCGACTGGTGCGCGTTCCAGCCTTCGAAGCTGTAGGCCACCATGTAATGCCGCCCCTCGCGCGGGAAGGTCTCGACCAGCAGCTCGCCCGGCTGCGGCAGCCGTGATCGGCGCGCCTGCGCATCCAGCCATTCGTGGACGTCCGTGGGAAAGCGATCCCATTCGCTGCGGTCGTCCAGGAAGACGCGCACCCGGTCGGCCAGGCTCGTCGACAGCGGCATGCGGGTGCCTACATAGGTCGGGATGCGCGCCGGCCGGCTGGTGGAGCGCACGATCAGGTCGGCCGTGTCCATCCGCTCCACCTCCAGGCTGAGGCCAGCGAAGAAGAAGGTGTCCCCGACGCTCAGCGTCGACGCGAAATACTCCTCCACCGTTCCAAGCTTGCGACCGTTCTTGAAGCGGACGTCGAGCGTGGTCGCATCGACGATGATCCCGGCGTTCAGCCGGTGCTGCTGCACGAAGCGCGGGTGGCTGACGCGCCAGCGCCCGTCGGCATCGCGCGTCAGCCGCTTGAACCGGTCATAGGCCTTCAGCGAATAACCGCCCGACTCGATGAAGCCGAGCACGCGCGAGAAGGTGTCGGCGTCGAGCGCGGAATAGGGCAGCGCCCCGCGCACCTCGTCCAGCAGTTCGGCCTCCTCGAAGCTGCCGGCGCAGGCGACCGCCATGACATGCTGCGCCAGCACGTCGAGCGCACCGGCACGGAACAGATCCGGGTCCAGCTCGCCCGCCTCCACCGCGTCGAGCGCGGCCTGCGCTTCCAGATATTCGAAGCGGTTTCCGGGGACGAGCACTGCGCGGCTCGGCTCGTCGAGCCGGTGATTGGCGCGACCGATGCGCTGCAGCAGCCGCGACGATCCCTTGGGCGCCCCCATCTGCACGACGCAATCGACATCACCCCAATCGACGCCCAGGTCGAGCGAGGCCGTGCAGACCAGCGCGCGCAACCGGCCATCGGCCATCGCCGCCTCGACCTTGCGCCGCGCCTCGATCGACAGCGACCCGTGGTGCACGCCGATCGGCAGCTTCTGATCGTTGGCGCTCCACAGGTCCTGGAAGATCAGCTCGGCCAGCGAACGCGTGTTGCAGAACACCAGCGTCGTGCGATTTCGCTCGATGAGGCGCATCACCTGTTCGGCGGCATAGCGGCCGCTGTGGCCCGACCATGGCACCCGGCCGGTCGGCAGCAGGATGTCGATCTCCGGATCGGCGCCGGGTTCACCCTCCACCAGCGTCACCGCACCGATGTCGCCGTCGGGCGCCAGCCAGGCGCGATACCCGTCGGGATCGGCGACCGTCGCGGACAGGGCCACGCGCCGCAGATCGGGGGCGAGCGTCTGGAGGCGCGCCATCGACAGGGCCAAAAGGTCGCCGCGCTTGCCGGTCGCAAAGGCATGCACCTCGTCGATGACGATGGTGTCCAGCCGCCCGAACATGTCGGCCGCCTCCGGATAGGAAAGCAGCAGGCTGAGCGATTCGGGCGTCGTCAGCAGCATGTTGGGCGGGCGCTGCCGTTGCCGCGCCTTGCGGTCGGACGGCGTGTCACCGCTGCGCGCTTCCACCGTGATGTCGACGCCCATCTCTTCGATGGGGGCCAGCAGGTTGCGCCGCACATCGACCGCCAGCGCCTTCAGCGGCGAGACGTACAGCGTGTGGAGCCCGTCGCGCGGCTGCTCGATCAGCGACTGGATGCTGGGCAGGAACCCGGACAGCGTCTTGCCCGCGCCGGTCGCCGCGACCAGCAGCGCGTGGCGCCGGTCGGCGGCGGCGGCAAGCATGTCACGCTGGTGCCGGCGAAGCGCCCAGCCGCGTCCTTGCAGCCAGGCGGCGATCGTCGGGTGGAGCGCGGGGTCAGCGCTGGGCGTCGTCGCGCTTGTCCTCCGCATCGATGCGGTCGCGCAGGTCGTGGGCGGCATGCTCGGTCCGCTCGATCTCGCGCGGGCCCGACGCCCGGTTGCGCATGATCGCCCACAACAGCGCGGCCAGCAGCAGGATGGGGCCGACCACCGTCAGCAATGACCAGAGACTTTCCACGGCGCCCTCCTTGGCAGAACTTCGATGGCTCCGGAACGGTTGGCGGCGACAAGGTTTCCGAAGCTGATCGTCCGCGTGGAGCCGCCCGGGCGGGCGCGCGTTCCCCGCCTGATGATCGCTGCGACCGTGAAACGATGAGCCGGCCGGGCCGCTGGCTGGAGGTCCACCGCGAGGGCATCTACGTGCCCGCCGCCGATGCGTGGATCGATCCCTCGCAGCCGAAGCCGCGCGCGCTCGTCACCCATGGCCATGCCGATCACGCCCGTGGCGGGCATGGCGCCGTGTGGGCGACGCCCGACACACTGGCCATCATGGATGTCCGCTATGGCGCGCAGGCGGCACATCCGGTGCATTATGGTGAAAGCGTGACGCTCGGCAGCGGCGACGCCGGCGTCGAGGTCAGCTTCGTGCCTGCGGGCCATGTGCTCGGCTCCGCGCAGATCGTCCTCGATCATGCGGGCGAGCGGGTGGTGGTGTCGGGCGACTACAAGCGCCGCGCCGATCCGACCTGCGCCCGCTTCCAGCCGGTCGCCTGCGACGTGTTCGTGACGGAAGCGACCTTCGGCCTTCCCGTGTTCCGCCATCCGGAAACCCACGAGGAGCTGGAAAAGCTGCTCGCCGCGCTTCGCGACAACCCCGATCGCTGCGTGCTGGTCGGCGCCTATGCGCTCGGCAAGGCGCAGCGCGTCATCCGGGAACTGCGTGACCTCGGCCACGCCGACCCCATCTACATACATGGTGCGCTCGCCCGGCTTTGTGCGCTTTACGAGGATCTCGGCGTCAACTTGGGCGACATCCGCCTCGTCGCCGACACCCCCAAGGACGACATGCGCGGCCGCGTGGTGATGTGCCCGCCGTCCGCCCTCAACGACCGCTGGAGCCGGCGCCTGCCGGAGCCGATCACCGCCATGGCGTCAGGCTGGATGCGGGTGCGGCAACGCGCGCGGCAGAAGAACGTGGAGCTGCCGCTGATCCTGTCGGACCATGCCGACTGGGACGAGCTCACCGCCACGATCGAGGAGCTGTGTCCGAAGGAGGTCTGGGTCACTCACGGCCGCGAGGACGCACTGATCCACTGGTGCATGACCCGCCAGATCAAGGCGCGCGCGCTGGAACTGGTCGGCTATGAGGACGAGGACGACTAGCGCCCCCGTCCCCACGCCAAGGCTTTACGCCGAAACGAGCGCGTTTTTGCGGCGGCGCATCGCGCTGCCGACCAGGCCGAAGCCCGCGATCATCATCGCCCAGGTCGCCGGCTCCGGCACCGCCGGGGTGGTCGATGCGAGCGTGGCTGTCAGCGAGAAGTCGTCGATGGCGAGCGCGTCTTCGGCGCCGGACGCGTCGAAGTCCGACCACCGCAGAGCGATCGAGCCCCCGTTTGCAACGGCGATGTTGCCGATCGTGCCGGAGTAAGCCGTGCGATTGTTGTTGCCGACCAGCACACCGGTCTGGCTCGAGACGGTGGAGAGCACGTCAAGCGCCGAGATCCGAACCCAGTTGGAGGTGCCGGTCAGGTTGGTGCCGCCCACAAGATACTCGAAGATCAGCGAGTCGGCGCTGCTCGAACCGTTGCGGTACTGCTCGCCGAAGAAGTTGAGCGAGAGCGCGTTGATCGTGCTGCCGGTCTGGTTGTTGAAGACCACACCGATGGCCGACCGCAGGCTGCCGCTGCTGAGAGTGCCAAAGGCCCGGTCAGCGTTGTTGGCAGCGCCAAAGCTGTAGGTGTTGCCCTGATTGTCGGAGCCTGTGCCCGCCGTATACGTCGTGTCGGCGTTGTCTTCGCTCTCGAGGAACTGCCAGCCATTGGCAACGACGCCTCCGGCCGCGTTCGCCGAACCGGACGAGATCAGCGTGTTGAAATCAGTGGAATAGCTCGTGCCGGTGAGCACGACGGCGGCCTGGCCGGCGGCGGGCAGAGCAAAGAGCATGGCCGCGGCGGAGAGCCGCGCGCCCGAAGTGACGATGGTCATTGAAGTCCCCCTGGATCCCGGCCGGAACAGCCGGACGGGCGATCATCTAGGGAGCTGATAAGTAAGGTTTATGACGCTTTAAGCATTTCGCCGCACTGCATCAGAACGGGACGTCGTCATCCAGATCGGCGTCGAAGGCGGAGCTGCGGCCACCGCCGGAAGATCCCCCACGCGAACCACCCCCGCGTCCGCCGCCGAAGCCGCCACGGTCACCGCCGCCGCGATCCTGATCGCCCCAGTCGCCAGCGCCCGAACCGCCGCCACCGCCATCACGGCCTCCGAGCAGGACGAGTTCACCGCGGAAACGCTGCAGCACCACCTCGGTGGTGTACTTGTCCTGACCATTGTTGTCGGTCCACTTGCGCGTCTGCAGCTGCCCTTCGAGGTACACGCTGGACCCCTTGCGCAGATACTGCTTGGCGATGCGGCCAAGATTCTCGTTAAAGATCACCACGCGGTGCCATTCGGTCTTTTCACGACCCTCGCCGCTGGACTTGTCGGTCCAGCGCTCGGACGTCGCGACGGACAGGTTCACGACCTCGCCCCCCGATCCCATCGAGCGTGACTCGGGGTCGTTGCCCAGATTGCCGACCAGGATGACCTTGTTGACGCTGCCTGCCACGATGCTCTCCGTTGCCTGAAGCTTCGGCTAGCGCAATCAGAGCCCCAATGCCACCGCGGACCAGTAGGTCGCCCCGGCCGCAAGATAGGCAAGGCCGAAGAGGTAGACGACCATGAAGGTCGGCCACTTCCAGCCGTTGGTTTCACGTCGGGTCACGGCGATGGTCGAGATGCATTGGGGCGCAAACACGAACCACATGAGGAAGGCGAGTGCGGTCGGAAGCGACCAGCGCCCGGCCAGCCGCTCGCCCAATGCGAGGGTCGCGGTCTCCTCATCCGGCGCGTCGATCGCGTAGACGGTCGCGATCGCCGAGACGGCCACCTCGCGAGCGGCCATTGCGGGGATCAACGCCAACGCGATTTCATGGTTGAAGCCGATCGGCCGCACGACATGCTCGATGCCGGACGCGATGCGCCCCGCCACGGAATATTCGCTTTGCGTCATCGGACTGCCCTCCGGCACCCGCGGGAAGGATGCCAGCAGCCACAGAAGAACGGTGGAAAACATGATGATCGTGCCGGCGCGGCGCAGGAACATCCAGGCGCGCTGCCACAGGCCAAGAGCAAGATCGCCGAGCCGGGGCAGCTGATATTTGGGGAGCTCCATCATGAAACCGCCGGCGGCTCCGCGCGCGACCGTGCGGCGGATCAGCAGCGCCGCCAGCATCGCCCCGACGATGCCGACGACGTAGAGGCCGAAGAGTACCAGCCCCTGCAAGCCGATGCCCGGGCCAACCGATCGGGCGGGGATGAAGGCAGCGATGATGAGGGTGTACACAGGCAGCCGCGCCGAACATGTCATCAGGGGCGCGATGAGGATCGTGGTGAGCCGATCGCGCGGATTGTCGATGGTCCGCGTCGCCATGATGCCGGGGATGGCACAGGCAAAGGAAGACAACAGCGGGATGAACGCGCGTCCGGACAGGCCGACGCCTGCCATCAACCGGTCCATCATGAACGCCGCTCGCGCCATGTAACCGGCGGCTTCCAGGACCAGGATGAAGAGGAACAGGATCAGGATCTGCGGCAGGAAGACAACGACCGATCCAACGCCGTTTATGACGCCTTCCACCAACAGGTTGCGAAGAAAGCCGTCCGGAAGGAAGGACGACACGGCGCCGGCAAGCAACTCCATTCCACCCTCGATCCACCCGATCGGAGCCTCCGACCAGGCGAAGACCGCCTGGAACATCACGAACAAGATGGCTGCAAGGATCAGCGGCCCGGCAAACGGGCTCAGCACAAGTCCGTCGATGGCGCGCGTGACGTGGCGGCCTGCGCGCTCCGACTGGATGGCATCGCGGGCGACGAGGCGCGCCCGCGCGGCGACGCCGGGATCCTCCGGGGGCACCGTGACGACATGCGCCTGGTCTCGTTCGACCAGCCGCTCGACCTCCGCACGCAGGTCGTCCAGCCCGCGCCGGCGCACCGCCACGGTTTCAACCACAGGCACGCCGAGCAGCGCGGACAAGCGCCCCGCATCGATGGTCAGGCCGTCGCGCGCCGCCAGATCCACCATGTTCAGCGCGACCACCGTCGGCAAGCCGAGCCCGATGAGCTCGATCGCAAAGCGGAGATGATGGTCGAGGTTGGACGCATCGACGACGATCACCAGCGCAGCCGGGGGCTGTTCGCCCTGCTGGCGCCCGATCACCACGTCGCGGGTGACGGCTTCATCCGGGCTCGCCGGATGGAGGCTGTAGGTTCCAGGCAGGTCGACGAGTTCGACGGGACGTCCATCACCGAGGACCAGCCGCCCCGATCGGCGCTCAACGGTGACGCCCGGATAGTTCGCGACCTTCTGGCGCGCGCCCGTAAGCGCGTTGAAGAGCGACGATTTGCCGGCATTGGGGTTGCCGACCAGCGCGACGAGCGGCGCAGCCTTCATGCGGGCGTCGGGGAGACGCGGATCGCGGCGGCCTGAACGCGGCGGATGGCGATGGTCATGCGTCCGATCCGGCAGGCGAGCGGGTCGCGGCCGATGAAGCCCCGGTGGAGCGGCTCGACCTCGACGCCCTCGGCAAAGCCGAGTTCGCGCAGGCGCCGGGCACCCTCGCCCAGCAGGTCCCAGTCGATCCGGTTGATCACGCCCACGGTCTTCAGCGGAAACTCGTCGAGTCTCAGGCCGGCCTCTGCAGCTTCACTCATATTGCGAGCGATTATCAATATTTGCCGGCATATGCCAGCGGCTTCTCACGGCGCGAGCGCGGGCGCTCCCGAAGCTTCAGGGTGCAGCCAACCGAGGTCGGGCGAGTAGCCGAAGTGCGCGAGATAGCGACCCGCCAGCGTCCACAGTCCGATCGTTGCCGCCGCCGCGACGAGCCCGTCGACCGCATAATGCCAGCCCAGATGAACCGATCCGATCCAGATAACCGCAGCATAGATCCAGCCCGCACGTCCGAGCGCCCGGCTGCGCCGCGACAGGGCAAGCGCGTAGAGGACGGCGATGGCGTTGTGGAGCGACGGCATCGCCGAGATCCCCATGCCGAAGCCATAGCGCCGTGCGACATGCGCGTCCCACAGCACCTGCTGCCAACCAACCGCGTTCAGGCTGTCGCCCATCACTGCGAGGCGCACCATCAGCGGCGCGAACTCGCCGTCCGGATCCGCTCCGACGGCAGCCGCAAAGCAAGGTCCCGCTGATGAGAGCATGGTGGCTCCCACGACGCCCAGAACGATCCAGACGGCAGTGAAGGTCAGGAAGAACCGCGCGCGATCATAGCGCGACGCGCTCACTGCCGCCCAGGCGATCGCGAGCGACAGGAAGGCGATCCAACCCGTGTAGAGCCGATCGATAATCAGGGTGGGGATCTCGCCGCCGAACAGGGCATGGGTCAGCTGCCAAGGCTGGTAGCCGAAGAAGAGTGCGCGATCGGCGGCGGCAAAGGTCGCGTCCCACGAGAACGGCGCCGCCACAGGGATGAGCATTTTCAGGATGCCAAAGCCCGAGAACAGGAGTGGCATGAGTAGAAAAGGCAGGCAGGCCGCGGCGAGCAGCCAGCCATTGCCGAAGCGGCTGAGACAGATGAGCTGCATCTGCCGGAAGGGGTCGGGCACCCGCATCAGCAGCACGCGTACCATCATCGCGGCCGCTGCCAGCTGGATCAGCGCCGGCGCGGTTGCGGTCGCCTTGTTGGCATAGTCGCTGAAATTGGCGATGGCGCTTGCGCCAAGCGGCGCTCCGACAGTTTCCGCCACCACGAACAGGCCAACCGACGCTGCCGCAACCGGCAGCAGCCAGACGCGCTCAAGCCGAGCCGATCCACCGTGCATCATCGCCATGGATCACGGCGTTAGCGAACCAGGGTTAGGTTTTGCTTACCGACGCTCAAGCCGGATAGCGGAGCCGCCCCACCAGACGGGCCAGACTGAAATGCTCCCGATTGCCCGGGCTGAACCGTGCCTTGAAGCGCTCGAACGCCATGACGCCATCGATGCGTCGCCGCAGGAACGCCCGGGTTTCGACGAAATCCTCGCTGTCGTCGTCCACGAAGACGAGGAGCGTGGTCGCATAGACGCCGATCAACGTCGTGCGCTTGGTGTAGTGGTTGAGATCCACGGCCCGATCACCCGCCAACCGCCACATGAGGTCGGCAGCCCGCCAGGCGAGACGGGCCGATCGGGCTGCGTTGGTCGGAATGGCGAGGATCGCCAGGGCGCTCCGAAGCGCCTCGCGGTCAGTCGCCAACGCTTCGAGGCGAGCGGTCACCAGTGCGTCAATCCGGTCACGCACTTTCAGCGCACCGAGCGTTTCTGCAGGAAGGGCTGCCGTCATGGCGTCGTCGATGGTCGCGAACCAGGCGTCGATCATCTGGACCGGCCCGTCGGCAAAGGCGAGGCGCGCTACCGCCCGATCCGCGCCAATCTCGTCGGCGGCGCGTTCCACCGCCTCGGCGCCCCAGCCGTCGAACGCCGCATTGGCCGCAATGGCGGGGGCGAGTGCCAGACGAAGCTCGTCTAGGGTCATGTCTGCAGCGTCGGTCATGCTTCGTCTTTAGCGTCTTTGAGCGCGACCTCCAACGATCCGCCCTCGGCGGACCCACGGCGAACCAGCACGATGGCGGCGGCGATGGCAGACGCGCCGACAAGATCCGCCGCGCCCATAGCCTCTGCGTAGACAACCCATCCGATCACGGCAGACATGATCGGCTGGAGCAGGAACGCGACGCCGACGACCACCGGTCGCACATGCCCCATCGCGTAGACCAGAAACCCTTGCCCGAGGAGCTGGCTGACAACCGCGAGGCCTGCGAGCGACCACCACGCACGCGGCCAGATGGCCTCCCCGAGCAGATGGGCGAACAGCAGCATCGGAGCCAAGCCCGCGACCGTCGTGAACGCCAGCACTCGCCAGGGATCCAGCCGCCGTCGCGCGGTGTCGATCGCGACGAGATAAACGGTATAGAAGATGCCGGCGAGCAGACTGAGCAGGTCGCCGACCAGGTTCTGCGGCGACAATTCGTAGGATTGGCCGAGCAGGAGAACCGCGCCGGCGGCCGCCAGTGCGAGCGCCGCCGCCTGGCTCCGGCTCGGCAACATGCGGGCCGCAAGGAAGCCATAGATCGGAAACAGGAAGCTGGCGGCGTTGCCGAACAGGGTGGCGTTGGCCAGTTTGGTCTGCTCGATGCCAAGATGCCAGGCAGCGAGATCGGCCGCGAAGAAGATGCCGCCCAGCGCCAGCATCACGGCACCGGCCCCTTTCGGTCCTTCGCCGCGCCCTCGCGCCAGAAGCAGCAGCACAGGAGCCGCCAGCGCCAGGCGCCAGAAGCCTGCGGCAACAGGTCCTACGCCACCGTCGGTGCCGGCCAGCCTCACCAGCCAGGGGCCGAAAGCCAGGCAGATGTTTCCGGCAAGAAGGCAGCCAAAGGCAAAGCCGGCGCTATCGGTGCAAGAAGCATTTCTTGTTGAGGCGGTCCCGTTCACGCTGCCGCCTTAGCGCCCTATCTGGCGAGCGACAGCCATTTCACCGGAGTGTTGCATGCCAACCCTGTTCGATCCCATTCGCCTTGGCGCAATCGAGGCGCCCAACCGCATCCTGATGGCGCCACTGACCCGTGCGCGCGCGGGCCGGGACGCCGTCCCCACGCCGATCATGGCCGAATATTATGCGCAGCGCGCATCGGCTGGTCTGATCATCTCCGAAGCGACCGGGATCAGCCGAGAAGGGCTCGGCTGGCCCTACGCTCCCGGCTTGTGGAACGTGGCGCAGGTCGAGGGGTGGCGACCCGTGACCGAAGCCGTGCATCAGGCGGGCGGACGGATCGTGGCACAGCTTTGGCACATGGGGCGGCTGGTGCATTCAAGCCTTGGCGAGGCGCAGCCCGTCTCGGCTTCGGCCCTGACCGCGCCGGGCCAGGCCCATACTTATGATGGGAAGCAGGACTATGAGAAGCCGCGTCCGCTTGCGCTGGAGGACATTCCACGCGTGATCGAAGATTACGCGCGGGCGGCGCGGAACGCTCTCGCCGCAGGGTTCGACGGGGTCCAGATCCACGCCGCCAATGGCTACCTAGTCGACCAGTTCCTGCGCGACGGCAGCAACCAGCGGGACGACGATTATGGTGGTTCCATCGAGAACCGCGCGCGGCTGCTGGACGAGGTGACCGAGGCCATCATCGCGGAAGTGGGCCCCGATCGGACCGCTGTTCGGCTGTCCCCGAATGGGGAGACGCAGGGCGTCATCGACAGCGATCCCGCAACCCTGTTCTCGCACGTCGCCCGGGTGCTTTCGGCCAGGCGCATCGCCTTTCTCGAGCTGCGCGAGCCGGGACCGAATGGAACGTTCGGTGCGGCGGATCAGCCGGCGGTGTCTCCGGTCATTCGTCCGCTGTTCGACGGCCCGCTGGTGCTGAACCAGGACTATTCACTGGAACGGGCGGAGGAGGTGCTGGCGAACGGCACTGCCGACGCCATCGCCTTTGGTCGACCCTTCCTCGCCAATCCGGACCTGCCCGCACGGCTGCGCACGCGCTCGCCGCTCAACGATGACGACATGGCCACCTGGTATGCGCAGGGGCCGCGCGGATATACCGACTATCCGACGCTGGCTGCCTGACATGAAAAAGGCGCCGCTGGATCGACCAGCGGCGCCCCTTCCTTGCCTCGGCTAAAGCTTAGGCGGTGACCGTCGTGCCGACCGAGCGGCGACGGCGCATCGCGCCGCCAACCAGGCCGAAGCCACCGATCATCATCGCCCAGGTCGCCGGCTCCGGCACCGCGGACACGGCGAGATCGTCGATCTCGAACGAGTTCTGCGACGAGGCGAAGCTCACGCCCGTGATCGTCTGACCGGCGTCCGCACGGAACTGCAGACGACCGTTGGTGGTCGGGCTCTGCTGATCGCCGTTCGCCGGGAACGCGCCGTTCAGCACGTCACCCGTGAAGGACTGCGTGGTGCCGTCCTGGAAGGTGAGCGTCAGCGTGTTGTACTGGTCGAGCGAGCCGAAATCAGCCGAGAAGGCGCTGACGGCGCCCAGATTGATGTTGGCCGTGCCGTTCGCCAGCACAGAAAGGTAACGCGTACCGTCGCCGGCGGCGGGCATCGCACCCTGCGAGCTGGTGCCGGTCAGGAACACGAAGTTCGAACCCGTGACGATGCCGTCTTCGGCAGCGTTGTTGAACGACGCGAAGGTCGTCTCACCCGGGGCGAGGTCGTCGGATCCCGGAACGAAGACGAAGGTGGCGGCCTGGGCCGACGCAGCCGAGAGAAACGCCACGGCGGTGGCGGCAAGAAGCTTCTTCATAAACTAATCCCCTGATACGCGCCCGAACGACCATGCGGGGGTGCATGGTCGTGAGGACCGGACGTTAACGACGGGGTAACCATTAAGTTGCAGCCGCTATATGGCCATTTGGATATTGTTCCAAAAAAAGACGCTTATGCGGCGAAACGTTCCGCCACCGTCATCAGGGTAAGCGCCGCGACTGCTGCTTCCCCGCCCTTGTCCTTGGCAGCGGGATCGGCGCGGACAAGCGCCTGTTCCTCGTTCTCCACGGTGAGGATGCCGTTGCCGACCGCGACGCCGTCCAGCGCCAAGGCCATCAGGCCCCGGGCGCTTTCGCCAGCGACGATCTCGAAATGGTATGTCTCTCCACGGATCACGACGCCAAGCGCGACATAAGCGTCGAAGCGTCCAGCTTCGCTCGCTCGGGCGATGGCTGGCGGCAGCTCCAGCGCACCCGGAACCGTCACCAACTCATGCGTGTGGCCTGCCGCTTCGATTGCGCGGCGCGCGCCGGCAATCAGCAGGTCGTTCAGGTGGTCGTAGAAGCGCGCTTCCGCGATCAGCACATGCGCCATCTATCACTCTCCTCCGACGATCGGTCGTTCCTCGACGATGTCGAGCCCATAGCCCGCAAGGGCAACCGGCGTGTGATGTGAGTTCGTCAGCAGGATCATGTCCTGGACGCCAAGTTCCGCCAGGATCTGCGCGCCCACGCCGTAGTCGCGCAGCACCTCCGCATCGCTGGGCCGCGGTCCGCCGCCTCGAGCCGCAACCGCCTGCGCCAGGGCGCCCGGACCGCTGCCCGCAAGAAGGACGAGCACGCCTGTGCCAGCCTCCGCGATCATCGCCATTGCGCGCCCGAGCAGGCCGTGCCGCGGGCTGTCCTCGCCGAACAGGTCTGCGAAGGGCGACATGGCATGCATGCGCACTATTGTTGGTCGGCTCGAATCGATACGGCCTTTCACGAGCGCGATCTGCTCGGTCGCGGTCGCCTTGTTGAAGAAAGTGATGGCAGTCCAATCGCCGCCCCAGCGACTTGTGAAGCGCGCTTCTGCCCGCCGCTCCAGCAGATGGTCATGCCGACGGCGGTAGGCGATCAGGTCCCTGATCGTTCCGATCCGCAGGCCGTGCAATCGCGCGAACGACACCAGGTCATCCATGCGCGCCATGGTGCCGTCCTCGTTCATGATCTCGCAGATCACGCCGGAAGGATTGAGGCCGGCCAGCCGGGCGACGTCGACTGCGGCCTCCGTATGTCCGGTCCGGACGAGCACGCCTCCCTCTCGCGCCACAAGCGGGAAGACATGGCCCGGGCTGACGATCGTCTCGGGACCGTTGGCGGCATCGATCGCCACGGCAATGGTGCGCGCGCGATCCGCGGCGGAGATGCCGGTGGTCACTCCCTCGCGAGCTTCGATCGATACCGTGAACGCGGTTTCGTGCCGGGTCCCGTTGGCCTTCGTCATCAGGGGCAGGCCGAGCTGCTCCACCCGCGGCTTCGACAAAGCCAGGCAGATCAGGCCGCGACCGTGGCGCGCCATGAAATTGATCGCATCGGGCGTTGCCATCTGGGCCGGGATGACGAGATCGCCCTCGTTCTCGCGGTCGTCATCGTCGACCAGGATGAACATGCGGCCGTTGCGCGCTTCGTCGATGATGCGCTCGGCCGACGCCATGACGCCACCGGTCCCTTGCTGCAGGAAGCGTTCGAGCTTCTGCAGCGTGTCGGCGGTCGGGTTCCAGTCAGACTCGCCAAGCCGGCGAAGAGAATTTGGGTGAAGCCCGGCTGCCCGGGCGAGCCCGGATCGCGTGATCTCGCCGGCCTCGACGATATCGCGCAAACGGTCGATCAGAATGCTGCTCATCGTGGCGCCATATCACACTGTCGTGTGACACAACACCCTCGCATCACATGGCGGTGTTTCTATCCTGCATCCGACGAAGGTAGCGGGCCAAGACGTCGATCTCGACATTCACCATGTCGCCAATCCTCAAATCGCCCAATGTGGTGACAACTTGGGTGTGAGAAATCAGGTTGACCCAGAACTCTGCACCCGATGCAGTGTCCTCAACTCCGTTCACGGTCAGCGACACCCCGTCGATCGTGACCGACCCTTTCGCCGCGACAAACGGCGCCAGACCGGAACCCAATGCAAAGGTCAGGCGGCGCGAGTCACCGTCGGCGATCGAGGCGACGAGTTCCGCCGTCCCGTCGACATGGCCGGTAACGATGTGCCCGCCAAGCTCGTCCCCAACCCTCAGCGCTCGCTCCAGATTGATCCGAGCGCCTGGCGCCCAGTGGCTCCCAACGGATCGCGAACGAGTTTCCGCCGACACATCCACCGCGAACCAGTCCGAACCGTGATCAACCACCGTCAGGCAGACACCCGAGCAGGCGATCGAGGCGCCCAGCACAACGCCGTCGAGCGGCTGTGCCGACCGAATGGTGAGACGGAGATCGCCTGACTGATCGGATGCTTCAACGATGCCAATGTCGGTGACGATGCCTGTGAACATGGTTCGCCCCTATCGCGTGCGGTCGTAGATTTCGAGAACATCCGGGGCTAGTCGCCGCTGATCCACAAGCGTCCAGCGTTTATGCGCCGCATCAAGCCCGCCAAGCCCGATGTCGCCGACTGATGCCTTGCCTTCCCCGATGATGACGGGCGCGCGATAGAGCAGAAGGCGATCGACAAGGTCCTCCGCCAAAAAGGCGGCAGCCGCTCCGGCCCCGCCCTCGACGAGCAGCGAGTCGACCGGCAGTTCATAGACATCTGTCGGAGCGCGGAGCCGCTGCCATCCTCGCGGAAGTTCACCTCGGCCGAGCAACAGGCGAACGGGACTTCGGTCCTCCAAACCTTCCAAGCGAACATCAAGCCGTGGGGCGTCTGCCCGCATTGTTCCGGAACCGACCAGGATCGCACCGCTCCGTGCACGTTCGCCATGCGCATGGGCACGAGAACGCGATCCGGTGATCCAGCGACTTTCGCCGCTTGAAAGCGCGATCCTGCCGTCCATCGATGTCGCGAGCTTCAGCGTTATGAACGGCCGCCGGAGTCTCTTTCGAGACAAGAACCCGGCAAGAGCTCGCTCCGCCACGCCCTGGCCGATGCCGACATCAACCACGCAGCCCGAAGCCCGTAGCCGATCGATGCCGGCTCCATTCGTCCGTGGATCAGGATCCCGGCAAGCGATCACGACGCGCGCCGGCCGCGCGGCGCCCACAAGGTCGGCGCAGGCAGCTCCTCTGCCGTTCTGATGAGCGCAAGGCTCGAGCGTGACATAGACAGTTGCGCCGCGCGACTTCTCGCCGGCCTGAGCCAGAGCGACCGCTTCTGCGTGGGGACGTCCGCCGGGTGCCGTCCAGCCTCGCCCCACCACGCGAGAGCCGGCCACGATGATGCATCCAACCGATGGGTTTGGCGCCGAGCGCCCCAAGCCGCGCTCTGCCAAGCGCGCGGCGGCCTCAATCCACCGAAGATCGTCGTTCAGAACCCATACCGATCAAGCGCGTCATCGACCTTCTTGAACTCCGACTGCCGCTTGGCACGTGCAGCCTCAAGGGCGCGTTCCCGCTCGGCCTTGGCTCGAGCATCGATCTCGTTCTGCGCGCGGATCTGCGCGAGGCTCCGATCAAGCGGCCAATCCTGAACATAGGTGATCTCGCGCTTGTACGGTGCCTCGAGGCCACGGCCGTCCAGAAAGCCGAGCACGAGGACGACCGTGATCATAACCGCAAGCACGGCGAAGCCCCACTCGTGCCGCTGCCGCTCTGCGAGGAAGCCGCGCAGGTCACGCAAACCGGCCGCCATGTTGAGGTGCTTCAGGAACGCCATGAGCGAAAGATAGGGCGCTCCCCTGCTTGGCTCAACCTGCTGCGTCGCGGAGGCGATCGACGGCGCGGTTCTTGCCGATGAGCGGGAGGAGCGTCGCCATATCGGGACCCTCGCTCCGTCCGGTCAACGCCAGGCGAAGGGGGAGGAACAGCGCCTTTCCCTTTCGCCCGCTTCCCATCTTCAGCTTGGCGGTGAGCGCCTGCCAGGGATCCGAGCTCCAGTCGATGTCGGGTGCCATGGCAGCGGCGGAGGCCAGATAGGGGCGATCAGCGGCATCGATCGGGGCAGGATCGATTGTCCCACCAATGACCGCCGCCCAGCCTTCGGCATCATCAATCGTCGCCAAGTTACCGCGGATCGTCAGCCACGCCGCTGCATCAATGACGGCCGGCAGCCGGTCAGCCACGACCTCGTGCGGCATTGCGTGGATCGTGCGCGCGTTGATGGCAGCAAGCTCGTCCTCGTCGAAGCGGGCAGGCGCCCGGCCGAACGTCGAAAAGTCGAAGTCCTTCGCGAGATCGGCTAACGCGGTGACCGGTTCGACCGGGCGGCTGGTGCCGATGCGCGCGAGCAGTGCCGCCAGGGCGAGCGGCTCGATCCCTTTCGCGCGGAAGGTGTCGGTGTCGGTGGCGCCGAGCCGCTTGGAGAGCTTGCCCTCGCCCCCCACCAGCAGCGCCATGTGAGCGAAATTCGGCATGGCGCCGCCCACGGCGGTGAACATCGGGATCTGCGCGGCCGTGTTCGAGACATGGTCCTCGCCGCGAAGGACATGGGTGACGGCCAAGTTGACGTCGTCGAGCACCGATGGAAGCATGTAGAGCCAGCTTCCGTCGGCGCGGCGAATGACCGGATCGGACATTTCCGAGGGATCAAAGCGCTGCGGCCCGCGGATCAGGTCGTTCCATTCGATGAGGCTGTCGTGCGGGAGCCGGAAGCGGTGATGCGGGCGGACGCCGTCCGCCTCCAGCCGCGCCTTTTCGACGTCGGTGAGGGTGAGGGCGGCACGATCGTAGATGGGCGGCAGGCCGCGGCCCAGCCTCACCTTGCGCTTCAGGTCGAGCTCTTCGGCGGTTTCGTAACAGGGGTAGATGTGGCCGGCATCGAGCAGCGCGGCGAAATGGCGTTCGTAGAGATCAAAACGTTCCGACTGCCGAACGATTTCGTCAGGTCGGATGCCGAGCCAGTCGAGATCCGCCAGGATGGCATCCACGAACCGCTCCTCCGACCGCGCCGCGTCGGTGTCGTCAATCCGGAGAAGAAAACGGCCGCCGCCCGCGTGGGCGGCCAGCCAGTTCTGGAGCGCGGCGCGCAGGTTGCCGACATGAAGCCGTCCGGTCGGGGACGGCGCGAAGCGCGTGGTGAGGGTCATGAGGTCCGGAAAGCGTTGGTGATGGGATAGCGCCGGTCGCGGCCGAAATTGCGCCGGCCGAGCTTGACGCCCGGCGGCGCCTGGCGCCGCTTGTGTTCGGCAAGATAGAGAAGCCGCTCGATCCGGGCGACGAGGTCGCGGTCGAAGCCCTTGGCCGCGATCTGGTCGACGGACAGCTCGTCCTCCACCAACCCCTGCAGGACGGCATCGAGCACCGGGTAGGGCGGCAGTGAATCCTCATCCTTCTGGTTGTCGCGCAGTTCGGCCGAGGGCGGCTTGTCGATCACGCGCTCCGGCATCACCGGGCCGTCCGGGCCCTTCGCGCCGTCCGGGCGATGCGCGTTCCGCCAGCGCGCCAGCCGGAAGCAGGTGGTCTTGTAGGCGTCCTTCAGGACATTGTAGCCGCCTGCCATGTCACCATAGAGCGTGGCGTAGCCAACCGACATCTCCGACTTGTTGCCGGTGGTCAGCAGCATCGGCCCGAACTTGTTGGAGAGGGCCATCAGCGTCACGCCGCGCAGGCGCGACTGGATGTTCTCCTCGGCAAGGTCGGGCGCGCGATCGCCGAAGACGGGCGCGAGCATCGCATCCAGCGCGGCCACGCCGGGCGCGATCGGGATCGTGTCCAGCCGGCAGCCCAGCAGCCGGGCGCAGCCTTCGGCGTCATCGAGGCTCGCCTGGCTGGTGTAGCGGGATGGCAGCATGACGCACCACACCCGATCCGGCCCGAGCGCGTCCACCGCGACCGCGGCGGTGAGGGCGGAGTCGAGCCCGCCGGAGAGGCCGAGCACCACGCCCGGGAAGCGGTTGGCATCGACATAGTCGCGCAACCCAACCATCATCGCCTGGTACATGTCGGCGGGGAACGGGTCGGAAGACGCGATATCGCCCTGGTCGCAGCGCCAGCCGGCGTCACTCCGCTGCCAGCGGGTGAGCGCCAGCCGCTCCTCCCATTCCGGCAGCTGCAGCGCACAGCCGCCGTCACCGTTAAGGACGAACGAGGCGCCGTCGAAGACGATTTCGTCCTGACCGCCCACGCGGTTCAGGAAGACCAGCGGCAATCCGGTTTCGGCCACCCGGCGCGCGGCGACGCCGTTGCGGCGCAGATCGTCCTTGTCGACCTCAAAGGGGCTGCCATGGGGAACCAGCAGGATTTCCGC
The DNA here is from genome assembly GCF_011927695.1 of Sphingomonas jejuensis. Taxonomy (GTDB): domain Bacteria; phylum Pseudomonadota; class Alphaproteobacteria; order Sphingomonadales; family Sphingomonadaceae; genus Sphingomonas_K; species Sphingomonas_K jejuensis. Next base: position 508,040 of record NZ_JAATJE010000002.1, read on the forward strand.
ACCCTCCTGCTTCAGATGCGCACACACGGCCGGGAACCAGATGTCCTCGCAGATCGGCAGGCCGAGGCGTACGCCCCGGAAGCTGATCGGATCGGGCAAGGGTCCGGCCTGGAACACCCGCTTTTCATCAAAGGTGCCGTAGTTCGGCAGTTCGTGCTTGCGCCGGGTGCCGACGACGCGGCCGCCGTCGAGCAGCGCCAAAACGTTGAAAAGCGCATCGCCGTCCCGCTCCACCGTGCCGACCAGCATGGCGGGACCGCCATCGGCCGTGGTGGCAGCCAGCCGGGCGAGCTCCCCGGCCGCGCAGTCCGCCAGCGCAGGCTTCAGCACGAGATCCTCCGGCGGGTAACCGATCAGCTGGAGTTCGGGAAACAGCACCAGATCGGCGCCCGTCGCTTCGGCCCGCCACCGGAGCATGGCGTCGGCATTGGCGCGCAGATCACCCACCCGCTGCGCCATCTGAACGATCGCGATCACCAGCCGGTCCGTCATGGCGTCAACCTTCCTCCAGGGCAGCTTCAAGCGCTGTCGGCGCACAGCGGCGCGGCGCCCGAAGCCCGCCGGCCACCACGCTCCCTTGCATGACGGACGTGCCGACCGCAAAGGGCTTGCAACCAGGCCCGCGGGAGAGATGCCTTGAAGTTGATGACCGGCAACGCGAACCTGCCGCTGGCGCGCGACATCGCGGCCTATCTGGAGGTGCCGCTGACGGACGCCTCCGTTCGCCGCTTCGCCGACGAGGAAGTGTTCGTCGAGGTCAACGAGAACGTCCGCGGCGAAGACGTGTTCGTGGTCCAGTCGACGGGCTTTCCCGCCAACGACAACCTGATGGAGCTGCTGATCTGCATCGACGCGCTGAAGCGCGCGTCGGCCAAGCGGATCACGGCGGTGGTGCCCTATTTCGGCTATGCCCGGCAGGATCGGAAGCCGGGTCCGCGCACGCCGATTTCCGCAAAGCTGGTCGCCAACCTCATCACCGTGGCCGGCGCGGACCGGGTGTTGTCGGTGGACCTGCACGCCGGGCAGATCCAGGGCTTCTTTGATATTCCGACCGACAATCTTTACGCGGCGCCGGTGATGTCGGCCGACATCCTGGCGCGGTTCCCGTCCGACGACCTAACGGTGGTGTCCCCCGACGTCGGGGGTGTGGTGCGGGCGCGGCAGCTGGCCAAGCGGCTGCACAACGCGCCGCTTGCCATCGTCGACAAGCGCCGGGAGCGTGCCGGCGAGTCCGAGGTCATGAACATCATCGGCGACGTGGAGGGACGCTTCTGCGTGCTGATCGACGACATCGTCGATTCGGCCGGCACCCTGTGCAACGCCGCCGCCGCGCTGCGCGAAGCCGGAGCGCGGGACGTCGTCGCCTATGTCACGCACGGTGTGCTGTCGGGCGGTGCCGTCGCGCGGGTGGAGGGATCGTCCCTGACCGAGCTGGTGATCACCGATTCGATCCAGCCGACCGAGGCCGCCGCCGATTCGGGCCGGATCCGCACGCTCACCATCGCCCCGCTGCTCGCGGAGGCCATCAAGCGCATCTCCGACGAGTCGAGCGTCTCCAGCCTGTTCGATTGAGCGCGCGATGACGCCCGACGACGTGATCCTGGCCGAGCGGCTGGCCGAGGCCGCCGGCGCCGCCATCCGCCCCTATTTCCGGACCGAACACGGCGCCGAGCTGAAGGCGGATCGATCCCCCGTGACGCTTGCGGACCGGGCGGCGGAAGCAGCCATGCGCCGCATCCTCGATGCGGAGCGGTCCGGCGACGGCATCGTCGGCGAGGAATATGGCACGAAGGACGGCGTCACCGGTCGGCAATGGGTGCTGGATCCGATCGACGGCACGCGCAGCTTCACCGTCGGACGGCCGATCTTCGGCACGCTGATCGCGCTGCTGGAGGACGGGTGGCCCGTGCTTGGGATCATCGACCAGCCGGTGGCGCGCGAGCGCTGGGTTGGCGTCGCCGGCCGCCGGACCCTGTTCAACGGCGAGCGTGCCGCCACGCGTGCCTGTGCCGCACTGGAGGGCGCGATCGTCGCGACCACCAGCCCGCACCTGTTCGCCGAAGGCGATGTGCCGCATTACATGGCACTGGTCGCGGCGGCGTCCGGCGGACATGTGCGTCAGGGCCCCGTTTATGGCGGCGACTGCTATAATTACGGGCTGCTTGCATCCGGGCATCTGGACATCGTGTGCGAATCCGGGCTGCAGCTTTACGACTTCGCCGCCCTGGTGCCGGTGGTGGAGGGTGCCGGCGGGCGCATGTGCGACTGGAACGGCGATCCGCTGTCGTCGGAAAGCGAGGGGCATGTCGTCGCGATTGGCGACCCGGCCCGGACGGACGACGTGCTGGAAGCGCTGCGCGCGACTGCCCACGAGCATTGATCTTTCGGGCCCGCTCCGCTAGGGGCCGGCGCTTCACACGATCGTGACAAGAACGGGCCGGCCAGTGTGGGCTGCCGAGCCAGTTCGTTGATCGTCCTGAACGAGGAGACGAAAATGCCCAAGCTGAAGACCAAGAGCGGGGTCAAGAAGCGATTCAAGATCACCGCGACCGGCAAGATCAAGCATGGCGTGGCCGGCAAGCGCCACCGCCTGATCTCGCACAACGCGAAGTATATCCGCCAGAACCGCGGCACCTCCGTGCTTTCCGACGCCGATACGGCGACGGTGAAGGCATGGGCGCCCTACGGCCTGCGTTAAGGAGAGCTGAGACATGGCACGCGTCAAGCGGGGTGTAACCACCCGCGCCAAGCACAAGCGGATCCTGGATCAGGCGAAGGGCTATTACGGCCGCCGCAAGAACACGATCCGCATCGCGCGTCAGGCGGTCGAGAAGGCCGGCCAGTACGCCTATCGCGACCGCAAGGTGAAGAAGCGCTCGTTCCGCGCGCTCTGGATCCAGCGCATCAACGCCGCCGTGCGCGCCGAGGGCCTGACCTACGGCGTGTTCATGCACGGCCTGAAGCTTGCGAACATCGACCTGGACCGCAAGGTCCTGGCCGACATCGCCATGCACGAGGGTGAGGCGTTCAGCGCCATCATCGCGCAGGTGAAGAGGGCCCTGCCCGAAGGCGCGCGCGTCGCGGCCTGAAGCGGGTTTCGGTCAAGACAGAAGGGGTCGTCCGGAAGGGCGGCCCCTTTTTCTTTGCCCGCGCTACCGCGTCCGGAACGCTTCCGCCGCGATCCAGTCCGCCACGCGCTCCCCATTGGGCATGCCGGGCGTGACGATGTCGAAATGGTTGGCATTGTCCGGCGCCAGCGTGCGCACCGGATCCCCGGCCGCGCGGGCCGCCTCCACATAGCCGGTCATGAAGGGCGCGAGCTCCGCAAGCACGAGCAGTTGCGGAAGGCCCAGCGGCAGATGGTCGGACGGCGACGCGATCCGGTATTCGGCCGGACGCTCCGCCGGTGTGCCGCCCATCAGCGGGACGATCACGGGCCGGCCGCAGACCTGCGCGTCGGCGCCGACCAGCGGGGCGAGCGTGCCCGGCCCGTCGATCGCCACCACGGAGCGGAGGTGCGGGCTTGCCGGCCCGGGCGTCCAGGGCGCCGGCAGCCGGTGGCGCGATGCCGCCCATAGCGCGAGGTGGGCGCCGGCCGAGTGGCCGACCACGGTGACGCGGGCAAGGTCGAGCGGATGGCGGGTGGCGAGCGTCGCCAGGTGGTCGACGCCGGCCGCGATGTCCTGGAACGTGCCGGGCCAGCCGCCGCCGGCGTTCCCCACGCGGCGATAGTCGATGTCCCAGGTGGCGACGCCGCGGCGGCGCAGCATCTCCGACAGGCCGGGCATCGCGCTGTGATCGGATATGGCCGTGTTCCAGCAGCCGCCGTGGATGACGATGGCGACGGGAAAGGGCCCGTTGCCGGGCGGAAGCCTCAGCTCGCCCGACTGGATCTGCTCAGCGCCGTAGCGGACCGTCTCCGTGGGCGGCGGCAGCGCTTCGGAGCGCCGCTCCATTGTCGACAGCGGCGTGGGCGCGCTGTCCTGAGCCGCAGCGATCGACGGACCGGCCGCGCACAGCGCCACCGAAAGCAGAACCACCGTGCCGCGCATGTCGCCTCTCCCCCGAGCAGCCACCATGCGGACGATGCCTGAGCGCGAGAGGCGATGATAGGATGTCGGCGACCTCAGTCGGTCCAGCGGTTGCCTTCCTGGACGGGCGTCTTCGGCGCGGTGGAGGTGCGGGGCGGATGATCGTCCTTTCGCCGGCTGCCACCGCGTCCGTAGAGAAGCGCCGCGGCCAGGGCAGCGGAGCCGATCCCCAGGCCCACGCCGATGCCGGCCGCGGTCAGCGCCTTCCTGCGCTGCGCGTCCTGGTCGCGCTTGCTGTTGTCCTCCGCCATCCGGTCCTCCTCCTGTTGCGGGCGTGCTTCGGCCGCCTTAAGCGCGCCAGAGTAGCGCCGAACACAACGGAACGTCCAATGGCCGAGATCGACGACCTTCACGACAGCCTGATCGCCGCGGTGGCAGACGCCGCGGACCTGCCGGCGCTGGAAGGCGTGCGGGTCGGCGCGCTCGGAAAACAGGGAAGCGTCTCCGCGCTCCTGAAGACGCTTGGCGGCATGACGCCGGAGCAGCGCCAGACGGAGGGTCCGCGCATCAACGGATTGCGCGAGGCGGTGTCGGCGGCGATCGCCGCGCGCAAGGCCGCGCTGGAGCAGGCGGCGCTCGACCAGCGGCTCGCGTCCGAGCGCATCGACCTGTCGCTGCCGGCGCCGGACGCGCCGGCGGGAAGCGTCCATCCGGTGTCCCAGGTGATGGACGAGCTTGCCGAGATCTTCGCCGACCTCGGCTTTTCGGTCGCGACCGGCCCGGAGATCGAGGACGACTGGCACAATTTCACCGCGCTCAACATTCCCGAGAGCCATCCGGCCCGGGCGATGCACGACACCTTCTATTTCGGGGACGACACCGCCCGCGACGGCCGGCGCATGCTGCTGCGGACGCACACATCGCCGGTGCAGATCCGCACCATGACGTCAAAGGCGCCGCCGATCCGCATCATCGCGCCCGGCCGCACCTACCGGTCCGACAGCGATGCGACGCACACGCCGATGTTCCACCAGGTCGAAGGGCTGGTGATCGACCGCGGCATCCACATGGGCCATCTGAAGTGGACGCTGGAGACGTTCGTGCGCGCCTTTTTCGAGCGCGACGACATCGTGCTGCGGATGCGGCCGAGCTATTTCCCGTTCACCGAGCCGTCCGCCGAGGTCGACGTCGGCTACACGCTCGACAAGGGGCGCCGGGTGATCGGCGGTGCGATGCCGGACGGCTGGATGGAGATTCTGGGATCCGGCATGGTCCACCCGAAGGTGATCGCCGCGTGCGGGCTCGACCCGGACGAGTGGCAGGGCTTTGCCTTCGGGTGCGGCATCGACCGGCTGGCAATGCTCAAATACGGCATGGACGACCTTCGCGCCTTCTTCGACGGCGACCTGCGCTGGCTGCGGCACTACGGCTTTGCCGCCCTTGACGTTCCCACGCTGTCCGGCGGAGTTTCGGCATGAAGTTCACCCTGTCCTGGCTGAAGGACCACCTCGACACGGACGCGTCGCCGGAGGCGATTGCCGAGACGCTGACGCGGATCGGGCTCGAGGTGGAGGGCGTCGAGAACCCGGCCGAAGCGCTGAAGCCGTTCCGCATCGCCCGCGTGCTCACCGCCGCACCGCATCCGCAGGCCGACAAGCTGCAGCTTCTGTCGGTGGACGCGGGATCGGGACCGCAGCAGGTCGTTTGCGGGGCGCCCAACGCGCGCGCCGGCCTGGTCGGCGTGTTCGGGGCGCCTGGCGCCTATGTGCCGGGGCTGGACGTCACGCTGAAGGTGGCATCGATCCGCGGCGTGGAGAGCCGGGGCATGATGTGCTCGTCACGCGAGCTGGAGCTGGGCGACGACCATAGCGGTATCATCGAACTTCCCGAGGATGCGCCGATCGGTGCGGTCTACGCCGAATGGGCGAAGCTGGACGATGTCGTGTTCGACATTTCCGTCACACCCAACCGGCAGGACTGCATGGGCGTGCGCGGCATCGCGCGCGACCTGGCGGCGGCCGGCATCGGCACGCTGAAGCCGATCGCCGTGCCGACGGTTCCGGCCGCCTTCCCGTGCCCCGTCGAGATCCGCACGGAGGATCCGGAGGGCTGCCCCGCCTTCCACGGCCGGGTCATTCGCGGGGTGCGGAACGGATCGTCGCCCGACTGGATGCAGCGGCGGCTGAAGGCGGTCGGGCAGCGGCCGATCTCCACCATCGTCGATATCACCAACTATCTGATGATCGACCAAGGCCGGCCGAGCCACGCCTATGACCTGGCCAAGCTCCACGGTGCCGTCGTGGCGCGGCGCGCGCGGAGCGGAGAGACCGTCGAGGTGCTGAACGGCCGCAGCTACACGCTGACGCCGGACATGACAGTGATCGCGGACGATGTGGAGGTCCATGACGTCGCCGGCATCATGGGCGGCGCGCATTCGGGCGTGGAGGACGGCACCACCGATCTGCTGCTGGAGGTCGCGTTCTTCGACCCCGAGCGGATCGCGCGAACGGGACAGGCGCTTGGGCTGACCAGCGATGCGCGCAGCCGGTTCGAGCGCGGCGTCGATCCGGCCTTCCTTGAGGATGGGCTTGCGCTGCTGAGCGCGCTGATCCTGGAGCATTGTGGCGGTACGGCATCTGAGGTCGTGCGTGCGGGTGACGCGCCCGTGCCGCAGAAGCGCATCTCCTACGATCCGGCGCTGGCGGCGCGGCTGGGCGGCGTGTCGGTCCCCACGGACGAGCAGCGCGCGATCCTGGAGCGGCTGGGCTTTGCGGTGGAGCCGGACGGAGAGCGGCTGACCGTGATCCCGCCGTCATGGCGCCGTGACGTCGACGGAGCCGCCGACATCGTCGAGGAGGTCGTGCGGATGGTGGGCCTGGATGCGGTGCAGTCCGTACCCCTGACCCGCGACCCCGGCGTGGCCAAGCCGACGGCAACCGCCGAGCAGCTGGTGGAACGCCGCGTCCGCCGTGCCGCGGCCGCCCGGGGGCTGCACGAGGCGGTGACGTGGAGCTTCCTGAGCGAGGCCGAGGCCGACGCATTCGGCGGTGGCGCCTGGACGCTGGCCAACCCGATCAGCGAGGACCTGAAGGTCATGCGCCCGTCGTTGCTGCCGGGCCTGCTGTCCGCGGCACGGCGCAACGCCGATCGTGGTGCGGCGCAGATCAGGCTGTTCGAGGTCGGCCGCCGCTACCTGGCGGATGCCGAGCGGCCGACGGTCGGCTTCGTGCTTGGAGGCGACCGCACGTCACGCAGCTGGGCGACCGGCAAAGCGCAGGGGTTCGATGCCTTCGATGCCAAGGCGGAGGCGATCGCGCTGCTCGGCGCCGCCGGAGCGCCGGTCGAGAACCTGCAGCTGATGGGCGAAGCTTCCGCTTCCTACCATCCCGGCCGCTCGGCCACGCTGCGGCTGGGACCGAAGACGATCCTGGCGGAGTTCGGCGTGCTCCATCCCGCGCTTGCCAAGACGCTCGACCTGCCGGCCGACATGGTCGCGGGCGAGGTGTTCCTGGATGCGCTGCCGGGCCGGCGCGATCGCGGCCCGAGCCGCACGAAGCCGACCTTCGCGCCGCCGGCGTTGCAGGCGGTGACGCGCGATTTCGCCTTTCTGCTGCCGGACGGGATCAGCGCGGATCAGCTGGTGCGGGCCATCAAGGGCGCGGACAAGGCGCTGATCACGGGCGCGCGGGTGTTCGACCTGTTCACCGGCCACGGCGTGCCGAAGGATCACCGGTCGGTCGCGGTGGAGGTAACGCTGCAGCCGAGCGAGCGGAGCTTTGACGAGGCCGCGCTGGCCGGCGTCAGCGACAAGGTGGTGGCGGCGGCCGGCAAGCTGGGGGCCACGCTTCGTGGCTGACCGGGTTCGGATCGCCAGCGATGCCTTGTCGGCGGAGATCGATCCTTTCGGGGCGGAGCTGCAGAGGCTGACAACCGCGGCAGGCGAGGAGCTGCTGTGGGACGGCGACCCGGCCTTCTGGACCGGGCGAGCCCCGCTGCTGTTCCCCATCGTCGGCGCGCTGAAGAACGGCGCATATCGGCTGGACGGCGAGAGCTACACGCTTCCGAAACACGGGTTTGCGCGGACCAGCGCCTTTGCGCTGATCGAGCAGCAGGCCGACAGTGCGACCTTCCGGCTGGCAGACAGTGCCGAGACGCGGGCGCATTATCCGTTCACCTTCACGCTCGACATGGCGTTTGCGCTCTCGGGCGCCGAGCTCAGCATGAGGGCGACGATCAGCAATCGCGGTCTGGCCCCGATGCCGTTCTCCTTCGGCTTTCACCCGGCGTTCCGCTGGCCGCTGCCCGGGACCGGTGCCAAAACCGACCACCGCATCCTGTTCGCCGCGGAAGAGCCTTCGGCGATCCGTGGCGTCAGCCCGGACGGTTTGCTCACCGGATCGCTGCCGAGTCCGGTGAACGGACGGGAGATCGCGCTGCGAGATGCGCTCTTCGCGCATGACGCGTTGGTGTGGGACGACCTGACGAGCCGAAGCCTGCGTTTCGAAGGCGCAGGCGGCGTCGCGCTCGACATCACATTCCCCGACACGCCGATGCTGGGGCTGTGGATGAAGCCGGGCGCCGGTTATCTGTGCATCGAACCGTGGCAGGGGCATGCCGACCCGGAGGATGCGACCAGCGACCTGCGCGCAAAACCGGGGATCGTGGAAGTCGCGCCGGGCGACTTCCGCCGCTTCCGCATGACGGTCGCGCTGGGCTGAGGCGGGCCTAGCCGACCCAGTCGCGTCGGAGCGGCTTCACCGCGAGGAGGCCGAGCAGCGCGGCGACGACATAGGCGGAGAGCGCGATGATCGTCGCGTAAAGGAGCGAGTCGTCGCCGTAGCGGGCCGCAAGCCCGTCCGACATGGCACCCATGGCCCAGCTTCCGACGCCCAACCCGATGAGGTTGTTGATGAACAGGAAGCAGGCCGACGCGGTCGCGCGCATCGGCGGCGGCACGAGGTGCTGCACCGCGGTGATCAGCGGCCCCAGCCACAGGATGTTGAGGCCGTGCGGCAGCAGGAGGAACAGCCATGCGACAGTCGCATTGGGCGCGTAGAGGCCGGCGGCGAACAGGGGCGCGGTGAGCAGCCAGGCAATCGCCGGCAGGCGCGCATACCAGCCACGGTCGCGCGATCCCAGCCGGTCGGCGAGCACGCCGCCGGCGAGGACGCCCGCGATCCCGCCAATCAGCAACAGCGAGCCGACGAACATCGAGGTTTCGATCAGGTTGAAGCCGAACGAGCGGATCAGCACGGACGGCACCCAGAAGGCCAGGCCATAACCGCACATCGAGCTGAACGCGGCGGCGAAGCCCATCAGCCAGAAGCTGCGCTTGCGCGCCAGCATCGGGAACACGGTGGATACGCGGATCCGGTCGGCCGCAGCGGGCGCGGCGTCCATCATCCCGCGGCCGGGTTCGCGGACAACCAAGCGGAAGATGGGGGCCAGCACCACCCCGGCCAGACCCACGGTGACGAAGGCCTCCCGCCACCCGAACTCTTGCGCGATGTAGCCGCCCAAGAGGGCGCCGAACGCCAGCCCGACCGGCACGCCCAGCGAATAAATGGCGAGTGCGCGGGCGCGCTTTTCGGGCGGGTAGTAGTCCGCGATCATCGCATAGGAGGGGGCGACGCCGCCCGCCTCGCCCACGCCCACGCCCAGCCGGAACAGGAACAGCTGCCAGAAACCCGTGGCGATGCCGCAGAGTGCTGTGAACCCGCTCCATACGGTCAGGGAGATGGTGATGACCCAGCTTCGGCTCGTGCGGTCGGCCACCAGCGCGAGCGGGATGGCGAGTGTCGAATAAAGAAGGGCAAAGGCGATGCCGCCAAGCGCGCCGAGCTGCGTGTCCGTCAGCTGCAGCTCCGTCTTGATCGGCTGCGCAAGGATGCCGAGGATCTGCCGATCCAGGAAGTTGAAGGTGTAGACCAGCAGCAGCATGCCGAGCACCAGCCGCCGATAGCCGGGGGTCGGGACCACTGGCCCGGGTCCGCGCGTCGCCATGATTGCCTCTCCCGTTCCTTCTTATGCCACCGTCATCCCAGCCGGGATGACGGCTGGCAAGCGGTCAGAAGCGGGCGCCCAGCGTCACGAACACCTGGCGCGGGTTGCCGTAGAAGGCGGTCACCGTGCCTTCGCGGCCCAGGCTGGGGACGATCGTGCCGGCCGGCGTGATGGTCGGCTGTCCGGTCACCGCATTGGCCGCAGCGAACTGATAACCGGAGGTGATGTAGCGCTCGTCCAGGATGTTCTTGGCGTGGAGCCCGACCGAGAAGCGATCGTCCATGAAACGGTAGACGAGATTTGCGTCCCATAGCGCGTAGCCGGGCTGATCAAGGAACGGGCTGGGCGTTTCGAACTGCGAGGTCTCGCTGCGGTAGGAGACGGTGGTGGACGCGTCGACCGAGCCGCTGCCGATCGGCGCGGTGGCACCCAGCGTGCCTGACAGCGTCCAGTCCGGCGTGTTCTGGATGCGGCGGAAATCGGACACGTCGACGCCGGTGTTGCCGATGAACTCGTCATATTGCGCGTCGATGTAGCCGAGCGTGCCGCCAAGCGTGATCTGCGATCCCGGGCCCGCGAAGCCGCGCAGCAGCCGGGCGTTCGCCTCCGCCTCGATGCCCTTGAAGGTGGCCGAGGCGGCATTGGTGGTGACGCCGGCGAACCCTTCGAAGATGCCGTCGCCATTGGCATCGACGCCGACCGATCCCGGCACCTGCACGTCCGTATAGTCGGCGTAGAAGCCGGTGAGGCCGAAGGTCAGCGCGCGATCGAACAGCGATCCCTTGATCCCGACCTCGTAGCTGTCGACCGTCTCGGGCTCGAACAGGAAGAAGTCGTAGATCTCGTCATACTGGATGCCGGGCGTGCCGTTGTTGTTCGGCGCGATGTTGGCGGAGCCGCGCGGGTCGAAGCCGCCGCCCTTGAAGCCTTGCGAATAGGATGCGTAGACGAGGAGGTCGGCCGTGGGCTTCAGCTGCACGGAGGCCCGCGGCGTGAACTTCTCGAACTCCGCCTCGCCGCGGAAGTTGGTGATCGGCGCGCCCAGGTTGACGCCGTTGCCGCCGAACTGCGGCGACGCACCGCCAAGGCGGTTGGCCTTGAAGATGGTCGAGGTGCGGTTGTCGCGCGTGTAGCGGCCGCCGACCGACACGCCGAGCCAATCGGTGAGGTCGTAGGTGAAGTCGCCGAAGAAGGACCAGGTGTCCGTCTGGACGTTGCCGGTGGTGAGCTGCCCGAAGCCGCCCGCAAGCGGGATCCCGATCAGCGGGCCGGTGGTCGCCAGGATCACGTCGAACGCGGTCGAGGCCTCCGCATCGAGATAATAGAATCCAACGAGACCGTTCAGCCGGTCGGAGGCGTAGAGCAGCTGGAATTCCTGGCTGACCTGCTCGTTGCGGTAGACGGCGGGGACGTCAACGTCGACGGTGGGCAGCGCGTCGAAGTCGATCGGGGTGAAGCTGCGATCCTGGCGCCACGCGCTGATCGAGCGGAAGGTCAAGGCGTCGCTCAGCTCGGCCGTGATCGACATGGACAGGCCGCCCGCCTCCACATCGTTGCGCGGGCTGTTGAGGCCGGCGCGGGTGTCATATTCGTCTTCCAGCACGGGCGCGCCCGTCAGCAGCGACGGAATGAGACGGTGGCCGTTGCGCGCATTCGACTGATCGTCGGTGTAGTCGCCCGACAGGCGGATGAAGAGGCGGCTGTCCGGCGTTTCGAACTCAAGGGTGCCGCGACCGGCCCATATGTCCTTGTTGTAGTTCTCGATCCCGAGATTGATGTTGTCGCCGAAGCCGCCGCGCGACAGCCGCGCGACCGAGCCGCCGATGCGGAACATGTCACCGATGGGTGCCGACACGGAGATGACGCCGTCGGCCTGATCGTAGCTGCCATAGGTGGCGCGCACGCGGACCTCGAAATCGGACGGCAGGCGGCGGGTGACGTACTTGATTGCACCGCCGATGGTGTTGCGGCCGTAAAGCGTGCCCTGCGGTCCGCGCAGCACCTCGATCCGCTCCACGTCATAGATGTCGAGCACGGCGGCCTGCGGCCGGTTGAGGTAGACGTCGTCAAGGTAGATGCCGACGCCGGCCTCGAACCCCGGCACCGGATCCTGCTGACCGACGCCGCGGATGAAGGCGGTGAGGGTCGAGTTGGTGCCGCGGGAGTTCTCCAGCGTGGCGTTCGGCGTGATGTTGGCAAGGTCGGTGATGTCGATCGATCCGGCCGCCTCCAGCTGGTCCCCAGTGAACGCGCTGATCGCGATCGGCACGTCCAGCAGGTTTTCCGCCCGGCGCCGCGCGGTGACGATGATGTCGTCGGTGACCGGCGCTTCCTCGGCCACGGCCTCCCCGGCGGCAGCGGCGGAGGCCTCCGCCTGATCGCCCGTCTGCGCGACGGCGGGAAGCGCAAGCGCGGCAAGCGAGACGCCAAGCGCCAATCGAACGGATGCAGTCAGCCTCATCGATCCCATCCTCCCTCGGGCGGCGACCTGTTGCCGGTCTTGCCGCGTCGTTCGATGGTCTGCATACTGAAACCTGAACCGGGATTCAACTTCGGTGTTGCGGGAGGACGATGTGGCGATGGACGAGGCGGTGAGCGCCACCGCAGGAGCACGGGTGCCGCGGACCGAGCGCGGCCGCCGTACGCTGCGCCTGATCCTTGACGCTGCCGCCGCCGAGTTCGGGGAGCGGGGGTTTCACGAGGCCGGCATCAGCCGCATCACGCAGCGCGCCGGGGTCGCGCTTGGCACCTTCTACACCTACTTCGATTCCAAGGAGGCGGTGTTCACGGCGCTGGTGCGCGACATGTCGATGCAGGTCCGGGACCATGTGGCGCCCCGGCTGAGCGGCACGGCGGACGCCATCGCCGCCGAGGGCGCCGGCCTTGAGGCGTTCATCGGTTTCGCCCGCGCCCACAAGGAGATCTACCGCATCATCGACGAGGCCGAGTTCGTCGACCAGGCGAGCTTCCGCACCCATTATCAAAGCACGGTCGACCGGATCGTGACGCGATTGAGGCGCGGAGCCGCACGCGGCGAGGTCCGCGAGGATATCGGCGAGGTGCACGGCTGGGCGATCGTCGGCATGAACGTGTTCCTGGGCCTTCGCTATGGCGTGTGGAACGAGGACGGTGCGCCTGAGGAAATCGCCGGCACCGTCAACGCGATGCTGCGCGACGGGCTGAAACCCTGAGGACCGCCGCCGGGATCAGCGCCGGATCAGGAACACCGCATGTTCGGCGCGGAAGTTGGCGGCGGCCGCACTGGTCGGACGATCCCGGTTGAGGAACCATGCTCGTTCGACGGTGATCCGACGGTCGGCGAGATAGGCGCGGAAATCGTCCACCGTGACATGGTGGATGTTGGGCGTTTCGTACCATTGCAGCGGCAGCAGCCGCGTCACCGGCATGCGCCCGCCCCACAACAGCGACAGGCGGACGCGCCAGTGCGCGAAGTTGGGAAAGGACACGAACGCGCGGGGCGCGAGGCGCAGCAGCTCGGCAAGGACGAGGTGCGGGTGCCGGGTCGTCTGAAGCGTCTGGCTGAGGATCGCCACTTCGAACGCGTCGTCCGGGTAATCGGCGAGATCGACGTCCGCGTCCCCCTGCACCACCGACAGGCCACGGGCCACGGCGGCGGCGACGTTCGCGCCGTCGATCTCAAGCCCGCGGGCATCGACCTGCCGGTGCGCGACGAGCGACGCCATGAGGTCGCCGGTGCCGCAACCGACATCGAGCACCCGTGCCGCCACGGGCACATGGTTGCTGATGATCTCCAGGTCGGCCCGAAGATCCTGAGGACCGGCAGGCGTCATGACGCCAAGAACCCGGCGACCACGCGGTCGAGCTCCGGCACGTCGAGCAGAAAGGCATCATGGCCGAACGGGCTCGACAGCTCCACGAAGCTTGCCGCCGCACCCGCCGCATGGAGCGCCTTCACCACAGCGCGCGACTCAGCGGTCGGGTAGAGCCAGTCCGTGTCGAAGCTGACCAAGCAGAAGCGGGTCCGTGAGCCGCGGAAGGCATCGGCGATCCGGCCGCCATGCTCCTCCCCGAGATCGAAATAATCCATCGCCCGGGTGATGTAGAGATAGGCATTGGCGTCGAAGCGATCGACGAAGCTGATGCCCTGGTGCCGGAGGTAGCTTTCCACTTGGAAATCGGCATCGAAGCCGAAGCTCTTGGCGCCGGTCGCGCCATCCGGCCGGTTCTGCAGGCGCCGGCCGAACTTCTCGGTCAGCCCGGCTTCCGACACATAGGTGATGTGGGCGGCCATCCGCGCCACGGCGAGGCCGGCGGCGGGGGGCGGACCGTCATAATAGTCGCCCCCGCGCCAGTTGGGATCGGCCATGATCGCCTGTCGGCCGACCTCGTGGAAGGCAATGGGTTGAGCGGCATGGCGGGCCGCCGACGCGATCACCACCGCCCGCTCGACCCGGTCCGGAAAGGCCGCAGCCCAGGCAAGGACCTGCATGCCGCCCATCGATCCGCCGACGACGGCGTGGAGCCGGCCGACGCCCAGGTGATCGAGCAGCAGCGCCTGCACCCGCACCATGTCGCGGATGGTGACCACGGGGAAGCGCATGGCGTATCGGCAGCCGCTTGCCGGGTCGACGCTCGCCGGCCCCGACGTGCCCATGCAGCTGCCCAGCACATTGGCGCACACGACGAAATGGCGGCTGGTGTCGATCGGTAGACCCGGGCCGACCATCCGCGACCACCAGCCCGGCTTGCCCGTGCGAGGATGGGGCGAGGCGACATGCTGATCGCCCGTCAGCGCATGGCAGATCAGGATGGTCGGGTGACGCGGATCGCCATGCGTCGAATAGCCGACATCCACGGTGCCGAGCACCGCTCCGCTGTCGACGACGAAGGGCCCGGGAAGCGTGACATGGCGGGCGGGCCCGAAGCGGCTGTCCTCTGGCATCCTGCCGGGGCCTTGCGTGCCGCCGCGTGCTTGTCAATCGGCGCGCCCGCGCGATAGAGCCGCGCCATGACCACCATCCCCCGTCCCAAGGACTGGGTCATGGGCATCAACGCCTATGTCCCCGGCAAGGCCGCCACGGCGAGCGGCGGTCCCGTTGCCAAGCTGTCATCCAACGAGAACCCGCTGGGCCAGAGCGCGGCCGCGCGCGACGCCTTTGCCGCGCGTGCGGCCGGGCTCGACCGTTACCCGGATGCGGCCGCAACCGCGCTGCGCGAGGCGATCGCCGCGCCGCTCGGCCTCGATCCCGCCCGCGTCATCCACGGCGCCGGATCGGACGAGGTGCTGAACATGGCGGTCGGCGCCTATGCCGGTCCGGGCGACGAGGTGATCCACGTCCGCTACGGCTTCGCCATGTACGAGATCGCGACGCGGCGCGTCGGCGCCACGCCCGTGGTGGTGCCGGACAAGGATTACGGCACGGACGTCGACGCCATCCTGGCCGCGGTGACCGACCGGACCACGCTTGTCTTCGTTGCCAATCCCAACAACCCGACCGGCACCTATGTCGCGCGGGACGAGATCGCGCGGCTGCATGCCGGGCTGCGGCCGGATATCATGCTGGTCATCGATCAGGCCTATGCCGAGTATCTGGCGCCGGAGGAGGATGACGGCGCGCTGGAGCTTGCGAAGACCGCCGACAACGTGATCGTCACGCGGACATTTTCCAAGATCTACGGCCTGGCGGGGGAGCGGATCGGCTGGGGTTATGGCCCGGCAGCGGCGATCGACGCGATGCACCGCATCCGCGGGCCCTTCAACGTGACGACGGCAGGGCAGTCGGCGGCGATCGCCGCGGTCGCCGACACCGCGTTCGTGGAAGCGAGCCGCGCGCATAATGATCGTTGGCTCGCGTGGCTGACCGCCGAGATCGAGGCGCTGGGCAATGCCGGGCTGCGCGCCGTTCCGTCGCGCGGCAATTTCCTGCTTGTGCTGTTCGAGGGTCGCCTGAGCGCCGAGGCGGCCTACCACGGGTTGATGGATGCCGGCTTCATCGTGCGGTGGCTGCCCGGGCAGGGGCTGGGCAACGGGCTGCGCATCACCATCGGCACCGAAGACGAGCTGCGGGGATTGATGGCGGCACTGCGCACGCTGATCGACGACGCGGGCTGATGCTGCCCTTTCAGCGCGTCACGATCATCGGCCTGGGGCTGATCGGATCGTCGATCGCGCGCGCGGTCCGGCGCCACATGCCGACGGTGCGCCTGTCGGGCTATGACGCCGATCCCGACGTTCGGGAGGCGGCCCGAGCGCTCGACCTGTGCGACGACGTTACCGACCAGCCCGGAACGGCGGTGATCGATGCCGACCTCGTCATCCTGTGCGTGCCCGTGGGCGCGGTCGGGGCGGCGGCGGCGGCGCTGGCAGAGGACCTGCCGGCCGAAGCGATCGTGACCGATGTCGGATCGTCCAAGTCCGGTGTCGCGCGCGCGCTGGCCGATGCGCTTCCCCGTCATGCGGTGGTGCCGGCGCATCCCGTTGCCGGCACGGAGCAGAGCGGGCCAGCCGCCGGCATCGCCACCCTGTTCCACCAGCGATGGTGCATCCTGACCCCCGCCGCCATGACGCCGCCCGTCGCGGTGGCGCGGGTGGCGGCCTTCTGGGAAGGGTTGGGCGCGGAGATCGCGACCATGGATGCGGAGCGGCACGACCTCGTGCTCGCCGTGACCAGCCACCTGCCGCACCTGATCGCCTACACCATCGTGGGCACGGCGTCCGACATGGAGCGGGTCACCTCCGGCGAGGTGATCAAATATTCGGCGGGCGGCTTTCGCGACTTCACGCGGATCGCGGCGTCCGACCCCATCATGTGGCGCGACGTGTTCCTCGCCAACCGCGATGCGGTGCTGGACGTGCTGGACCGGTTCTCAGCCGACCTCGCCGGGCTGCGCGCGGCGATCGAGCGCGGTGACGGCGACACGCTGCAGGCGCTGTTCACCCGCACCCGCGCCATTCGCCGCGGCATCGTGGAGCAGGGCCAGGACGATGCGCGACCCGATTTCGGTCGCCGGCACGACTAGGCGCGGGCGGGCGCGTCCTCCAGTGCGTTGATCGCGGCATGGGTGCGCGCCTCCACCTCCGCGCGCGACAGGCCCGGCGGGATCGGCGCGCCGACGCGGAAGGTGACGATGCCCGGCCGCTTGGCAAAGCCGCTGCGCGGCCACAGCCGGCCGCTGTCGAGCGCGACCGGCACCACCGGCACCTGCAGCATGCGGTAGAGCCCGGCAAAGCCGGGCTTCAGCGGCGGCCGCTCGCCCAGCGGGACGCGCGTACCCTCCGGGAAGATCAGGATCGGCCGGCCGTCGGCCAACGCCCGGCGCGCCGCCGCCGTCATGGTCCGCATGGCCGCGGGCCCGGCCTCCCGCGAGATGGGGATGCTGCCATGCGCGCGCACGGCCGCGCCGAAGAAGGGGATGTCGGCAAGCTCTCGCTTCATGACCACGGCCGGGCGGTCCAGCAGCACCAGCACCTCCAGCGTTTCGAACATGGCCTGGTGCTTCATGGCGACGATCACCGGGCCTGACGGCATGACGCCGTCGACCTGCGCCCGGATGCCGAGCAGCCGGGCAGCGACCCGGCGGTGGAAGCGGCCCCAGCCTTCGACATGGGAGGGGATGCGGGCCGGCGCGATCCGCGCCAGAACAACCGCCCACAGCACTGCCACCACCGACCCGGTGTAGAAGACGAGCGTGTAGCCCAGCGCGCGCAACCCGTTCACCATCCGACCACCGCCGCCCCGCGCCGCAAAAGATATTTGTTGTATTCGTTGTTGAGCACCCGAAGGCTCGGTTCGGTTCGCACGGCATCCTCGCTCAACGCAACGCCGCCGGGCAGCGCGCGCGTGATCTCGAACGCGGCGCGCCGCATGTGCCAGTCGCTCGTCACCAGTCGGACGGTGCGGTAGCGTTGCCGGCCCACCCATGCGGCGACCTCGTCCCCGTTCGAGCGGGTGTCCACCGCCTCGTGCCCCAGATCCACGCAGCAGTCGAACAGCCGCTGCGGACGGCCGGTGCGCACCGCCAGCTCTTGCGGCCGCACCGCGATGCCTACGCCCGAGATGAGCATGCGGTCGGCTGCACCGTCCTCCAAAAGGTCGAGCCCGCGTTCGATCCGCCCGGCGCCGCCGGTCAGCACGACGATGCCGTCGGTCCGGTCGGGCGACAACGGCCGCGGCAGGCTGGTCGCGAAGGCGGCAAAGCCCAGCAGGTAAAGGGTGACGAGGATGGCGCCCACTCGCAGCATGTCAGAGCATCCGCCGCAACACGCGCAGGATGGTCATGCGCGCGGACACCGTGGCGACGAGGGCGGCAGCCAGCGGCACCGTC
This sequence comes from Sphingomonas jejuensis, assembly GCF_011927695.1. Taxonomy (GTDB): domain Bacteria; phylum Pseudomonadota; class Alphaproteobacteria; order Sphingomonadales; family Sphingomonadaceae; genus Sphingomonas_K; species Sphingomonas_K jejuensis. The sequence goes on from NZ_JAATJE010000002.1 coordinate 526,381, forward strand.
AGGAGAAGGGCAAAACCGGATCCTGAAGACACCGTCGTGCCGAGCAGGTCGGATCGGACCGCGACCACCAGCCGCCCGAGCATCAGCAGCACCGCCACGCCTGCCAGAAAGCCCGCCACCCCGCCCAGCAGCGCATCAAGCGCAAAGCGGCGTTCGAACAGCCGCGCGATCTGCCGGTCGGTGGCACCGAGGAGATGGAGTACCTCCACCGTGCCGCGGTGCGTGTCGAGCGCTCCACGCGCGGCGAGCACCACGGTGGCGGCGGTGGCGATCCCGATCAGCAGCACCAACGCGCCGGCCAGCCCGGACAGGGCGGAGACGAGCCTGTTCACCGGTCCAAGCCAGCGGGCATGTTCGTCGATGAGAGCGGAGGGTGCGACCGGGCGCAGCGCCCGACGAAGGGTGGGAACGCCGCCATCAGCCAGCTCAACATCGATGAGGGCGGGGAGCGGCAGATCGTTGCCAAGCGTGCCAAGCCAAGGCTGGACGAGCGACGCGACCTCGCTGTCCGGCACGCGGGCGACAGAGAGCGCCTGCGGGAGACGCCGGACGACGGCCTCCGCCGCCGCAGCTTCCGCCGCGCGGACGGCCGGATCGGCCGCGACGATCTGGATCGTCACCCTGCCTGCCATCTGCCGGTCGAGAGCGGAGGAGGTCCCGGCAAGACCGAGCCCGGCGGCCCCCGCCAGAACGCTCAGGAAGACCATGATTGCGATCAGCGCAGCCATCGGCCCGGCGATACGCGGCTGCGGCAGCGGGCCCGCGCGGCCGAGCAGCCGGGCGACGATCCGGTCCAGCGGCCGAGGGATCATGCCCGCACCCGCGGCGGATGGCGGAGCGCGCCTACCGGATCCGAGACACGGCCGCGCGCCAGCCTGAGCGTGCGCGCACGCGGAACATGACCCATGAGGTGGAGGTCGTGGGTGGCGATCAGTACGGTCGTGCCGAGCGCATTCAGCCCGTCGAACAGGTGCAGCAGCCGGTTTGCCATTTCCGGGTCGACATTGCCGGTCGGCTCGTCCGCGATCAGCAGTTCGGGCCGGGCGATTACCGCCCGCGCGATGGCGACGCGCTGCTGCTCTCCACCGGAGAGCGTCGCCGGGCGCGCCGCCGCGCGATCGGTGAGCCCGACCCAATCGAGCATCTCGTGGACGGACGCGGCAACGGCGTCGTCGTCCATTCCGGCCAGGCGGAGCGGAAGCGCGACATTGTCGAAAGCGCTGAGGTGCGGAACCAGTCGGAAATCCTGGAACACGACGCCGATCCGCCGCCGGAGGGCCGGCAGTTCCGCGCGCGGCATCGTCACCACATCCTCGCCGAACAGGCGGATCACGCCCCGGCTGGGGCGCTGGGCGACGTACAGCAGCTTCAGCATCGAGGTCTTGCCGGCGCCCGAGGGGCCGGTGAGGAAATAAAAGCCGCCGGCCTCGAGCGAGAGGCTGAGATCGGACAATGTTTCTCCGCCCGCGCCGTAACGAAGGCCGACATTCTCGAACTGGACGATGTCTGCCAACAGCCTGCCGCCACCTGCGCCTGATCCGGTTGCTTTCGCAAACCCGCACCCGCCCGTAAAGCCGCCGAGGGGCGCCCTCTTGCGTGGAGGGAACGAAGGGTGCTTAGACTCCGACTTGGCCTAAGGAGGGGGCTCCGTCGATGATCCTGAAGTGCCCGGCCTGCGCCACCCGTTATGTCGTGCCGGACAGCGCCGTCGGCGTATCCGGACGCACGGTTCGCTGCGCGGCATGCCGGCACAGCTGGTTCCAGGAACCCGCCGAGGTCGATCCAGCGACCCTGGCCCAAGCGGCCGTCGCGCCGGATCCTGTGCCGACGTCCGAACCCGACCCGGTCGTGGATGACACCGGGTCCAGCGCGCAAGGCGACAGTGCATCCGCGCAAACCTTCGCGCCGCCCCCGGCCCGCCGGCCGCGACGCAATCCGGCACGACGCTGGACGATCGCGGCAGCCGCGGCTGCCCTGCTGATGGTGGCCGCGATCGTCGGGCTTGCCTGGTTCGGCTCGCCGGGCACCCTCGCCCGGCTCGGCCTGCCCGTCGGCGATGCGAGCGAGGCCCTGCTGATCGACTTGCCGCAGGAGCCGCTGCGGCGTGAGCTGCAGAGCGGGAACGAACTGTTCGCCCTGACCGGTCGGGTCACCAACCCGACCGACGTCGAGCAGCGCATCCCTGACATCGTCGCCGAGCTTCGCGACTCCCAGGGGCGCGTGATCTATGGCTGGACGATCGCGCCGCCGGTTCGCACGCTCGCCCCCGGCGCCAATGTCGAGTTCCGGTCGTCCAAGGTGGACGTCCCGGCGGGCGCCGAGGAGCTGAGCCTGACCTTCTCCGGCGATCAGGCGAGCTGAACGCCGCCGTCCTCCGGCGTGAAGGCAAACAGTGCCGTCTTAATCGCCGGCGGTGCCAGGGGCTTGAACCAGCTGGTGTCCTGGATGTGGCTGGCGGTCACGTAGAGCGTGCCGTCTGGCCCTTCCGACATCGTGTCCGGCCAGCGCAGGCGCTTGTCCTGCACCACCGGCTCCGTTCCCTTGCCGGACCAGCGGGTGACCGCATTGTCGGTCGGCGAGGTAATGTGGAGCACGCCCGTGCGACTGATCCACAGGCCGTCGGCGACATGGGTGGTGCCCACTTCCTCCACGGCCTTCTCGATCTCGGCGGGATCGGTTTTCCTGGTCAGCTTCTCCGTCGGCACCTTGTAGAGCGTCTTGCCGGTCAGCGCCTGCCAATAGAGCGTCTCCCCATCGCGCGAGAGCGCGATACCATCGGCGGCGAAGGCCGGCTGGCGCTTGTCGGGCCGGCGCAGCGGGTGCCCGTCGACGGTGACGACCACGCCCGGCTCGACCTGCGTCGACTTGTGCCCGTCGAGCGCACGAAAGCCTTCCCCGGAAACAAGATCGATGACGATGATCGCGCCGCGCGTGCCGCTGTCGGTGATGTAGGCGGTGTTGCCATCGGGCGAGAAGCGCACGTCGTTCAGGTAGGTGCCCTGGAGCGCGACATCGCCGGCAACGGGAATGACGCGCTTCACGCTGTTGGTGGCGAGATCGACCTGGACGAGCTTGGGCCCGCCTTCGAGGATCTTCTCGTTGCCGGGCGCCGCCGGATCGAGCACCCACAGGCTCCCTCGGCCGTCCGCCACCACCGACTGAACGCACACGAAGTGGCGTTCCACCGACATTTCGGCCTGCTTCTCGTTGCGCCAGCTGTTCCAGGCCTCGTCCGGATAGGGCTTGAGAGTCCCGTCCTTCAGCACCTCGGCCACCGACACCGGCGCGTCTTCGGTCCAGCGCGGGAAATTCACGAAGATGCGGCCGTCCTCCGACACGGTGACGCCTGTCACCTGATGATCAAAGGTCGCCACCTGACGCAGCGCCTTGTCGCGGCCCGCCCGCGCAACCGCGATCGCCGCGGCCGCGCTGATGCCGACGGCGGCTGCCGCCACGCCGATCGCCGTCTTCTGTCCGTCCTTCATGATGGTGTCTCGCCCGCAATCGTCCATGTCCTTCATGCCAAGCGTCTCCGGGCGGCGGGTGTTCCGTCCCGGTCACATGACAATCTGAGATGACGGATCGGCGACACGCGAAGCAGTTGCGGCGGTCGCGGTGCTTTGCTAGGGGCAGCCGCCTACCCGTCGCCGGGCCCGTCCCGGTGCATCATCACGTGCGGTCGTGGCGGAACTGGTAGACGCGCAACGTTGAGGTCGTTGTGGCCGAAAGGCCGTGGAAGTTCGAGTCTTCTCGACCGCACCAGATGATCAGGCGGCTCCCTCCCCGCCGACCCGGATCACGAGCTTGCCCCGTATGGTGCCGCCTTCCATCCGGCGCGCGGCGGCTGCAACATCGGCGAGCGCGAAGCTTTCCTGCACATGCGGGATGACAACGCCATCCTCGATCATCGCCGCGATCTTCAGGAGGTCCACGCCCTTCGGATCGACAATGAAGTCGACGCCGCGACGCCCGTCATCTCCCTGCCCGGCCTGCGGCTTCGGCGGCGTCAGCGTCGACACGATGATGCCCCCGGGCGCGAGCACGTCCCAGCTGCGCTGCTGCGTGTCACCGCCGATCAGATCAAGCACCACATCGACGTTTGCCGCGTCGTCCTCAAACCTCTGCGCGCGGTGATCGATCACGTGGTCGGCGCCCAGTGAGCGGACAAACTCAACCCCGTCGCCCGACGCCGTCGCGAACACCTCCGCGCCGAGCGCCTTTGCGATCTGAACCGCGAAATGGCCGACCCCGCCGGATCCGCCGTGGATCAGCACGCGCTGACCGGCAGCCACACCGCCATGATCGACAAGCCCCTGCCATGCGGTAAGCCCGGCGAGCGGAACGGCGGCCGCCTCTTCATCGCTCAGCCGGTCGGGCACCGCCGCCATCTCCGTTGCGCGAAGAACGGCATAGTCCGCCCAGGCGCCGCGATCGAAGCCGATCATGGCAAACAGCCGCTGGCCTTCGGAGAGCATGTTGTGGGCGCGGGTGCCCAGCGCCTCGATACGCCCGCAAAGGTCGCGGCCCATCGCGACGGGCAGGTCCGCTTCCTTCTTGAAGCGGCCGCCGGACGTCCGGATCTTCGTGTCGACGGGGTTCAGGCTGGCGGCGGTCACGCGCACCAGCACCTCGTCATCAACCGGCTGCGGCATCTCGACGTCCTCGACCCGGAGAACGTCGGCGTCGCCGAAGCGGTGAATGCGGACGGCTTTCATCAGGAACCTCCCATGGCTTGGCCGTCCAACGCCCCGGGCGCGCCCTGGATGCGGCGGGGCCGGACTTTCGTTGCCCGACCCCGCCCGCCGGTCAGGCCTTCGACAGATGCGCGGAGATGTGCTTGTTCATCTCGAACATCGTCGCCGACTTCTTGCCGAAGATCTTCTCCAGCTTGGCGTCGGCGTTGATCGTGCGCTTGTCCTTGTCGTCCTGCAGATTGTGCTTCTTGATGTAATCCCACGTCTTCTTGACGACTTCCGACCGCGGCAGCGGATCGTTGCCGACGATCTCGGCGAGGTCCTTTGATGGCTGCACCGGCTGCTGCAGCGCATTGCCCCGGGCGGAAGCCCCCTTGTCCGCAGTCGCCTTGGACGGTGCCTTCGCCATGATCTTCGTCTCCTTGTCGTGGTGGCGGTGCGCTGCCCGCCAGAGGTTGAGCGATGGTGCCGCTCGCTTGCCCGTGCCGCACCATCCCCTATAAGCGGAGCATCAGTGAGAGCGTCTGTCAAAGGGACATCGATGAAGCCAGCCACGTTAACCTTCTCCGCGTTGGCGGCGGCGATGCTTCTTGGCGGCTGCGGCGGCAGCGAGCGGCCGCGGGCGGACCTCGCCGCGTCGCAGGTGACCGCCATCGGCGTGAACGCCTATCTGTGGCGGGCGTCGCTCGACACGCTTTCGTTCATGCCGCTGCTGCAGACCGACAGCGCGGGCGGCGTGATCGTGACCGACTGGTATGTGAACCCGCAGACCCCGTCGGAGCGGGTCAAGGTCACCGTGACGATCCTTGACCAGGATCTGCGCGCGGATGCGCTGCGCGTCGCTGCACAGCGCCAGACCGCGCAGGGTGCGAACTGGATCGACACGCCGGTCCAGGCCGCGACGGTGCAGAAGCTGGAAGAGATCATCCTGACCAAGGCCCGCGACCTGCGCCGCGCCGCCGTTTCCGGCTGATCCCCGCTTCGATGGCCACGCGCTTCAATCCGCGCGCCGCAGATGCCCGCTGGCAGGCGGTCTGGGCGGAGCGCGAGAGCTTCCGCGCCGACGACAACAGCCCCAAGCCACGCGCTTATGTGCTGGAGATGTTCCCCTACCCGTCGGGGCGCATCCACATGGGGCACGTCCGCAACTACACGATGGGCGACGTGGTCGCGCGTCACAAGCGGATGACGGGGCACGAGGTGCTGCACCCGATGGGGTGGGACGCCTTCGGCATGCCGGCCGAGAATGCGGCGATGGAGAAGGGCGTCCATCCCGGCGGGTGGACGCGCGACAACATCGCGGCGATGCGGACGCAGCTGAAGGCGCTGGGCCTCGCCATCGACTGGAGCCGCGAACTCGCCACCTGCGAGCCCACCTATTATGGGCAGGAGCAGCGGCTATTCCTCGACCTCTACGCCGCCGGGCTGGTATACCGGCGCGAGAGCGCGGTGAACTGGGATCCGGTCGACATGACCGTGCTGGCCAACGAGCAGGTGATCGACGGGCGCGGCTGGCGATCGGGCGCCGTGGTCGAGAAGCGCAAGCTCAACCAGTGGTTCCTGAAGATTACCGACTTCGCCGAGGAGCTGCTTGAGGGGCTGGGCGCGCTGGATCACTGGCCGGACAAGGTCAAGCTGATGCAGGAGAACTGGATCGGCAAAAGCCGGGGCCTTCGCTTCCGCTTCGACTTCGTTGGGTCCAGCGACGGGTTCGAGGTGTTCACCACCCGCCCGGACACGATCTTCGGTGCAAGCTTCGCGGCCTTGTCGCCCGACCACCCCATCGCCGAGCGGCTGGCGCAGGACAGCCCGGAGCTGGCCGCGTTCATTGCGGAGTGCCGCGCAACCGGGACGGCGGCGGCAGAGGTGGAGACGCAGGAGAAGCGCGGCTTTCCCACCGGACTATCGGTCGTCCATCCGCTCGACCATGACCGTCACCTGCCGGTCTGGATCGCGAACTTCGTTCTGATGGATTACGGCACGGGCGCGATCTTCGGCGTGCCGGCACACGACCAGCGGGATTTCGAGTTCGCGTGGAAATACGAATTGCCGATCGCCCGGGTCGTGGCGCCCGCCGGCGACGAGGACGCGCCGGTGACCGGTGAGGCCTACACAGGGCCGGGCGTCATCGTGAACTCGCACTTCCTGAACGGCATGTCGGTCGAGGACGCGAAGGCGGCCGTGATCGCCCGCGCCGAACATGATGGCTGGGGCGAGGGCACGACGGTGTGGCGCCTGCGCGACTGGGGCGTGTCTCGCCAGCGTTACTGGGGCACGCCGATCCCGATCATCCACTGCGATGCATGCGGCCCGGTTCCCGTTCCGCGCGACCAGCTGCCCGTCGTCCTTCCGGAAGACGTCAGCTTCGACGTGCCGGGCAATCCGCTCGACCGCCATCCGAGCTGGAAGCATGTCGACTGCCCGACCTGTGGAACCCCGGCGCGCCGCGAAACGGACACGCTGGACACATTTGTCGATTCCTCCTGGTATTTCCTGCGTTTCGCGAGCCAGCCCGACGACCGACCCTTCGATCCGGCCGTTGTCGCGCGCTGGTTGCCGGTCGGTCAGTATATCGGCGGGGTCGAGCATGCCATTTTGCACCTGCTCTACGCCCGGTTCTGGACCCGGGCGCTGAAGCATATCGGGCTGATCGATGTGGCGGAGCCGTTCGCGGGCCTCTTCACCCAAGGCATGGTGACGCACGAAACCTACAAGGCGCCCGATGGCCGCTGGCTTGCGCCCGAGGAGATCGACAACGGCATCGTCACGGCCACCGGTGAGGCGGTGACCGTCGGACGCGTCGAGAAGATGTCGAAGTCGAAGCGGAACACGGTCGATCCCGCGCCGATCCTCGACGGCTATGGGGCGGATGCCGTCCGCTGGTTCATGCTGTCCGACAGCCCGCCGGAGCGCGATCTGCCCTGGTCGGAAGCGGGCATCGAGGGCGCATGGCGGTTCGTCCAGCGCATCTGGCGACTGGTTGATGGTCTGGAACGGGCGGACGGCCAGGATGCGGCGGTCGACCGCAAGGTGGCCCGTACCGTCGTCGGCGTGGGCGAGGATATCGACAGCCTGTCGTTCAACAAGGCAGTGGCCAAGCTCTACGAGCTGGTCGGCGTTCTTGAAAAGGCAGGCCCGTCGCGCTCGAAGACGGAGGCGATCTCCGTCCTCATCCGGCTGGTCGCGCCGATGGTGCCGCACCTGGCAGAGGAAGCATGGGCATCGCTCGGCGAGGATGGGCTGGTCAGTGACGCCTCCTGGCCGGCTGTCGACCCGGCCCTGCTGGTCGACGACACGGTGACGGTCGCGCTGCAGGTCAACGGAAAGCTTCGTGATACGATCGAGGTGCCCAAGGGACTGGCCAAGGACTCGCTCGAGACGATGGCACTCGGCTCGGAGAAGGTTCGGCGGATGCTGGATGGCGCTGCGCCGCGCAAGGTGATTGTCGTTCCGGATCGACTGGTGAACATCGTCGCATGAGGCTGCTTACGGCCTTGGCGCTGATCCTCGGCTTGGGTGCCTGCGGGCTGCGGCCGCTCTATTCCGGCGGTACGAGCGGGGTGGCCGCACGATCGCTCGCCAACATCGAGGTCGCGCCAATCCCGGGTCAGGCCGGCTGGTTGGTGCGGAACGCTATCAACGATCGGCTCGCCCCGACGCGTGGTGCGGACGGTGCTGCGGGGGCAGCGCAATACCGGCTGGTCGTCGAACTGGACGACCAGATCACCGGCTTCGGCGTGCGCGCCGACGATGCCATCACCCGTGAACGACGCACGCTGCGGGCGCGATATCAGCTGGTCGACGCGGCGCGGGGGACCGTGCTGCTCGACGCGACGGCAGGATCGGACGCCGGCATCGACGTCGTCAGTTCGGAATATGCGACGATCGCTGCGGAAAACAGCGCGCTGGAACGCCTGGCGGACGTCGTCGCCAACCAGATCGTCAGCCGGATCGCCACCGCAGACGGCGCGACCCAGGATCCAGCCGCAGCCGGTTCATGAAAGCCGACACCCGGAGCATCGGCAGAGCACTCGACGCGCCCTCTCCCGAGGTTCGGCTCTACCTGCTGCACGGACCGGACGAAGGCGGATCGCGGTCGTTATCGGACCGGTTTGCAAAGGCGATGGGCGCCGATGCGGAGCGGGTCGATCTGGACGGGCCATCCGTCGCGAAGGACCCGGCGCGCTTGGTCGACGAGGCAGCTTCAAGCTCGCTCTTCGGGGAGCGACGCTTCATCCGTCTGAGAGTGAATGGCGACGAGGCGATCGTCGCGGTCCAGGCATTGCTGGCGGCGGAGCAGGCCGGGCACCCCGTCGTCGTGATCGCACCGCAGCTGAAATCCTCGTCAGCGCTGCTTAAGGCGGTGCTTGCCGCGCCCAACGCACTGGCGTTCGGCAGCTATGCTCTCGAAGGTGCCGACGCGGGGCGTGTGGTGGTGGATATGGGGCGCGACGTCGGCGTCCGGCTCACGTCGGAGCTTGCGATCCGGATCGCGGAGGATTGCGCCGGCGATCGTGCGCGCATCGCGTCCGAGCTCGAGAAGCTGATGCTCTACGCAGATGCAGCCCCAGATCGCCCCCGCGAGGTCGACAACACGGCGGTCGAACAGCTTGGCAGCGGCGTCGTCGAGGATGCGCCGAGCCAGCTGGTGAACGATGCCTTCAGCGGTGATCCGTCGGCGCTGGCGTCCGGCCTGTCTTCGTTGCAGCAGGCCGAGCGGACGCCGCTGTTGCGGGCCGCGCAACGCCGCGCGGTGATGCTGATGGAGATGCGGGCGCGCATCGAGGGCGGAGAGAGCCCGGACCTTGTCCTGGGGGCTGCCACCCGGACGATGTTCTGGAAAGACAAGGGACCGGTCAGCGCGCAAGCACGGTTGTGGACCGCCGCCGGGCTGGAGGAGGTCGTCGCTGCGCTGATCGATGCCGAGCTCGACCTGCGCGGCGGTGGCAGTGGTGATGAAGCACTCGACGCCACCCTGCTCAACACCGGACGACGGGCGGCGCGGCGCCGCTAGATCGATTCTCCGGTCAGGCGCTGACAGATCATGTCGAGCTGATCGAGAGACTGGTAGCTGATCGACACGCTGCCGCCGTCTCGGCCGTGGCGAACCTGGACGGCAAGCCCCAGCAGGTCCCCCAATTGCCGTTCGAGCGCGGCGATATCCGCGTCCGGGACGGCACGGTGCGTGGCGGGACGCGAAACCGATTTCTGACGTCGCGCGAGCGCCTCTGTGTCGCGAACCGAGAGGCCGCGATCGACGACCTGCCGCGCGAGGCTTTCCGGATCCTCGGCAGTGATCAGCGCACGAGCATGGCCCATCGTCAGTCGACCTTCGGCGAGGTCACCGCGCACGCTTTCCGGAAGATCCAACAGGCGGAGAAGGTTCGCGATGTGACTGCGCGATTTGTGCACGATCCGAGCAAGCGCTTCCTGGCTGTGCCCGAAGCGCTGAATGAGCTTCTTGTAGGCCTCGGCCTCCTCGATCGCCGTCAGGTCGGCACGCTGAATGTTCTCGACCAGTGCGATCTCGAGCGTCTCGGCCTCGTCAAAATCATGCACGATGACCGGCACTTCGTGCAGCTGCGCCCGCTGAGCGGCTCGCCAGCGGCGCTCACCGGCCACGATCTGATAGCCGCCACCGAAGGCGCGCACGACGATCGGCTGGATCACGCCACGCGCCTGGATCGACTTGGCGAGCTCGTCGAGGGCATCTTCGTCGAAGTGACGTCTTGGCTGCTCGGGATGCGGCGCGAGTGACGCCACATCGATCATCCGAACGCCGCGTCCATCGCCGTCGCGGTCGATGGGCTGCTCGATGCTCGCATCGCCAAGCAGGGCCGAGAGCCCCCGACCGAGACCGCTCGGACGCCGACGCGCCGCTTCGCTCATGCCGCGACATTCACAGGATCGGGAAGCCGCGCGATCAGCTCCCGCGCCAAGGCGATGTAGGCCTCCGACCCGACGCATCGCTGATCATAGATCAATGCGGGCAATCCGTGGCTGGGCGCTTCGGACAAGCGCACATTGCGCGGGATGACCGTCTTGAAGACAGCGGATCCGAGGCAGGCCCGCACATCATCCGCAACCTGATCGGTCAAGCGGTTCCGACGATCATACATGGTCAGAACCACGCCGAGGATCGCAAGGTCGGGGTTGAACGCCTTCCGAATGCGCTCAACCGTTTGAAGAAGCTGGCTAAGGCCCTCCAAGGCGAAGAACTCGCACTGCAGCGGCACCAGCAAGGCGTCCGCTGCGACCATGGCGTTGACGGTCAGCAAGCCCAAAGATGGGGGACAATCGATGAGGCAGATCGTCCAGCGATCCCTCCCCTGCTCCAGCGCGCGGCGGAGGCGCATGGCTCGATCAGCGAGCGGCACGAGCTCAATCTCAGCGCCCGACAGGTCGACATCGGCGGGCACGACGTCGAGACCTGGCACCCGGCTCGAGACAACGCTGTCTGCCAGGCCGGCACCCGCGAGAAGAAGGTCGTAGCTCGAGGACCTGCGTTGATCGCGGCCGATGCCAAGCCCGGTTGAGGCGTTACCCTGAGGGTCGAGGTCGATCAAAAGCACATTCTCCCCCGCCGCAGCCAAAGCGGTCGCGAGGTTGATGGCTGAGGTCGTCTTCCCGACACCACCCTTCTGATTGGCAATACCGATCGTGATCATGGTCCCTCCCCGGGCTGCTCCGCCACGATAATGCCTGCGTCGGCATCCGTCACGCTCTGTTCCACGTGGAACGGGAGCGGGAGGCTTTCCCACGTGTATGCGGAGCGGCCTGCAGGAAGGACCCAGCGTGTTGTTTTGGTCGCAAGATGCTGCGTGTCGTTGATGAACGTGCTTGGCGGAGAAACTGCTCGTCCAACAATATTAGCGAACACTCCTTTAGCCTGCGCAGCCTTCACGGGAAAAATCGAACAATTCAGCTCCAGGTGCTGAACGCAGCGCCTTAGGAAATCGACGCGGCGCGGCCGGGGCTCCACCAGGGTCATTGGATGATCGAGGCATGCAAGGACAATCCCCGGCAAGCCCGCGCCGCTTCCGATGTCGACAACAGAACCGGGCCGTAGAAGGCATGCAAGCTGCGCGCTGTCGACGATATGCCTTGACCAAGCGCTGGAGAGTGTCGCCGCCGAAACAAGGTTCTGCCGGGCTGCTTCTTCCGTCAGCAGTGCGACATACCGGCTCAGGCGGTCCATCTCTCCACCACTGAACCGAGCCTCACACCAGCCGACCGCTTCCTCTTCAGTCATGCGGCCTTCCGGCGAAGGACGGAAAGGAGGACAGCAACCGCCGTCGGCGTGACGCCGGGAACGCGGCTGGCCGCACCGAGGGAGGTCGGCCGCGTGGCGGATAGGCGTTCGACCATTTCCGTCGAAAGGCCTGGCACTGCGTCGTAGTGCAGGTCAGACGGGATCTGGAGGAGATCGGCCGCGCGCATCGCAGCGACTTCCTGCTGCTGTCGCTGCACATAGGGCGCGTAGCGAATATCTTCGATCACGCTGGCGAGCACCGCCGGGTCGGTCGCCGCGAGCATTGTGTCCAGCATATGAAGATGCCTGTCAGACACCTGGGGGTTCCGGATCCACTCGGCAAGCGTTTGAGCCCCCTCGCCCTCGATCGCCACACCGAACGCGCGAAGCTCCGCGGCACTGACGCGTCGCTGCGTGCGAGATAATGCACTCAGCCGCTGACCCTGCTGTTGCTCAAAGACGCGACACCGATGATCGCCGATGCAGCCCAGCCGCTCGCCGATGGGGGTAAGCCGCTGCGCCGCATTGTCCGACCGCAACGCGAGGCGATATTCTGCGCGGGCTGTCAGCATGCGGTACGGCTCTGACACTCCGGACAGCGTCAGATCGTCGACCATGACACCGAGGTAGCCGTCCGCGCGATCGAAGATCGCAGGCTCCAGGTCCGTCGCGTACGCGGCAGCATTGAGGCCGGCGATGAGCCCCTGAGCTCCTGCTTCTTCATAGCCGGTCGTGCCATTGATCTGTCCGGCGAGGAACAGCCCGCCGACATCCTTGAGGCTCAGCCTTGCATCCAGAGCTCGCGGATCGACGAAGTCGTACTCGACCGCGTAGCCCGGGACGATGATCCTCGCATGTTCGAGACCCGGGATGGTCGCAACGAAGGCCTGCTGATCGGCAAGCGGAAGGGAGGTGGAAATGCCGTTCGGGTAAACGGCTTCCGTTGTCAGCCCTTCCGGTTCCAGGAAGATCTGATGGCTATTGCGATCCGCAAAGCGATCAACCTTGTCCTCGATCGAAGGACAATAGCGGGGTCCCCGTCCCTCTATGTCGCCGCTCCGCAATGGAGAACGATCAAGCGCCCCCCGGATGATGTCATGGGTCGCCTCGCTGGTGCGCGTGATCGCACAGGAGAGCTGCGGCTGAACGCGACGCTCCGTAAGCGCCGACATGGTCCATGACTGCTGGTCGCTAGGCTGTAGCTCCAAGCCCGACCAATCGATGGTTCGGCCATCGAGCCGCGGCGGCGTTCCGGTCTTCAGCCGTCCGATTGGAAGGCCGAGCGCACGGAGCTGATCGCCGAGCCGATTAGAGGCTTTCTCCTCGACCCGGCCACCGGCTCGCTTGTCACGACCGGTGAATAACTTGCCGTTGAGGAAGGTGCCAGAGGCCAGCACGACAGATCCGGTCGAAATTACCGATCCGTCGGCAAGCCTCACGCCAGTCACCTGGCCGCAATCAAGGCGCAGGCTTTCCACCTCTGCCTCGATCAGCTGCAAGCCATGCTGTGATGCCAGCAACCTGTTCACGGCTGCCTTGTAGAGCTGCCGGTCGGCCTGGATCCGTGGCCCCCGGACAGCGGCGCCCTTGCTGGCGTTCAGCATGCGGTGGTGGATCGCCGCATGATCCGCAGCCCGCGCCATCAGGCCATCGAGCGCGTCGATCTCGCGGACGAGATGCCCCTTCCCCAGCCCGCCAAAAGCCGGGTTGCAAGACATGGCACCGACCATGTCCAGACGGAGCGTGACGAGGGCAACGCGGCAGCCTCGACGCGCTGCCGCAGCTGCGGCCTCGCAGCCGGAATGACCGCCGCCGATCACTACAACGTCAAAATTCCGATGTTCCACGTGGAACTATTTCCCGATGCAGAAGCGTGAGAAGAGCTGATCCAGCATTTCCTCGGCATAGCTTGCGCCCCGCAGCCGGTCGAGCGCGAGGAGTGCTTGTCGCAAGGCTTCGGAAAGGAGAAGTGGATCCGTCTCCACTATGCCGAGCCGGAGTGCATCGCGAGCTCCGACGACCTCGGCTCGCTGGCGATCATTCAATGCAACGACGTCCTCGGCAGGCACGACGAGCCTGGCCGCCGCGCCGATCCTTTTCGCGAGCGTCGAGAGCCCAAGGCCGGTCGCTGCCGACACCATGACGTCGCACTCCGGCGGCTGAAGGCCGCGCCCAGGTAGATCTGCCCTGCTGTGAACCCAGATTGCTTTCGTTGGAGGCGGCTCGTCGCCAAGCCACAGCACGATATCGGCAAGCGCGATGGCCCGCTCCGCACGTTCGATGCCGATCCTTTCAACTTCGTCGGCATCCTGCGTGCGAAGCCCAGCACTATCCGTGATACGCACGGGGAGCCCATCGATCACAGCGGGCACCTGCACCAAGTCGCGCGTCGTACCGGCATGCGGCGACGTAATCGCCGCCTCCCTGCCGACGAGGGCATTGAGCAATGTCGACTTGCCCGAATTAGGTGGGCCGGCAATGACCACCTCGACGCCAGCTTGGAGCCGTTCACTGGATGGCTGCGCAATCAGCCGGCTCATCTCCGCATCCAGCGCAGCGATGCGGCTGGCGAGCGCCACTTCTTCCACATCTCCCTCGTCGGAAAAATCGAGGAGCGCTTCGACGGCAGCAGCGCACGCGAGGATATGGCGCCGCCACTCTGCTATCTTCGCGGCCAAACCACCTTCGGCGATCCTGATGGCATGGCGTCGCTGCGTCTCTGTCTGGGCGGCGAGCAGATCGCCAAGTCCTTCGACCGCCGTTAGGTCGAGCCGCCCATTCTCGAACGCGCGACGGGTGAACTCGCCCGCTTCAGCGAGCCGACATCCTTCGAACTCACCGAGAGTGTCGAGCATTGCCGCGACTACCGCGCGGCTTCCATGAAGGTGAAATTCAGCCACGTCCTCGCCGGTGGCCGATCGAGACGCGAGAAAGAGGATCAACAAGCCCTTGTCGAGGATATCGGAGGAGCCAGGCTTCCTGAACCTGCGATATGCAGGTGACCAAGGGGACGGCAGTGGCCCTGCCAGCGCTTCAGCGACCTGCCAGGACCTGCTTCCCGAAACCCTGATGATCGCGATTGCAGCGGGCGGTGTTCCCGTGGCCAGCGCGAAGATCGTGTCAGCCGTCGTCGTCAAACCCGCTTGGCGCCCTGATCGAACAGCTGCGTCCATAGCTTCATTCCAGCCTCGCCCATCGGCGCCCAATTGCGGACCATCGATTCGAACATCTCTGCGGAGACGCCGTTCTTCATCGTTTCCGTCAGATTGGCGACATAAGCATCGTGGACGGGCGTGAGGTCAGGCAGACCCATGAACCGCCGTGCTTCCTCCGGCGTGCAATCAACCTCGACGTTGATCTTCATGGAGCGTCCCCAAGCGCGTCTTCACCTGCCGCGTTGCTAGCATCGTCACCCCGCTTGAGCCATAGCGGCGTCGTCCTGCCTTGCCCATCATTGGAGACTCAAACATGTCGACCATCAGCATCGCCGCCTTGGATGACGCAGGATCGTTCACCTGCCATGTCGCCGAACCCGAAGGCTCAACCCGCGGCGCGATCATCGTCCTGCAGGAGGTCTTCGGCGTCAACGAAGGCATCCGTCGCAAGTGCGAGCGCTTTGCCGCCAACGGCTACACCGCCTTCGCACCGGACCTGTTCTGGCGGATCGAGCCGGGGATCGAGCTTGACCCCGACGTCGAGTCTGAACTGAAGCGCGGGCTGGAGCTTGCCGGCCTGTTCGACCAGGATGCCGCCGTCAGAGACATCGAAGCGACGATCCATGCGGCCCGCGCGCATGTCGCCGGCGGCAAGGTCGGCGTGGTCGGGTACTGCATGGGCGGGCGCCTCGCCTACTTCGCGGCAACGCGCACCGACGCCGATGCCAGCGTCGGCTATTATGCCGTTGGTATAGACGGCGTGCTGAACGAAGCGCGCGCCATCGCCAATCCGCTCATGCTCCACATCCCGACCGCCGATCACTTCGTCGGGCCGGATGCACAGGCGGCAATGCATGACGGTCTCGACGATCATCCGAAAGTCGTGCTGCACGACTACCCGGGCCTTGATCATGGGTTCGCGACCGAGATCGGCAACCGCCGAAACGAAGAAGGCGCGGCCCTGGCGGACAGCCGGACCGACGCCTTCTTCGCCGAGCATGTCGGCTAGGACTTAGAAGAGCGAGCCGATCCCCAGCGTTTCGGGCGTTCCCACCCAGCCCTCGTAGATCATCTTGCCGGCCACCAGCACGATGATCGCGAGGCCGATATAGGCGATCCAGCGGTAACGCTCGATCAGCCTTGCGATATAGTTGGCCGCCAGACCCATCAGGGCCACGGACAGCAAGAGGCCGACGACGAGAATGCCCGGATGCTCGCGGGCGGCACCGGCCACCGCGAGCACATTGTCGAGGCTCATCGAAACGTCGGCCACCGCGACCGCCCAGGCTGCGCTCGCAAAGCTGCGCGCAGGTGCAAGGCCGGAATGTTCATCCCCGTTGACCTCGTCCGAGCCGGGATTGTGGCCACCCGCGCGGATTTCGCGCCAGAACTTCCAGCTCACCCACAGCAGCAGCAGTCCGCCGGCGAAGATCAGGCCGACGATCCCCATCAGCCAGGTAACCAGCAGCGCGAAGATGATGCGCAACACCAACGCGGCACCGATGCCGATCAGGATGACCTTCTTGCGCTGATCCGCCGGCAGGCCCGCCGCCAGCGCGCCAACGACGATCGCGTTGTCGCCGGCGAGCACGAGATCGATCATCAGCACGGAGCCGAAGGCGGCCAATGCCGCGGGGTCGCCGAGATTGGAGAAGTCGGCGACGATGTTTTGCCAAAGTTCGAGCATCACCGGCGGTTAGCGCGCGGCAACGAGGCTGTCGATATCAGGTGTTATGGCGAGCCGCCGCGTGCAGAGCCGGCAGCGCCCACCGGGCCTGTTCCCAGCTATGAGCCCCCACGAGGGCGGCGGGCGTTGCCGCCCGCCCCACTCGGCTACTGGTTCATGCTGTCGAAGAAATCGTCGTTGGTCTTCGAGTTCTTCATCTTGTCGAGCAGGAATTCCATCGAGTCGATGGTGCCCATCTGCATGAGGATGCGGCGGAGCACCCACATCTTTGACAGCTTGTCCTTCTCGACCAGCAGCTCCTCCTTGCGGGTGCCGGACTTGCCAACGTCCAGCGCCGGGAAGATGCGCTTGTCGGCGACCTTGCGGTCCAGCACGATCTCGGAGTTGCCGGTGCCCTTAAACTCTTCGAAGATCACCTCGTCCATGCGGCTGCCGGTGTCGATCAGCGCGGTGGCGATGATCGAGAGTGAACCGCCTTCCTCGATGTTGCGCGCGGCACCGAAGAAGCGCTTCGGCCGCTGGAGCGCGTTGGCGTCGACGCCGCCGGTCAGCACCTTGCCCGACGACGGTACAACCGTGTTGTAGGCACGGCCGAGGCGCGTGATGCTGTCGAGCAGGATCACCACGTCCTTCTTGTGCTCGACCAGGCGTTTCGCCTTTTCGATTACCATCTCGGCCACCTGGACGTGCCGGGTCGCGGGCTCGTCGAAGGTCGACGAGACCACCTCGCCCTTTACGCTGCGCTGCATATCGGTGACTTCTTCCGGCCGCTCGTCGATGAGCAGCACGATGAGGAAGACTTCCGGGTGATTGTCCGTGATCGCCTTGGCAATGTTCTGGAGCATCACCGTCTTGCCGACGCGCGGGGGCGCGACGATCAGCGTGCGCTGCCCCTTGCCCTGCGGAGAGACGATGTCGATGACCCGGGCCGACTTGTCCTTGACCGTGGGATCGGCGGGATCGAGCGTCAGCTTGCGCTCCGGATAGAGCGGCGTGAGATTGTCGAAATTGACGCGGTGACGCACGGCGTCGGGGTCGTCGAAGTTGACGGAAACAAGCTTGGTCAGCGCGAAATAACGCTCGCCATCCTTGGGCGCGCGGATCTCTCCTTCAACCGTGTCGCCGGTGCGCAGGCCGAACTTCCGCACCTGATTGGGGCTGACGTAGATGTCGTCCGGACCCGCCAGATAATTGGCCTCCGGCGAGCGCAGGAAGCCGAAGCCGTCCTGCAGCACCTCGATGGTGCCGAGGCCCATGATCTGATCGCCATTATCGGCCTGGACCTTCAGGATGGCGAACAGCAGATCCTGCTTGCGGAGCGTGGAAGCGCCTTCAACGCCCAACTCCTCGGCCATGCTGACCAGATCGGCAGGGGCCTTCTTCTTCAAATCCTTGAGATGCATTGATAATCCTGAGGGGTAGAAGGTGTCGTTCGAAGAAAGACGCCGCTGGCAGGATGTGCGCGCAAGATGACAGCCCGAACGGGTGCGCGCGATCACCTGCGGCCTATGCGGCGTCCTGAATCAAGTCAAGCGGTGCCAAGAAGGCTTGGCGCTAATTACCCTGGCCCGCGCGCCGCTTCAGGGCACGACCGAGAGCCTGGAGGGCCGATCCGCGGTCCTGAACCAAGGCGGCGCAGCGCTGACGATCCGCGTCGATGGCGGCCAGAGCGTCGGGCCGGCTGAACAGATCCACGAACGCCGCCTCATAATCGAAGTTGGCGGTGCGCGCATCGATGCGCCCGACAAAATAGGTGGCGGCAGAGGAAAGGCCCGCACGCTGTTCTGCGGTCAGGCTGTCGCTCGCCGAGAGGGCGAACGACGCGAGGCATCGCAGATCCGCCTGGTTGGCCGCGGACGGCGTCGATTGCATCAGAAGAAGCGCCAAGAGCATCAGAGTGGCTTCACGATCACAAGGATGACGATCAGGATCACGGCGACGCCAGGCACTTCGTTCAGCAGGCGAAGCGCCTTTGTGGTCGGCGGGCGATGCCCGGCCGCAAGCTTGCGACCATAACCGACCGCCCAGCCGTGATAGCCGCTCAGCAGGATCACCAGCAGGAGCTTGGCATGAAACCATCCCATGCTGAACGCGCCGATCTGAACGGCAAGCGCCAAGCCAAGGATCCAGACACCGATCATCGACGGATTGAGGATGATCCGGCGCAACCGCCCTTCCCGCTCGATCCATTTCGCCGCCTGCGGCGAGCCCACCGGCTCCTCCGCATGATAGATGTGGAAGCGGGGAAGCAGGAACAGCCCTGCGATCCAGAAGATCACGAGGATGAGGTGCGCGGCCTTTAGCCAGAGATATGCCTGGCCCATCAGCCTTCACCCCTCACGCGGGCGATCAGGTGCTCGACATGCGCGATCGGCGTATGCTGATCGATGCCGTGCCCGAGATTGAAGATATGGGGGCGGCCGGCGAAGGCATCAAGGATCCGGTCAATGCCGGCATCAAGCGCGGCACCGCCGGCAATCAGCGCCAGGGGATCGAGGTTGCCCTGCACCGGGAGCTCCGGTGGGAGGACGCGGTCCGCCCAGTGCGGATCCACCGTCTCGTCGAGCCCGACGGCATCGACCCTGGTCCCGGCGACATAGGCCGGCAACTTGCCACCGGCGCCTTTTGGAAAGCCGATGATCGGAACGGTCGGATGACGCGCCCGCAGCGCCGAAACGATCGCTTCGTTGGGGGCGATCACCCAGCGTTCAAATTGCGCGGGGCTGAGGCTGCCGGCCCAGCTGTCGAACAGCTGCACAGCGTGGACGCCCGCATCGATCTGCGCTGCCAGATAATCGACCGTCATGCCGATGATGGCGTCGATGATCGCACCGAACCGCGCGGTGTCGGAATAAGCGAGGCCGCGCGTTCGGGCCTGGTCCCGGCTGCCCTGGCCGGCCACCATGTAGGTCGCGACCGTCCAGGGCGACCCTGCGAAGCCCAGGAAGGTCACTGCGGGCGACAAGGCAGCGGCGACCCGGCGAACAGTGCCGTAGACCGGCTCCAGCCGCTCCGGATGGGCGATGAAGTCCTCGAGCCTTGCCTCGATCAGCGGCGGGGCGAGCCGCGGCCCCTCGCCGGCAACGAAACTCAGGTCCTGCCCCAAGGCCCAGGGCACCATCAGGATGTCGGAAAACAGGATGGATCCGTCGAACCCGAACCGTCGGATCGGTTGGAGCGTGATCTCGGCGGCGGCGTCGCTGTCGGTGGCAAGCGCGAGAAAGCCGCCTTTGTCCGCCCGGAGCGCGCGATATTCGGGTAGGTATCGCCCCGCCTGACGCATGAGCCAGATCGGCGGAACGGCCTGCCGGCGTCCTCGAAGCGTGGCGAGAAGCGGCGGATCCGACGAGCGAACCGGGGCGGGGGAGTCCATCTCCATATCTTCAAAGAGACTCTTGAAAGGATGATGAGGCTGTTGGCCGGGGGCAAAGCGGGGCTTAGGCGTTCGTCCCGGACTTGCCAACGCTTTGACAATCGCGCGGTGACGCAAAGCCGCCGATTCCCGGACATCCTCCCCGCACTTCACAGACTGTGGATAACTTCATCCTGCTGTGGATGAAGCCGTGCAGCGATGCGACTTGTCCCCTGCGGCTTGGCGTCCGCGAGTTGATCCGCTAGCCCGGACGCCGCTTATCCACAGGCTTGTGAGCAATGGCGCGCGCATGAAGACCCGGCTCCACCTGCATCTTCTCTCCGACAGCACGGGCGAGACCCTGGAGGTGCTGGCCAAGGCCGCGGTCGCGCAGTTCGACGGCGTTGAGACGGTGAAGCATTTCTGGCCGATGATCCGGTCGGAAGCGTTCCTTGAGCGTATTCTCGGAGAGATCGCGCAGAACCCCGGGCTGGTGCTGTTCACGCTCGTCAATCCCGACATCCGCCGGGTGCTGGAGACGAGCTGCCGTGCGCTTGGTCTGCCGGCGGTTCCAGCGCTCGATCCTGTGGTCGCCGCGCTGTCCACGCTGCTGGGACAACCGGCGAAGGCGCGACCCGGGCGCCAGCACATGCTTGATGCCGCTTATTTCGCGCGCGTCGACGCGATCCAGTTCACCATCGCGCATGATGACGGCATCGGGCAGGAGGACTGGGAGGAAGCCGACATCGTGCTGGCGGGGATCAGCCGCACGTCCAAGACGCCGACGTCCATCTACCTGGCCAATCGGGGCTACAAGACGGCGAACATCCCGCTGGTTGTCGAGAGCCCGCCGCCCGCCTGCCTGTTCGAGCTGAAGCAGCCGCTGGTGGTCGGCCTCACCGCCAGTCCGGACAGGCTGATCCAGGTGCGGCGCAACCGGCTCCTGTCGCTCAACCAGGCACCGGAGACCGATTATGTCGATGACGAAGCGGTGCGGCGGGAGGTGACGTTCGCGCGGCGCATCTTCGCCGACAAAGGATGGCCGATCATCGACGTGACCCGTCGCTCCATCGAGGAAACCGCTGCGGCGATCATCAACCTGGTGAACGAGCGCAACGCTGCGGGAGCCGAGGGGCGGTCGTGACGCTGTTGCTTGCCTCGCGGAGCGCAGGTCGGGCCGCCCTGCTGCAGGCCGCAGCTGTGCCCTTCGACGCGATGGCCGCACCGGTCGACGAGGATGCCGCCAAGGCGTCACTGCGGGCCGAGCGGCTCGCGCCGCGCGATCTGGCCGATGCGCTTGCCGATTTGAAGGCGCAGGCGGTGGCGCGTCGGCATCCCGATCGGTTGGTGCTCGGCGCCGATCAGATCCTGGCACTCGACGACGGCACCACGCTCGACAAGCCAACGTCACGCGCCGAGGCGGCCGATCAGCTCCGGCTGCTGCGCGGGCGCACGCACCGGCTGTTGAGTGCGGCCGTCCTGATCGCCGAGGGCCGGGCAATCTGGCGGCACGTCGAAGAAGCAAGGCTGTCCGTTCGCGCGTTCAGCGACGCCTTTCTCGAAGATTATCTGGATGCCGAGTGGCCGGCAATTGCGGGCTGCGTCGGCGGCTACCGGGTCGAGGGCCGGGGCGTGACCCTGTTCGAGCGCATCGAGGGGACACAGGCGGCGATCGTCGGCTTGCCCCTCCTGCCGCTGCTTGCCCAGCTGCGCCGACTGGGAGTGATGCCGTCATGACAGCGTGGGCCGAGGTGATCGGAGATCCGGTTGCCCATTCGCTCTCCCCAGTCATTCATCGCTTCTGGCTCGACGCGCTGAAGCTGCCGGGGGCCTATCACGCGACCGCCGTCGGTGCAGGAGATTTGGCTTCGTTCCTCGACGAACGTCGCAAGGATCCTGACTGGCGGGGATGCAACGTCACGATGCCGCACAAGCAGGCGGTGCTGGCGCTTGCCGAAGATCGCGGCGGCCTTCGCGACAGCATCGGCGCGGCCAATACACTGTTCCGGGCAGACGACGGCGCGCTTGTCGCCACCAACACCGATGCAGCCGGTTTCTACGAACCGATCGCCGATGCCGACCTTGCCGGCCGCACCGTGACGGTGGCGGGCGCCGGAGGTGCCGCCCGAGCCGTTTTATTCGCGCTCCGGCAGATGGGAGTCGGCGAGGTCGTGCTGCTGAACCGGACGCCGCTGAAGGCCGCGGCGTTGCTTCATCATTTCGGCCTCAAGGGGCGCGTGCTCGGCCTGGACGCGGTTCCGCCGCCGTCGGCCCTGATCGTCAACGCCAGTGCGCTTGGCATGGCCGGGCAGCCCGACTGGCGGCCCGACCTGTCGCAGCAGGATGACGGCTGCATCGTCTATGACCTTGTCTACCATCCTCTCGAGACCGCGCTTCTGCAGACGGCCGCGGAGGCGGAGCTGGCGACGGTCGATGGGCTTGACATGCTGATCGGACAGGCGCGGGTCGCGTTCGAGCTGTTCTTCGGGCAGGCGCCTCCCGAAGAGGGTGACGAGGCCTTGCGGGCGCGGCTGGTGGCATGATCCGCATCGGGCTGACCGGCTCGATCGGCATGGGAAAGTCAACGGTCGCGCGGATGTTCGCGGATGAGGGGATCCCCGTTTTCGACGCCGACGCGGCGGTGCACCGGCTTCAAGGTTCAGGCGCGCCGCTGTTGTCGGCAATCGAGCGGGCGTTTCCTGGCACCACCGGGCCGGGCGGCGTGGATCGGGTCGCACTCGGTCTCGCAGTCTTCGGCGACCGGCGCGCACGACGACGGTTGGAGCGGATCGTTCACCCGGCCGTCGCTGCGGACCGCCGCGCCTTCCTCAGGCGCAATCGATCGCGACCTGCCGTTCTGCTCGACGTGCCCCTGCTGTTCGAGACGCGGGGCGACCGCGCCGTCGACCTGGTCGTGGTCGTGTCGGCACCGCGACCCGTTCAGCGCGCACGCGTGCTTGAACGTGACGGCATGACGTCGGCGCGGTTCCGCCGCATCTTGGCCGCCCAGCTTCCCGACCATGTGAAGCGCAGGCGCGCGGACCTCGTCATCGAGACGGGGCGCCCGATCGCCGAGTGCCGGCGAATTGTCCGCCGGCTGGTCGCTTGCCTCCGCGGACGACCGGAGCGATACGCAAGGTCATGCGTGAGATCGTCTTCGACACCGAAACGACGGGGCTGAACCCGAACGACGGGCACCGGCTTGTCGAAATCGGCTGCGTCGAGCTGTTCAACCGGGTGGAGACGGGCCGGACGTTCCACGCCTATTACTGCCCCGAGCGATCGATGCCGCCTGAGGCGCAGGCGGTGCACGGCCTGTCCGAAGCGTTTCTGTCGGACAAGCCATGCTTCGAAGAGGGGGTCGAGGAGCTGCTCGATTTCCTCGAGGACTCGCCCTTGGTCGCGCACAACGCGATGTTCGACTTCGGCTTCCTCAACTGGGAGCTGAGCGACTGCGGCCGGCTGAAGATCCCGATGTCGCGGATGGTCGATACGCTGGCCCTGTCGCGCAGCCGCCATCCGGGTGCCAAGCACAGCCTGGACGCGCTGTGCTCCCGCTTCGGGATCGACCGCAGCCACCGTGTGAAACATGGCGCTCTGCTCGACGCGCAGCTCCTCGCGCAGGTTTATGTCGAGCTGACCGGCGGACGTCAGATCGGCTTTTCGCTGGCAGAAGCGAGCGGCCGGGTACAGGTCGAGACGGGCGGGCTGGGCACGGAGACGCTGGTGCGTCGGCTCTACCCTCCGCGCCCGCATGCGGCGTCCGCCGACGAACTGGCGGCGCATGCGCACTTCCTGTCGCGGATCGCAAATCCGCTCTGGAACGAGACCGGAACCGCCGTTGCGGCGGTCGGTTGATCTGAATCCCTAGACGGCGCAGGGCGCCGAGAAGCAGTTGGAGAGAAGGATGGAAATCCGCGTATCCGGCCACCAGGTCGACACCGGCGAGGCACTTCGGGAGCATGTCGAGGAGCGGATGCAGGGCATAGCGGATAAGTATTTCTCCCGGGCCATTTCATCCCAGGTTACCTTCAACAAGGGACCACACGATTACCGTTTCGATTGCGACATCGTCGCGCACGTCAACCAGGGCGTGATCCTGAAGGCCCATGGCGAAGGCACCGAAGCGCATCCTGCCTTCGACGTCGCCGCAGCGAAGATCGAGAAGCAGTTGCGGCGCTATGTCCGGCGTCTGCGCGATCACAAGGGCGAAGGCGACGGAGACGCGCTCGCCTATGACGCCGGCTACACCATCTTCCAGGCATCGGACGAAGAAGAGGAGGCGGCCGATAACCCGCTGATCATCGCTGAAACGCGCGTTGATGTTCCCGACAGCAGCGTGTCCGACGCCGTGATGATGCTGGATCTTCGCAACACGAACGCACTGTTGTTCAAGAATAGCGGGACAGGGGCGTTCAACATGGTCTATCGGCGCGGCGACGGCACGATCGGCTGGGTGGAGCCGCAGCGCGCCGGCTGATTGCGTCGGGCGATCAGCATCAACGACGGGTCGTGCGAGCCAGCACGACCCCCTGATGGACGAGCGATGACGGAATTGAGCGCGCTGCTTGCGCCGGGCGCGGTGGCGGACTCGTTCGCCGCGGCGAACAAGAAGGCCCTGTTCGTGCAGCTGGGAAGCCTTGCGGCCGATGTCGCGGGGCTGGAGGCCCGTGCCGTGACCGAGAGGCTGACCGACCGCGAACGGCTCGGGTCGACGGGCTTTGGCGGCGGCATCGCCATTCCGCATGGCAAGGTTGCGGGACTTGATCGCATCGTCGGGCTGTTCGTGCGGCTCGATCGTGCGATCGACTTCGAGGCGGTCGACGATCTTCCGGTGGATCTCGTCTTCGCGCTGCTGTCGCCGCCGGACGCCGGTGCCGAGCATCTGAAAGCGCTGGCAGGCGTCAGCCGCCGGCTCCGAGACCGCAGCTTTGTCGCCAAGCTGAGGGGGGCGGGATCACGCGACGCGCTTTACGCGCTGTTGTCAGATACCGGGCAACGTGACGCCGCCTGATCCGGCTGGCGCCCCGGCCGGGGCGGAGGCGCATCACCGCGCACTCGAGGCGCTTTACGCCGCGGCACCCATCAACCGGCTCTTCCCATCGATGCTCGCCATTCCGGAGCCGGGGATTTCCCGTATCCGGTTCGAGGTCGATCCGGCCCACCATCATGCCGCCGGCGCAGCCCATGGCACGGTGTACTTCAAGATGCTGGACGATGCGGCCTTCTATGCGGCCAACAGCCGCGTGACCGACCGGTTTCTTCTCACCACCGCCTTCAATCTTCTGTTCACGCGTCCGTTGAAGGCCGGTGTCGTGACGGCCGAAGGACGCTGGATCAGTGGTGAGCGACGCGTCCTGATAGCGGATGCGCGCCTGCTCGACGCGGACGGCGAGGAAGTCGGGCGGGGAACCGGCACATTCATGCGATCGCACATCCCGCTTGCCACCCTGGCAGGGTATGCCCGGCAGGGATGAGCGGGCGGCTGCCCACCCATGTTCTTGCCGGCGCGCTGCTGCGACGCGCGGCGGCCGCGGGCGGATTTGGAATGCTGCTGGCACGCGGAGAGCGTGATGCGGGCGCGCTCGTCCTAGTGTGCCGCGAGACAGGCAGGACGGTTGCGGTGCGCGAACTCGCGACCGGCCCGGACGGAAAGCGGATCCTGCGCCGCGCCGGACCTGAGTCGCCGGATGACGAATCCGTGACTGTGTGGATCGAGCAGCGGCGCCGACATGATCCCGATCTCTGGATCGTCGAACTGGATATCGCGGACGCCGAACGGTTCGCCGCTGAAACGATCGGGCTGAATTGACTCGTTAACCGGGCCGGCAGCAATCGGCGACCAACAGCTCACGCGTCGGGTCGTGCCATCTTTTCGGCGACGACAACGCAGTCGGGTGATCGAACCGGGGGCCTCCATTCAGACGTCCTGCGCGCCCGCGCCGATCAACCGCACATGATGAAGTCTTGATGACGATGACATTTCGGGTCGCCAGCGGTGCGGCCATTGTGTTGGGTGCGTTTGTCGCACTGATCGGAATGGAGCCGGGCACCGCCCTGGCCCAGGAGATCACCAACCCAGGCCTTCAGAACGCATCGGCTGCGCTGATCGTTCCCGCGGTGATTGTTGATCAGGGCGTTCTCGACGGCACGGCAGACGCCCCGACCACCCCGACGTCGCTGTCCGAGCTGGTTGAGGAAACCGCCGTTCCGGCCGAGCTCGACCGACAGCATGAATGCCTGGCTGGAGCCGTTTATTTCGAATCCAAGGGCGAGCCGCTCGACGGTCAGCTGGCCGTGGCGCAGGTGATCATGAACCGCGCGGAATCAGGTCGGTTTCCGGAGACTGCTTGCGGCGTTGTCTTCCAGCGTGGCCAGTTCTCGTTCGTGCGCGGCGGCGGCTTCCCGCCGATCAATCGCGCGAGCCGCGCATGGCGTGAGGCAGTTGCGATCGCCGCGGTGGCGATGGCGGACAGCTGGCAAAGCAGCGTCAGCAACGCGATGTTCTTCCATGCCGCGCGGTTGACGCCGGGCTGGCGCCGCGACCGGATCGCGCGCGTGGGCAACCACGTCTTCTATCGTTGATCGATGCGGCTCTCGCGCCGCTTCCATCCGTTCACATGATGTTCTAGGGACAAGGGCATGGCTGCCCGCCCGCTCACAGACGATGCCGCGCCGCTGACCGCCGCCGACGTTGCTCGGGGCACATCGCGGCTGTTGCTGCGGCACGATCTGGTGGCGATGCCTGAAGTACCCCTGCCGAATGGTCGGCGGGCGGATCTGATGGCGGTGTGTTCGCGCGGCACGATCGTGATCGTCGAGATCAAGGTATCGCGGGCGGATCTGCTCGGCGACGGCAAATGGCCGGACTATCTGGATTATTGCGATCGCTTCTACTGGGCAGTCCCGGGCGGCTTTGATCTGTCATTGTTCGAGCGGGAAGGGCTGTGTGACGGCGCCTGCGGGCTGATCGTCGCGGATCGGTACGACGCCGCGATCGTCCGCGAGCCCGCTGTGCGTCCGCTGGCGGCCGCCCGGCGCAAGGCCGAGGTCTTGCGCTTCGGGCGTCGCGCGGCGCGGCGGCTGCTGGGAGCCGGCGATCCCGATTGCGAGAGCGCCGGCTGACGGATCAGAAGCCGCGGGAAAAGCGCATCGCGGCGCCATGGTCGTCCGGCATCGCGGCGATGTTGCCCGGATCGCGGCGCCAGAACAGGTTGGCGTCCAGGCGACCACCAAGCCAGCCTACCGAATAGGCCGCTTCCCAATCGATCTCCCGGCCGCCCGGCGTGAGGCCGAAGCGGTAGGGCGTGATGCCGGTGACGCCGGACGCGTAATCATAGCCGCTGGCGAGATCCAAGGTGAACGCGCCGGAGGCCACCCGGAGCGGCTGCACCATGCGAAAGCCGATCCGATCACCCGGCGTCATGATGCCGTTTCGCGAGAGATCGATGCGCCAGCCGGAGCTGCGAAGGGTGCTGGCGTCGAGCCTCGCACCGCCGGCAGAGACGCGGGTCCATCCCTGCCGCAGGCCGAGCCCGAGCGTCCACGCGCCGATCGGCACCGCAGCGTCCGCATCGACAAACCAGCTGTCCGCCCCGCTAACGCCGAACAGCGGACCGAAGCGTGCCCCAAGCACGGTCCGCTCCTCGCTCAGTTGCGACAGGCTGATGCGGCCGGTGACGGGACCGAAACGTCGCTCCACGCCGACCCCGACCATCGCATAACCATTGCGACGATAGCCGCCGATCAGCGTCTCGAGCTCCGCTTCGGTGGGGGTCAGGGCTGCGCCCTGTTCGGCACTGACCCAAAGGGCAGTCTGTCCGACCTGATGCCGGAGTGCCGTTGCGGCGCCTGGCTGACGGTCGAACCCGAGGTCCTGCGCACCGTCGCGGGCGACGAGAAAGGCAGGCTGCGGCGCACGGTGGAGCTGTGCCGCCAGGGTTGCCCCGCTGTAGGAAATGCCCAGCGCGACGTCGGTGGAGCGGCCGATCCGCGAGGTCACCATCCCCGCCATGGCGACCGCGCGGTCGCGCTCCATTTCCGTTAGCGTCATCTGATCAAGCGCCACCGCGGTGGGTGATTGGCGGATCTGGAGAGCGACGGCGGCGGCCCCTCCGCCGGCGGCGAGGGTGCGATAGCCGGGCGCCAGCGCCGCGCTCAGGACCGCATTCGGTCGCGCTGCCGCGACCGTCCCGGCGAGTTCGACGGCAAAGGCGCGATCAAAGCCGTCGAGGATCACTGCCCCCATCGGGCCGTTCTGGCCGCCGGCATCGCCCATTGGTGACGACAGCGCGCCGTTGTCGCTGCCCGATACCACGGCCGTGCCGCCGGCAAGCGACATCGCGCCGATCGGTTGAAAGGCGCGGGCGATGTTCAGGAGGCCGCGTCCGTATACGGCGTCGGTGCCTGCATCGCCGAGGTCAGTCGCCGCGGTATACAGAAGCTCCACCAGCTGCCGCCCGGTCAGGTTCGGAAAGGCCTGCGACAGCAGGGCGAGCGCCCCGGCGACATGCGGCGCGGCAAAAGAGGTGCCGCTGAACAGATAGGCGGTGCCCTCCTGGTCCGGCGCGCGCACCCGCTCCCCGAGCGCCACCAGGTAGTTGGCCGCGCCCGATCCCGCCCGGTTGCTGAAGCTGGAGATGTTGGCGGCGCTATCGACGGACCCGGCAATGATAACTTGTCCACGCGCGATGCCGTCGTTGGCGATGAGCGACAGGGCATCGGGATCCGCCGCGCCGTCATTGCCGGAGGAGATCACAATCACGATGCCTGCCGCGACGGCGCGACCGACCGCGTTTCGAAACGCGGTCCCACCCGCCGAGCCGCCGAGCGAGATATTGACGACCTTCGCACCCGACGAGGCGGCACGATCCAGCGCCCGCGCCATCGCCTGATCGCTGTGCTTGCAGCCGCTGTCTTCCCCGGTGGTGTTGCAGCTGCCGACGCTGTCGGTTCGCAGCACGAGCAGCGTCGAGTCGAACGCCACCCCGTGCGTGCCGCTGTTGTTGCGAGCACCGAGGATGACGGAAGAGACCGCCGTGCCGTGGCCGCTTTCATCCTGCAGCCCGCGCGTCGACACGAGATCGGTGGACGCGGCGCTGATCCGGCCTGCAAATTCCGGACTGTCGACATCGATGCCGCTGTCAATCACGCCAACGGTGACGCCGGACCCGGTAACGCCCCGCTGATAGGCGGTGATCGCATTGGCCTGAACCAGCCCGGACGATCGCTGATATTCCGCCGTGTTGAAGTTGCTGGCGACGGGCGCGGGCGTGGGGGCCGGGGCGGGCGCAGGTGCCGGCGTAGGCGCGGGCGCAGGTGCCGGGGAGGGGGCGGGCGTCGGGACAGGTGCCGGTGTCGACACCGGCGGCGGCGTGGACTGCACACCACCCCCGCCACCACCACCACAGCCCGACAATGCGGCAATGGTGGAGCCGGCGAGCATCAACCGAACCCGCGAACGACGCATCCTGCTCATTTCCCGAAAAGAATCGGGCAACTCTGTAGCTGCCGACGGCTTTCCGATCCATGAATTCCGACGCGGTCGTTGCCCCGGACTTGGATCGGCGGCTAAGCGCTCCGGCGATGCTCCCCGCACTTGCCCATGTCCGCAACTGGGTGTTTGACCTGGACAACACGCTCTACCCGGCGACCAGCGACCTGTTCGGTCAGGTGGATGCGCGGATGACGGCCTTTGTGGGCGATCTGCTCGGCGTCGAGGCGGACGAGGCGCGCAGGATCCAAAAGCAGCATTTCCACGAGCATGGCACCACGCTGTCAGGTCTGATGCGGACGCATGGCGTCGATCCGCATGCCTTTCTCGCCTATGTTCACGATATTCGCATGGAGGTCCTGGCAGAGGACAAGCGGCTTGTCCGGCTGATCGCCGCGCTGCCCGGGCGCAAGCTCGTCTTCACCAACGGCGACGAGCCCTACGCTCGCCGGGTGCTGGACCGGCTCGGCCTCGGCGGCTCGTTCGAGCGGATCCACGACATTCATGCCTGCGCCTATCAGCCGAAGCCGCATGCCGCCGCCTATCGGTCGATGACCGAGGCCTTCGCCATCGATGCGGCCGAGTCGCTCTTTGCAGACGACATGGCGCGCAATCTTGCACCCGCAAAGGCGATCGGCATGACGACGCTGTGGGTGGACAACGGATCGGAGCAGGCCGGCGCATCGGCCAGTAACGACTTCGTGGACCATCGCACCGCCGACCTGGGCGACTGGCTCGAGCATATCTTGGAGGAACGGGCATGACGGACGAGCTGCGGCGCATCATCGAGGCGGGATGGGACGCGCGCGATAGCGTCGGACCGGACAGCGGCGGGCCGCTGCGGGACGCAGTCGACACTGTCATCGCCGGACTGGACGATGGCAGCCTGCGCGTTGCAGATCCGACGCACGGCGGCGGATGGCAGGTCAATCAATGGGTGAAGCAGGCGGTGCTGCTTTCCTTCCGACTGAACGCCATGACGCCAATCCCCGGTGGACCCGGCGGCGCGCCCTGGTGGGACAAGGTGCCATCGAAGTTCGACGGGTGGGACGCCGCGCGCTTCGCTGAAGCGGGTTTCCGCGCCGTTCCGGGCGCGATCGTGCGGCGCGGCGCTTTCATCGGCAAGGGCGCGGTGCTGATGCCGTCCTTCGTCAACATCGGTGCTCATGTCGGGGAAGGCACCATGGTCGACACCTGGGCGACCGTCGGCAGCTGCGCGCAGATCGGGCGCAACGTCCACATATCCGGCGGTGCCGGCATTGGCGGCGTGCTGGAGCCGCTGCAGGCAGGGCCGGTGGTGATCGAGGACGGTGCGTTCATCGGTGCGCGGTCTGAAGTCGCCGAAGGCGTGCGCGTCGGCGAGGGCGCGGTGCTATCGATGGGCGTCTACTTGGGCGCATCCACTCGGATCGTCGACCGCGACACCGGCGTGGTGATGGTGGGCGAGGTACCGCCCTATGCCGTCGTCGTTCCCGGCTCGATGCCGGGGGCGAGCGGCGGACCCAACCTGTACTGCGCGGTGATCGTGAAGCGCGTCGATGAGCGGACCCGCGCAAAAACATCGATCAACGAGCTGCTGCGCGACTGATGCGCCAGGCTGGCACACTCGGCTCGTCGCGCCCGTCATCAGACTGAAACGGGCGCCCCACAGGGGAAGGCCTCCGCAACGTTAAACGGGGTTTACCATCATGTCGCGTTCGCTTCTTCTTGCTGCCGCGCTGGGCAGCGGGCTCCTCGCCGCGCCGGCCAGCGCCGCCACGTTCGAGGTCGTGTCTGGGTCCGGTATCCGCGCGACGGGCGTGTCGTCCTCGGGTCCGATCGGACAGTCCTTCACGTCCGTGGACAGCGTGCTGACCAGCATCGGCTTACAGTTCAACTCGCTCAATCCAGATTCGCCGAACAGCCCGGTGACGTTCACGCTGCGCGAGGGCGAGGGCCTGAACGGCGCGGTGCTGTTCACCGGCAGCTTCACCCTTCCGACGACGATCAACAGCCGCACGCCGGTCTGGTACGACTTCGCGCTCCCGAACGTCGCCGTGACGGCGGGCAGCCTCTACACCGCGCTGGTGTCGACCACGTCGTCGCGCCTCGCGCTCGTCTATGGACCGGACGTTGCCATCGGCGGCCCCAACAATGGCCAGCCGCTGAGCGGCGACGCCTATCTGCCGGGCCAGCTCATCGCGACCGGTTCGACCGGCGGCGCGATCTGCCGGGGCGATGCCAGCATCTGTGACGCGAACTTTCGGGTGTCGGGGGTGACCCCGCCGGCTGCCGCCGTGCCGGAGCCGGCCACGTGGGCGATGATGATCGGCGGTTTCGGTCTGGTCGGTGGCGCACTGCGCCGTCGCCGCACGGGCACCGTTTTCGCCTGAGCGATCGCGGCTCCGTCCGCGTGGGCGGGCGGAGCCGTTCGCGTCGTCAGTCAGCCTGGTGGTGGATGGGCGTCTGCTGATGCTGGACCACCCACCACTTGTCCTGATCATCCAGACGGTAGGTGGTGGTGCACCACGCCTCGTAGGTCGGGGCGTCCTCCTTATCGGCATGGACGCGGTATCCGGCGACAAGCAGCCCGTACTGGATGCGGGAGATGCGCTGTTCGCTGAACTCCACGGTGGACCAGCGCGGCGTGTCGCTGACGCCCTTGATCACCTGCTCACCATCCATCACACCGAACGGTGACGGCATGACCATGATCACCTTGTCGTCCAAATTGTCCCTGTAGAAGGCCTCGTCCGCCTTCCAGAGCTTTGTCTCGAAATCCCAAACGCGATCGTCGTCCATCGTCCCGTTCTCCGCTGTGCGGCTAACCGAACGAACCTCGCGCGATGCGGGTCCGACCGCTCAGAGCGCGCGTTCGACCAGCTGCGCGGCCGCCGGGCTGTCCCATTCATAGCCTCCGACCATCCGCCACAGCTCGCGACCCTGGGCGTCGTAGAGGATCGTCGTCGGCAGAAGACCGCTGTTGTATGCAAAACCGAGCCCGTTTTCCGGATCGCGGTAGCTGGGCAACGAGGTGGCGCCGGCGCGATCAAGGAAGCGGTTAAGGTCGGCACCGGCAGCGTCCTGGCTGACGATGACAACCGCCAGACGGTCCTTCTCCCGCGCGGCCAGCCGAACAAGCGTCGGCATTTCAGCGACGCATGGACCGCACCAGGTCGCCCACAGATTGACGAGCACAGGCCGCCCCTGCAGCGACGCCAGCGTGGTCGGCGTGCCGTTCGGTGCAATGATCGCCTCCGACGGCATCGCTTCGCCCCGATGGGTCTCGTCGAGCTTGCCGCTTGATGGCCGCGCCGGGGCGGCACGGTCCGTCTGCCGCGGCGCCTCCGCTTGCTCGGCCGGGGTGGAGGCCCTATCGCAGCCGCTGACGGCGGTGGCGAACAGAAGGACAAGCGCGGGCGTGACGGACGGGCGCAAGACGGGCTCCAATCAGATGTGGGGCGGCCGCTTCGCCGGGGGACCGGCCGCGGTCATGCGCGAGATTAACGCGTCAATCGGCTTCGACAAGCGGATGTGGCGTCAAGACGTCGCCGGATCGATCGCCCATGTCGACATGCTGGGGCGCCAGGGCATCGTGCCGTCCACGGACGCGGCCGCGATCCGCGACGGACTTGGCCGCGTACGCGACGGCTATGCTGCGGGAGACCTGCCGGACGATCCTGCGCTGGAAGACATCCACATGGCGACGGAGGCGCGGCTTGCCGACGATATCGGTCCCGCCGCCGGCAGGCTTCATACCGCACGCAGCCGGAACGACCAGGTGGCGACCGACTTCAGGCTGTGGGTGCGCGATGCCATCGATGAGGTCGATGGCGGTCTGGCGGCGCTCCAGAAAGTCCTGGTCAACCGCGCGGGTGAGCATGCCGA
Organism: Sphingomonas jejuensis; assembly: GCF_011927695.1. Taxonomy (GTDB): domain Bacteria; phylum Pseudomonadota; class Alphaproteobacteria; order Sphingomonadales; family Sphingomonadaceae; genus Sphingomonas_K; species Sphingomonas_K jejuensis. The sequence continues at coordinate 559,881 of NZ_JAATJE010000002.1, forward strand.
CAGCGTCATGCCCGGCTTCACCCATCTGCAGGCCGCGCAGCCGGTGACCCTCGGCCACCATCTGATGGCCTATTACGAGATGCTGGCGCGGGACCGCAGCCGCTTCAGCGATGCGCGCGAACGCCTCAACGAGTGCCCGCTCGGGTCCGCCGCGCTCGCCGGGACCGGCTTTCCCATCGACCGCGTGGCGACGGCCGAGGCGCTCGGCTTCGACCGTCCGACGCGCAACTCGCTGGATGCGGTGTCCGACCGCGATTTCGCGCTCGACTACCTGACCGCCGCTGCGACCTGTTCGGTGCATCTGTCCCGCCTGGCAGAGGAGCTGGTGCTGTGGGCGTCGCAGCCATTCGGCTTCGTCACGCTGTCAGACGCATGGTCGACCGGATCGTCGATCATGCCGCAGAAGCGCAATCCTGATGCGGCCGAGCTCGTCCGCGGGCATGCCGGGCGGATCGCTGGCGCCATGGTGTCGCTGTTTGTGACGATGAAGGGCCTGCCGCTCGCCTATTCAAAGGACATGCAGGACGACAAGCCGCCGCTGTTCGAGGCGCACGACCTGCTGGCGCTGTCGCTGGCCGCCATGACGGGCATGGTGGAAAGCGTGGCCTTTCGCACGGACCGGATGCGGGCCGCAGCCGAGGCGGGTTTCGCCACCGCCACTGACCTTGCCGACTGGCTGGTGCGCGAACGTGGCGTGCCATTTCGTGAGGCGCACCATATCGTTGGCGCAACCGTGAAGGCGGCGGAGGAAGCGGGCGTGGCACTCGACGCGCTTCCGCTCGACCGGCTCCAGGCGATCGATCCGCGCTTGAGCGGGGATGCCCGCGCGGTGTTGGCGGTGGACGCATCGGTCGCCAGCCGGACGAGTTTCGGCGGCACCGCGCCGGCGCAGGTCCGCGACCGTGTCACGGAAGCCAAGGCTGTGTTGGGGATGACGTCATGAAGGCCCGGTCCATCGCGCTGCTTGGCATGCTGGCACTTCTGGCGGGATGCGGCGGCCGTGCCGCGCTGCGACCGCAGGAGGGCGCGTCGCTTCCGCCAACGCCCTACGCGGCGCGCGAGGCGCCGACCGCGGAGGAGCTGATGACGCCGGGGCCGCAGGCGCGCCCGCAACGCTCGGACGAGCTGCTCCGCCGGTCGGAAGAGCGCGAGGACGACCGCTTCGACCTGCCGCCGACCGCCTGATGGATCATTTCGAGGTTCGCGACGGTCGCATGTTCGTGGAGGACGTGTGCCTGGATGAGATCGCTGATGCGGTCGGCACGCCGGTCTATGTCTACTCCACCGCGACGCTTGAGCGACATGCGGCTGTTTTCCGCCAGGCAGTCGCCGGGCTGGGGCGCGGCGACCCGCTCGTCGCCTTTGCGGTCAAGGCCAATCCAAATGGCGCCGTGCTCGCGACGCTCGGCCGCGCGGGGCTGGGCGCCGATGTGGTGTCGGGCGGTGAGGTCGCACGCGCCCGGGCCGCCGGCATCGCCGCCGATCGCATCCTCTTTTCCGGGGTGGGAAAGACCGCGGCGGAGATGCGGGACGGGCTTGAGGCCGGGATCCTCCAGTTCAACCTGGAGTCGCAGGAGGAAGCGCGGCTGTTGTCGGAGGTCGCCGTCGCCGCCGGGCGGACGGCAGACATCGCCTTTCGCATCAATCCGGACGTCGACGCCGGAACGCACGCCAAGATCTCGACCGGCCGGGCCGACAACAAGTTCGGCATTCCGGCGGCGGATGCGCGCGCCGCCTATGCGACTGCCGCGTCCCTGCCAGGGCTGCGCGTCACCGGCGTCACCGTTCACATCGGTAGCCAGCTGTTCGACCTGGCGCCGCTTGCCGCAGCGTTCGGCCGGCTCGGAACCCTGATCGGGCAGCTGCGGGCGGACGGTCACCATATTGAGCTGGCCGACCTGGGCGGAGGATTGGGCGTCCCTTACGACCCCGCGCTTCCACCGCCACCGACGCCGGCCGATTATGGCGCAATGGTCGCGCAGGCGACCGCAGGGTGGGATCTCCGTCTCGCCTTCGAACCCGGCCGGCTGATCGTCGGCAATGCCGGTGTGCTGCTTGCCAGCGTGGTCCGGGTGAAGCCCGGTGCCGAACATCCGTGGGTGATCGTGGATGCTGGCATGAACGACCTGATCCGACCCAGCCTCTACGACGCCTGGCACGACATCCGTGCCGTCCGGCCGACCGGCGCGCGCTGGATGGCCAATGTCGTGGGTCCCGTGTGCGAAAGCGGTGACACCTTCGCAACGGCACGGGAGATGGACCAGGTGGGCGAGGGCGACCGCGTCGCCTTCATGACGGCAGGTGCCTATGCCGCGACGATGGCCAGCACCTACAACAGCCGACCGCTGACGCCGGAGGTGCTCGTGTCCGGCAGCCGCTGGGCGGTGGTGCGAGAGCGCCAGTCGCTGCGGGAGATGATTGCGGCCGAACGTCGACCGGACTGGCTGACGGCATGAAGGCAATGGCCTGGCGCCTGTGCGACGGCGCGCCGCAGACGGTGTCGCCGGAAGCGGCGGTGGAGCCCTGCGAAGGGCTGTCCTGGGTTCATCTGGAGGGCAGCGACCAGAGCATTCCAGATTGGCTGCGTGACACGGCGAAGCTCCCGTCGATCGTGATCGGCGCGCTGACGGCCACAGAGACCCGGCCACGCTGCGAGCCGATGGAGGAGGGCGCGATCGTCAACCTCCGCGGGCTTGCCGCCAATCCGGAGGAGGCAGCGGATTCGTTGGCGTCGGTGCGGATGTACGTGACGCGCGGCCGGGTGGTGTCCGTGTCGCGCGTGACCCTGTCGGCGCTTCCGGCCGTCCAGGCGAAGATGGAGGAAGGCAAGCTCAACGATCCCGGCGACCTCGTCACCGCGATCGCGGTGGCCATCACCAAGCTTCTCGACCCCGATGTGGCTGCATTGGGAGATTCGCTCGATGCGTGCGAAATCGAGCTGGATGCGCGTGACAGCTGGCGCTTCCGGCGGGCCGTTTCGGCGGCGCGGCGCACCGCGATCGACTATCGCCGTTTCGTCCAGCCGCAACGCGACGCCCTGGAGCGGCTGGCGGGGCTGGAGGTCGGCTGGCTCGATGCATCGGACCGCCAGCATATCGCCGAAGCGGGAGACCGCTTCGCCCGCATGACGGAGGAGCTGGAAAGCATCCGCGAGCGTGCGGCCCTGATGCACGATCAGCTGACCGACATGCGGGCGGAACTGCTCGACACACGATCGCTGCTGGTGGCCGTGGTGGCGCTGATCTTCCTGCCGCTGACCTTTGTGACGGGGCTGCTCGGCATGAACGTGGCCGGCATCCCCTATGCCGACGAACCCTGGGCTTTCAGCGCTGTCGTCGGGATATGCGTGCTGATGGCGGCCGGGCTGGGCGGCTATTTCATCCGAGCGCACTGGTTCCGGCGCTGACGGTTGCGAGCCGGCGGCTCAGCCGCTGTTGCGCAGTGCGGTCGCGATGGCGTTGATCGAGAGCTGGATCCCCTCGGCCACGCGATCGTCGGACTCTCCGGACCGGTACCGCTTCAAAAGCTCGATCTGCAGCAGGTTGAGCGGCTCGATATAGGGCAGGCGCAGGCGGATGGAGCGGTCCAGCGCCTCGTTGTGCTCGAGCAGGCGCGATTGGCCGGTCGCGTCGAGCAGCGCGTCATGCGCCTGCGTCCACCCATCGCGAATCCTGCCGAAGATCGCATCGCGCAGCCGATCGTCCTCGACCAGGCCGGCATAGCGCGCAGCGATGCCCATGTCGGACTTGGCGAGCACCATCTCCATGTTGGCAAGCGCGGAGCGCAGGAAGGGCCAGCCCACCGCCATGTCGCGCAGCAGCGCCTTGTCCTCGAAGGCGGCCATGGCCTGACCCACCCCGTACCATCCCGGCAGCATGACGCGCGCCTGTGCCCAGCTGAACACCCAGGGGATCGCGCGCAGATCCTCGATCCGTTCCGACTTCGTGCGGCTGGCGGGGCGCGAACCAATCTTCAGGCTCGCGATCTCGCGCACGGGCGTCATCTGCCGGAACAGCGTGGTGAAGCCGTCCGTCTCGTAGACAAGGCCGCGATAGGCGCGGAAGGCGTGATCCGACAGCGACGTCATGGCGGCTTCGAAGCGCCTGACATCGGTGTCGCTGACCTGTGCCGGCTCCAGCGTGGCGACGATCGTGGCGGACGCCATCGCCTCCAGGTTGGTCATGGTGCTGTCGCGCGTGCCATATTTGGCTGCGATCACCTCGCCCTGCTCGGTGATGCGGATGCGGCCCTGCACCGTGCCACGAGGTTGCGCCAGGATCGCGGCATAGGATGAGCCGCCTCCCCGCCCGACCGCGCCGCCGCGACCGTGGAACAACTGCATGGCGACGCCGGCTTCCTCCAGCACCGGCTTCAGCGCACGGGATGCGACATCCAGCGACCAGGTGGAGGTCAGGTAGCCGCCGTCCTTGTTGCTGTCCGAGTAGCCGATCATCACTTCCTGATGCCCGCGCGCGGTGACGATGGCGGCGACCTCCGGCAGCGACAGCCAGGCGCGCATGATGTCGGGCGCTGCCTCCAGGTCGCCGATCGTCTCGAACAGCGGGATCGGCATCACCGCCGACAGGCCGGCTTCCTTCAGCAGCAGCGTCACTTCGAGAAGGTCGGACACCGACTTGGCCATCGACACGATGGAATGGGCGATGCAGGCCGCGCCGTAGCGCTTCCGGGTTTCGGCAGCCGCGCGGAAGATGGCGAGTTCCCCGGCGGTTTCGTCGCCATAGTCATGCTCGGGCACGGTCAGCGGACGGGGAGAGGCAATCTCCGGACGGAGGATCGCCACGCGCGCGTCCTCATCCAGTGCGAGGTAATCGTCGCACACGCCCGCGGCCTTCAGCAGCTCGGCCACCGTTCGTTCGTGCACCGCGCTGTTCTGGCGCATGTCGAGCGTCGCCAGGTGGAAGCCGAAGGTGTCCACCGCGCGGATGAGGCGGCCAAGGGCGCCGCCGCCGCCAAGCGCCTCGGTGCTGTCGGACAGGGACCGGGCGATCGCGACCAGATCCGCGCGCAGCTCGGCCGGGTCGGCATAGCGCTCCCCGACCCCGCGCGCCGGACGCGGTGCAGGCCCGCCGGCCAGAGCCGCGCGGGTGGCGGACAGCCGTGCATAGATGCCGGTGAGGGCGCGCCGGTAGGGCTCGTCCTGGCGGCTCGGGGCATCGTCGCCGCTCCTGTCGGCCAGCGTCTGCACGGCCGCGCTTGCCGCCGCGAGTTCGTTGGAGATGGACAGCTCGGCACCGAGCGCGTGCAGCTGGTCGAGATAGCTGTCGATGGCTGCGGCGGACGCATGCGCCATGGCAGAGCGTAACGCATCCGCGGTGACGAAGGGATTGCCGTCCCGATCGCCGCCGATCCAGGTTCCGGGGCGAAGAAAGCTTGCCGGCCGGGCGCCGAGAGCCCGTTCCCAGCGAGCGTAAAGTGCGGGCAGCGCCGGCAGGAAGCTGTCGCGCAGGTAGGACAGGGCGGTTTCCGCTTCGTCCGCAACCGGCATGCGTTCCCGCCGGATCGGGCGCGTCTGCCACAGCAAGGCCACCTGACGGTGGATCGCGTCGGCCAGCAGGTCGCCATCCGGCGTCTCTTCCGCCCCGCTGTCGCGCAACCGCATCAGCGTGGCGATGCGGTTGCGGTGGTCGATCATCGACTTGCGCCGGACCTCCGTCGGATGCGCGGTCAGCACCGGCGAGACCAGCGCCTTGTCCAGCATCGCGACAATGGCGTCGGCATCGACGCCGTTGGCCTTCAGCCGCTCCACCGCCTCCGCAAAGGTCGCACCTGTCTCTGCCGCGATGCCGGCACGATCCTCGGCCAGGTTGGCGAGCATCGAGAACAGCATGAAGCCGCGAACGAAGGCGAGCGTGTCGTTGAGATCGAGCGCGCCGAGCTCGCTGTCGATCGCGTCGCGCCCGCCCAGCCCGCGCGCGCGCTCCACGGACGCCTGGCGGATCGCCTCCGTCCGTTCGAACAGCGCATCGCCGCCTTGCGCGCGAATGACGTCGCCAAGGATCCTGCCGAGAAAGCGGATGTCCGCATTCTGCGCGATCGGCGACGCACGGCCGCCATTTGCGCCGTCAGGCGAGGAGTTCGACATCCCAGTAGAGCCAGTCATGCCAGCTCTCATGCAGGTGATTGGGCGGGAAAGCACGCCCGTTCTCCTGCAATTGCCAGCTTGTCGGCCGGAACGGCTGAAGGTGGAGCGCCATGCCGGCCTGCTTGGGCGTACGGCCGCCCTTCTTCAGGTTGCAAGGCGCGCAGGCCGTGGACACATTCTCCCACGTCGTCCTGCCGCCCTGCGCGCGGGGCACCACATGGTCGAACGTCAGGTCCTTCGGCGTGCCGCAATATTGGCAGGCAAAGCGGTCGCGCAGGAACAGATTGAAGCGGGTGAAGGCAGGATGTTCGGACGGGCGCACATATTGCCGCAGCGCGATCACCGACGGCAGCTTCATGCGCGAGGACGGGCTGCGCACCTCCCGCTCATAGCAGGAGACGATGTCCACCCGCTCCAGAAACACGGCCTTGACCGCGGTCTGCCAGGGCCAGAGGCTCAGCGGATAATAACTGAGCGGCGTGTAGTCCGCGTTCAGCACCAACGTCGGGCAGCTGTCCGGGTGCCGGATCAGGTCGGGATGGAACATTGGCCTCGCCTCCCCTTCGTTGCTGCGCCTCCTGCCAAGCGGAGGTGACGGACTCATGACACCATTTCCCGAGTCGTGCCGTCAAGCGGGGAGTGGCACCAGCCGCTTTGCGCCTAGCCCGACGGGCCCGCTCCATCTGGGTCATGCGGCATCGGCGTTGATGGCGCATGACGTGGCACGGGCAGCGGGCGGCCGCTTCCTCCTGCGCATCGAGGATATCGACGGCAGCCGATCCCGCCCGGAACATGTCGCCGGCATCCACGCCGATCTGGCATGGCTGGAGCTGGAACCGGACGCGCCGCCCGTTCTGCAATCGACGCGCCTGCCCGTGTACCGCGCCGTTCTCGACAAGCTTCGCGGCGCCGGGCTGATTTACCCCTGCTTCTGCACGCGCGCCGACATCGCGGCCAGCACGTCGGCGCCGCACGGCACTGCCGCCGTCTATCCGGGCACCTGCCGGCATCTTGATCCCGCGGACCGTGACGAACGGGTCGCAACGATGGCCCATGCCTGGCGACTGGACATGGCAGAGGCGTTGGCTCGAACTGGCCCGCTCCGCTGGCACGATCTCGCGGTCGGACCAATCGATGCGCGCCCCGATCTCGCCGGTGACGTCGTGCTCGCACGCAAGGACGCGCCCGCGAGCTATCATCTGGCTGCGACGATCGACGATGCCTGGCAGGAGATCGGGATCGTCGTGCGCGGTCAGGACCTGTTCGCGGCGACGCATGTGCACCGGTTGCTGCAGGCGCTGCTCGATCTGCCCACCCCCGCTTACGCCCATCACCCTCTTGTCCGGGGTGCCGACGGCCGCAGGCTGGCCAAGCGCGACGGAGCGGCCGCACTGGCCGATCTCCGCGAGCGCGGCGAGGATGCGGAAGCGTTGAAAATGCAGCTTCGGCAGACCATGCGCGAGGCTGGATTCGACCCGCGACCTTCCTATATCTAGGCCATGACCACCTTCCTCATCATCCTCGTGGTTCTGGCGGCCATCGCGACCCTCGTGGCGCTGGTTCGTGGAATCGTCACGTTCCTCCGCACGACGGAAGCCGATCTGAAAGGCACCGGCGCGAGCGCGTCCGGGTTGAAACAGAACAAGATGATGATGCAGCGCGTGACCTTTCAGGCTGCTGCCGTGCTGATCGCGGCGCTGGCGCTGCTGCTGTCCCGTTGAGGTTTCGAATCCGTCCATTGATGCAGGTTGGGCGGATTGTCGCCGCCGCGCTGAAACCCGCGTGAGGATGTGACGTTCTGCGTGTCGGAGAAGCAGAAGTTTTTCGGTTGAAACCTTAACTAACATCCTGCGTTCCTCTGCCTTGGCGGCGGAGGGAGCATTCATGGCTGTTCAACGGACCCGGCGCGCGTCGCTGGCGTTGCAGGAGAGATTCCGGTCGACCCGGTCGTTGACGCTGTCGCTGGCGCGGCCGCTGTCCGATGCGGACGCCACCGTTCAGTCGATGCCCGATGCGTCGCCTGCAAAATGGCATCTGGCGCATACCAGCTGGTTCTTCGAAACCTTCGTGCTGCGCGACCATGTGGCCGGATACGTCCCGTTCGATGCCAGCTACGCCTTTCTGTTCAACAGCTACTACGAAGCGGAAGGTGCCCGGCACGCGCGTGACCGCCGCGGCATGATTACCCGACCGTCCGTCGACGAGGTCCGCGCCTATCGGGCCCATGTCGATGCAGCCATCATCGAAGCCCTGCCGACGCTGCCGGAAGTGGCTTGTGAGCTCGTCTCGCTGGGCTGCCAGCACGAGGAGCAGCATTGCGAGCTGCTGATCACCGACATTCAGCACCTGCTTCATCAGAACCCGTTGATGCCGGCCCTGTTCGACGCTCCGTCGGCGCTGCCCGCACCCGTCCCGCCGCCGATCCGCTGGATTACCGGGAAAGAGGGGCTGGTGGAGATCGGCCATAATGGTGACTGCTTCGCCTTCGATTGCGAAGGACCGCGCCACAGCGTCTGGCTGGCCCCGCATGCGCTCGCCAGCCGTCCGGTGACGAATGGAGAGTGGGCCGACTTCATCGCCGATGGCGGCTACCGCGACCCGCGGCACTGGCTCGCCGACGGTTGGTCCTGGGTGAAGGCGGAAGGGGTGGAGGCGCCGCTTTACTGGCAGGCTGACGATGCGGGTCGGTGGCATCGCTTCGGGCTCGACGGGCTCCGGGCCGTCAATCCCGCTGCGCCGGTCACGCATGTCAGCCTGTTCGAGGCGGATGCCTATGCCAGCTGGGCCGGCGCGCGGCTCCCGACCGAGGCGGAGTGGGAGTCGGCCGCGAGCGGCCTTGATCCGGATGCCGGCACTTTCCTTGACGACGCAGGCGCGGTGCGCCCGCGGGCGTGCACCGGGGCGGATGGCTTGTGCCAGATGTTCGGCGACGTGTGGGAATGGACGGGCAGCGCCTATCGGCCGTATCCGGGCTTTCGCGCGGCGGACGGTGCAGTCGGAGAATATAATGGGAAGTTCATGTCCGGGCAGTTCGTGCTGAGGGGCGGCAGCTGCGCCACGCCGCGGGGGCATGTACGTGCGAGCTACCGCAACTTCTTCTACCCGCACCAGCGCTGGCAGTTCACCGGCGTGCGTCTGGCGCGCGATCTCTGATGGCGGATCGGGAAGGCGACGACGCCAGCGGCAGCTTCCGGAACGATGTGATTGCGGGCCTTTCCACGCGGCCGCGCGCGATCCCCGCGCGCTGGTTCTACGACGAGCGCGGATCGGAGCTGTTCGAGGACATCACGCGGCTTCCGGAATATTATCCGACCCGCGTCGAGACCGAGCTGCTGAGAAGCCGCGCGGGTGACATGGCGGCTGCCGCGGGCTTCGGCCGCGCCGTGGTGGAGTTCGGTTCGGGATCATCGACAAAGACGCCCCACCTCCTTCGGGCTGCGCAGCCGGCCGCTTATGTGCTAATCGATATTTCGGGCGATTTCCTGCGTGCCTCCGCCGCGGGCTTGGCGGAGCGCTTTCCCGACCTCCCCATCCATCCGCTGGAGGCGGACTTCATGCGGCCCTATCGGCTGCCTGCCGCCGTTTCCGACCTGCCGAAGCTCGGTTTTTTCCCGGGATCGACGATCGGCAACATGGTTCCGCGGTCCGCGGTCGACCTTCTCCGGCGCATGCGTGACGTGCTTGGCGAAGGTGCGGCATTGCTGATCGGCATGGACCGGGTGAAGAGCCCCGACATCCTCGTTCCCGCCTATGACGATGCTGCCGGGGTGACGGCGGCCTTCAACCTCAACCTCCTCCACCGCATCAACAAGGAGCTTGGCGGGACGATTCCGATCGACCATTTCCGCCACCGCGCGATCTGGAACGACCCGATGGCGCGGATCGAGATGCATCTGGAAGCGACCCGGGACGTGTCGTTCGACGTGGACGGTCGGTCGTTCGAAATGGCGGCCGGCGAGACCATCCACACCGAGAACAGCCACAAATATGGGCCGCGCGACGCCCGGCTTCTGCTCCGCGCCGGCGGATGGACGCCGATCGACGAATGGACGGACGAGGAAGATCAGTTCGCCGTGCTGCTGGCGGAGGCGCGCCCGCGCCGCGCGGCGCCCTAGCGGACGACGGCGCGCCAGGTTGTGATGAGCTCCCGCGTGCCGCGGCATACGGGCATCTCTCGCCGGCTGATCAGGCGGAAGCGGTCCCCGTCCCAGACATGATCCTCGCCGATGCCGCAGTCGCCGAGCCCGCGCCCCTTGCCATATCCTCCGAGCACGCCTTCGTCGAAGTCGACGTTCAGGAGCGATGGCACCCGGCCGTTGTCGCTCAACGGCACAGCGCTGTCGAACGGCGCCGGGCGCGCACGTCCGCGCTCCACCACGAAGATCGCCGACACGCTGTTGTAGGCGCCAAGCTGGCACGGCAGCAGCACCAGTGACCGGCCCCGATCCAAGGGGTGGACGGATATCGCTTCCACCTCGCGTGCCCGATCGCTGCAGGCGGCCTGCGCCGCCATGTCGGCGATCAGCGCGCGACCGGGCCGCACCTGACCGCCTGTTTCGCCGCGCCGCCGCACCACCGGGAGCGGCGGCGCCGGTGCCATGTCTGCGGCTGTCCCCCGCGCCACGATCGCACCCCGGCTGCCGGCGCGCCCCTGTCGCGCGTCCATGTCGCGAAGGGCGGCCGCCGCGCCGGCCAGTGATGCGCCGGACCAGCGTCCGGCTGCGCCGCGAAGCTCGACCCGGCGGCCGTTCGCGATTGCGCGCGCGGCGTCGAGGCCCGGCATGCCGCCGATGCGCACCGCACCGTCGGACGCTGTGGCAGCCGCGATCGCGCGACCATCCACCATCAGGCTGACCCGCCCCACGATCGGCCGGTCCTCGCCCGATATCTGGACGATCGTCTCGCCGTCTGCTCCGGGAGCGCGATCCACGGTGATGACCAGCGGAGGATCGGCTGTCGCACCTTCCGGAGCGACCGCGACGGCTTTGCAGGCCAGCCCATTGTCGCAGCCGACCACCCAGTCGGTATAGGTCCTGACGTCGCCGGGCAGGGCCCGCGCGGTTGCCGACTGCACGGCAAGGGCGACGAAGATGGCGAGCGGCATGGCTGGATCCTAGCCGAGTGAGCGAAGCGCGGGTAGGGCGGTCAGCGACGGGAGATGGCGATGAACGTAATTGCGGTGATCGGGGCGGGGCAGATGGGAGCCGGGATCGCGCAGGTTTCGGCGCAGGCAGGTTACCGCGTGCTCTTGGCCGATGTCGCGCTTGATCGGGCAGAGGCAGGGAAGGCGGGCATCGCCAAGCGGCTGTCACGTGCGGTCGAGAAGTCCGACCTCGAGCCGGAAGCGCGGGACCGCGCGCTTGAGCGGATCGAGCCTGTGGGGACGCTCGAACCGCTGGCGGCCGCTCAATTGGTCATCGAGGCGGCGACCGAGCGTGAGGACGTGAAGCGCGCCATCTTCGAGAATGTCGGCCGCGTGCTCGGCCACCAGGCCATCCTTGCCACGAACACGTCCTCGATCCCGATCACCCGGTTGGCGCAGGCGTCGCCCGATCCGAAGCGGTTCGTCGGCGTGCATTTCTTCAATCCCGTTCCGGTGATGGGGTTGATCGAGCTGATCCGCGGCCTCGCGACGTCGGACGAGACGGTGCGTGCGGTGGAGCTTTACGCACAGGCGCTCGGCAAGCATGTCGTCCATGCCAACGATGCGCCCGGCTTCATCGTCAACCGCGTGCTGATGCCCATGCTCAACGAGGCGGTGTTCGCGCTCGGCGAGGGCGTGGCGACCGTTGCCGACATCGATGCGGCCTGCAAGCTCGGCCTCAATCATCCCATGGGGCCGCTGACGCTGGCTGACTTCATCGGGCTCGACACGTGCCTGGAGATCACGCGGGTGCTTCATGCCGGCACGGGCGATCCGAAGTTTCGACCCGCGCCGCTGCTCGTCAAATATGTCGAGGCCGGGTGGCTCGGAAAGAAGACGAAGCGCGGATTTTACGACTGGTCGGGCGACACACCCGTTCCCACACGCTGATCCGACGGTGTCGGCGTCGCGAGGTTCAAGCCGACCGCGCCTGCAAGGATCAGCCCGATGCAGCCGACCTGGACGGCGGTGAGCGGCTGGCGAAACAGAGACCAGCCAATCAGTGCGATGGCGGCGATGCCCACACCCGACCAGATCGCGTAGGCGATTCCCATTGGGATGCGGGTGAAAGCATGGCCCAGCAGCCAGAAGCATGCTGCATAGAGCGCGATCGACGCGACGCCATATGCCGGCCGGGTGAAGCCGTTCGCCGCCTTCAGCAGCGATGTCGCGGCGATCTCCAGCGCGATCGCGAGGCCGAGCATGATCCAGGCAGTCATCGCGCTCTCCGTTCGGTTTGCGCCGCCCTATCAATCGCGGGCCGCGTTGTTCAATCGCCGCTGGCGAGGCGCGCGGGCTTGCGTTAGGCCGCCGCGATGCTCGAGCCCCACCGCTCCGGCGGCCGCGCCATCGCGCCGTCCCTTTTCGCCTTTGCCGTCCTTTACGGCGGAATGACCTGCATCGCCGGCGTGCTCGGCAACAAGCAGGTGGATCTGGGTCCGTTGGCGGTGGAAGCAGGCATCTTCCCGTTCCTGCTGCTGGTGTCCCTGTCGTCGACCGTCGCGGAGCTCCATGGCCGGGACATCGCCAATCGGCTGGTGCTGTTCGGGTTCGTTCCGCTGGTGCTCTCCATCCTTCTCACGCTGCTCGTGCTGTCGCTGCCCGCGGCAGAGGAGATGGAGCCTGCGCGCCGCGATGGTTTTCAGCTCGTGCTGGGACAGAGCCCGCGGCTGATGGTGGCGGGCATCATCGCCTATGGCATCTCCACCTTCCTCAACGTCACGATCTTTTCCCGGATGCGCGGAGCGGAGGGGAGGCGGCTGTTGTGGTTGCGCGCGGGCGTGGCGAGCATGCTCAGCCAGATCGTCGACACACTGCTGTTCGTCACCATCGCTTTCCTTGGCGTCTTCCCCATCGCCGAGCTGCTGATCGGGCAGATGCTGGCCAAGGTCGTGCTGTCTGCGGTGATGGTGCCGGCGGTGATCTATCTGCTGGTCGCGATCGGCCGGCGACTGGATGGAGCGCCGGCATGACGGACACGGTGAACCTCGCCAAGGCGGAGACGATCGTCGAGGCGCTGCCCTATCTCCAACGCTACGCCGGCAAGTCGTTCGTGGTGAAATATGGCGGCCATGCGATGGGCTCGCCGGAGCTTCAGCGCGGCTTTGCCGAGGACATCGTCCTTCTGAAGGCGGTCGGCATCAATCCGGTCGTGGTGCATGGCGGTGGTCCGCAGATCGGATCGATGCTGAAGCGGCTCGGCGTCGAGTCCACCTTTGTCGGCGGGCTGCGCGTGACCGACGCCGAGACCGCGCGGATCGCCGAGATGGTTCTCGCCGGATCGATCAACAAGGAGATCGTTTCCTGGATCGGGGCGGCCGGGGGGCGTGCGGTCGGCCTGTCGGGCAAGGACGGCGGCCTGGTCGTCGCGGAGAAGATCTCGGGCCGGGACGCGGATCCGCTGCAGGGGATCGAGCGGCATGTGGACCTGGGGTTCGTGGGTGAGCCCGCCCATGTCGACCGGTCGGTCCTCGACACGCTGATGAACGCCGGCATCATCCCGGTGATCGCGCCGATTGCGACGGGCGAGGATGGGCAGACCTACAACGTCAACGCCGACACGATGGCGGGGGCGATTGCGGGCGCGCTCGGCGCCTCCCGCTTCTTTCTGCTGACGGACGTGGCCGGCGTCCTCGACAAGCAAGGCGTGCTGCAGACCAATCTGTCACCGACCGAGATCGCCGGGCTGATGACGGACGGGACCATCAGCGGCGGCATGATCCCCAAGGTCGCGACCTGCGTGCAGGCGGTGGAATCGGGTGTCGACGCCGCCGTCATCTTGGACGGGCGGGTCCCACATGCGATGCTTCTGGAAATGTTCACGGCGCAGGGTGCCGGCACGCTGATCCGCGCCTGACGGCTGCTGGTCGACCCGCCCTTCACGAAGCGGCCTCGAATCGGCTATTCGGGCCGCAACACCATTGGAGTGCCCCGTGACCACCATCTTCCAGATCCTGTTCGTGCTTCTCGACGTGCTGTGGTGGGTCATCATCATCCAGGCGGTGCTGTCCTGGCTGGTCGCGTTCAACGTCATCAACACCTATAACGACTTCGTCCGATCGGCCCTGATCGCGCTCGATCGGATCACGGCACCGATCTACCGGCCGATCCGGCGCATCATGCCGGATCTGGGTGCGCTCGATCTGTCGCCGCTGGTGGTGCTGTTGGCGCTGATGATCCTGCGCACGATCATCCTGCCCAACCTCTACGCATCGCTGGTTTCCTGATCGTGCCGGCCACGCTGATCGACGGCAAGGCAGCGGCGGCCGCCCTGCGCGAGCAGGTGGCGGAGGAGGCCCGCGCCTTCCAGGCGGCGGCCGGCCGTCACGCCGGCCTTGCTGTCGTGCTGGTCGGCGACGATCCGGCGAGCGCCGTCTATGTCGGCTCCAAGGAGAAGGCGACCCGCACGGCCGGCATGGCGGGGCAGGTCCATCGGCTGTCGGCCGACATCGATCAGCCCACGCTGATGGCATTGATCGATCGGCTGAACGCCGATCCCGCCGTGGACGGCATCCTTGTTCAACTGCCGCTGCCGGCTGGCCTGGACAGCGACGCCGTGATCGCCGCCGTCGATCCGGCAAAGGACGTCGACGGCTTCCATCCCTTGAACGTCGGTCGCCTTGCAAGCGGGCTCCCCGCGCTCGTCCCCTGCACGCCCAAGGGCTGCATCTTCCTGCTGAGGCAGCAGCTCGGGTCGCTTTCCGGCCTTGATGCGGTGGTGATCGGCCGATCGGCAATCGTCGGGCGACCGATGGCGCAGCTGCTGCTTACCGAAAGCTGCACGGTCACGATCGCGCACAGCCGCACGCGCGACCTGCCTGCGATCGTCTCTCGCGCCGATATCGTCGTTGCTGCCGTCGGCCGACCGGAGATGGTGCGGGGAGACTGGCTGAAGCCGGGCGCGACGGTGATCGATGTCGGCATCAACCGGGTCGAAGGTCGCCTGGTGGGCGATGTCGCCTTCGACGAAGCGATGACGGTCGCGGGAGCGGTCACGCCGGTGCCGGGAGGGGTTGGACCGATGACGATCGCCGTGCTGCTCGCCAACACCGTGGAGGCAGCGCGCCGCCGCGAAGGGCTGGCATGATCGAGCTGTTCGTCTCGGCCTTCGTCACCTTCTTCGTGGTCATCGATCCGCCCGGCTGCGCGCCGATCTTCGCCAGCCTGACAACGGGAGCGTCGCCGGACGCACGGCGGCAGATGGCCTACCGGGCTGTGGGTGTCGGTACGCTGATCCTGCTGGTTTTCGCGCTGTTCGGCGAGGCGTTCCTGTCCGCCCTGGGGATCAGCCTGGACGCCTTTCGCATCGCCGGCGGGATCATGCTGTTCCTGATCGCGCTCGACATGGTGTTCGAGCGGCGCACGCAGCGGCGGGAAGACCGGGCCGAAAAGGTCATGGCCGATCCGGAGGTGGAGGACGTCTCCATCTTCCCGATGGCGATGCCGATGATCGCCGGTCCGGGTTCGATCGCGACGGCGATGCTGCTGGTGTCGGGCACTTCGGGTATCGCGGGGGGTGCGGTGATCCTGGCGGCGATGCTTGCCAACCTCGCCCTGATGCTTGTCTCGCTGCTTGCCGCGGGGCCGATCATGCGCGTGCTCGGCACCCGCATCGAGGCGGTGGTGACCCGGCTGCTGGGCGTGATCCTTGCCGCGCTTGCCACCCAGTTCGTGCTGGACGGCATCCGCGCGAGCATGACCGCCGCCTAGCGGATCCGCCAGAGCCGGTACGGGCTGTTCGGAGGCAAGGGGAGCGGATCGAGCCAGCCGAACCGGGTGCCGGAGGCGAGCTGCGCGTAGAAGCCCTTCGGGCTGCGCGCGCGGTAGATCGTCGATTCCGACATGTTCGGGCAGACCATCAGCAAAGTCGCGCCGCGCGACTTCATGATCTGGCGCGCGCGATCGGGCGTGCCGTCGAACGCGTGGTGCACCGCGACGATCGCATCGCCGTTGCGGTGATAGGGTCCGGCGATCGCGCGGTGGCGGGTGGTCGCCAGCAGACGCGGCCCCAGATCGACGAATGTGAAGATCGTCTGCGGCGGCCGGATGCGGGCGATCGGGCGGAGGGCGGACAAGGTCGGGCAGCGGTTGTTGGCCAAGTTGACGGCTGCGGTGCGGGGATGGGGAGGATCCTTCGGCACCAGCTTCAGCACGCCGGACAATCCAACACCCGACACGATCATGAACAGCACGAACAATGCTACCGCGCGCATGGCGAGCGTCGGCAGCGCCAGCAGGGCCCGCCCGACGGTCCAGGCGAGCGCGGCGGCCGCGGGAATCGCGAGCAGCTGGGCCGCCGGAGCCGCACGGGTCTGCCAGGCGAGCAGGCCCGCCGCCGTTGCGACGAGAAGAAAGATCGCGATCCAGTCGAGCACAAGCGCGCTGCGCCGCCCGCGCCAGATGGCGAGGCCGGCGCCGATCAGCCCGGCGACCGGCAGCAGGATCATGGGGTAAAGGAGGTCGGGCTTCAGACGCCATGCCGGACGCGCTTCCCGCACGTTGGACAGCCACAGGCGTTCAAGTTCCGGCGACACCCCCTCCGGCCGGCCAAGGCAGTCGGGCCAGGCCAGCGCGAAGCCGCCGGCGAGCAGCAGCGCCGCCGCACCCGCCAGCGCCAGTCGACCCGGCCAGCCGAGCCGCCCGAAATGGCTGATCAGCCAGAACAGCGCACCGCCGCCGATGGTGGCGGACAGCCACACGGGCGACAGCGCGTCGCACACGGGCGCGCGGTTCGCCTGGGAGGCGAACAGCAGGAAGCCGACGGCGGACCCGGCGGCGAGCGTCGCGGCGTAGCGGCGGAGCGGATCGGCCGCGGGCTCCCCCAGCGCAACCCAGCGCAGGCCCATGATGCCGGTGCCGATCGCAAGATAGGGAAGCATTTCCAGGCCGATCACCAGCGACAGCACGGTTGCCGCCGCCGCCACGACCGCACCGCGGTTGCGCGCCGGATCGACCAGCCCGGCCACCATCGTCGCGAGCAAGGCGAGCTGCCAGCCATGATGATCGATCCTGAGCGGCTGAACCATGCCCAGCACATAGCCCGAGGTGATCAGCAGGGCGGGCGCAAGCCAGAAGGCGAGGGGCGCGACGACCCGGCGGATGGTGAGCGACAAGGAGACAAGGATCAGGCCGAGCGGCAGCAGCGGGGCGAGCGCGACGGCCCAGCGTTCGGCATCCACGCCGCCGACGAAAGGGCGGAACAGCAGGATCAGCCCGGCGATCGGCAGGTCCACCAGCCGCGACCAGTGGATATCGAACCCGGCCGGCGGCGACAGGCGGTGCTGGCGCAGGTCGAACCAGGCCTGCCCCTGCAGCCAATCGCGGACCTGGGTGATGCGCAGATTGTCGTCGGTGTCGCCAAGCGCGAAGCCGAGGATCAGCCGATAGCGATCCCACAGCAGCCAGACGGCAAGCGCCAGCCAAACCAGAAGCACCATGCGCAGCCAATGCTGCTCCGCTGCCCCGAGCCACCGGCGCGACCGGGCCATCCAAGATCGTGGTTCCATCAGCACGGTTGCCCGACTAGGGCATAATCAGGATCCGCGCATCAGGATCTTCGGGCAGGGTGGAACGGGAACGCATGGGCATCGCCATCGGTCAGGCGGCAACGCGGGGCACCCTGGGCCAGATCGTCCGTTACGGCATCACGGGCGGCCTGGTGACGATCGGCTTTTCGGCCGTTTACTGGTTGTTGGCGACGCCCGTCGGGCTCGATTCTCAGGTCGCGCTGACCATCGCCTTCCTGCTGTGGAGCGGGATCGGTTTCGTGCTGCATGGCCGGATCAGCTTTCGCGACCATGGCAGCCGCGATCGCATGGGCGCACGATCGGTCCGCTTCCTCCTGGTCAACCTGCTCGGCTTCGCGCTCAACCAGCTGTTCGTCTGGGTGCTGGTGAAGCAGATGGGCGGGCCGACCTGGTGGCCGATCCTGCCCTTCATCTTCGTGACACCGCTGGTCACCTTCGTTCTTCACCGCCGCTGGGTGTACGCCTGATGGACCGCGCCGTTTTCGACCGCATGGCGGAGCAGGACGCCGAACATTGGTGGTATGTCGCGCGGCGCCGATACCTGTCGGCGCTGATCGAGCGGCAGGTGCCGATGGCGCCGGGCGCGCGCGTGCTGGAGGTCGGCTGCGGCACCGGGCACAATCTGGAGATGCTCGGCCGGTTCGGCCATGTCGACGCGCTGGAGCTCGACGCCCCGGCGCGGGCAATCGCGGAGCGGCGGCTGGGTCGCCCGATCGGCGCCGCGCCGCTTCCCCAACTGCCGGGCGTGCCCGACCGCGCCTATCAGCTGATCGCTCTGCTGGATGTGCTGGAGCATGTCGAGGACGGTGTCGGCGCGCTCAGGGCGCTTCGCGAGAAGCTTGCCGCCGACGGGCGCCTGCTGGTGGCGGTGCCGGCCAACCCCTGGATGTGGAGCGCACACGACGTCCACCACCACCACCACCGCCGCTACACGGCCGGTGCGTTGCGGCGGGAAGCGGCGGAAGCGGGGCTGACCGTCGATCATCTGTCGCATTTCAACAGCCTGCTGTTCCCGGTCGCGGCAGCGGCGCGCATCGCCGGCAAGATCACGAACAAGCAGACCGCCGACGACGCCATGCCGTCGCCGCCGGTCAATCGCCTGCTTGCCGGCATCTTCGGCCTGGAACGCTTCGTGGCAGGGCGCGTCCCGTTGCCGTTCGGCGTTTCGATCGCGGCGGTGATGCGGGCCCGCTAGCGCGCGGGACGGTCGATCCGCAGAACCAGCGATCGTCCGCGCCGCCACACCGGCGTCATGCCGTCGAGCAGGCGTGGATCGAACGGCGGCGCATCGACAATCCACACATGATCGAACAGGTCGCGCCGGATGGCGGGCAGCGCGCGCGAGATCGGCAGCCAGCGTTCGCGCCGGCATTGCTGGAAGGTCACGAGCTGCGACGGATCGGAGACAAAGGGGCGCGCCTCGTCAAAGGTGACGCGCAGGAGCTGCGCGCCCGCCGCTTCCCATTGATCATTGGCGAAGGCACCGCGACGCACCAGCGCCATGCCGGGGATATGGTCGAGCCGGGACCGCCACCATCCCTCGACACAGCGCTTGCCAACGAGCGTGACCAGCGTGGACCCCGGCGGGACATGGTCCAGGGCGGCAAGCTCTCGCGTGAATGCGCGGTCGTAGAGCACCGCGCTCCAGAAATTGCCGCCGAGCCGGACGCCCAGGAAAAGCAGCGCGGCGACGGCGAGGGCACCCGCAAAGCGGGCGGTGGCGGCCGGGGTGAGGCGGATGCCGATCACCGCCACGGCCAGCATGTAGGGCGCCAGCCGCATGTCGGCATAGGCGGACCCGAACACGATGCGCGGCAGAAGCAGGTAGACGCCGAGCAGGAACACGGCGGAGATCGCCAGGTGGCGTGACAGTTCAAGCCGGCGGTCGACAAGCGCGGCACGCAGGGCGACGATCAGCACCACCATGCCCAGAATATCGAACCCGGCCCACCGATCACGCAGGATCATGCCGAAATAGGCAAGCTTCGCTTCCATGGCGAACCAGCCGCCGGTCATGCCCCCCGCATCGCCGCCGCCGCGCCACAGGAGCATCAGCAGGATCGGAGGCGTGAGCGGCAACACCCCGATCGCGGTGGGGATCAGGGCGCGGTGCCACCGCCGGCCGCGGTCATGCTGCCGGATCAGCTCCGCCGAGAAGCAGAGCACGCCCAGCGTCCCCCAGCCAAAGGCATGGGTGATCCAGATCAGCACGGCGATGACGGGGAAGATCGCCGCCCTGAGCGCGAGCCGCCCGCGCCGCGCCAGGTGCAGCCACAGCCCGAAGGCGACGAACACGAAGGCCATGGCGAGCGAGAAGTTCGCGAAGCCGAAGAACAGGGGATAGTTGTAGACGAGCGGCACCGCCAGGAAGGCCGTCGGCGGCAGCCGGTGGTGCACCTCGTGCGCGATCCACAGCAGGCCCGCGGCGGTCAGCGGCGGGATAAGGGCGACGATCAGCTTGACCGCATGTTCCAGCCCCAGGAGCGGCGCCAGCGGCTCCACCAGCAGGTCGACGCCGAGGTTGCCGATCACCGCCCATTCGAAGCTGTACCAGCGGGCAAGCTGCGGATCCTGCCCGATGCCCAGCTGCACATGGTAGCGGCCCATGTGGCCGAGCAGGTCGACCAGCGGCGGGACGGTGGGCCACAGGAGCGGCAGCGCGGTCAGGAGGACGACCGCCACCAACAGCCATGGCCGTGACCACCAGTCGCCGCGTTGTGCCCGATCCATGCCAGAATTGACCTAAAGGCACGTCAGGGTGCCCGCAAGCGCGGCAGCTCGCTTTGCGGTGGATTAACACCTAGCCGGGCGAAGCGCGCGGCAAACGAACGTTAAGCATTCCCAGCTAGATCATGCTTATGAAGGACGGACGAGCGACCATAAAGAGACCCGCGCTGGCTGACACGCGGCGCCCCTTGTATCAGCCGGCGCTGTGGATGGTTGGCAACTTGCTTGTCGTGATTTTGATCGTCCTGGATCTCACCGTTTTTGACGGCGGCCGGATCATGAACGGTGCCTTCGCTGGCCGCGATTTCATCAATGTATGGACGGCAGGAAAACTGATCCTGTCCGGTCAAGCTGACGTAATCTATGATCTCGGCCGCTACCATGCAGCACAACAAAGCTTTTTCGGTCCGATCGGGCCTCACAATTATTCCTACCTTCCGGCAACCCTCATCCTAACCGTGCCATTTGCGCTGCTCCCTTATCCTCTGGCGCTCATAATCTGGTTGATCACCACCGGAGCCCTTTTCCTATGGGCTGCGAAGCCATGGTGGACGTCAGCAAGCCAACTTCCACTTACCCTGCTGCTAGCGCTGCCAGCTGCCACAATGAACATTTGGGCTGGTCATTACGGGTTTCTCTTCGGTGGGCTCCTTCTCTGCGGCTGGCGGGCGCTGGAGGCAAATCGGCCGGTGCTAGCGGGGGTGCTCTTCGGCCTGTTAATCATCAAGCCCCACTTGGCCATCCTCGTGCCCGTCGTCTTGCTTCTTCGACGAGCGTGGACGCCGATCGCCTCGGCGGCAGCCGCGGTATTTGCCTTGATCGGCACAAGTATCTTGCTGTTCGGTCTTGATCCTTGGCGCGAATATCTTTTCGTCACGTCAGCAACTCAGGCAACCATGATTGATGGAAGAGGGCAGCTTTACGGCCTGATGGCGACCTCCCCGGCGTCCGCAATCTTCTTGATCGGTGCAGGCGGAGTTGCGGCTTGGATTGGTCAGGTTCTATTCGGGGCATTCGGGTTCTGTCTTGTCGTTCATGCCGCCATCCGAGGCGCTACGCTGCGAGACCTCGCCCTACTGGCATCCCCAGCCACATTCCTAATTCTTCCCTATGCCTTCAACTACGATCTGGTCGTCCCCTGTTTCGCGGCCGCCTGCGCGCTTGTTGATCCCCGGCTGCGGCCTAGCGATGAGCGCCTCGCTATGCTCGGCTTCTGCGCGGCCCAGCTCGGCATGGTCTTGGCGCTCATCGGCGCTCCCCTCATGCCACTGTTCCTCGCCGGCCTAAGCTGGACGCGTTACCGCCTGGCTGTATGCGAAACGGGCTCATCCCCAGACGCATCACGGCGGCCGAGCAGCCTTAACCGCAGCGCATTGAGCTTGATGAAACCCGCCGCATCGCGCTGGTCATAGGCGCCGGCATCGTCCTCGAACGTCACCACCTTCTCGCTATAGAGCGAGTTGGCGGAGCGCCGCCCGACGACGTGCACGCCGCCCTTGTAGAGCTTCAACCGGACCTCGCCGTCGACCTTTTCCTGGCTGTGGTCGATTGCGGCCTGCAGCATCTCGCGCTCCGGCGAATACCAGAAGCCGTTGTAGATGAGCTCGGCATAGCGCGGGGCGAGCTCGTCCTTCAGGTGCGCGGCGCCGCGGTCGAGCGTCAGCTGCTCGATCGCGCGGTGGGCGGCGTGGAGGATGGTGCCGCCCGGCGTTTCGTACATGCCGCGGCTCTTCATGCCAACGAAGCGGTTCTCGACGAGGTCGAGCCGGCCGATGCCATGCGCGCGGCCAAGATCGTTGAGGCGGGCGAGGAGCGCGGCAGGCGACAGGGCCTCCCCATCCACCGCCACCGCGTCGCCGCGTTCGAACGCGACCGTGACGAGCTGGGGCTGGTCGGGCGCATCCTCCGGATTGACGGTGCGGGAAAAGACATAGTCCGGCACCTCCGCCCAGGGATCCTCCAGCACCAGCCCTTCGGACGAGGTGTGGAGCAGGTTGGCGTCGGTGGAAAAGGGCGCCTCCCCGCGCTTGTCGCGCGGGATCGGGATCTGGTGCGCTTCGGCGAACTCGATCAGCTTCGATCGACTGGTGAGGTCCCATTCGCGCCACGGCGCGATCACGCGGATGTCGGGCTGGAGCGCGTAGTAGCCGAGTTCGAACCGGACCTGGTCGTTGCCCTTGCCGGTGGCGCCGTGGCTGACCGCGTCGGCGCCGACCTGCCGCGCGATCTCGATCTGGCGCTTGGCGATCAGCGGCCGGGCGATCGACGTGCCGAGCAGGTAGAGCCCCTCGTAGAGCGCGTTGGCGCGCATCATCGGGAACACGAAATCGCGGACGAACTCCTCGCGCAGGTCGTCGATGAAGATGTGCTCGGGCCGGACGCCCATCAGCTCGGCCTTGGCGCGGGCGGGCTCGAGCTCCTCGCCCTGGCCGAGGTCGGCGGTGAAGGTCACCACCTCACAGCCGTAATTCTGCTGCAGCCACTTCAGGATGACGCTGGTGTCCAGCCCGCCGGAATAGGCGAGCACCACGCGGTTGATCTTGTCGGCCATCGGGGCTCCGTGCGTTAGGGTCCGGGCGCGCACTTAAGGGGCGGGGGCGCGGTCCGCCAGCAGATAGTCCCGCGTGATCGGCAGCGTGCGCCGCCCCTTCGCATATTGGACCTGGTAGTTGCACATGCCGCCATGTTCGAAGCTGACCTGCGCGCCCGCCAGGTAGAACTGCCACATGCGGAAGAACCGGGCGTCGTAGAGCGCCTCGATCTCGGCGCGGGCGGCGACCACGCGGTCGTACCAGTGCGACAGGGTCATGGCGTAATGGAGCCTGAGCGTCTCCACGTCGGTCGCGATCAGCTTGGTGCCCTCGCTTGCCGCCACGATCTCGCTCAGCGCGGGCGAATAGCCGCCGGGGAAGATGTATTTGCGGGTCCAGGCGTCCGTCTGCCCCGGCGCGCCGAGGCGGCCGATGGTGTGGAGCAGCATGGCCCCCTCGTCACCCAGCAGGCGCGAGCAGGTCGAGAAGAACTGCCGGTAGTTGGGCGGACCGACATGTTCGAACATGCCGACCGAGACGATCCGGTCGAAGCGGCCGGTGACGCGGCGATAGTCGATCAGCTCGAAGGACACGCGGTCGGACAGACCCTCGGCCGCGGTCCGCTCCCGCGCGTAGCGGATCTGCTCCTCGCTGAGCGTCACGCCGAGCACGGTGACGCCGTGCGTGCGCGCCAGGTAGCGGGCAAGGCCACCCCAGCCGCAGCCGATGTCGAGCACCCGCATGCCGGGTTCAAGCGCGAGCTTGCGCGCGATCAGTGCCATCTTGTTGGCCTGGGCCTGTTCCAGCGTCTCGTCCGGCGACCGGAAATAGGCGCAGCTGTACTGCCGCTCCGGATCGAGGAAGAGCTCGTAGAGCCGGTCGCTGAGGTCGTAATGATGGCGCACATTGGCGCGCGCGCGGCGTTCCCAGTTGAGCCGCCCGATCGCGGCGGCGGCACGGTCGACGAGGCCGCGGACGAGGCCTTCATTGTCGATGGTGCGGCCGTCTTCCCACCGGCCGTTCGCCTGGATCAGCCGGACGAGGTCGCGGACGTCGCCATCGTCGACCACCATCCGCCCGTCCATGTAGCTTTCGCCTGCCCCCACCCGCGGCGCGCGGGCGATGGCGGCCGGCGCGCCCGTGTCGGTGAAGCGGATGGTGACGTCGCGAAAGACGGGATCGGGCGTGCCGAAGCGGCTGGTGGTGCCGTCCGCCTCGATGACGGTGAGCACCCCGCGACGGACGAGCTTGTCGAGATAGCGGGCCAGAAGCACGCCCGGCCTTTCCCTCAATCGATCGCGAGTGTCGAGGCCCACCCTTCAAATGAAGGGTCAGATGCCGGCATACCATTCATAGCCGGCGACATCCTCCCAGAAGCCGCCCTTGCCCTGGCCGATACCGGCCAGCGTGTCGCGCGCTTCCACCCGCATCAGATATTTGGCGTGCTTGTAGCCCAGCTGCCGCTCGACCCGAAGGCGCAGCGGCGCACCGTTCGCCACCGGCAGCATCCGGTCGTTGAGCGCGTAGGCGAGGATCGTTTGCGGGTGGCGGGCATCGACCATGTCGATCGACTCGTAATAGGGTGCGCTCCCGAACAGGTCGGCGCAGTGGAACACGAGATAGCGGGCGGATGGCCGCACCCCGGCGGCATCGAGCAGGCCCGCCAGCGGCACGCCCCGCCATTTTCCGATCGCGCTCCATCCTTCCACGCAGTCGTGGCGGGTGATCTGCTCGCGCGCGGGCATCGCCGTCAGTTCGCCAAGCGACAGGCTGAGCGGGCGCGCGACCAGCCCGTCGATTGCCAGCCGCCAGTCGGCGAAGCCGCCGGCGAGCAGATTCTGGTAGAGAGGCGTCGACGGCATGGCCGTGCCGTTCGACCGGAACACCGGCGACCGCTCCTCCGGCCGATACTCGCGCGCCAGCGCACCGCGGGCGGTCACGGCACGCTGGATGCGCAGGTTGGCGCCTTCCGCCAGCGCGATCATACGCTGGAACCGTTCGCTCCCATTCAGCGCGTCGCAGCCCGACAGCAGCCCGCCGGCGCCAAGCGCCGCACCCGTCACCAGAGCGCGCCGGGTCAGAATCATGGTTGCCGCTCCGCCGGCAGCCGCCACCATCCGGTCACCATGCCGCGCAGCTGGTTGAGCGGACCGGAGAGCAGAACCAGCAGGATATGGACGATCGTGAACAGCACAACCGCCACGGCCGCGATGAAATGAAGGGAGCGGGCCGATTGCCGCCCGCCGAGCAGGTCGAGCAGCCACGGAGCCGCCGCGTTCAGCCCCGGGGACATGGTGAGTCCGGTCGCGATCAGAAGCGGCAGCGCCACGAAGATGACGCCGACATAGCTGATCACCTGGATGGGATTGTAGCGCCTGGCTTCCTGGCCGGTCGGGAAGCGCAGCCGGGCATGGTCCTTTGCATCGTGCCACAAACGCCTTGGCGACAGCTCCCGCCGGCCGAGCTTCAGGTCGCGCGCGATGTGGCGGTTGACGAGGCTGGCGACCATGAAGGCGAGCAGACCCCATGCGAAGATCCACGCAAAGGCCAGGTGCCACCGCCGGGCGCCCGCGAGATCGTAGCTGGACGGGATCGTCGCCCAGTGCGGGAAGGCGCGCGTCTGGACGTTTCCATCCGGATCCGTCCAGCGCCCGAGCACTCCCGTCGTCGGAACGGTGAGCGATCCGATCTTCAGCACACCGGCATCGGGGGTGGCGCCGATCTCCAGCCAGGCCTGGTCGAAGTTGGCGCCGTAGCTGCCCCAGTAGAGCCGCGGATGCGCGTTGAAGATCATCAGCCCGCTCATCAGCAGGACGAACAGCACGACGACGTTCACCCAGTGCCAGAGCCTGGTCGCGAGGCGGTGGCGGTAGATCATCGGCTGTGTGTCGGCCCGATCCGTCATGACAGCATCATGATCCATCAAGGTGCGGTTCGTCTAGCCGATCGTGCCCGGCACCAGCGGCACCGGATCGGCCGGCACGATGCCGCTTGGGTTCAGGTCGACATGGCTGCGGTAATAATGCGCCTTGATCTGGTCGAAGTGCACGGTCGCGGCGATCCGATCGTCTCCCATCATCCGCGCGACGAAGCGGGACAGCGCCGGATAGTCGGCAATGCGCTTCACGCTGCACTTGAAGTGGATGTGGTAGACCGGATCGAAGCGGATCAGCGTGGTAAAGAGGCGGATATCGGCCTCCGTCATCTGATCGCCGACCAGCCAATCGGACCCCGCCAGCCGAGCCTCCAGCCAGTCGAGCGTCTCGAACAAGGGACCGACCGCCTCGTCATAGGCATCCTGGCTGGTGGCGAAGCCGCAGCGGTACACCCCGTTGTTGAGCGTCCGGTAGACCCGGTCGTTGACCGCATCGATGTCGGTGCGAAGCGCCGGCGGGTAGAAGTCGCCCGGCGCCGCGCCCAGATCGTCGAAGGCCTGGTTGAAGATCCGGATGACCTCCGAGGATTCATTGTTGACGATGGCGTTCTGTTCGCGGTCCCAGAGGACGGGCACCGTCACCTTGCCCGTGTAGTCGGGCCGGGCAGCCGCATAGACCTGATGAAGGAAGCGCCTCTCGCCGATCCGGTCGCCGCTGCCGCCATCCCGCCCCTTCAGCGTCCAGCCGTCCTCCCGCATCAGCGGATCGACGACGGAAACGTCGACAAGGCTGTCCAGACCCTTCAGCGCACGGACGATCATCGTGCGGTGCGCCCAGGGGCAGGCATGGCTGACGTAGAGATGATAGCGGCCGGCGGCTGCCGGAACGGCATCCTGCCCGTCGGGACCGGGCTCCCCGTGCGGCGTGATCCACCGGCGAAAGCCGCTGTCCTCGCGCTTGAAGGCGCCGCCCTCGTTCCCGGCGGTCGCCTCGCCGGCGTGCCAGCGACCCTCGATCATCCTGCCCATGCCGTCACCGTTCCTGAAGCCGTTCAGGAAGGGGAACGTCCGTGGCGGCGCCCGCTATCCCTGTTCTGGCGGAAACGGGTCGTTGCCGCGTGCGATCAGCCGAGCGGCGCGAGTTCGGCGGCGGCCGCACGGTCGAGCTCCGCCCGGCTCTTCTTCTCCGCCGCGGTCTTCAGCTGGCCGCATGCGGCATCGATGTCCCGCCCGCGCGGCGTCCGCACCGGTGCGGAGATGCCGGCTTCGAACACGATGTCCGAAAAGCGGCGGACCCGTTCGGGCGTCGAGCATTCATAGGGCGCGCCCGGCCACGGGTTGAACGGGATGAGGTTCACCTTGGCGGGCAGGCGATAGTGGCGGATCAGGCGCACCAGCTCCTCGGCGTCGGCATCGCTGTCGTTCTTGTCCTTCAGCATCACATATTCGAACGTGATGCGCCGCGCGTTGTTGGCGCCGGGATAGCTGGCGCAGGCGGCCAGCAGCTCGTCGATGCCGTACTTCTTGTTGAGCGGGACGAGTTCGTCGCGGACGTCCTTGGTGACGGCGTGCAGCGACACGGCAAGGTTGACGCCGATCTCCTCGCCCGCGCGCGCCATCATCGGCACGACGCCCGACGTCGACAGCGTGATCCGGCGCTTCGAAAGGGCAAGGCCGTCCCCGTCCATCACGACCTTCAGCGCATCGCGGACATTGTCGAAATTATAGAGCGGCTCGCCCATGCCCATCATGACGATGTTGGTGAGCATGCGGCCTTCAGGCTGCGACGGCCATTCGCCGAGCGTGTCACGCGCCAGCATCACCTGGCCAACGATCTCCCCGGCCGTGAGGTTGCGCACCAGCCGCATCGTGCCCGTGTGGCAGAAACGGCAATTGAGCGTGCAGCCCACCTGGCTCGACACGCACAGCGTGCCGCGGTCCGCATCGGGGATGAACACCATCTCATAGTCATGACCGTCCGGCGACCGGAGCAGCCACTTGCGCGTGCCGTCGGATGACACCTGCGCCTCCACCACGTCCGGCCGGGCGACCACGAACCGCGCCTCAAGCCAGCCATGCTGCGCCTTGGCGATGTCGGTCATGTCGGCAAAGGCGGTGGCGCCGCGATTGTAGATCCAATGCCAGATCTGCTTGGCGCGCAGCTTCGACTGGCGCGCGTCCAGCCCGGCCGCCGACAGGGCCGCCTGGATCTCCGCCCGCGACAGGCCGACAAGGTCGATGCGCCCGTCGGCGCGCGGCGCGGGTTCGCGCGGGACGGTAACGGGGTCGACATGGCCCGGGATCGGCATGGGGGCGGCGGAAGCGGTCATCGCGCGCCCATATGGGACTATTGGGGCCGATTTGCGACCGGGCGCGACGGCGCGCATGCCAGGATCGCCGCATCGATGGCGGTGGCCGCGCCGCCGAGCAGGAAGCGGTGCCGGATCACGCGCCCGTCCGCGCCGCGCCCGGCCACTGTCATCGTGCGTCCGCCGCGCAGCGCGCGGAGCACGCGGGCGTCCGCCGCCGCCGGCCACCACAGCGTGTCGCTGCCCGCAAGGGGAATAGCCTGGCCGTCGATCAGCAGCCGCGCCGTGGCGACCGGGCCGGCGGTGGTGATCTGAAGCCGGGGCAGGGTGCCGCGTGCCATCGCGACATAGGCGGCGGCGCTGCCCCGCCGGGTGCCGTCGGCTTCCGGGCGCGCCACCGCCCAGCAGCGGTCCTGTTGTTGGTCGATGAATGCGCCCCAGCTGTCGCGAACCGCGAGCGGCACGGGTGCAACACGGGTTAAAGCCGCGACCGGAGCGAAACCGCCGCAAACCGCGACGGCGGCTCCGATGATGAACGCCAGATGTACGCGTTTGTTGCCGTTATGCAACATGTCGGCTTGTTGTCTGGCGTTCATGCAACGCCCGGTCGCGTTGTGCGATCTGGCCTCGTCGCTCCGCTGTCCGGAGCTATTGTTGGAGCATTTCATGCGTAAGATCATTCTCGCCGCCGCCCTTGCCGGTGCCGCATCCACCCCCGCCTTCGCCCAGGCCGACGCGCCGTTCACCGGTCTGCGTGTGGAAGGCCTGGCCGGTTATGACAATGTCCGTCCGGGCGACGCCGATGGCGAGGACGTCGAGGGCATCGACGGTTTCCAGTACGGCCTGGCGGTCGGCTATGACGTGCAGCTGGGCGGCGTGGTCGTCGGCGCCGAGGGCGAGATCAGCGATTCCACCGGCAATTCGGAAGGCACGCTCGATTTCGGCGACGGCGTCGTTGACAGCCGCCTCGAGACCGGCCGCGACCTGTATGCCGGCCTGCGCGTCGGCTTCCCCGTCACGCCGACCACGATGATCTATGCCAAGGGCGGCTACACCAACACGCGCATCGAGAGCCGCTTCGACAACGGCACCGACGTGTTCGAGGACCGGCTGAACGTCGACGGCTTCCGCCTGGGCGCCGGTGCCGAGTTCCTGTTCGGACCGAACGCCTATGGCAAGCTGGAGTACCGGTACTCCAACTACAGCTCGCTCAACTACGAGGACGACGACTTCAACCTGGAAACCGGCATCGATCTGGACCGGCACCAGGTGGTCGCGGGCGTCGGCGTCCGCTTCTGAGCCATCGCGCACCGGTTGCGGAATTGGGGGGTCGGGGCGCTTGCTCCGACCCCCTTTTTTCGTCAGGAGAACGGGGACGGTCATGGGCGCTCCGCCCCGGGGGTAGGTAACGATGAAGGCGACGATCGAACGCGCGGTGCTGCTGCGGAGCCTCGGCCACGTTCAATCGGTGGTGGAACGGCGCAACACCATTCCGATCCTGTCGAACGTGCTCATCGAGGCGGCGGCGGGCGGCGGGTTGCGCCTGATGGCGACCGATCTGGACCTACAGATCGTGGAAACGGTGGATGCGGCGGTCGACCAGCCGGGCGCGATCACCGTGTCCGCGCACACGCTGTTCGACATCGCCCGCAAGCTCCCCGAAGGATCGCAGGTCGTGCTGACCGCGGCGGAGGGCAAGGTGCAGATCGTCGCCGGCCGGGCGCGGTTCAACCTGCAGACGCTGCCGCGCGACGACTTTCCGGTGATCGCGGAAGGGGAGCTGCCGCACCGCTTCTCGCTGCCGGCGACCACCCTGAAGACGATCATCGACCGCACGCGCTTCGCCATCTCGACGGAGGAAACGCGCTATTATCTGAACGGCATCTTCCTCCATGTGGCGGAGGACGGATCGGCCGGCCCGGTGCTGAAGGCGGCGGCGACGGACGGCCATCGGCTGGCCCGGGTGACGGTGCCGCAGCCGGACGGCGCCAGCGGCATGCCGGACGTCATCGTGCCGCGGAAGTGCGTGGCGGAACTCAGAAAGCTGCTCGACGAGGTCGATGGATCGGTGGAGGTATCGCTGTCGGCGACCAAGATCCGCTTCGATTTCGGCGCGGCGATCCTGACGTCGAAGCTGATCGACGGCACGTTCCCCGACTATTCCCGCGTCATCCCGACCGCCAACGACAAGCTGCTGAAGCTCGACCCGCGGAGCTTCATGCAGGGTGTCGACCGTGTCGCGACGATCGCCAGCGACAAGACGCGCGCGGTGAAGATGGCGCTGGACCGCGACAAGGTGACGCTCTCCGTCACCAGCCCGGAAAACGGCACCGCTTCCGAGGAAGTGCCGGGCGACTATGCCGCGCAAGGGCTGGAGATCGGCTTCAACGCCCGGTACCTGATGGACATCCTGGGCCAGATCGAAGGCGATCTGGTTGAGGTCCACCTGGCCGATGCCGGCGCCCCGACGCTGATCCGCGAGAATGACGAGAGCCAGGCTCTCTACGTGCTGATGCCGATGCGCGTCTGACCGACGGCATCACCGCGGGGCGAAGGGGTCCTGTCGCGCGCGGATAAGGCGGACCAGCGCCTCCACGTCATGGGGGGCGACGTTCGGCAAGCGCAGCCGCTCGGGTGCTGGCGCCTCGAAGGTCGCGATGACCAGTCGGAAGCCCGCGCTGTCATTCTCTAGCACCGTGCCGTGGCTCGCGAGCCAATCGAGGCTGTGGTGGAGCTGGTTCCTTGCGGGGTTGTCGATCAACCCGCCCGACAGGGCCAGATCATCGGCGCTGTGTCGCCGCATTGCCTCGCCGAGGGCAAGCAATCGGGCGTCGTCGCTGATGACGACCCTGCGATCGTCGAAAGCGATCGGGCCGATCCCTGCCCCATGCTCGTCCTCCGGCTGAGACAGCTCGGCATCGGTGGCGTAGAGGTAGCGAGTGCCCGGAAAGCCGGCGACAGTGACGCGTCCTTGGGAATAAAGATTGTCGCCCTGTCGCGCCGCCACGTTGGACAGATAGCGGGCGACACCGCGCAGAAATGCCGAGGTCGTGCGTTCCCGCGCCTCCGCAATCGTCTCGATGGTCGCGACGTGCCAACGCCCATCCGCGAAAGCGACCTCCCAGGTCTGACGTCCGATCGTCAGGCGATGGCGCTGTCCGTCAGCGTCGCCGACCCGGTAGTCACCATTGGCGGCCACCTCCCACAGCACGATCCGGCGGCCATGATCTTCCGAGTAGCGGGCTTGAACTTGCGCGACGCCCGGTGCGGCGTACGCCAGAAGCGCGGATCCGAGTAGCATCTTCATCATGTCTCTGTTCCCCCGGCCATGACGGGGAGCATGCCTCACCTGAACCGTCGATTGCCCAGCGGCGAGATCGGCGTCACAGCATGTTGGTGCCGATCGCCCGCCTTCGCCTGACCGACGTCCGCTCGCATCGTGCGCTGGATCTGGCGCCGGGTGAGGGCTTCGTGGTGCTGACCGGACCCAATGGCGCGGGCAAGACCAACGTGCTGGAGGCGGTGTCGCTGCTGGCGCCCGGCCGCGGCCTGCGGGGGGCGCCGTTGCGCGAGGTGGCGCGCAGCGACGGGCCGGGCGGCTTTGCCGTTGCCGCACGGCTTGGCGACGGGACGGAGCTCGGGACGGGCACGCTGGCGGACGCGCCCGACCGGCGGCAGGTCCGGGTGAATGGCGCCGCGGCGTCGGCGGCAGCACTTGGCGAGCGGCTCCAGATGCTGTGGCTCACGCCGGCGATGGACCGGCTGTTCGTCGATACCGCATCGGCCAGACGGCGCTTCCTCGACCGGCTGGTGCTCACGCTCGACCCCGGCCACGCAGCGCAGGCCTCCCGCTATGACGCGGCCATGCGCGCGCGCAACCGGTTGCTGGCGGAGGATCGGTCGCCCGATCCGGCCTGGCTGTCCGCGCTGGAGGCGCGAATGGCGGAGCATGGCGCCGCGATCGCGGCCGCAAGGCGCGCGACGGTGGCGCGGCTGGGTGACCGGCTGGCGGAAAGCCGCGACCCGAGCTTCCCGGCGGCGAGCCTGGCGCTCACCGACGAGCCACCCGCGCAGCCGGACGTGCTGGCCGGCGCGCTTGCAGCCGGCCGCGCACGCGATGCGGCCGCGGGCCGCACGCTCGTGGGCCCGCACCGGACGGACCTGCTGGTCACCCACAGAGACAAGGGGCAGCCGGCGGCGCGTGCCTCGACCGGCGAGCAGAAGGCGCTGTTGATCGGTATCCTCCTCGCCCATGCCGCGCTGGTCGCCGCGGAGGCGGGGCGCGCGCCGATCCTGCTGCTCGACGAGGTCGCGGCCCATCTCGATCCCGACCGCCGCGCCGCCTTGTTCGACCGGTTGCGCGGCACAGGCAGCCAGGCCTGGATGACGGGAACGGAAGTCAGCTCGTTCGCGGCAGTCGGCCCCGATGCGACCTGGATCGCGCTTGGCGGCTAGATGCCGATCGCGGGCAGGCCCGTGACGTGGACGGCAAGCAGCAAGGCCGCCATCGGCAGGGCCGAAAATGCCAACGCCGCAAGGCCTGCCAGGTGGCTGTCGGGCTTCCTCATGCCGATCGTTCCATCACGACGGCGCGAGGGCGGGAAGCAGCGTCCGATCGAGGCCGGGACGGGTTCGACGAACGGCGGTTTCGCTTGGGAAACGGCCCCCGATTCCCTATATGCTGTCCATGGCAACAACTCCGAATACCAACAGCTACGGCGCCGATTCCATCAAGGTCCTGAAAGGGCTGGACGCCGTCCGCAAGCGCCCCGGCATGTACATCGGCGACACCGATGACGGCTCCGGCCTCCACCACATGGTGTTTGAGGTGTCGGACAACGCCATCGACGAGGCGCTTGCCGGGCACTGCGACCTGATCACCATCACGCTGAACGCCGATGGGTCGGTTTCGGTCGAGGACAATGGTCGCGGCATCCCGACCGGCATCCACGCCGAGGAGGGCGTGTCGGCGGCCGAGGTCATCATGACGCAGCTCCACGCCGGCGGTAAGTTCGAGAACACGTCGGACGAGAATGCCTACAAGGTGTCCGGCGGGCTGCACGGCGTCGGCGTGTCCGTCGTCAACGCGCTGTCCGACTGGCTGGACCTCACCATCTGGCGCGACGGCGAGGAGCATTACATGCGCTTTCGTCGCGGTGACGCGGAAGCGCCGCTGAAGGTGGTGGGCGATGCCGGCGAGAAGACCGGAACGCGCGTCACCTTCTTCCCGTCGGCGGACACGTTCCGCATCACGGAGTTCGACTTCGAAAAGCTGGAGCATCGCTACCGCGAGCTTGCTTTCCTGAATTCAGGCGTTCGCCTGCGGCTGGTCGACGCCCGGCACGAGGAGCGGGTCGAGCGCGAGTTCTTCTATGAAGGCGGGATCGCGGCGTTCGTGTCGTGGCTCGACCGGGCAAAGACGCCGTTGTTCCCCGCGCCCATCGCCATCACGGGCCACCGCGACCAGATCGGCATCGACGTCGCGCTGGAATGGAACGACAGCTATTACGAAAACGTCCTCGCCTTCACCAACAACATCCCGCAGCGCGATGGCGGCACGCACATCGCGGCCTTTCGCGCAGCGCTGACCCGCACGCTGAACGGCTATGCCGAACGCTCCGGCCTCTTGAAGAAGGAAAAGGTCCAGCTGACCGGCGAGGACATGCGCGAAGGCCTTACCGCGATCGTCTCGGTGAAGCTGCCCGACCCCAAATTCTCGTCGCAGACCAAGGACAAGCTGGTCTCGTCCGAGGTGCGCCAGCCGCTTGAGGCGCTGCTTGCCGACAAGATGGCGGAGTGGCTGGAGGAAAACCCCGCCAACGCCAAGGCCATCGTTCAGAAGATCATCGACGCCGCCGCGGCGCGCGAGGCGGCGAAGCGTGCGCGCGAGCTGACCCGGCGCAAAGGCGTGATGGAAATCAGCTCGCTTCCCGGCAAGCTGGCCGACTGCCAGGAGCGCGACCCCGCCAAGTCCGAGCTGTTCCTGGTGGAGGGCGATTCCGCAGGCGGCTCCGCCAAGCAGGGCCGCGACCGCGCCACCCAGGCGATCCTGCCGCTGAAGGGCAAGATCCTGAACGTGGAGCGCGCGCGGCTCGACCGGATGCTGTCGTCGAAGGAGATCGGCACGCTGATCCAGGCGCTGGGCACGTCCATCCGCGACGAGTTCAACCTGGCCAAGCTGCGCTACCACAAGATCGTCATCATGACGGACGCGGACGTGGACGGCGCGCACATCCGCACGCTCCTCCTGACCTTCTTCTACCGGCAGATGCCGGAGATCATCCAGGCGGGCCACCTCTTCATCG
Organism: Sphingomonas jejuensis; assembly: GCF_011927695.1. Taxonomy (GTDB): domain Bacteria; phylum Pseudomonadota; class Alphaproteobacteria; order Sphingomonadales; family Sphingomonadaceae; genus Sphingomonas_K; species Sphingomonas_K jejuensis. The sequence goes on from NZ_JAATJE010000002.1 coordinate 594,401, forward strand.
CGCAGCCGCCGCTCTACAAGCTGACGCGGGGCCGATCCGAAGTCTATGTGAAGGACGATGCCGAGCTTGACGCGCACCTGGTGCGCGAGGGGCTGGCGGCGATCCAGATCGAGGGACAGGGCACGCCCGAACTCGAGCGGCTGGTGGATCATGCGCGGCGCATGCGCACGCTGATGCGCTATGTGCCGCGCCGCTACGACCCTGCCATCATCGAGACGCTGGCGCTTGCCGGTGCGCTCAACCCCGCGCTGGACGATGCCGGGCGAGAGGCGGCGGGAACGCGGGCGGCGGCGATCCTCGACCTGGTCGATCCGGAAGCGCGGTGGACCGCGCACCTGGCGCAGGAAGGCGGCTTCCACCTGGAGCGGCTGTGGCGGGGCGTCACCGACCACCATATCGTGGAAGGCAGCTTTGCCGTGTCGGCGGAGGCGCGCAAGCTCCACACGCTCGCGGCGGAAGCGGGCGAGGATTACGACCGGCCGTTCCGGATGCTGCCGGTCGCCAAGGCCAAGCAGGCGGACCCAGCGCCCGCAGAGGGCGAGGACGCCCCGGTCGACGATACGAAGGCGATCCGCGTGGTGCGCCCGTCCGAGCTACTGGAGGCGGTACTCGCCGCCGGGCGCAAGGGGCTGTCGATCCAGCGCTACAAGGGGCTGGGCGAGATGAACGCGGAGCAGCTGTGGGAAACGACGCTGGACCCGTCGGTCCGCTCGCTCCTGCGGGTGGAGGTCGCCCAGGCCGACATCGCCGACGAGATCTTCACGCGTCTGATGGGCGACATCGTGGAGCCGCGCCGCGACTTCATCCAGGAGAACGCCTTGAGTGTGGCCAACCTCGACGTTTGAGGTCATGATGCCATGCCCTTCGTGCCATGTCGTGGAACCGATGAGCGTGACGGGCGTCAAGGCACAGCCATTCAGGGCAGGACGGGAGCAGATCATGGCACGCACGGCGGAAAAGCGGGGCAAGGACGAGACCAAGGCCGCGGAGAAGAAGGTCAAGGCGACCGGCAAGCCCGCCGGCGGCGCGCGCGGCGGCATCACGGCGCCGGTAACGCCCTCCGCCGACCTCGCCGAGATCGTCGGCAAGGACGACCTGCCGCGCAGCGAAGTCGTGTCCAAGGTCTGGGACTATATCAAGAAGCACGACCTGCAGGACGCCAAGGACCGCCGCCAGATCAACGGCGACGACAAGCTGCAGAAGATCTTCGGCAAGAAGTCGGTCAGCATGTTCGAGATGAACAAGCATCTGAGCGCGCACCTGTCCGCAAAAAAGGCCTGATCCTGCCGGGCCGTCGCGGCGGGGACGCTGGCGGCTCCCCGCGGCGGCCGAGCGGAGCATCCATAACGACCAGGGTGGCGACGTGTCGCTGACACCGTTCCGCTTCAGCTACGGCCCGCAGGTTCGCAGCGGGCCGGGGTCGATCGTCCAGCTGGGCGATCTCCTCACCGCGGGCCCGGTCCTGTTCGTCACCGACGCCGGCGTGCGGGAGCTGGGCCTCGCCGACGAGGCGATCGCCGTCTGTCCGGACCCGGTGGTGTTCGACCGGGTCGAAGCCGATCCGTTGCGCGACACATTGCTGGCCTGCGTCGAGGCGGGCCGGGCTGCGGGCGCGACGGCGGTCGTCGGCTTCGGCGGCGGCAGCCCGATGGACGTGGCGAAACTGGCCGCTTACCTCCTCGGATCGGGCGACGACCTCGACCGGATCTGGGGCGTCAGCAATGCGCGCGGAACGCGCCTGCCGCTGGTCCTCGTGCCCACCACCGCCGGCACCGGATCGGAGGCGACGCCCGTCGCCGTCATCACGCTGTCGGATGCGGAGAAGCGCGGCGTGTCCGCCCCCGTGCTGGTCCCGGACCATGCGATCCTCGATCCGCTGCTGACCACCGGGCTGCCGCGTGCCGTCACCGCCGCGACGGGGCTGGATGCGATGGTGCACGCGATCGAGGCCTATACCTCGCGCCACCTCAAGAACCCGGTGTCGGACATGCTTGCGCGACAGGCGCTTCAGCTTCTGTCGGGCCATCTTCTGCGCGCCTGCGACGACCCCGGCGATCTGGAGGCGCGCGGGGCGATGCTGCTGGGGGCGCATCTCGCGGGCGTCGCCTTTGCCAATGCGCCGGTGGGCGGCGTTCATGCGCTTGCCTATCCGCTCGGCGCCCGCTTCCATGTGCCGCACGGCGTATCGAACGTCCTGATGCTCGGCCATGTGCTTCGCCACAACATGGTGGCCGCCATGCCGCTTTATGCGGAACTCGCGCCCATCCTCGATCCGTCCCTTGCCGCGCTGGGTGGGCAGGGGGCAGCGGCCGGTTTCATCGATGCGCTCGACCGGTTGGCGACTGCCACGGGCGTGCCGCGGCGTCTGCGCGACGTGGGTGTCGCGGAGGCCGATCTCGACCAGCTGGCGGCAGACGCGATGCTCCAGACCCGGCTGCTCGGCAACAACCCGCGCAGCATCGAGCAGGCCGACGCCCATCGGCTCTACGCCGCAGCGCTGTGAGCCGTCAGCCCCTCGTCGGCCGGAGTGGTTACCGCCACTGGACGACCATCGCCACGCGGTGGGCGGACAACGACGTCTACGGCCATGTGAACAACGTCGTCCATTATGGCTGGTTCGACACGGCGGTGAACGGCTGGCTGATCGGGCGCGAGCTGGTGGACATCCACCACGGGCCCGTCATCGGCCTCGTCGTCGAGTCCGGCTGCAGCTATGCGGCGCCGCTCGAATATCCCGGGAACGTGGAGGTCGGGCTGGCCGCCGTGCGCGTCGGCGGATCGTCGGTGACCTACCGGCTCGGCATCTTCGCGGAAGGCGCGGAGAGTGCGGCGGCCGAGGGGCGCTTCACCCATGTCTATGTGGACCGCGTGACCCGCCGCCCGGTGCCCCTGCCCGATCGCTGGCGCGAGGAGCTGGCGGCGATCGGACCGGATTAGAAGGCGCGCGACAAGGCGAACTCGACCCGGGTTCGCGCGAAGTCGAACAGCTCAACCGTCGACTGGTTGATGGTGCGGGTCACCCTGACGAGAGGCGACAGGCCATTGAAGCTGATCCCGCGCAGCACGAGCCCGGCACTCAGGTCGAAGCGCAGATCCTGTCGCCGCTCGGGGAACAGGGCGAGCCGGCGATCGGCCTCGAGGCGCGACACGCCCAGCTGGCCAAAAATCACCTGCCCCATCACCAAGTGCGACAACAGCATGTCGCCGCCGACAGCGGTGGTGGCGAGCCCCGGCTCCGCGGCGCCCTGCCGCGTCACCCGAGCGGCCACCCGCCCGCTGCTGCGCGACGACAGGGCCAGGTCGTAGGCAACGTTGCCGTCGATCAGCAGGCCGTCCTGCGCGCTCAGCCGCGCGTGGCGGATCGAGATGAGGGTCGCCTCGGCCTCGATCTGGCTGCGGCGGCTGAGTGGCCGCAGCCAGTTCACGCTGCCGCCGAGCCCGTCCGAGAACCGCTCACTGCCGAACCAGCGCCGGGACGCGAGCGCGGCCGGCCTGAGCCTGCTGGAGCCGATCCGGAGCTCCGGACCCACGGCGAGATTCACGCCGATGTCGTTGAAGCGTCCGCGCCCGTAGAGATCCCCGCGCGCGGAGAGCCGCGTCAGCATGGACGACCGCTCGCCCAGCCGCAGCCGCCAGAACGCCTGGCCCCCGAGCGCCAGTCCGACACCCGAGCGCGCCTTGGCGTCTTCGTCGAGCAGGATCGGTGCGATCACGGTATCCACCGTCTCGCGCGCGGTTGCCCGGTTGATGTTGCTGTCAGGCGCGATCGCCAGTTCGAACGAACCGCCGAAGGCGCGGGTCGAGCGCAAAGCCTGGCTGAAGCGGTCCACCGCACGCGCGACATCGTCCGGCAGGCCGGTGGCGCTCACCACGCGGAGTTCGCGGCGCGCGCCGCTCTCGTCGCCGAGCTGCGCGAGCATTCGGGCGAGTTCCAGCCGGGGACGCTGCGCCTCCGGTCGGTCGACAAGGAGCTGGCGGAGAGATCCCGCGGCGCCGGCACGGTCGCCCTGCTGCTCGCGCAGCATGGCCAGGCGGAAGCGCGCTTCGGTCCTGAGCTCCCGGTCGGCGTCGCCCGACAGGCTTCGCAGCAGCGTTTCGGCATCGGCCGCGCGTCCGCTCGCCTGATATTCGTCAACCAATCGCAGCAGCTGCGCCGGAGCCAGGCGGACACATCCACTGGCGGCGATGCAGGGTGCTGCGATGTCGCCGCTGGCGGCTGCGGGCGCTGACGCCAGCATCGCCGCCGCGATCAACAGGAGCCGCATGGCCCTTACTCCGTCAGTTGCCCTTGCCGACGACGGCGCCGGCCGCAGCGCCGCCAGGCCCGGTCAGGCTGAAGCTGTAGCCGACCTCCTCCCCGCCCGGGCCGAAGAAGGCGCCGTCGAAGCCGCCGGTGTAAAGGTTGCCGCGATCATCGCCGTTCAGATGCGTGAAGCTGCCGCTGAAGCTGCCTCCCCGCGCGGCGATCGACCCCGTGCCAGCGAACATGCCGAGCGAGCGGGTGGTGCCGTCCATGGTGCCGGTGAGGTCGAGGTTGGTCTCCACCGTCATGCTGGAGAAATCGGCCGTCAGGCTGCTGATGCCGCCAAGCTCATAGACGCCGTCTGCGGTGGCCCACATCCCATTCACGCTGGTGGTGTAGGAGCCGCGACCCGTGCTCGGCGCCGAGGCGGCCTGGCGGACCCCGTAGACGAAGTAGCGCTGATCGAAGTCGGCGGTGCCGCTGCCAGACGTCATCGTCGTCCATGCGCCGTAGCTTGTGTAGCTGAGCGCCATGTCGGGGTTACCCGACCCGGGATTGAACAGCGTGAGCTGATCCGTCCGGTTGCCGGAGACCTGTTCGTACACGGTGACCGTCGCGTCACGTTCGACCTCGTCGGCGGCGGTGAAGCTTCGCGACAGACTGCCGTCCACCACCCGATAGCTTCCGGTGGTCGCATCATATTCCACTGCGACCGTTCCGTCGTGACCCGTTCGGCTGGAGGAGATCGCGCTCACCGACGAGGCATCGACATGGCCCGACAAGCGGGACGCGGCGCTGGAATAGGACCCGCTCGCCGCGACCGGCGCGGTCGAGGGCGTCGGCGTTGGAGAGGGTGACGGAGCCGGAGTCGGGGCGGGCGTGGGCGTTGGGGACGGAGTCGGGGCAGGCGTGGGGCTCGGCGTCGGCGACGGAGCGGGCGTTGGCGTAGGCGTGGGTGCCGGAGCCGGAGTGGGACTCGGCGATGGGGCCGGCGTGGGGGTCGGGGACGGAGCCGGAGTCGGGGCGGGCGTCGGGCTCGGCGTAGGCGACGGGGCGGGTGTTGGTGCCGGGGTAGGGCTCGGCGTTGGTGAGGGGGCTGGCGTCGGTGCCGGCGTGGGCGTTGGGGACGGAGTCGGCGCAGGCGTGGGGCTCGGCGTCGGCGACGGAGCGGGCGTTGGCGCAGGCGTGGGTGCCGGCGCCGGGGTGGGCGACGGAGCCGGAGCCGGCGTGGGGGTCGGGGACGGAGCCGGAGTCGCGGCAGGCGTGGGGCTCGGCGTCGGCGACGGGGCGGGCGTGGGCGTCGGAGCCGGAGCGGGTGTGGGAGTCGGGGTCGGCGCAGGCGTGGGGCTCGGCGTCGGTGACGGGGCGGGTGTTGGCGCGGGCGTGGGCGTCGGCGACGGAGCCGGCGTGGGGGTCGGGGACGGAGCCGGGGTCGGCGCAGGCGTGGGGCTCGGCGTCGGCGACGGGGCTGGCGTTGGCGCGGGCGTCGGAGCCGGAGCCGGCGTGGGAGTCGGGGACGGAGCGGGGGTCGGCGCAGGCGTGGGGCTCGGCGCCGGTGTCGGTGCGGGCGTGCTCGGCGTCGGCGTCGGCGAGGTTGCCGGCGTGGGGCTCGGCGCCGGGGTGGTGGCGGCGGGCGTCGGCGACGGTGCAGGCGTGGTCGGCGCAGGCGTGCCCGCGCTTGGGGTCGGCGCGGCCGGGCTTCCGGCGCTGCCAGACGGTGCCGGTGTCGAGTTCACGCCGCCGCCACCGCCGCCGCACGCGGCAAGCGCAAGGCCGAGGCTGAAGACGCAGTACTTCCGGGCCTTGTTCATCGCGACGGCGCTCCTGTTCTTGTCGGAGCCGCTATGCGCAGACTGTGGTAAGGAAACCGTGAAGCAAAGACTTACAGGGACTTAACGAAAGAACTCAGGCGGCGTGACCGAGCATCGCCTTCTGCCTGCGGCGCTGGACGGAAGATCCGATCCCGAGCGATTCGCGATATTTCGCAACCGTGCGGCGCGCGATGTCGAAGCCGCGCTCACGCAGCAGATCCACCAGCGTGTCGTCCGACAGGATCGCGGTGGGATCTTCGGCTGCGACCAGTGCGCGCAGCGCGCTCTTCACCGCTTCCGCCGACACCGCCTCGCCGCCTTCGGCCGACTGGATGGCGCTGGTGAAGAAATATTTGAGCTCGAACAGCCCGCGCGACGAGCTCAGATACTTGTTCGACGTGACGCGGCTGACCGTCGATTCATGCATGCCGATCGCGTCGGCCACGGCCTTCAGCGTCAGGGGCCGCAGGTGCGCCACGCCCTTGCGGAAGAAGCCGTCCTGTTGCTTCACGATCTCGGCGGTGACCTTCAGGATCGTGCGCTGTCGCTGGTCGAGCGCCTTCATCAGCCAGTTCGCGCTTTGCAGGCATTCGTTGAGCCAGGCGCGCGAGCTCTTGTCCAACCCGCCGGCGCTGAGTTCTGCCTGGTAGGCCCGGTTGACCAGCAGGCGGGGGAGGGTCGCCGCGTTGATCTCGATGGCCCAGCCCCGTCCGCGCGGCGCAACGAAGATGTCGGGGGTCACCGCCTGAACGGTGCTGCCCCCGAATCGCAAGCCAGGCTTCGGATCATAGCCGCGCAGTTCGCGCACCATGTCCGCCATGTCCTCGTCATCGACACCGCACAGGCGCTTCAATTGCTGCAGCTTGCCCGCGGCAAGCAGCTCGAGATTGTCGAGCAGGCGGGCCATCGCAGGGTCGCAGCGATCCGCCTCCCGCGCCTGGAGCGTCAGACACTCGGACAGGTTCCGCGCGCCGACGCCGCAAGGATCGAACCGGTGGATCACGGCCAGCACCGCCTCCACCTGCGCCAGGGGCACGCCAAGCCGTTGCGCCACGTCCAGAAGGTCGGCCGTCAGATAGCCGGCATCGTCGACGGCATCGATCAGGTGAGTGGCGACCAGGAGATCGCGGCCAGACAGCGTCTCGCCGGCCTGCGCAAGCAGATGGTCGTGGAGCGACGCGGCATCCGCTGCGATCTGGCCGAGATCCGGCCCGTCCTCGCCTCCTGCGCCGCCGGACGCGCCCGGCCCGTTCAGGCCCAGCGATCCATCGAGCCCCACGGCATCGATCGCGGCATCATGATGGAAGGTCTCGCCGATATAATCTGCGTCCAGCGGCGCGTCCGCCGCGGCATCGCCGCTCAGGATCAGGCTGTCGGCAGTCGCCGGCTCGGGCGGGACGTCGGACGGGGGGGCGCCGTCGGGCTCCGGCACGCTGTCTGCGTCCCACTCGCGCGGCTCTGCAGGCTCGGGCGCGCCGGCTTCCAACAGCGGGTTGCGCTCGATTTCTTCGGCAATGAACGCCTCGACCTCCAGGTTCGACAGCGCCAGCAGCTTGATCGCCTGCTGCAACTGCGGCGTCATCACCAGCGACTGGCTCTGACGCAGGTCGAGGCGCGGCGACAGTCCCATGAGCGTTACAGCTCGAAACCCTCGCCAAGGTACAGGCGCCGTACGCTTTCATCGGCCACCAGCGCGGCCGGACTGCCGGCGAACAGCACCTTGCCGTCGTAGATGATGCAGGCACGATCGACGATGTCGAGCGTCTCACGCACATTGTGGTCGGTGATGAGCACGCCGATGTCGCGCCGCTTCAGGTCCTTCACGAGATCGCGGATGTCCGCGATCGAGATTGGGTCGATGCCGGCGAACGGCTCGTCCAGCAGCATGATCGACGGATTCGCGGCCAGCGCGCGGGCGATCTCGCAACGGCGCCGCTCGCCTCCCGACAGCGCCATGGCCGGCGCCGCGCGCAGCCGGGTCAGGCCGAATTCGCCAAGCAGGGTTTCCAGCCGCTCCGCCCGGGCGGCCTTTTCCGGCTCCGACATCTCGAGCACCGCGGAGATGTTCTGCTCAACCGTCATGCCGCGGAAGATGGACGTTTCCTGCGGCAGATAGCCGAGCCCCATGATCGCGCGGCGGTACATGGGGAGCGCGGTGATGTCCTCGCCATCCAGGAGAACGCGGCCGGCATCCGGCTTCACCAGGCCCATGACCGAATAGAAGCAGGTCGTTTTGCCCGCGCCGTTTGGCCCCAAGAGGCCCACCACCTCACCGCGCCCGACAGTCAGCGAGACGTCGGACAGCACCACCCGCTTGTCATAGGCCTTGGCGATCGACACCACCGCCAGCCCGCGCGTGCACGCGGCCGCCTCTGCCGCGCCGATCGGCGCGGCATCCGCTGTCGGTTCGATGGTCGTGATGTCGTCCATGTCGGCTCCGTCTTTGCGGCGGCACGGTTACCGTGGGGTGAAGATCGCACCGTCTGGCAGGCTTCCTGCATGAAAGCGCCGACAGGGTGAACCCGGATTCGGCGAACGACCGCAGCGGCGCGCCCGGCAGCGCCTAATCGGCCGCCGCCGCCTTTAGCCTGTACAGCGCCTCCAGCGCCTCGCGCGGGGTGAGCGTGTCCGGATCGATCGCGGCGAGCGCCTCCTTCAGGGGGTCGGGCGCGGCTGCCGCTTCCTGCGCCGCTGCCGCAGCGAACAGCGGCAGGTCATCCAGTCCCGCCGCCACTCCGCCGGTTCGCGCGCGGCCCGCCTCCAGTGCCCCCAGCACGGTTTTTGCCCGCTGCACCACCGGCGGGGGCAGCCCGGCGAGCTTGGCGACCGCCAGGCCGTAGCTGCGGTCTGCCGCGCCGGGAGCAAGTTCGTGCAGCAGCACGAGGTCGCCCTTCCATTCGCGCGCGCGGACATGGTGAAGCGACAGCCCGTCGAGCGTGCCCGCAAGCCGGGTGAGCTCATGATAGTGGGTGGCGAAAAGGCAGCGGCATCGCAGTCGCTCCCCGATCGCCTCCACGACCGCCCAGGCAATCGCGAGCCCGTCATAGGTCGATGTGCCGCGCCCAACCTCGTCCAGGATGACGAAGCTGCGGTCGGTGGCGCCGGCCAGGATGGCGGCGGTTTCCACCATTTCCACCATGAAGGTCGACCGTCCGCGCGCAAGATTGTCGCTGGCGCCGACGCGGCTGAAGATGCGGTCCGCCAGACCAAGCGTCGCGCGGGTCGCGGGCACGAAGCTTCCGGCCTGCGCGAGCAGCAGGATGATCGCGTTCTGGCGCAGGAAGGTGGACTTGCCGCCCATGTTCGGGCCGGTCACCAGCCACAGGCGGCTGTCCGGCGAAAGGCGACAGTCATTGCCGACGAAGCGGCCGCCGGCCGCCGTCACGGCCGCCTCCACCACCGGGTGGCGGCCGCCTTCGATCTCAAGGCAGGGATGATCGACCAGTTCTGGCCGGCACCAGCCCGCCACCGCCGCCTGCTCCGCCAGTCCGGCGGAAACGTCGATGCGAGCCAGTGCGTCGGCCGTGGCGGCGATCGCGCGCGCGCGGTCGAGCACCAGGCCGAACAGCTCCTCCAGATGCGCGGCCTCCGCAACCTGCGCGTGAGCGCCCGCCTGCAGCACCCGGCTGGCCTGCTCGTGCAGTTCGGGAGCGTTGAAGCGCACGGCGCCCGCCATCGTCTGGCGGTGCGTGAAGCCGGAGTCGGCCGCCATCAGCCGGTCGGCCGCGCGCGCGGGCACCTCCACATGGTAGCCGAGCACATTGTTGTGACGGATCTTGAGCGCGGCGACCCCCGTGTCCGCACGGTACCTCGCTTCGAGAGCGGCGATCGCGCGCCGCCCCTCGCCACCGCTCGCCCGCAGCGCATCCAGCGCGGCGTCGTAGCCTTGCGCGATGAAGCCGCCCGCCGCAGCGTCGCCGGGCGGCTCCGGGACCAGCGCGCGCGACAGGTGATCGGTCAGGGCGGCATGTCCGTCCAGCCGCGGCAGCAGCTCGACCAGGAGCGGCGGGGTGCCGTCGGCCGGCAACAGCGCCGCGAGCCGCCGCGCGCCGATCAGCCCGTCGCGAAGATGTCCAAGGTCGCGCGGACTGCCGCGACCGGCAGCGACGCGGCCGAGCGCGCGGCCGATGTCGGGAAGCGCGCGCAGCGCCGTCCGCACGCTCTGCCGGTCCGGGCCATCGGCCGCAAAGCGCGCCACGAGCGCCAGTCGCGCCTCGGCATCCGCCCGGACGGTCAGCGGCGCCGCCAGGTCCGCCGCCAGCAGCCGGGCGCCCGCGCCCGTGACCGTGCGGTCAACGGCATCCAGCAGGCTTCCGGACCGCGACCCTTGCGCGCTGCGGCAGATCTCCAGGCTGTCCCGCGTCGCCGGGTCGATCGTCATCCGCTCCGTGCCGACCGGCACCGGCGGCTGCAGGAAGGGCAGGCGCCCGCGCCCGACATGGTCGAGATAGTCGACCAGCCCCGCCAGCGCCGCCAGGCCGGCATCTCCAGAGTTCGCGATCCCGTCGAGCGGCCCTTCACCAAACAGGGCGCCGAGGCGCGGGCGTGCGGCCTTTGCCGCGAAGGTCGCGCGGGGCCGCAGGACCGCATCGGCCGGCGCCCCTGCCATCCCGTCCGGCACGATCAGCTCGGCCGCGCCATAACGCGCCACCAGCCCGTCCAAGGTGTCGCCCGCGCCCACCTCCAGCCGGCCGGTTGAGATGTCCACCGCGGCCACGGCGACGCCGCCGCGTGGGCCCGATGCCGCCGCAAGCAGCCAGTTGGCGCTGCGCGAATCGAGCAGCGCATCCTCCGTCAGGGTGCCGGCCGTCACCACGCGGACGATGGCGCGTCCGACCAGCGTCTTGCCGCCGCGCTTCTTGGCCTCTGCAGGGCTTTCCGTCTGTTCTGCCACCGCCACGCGGAAGCCGGCGCGGATCAGCCGCGCCAGATAGCTGTCGGCGGAATGCACCGGCACCCCGCACATCGGCACCGGTGCGCCGCCATGTTCCCCCCGGTGCGTGAGCGCGATGTCGAGAGCGGCGGCGGCGGCACGCGCATCATCGAAGAACAACTCGAAGAAGTCGCCCATGCGGAAGAACAGCAGGGCGTCCGCGGCTTCGGCCTTGAGCGCCAGATACTGCGCCATCATGGGCGTGGGGGCGGGATCGGCCATGCCGCCGCTTAGCCGACCGGCGCGGCCGCATGGAAGCGTCGCGCGCCTTGCCGCCGACGCATCCGGTGGTCAAAGAGGGAGGCGGCATCGGGAGAGTGGCAAGTGAGCGAGGGATCGAACGTCCAGTTCTCCGAACGGGAGGCCCTGAACTTCCATGCCGAGGGACGCCCCGGCAAGATCGAGATCATCGCATCGAAGCCGATGGCGACACAGCGCGACCTGTCGCTGGCCTATTCGCCGGGCGTCGCCGTGCCGGTGCGCGCGATCGCTGCAAACCCGGCATGTGCCTATGATTACACGGCAAAGGGGAACCTTGTTGCCGTAATCTCGAATGGTACCGCTATCTTGGGACTCGGGAACCTCGGCGCGCTGGCATCCAAGCCGGTGATGGAAGGCAAGGCGGTGCTGTTCAAGCGCTTCGCCGACGTCGACTCGATCGATCTGGAGCTGGCGACAGAGGACGTCGATCGCTTCATCGATGCCGTGGCGCTGCTGGAGCCGAGCTTTGGCGGCATCAACCTTGAGGACATCAAGGCGCCCGAATGCTTCATCATCGAGCAGACCCTGCGCGAACGGATGAACATCCCGGTCTTCCATGACGACCAGCACGGCACCGCCATCATCACGGCAGCCGGCCTGATCAACGCCTGCCTGCTCACCGGACGCGATCTCGGCGACATCAACGTGGTGGTGAACGGCGCCGGCGCAGCCGCGCTCGCCTGCACCGACCTCATCAAGGCGATGGGCGTGCCATCCGACCGGGTGCTGATCTGCGACCGGCAGGGCGTCATCTATCGCGGCCGCACCGACCAGATGGATCAGTTCAAGTCGGCGCATGCGGTGGAGACGGACCGCCGCACGTTGACGGAGGCGCTGGAGGGCGCCGATGTCTTCCTGGGCCTGTCGGCGGCCGGCGCGCTGAAGCCCGAGATGGTCCGCCACATGGCGCCGCGCCCGATCATCTTCGCGATGGCGAACCCCGATCCGGAGATCACGCCGCCGGAGGCCAAGGCCGCGCGCCCGGACGCGATCATCGCCACCGGCCGTTCCGATTATCCCAACCAGGTCAACAACGTCCTTGGCTTTCCCTTTATCTTTCGCGGCGCGCTCGACGTGCGCGCGACCGGCATCAACGACGAGATGAAGATCGCCGCCGCCAACGCCATCGCGGCGCTTGCGCGGCAGCGCGTGCCGGAGGAGGTCGCCGCCGCCTATGGCGGTCGTGTTCACAGCTTCGGCCCCGAATACATCATCCCCGCGCCGTTCGATCCGCGGTTGATGGAGGTGGTGCCAGCCGCCGTCGCGCAGGCGGCGATGGATTCGGGCGTCGCCACCCGCGCGATCGAGGACATGGCGGCCTATCGCCTGCAGCTGCGGTCGCGCCTCAACCCCACGACCGCCGTGCTGACCCTCGCCTATGAGGCGGCGCGCGCCGCGCCCAAGCGGGTGGTGTTCGCCGAGGGCGAGGAAGAGGTGGTGCTGCGTGCCGCCATTCAGTTCAAGGACGGTGGCCTCGGCACGCCCGTTCTGGTCGGGCGCGACGACGTCCATGACCGGCTGCGCAAGCTCGGCGTCGACCGGCCGGAGGACTATGAGGTCCACAACAGCCGCGTCTCGCCGCTCGTCCCGCAGATGGTCGATCGCCTCTACGCGCGGCTGCAGCGAAAGGGCTATCTGCGGCGCGAGTGCGAGCGGATGGTCAACCGGGATCGCAACATCTTCGCCGCGCTGATGCTGGAGCTCGGCGAGGCCGATGCGATGATCACGGGCACCACGCGCACCTTTGCGCAGTCGCTTCGCGAGGTCAGCCGGGTGATCGGGCACAAGCCCGGGCGGATCGCGTTCGGCATCCACATGGTGGTGCGCCAGTCGCAAACCGTGTTCATCGCCGACACCACCGTCAACGAGCGGCCGAGCGCGGCCGAACTGGCCGACATCGCGGAGGAGACCGCCGCCGTCGCGCGCCGCATGGGGCAGGAGCCCCGCGTTGCCTTCATGAGCTATTCCAACTTCGGCAATCCACCGGGGCGCTGGCTCGACAACATCCGCGAGGCCGTGTCGCTTCTCGATACGCGCGACACCGGGTTCGAATATGAAGGCGAAATGGCGCCCGACGCCGCGCTCAACCCGGAGGTGATGAAGAACTATCCCTTCAGCCGGCTGTCGGGCCCGGCCAACATTCTGGTCATGCCCGGACTCCAGTCGGCCAACATCTCGGCCAAGCTGCTGCGCGAGCTTGGCGGCGGCACGATGATCGGCCCCATGCTCGTCGGCATGGACAAGCCCGTGCAGATCGCGACCATGTCGTCGACGGCATCCGACCTGCTGACGCTTGCCGTGCTGGCCGCCGCCGGGATCGCGCGGTGAGCAGGCGGTGAACCAAGGGGTTCAGTGCGGGTTCAAGGCGCCGGTGCCAGTGCCGCACCGATCTTACCGGAGCCTGCCCTTGAACATCCGCATCCTGTCCGCCCTTGCCGCCCCCATGGCGATCGTCGCCGCTCAGCCGGCGACCGCCCAGACCACGGACATCGCCCGCGTTCAGCAGCACCTTCGTGCGCTCGATTCGATGGTGGCGGATTTCAGCCAGACCGACCGGCAGGGCCGCGTGCTGACCGGCACCATGACGCTGAAGCGGCCGGGCCGCATCCGCTTTCAATATGAAGAAGGCGTGCCGCTGCTGATCGTCAGCGACGGGCGTGCGCTCACCCTGATCGACTATCAGGTCAAGCAGGTGCAGCGCTGGCCGATCGGCAATTCGCCCCTGTCCGTGCTCCTCGACCCATCGCGCGACATCACGCGCTATGCCCGGCTGCGCCCGACCGGCGACCCGCGCATCCTGTCGGTGGAAGCGCGCGATCCGCGCCGGCCGGAATATGGCGTGATCACGCTTGCCTTCCTGCGTGATGCCTCGGCGCCCGCCGGTCTGCGGCTGCAGGGATGGGTGGCGCTCGATTCGCAGGGCAACCGCACCACCATCCGGCTCAGCAACCAGCGCTTCAACGTTCCCGTCGCCGACAGTGCGTTTCGCTGGACCGATCCGCGGCGGACCGGCGCCAATCAGCGCTGAAGCACGATTTCCGGGGCATTGTTCAGCAAGTCGAAAGGCGTCGTCGGCTAAACGCAGGGTATCGGTTGCCGATCAGGTTTCCCTGTTTCCCTGGGTCGGAGTCGATCAAGACGGATGCCCATTCCATCCGCCGGGCCCTCGTCCCCCGTTCGGGACGGGGGCCTTTTCTTTTCCCCGGCCAAGGCGCTAGGCGCTCGGCATGCCGATCAGCATCGCTTCCTGGAACATCAATTCGGTGCGCGCACGCATCGGGATCGTTGAGGATTTCCTCGACCACGCAAAGCCCGATATCCTGTGCCTGCAGGAGACCAAGGCGCGCGACGACGTGTTCCCTTTCGACGCCTTCCGGTCGCGCGGGTACGACCACATCGTGGTGCACGGCCAACCGATGCATCACGGCGTCGCGATCGTCAGCCGGGTGCCCCTGAAAGAGGACGACCGGCTCGACTGGCAGGCGAACGGCGAGGCGCGCCATGTCGGCGTGCGGCTGGAAAACGGCTTGCGGCTGGAGAATGTCTATGTGCCCGCCGGCGGCGACGTTCCGGATCGGACCGTAAACCCGAAGTTCGGGCAGAAGCTCGATTTCCTCGAGCGCATGATCGCCTGGTCCGCCGCGCTCGATGTGCCGACGCTGCTGGTAGGCGACTTCAACGTGGCGCCCCTCGAAAGCGACGTCTGGAGCCACAAGCAGCTGCTCGACGTCGTCAGCCACACGCCGATCGAGGTCGAGACGCTTGCCCGCTTGCAGGCCGCACATGACTGGGTTGATCTCGGCCGGCGCTTCGTGCCCCCGCCGGAGCGGCTCTACACCTGGTGGAGCTACCGCGCGAAGGACTGGGCGGCGTCCGACCGCGGCCGACGGCTGGACCATATGTGGGCGAGCGCGGCGGTGGCCGCGGCGGCCACCGCGCACCGGGTGCACGAGGAGTGCCGCGCCTGGCTGAAGCCATCCGACCACGTCCCCATCGTCACCGAGTTCGATCTTTGAGCGACGCGCGTGCCGCTGCCCGCGCCGTGGATGCGCTTCGCCGCGGCTGGCCGATCCGGGTCGGCGACGGCGGCGCGGGGCTGACGGTGCTGGCGGTCGAAAGCGCCGATGACGTGCGGCTCGCGTCTTTCGCCCCCCACTCGCTGCTGCTGTCCGGCGGGCGGGCCGCGACGCTGAAGCTCGCCAACCAGCGCGACGCAGGCCATGGCGACGCGCCGGTCCTGATCGCCCGCGCACCATGGATCGACCTGGCCGGTGCGGTCGCGATTTCCGACCCCACGCTTGATCTCGCCACGCCGTTGAAGGGACCGTTCGAGGCACTGCCGCTCGTCAACCGGGAGGCCGCCACGGCGGCGCTGGAGCTTGCCCGCATCGCCGGGCTGCTACCGGCCTTCTTCGTCGGCGAGGCGGAGCCCGCGGCCATCGTCACGCCCGCCGATGTGTCGGCGCACGAGGCGGTGGAAAGCCTGGCGATCGTCACCCGCGCGCGCCTGCCGGTCGCGGCTGCCGAGATCTCGGAGATCGTCGCCTTCCGCCGGCCGCACGATGCGGCAGAGCATGTCGCGCTGATCGTCGGTCGGCCGGACGGCACGCCGCCGCTCGTCCGCCTGCACAGCGAATGCCTCACCGGGGACGTGCTCGGCTCGCTTCGTTGCGACTGCGGTCCGCAATTGTCCGGTGCGCTTCGCGCGATCGGCGGGGCGGGGTGGGGAATCCTCCTCTACCTGCGGCAGGAAGGGCGCGGGATCGGGCTGGTGAACAAGCTCAGAGCCTATCGGCTGCAGGACCAGGGCTTCGACACCTATGATGCCAACGTGCGACTGGGCTTTGCCATGGACGCGCGCGACTTCCGCGTTGCGGCACGGATGCTGACGCTGTTGGGGCAGAGCCGCATCCGCTTGCTCACCAACAACCCGGCGAAGGTCGATGCGCTTCGTGCCGCCGGCATTGCCGTGCAGGAGCGGGTGCCGCTCGCCATCCCCGCCAATCCGCACAACCACGCTTATCTTGACGCAAAGCGTGACCGCACCGGGCACCAGCTCTAGCGGGCTGCGACCCCCTCCCCCACGTCGATCTGCAGCAGCGTGGCCACCTCGACGAAGCTGGCGGCAACGACGTCCGCGCCCTCGTCCCGCAGCCGCTGCGCATGCCCGACGGCGCAGTGCCGCCCTGCGCACAGGCCGACAACAAAGCCGCCCGACTTGGCCGCCCCGCGAACCCCGATCGGAGAATCCTCGATGATCGCGCAATCCTCGATCCGCACGCCCAGTTGGCGCGCGGCATGGAGGTAGAGGTCTGGCGCAGGCTTGCCATGCTCCACATGCTCCTGCCCGCTGTAGAGGTGCGGACCGAACCGGCCGGCGAGCCCGATATGCTCCAGGTGCCGCTCAAGCCAGCGCGTCCGGCTGGACGAGGCGACGGCGACCGGAAGCGCCGGGGGCAGCGCGCGCACGAACGCGATGGCGCCGTCCACCGGGTCAAGCCCGGCGGCCAGCACCCGCTCGTTCTCCGCGCGCCGCACCTCGAAGAAGTCTTCGGGCAGCGCGCGGCCGATCCGGGCCTCCACCGCGTCGGTGAACCAGTGACCCGACAGCCCCATGAAGTGCCGCATCGTCTCCTCGACGTCGATCGGATGACCGATGCCGGTCAGATAGTCTGCAAGGTGGCGGTTTCCTTCATATTCGCTTTCGATCAGCACGCCGTCGAAATCGAACAGGATGGCCTTGGGCGTCATGCCCGCTCTCCGAACAGGGCGGTGCCGATGCGCACATGCGTGGCGCCGATGGTCACCGCGGTTTCAAAGTCGCCCGACATGCCCATGCTGAGCCGTGGCAGGCCGGCATCGTGGCCGAGCTTGGCGAGCAGCGCGAAATAGGGTGCCGGCTCGACATCGGCGGGGGGCAGGCACATTAATCCGCCGATCGTCAGTCCGCGATCGCTGGCACGGTCCAGAAGGCTCGGCAGGTCACGCGGGGCGACACCGCCCTTCTGCGGCTCCTCGCCGACATTGACCTGCACGAACAGCTCGGGCGCGGTGCCGGCATCGGCCACCGCCTTGCCAAGCGCATCCACAAGGCTTGGACGATCGACCGAGTGGATGGCGTCAAACAGCCGCACAGCATCGGCCGCCTTGTTGGATTGCAGCGATCCGATCAGGTGGAGACGGATGTCAGGGGCGGCGGCACGCAGCGCCGGCCATTTGCCCTCCGCCTCCTGCACACGATTTTCACCGAACGCGCGGTGGCCCGCGTCGATCAGCGGCCGGATCTCGTCGGCCGTGCGCGTTTTCGATACGGCGATCAGCGTCACGGATGCGGGGTCGCGGCGCGCTGTCCGCGCGGCACGGCTGATCGCGTGCTGGATCTCGGCCAGGCGGCGGGCGGGCTCTTCATGCTGCATTGCGGGGCGCTATAGGACGATGAGATGCCCGCCCGCCACCCCATGCCGCTCCCCCGGCTCTGGCTGTTCACGGATGAGCGGCAGGGCGATGCGTTGTTCCCGGCGGTCGAGCGCCTGCCGCGGGGCGCGGGGATGATCTTTCGTCATTATTCGCTCGGCGAAGCAGATCGCGCGGCGCTGTTCGCGCGGCTGCGGAGGCTGACCCGTCTGCGGGGCGTGGTGATCCTTTGGGCGGGCCGCGTTGAGGATGCTCTCCGCCACGGGGCCGACGGGGTTCATGGCTGGAGCAGGTCGCGCACGCATCGACCACTGCTGCGCACCGCGCCGGTGCACGACCGGCGGCAACTGATCCGCGCGCAGCGGATGGGGGTGGACGCCGTCTTCCTGTCGCCAGTCTTCGCCACCAGGTCGCACCCCGGGGCGCGGCCGCTCGGCCGCAGCCGCTTCGGCCTTGTGGCAGAAGGGGCAACGATACCGGTGGTCGCCTTAGGCGGCGTCAGGCGCGACCCGCATTTGCCTGGATCATGGGGCTATGCGGCAATCGACGGGCTGACACCCGGCGTTGGAGGTCAGAAGCGGAACGCGGTACCGAGATAGACGGCCTGGCTGTCCGGTCGCTCATCGGCGCGGGCCTGCAGCCGGTCACGTTCTGCGCTGTAGCGGACGCCCGCCGTCAGATCGATGTTGCGGGTGAGCCTGTAGGATCCGCCCACGTCCACCGAATAGCTGCCGCCTTCAGACACCAGCCGCGACGTGCCGCGCGGCTCGTCGCGCTGTGCCTGGATGCGGGCGGTCCACCGCGGCGCATTGTAGCTGACGCCAACGTCCACCCGCTCCCGGCTGCCCGGAAGCGGCCCGGTGTCGACATGCCGCACGTCGCCGTCCAGCGAGAAGCGGCGCCAGCCGACAGAGGCGCCGAGATTGTAGGCGACAGGCGCGATCCCGACGCCGGCGGCTTCCTGGCTCTGGGCAGCGACTCGCTCGGCGACGCTTGCCGGTCGGTTGCTCGACGACCGCACCGCGACGGTCATGGCCCGCGCGGTGCCGCGCACGGCCGATGATGGCGTGAAGCGAAGATTGCCCCCCAAAGCACCGGCACGCAGCAGGCTGGCGGCGAGTCGCGGATCGGCGGCTGCGGGGGTGAAGGTGCCGATCGAGCGAGTCGGCGCCGGACGCGCAACCCGCCGATCAACCGTGCTCGGCGCGCCAACCGCAGGCACGACAGCGAGGGCGGACGCAATCAACGCGCCTCCCGCAACCGCCAGCCAAGCGCGCCCGACCTTCATCACGTCCCCTGATACGACTTCGGCATTCCGCTTACAGGAATTACGATCGAACCGACAATCACGCTCCCGCGCCGCCGGTCGAATCCTCCACCCTGTTGCAAATGGCCCACAACAGGACCTCTACGCGCGACATGGTTAACGGATGCCGAACCCCTTACAAAAATGCTCAACCCGCCAGATCAGGCGAGCATGCTCGGCTTCGCGGCACGGCCTGCCTTCGGCGGGCACCATCGCGTTGATCTGCGTGTCGCTGAGCGTGGTCGCCATGAACAGGGCCGCCGCCTCCCCCGCATCGTCGATCGCTGCGCGCCCGGAGTACGCCCAGCGTTGGAACAGCGCGGCCACCTCCGCCGTCACCTCGTCGCGCCCACGGCAATAGAACTGGCGCGCGAACACCGGGTCGCGAAGGCTTTCCGCGATCATGATCCGCATCATCGCGACGGCGCTGGGTGCGTTCAGGAAGTCGTGGAAGCGCAGAGCCAGCGTCTTCAGCGCCTCGCAGCAGGTGTCCGCGCCGTCCACCGCCTCCATCAGCCCGGCAAGCTTCATCTCGCGGCTGCGCTCCATCACCGCCTTCAGAAGGCCCTGCTTGTTCTCGAAATGGCTGTAGAGCGTCGCCAGCGATCCGCCCGACCGCTCCACAACAGCCGCCAGGCTTGTGCGCTCGAACCCGCGCTACATGAACAAGGCCTCCGCCGCGTCCAGCATCGCCTGCCGGCGGTCGTCACGGCGCGTGGCGCCGGCGGGCTGGCACGGAGGGATCAACAGCGGCTCCTTTTTCCATTTGACGTGTAATCATCATTACAATATTGCGCCGCACAATCAACTGTTCAGATCCTGCCCTCAACGGAGAAACGGTCCATGCGACCCCTTCGGCCCATCCTTTCGGCAAGCCTTCTTCTGGTTCTTGCCGGCTGCGGCGGCGGTGCCGATCAGCAGCAGGGCGGTGCCCCGCCGCCGCCGGAGGTGAGCGTGATGACGGTCAGGTCGCAGCCCGTCACCAACGTCGTCGAGCTGCCAGGACGCGTGCAGGCGTTCCGGATCGCCGAGGTTCGCAGCCGGGTCGACGGCATCGTCCAGGCGCGCGTGTTCGACGAAGGCAGTGATGTGCGGGCCGGTGCCGTGCTGTTCCGCATCGATCCGCGTGAGTTCCGGGCGACGCTGAGCGGCGCGCGCGCATCGCTGGCCCGCGCCCGCGCCACGCTCGCCAACGCACAGGCGGTCGTGCGCCGGTATCAGCCGTTGCTGGCTGACGGCGCGGTCAGCCGCCAGGAATATGACGCGGCGGTGGCCGCTGTCCGGACGGCGGAAGCGGACGTGCAGCAGAACGCCGCGCAGGTGGAAACCGCGCAGCTCGGCCTCGGCTATTCAACCGTGACGGCGCCGATTTCCGGCCGCGTCGGGCGGGCGGCGGTGACCGAGGGCGCCTATGTCACCGCGAACCAGGCCGAGCCGCTCACCCGGATCGAACAGATCGACCGTGTCTATGTGAATTTCGGCCAGTCGAGTTCCGACCTCCTCAATCTGCGGCAGGAGATCAGCTCGGGCCGACTCAACCTCGGCAACGTCAATCGTATCCCGGTCAACCTGATCCTTGAGGACGGCACCGTCTACGGCAACGCCGGCTTCATCGACTTCTTCGACCTGTCGATCGACGAGGCGACGGGCACCGCGGCGCTGCGCGCCGAGTTCACCAACCCGGGTCGCATGCTGATCCCCGGACAGTTCGTGCGGGCGCGCATCCAGGCCGGAACGCGACCCGGAGGCATCGTCGTGCCGCAGCGTGCGGTGCAGATGTCGACGCAGGGCGGATCCGTGATGGTGGTCGGCCGCAACAACGTGGCCGAGGCTCGTCCCGTGCGGGTCGGCGACCTGCAGGGTGGCTCCTGGGTCGTCCTGTCCGGGTTGCGCGAGGGCGACCGGGTGATCGTCGATGGCGCGCAGAAGGTTCAGCCGGGTCAACCCGTCCGCATCGCCGCGCCCGGCGGACCGCCGCCGTCGGCCGGTGGGCGTGCACCCACCCGTCCGGCCGGGCAGGCCGCGCCCGGGACCCAGGCGCCCGGTGCGAACGCACCGGGCGGCACAGCACCGCAGGGCACGTCCTCCGCGCAAGGGAACTGATCGCCCATGTCGCCCCGTTTCTTCATCGACCGCCCGATCTTCGCCTGGGTGATCGCGCTCGGCATCCTCCTGTCGGGCTTCATCGCGCTGCGCGCGCTGCCGATCGAGCAATACCCAAGCGTCGCGCCGCCCTCGCTCACCATCACCTTCACCTATCCGGGCGCCGACGCCCAGGTGCTGGAGACCAACGTCACCCAGGTGATCGAGCAGGAGCTGAACGGGGTCGAGGGCTTCCTCTACATGGCCTCGTCCAGCCAGTCGAACGGCACGGCGACGGTCACCATCACGTTCGAGGCGGGCACCGACATCGACACCGCGCAGGTCGATGTGCAGAACCGCCTGCGCCGCGTGGAGCAGCGCCTGCCGGAAGAAGTCCGGCGCCAGGGCGTCCAGGTGGAGGAGGCCAATACCGGCTTCCTGATGATCATCGCGATCACCTCCAAGTCGGGCAACACGCCGACCCTGGAGCTTGGCAATTATGCCTCCAGCCGCATCGTCGACGAGCTCCGCCGCATCGAAGGCGTGGGCAACATCCAGTCCTTCTCGCCGCCCTACGCCATGCGCATCTGGCTCGATCCGGAAAAGGTCGCGAGCTACGGCCTGTCCTCGGCCGACGTGCTGGCTGCCGTGCGCGAACAGAACAGCCAGACCCCGGGCGGGCAGATCGGCGACCAGCCGACGGCCGAAGGGGCCGAGATCAATGCCACGGTGGTGACGCAGGGGCGCCTCCAGACGCCCGAAGAGTTCCAGCAGATCATCCTGCGCGCCAACCCCGACGGGTCTGCGGTTCGCCTAGCCGATGTGGGGCGGGTGGAGCTTGGCGCGGAATCCTATCTCTTTTCCACGGAGCTGAACGGGCGCACGATGGCGGGCATCGCCGTGCAGCAGACGCCGGGCGCGAACGCGCTTGCAACCGCAGAGGCGGTGAAGGTGCGGCTGGAGGAGCTGTCCGCAGGCTTCCCGCAGGATATAGGCTACGCCATCCCGTTCGATACCACGCCCTTCATCGAGGTGTCGGTGGAAGAGGTGGTCAAGACGCTGGTCGAGGCGATGGTGCTTGTCTTCCTCGTCATGTTCCTGTTCCTGCAGAACTGGCGCGCGACCCTGATCCCCACCATCGTCGTTCCGATCGCGCTGGCCGGTGCGGCCTTGGGGCTGTGGCTGTTCGGCTTTTCGATCAACGTCCTGACGCTGTTCGGCATGGTGCTGGCCATCGGCATTCTCGTCGATGACGCCATCGTCGTGATCGAGAATGTGGAGCGCATCATGCGCGACGAGGGCCTGTCGCCGTACAAGGCGACGGTGAAGGCGATGGGGCAGATCACCACCGCCATCATCGGCATCACGCTGGTGCTCATCTCTGTGTTCATTCCGATGGCGTTCTTCCCCGGATCGACGGGCGGCATCTACCGCCAGTTCTCCGTGACGCTCGCCATCTCGATCGGCTTCTCGGCACTGCTCGCGCTGACGCTTACCCCGGCGCTTTGCGCCACCTTCCTGAAGCCGCATGCCGAGGAATCGGCGCCGCGCCAGGGCCGCATCGGCCAGGCCACCGACCGCTTCTTCAACGGCTTCAACAACTGGTTCGGGCGGACCACCGACCGGTATCAGCACGGTGTCGGCCGAATCCTGAGCGCGCCACTGCGCTTCCTGGCCGTGTTCGTTCTGCTCGTCGGGCTCGCCGCCTTCCTGTTCTTCCG
Source organism: Sphingomonas jejuensis (assembly GCF_011927695.1). Lineage (GTDB taxonomy): Bacteria > Pseudomonadota > Alphaproteobacteria > Sphingomonadales > Sphingomonadaceae > Sphingomonas_K > Sphingomonas_K jejuensis. The sequence goes on from NZ_JAATJE010000002.1 coordinate 617,172, forward strand.
ACTGCCGGGCGCGTTCCTGCCGCAGGAGGATCAGGGCTATCTGATCACGGTCATCCAGGCGCCGCCGGGAGCCACCACGCAGCGCACGGACATCGCCGGCAACGTGGTGAAGGCCTTCTATCAGCAGCAGCCGCAGGTCGCGAACACGGTTTATGTGCGCGGCTTCTCCTTCTTCGGGCAGGGTCAGGCGAATGCCATCGCCTTCACCTCGCTTCATCCCTGGGAGGAACGCGAAGGCGTCGAGAACAGCGCGTCCACGCTTGCCGGCAAGGCCATGGGCGCCTTCATGAGCATCAAGGAAGCGATGGTCTTTTCGCTGTCGCCGCCGTCGATCCAGGAACTCGGCACCGCAAGCGGCTTCACCTTCAAGCTCGAGGACCGCGCCAACGCCGGCTATCCCGCGCTGCTCGCCGCGCGAAACCAGCTGCTCGGCCTCGCCATGCAGAGCCCCGTGCTGGTCGGCGTCCGGCCGGAAGGGCAGGAGGACGCGCCTCAGCTGCGCGTGAACATCGATCGTGTGCAGGCGCGCGCGCTCGGGCTGTCGATCGGCGAGGTCAATGCCGCGCTCGGCCTCGCCTTCGGCTCCGCCTACGCCAACGACTTCACCCGCGACGGCCGCATCCTGCGCGTGCTGCTGCAGGCCGACGCGCCGCAGCGGATGACGCCTGACGACCTGCTGAACCTTCCCGTGCGCAACGCGGCGGGCGGCATCGTGCCGTTCGGGTCCTTCGCCGATGTCGAATGGACTGCGGGCCCCCCGCAGCTGCAGCGCTACAACGGCTATGCAGCGATGACGATTTCCGGACAGGCCGCGCCCGGCCGCTCGACCGGCGAGGCGATGGCCGAGATGGCGCGCCTGGCCGAGCAGCTGCCCGACGGATTCGACTTCGAATGGACCGGCATCTCCTATGAGGAACAGCAGTCGGCGGGTCAGATCGGCCTTCTGCTGGCATTGTCGATGGTGGTCGTGTTCCTGGTGCTGGCGGCACTTTACGAAAGCTGGGTGGTACCGATCGCGGTGCTTCTGGTGGTGCCGCTCGGCGTGCTCGGATCGGTGATCTTCTCGATGCTCCGCGGTCTGTCGGCGGACGTGTACTTCAACGTCGGCCTCATCACGATCATCGGCCTGTCCGCCAAGAACGCCATCCTGATCGTGGAGTTCGCGATCGAGGCGGAGGCGGAGGGCAAGAACGCCTTCGATGCCACGATGGAGGCGGTGAAGCTGCGCCTGCGCCCGATCATCATGACCTCGCTCGCCTTCATCCTCGGCATGGTGCCGCTGGTGATCGCCAGCGGTGCCGGCGCCGCCAGCCGCATCGCGGTCGGCACGGGCGTGATGGGCGGGATGATCGCAGCGACCCTGCTCGGCATCTTCTTCATCCCGCTCTTCTACCTTGCGGTCCGCAAATACCTGTCCAAGCGCCGCCCACCCGCGCCGGGTGAGAAGCGCGGCCCGGATGGCGAGATCCTGGAGGCCCGGCCCCACCATGCGTAAGCCGTTCGTCGTCACTGCCGCGCTGCTGCTCGCCGGCTGCAACCTCGCGCCGCCGCACACGCTGCCGACCGCACCCACGCCGGCCGACTATGTCGATCCGTCGGGCGTGGTGCCGGGTGTGCGAGCGACCGAGATCGGCTGGCGCGACTTCTTCGCCGATCCGCGGCTGGAGGCGCTGGTGGCAGAGGCGTTGCGCCGCAATCGCGACCTCGCGGTCGCCGTCGGCCGCATCGAGGAGGCGCGCGCCACCTACCGCATCCAGGATGCCGATCGCTTACCCACCATCGGCGGCAATCTTGGCGCGTCGCGGACGCGCACCGGCACGGCGGGACTGGGGCAGTTCGGCGGGCTTGCGGGCGGCGCCGTCATTCCGCCGGTCGATGGCGAGGACGGCGAGGGCGACGGGACTGCCGACACGCCCAGCGGGTTCACCTTCAACCAGTTCACGGCCAACGTCGGCGTGTCCGCGTTCGAGCTCGATTTCTGGGGCCGGGTCCGCAACCTGTCGCAGGCCGCGCGCGACCAGTATCTGGCGACGGTGGAGGCGGAGCGTGCCTTCCGCCTGACCCTGATCCGCGACGTCGCCTCCGCCTATCTGTCCGCGCGAGAGGCGGACGAGCGCATCGTGCTGGCGCAGCGGACAGTGGAGAGCCGCCAGCGTGGCCTGGCGCTCGCCCGGCGCCGCTTCGAGGCGGGCGTCACGTCCTCGCTCGACTTCCGCCAGGCCGAGGCGCTGCTGACCCAGGCGGAGACGGAGCTGGGAGCCGTGCGGCTGCAGCGCGCGCAGGCCGACAATCTGCTGATGGTTCTGGTCGGCGGGCCGACCACCGCTTCGCTGCCCACGCCGCTCACATTGGCGCAGCAGGTCACCCCCACCGTTGCGGCGGGACTGCCGTCCGAGCTGCTGGTTGCACGTCCCGACGTGCTGCAGGCGGAGCTTCAGCTGCGAGCCTCGCGTGCGAACATCGGCGCGGCGCGAGCTGCCTTCTTCCCGTCGATCTCGCTCACCGGTACCCTCGGCTTTGCATCCAACGAGCTTGGCGATCTCTTCACCGATCGCGGCTTCACCTATTCGGTCGGGCCCGCGCTTTCGCTGCCGATCTTCGACTGGGGCCGGCGCGAGGCACAGCTGGATGTCGCCCGTGCGCGGGAGAACATCGCGGTCGCCACCTATGAACGCACCGTCCAAGGCGCGTTCCAGGAGGTGTCGGATGCTCTCGCCGGCCGCCGCTACCTGTCGGATCAGGTCGCCGCGGCCACCCGCGCGGTCGAGGCGCAGGAGCGGATCGTCGGCGTCGCGCGCGCGCGCTACCGCGAAGGCGTCTCCACCTTCCTCGAGGTGCTGGATGCGGAGCGCGAGCTTTTCACCGCGCAGTCCGCGCTCCTCCAGCTGCGCCGACAGGAAGCACTCAACCGCGTCTCGCTCTATGTCGCGCTGGGCGGTGGACTGGTGGAAGGCGCGCCCGCCAGCTGACGCGACCATCGATGGACGAAGGTGGCGCGGGCGCCGCAAAGGGCTAAACCGTCGGGGCGTTTCCGGGTCCGATCCTGCGGGCGCTGCGTTACCCGTTCGTCCCTTGAAAGCACCGCGTGTCCCTGCCTGTCTTCATCAACCGCATCGCAACCGCGGTTCCCTCCCACGACATCCACCACGCCTTTGTGGATTGGGCGACCGGTCGTCTTGCCGATGCGCGGGAGCGCAAGCTGTTTGCGCGCATGGCGGCCCGAGCCGCCATCGGCGCACGCTGGTCCGTCCTTCCGCCGACCGATACCGGCGGCTCGCCGGTCGCGGCCGACGGCTTCTATGCCGCAGGCGACATGCCGCCGACGTCCCGGCGCATGGCCATCTACGCGGCAGAGGCGCCGGCATTGGCGGAGCGGGCAGTCCGCGCGCTTGACGTGTCACTCGGTCCGGTCACGCACCTGGTGGTGGCCAGTTGCACCGGCTTCGTCGCGCCCGGCATCGATCAGATCCTGGCCGAACGGCTCGGCCTGCCGGCGAGCACCGAGCGCCTGCTGGTGGGCTTCATGGGATGCTATGCGGCGGTCGCGGCGCTTCGCTCGGCTCGTCACATCGTCCGGTCCGATCCGGCGGCCCGCGTGCTCGTCGTCACGGTGGAGCTGTCGACGCTTCACCTTCAGCCCGCCGTCGCGCTCGAGCCGTTGCTCGCCATGCTTCAGTTCGGCGATGGTGCTGCCGCCGCGATCCTGTCCGCGGACCCGGCCGGGCTGGAGATCACCGATCCGTTCGCGGCCGCACTTCCCGACAGTGCCGACCTGATCCGCTGGGACATCGGCGACACGGGCTTTGCCATGCATCTGTCGGGTGAGGTCCCGGGCCGGATCGCCACCGCCCTTGCTGCCGGCCCCGTGCGCGATCTCCTTGTCGACGGCAGCGAGCCGGATGCCTGGGCGGTGCATGCGGGCGGTCGCTCGATCCTCGATGCCGTGGCGGGCGCGCTAAACCTGCCGCCGGCCGCGCTCGACGACTCGCGTGCGGTGCTGTCCGCCAACGGCAACATGTCGTCGGCGACGCTGATGTTCGTGCTCGCGCGCATGATGGATCGCCCTGTGTCGCGCGGGATCGCGCTCGCCTTCGGTCCCGGCCTTGCCGCCGAAGGCTTCCGGTTCCACAGCGCATGAGCCTCAGCCAGCGCGCAATCGCCGAAGAGGCGATGGATGCAGCCGACCTCGATCCACGCGTCTACGCAGCCGTTCTGCACGATCTTGCGCGGGTCAACGCGGTCACGCTCGCCGCCCGTCCGACCCTGGCGTTTCTCGATCGCGCGGCACGGGCATCGCGTCAGCTCCGCATTCTGGACGTTGGTTTCGGCGCCGGCGACATGCTCCGCACAATCGCGCGGTGGGCTGATCGTCGCGACGTGACGGTCGACCTGGTCGGGATCGACCTCAATCCCAACAGTGCGGCGGTTGCCGCCGGATATGGTCCTGCAGGAGCCATCCGCTACCTGACAGGCGACTACCGCGACCTTGCCGGGCAGGGCTGGGACGTCGTTCTCAGCAGCCTCGTCGCGCACCACATGACGCCGGGCGAGCTCACCGGATTCCTACGCTTCATGGACCGGGAGGCGCGCGTCGGCTGGTTCGTCAACGACCTTCATCGCCACCGCGCCGCGCATCTCGGTTACCCGGTGCTCGCCCGGCTGATGCGCGCGCACCCGATCGTCCGGTCCGACGGTCAGCTGTCGATCGCGCGGGCGTTCCGCTCGTCCGACTGGCACGCGATCCTGGCGGAAGCCGGCGTGTCCGCGCAGGTCCGCCGCCGCTTCCCCTTCCGGCTATGCGTCGAACGGCTGCGCTGATCGTCGGCGGCGGACCGGCCGGCAGCGCGGCCGCCATCACGCTCGCCCGCGCCGGTCATCGGCCGCTGCTGGTGGAACGGAGCCGGGAGCCTGCCGATGCGCTGTGTGGCGGCTTCCTGTCTTGGCGCAGCGTGGAGCGGCTGGCGACGCTCGGCATCGATCCGCCCGGCCACCGCGTTACCCGACTGCGGATTGTCGCGGGACGCCATCGCGCCGAGGCAGACCTGCCCGCGCCCGCGATCGGCATTTCACGTCGTTGGCTCGACGCTGCGCTCCTCGACCGGGCCGCGGTCAGCGGGGCAGGCGTCGAGCGCGGCATCCATGTTCGCGAAGTTGCCGACGGCGCGGTTCGGCTCGGGAACGGGGCAACTCTGTCGGCTGAGGCGCTGTTCCTTGCGGTCGGCAAGCATGACGTTCGCGGCGCGCCGCGGGGGCGGACTGGCGCCGATCCGACGCTCGGCCTGCGCGTGCGGGCCGAGGCCACCCCCGGCCTCAGCGGCGTGATCGAACTTCACCTGTTTCGCGGCGGCTATGCCGGTATCGTGCTGCAGGAGGACGGCCGCGCCAACATCTGCCTGGCAATCGCCAAGTCCCGCCTGACGGAGGCGAGCGGTGATCCCAGGCGGCTGCTGATGCGACTGGCAGCGGAATCACCCGCCTTTGCCGATCGGCTGCAGGGTTCCGAAGGCGTTCCGATCGATGCGATCGCTGGCGTCCCTTATGGCTGGCGCGCAAACGCGGCGCTGCCGGGCTGCTTCCGGATCGGCGATCAGGCCGCCGTCATCCCGTCGCTTGCGGGAGAGGGCATGGGCATCGCGCTCATGTCCGGGATGTCCGCGGCGCGCGCATTCGATCGGGACGGGGTCGCGGCCGCGCCTCCCTGGCAACGGGCAACCGCGCGTCGGGTGCGTGCGCCGATGGCGGTCGCAGGCGTCATCCGCCACCTGGGCGAGGGTCGGCTGCGCACATTGGCTCCGGCGCTCGCCGCGGGAGTGCCCGGCCTCGTGAGCCTCGTTGCTCGCACGACCCGGGTGCCCGATTGAACAACGCCAGCGCGGTGCCCACATCCATCGCATGGACAAGCTGACCCTCACCGACGCCGAGTGGCGCGACCGCCTGACGCCTGAGCAGTATCACATCCTGCGCCAGGCCGGCACGGAGCGGGCCTTCACCGGCGCGCTCAATGCCAACAAGGACACCGGTCTTTATCATTGCGCGGCGTGCAACGCGCCCTTGTTCCGGTCCGACGAGAAATATGACAGCGGCTCCGGCTGGCCCAGCTTCACCGCTCCCGTATCTGCCGATGCGGTCGAGCTGCTCGAGGATGTCAGCCACGGCATGCGCCGGATCGAGGTTCGTTGCGCCCGCTGCGAAAGTCACCTCGGCCATGTGTTTCCTGATGGCCCTGGGCCCGAAGGGCTGCGCTACTGCATGAACAGCGCCGCGCTCGACTTCGAGAAGCAGCCGTAGGCCTACTTGTGAGTGCGACCGCCTGTCGATAGACAGGCGGCCAAGATCAATGGCAACGACGCCCCCTCGCACTCGCAAGCGCCGCCCGGGCGTCATTCGAAGGCTGATCCAGATCGGGTTGGTCATCGGTGCCGTGCTGCTCATCGGCCTGCTGACCGCCGTCGGCCTCCAGGCTGCGTCGCTTCCGAGCTTCGATGCGCTGCGGTCGAGCCCCAATGGGCAGATGATCCGCGTTCGCGCGGCCGACGGCAGCGTGCTGATCTCGCTGGGGCCAAGCTATGGCGAGTGGCTGGCCTATCGCGACATTCCCCCTGTCATGGCGGGGGCGATCGTCGCCGTTGAGGATCGGCGCTTCCGCAGCCATCCGGGCGTCGATCCGATCGGCATCGCCCGGGGCATCAAGGTCAGCTTCGAGAGCGACAACCGCGTGCGCGGCGTGTCCACGATCAGCCAGCAGCTTGCCCGCAATATCTTCCTGACGAACGACCGCAGCTATGGCCGCAAGATCAAGGAAGGCATCCTTGCGCTCGCCCTCGAATGGAAATTCTCCAAGAACGAGATCCTCGAGCTTTACCTGAACAAGGTCTATTTTGGCGGCGGCGCCTATGGCATCGACGCCGCATCCCGGCGCTTCTTCGGCCATCCCGCGACCGAGCTGAGCACCGGCGAAGCCGCGATCATCGCAGGCTTGGTGAAGGCACCGTCCAATTACTCGCCGACCGCCGATGCCGATGCGGCGGTCGCACGCGCGCAGGTGGTGCTGCGTCTGATGCGGCGCGAAGGCGTGGTGTCCGCGGCCGAAGCAAGCAACGTCGACTTCGGCGAGGTTCGGCCGGCCCCGGAGGAGAACCAGACCAGCGTCCGGTACTTCACGGACTGGGCACTGCCGCAGCTCGACACGCTGATCGACGAGACCAGCGAACCGATCGACGTGTGGACCACCATCGATCCGCGCATGCAGGCCGCGGCGGAGCGTTCGATCCGCGCCAACACGCCGTCCGGGGTTCAGGGCGCGCTGGTGTCGCTTGATCGGGATGGCGCCGTGCGCGCGATGATCGGCGGCAAGGATTACGTATCGTCCAACTACAACCGCGCGACCCAGGCGACGCGCCAGCCGGGATCGGCGTTCAAGCTGTTCGTCTACCTGGCGGCGCTGGAAGCCGGGTATACGCCCGAAGACACAGTCGTCGACGAGCCGATCAACATCAACGGCTGGAGTCCGCGCAACAGCAGCCGGCGCTTTTCCGGCGCGATGACGCTGCGGTCCGCCTTTGCCTACTCGATCAACACGATCGCGGCCAAGCTTGGCCAGGATGTCGGCTTCGGCACGGTGGCGGACATGGCACGCCGGTTCGGCATCACGTCGCCGTTGAGCGTCGACCCGTCGATCACGCTCGGCACGTCCGATGTGCGGCTGATCGACATGACGCGTGCCTACGCCTCGGTAGGGCAGCGCGGCGTGGCAGTCACGCCCTACGGCATCACCCGTGTCGCAACGGCAGACGGGCGCCTCCTCTACGAGCACGAGGTGGACACCTCGCGCGTGCTGGTGACCCCTTGGGTTGCAGCCGAGATGGTTGACCTGATGCAGTCTGCCGTCACCACCGGCAGCGCACGTGCCGCCGATATCGGACGCCCGGTAGCGGGCAAGACCGGCACCACCAGCAGCAACAAGGACGGATGGTTCCTGGGCTTTTCCAGCGGGCTGACCACAGGCGTTTGGATGGGCCGCGACGACGCGCGGGCGGTGGGCGGGCTGCAGGGCGGCACGGCGCCTGCCCGCGCCTTTGCCGACTTCATGCGCACGGCGGTAGCCAGACGGCCGGTGGAAGCCTTCGCAACCGAGGTGACGCTGCCCGAGTGGCAGATGGAGCCCGACGAGGAAGCCTATTTCGGCGATCCCGACAATGGGATCGATCCTTCGGCGGCAGCGCCGGGTGACCAGCGCTTCGTGGACGAGAACGGCAATCCGGTCGGCGGGCGCGACCCGCGCTTCGATGGACCCGCCGCCGCGCCCGAGCAGGAGCAGGAGCCCGATCAGGACTGGATCGACGAGGTGCTCGGCCGCGGCACCCGATCGCGAGAGGATCAGCCACGCGAGCCCGCCGAACCGCGCTCCACCCCGCCGGCCCGCCCCGTTCAACCGCAACGAGGCGAGCCGGACGGCATCTACTAGGCGGTTCGTCCGAACCAGTGCAGGGCCGCACCGTGGGCCGCCAGCCAATCACGCGCCGGCACATGGCTTCCACCCAGCAACCGATCCGCGAATGCGTGGAACGACGGGCCATGGTGATGTTCGCGCAGATGGGCGACCTCGTGCGCGACGACGCTGTGCCGAACGAAGGCGGGCGCCATGATCAGGCGCCAGCTGTAGCGAATGTGCCCGTCCGCCGCGCAGCTGCCCCAGCGGCGACGCGGATCGCCAACGGACACCTGCGTCAGATCGAGACCATTGGCGTCCGCAAGCGCCCGGCTCTCCCGGGTCAAGGTCGCAAGTGCCTCGACGCGGAGGTGGCGGAGCACGCGGGCCGGCAGCAGCTCACGCGGCCCACCCACCACCAGCCGGTCGCCCCGGCGCGCCGGGGTGCGGGGATGCTCGATCGACCAGTCGAGGACAAGCGGATCCCCGCCGATGCAGAGCGTCATGCCAGGGGCGATGGGCCGCGCCACGGGCAGCGATGCAAGCTGCGCCTCCACCCATCCACGCCGGGTTTCGACCCAGGCGAGGGCGGGGGCGAGCGGCTGGCGCCAGGGCAGGCCGAGCCGCACCGTGCCGCTCGCGGGATCCACGCTCAGCTTCAGCGATCGGGCGCGGCGATTGCGCGCCACCACGATCGTGCGGTCGCCGAACCGCGGCAGCCGGTCAGTCGAGGATGTGGTTTTCCAGATCACCCACGTCGTCCTCCGACACGGTCCAGCCACGCACCGAAATGCCTGCGCGATGCACCGACTCCGGGTCGCCGCTGACCAGCGGATGCCAGCCGGGCAGGGGCTTTCCTTCCTCCAGCAGCCGATAGGCGCAGGTGGCGGGCAACCAGTCGAGCGTGCGCAGCTTTGCCGGTGTCAGCCGGACGCATTCGGGCACATGGGCGCGGCGGTTCCGGTAGTCGGAGCAGCGCCCGCTGTGGCGATCGAGCAGCCGGCACGCGACGTTCGTGGGCAGGATCTCGCCCGTCTCGTCGTCTTCCAGCTTGTGCACGCAGCACCGGCCGCAGCCGTCGCACAGCGCTTCCCATTCGCCCCGGTCCATCGCGGCGAGCGGCTTTGTTTCCCAATAGGTCATCGCATCCAGCGCTGCAGCTCGGCGACGATCTCGTCCGGTGTGCCGTCCTGCGGGATCAGCGCGACGGGCGATCCGTCCGGTGCCATCAGATAGGCCTGCCGGCCATGGTCAACCAGGTAGCTTCCCGGGGTCGCGCCCTCCCGCTTGGCGTAGGGGATCAGATAGGCATCGGCGACACGCGCGATTGCTTCCGGGCTGCCGGTCAGACCGACGAAGCGCGGATCGAAAGCTGCGGTAAACTGCTTCACCACGGCGGGCGTGTCGCGTTGGGGATCGACAGTCACGAAGATTGGCTGCAGCCGCGCGGCGCGCGCCGGATCCTCCTTCGCGAGCTTGCGATACCCCGCGGCCAGGCGCTGCATGTCGACGGGGCAGACGTCGGGGCAGAAGGTGTAGCCGAAGTACATCAGCCGGTATTTGCCGGCGAAGTCGCGATCGGTCACCGTCTGCCCGTCCCCGTTGACGAGGGTGAAGGGTCCGCCGATCTTCGTGCCGGCGAGCGGCGCGACCTCGGGCGCGGCATCGGCGCCGCCGGCGGTGCAGGCGGGAAGCCCGGCGCCGATGAGGGCGCTTGCGACAAGGATGCGGAGGGCGTTCATTCTGGGCACAGCCATGCGGGTCCAGATGGGGACTTGCAAGCCGGGTCGGAAGGCGGCCACAGAGCGCGCAGGCAAATTCGAGAGACGTTTCAATGGCTCACTCCTCCTTTCGCAGCGCCGTGGCGGCGGTCCTGATCGGCGCGGCGGCGATGCCGGCCGCGGCGCAGACCTTCTCCGACAGCTACACCTTCCTGAAGGCGGTGCGGGAGAATGACGGCAACAAGGTCAACGACCTTCTGGACGGCGCCAGCGGACCGACGCTGGTCGACACGCGGGACCGTTCGACCGGTGACACCGCGCTCCACATCGTTGCCCGCCAGCGCAACAGCACCTGGCTGAACTTCCTGCTCGGCAAGGGCGCCAATGCGAACGCGCGCAATGAAGCGGGCGACACGCCGCTGATCGTTGCCGCGCGCATCGGCTTCACCGAGGGCGTGCAGGCGCTGATCGCGCGTCGCGCCACCGTGGACCTTGCCAACCAGTCGGGCGAGACGCCGCTGATCCTGGCGACGCAGAACCGCGACGCATCCACCGCCCGGCTGCTGCTGGCGGCGGGGGCCGATCCCGACCGGACCGATTCCACCGCCGGCATGTCGGCCCGCGATTATGCCCGCCGCGATGGTCGATCGGCCGTGATCCTGCGGCTGATGGACACCGCGCGCGAGACGGCCACGCCGCGCGACAACCGACCGGTGGCCGGCCCCAACTGATCCTAGACGGTGAAGCTTTCGCCGCAGCCGCACGCGCCCTTGGCGTTGGGGTTCTGGAACACGAAGCCGGCGGTGAAGTCGTCCTCCACCCAGTCCATGGTCGACCCGATCAAGTAAAGCAGCGAGCCGCCGTCGACGAAGAAGGTGCCGCCGGGCGTGTCGATGCGCTCGTCCATCGGGTTGGCGGCGGTGACATAGTCGACCGAATAGGCGAGGCCGGAACATCCGCGCCGCGGCGTCGACAGCTTCACGCCCACCGCACCCTCCGGCGCGCGTGCCATCAGGTCGGCGATCCGCCGCTCGGCAGAGGGCGTGAGGATGAGCGCGGCGGGGCGCGCACGGGTCCGTGCGGGAGCGGTGGCGGCGTCGGCCATCAGAGCATCCCCAGTTCGAGGCGCGCTTCGTCCGACATCTTGGCGGGATCCCAGGGCGGATCCCAGACCAGCTCCACATCGGCATCGCGGATGCCCGGCACGGCCGACACGCGCATCTCCACCTCGCCCGGCATCGATTCCGCGACAGGGCAGTGCGGCGTGGTGAGCGTCATCTTTACCTTGGCCGAGCCGTTGCCGTCGATCTCGACGCCGTAGATCAGCCCCAGGTCGTAGATGTTGACCGGGATTTCGGGATCAAAGATGTCCTTCAGCGCGTGGACGACGGCTTCGTAGAGGTCGCCCCCCGGCTCCCCGGCCGGCAGTTCCGCCGGGGTCTGCGCAAGGAAGCCGGCCAGATAGTCGCGCTTGCGCTCCGCCGGAGCGGCGGGGGCGGCAGCAGCATCGTCGACCCGCGCACGCGGCGGCGGCGCGACGGCGTCCACTTCCTCCACCTCGATCTGGCGATGCTCGTTCATCCGAAAATCCTCGTTACCCGTTCAATGCCCGCCACCAGCGCGTCGACATCGGCGGCGCTGTTGTAGACGCCGAAGCTGGCCCTGGCGGTCGCCGGAACGCCCAGCGCCTCCATCAGCGGCTGCGCGCAGTGATGGCCCGCCCGGATCGCCACCTTCGCTTCGTCCAATATGGTGCCGACATCGTGCGGATGCACCCCGTCGACGGCAAAGGAGACGATGCCGGCGGAGTCGGCCGGCCCGAACAGCCGCACGCTGTTGATCGCGCCGAGACGATCCCGCGCAGCCGCGACCAGCGCGGCTTCATGCGCGTGGATGGCGTCCAGGCCGATCCCGTCAACATAGTCGATCGCGGCATGCAGCCCGAGCGCACCGACGATGTGCGGCGTCCCGGCCTCGAACCGCGCGGGCGGCGGAGCATAGGTGGAGCCGGCAAAAGACACGCGGTCGATCATCGCGCCGCCGCCCTGCCAGGGCGGCATGGCCGACAGCAGGTCGCCGCGCGCCCAGAGCACGCCGATCCCGGTAGGGCCATAAAGCTTGTGCGCCGAAAACACATAGAAGTCGCAGTCGAGCGCCGTCACGTCGACCGCGATCCGTGGCACGGACTGGCACCCGTCCAGCAGCAGCTTGGCGCCCACCGCATGCGCCAGGTCGGCGGCGCGGCGCGCGTCGAGGATCGACCCCAGCACGTTTGACACATGCGCGAACGCCACCAGCTTGTGCGCCGGCGTCAGCATCCGTTCGGCCGCGTCCAGGTCGATGCGGCCGTCTTCCGTCAGCGGGCAGACATCGATCAAAGCGCCCGCGCGCTCGGCCGCCATCTGCCACGGGACGATGTTGGAGTGATGCTCAAGCATCGACAGCAGGATGCGGTCGCCCGGGCGCAGGGTGGTGGCTGCCCAGGTCTGCGCGACCAGGTTGATGCCTTCGGTCGCGCCGCGAACGAAGACGATCTCCTCCGGCGCGGCTGCCCCGATGAAACCGGCCACGCGCGTGCGGGCGGCCTCATAGGCGACGGTCATGTCGGCCGATCGCGCATAAACGCCGCGGTGCACGGTGGCGTAGGTCTCGCCATAGGCGCGCGCGATGGCGTCGATCACCGGCTGGGGCTTCTGCGCGGTGGCGGCGGTGTCGAGATAGGCCCAGCCGTCCGGGATCGCCGGAAAGTCGGACACCCGATCGAGCGGGCGGGAGGCGCGGTCGAGCATCATGGCCGGAAGTTGACGAAATTGACGACACGTCGGCGTAAACTTCGCCCCTCCGCCGCTTCCCGCACGATCCCGGGAAGGCAAGCGAACAAGTTGAGGCCGCGCATCGCCGACCGTCCTGCCACGGATGGGGGGCTGTAGGACAGCGCCGGATGTGCGTGCGCCGTCATGCGTCCAGCCAGCGGTCTGCATCGGCCACGAACGCATCGCGCACCGCCTCCTCGCCGATCCGGTCGAGCGCGTCGGCCACGAACGCGCGGGTGAGGATCGCGCGGGCACGCGCCGGGTCGACGCCGCGGCTGGCGAGATAGAAGAGCGATTGCCGGTCGAGCTCCCCCACCGTGGCGCCGTGCGCGCATTTCACGTCGTCGGCGAAGATCTCCAGCTCCGGCTTGATGTTCACCGTCGCCGTGCGCTTGAGCAGCAGGCCCTTCAGCGACTGGATGCCGTCGGTCTTCTGCGCATGGCGCGCCACCTCGACACGCGCCGCCAGGCTGGCGACCGCACGATCGTCGGCGACCGCGCGCCAGCTCTGGTGCGACTGGCCGTGGGGTGCGGCGTGGCGGACGACGGCGGCGGCCTCGTGGCGCTGCTCGCCGCGCGCCAGCATCGCGCCGCCATATTCGGCAAAGGCCTGCTCGCCCGCGATGGTGACGAGCGCATCGACCCGGCTGGAGCCTTCGCCGGCGCCGAGAACGGTGGCGACAAGGCTGGCGCCTTCCCCCAGCAGCGCTTCGTCGCGGAGCGACTGGAAGCCCGAGGCATGGAGCAGCCGGACCGCGCGCATCAGCCGGGCGCCCTTGCCAAGCTCCGCGCGGAAGAAGCGATTGGTCCACCCGTCGCCCACGAAGGTCTCGGTGACGCTGGCCACCGCATCGGGCGCCAGGATGACATGGGCGGGTACATGGGATGCGGCGCCGGTCGCGACATGCACGACCTCGACATTGGCGATCTGGCCGGGCGCCAGGTCCAGCGTCCAGCCGTCGGCGGTGGCGTGCCGGCCGAGCGCATGATCGGTGCGCGCATCAACCGCCGACAGGCGGACGCGACCGGGCGTGCTGGACGAGTGCAGCACGCCGTCAACGAACAACAGGCGCGTGTCCGTCCGCTCCGACGCGATCGCCGCCGGCATCGCCGCCAGCGCCAGCGCGTCGCGCCCGGCATCAGGCACAGCGGCGACGATGGCGGGCAGGCCGGACAGGTCGGTCCAGCGCCATGCTTCCTCGCGCGCGGAGGGGAGCGTCAGGGTCAAGACCGGGCATCCTCCAGGCCGAGCGCGGCATAGCCCTCACGCTCCAGCGCGTGGGCAAGCTCCGGCCCGCCCGAGCGGACGATGCGGCCGGCCGACAGGATGTGCACCTGATCGGGCCGGACATGGTCCAGCAGCCGCTGATAATGGGTGATGAGGATGACGGCGCGGTCGGGCTTGCGCATGATCCGCTCGATCCCGTCGCCGACGATGCGCAGCGCGTCGATGTCGAGGCCGGAGTCCGTTTCGTCGAGGATCGCGAGCTTCGGGTCGAGGATGCCCATCTGCACCATCTCGGCGCGCTTCTTCTCGCCGCCCGAAAAGCCGACGTTCACCGGCCGCTTCATCATGTCCATCGACATGGACAGGCCCTCGGCCTGCGCCTTGGCGAGGCGGAGGAAGTCCGCGCCCGACAGCGCCGGCTCCCCGCGCGCGGCGCGCTGTGCATTGGCCGCCTCACGCAGGAACTGCACGTTGGACACGCCGGGGATCTCGACGGGATATTGGAAGCCGAGGAACAGGCCGGCGGCGGCCCGCTCGTGCGGCTCCATCTCCAGGAGGTCGGCTCCGTCCAGCGTCACCGAGCCGCCGGTCACGTCGTAGCCGGGCCGCCCGCCCAGCACATAGGCGAGCGTCGACTTGCCCGCGCCGTTCGGCCCCATGATCGCATGCACCTCGCCCGCGTTCACGGACAGGGAGAGGCCGTTCAGGATCGGCTTGCCGTCGACTTCGGCGTGGAGGTTGTTGATTTCAAGCATAATGCGCGCGGCATCCTTCTGGTCGCCCAACAGCTAAAATCATCACGTCTTCTTTGACGCCGCTAAAAGCTACCCGACCAAAGCCAGCGTCATCGTCAAAGCTTAGGTTCAACTGACAACTAGAGGCCAAAGCCTGAAGCTGGCTGGCGAATGCCTCTTCCACAAAGATTGTCACCCGACACTCCCCTCAAGGCTGATCCCCAACAGCTTCTGCGCCTCCACCGCGAACTCCATCGGGAGCTGCTGCAGCACCTCGCGCGCGAAGCCGTTGACGATCAGCGCCACCGCCGCCTCCTGGTCGAGGCCGCGCTGCGTGGCGTAGAACATCTGGTCGTCCGAAATCTTCGACGTCGTCGCCTCATGCTCGATCGTCGCGGTCGGGTTCCTGACCTCAATATAGGGCACGGTGTGCGCGCCGCACTGGTCGCCCAGCAGCAGCGAATCGCACTGGGTGAAGTTGCGGACGCTCTCTGCCGTAGGCGCGACGCGGACCAGGCCGCGATAGGTGTTGTCGCTGCGCCCCGCGCTGATCCCCTTCGACACGATGGTCGACCGGGTGTTCTTGCCAAGATGGATCATCTTGGTGCCGGTGTCGGCCTGCTGCAGGTTGTTGGTGACGGCGACCGAGTAGAACTCGCCCACCGACCCGTCGCCCGCCAGCACGCAGGACGGATATTTCCAGGTGACGGCGCTGCCGGTCTCGACCTGCGTCCAGCTGACCTTAGAATTCCGCCCCTGGCACAGCGCACGCTTCGTGACGAAGTTGTAGATGCCGCCAAGGCCGTTCTCGTCGCCCGGGTACCAGTTCTGGACGGTCGAATATTTGATCTCGGCATCGTCCAGCGCGACCAGCTCGACCACGGCGGCGTGCAGCTGGTTCTCGTCGCGCATCGGCGCGGTGCAGCCCTCCAGGTAGCTGACATAGCTGCCCTTGTCGGCGACGATCAGCGTGCGTTCGAACTGGCCCGTGTTCTCCGCATTGATGCGGAAATAGGTCGACAGCTCCATCGGGCAGCGGACGCCCTCGGGAATGTAGACGAAGGTGCCGTCGGAGAAGACCGCGCTGTTGAGCGTGGCGAAATAATTGTCGCGCTGCGGCACGACCTTGCCCAGCCAGCGGCGGACAAGATCGGGATATTCGCGGATCGCCTCCGAGATCGAGCGGAAGATGACGCCGGCGGCCTCCAGCTCCTTCCTGAAGGTGGTGGCGACGGAGACGCTGTCGAAGACGGCATCCACCGCCACCTTGCGAGCGCCCTCGACACCGGCGAGCACCTTCTGCTCCTCGATCGGGATGCCCAGCTTCTCGTAGGTGCGGCGGATCTCGGGATCGAGCTCGTCCAGGGAGGCGAGCGTCGGCTTCACCTTGGGCTCGGCGTAGTAGTAGGCGTCCTGATAATCGATCGGCGGCACGTTGAGCTTGGCCCAGTCCGGCGCCTCCAGCTCAAGCCACATGCGGTAGGCCTTCAGCCGCCAGTCGAGCATCCATTCGGGCTCGCCCTTCTTGGCGGAGATATAACGGACGGTGTCCTCGCTCAGCCCCTTGGGCGCGAAGTCCTGTTCGATGTCGGTGGCGAAACCCCACTCGTACTTCTTGTTGGCCGCGGCGATCGCCTCGGCATTCTTCGTGGCCATCAGTGAACTCCGGACAGGCTGGCGAGCGTCACGCCGGACAGCGCGCCGCGAACGGCCCCATTGACCGCGTCCATCTGCGGACGGACGCGGCAGTCGTCGTGGATCTGGCAGGGGCCCTTGCCGCCGCCCTCCACGCAGGATGTCAGTGCGATCGGGCCCTCCACCGCCTCGACGATGTCGGCCAGGCTGATCTCGGCCGCGGTGCGCGCGAGGGTGAAGCCGCCGCCGGTGCCCCGCCCGGAGCGGAACAGCCCGGCTGCGGCCAGCCGGCCCATCAGCTTCTGCGCGGTTGGCAGCGGCACGCCCGTTTCCTCCGCCAGCAGCGTCGCGGTCAGCCGCCCGCCGCCGACATCCAGCCGGACGGCCGCGGACATCAGCACCACGGCATAGTCGCTGAGGGAAGACAGGCGCATGAGGGTTGAAGCAATCCGATCAATTTCGTCGGATTGCATGTGGCGACGGGTCCGGGCCGCGTCAACCCGACTGCGCGGTCAAAGCGTCAGAAGCGCGTGCCCAGGAACTGGCCGCGCGACACGCTTCCGAGCCGGCGGGGCGTGAGGCCGGTGAAGTGCTTCAGCTCCCGGATCAGGTGGGACTGATCGTAGAAGCCCTGGCCGATCACCTCGTCGACATTGGTTTCGCGCAGCAGCAGCTCGGCCGCGCGCAGTGCGCGGTGGCGGCGCGCGAGCATGCGCGGCGGCACGCCGTAGAGCAGCTTGCACAGCCGCTCCACCTGCCGGCGGGACAGGTGCGACATGCCGACCAGCGTCTCGATGCGGGGCCGCTCGCTGGAGGCGAGCCACTGATCCACCACCGTCGCGAAGCTGGCGTTGAACGCGTTCATGGGCGCGGCATCGCGCAGCCCGCGCGCATAAGCGCTGGCGATGGCGACGCGGGTCTCGAAGTCCGGCGCATCGCTCAGCACCGGCGCCAGCGCGTTGACGCCGTGGCCGAGCAGCGCGCTGGCCGGAAAGGCGCGATCGATCAGCCGGGCACATCCGCCGTTGCACAGGTCGCCCCATGCCGGCGGTTTCAGCACCACGCCGAAGATATGCACGGGCCCGTCCATCCGGACCAGCGACACGCGTGTCGACGGCCCGATGATGGTGGGGCTGCACATCCGCTGGCGGCGGCCATCGGGAAAGGAGAATTCGACGTTACCCGACAAGGCCAGGCCAATGCGCGCGTGATCGGCGCAATGGCTCAGCTCCACCGCCCCGGCCTCGAAGCGGCGCTCGAAGAATTCTTCTATGTCTCCCGCGAGCGATGGCTCCGGCGGAATTGCGTTATAGACGTCGCGACCCATCCAAAGGGTTGTTCCCCACTTTATACAGGGCCTCCCCAAGCCCCGCCGCGTTTCCCGAAAAATGACCCGGCCGCCGAGGCGGCCGGGTCAAGGTGAAAGATCCTGGAGACAGGTCTCCGAGATCTTCGGGTCGCGCCGCCGCTCTAGTGTGAGCGAATGTTTCTGTATTGGATGGACCCGACACCCCATTCCGGTTGCAGCATTGTTACAACGGAAGACTAACCCAAGGCAAGATCCTGTCGGAGGCAGGGACGGCGTTTTGACGTCAAACCAACATGTTGCCATAGCCGCGCGCCATGTACCGGACGCTCCAGCCGCTTCTCTTCTCGCTTGATCCCGAACGCGCGCACCAGCTCGCCATCCGCGGCCTGCGGCTCGCGCCCGCCCAACCCAAGCCGGCCGACCCGCGACTCGGCTCGACCGTCGCCGGACTCGCCTTTCCCAACCCGGTCGGGCTGGCCGCCGGGTTCGACAAGGACGCGCTGGTGCCGGACGCGCTGCTCGCCCGCGGCTTTGGCTTCGTGGAGGTCGGCACGCTCACGCCGCTGCCGCAGGCCGGCAACCCACGGCCGCGCCTCTTCCGCCTGGTCGAGGACGGGGCGGTGATCAACCGGATGGGCTTCAACAATGGCGGCCAGGCCGCGGCCCACGTCCGGCTGTCCCGCCGCCGGCGCGGCACCGACATCGTGGGCGTCAACATCGGCGCCAACAAGGACAGCGCGGACCGGATCGGGGACTATGCCGCCGGGATCGCCCGCATGGCGGACGTGGCGGATTACCTGACGGTCAACATCAGCTCCCCGAACACGCCCGGCCTGCGCGCGTTGCAGGACCCGGCCGCGCTGGCCGAGCTGCTGTCCGCGGTCGCCGGCGCGCGGCGCGCGGGCGGGCCGCCCGTTTTCCTGAAGGTGGCGCCCGACCTCGACCCCAGCGACGTCGAGGTGATCGTCGAAGCCGCGATCACCGGCGGCATGGACGCGCTGATCGTCGCCAACACCACTGTGTCGCGCCCGCCGCTCCGCTCCGCGCAGGCGGGGGAGACCGGCGGTCTGTCCGGCCGGCCGCTGGCGCCACTGGCGCTGGCGATGCTGCGCCGCTTCGCCGCGGCCGCCGCCGGACGCATCCCGCTGATCTCGGCAGGCGGGATCGCCACGGCCGACGACGCGTGGGACCGGCTGGCGGCCGGTGCCAGCCTCGTCCAGCTTTATTCCGCGCTGGTGTACGAAGGTCCCGGGCTCGCCCGCCGCATCGCCGCCGGGCTTGCCGCGCGGATGGAGCGGGAGGGCGTGGCGCGGATCGCGGACCTGGTCGGCGCCGGCGCGACCAGCACCCGGCCTTCCCGCCTGGGATCGTAGCCGCCGTCGATCCGTCCGTCCCGGACGATCACGCCGTGGACGCCGCTGTCTTCCCCCTGCCCGGGCCGGAGCATGATCCCCCGCTGGGCGAGCGCCGCGACCACCGCCGGTGGAAAGCGGTCAACCTCGCCCTGGAAGGCGGCGCCGCGCGCCACGAGGTTCGGCAGTGCGAGCGCCTGCTGCATGGGCAGGTCCCAGTCGACCGCCGCGACAAGGCTTTTCGCGACATAGGCCAGAATCGCGTTTCCGCCCGCCGAGCCGATCGCGCCGGCAAAGCGGCGATCGCCGTCGAGCATCACGAGCGGCGTCATCGATGAGCGCGGCCGCTTGCCGGCGGCCACGGCGTTCGGCCCGCCGGGGGTGAACGAGAAATCGGTCATCTGGTTGTTCAGGAAGAAGCCGTCGACCATCCGGCCGCTGCCGAAGATCGATTCAACGGTTGTCGTCATCGACACGACGTTGCCGGCCGCATCGCCCACGATGAAGTGGGTGGTGCCGGCGGGCTCCAGCGTCCGGTCGGCGGCCGGGGTCGGCGCGCCCGGGGGAGTGCCGGCGGTCGGTGGCGGGCCGGCGCGGCTGCCGATCAGCCGCGCACGGCCGGCGACATAGGCCGGGTCGATCAGCCCGGCGACCGGCACCGTCACAAAGGCGGGATCGCCGACATAGCGGTCGCGATCGGCGTACATCAGCCGGCTGGCTTCGGCGAACAGGAACCAGGCCTGCGGGTCGGCCGGGCCGCGATCGGCGATGTCGGTGCGTTCCAGCAGCATGAGCAGCTGGATGAGCGCAACGCCGCTCGACGGCGGCGGCGGCGCGCAGACGAGAAAGGCCCGGTACGGCCCGCACACGGGTTCGCGTTCGATCGGCCGGTATCCGGCGAGATCGGCCAGCGTCATCGCGCTTCCGCCCGGCCCGGCACGCACCCGGTCCACGATGCGGCGCGCGGTCTCGCCGCGGTAGAGCGCATCCGGCCCCTGGCTCGCCAGCCGGCGCAGGAAGCCGGCATAGGCGGGGTTGGCCAAGCGGTCGCCCGCGCGCAGCAGCCCGCCGCCCGGCCGTGCGAAATATTCGCGCACATCGGGCGCCTGCAGCTGGGGAAAGTCGCCGGACAGGAAGCGGGCGAGGCGAGGCGTCACGACGAAGCCGTCCCGGGCAACCCGCTCCGCATCGTCGAACAGCGACGACCAGGGAAGCGCGCCGCGCCGGGCATGGACGTGCGCCAGCATGGCCACCGCGCCCGGCACGCCCGTTGCCCGTCCGCTCAGCACCGCCTGGCCGAACGGCAGCGGGCGGCCGCCGTCATCCAGGAACATGTCGGGCGTGGCCCCGGCGGGGGCGGTTTCGCGGCCGTCATAGACGGTGACCTGCCGGGTCGCACCGTCATACCAGGTGAGAAAGGCGCCACCGCCGACGCCGGAGCTTTGCGGCTCCACCAGCGACAGCATGGCCTGCACCGCGACGGCGGCATCGGCCGCGCTGCCGCCGCGCCGCAGCACCGCCATGCCGGCTTCGGCCGCGAGCGGGTTTGCGGCGACCACGAAGACCTCGCGCGCCGGCGCCTCCGGGCGGGTCGCCACGGTGGCGCATGATCCGGTCGCGAATGCGAAAAGCAGCATCAGGACGACGCGAAGATGGTGCATGGTCTGCTTCTTTCGGTGGCGACGCGAAGGCCTGTCGTTAGTCGGCTCGGCCAGCCCCGTCCACGGCCGGGCGCATGCTGGCGATTTGTCGACAGCGCCCTTATGGCTGACGCAACGTCAATCGGCAGCAAGCCGGAAGCGGGGATGTGGATGAGGCAGCCGGTTGAGGATTTCCAGAACCTGGTGGCGCTGTTCTTCGCGCGCGCGGTGGAGGGTGGCGACAAGCCGTTCCTGTGGCGCAAGCGCGACGGCGCGTGGACGCCGATCAGCTGGCGCGAGGCCGCCGAACAGGTGGCCAGCCTGGCGCGCGGGCTGCAGCGGATCGGGCTTTCCCCGGGCGACCGGGTGATGCTGGTCAGCGAGAACCGGCCGGAGTGGTGCATCGCTGACCTGGCGATCATGGCCGCCGGCTGCGTCACCGTCCCGACCTACACCACCAACACGGAGCGCGACCACCTGCACATCCTGGAGAACAGCGATGCGCGCGCGGTGATCGTGTCGACCGACAAGCTTGCCCGCACGCTGATGCCGGCGGTGATGCGGTCGTCCACGGCCGACCTGCTGATCGGCATCGACCCGCTTCGCTTCGGCCAGAGCGGCGCGGTCGGCTTCCATCAATATGCCGATCTGGTCGCCGACGGGGCGGATGTTGCCGCGCTGGCCGCAGAGGCGACCGCGGACCGCGATGCGCTGGCCTGCATCATCTACACCAGCGGCACCGGCGGGTCGCCGCGGGGCGTGATGCAGCACCACGGCGCGATCCTTCACAATGTGGAGGGATGCCGCGACGTCATCCGCGAGGATTTCGGCGAGGGCGACGAGGTGTTCCTGTCGTTCCTGCCGCTCAGCCACGCCTATGAGCACAGCGGCGGCCAGTTCTTCCCGATCGGCGTCGGCGGGCAGATCTACTATGCGGAGGGGCTGGAAAAGCTCGCCTCCAACATCGAGGAGGTCCGGCCGACCATCATGGTCGTGGTGCCGCGGTTGTTCGAGGTGCTGCGCCAGCGGATCAGCAAGGCCATCGAGAAGCAGGGCGGACTGGCGCCCAAGCTGATGGCCCGCGCCGTGGCGCTGGGCGCGCGCGAGCTGGACGGCGGGCTGCGGCTGGTGGACCGCCCGCTCGACTGGCTGCTGGACGCGACCGTCCGGCGCAAGGTGCAGGCCAAGTTCGGCGGGCGCATCAAGGCGCTGGTGTCGGGCGGTGCGCCGTTGAACCCGGAAGTGGGCGCGTTCTTCCACGGCCTCGGCCTCACGCTTCTCCAGGGCTACGGCCAGACGGAGGCGGCGCCGGTCATCTCGTGCAATCGGCCGAAAGCCGGCATCAAGATGGACACGGTCGGCCCGCCGCTGAAGAACACCACCGTCCGCATCGCCGACGATGGCGAGATCCTGGTGCAGGGCCCGCTGGTGATGAAGGGATATTGGCGCAACGACGCGGAAACCGCGCGCGTGCTGAAGGACGGATGGCTGCACACCGGCGACATCGGCCATATCGACGGTTCAGGACGCATCGTCATCACCGATCGCAAGAAGGACCTGATCGTCAACGACAAGGGCGAGAATGTCGCCCCGCAACGGATCGAGGGCATGCTGACGCTGCAGCCGGAGATCTTCCAGGCGATGGTGTCCGGCGACAAGCGGCCCTACCTGGTCGGGCTGGTCGTGCCCGACCCAGAATGGGCGACGGAGTGGGCGCGGCAGACCGGCGGGCGCGCCGACGCCGACGATCCGGCGTTCCGCGCGGCCGTCTCCGCAGCGGTCGACCGGGTGAATCGCGACCTGTCCGTCACCGAAAAGGTGCGGCGCGTGACGATCACCGACCAGCCCTTCACCATCGACAACGAGATGCTGACCCCGTCGATGAAGATCAGGCGCCACGTGATTCGCGCCGCCTTCGGCGACCGGCTGGAGGCGCTCTACCGGAGCTAGTCGGCGGCGTCGCGGCGGTAGGGGACGAAATCGCCGAGCCCGCACCCGCCCGCCTTGATGCCCGCGACCAGGTCCGCCACACGGACGATGTCGCCGCGGCACAGCTGCGTGCCGGGCGTCCGGGTGATGATGGTCATGCCGCGCCGCAGCCCCGGACAGCCGTTGGGCGGATCGTTGCGGTAGATGAGGTTCTGATTGACCCGGTAGAGGATCGTGCGATCGCCGATGAAGGTGGTGCTGCGGCTCTGGTTAATGGGGATGCAGGCCTGCGGCTGGCCGGGGGTGAGGCCCGCCAGCGCGTCGCGCTCATCCTCGTCCAGCCGCGCATCGCGTTCGGCACGGGCGGCTTGCTGGGCATCGGTGAGCGGCTGTTTGGCGCAACCGCTCGCCAAGGCCAGAGCAGCAATCGCGATCAACGGGCGCATGACGGTTTCTCCTTTGATCGTAACAACTTCCCGACCGGCGATTCAGTTTCTGAAGTCATCCTTCGCGGCGCGGTGCCGGGCGAGCGTTTCGGCGTCCGGTGCGCGCATGAAGGGGTTCGTCGCCCGCTCCAAGCCGATCGTGGTGGGGAGCGTCGGCACACCGGCCTCGCGAAGCGCCTCGACCTCCTCCATCCGGTTGCGGATGGCGGCATTGTCCGGCTCCGCCACGCGGGCGTAGCGGCCGTTGGAGGCCGTGTATTCATGCCCGGCATAGACGCAGGTTCGGTCGCCAAGCGCCTCCAGCGTGCGCATCGCCGCGAACATGTCGGCGGCGGTGCCTTCGAACAGGCGGCCGCAGCCCATCGCGAACAGCGTGTCGCCCACAAAGACGAGATCGTCGTCGGGAAAGTGGAAGGAGACATGACCGGCGGTATGCGCCGGGGTTGCGAGCACGACGGCCTCGTGTGCCCCCAGGCGAAGGCGGTCCCCCGGCGCGACCTGCCGATCGAGTGTCGGGATCCGCGCCGCCTCCGCCGCCGGGCCGGTCACGACCGCGCCGGTGACGGACCGCACCTCCGCATTCCCGCCGACATGGTCGGGATGCCAGTGCGTGTTCCATATCTGCCCGATCGTCCAGCCGCGCGCGTCGGCGGCGGCCAGCACCGGCGCCGCTTCACCAGGATCGACCGCCAGCGTCTCGCCGCTGTCAGTGTCGTGCACCAGCCAGACATAGTTGTCCGACAGAACGGGCACAGGGATGACCTCGAGCGGCACGGGCGCTTCCTACCAGCTGCCGGTGTTGGGCATCGATGCCCATGGCTCCTGCGGCGGCAGCGTGCCTTCCTGCAGCAGTTCGATGGAGATGCCGTCCGGCGTCTTCACGAACGCCATGTGGCCATCGCGCGGCGGGCGGTGGACGATGTGGCCGGCATCCATGATCCGCTGGCAAGTGTCGTAGATATTCTCCACCCGGTACGCCAGGTGGCCGAAATTGCGGCCGCCGGTGTAGCTTTCGGGCGCCTCGCCGTCCTTCGGCCAGTTGTAGGTCAGCTCCACCTCCGCATTGGCGCGCTCGCCGGGCGCGTTCATGTCGTCCGGCGTTGCCAGGAAGATGAGGGTGAAGCGGCCTTGCTCGTTTTCGAGCCGGCGGACCTCCTTCAGCCCCAGAAGCTCGAAGAAGGCGATCGTCTTGTCCGGGTCGGCGACGCGGATCATGGTGTGGAGGTAGCGCATGGCGTTTTATCTAGGAGCCGCCGCCGCCGCCGCAACCCGGCGTCAGCGACCCGGTTCAATCGCGGGCGCGGCCGGCACCGCCGTCCCGTCAAGCTGCGCCAGCAGGCTGCGGGCCTGTGCGGCGGCGGGGCTGCCCGGCTGAACGGCGATCGCGCCGTTCCAGGCCGCGCGCGCGGCGGCGTCGTTGCCCTGGTTGGCCGCAATCAATCCGGCCTCCAGCGCGACGGACGCATCGTCGGGCGCGCGCGTCGCAGCCTCACCGATGTCGGCCTGTGCGCGCGCAAGATCGCCCTGTCGCCGGGCAAGCGTGGCCGAGAGCAGCCAAGCGAGCGGATCGCGTGGTGCAAGGCGCGTCGCCGCATCCAGATCGACGCGCGCATCGCTCAACCGATCGAGCGCCACCAGCGCGCGGGCGCGGTCCAGATGCACCTCGCCCAGCAGTTCACCTTCGGTGGCACCCTGCGCCAAGGCGGCGTCCAGCGCCGTCACCGCCTGCGCCGGCGCGCCGCCCGCCAGCCAGGCGTTGCCGGCCTGCGCCCACAACCGGGCGGCGCGGCCGTCGCGCGCGACCTCCGCCGCGCGTGCCGCGCCTTCAAAGCTGGTGGCGGCGGCGGGCCACCGTGTGGCCGCCGCATGGGCGAGCCCCAGGCATTGCCGCGCGAGCACGCCGCCACCGGCTGCCTGCCAGCGTTCCGCCTCCGCCACGCCCTCGTCCGGCGCGCGCGCGACGGCCGCGATGCAGGCATCGAAGCGGGCTTCGTCGGGCAGCGTCGGGCCGGTGGCGGCGGCCTGCACCAGCAGGAAGAAGGGCAGGATCATGCGGACTCCAGCATCGCCTCGATCGTGCCGAGGAGGAGACCAATGTCCTCCGGCCGCGACAGGCGATGGTCACCGTCCTTGATCAGGATCGTCTGGACGTCGGCTGAACGGAGCGCGTCGGACAGCCGGGGGCTCAGCTGCCACGGCACGTCCGGGTCGGCGGTGCCGTGCAGCAGGCGCACCGGACAGTCGATCGCGACCTGCCCATGGAGGAGCCGGTTGGCCTCACCCGACTCCCAGAAGGCGCGGGTGGTCACCGTCGGCTCCGGTCCATAGGGGTTGGGCTCCTCAACGAAGCCACGGGCGCGGATCTCGTCCTTTTGCGCGGGCGTGAAGCCCCAGTCGGTGAAATCCGGTGCCGCGGCGATGCCGATCAGCCCACAGACCCGGTCCGGCCGGGCCAGCGCCGCCAGCAGCATGATCCAGCCGCCCATCGACGATCCGACAATGAGCACCGGCCCGTCGATCCAGTCGATCAGCGCCAAAACCTCGTCGCGCCAGTGGGCGAGGGTCGCGCGCGACACGTCGCCGCCGCTTTCCCCGCAGCCGGAATAGTCGAAGCGAACACAGGCGCGGCCGCGCTCTGCGCACCAGCGGTCCACCGCCACCGCCTTTGATCCGGCCATGTCCGACAGGTAACCGGGCAAGAAGAGCAGCGTGGGGCCGATACCGGCACGGTGCCTGACCGCGATCGACGTGCCTGGCCGGACGTCCAGCCGGATCAGATCACCCATTCGACCGACTTCATCTCCACATTGGCGTCGCGCGTGCGCCCGCGGGCGCCGTTCATTTCGGCATGGAGGCGCTTGACCGTGCGGCTCCCGGTCGTCTGGAACAGTGCCGGCACGATGCCATGCACGATCGCGCCGAGCCCACCGGCAATCATGAGAAGGCCGAAGCGCGTCGCGGTGCGGAAATGCGCCGCATAGCTTTCGTTCACGTCGGCCGGATGGTCGAGGAACAGGCGGCGGAACATGGCGAACCTCCCTTGGTGGAGCCGCGAAGGGTAGCAGGACGGCCGGTCCTGCGCCACATGCCTTGCCCTCCACGAAGCCGCGCGGGCATAAGCGCCGCCGACGACCCTGCCCAGAAAGCCACCCATGTCCGAGATGCTGACGATCACGCTGCCCGACGGTTCCGCACGCCACGTCGCGCGCGGCACCACCCCGGCCGAGATCGCCGCCGCGATCGGGCCCGGCCTCGCCAAGGCGGCGATCGCGGCGAAGGTGGACGGCGAGGTGCGCGACCTGTCACGCCCGCTGGAGGCCGACGCGCAGCTGTCGCTCGTCACCATGCGCGACGAGGCGGACGCGCTGGAGCTTGCGCGCCACGACTTCGCGCATGTCATGGCGGAGGCGGTGCAGCACCTGTTTCCGGGCACGCAGATCACCTTCGGACCGGCGACGGCCGACGGCTTCTATTATGACTTCGCTCCGTCGGCGGCACGTGGCCCCTTCACGGAGGAAGACCTGCCCGCGATCGAGGCAGAGATGCGCGCGATCATCGCGCGCAACGAGCCCTTCACGCGGGAAGTCTGGAGCCGCGAGCAGCTGATCGAGACCTGGAACAAGCAGGGCGAGACCTTCAAGGCCGAGTGGGCGGCCGAGCTTCCCGACGGCGAGGAGCTGACCATCTATCGTCAGGGCCAGTGGCTCGACATGTGCCGCGGCCCGCACATGCCCTCCACCGGGCGCCTCGATCCGCAGGCCTTCAAGCTCACGCGCGTGTCCGGCGCCTATTGGCGCGGCGACCAGAACAACGCGATGCTGTCGCGCATCTACGGCACCGGCTGGCTCAACAAGAAGCAGCTCGACGCGCACCTCACCATGCTGGAGGAAGCCGCCAAGCGCGACCATCGCCGGATCGGGCAGGACATGGACCTGTTCCACCTGCAGTCGGAGGCTCAAGGGTCCGTCTTCTGGCATCCCAAGGGGTTCATCCTGTGGCGCCAGCTGGAGGCCTATATGCGCCGCCGGCTCGACGCGGCCGACTATGCGGAGGTGAAGACGCCGCAGCTGATGGACGCCCGCCAGTGGGAACAGTCCGGCCACTGGGGCAAGTACCGCGAGAACATGTTCGTGGTGCCCGACGAGGTGCCGAACACGGAGGACGAGGGCGCCGTGCTGTCGGGCGAGGGCGACCTGATGGCGCTGAAGCCCATGAACTGCCCGGCGCACGTCCTGATCTTCAAGCAGGGGATCAAGTCCTATCGCGACCTGCCGATCCGCATGGCGGAGTTCGGCTGCTGCCACCGGAACGAGCCGCACGGCGCGCTCCACGGCATCATGCGGGTCCGCCAGTTCACGCAGGACGACGCACATATCTTCGTGGGCGAGGACCGGCTGGTCGATGAGGTCAAGGCATTCTGCGAGCTGCTCGATTCGGTCTACAAGGACCTGGGCTTCGACAGCTATGCGGTGAAGCTGGCGCTGCGGCCGGAAAAGCGGTTTGGCGACGATGCCATGTGGGACAAGGCGGAAGACGAGCTGCGCCGCGCCGTGCTCGCCGCCGACATCGCGCCGGAGATCCGCGACGGGTTCGAGGAGCTGGAGGGCGAGGGCGCCTTTTACGCGCCGAAGCTCGAATTCCACCTGACGGACGCGATCGGGCGGACATGGCAGGTCGGCACCATCCAGTCGGACCGCGTGCTGCCGGAGCGGCTGGATGCCAGCTATGTCGGCGAGGATGGCGAGCGGCACCGCCCGGTGATGCTGCACCGCGCGATCCTGGGTACGTTTGAACGCTTCATCGGCATCCTGATCGAACATCATGCCGGCCGCTTCCCGCTGTGGCTCGCGCCCGTGCAGGCGGTGGTGGCGACGATCGTGTCGGATGCGGACGGCTATGCCGCGGAGGTGCAGGCGGCGCTGGCCCGGGCCGGGCTGCGCGCGGAAACCGACGCCCGCAACGAAAAGATCAACTACAAGGTGCGCGAGCACTCCCTGGCAAAGGTGCCGGTGATGCTGGTGGTGGGCAAGCGGGAGGCCGACGAGCGCACCGTGGCCGTTCGCCGGCTGGGCAGCCAGGCGCAGGAGGTCGTCCCCCTCGACGAGATCGTCGCCCGGCTTGCCATGGAGGCGATGGCGCCGGACCTGGCGCGGCGATGACGCCGGGCGCCGCCGCGATCCTCGTCGCCGCTGCGCTTGCCGAGATCGGTGGCTGTTACGCCTTCTGGGCCTGGGCGCGGGACGGCCGGTCGCCCTTGTGGCTGGTTCCGGGCATCGCGGCATTGCTGTTGTTTGCCTGGCTGCTGACCTTGAGCCCCGCCGATGCCGCGGGGCGCGCCTTTGCGGCCTATGGAGGCATCTACATCACGGCCGCGCTCGCCTGGCTGCTGGTGGTGGAAGGCGGCACGTTGCGCGCGACCGATCTGGCCGGTGGCGGGCTGGCGCTGGCGGGATGTGCGGTGATCCTGTGGGGCGCGCGCTGACGGCGTCTTTTCATTCCGGCCCGGAATCACTATTTTAGCGGTTCACCGAACAGGCAACAGGAGAAGCCCTATACGTCCGCCCATGATGCGCCGTCCGCTCGGCCAGCCGCCGATGCCGTTGAACGGCCCCCGTTACAACGAGTTCATCCAAAGTCCCAAGGTCCGGGTGATCGACGACGAGGGAGAGAATCTGGGCGTGATGTTCACGCGCGAGGCGATGGAGCAGGCCGCCGCCGTCGGGCTCGACCTGGTGGAGGTTTCGCCCAACGCCGACCCGCCCGTTGCCAAGTTCCTGGATATCGGCAAGTTCAAGTACGAGAACCAGAAGAAGGCCAATCTCGCCCGCAAGTCGCAGAAGACGCAGGAGATCAAGGAGATCAAGATGCGTCCGAACATCGACGATCATGATTATGAGACGAAGATGAAGAAGATCGCCGAGTTTATCGGCGAAGGCGACAAGGTGAAGGTCACGCTGCGGTTCCGCGGGCGCGAGCTGTCCCATGGCCAGCTCGGCATGCAGCTGCTCCAGCGCGTCCAGGCCGATACGGCCGAGGCCGCCAAGGTGGAGATGCACCCGCGCATGGAAGGCCGGCAGATGCTGATGGTGCTCTCGCCGCGCTGATCCGATGAACGGTTGTGGTCGCCATGGGGGCGGCGCCACCGCGTTCTCCGGGCCGATCGAAGCCTCGAACAGACGGCACGCTCATGTCGGGCGTGCCGTTTTTTCTTGCTTGGCCAACCTCCGAAATCTGTCCGATTCCGCTTCGGATGAGGTGCCGGAAGTATCGGTGGGCTGGAAAATCCGCTCGGAGAGCAAGCTTGACGTAGCGTCATTCCCGCATGTTGCAGTCGGGTGACGCTTGTCCCGGAATCGCCCGGAAATCCGCCGAATTTTGATTGAGACGGCGAAAGGATCGCCGCTATGCTCAGCCCCAAGTCGTACCGCACAAGCGGGCGACACCCGGAGGGGAGAGAAGAGCATGCCGAAGACCAGGTGGCTTGCGTCCGCAGCCTTGTTCGCATTCGCGGTTCCCGCCCAGGCGCAGGTGGCGCCATCGACGCCGGCGACCAACGCGCCCAGCAGCGACGAGGCCGGCGCCCAGACCGACACGGCGGCCGAGATCGGCGGCGACATCATCATCACGGCGACCCGGCGCGCGCAGGCGCTGTCGGACGTTCCGATCGCGGTGTCGGCGGTGACCGCGGAGTCGCTGCAGAACTCCGGCGCCAGCGACATCCGCCAACTCAACCAGCTCGCGCCGTCGCTGCTCGTGTCGTCGACCGGATCGGAGGCGAACGCCTCCGCCCGAATCCGCGGCATCGGCACGGTCGGCGACAATCCCGGCCTGGAAAGCTCGGTCGCAGTGTTCATCGACGGCGTGTATCGGTCGCGCACCGGCTCCGGCCTCAACGAGCTGGGCGAGATCGACCGGGTCGAGGTGCTGCGCGGCCCGCAGGGCACGCTGTTCGGCCGCAACGCGTCGGCCGGCCTCATCAACATCATCTCGCGCGCGCCGTCGTTCGACTTCGGCGGCACGGTGGAAGCGACCTACGGCAATTACGACAACATCCGGCTGGGCGGCAGCCTGACCGGACCGATCACCGATACGGTCGCGTTCCGCGTCGACGGCATCTACAACACCCGCGACGGCTTCTACCGCGACGTCATCGACGGCGGCCGAGTCAACGACCGCAACCGCTATTTCGTGCGTGGGCAGCTGCTGTTCGAGCCGAGCGATGCGCTCACCGTCCGTCTGATCGGCGACTATACCCGCCGCGACGAGGCGTGCTGCGCGGCCGTGTTCAAGTCGACGGCCGAGACCTTCGACCCGACCGCGAACACAACCACGCCGGGCTTCAACACCGACGGCGCCGTGTCGCTGTCGCCCACGAACCGCTTCGTGGACGTGCTGCGCAGCCTGGGCGGCGTGTTCCCGGGCGATGCGTTCCCGAACCGCATGGACCCGTACAACCGCCGCGTCGCGGTGACGTCGGGCCGGACGTTCCGCAACGAGACCAAGGATTACGGCATTTCCGGGCAGGTCGACTATGACTTCGGCCCGGCGACGCTGACGTCGATCACCGCCTATCGCGAATACAAGGCGGGCGGCGCCGGCGACTATGACTACGGCAATGTCGACCTTCTGTATCGCGCGGACGACGGCAACAGCTTCCGCGAGTTCCACACCTTCAGCCAGGAACTGCGGCTGAACGGATCGGCGTTCGACGGCGTACTCGACTGGCTGGTCGGCGGCTACTACGCCAAGGAAGACCTTGTCGTCGTCGACAACCTGAAGTTCGGCAGCCAGTACGGCGCCTTCGCAGCCTGCCGCCTGGTCGCGACCGCCAACCCGCTGTCGCTGCTGCGCAATCCCAACGCATCCGGCTGCCTTGGCACCACGCCGTCGGCGGCGTTCGGCGGTGCGACAGCGCGGCAGGCGTTCGGCGCCAGCTTCGGTGCGCTCGCCACCCCGATCCTCGCCGGCCTCGATCGGCTTTCCGGAACGGTGGTGAACGGGGTGCGGACGGGCGGCGTCAACAATGTCGGCGACAACCGCGCCGACTATCGCCAGGACAGCGAGAATTTCGCGGCCTTCACGCACAACATCATCAACATCACCGACCAGCTCAGCCTGACGCTCGGACTGCGCTACACCAACGAGCGCAAGGATTTCTCCGCGACGTTCGACAACAACAACACCGTGTGCGGCACGCAGCGCGCCAACCTGCTGCCGGTGCTGCAGGCGATCGCCAATCCGGCGACGCCCGGCCTGACTGCGGCACAGCGCCAGCAGCTCTCGACCTTTGTGGGCGGCATCATCACGCTCACCTGCCAGGGCAACAGTTCGTCCTTGCTGAACGGCTTCGCGCTGGAGGACGAGCGGCGCGAGGACGAGTTCACCGGTACCGGCGTGCTGTCCTACAAGCCGACCGACGACCTGCTGCTCTATGCAAGCTACTCCCGCGGCTACAAGGCGGGTGGCTTCAACCTCGACCGGTCCGCACTGGGCTCGCGCCCGGTCGCAACCCCGGCGCTTGCCGGCGGCATCACGCCGGCCGACGTGTCCGACCTGCAGTTCGCGGCAGAGAAGGTGAACGCCTACGAAGTCGGCCTGAAGTTCACCAGCCGCCAGTTCAACGTCAACGTTGCCGCCTTCCGGCAGGACTTCAGCAACTTCCAGCTCAACACCTTCAACGGCAGCGTCTTCATCGTCCAGAACATCGGATCGTGCGATGACGATCTGGGCGGCGCGGACCAGGATTCGAGCGGTGCGACCGGACTGTGCACCGGTGACGAGCAGGCCGGCGTCCGCTCGCAGGGCGTGGAAATCGAGGCATCGATGTTCCCGTCGTCGGACACCGCCTTCACGCTCGGCTACACCTATGCCGACACGCGGTACCGCGACAACCTGATCGGTGCCGGCGAGCAGCTCGACCCCGCGCTGTTCCTGCTTCCGGGGTCGCGCGTCTCCAACGCGCCGGAGCATGTCGTGACCTCGTCCTTCGCCTGGACGCCGGACATCGGAACGACGGGGCTGAGCGGGCTGTTCTACGTCGATGGACGTCTGTCGAGCGACTACAACACCGGTTCCGACCTGTTCCCGGAGAAGGAGCAGGACGGGTTCTTCGTGATGAACGCGCGCGTCGGCCTGCGTGGTCCCGACCAGCACTGGGCGCTCGAGCTCTGGGCGCAGAACCTGCTCGACACCGACTATCAGCAGGTCGCCTTCAACGCCCCGTTCCAGGGCGCCGGCAGCCGCGCACAGACCGCCGCGTTTGGCACCACCGCCAACCAGATCTTCTCGAGCTATCTGGCGGAGCCGCGCACATACGGCGTGACGCTGCGCGGGCGGTTCTGACCGCGCAATGACAAGGGGGCGAGAGGATCCGTCGCGACGGCGGCGGATCTTCGACCTTCTGACCGGTGGCCGCTGGGGCCGGCGATTGCTGCCGGCCCTTCTGCTGTTCGCCGTCGTCGTGCTGCATGGGCCGGCCGCGCTCGCCTTCCCCTATCGACAGGATTTCGGCAGCACGTCGGTGCTGTCGATGGAGCCGCTGACACCCGCCATCGCACCGGTGCTCGCCCGGGCCGATGCGCTGCTTGCGACCAGCCCCATCAATCGCCCGGGGATCAGGCGTCAGATCGTCCTGACCGACGGCGGCTGGCGATGGCGCCTCTTGGCCCTGCACATGCATGGGACAATCGCCTTCCGGCGTCCCTTCTCGAACGTGCTCGTTTTCAACCAAAGCGACATCGCCGCCGACCGTGTCACCAGCGCTGCTGCGGCCGGCAGGACACGCACATTGTCCGGAACGATCGCGCACGAAACCGTGCACCTGCTCGTCGCCCAACACATTGGTGAGATCCGCTCGATCCGCCTGCCCGCTTGGAAGCGGGAGGGCTATGCGGATCATGTGGCCGGCGAGACGAGCATCGATCCGGCAGACGAGGCGCGCATTCGTGCAGCAAACCCCACCTCACCTGTCCTCGTCTATTATGACGGGCGTCGCCGGGTGGAGAGAATCCTGCGCGAGAATGGCGGCGACGTCGACGCCTTGCTGGCACCCTGATCACAGCGATCGGCCCTCTCAGGCCGCTTCGCGCCTGTCGACCTTGCCGCTCGCCGCCTCCAGCAGCCGCTTTTCCAGCGCCTTCATCCTGGCGGGTGCGGTGATCTTCTGCCCGATGAGGTCGGTAACGTAGAAGGTGTCGACGGCCCGCTCGCCATAGGTCGCGACATGGGCGCTGTGGAGCGTCACGCGCGACTGGAACAGCCCGTGCGCGAGGCCGGACAGCAGCGCCGCCCGGTCGCGCGCGTTCACCTCCACCACGGTATAGCGGTTCGACGCCTTGTTATCGATCAGCACCGCCGGCTGGACCTGGAAGGCATCGGCACGGACACGCGGCGCCGGGCGGGTCACCAGCCGCTCGTCCGGTCGGGCCCGGCTGGCGAGCGTTTCCTTGATCGTCCGGCACAACCGGTCGAGCTGCGCGGCGTCGGCAAAGGTGCCGCCGACCGGGTCCTGCACCAGGAAATTGTCGAGCGCCATGCCGTCGCGGGTCGTGTGGATGCGCGCGTCGATGACATTGGCGCCGGCCAGGTGGATCGCCCCCGCGATGCGGTAGAAGAGCCCGGGATGATCGGCGGCGTAGACCGTGACGAGGGTCGCGCCGCGCTCGCTGTCGGCATGCGCCTCCGTCACCACGGGGGCGTCGCTCGCACCGTCGACCAGCCGGGCATTGCGCTCCAGCACGTCGGCGGGCTCGGCGATCCAGTAGCTTTCGGGCAGTCGCGCGCGGTGCCGCTCGAACCGGTCCGGCGCCCAGCCGAGCGCGGTGGCCAGCGCCGCCTGCTTGGCGGCGACCCGCTCCTCCCGCCCGACATGCTTGTGCCCGAGCCTCAGCCGTTCCTCGGCGGACAGGTAGAGCTCGGTCAGCAGCTGCCGCTTCCAGCCGTTCCAGACGCCCGGGCCGACGGCCCGGATGTCGACCACCGTCAGCAGCAGCAGCATGCGGAGCCGCTCCGCGCTCTGCACCCGGTCGGCGAAGTCGAGGATCGTCTTGTAGTCGGACAGGTCCCGCTTGAACGCGGTGGCCGACATCAGCAGGTGCCAGCGCACCAGCCAGGCGACCGTCTCCGTCTCGGCCGCGGTCAGCCCCAGTCGCGGACAGAGGCGTTTGGCCACTTCCTCGCCAAGCACGCTGTGATCGCCAGCCCGCCCCTTGGCGATGTCGTGAAGGAGGACCGCCACGGGCAGGATGCGGCGGGATACGAGACCATGGCCGATCTCGGTCGCAAGCGGATGATCCCCGGCCAGATCGCCCTTCAGGATGCGAGCGAGCAGCCCGACCGCGCGGATGGTGTGCTCGTCGACGGTGTAATGATGGTACATGTCGAACTGCATCTTCGCGACGACCCGACCGAAGTCGGGCACGAAGCGGCCGAACACGCCGGCCTCGTTCATCCACCGCAGCACCGTTTCCGGGTCGCGCGGCGAGGTCAGCACGTCCATGAACAGCGCATTGGCGCGCGGATCCCGCCGGATCGTTCCGGTGATCAGCACCGCGTCGCGCCCGGCGGCGCGCATGGTGAGCGGATGAATCTCTAGCCCGTGCCGGTCGGCGAGCGCGAACAGCTGCAGCAGGCGTACGGGATCGGCGCGGAAGAAGTCGTCCTCCGGGATCGCCAGCCGCCCGCGCACGATCGTGAAACCGTCCAGCCGCCGCGGGCGCCGCCCGAGCTGCGGCAGCACGAACCGGCGCCCGCGCGCCGCCATCGCCTCGTCCAGATGCGCCAGGAAAAGGCCCGTCAGGTCGCCCACCGTCCGCGCGTTCAGGAAATAATGCTGCATGAAGCGCTCGACGGGCGCCCGGCCTGGACGCTCGGCATAGCGCATGCGGCGCGCGATCTCGGCCTGCATGTCGAAGGTCAGCCGCTCCTCGTGCCGCCCTGCGGCAAGATGCAGGTGACATCGCACGGCCCACAGGAAATCCTCGGCCTTCTGGAAACGGCGAAGCTCGACGGGGGTCAGCAGCCCCGCCTCCACCAGATCGGTCACCCGGCCGACCTGGTGGACGTACTTCCCGATCCAGAACAGCGTGTGAAGGTCGCGCAGTCCGCCCTTGCCTTCCTTCACATTGGGCTCGACGACATAGCGGCTGTCGCCCATCCGGACATGCCGGCGGTCGCGCTCCTCCAGCTTGTCGGCAACGAAGGCGCGGGCATTGCCCGACATGACCTCACGCGCCAGGCGGCCGGAGACCTCTTCCCAGAGCGGCGCGTCGCCCCAGACGAACCGGCTTTCCAAGAGCGCGGTGCGGATGGTCCCGTCCTGCCGCGCGAGCCGCAGCGTGTCGTCGACCGAGCGGCTGGAATAACCGATCCGCAGCTGCAGGTCCCAGAGCGTGTAAAGGATGGTCTCGATGACCTGTTCGGCCCACCCGCTTCGCTTCCAGGGCGTCACGAAGCCGATGTCGACATCGCTGTGAGGGGCGAGTTCGCCGCGGCCGTAGCCGCCGACCGCAACCAGGACGAGGCGCTCCGCCGCCGTCGGATTGGCGAGGGGGTAGAGCCGCGTGGTCGTGAAGTCGAACAATAGCCGCAATAACTGATCAACCAGGAAGGCGCCGGCGTTGGCGGCCGGAAGGCCGCGGGCTGGGGCTTCGTCCAGGCGCCGGGCGATCTCGGCGCGGCCGTCGTCCAGCGCGCGCCGGATGATCGCGACCATGGCCGTGCGCATGGCGCCCGACGTACCATCGGGAATCGCGGCCAGCGCGTCGGCAACAGCCTTCCGGTCGATGATGGCCCGCCGGTTCGGCAGGCTTTCGAAGCGGCTCAGCACCGGGCTGAGCCCGTCAGTTCCCGCCGCGCTGCGGCACCTGGAACCGGCCGGTCACGCGGCCGCCCGACGACCCGATCGATCCCGGCGCGGTGCTGCCGCTCGTGCCGCCGACCGCGCTGCCGTCGATCACCGACCGTCCCGTGGTGAGGTCGATGACGAGCCGACCGCCGTTCAGCCGGTTGGGACCCTGCTGCAGCGTGACGCCGCCAACCATGGTGATCTGCCGGCGGTTGAGATCGTACACGGCGAAGTTGCCGCGCGCCGTTTCCGTCGCGCTGCGGACGGTGACACCGCCAGAGGCGTCCAGCCGCTGGATCGTCACCCCGGACGACGGTCCGCCCTGGTAGGCGATGGTCAGGCGCTGCGCATCAAGGTTGAGCCCGCCCTGGCGCACGCGGACGTTGCCCGAGAATACCGCGCGGTCCTGCCGGTCCTGAACCTCGAACCGGTCAGCATCGACATCCACCGGCGCATTGCTGTTGTGGTTGGCGAGCGCCTGTGCCGGCGCCGGCGTCGCCGGGCCGAGCAGCAGCAGGCCCGGCAGCATCAGCGCGGGCGCGAGGAGAACACGTGCGGTCACGACGCTCATCTGATGGCTCCCTGCACGACGCGCAAGCGGGCACGACCTTCCAATGTCACGGTTCGCGCGCCCAGGTCGGCACGCATGCGGTCGCCGCTGAACGTGCCGAGCGGCATGCGCCCCTGCACCCTTCCCTGGCTTTCCAGCGTACGGGCCGGCAGGTCGACACGGACGTCACTCGTCTGCAGCTGGTAACCATCGGCGGCCTGGAACAATATGGGGCCATCCACCGCCACCTGTTCGGACTGTATATCGTACCGGCCGCGCCCGGCGCGCAGCGTCGCCGGGCCTTCAGGCAGCGCGATGCGCGCGGACAGGTCTTGCAGCCGGACGATCGGATCGGCGGTAGACACCTGCACGGCGGATCCGGCGGACAGCGCAAAGGCCTGCCCCTTGTTGTCCGCGCCGCGATAGACCGCCTCGCTCACCCGCATGCGGTCACGCGTGATCGCGACCTTGTCCTTGGCAAGCACGAAGCTGATCTCGTTGTCACCCAGGATCGGCGCCAAGGCCAGGATGGCGGTCAACGCACCCACCGCCGCCGGAAGGATCAGCCGTGCCCCGCGCACCACACGGTCGTGGCTGCTGCCGGGTCGCGCCCAGCGGCGCCGCGACTGACGCGACCGGTCGGCGATCTCAGACATGCGCGAAGATGTCGATTTCCGGCCAGCCCGCCAGGTCCAGCTCGGCGCGGTGCGGCAGGAAGTCGAAACAGGCCTGCGCAAGCCCGGTGCGGCCTTCGCGTGCCAGCCGCACGTCCAGCGCTTCCTTCATGCGGTGGAGGAAGCGCACGTCGGACGCGGCATAATCCTTCTGAGCGTCCGACAGTTCGGGCGCGCCCCAGTCGGAGGACTGCTGCTGCTTCGACACCTCCTGCCCGCACAGTTCGCGCACCAGCTCCTTCAGCCCGTGACGGTCGGTGTAGGTGCGCACCAGCCGGGAGGCGGTCTTTGTGCAATAGACGGGGGCCGCCATCACGCCGATGTAGGCGCGGATCGCGGCGAGATCGAAGCGCGCGAAGTGGTAGAGCTTCAGCCGGTCGGGATCGGACAGCACCGCCCGCAGCTCGGGCGCGGCATAGTCGCTGCCGGGCGAGAAGCGGACGAGGTGCTCGTCACCGCCACCGTCGCTGATCTGCACCAGGCACAGCCGGTCGCGGCCGGGCATCAGCCCCATTGTCTCGGTATCAACGGCGACCGGCCCTGGGCCGAGCGCGCCCGCCGGAAGGTCTTCTTCGTGGAAATAAACGGCCATAGGCCCGCATAGGCGGGCGCGCCCCGCCGCTCAATGGCGAAGGCGCACGCCGTCGCCTGTGCTATTCGGCCAGGGGCGCCTCTCCGCCGGCGGCGGCCGCGGCCGCCTCCTTCCGCGCCTTGGACCGGCGCGACACGATGTTCAGGATCTCCACGCCCGCGGAGAACGCCATGGCCGTGTAGATATAGCCCTTGGGCACATGCGCGCCGAAGCCTTCTGCGATCAGCACCATGCCGATCATCAGGAGAAAGCCCAGCGCGAGCATAACCACCGTCGGGTTCTTGTTGATGAAGTTGGCAAGCGGATCCGCCGCCACCAGCATCACCGTCACCGCGACGATCACGGCGACGTACATGACCTCGACATATTCGGTCATGCCGACCGCCGTCAGGATCGAATCGATCGAGAACACGATGTCGAGCAGCAGGATCTGCACGATGGCCGAGCCGAAGCTGATCGCTGCCGCGCTCTTCTTGTCGAGGACCTCGCCCGTCGGCGTGCTGTCGACACTGTGATGGATTTCCTTGGTCGCCTTCCACACCAGGAACAGGCCACCGGCGATCAGGATCAGGTCGCGCCAGGAAAAGGCGGTCTCGAACGTCGGCGCGCCATAACGGTCCAGCGGGCCGCGGATGCCGAGGTCGAACACCGGCGCGGTCAGCGCAACGATCCAGGCGATCGCCGTCAACAGCAGCAGCCGCATGACGAGCGCCAGCGAGATGCCGATCCGCCGCGCTTTCTGCCGCTGCGCCTCGGGCAGCTTGTTCGACAGGATCGAGATGAAGATGAGGTTGTCGATGCCAAGCACCACCTCCATCACGATCAGGGTGACAAGCGCCGCCCAAACGGCGGGATCGGCGGCGAGCGCGGCGATGTTTTCCATGCCGCTTCATTGCCGCCACGCCCGCGTTGCCGCAAGCGCGGACACGGCTGAACGCAGCCGGCCGTTCAGCTTGGCGAAATTGTTCGCGGCGACCGCGCATTTGGTCTATGGCGATTCACTCGCGCGGGGCAGGTGGCCGCGCGACCAGGCATCCATGCGTCGGCCGGCGCTGTTGCCCGGCGAATTTTTGGACGGCGACAGAGAGATACGGACGGCATGGGTTTCGACAGAGGGCGTCGCGGCGGACGGGGCCGGGACAAGCGTGACAGCTTCGGCGACGACAATTACGGCGGCTACAACGAGAGCTCCGGCGGCGGCTTTGGTGGCGGCGGTTACGGCGGCGGTTACGGCGGCGGTGGTGGCGGTCGCGGCGGCTTCGGCGGCGGCGGCGGTTATGGCGGCGGTGGTGGCGGCGGCTTCGGCGGCGGTGGCGGCGGCCGTGGCTTCGGCGGCGGTGGCGGCGGCTTCGGCGGCGGCGGCGGCGGTCGCGGCGGCATGCCCGCCCAGGTCATCGGCGAGGGCAAGGGCGTCGTTAAGTTCTTCAACGGGCAGAAGGGCTTCGGCTTCATCGTCCGTGACGACGGCGGCGAGGACGTGTTTGTCCACATCTCGGCTGTGGAGCAAGCGGGCCTGACCGGCCTGGCCGAGGGCCAGCCGCTGGAGTTCACGCTCGTCGATCGTGGCGGTCGCGTGTCGGCCACCGATCTGAAGATCGAGGGCGAGCCGCTTCCGGTGACCGGATCCAGCGCCGCGCAGCCGCGCGACGCCGCCGGTGGCATGGGCGGCGGCCCGCGCGCCGGTGGCCCGCAGCGCCAGCTGACGGGTGAAAAGGCGAGCGGAACGGTGAAGTTCTTCAACGCGATGAAGGGCTTCGGCTTCATCCAGCGCGACGACGGGCAGCCGGACGCATTCGTCCACATCTCCGCCGTTGAGCGTGCGGGCATGACCAACCTGAACGAAGGCGACCGGCTCGAGTTCGAGCTGGAGGTCGACCGTCGCGGCAAGTACGCCGCGGTGAACCTTTCGCCCGTCCAGTAAGCAGGACGCGAACGGCATGACGGGGCGGCGCGACCGGACAACGGGTCGCGCCGCCCTGTTGCTTTTTGCGGTGGGTGCGGGCGTCGGCGGAACCGTGCTCGCCCGCCAGCCGGCGGCACCGGCGCCTGCCGTTAGCGCAACGCCTGCCGTCGGCGCGGCGCCTGCCGTTGGCGCGGCGCCTGCCGTCACAAGGCCGTCCGTCGGGGCGCCCGTGGCCGCGCCGACGCCTGCGCCTGCACCGCGCCGGGCGTTCGGGTTGCCGGTTGCCGAGGCGGTGGTGGTCCGGCGCTTTCCGCACGATCCGCGCGCCTTCACCCAGGGGCTGCTGTGGCACCGCGGGCGGCTGTACGAGAGCCTGGGCCAGCCCGGCGAATCGGAAGTGCGGCGCGTTCGGCTGGAGACCGGGGCGGTCGAGGCGCGCAGCGCGATCCCGGCTGATCAGTTCGGCGAGGGGCTGGCCCGCGTCGGCCAGCAGCTGATCAGCCTGACGTGGCAGGACGGCATCGCCTATCGCTGGGACCTGCGGACGCTGCGCCAGCGGGGGGAGGCACGCTACCCGGGCGAAGGGTGGGGCCTCACCGAGCATGACGGCCGGCTGATCCTGTCGGACGGCACGGCCACGCTGCGCATCATCGACCCGACGAGCTTTGCGGAGTCGGCGCGCGTGCCGGTCACGGCGGGCGGCCGGCCGCTCAGCCAGCTCAACGAGCTCGAGATGGTCGAGGGCGAGCTGTGGGCGAACATCTGGCGAACCGACTATATCGCGCGGATCGACCCGGCGACCGGGCAGGTGCGCGGCTTCGTCGACCTGCGCCCGCTGGCGGCGGAGATCACCTCCGCCGATCCCGACGCCGTGCTGAACGGCATCGCGTACGACCCGGCCAGCCGGCGGCTGTTCGTGACCGGAAAGCGCTGGCCCACGCTGTTCGAGATCCGGCTGCGCTGAGCGCCGGGCGGCGGGCCGGCGCGCGGCGGCCGGCCTGTCTGCCACCCGCGGCATGACGGCGCGGAAGTTGACGAAGTTGACGACACGTCCCCGTCAACTTCCGCCCCACGCATCGTCGTCGAACCCCGGACCGTCATCCAGGCTGCGCGCGGCCTCGCCCGCGATCCGGTCGCGCCAGAAGCGGTCGGCATAGTCGCGCTCCCGCGCCTCGGCCGCCATCCATTCGCCGACCGCCAGCGCGGGATCGAGCGGCGTGGCGATGTCCTCAAGCAGCGAGGTGGTGAGCGGCGGGCGATCGCGCGGGGGGCGGCCGGCCTGCGCGTCCACCCCGTCCTCCGCCACGCGCCGGATCGCCTCGTGCAGGCGGAGCGCCGGGGCATCGGGATGCGGTTCGCGCGCGATGAGGTTGTCGAGCGCGGCGCCATAGCGCTGCGGCTGACGCGTGCGCAGCAGGAACATGGTCAACCGTTCGTTGTAGGTGCGGCGCTCGCCGACCTGTTCGCCCTGGAAGAAGACGGGGTGGCGACGCCGTGGATGGCGCGCGACAGCGCGTTTTCGGCCAGCCGGCTGACGCCGAAATCGAGTGCCACGTCCCATGCGGCGCGAAAGCTTTCCGCGTCGGCGCGGTGGCGCAGCACATAGGCGGATTGCGGGGTCATCCCGACATGGCGGCAGGCATCGGCGACGCAGGCGGTTTCCGCCAGCGCGTGGAGAAAGGCGACCTGGCGCGCATGCGTCCACCCGTCGCGCCGGGCGCGGAGCGAGACGGGCACGAAATCGTCGGTGACGGGAGCCGGATCGGCGGCCTTGGCGGCGGCGGCGGTGGTGCGGGTGCGCTTGGTCATTGCACGACCAGAACAGAAAAGGAACGAGTAGGACAGCGGCGGGGCGGGCTGTTGGATGTTTTGCCGGCGCGGTGTGGCGGGGGTGCATCCGTCAGGATGGCGCGGGAGGCCTAGTCCGCGGTTCTCCGCGCGTCGCCGGCGGCGCGGATGATCGGCGGCACCGACAAGAGGATCGCGGCGACCAGTCCGCCGATGGCGACGAGGCCGACCGGCGTGACAGACACCCGCGCGCGGAAGCGGACCCGACCGGCGCGCAGGGTGGTGGTGGCGGTTTGCGGAGTGGTGAGGGGGTTCGGCATGGAGGATTAACACGCCAGTTCGGACGGGGATCAGTCGAAGGGCAAGCGTTGGTGGTGAAAACTGTGCTACTATTTCGCGATGAGCCGCAGCCGGAAATCGACACCAGTGATCGGCTGGACAACCGCACCCACTGATAAGCCGTGGAAGCAGCAGCATGCGCGCCGCCTGCGTCGCGCCGTGCATCAACTGCTGGATCAGACGGCGGAGGCCGATGCGGTTCCGGCAAGCCGCTATGCCAAAGGCCATTGCGGTTGGGAGGGCATGAAGGACGGCAAGCAGTGGCTGGCTACGCCGACGTCGAAGGACCTGCGCAAGTAGGTCCAATCAGGTCCCAAAGATTGCCGTAGAGATCGCGGAACACAGCAGCGCGGCCATAAGGCTGGTCGGTGGTCGGGCGGACCCACTCGACGCCGACGGCGGTGTAGCGGGCATGGTCGCGCACGAAGTCGTCTGTGTGGAGGAAGAAGGCGACGCGGCCGCCGGTCTGGTCGCCGATGCGGGTTTGCTGGTCGTCTGTCGCGGCGCGGGCGAGGAGGATGGTGGTGGCGTGCGGGCCGGCGCCGGGCGGGCGGATGATAACCCAGCGCTTGTCCTGCTCGGGCTGGTAGCTGTCCTCGACCAGGTCGAAGCCGAGCTTGCCGACGTAGAAGGCGAGTGCCTCGTCATAGTCGTGGACGACGAGGGTGATGCGGGCGAGGTGGGGCACGGAACCTTTCTCCATACGTCATGAACATACGCGATCTGTAATTCATGAAAGGTTGATCGCGTATGGCGTATGCTGTAATGCTTTCACCATGTCTGATGTCATGGCACTACTAAAAGACCGTCTAGCGAAAGCTGAAGCCAAGCTGACGCGTGCTATTAAAGCACTGGAATCGGCCAAAAAAGAGCTCGCGGATCTTCAGGCTGCAGAACGTGTCATGGCTGAAATCACCGGCGAATCAGCTGAAGACAAAGGCGTCCCGACCTCTATCTCTGACCGTGACAAAGATATGGCGAAGTTGCTGGAGACAGGCTCTGACGCGGCGATCAGCCCGATTGATCTCTACCCTCGCTATCTCGAGGCGACAGGAGATACGATCAATTTGGATGCTTTTCGTACAGCGCTTTGGAGACTTCAAAAAAAGGTCATACAAGGCGAAGAGCGGACCTGGATCGTCCGGTCAGATAACGGTAAATATTGGCGGGAGCCAGCGTCTCCTGCTGACGATTTTGACGAGCTGTTGGGATGACAAGCTCGAGACGTCACATACGAATTAGGGCCGCTGTTGGCGCAGCAGCCCTAACCGGAGGTAGGCATACCACCTCGTGCTCTCAGCAAGCGCGCGAGAACCTAGTGGGCCTCCGTCCTATCGTCAACCGACCCCACTCGGGTGCCTTGGTCGGCTCACAGGATGTGAACAATGGGTGCTGGCCATAATTTTCAGAAATTTGTCACAGCAATTTTAGACCTCAGCAATTCCAAAGAGTGGCTCGAAGCAAAGCCAGAGTGGGAATTACACGCAGTTTACCATGATGCTTCGCTGAGAGCTTGTGAATGTGGGCATGAGCCCATCAACCAAATTTGCATCATTAAGAATCGAGACAACGGCAATGAAGCCGAGGTGGGTAATGTTTGCGTACACAACTTTATGCAGCTTGCCTCCAGAAGGATATTTGCTGTTCTCAAGCGAGTCAGGGCAGAGATTACAAAGTCACTCAATCCCCGATCTTTGGAATTATTTGCACGCCGAGGCGCGATTAGCGAGTCGGAGATGGCTGAATATCTCGCTTACTGGCAAAAGAGGTCAAACATGACTGACGAGCAACGATCTCAAAAGCTCGAAATCAATCGACGTGTTTTAGAATTCTGGGACCAAGAAAGCGCACGGCTAGCTGCCGCTTTCAGGACCAACGGCTTGAAACCGCGTTAGCGCGAGTGCGGGCGGACAGGAGTAACTAATCGTGCTCCCGCCCGCCCGCGCCCATGTACAGCTCACGCCCGCTCTCATTGTAGAGCTTGCTCATCCCGGCCATCCCCGCCTCGGCCTCTTCCGCCGCGACGAACGTCTCCACCGGCGCATTCTGCTTAGCCGCGAAATCCCGCACTTCCTGCGTGATCTTCATCGAGCAGAACTTCGGCCCACACATCGAGCAGAAGTGCGCGGTCTTGGCGCCTTCCGCCGGCAGCGTCTGATCGTGATACTGCTCGGCCGTGTCGGGATCGAGCGACAGGTTGAACTGGTCGCGCCAGCGGAACTCGAACCGGGCGCGGCTGAGCGCGTCGTCGCGCAGCTTTGCGGCCGGGTGGCCCTTGGCGAGATCGGCGGCGTGGGCGGCGAGCTTGTAGGTGA
The DNA here is from genome assembly GCF_011927695.1 of Sphingomonas jejuensis. GTDB lineage: Bacteria > Pseudomonadota > Alphaproteobacteria > Sphingomonadales > Sphingomonadaceae > Sphingomonas_K > Sphingomonas_K jejuensis. The sequence goes on from NZ_JAATJE010000002.1 coordinate 661,412, forward strand.
CGACGCCCGTCTTCACGTCGTCGCGGTCGGGCAGGCCCAGATGCTCCTTGGGCGTGACGTAGCAGAGCATGGCCGTGCCGAACCAGCCGATCATCGCCGCGCCGATGCCCGAGGTGATATGGTCGTATCCTGGCGCGATGTCGGTGGTGAGCGGCCCGAGCGTGTAGAAGGGCGCCTCCCCACAGACCTGGAGCTGCTTGTCCATGTTCTCCTTGATCTTGTGCATCGGCACATGGCCGGGCCCTTCGATCATCACCTGCACGTCTTCCTTCCACGCGCGGTGGGTGAGTTCGCCCAGCGTATAGAGCTCGGCAAACTGCGCCTCGTCATTGGCGTCGGCGATCGAGCCGGGGCGCAGGCCATCGCCCAGCGAATAGGCGATGTCATAGGCCTTCATGATCTCGGTGATCTCGTCGAAGCGCTCGTACAGGAAGCTCTCCTTGTGGTGCGCCAGGCACCATTTCGCCATGATCGATCCGCCGCGCGACACGATGCCGGTGACGCGCTTCGCCGTCATCGGGATGTAGGGCAGGCGCACGCCCGCATGGATGGTGAAATAGTCGACGCCCTGTTCCGCCTGCTCGATCAACGTGTCGCGGAAGATGTCCCAGGTGAGGTCCTCGGCAATGCCGCCGACCTTTTCCAGCGCCTGGTAGATGGGCACGGTGCCGATCGGCACGGGGCTGTTGCGGATGATCCATTCGCGCGTGTCGTGGATGTTGCGGCCGGTGGACAGGTCCATCACCGTGTCCGCGCCCCAGCGGATCGCCCAGACGAGCTTGTCCACTTCGCTCGCGACGTTGGAGGCGACGGCGGAATTGCCGATGTTGGCGTTGATCTTCACCAGGAAATTGCGGCCGATCGCCATCGGCTCGGATTCCGGGTGGTTGACGTTGTTGGGGATGATCGCGCGGCCGCGGGCGACCTCGTCCCGCACGAATTCGGGCGTGACATAGTCGGGGATGGCGGCGCCGAAGCTTTCGCCGTCGCGGGTGTATTCACGGAGCATCTCGCGGCCGAGATTCTCGCGCGTGGCGACATATTCCATCTCGGGCGTGATGATGCCGCGGCGGGCATAGTGCATCTGGCTGACGTTCGCGCCGGCGCGGGCGCGCAGCACGGTGCGGCGGACGTTGGGGAAGGGCTGCACGCCGCCGTTCCTGTTGCCGCTCCGCGCTGCCGCGCTCGCGGAGCGGTCGGGGCCGAGCTGGCCGTTGTCCTCCGGCCGGACCTCGCGCTGGGCGACCTCCTCCACGTCACCGCGGGCACGGATCCAGTCCCGCCGCAGCTCGGGCAGGCCGGACATGATGTCGATGCGCGCGGTGGGATCGGTGTAGGGGCCGGACGTGTCGTAGACGTTCAAGGGCGGCTCGCCCGACGACGGCTCCAGGTCGATCGCGCGCATGGCGACCTTCAGCGGGCCGACATGGATCTTGCGACTGCCGCGGATGGGGCCGGTGGTGACGCCGGGCGTGCTGCCCGACGCAGGGGTGCCACGGGCGATCTGGGGGTCGATGTCGGCCATGCTTGTCCTCTCCATGGTGGAGGGGGAGCGGTGGCGCCCTCCCTCCCTACGCCGGTGTCAGCCGGATCAGGTTCGACGGGTCGGGGGCTTCGGCGCCCCCCTCTCAACCGCATCAGCGGTCCCCCGGGGATGGGAAGGACTGTAGCAGCTTGAGCGGGGAGGGGAAGCGCGACATGCTGGCCGGCATGATCCGTCTGATCGCGCTGCTCCTCGCCCTCGTCGCCCAGCCGCTGTCTGCGCGCACAATCCTGTTCGTCGGCAACAGCTTCACGCAAGGGGTGGGGTCGGCGGTGCTGCGATACCGGGCAGACAGCGTGGAGGACCTGAACGGCGACCGGCTGGGCGGGGTGCCGGCGCTGTTCAAGCGCTTTGCCGACCAGCGCGGACTCGACTGGCAGGTGGCGCTGGAGACGGCGGGCGGGCGGTCGCTCGGCTGGCACTTGGGCGAGCGGCGGGCGCTGATCGACCGGCCGTGGGACGCGGTGGTGCTGCAGGAATACAGCACGCTGAATGCCGAGGCGCATGGCGACCCGGCGGCGACGATCGCGGGCGCGCGCGGGCTGGCGGCACTGTTCCGCGCGCGCAACGACCGGGTGGCCGTGTGGATGAACGCGACTTGGGCACGGCCGGACATCGCGCTGCGCCCAGGCGGCAGCCGCTGGTCGGCGCGGGGACTGCGGCCGATGACCGCCGACGTGCGCGCGGGCCATGACGCCGCGGCGGCGGCGGCGGGCGCGGCGGGCGTGGTGCCGACGGGGCAGGCGTTCCTGTGCGCGATCGCGGCCGGGGTGGCGGATGCCGACCCCTATGACGGCATCGCGTTCGGGCGCGTGCCGCTGTGGACGCACGACCAGTATCACGGGTCGGCGGAGGGCTATTACCTGGAAGCGCTGGTGGTGTTCGCGAGCGTCACCGGCGAGGACCCCCGCAGCCTCGGCCGCGACGAGGCGGCGGCCGGCGACCTCGGCCTGTCGCCGGACCAGGCGGCGGCGTTGCAGGCGGTGGCGTGGGATGCGGTGCGCACGCGCGGGGGATGCGCAGAGGCGGTCGCGCGCTAGCGCGCGAGGCGGCCGATCTGCCGGGCCAGCAGGCGCACGGCGACGGCATTGGCGCCGACGCGCCCCACCGCGGCTGCCGCGCGATCGATCGTGGCGGCGGTGTCGGCGGTGATCGAGGCGAGCGTGGCGGCCGCCTCCCGCTGCCGTGCGGCGCTTTCGAGCGCGCTTTCGACGATGTCGTTCTGGCTGCTGACGATCGCGTCGTGCGACGACATGATGGCGCTGGCGGCATCCACGTTGCGCGCGATCACCGATGCGCGCTCCGCGATGTCGTCGGTGGCGAGCCGCGTGCGGTCGGACATCGTCGACATCTCCATCGCCACGGCCGAAAAGCCGCGTCCGGCATCGCCGCCGCGGCTCGCCTCGATGCGGGCATTGAGGCTGAGGATACGGCTTTCCCGCGCGATCCGGCCGATGGCGGCGGCGATGGCCGACACGTTTTCGACTGATCCGGCCAGGGCATCAAGCGCGGGGCGATTGGTGGAGAGCGCCGTTGCCGCCGCCCCCAGCGCCTCGCCCTGCTGGCGGACGTTGGACTCGATCTCGTCGGCGGCGGTGACGAGCCCGGCGCTGAGCTCGGCCACGTCATGAGCCTGCGTAGTCATCATCCGCACCAGCTGAACCGCGGCTTCCGCTTCGGTGGCGACGGCATCGGCCACGTCCGTCAGGCGCGCGGCGATCTCTGCCAGCTGGTCGGGGAGGCTTGCCGCCTCTCCGGCCGCCTTCATGCGGCTCGTCGCGCGCGCGCCGCTTCCACCATGGTGTCGGCGAGGATCGTATAAGCCGCGCCCCAGGCCGCCTCGGTTTCCGCATCGAAACGCGGTCCCAGGCCCATGCGCAGCGTCTCGATCAGCGCTGCGCCGACCACGTCATAGTGCCGGTCGGCGACGCCGTAGCCGACGTGGCGGATTGCCAGTTCGCGCGCGACGGGAACCACCTCGTCAAGCCGGTCAAGCGCATCGACCACAGTGGCGAGCGTCAGGAACAGCTTGCGCCCCTGTTCGGCCATGTCGTTCTTGAACAATGGGCGGGTGTCTGGCGCGGACTCGAACAGCCGGCGGTAGAACTCGGCCGCGGCATCCGCCGACACGGGGATGACGAGCGCGAAGCTGTCCTGGACGAGGTCGATCTGGCGAGCGGTGATCATGGGCGCCACCATAAGACGGCAATTGCCTCCGAACGGTTAAGGGTTCATCGATCATCCTCCAGCGGCAGGGGCAGCTCCAGTGCCGCCGGTGCCTTGTCGGTGCACCGCCCAAGCCCCGACAGCGTCAGGCCGAGCAGCCGCACCGGCTTTTCGACCGGCAGCACGCCGGCCAGCAGTGCACGGCCGACGGCGACGAACTCCGCCTCGCCGGAGACCGCGTGGTCGAGCGAGCGGGCGCGGGTGATCTGGCGGAAGTCGCGATACTTGACCTTCAGCGTCACCGTCCGGCCCTCGACGCCGCCCTTCGCCTCGATGCGGCGCCAGACGGTGGCGCCGATGCGGGCGAGCTCGGCCGCCAGCGCGTCGGGATCGGACAGGTCCTCCATGAAGGTGTCCTCCGCGCCGATCGACTTGCGTTCGCGGTTGGCGCGGACCTGGCGGTGGCAGATGCCGCGCGCGAGATCGTGATAGTAGCCCGCGCTCGACCCGAAATTGCGCCCGAGCAGCTCCAGCGACTGGGCGCGCAGGTCGGCGCCGGTGTGGATGCCCAACCGCGCCATGCGCTCGGCCGTCTTGGGACCGACGCCGTGGAAGCGTTTGACCGGCAAGGAGGCGACGAAGTCGAGCGCGCGGTCGGGCGTGATGACGCACAGGCCGTCGGGCTTGTTCTGGTCGGAGGCGAGCTTTGCCAGGAACTTGTTGAACGACACGCCGGCCGAGGCGGTGAGGCCCGTTTCCGCCCTGATGCGCGCGCGGATCTCCTTCGCGATCGGCGTGGCGAGGCCGATGCCCTTCAGATCCTCCGTCACGTCCAGATAGGCCTCGTCGAGGCTGAGCGGCTCCACATGCGGGGTGTAGTCGAGGAAGATCGCGCGGATCTGATCGCTGACGGCGCGGTAGGCATCGAAACGCGGCTTCACGAACAGCAGCTCCGGACATAATCGCCGCGCGGTGACGGACGGCATGGCGGAGCGCACGCCGAACACCCGCGCCTCGTAGCTGGCCGCAGCCACCACGCCGCGCGTGCCGCCGCCGACGGCGAGCGGACGTCCACGAAGCGCGGGATCGTCGCGCTGTTCGACCGACGCGAAGAACGCGTCCATGTCGACATGGATGATCTTGCGGACGGCCGTGTCGTTCACGCCCTGTTCCATAGCAGCGCCGGCTGCGGCGATCCACCGCTGCTGTACCTGGACGGCGTCAGCGCAGCTGGCTGTCCTTGCTGCCGCGGCGGTTGATGCCGGTCGCGCGCCGCGCCGCATCGCGCGTGCCCTGGCAGGCGACGCAGGTCCGCGCGGAGGGCAGCGCCCGGCGACGCGCCTCGGCGATCGGCTCGCCGCAGTCCTCGCACTCCTCCAGCCCGGCGGGGCCGGCGAGGCCCAGGCGCGCCGCCTTCACCGCATCGGCGACAGTGTCGTCGATCTGATCCTGCACCGCGCCGTCGCGCGTCCAACCGCCGGCCATGTCCTTGCCTCCTATCCGAAAAGATAGGGACGGGCAGGGTCGATCAGAAGGTGTAGCCGATGCCGATCGCGCCGACCCACTGGTTGGGGCTGCCGTCCACGGTGACGATCGGCGAATCGGCAAAGTCGCCGAGCAGCCGCGTGTAGCTGACCGCGCCGAACAGCGCGAAGCCGGAGCGGATGTCGCCTTCGAGAGACTGCGCGCCCAGGATCGACAGCGAGTAGCTCTTCAACCCGCCATCGAGATCGTAGGGGGCGAGGCCGCTCGCCGTGCTCGCGCCGGGGGTGATGCCGAAATATTGCTGTGCCCAGCCGTCGCCAACGAACTGCATGGAGGCCGAGATGCCGACCAAGTTGCGCGTCGACAGGGGCGTCAGATAGTCGATCGACGGCGTGATCACATAGCTGTCGTGGCTGCCGGCGACATCGCGCTGATAGGCAACGCGGGCAGACAGCACGTCATAGGCCGAGGTGACGACGCCGGTCTTCGAGATGCCGGCAAAGCCGCCGACCTCAATCGCGGTGTCGAGCTGCGGGAGCGCGCGGATGGCGGGATCGTCGATCACGCGGCGGTTGGTGCGCGACAGGTTGGCGGCGACGAGCGGGCCGAGCGCGAAATCGACCGTCTCGCCCTGCGCCTGCGGGATGAGATCGACGTAAAGAGACGCGCCGCGCGTAAAGAAGCTGATGCCCGACACCTGTCCGCGGCCCTGCACGGCCGGGATGAAACGATAATCGTCGGAGCCTTCATAATCGGGCAGAACGGCGACGCCGGCGCCGACCGTGAAGCTGTCGCGCTGCGTGTCGAACGCGGGATCGGGCGTGGCCGGAACCGGGGCGGCGGGTTCCGCGGGATTGGACTGCGCCGATGCGGGCACGGCGGCCATGATGCCTGCCAGGGCGAAAACGAGACGCAAGCCGTTCATGTGGAGAAACCCCTTAACCGTCGGCGCGGATCTGCGTCATCGGTGCCGCGCGTGAACGGCCGGTCTGCAAGAAGGTTGCAGGAGCGTGACGATCCTGCCGCGGTGCGTCCCCGCTGCAACGGCGCCGGGGCACAACACGCTCAGCCGTCAGAGGAAATAGCGCAGGCGGATGTCCTGGGCGGTGGGCGATCCCGACACGGTGAATTCCGCCGACCGGAAGCGCGGCGGGCCGAAGCTGATCCGGGGGTTGCGGGAAAAGCCGACGCCTTCGCGCGGGATGCCGGCAAAGGTATCCAGCCGGCCGTTGCCGTTTTCGTCGTGGATCACCGCCAGCGCCCAGTTGCCGGCCGGGATGGCGGCAAGCACCAGATCGGGCCGGTTGGCGGGGACGTTGCGCGTGATGGCGGCGCGATCGTCGGTGCAGTTGGGATAGTTGGCCGGGTCGCGCGTCAGGCAGATCCGCAGCATGCCGCGTTCGGAGCGCAGCTGCTGGAACGAGACGTCAACGCCCCCCGTCGGCACCGCCCCCGGCAGCGAGGCCAGCACCAGCGCCGCTGCGCCCAGCCGCCCGGCGATGCGCCCGCGCGAAATCGCCGATCCCTTCGTCCGTGCCGCAGAGCCGGTCCCAGAAGCGGAAATAAAGTCCATAGTTGCAGCCGTATCTCTCATGATGACGCTGGTGATGACTGGCGGTGATCAGCCACCGCCCCAATGGACCCTCGACGATGAACCGGGGAAAAACCTCCCACCCCATGTGGTTGGTTACCCCCATAACCGTCATGGTGAGGAGAACAAAGCCGAGCGCGCCGACGTGGATCGGAATCAGGAACACCAGTGTCGGAATGACCACAGCGCCGGACAGCGCCTCCCACGGGTGAAAGCTCATCGCCGCCCAGGCCGTCGGCGGCCGGCTGGCATGGTGCACGGCATGGACGACACGAAAGGGCTTTGGCCGGTGCATCCAGCGATGCGTCCAGTAGAACCAGGCGTCGTGCGCGACCAGGAAGGACAGCACGGACACGGGCAGCATCCACAAGGGCCAGTCCGACACGTCCGTGTAGATCCGCGTCCAGCCGAGATTCTGCCACAGCCAGGCGACCACGCCGGCGGGAATGCCGTAGATCGCCGCCGACGCCAGCGACCAGGCGATCTCGCGCCGGATCTGCGGGTTGAGCCCGGCATAAAGGCCGGGGTGGCGCGCGCGCGTGGCGAGCGCGAAGCCACCGGAGGTGAGAAGATAGCGCACGCCCACGATCAGCGTCATGGCAAGCGCAGACAGGAGGATGGGCACCAGCATCGTCAGTGCCTTACCCCGTCCGTCGCGCCCGCAACAGCGCGGAGTTGGCTCACGCGGCCTTCAGCTGGCCGACGAACAGCCGGGCGGCGGCCTGCAGGTTGCGCGCGCTGTCGCTGAGGCCGGTGGCCGCGCTCGCGACGCGGCCGGACAGATGCTCCGTGCCGTGCGCCACGTCGCGCACCTCCGACATGTCGCCGACCACCTTGGTGGCGCTGGCGGCGGTGGCCTCTGCCGTGCGGGCGATGGCGGCGGCGGCGTCGCGCTGGCGGCCAAGCTCCGCGCGGATCTCGGCGGCGGCGGCGGCCAGATCGGCGGTGGCGCCGGCGATCTCGTCCAGCATGGTGCGGGCAGACGCGGCGCCGTGCTCCACCGATCCGGCAAGCGTGCGGATCTCGTCGGTGGCGTGGGCGGCCTGCCCGGCGAGCGACTTCACCTCGCCCGCCACCACGGCAAAGCCGCGGCCGGCATCGCCCGCGCGTGCCGCCTCGATCCCGGCGTTCAATGCCAGGAGGTTGGTGCGCTGCGCGATCTGGTGGATCGACCCGGCGAAGTGACCGATGGAGGCGGCGCGTTCGGCCAGCGAGCGGACGGCCAGGTTGCTGCCGTCGGAGGCCGCGGCCGCGTCGCCGGTCAGCGCCGCCTGACGCTCCACGGCATCGGCGATGGCGGTGACGGAGCGGCTGAGCTCCCCGATCTGTTCGGCCAGGCGCAGCGCATCATGGGAGGATTGCTGCGCCAGCAGGGTGGTGGCGCCGGTTTCGGCCGCGGTGCGCCGCGCCAGCCCGTCGAGCGCGGCGGAGGACTGTTCGAGCTCGGCCGCGGCTGCGCCCACGGTGGCAACCACGTCGGCGACCGAAGCCTGGAAGCCTTCGGCGAGCAGCAGCATTTCCTGCCGCCGCCGGGCCGCCGCCGCTTCCTCCAGCGCCAGCCGGTGCGCGCGCTCGGCCGCGGCATCGGCCTCGGCCTGCAGCTGCGCCGCCATGGCGACCTCCGCCGCGCGGCGACCTTCTTCGGCCTGGGCGGTCAGCCGCTCGCTTTCGATGCGCGCCGCCTCGATCCGACGGAGCAGCCCGCTCATGGAGGTGGTCAGGAGCACGAGCACCCCGCACTGCAGGATGACGGCGCCGGCGTGGAACAGCACCCGGCCGAAGCTGTCGTCGAGATTGGAAAAGACCTCCACCGGCAGCAGCAGCTGAAAGGCCAGGTGGTGCACCGCGATCAGGCCGGACGCGAGCACGATCGGCCGCCAGTCGCACATCGGGGCGAGCATCGCGAGCGCGACAAAGAAATACATGTGCGCATCCATCTGCCACGGATGGCCGGAGAGGAGCGACACCAGCAGCGCCGGCTGCACGGCGGCAAGCGTGCCGACCACCATGCGCGCGGTGCCGTCATGGCGGCCGCGGAGCGCCATTGCCGTCGGCACGGCATTGGTGATGCCGGCGAGCGTCAGGATGAGCGCAAGCTTGTCGCTGCCCATCCACAGCCCCACGACCAGCAGCACCGCGGTCGACAGCCAGGCGGCGATCACGGCGGCGGCAAGCCCGCGCCGTTGCAGCATGGCGAGATCGGCGATCATCGGGCGGTCTCCGCCGCGCAGCCGCGCCGCGTCGTCGCCACCGCCACGATGCCGGCACGCAGCGCGGGCGCGGCGAGGTCGGCGCGCGACCCTTCCACGACGAGCGATCCTGTGATCGGCCCGGCGGCGACGATGCTGCCGCGATGTTCCACCAGCAGGGGGACGAGCCGCCGCGCCGCCGCATCGGTCACCGGCACCAGCAGCATGCGCCCGCGCGCCGGCGGGGACGCCACGACCGCGGCCAGCGCGATCCCGACGGCGGCCAGCTGGGCAAGGATCGAACCGCCCTTCATGCTCGTGCCCCATGTCTCATCACTGTCGGACTAATGCAGGATGGTTGCCGATCCCTTAAGGCTGGGGCGTAGCCAAGGGCCCGGTCCTTGCTGTACCGCGCGGCCATGGCGACGGCCCTTTCATGCGACCTGGCGATCGTGGGTGGCGGCCTTGCCGGCGGCCTGGCGGCGCTTGCGCTCCGGGCGCGGCGGCCCGACCTGGACGTGCGGCTGGTGGAGCCGGGCACGATCGGCGGCAATCACGTCTGGTCCTTTTTCGATGCCGACCTGAGCGCGGCGGGCCGCGCGCTGATCGAAGGCGCGGTGACGTGGCGCTGGCCGGGATACGACATCGCCTTTCCCGATCTGCGGCGGCGCCTGGACCAAGGCTATAACAGCGTGTCGTCCGACCGCTTCGCCGCACTGGTGGACCGCACCCTGCCGCGCGGCGCGGTGGTGCACGCCGCGGCCACCCGGCTGAGCGCGACCGGCGTCGACCTGGCGGACGGCGGCCGGATCGAGGCGGCGGGGGTGGTGGATGCGCGCGGCGCGGGCGACCTGTCGATGCTGAAGTGCGGCTGGCAGAAGTTCGTCGGCCGCGAATTGCGGCTGCGCCATCCGCACGGGCTCGACCGGCCGGTGGTGATGGACGCCACCGTGCCGCAGATCGACGGCTTCCGCTTCGTCTATCTGCTGCCGTTCGCGGCCGACCGCATCTTCGTGGAGGACACCTATTACAGCCGCTCCCCCGCGCTCGACCCGCAGGCGCTGAGCGCGCGGATCGACGACTATGCCGCCGCCCGCGGGTGGGAGGTGGTGGAAAGCACCCGGTATGAATCCGGGGTGCTGGCCGTGGTTTCCGGCGGATCCTTCGATGCGCTGTGGGGATCCGACGGCGTCGCCAAGATCGGCGTGCGGGCCGGGTCCTTCCACCCGACCACCGGTTATTCGCTGCCCGACGCGGTGCGCACGGCGTGCTGGCTGGCCGCGCAGCCCGATCTGCGCGGCGCGGCGCTGCACGATGCCGCGCGGGCACGGGCGCGCGCATCCTGGAAGGCGGCCGCGCGTTACCGTCTGCTCGACCGCATGTTGTTTGATGCCGCGCCCGACCTGCAGCGCTATCGCGTGCTGCAGCACTTTTATGGCAAGGACCCGTCCGTGATCTCCCGATTCTACGCCGGCCAGTCGACGGCCTTTGATTTCGCCCGCATCCTCACCGGGCGCCCGCCCGTGCCCGTCGGCGCGGCCATCCGGGCGCTGGTGCGATGAAGAGCGCGATCGTCGTCGGGGCTGGCTTTGGCGGCCTGGCCCTCGCCATCCGGCTGCAGTCCGCCGGCATCGCCACCACCGTTCTTGAAGCGCGCGACCGTCCTGGCGGGCGCGCCTATGTCTGGGAACGCGACGGCTTCACCTTCGATGCCGGGCCGACCGTCATCACCGATCCCGACTGCCTGAAGGAGCTGTGGGCGCTGAGCGGGCACCGCATCGAGGAGGATGTCGACCTCGTTCCCGTGCAGCCCTTCTACCGCCTCAACTGGCCGGACGGCGTCAACTTCGACTACACCAACGACGACGCCGTGCTGCGCGCGGAGATCGCCAAGCTCGATCCGGAAGACATCAAGGGGTACGAGCGGTTCCTCGATTATTCGGCCGGCGTCTTCCGCGAAGGCTATGAGAAGCTGGGCCATGTGCCCTTTCTCGACTTCAAGTCGATGCTGTCGGCAGCGCCCGCGCTCGCCAAGTACCAGGCCTGGCGCTCGGTCTACTCCATCGTTTCCAGCTACATCCGCAACGAGAAGCTGCGCGAAGCGCTGTCGTTCCACACGCTGCTGGTCGGCGGCAATCCGATGACCACCAGCAGCATCTATGCGCTGATCCACAAGCTGGAGCGCGACGGCGGCGTCTGGTTCGCCAAGGGCGGCACCAACCGGCTGGTCGCGGGCATGGTGCGGCACCTGGAGCGGATCGGCGGCACTGTGCGGCTGAACGACCCGGTGACCGCGATCGAGACGCGCGGCGACCGGGTGACGGGCGTGACGACCAAGAGCGGCTGGCAGGCGCAGGCCGACGCGGTCGCATCGAACGCGGACATCGTCCACAGCTACAAGCAGCTGCTCGCCGACAGCCGCCATGCGCGGCGGGTGGTCCCGAAGCTGGAGCGCAAGCGGTTCAGCCCGTCCTTGTTCGTGCTGCATTTCGGCCTGCGCGGCACGTTCCCCCACATCCCGCACCACATGATCCTGTTCGGCCCGCGCTATGACGGGCTGCTGAAGGACATCTACAACAACGGCGTGCTGGCGAAGGACTTCTCGCTCTACCTCCACCATCCGACCGCGACCGACCCGTCGATGTCGCCGGAGGGCTGTTCGACCTTCTATGTGCTGGCCCCGGTGCCGCACCTGGGCAAGCTGCCCGTCGACTGGGAGAGCGTGGGGGCGGAGCTGGAGCGCCGGATCCTGGACGAGCTCGCCCGGCGGCTGGACATCCCGGACATCCACGAGCGGATCGTGACCAGCTTCCGCTACACGCCGACCGATTTCGCGCACGACCTGAACGCGCACCAGGGCAGCGCCTTCAGCCTGGAGCCCGTGCTGTGGCAATCCGCCTGGTTCCGCGTCCACAACCGCGACGATGCGATCCCCAACATGTATTTCGTCGGGGCGGGCACGCATCCGGGCGCCGGCATCCCCGGCGTGGTCGGATCGGCCAAGGCAACGGCGGGCCTGATGATCGACGATCTCGCCAAGGGCTGGACTTCGCCGGCGCCGGGCCGGTTCTGATGCTGGCTGTCGGGCGGGAGCGGGCGGCGTGAAGCGTCTTGCGGTTTATTGCGGGTCGGCGACGCCCGAGGATCCGGTCTACATCGCGTGCGCCCGCACCGTCGGCCGGACGCTGGCCGAACGCGGCATCGGCGTCGTTTATGGCGGCGGGCGGCTGGGACTGATGGGTGCGGTCGCCGACAGCGCGCTGGCGGCGGGCGGCGAGGTGATCGGCGTCATCCCGGAGGCGCTGTGCGGGCCGGAAGTGGCGCATCAGGGCCTGAGCGAACTCCACACGGTCGCCGGCATGCATCAACGCAAGCAGATGTTCACCGACCTGTCGGACGGGTTCCTGACCATCCCCGGCGGCACCGGCACAATGGACGAGCTGTGGGAGGCGATGAGCTGGGCGCAGCTCGGCTACCATGCCAAGCCCGTGGGGCTCTGGAACGTCGCCGGCTTCTACGACGGGCTGATCGACTTCGTCGGCACGATGGGCGCGGTCGGGTTCCTGCGGCCGGTGCACCAGGGCATCCTGCTCCATGACGACGATCTCGATCGGCTGCTCGGCCGGATGGAGGCCTATCGCCCGCACAAGCCGATCTTCCAGATGAGCCGCGAGGAGCTGTGACGCGGGCGGAGCTGGTCGCCCAGGCCGGCGCCACCATCTCGCGGGGGTCGAAGTCGTTCCGCTTCGCCAGCCGCCTGTTCGACCGCACCACGCGGGAGCGCGCCTGGCTGCTTTATGCCTGGTGCCGTACCTGCGACGACATCGCGGACGCGCAGGAACTTGGCGGCATGCTCGGCCAGCGCAGCGATCCCAAGGAGGCGCAGGCGCGGCTGGAGGCGCTCACCGCGCGCGCGCTCGCCGGCGAGACCACGGGCGAGCCGGCGTTCGACGGGCTGGGGCAGCTGTCGCGCGAGATCGACCTGCCGCGCCGCTTCGTCGACGATCATCTCGCCGGCTTCGCGCTGGATGCGGAGGACTGGCGGCCGCGCACGGAGGCGGACATGATCCGCTACTGCTACCATGTCGCGGGCGCCGTCGGCGGGCTGATGGCGGCGGTGATGGGCGTGCCCGCCGACGACGAAAACACGCTGGCGCGCGCGGTCGACCTGGGCCTTGCCTTTCAGCTGTCCAACATCGCGCGCGACCTGATGGAGGATGCGGCGGCCGACCGCATCTACCTGCCGGTCGACTGGCTGGTGGAAATGGACATGCCGCCGGGCGAGCTGGCCAAGCCGTTCGTGCGGCCGCGGCTGGCGGCGCTGGCGCGGCGGCTGAACGACCTGTCGGAAGGCTATACGGCCAGCGCCAAGCAGGGCGCGACGCGGCTGCCGTTCCGCGCGCGCTGGGCGGTGCTGGCGGCGGCCGGCATCTATGGCGAGATCGGGCGCGAGGTGGTCAGGCGCGGCGACCATGCCTGGGACAGCCGCGTGGTGGTGCCGCGCGGGCGAAAGCTGGTGCTGGTGTGGCAGGCGCTGATGGAGGCGCGCGCGATGGGATCCGGCAGCATCCGGCCCTGGGCGCTTGCCGCGCGCCGCGCGCGCCGCTGGCTGCCCGAGCGGTAGCGGCGGGGTGGATTCACCTCGGTTGATATGCTTTAGCCGACGGCAAAGACCGTCTCAGCCAAGGACCCCGCGCGCATGAACATCCACGAATATCAGGCCAAGGAACTGCTGGCCAAGTTCGGCGTCGCCGTGCCCGCCGGCGTCGCCGCGATGAGCGTGGACGAAGCGGTCGCCGCGACCGAGACGCTTCCCGGACCGCTGTACGTCGTCAAGGCGCAGATCCATGCCGGCGGCCGCGGCAAGGGCAAGTTCAAGGAGCTCGCCCCCGACGCCAAGGGCGGCGTCCGGCTTGCCAAGTCCGCCGAGGAGGTGCGCGCGGCCGCGACCGACATGCTCGGCAACACGCTGGTGACGATCCAGACGGGCGAGGCCGGCAAGCAGGTCAACCGCCTTTACGTCACCGACGGCGTGGACATCGACCGCGAGTTCTACCTGGCGCTGCTCGTCAACCGTGCGACCGGCCGCATCTCCATGGTCGCCTCGACCGAGGGCGGCATGGACATCGAGGAGGTCGCCCATTCGACGCCGGAGAAGATCCACACGATCGACATCGATCCGGCGACCGGGTTCCAGCCGCATCACGGCCGCGCCGTCGCCGCCGCGCTGGGCCTGACCGGCGACCTGTCGAAGCAGGCGGCCAAGATCGCCTCGCAGCTCTATGACGCCTTTCTGGGCACGGACGCCGCGCAGATCGAGATCAATCCGCTTGCCGTTACCGGCGACGGCAAGCTGATGGTGCTGGACGCCAAGGTCGGCTTCGATTCGAATGCCATGTTCCGCCACAAGGATCTGGCCGCGCTGCGCGACGAGACGGAGGAGGATCCGGCCGAGATCGAGGCGTCCAAGTACGACCTCGCCTATATCAAGCTGGACGGCGACATCGGTTGCATGGTGAACGGCGCGGGCCTGGCCATGGCGACCATGGACATCATCAAGCTGAACGGCATGTTCCCGGCCAACTTCCTCGACGTCGGCGGCGGCGCATCGAAGGAGAAGGTGACCGCGGCGTTCAAGATCATCCTGTCCGATCCGGCGGTGAAGGGCATCCTGGTCAACATCTTCGGCGGCATCATGAAGTGCGACATCATCGCCGACGGCATCGTCGCGGCGGCCAAGGAAGTCGACCTGAAGGTGCCGTTGGTCGTCCGGCTGGAGGGCACCAACGTCGACCAGGGCAAGGCCATCCTGAACGGATCGGGCCTCGCCATCGTGGCGGCCGACGATCTGGGCGATGCGGCCAAGAAGATCGTCGCCGAGGTGAAGCAGGCCGCGTGACGCAAAAACGGGCGGGCGCCGAAACGCCCGCCCTCGCCCCGGCGTTGATGCCGGGAGGCGAGACGATGATCGTGAGCCGGCCGTCAGGTGCCGGCCGCGGCGGAGATGGAGGACGCGAATGAAGCTCTTGGTGCCGGTCAAGCGGGTGCTCGACTACAACGTCAAGCCGCGCGTGAAGGCAGACGGAACCGGGGTCGACCTGGCCAACGTCAAGATGTCGATGAACCCGTTCGACGAGATCGCCGTCGAGGAAGCCATCCGCCTGAAGGAAAAGGGCGCGGCGACCGAGATCGTGGTCGTGTCCGTCGGCCCTGCGAAGGCGCAGGAGACGCTGCGCACCGCGCTCGCCATGGGTGCGGACCGCGCGATCCTGGTCCAGACCGACGACGAGGTGGAGCCGCTGGGCGTCGCCAAGATCCTGAAGGCGATCGCGGACGAGGAGCAGCCGGGGCTGGTGATCCTGGGCAAGCAGGCGATCGACGATGATTCGAACCAGACCGGCCAGATGCTGGCCGCACTGACCGGCTGGGGTCAGGGCACGTTTGCGTCCAAGGTGGAGATCGACGGCGACACGGCGACCGTGACGCGCGAGGTCGATGGCGGCGCGGAGACGGTGGCGCTGACGCTGCCCGCGATCGTCACCACCGACCTGCGCCTCAACGAGCCGCGCTATGCCAGCCTGCCCAACATCATGAAGGCCAAGTCCAAGCCGCTGGCCAACAAGACGCCGGGAGACCTGGGCGTGGACGTGACGCCGCGGCTGAAGACGCTGAAGGTCGTGGAGCCGTCCAAGCGGCAGGCGGGCGTGAAGGTGGCCGATGTCGACGAACTGGTCGGCAAGCTCAAGACACTGGGAGTGGTGGCATGACGGCACTGGTACTGGTCGAGCATGACGGCGGCGCGCTGAAGGATGCGACGCTGCCGGCGGTGACCGCGGCGACGAAGCTGGGCGGCGACGTCCACCTGCTGGTCGCGGGCGAGGGCGTCGGGGCCGTCGCCGAGGCGGCGGCGAAGATCGCGGGCGTGGCCAAGGTCCTTGTCGCCGATGGCGCGCCCTATGTGCACCAGCTGCCCGAGGCGGTTGCGCCGCTGGTGGTGGGGCTGATGGGCGATTTCGACGCGTTCGTCGCACCGGCGACCTCGCGCGGCAAGAACGTCGCGCCGCGGGTCGCCGCGTTGCTCGACGTGATGCAGCTGTCGGAGATCCTGTCGGTCGAAGGGCCGGACAGCTTCACGCGCCCGATCTACGCCGGCAACGCGATCGCGACTGTGCAGTCCACGGACGCCAAGAAGGTGATCACCGTGCGTGGCACCGCGTTCGAGAAGGCCGCGACCGAGGGCGGCTCCGCCGAGATCGCCGCCGTCGCGGCGGGCGAAGAAGCCGCCACCGCGCGCTTCGTGTCGGCAGAGGTGTCGAAGTCGGAACGGCCGGAGCTGACCGGCGCCAAGATCGTGGTGTCGGGCGGCCGCGCGCTCCAGAACGGCGAGAATTTCTCGTCGCTGATCGAGCCGCTCGCCGACAAGCTGGGCGCCGCGGTCGGCGCCAGCCGCGCGGCGGTGGACGCCGGTTATGTCCCCAACGACTATCAGGTCGGCCAGACCGGCAAGATCGTCGCGCCGGAAGTCTATATCGCGATCGGCATTTCCGGCGCGATCCAGCATCTGGCGGGCATGAAGGACTCCAAGGTCATCGTCGCCATCAACAAGGACGAGGACGCGCCGATCTTCCAGGTGGCCGACGTCGGCCTGGTGGGCGACCTGTTCAAGGTGGTGCCGGAGCTGACCGAAAAGCTGTGATCCGCCGCCGGCTCCGCATCACGGGGCGGGTGCAGGGCGTCTTCTATCGCGCCTGGATTGTGGAGCAGGCGACCGCGCTCGGCCTAGCCGGCTGGGTCCGCAACCGCGCCGACGGCAGCGTCGAGGCGGTTGCGGAAGGCCCGGCGGCGGCGGTCGAGGCGCTCATCGCCCGCGCGCGCACCGGGCCGCCGGCGGCGCGGGTCGACGCCGTAGAGGTTGAGGAAGTCGAGGAGCTTTCGGAGGCCAAGCCGCTGATCGGGTTCGCCAAACGTCCGACCCGGTGAGGCTTTGCCCTTGCCAAGCGGCCGGAATCAGCGTTCCTTGGGCCCATGGCAATCGCGCTCTCCGTGCTGCTGCTGCTCCAGGCCGCCCCGGCAACCGACCGGGAGCCGCCGACCATCGTCATCCAGGCCCGCCGCGCTGAAGAGGATCTCGCCGCCTGCCTGGCGCGCAACTGCCCGCCGGACGAGGAGATCGAGGCGGCGCTGGATGCGGCCGTGCAGCAATTTGCCGACGGCCGTTACGTTGATGCGAAGCGTGTTCTGGGGCGTACCGTTGCGCGACATCGCGGTCATGCCACCGAGAACCCGCGGCTATTTGCAAGCCTGCTTGCCACCTCGGCCACCGTCGCAGAGCATGAGGGCGACGACGACCTGTTCCGTCAGCGTGTCTACGAGCGAACCAACTTGCTGAGGACGGAACTCGGTCCCGAAAGTCTCGAAGCGATCATGGCCGATCTCGATACGGGCAATATGCTGATGAAGCTCGGCAGCCCGATCACGGCCGAAGCGTCCTACAGGCGGGCTGAGGAAGCGGCGCTTGCTGCAGGCCGCCCGAGGCTCGCTGCTGCCGCCATGTTCCGACAGGCTTGGCTGGAGCTTTCACGAGGGCGCTATAACCGAGCAGAGAGCCTCGCTAGCCGGGCCGGGGAGGTCGCAGGCGCCGACAATGTGCTAGTTGCCGAGCTCGGCCGTATTCTTGCTGTTCGCATCGCCTACGCCAAAGGCGATGAAGCGGAATCCTCTCGCTTGCTCGCTGCTCTGCCGGGAAGGACGCGGCCGGCACCTCTCCTGATCACCGCGCCTCCCATTCCGCCGCTGAACTCGCCTTCCCAGTGGGTCCGTCCTGCAGAAGGAATGAATGCTTTCGTCGATGTGGGCTTTTGGGTCCGACCCGACGGGCGCGTCGAGGAGGTGGAGGTTCTTCGCGATAATGGTCGGCGCGCATGGTTCAATCCCGTAGTTAATCGGGTCGCGGACCGCCGCTATGCTCCCTTCCCCTCGGGCGAGGGCGATCCGGGCATCTACCAGATCGAACGCTATACACTGCGGCCGTCCTACGAGGTTCCGTACTTCAGCCGCATTTCCCGACGGATCGGAAGTTATCATCTCAAGGTCGCCAGCCTGACCCATATGGCCGAAGAAACGGGTGAAAGCGTGGACAGCGCGCTTCAATAGGCCTTTCCGGCCGCCGGATTTGCAAGCTGCTGATCTCATTGGACCGCGTCACATGTCTTTTGTGCCGCCCTGATTACTTTCCCAGCCGTAATCCTCCTGACTGAGTTTGCAGTCTTGTCGGACACATCGGTTTGTGTTCTTCTTCTTCCATGTCGATGATAATCGCCTTGCTGTTGCTTCAAACCGAAGCAACGATTCCGCAGGACAACCAAACCATCATCGTGACGGCACGGCGATCGCAGGAAATCCTCGCCGAGTGCCTTGCGCGAGCATGCCCGCCCGCTGAGGAAATCGAGGCGGCGCTTGATGCGGGCGTGGACCATTTCCGAGCAGGAAATTACCGGCAGGCGAAGGCCGTGCTTGCGCGCGCGGTGACACGCAACCGACGTCATGCGGCGAGCTTGCCGGAGCCGGTCTCGACCCTGCTGGCGACCTATGCCGATGTCGCGCGTCAGGATGGCGACGTGCGGATCTTCCGACACGCAACCCGGGAAAGCGTGACGATCCTGCGCGAGCATCGAGGTGAGAACAGCCTGACTGCACTGCACGCAGGCCGCCGTATCGGCGACTCTCTCGTCGTCCTCGGCCAGCTGCGCTCGGCCGACGACGCGTACACTTCACTTCAGGCCCGCGCGCTCGCGGCCGGCTACCCCATGATCGCAGCCGACATTGCGTTCCAGCGCGCGCAGCTTGCAATAAACATGAACCGCTTCGATCAGGCCTTGCGGCTGACGAATGAGGGGCAGGCCCTTGCGGGTGTCGAGAATCGCTCCGCCCGCGCCCGAGCAGATGTTCTGAGAACTCGAGTCGCAACCGGGCGCGGAGATACCGCCGCCGTCGACCGCTTGCTTGCCACGTTGCGTGCCGCGCCCGGCACCCGCCCGATCCTCGTCTTCGCCCCGCCATTCCCGGATCTTGGCGAAGGGGGTCCCGAGACCCGGCCACAGGGAGTCGACAGCAGCACCTTGCTCAGCCTGACCGGCCCGCTGAACAATCCGCTTTCCCTCAACAATTCAGTCGACTGGGTCGATATCGGCTTCTGGATCCGCCCGGACGGGAGCGCGGCCGATGCCGCGATCCTCCGCGGCAGCACACGCGGAGAGTGGGCCAGACCCCTGCTTCGTCAGATCGCCCAGCGCCGCTACAGCCGCACCGAAGATCAGGCCGATGGTTCCGGCTTCTACCGGGTAGAACGCTATAGTCTGCGGGCGCCCATCACCTTGGATCGATCGGGCTCTCGCATCGCCGGCAGGGCAGGGCCGCGGACACTTGAGGTCGTGGACCTCTCCTCGTTCGAGGATGGAAGCTAGCGCTTCAGCCGCCCATCCCCTCCAGGAACGCCGCGACATTGGCGCCGAGCGCGTCGACGGCGTAGCCGCCTTCCATCACCACCAGCATCGGCATCCCGGCCGCTGCGATCTGCCGGGCCATCGCTCTGTAGTCCGCCGTTTCGATGCGGAACTGGCTGATCGGATCGCCGGCGAAGGTGTCCGCGCCGAAGCTCACCACCATCAGGTCCGCGCCAAAAGCGCGGATGGCGGAGAGCGCCCGGTCGAGCGCGGGACGGTACTGCGTCCAGTCGGTTCCCTGCGGCAGCGGCAGGTTGAGGGTCGCGCCGGCGCCCGCCCGCTCGCCGACCTCGTCCGCATGGCCCCAGAAGAAGGGATAGTCGGTCCGCGGGTCGGCGTGGATGGAGGCGAAGAACACGTCGCCCCGATCCCAGAAAATGTCCTGCGTTCCGTTGCCGTGGTGGTAGTCCACGTCCAGGATCGCGACCCGCCGCCCTGCCGCCGTCGCCGCTTCCGCCGCGATCGCGGCGTTGTTGAGGAAGCAGTAGCCGCCGAGATAGTCGCGGCCCGCATGGTGCCCGGGCGGCCGGCACAGCGCGAAGGCGGCCGGATCGCCGCCCAGCACTGCGCCCAGCGCGCCCAGTGCGGACTGCGCCCCCCAATAGGCGCTGGTCCAGCTGCCGGGTGCGATCGGCGTGGACGCATCCATCGAAAAGCGCCCCAGCCGCGCATCGATCCGGTCGAGCGACAGCGCGCGCCGGCGCACCACCGGCCAGGCATAGCCGTGCGCGTCGCCGTGGCGCCCCGCCGCCAGCCAGTCCCGATGCGCGACCTGCAGAAAGGCGAGATAGTCGCCGTCATGCACCGCCGCGATCGGCGCCATCCCGGCGTCGCGCGGCAGCACCGGATCGCCGACCGCCGCCAGGATCGCCGCGGCGCGCGCGGGCACCTCGGCGAAGGGCACGAAGCCGCCGTTGTGCAGTTCCTGGACCGGAGCATGCAGCAGCTGATCGGGATGAAAGAAGGTCTTCACGTGCGCCGCTCCTCCCCCCGGGCGACGCGCAGCAGCAGCCACCCGACCAGCCCCGACAGGATCGATCCCGCCAGCACGCCGATCTTGACCTCGTCCGCCAGCAGCGGATCGTCGAAGGCAAGCCCGCCGATGAACAGGCTCATGGTGAAGCCGATGCCGCACAGCACGGACACGCCCCAGATCTGGAACCAGGTGGCGCCCGCGGGCTTGTTGCCCAGCCGCATGGCAACGGCGATGCGGACCGACAGGAACACGCCGATCTGCTTGCCGAGGAACAGCCCCGCCCCGATGGCGAGCGGCAGCGGCGCCACCAGCACGTCCGGCCCGGGGCCGGTGAGCGCGACGCCCGCATTCGCCAGGCCGAACAGGGGCACGATCACGAAGGCGACGGCGGGCTGCAGGGCGTGCTCCAGCCGGGCGAGCGGGGAGCCTTCGCGCGGGTGCGCGCGCGGATTCTGCCCGGGTGCGGGGCGGAGCGGGATGGTCAGCGCGGCCAGCACGCCCGCCACCGTGGCGTGCACGCCCGACAGCAGCACCGCCAGCCACAGCAGGGCGGCGAGCACCAGATAGGTCGGGAGGCGCCGGTGCCCGTGCAGGTTGAGCGCCACCATCAGCACGAGGATGCCGGCCGCGAGCGCCAGCGCGGCGACATCCAGCCCCGTCGAGTAGAACAGCGCGATGATGATCACCGCGCCCATGTCGTCGACGATGGCGATGGTCACGAGCAGGAGCTTCAGCGAATCGGGTGCCCGCCGCCCGAGCAGGGCCAGCACACCGACGGCAAAGGCGATGTCGGTCGCCGCCGGGATCGCCCAGCCGCGATGGAGCTGAGGATCGCCGCCGGCGACCCAGAGATAGACAAGGGCGGGCAGGGCCATGCCGCCCGTCGCCGCGATCGCCGGCAGCCAGCGGGCGCGGGCGGAGGCGAGGTGCCCGTCGATCAGCGCGCGCTTGATCTCCAGCCCGACGAGCAGGAAAAACAGCGCCATCAGCCCGTCGTTGATCGATTGGTGGACCGTCAGCGGGCCGAGATAGCTGTGCAGCACCGCCTCGTAGGCATGGGCGGTCGGCAGGTTGGCGAGCAGCATCGCCACTGCGGCCGCGGCCATGAGGACGATGCCGCCCGCGGCCTCGCTGTCCAGAAAGGCGCGCATGGCACGCGGCATGCGGGTCGGGGTCGCCGGATCGGCCATCGGGGCCGGATGGCGGGTTTCGGCCCGTGCATCAACCGTGCACCGTCGTCATTTCCCTTGATCGCGCCGCCGAAGGCTATTTGATCCGTTCTGGACCGAATCGAGGGGGGCGATGGTCGCAGGGGAGCTGATCTGGCGGGGGCTGGACCTCGTCGCGCGGGAACTGGCGCTGTTCGCGGCCGCCGGCATCCTCGTCGGCGGGATCGGTGACCTGTGCGTCGACCTCCTGTGGATCGCGCGGGCCGGCTGGAAAAGGCTGTTCATCTATTCGCGGCACCGGCGAGCGACCGCCGCCGGCTTTCCCGCGGCCGACCGGCCCGGCCGCATCGCCGTGTTCGTGCCTGCCTGGCACGAAAGCGAGGTGATCGGCGCCATGCTGCGCACCGCCTGCGACCACTGGGCGGGCGCGGACATCCGGCTGTATGTCGGGCTCTACCCGAACGATCCGGACACGATCGCGGCGGTGGCGGCGGTGGGTGATCCGCGGGTGCGTGCGGCGATCAACCCGCGCCCCGGCCCAACAACAAAGGGCGACAACCTCAACGCCATGTGGGCGGCGCTGCTGGCGGACGAGGCGGCGCAGGGCTGGCAGGCCAAGGCCATCGTGCTGCACGACGCCGAGGATGTGGTGCACCCGGCCGAGATCCGCATCTACGACCGGCTGATCGAACGCTTCGACCTGGTGCAGCTGCCGGTGGTGGCGCTGGTGGACCCGGCGACGCCGCTGTTCGGCCGCATGATCGGCGCGCATTATGCCGACGAGTTCGCCGAGGCGCATGGCCGCACGCTGGTGGTGCGCGAGGCGATCGGCGCGGCCGTGCCGTCCGCCGGGGTCGGCTGCGCCTTTTCGCGCGCGCGACTGGCGGCGGTCGCGGACGTGCGGGGCGGACAGCCGTTCGACGCCGACAGCCTGACGGAGGATTACGAGCTTGGCCTGCGCATCGGCGAGGCGGGTGGGCGCGGCGTGTTCGTGCGGGTGGATGACGGGGTGGGCGGCATTGTGTCCGTCCGCGCGCATTTCCCGGTGTCGCTGTCGGCGGCGGTGCGGCAGAAGGCGCGCTGGATGACGGGGATCGCGCTCAACGGGTGGGACCGGCTCGGCTGGCGGGGATCGCCGGCCGAACGCTGGATGCGCTTTCGTGACCGGCAGGCGGTGCTCGCCGCGGTGGTGCTGGTGGCTGCCTATGGCGCGCTTGCCTGCTGGGGGGTGCTCGCGCTGGCTGAGCTTGCCGGCGGTTACCGCCCCCTGGTGCTGGAGCCGTGGGAGCGCGCGCTCCTGATCGTCAATGTCGGCCTGCTCGCCTGGCGGCTGGCGATGCGCGCGCTGTTCGTCGGGCGGACACATGGCTGGCGACAGGGCCTTGCGTCCGTGCCGCGCGTGATCGTGGCCAACATCGTCGCCATGATGGCGGCGCGCCGCGCGCTTGCCCATTACCTCCACATCCTGCGCGGCGGGCGCGCGATCTGGGAGAAGACGACGCACATCTTCCCCGCCGACGTGAAGGCTGCGCGGTGAAGGGCGGGCCGATCCGCTTCCTGGGTGCGGTGACGCTGCTGTGGATGGGCGCGCGCGCGATCGCGCTGTGGCCGGACGCGCTGCGGCTGCCGGACCTCAGCTTCGCGACCCCGCTGCCGGAAGCGCGCGCGGCCGCGATCCCGCTGCGCCCGGTGTTCCGTGTCGCGTTGCCGCCGGTCGTGCGGTCGCAGCTGCTGGTCGCGCTGCCGCCGCCGCAGCCGGTCCACGCCAGCGTCGGGCGCCCGCCCAGCCGCACGGCCGCGGCGCTGATGACGGCCGCCGGCTATGGCGGGGCGCCCGCGCTCGCCAACCTGCGCTACCCGCGCATCACGCCGGGCGGGGCGGGGCCGGTGTGGCGCGGAACGCCCGCCATGCGTCCGCAGACGTTCAGCCGGCTGACGGTGACCGGGTGGATGATCGCCCGGCCCGGTGGCGGATCCGGATCGCTCGTCGGCGGGGGCCAGCTGGGCGGCAGCCAGGCGGGCGTCCGCGCCAGCTATGCCATCAACGCCAGCCGCACCCTGTCGATCGCGGGCCGGCTGTCGTCGCCGCTCGGCACCGCCGGCGGGCGGGAGGCGGCGTTCGGCATCGACTGGCAGCCGTCCATCGCCGTTCCAATCAAGCTGATGCTGGAACAGCGGGTCGCGCTGGATCGGGGGGCGCGCACGGCACCAGCCCTGGGCCTGGCCGGCGGGCTTGGCGGGGTGCCGTTGCCGGCGGACTTCCGGCTGGATGCCTACGCGCAGGCGGGCGTCGTCGGCCTAAGCCGGCGGCAGGGTTATGTCGACGGGGCGGTGCGCATGGAGCGGCCGGTGTGGCGGTCGGGCGGCTTGGGGCTCAGCCTGGGCCTTGGCGCGTGGGGCGCCGCGCAACCGGGCGTGTCGCGCCTCGACGTGGGGCCGCAGGCGGTGGTGCGGCTGCCGACGGGTGGCTCCACGCTGCGCCTGGGCGTGGAATGGCGGCAGCGGATCGCGGGCAACGCCCGGCCGGGATCCGGCCCCGCGCTGTCGCTGGGCGCCGACTTCTAGGACGACCCGCCCTGGCGCGGCGCCGCCGCCAGCCCCACCTGACGCTCACATCAAGGTAGGAGCAGCATGGTGGCGACACGGGACGCGATCTTTCCGGCCGGGCGGCAGGCGCTTTACGACATCAACCGCTATTCGGCGGCGATCCGGTCGGGCGATCTGCTGTTCGTCTCCGGCCAGGTGGGCAGCCGGGAGGACGGCTCTCCCGAGCCCGACTTCGCGGCGCAGGTCGACCGGGCGTTCGCCAACCTGGCGGCCGTGCTGGCGGCGGCGGGGTGCGGCCTTGACGATGTGATCGACGTGACGACCTTCCACACCGATCCGGAGGCGCAGTTCGAGACGATCATGGCGGCAAAGGACCGGGTGTTCGCGTCTGTGCCCTACCCCAACTGGACGGCCGTCGGCGTCACCTGGCTGGCCGGGTTCGACTTCGAGATCAAGGTCATCGCCCGCATCCCGGCAGGGAACTGATCCCGCCTGTCAGTTCGGAAAGACGGTGACCGACAGCAGGTGGAGCGTCACGCCGACGAGCCCGCCGACCAGCGTGCCGTTCACGCGGATATACTGGAGGTCGCGGCCGACCGCGCCTTCCAGCCGGCGGGTGATCGTTCCGGCATCCCACCCGCGCACCGTATCGGACACCAGCCGCACGATGGCGGTGCCGTATCGCGCAGACACGCCCACCGCCGCCCGGCGCGCGGCGCGGTTGAAGGTCGCGCGGGCGCGGGGATCCTCCTCCAGCATGCGGCCGAGCTGGCGCACGGCCTCCCCCATCTGCCCGGTCATGGCCGATCCGGGATCGCGCGCGGCCCGGAGCATGCCGGCGCGGGCCCGTTCCCACATGCCGTCCAGCCAGCGGCGGAGCGCCGGGTTGCCGATCAGCTCGTCACGGATGCGCGCGACCTGCGCCGCCATTGCGGGATCCGTCTGCAGCCGGTGGGCAAGGTCGTGCAGCGCGTGCTCCGCCTTCAGCCGCAGCGGATGCTCCTGATCGTCGGCAAGCTCGTCGGCCATCCGCAGCAGCCCGTCCATGATGCGGTTGGCGAGCGCGGCGTCCAGTCCGGTCCAGCGCAACACCGATCCCGACCGTTCCTCCACCATGCGGCGGATCAGCAGCTCGTTGGCGACCAGCGTGCGCCCGGCCCAGTCGATGGCGGCGTCCATCACCGGCCGGTGGCGGCCACGGTCCAGCGCGGCGGAGAGCGCGGCGCCGAGCGGCGGGGCGAAATCCACCGCGCCCAGCCGCTTCAGCAGCGCCGCCTTGACGAGCCCGCCCAGCCGTTCGGGATCGAGCGCCTCCATCGTCTCGGCCAGCGCGCGGGTCGCGCCGCCGCGCCCGGCGCCGGCCGGGGCCGACAGGAAGCGGCCGATGGCGCCTGCCACGTCCACCCGCTGCATGCGCCGGGCAACCACCGACGGCACCAGGAAATTGTCCTTCAGGAACGCGGCCAGCGTGGTGCCGATGCGGTCCTTGTTGCGCGGGATGATCGCCGTGTGCGGGATCGGAAGGCCGAGCGGGTGGCGGAACAGCGCGGTGACCGCGAACCAGTCAGCCAGCCCGCCCACCATCGCGGCCTCGGCAAACGCCCGGACGAAGCCGATGGCCGGATGCGCCGCCTCGTGCATGCGGGCGGCGACATAGACCGCCGCCATCAGCACCAGCAGCCCCGTGGCGACGCGCCGCATCCGGCGATATCCGGGGTTCAATCCCTGGTTTGCCCCGTCCGTCGTGATCCCGCCCATCCGGCGACAATGAACCGCGCGGCGCTTGGTTCAAAGCGACATCAGGCGGGCGACGCGCTGCCGCCGACGAAGCGCCTTATTCGGCCGGCTGCGGCACGCCCGCGGGCGCCCCCGCGCCCCCGGTCGTGAGCCGGCGGGCAAGCTTCGGCCCCAGCCGCCGCTCGACACCGACCGCAAGGCTGAAGCTGGCAGGGACGATCAGAAGCGTGAGGATGGTGGACAGCAGCAGCCCGCCGATCACCACCGTGCCCATCGGCGCGCGCCAGGCACCGTCGCCCGACAGCGAGAGGGCGGTCGGGATCATGCCGGCGATCATGGCGACGGTGGTCATCACGATCGGCTGCGCGCGCTTGTGCCCGGCATCCAGCACCGCGTCGTAGACGGGCACGCCCTTGCCGATCTCCTCCAGCGCGAAATCCACGAGGAGGATGGAGTTCTTGGCGACGATCCCCAGGAGCATCAGATAGCCGATGTAGACCGGCAGCGAGATCGGGATGCCGGCGATCATGCACGCCACGGTGCCGCCCAGCGGCGCCAGCAGCAGCGATCCCATGTTCACGAACGGCGGCATTACGCGCTTGTAGAGCAGCACCAGGACGGCGAAGACCATCAGGATGCCGCTGACCACGGCGATGATGAAGTTCTGGATGAGCTCGGCCTGCCACTTGTTCATGCCCAGCGTGATCTTGTTCACGCCCAGCGGCAGGTTCTGCATCGTCGGCAGCGCGTCGATCTGCTTCTGGATCTCGCCCGAGACATAGGGCTTGCCCGTCGCCGGGTTGACGCCCAGGTCCGCGCCCACGGTGGCGCGGCGCTGCTGGTTGCTGCGCTCGATGCGGGTCGGGCCGGCGCCGAAGCCGATGTCGGCGACCACCGACAGCGGCACCGATCCGCCGGTCGCGGTCGGCACGGGCAGGTTCTGGATGGTCGACAGCCGCTGGCGCGCATCCTCGGCAAGGGCGACGCGGATCGGCACCTGCCGGTCGTTGAGCGAGAAGCGTGCGCTTGCCTGGTCGATCTCGCCGATCGTCGCGACGCGGATGGCGTTGGACAGCGCCGTGGTGGTCACGCCCAGATCTGCGGCGAGGTCGAAGCGCGGACGGATGGTGATTTCCGGCCGCTGCAGGTCGCCGTTGACGCGCGGGGCGACGAGGCCGGGGATCGTCGCCATTTCGGCGGCGAGCCTGTTGGCGGTTTCCTGAAGCTTCACCGGATCCTCGGACCCCAGCGTCACCACCATGTCGCGACCGCCGCCGTTGAACTGCGACCGGAACGTCACGCGCGCGTCGGGGATCGCGGCGAGCCGCGGCGCCATCTCACGCTCGAACTCGATGGAGCTGCGCTCGCGGTCTTCCTTGTCGGCGAGCCTGGCGACCAGCGTCGCGCCGCCCACCCTGACGCGGGTGAACACGGACGTGACGATGGGATCGCGCTTCAGGATCTCCTCCGTCTGACGCGCGACCCGCCCGGTTTCCGCCAGCGTGGTGCCCGGCACCATTTCGATGTTGACGATGCTGTCATCGGAATCGGTGGTCGGCTGGAAGGTCTGCGGCACCATGGTGAAGGTCACCACTGTCAGCACCAGCGACAGGGCGCCAAGCCCCATGATCCAGGTGCGATGGTCGGCAAACCGCGCCAGCCAGCGCCGCACGCCGCCGGCCGCGCGCATCCGGTCGGCCTTGCGCGTGTCGAGCGACCAGCGCAGCACCGCCATGTAGGCGTCCATGAAGCGGCCTTCGCCGTGGCTGGCATGCCCCTTCGCCTTCAGGAAATAGGCCGCGATCATCGGCGTGATCAGGCGCGCGACGGCCAGCGACATCAGCACCGCAACCACCACGGTGAAGCCGAAATTCTTGAAGAACTGGCCGGAGATGCCGGGCATCAGGCCGACGGGCAGGAACACCGCCACGATCGACATGGTGGTGGCGAGCACGGCCAGCCCGATCTCGTCGGCGGCGTCGATGGATGCCTGCCAGGCCGATTTGCCCATGCGCATGTGGCGCACGATGTTCTCGATCTCCACGATGGCGTCGTCGACCAGCACGCCGGCGACCAGCGACAGCGCGAGCAGCGTCAGCCCGTTCAGCGTGAAGCCCATCAGCTCCATGAACCAGAAGGTGGGGATCGCCGACAGCGGAATGGCGAGCGCGGAGATGAGCGTCGCGCGCCAGTCGCGCAGGAAGAAGAACACCACGATCACGGCGAGCAGCGCGCCCTCCCACAGCATGTGCATGGAGGAGGAGAACTGTTCCTTGGCGTAGCGGGCCTGGTTGAAGCGCTCGACGAACTTCACGCCGGGCGTGCGGGCTTCCAGCTCCTTCAGCTTTTCAACCGCGCCGTCATAGACGGTGACGTCCGATTCGCCGCGCGCGCGCTGGAATGAGAAGCTGAGCACCTGCTGCCCGTCGCTGGTCGCGTAGCTACGCTGTTCGGCATAAAGGTCGCGCACGTCGGCGATGTCGGCCAGCTTCACCGTGCGCCCGCCGCCCACCGCGATCTGCGTCTGGCCGAGCGTGTAGGCGGAATCGGCATTGCCGATCACGCGGACCGACTGTTCGGCGCCGGCGATCTCGGCGCGGCCACCGGCGGCGTTGATGTTGACGGCGCGCAGCTGCTGGTTGACCTGGCTTGCGGTCAGCCCCTGCGCCTGCAGCTTGACGGGATCGAGCAGCACGCGGATCTCGCGGCTCACGCCGCCCGACCGCTCCACCGTCGCCATGCCGGGCACGGACAACAGCGCATTGGCGACCGTGTTGTCGACATACCAGCTGAGCTGTTCCAGCGTCATGTCGGTCGACAAGACGGCAAAGCTGCCGAGGTCGTTGCCCGTGTTGCTGACCCGCCCGATCTGCGGCTCCAGGATGCCGTCGGGCAGTTCGCCGCGGATCTGGCTGATGGCGTCGCGCATGTCGTTGACCGCGCGGTCGATGTCGGCGCCGATCGCCAGCTGCACCATCGTCTGGCTGCTGCCCTCCTGGATGGTGGAGTTGATCTCGTCGACGCCCTCAATGGAGCGCAGCGCGGCTTCCACGCGCTGCGTCACCTGCGTTTCCAGCTCGCTGGGCGCGGCGCCCGGCTGGCTGATCGCGACCCACGCGATCGGCAGGTCGACGTCCGGATCGTTCTGCACCTCCATCCGGTTGAAGCTGACGATGCCCGCCAGCGTCAAAGCCACGAACAGCACGATCGACGGAACCGGGTTCCGGATCGACCAGGCGGAGATGTTGCGGAAGCTCATGGCTGGATCCTTGGGCTCAGCGGGCGGCGGCGCGGACCGGGTTCACGGTCTGCCCGGGCGTCAGGAAGGGGCCGGCCGACTGCACGACCCGCTCCTGCCCGTTCAGGCCGGAGGTGATGGTGATGCCGCGGTCGCTGACCCCGCCGATGGTGACGGCGCGGCGCTGCGCCTTGTTGTCGCCGTCGATGATGTAGACATAGTTGCCCTCCGTATCGCTCAGCACCGCCGATTCCGGCAGGAGCGGAGCGGTCACGCCGCCACCCTGGATGATCGCGGAAGCAAAGCCGCCGGGACGGAGCGCCGGATCGTAGGACAAGGCGATCCGCGCGATGCCCTGGCGCGACGTCGGATCGATCACCGGCGCCAGCTGCCAGATCTGCCCTTCGAACGACTCGGACCGGCCGACCGGCGTCACCGTCGCGCTCTGCCCGACGGACAGGCCGGCTAGGTCGCCTTCGGCAAGCTGCGCGCGCAGCTCCATCTCGCCGCCCCGCGCGATGCGGAACAGCACGCCCGACCCCGCGCCGATCACCTGGCCCGGCTCCACGCCGCGGGTCAGCACGAGGCCCGCGGCGGGCGCGCGGATGTCGAGGCGGCCGATGCGCGCCCGGTTCTCGCGCGCCTGCGCCTCCGCCACGCGGACGCGGGCATTGGCGGCATCGCGCGTGGCGGTGCGCCGGTCCACGTCGGCCTGCGAAATGAACCCGCGCCCGACCAGCTGCTGGGACCGGTCGAGCTCCTGCTGCGCCAGCCGCGCGTCGGCCCGCGCCACGCCCACCTGCGCGTCGAGCGCGTCGGACTGCTGCGCCTGCACCTGGCGGTCGACCGATGCCAGCACCTGGCCCTGGCGCACCCAGTCGCCGGCTTCCACAAACACGCGGGTCACGACACCGCCTTCGCCGACCACGCCGACCGGCAGTTCGCGCCGCGCCGCCAATGTGCCGGTGGAGGAAATCTGCCGCGCGACGGACTGGCGGCCCGGCACGATCACGGTGACGCGGGGCTGCGCGCCCGGCCGCCCGCCCTCCTTGGGCGCCGCGCCCGGCGCGGTCGCGGTGGCGGGCGTCGCTTCCTCGCCACCGCCGCGGCCGAAGAGAACAAACGCCAGCAGGGCCAGCGCCGCGACCACGGCGGCGATGATGAACGCACGGCGGCGCGACGGACGCTCCACCGTCAGCACATCATCGTTTCGCGTTACCGTCGTCTCGTAGTTCATTGTGGCCGTCCACCCCCGCCCGGAAATAACGCGCTGTATTACCTTGCTACGTCACCCACCAGCAACCCCCGCGTTCGTTCAGCGACTGTTACGGTCGACGAGCGTCATGAAGGCCGCTGATCACAGGGAGGATTGACCCAGATGAGACGTTTGATGCCGTTGTTCGTCGCCGGCGGCGCGATGATCGCCAGCATGCCGGCGGCCGCGCAGCTTGCCCCGGTCGCGCCCGCGCCGCAGCCGGTGGCGGGCACCGTCCTGGATGTGAGCGCGGAGGGCGCGGTGACGCGCGTGCCCGACATCGCCATTGTGCGGGCGGGCGTGGTCAGCCAGGCCGCGACGGCCGCGGCGGCGGCCGAGGACAATGCCGGGCGGATGGCGGCGGTGGTCGCGGCGCTGCGCCGGGCCGGTATTGCCGCCCGCGACATCCAGACCGCGCAGCTGTCGCTGGAGCCGCGCTACCAATATGGCGAGAACCAGCCGCCGGTGATCACCGGGTACCAGGCGTCGAACAGCGTGCAGATCCGCTTTCGCCACATCGCGCGCGCCGGCACGGTTGTGGACACGCTGGTGCGCGAAGGCGCAAACCAGATCGACGGCCCCACGCTGACGCTCGATGCGCCGGAGACGGCGCTGGACGAGGCGCGGACGGATGCCATCCGCGTCGCGCGGGCACGGGCGGAGCTCTACGCGCGCGCGGCCGGGCTGCGGGTGGCGCGCATCGTGGCGATCGCGGAAAGCGGGTCGGGCCTGCCGCCGATGCCGGTGCCCGAGATGCGGATGATGGCGCGCAGCGAGGCGGCGTCGGCGGACACGCCGATCGTGCCGGGCGAACAGCGCCTGACCGTGACCGTGCAGGTCCGCTTCGAACTGCAGTGACGCGGACGTGAAAAGGGCCGGGCATTGCTGCCCGGCCCCATCAATCGTCCGTGTGTGACGCGGCGCGTTAGCGCACGCGGCCGCGGCGAACGAGGTTCACGATCGCAAGCAGGATCACGGCGCCCAGCAGCGACACCAGGAACGAGGTGAGCGTCAGCGGAGCGTTGTTGATCGAGCCGCCCGAGATGACCAGGCCGCCGATGAAGGCGCCCACGATGCCGACGACGATGTTCAGCAGGATGCCCTGCTGCGCGTCGGTGCGCATGATGATGCTGGCCAGCCAGCCGATGACACCGCCGACGATCAACCAGAGAATGATACCCATAACTTCCCTCCTGTAACACGCCGTCAGCCACGGCACGCTCCAGTCAAGACGCATGGAAGCGCTTGGCTGTTCCGTTGAAGAGCCAAGATTGTTTCGGGTGCGTGAGATTCCTGTCCGGCGGCAGGACGGTCCGGATCGTCGACGAACCGTTCTGCCGCGGGCTCGGTCAGTAGCGCTGCTGCCGCTCGTACAGCGACTTGTAGTGCTGGATGCGGGTGACGCGCAGGCCGGGCATGCCCACGCGATCCACCGCGCGCTGCCAGCCGGCGAACTCCTCCACGCTCAGGCGGTACCGGGCGCAGACCTCGTCCACAGACAAGAGCCCGCCGTTGACCGCGGCGACCACCTCCGCCTTGCGGCGCACCACCCAGCGGGTGGTGTCCGGCGGCGGCAGTGACTCCAGGGTCAGCGGCTCGCCAAGCGGCCCGATGACCTGAGCGGGGCGGATCTTCTGGTTCTCGATCATTCCTTGCCTCGATACTGCGATGGCCTGCCCGCGGGCCGGCCATCCCTTTTCACGCACCCGGATCTAAACGACCGGTTTGAAAATCCCTTGAAGCGCTTCGGTAAACGTCGCGCTCATGCTCCTTCGTCGTTGATCAGCCCTGCGGCTTCCGGGGCGAAGCTGCCCCGCACGCCGCCGCGCGCCGATGCCGAGAACAGCGCCACGCGCGACGGCGTGGCCGCCGGCCGCGGCGCTGCCGTTGCGCCCAGCCGCGCCTGCGCCATCGACGTCGCGCTCGACGCCTGCTTCGCCGCGGCCAGCGCGAGCAGCATGGCGGTGGTGGTGGGCAGGTCCGCGGGACAGCGCGGCAGCCCCTTCCGATCCATGTCCATGCCCCCGCAACGCCCCCCTTACTCGACGGCACCGGCTGTAGCGCGGGAAGGCTGAAGGCCGAGTAAAGGGTGCGGCCGGATCGGCGATCGATTATGGAGGCGCGATGAGTCCGGACTTTCAGCTTGCCGCGCCGCTTGCCGCCCGCCGCATCGTCGTCGCCATGTCGGGCGGCGTCGACAGCTCGGTGGTGGCCGCGCTCGCCGTGGAGACGGGGGCCGAGGTGATCGGCGTCACGCTCCAACTCTACGATCATGGCGAGGCGACCGGCCGCAAGGGCGCCTGCTGCGCGGGCCGCGACATCCGCGACGCGCGCGCCGTGTGCGACCGGCTGGGCATCGCGCATTATGTGTTCGACCACGCCAGCCGCTTTTCGACCGGCGTGATCGACCAGTTCGCCGACGATTATGTCGCGGGGCGCACGCCCATCCCCTGCGTCCGGTGCAACATGGGGGTGAAGTTCACCGACCTGTTCGGCCTCGCCAAGGGGCTGGGCGCCGATTGCCTGGCGACCGGCCATTATGTCCGCCGTGTCGACGGCGCCGCCGGGCCAGAGCTTCACCGCGGCGCCGATCCGGCCCGCGACCAGAGCTATTTCCTGTTCGCGACAACCGCGGCGCAGCTCGATTACCTGCGGTTTCCGCTGGGCGGCATGGCCAAGGGCCGGGTGCGCGAGATCGCGGCCGAACTCGGCCTGGGCGTCGCCGCCAAGCCGGACAGCCAGGACATCTGCTTCGTGCCCGACGGTGACCATGCTTCCCTGGTGAAGCGGCTGCGGCCGGAGGCGGGCACGCCGGGCGACATCGTCGACGAGGCCGGGCGCGTGCTCGGCCGGCATCGCGGGCTGGTCCACTTCACCGTCGGCCAGCGCCGCGGGCTGGAGATCGGCGGGACGCCCGATCCGCTCTACGTGCTGCGGCTGGATGCGGGGCGGGGCGCGGTGGTGGTCGGTCCGCGGTCCGCGCTGGCGGTGGACGGCGCCCGGCTGTCGGGCATCAACCGGCTGGGTCCGCTGGACGCACCGCTCACCGCCAAGGTGCGGTCGATGGCCAAGCCCGTTCCCGCGCGCCTTGATGGCGACTGGCTGCGCTTCGACGCGCCCGAATATGGCGTGGCGCCGGGGCAGGCGGCGGTACTGTATGCAGGCGACCGCGTGTTGGGTGGTGGCTGGATCGAGGAAACGGTGCGCGCCTTTTCGCTCTCGAACGCAGCCTGAGCCGGAACCACATGTCCTCGCCTTTTTGACGATGGTTATCGCAGGTTACGGAACCCCTCATCGGGCCATGCTACGCCTCGATCAGGAGGACAGATGGGCGATGAGTTTACGGCCGGTATCGGCGGGCAGGCGCATGGTCATTCGCACGCTGCGGGGCAGATGCGCGCGGCGGCGGTCGCCTCCTTGCTTGCCAAGCTGAAGCACGACCGTCGCTTCTATCTCGACCACTTCATGGACGGAGACGGTCCTTACGCGATGACGGTTGGCCTGTTCAGCGACGAGGCCAGCGGCATCAGGACCAGCTTTGAAGGGCTCGTGGAGTGGAGCGACGAGTCTGTGGAAGCGACATGGCTGTTCGTCCGCGAACTCATGGAACGCGACGTGATCCAGGTTTGGAACGATGCCGGCGGCGGCACCGTCTACCGGCTCACTCCGGTGTTCAGCCTTCGGTTCTCAAGCTATCTGCAGGATCAGTTCCGGCATGTGCGGGATGCCTGTGCCGATGTGTTCGGGCGCGACATTCCGGAATAGATCGGCTCAGAGTCGCATCTGGCCCTCGATCACCGTCACGCAGCCGCCCGTCAGCACCACACGGTCGCCGCGGACCTCGCACCGCATTCGGCCTTCGCGCCGGCTCGCCTGCACCGCCGTCATGTCGAGCCGGGCGAGCCGCTGCGCCCAGAACGGCGCCAGCGCGGCATGGGCGGACCCGGTCACCGGATCCTCGTCGACGCCCCAGGCGGGCACGAAAACGCGGCTTGCCATGTCGGCATCGTCGCCGGGCGCGGTGACGATCGCCATCACCGGAATGTCGCGCAAGCGCGCCATGTCGGGCGCGCAGGCGCGCACCGCCGCCTCGTCCGCGACCAGGATCACGGCGACGTCCTCCGCCCCGCCGGTCGAGCGGAAGCTCTGGCCGTCCACGCCGAGCGCCGCGAGCAGGGCAGGGTCCTCGCGCGGGGCGGTCGGTGTCGCCGGCAGGTCGAGCGTGTAACCGCCGTCCCGCCCGCGCCCGACCGTCAGCACGCCCGACCGGCGCGTGCGGAAGCGGACGGCCTCCCGCGCGCCGATCAGGACATGGCCGGACGCCAGCGTGGCATGGCCGCACAGCGCCACCTCCGTCGTCGGCGTGAACCAGCGCAGTTCATAGTCGGCATCGCCGTCGGTCGGCACGGTGAAGGCGGTTTCGCTGAGGTTGTTCTCCTCCGCGATCCGCTGGAGCACGTCGTCGGGCAGCCAGGCGTCCAGCGGCACCACCGCCGCCGGATTGCCGCCGAACGGCCGGTCGGCGAAGGCGTCGACCTGGGTGAAGGGCAGGCGGGCGGTCACAGATAGGTCCGCTTGCCGAACCAGTGCGGCGTCACATCGGCCTCCACCAGCGGGTTGTCGGTGTCGACATGGCCTTCGGGATCGAGGTGGATCAGCACCTCCACGCGCGGAAAGGCGGCGCGCAGCTTGTCCTCCACCGCCTCCACCACGTCGTGCGCTTCGGCCACCGTCATGTCGCGCGCGACGTTCATGTGGAACTGCGCGAACCGCAGCGATCCCGACCGGCGGGTGCGGAAGTCGTGGATGCCGCGGATGTCCGGGTTGCGCGCCGCCACGTCCAAGAAGCGGGTGCGCTCCTCCTCCGGCCATTCCTTGTCCATCAGCTGGTCGATGGCATGGCTCGACGCGCGAAACGCGCCCCAGGCCAGCCACAGCGCGATGGCGACGCCGAAGAAGGCGTCCGCGCCTTCCAGGCCCACCATCTGGTCGAGCACGAGCGCGACGATGACGGCGACGTTCAGCAACAGGTCGGACTGGTAATGGACGCTGTCGGCCATCACCGCGACAGAGCCCGTGCGGCGGATGATCGTGCGCTGATAGGCGAGCAGGCCGAAGGTGACGAGGATCGCGACCACCGACACGCCGATGCCGAATTCGGCGGCATCCACGCTCGACGGCTGACCGAAGCTCACCACCGCGCGCCAGCCGATGCCGATCGCCGATGCGGTGATCAGCGCGACCTGGAACAGCGCCGCCAGTGCTTCCGCCTTGCCATGGCCGAAGCGGTGGTCATGGTCGGCGGGCGTGGCCGCCAGCCGGACGCCGTAAAGCGTGACGAGCGAGGCGAGCAGATCCAGCCCCGTGTCGGCAACCGACCCCAGCATCGCCACCGATCCCGTGGACCAGGCGGCATAGCTTTTCAGCGCAAGCAGGAAGCCGGCAACGGCGACCGATGCGACGGCGGCCCGCGCGGCATCGGGCAGCAGGCGGCGGCGTTCCTCGTTCGTCATGGGTAAAGCAACGTCTCTGACCAGCCGTCCGCGCCATCCCGCACGAACAGCCGGCGCTCGTGCAGCCGGTATTCGCGGTCCTGCCACAGCTCGATCCGCTCCGGCGCGACGCGCCAGCCGCCCCAGTGCGCCGGCCGCGGCACGTCCGCCCCGGCAAAGCGCGCCTCCGCGTCGGCCACCCGCCGCTCGAACGTCTCGCGGCTGTCGAGCGGGCGCGACTGGTCGGACGCCCAGGCGCCCAGCTGCGATGGGCGGCTGCGCGTCGCCCAATAGGCATCGGCGAGGTCGGCCGACACCTCCTCCACCCTGCCCTCGATCCGCACCTGCCGCCTGAGCGTCTTCCAGTGGAACAGCAGCGCCGCCCGCCCTGTCGCCCGCAGCGCGTCGGCCTTCCGGCTTTCGCCATTGGTGTAGAACACGAAGCCTTCGGGCCCATGCCCCTTCAGCAGCACCATGCGGACGGACGGATTGCCGTCCGCGTCGACGGTGGCGAGCGCCACCGCATTGGGGTCGTTGGGCTCGCTCGCTTCTGCTTCGGACAGCCAGGCGGTGAACAGGGACACGGGATTGTCGACCATGGCCGCGCCCTACGCCTGTCGTTCGGTCAAGTCGAGTTGCCGCGCGGGGAACGACTCCCCCGCTGGCGGATTGAATCGCTTCCGCAACGAGGGAGCACGTCGTCATGGCCGCACGCGCCTACTGGCAGGGGCAGATCCGCCTCGCCCTCGTGTCGATCCCCGTCGAGATCTACTCGGCGACCAAGAGCGGCGCGGCGATCAGCTTTCGCCAGATCCACGAGCCGTCGGGCAAGCCGATCAAATATGAAAAGGTCGTGCCCGGCATCGGCCCGGTCGATGCCGACGAGATCCTGAAGGGATATGAGATCGAGAAGGGCAATTACGTCCTCCTGGAGCCCGACGAGATCGACGCGGTGAAGCTCGAATCGAAGAAGACGCTGGAGCTCACCCAGTTTGTCGAC
This sequence comes from Sphingomonas jejuensis, assembly GCF_011927695.1. Classification (GTDB taxonomy): domain Bacteria; phylum Pseudomonadota; class Alphaproteobacteria; order Sphingomonadales; family Sphingomonadaceae; genus Sphingomonas_K; species Sphingomonas_K jejuensis. The sequence goes on from NZ_JAATJE010000002.1 coordinate 698,302, forward strand.
GCGCACGAGATCGACGTGCTGTATTACGAGAAGCCCTATTTCGTGGTGCCCGCGGACGACCTGGCGGAAGAAGCCTTCGTGGTGCTGCGCGAAGCGCTGAAGCGGACAAAGAAGGTCGGGCTGGGCCAGCTGGCGCTCCGCGGCCGCGAATATGTGGTGAGCCTGAAGCCGTGCGGGCGCGGCATGGTGCTGGAGACGCTCCGCTACGCCGACGAGGTGCACAAGGCGCAGGGTTATTTCCGGGAGATCGGCGAGACCGAGCCGGACGAGGACCTGCTGGATCTCGCCGAATCGCTCATCACCAAGAAGAGCGCGCCGTTCCGCCCGCAGGAATTCCACGATCGTTATGTCGATGCGCTGAAGGACCTGGTGGAGCGCAAGCGCAAGGCCAAGGGCGGCAAGGTGGTCGACACCGATGACGACGATGCGGCGCCCGCGCGCAAGGGATCGAACGTGGTCGACCTGATGGCCGCGCTCAAGAAGTCGCTGGAAAAGCCGGGCGCGCAGACGGCCAAGCCGGCGGCGGCGGCCAAGAAGCCGGCACCCAAGCGCGCGCCGGCGAAGAAGCCGGAGGAGGCGGAGGACAAGCCCGCCGCCAAGAAGCGCGCGCCGGCCCGGCGCAAGGCGGCGTGAAGAGGTGCCCCGATGCGCTCCGGCGAAGGCCGGAGCCTGAGGGACGTCGAGCGCCATATGCGGCCACCCTGGCCTCCGGCCCCCGCCGGAGCACTGAGGCACCATGACCAAGGCCGCCGCCGATCCGCTCGCCGCCTACAACGCCAAGCGCGATTTCGGAAAGACGCGCGAGCCGAAGGGTGAGCTGGCGGCCGAACCCGGCCACCTGTTCATGGTGCAGAAGCACGATGCCACCCGCCTCCACTGGGACCTGCGGCTGGAAAAGGACGGCGTCCTGAAAAGCTGGGCAGTGACGCGCGGCCCCTCGCTCGATCCCGCCGACAAGCGGCTTGCGGTCCGGACGGAGGATCACCCGCTGTCCTATGCGACCTTTGAGGGCACCATCCCGAAGAAGGAATATGGCGGCGGCACCGTGATGCTGTGGGATCGCGGCACTTGGGCGCCGATCGCCGGCAAGACCGCGGACACGCTGGAGGATGGGCACCTCCATTTCACGCTCGAGGGCGAGCGGATGAAGGGCGAGTGGCTGCTTGTGCGCATCAAGGGCAAGCCCGGCGAGAAGCGCGAGAACTGGCTGCTGAGGAAGATCGACGACGATCATGCCGGCGGCAGCGACGATCTGGTCGCCCACGCGCTGACCAGCGTCGCGACGGGCCGGACCATGGACGAGATCGCGCGCGGCGTGGCGGTGAAGGGCGCGAGGCCGGGAGGCAAGACGCCTTCTGCCGGCCCGGTTGGGTCGAGCGACGTCGAGCGTGACTCCCCGGCCGGTGCGGGCGTTTCCCGGCCTCGCTCGAAACCGACCGGGAAGGGGCAAGGGAAAGCGAAGAAGGCCTCGCTCAAGGCCCCTGCCTTTCAGCCGCCGCAGCTCGCCACGCTGGTGGACGCGGTGCCCGCGGGCAGCGGCTGGATGCACGAGGTGAAATATGACGGCTACCGCGCGCTGACCGCCGTCGGCGGCGGCACCGCCACCGTGTACACGCGCAGCGGGCTCGACTGGACGGACAGGTTCACCGGCATCGCCGACGCCGCCGCGGCGCTGCCCGGGGCCGCGCTGATCGATGGGGAGATCGTGAAGCTCGATGCCGACGGCCGGCCGAGCTTTTCCGCGCTGCAGTCGGTGCTGAAGGATGGCGGCGACGGCCTGATCCTGTTCGCGTTCGACCTCCTGGAGCAGGACGGCGAGGATCTCCGCCGCCTGCCCAATGTCGCGCGCAAGGAGCGGCTGCGCGCGCTCATCGCAGACCTCGATCCCGACGGGCCGGTGCAGCTTGCCGAGCATGTGCTGGGCGAGGGCGAGGCGCTGTTCGAGACGATGTGCCGCGAAGGATATGAGGGCATCGTCGCCAAGCGCGCAGACGCCCCCTACGCCAACCGCCGCAGCCAGGCCTGGCTGAAGGTGAAATGCACGCGCCGGCAGGAGTTCCTGATCGTCGGCTGGACCAAGAGCAGCGCGCGGGGGCGGCCCTTCTCCTCGCTGCTGCTGGGCCTCAGGGACGATGACGGCGCGCTGCGATACGCGGGAAAGGTCGGCACCGGCTTCGACACGGCGCTGCTGGCCGACCTGGCGCGGCGCATGAAGCCGCTTGCGCGCAAGACGCCGCCTGTCGAGGTGCCGCGCGCGGCCGCCCGCGGCGCCAGCTGGATCCGGCCGGAGCTTGTGGCGGAAGTCGCCTATGCCGAGTTCACGGCGGAGAACGTGGTCCGCCACGCCAGCTTCGTGGGGCTGCGCGAGGACAAGCCCGCGCGTGAGGTCCGCGCCGAGAAGGCCGCGCCGGCGCCCAAGCCCAAGGCCCCTGCGATCAAGGTCAGCAATCCCGACCGCGTGATCTTTCCCGACAGCGGCATCACCAAGGGGGAGCTCGCCGCCTATTATGCGGAGATCGCGCCGGCCATGCTCCCCGACAGCGCGGACCGGCCAATCAGCCTGGTGCGCTGCCCGCAGGGGCGGGCCAAGCACTGCTTCTTCCAGAAGCATGACGCCGGCAGCTTCGGCGACAAGGTGGGCCAGGTCGACATCCGCGAGAAGGACGGCAGCACGGAGGCCTATCTGTTCGTCGACGGGACGGACGGGCTCGTCGCCTGCGTGCAGATGGGGACCATCGAATTCCATGGCTGGGGATCGCGTGTCGCCGATGTGGAAAAACCCGACCGCATGGTCTTCGACCTCGACCCGGACGAGGGGCTGGGTTTCGACGAGGTGAAGCGCGCGGCCGCCGACCTGCGCGATCATCTCGCCGACATCGGCCTCTCCAGCTTTCCGCTGCTGTCGGGGGGCAAGGGCGTGCATGTGGTGGTGCCGCTGAGCCCGGCGGCGGAATGGCCGGCGGTGAAGGATTTCGCCCAGCGCTTCTCCATCGCGCTCGCGACCGCGGAGCCCGACCGTTTCGTCGCCACCATGTCCAAGGCCAAGCGCAAGGGCCGCATCTTCATCGACTGGCTGCGCAACCAGCGCGGCGCCACCGCGATCATGCCTTTTTCCGCCCGCGCGCGGCCCGGCGCACCGGTCGCCGCGCCGGTCACCTGGGACGAGCTGAAGGGGCTGGAGGGCGCCAACCGCTGGAGCGTGCGCGACGCCGCCGAGCTGCTGGAGCGTGCCGCCGCGCCCGCGCTTCGCGGCTGGGGGCGGGCGGATCAGGTGCTGCCGGACCTGTAGCGTTTCGCGCGCGCGCGCTCTGCCCTTGAACGATGCGCCCAAAAGCGCGATTTCGCAGGCGGCACGATCGGAAGCGGGAGCGACATGGCAGATCCTTATGCAACGCTGGGCGTCGCGCGCGGCGCGAGCGAGGCGGACATCAAGAAGGCCTATCGCAAGCTCGCCAAGGAGCTTCATCCGGATCGCAACAAGGACAATCCCGCCGCCGCCGAGCGCTTCTCGCAGACCACGGCGGCCTATGACCTCCTGTCTGACGCCGACAAGCGCGCGCGCTATGATCGCGGAGAGATAGACGGCGACGGCAATCCGACATCGCCGTTCGGCTATGGCGCGGGCGGCGGGGCGCGGCCGGGCGGCGGCGGCGGCTTTGCCCGCGGCGGTCCCGGCGGGTTTGAGTTCGGCGGCGGCGACGGCGCGGATTTCGGCGACATCTTCGAAGGGCTGTTCGGGCGCGGCGGCGGCGGCTTTCGCGGCGCGCGCCAGGCACCGCTGCCCAGGGGCGCCAACATCGGCTATCGCCTGGCCGTGCCGTTCGAGGCGGCGGCCGCGCTCAGCCCGCAGCGGGTGACGCTCGGCGACGGCTCCACCGTCGACCTGAAGCTTCCAGCCGGCGTCGAGACCGGCACCCAGATGCGCCTTGCGGGCAAGGGCCAGCCGGGCCCCGGCGGCGCGGGCGACGCCATCGTCACGATCGAAGTCGAGCCGCACCGCTTCTTCCGGCAGAGCGGCGACGACGTCCTCCTGGACCTGCCGGTCGCGCTGCACGAGGCGGTGCTGGGCGCGCGGGTGCGGGTGCCGACGGTCGAGGGCGCGGTGATGCTGAGCATCCCGCCCGGCTCCTCGTCCGGGCGGGTGCTGCGCCTGAAGGATCGCGGCTTTCACAAGAAGGGCGGCGGGCGCGGCGCGCAGCTCGTCACCCTGATGATCGAGATCCCCGCCAACGATCCCGAGCTCGTCGTCGCGGCTGAGGCGCTGCGCGACCGCGACCGGTCGGACCCTCGCGCGGCACTGGGCGTTTGAACCCGGACACGGCGCAATCCGGGAAGGGGCAGATGGCGGCGAACGAGACGAAATCGCTCACGCCCGAGGCGCGCCGGCACCGGCTGGAGCATGCGCGCGGGCGGATCGGTGACCAGCTTGACCGGGTGAAGCCGGGGACGCGCCCGTTTGAGGTCGCCAAGCGCGTCTTCAACGGGACGTTCGAGGAAGGCTTCATGCATGCCGGCAACCTCGCCTTCCTGTCGCTCCTGACGATCTTTCCGTCGGTGATCCTGCTTGCGTCCATTGCCGGCTTCTTCGGGCGCACGGCCGATGGCCAGCACGCGATCGCCATCTTCCTTGACACGGTGCCGCGCGGCGTCTCCGAACTGCTCGAAAAGCCGATCTACGACGTCATCACGTCGCGCGCGGGCCCGCTGCTGTGGCTGGCCGGGTTGTTCGCGTTGTGGTCGGTGTCCGGGTTCGTGGAGACGATCCGGGAAATCCTGCGCCGCGCCTATGGCACCACCCACAGCCACCCTTTCTACACCTACCGGCTTTATTCGGTTGGCATCATCCTGGGGTCGGTCGCCTTGGCGCTGGTCGCGTTCGCGCTGCAGATCGTGCTGACGGGCGCACAGTCGGTCCTGGAGACGCTGTTCCCCGGCTGGGACGTCAACCAGCTCGTCGCGCTCGGGCGGCTGGTGCCGGTCGCGGGACTGTTCGCGGCGATGTACATCATGTTCTACACGCTCACGCCCGCGCGGTACCGCGCGCGCCGCTATCCCAAATGGCCGGGCGCGCTGCTGACCACGCTGTGGTGGATGTCCACCACCGCGCTGACGCCGCTGATCTTCTATCAACTGTCCAACTACGACCTGACCTATGGCAGCCTGGCGAGCGTCATGATCGCCCTGATGTTCTTCTTCATCATCGGTCTTGGGGTGGTCGTGGGAGCGCAGCTCAACGCGGCACTGGCGGAACTGCCCAAGTCGGCGGTAGAGCGGGAGGAGGACGCCGCGCGCGACGCGGAGGAAAAGAAGCTGGCAGAGGCTGGGGACAGCGCGTGACGGAATTGATGACGGGGAAACGCGGGCTCATCATGGGGCTCGCCAATGATCGCTCCCTTGCCTGGGGAATCGCCAAGAAGCTGCACGAGGCCGGGGCCGAGCTCGCCTTCTCCTACCAGGGCGAGGCGCTGGCCAAGCGCGTGCGCCCGCTGGCGGCGGAGGTCGGGTCCGACCTGCTGATCGATTGCGACGTGGCCGACATGGGCAAGCTCGACGAGGCGTTCGATGCGCTCGCCGCGACCTGGCCGACCATCGATTTCGTGGTCCACGCGATCGGCTATTCGGACAAGAACGAGCTGCGCGGCAAATATGTCGACACCAGCCTCGACAACTTCCTGATGACGATGAACATCTCGGCCTATTCGATGGTGGCGGTGGCCAAGCGCGCCCGCGCGATGATGCCGGAGGGCGGCAGCCTGCTGACGCTCAGCTACTACGGCGCCGAAAAGGTCGTGCCGCATTACAACGTCATGGGCGTCGCCAAGGCGGCGCTGGAGACCAGCGTGCGCTATCTGGCGAACGACCTGGGGCCGGAGGGCATCCGCGTGAACGCGATCTCCGCCGGGCCGATCAAGACGCTGGCGGCATCGGGCATCGGCGACTTCCGCTACATCATGAAATGGAACGAGCTGAACTCCCCGCTTCGCCGCAACGTGACGATCGAGGATGTCGGCGGCGCCGGGCTCTACCTCCTGTCCGACCTGTCGTCGGGCGTGACCGGCGAGGTCCACCATGTCGACGCGGGCTACCACACCGTCGGCATGAAGCAGGAAGACGCCCCCGACATCGCGTTGAGTTGATGCCGGGCGAGAACCACAATCTGCCGGAAGACGAGGAGGAGCGTCAGGCGCTCAAGGATCCCGTCCGCAATCTTCGGGTGGTCGCCGCCTCGATCGTCAATGGCTGGGCGGTAGGCGTCGCGGCGGTACTTGTATTGACTGTTGTGACGGTCGGAGCCGGCCTTGGTGATTACCTGCTCCTCGTCTGGTTGGGCTGCATCGGCATGGTGGCTGTGTGGGAACGTGCCCATGTCGCCCGTCGCCGACGCGTGAGACGTGCGACCAACCGGCTGCTGGGCCTTGACCGTCAGTGAGCCACAACAGCTTCGGCCATCTGTTCCGCGTCACCACCTGGGGTGAGAGCCACGGCCCCGCGATCGGCTGTGTCGTGGACGGCTGCCCGCCGGGGCTGGCCTTGTCGGAAGCCGACATCCAGCCCTGGCTCGACCGGCGGCGCCCGGGCCAGTCCCGCTTCACCACGCAGCGGCAGGAGCCCGATGCCGTGCGCATCCTGTCCGGCGTGTTCGAGGGGCAGACGACGGGCACGCCGATCAGCCTGCTGATCGACAATGTCGACCAGCGGTCGAAGGATTACACGGAGGTCGCGCGCGCCTACCGGCCTGGCCATGCCGACTATGCCTATGACGCCAAATACGGGCTGCGCGACCCGCGCGGGGGCGGACGATCATCCGCGCGCGAGACGGCGATGCGGGTTGCGGCAGGCGCGGTGGCGCGCGCGGTGCTGCCGGAGGTGCGCATCCGCGCCTGGGTGGAGGCGATCGGCGGCGACGTCGCCACCGGGTTCGATCCCGACGAGATCGACCGCAATCCGTTCTGGGCGGCGGACGCGGCGGCGGCGGCCCGGTGGGAGGATCTGCTCGACAGTGCGCGCAAGGCAGGATCGTCGCTCGGCGCCGTGGTCGCGGCGGAGGCGACGGGCGTGCCCGCCGGCTGGGGCGCGCCGCTTTATGCCAAGCTCGACGCCGATCTTGCCCATGCGATGATGGGCATCAATGCGGTAAAGGGCGTGGAGATCGGCGACGGTTTTGCCGCCGCGGCGCTTCGCGGCGAGGAGAACGCCGATCCGATGCGCCCGGGCGCGGACGGTGCGCCCACGTTTCTGGCCAACCATGCCGGCGGCATCGCGGGGGGCATTTCGACGGGTCAGCCGATCCGGCTGCGCGTCGCCTTCAAGCCGACCAGCTCCATCCTGACGCCCGTCGCGACGGTGGCGCGGGACGGCACCGCGACCGACATCGCCACGCGCGGCCGCCACGATCCATGCGTCGGGATCCGCGGCGTGCCGGTGGTGGAAGCAATGCTCGCCCTGGTCCTTGCCGACCATAAGTTGCGCCACCGCGGCCAGCGCGGCTGACGGAGCCGCCCGTGCGGCGGACGGAGCGACCTTTTGCCTGCCAAGCCGTTGATAGCGGGCAAGAAACAAGGAGAGTTCCGATGCGCAGCGTGATCATCGCCGCCGCACTTCTGACCGGCGCCACCGGCGTCGCCACCGCCCAGACGACCAGCCCGGGCGTCGGCACCCAGCCGGGAACAACCACGGCGCCACCGCCGGCCACCACGCCGGAGACGACGCCGCCGCCCGACGGTGTTGAGCCGCCGGTTGACGCGGCACCGGGCACGACGACGGAGGATACGACGACCCTGCCGGATACCTCCACCAGCCCGGATGGGACGACGCCGGTGCCGGACGCGACGGATACCGATCCGGCCGCGCCCACCACACCGCTTCCGGGCGATCCGGGTGCGTCCACGACGACCGGTGACGGCAGCACGCCTCCGGGCGCCTGAGCAAAAGCGGCCTCAAGCCGATCGACGCCGCCTCCGCTCTCAGCGGGGGCGGCGTTCGCGTGTCAGGAGCGGCGCGTGCCGACCAGCGTGCCCTTGGTCCCGTCGGGCATCAGCGTGAATTCGAAGTTCGGCCAGGCCTGACGCCACCGTGCGGCGATCATCCGTTCGCCGGGCCGCGCGGCATCGTCCAGCAGCACGGTGCCGCCGACCCGGATGCGCGAAAACAGCGTTTCCGCCGCACCGCGCACCATCGGGTGCAGCGTCCAGGGCGGCCCGTCGATCACCAGCAGGTCAATCACGTCGGGCAGCGCGCGCGGCGCATACCACTGCGCGAACCAGCCGGCCGGGGCGGGCGCCAGCGGCGCATGGCTCATGTCGGCCGACAGCCCGTAATCGGCAAGCCAGTCGCGCGTCGCATCGACGAAGTCGGCATGCTGGTCGACGCTCACCAGACGGCCGCCGCCGTTGCGGCGCAGCGCAGCCGCCGCCACCAGGCTGGTCGCGCCGGCGCCGAGTTCCATCACCACGGCCGGGCGGTCCCGCTCGATCACGTCGACGATCCGGTGGAGCAGGGCGGTGTCGGCCTTCCAGCTGCCGAGCGAGGGCAGCGCATCAGCCGGCAGGTCGAGCCGCTCCATCAAGGCGCGCTTCGATGCCTTGCTGCCGCCGCGCAGGCTGCGCAGCAGCCAGGGCCACTGGATCAGCGCAAACGCCATCACCGTCATGCGGTCGCTCAGCCGCGCCGCCAGCGCTTCGGCGGAGCTGCGCGGCAGGAAGCCTGTGGCGTGGCGCGTGGTCATGATCGCGCGATGCCGTGCAAGCCCCGGGAATGCAAGCAAGCCCGGCGCGATCCTGCCACGCACTCCCGCAGCGGTCAGGCCGGCGGCGCGGGCGGCTGACCGCAGGGCAGGGTGGACGGCGCGTTGGCATCCGCCGCCGCGGCACGGGTGATCAGGAACGGCCCCAGGTCGATCACGTGCCGCTCGCCAGCCAGGTTCAGCACCGCCTGCGCGTTGCCGGCGGCAAGCGCGGTGCTCGCCGGGCCGGTGACGCAGTGGAAGGTCCAGTCGCCGGTCAGCGTGGCCGTGCCGTCAAGCGCACCGGCAAAGGGTGCCGTCCGCTGCTGCACGCGCACCGGCAGCGTGATCGTGGAGCCGCCCGGATCGGGCGACTGCGCGCGGGCGTAGAAGCCGACGGTGATCCGGTCGCCCGGCTCGATCGCGCCCAGGATGTCGCCGATCGCCTGGATGTCCCACGGGTTGGCGCCCTTGCGCCGCACGTCCAGCCGGATCGCCTGCCCGCCCGGCAGCGTCGCCGCCTCCACCGCGCGCGGCCGGATCTCGCCATTGAAGGCCCAGCTTGCGCTGGCGGGGTCGCTCACCACCGCCTCTCGCGCGATCGCCGCCGTTGTCCCCGCGACCGCCAGCCCGAACAGGATCACCGCCCTTTTCATGCCATCCCCTCCTCGTTTTGACGGGAGGATAGCCGGACGGAACGGCGGTGCAAGCCGGTGCGCGCGTCAGTCTGCGAAGGGATCCTTGACCAGGATGGTGCTTTCCCGCTCCGGCGCGGTCGACACCAGCGCGACCGGGCAGCCGATCAGCTCCTCGATCCGGCGGACATATTTGATCGCCTGCGCGGGCAGCTGCGCCCAGCTCTGCGCGCCCGCCGTGCTCTCGCTCCACCCGGCGAAGTCTTCCCAGACCGGCTCCACCCGGGCCTGATCGGCGGCGTGGGCGGGGAAGTGGTTCAGCATGCGGTCGCCCAGCCGGTAGCCGGTGCAGATGCGGATCGTCTCGAACCCGTCCAGCACGTCAAGCTTGGTGAGCGCGATGCCGGTGATGCCGCCGACCGCGACGGCCTGCTTCACCAGCACGGCGTCGAACCAGCCGCAGCGCCGCTTGCGCCCGGTGACGGTGCCGAATTCATGCCCGCGCTGGCCCAGCCGCTCGCCCGTCTCGTCGTCGAGCTCGGTCGGGAAGGGGCCGGACCCGACGCGCGTGGTGTAGGCCTTGGCGATGCCCAGCACATAGCCGACCGCCGACGGGCCGAGGCCGGAGCCCGACGCCGCCGACCCCGACACGGTGTTGGACGAGGTGACGAAGGGATAGGTGCCGTGGTCGACGTCCAGCAGCACGCCCTGCGCGCCTTCGAACAGGATGCGGCGGCCTTCGCTGCGCGCCTGATTGAGGTCCAGCCAGACGGGCTTGGCGAACGGCAGCGCGAACTCCGCGATCTCGGCAAGCTCGCGCACCAGCGCATCCCGGTCGATCGACGGCTTGCCGAACCCTGCGCGCAGCGCATCGTGATGCGCCAGCAGCCGGTCGAGCTGCGGCCCGAGCGTGTCGAGATGCGCCAGGTCGCACAGCCGGATCGCGCGGCGCCCGGCCTTGTCCTCATAGGCCGGGCCGATCCCGCGGCGGGTGGTGCCGATCTTGCCGGCGCCGCTCGCATCCTCGCGCAGCGCATCGAGGTCGCGGTGAAAGGGCAGGATCAGCGCGCAGGTCTCCGCGATCGACAAGGTGCCCGGCGTGATCGACAGGCCCTGGCGCCGCAGCGTCTCGATCTCCGACGCCAGGTGCCATGGGTCCAGCACCACGCCGTTGCCGATCACCGACGGCGTGCCGCGCACGATGCCCGACGGCAGCAACGACAGCTTGTAGGTCTGGCCATCCACCACCAGCGTGTGGCCGGCATTGTGCCCGCCCTGGAAGCGGACAACCATGTCCGCCTTTTCCGCCAGCCAGTCGACGATCTTGCCCTTGCCTTCGTCGCCCCACTGGGCGCCGATCACCGCCACGTTCGCCACCGGTCGTCCTTTTGCTGATCCCGCACGGTCCACTATTGAAGGGGGAGGGCGTCGTCGATCACATATTGGCCATGCGCCGCTGGTCCCTCCTTCTTCTCGCCGCCGTCGCGCTGGTGGTGGCGGCCGGCATCCTGCTGCGGCGCTCCTGGCAGGGCCCGAGCCCGGCCGTCTCCGTCGCCTACGGACTCGACCCGCGCCAGCAGGTCGATGGATTTGTCGCGGCCCAGCCCGGCGAGCGCCGGCCCGCCATCCTCTATGTCCATGGCGGCGGCTGGGACGCCGGCGACCGGGTGAGCGGCGGGGGCGACAAGCCTCCTCGGTTCGAGGCGGCGGGCTGGCGCTGGCTGTCGGCGGGCTACCGGCTGGTGCCGGGCGCCACGCTCCCCGATCAGCTCCGCGACCTTGTGGGGGCGATCGCCGCCGTCCGGCGCGATGCCGGACCGCTCGGCGTCGATCCCGACCGGATCGTGCTGGCCGGCCATTCGTCGGGCGCGCATCTGGTCGCCATGCTGGGGGCGCAGCCGCGCTGGCTGGCGGAGGCGGGCATCCCCGCCCGCGCCATCGCGGGGGTCGTCATGCTCGATTCCGCCGTGCTCGACGTGCCGCCGCTGATGCGCAGCGCTCTTCCCGGCATGATGCCGCACCATGACAGCGCGTTCGGCGAAGACCCGGCCTTTCAGCGCGCGATGTCGCCGATGACGCACGCCGGCGACGGCGACGATGTCGGGCGCTGGCTGCTGGTCGTCGACGCAGGCACCCCGTCCGGCGTGGCGCAGGCCGAACGCTTCGCCGCTCTCCTGCGCCGCGGCGGGGCGGATGTGACGATCGACCGGGTCGCGAACTCCAGCCACGGCCGCATCGAGGCGGAGTTCGGCCTGCCCGCCGATCCCCTCGCGACCGACACGCTGCGCTGGCTCGGCCCCGCGCGGCGCGAGCCTGTGCGTTAACGACGGCCGAACTGCGTCAGCGGCGAAGCGCGGCCGCCAAACATCCGAAAGCCTGAAAGGTCATGCCGGCGGCGGGTGCGGCGCGATCAGCCGAGCAGTTGCGGCCCGTCCTCGGCGAGGCGGTGGGTGCAGTCCAGCAGCGCGGGGTCGCAGTCGTCGTCGATCGCCGCAACCGTGATCCAGCCGTCGGCCCGCGCCGCCGCCGCCGCCGCCGGCCGGTGGCCGATCGGCAGGAACAGGCGCCCGCGCGTTCCCGTCGCCGGGGCCGCGAACAGCGGATCGGGGTAGAGCGACACGCCCACCGCCGGCTCCTCGCGCCCGTCGCCGTGCAGCACGGTGTAGCTGCCGCCCCGGCCAAGCTCCGCCCCATGCCCGTCGGCGAACAGCGAGAAGCCGAACCAGCTCTGATACTCAAAGCCATGCCGCTCGGTCGGGTCCAGCGTCAGGCGCACCTCGTCGCCCAACGGTGCCACGATCGCCTCCAGCCCCGCAAGCCGCGTTTCGAACAGCGTGCCGAAGTTCAGCGACCGCAGCCGCGCGACGGCGTCGGCGAACGGCCCCGTCGCCTCCAGAAGCGGCAGGTACCCGCCCGCGCCGGCCGCCACCAGCGCGCCGGCATCCTTTGCGTCCAGGATGGCGCGCACCCGTTCGCGTTTTTCGGGGCCGAGCGGCAGCGGCCCGGCCGCCAGCAGGTCGACCAGGTCCGGCAGCGTCAGGTCGATCGACAGCCCGGTGGCGCCGGCCGCCTGCAGCGCGTCCACTGCCACGGCCACGATCTCGGCGGCGGCCGCCACCGTGTCGCGCCCGATCAGCTCGGCGCCCAGCTGGGTCAGCTCGCGCGCGGGGTTGAGCTGCCCGCCCGCCAGCCGCACCACGGTGCCGGCATAGCAGAGGCGCAGCGGCCGGGGCGCGCCGGCCAGCCGCGTGCCGGCAATCCGCCCGACCTGCGGCGTGATGTCGGGCCGCAGCGCCAGCATCCGGCGCGACGCCGGATCCAGCACGCGCAACAGGTCGCGCGCGCCGGCCGATTTCAGCCGCCCGACCAGCGCTTCCTCATATTCGGCGAGCGGCGGGGCCACCCGGCGGTAGCCGCGCGCGCCGATCGCGGACAGCGCCGCCGTCATCGCCTGTGCCGCCGCTTCCGCCTCCGGCGGCATGCGGTCGCGAAATCCTTGGGGCAGCAGGCTCGATGTCATGCGCGCTCCATACAGGCTGGACGCGCCGCATCCAGCCTGCACGTCGCCTTGGCCGCCCCCAACGGCCGCCGCCGGCGTCAGAACCTGAGTGCGCGCGCGGTCTTCACGCCCGGCAGCGCGCGGACCCGCGCCAGCAGCGTCTCGTCCACCGGATCGTCGACCGACAGCAGCAGCACCGCCTCGCCGCCCGCCTCGCGCCGGCCCAGGTGGAAGGTGCCGATGTTGACGCCCGCCTCGCCAAGCGTGGAGCCTAGCCGCCCGATGAAGCCCGGCGCATCGACGTTGACGACGTAGAGCATGTGGCCGTCCAGATCGGCCTCCACCTTCACGCCGAAGATCTCGGTCAGCCGCGGCGCGGCGGACCCGAACAGCGTGCCCGCGACCGACCGTTCGCCTGCGCGGGTCGTCACCGACACGCGGATCAGCGTGTGGTAATTGCCTTCGCGGTCATGGCGCACCTCGCGCACGTCCAGCCCGCGTTCCTTCGCCAGATAGGGCGCGTTGACCATGTTCACCGTTGCCGAATGGACGCGCATCATGCCCGCCAGCACCGCGCCGGAGATCGGCTTGGGGTTGAGGTCGGCGGCGGCGCCTTCCAGCTCGATCGACACGGCGGTCGGCGCGTCCTCCGACAGCTGGCCGACCAGCGTCCCCAGCTTTTCGGCCAGCGCCATGTAGGGCTTCACCTTGGGCGCTTCCTCGGCGGTCAGGGATGGCACGTTGAGCGCGTTGGACACCGCGCCCGTCGTCAGGAAATCGGCCATCTGCTCGGCGACCTGGATGGCGACGTTGACCTGCGCTTCCGTCGTCGCCGCGCCCAGGTGCGGCGTCGCGATGAAGTTCTCGGTCCCGAACAGCACCGACTCCTTGGCCGGCTCCGTCTCGAACACGTCGAGGGCGGCGCCCGCGACCTGGCCGCTGTCGAGCGCGGCCTTCAGCGCCGCCTCGTCGATCAGGCCGCCGCGCGCGCAGTTGATGATGCGGACGCCCTTCTTGGTCTTGGCGATCGCCTCCGCCGACAGGATGCCGCGCGTCTGCTCGGTCAGCGGCGTGTGCAGCGTGATGAAGTCGGCGCGGGCGAGCAGCTCGTCCAGCGTCACCTTCTCCACGCCGATCTCCAGCGCGCGTTCCGGCGTCAGGAAGGGATCAAACGCGATCACCTTCATCTTCAGGCCGTGCGCGCGGTCGGCGACGATCGACCCGATGTTGCCGGCGCCGATCAGGCCCAGCACCTTGGACGTCAGCTCCACGCCCATGAAGCGGTTCTTCTCCCACTTGCCGGCCTGGGTGGAGGTGTCGGCGGCGGGCAGCTGGCGCGCGAGCGCGAACATCATGGCGATGGCATGCTCGGCCGTGGTGATCGAGTTGCCGAACGGCGTGTTCATCACGACGACGCCGCGCGCGGAGGCGGCCGGCACGTCGATGTTGTCGACGCCGATGCCGGCGCGGCCGACAACCTTCAGGTTGGGCGCGGCATCCAGGATGTCGGTCGTGATCCGGCTCGACGACCGGATTGCGATGCCGTCATAGTCGCCGGCGATCGCGCGCAGGTCGTCCTGGCTGAGGCCGGTCCGCTCGTCCACCTCGACACCCGCCGCCCGGAAGATCTCGGCGGCCTTGGGGTTCATCTTGTCGGCAATGAGGACCTTGGGCATCTTCATGTCCTTTGAACAGATCTGAATGTGCTCCGGCGAAGGCCGGAGTCTCAAGGGATCGGGCACCGCAATCGGTCACCCTGCGCTCCGGCCTGCGCTGGAGCCGACGCTGCGCTATCCCGCCCGTGCGTGCGCCCAGGCCCAGTCGAGCCAGGGACCCAGCGCCTCGATGTCGGACGGCTCCACCGTCGCCCCGCACCAGATGCGGATGCCCGGCGGCGCGTCGCGATATCCGGCCAGGTCGAATGCGGCCTCCTCCTTTTCCAGGAGCGCGGCCATGCGCTTGACGATGGCGGCCGCCTCGTCGCGGTCGATGCTGCTGTCGGCGAAACGCAGGCAGACGCTGGTGGTCGACCGGATCGCCGGATCGGTCACCAGATGGTCCAGCCAGTCACGCTCTGCCACGACCCGGTCGAGCGCGGCGGCATTGGCGTCGACCCTGGCGATCAGCGCCGGCAGGCCGCCGATCGACTTCGCCCATTCGAGCGAGAAGATGTAATCCTCCAGCGCCAGCATGGACGGGGTGTTGATCGTCTCGCCGCGGAAGATGCCTTCGATCAGCTTGCCGCCCTTGGTCATGCGGAAGATCTTCGGCAGCGGACGGTCGGGGGTGTAGCTTTCCAGCCGCTCCACCGCGCGCGGCCCCAGGATCAGCATGCCGTGGCCGCCTTCGGATCCCAGCACCTTCTGCCAGCTGTAGGTGCCGACATCGATCTTGTCCCACGGCAGCGGCATGGCGAACGCCGCGCTGGTCGAATCGGCAAAGGTCAGGCCCTGCCGATCGTCGCGGATCCAGTCGCCGTTCGGCACGCGCGCGCCCGACGTTGTGCCGTTCCAGGTGAAGATGACGTCGCCGTCCTGATCGATCGCCGACAGGTCGACGATCTCGCCATAATCGGCGCGCATCACGGTCGGATCGATCTTCAGCTGCTTCACCGCGTCGGTGACCCAACCCTCGCCGAAGCTTTCCCAGGCGGCGACGGTGACGGGGCGGGCGCCCAGCATCGACCACATCGCCATCTCCACCGCGCCCGTGTCGGACGCGGGCACGATGCCGATGCGGTGGGTGTCGGGCAGCTCCAGCACCTCGCGGCTGAGCTCGATGGCATATTCGAGCCGGCTCTTGCCGATCTTGGAGCGGTGCGAGCGGCCGAGCGATCCGGTGGCGAGCCGGTCGAGCGACCAGCCCGGCGGCTTCGGGCACGGCCCGGACGAGAAGGACGGATTGCGGGGCTTGATCGCGGGGCGATCGGGCAGGGCTGCGCCGGGGGCGCGAAGGGTGTCGGTCAACTCAGTCTCTCCTTGCAGAGAGCACGCGCCGCGTTGGGACGGCGTGGCCCGTCGACCGCGTTACTGCCTGCCGCCGATCCTGGCAAGCGCCGCGCATCGGCACCGACACATCGAGAAACGATAAAGTTGTTGACGGCCATGGCAGCCTAGAACATATCGATAAACAGAAACAACGTAGCGAGGATCGATATGTCACGGTTCGGAACGGGATTGAGCAGGGCCCTCTACGTGGCCATGCTGGCGATCATGGGGCTGATGCTGCTTGCGGCGCTGTTCGGGGCCATCATCACGGTGGTCGCGCTGGTGGATCCGTCCGCGATCGAGGGGCTGCGCGCCCGCATCAACGGGCAGGACGTCTACATGCGCCAGCCCGAACTCGCGCTCACCGTCGGCCTCATCATGGCGATCGCATGTACCTTCTTCGTCGCGGTGCTGTGGCAGCTCGTCGGCCTCCTCAAGAGCGCGGCCTCCGGCCAGCCATTCACGGCGGACAATGTGCGCCGCCTCAGGATCCTCGCCGCCCTGTTCGTGACCATGATGCTGGTGCAGTTGGCGACGCTCATCATGCCCGTGATCGCGCAGGATCTGCTCAACGCGCGCGCGCTCCGGCTGGACCTCGGCACGCTGTTCGCGGCCCTCCTGTCGCTGGTGCTGGCGGAGGTGTTCCGCGCGGGCGTTGCGCTGCGCGAGGATGTCGAGGGGACGATCTGATGCCGATCCGCGTCAATCTCGACCGCATGCTGCTCGACCGCCGCATGTCGTTGACCGAGCTCGCCGGCCGGATCGACCTGACCCTTGCCAACCTGTCCATCCTGAAGACCGGCAAGGCGCGCGCGATCCGCTTTTCCACGCTGGAGGCGATCTGCCAGGCCCTCCAGTGCCAGCCGGGCGACATCCTGGAGCATGTCGAGGATTAGCCCCGGTTGACGATTGCCTTGGTTGAATTCGGGACAGGTGTTTTTGCGAAAGTTGCGGACTCCGGCACGCAAAAAGCGTATGACCTTCTCGTGCTGCATTGGGGAATGCAGAAGCATTCGGGGGGAATGTTCACATGAAATCAGCGATCCTGTTCGCTGGGCTGGGCCTTTCGACCGGCCTGCTGTCGACGCCGGCCGTGGCCGCACCCGTGCTGTGCAGCACGGGATCGGGCATCAACCTTGTATCGACGGGCTGCTACGCCAGCGGGAACGACAGCGAATCCGCGGTCGAGGCCGCGATCCGCGCCGCCACCGGCATCACCACCGACATCACGCTCTACGGAAAGAGCGACGACAATGCGGGGCTGTTCGCGTTCAATCCCGTCAACCCAGCAAACACCCAGTCGGGCACGTGGGACGTGCTCAACAACAGCGTTCTGATCAGCTTCGTATCCGTCAAGGCGGCCAACAATTTTGCGGTGTACCAGCTCGGCGGGTCGGGTGCGAATTCGGGCAGCTACAGCTCCAGCGGCCTCCTGACCAACAACGGCCGCAACCAGGCGGACGTGTCGCACCTGAGCTTCTGGACCGCGCGCGTGGCGGCCGTGCCGGAGCCTGCAACCTGGGCCATGATGATCGCTGGCTTCGGGCTGGTCGGCGGCGCGATGCGTCGGCGCATCGGAGCGGCCGTCACCGCCTGATCGCGGTTCGGACCGGGCGAACGGAACGGGTACTGCGACAAGCCGCGGTGGCAAGCGGGGCGGACCAGGCTATGGTCCGGCCCGTCCTCCTGTCCGGCTGACCTCGCCCGTTGCGTCTTCTCTCCCTTCTCCTCTTGATCCTGCTGGCCGCGTGCAGCGGCGGTGAGCGCAGCGCACCGCGGCCGCGGCGCGACGGGCTGCCGCCCGCGTCGCGCCCCGCGCCGCCGCCGGCGGAGACCGCCGCCTGCCTTGCCGACCTGCAGGGCCTCGGCGTCCGCTTCAATCCGCTGCCCGACCGCCGCTTCGCCGGGCAATGCACCGCGCTGGGCGCCGTGCAGCTGCTCGACATCGGGCTGCCCGTCACCAACCTGGGCGCGATGACCTGCCCGGTCGCCCGCACCTTCACCCAGTGGGTCAAGAACGGCATCCAGCCCGCCGCGCGCGAGATCCTGGGCACGGAGATCGTCCGGCTGGAAAGCATGGGCACCTACAGCTGCCGCACCATCGCCGGCTCGGCTCGCCTGTCGGAACATGCGCTGGCCAACGCGGTCGACATCGCGGTGTTCGTGATGGCGGACGGCCGGCGGGTGAGCGTGCTGAACGGCTGGGCCGGCGCGTCGGCGGAGGAGCGCGAGTTCTTGGCGGTCGTCCACCGCTCCGCCTGCCGCCGGTTCCGGACCGTGCTCGGCCCCGACTACAACGCCGCGCACCGCGACCACCTGCACATGGACATGGGGCGCGGTCCCTTCTGCCGGTAACTGGACCGTCGCATCAAAGCCGCTAGAAGCGCGGCCATGACCAGAACCAGAGTTCCCGCGCGGGTCTACCCCAGCGCCGCCGAAGCCGCAGGCGAAGCCAAGCAGCAGATCACCCACACGCCGCAGACCGAGCATCCGGCCTACAAGCTCGCCTTCCAGGACAACGACTTCCTGCTGCGCGACGACCTTCGCCCCGTCCGCTTCCAGCTCGAGCTGCTGAAGCCCGAACTGCTGCTCGACGAGGCGCAGATCGGCTCCACCTTCGTGTTCTACGGCTCCGCGCGCATTCCGGAGCCGGACAAGGCGCAGGCGCTGCTCGACCTCGCCACCGACGACGATGGCCGCCGCATCGCCGAAAGCCTTGTCGCCAAGTCGCGCTATTACGACGTCGCCCGCCGGCTGGCGCAGATGGCGTCGGGCATGGAGCGCGATACGGAGGGCAAGCGCCACTTCGTCGTATGCTCGGGCGGCGGCCCGTCGATCATGGAGGCGGCCAACCGCGGCGCGCAGGACGTCGGCGCCGAGTCGATCGGCCTCAACATCCTGCTGCCGCACGAACAGGCGCCCAACCTCTACGTCACGCCGTCGCTCTCCTTCCAGTTCCACTATTTCGCGCTTCGCAAGATGCACTTCCTGCTGCGCGCCCGCGCCGTGGCGGTGTTCCCGGGCGGGTTCGGCACGTTCGACGAAATGTTCGAGCTCCTGACGCTTATCCAGACGGGCAAGGTCGCGCCCATCCCGATCCTGCTGTTCGGGCGGGAGTTCTGGGAGCGGGTCGTCAATTTCGATGCGCTCGCCGACGAAGGCGTGGTGTCGCGCCGCGACCTCGGCCTGTTCCGCTATGTGGACACGCCGGAGGAAGCCTGGGCGCATGTGCAGGACTGGTACGCAGAGGATTGAGGGCGGCGGCGGGCGCCGCCGTCAGGTCACGCGCGCCTTTTCGGCATAGCGGGCCGCACGCCAGCGCCCGTCGGCCATGATCGCGCCCAGCGTCTCGGTCGCCCGCCACACATCCTCGAAGCCGGTGTAGAGCGGCGTCAGGCCGAACCGCAGCACGTCCGGCGTCCGGAAGTCGCCGATCACCCCGGCCTCGATCAGCGCGCTGTTGATCGGCCAGGCCTCGGGGTGGCGAAAGCTGATGTGCGATCCGCGCCCGGCGGGATCGACGGGCGTGATGCAGTGGAGCCCCGCCGCCTCGCCGCGGGCGCGGAACAGATCGAACAGCGCGGCCGATTTCGCCTCCAGCGCCGCCATCGTCACGCCGTCAAAGGTCGCGATGCCGGCCTCCAGCGCCATCAGGCCCAGCACCGGCGGGGTTCCGCACAGCCAGCGGTCGATGCCGTCGGCCGGGCGGTAATCGTCGGTGAAGGCGAACGGCTCGGCATGGCCGAACCAGCCTGACAGGGGATTGGCGAGCCGCGCCTGGTGCCGCTCTGCCACGAACAGGAAGGCCGGCGCGCCCGGCCCGCCGTTCAGATATTTGTACCCGCAGCCGACGGCCAGGTCCGCGCCCGCGCCGTTAAGGTCCACCGCCACCGCCCCCACCGAATGGCTGAGGTCCCACAGCACGGTTGCGCCCATGTCGTGCGCGGCCGCCGTCACCGCCGCCATGTCGAACCGCCGGCCGGAGGTATAATGCACGTGCGTAAGGAGAAGGAGCGCGGTGTCCGCGTCCAGCGCGTCCGCGATGTCGTCGCGCGCCACCACCCGCAGCCGCGCGCCCGGCACGGCGGCGACCGCGCCCTCCGCGACATGCAGGTCGGTCGGGAAATTGCCCGCCTCGCTCAGCACGGTGGTGCGCCCGCCCGCCGCCCGCAGCGCGGCCACGATCAGCTTGTAAAGGTTGGCGCTGGTCGAATCGCATGCGATCACCTCGCCCGGCGCGGCGCCGATCAACGGCGCGATGCGATCACCGATGCGGCGCGGCGCCTCGACCCAGCCCTCGTTCCAGCTGCGGATCAGTCGATTTCCCCAGGCGGTCTCCACCCCCGCCGCCATCGCGCCCGGCGTGGTCGCGGGCAGCGCGCCCAGCGAATTGCCGTCCAGGTAGATGACGTCCGGTGGCAGCCGGAACCGCGCGCGGACGCCGCCCAGCGGATCGCGCGCATCCGCGGCCCGGGCCTCGTCGCGGGTCATGGCCGCGCCGTCCGCCCGGTCGCCCGCTCGATCGCCGCCACCGTGCGCGCCCAGGCGGCCGTGGTCGGCGCGACCAGCTCGACATGACCTGTGCCAGGCACGATCTCCACCGCCACCCGGTCGCCCGCCGCGCGCATGTCGCGCTGGTATCCGGTTGCGAAATCGGTCGGGATGATGCGGTCGGCATCGCCGTTGACCAGCGTCTGCGGCACGCCCAGCGGCGCCAGCCGCGGGATGGAGATGTCGGCGAGCGGATCGGCCCGACCCGTGCTGATCAGGGCTCGGACCGGCTCGGGGCCGCAGCCCTGCGTCTCCGCTGTGGCCCGCGCCAGATCGGGCAGACCGCCCAGGCTGACGACATGCGCGATCGGCAGCGGGTCGGCGGTCCTCAGCGCGCTTCCAGCCGGCAGGCGAGGTCGTCCGGCCAGCCACAGCGCCAGGTGCCCGCCCGCGCTGTGCCCCACCGCCACGATCCGGCCCGTGTCGAGCCCCAGCCGCGGCCCGTCCGTTCTGAGGCGGTCCGCCGCGGCGGCCACGTCCTGGAAGGTGCCGGGATAGCCGCCGCCCGGCCGATCGACGCCGCGATAATCGATGTTCCACACGGCAAAGCCGCGGGCACGCAGGTCGGCGGCGATCGGGTTCATGATGCTGCGGTCGGCGATCGCGGTGGTCCAGCATCCGCCGTGCACCATCAGGACGGTCGGGTGCGGACCGGGCCCGGCGGGACGCCAGAGGTCGATCCGCTGCATCTCGTCGGTGCCATAGGAGATCGTCTGGTCGGGCGCACCCTGCGGCATCGCGGCCAGATCGTCCCAGGTCATCGGCGTCGGCGCCGCCGTCATCGCGGCGCAGCCGGGCAGCAGCAGGATGGGGAGGAGAGTGAGGCGCATCGTCCCGACTGTCCGCACGAAGGCATGCGGGTCAAGGCCGATGGGCCGATCGATGGCCGATCAGCTCCACCACGCGACCCGGACGGACCCGGCGACGGGCAGGGCCGCGCCAGCCATGCGGGCCGAGACGACCCGATGCCGGCGCGCGGCGGTCGTTACTTGGTCAGGCCCTGGTCGGCCGCGCGCTCCTGCGCGGCGTCGTCCTGGCTGGGGGCGCCGGGGGCGGGTGTCGCCTCAGACGAGTTGACGTCCGCCGCCTTCTGGCCGCCGGTCGGCGCTGCCTCGGCGCCTTCGGCCGCGGAGTCGGCCGCCGGCACCGCCGCCGGCAGCGGCGCGGGCGCGTCGCTCTGCTGGTTCAGATAGGCGATGATGTTGGCGCGGTCCTGCGGATCGCTGAGGCCGGCGAAGGTCATCTTGGTGCCTTCGGCGTAACGGCGCGGCGAGGTCAGCCACTCGTCCATCGCTTCCCAGGTCCAGGTGCCCGGAACCGCCTTCAGCGCTTCGGAATAGGCAAAGCCGGGAACATGGCCGTGCGGCTTGAACATCGCGCCCCACAGGTTGGGCCCGATGCCGTTCGGCCCGCCCTTGGTGGCGTTGTGGCAGGCGGCGCACTTGGCGAACACCTGCTCGCCCTTGGCGACGTCCGCATTGGCCAGGCGATTGGCGATCGGCTCAACCGCGGCGGCACCGCCCGCGCCCTCTTCGACCACGCCCTCGATCGGGTAGCCCATCGTCTCCGGACGTTCGGAATGGAACGCTTCGGAGGCCACGATGCCGGATCCGAGCGCGACGATCCCGGCGGCAAGAACCCATCCCGCGATCGTGTTGGTGCGATTGTCCATGACGCGCTTTGAAACCCTTGCCGCGAGAAGAGGATGTAATGCCTGAGAGGGAGGCGCGGTTTCCATAGAAGCGGCGCTTTCGCTCCGCAAGCCGGGCTTGCGCGCGGCGGCACCCGCTGCCTTAAGGCGGGTCGATGGAGAGCTACGCCCCGCCTGCCCGCATCCTGGTCGACGCGCTGACGGCGGCGGCGGCCGCCGATCCCGCCCGCGCCATTGCCTTTCAGGGCGCGCCGGGCGCCAATTCGCACCTTGCCGTGCGCGAACACGATGCCGCGGCGCTGCCGCTTCCCTGCTTCTCGTTCGAGGATGCGGTCGATGCGGTGCGCGACGGGCGGGCGGAGCGCGCCATGCTGCCCATCGAGAATTCGCTGCACGGCCGGGTCGCCGACCTCCACTTCCTGCTGCCCGAATCGGGGCTGTCGATCGTGGCCGAACATTTCCTGCGCATCCGCCACTGCCTGATCGGCCATGCCGGGGGCGACGTGCGCGAGGTTTTGAGCCACCCGCAGGCGCTCGGCCAGTGCCGGCACTGGCTGCGCGCGCGGGGCATCCGGCCGGTGCCGCATGCCGACACCGCCGGCGCCGCGGCGGCGGTGGCGGCGTCGGGCGACCGACATGTCGCCGCCATCGCCCCTGCGCTCGCGGCCGAGCTCTACGGGCTCGATCTGCTGGCCGAGGGGATCGAGGATGCCGCGCACAACACCACGCGCTTCCTGGTGCTCGCCCGCGACGCGGCGGCGGCCGTCGACGGTCCCGCGATGACCAGCCTGATGTTCGCCGTGCGCAACGTGCCCGCCGCGCTGTTCAAGGCGCTGGGCGGCTTTGCCACCAACGGCGTCAACATGACCAAGCTGGAAAGCTACCAGCGCGAAGGCAGCTTCGCGCCGTCCGAATTCTACGCCGACATCGAAGGTCGCCCGGGCGACCCCGGCGTCGACCGCGCGCTGGAGGAGCTGGCCTTCCACAGCAAGTGGGTGCGCCTGCTCGGCAGCTATCCGCAGGCGCGCGCCCGCACCTACTGACCGGCCAGCCAGGCCGCCATCAGGCTGTGCGCGATCGCATAAGGCGGCGGCACGCCGAACGCGGCGTCGGGCGCGCCCGCCATCGCGGCGGCCAGCGCCGCGCGGCTGAACCAGCGCGCATCCTCCAGCTCCGTCCGGTCCACGGTGATGTGCCGGTCGGCGACGGTCGCGATGCAGCCGATCATCAGCGATGACGGAAAGGGCCAGGGCTGGCTGGCGACATAGCGCACATGGGTGGCGACCACGCCCGCTTCCTCCTTCAGCTCGCGCGCGACCGCTTCCTCGATCGCTTCGCCCGGCTCCAGGAACCCGGCGAGCGCGGAATAGCGGCCGGGAGGGAAGGCCGGCTGCCTGCCCAGCAGCACGTCGCCGCCATGCTCCGCCAGCATGATCACGACCGAATCGGTGCGCGGGAAATGCTCGGCCCCGCATGCGGCGCAGGCCCGCGCCCAGCCGGCGCGGATCGGGTGCGTTTTGCCGCCGCAGGTGGCGCAAAAGCCGTGCCGCGCGTGCCAGTCCACCAGGCTGCGGGCGAGCGCATAGGTCGCCGCCTCGTCAGGCGGCATGCGATCGAGGAGCGCCGACAGCCCCGACGTACGCCGCGCCGCGCCGCGCTCCCCGGACAGCAGGGCGAAGCGGGCTATGCCGTTGATAAAGCCCAGAAACGCCAGCGGCTCGCCCTCCGGCTCGACCCAGGCAAGGCGCCCGTCCTCGTCCAGAACGGGGTCCAGCAGCGTCAACTTGGCCATCAACGACCCCGGCGCGCGCGCCAGCGCCGCCACTCGCTCGGGATCTGCCCGGAGGTGATCCGCCCGGTCGAGCGGCGACCCGGTGAAGCCGATCATGCCGCCACCGCCTTTCTGAACAATGTCGGCAACCCCGCCTCCGCGATCCGGTCGATCGGCCACCAGGTGCCTCCCTCGAATGCCGGCGGCGGCGCCGCCTCCATGACCTGCAACGACAACTCGAAATGCGTGAACACGTGCCGCACCGCTGCACCGCGGCCCTGCCAGTCTGCCGCGAAGGGCGCGCCCGCGTCGCCGGGCGGCGCGTCGGCGAAGGGGCCGGTAGGCAGCGCCATCATTCCGGCGAGCAACCCGCGATCGGGACGGCGCACCAGCAGGATCGATCCCGCGCGCTCGACCCGGAAGGCGCTGGCGAAGCGCCTCGGCTTAGCGATCTTCGCCGCCTTCACCGGAAAGCGTTCCGGCGCGCCGCTCGCCCGTCCCGCGCAGAGCAGGTGCAGCGGGCAGATCATGCATTTGGGGGAGCGCGGCGTGCAGATGGTCGCGCCGAGGTCCATCATTGCCTGCGCGTAATCGCCGGGCCGGCGGTCCGGCGTCAGCGTCGCGGCGAGCGTGCGGAGCCGCGCCTTTGCACCCGGCAGCGGATCGGCGACGGCGAACAGCCGCGACACGACCCGTTCGATGTTGCCGTCGACCACGGTCGCCGGCCGGTCAAAGGCGATCGCCGCGACGGCGGCCGCGGTGTAGTCACCGATCCCGGGGAGGTCGCGCAGCGCCGCCTCCGTGTCCGGGAAGCCGGCACCGCCTTGCGTCACGGCGCGCGCGCAGGCCAGGAGGTTGCGGGCGCGGGCATAGTAGCCGAGGCCCGCCCAGGCGGCCATGACGTCGTCGTCGCGCGCGGCGGCCAGCGCCTCCACCGTCGGCCAGCGTTCCAGGAAGCGCCTGAAAAATGGCGCCGCGGCGACGGTGGTGGTCTGCTGCAGCATCACCTCCGACAGCCACACGGCATAAGGGTCCGGCGGCGGGGCGCCCGGCGGGCTGCGCCAGGCAAGGGCGCGCGCGTGACGATCATACCAGGCAAGCAGCTGCGGGGCGACCGCGTCGGGCGTGTCGACGAGCATGGGTCGGCTATGGCATGGAGCAGGAAATGACGAAACGCTCCCCGACACGACCGACCGAGCCCGAGCGCCGCAACCATGCCGTTCGCGTCGCCGACATCGTGCCGGCCGTCGGCGACAAGGCGTTTCGGCGGTTCGGCTTCATCCAGTCGTCGGTGGTGAGCCGCTGGGCGGAGATCGTCGGCGCCCGCTATGCCGCGGTGTCGGCACCCGAATCGATCCGGTTTCCGGCCGGCAAGCGCGCCGACGGCGTGCTCAGGCTGACGGTCGAAGGCGCGCATGGACCGATGATGCAGCATGTCGCGCCGACCATTGTGGAGCGGGTGAACCGCTTTTTCGGATACACGGCCGTGTCGCGCGTCTCGATCCGGACTGGCTCGCCGCTGCGCCGTCCAGCTGTCGCAAGGCCCACGGCACCGGACCAGGCGCAGGTGCCCGTCGAGATGGGTGACAGCCTGCGTGCCGTTTCCGATCCGGAGCTGCGCGCCGTGCTCGAATCGCTTGCGGCCGGCGTGGCGCGCTCCAGCGGCCTGCCGAGGGTCGGATGAAGCGGCGCGAGTTCATCGCCGGCGCTGCGGTGGCCCTAGCGTCGCCCGCCTTTGCGCAGCGCCGTGGCGCCGGACCGGCCGTGTCGGTCACCCCGGCGGGAACGGCGCTGCTCGGCAATCCGGCGGCGCCGCGCCGGCTGACCGAATATCTCAGCTACACTTGCCCGCACTGCGCGCATTTCTCCGGCGAGGCGTCCGGGCCGCTCGCGACCGAGTTCGTCTCCCGCGGATCGCTGGCGGTGGAGCTGTTCCCGGCCGTGCGCGATGCGCTGGACCTTGCCGCCGCGCTGCTGGCGCGGACGGGCGGTCCGTCGCGCGTGTTCGCGAACAGCGCCGTGCTGTTCGCCGCGCAGCCGCAATGGCTGGAGACAGGCGGCGCGTTCCTGCAGGCCGAGTCGGCCCGTCTCGCGACGCTTCCGCCGCCGCTGGCGCTGGTCGAGGTGGCGCGCGGTGCAGGCCTGATCGCGCTGATGGAGCGCAATCGTCACAGCGCCAGCCAGATCGACGCGGCGCTCGCCGACGTCGGCTACCGGTCGACGCTCACCCGCCTGTCGCAGCAGGCGTGGCGTACGGAAGCCATTCCGGGCACCCCTTATTTCAAGCTCAACGGCCGCCCGCTGGCGACCGCCCACGACTGGCCGAGCCTGCGGGCGCAGCTGCTCGCCACCCGCTGACCCCCTTTGAAACGGAGCCGATGATGCCGCGCTTTCTCCTTCTTTCCGTCGCTGTTCTGGCGCTTGGCGCCTGCGGCGGCACGTCGACCGAAAACGGCACCGCCGCCAACACGGCGGCCCCGACCAACGCGTCGGCATCCGCCGGCAACTGGGCCGAAACCGTCACCAAGACCGCCGATGGCGGCTTTCTGGTCGGCAATCCGAATGCGCCGGTGAAGCTGGTCGAATATGCCTCGCTGACTTGCCATGTCTGCAAGGATTTCGCGGAAGCCGGGTACCGCCCGCTGATCGACAACTACGTCTCCAAGGGCACGGTGAGCCTGGAGCTGCGCAACTATGTCCGCGATCCGATCGACCTGGCGGCGTCGCTGCTGACCCGGTGCCAGGGTGCCGGACCCTATCTGCAGCTGACCGAGCAGACCTATGACAACCAGCCTGCGTTGCTGGAGCAGGCGCAGAACCTGAGCACCGAGACGCTGACGCGGATCGGCAACCTTCCCCAGGCGCAGCAATATGCCGCCATCGCCAATGAGCTGGGCCTGAAGGACTTCTATGCGCAGCGCGGACTTGGCAGCCAGCGCGCCGACGCCTGCCTGGCCGACGAGCAGGCGGTGAGCGAGCTGGTCGCCATGCAGCGCCGGGCAAACGAGGAGTATCAGATCCCCGGCACGCCGGCATTCCTGATCAACGGCGAGCTCCAGCAGGTCACCAACTGGCAGGCGCTCGAGCCGCTGATCCGCGCCGCCGGCGGCTGATTTCGACGGTCGCATGGGGGGCATGCGGTTCGAACGGCTGAGGCTTCAAGGCTTCAAGAGCTTCGTCGATCCGACGGAGCTTCTGATCGGTCCCGGGCTGACCGGGATCGTCGGGCCGAATGGCTGCGGCAAGTCGAACCTGCTGGAAGCCCTCCGCTGGGTGATGGGTGAAGGGTCGGCCCGATCGCTTCGCGGCACCGGAATGGACGACGTGATCTTCGCCGGCACCGCCACCCGCCCGCAGCGCGGTGCGGCGGAGGTGGGGCTGCACGGCTGGCGTGCGGACGGCGAGGAGATGGAGGTCGTCCGGCGGATCGAGCGGGGAGCCGGCTCGGCCTATCGGATCGACGGCCGGGACGCGCGTGCCCGCGACGTCGCCCTGCTGTTCGCCGACGCGTCGACGGGCGCGCACTCCCCCGCGCTCGTCAGCCAGGGGCGGATCAGCGCGATCATCGCGGCGCGCCCGGCAGAGCGGCGCGCCATGCTGGAGGAGGCCGCGGGGATCGTCGGCCTGCACGTGCGGCGGCGCGATGCCGAGGCCCGGCTGCGCGCGACGGAGGCCAATCTGGACCAGGTGGGGGAGGCCGTGGTCCAGATGGAAGCGCGCGCGCAGGTGCTGGTGCGACAGGCGCGGGCGGCGGAGCGCTATCGCGCGATCGGGCAGCGGATCCGGATCGCGGAGGCGCGGCTCCTGCATTCGCGCTGGCGGGATGCGAGCGCCGTGGAGGCGGCTGCCCGCGCCGAGGCCCAATCCGCCGAGCACGAGGTGCAACGGCTTGGTACCGCGCATGCGGCTGCAACTATCCGTCTCAGGGAGGCGGTTGCCGCGCTGACGGCGGCGCGATCGGCGGCAGAAGCCGCACGCGGAGAGGCGACGGCCTTGTCGCATCAGGCGGCCGCCGTCGCCGCGCGTCGTGGCGAGGCGGAGCGCCGACTGAGCGAACTCGGCCGCGCCCGCTCCGCGCTCGACCATGATCGCACGCGCGAGGAGCGGCTCGCGGCGGATGCCGTCGATGCCATGTCGCGGCTGGCGATGGAGGCGGCCGACCTGAAGGCGCAGCTGGCCGCGACCGAAGAACGGCGCGCTGAAGCGGCGCGCAGCCAGGATGAGGCGGACCGAGCCGCGGCCGCCGCGGATGCTGCGCTGGCCGCGGCGCAGGCCGCAAAGGCCGCGCAGGACGCCGACGTCCGCATCGCCGAGGGCATCCTGCTCACCGCCAGGCGCCGCGCCGATGCCGCGCGCATCGAACTGGACCGGGTCGAGTCCGCTTCCGCCTCGCTGGTGAATCCCGACCTGCTGGGCGACGCGCTGGCCGTTTCGCAGGCGCAGGAGAGCAGCGCGGCGGCCGCCGTCGAGATGGCGCAGCGGGAGATCGTCGCGATCGAGGAGGAGCATGCGCGGCTCGTCGCCGCGCGTGCGCAAGCCGATGCCCTGTTGTCGTCAACCCTTGCCGAGGTGAAGGCGATGCGGACCGAAGCCGCGGCGCTGGAGACGGCGAGGCGATCCGCGCTGACGCAGGATCGGCTTGCGAACGAGATCGATGCGCCCGCGGGGCTCGAACTGGCGGTTGCCGCCGCGCTTGGTGCCGACGTCGATTTTCCGGTGGCCGCATGGAGCGGAACGCCGCCGACCGCCCTCGAGACGGATGGGGAGGACACCCTGGACGCGGTGGTGACGGCGCCGCCCGCGCTCCGGCCGCGATTGCGGTCGATCCGCCTGGTGTCGGAAGATGACGGGGCGCCGCTGGCCATCGGCCGGAGCGTGGTCACGCCGGCGGGACGCGTTCGGCGGTGGGACGGGTTGGTGACGGAGGGCACCAATGCCGACACGGCAGCGGTCCTGCTGCGCGAGAACCGCCGTCGAGAGCTGGAGCAAAGCCTGCCGGCGCGGGAACGACAGGCTCTTGTTGCGCGAACCGAGGCGGAGGCGGTGGCCGCAGCGCTCACCGACGCTGGCCGGCGCGCGGCATCAACCCGCGCGGCGATGCTGGAGGCGGAAGATCGGGGGAGAGCCGCGCGGCGCGAGGCCGATCGCCTGGCAGGCCTGATCGAGCGCGCCGTGGCGCAGGCCGCCGACATGGAGGCGCGTCGTCGGCGCGCCCAAGCGGAGCGGGACAGCGCGGGGACGGACGTTGCCGCGGCGGAGCAAGCGCTGGCGGCGCTGGCCACGCAGGGCGACAGCCATGCCGCACTCGCTCCGCTGGCGGCGGTCGCACACCGGACGCGGAGCGAGGCCGCCCGCCTGCGTGCGGAGGACGGCGCATCCCGGCAGGCGCTGGCCGCGATCGAACACCGGCAGGCCGCCGTCAAACGCGACCTGCATGGCTGGACGGATCGCTCCGCCGAGGCGGCGCGCCGCCTGAACGAGATCTCGACGCGAGGCGCGGCGATCGGGGAGGAAACGGCGGCGCTGAGCGACGTGCCGGCCCGCCTCGACGCGGAAGCCTCGCTGATCGCGGAGCGGCATCGCCAGGCCGCCGAGATGGCGTCCGAAGCGGCGGAACGGCTGCATGTTGCGGAAGCGGACCGGGCCCGGCTCGATGGAGAGGCGGCTGCGATCAGCGAGGCGCTGGCCAGCGCGCGCGAAGCCAGGGCAGGTGCCTCTGCCCGCGAGGAAGGGGCAATCGCGCGGCGTGTGGAGACGGGTCGCATCTCGGGCGAGCGGTTCTCGTGTCCCGCGGCTGCCCTGCCCGCCGTCGCAGGGTTCGATCCTGCCGATGTCGGGACCCCGGCGGCCGAATCCGACGGGCATGACCGGTTGCTTGCCGAGCGAGAGCGGATGGGGCCGGTCAATCTGGTCGCCGAGGCGGAGCTGGCGGAGCTGCGCGAGGCGGTGAGCGCCCGGTCGGCGGAGCGGGACGATCTGGTTGCCGCCATCGCCGCGCTGCGCGCGTCCATCGGCGCCCTGAACCGCGAGGGGCGTCAACGGCTGCTTGCCGCCTTCGAGACGGTCGATGGTCATTTCCGCCGCTTGTTCTCGACCCTGTTCCAGGGCGGCGAGGCTCACCTGGCGCTGATCGACGCCGACGATCCCCTGGAGGCGGGGCTGGAGATCATGGCGCAGCCGCCCGGCAAGCGGCTGCAATCGCTGTCGCTGCTTTCAGGCGGCGAGCAGGCGCTGACCGCCGTCGCGCTGATCTTTGCGCTGTTCCTGACCGCTCCCGCCCCCGTCTGCGTGCTCGACGAGGTGGATGCGCCCCTGGACGACGCCAATATCGAGCGCTTCTGCGATCTTCTCGACCTTATGGCGCTGGACACGGAGACACGATACCTCGTGGTCACGCACAACGCGGTGACGATGTCGCGGATGCACAGGTTGTTCGGGGTGACGATGGTGGAACGGGGGGTCAGCCGCTTGGTCTCAGTCGATCTTGGCGGCGCCGAGGCGCTGATGGCAGCCGAATGAGCGCCGCGGAGACGCTGGCGGGAGAGGCGCTGGACCCGCTCGACCCGCGCTATCGCACGGTGCTGCGGCTTGGCTCGCTCGTCGCGGCGCTGCCGCTGCTGGTCGCGGCCGTCGTTGCCGACGCGGTGCTCAGCAGCAGGTTCGATTTCGCGTTCGGCGCGATCGCGAGCGGCATAGCGCTGCTGCTGATCAGCTGGGTCCTGGTGAGCCCGGCGCGCCGCTTCAACGCATGGGGATATCGGCTGGACGGCGACGAGCTGAACGTCGCGCGGGGCGTGCTGACGCGCACCCACAGCATTGTTCCGCTTCAGCGCGTGCAGCATATCGACGTCGGCCAGGGCGCGATCGCCCGGCGCTTCGGCCTGGCCGAGCTGGTCGTCCACACGGCCGGCACACATGGTGCCGCCGTGACCATCCCGGGCCTCGCGCTGCCCGAGGCGGAGCGGCTGCGCGACGAAATCCGGCTCCACATCCGCCGGGAGGCGGAGTGAGCGCGGAGGGCGGGCGGCGGCTTCATCCCGCCTCGCTCATCACCGGCATCCTGGACAGCATCCGGAGCTCCATCCTGGCGCTGCTGCCCATTTTCGGCAGCATCGCCTTTGCGGAGCGGCCGTTCGTGTCCGTGCCGATCGCCTTCCTGATCCTTGCCGGGCTGATCCTGGTTCCCACGATCAAGTGGATGCGGTTCCGCTACACGATTGGCGACGACGCGCTGGTGATCGAACAGGGCGTGATCAGCCGCCAGCGCCGGGTCATTCCGTTCGAGCGCGTGCAGGACATCGATGTCGAGCGCGGGCCGATCGCTCGCGCGACGGGCACGGCGCTGGTCAAGGTGGAGACCGGCGGCGGCGGCAAGGACGAGGGCACGCTGGATGTCGTGACGCTTGCCGAGGTGGAGCGTCTGCGCGCGGCGATCCGCGGCTGGCGCGGCGCGGCGCCCGCGACCGATGCCGCCGCCACGGAGGTGGCGGCGTCGCCGCCCGATCAGCTGATCTACGCGATGCCGATCAGCCGCGTGGTGCTGTCGGGCGTGCTGGGCTTTTCACTGGTGTCGATCGCGGTGATCTTCGGCGCGCTGCAATATGTGGAGCCGCTGGTCGAAGGGACGCGGTACGACGTCTACGACTTCATCCGCGAGCAGGTGGGCAGCCGGCGCATCGATCCGCGCGAAGCCGCAACCGGCGCCCGCATGCTGGCGACGGCAGCCTTTGTGGCGAGCCTGGTGGGCGCGGCCCTGGTGCTGGGGTTCGTCACGGGCATCGTGCTGGCGCTGTTGCGCGATTTCGGGTTCCGGCTGAGCTGGTCCGGCGCGGCGTTCCGCGTGCGCCGCGGGCTGCTCACCATCCGCGAGGTGCAGGTGCCGCGCGGCCGGGTGCAGCGCGTGATCCTGAAGGCGCCGCTCCTGCTGCGGCTGATGAAATACCGGCGGGTGGAACTGGGGACGATCGGCGGGGCGAGCGAGATGGGCGGGAGCCATGTCGTCGCGCCGCTTGCCCGGAGTGAGGAGATCAACCGCATCACCGACCTCCTTCACCTCGACGCCGCGCCGGCGGGGTGGCGACGGGGGCACGGGCTGATGGTGCTGCAGCGGTCTGGACGGCTGTTGACGGCCATGTTGACGCCGATGGTGGTGCTCGGCGTGCTTGTGCCCTGGACGTTGCCGCTGGTGCCGGTGGTGCTGATTCCTATTCTGGCGGTCGGCTGGCTCGCGTGGCGGGGGGAGCGTCATGCGATCGAGCAGGGCGCACTGCACGTCAGGAACGGCATCCTGGGCATCCGCCACGTCATTGTGCCGATGCGGCGCATCCAGTCGGTGACGATCCGGCGCGGCTGGATCGAACGGGCGATCGGCCTGTCGAGCGTGATCGTCGACGTGGCGGGCGCATCGACCTACACGGTGCCGGTGGTGTCGGGGCTGGTGCCGGACGACGCGCGCCGGCTGGCGGCGGCGCTCCTGATCGGGCGGCGCGGCTGACCGGTCAGCCGGCGGCGGCCATCGCCGCCTGCGCCGCGCGCAGTTCCTCCACGAAGCGGGCATATTCGTCGTCGGCCGCCGCCTTGTCCTGCAGGCGCAGCAGATAGCTGGGATGGATGGTGACATAGCCGGCGCTGCCGCCCGGAAGCTCGATCACCCGGCCGCGTTCCCGCCCGATGGTGACGACCCGGCCGAGCAGCGAGCGCGCGGCGGTCGCGCCGAGCGCCACCGTCATCTTCGGGCGGATCAGGTCGCGTTCCTGATCGATCCACCAGCGGCAGGCGTCGATCTCCCCGGCGCCGGGCTTTGAATGGATGCGCCGCTTGCCGCGCGTCTCGAACTTAAAATGCTTCACCGCATTGGTGACGTAGGTGGTGCCACGGTCGATGCCGGCTTCGGCCAGCGCACGGTCGAGCACCTGGCCGGCCGGACCCACGAAGGGGCGACCGGCAAGATCCTCCTGGTCCCCCGGCTGTTCGCCGACGAGCATCATCTGCGCGGTGGCCGCGCCCTCTCCGAACACGGTCTGGGTCGCCGGCTTCCACAAGGGGCAGCGGGTGCAGCCGGCCGCTTCCTCGCGCAGCGCATCGAGCGCAACCGTGCTGTTGCCGCCCACCGCCGCGCGCGCTGTGTCGATCATCGCTGCCTCCCGTGCCTGGGCGCCGGCGATGAGCTGGGGCACCAGTGCCGTTTCCGGCATGTTCTTCCAGTATTTCTTCGGCATTTCGCGCAGCATCGCGCCCGTCTTCAGCCGAGCCGGATTGAAGATGCTGGAGTAATAAGCCTTCCAGACATCCTCGATCGGGTCGCCCTCCGGCGCGTCGGCCTTGCTGGCGGCGGGCCCCTCCTTCAGCACCTCGCCGTCCCAGTGCAGCGACAGCTCCGGCGTCAGGATCGACCAGCGCATGGAGGCGAACCGGCGCACGAAGAAGCCGGCGTTGGTGCGGACGATATGATGGTCGGGCTCCCACCAGGCGACGAAGCGCGTGCCGCCCTCCTCCTCCACCTCGCGGAAGCGGAGAAAGGCGCGCATCTTGTGCATGTCGCGCCTGACCGCGCGGGCCATGCCGTCGAGCCGGCGGAACAGCGGATCGGCCCGGTCCTCCATCGCGCCGGGCTGCTGCCGGACCCTGACCAGCGCCTGGTAGAGGAGCGCAAAGCGTTCGGGATCGGCATGGTCGATGACCGATTTCGCGAGGTCGACGAAGGGGCGGGGGACGTTGAAGGCGCCGGCGGACACGGGCTCCGGCGGAACCTCGTCCGCGAACAGGTCGCCCGCGCCGCCCGCCCCGACAGTCCAGACAACCTCGTCGGGCGGCACGCTTGCCAGCGCGAGCGCGCGGGCGGCATCACGCCATCCGTCGAAAACATCCTCGCTGTCGAGGCTGACCGCCCTCATCGCGCCGAACGAGCCTCAGTCGCGCTCGTCACCCTGGTCGACGCCCTTTTCGGCACGATCGAGTTCGGCAGGCTTGCGCTCCTCGAAGCGGGCGCCGAGCTCGGCAAGCTTGGCGTCCGGAAGCTCCTTGTCGGCCTCCGGGAACATGTCTTCCTCTTCCTCGTCAATGTGGTGCGTGTAGCGGTGCTTCATCTTGCCGAACGTCTCCCGCCAGGCATCCGACGCGGGATCGAGGTCGGCCATCTCCTCGAGGAAATCGTCGATCTCCTTGTGCTCGGACACGCTGTGCTGCGCGTCGTGGCGCAGGTCGGGTTCGGACAACATGGTGGCGTAGAGCGTCTCCTCCTCCGCCGCGGCATGCGCCGTCACCTCGACGCGGAACTTGTCGAGAAGCGACTTGCGCTCCTCCGCGGCCTCGGCGGCGCTGATCTGGTCGAGCAGCCGGCGGTGAAGATCGTGGTCCTGCTTCAGGCGGTCGAACAATGCGGCATCGGACATGGTCGGGGCTCCTTCAGCCGACACAACCCGGACAGGGGCCGGCTGTTTCACCCGCGATCCATTCTCAGGCGGCGAACAGCTCCATCTGGTCCGGCTTTGCGACCGGCGCGACCAGTGGCTTCAGCTCGGCCCGGTCGGACAGGAGCAGCGGGCGCCAGTCCTCCGCAACGATGAACGGGCGGATCTTGCTCAGCGACACGGTGAGCCGCTTCAGATCGTCGAGCCGAAGGCGCCGCCATTTGCGCGAGACAAGGATGTTGTTGACCGCGCGCACGCCGAGCCCCGGCACGCGCAGCAACGCCTCCCGCGGGGCGCGGTTGACGTCCACGGGGAAGCGATCGCGGTGCTTGAGCGCCCAGGCGAGCTTCGGGTCGATGTCAAGCGGCAACATGCCTGTGTCGTCGGCCGCCGCGGCGACCTCGTCCGCGCGGTAATCGTAGAAGCGCATCAGCCAGTCGGACTGGTAGAGGCGGTGCTCGCGCATCAACGGCGGGCGCTTCAGCGGCAGCACCGCGCTGGCGTCCGGGATCGGGCTGAACGCCGAATAATAGACGCGCCGCAGCGTGAAGCGGTCGTAGAGGCCGCTTGCCCGGTGGATGATGTCGCCGTCCGTCGCGGCATCAGCGCCGACGATCATCTGCGTGGACTGGCCGGCGGGCGCAAAGCGCGGAGCGGACTTGTAGCGCCTGGCCGCGTCCTTGCCGTCGAGGATCGCGCCCTTGATGCCGGTCATCGCGCCTTCAATGCGCGCTTCCGACTTTTCGGGCGCAAGCCGCTTCAGCCCCGACGCGGTCGGCAGCTCCACATTGATGGAGATGCGGTCGGCATGGCGTCCGGCCGCCTCGATCAACGCGGGGTCGGCATCGGGAATCGTCTTCAGGTGGATGTAGCCGCGAAAATCGTGATCCTCACGCAGCGAGCGCGCGACTTCCACCATCTGCTCCATCGTGTAGTCGGACGAGCGGATGATGCCCGAGGACAGGAACAGCCCTTCGATATAGTTGCGCTTGTAGAAGCTGATGGTGAGGTCGACGACCTCCTTGGCGGTGAAGCGCGCGCGGCGGACGTTCGAGCTCTTTCGGTTTATGCAGTAATGGCAGTCGAAGATGCAGCTGTTGGTCAGCAGGATCTTCAGCAGGCTGATGCAACGGCCATCGGGCGCATAGGCGTGGCAAATGCCCATGCCCTCGGTCGAGCCGAGCCCCTTGCCATCCGACGAGTTGCGCTTGGCCGTGCCCGACGACGCGCAGGACGCGTCGTATTTCGCCGCGTCCGCGAGGATCTCAAGCTTCTGGCGGACGTCCAACTGGGCCATGTGTTCCTTTTACGTTCGCGTGCCGGCCAAGTCCAGCAAGGCACTGGAGAATAACGCACAAGCGCGCGGAAGGCCGCCGATCAGGTGCGGCTGGCGCGCGCGGAGATGCGGCGATAGGCTGCGGCCAAAGGATCAGGGGGCATTGATGGCGAAGTTTTTGAGTGCGCTGATGGCGGGCGTCCTGCTGGCGACGCCGGTGGGCGCGGCGGCGGCACCGCAGGACGATCTTGCCCGCGTGATCGCCGACCACTGGGCCTGGTACCTGCGCAACAGCCCGGTGTTCGCGACCTCGATCGGCGTGCGCGATTATGATGCGGAGATCGGCGACTACAGCCTGGCGCAGGCGGACCGGCAGGCGGCCGAGGCGGCGGCGTTCCTCCAGCGGCTGGACGCCATTCCCGATGCGAGGCTGGACGCGGCCGGGCGGACCAACAAGGCCGTGCTGTCGCGGATGCTGCGCGAGACGGTGGACGGCAACCGATTTCCCCAGCGGCAGGTGCTGTTCACCAGCTACTACAACCCCGTGCAGTCGGTTGCGGGCATGGCCGACAACCTGCCGTTCCAGTCGGCGCGCGATTACGAAAGCTATCTGACGCGGCTGGCCAAGTTCCCGGCGCAGATGGCGGAGGTGATCGCGATCAGCCGGGCAGCGGCGACCGGCGGTCTGGCGCAACCCTGCGTGACGCTCGGCGGGTTCGAGCAGAGCGTGAGCGGCGTGATCGTCGACGATCCCGCGCAGTCACGCATCTACGAGCCGTTCACGCGGACGCGGCCGGCCGATGTCAGCGAGGCGGCCTGGCGCAACCTGCAGGGACGCGCGCGGGCGCTGATCACCGAACAGCTGCAGCCGTCCTTTGCCGGCTTCGCCAGCTTCTTCCGCGACGAGTATCTGCCGCGCTGCCGCCAGAATGTCGGCGTGTCGTCGACGCCCGAGGGTGCGGCCTATTACGCGTTCCGGGTGGCGGCGGAGACCACCACCGACATGTCGCCGCAGGCGATCCACGAGCTGGGCCTGTCGGAGGTCGCGCGGATCCGCGCGCAGATGGAGACGGTCGCGCGCGAGGCGGGCTTTGCCGGGCGCGCGGCGTTCGTGGAGCAGCTGCGCACCGACGCCCGCTACTACGCGACCACGCCCGAGCAGCTGCTGGCGGCGGCGGCCTGGCAGGCGAAGCGGATCGACGGGCTGATGCCGCGCTTCTTCGGGCGGCTGCCGCGGCTGCCCTATGGCGTGCGCGCGATCCCTGCCGAGACGGCGGAGGGCACCACCACCGCCTATTACGGGCCGGGCAGCCCGCCGAGCGGCATTGCCGGCACCTATTATGTCAACACGTCGAAGCTGCCGCAGCGGCCGCTCTACGAGCTGCCCGCGCTGACCGCGCACGAAGCGGTGCCGGGGCACCACCACCAGATCGCGCTGCAGCAGGAGCTCGACCTGCCCGACTTCCGCCGCTACGCCGCCGGCTTCACTGCCTTTGTCGAAGGCTGGGGCCTGTATGCGGAGCGGGTGGGCGAGGACATGGGCCTCTACACCACGCCGGCCGAGAAGATGGGGCGGCTGTCCTACGAGATGTGGCGGGCATGCCGGCTGGTGGTGGACACCGGCATCCATGCCTTTGGCTGGGACAAGGACCGCGCCGTCGCCTTCATGGCGGACAACACCGCGCTGAGCGCCGCCAACATCGATGCGGAGGTCAACCGCTACATCAGCTGGCCGGGACAGGCGCTGGGCTACAAGGTGGGGGAGATCCGCATCCGGGAGCTGCGCGCGCGGGCGGAGCAGGCGCTGGGGCCGCGGTTCGACATCCGCGGGTTCCATGATGCCGTGCTGGAGCAGGGCGCGGTGCCGCTGGACGTGCTTGAGGGCCAGGTTGACGCCTGGATCACCTCGCGGCGGGCCGCGGAGTAACTTTCCGAGACGGAAAGTTACCGTTTGCCAATCCGGAAAGTCAGGGCTAGTTCGCTTTCCATAACGGAAAGCGAAGGAGGACCGGCGATGACGGGGATCGACGAGGCACGCGACGCGCTGGCGGGTGCGCGCGGGGCGCAGCGGCGGCTGGCGACACGGACGCGCTGGTCGATCGGCCGGCACCTGGCGGCGGCGGCGCTGATGGCGGTGGCGGCCGCAAACCTCGCCCTGCCGCCCCTGTGGCAGATCGGCACGGCCGTGCTGGTCCTCCTGGGTGTCGCCCTGGTCATCCGGCGCGACCGGGCGCGCGACGGCATGTTCGTCAACGGCTACCGCGCGGGACGCACCTTGTGGGTGATCGTGCCGACCGTGGTGCTGGTGCTGGCGATCGGATTTGCCGGACGATATCTGCGCGTCGAGCATGACATGGTTTGGGCGCCGCTGCTGGCGGCGGCGGTGACGCTGCCGGTCGCACTCGGCGGCAGCATCCTGTGGGAATATGTCTACCGCGAGGAGCTGGGCGCGTGAGCCGGGACGGGATCGATCCCGTCATCCACGCGCCGGCGCGGCTGCAGATCATGGCGGTGATGGCAAATGTCAGCGAGGCGGAGTTCGCGCTGCTGCGGGAAACGACCGGCGTCAGCGATTCCGTGCTGTCCAAGCATCTCTCCGCGCTGGGAGAGGCGGGCTATGTGACGCTGAGGAAGGCCGCGCAGGACGGCCGGCAGCGGACATGGGCGTCGGCGACACGCGCGGGACGCGCCGCCTTCCGGCGCCACATGGCTGCCCTGGAGGCGCTGGTCGCGGCCGCAGGGCAGATGGCGGCGGAGTAAGCGGGACAGATCACGCACGAGCCAGCCAAGGTGGTGAGCCGGAGCACCGAGTAGCACGTTCAAAGCGCTTCGATGATCAATCAGAGCTCGCCAGCTTCGTAGTCAGATCATTCAGTATAAAGCTGATTAAGTCTGTAATGTAGTTGACAATAGAACCATGTGTCCGATGCTCGACATGAAGCCATGAATGGAGCCTGAAACATTGTTTAGAGCGGTCATCTTAACAGTTTCGTCTGGTATCGTCGCGCTCTCGGCAGCAGCAGCCACACCGAACCACGAGAATGCTGTCAGACTACGTGATACGGCTCTCCGAAGAGCCGTAGTCGGCTACGTTTTCACGGCAGCAAATCCTGAAATCGCACGGTACTATCTGGAGTCATTTCGAGCGGGGGGCCGATATCATGCCAACGCTCACGTCGATTTCCAAGCTAACTTCGTCATAGATGGGGCTAACCTCTGCGCCGTGGTTTCTGGGAGGCGCACCTCTTGTCGATTTGTTGAAGTTCAGGGCGAACGTATCTTCTTTGTGTTTCCCTCACCAAGAGGGCTACAGCGTGTTGAGATGATCAGAAGGCCAGTTGGCGGCTCACGGTAAGCAAGTCGCGGCT
This sequence comes from Sphingomonas jejuensis, assembly GCF_011927695.1. Classification (GTDB taxonomy): domain Bacteria; phylum Pseudomonadota; class Alphaproteobacteria; order Sphingomonadales; family Sphingomonadaceae; genus Sphingomonas_K; species Sphingomonas_K jejuensis. The sequence continues at coordinate 737,171 of NZ_JAATJE010000002.1, forward strand.
GGCGGATTATAGGTCCTCCAGCTTGGCGTCGCGCATCAGTCAAGAAGGTCGTCAGCCCGGATCACCGTGGAGCGCGTTGAGAGCGCCTTCACCAACATCGCCGTTCCCGCACCCTAAGCCTGCCTCTTGGGCCTTCCGGGGGATCGCCGCTCCACCAGAGCCGTTCCCTCTGACCAGCGCGCCAGCGCTTGACCGGCTGCGGCGCCGAGACACCGCACAGAGCCGCCAGCTCCTTGGCGGTCATGCTCTTACCCTCGTGCTCGAGCAGGTTTTTGGGACAACCCCGCCGCCCCTTGCTGCGCCGCCGGATGATCGTGGGCGCGTGGGGCAGGATCGCGCAAGTCGTGGAGCCCTTGATCTGCTGGACGAGGTTGGCCGCGATGTCGCGCGCCTCTTCCCCCACATTGCTGCCCAGTTGCTCTGCTCCAGCAGCGCCTGCGCGGCCACGTAGCGGATGGCCTGAAGGGCGGAGGTGAGCCGCCGCCAGCGTCCTAGGGAACGGGATCGGGGTTGCCGGTCGCCTGGCGGCGCTCCTCACGCGCCTGGCGGACCATCTGCTGATAGCAGCCGGTCCAGCCGCCCGCGCCGGTGGGCGAGCAGCTGTTGGTGCCGCTGGCGCCGACATATTCATAGGCCTGCGCGCGCGACGCCCAGCTTTCGTTTTCCGGGCTGTTGATCGGTTCGCGCAGTTCCTGCGGGATGCGGTAGCGCTCGTTCTCGTCGCGGCGGACGCAGATGGTGATGTCGTCGCCGCTGGAGTTGGTGGGGCAGGGATCGTTGCCGAACACGACCACCACCCGCTCGTTGCCGGCCTGGGCGGCGACGGGGGCAGGCACCGAGAGCGCCGCGACCAGCGCCGCGCCTGCCAGGCCGAGAGACTTCACCATCATGATCCTACCTTCCTTCATACGCCAACGCAGCAGCCGGGGCGGGGTTCAAATACGCTTGCTGACCGCGATCGCCGCGCGGCAGCCGAGCCGGATCACCGCGCTCATCAGCGGATAGCCGGGCGCACGCTCGGCCCCCGCCGCCAGGGCGTGGTCGCGGTGCTCCGCCTCCTCGGCCTGGAAGTCGGCGATCGCGGCGGACAGCTCGGGATCGCTGTCGCCAAGCTCGCGCAGCTGTTCGCCATAATGCTTGTCGATCTCCGTCTCGACCGCGGCGGTGCAGGCCATCGCCGCCTCCGGGCCGATCGCGGCGGTGACGGCGCCGAGCGCAAAGCCGGCCACATCCCAGAAGGGGGTGAGCAGCGTGGGGCGCACGCCGCGTTCCACGATCAGCTGGTCGAAATGCTTGCGGTGGCGTTCCTCGGCGGCGGCCATGCCCGCGATCTCGCGCGCGATCGGGTGGCGATCGCCCAGCACCGCGAGCTGACCCGCATAGATGCGCGTCGCGCCGAACTCGCCTGCCTGGTCGACACGGATCATCGACCGCGAGTCCACAGATCCAAGCCTTGTCATCGCACGCTCCTTGTCGCCTTGCCGACCATCAGCAGCACCACCGCACCGGACAAACCGGACAGGATCGCGTTGTATCCGGCAAGCGAGATCCCGAAGAGGCTCCACGGCGCGACATCGCAGCGGATGATGGGCGCGGCCATGATGTCCGCTAGGATATCCGCGTCCGACCGGCCGGCGCCGCCGCCCATGGTCGCGCAGCCGGTGATTCCTTCCCACCAGCCATATTCGACGCCGGCATGGAACAGCGCAACGCCCGCCGAGACCAGGATCGCCACCCCGGCGGAGAAGACCAGCACCCGCATGAGCGCGCCCCGCGTGGCGAACGCGGCCAGCGCCAGCCCAATGGCGGCGACATGCGGCCAGCGCTGCCACACGCACATCTCGCACGGGTAGAGGCCGCCGGCGAACTGGAACAACAGCGCACCCGCCAGCAACAGCGCGGGCGCCGCCAGCGCGAGGAGGCGCGCGCGCCGGATCACCGGGCCGGCGTCCACCGTCAGCGCCGGCGCGCGGCCGGACGTCCGCCGGCAGGCGCGGCGGCGAGCCGGCGCAGCGTCTGCATGGCATAATGGAGCTGGAAGTCGTCGATGCCGGCGCGTTCGAGCTGTTCGGCCGTCTGGGCGAAGCGCGGATCCGCCTTCTCGTCCTCCTCCAGCACGCCGTCTTCCACCTTCGCCTCGTTGACGAGGTGACGCCGCAGATCCGCCTCGCGGAAGCGCGGGCGGGTCTTGTAGTCAGCATCGGACAGCTGCGGCACGGCGATGTCCGGCTCGATGCCGCCTTCCTGCACCGAGCGGCCCGACGGCAGATAGTAGCGGGCGGTGGTGAGCCGGAGCGCCGAATTCTGCGACAAGGGCAGGACGGTCTGCACCGATCCCTTGCCGAAGCTGCGTTCCCCCATCACCAGCGCGCGGCCATGATCCTGAAGCGCGCCTGCCACGATCTCGGCAGCGGAGGCGGAGCCGGCATCGATCAGCACGATGATGGGCAGGCCGTGGGTCGCATCGCCGGAGCGGGCATAATAGCGTTCGATGTTGCCGCGCCCGCGCCCGCGCCCGCGCTGCGACACGACCTCGCCGCCTTCCAGGAAGGCGTCGGACACCTTGATCGCTTCCGGAAGCAGTCCGCCGGGATTGGACCGGAGGTCGACGATGTAGCCGAGCGGCCGATGTCCGAGCTGCCGGTCGATGGCCTCCACCGCGGCGACCACGGCCTCTCCCGTGTCGTTGGAGAAGGCGTTGATGTTGATCAGGCCGACATTGTCGCGCACTTCCCACTTCACCGGACGCAGCTGGATGACCTCGCGCGTCAGGGTGACGTCGAACGGCTCATCACGGCCCGGGCGGACGATGGTGAGGCGCACGGTGGTGCCGGGGTCGCCGCGCATCTGGCGCACGGCCTCGTCCAGCGTGCCGCCGAACACGAGTTCCCCGTTCAGGTGGGTGATGTAGTCGCCCGCCTTCAGCCCGGCGCGGAAGGCCGGCGTGTCCTCCGTCGGCGTCACGATCTTGACCGCGCCGTCCTCCATCTGGACTGTGAGGCCGAGGCCACCATAATTGCCGTCGGTCTGCGCGGTGAGGTTGTCGAAGTCGGACGCGTCGAGGAAGCCGCTGTGCGGGTCCAGCGACGACAGCATGCCGTCGATCGCGCCGCGGATCAGCGTCTCGTCATCGACCTGGTCGACATATTCGGAGCGGACCCGCTCGAACACGTTCATGAACTGGTCGAGCTCGCGATAGGTCGCGCTGTCCACGGCGGCGAGGCCGGCGGTGGTGGCGGGAACAAGGGCGATGCCGCCAAGCAGCAGGGCAGCGGTCAGGAGGGGAGCGCGAACGGGACGCTTGGTCATCGGGATCCTCGAGGCGGGCGGCAAGGGGCCGGCGCTTTCCCTGAACGGATACAGGCTTTTGCGCGGGCGTGGAAGAAGCAGGAGCCAGCGTTAACCCCGGCTGACCAGCGGCGCCGGCGGCACCGGGCGGCCACCCCGCCGCAGCTCCAGCCGGAGCGGACGATCATCGCCGATGGCACCGCCCAGGGCCATGCCGGCGGCGACCGGATCACCGGCGCGGCGCCCGATCCGCGCCAGGCCCGTCAGGGTGCTGGTCCAGCCGCCGCCATGGTCGATGACAACGACGCCGCCATAGCTGCGAAAGGGTGCGGCATAGCGGACGATGCCGGCCGCGGGCGCGACCACGAGCGCGCCGGGGCGAACGCGGAAGGCAAGGCCGTTTTCCGCGCCGCCGGCAAGCCACTCCCCGAAGCCCGCGACCAGCGTGCCGATGACGGGCTGGCGGTAAGCATCGGCCGGCGGCAGGCGGCGGGGCGGCGCGCCCGGCGGCGGCGCGGGCGGGGGCAGAGCGGCGAGCGCCGCAAGCGTGGCCGTGCCCTGTGCCTCCCGATCGGCCGAGATGCCGAGCGTGCGGGCACGCTCGCCAAGTCCCAGGGCGCGTTCGGCGGCGCGGGCGGCGGCCGTGTCCGCCACGCGCGCGTCGCCGACGGCGCGCCGTTCCGCGGCCGACAGCGCTGCGATGGCGGTGCGAAGCGCGGCGTGTGCGGCGGTGGCGGATCCGGCTGCGCGGTCGGCCTCCGCCCGCGCGCGGCGCGCACCGGCCACATGGTTGCGGAGCACGGCGGTACGCGCCTCCACCGCCGGGACCACCGTGGCCAGCACCGCGCGCAGGTGGACCTGGTCCGCGATCGATCCGGGCTGCAGCACCGCCAGCATTGCCGGCCGGCGCGCGGCCGACTGGATCCCGCCGACCAGCGCCGCGACCGGCGCGCGGTCGCGGGCGAGCCGGGCGCCCAGTTGCGCCGCACGCTCGCGGGCGGCGGCGGCATCGCGGTCCGCCGCCGCGACCGCGCGCTCGGCATCCTGGACGGTGGCGGCGAGCCTGACGCGCTCGGCCCGCGCGGCCGCGGCACGGGAGCGGGCGGCGACGGCCTCGGCAGCTTGGGACCGGCTGCGCGCCGCCTCGTGCCGGGCCGCGTCCGCCGCCTGGTCGCGCCGGTCGGCGGCGGCGCCGATCAGCAGGAGGAGCGACAGGGCGGCAAGCGCGCGCAGATCACCCCTCCCGATGATAGGGATGGCCGGCGAGGATGCTGGTCGCGCGCCACAGCTGTTCGGCCAGCATGGCGCGGGCGAGCAGATGCGGCCATGTCGCTCGGCCAAAGGCGATGCTCCAGTCCGCGTCGGCACGCGTGGCCGCGCCATGCCCGTCGGCGGCACCCAGCAGGAAGCGCGTTTCCCGCCGGCCGTCGTCGCGCCAGCGTTCCAGCCGGGCGGCGATCTGCCGCGAGGACGCCTGTTCGCCGGTTTCATCCAGCAGCACGGTGACCGCGCCCGGAGCCGGGGGCGGCGTCGCCGCGCTGTCCGACAGTTCGGTGACCTTCACCGGCCACGACACGCGCTTCAGATACCGGTCGACGAGCTCCGCCTCCGCGCCGCGGCCGATGCGTCCGCGCGCGACGATGTGGAGCAGCACCTCAGTGCGGGGCGGGGCCGGGCGGCGGCGCGGGCTCCGGCGCTTCGCCGAACGCCCACATGCGTTCCAGATTGTAGAAGGAGCGCACCTCCGGCCGGAACAGGTGGACGATGACGTCGCCGGCGTCGATCAGCACCCAGTCCGCCGTCGGCAGGCCTTCGATCCGGGTGGTGCGGCCAAGCTCCGCCTTGATGCGCTCGGCCAGCTTGTTGGCCATGGAGGCGACCTGCCGCGTCGACCGGCCGCTGGCGATCACCATGTGGTCGGCGATGCTGCTCTTGCCTTCCAGCGGGATCGAGACGGTGTCCACCGCCTGGTCGTCGTCCAGCGAGGACAGGATCAGCCGGTGCAGCGCAGCCGCGTCGTCGGCGTCGTTGGCAGGGGCGGGACGGGTGACAGCGGAGGGTGCGGGCAAGCAGGGGTCCTTGGATGCTAGGGTCGCACAATAGCGGGAGCGGGCGGTCTGTGCCAGTGGGGCCTGGCCGCGCGCAGGCGGGTGGAGGAGGTGCGGTCCGGGCGGAAAGCCAGAAACATGATCGCCGGCAGGCTCCACGTCGTCCAGTCGCTCGCCCGGCCACGGGGCCGGACATAGCGCCTCAGCCAGCCCATCGCGGGTGCCGCGCGGGCATCTCCATCATAGCCGGGACGGGCCACCACCGCAATCACGACCGTGCGCGCGATCCGCCGCCAGTCGCGCCAGCGGTGGAACTCGGCGAGATTGTCGGCGCCCATGATCCACAGGAACTGCCGCCGCGGGTAGCGCCGGGTGAGCCGCCGCAGCGTGTCGGCGGTGTAAACGGTGCCCAGCTCCGCCTCGATCGCGGTCGGACGGATCGGGGTGCCGCGCGCCATCCGCCGGGCGGAGGCGAGGCGGGCGGCGAGCGGCGCCATGTCCGGCCGGTCCGCCTTCAGCGGATTGCCCGGCGACACCAGCCACCACAGTTCATCCAGCGCCGCGGCGCGCACGCATGCCATGCTGATGCGGCGGTGGCCGCGATGCGCGGGATTGAAGGAGCCGCCGAGCAGCCCGGTGCGTGTCATGCCCCGGCTATAGCGGGTCGGCGGGCGCGCCAAAGCCCCTTCGCGCGGGCAAAAGCCTGCGTTAGGATCGCGCCATGGTGGGGGAAGCGGCCGCAATCGGCGACGTGATGACGGGTGCGCTCGGCGCGCGCGCGGTGGAGCCGCGGGCGGGCGAGGCGTATGATGCGACGCATGCCCATCCGGCCGATTGCCTCAACTGCGGCACCGCGCTGCAGGGCGATTATTGCCACAGTTGTGGCCAGCACGCGCACCTGCACCGATCGGTCGGCGCGATCTGGCACGACATCGCGCACGGCGTCCTCCATTTCGAGGGCAAGACGTTTCGCACGCTGCCGCTGCTCGCCTGGCGGCCGGGCGAGTTGACGCGCCGCTACATCGACGGGGAGCGGGCGCGCTTCGTGTCGCCGATGGCGCTGTTCCTGTTCGGCATCTTCACCATGTTCGCGGTGATCCAGGCGCTGGGCGGCAGCCTGCACACGCCCACGCTGTCGGCCGAGGCGCAGGCGGAAACGCGCACGGAGATGACGCGGTCGATCGCGGCGAACGACGAGAGCATCCGGCTGATGACCGTGGAAAAGGCGGCGCTGGCGGAACGCGGCGCCTCCACCGCCGCCATCGACCGGCGGATCGCGTCGGTGGAGGAGGAGAACCGCCGCACCCGCATCATCATGAACGAGATCCTGGGCACCGGGACGACCAATGCCGATCCGTTCGGGCAGGCGCCGCCGACCGAGACGGGCTGGAAGCGGCTGGACAAGGGCATCGCCAAGTTCCGCGCGAACCCCAACCTCGCGCTCTACAAGATGCAGACCAACGCCTATAAGTTCAGCTGGGCGCTGATCCCCATCTCCGTGCCGTTCGTGTGGCTGATGTTCGCCTGGCGGCGGCGCTTCCACGTCTACGATCATGCCGTGTTCGTGACCTACTCGCTCGGCTTCATGACGCTGATGGGCGTGGTGCTGACAATCGCCTGGGCGGTCGGCCTGTCGTCGGAGGTCGCATGGTCGATCGCGCTGCTGCTGCCGCCGGTGCACATGTACCGCCAGCTGCGCGGCACATACGGCCTCCGGCGGTTCAATGCCTTCATGCGCACGATCGCGCTGGCGACCTTCGCCGTGGTGGCGATGGTGATCTTCTTCCTGCTGCTGCTGGCGATGGGCGCGCTGGGCTAGACGGTCAGGCCGTCTGGTCGAAGTCGGCGGCGTGGTGGCGTTCGCGCAGCTGCATCGTCGGGTCGCCGAAGGTGCGGTTTACGCGGCGGCCGCGCTGAACCGCGGGGCGTTCGGCGATCCGCTCCGCCCAGCGCAGCAGATGGGGATAGTCGGAGACCGACAGGAAGGTGGCGGCGTCGTAGAGGTCGCCGAGCACCACCTGACCATACCAGGGCCAGATCGCCATGTCGGCGATCGTGTAGTCGTCGCCCGCGACATGGGCGCTGTCCGCCAACCGGCGGTTGAGCACGTCGAGCTGGCGCTTGGCCTCCATCGCGTAGCGGTTGATGGCATATTCGATCTTCACGGGCGCATAGGCGTAGAAGTGGCCGAAGCCGCCGCCGAGGAAGGGTGCGCTTCCCATCTGCCAGAACAGCCAGGACAGGCATTCCGTCCGTGCCGGCCCCGCGGCGGGCAGGAAGGCGCCGAACCGTTCGGCCAGATGGACGAGGATCGCGCCCGATTCGAACACGCGGAGGGGCTCGGCGCCGCTGCGGTCGACAAGCGCCGGGATCTTCGAGTTCGGATTGATGTCGACAAAGCCGCTGCCGAACTGTTCGCCTTCGGAGATGTCGATCAGCCAGGCGTCATACTCCGCCCCCGCATGTCCGGCGGCGAGCAGCTCTTCCAAGAGGATCGTCACCTTCACGCCGTTGGGGCTGCCCAGCGAGTAAAGCTGAAAGGGATGGCGGCCGACCGGCAGCGCCTTGTCGTGCGTGGCGCCGGCGACCGGACGGTTGATCTTGGCAAAGCGGCCGCCGTTCTCGGCATCCCAGGTCCAGACCTCGGGCGGGACATAATCGGTCATGGAGTGGCTCCTTCCAAGCGCGGGGCACCGCTGATCGATCGGGCGCCGGGCGCGAACGGACGGTTGAACGAAAAAGGGCCCGGATGCGTGTCGCGCCCGGGCCCTTCGAATGGATCGTGTCAGGCGCCGGCCGGAGCCGGATCGCCAAAGGGGCCCTTGGGCCGCCGGGTCTTCGGAATGGAGCTGCCGCCGCTCGACATCGGTGCCGGGCGGTGCTTGTCGCCATCGCTGCGGCCGATGTCCTCGCCCGCGATCGCGCGCTTGGATTCGTCGCCGGTCAGCGTCTCATACTCCAGGAGCGCCTCGGCCAGCCGGTGCAGCTCATGCAGGTTGTCGGTGAGGACGCCGCGGGCGGTCGCCTCCGCTTCCTCGATGAGGGCACGCACCTCCGAGTCGATCAGCTGCGCGGTCGCCTCCGACGTGGTCTGCGAGCGCGCCACCGAATGACCCAGGAACACCTCGTCCTGGTTGTCGCGGTAGCGGAGCCAGCCGAGCTTCTCGCTCATCCCATATTCCATCACCATCGAGCGGGCCATGTCGGTCGCCTGCTGGATGTCGTTGGACGCGCCGGTGTTGAGGCTGTCCTTGCCATAGATCAGCTGCTCCGCGATGCGGCCGCCGAAGCAGAGCGCGAGCCGCGCCTTCATCTGCTTCATCGACATCGAGTAGCGGTCCCGCTCCGGCAGGTTCCACGTCACGCCCAGCGCACGACCGCGCGGGATGATCGTCACCTTGTGGAGCGGGTCGCAGCCCGGCACGTGCAGGGAGACGAGCGCATGGCCGGCCTCGTGATAGGCGGTCGCCTTCTTCTCGTCCTCGGTCATGACCATGGACTTCCTTTCGGCGCCCATCATGACCTTGTCCTTGGCTTCCTCGAACTCGCGCATCGCGACCAGGCGCTTGCCCTTGCGCGCCGCCATCAGCGCCGCCTCGTTGCAGAGATTGGCGAGGTCCGCGCCGGAGAAGCCCGGCGTGCCGCGCGCAACGGTGCGGATGTCGACGTCGGGCGCCAGCGGAAGCTTCTTCGAGTGGACGGCGAGGATCTTCTCGCGACCCTCGATGTCGGGGCGCGGGACGACGACCTGGCGGTCGAAACGGCCGGGACGCAGCAGCGCGGGATCGAGCACGTCGGGGCGGTTGGTCGCCGCGATGATGATGATGCCCTCGTTCGCCTCGAAGCCGTCCATCTCGACCAGCAACTGGTTGAGCGTCTGCTCGCGCTCGTCATTGCCGTTGCCGAGGCCCGCGCCGCGATGACGGCCGACCGCGTCGATCTCGTCGATGAAGACGATGCACGGCGCGTTCTTCTTCGCCTGCTCGAACATGTCGCGCACACGGCTGGCGCCGACGCCCACGAACATCTCAACAAAGTCGGAGCCGGAAATGGTGAAGAACGGCACGCCCGCCTCACCCGCGACGGCGCGGGCGAGCAGCGTCTTGCCGGTGCCGGGGCTGCCGACGAGCAGCGCGCCCTTCGGGATCTTGCCGCCGAGGCGCGCGAACTTGGACGGATCCTTCAGGAAATCGACGATCTCCTGCAGCTCCTCACGCGATTCGTCGATGCCGGCGACGTCGTCGAAGGTGACGCGACCGTGCTTCTCGGTCAGCATCTTTGCCTTGGACTTGCCGAAGCCCATCGCGCCCGAGCCCGAGTTCTTCTGCATCTGGCGAAGCACGAAGAAGGCGAGGCCGACCAGCAGAAGGAACGGCAGCGACTGGTAGAGCAGGATCATCCAGAAGCTCGGCTCGTCACGCGGACGCGCCGAGAACTTCACGTTCTTTTCCGTCAGGCGGTCGATCAGCCGCGGATCGTTGGGCGCGGCCGTGCGGAACGCGGTGTCGTCCGTCAGCGTGCCGCTGACCACATCGTCGCCGATGGCGACATCGCGCACCTGGCCGTTGTCGACGCGGGACAGGAAGTCGGAATAGGCGATGCTGTCGCCCGTCACCCGCTGTTTGCTGCCGTCGAACACCGAAACGAACAGGATGATGGCGGCGAAGATGCCGAACCAGACCAGCGCGGTCTTCATCCAGGGGTTGGTCTCGGGATCCTTCTTGGGGGTCATCGTCGTTCCTTGGGGTTCAGGCCGAAGATAGGCACAGGACCCTTAATGGACAATGGCGCTTGCCACCGGGTCCGGGTCGTCCGTCGATCGCACGCGGCGGGCAGGCGCCTTCTCGAACCGCCAGCGCGCGCCGGGGCGGGCGAGGAGCGGGCCGAGCGTTCCGGACTGGTCGGCGCGGAGCCGCTGCAGCAACCGGTCGAGCCCCGGCCCGTCGGGATGGTGGCCCGCTTCCGAAAAGATTGAAAGGACAAGGCGCCGGACGATCTCCGCAGGGAGGCCGACCGGATCGAGCCACCAGCCGGAGCCATCACGCGCCAAGGCCGTGATCGCCGCTTCCGTCGCGGCCCAGGCGAGCGCGGCTTCGGCCTGGCCAAGATGATCGGCCGCGCGCGCAAAAGGCCGTGGATCGCTGGTGCCGATGAGCGCGCGGGCGCGGGTGCGGTCGAAGCGGGGATCGGCGTTGGCAGGGTCGACGATCGCCTCCAGCCCGGCGGAGGCCACCACCGACTGCAGATCGGCACGCCGCCAGCCAAGCAGTGGGCGCACCAGCCGCACGCCAACGTCCAGCGCGCGCTCCGCCCGGATCGCGGACAGGCCGGCCAGCCCGCTGCCGCGCAGCAGCCGCATCAGCAGCGTTTCCGCCTGATCGTTGGCGTGGTGGGCGGTGATCACGGTGTCGCGCCCGCGTCGGACGGCGGCGGCCGCCAGCGCATCGTAGCGCGCGCGGCGGGCCGCGGCCTGCAGCCCCTCCCCATCGATCTCGACGTCGAGCGTCAGCACGTCGTGCGCGATGCCGAGCCGCGCGCACAGCGCCGCGACATCGGCCGCCCAGCGCGCGCCATCCGGGTTGAGGCCGTGATCGACGGTGGCGGCGGCGACCGCATCGCCCAGCGCCGCACGCGCCAGGAGCAGCATGGCGAGGCTGTCGGCGCCGCCGGACACCGCGACCAGCAGCCGATCCGCGACGATCCGGTGACGGTCGGCATCGGCGGCGAACCGTGCCACCGTGCGAAGGTCAAAGCCGGCCGCGTGATCCGGCATCGGCGATCAGCGCTTCGCCAGCCGGCCGTCCGTCGCGCCGGCGGCCGCGTGGATCAGCTTCGGCACCGGGCCTCCGTCCGGCCGGCGGCGACCTGGGCGATCAGCTCGGGGCGGGCGGTGGTGCCGTAGACGTCGGTGAACTCACCAAAAACGCGGCACGCATCGGCGCGCTTGTTCTGCGCGATCAGGCTCATGCCCAGATAATAGAGGCTGTCGGCGGCGCGTTCGCCGTCGCGCTTTTTCTCGTAATTGTCGAGAAAGGCGATGGCGGCGAGCGCGGGCTTGCCGTCGTCCAGATAGGCGCGGCCGAGGAGGTTCTGCGCCCAGCTGTAGCGGCGATGATTGGGGTTTGCGTCGGCGACCGCCTTCAGCGCGGCCTGCGCTTCGGGATACAGCTGCGCCTGCCACAGGCGGAAGCCGTAGACATAGCCGTCCTCCGCGGCATCGCCGGTGCTGGGGCGCTGAACCGCGGCAACGCGCTCGGCCCGCGCCGGATCGGCCGCGGCGGCCGGAGCGGCGGGACGCGCGCCGCCACCGGCGGCGGGCGCGGGCGTGCCGAGCACGGGCGGGGTGACGGGGGCGGGCTCCGGCCGGCGGGCAAGGTCCTGCGCCATCTGTTCGACGCGCTGTTCGAGCTGGCGGAGGCGGTACTGCGCCTGCTCGCCCTGGCCCGTCAGCTCGGCCAGCTGCGCTTCAAGCGCGGCAACGCGGCTGGTGAGGTTGGCGAGCGCAGTGTTGGCCTGGTTGCCGGGCGCGGTTGTGCCGGGCGCCTGCGGCACGATTTCGGGCTGGAGCACCTGCGGCGCGTCGCCGCGGCCGGCGTTGGGGAAGACCTGGCGCTGGACGGCGCGAAGCTCCCGCTCCAGCCGGGCGACACGCGCATCAACGTCGCTTTGCGCGGCGGCGGGTGCCGCGCCGGTCAGAAGGGCGCTGGCGAGAAGGGCGGGGGCGAGCAGGGGGCGGATCATCGGGGCTCCGTCGTGTTGGTGGCGGCGGGTAGCATGGCGGCCGGAGCCTGTCTCCCCGCTGAAGCGGGTCAGCTGCCCGGCGCCGCCGTGGCCCGCGCGGTGAGCGATGCGGCGTCGATCGGCAGGTTGCTGACGGTGCGGTCGGCAGGGCCGAGCGGCGCGACCTCCCGCCCGCCGACGGTGACGGTCAGGGCCTGCGGGCGCCCCGTCAGGATGCGGGGTCCATTGGCATCGGCGGGCACCTCGTACCGCTCCCCGGCGGACAGCTCCCGCTCGAACAGGCGGCCGCCGGCGGCGTCCGACACGCGCAGCCAGACGCTGTCGTTGGCGGTCAGCACCACCTGCCCGCCGGCGGGTGGCTGGGGCTGCGGCGCGGGTGCCGGCGCCGGCGCGACGTCGGCCGCGGGATCGGCGGCGGCGACCTCGGCCGCGGGCGGCGCGTCGGTCGGCAGGCTCAGGTTGCGCCACACGCCATAGCCGACCAGCAGCAGCACGGCGATGATCGCGGCCGTCCAGGCAAGCAGGCGCGGCGGGGTGCGCGCGGGATCGGCGGGTTCGAACGCGACATATTCATGCCGTTCCCGCCCGCCGAGCGAGATGGCGCGGCGCACGTCGGCGGCGATCGCCACTTCGTCCACGCCGACCGCGCGGGCATAGGCCTTGGCAAAGCCGGTCGAATAGGTGGGCGAGGGGAGCGCGCCGTAGTCGTCGCTTTCCAGCGCCTCCAGGTGGCGGAGCGGGATGCGCGTGCGGGTGGCGACGTCGGAAAGCTCGAGCCCGGCGGCGAGCCGGCCCTGGCGCAGCCGCTCGCCGGCGGTGGCGCCACCGCCTGCGTCAACTGCGTTCAACTCGTCGCTCATGCCCTCACCCCGCCCGTTGCCGCCGCGCCCATGTCGCAAGGCGTGCGGCGGTTCGTCAACATCAGGACAGCTCGACGCCGTTGTCCTGCGCCCAGGCGGTCAGCGCCTGGCGCATCGCACCGGGCGGCGCATCCAGAAGCGGCCCCATCATCGCGCGGGCCGCCCCCAGATCCAGCGAGCGCACCATCGCCTTGACCGGTCCCACCGCCGCCGGGGTGATCGACAGCCGTTCGATGCCGATCGCCAGGAGCGCCATCGCCTCGATCGTCCGGCCGCCCATCTCTCCGCACACCGCCACCGGCACGTCCGCCGCGTCGCAGGCGACCACCACCCGGCGGATGAAGCGGAGAATGGCCGGGCTCAGCCAGTCGTAGCGCTCCGCAAGCTTCGGGTTGGCGCGGTCCGCGGCGAACAGGAACTGGGTGAGATCGTTGGTGCCGATCGACAGGAAGTCGACGCGCGGCAGCAGCGTGTCCAGGCACTCGGCCAAGGCCGGCACCTCCAGCATGGTGCCGTAGCGCACCTCCCGCGGGAGCGGCTTGCCCCGCGCCTCGATCCAGGCGCGCTGCGCCTCGAACAGCGCCTTGGCCTGATCGAACTCCCACGGCTCGGAGATCATCGGGAACATGACGGAGAGCGTCCGCCCGGCCGCCGCGCCCAGGAGCGCGCGGGCCTGTGCCTTCATCAGGCCGTCCCGCTCCAGCGCGAGGCGGATCGCGCGCCAGCCCATCGCCGGGTTCTCGTCCTCCATCTGCTCGTCACGCATGTAGGGGAGCGCCTTGTCGCCCCCGATGTCCACGGTGCGGAAGATGACGGGCCGGTCGCCGGCGGCGTCCAGCACCTCGCGGTACAGGCGCTGCTGGCGCTCGCGCTGGGGCAGGGTGGCGGAGACGAGGAACTGGAACTCGGTGCGGAACAGGCCGATGCCGTCGGCGCCGGTCACGTCGAGCGCGGACACGTCGTCGCGCAAACCCGCGTTCACCATCAGCGCGATGCGGGTGCCGTCGCGCGTCACGGGCGCGGCGCCGCGCTGCGCCTGGAAGGCGGCGCGCCGCTTCTGCCCGGCGGCGAGCTGGGCGTCGAACGCTTCCTCGATCGCGACCGTGGGCCGGACGAAGGCGGCACCGGTGCTGCCGTCCAGCAGGATCAGGTCGCCCTCGCCGACCTGGCGGCGGACGTCGCGCACGCGGCCGAGCACGGGCACCCCCATGGCGCGCGCCACAATGGTGACATGCGCGGTGAGCGAGCCTTCCTCCAGCAGAACGCCCTTCAGCCGGCGGCGGTCATATTCGAGGAGTTCGGCAGGCCCCAGGTTGCGCGCGATCAGGATCGTGTCCTGGCGCAGGCCGTGCTGCGCGGCCGTGCCGATCTGCCCCGACACGATCCGCAGCAGGCGGTTCGCCAGGTCCTCCAGATCGTGCATCCGGTCGGCAAGCAGCGGATCGTCGATCTGGCGCATCCGCATGCGGGTGCGCTGCTGCACGCGCTCGATCGCCGCCTCGGCGGTGAGGCCGCTGTCGATCGCCTCGTTGATGCGCCGGCTCCAGCCTTCGTCATAGGCGAACATCTTGTAGGTCTGGAGGACCTCCTCATGTTCGCCGCCGACACCGAATTCGGCCTGCGCGGCCATGCGGTCGATCTGCTCGCGCATCTTGTCGAACGCGGAATAGACGCGGTGGCGCTCCGCCTCCGTGTCCTCGGCGACCGTGTGCTCGATGGTGACGCGCGGCTGGTGGAAGACGGCGTGACCGGCGGCCATGCCCTCCACCAGCTTCTGCCCGACGAGCCGCACGGGCGCGGTGCCGCGGCTGGTGCCGGGCCCGGCGCTCGTTTCGTCAACCAGGCCGGCCCCCGCGATCAGTTCGGCCAGCACCATGGCGACGGTCTGGAGCGTCTCGATCTCCAGCTCCTCGTAGCGGCGGGGATCGGCATGCTGGACGCAGAGCACGCCCACCGACCGTTCGCGACGGACGATCGGCACGCCGGCAAAGCTGTGGAACAGCTCCTCGCCGGTTTCGGGCCGATAGGCGAAATCGGGGTGGGTCGCCGCCTCGGCCAGGTTGAGCGTCGCCACGTCGGCGGCGATCGTGCCGACAAGCCCTTCGCCCGGCGCAAGCTTGGTGACGTGCACCGCCTCCTGCTTCAGCCCGCGCGTGGCGAACAGTTCCAGCGCGCCATCGCGCAGCAGGTAGATGGAGCAGACCTCGCTATCGAGCGCCTCGCCGATGATGCCGACGACCTGGTCGAGCTTCTTCTGCGCGCCCGCGCGCGACGCCATCACGTCGTGCAGGCGCGTCAGGATCTCGCGGGCGGAAGCAACGGCATTCAACGGCATGGACGCACGACTAGCAGAGGCATCCCCGCCAGTCTCCCCCGGCCGCGAGAGGGGAGGCGGCAAGAAAAACTTTGGCCGCTACGGCGTGGCCGGCGCCCGCCCTAGGCCGCCTGCGGCAGGTCGCGCGTCAGCTTGGCGACGGCGATCAGCAGCTCGGTCCGCTCGAACGGCTTGCGGATATAGCCGTTGGCGCCCTGGTCGCGCGCCGACTTTTCCGACCACAGGCTGCGCCTGGCGGTGACCATCACGATCGGCGTCGCCTCGAACCGCGCCGACGCCCGCAATTCGCCGAGCAGCGCCAGCCCGGGCTTTCCCGGCAGGCTGCAGTCGAGGAGAACGAGGTCCGGCCCCTCGTCCCAGGCGGCCTCCATGACATCGTCGCCATTGTCGACCGTGACGACGCCGTAACCGGCCTCCGACAGCATCCGCGCCGCGACGTCGCAGATCGCGGGATCGTCGTCGACGATCATGATCTTCTTGCGAGGGGATCCGCCGGCAGGGTTCAGTTCCACGGTGTCACTCCGCTCATCAACGATTCGGCGCGGCCCACCAGCCGCGTCGCGTCGAACGGTTTGGACATGTAGTCGTTAGCGCCTTCATAACGGATGATGCGTTCATCATTCTCGCTCTGCCGCGCGGTCAGCATCAGCACGGGCAGTTCGTGGAGCCCGGGCGTTTCCCGAATGACGCGAAGCAGCTGGATGCCCGACAGGCCCGGCATGTTGCAGTCGAGGATGAGGAGGTCGGGCGGGCGCCGCTTGATGACCTGGAGCGCCGCCTGCCCATCGCTCAACCATCCGATCGCGTGGCCGGCGGCGAAGAAGGCGTCCTGGACGAGACCGGCGACGATCTCGTCGTCATCAACCAAAATGATCCTGCCCACGCGCTGTCCCTAAGTTCGCCAAATCGGCGGAACGCTTCACCCGACGATCGGCTGCATGGCAAGCCGGAGGGGCGGGCGGGGATCAGGCCGCCCTGGACAGTCTCTCCCACCCGTCTGCCAGAACATCGAAGGCGGCGTCGGGCGCGGCATGGATCAGCCGCTCCTCAAGCTCTCCCGCGGCCGTTCCCAGCGCACCTTCGCCGAAGAAGCCCGCGGTGCCCGCAAGCTTGTGCAGCAGGTCCATGATCTGGGTCAGGTCGTGCCCGTCGAGCCGGCCGGCGCGCACGGCGGCCGCAACCGCCGCCAGCGTTGCGTCCCGCCGGTCGCCATAAAGATCCCCGGTGGACCGGGCGGGGGCCGGGCGATCGGCGACGTCGGCCGCGGCGGGGGCCAGCCGCGTCACGTAACGGGCGATCACGTCCTTCACCTCGCGCACGCGCACGGGCTTGCTGAGATGGGCCTGCATGCCGGCCTTTCGACAGGCGGTGACGTCATCCTGATAGGCGTTGGCGGTCAGCGCCACGATCGGCAGCTGATCGGCCGAGAAGCCGAGGCCGCGGAGCCGGCGGGTCGCCTCCAGCCCGTCCACCACCGGCATCTGCATGTCCATGAAGACGAGGTCATAGGGCGCGCCTTCGTTCTGCGCTTCCTGCACCATCATCACGGCTTCGGCCCCGTCGCACGCGATCGCCGCGTCGAAGCCGGCCGAGCCCGCCAGCGACAGCATGAGCATCTGGTTGATGTCGTGATCTTCCGCGATCAGGACACGCGCGCGCTTTGCCGCGGGCGGTGCCGGCTCCTCCACCGGCGCCGCGCCGGCGTCGTTGACCGGGCTGCCCGCGGTGACGACCAGCGGCAAGCGGACAACGAAGGTCGATCCGCGGCCGAGCTCGCTCGTCACGCTGATCGATCCGCCCATCAGGCGCGCAAGCTCGCTGCTGATCGACAGGCCGAGGCCGGTGCCGCCGAAGCGCCGCGCGATGGAGGTGTCGGCCTGCGCGAACTGATTGAAGATCGTCGACAGGCGGTCGGCGGGGATGCCGACGCCCGTGTCGATCACGGCGATCGACACCGTGCCGTCGCCGGGGGCGGCGGTGACCTTCACCGTCACGCTGCCATGTTCGGTGAACTTGATGGCGTTGCCGATGAGGTTGAGCAGCACCTGGCGAATGCGCAGCGGATCGCCCAGGATGGTCGCCGGCAGGCGCGGATCGACGTCGATCGCCAGGTGGATGCCCTTGGACACCGCCACCGGCTCCATCAGGCGCGCGCAGCTGCGCAGCTTGTGGCGCAGGTCGATGGGTTCGTTCGCCACCTGCATCTGCCCCGACTCGATCTTCGAGATGTCGAGGATGTCGTTCAGCAAGCGCATCATCGCGCGCCCGGATTCGGTGATCAGCTGCACCTGATGGCGCTGTTCCTCGTTGAGGTCGCTGCTCGCCAGCAGTTCGGTGAAGCCGAGCACACCGTTCATGGGGGTGCGGATCTCGTGGCTCATGTTGGCGAGGAACGCGGCCTTGGCGGTTGCCGCGTTCTCGGCCGTCGCGCGGGCCTGGCGCAGGTCTTCCTCCAGCGCCTTCTTGTGCGTGACGTCGCGGATCGAGGCGATGATTTCGGCCGGGCGGCCATCCGCATCGCGCACCAGCCCGCAGTTCGCCTCCAGCCACTGGTAGCGCCCGGGATCGCCCGCGACCTCCGACCGGTAGGCGACGATGCGGTTGGAGACCGCGCCGCTCGCCAGGCTGAGGAAGGTGTCGGTGGCGTTTGCGCAGTCCTCCGGGTGGAACCGGGCGAGCATCTGCCGGCCGACGATCTCCTCGGGATTGAAGCCGGTCACGCGGCGGACCGACGGCGATGCATAAAGGCAGCGGCCATCCAGCCCGATGCGGAACACGGCGTCCGTGGCGTTGGTGGCGAGCAGTTCCAGCTGCGCGTCACGCTCCGCCAGCTTGGCCTCCGCCATGCGCCGTTCGGTGATGTCCATGATCACGCCGACGAAGCCCGCAATCGTGCCGCTCTCGTCGACCTCCGGCCGGCCGACGCCGTCCACCCAGGCGACGGACCCGTCGCTGCGCTGCCAGCGCCATTCCTCGCGATAGGCGCTGCGCGTGGCCACCGCGTTCGCCCAGGCGTCGTAGATGCGCTGGCGGTCGTCCGGATGCACGGCGACGGCCCAGCCATCGCCCTTCCAGCTGTCGTCGTCGAAGCCGGTGATCCGCATCCAGGCGTCGTTGACATAGGCGCAGTTGCCAAGGACGTCCGTGCGGAAGATGCCGGCGGGCGCGAGGTTGGCGAGCGTCTGGAAGCGCCGCTCACTTTCCGACAAGGCGTCGAGCGCGGCGCGCTGGTCGGTCACGTCGACGAGCACGCCGACAAAGCCGGTCAGCGTCCCCGCCTCGTCGAACTCGGCCGCGTTGACCGTTTCCATCCACAGGTCCTGCCCACCCGCGCCGCGCAGCTTCAGCGTGCGGCGCCGCACGTCGCCGGGCGTCTTGAACCCGGCAAAGGTTGGGTCGCCGTCGAAGATGGTCGGGTCAACGAGCGCCCGGCGCCAGCCGCTGCCCAGCGACTCCTCGAGCGGCATCCCGGTCTTCTCGCTCCACAGGCGGTTCAGATAGGTGATCTGTCCGTCGGCATCGGCGCGGAAGATGCCGACGGGCGCGGCTTCCGCCATGCAGCGGAAGCGCGCCTCGCTGTCGGCGAGCGCCGCCTCGCGCTGCACGGCTTCGCTCACGTCGCGGATGTTGCCGGTGGTGCCGATGAAGGTGCCGGTTGCGTCGACCAGACGGCGGACCCGCACCTCGATGTGGCGGCATTCCCCGTCCGCGCGGTAGAAGCGCTGGCGCAGCGTCGTTTCCGCCACCTCGCCGCTCGTGATCATCGGATAGGTCTCGAGCGCGACTTGCCGATCGTCCGGGTGGAGGAGCCGGGTGGTGGACCAGCCCAGGCTTTCCTCGATGGCATAGCCGGTCAGCGTCTCCCAGGCGGGGTTGAGGAAGATCCAGCGGCCGGCGGCGTCGGTGCGGAAGATGATCTCCTGCACATTGTCGAGCATGGTGGTGGTGAAGGTCTGCGCGTCCCACAGCTGGCGGCGCAGCGCCTCCCGCCCGGCGAGCGCAGCGGCGACCGGCAGACCCATCGCGAAGGCGGTGGCCAGGAACATCTGGAAGACCATGATCTTGGCCGACACGTCGCCTTCCACCAGCATGATCGGGCCGTGGCCGAGCATGGTGGCCGTGGACGCGACCACCGCCACAATCGCGGTGGCCGCCGCCGTGCCGGCGATGCCGCCGCGGAACGCCGCGACGATCACGACCGGGCAGGTGAGGAACAGGAGCGAGAAGCGCTCCTGCGCGAAGATCATGGTCGATCCGACCAGCGCCAGCGCGGTCAGCAGCACCCAGTCGAGCAGCTGCGCGCGGGTCGGGCGGCGGCGCATGCGCCAGGCGTCCACCGCCACCAGGATGAGCGGGGTCAGCATGACGAGGCTCAGCCCGTCCGAGATCACCCAGGAAGCATAGGTGCCGGGGGTCAGGCGACCGTGCGCGGCGAGGGCCGCCGCCGCGATGATGCCGGAGATGACCGGCGCAAGGATGAAGACGGCAAGGAAGCCGCCCAGCGTGCGGAGGTCCGCCACCTCCGGATTGCGGCCAAAGGTCATCCGCATGGCGGCCACGGCGACCATCACCTCGACCGCGTTGGCAAGCGCGAGCGCGGCCGCCGCGGTCAGCGGATCGCCGCCCGCGATGTTCGCGGCGACGTTGGCAAGGAAGCAGGCGGCGACGAACCACGGGCAGCTGTTGGTGCGGGTGCGCAGCAGGATGCCGACCAGCACCGCGTTGGGCAGCCACAACGCAGCGATCCGGCTGCCCGACCGCGTCAGTTCAAGCCCGGCATAGGCGAGCGAACCGAACACGGCGGCGGTCGCCAGCACGCCAAGCGCAAGCGCAAGAGGTTCGGGTTTGCGGCCGGCCGCCGTCGCGACAGAGTTCGTCATGCGCGGAAGCGTAGCGGGTGCAGGTTAAGAATGCGGAAGCGTCGGGACGGTCCGATCAGCCCAGCGCCAGCGCCTCCACCGGCCGATCGGCCTCAGCCGGCTCCTGTCCCGCAAGCGCCTTTGCCGCCAGCCGGAAGCGGTGCAGCGCGGGTTCTGTGTAGCCGCCCGGCGCCGCAACCCCGCCGTGGATCAGCGCCTCCGCCGCGGCGAGCGCCAGGCTGTCGCGGGCAAGCGGGCGGTAGGCGGGATCGCCGGCATTCTGTTCGTCCACGCGGGCGGCCATGCGGCGCAGGCTTGCCGCCACCTCGTCGCGCGACACGATGCCGTGGAGCAGCCAGTTGGCGATGTGCTGGGACGAGATGCGCAGCGTCGCCCGGTCCTCCATCAGGCCGACATCGTGGATGTCTGGCACCTTGGAGCAGCCGACCCCCGCATCGATCCAGCGAACAACATAGCCGAGCAGACCCTGCACATTGTTGTCGAGTTCTTCGCGCACATCGGCGTCCGACCAGTTGCGGCCGGCGGAGAGCGGGGGCGTGAGCAGGTCGGCGAGCGGCGCCACCGGCTCCTGTCCACGGGCGGCCTGACGCGCGGCCACGTCGACCGCATGGTAATGGAGTGCGTGCAGCGTCGCGGCGGTGGGCGAGGGGACCCACGCGGTGGTCGCGCCGCTTTGCGGATGCGCGACCTTCTGCCCAATCATGTCGGCCATGCGATCGGGCATCGCCCACATGCCCTTGCCGATCTGCGCGCGCCCGGCGAGCCCGCATGCGAGGCCGATCTGGACGTTGCGATCCTCGTACGCCTTGATCCAGGCCGCGTCCTTCATCGCGCCCTTCCGGAGCACCGGCCCGGCGCGCATCGCGGTGTGGATCTCGTCGCCGGTGCGGTCGAGGAAGCCGGTGTTGATGAACATGATGCGGTGGCGCACCGCGTGGATGCAGGCGGCAAGGTTCGCGCTGGTGCGGCGCTCCTCGTCCATCACGCCGACCTTGATGCTGTGGCGCGGCAGATCCAGCAGGTCCTCCACCGCATCGAACAGCCGGTCGGTGAACGCCGCTTCCGCCGGCCCGTGGAGCTTGGGCTTGACGATGTAGATCGATCCGTCGCGGCTGTTGCGGTGCTGGCCGAGGCCGCGCAGATCGTGAAGGCCGATCAGCGCGGTGACGAGCGCGTCGAGGATGCCTTCCGGCGCCTCGCCGCCGCCCGGCAGCAGCACGGCCGGCGTGGTCATCAACAGGCCGACGTTCCGCACCAGAAGGAGGCTGCGTCCCGGCAGCACCAGCTCCTTTCCCTCTGCCGTGCGGTAGCGGCGATCGCCGGACAGGCGGCGCGTCACGTCCCGGCCGCCCTTGGCGAAGCGCTCGACCAGGTCGCCCCGCATCAGCCCCAGCCAGTTGGCATAGCCCGCGACCTTGTCCGCCGCGTCGACCGCGGCAACCGAATCCTCCAGGTCGCAGATCGTGCTGAGCGCGGCTTCCAGGACGACATCGGCGATGCCGGACGGATCGTCGCGCCCGACCGGATGCGTGTCGTCGAACCGCACCTCGATGTGGAGGCCGTGATGGCGCAGCAGCACCGTCCGGCCGTCGGCACCGTGCCCGACGAGCTGCGACGGATCGCGCAGCACCGGCGCCGCCCGGCCGAGATCGGCCCAGCGCCCGTCGGCGAGCGGCACCGCATCGTCCAGGAATGCCTTGGCGCGCGCGATCACCAGCGCGCCGCGGGTGGGGTCGTACCCCGCACCCTGCTTACCCGGGATGACGTCCGACCCGTAGAGCGCGTCATACAGACTGCCCCAGCGCGCGTTGGCGGCGTTGAGAAGGAAGCGCGCGTTCAGCATCGGCACCACCAGCTGCGGCCCGGCGCGCCGCGCGATCTCGTCATCGACGCCTGCCGTGTCGATCGCGAACGGTGCGGGTTCGGGCACCAGGTAGCCGATGTCGCGCAGCATGGCCGTGTGCGCGGCGCTGTCGAACGGCTGCCCGCGCCGTGTGTCGAACCAGGCGTCGATCGCGGTCTGCATGTCGGCCCTGGTGGCGAGCAGCGCGGCGTTCTCCGGCGCAAACCGGGCGAAGATCCCGGCCGCGCCCGACCAGAAGGTGTCGGCGTCCATGCCGAGCGGCGGCAGCACCGCGTCCTCCACGAACGCAGCCAATTCCGCCGCCACCAACAGGCCGGCGCGTTCGCGGTAATCCTGCACCAGAGCCTCCGTCAGCCGAGCCGGCCCAGCCGGTGATAGAGGTTCGAGAACTTCACCGAAACCGGCGAATCCTGGATGTCGTCGCGCTTCAGGTGGCTCAGCACCGCGTCGCGCAGCAGCTTGAAATCCTCGCTGGAGAAGACCGCGCGGGCGCGGCTCGGTCCGGTCGGCTGGTCTGTCGTCTGGGTGTCCATGGCGTCCTCTCCTCAGGCAAACTGGTTCATGGTGTTGTGCACGCCGCCCGCCTTCAGCGCGGCGTCGCCGGCGAACAGCTCCTTGTGATCGTCGCCGATGTCGCTGCCCGACATGTTCTGGTGGCGCACGCAGGCGATGCCGTCGCGGATCTCCCGCCGCTGCACGCCGGCGACATAGCCGAGCATCCCCAGTTCCCCGAAGTAATCGCGGGCGAGAAGATCGGTCGACAGCGCCGCGGTGTGGTAGGTCGGCAGCGTGATCAGGTGATGGAAGATGCCGGCCCTGGCACTTGCATCCTTCTGGAAGGTGCGGATGCGCTCATCGGCTTCGGCCGCCAGCTCCGTGGTGTCGTAGATCACGCTCATCAGCGCGCCGCGTTCGTAGGCCGACACATCGCGCCCCGCCGCCGCCCAGGCATCATAGGCCTGCTGACGGAAGTTCAGCGTCCAGTTGAACGACGGCGAATTGTTGTAGACGAGCTTGGCGTCCGGCACCTCCGCGCGGATGCGGTCGACCATGCCGGCGATCTGTTCGATGTGCGGCTTTTCCGTCTCGATCCAGAGGAGATCGGCACCGCTCCGCAGCGCGGTGACGCAGTCGAGCACGCAGCGATCCTCGCCCGTGCCGGGCCGGAACTGGAACAGGTTGGATGCCAGCCGCTTCGGCCGCATCAGCCGCCCGTCGCGCTCGATCACCACGTCGCCGCGAAGCGCGCCGAGGTCGGTCACCTCGTCGCAATCCAGAAAGGCATTGTACTGGTCGCCGAGGTCGCCGGCCGCGCGGCTGTAGGCGATCTGCTTGGTGAGGCCGGCGCCCAGCGAGTCGGTGCGGGCGACGATGATGCCGTCATCCACGCCCAGCTCCAGAAAGGCGTACCGGCAGGCGTTGATCTTGGCCAGGAAGTCCTCGTGCGGGACCGTGACCTTGCCGTCCTGGTGGCCGCACTGCTTTTCGTCCGACACCTGGTTCTCGATCTGCAGCGCGCAGGCGCCCGCCTCGATCATCTTCTTGGCGAGCAGGTAGGTCGCCTCCGCATTGCCGAAACCGGCATCGATGTCGGCGATGATCGGCACGACATGGCTTTCATGCCCGTCGATGGCGGCGATCAGCGCGGTCTCGCGCTCCCGGTCGCCGGCGGCGCGGGCGGCGTCCAGATCGCGGAACAGCCCGCCCAGTTCGCGCGCGTCCGCCTGCTTCAGGAAGGTGTAGAGTTCCGCGATCAGCGCCGGCACGCTCGTCTTCTCGTGCATCGACTGGTCGGGCAGCGGCCCGAACTCGGACCGCAGCGCCGCGACCATCCAGCCGGACAGGTAGAGGTAGCGGCCCTTGAGGCTGCCGAAATGCTTCTTGATGCTGATCGCCTTCTGCTGCCCGATGAAGCCGTGCCAGCAGCCGAGCGACTGGGTGTAGCGCGACGGGTCGGCATCATAGGCCGCCATGTCGGCGCGCATGGTCGCGGCCGTCGCCCGCGCGATGTCGAGGCCGCAGCCGAAGCGGTTCTGCAGCCGCATGCGCGCGACGCCCTCGGCGGTGATCGCGCTCCAGGCGTCGCCGCGTTCGCTGATCAGATCGCGCGCTTCGGCAACGGCGTTTTCGTACGACATGATGGCATCCCCTGACGGTCTTGTTGCCTAGGGGATGGGCCCGCCGGCGCGACGCGAACAGGGCGATTATTGACGCATTCTTCGGTTCCGACTTAGTATCATTGTCACATTGTGACAGGGCGACCATGGCTGCCACGCGCGATCGCAAGCTCTACCTGGGTCCGCGTCTGCGGATGCTGCGGCGCGAACTGGGCCTCACCCAGACGCGCATGGCGGACGAGCTTGGCGTGTCGCCGAGCTACCTCAATCACCTGGAACGCAACCAGCGCCCGCTGACCGCGCCCATGCTGCTGCGGCTGGCAGACACCTATGACCTGGACGTGCGCGGATTTGTCGCGGGCGCGGGCGAGGCGGCGGCGAGCGACCTGGGCGAGATCCTGGCCGACGACCTCGTTCGCGAATTGGCGATCGGCCGGCAGGAGGTGTTGGAGGTCGCCGAGAACTATCCCAACGTCGCCGAGGCGGTGAAGCGGCTGTACCGCGCGCTGGTCGACCTGCGCCAGCTGCCCGGCCGCATCGAATCGGCGGCGGGCGGGGCCGATGCGCCTGCGGCGTCGCCGATCGGATGGCTGCGCGACTGGATCGAGGGCGAGCAGAGCCACTTTCCCGGCATCGACACGGCAGCAGAGGCGCTGTCCGCCGCACTCGGCGAGGGGCCGGAGGCGCTGCGCGCGGCCATGGTCGCACGGTTGGGCGAAACGCCGGGCATCGCCGTTCGCGTCGTCGGGCAGGACGTGCTGGGCGACGCGCTCCACCATTATGACCTCCATCGCCGCCGGCTGATGCTGTCGGAGCGGCTGAGCGCATCGGGGCGGCTGTTCGCCATCGCCGCGCAGCTGGCGCGTACGGCGCTGTCCGATCCGATCGCGGAGGTGCTGGCCACCGCCGCCCCGCCCGATGCGGAAACGCGCGCGCTGACCGCGCAGACGCTGGTCAATTATGCCGCGGCCGCCCTCGTCATGCCCTATGGCCGCGTCCATGCTGCCGCCGAGGCCAGCGGCTATGACCTCGACCTCATCGCGGCGCGGTTCGGCGTGTCGGTCGCGCAGGCCGCACAGCGGCTGACGACGCTGGGGCGGAGCTCGGCGCCCGGCCTGACGCTGTTCTTCCTGAACCTCGACGTGGCGGGCAACGTCGCCAAGCGGCTGGCGCTGGCAAGCGCGCCGTTCGCACGCTTCGGCGGCGGGTGCCCGCGATGGCGCGCACACCTGGCCATGCAGCGGTCGGGCGAGACCATCGTCGACCTGGTGGAGCTGCCCGACGGGCAACGATACCTGACCTGGGCGCGTGCGATCACCGGATCGCGCACAAGGCGACCGAGCCTGCTGGTGATGGGATGCGACGCGGCGGAGGGCGGGCGCACCGTCTATGGCCGGCAGCCGCTCGAGCCGACGCCGATCGGCCCGGCCTGCCACCTGTGCGAACGGCCGGACTGCCGGGAGCGGTCGTTGCCGCCGATCACCCGCGCGCTCGACATCAATCCCAATCGCCGGCCGCTCGCGCCCTATCCGTTCCGCGCGATCTGAGGCGGTCGCGGCGCACCGACCGCACCGGCGGCCGGGTTCCGCGCACTATGCCAGCGCTATGCGAAAGGCCGGAACCGCTCTCGAAACGCTACGCGGCTGAGGCCTAGTTGCCCTCCCTGGACGTGGCCCGGCGACCGGGTGCGCGCGTCCTTTGGGGACGATCATGACCTGCACCAAACTGTTTCCTGCCGCCTTCCTCCTTGGCCTGTCGGCGCCCGCGCTGGCGCAGGACACAGGCGGCGACACCGCGCCGCCGCCGACGATCACCGTGTCCGGATCAGCGACGATCGCGTCCGACTACCGGTTCCGCGGCGTGTCGCAGACCGACCAGGAGATGGCGGTGCAGGGCGGCATCACGGTCGCCCATGACAGCGGCGTCTATGCCGGCGTCTGGGGGTCGAACCTGGCGGGCTGGGGCACGTTCGGCGGCGCGAACATGGAGCTCGACCTGATCGCCGGATACCGGCTGCCGGTCGGCGGCGGCACGCTGGACGTGGGGCTGACCTGGTACATGTACCCGGGCGGCGCCGACCTGACCGACTTTGCCGAGCCCTATGCCAAGCTCAGCGGCACGGCGGGCCCGGCCACGCTGACCGCGGGCGTCGCCTATGCGCCCGAACAGGAAGCGATCGGCAAGTGGTACGCCACGGGCGCGGACGCCGCCGCCGGCGTCTTTACCGACCCCGGCGCCAAGGACGACAATCTTTACCTATGGGGCGATGCCGCCGTGGCCGTTCCGGGCACGCCGATCACCGCCAAGGCGCATGTCGGCCACAGCTGGGGGCAGGACGGACTGGGCCCGAACGCGACCGCGGTGGCGCCGACCGGGCGATATTGGGACTGGTCGCTGGGCGCGGACGCGACGTGGCGGAACCTGACGTTCAACCTCAGCTACGTCGACACCGACATCTCCGACCGCGAAGCGGCCTATCTGCGGCCCAGCTTCAGCAAGGGCCAGGACGGCACCGGCAACATCGCCGGCGGCACGGTTGTCGCCTCGCTCACCGCAGCCTTCTGAGTTGAGGGAGGACTTCCATGCAGGACCTGCTCTGGATCGCGATCATCGGCGGGCTGTTCGCGCTGACGCTCGCTTTTGCCCGCCTGTGCGACAACGCCTGAGGGAGCCGCGGCGATGACACTCGATCTGTGGCTGGCGGCGCTGACCGCGCTTGGCCTGCTCGTCTATCTCGTGGCGGTGCTGATCCGCCCCGAACGCTTCTGAAAGGGGCGGTGGCATGACATTCCAGGGCTGGTTCCTGATCCTTCTGTTCGTCGGCATCCTGCTGGCGTTGACCAAGCCGATGGGGCTGTGGCTCCACGCGCTGCTGGACGGGCGCCGCACGCCGCTGCACGTCGTGCTCGGCCCGGTCGAGCGGGGGTTCTACAAGGCGGCGGGCATCGACCCGACCGCCGAGCAGGGCTGGCGCCGCTACGCCGTCAGCATGCTGATCTTCAACACGGTGCTGCTTGGCCTCACCTATGCCGTGCTGCGGCTACAGGGCGTGCTCCCCGGCAATCCGCAGGGGCTGCCGGGCCTGTCGCCCGACCTCGCCTTCAACACCGCCGTCAGCTTCACCACCAACACCAACTGGCAAAGCTATGGCGGCGAGAGCACCATGTCGAACCTCAGCCAGATGCTGGGGCTGACGATCCACAACTTCCTGTCGGCGGCGACCGGCATCGCGCTCGCCTTTGCGCTGTTCCGCGGCTTTGCCCGGCGCGAGGCGGCCGCGATCGGCAACTTCTGGGCCGATGTCACGCGGGTGACGCTCTACCTGCTGCTGCCGCTGTGCATCGTCTACGCGCTGTTCCTGATCGGCAGCGGCGTGCCGCAGACGCTGGCGGGCGCGGTCGACGTCCAGACGCTGGAAGGCGCGCGCCAGACGATCCTGCTCGGCCCGGTGGCCAGCCAGGAAGCGATCAAGATGCTCGGCACCAACGGCGGCGGATTCTTCAACGCCAACTCGGCGCATCCGTTCGAGAACCCGACCGCGCTCACCAACTTCGTGCAGATGCTGTCGATCTTCCTGATCGGCTTCGGCCTCACCTGGACCTTCGGCAAGGCCGTCGGCAATCCGCGTCAGGGCTGGGCGATCCTGGCGGCGATGCTGGTGCTGTTCCTGGCCGGTGTCGCCATCACCTATTCGCAGGAAGCGGCGGGCAACCCGATCCTGAACCAGCTGGGCATCACCGGCGGCAACATGGAGGGCAAGGAAGTCCGCTTCGGCATCGCCGCAAGCGCGCTGTTCTCGATCGTCACCACCGCCGCATCCTGTGGCGCGGTCAATTCGATGCACGACAGCTTCACCGCGCTGGGCGGCATGATCCCGCTGTTCAACATCCAGCTGGGCGAGGTGGTCGTCGGCGGCGTGGGCGCGGGCATCTACGGCTTCCTTCTGTTCGCCATCCTGGCGGTGTTCGTCGCCGGGCTGATGGTCGGCCGCACGCCCGAATATGTCGGCAAGAAGATCGAAAGCCGCGAGGTGAAGCTTGCCGTCCTGGCAATCGCGGTGCTGCCGCTTGCGATCCTGGGGATGACCGCGCTGTCGAGCGTGCTGGAGGCCGGTCTTGCCGGGCCGCTCAACGCCGGGCCCCACGGCTTTTCGGAAATCCTCTACGCATACACCAGCGCTGCGGGGAACAACGGTTCCGCCTTTGCCGGGCTGACCGCCAACACGCCCTTCTACAACGGGCTGCTGGGCGTCGCGATGTGGCTGGGGCGGTTCTTCGTGATCGTACCGATGCTGGCGATCGCCGGCTCGCTCGCGGCGAAGAAATATGTGCCCGAAGGCCCGGGCTCCTTCCCGACCACCGGCGGCCTGTGGGTCGGCCTGCTCGTCGGGATCATCCTGGTCCTGGGTGGCCTCACCTTCCTGCCGAGCCTCGCGCTCGGTCCCATCGCCGATCATCTCAGCATGATCCGCGGCCAGCTGTTCTGACGAGGCAAGCCACCATGGCGAACATCCAGACAAAGAGCCTGTTCACGGCCGACTTGGTCGGGCCGGCGATCAAGGCATCCTTCCTGAAGCTCAACCCGCGCGAGCTGGTCCGCAATCCGGTCATGTTCGTGACCGCGGTGGTGGCGGCGCTGATGACGCTGCTGCTGGTCGTCGGGCAGGACGACCTCAGCGTGCTGTTCAAGGCGCAGCTGGCAGCGTGGCTGTGGCTGACGGTGCTGTTCGGCACCTTCGCCGAGGCGCTGGCCGAAGGCCGCGGCAAGGCGCAGGCGGCGAGCCTGCGCGCCACCAAGGCGGAACTCGTCGCCAAGCGCCTGTCGGGAGACGGGCGCCAGTTCGACAGCGTGCCCGCCAGCCAGCTGAAGGTCGGCGACGTGGTGCTGGTCGAGACGAACGACCTGATCCCGTCGGACGGCGAGGTCGTGTCGGGCGTGGCGTCGGTCAACGAAGCCGCCATCACCGGCGAGAGCGCACCCGTGATCCGCGAGGCGGGCGGCGACCGGTCTGCCGTGACGGCGGGCACCCGCGTCATCTCCGACGAGATCCGCGTCCGCGTGACCGTGGAGCCGGGCAAGGGCTTCCTCGACCGCATGATCGCGCTGGTCGAGGGAGCCGAGCGGCAGAAGACGCCGAACGAGGTCGCGCTGACCATCCTGCTCGTCGGCCTGACGATCATCTTCCTGATCGCGGTCGGCACGATCCCGGGCTTTGCGTCCTATGCCGGCGGCAGCATTCCGGTCGCGATCCTGGCGGCGCTACTCGTCACCCTGATCCCCACGACGATCGCCGCGCTCCTTTCCGCGATCGGCATCGCGGGCATGGACCGGCTGGTCCGGTTCAATGTCCTCGCCAAGTCCGGCCGCGCGGTGGAGGCGGCAGGCGACGTGGATGTGCTGCTGCTCGACAAGACCGGCACGATCACGATCGGCGACCGTCAGGCGAGCGAGTTCCGCCCCGTCGGCGGCACCAGCGAGGCCGAGCTTGCGGAAGCCGCGCTGCTCGCCAGCCTTGCCGACGAGACGCCGGAAGGCCGGTCGATCGTCGTCCTGGCGCGCGACCGGTTCGACCTCAACCGATCGATGCCGGCGGACGCGGAGGTGATCGCGTTCACGGCGCAGACCCGGGTATCGGGCGTCCGCCTTGGCGACACGCTGATCCAGAAAGGGGCGGTGGATTCGATCTTCCGCGCCAATCCAGGGTCGGGCGAGACGGCGGCGGCGACCGAGCTGCGCCGCATCACCGACGAGATCGCGCGCGCCGGCGGCACCCCGCTCGCCGTGTCGCGCGACGGCCGGCTCTTGGGCGCGATCTTCCTGAAGGATGTCGTGAAGGCGGGCATCCGCGAGCGGTTCGGCGCGCTGCGCACCATGGGCATCCGCACGGTGATGATCACCGGCGACAATCCGCTGACCGCCGCCGCGATCGCGGCCGAGGCGGGCGTGGACGACTTCCTCGCGCAGGCGACGCCCGAGGACAAGCTGGAGCTGATCCGCCGCGAGCAGACCGGCGGCAAGCTGGTCGCGATGTGCGGGGACGGCACCAACGACGCCCCGGCGCTGGCGCAGGCGGATGTCGGCGTGGCGATGAACACCGGCACGCAGGCGGCGCGCGAGGCCGGCAACATGGTCGACCTCGACAGCGATCCCACCAAGCTGATCGAGGTGGTCGGCCTGGGCAAGCAGCTGCTGATGACGCGCGGCAGCCTGACCACCTTTTCGGTCGCGAACGACGTCGCCAAATATTTCGCGATCATCCCGGCGATGTTCGTGGCGCTCTATCCGGGGCTGGGCGTGCTGAACGTCATGGGGCTGGCGACGCCGGAAAGCGCGATCCTGTCGGCGATCATCTTCAACGCGTTGATCATCCCCATGCTGGTTCCGCTCGCGCTGAAGGGTGTCGCCTACAAGCCGATGGGGGCGGGGCCGCTGCTGGCGCGCAACCTCGCCATCTACGGGCTCGGCGGGCTCGTCGCGCCGTTCGTCGGCATCAAGATCATCGACCTCGTGGTCGGCGGCCTCGGCCTCGCGTAAAGGACAAGGAACATGGGCAAGGATTTCACATCGGCTCTGCGGCCCGCGATCGTGCTCACGATCCTGTTCGCCGCGCTGCTCGGCATCGCCTATCCGCTGGCGATGACCGGCATCGGCCAGGCGATCTTCCCGGCGCAGGCGAACGGCAGTCTGGTGCGGGACGCGGACGGACAGGTGATCGGTTCCACCGTGGTCGGGCAGGCGTTCACCGGCGACCGTTATTTCCAGACGCGGCCGTCGGCGGCGGGTGACGGCTACAACGGGCTGTCATCGTCCGGGTCGAACCTGGGGCCGACGTCGCGGGACCTGGTCGATCGCGTGCGCGGCGACATCGATGCTCGCCGCGCGCAGGGCGTGACGGGGGCGATCCCGGCGGATCTGGTCACCGCCAGCGGCTCCGGCCTCGACCCCGACCTGTCGCCGGCGGCGGCGCTGGCGCAGGCGACGCGCATCGCTGCGGTGCGCGGGCTGCCCGTCGGCGAGGTGCGTGCGCTCGTCACCGCGCTGACCGAGACGTCGGTGCTGGGCGATCCCCATGTCAACGTGCTGGCGCTCAACCGGGCGCTCGACGCCGCGGCGGCCGCACGCGGGCGTTGATGGCGACAGCCGGATCCGGCCCCGATCCGGGACGACCCGATCCCGATGCCCTCCTGCGCGCCGCCGCGCAGGAGGGTCGGGGCCGGCTGAAGATCTTCCTCGGCGCCGCGCCGGGCGTCGGCAAGACGTACGAGATGCTGTCGGAGGGCGCCGCGCGGAAACGCGACGGCGTCGACGTCGTGATCGGCGTGGTGGAAACCCATGGGCGGGCCGAGACGGAGGCGCTGACCCGCGGCCACGAGGTGATCGCGCGCAGGGCCGTCCCCTATGAGGGGCGCATGCTTGACGAGATGGACCTGGACGCCGTCCTGGCCCGCGCGCCGCGCCTGGTGCTGGTCGACGAGCTTGCCCACACCAACGCGCCGGGCAGCCGCCACCCCAAGCGCTTCCAGGACGTGGAGGAGCTGCTCGCGGCCGGGATCGACGTCTATTCCACCGTCAACATCCAACATGTGGAAAGCCTGAACGACGTCGTGGCGAGCTTCACCCGAGTGCGGGTGCGCGAAACGGTGCCCGACAGCGTGCTGGAGCAGGCCGAGATCGAGGTCGTCGACATTCCGCCCGACGAGCTGATCGAGCGGCTGAAGGCGGGCAAGGTCTACCTGCCGGCGGAGGCGACCCGCGCGCTTGGCCACTTCTTCTCGAAATCGAACCTGTCGGCGCTTCGCGAGCTTGCGCTGCGGCGCGCGGCGCAGGCGGTGGACGCGCGCATGCTGGACGATGTGCGCGCGCTCGGCCTTGGCGGCACATGGGCGGGGACCGATCGCATCGTCGTGGCGATCAACGAGCTGCCGGGCTGCGACGGGCTGGTGCGCGCGGCCAAGCGCGTCGCCGACGGGCTGCGGGGGCCGTGGACCGCGCTGTTCGTCGAAACGCCGCGCGTGCAGGGCTTCACGGCCGCGCAGCATGCCCGGGTCGCCGCCGTGATGACGCTTGCCGCGCAGCTGGGCGGTGCGGTTGCGACCGTGCCCGCCCCCAATGTGGTCGACGGCATCAAGGCGTTCCTGGCGGATGCGCGCGCGACGCAACTGGTGGTCGGCAAGTCGCAGCGATCCCGCTGGTTCGAGCTGCGGCACGGATCGGTGGTCGACCGGCTGGTGCGCGACACGCCCGACGTCACGGTGCACGTGCTGCCGATGCCGCCGGCCGGCCCGCCGGAGCGATCGGCGCGCGTCGCCGGCGCCTGGGGGTCGCCTGCCGGCTATGCCGTGACGACCGGGCTGGTGGCGGCGGTGACGGCGCTGGCGAGCACGCTGTTCCAGGTGCTCAACCTGGGCAATGTCGCGCTGCTGTACCTGCTGCCGGTGATGGCGGCGGCCAGCCTTTATGGCCTTCGCACCGGCCTTTACGCGGGCCTCGCCTCCACCCTCGCCTACAACTTCTTCTTTCTGCCGCCGACGGGCACGCTGACGGTGAGCGACCCCGAGAATGTCGTGTCGATCGTCGTCCTGCTGAGCATCGCGGTGGCGACCAGCCAGCTGACGGCGCGGGTGCGCGCGCAGGCCGACCTCGCCTCCCGCAGCGCACGCACCAATGCCACGCTGGCGGGATTCCTGCGCCAGATCGCGACCGTCAACGATGCCGATGCCGCCGCGCAGCGGATCTGCGACGACGTGCGCCAGCTGCTGGACGTGCGCGCGGTGCTGCTCGGCCCGGGCGAGGGCATCGCGCTCGACATCCTCGCGGCGAGCGATCCGGATTACCGGCTGGAGACGGTCGACAGCGCCGCGGCGCGCTGGGCGCTCGACACCGGCGTCGCCGCCGGGAAGGGATCGGGCACGCTGGCGGCGTCCGAATGGCTGTTCCAGCCGCTGCACGCGGGTGACCGGGTGCTGGCCGTGCTCGGCATCGCCAGCGAGCGTGCCGGCAATCCGGTGCGCGCCGACCAGCTGCCGCTGCTTAGCAGCCTGGTCGACCAAGCCGCGCTCGTGCTGGAGCGGCTGCGCCTCCAGACGGAGATGCGCGATGTCGACGCGGTGCGGATGCGCGACCGCCTGCGCAGCGCGCTGCTGTCGTCGGTCAGCCACGACCTGCGGACACCGCTGACCGCGGTTCTGGCGGCCGCGCACCAGCTGCGCCACGACCGCTCCCCCGACCTGATCACCACCATCGAGACGGAAGCGCAGCGGCTCGACCGCTTCGTCGCCAACCTGCTCGACATGGCGCGGGTGGAGGCGGGCGCCCTGACGCTGGCGGTTGAACCGATCGATCTGGGGGATGCGGTGGCGGGAGCGGCCAACGACGCGCGCCGCGCGCTCGGCGACCGGGCGGTCCGGCTCGACGTGCCGCCCGACCTGCCGCTGGTGCGTGCGGATCCGACGCTTCTCCACCACATCCTGCTCAACCTGCTGGAAAATGCCGGGCGCTATGCCGACCCGGGTACCACCGTGCTGGTGGAAGGGCGCAACCGGCAGGGCGAGTTGCGGCTGTCGGTGGTGGACCACGGCCCGGGCCTGCCGCCCGGGCGCGAGGCCGAGCTGTTCGAAACCTTCCGCCGGGTCGAGGGATCGGATCGTGCAGTCGGCGGCACCGGGCTCGGCCTTGCCATTGTCAAGGCGTTCAGCGAAGCCATGGGCATGTCGGTGGAGGCCGCCAATCGCACGGACGCGGCCGGCGCGCGCTTCACGCTCGTGTTTCCCGCCGCACTGGTCGTGCGCGACGTCGCCGTGGACCGGGTGATCTGACATGGCGACGGTGCTGGTGGTCGACGACGATGCCGCGATCCGGCGGCTGCTCCGCAACACGCTGGTGCATGCAGGCTATGCGGTGGCGGAAGCGGCGACCGGGCGCGACGCGCTGGCGCTCGCCGGGACGGCGCACCCCGACGCGGTGCTGCTCGACCTCGGCCTTCCCGATCGCGACGGCCTCGGCCTCGTGCCCTTGCTCGCGGCGCGCGAGCGGGCGGTGCTGGTGGTGTCGGCGCGCGATGCGACGGAGGAGAAGGTCGCCGCGCTCGATCTCGGCGCCGACGATTATGTGTCCAAGCCGTTCGACACGGACGAGCTGCTCGCCCGCCTGCGCGTGGCGCTCCGCCACCGCCGTGACGCGGGGCAGCAGCCGGAGCGCATCACCACCGGCGACCTCGCGATTGACCTCGACCGCCGCATCGTGACCCGCGGCGGCGCGGAGCTGCACCTGACGCGCAAGGAATATGACGTGCTCGCGCTGCTCGCCCGGCAGGTCGGCCGCGTGGTGATGCACAAGCAGCTGATCGAGACCGCCTGGAGCGGGGACGAGGATCCGCGCATCGAATATCTGCGCATCGTCATCCGCAACCTCCGGCAGAAGATCGAGGCGCCCGACCCGGTCGGCAGCGTGATCGCGAACGAACTCGGCGTCGGCTATCGCCTCCTCGCGCGGGGCGCCTAGGCGCGGCCGAGGCCATGCGGCGAGCCTGTTGCCGGTTGGTGGAGGACGCGGTGTCCGCAACATGTGCTGGTGCTGCGCGACTTCCAGGGCATCCTGACCGGCGTTCCGGTCGCCGCGACAGAGAGGTGACCCGCCAGGGCGGATCAACTGTGGTGGCGATCGTCGCCCCAGGCGGCCGCGACGCCGCCGTGATCGACGGGATCCTCCGTTCGGCCGGCATCGAGCGATCGGTGGAGACGATGGCCTCGTTGCTGAACGGCGTCGTTCCCGCACGATTCGCCGCCGCGCTGGTCGCCGAGGAAGCGTTGAGCGACGTCCCGCCCGCGGCGATCGCGCAGGCCGTCGAGGCGCAGCCGCCATGGTCTGACTTTCCGTTCGTGGTGCTCAGCCGACGGGGCCGCTCTCATCCGACCAATCCCGCCCTGCAAATGATGCGCAACGTGACCGAGGTGGAGCGCCCGGTTCACCCTGCCACCCTGCTGGGAACGGTGCGCAGCGCGCTGCGCGCCCGGGCACGTCAGGAGGAGACTGCGGCGCACCTCGCCGCGCGGCAGGCGGCGGAGGCCGAACTGCGCGCGCTGACGCAAAGCCTTGAAGCGCGTGTTGCCGAACGCACGGCGGAACTCTCCATCATCAACGCGCAGCTGCACGGCATCCGACCCGGCGTCGATCAGGTCCTCGTGGAGCGCGTGCAGATCCAGCAGGTCCTGATTAACCTCATCCGCAACGCCGTGGACGCCTTGGAGGGATGTGCCACGCGCACGATCATCCTGGCCGCCGCGCCGTGCGCGGACGGACGCGTCGAACTCAGCGTTTCCGACACCGGCCCAGGCTTCGCGCCAACGGCGATGGCGGGAGAGACCGTGTCGGTGAAGACAAGCAAGCCGGATGGCCTGGGCATCGGCCTGTCGATCTGCCGCACCATCCTGGAGGAGCATGGCAGCAGCCTTGTCGCGGTGAACAACCCGACCGGCGGGGCCACGATCCGTTTTCACCTTCCCGGCGTGTGACGGCGTTCGACCATCACCGACTTTATCGATGTCCGTGTTGCGGTGAGGCTGGTCCAGATGACCCAGGACGGTGCGGCACGCGCCTGCCGCTACTTATGCGGGCTACAAAGCGGGGGGAGTGGTCAAGTGATCGCTGTTCAGCAGCGACTCCACGAGCCGTCGGGAACAACCTTCTTGCCAGCGCAGGGTCCGTCGTCTGGGCTGGTTGTGCTGCCTGACTGAAGCCGCGGGAGGAACGCTGCGTGCAACGGATAGCGTCAGGCCGGGGAAATCTACGGACCGCCCGTGCGCTGCAACGGGCGACTCTATCGCCAGAGAGCGCCCCGGAGCTCGCAACTAGCGGTTTCTGACAAAAATGGTGCCCAGAAGAGGACTCGAACCTCCACGGCCTTGCGACCGCCAGCACCTGAAGCTGGTGCGTCTACCAATTCCGCCATCTGGGCACGGGGTAGGCGGCGGGCTTTAGGGGCGAGGCTCGCGGCTTGTCAACGGGGCGTTGCGCGGGCAAGGCGACCGCGTGGTGCGGCATCGGGCTGCGGAAGGGAGCGAGACGGGGCATGAGGGATCGGCTGGTCACGCTGTTCGGCGGTGGCGGCTTTGTCGGACGCTATGTCGCGCAGGCGCTGATCAAGCGCGGCGCGCGCGTCCGGGTGGCGCAGCGCAATCCGAAGGCGGCGTACTTCCTGCGGCCGCAGGGCGGCCTGGGGCAGACGCAGTTCGTCGCGGCCGACGTCCGCCGGCCGGACAGCATCGCACGCGCCGTGAGCGGCGCCGACGCGGTCGTGAACCTTGTCGGCACCTTTGGCGCCAACATCGAGGCGGTCCAGGCGGACGGCCCCGGGCTGATCGCGCGGGCCGCCGCCGCCGCGGGTGTCCAATCGATGGTGCATGTCTCCGCGATCGGCGCCGATGAAGGCTCCGACATCACCTATTTCCGCACCAAGGGCGCGGGCGAGGCCGCGGCGCGGGCCGCCCTGCCGGGCACGGTGATCCTGCGGCCGTCCATGATCTTCGGGCGGGAGGACCAGTTCACCAACCGGTTCGCCGGGCTGATCCGCGCGCTTCCCGTGGTGCCGGTGATCCGCGGCAACGCCCGGTTCCAGCCCGTCTATGTGGCCGATGTCGCAGCCGCGGTGGCCGCCGCGCTCGCCGATGGCGGCCATGATGGTCGCACCTATGAACTCGGCGGGCCGGAGGTCATGTCGATGCTGCAGTTCAACCAGGCGATCGCCGCGATTACCGGCCGCAGCCCGAGCTTTGTCGAGCTGCCGGATGCCGTGTCGCGGCTGATCGCCCGCGCCGGCTTCCTGCCGGGCGCTCCGATCACCTATGACCAGTGGCGGATGCTGGGCATCCCCAACGTTGTGGGTGGTGGGGCGGCGGGGCTGGAGGCGCTGGGCGTCGCGGCCACGCCGCTGGCGGCGGTCGCCCCGGACTGGCTGGTGATCTACCGCCGGCACGGGCGCTTCGCCACCGACGCCGCCGCGCGCTGACGCCAGCGCCGACGCATGCTCGATTCCATCCTGATCCCGGCGCTGCTTGGCATCATCGAGGGGCTGACCGAATTCCTGCCGGTCTCGTCGACCGGCCACCTGATCCTGGCCGGCGCGCTGCTCGGCTTCACGGGCGAGGGGTCGGTCGCGTTCAACATCGCGATCCAGCTGGGCGCGATCCTGGCCGTGCTGATCGCCTATCGGCAGCGCTTCCTGGGCGTGGCGGGCGGGCTGTTGCGGCGAGACCGCGACGCGATCCTGTTCACCCGCAACATCCTGATCGGCTTCCTGCCCGCCATGCTGGTGGGCGCGATCTTCTATTCGGCAATCCGTGAGGCGATCCAGACGCCCGTGGTGGTGGCGGTGGCGCTGGTTGTCGGCGGTGTGCTCATCCTCGTCATCGAACGGCTGATCCAGATCCCGCGGATCGACAGCGTGGAACGGATGCCGCTGCGCACCGCGGTGGCGATCGGCGCGGTGCAGTGCATCGCCATGATCCCGGGGGTCAGCCGATCGGGCGCGACCATCATGGGGGCGCTGCTGATGAAGGTGGAGCGCAAAACGGCGGCCGAGTTCAGCTTCTTCCTGGCGGTGCCGACGATGCTGGGCGCGACAGTCTTTGCGCTGTGGAAGGATCGCGACCTCCTGACCTTCGACGACATGCAGGCGATCGGCATCGGCTTCGCCGCCGCGTTCATCGTGGCGCTGGTGATCGTGCGCGCCTTTGTCGCAGTCGTCAGCAGATACGGGTTCGCTCCCTTCGCGTGGTACCGAATCATCCTTGGGTCGGCCGCGCTGATCTGGCTGCTATAAGGACCGAATCGGACCTACTACTCACTTGCTCGGCAACGCTGGGCGCGCCGGGGCAAAAATCCGCCAGCGCAAAGCGGCAGCTGTACTGACCTACTGTCATTTTCTTGCGTGACTTGGGGCTGTGGCTGTGCATTCGTAATCCGATGCAAAGCTTCGTCGTCCAGCCCCAAGCCTATCCGGACAAGCGCGCGCCCGCGGACCGGGCCGCCGACTTTCGGGAGATTGCGGATCGCTACGCGGTTCCGCCCGCCGAGGCGCAATCGTCGCGCTGTGCCCAATGCGGGGTGCCCTACTGCACGGTGCACTGCCCGCTCCACAACCACATCCCCGACTGGCTGCGCCTGACCGCGGAGGGGCGGTTGCGCGAGGCGTACGAGCTGTCCAACGCGACCTCGTCGATGCCGGAGATCTGCGGACGCATCTGCCCGCAGGATCGCCTGTGCGAGGGCAATTGCGTGATCGAGGGATCCGGGCACGGCGCCGTGACGATCGGGTCGGTTGAACGCTTCATCACCGACACCGCATGGGAACAGGGCTGGGTCGAGCCGCTCGAACCCGGCCGCCCGACCGGGCGTTCGGTCGGGATCATCGGGGCTGGACCCGCGGGGCTGAGCGCGGCGGAGCAGCTGCGGATCGCCGGGCACGACGTCCATGTCTATGACCGCCATGATCGCAGCGGCGGGCTGCTGACCTACGGCATTCCGGGCTTCAAGCTGGAAAAGCCGGTGGTGATGCGCCGGGTGGAACGGCTCGCCGCGGGCGGGATCCACTTCCACAACGGGTTCGAGGTGGGCCGCGACGCGACGCTGGAGGAGCTGCGGCAGCGTCACGACGCCGTGCTGATCGCCACCGGCGTCTACAAGGCGCGTGCGCTGAAGGCGGCGGGCAATCCGCAGAGCGGGATCGTCGAGGCGCTCGACTATCTCACCGCATCGAACCGGAAGGGCTTCGGTGATGCGGTGCCACGCTTCGATGATGGCACGCTGGATGCGGCCGGGCGCCATGTGGTGGTGGTGGGCGGCGGCGATACCGCCATGGACTGCGTGCGCACCGCCATCCGCCAGAAGGCGGCGTCGGTCCGGTGCCTTTACCGGCGCGATCGGGACAACATGCCCGGGTCCCTGCGAGAGGTGGCGCATGCCGAGGAGGAGGGGGCGGAGTTCGTGTGGCTGTCCGCGCCCGACGCTTTTTCAGGGTCGGATCGGGTGACCGGCGTCCGGGCAACCGCGATGCGGCTCGGCCCGGCGGACGCCGGCGGCCGGCGCGCGCCGGAACCGCGCCCGGACGGCGGCTTCGATCTTCCGGCGGACCTCGTGATCAAGGCGCTGGGCTTCGACGCGGAAGACCTGCCGACGCTGTGGGGATCGCCCGACCTGGGCGTCACGCGCTGGGGCACGGTCCGCGTCGACCACCGCACGATGATGACCGCGCTGGACGGCGTG
Organism: Sphingomonas jejuensis; assembly: GCF_011927695.1. Taxonomy (GTDB): domain Bacteria; phylum Pseudomonadota; class Alphaproteobacteria; order Sphingomonadales; family Sphingomonadaceae; genus Sphingomonas_K; species Sphingomonas_K jejuensis. The sequence goes on from NZ_JAATJE010000002.1 coordinate 776,562, forward strand.
TTCGCCGCCGGCGACATCGTGCGCGGCGCCAGCCTGGTGGTCTGGGCGATCCGCGACGGACGCGAGGCGGCCGACAACATCCACGCCTGGCTGCGCGCCAAGGCAGCGAGCGAGAGGGTGGCGGCATGACGACCATCGGGCCTGGCAGGGCGGCTCCCGCTCTTGCGGTCGCAGCGCTGCTGGCTTTGGCGGGCTGCGACGGCGGCGGCGGCGCTGCTGATGACGTGAATGGCGGGGATGCCGCGAACGCGGCTGGAACGGCGACCGCGCCGGGTGCCGCCACCGCGACCGCCGCTGGCGGGGAGACCGCCGCCATCCCGGAAACGGACGATCCGGCGCTCGATTATGCGCGCCTGTTCATGCCGGCATCGCAGGTGACGGATCAGGGCGTCGCCCTGTTCCGCCAGACGTTCGACGCGAGCTTTGCGTCCGTGCCGGAAAATGTCGCGCTGGAACGCGCACGGCCCGGCACGCAGCAGGCCGCGCGCGAAGCCGGCGCCGCTGCGATGGAAGCCGTGTTCCGGCGCGAGCTGCCGGGCATCCAGGGGCGCATCGCGGATGCCGTGCGGGGCCGGGCGACGGCGGACCAGTTCCGCGAGATCGGCCGCTTCATGCGCACCGACACGGCCCGTGCGATGCAGCGCGGCGCCAGCCAGAGCATCGCGGGCCCCGCCATGGACCGTGCCGGCGACGGTGGCCCTGCGCTGCGTGCCGGCGATCTGGCGCGGGCAGGCGCGGCATCGGTCGGCGCGCTGACGACCGAACAGGCAACCGAGCTCCAACGTTTCGCCGCCACGCCGGCCGGTCAGGCGCTGAACGAGATCGGCCCCGTCGCCGCATCGCTGGTGATGCGCGAGACGAACGCGCTGGCCCAGCGTGCCGAGCCCGAGGTGCGCGCCGCCATCGCCAAGGTCGTGCAGGAGCGCACCCGGCCATGACCGGCGGCCACCGACACCCTCTCCTCTCCATCCGGACGTCCCGATGATGCTGCTTTTGATCCTTCTCGCCGCAACCCAGCCGGCGGCGCCGCCGCCTCCGGTCGCATCGCGCGCGGAGACGGCGCGCCCGGTCAGTGCAGAGGCGCTGGCGCTCGCGGAGCTGCTTGCCGGACCCGACCTCGTGTTCGGCCCCGGCAGCCAGCAGCAGGCGCGCGCGATGATGATCGACCTGTACGGGCGCGATCCGGGAATGCAGGAGATCGAGGCGCGATCGCCCGGCACCGCCGCGGCCGTCGTCGATGCCATCCTGCCGATCGTGACGCGGTCGGCGGAGCGGCGGCTGCCCGGCCTCCATCAGCGGCTCGGCGCGCTTTACCAGCAGCGGTTCACGCCGGGCGAGATCGGACGGCTGCGCGCCTTCTACGGGTCGCCGACGGGGATCCGCTTCATTCGCGGGATGCAGCAGCGCGTCAACGGCGACGCGACGGTCGAGTCCGCGGCTGCGCGCCGCGACCGTGTTCCCGACAGCAGCGCCGTGCTCGAGGACCTCGGCCGCGCTGGCCAGGCCACCGCGATGGCCTTGTCGCCCGCCGACCAGGAGGTGCTGATGCGGCTTCGTGACGGCGGTCTGCTGCAGAAGGTGGAGCGGATGAACCCGGAGGCGGCTCGCACGCTGGTGGCCTGGAGCCAGGAGCTGAGCGCCGAGGACCAGACCGAGATCATGACGGCCAGCCAGGAAATCGTGCGCAAGCGTCTGGCCGGCGCGGAGAAGCAGCGATGAGCCCGATCGATCCCGTGGAGGCAGAACGCGCCCGGCTGGCGCGCGACGGCATGTACCGCCCCGACATGGAGGGCGATGCCTGCGGCGTCGGTCTGGTCGCGGCAGTCGACGGCCGCCCGTCGCGGCGGATCGTCGCGGCCGCCATCGAGGCGCTTAAGGCGGTGTGGCACCGCGGCGCCGTCGATGCCGACGGCAAGACCGGCGACGGCGCCGGGCTGCTGGTCGACCTGCCGGTGCGCTTCTTCGACGATGCCATCGCCGCCGCGGGCCACCGGGTGCTGCCCAACCGCCTGGCCGTCGGCATGGTGTTCCTGCCCCGCACGGACCTTGCCGCGCAGGAGACCTGCCGCGCGATCGTCGAAAGCGAGCTGATCGAGGCGGGCTGGACGATCTACGGCTGGCGCCAGGTGCCGGTCGATACCTCCGTGATCGGCCCGAAGGCGGCGGCGACGCGGCCGGAGATCGAACAGATCATGGTCGCAGGCCCCCTGCCGGGCGACATGGCGGCCGCCGAATATGAGAAGCGGCTGTACCTGGTGCGTCGCCGCATCGAGAAGCGGGTGGTGGAGGCGCAGGTCGCCGACTTCTACATCTGCTCGCTGTCCGGCCGGTCGATCATCTACAAGGGGCTGTTCCTCGCGGAATCACTGTCGGCCTTCTATCCGGACCTGGGCGACCAGCGCTTCGAAAGCCGCGTCGCGATCTTCCACCAGCGTTATTCCACCAACACCTTTCCGCGCTGGTGGCTGGCGCAGCCGTTTCGCTGCCTGGCCCATAATGGCGAGATCAACACGATCCGCGGCAACAAGAACTGGATGAAGAGCCACGAAATCCGGATGGCGTCCATCGCCTTCGGAGAGGAGTCCGAAGACATCAAGCCGCTGATCCCGGCCGGCGCGTCGGATACCGCCGCGCTGGACGCCGTGTTCGAGGCGATCTGCCGGTCGGGCCGCGACGCGCCGACCGCAAAGACGATGCTGGTGCCCGAAGCCTGGCAGCACAATCCGGAACTGCCGGACAGCCACCGCGCGATGTACAGCTATCTTGCAAGCGTGATGGAGCCGTGGGACGGCCCGGCCGCGCTTGCCATGACGGATGGGCGCTATGCCGTCGCCGGCACCGATCGCGCAGCGCTGCGCCCGCTGCGCACCACCCTGACCGCCGACGGGCTGCTGATCGTTGGATCGGAAAGCGGCATGGTGGTCGTGCCCGAAGCGAACATCCTGGCAAAGGGACGGCTCGGCCCGGGACAGATGATCGCCGTCGACCTGGACGAAGGCGTGCTCCTGGACGACCGCGCGCTGAAGGACCGGATCGCGGGCGAGCAACCCTATGCCGCACTGACGGAGGGGCAGCTCGGCCTCGACGACCTGCCGCCGCCAGCGTCCGACGCGCTGCCCGCCTGGACGCGCGCGGAGCTCGGGCGCCGGCAGGTGGCGGCCGGGCAGACCATGGAGGACATGGAGCTGATCCTGGCGCCCGCGGTGGACGACGCCAAGGAAGCGATCGGATCGATGGGCGACGATACGCCGCTCGCCGTCATCTCGGACAAGCCGCGGCTGATCCACGGCTTCTTCCGGCAGAATTTCAGCCAGGTCACCAACCCGCCGATCGATCCCCTGCGCGAAGGCGCGGTGATGAGCCTGAAGACCAGGTTCGGCAATCTCGCCAACATCCTCGACACCGCGCGCAGCAGCGACGGCGTGGTGGTGCTGGACAGCCCGGTGGTGGACTCCGCCGGATGGAGCCGCCTCCAGGCGCACTTCGCCGATCGTGCGGCGACCATCGACTGCACCTTCCCGGCGAGGGGCGGCGCATCGCGCCTGAAGGATGCCATCGCCCGTGTCCGCGCCGCCGCCGAACAGGCGGTGCGCGAAGGCCGGACCGAGCTGTTCCTGACCGACGAGCATGTCGCCGAGGACAAGGTCGCCATCCCGATGGTGCTGGCGGCCGCTGCCGTCCACACGCATCTCGTCCGCCGGGGCCTGCGGTCCTACGCATCCGTGAACGTGCGTGCGGCCGAGTGTCTGGACACCCATTATGTTGCGGTGCTGGTCGGCGTGGGCGCGACCACCGTGAACCCGTATCTGGCCGAAGCCGCCATCGCCGATCGGCAGGCGCGCGGCCTGTTCGGCGACCGCAGCCTTGCCGAATGCATCAGGCGCTATCGCAAGGCGCTGGACGACGGGCTTTTGAAGATCATGTCGAAGATGGGGATCAGCGTGATCTCCTCCTATCGCGGCGGCTATAATTTCGAGGCGGTGGGCCTCAGCCGCGCGCTGATCGCCGACCTGTTCCCGGGCATGCCGTCCAAGATCTCGGGCGAAGGCTATGCCTCGCTGCAGCTCAACGCCTGCATGCGGCACGAGGCGGCCTTCGACCGGGCGGTGGCGACGTTGCCCGTCGGCGGATTCTACCGCCAGCGGCCGGGTGGGGAGTCGCACGGCTGGACCGCGCCCCTGATGCACCTGCTGCAGACGGCGGTTTCGACCGACAGCTATTCGACCTATCTGCGTTTTTCGCGCGGGGTGGCGGAGCTTCCGCCGGCGACGATCCGCGACCTCCTTGAGCTGAACGAGGCGCCAACCCCGCTGCCGATCGAGGCGGTGGAGCCGGTGACGGCGATCCGCAAGCGCTTCGTGACGCCGGGCATGAGCCTGGGCGCGCTGTCGCCCGAGGCGCACGAGACGCTCGCCATCGCCATGAACCGGATGGGCGCCAAGGCGGTGTCCGGCGAAGGCGGCGAGGATCCCGAACGCTTCCGCCCGAAGCCCGGAGGCGACAACGCCAATTCCGGCATCAAGCAGATCGCGTCCGGCCGCTTCGGCGTCACGGCGGAGTATCTGGGCGCGGCCGAGGAGCTGGAGATCAAGGTCGCGCAGGGCGCAAAGCCGGGCGAGGGCGGTCAGCTGCCCGGCTTCAAGGTGACGGAGATGATCGCAAAGCTGCGCCACGCGACGCCGGGCGTCACGCTGATCTCCCCACCGCCGCACCACGACATCTATTCGATCGAGGATCTGGCGCAGCTCATCTACGATCTGAAGCAGATCAACCCGCGCGCCAGGGTGTGCGTGAAGCTGGTGTCGTCGGCCGGCATCGGCACGGTCGCGGCGGGCGTCGCCAAGGCGCATGCCGACGCGATCCTGGTGTCCGGCCATGTCGGCGGCACCGGTGCAAGCCCGCAGACCAGCATCAAATATGCCGGCACGCCGTGGGAAATGGGCCTGAGCGAAGTCAATCAGGTGCTGACGCTCAACGGCCTGCGCCACAAGGTGCGGCTGCGCACCGACGGCGGGCTGCGGACCGGGCGCGATGTCGTGATCGCGGCCATCCTGGGCGCCGAGGAATATGGCATCGGCACGCTGAGCCTGGTGGCCATGGGCTGCATCATGGTGCGGCAGTGCCATTCCAACACCTGCCCGGTCGGCGTCTGCACGCAGGACGAGCGGCTGCGCGAGAAGTTCGGCGGATCGCCGGAGAAGGTGATCAACCTGATGAGCTTCATCGCCGAGGAAGTGCGCGAGCTGCTGGCGAAGCTGGGCGTGCGGTCGATCGACGAGCTGATCGGGCGGACCGACCTGCTCCGCCAGGTCAGCCGCGGTGCGGAACATCTCGACGACCTCGACCTCAACCCCATCCTGGCCAAGGTCAGCACGGAGGTGGGAGGGCCGCGCTTTGCCCCCGCCACCTTCCGGAACGAAGTGCCCGACAGCCTGGATGCCACCATGCTGGGCGACGCCGCCCCCGTGTTCGAGCGGGGCGAGCGCATGCAGCTCAGCTACAATGTCAGGAACACGCACCGCGCGATCGGCACGCGGCTGTCGGCGGAGGTGGTAGCGCGCTACGGCATGTCGGCGCTGGCCGACGGGCATGTGCAGCTGCGGCTGCGCGGCTCGGCCGGTCAGTCGCTGGGTGCGTTCCTGGCCAAGGGCATCCGGATCCAGCTGTTCGGCGACGCCAACGATTATGTCGGCAAGGGCCTGTCGGGCGGCGAGATCATCGTGCGCCCGCCGCCATCCGCCCAGCGCGAAAGCCAGCTGAACACCATCATCGGCAACACCGCGCTCTACGGCGCCACGGCCGGACGCGTGTTCGCGGCGGGGCAGGCGGGTGAACGCTTCGCCGTCCGCAATTCGGGCGCCACGGTCGTGGTCGAAGGCTGCGGCGCGAACGGGTGCGAATATATGACGGGCGGCACCGCCGTGATTCTGGGGGCGGTCGGCCCCAATTTCGGCGCGGGCATGACGGGCGGCATGGCCTTTGTGCTGGATGCCGACGACGGCTTTGCCCGCCGCGCCAACCCGGACAGCATCCTGTGGCAGCGCATCGCTCATCCGGAGTGGGAGCGCCGCTGCCGCGACCTGATCGAGGCGCATGCCGCCGCGACCGAAAGCCGCTGGGCGCGCGGGCTGCTGGATGATTGGGCGGGAACGCGCGCGCGGCTGTGGCAGGTCTGCCCCAAGGAGATGATCGGCCGTCTGGACGTGCCGCTCGCCGAGCCGGAGCCGATCGCGGCCGAATAGCGCCGGTCAGCGCCGGAGCATCAGCCATCCCGCCAGCGCGCCCAGCGCCAGCACCGGCCAGCCGCCGTCGGTGCGCAGCAGATAGCCTGCGCCGATGACCGTCAGCGTGGCGAGGAGGACGAGGGCGGCCGTTCGCCCGAACAGCGCGAGGATGCGGCTGACGCCGACCGCCGTGGCGGCAACGGCGTTGAGGCCGAGCCAGAGATAAGAGCCGGCCGCGCCGATGCCGCCCGCCAGCGGCAGCTTCACCGTGGCGTAGCCGGTCATCGCATTGGGAAAGCTGTCCGCCGCCAGATGCATGCCGAGCCCGATCGCCAGCCCCGCCGCGACCGGGTGCCAGCGGCGGCGGAGCAGCGCCGGCATCGCTGGCAGCAGGCTGTGGGTCAGGCCGCTGCGGTGGGGCAGTCCGACCGCCGCGTCGATGTCCGGCAGGTCCAGCCCGGCGACGGTGGCCAGGATCACGGCCGCCATCGCCGCCGGCGGCCAGTGCCGCGCCGCCACCGCGGCAAGGCACGCCACGGCGAGCCACAACAAAGCCTCCATTCACACCCTTTCGCACAGGCCCGCCCACGCCTAACAGCGAAGCCCATGTGGCAACTCTATCAGTTCCCGCTCTGCCCCTTCTCGCGCAAGGTGCGGCTGCTGCTCGGTGAAAAGGGCATCGGCTATGAGCTGGTGCGCGAATCGCCGTGGGAGAAGCGCGACGAGTTCATCGACCTCAACCCGGCCGGGCGCACGCCGGTGCTGGTCGATGCCGAGCGCGGCACGGTTCTGATCGAATCGGCGGCGATCTGCGAATATCTGGAAGAGACGGTCAACCAGGCGCCGATGATCTCCGGCACTGCGGTCAACCGGGCGGAGATCCGTCGCCTCACCATCTGGTGCGACGAGATCTTCCATGCCGAAGTCGGCGAGCCGATGATGCGCGAGCGCATGGTGAAGCGGCTGGTGCATCGGCAATCCCCCGATGCGGGCGCTCTGCGCCAGGCGATGAAGGCGGGCAACGTGCTGCTCGACTATCTCGACTATCTGCTCGATCACCGCACATGGCTGGCGGGCGCGACCTTCAGCCTGGCCGATCTGGCGGCGGCCGCGCACATCTCCGTCGCCGACTATCTCGGCGGCATCGACTGGCGCGGGCATGAACAGACCAAGCGCTGGTATTCCGGGCTGAAGAGCCGCCCCAGCTTCCGGCCGCTGCTGTCGGAGCGGATGGAGGTGATCAGCCCGCCCGCGCACTACGACAAGCCGGACTTCTAGGCGGCGGGCGGGTGGCCGGCCCGGGCCGCCGGCCTCAGCGCAGCTGCGACAGCAGGATCACGCCCAGCACCGCCATCAGACCAATCAGCACCTTCAGCGCGATGCAGCGTTCCTTGTGGCTGTGTTCGGACAGGGCGTGATCGTCGAGCCAGGTGCGCCCCTCCTCCTGGCGAAGCACGCCCTGCCGCACCAGCCGATGCGCGTAGCGTTTGTGAATGCGGGTCGGCGGGTCGTAGTGGATGGCGCGGCGGGGGGAGACGGCGCCTGCCCGGCGGTGGGCGTCGATCACGTCGTTGCGGCGCTGCGCGACCGCCAGGGCGATGGTCGCGGTCGCGCCCGTCGTCACGCCCAGGTCGCCGTCAGGAGGTAGTCGAGCGACAGGTCCTCGCTCAGCCTGAACCCGCGCGTCGGGGAAGCGGCAATCCCGCAGATATCCACCACGCGAAGTCCGGCACCGTTGACCATCGCTGCCAGATCGTCCGGCGTGAGGAATCGGTTCCAATCATGGGTCCCGCGGGGGATGGCGCCGGTGCTCTCGGCCAGCGTGACGATGGCGAGCCGCGACAGCGCGGTGCGGTTCGGCGTCGACAGGATCATCAGCCCGCCGGGCGCGAGCGTGGCGGCCAGCCCGCGGACAAAGCCGGGCTGGTCGGCGGCATGCTCGATCACCTCCAGCGAGCAGACGAGGTCGAACGTCTCGCCGGCCAGCTGCTCGACGCCGCCCGCGCGATAGTCGATCTGAAGGCCCTGCGCGGCGGCATGGTCCCGCGCCACGGCGACGGCCTCGGCCGCCGCATCGACGGCGGTGACGGCGGCGCCCAGCCGCGCGAGCGGTTCGGCCAAGAGGCCGCCGCCGCAGCCGAGATCCAGCGCGCGGCGCCCGTCGAGCGGCCGTCGGACGCGCGGATCGAGCTGCCAGTGGCGATCCACCTGGTCGCGAATGTAGCGCAGGCGCGGCGGGTTGAGGCGATGGAGCATCGCCGACCGGCCGGCCGGATCCCACCAGTCCGACGCCATTGCCCCGAAATGCGCCGCCTCGCGCGGGTCGATCGTGGTGCCCGAAAGCGTCGGGAGCGACTGGTCGAGCGCACCGGGCGCCGTGCTTGCCATCATGATTCGCCGATCCTATCAGGACAGGGCGCAGCGGGCGACCATGCGCTTTTCCAGACGTGGGACGGGGGGCAGGCCGGCATGGCGCGCATCGTCATGAAGTTCGGCGGCACGTCGATGGCCGGGATCGAGCGGATCCGGACGGTCGCCGCCCGCGTGAAGACCGAAGTCGACGCCGGCCATCAGGTGGCGGTGGTGGTGAGCGCCATGGCGGGCGAAACCGACCGGCTGGTGGGTTTCTGCCGGGAGGCCGCGCCGCTCTACGACCCGCGCGAATATGACGTGGTGGTGGCGTCCGGTGAGCAGGTGACCAGCGGGCTTCTGGCCATCGTGCTGCAGGCCGCGGGCGTGCCGGCGCGCAGCTTCCTCGGCTGGCAGCTGCCGATCGCGACCAGCGACGCGCATGCGTCCGCCCGCATCCTGTCGATCGACACGGGGTCGCTCGATGCGGTGCTCGCCTCCGGCGCGGTGGCGGTGATCCCGGGCTTTCAGGGCATGGCGGCGGACGGGCGCGTGTCGACGCTGGGGCGCGGCGGATCGGACACCAGCGCGGTTGCGGTGGCGGCCGCGATGAAGGCCGACCGCTGCGACATCTACACCGATGTCGACGGCGTCTACACGACAGACCCCCGCATCGTGCCGCGCGCCCGCAAGCTGAAGCGCGTCACCTATGAGGAGATGCTGGAGCTCGCATCGGTCGGCGCCAAGGTGCTGCAGACACGGTCGGTGGGGCTGGCGATGAAGGAAGGCGTGCGCGTGCGCGTGCTGTCGTCCTTCACCGGCGACGGCGGCGCCGATCAGGGCACGCTGATCGTCGGGGATGCGGAGATCGAGGAGACCGAGATGGAAGAACAGCTCATCACCGGCATCGCGCATGACCGGAACGAGGCCAAGGTGACGCTGGCCGACGTGCCGGACCGGCCGGGCGCGGTGGCGCACATCTTCGGTCCGCTGGCGGCGGCGAGCATCAATGTCGACATGATCGTGCAGAACGTGGCGCACACCGGCGGGTCGACCGACGTGACCTTCACCGTTCCCGCCGCCGAGCTCGCCCGCGCGCTGGACGTGCTTGAAGGCGAGCGGGAGCGCATCGGCTTTTCGCGGATGCTGCACGACACCAAAGTGGTGAAGATCAGCGTGGTCGGAGTCGGAATGCGCAGCCATGCGGGCGTCGCGTCGACCATGTTCAAGGCACTGGCCGACCGCGGCATCAACATCCAGGCGATCACCACGTCGGAGATCAAGGTCTCCGTGCTGATCGAGGAAGACTATACCGAGCTGGCGGTGCGCGTGCTCCACACCGCCTATGGTCTCGACGCGCCGGTCGCCTGACCTTCCGGCGCGGGCGCGCCGCGCCTTAACCTTTCGCTAAGCCGCATCGGCGACAAGTCCCTATCCCATTGATGGGCGGGGGAAAGCGCCGTGGCGGACGCGGTCGGGGACGAGATCGGATCGGCGGCGGAAACGGCGGCGGCACCCGCTGCGGCCGGTTCCTGGGGCATGCTTCCGGCAACGCTGGCGCTCGCCGCCTGCGGCGGTGGCGGCGGCGGGGCCGCACCGGCGCCGTCTGCAGGCAGCGGCGGATCGACGCCCGTGGTGGTGGTGCCGGCCGTGCCGACCCAGCAGCAGGCCAGCCGCTTCCTTGGGCAGGCGACGATGGGCGCCACCCGCGCAGAGATCGACGCGGTCGTCGCCAAGGGCTTCGAGGGTTGGTTGAACGAACAGTTCGCCCTGCCGCGCGAGGTGAAGCACTGGGATTGGCTGGTGAACGCCGGCTTCAACGTCGCGACCAACAAGGACAACACCGCCGGCTTCGACGCCGTCATGTGGCGGCAGATGATCGCGGCGCCGGACCAGCTGCGCCAGCGCGTCGGCATGGCGCTGCTCGACATCCTGGTGGTCGGCATCGACGGCATCAACCTGAACTGGAAGCAGTTCGCGATGGCCGCCTATGTCGACGTGCTGCTGGACGGCGCCTTCGGCAACTACCGCGACCTGATGGAGGCGGTCACCACCAACGCCGCGATGGCGTCGTTCCTGACCTACCTCAACAACCGCAAGGCGGACACGCGCACCGGCGCGCTGCCGGACGAGAATTATGCGCGCGAGCTGATGCAGCTGTTCACGCTGGGCGTGCACCAGCTGAACATGGACGGCACGGTGAAGGGCGGCGGCAGCCCGATCGACACCTACAGCCAGGCCGACGTGTCGCAGCTGGCGCGGGTTTTCACCGGCCTGACGCTTGCCTCGGCCGACAGCTCCACGCCGGACCGCTACCGCCTGCCGCTGGTCGTCAATGCCGGCCAGAACGAGGCGGGGGGGTCGACGGTGCTGGGCGTGGGTGTCGGCGGCGGCGGCATGGTGGCGGTCAAGAGCGCGCTGGACGTCATCTTCCAGCACCCGAACCTTCCGCCCTTCGTGTCCAAGCAGCTGATCCAGCGGCTGGTCACTTCCAACCCGTCGCCTGCCTATGTCGGCCGGGTCGCGCAGCGCTTCGTCGACAACGGATCGGGCGTCCGCGGCGACCTGAAGGCCGTCGTCCGCGCGATCCTGACCGACCAGGAGGCGCTGGGATCGGCCAGCCTGACCGCCCAGTCGTCCGGCAAGCTGCGTGAACCCGTGCTGCGCCTGACCGGATGGGCCCGCGCCTTCGGCGTTTCCTCGCCGTCTGGCGCGTGGAGCTTCGGCGACACCAGCAATCCGTCCAACCGGCTGGGCCAGGCCAAGGGCCGCAGCCAGAGCGTGTTCAACTTCTACCGTCCCGGCTACGCGCCGCCTGCAACGGCGATCTCCGCCTCCGGCCTGGTCGCGCCCGAATTCCAGATCACCAACGAACAAAGCGTCGTCGGCTACGTCAACTACATGCACGGGCTGGTCGCGAACGGCGCGGGCGATGCCAAGGCGGACTACACCGCGATGGTCGCCAAGGCCGACAATTCGGAAAGCCTGGTCGGCGAGGTGAACCTGCTGCTTGCCGCCGGCCAGCTGAGCGCGGCCACCGTGGGATCGATCCGCGCGGCGGTGGACAGCGTGGCGCTGACCGCCACCAACGGCGCGATCAACCGCGTCGGCATCGCCATTCTGCTGACGCTCGCCAGCCCCGACTATCTGCTGCAGAGGTGATCATGAGCCGGTTCGACCATGACCAGTCGCGACGCGCCTTTCTGAAGCGTTCGGCCGCGCTCGGCGTCGCGGGTGTCGCCACCCCCTTCGTCACCAGCCTGGCCGCGATCGGCGAGGCGGCGGCGGCGACCTCCACCGACTACAAGGCGCTGGTCTGCATCTTTCTCTACGGCGGCAACGATTATGCCAACACGCTGGTCCCCTATGACACCGCCAGCCACGCCGCCTATGCGACCCTGCGCGGCGCGCTGACGCTTCAGCGCGATGCGCTGGCGGCGACCGCGCTGGTGCCGGACGTGGCGCTGCCCGGTGCGCGCGCTTATGCGCTTGCCCCCACCATGGCGCCGCTCCTCCCGCTGTTCGATGCCGGGCGCCTGGCGGTCGCGATGAACCTCGGCACGCTCGTGGAGCCGACCACCAAGGCGCAATATAATGCGCGCTCCGTCCGGCTGCCGCCCAAGCTGTTCAGCCACAATGACCAGCAGAGCTTCTTCCAGGCCTCCAACCCGGAAGGCGCGACCTCCGGCTGGGGCGGGCGCATCGGCGACCTGTTCATGTCAGGCAACGGCGCCTCGACGCTCACCTGCATCAACGCCAGCGGCAATGCCGTCTACCTGACGGGCAAGTCGGCGATCCAATATTCGATCGGGACCGGCGGCCCGGTGCCGCTGATCGGCAACAGCCAGACGGTCTACGGCTCCGCCACCGCCGCGGGCACGCTGCGCCAGCTGATGACGGGGCAGTCCGCGCCGATGATGGCCGCCGAACATGCGCGCATCTCCAAACGGGCGCTCGACACCTATCAGCAGGTGACGACCGCCCTGGCCGGTGCTCCCAACAGCAACTTCCCGCTGTTCCCCAGCGGCAACGGTCTGGCCGACCAGCTGCGGATGGTGGCGCGGCTCATCTCCGTCTCGGCCACGCTCGGCGCCAGGCGCCAGGTGTTCTTCGTGTCGATGGGCGGCTTCGACCTTCACGACAACCTGGCCGTGCAGCAGCCGGTGCTGATGGGGCGCGTGGCCGCCGCCATGCGCGCGTTCCACGACACCACCGTGCAGCTGGGCGTGGACGACCGCGTGACCAGCTTCACCGCGTCCGATTTCGGTCGCACGCTCTCGATCAACGGCGATGGATCGGATCATGGCTGGGGCAGCCACCATCTCGTGATGGGCGGCGCGGTGAAGGGCCGGAAGCTTTATGGCACGGCGCCGATCGTCGGCGCCGGCACGCCGGACGATGTCGGGCAGGGCCGGCTCATCCCCACCATGTCGGTGGATCAATATGCCGCCACGCTCGCCGGCTGGTTCGGCGTGTCCGGGGGCGAGATGGGAACGGTGCTTCCCAACATCGGCAACTACAACCCGTCGAGCACCAACATCGGCTTCCTTTGAGGAACGCTTGCCGGGGCGCGGGCGGCGCTCTAGCCAGCGGCGATGACCGACACCATCGACGCGCCTGCCGCCGCTATCCCCACGCCCGCCGATGCCGGGGGCGAACGCCGCCTGCGCGCGCTGATGAAGCGCGGCACCGATTTCCTCGGGTCCGACTGGGCGATCCTGGGCGGCGCGATGTCGTGGGTGTCGGAACGCAATCTGGTGTCGGCGATCAGCAACGCCGGCGGCTTCGGCGTGATCGCGTGCGGCGCGATGACGCCGGATCTGCTCGACCGGGAGATTGCGGCGACGCGCGCGCTCACCGACCGGCCGTTCGGCGTCAACCTGATCACCATGCACCCCGCGCTTTCGGACCTGATCGACGTATGCGCGCGCCACGGCGTCGGCCATGTCGTGCTGGCGGGCGGACTTCCGCCGGCCGGCAGCCTCGACCGGATCAAGGCGTCGGGCGCCAAGGTGATCTGCTTCGCCCCCGCGCTCGCGCTCGCCAAGAAGCTGGTGCGCTCGGGCGTTGACGCGCTGGTGATCGAGGGGATGGAGGCGGGCGGCCATATCGGCCCGGTTTCCACCAGCGTGCTGGCGCAGGAAATGCTGCCCGACGTGGCCGACCTGCTGCCCGTGTTCGTCGCGGGCGGCATCGGCCGCGGCGAGGCGATTGCGGGTTACCTCGAAATGGGTGCAGCCGGCGTGCAGCTGGGCACCCGCTTCGTCTGTGCGACCGAAAGCATCGCGCATCCGGCATTCAAGAAGGCGTTCATCCGCGCGTCCGCACGCGATGCGGTGGCAAGCGTGCAGGTCGACGATCGACTGCCGGTGATCCCCGTGCGCGCGCTGAAGAACGCCGGCACCGAAGCCTTCACCGCCAAGCAGCGCGAGGTCGCGGGCCTGATCGACTCCAAGGCCGTGGAGATGGCCGAGGCCCAGCTGCAGATCGAACATTACTGGGCAGGCGCGCTTCGCCGCGCGGTGATCGACGGCGACGTGGAGCATGGATCGCTGATGGCGGGACAGTCCGTCGGGATGGTCAAGCGGGAGGAGCCGGTCACCGCGATCATGTCCGAATTGATAGGGGAGGCGGCCGCCGCGCTGTCTCGCCGTGGGACTGGTGCCACTGTCGGTTAAATTGACATTTACGACAGTCCGAGGCATTTCAGCGACCGGCAATTGCGCAGTTTTCGGAACTTTTGTAACGTTGGCCCGCAAATTGCTCAGGGGATGTTCGATCGGCAACGATTGAGCTTAGGGGCAAGATGATGACCAAGATGATTTTGGCGGCGGCCGCCGCTGCCACCCTTCTGACTGCCGCGCCGGCTTCGGCTGCGCAGTTCGTGTTCAACTTCGGCACCGGCGGCACGGCCGCGACGACCAGCGGCAACAGCTACGGCAACTCCCAGACGTTCACGCTGGTGAGCGGTGGTGAGACGCTGCAGCTGCGCGTCAGCGCCTTCTCGGTCGTCAACAACCAGATCGTCCAGGCGTTCGTCGGCCGCTACGACAACGGCCTCGGCGTGATCAACCCGAACGACGGTGGCAGCAACTACCACGCGGTCGACAACATCGGCTCGACCGACTTCCTCGTGTTCCAGCTGAGCAAGGTCGCGTCGGTGACCTCGGCGACGACGGTCGCTTATGCCGACGACTCGGACTTCCTGGCCCGTCTCGGATCGACGCAGCAGGCCTGGAACCAGGCGCTGACGTCCACCAACATCAACTTCACCTCCGACAAGCAGGTGACCGGCAACGGCGGCACGCTGACGCGCAGCCTGTTCGCGACCAGCAGCACCGGCAATCTCCTGCTCGTGCAGGCGGGCGGCACGGACAACCTGGCCGATGCCTTCAAGCTGCGGTCGCTGACCTTCGTGACGCCGGCCGCCGCCCCGGTGCCGGAGCCGGCGACCTGGGCGATGATGATCGCCGGTTTCGGCCTGGTTGGAACGGGCTTGCGCCGCCGCCGCTCCAAGAACGCACCGCACGTTCTCGCCTGAGCGCAGCCGCAAGAGGAAGGGCGGGACGCGGGGGGTCGCGTTCCGCCCTTTTTCGTGTCTGCAGTCCGTCGTGGCGCGGCCGAGCCGCGGAACGGCCATGTCTATACGCGCCGCTTCAACCGCTTAGCGCAGATCAGCGGCTGTCATCAGACTGTCCCCAAAACGTCATCGCTCCGTCTTGCCAGCCCGTCAGAGCACCCCGGAACCATTTGTTAAGGGGCGGGACCATGACGATCGAGATCGGTTACGACGACGGTGACATCGATACCAACCGCAGCAGCGCTTCGCCGCATCTGAACGATCTGATCGCCGCGCGTTATTCGCGCCGTCAGACGATGCGGGGCGGCATCGGCGCCATGACCACCGCGCTGTTCGGCTTCAGCCTGCTCGCCGGCTGTGACGATGATGGCGAAGATGCGCCGCTCGCGGTGTCCGGCGGGCTGGCGCTGTCCGCCACCTCCGGATCGCCGGTCACGCTTTCCGGCACGCTGCCGGGCGGCACCACCGGCACCTGGGTGCAGACCTCCGGCCCGGCGGTGACGCTGACCAGCAACAGCAACGGCATCGCCACCTTCACCGCGCCCACCGTGGCCGCGGACACGCAGCTCGGCTTCCGCCTCGATGCGCAGGCGGGCGATCGCACCGGATCCGCGACCACCACCGTCACCGTCCGCCCGATCGCGCTCGGCTTCAACGCGGTGCCGAAGAGCCTGGCCGATCAGCTGAGCGTGCCCGCCGGCTACACCGCGACCGTGCTCTATCGCCTGGGCGATCCGATCGCGAACAATGTCGCGGCCTATGCCAACAACGGGTCGGACACGAACTTCGCCCAGCGTGCGGGCGACCATCATGACGGCATGACCTATTTCGGCCTCGCCGATAACGGCATCCCGGATTACCAGACCGGCAACACGCGCGGCCTGCTGGTCATGAACCACGAGAACATCACCCAGCAATATCTCCACGCCGGCCTGCCGACGCCCGCGCCGCGTCCGGAATCCGAGGCGATCAAGGAGATCGAGGCGCACGGCGTGTCGGTGATCGAGGTTCGCCGCGGCACCACCTGGAGCTACGTCCAGGGATCGTCCTTCAACCGTCGCATCACGCCCAACACGCCGATGAGCTTCAGCGGTCCCGTGCGCGGCAATGCGCTGCTCCGCACGCGTTATTCCACCGATGGCACGCAGGGCCGCGGCACCATCAACAACTGCGCCAACGGCACCATGCCGTGGGGCACCTACCTGACCAACGAAGAGAATTGGGCAGGCTATTTCCGCCGCAACGCGGGCGACGCCGCCGTTCGCACTGCCGCCGGCCGGGCCAAGGAGAACACCAGCCTCACCCGCTACGGCATCCCCGAGGGGCGCACCGGCAACTATGGCTGGACCACCGTCACCCCGGCCGACAGCAGCAGCACGATCTTCTCGCGCTGGAACGCGACCGCGCAGGCCGGCGCGCCCGCCGACGGCAGCGGCGATTTCCGGCACGAGCCGTTCCAGTTCGGCTGGGTGGTCGAGATCGATCCGTTCGATCCCAACTCCACCCCGCGCAAGCGCACCGCGCTCGGCCGGATGAACCACGAAGGCTGCGAGATCGGCCGCACGGTCGCCGGTGTCCGTCCCGCCTTCTACATGGGCGACGACGCGCAGAACGAGTATATCTACAAGTTCGTGTCCAACACCGCCTGGTCGGATGCCGATGCGGGCGGGCAGGGCAACCGCCTGGCGCTTGGCGACAAGTATCTCGATGCCGGCACGCTCTACGTCGCTCGCTTCGATGCGAACGGCAACGGCACCTGGCTTCCGATCGTGTTCGGCCAGGGTCCGCTGACCGCGTCCAACGCGACCTATCCGTTCGAGGATCAGGCCGACGTGCTCGCCAACGTCCGCATCGCGGGCGACCTGCTCGGCGCGACGCGGATGGACCGGCCGGAATGGACGGCGGTCAATCCGCAGACCGGCGAGATGTACTGCACGCTGACCAACAACTCGTCGCGGACGCCCGCCAACACCGATGCGGCCAACCCGCGCGCCTACACCGATCCGAAGCTGCCGCAGGGCGACGTCGTCAACGCCGATCCGCCCACCAACGCGCAGGCGACGCGCGGCAACGCCAACGGCCACATCATCCGCCTGCGCGAGGCGGGTGACCGGTCGGACGCGACGACCTTCACCTGGGACATCTACGCCTTCGGATCGGGTGCCGACCTCAACGCGCAGAACATCAACTTGTCCGGTCTCGACGCCACCAACGACTTCTCGTCGCCGGATGGCCTGTGGTTCGGTCTGCGCTCCAACATCACCGGTCAGGCGACGCCGGTCATGTGGATCGAAACGGACGACGGCGCCTACACCGACGTCACCAACTGCATGCTGCTGGCGGCGATCCCGGGCACGGTCGGCGACGGCGCGACGCGCACGGTCAGCAACACGCTGACCACCGCCGCCAACGTCACCACCACCAGCCAGACGGCGACGCGCATCGGCAAGGCACCGGGCGCCAGCCTGAAGCGCTTTCTGGTGGGGCCGAAGGAGTGCGAGATCACCGGCATCTACTCGACTCCGGACGGCCGCTCGCTGTTCATCAACGTCCAGCATCCGGGCGAGAACGGCAGCCCGACCGCACCGTCCAGCAACTGGCCGTCGCAGACGCCTGGCGCCCGCCCGCGTTCGGCAACGGTGGTGATCACCAAGGACGACGGCGGCGTCGTCGGCCTCTGATCGGCCGGCCGGCCGGGTTCGCGCCCGGCCGGCCCGCCATCATGCGGGCGCCGAGAACAGGCGCGTCACCCGTGCGGTGAAGTCCGCGACCAGCGGCGACGAACCGTCGCGCACGACCAGCCCCACGCCGATCGCGGGCGATTGCGCCAGCGCCCGGATCGTCACGCCCGGCCAGGCGAAGGGCGCCAGTCGCTCCGGCACCAGCGCCACCCCGATCTCGCCCGACACCAGGCTGAAGATCGTCTCGATCTGCGCGGCCGTCTGCACTACGCGCGGCAGGAACCCGGCTTCCTGGCAGGCATTGAGCGTCGCCATGTGGAGCGCGCTCCATTCCGGGTAGAGGATGAAGGGCCGCTCCGCCGCCGCGGCCAGGCCGTCCTCCGTCCCCGTCCAGCCGGCCGGCATCGCCAGGCATAGCCGGTCTTCCTCCAGCCGGTGGAGCCGGACCGTGCGTGCGTGCGGCAGGGGCGTGCGGACGAGGCCGGCGTCCAGCCCGCCGCCCTCCACCGCATCCAGGATCGCCTGCGTGGTCGATTCCTCCAGCTTCAGTTCGACGCCGGGCCGCTCCGCACGATAATCGCCGATGATGCGCGGCAGCAGGTCGCGCACCGCCGACCCGATGAAGCCCAGCCGGATCAGCCCCGCCGATCCCGCCGCCATCTGCCCGGCCGCCGCCTTCAGCGACGCCGCCTGCTCCACGATGGCGCGCGCCGTCGGCAGCAGCGCCTGCCCGGCATCGGTCAGCGCCACTGCGCGCGTGTTCCGATCGAACAGCCGCACGCCCAGCTCCTCCTCCAGCTTGCGCACGGACACGGACAGGGGCGGTTGCGCCATGTTGAGCATGGCGGCGGCCTTGCGGAAGCTCATGGCATCCGCGACCGCGACGAATTGGCGCAGTTGGCGAAGCTCCATGGCGGAAAGCTTACACTTTCTGGGCGGTTCTTAGAAGAACAGCTTGCGCAGCTCCAGCCGCACCGACCGGCCCAGCGGATCAAGCAGGTCCGCCTGGTAGCCGAGCGGGACGAACCCTGCCGCGTCGCGCGCCTGCAGCCGTTCGTTGAACAGATTGTCCACCGCCAGCGTCAGCCGCGCGCCGCGCAGGAACGGGCTGTCGGAAATCCACCGCTGCTGCCCCAGGTCGGCGAAGAAGCGCAGGTTCACCGTCGACAGCGCGCTGAAGGTCAGGTCGTTCGGCGATGCCGCGCCGCCCGGATCCGCCAGCAGCCGGCTGCCGCTCTGCCAGTCGGCGTTGACGCGCACGCCAAGGCCCGACTGCGTGTAGCCCGCGCGCAGCTCCACCGTGTGGCGGGGCTGTCCGCCGCGCCCGCCCGTCGCCGAGCCGTCGAGCAGGTCGAGTTCCGCCACGCCGTCGCGGATGCGCACGCTGTCTTCCAGCCGCCAGGTGTGGAACAGCGCCACGTTGACGCGCCCCTGCCGCCCGCCGCCAAAGCCGCCGCCAAAGCCGCCACCACCGCCGAAGCCCCCGCGCCCGCCGCCGCCAAAGCCGCGTCCGCCACCGCCGAAGCCGCCGCCGCCACGTCCGCCACGGCCCGCGCCCTCGCCGCCGCCCGGCGGTCCGCCGGGAAGCACTCCTGCCCCGGGCGCCCCGGGCGCTGCGCCACCGGCGGCCTCTCGCGCGGCCTGGGCGGCGGCGCGCTGCTCCTCCAGCTCCGCCTGGGTCAGCAGCTGGCCGTCGGCGCCGCGCGGGCGTCCGGCCACCACTTCCGACCAGTTGAAGCCCCAGCGGAACGAGCGCTGCGTGCTCGATTGCAGGTTCACCGGGCGGCTGTCGATGCGGAACAGCCGGCCATCGGCATCGCGGCTGAACCGATCGGGGAAGGCCGCCTCGATCTCGGGCGTCGCCGCGGGGAAGCTCGCGATCGGGTTGTCGGTGCGCGCGTCGGTGTAATCGGCGCGCAGCGTCAGGTCCGTCTCGCCGAACGGGCGCAGCGTCAGGCCCAGCTTGATCACGCGGCGATCATCGGCGCTCAACAGCGCGTTGCCGCCTTCCACCAGCGTTACGTCAACCGTTTCGCCGCGCGTCACGTCGATCACGCGCACATTGGGCGTCTCGATCACCGGATTGCCCAACTGCTGCAGCGTCGGCGCGCCTTCCTCGTGCGTCACCGATGCGATCAGGCGCACGGCCGTGATCGGCTCCCAGTTGAGGCCGTAGCCGAAGGTCCTGAGCGTGCCGAAGTCCGACAGCTCCTCCAGCCCGCCGTTGACGTTCAGCGACAGGTCGCCGATCGCCCCCAGCACGTCGCGCCGCCGGCTGGCGATCGGCAGGTCGACGTTCAGCTGGCCGTTCACCGCATCGCGCGACAGGTCGACGCTGTTCAGCGCACCGGCGCGCTCCGTGCTGCTGGCGATGTCACGCGCGGACCCGCCGAGCCGGAAGGTCGCGGACAGGTCGCCCGCCGGCAGCGACAGGATGTCGCCGTTCGCCACCGCCTCGGCGTTCAGCAGTTCGGTGACGGAGCGCGCGCGATCGCGCCCGACGACGCCGGCCAGGTCACGGTCGGTCTGCGTGCGGGTCAGCCCGCGGGTGTAGCCGGTGTTCAACGACCAGCGCAGGTCGCCCGCGTCGCCGGTGAAGGCCAGGCCCAGTTCCTGGTTGCGGGTCTGCCGATCGCGTTCCAGCCGGGTGGTGCCGTTGGCGCTGCGGCCGAGCGCCGCCAGGCTGTTCTCCCCCGTCACCTCGGCCGTGGCGGTGGCCGACACATTGCCCAGGATCGTGCGGTTGTAGCTGGCGTTCAGCTGCGCCGCATCGGTTTCGGCAAGCAGCGTGCGGTCCGGATCGGCGCCGTCGATGCGGCGGTCGCTCTCGAACAAGGGCTCGGCATGGCTGATCTCGCCGTCGATCGAGAAGCGGCTGCCTTCCGCGATGCGCAGGTAGTTGAGGTCGGCCTCGCCGCTTTCGCGCCCGCCATCGGTGGCGAGCGAGCCTTCAAGCTCCGCCGTCACCGCGTTGAAGCGGCCGCGCAGCACGATGTTGATGACCTTGCTGTCGGGCCGGTAGCCATATTTCAGCGCGACTTCCTCCGGCAGGATGTCGACGCGCGCGATCGCCTCGGGCGGCAGGTCGCGGATCTCGGCAAAGCTGCTGATGCGCCGGCCGGACAAGAGGATGATCGGCCGCGCGCTCGCGTCCCGCCCCTGGATGGAGCCGGTCAGCGGCGCGATCTCGGTCAGCAGGTCGCCGATCGACGCGGCGCCGTAGCCGCGGATCGTGCGCGCATCGAGCACCACTTCCGGCGCGATGTCGCCGATGACGGAGCCGCGCGGCTGCCCCGACGCAGTGATGACGATTTCTTCCCCGCCGTCGAGGTCGGACTCGTCCTCTCCTGTTTCGACCGGCGTCGGCTCGGGCTCGGGCGCTTCCGGGGCTGCCTCGCCCGTGGCGGGCTGCGGGGCGGACACCGCCGGCACGGCGGTGGCCGGGGGCGGGGTTTCCTGCGCCATCACGGGGGCGGCGGACGCGAGCAACAGGACGGAGAGACGACGCATGACGATCCGATACAGCTAGGGCTGCGCCCCCTAACGCACGAACCGGATGAACGTTGGCGGAATCATGTCGGGCGAGGGGGTGCAATCTCCCTCGCCCGGTGCGCCGGATCTTTGTGTCTCCGGAACAGGGCATCCTGGCCCGTCCGGCTTGGGGGACCTCGCGACGGTCGGCTGACCTGGTCGCGAGGTCCGTCACCACTACTCCGCAGCCACGCCCGCCTGCGCGAACATGTCGGCCTCGGTGCCGGCATCGTTGACGGCGGGCGCTTCGATCTTCGCCTTCTGGCGCTTGTCGAAGCCGTCCCACACCTCGTTCCAGTTGCCGCGGGTCGCCGCCTTCGAATATTCGGTGGCGCGCTGTTCGAAGAAATTGGCGTGCTCCACGCCGTTCAGCAGCGGGGCGAGCCAGGGCAGGGGATGCTCGTCGATCATGTAGATCGGTTTCAGGCCCAGCTGGCCCAGCCGCCAGTCGGCGATGTAGCGGATATACTTCTTGATCTCCTTCGGGCTCATGCCCGGCACCGGCCCCATCTCGAACGCCAGGTCGATGAACGCATCCTCCAGCCGGACGGTCGTCTGGCACTGATCCATGATGTCCTCGCGCACCGCCTTGGTCAGGCAGTCCCGCTCCTTCGTAAAGGCGTGGAACAGCTTGATGATGCCTTCGCAGTGCAAGGACTCGTCGCGCACCGACCAGCTGACGATCTGCCCCATGCCCTTCATCTTGTTGAAGCGCGGGAAGTTCATCAGCATCGCGAACGACGCGAACAGCTGCAGCCCCTCGGTGAAGCCGCCGAACATCGCCAAGGTCTTCGCGATATCCTCGTCCGAATCCACGCCGAACTTCTGCAGATAGTCGTGCTTGTCCTTCATCTCGGCATAATCGAGGAAGGCACCATATTCGCTCTCGGGCATGCCGATCGTGTCGAGCAGGTGCGAGTAGGCGGCGATGTGCACCGTCTCCATGTTGGAGAAGGCCGTCAGCATCATCTTGATCTCGGTCGGCTTGAACACGCTGCCGTACTTGTCGTGGTAGCAGTCCTGCACCTCGACATCGGCCTGCGTGAAGAAGCGGAAGATTTGCGTCAGCAGATTGCGCTCGTGCAGCGTCAGCTTCTGCGCCCAGTCACGGCAATCCTCGCCCAGCGGCACTTCCTCCGGCATCCAGTGGATCTGCTGCTGACGCTTCCAGAAGTCGAACGCCCAGGGGTATTCGAAGGGCTTGTAGGTCTTGCGGGCTTCGAGAAGGGACATGGGGGTTACTCCGAAACCAGGGATATAAGGGTGACCGCGAGCAGGATTGAGAAGATCGTGCCGAAAATGGTGAACATCGCTACGTTAAACATTGAGAACCGCTGATCCCAGGCTGTGCGGCTTGGCGGTTCGGATCCAAAGATGCGGTGGGCGAGAAGCTCGCCCGCCGGCACGCCGTCGCGCCAGAGTTTCCGCCGAAGCGAGACGAGGCCCATGATGAGAAACCCGGGTCCTGCGAGAAGCAGGAACAGGATGGCAACGACGCTCTTCACGCCGCCGCGCCGATCAGCCGAGCGCCGTCGAATAGATGGCGAGCACCAGCGCGAGCGCGGCGGCCATCGTGCCGGCCATCAGGTGCGCCGTGCGGGCGGGCGGGGAGAGCGGTCCGCGCAGGCGCAGGAGCAGCACGGCCCCGCCGATCCCCGCGATCACCGCCACCAGCAGCATCAGTCCGCCTGCACTCATGCCACCATCCTCCACGCCGCGCGTTCAGTCGCCGGACCCTTAAAGGAGAACGGACATGGCCGACACCAGCCAGATCAAGGAGCATATGGAAGTCATCGGCGCCGACGGCGTGCATGTCGGCACCGTCGACAAGGTCGAGGGCGACCGCATCAAGCTGACCAAGAAGGACTCGGGCGAGGGAAGCCACCAGGGTCACCACCACTTCATCTCCACCGGCCTCGTCGCGACCGTCGAGAACGACCAGGTCCGCCTCAGCGCCAACGGCGACGTCGCCGCGCAGCTGTTCGAGGAAGAAGAGAAGTAAACAGGGCCCGGGCGCCCGCGGTGCGATGCACCGCGGGCGTGCCCCGCCGCCGCGGCGGCGGGCACGGCCGACCGGCCGGATGCTACTGGCAGGCCAGGCATTCGTCATAGTCGGTGGACTCGAGCTTGATCTCCTTGAGATCAGGCGTGTTGTCCGCCTCCACGCCGCCGGCGAAGCCCGCGCGCTGCACGCTCTTCGACCGCAGATAGTAGAGCGATTTGCAGCCCAGCTCCCACGCGCGGTAGTGGAGCATCAGCAAGTCCCACTTCTCCACGTCGGCCGGGATGAACAGGTTCAGCGACTGGGCCTGGTCGATATAGGGCGTGCGGTCCGCCGCCAGCTCGATCAGCCAGCGCTGGTCGATCTCGAAGCTGGTCTTGAACACATCCTTTTCGTCCTGCGACAGGAAGTCGAGGTGCTGGACGGATCCGCCCTGCTCCAGGATCGAATTCCACACCGCGTCCGAGTTCTTCGACTTCGCCTTCAGCAGCGTCTCGAGATAGGGGTTGCGGATAGACCAGCTGCCCGACAGCGTCTTGTGCGTGTAGATGTTGGCCGGGATCGGCTCGATGCAGGCGGACGTGCCGCCGCAGATAATCGAGATCGACGCGGTCGGCGCGATCGCCATCTTGCACGAGAACCGCTCCATTACCCCCATTTCGGCGGCGTCGGGGCAAGGCCCGCGCTCATGCGCGAGCAGCATGGACGCTTCGTTCGCCTGGGCGTTGATGTGGCGGAACATCTTCATGTTCCAGCTCTTGGCGAGCGCGCTTTCGAACGGAACGCCCCGCGCCTGCAGGAAGCTGTGATAGCCCATCACGCCCAGGCCCACGGAGCGCTCGCGCTCCGCCGAATAACGGGCCTTCTCCATGCCCGGCTCGGCACGGTCGATATAATCCTGCAGGACATTGTCGAGGAACCGCATCACGTCCTCGATGAAGCCCTTTTCCCCGTTCCACTGGTCCCAGGTCTCGAGGTTGAGCGACGACAGGCAGCACACGGCCGTGCGCTCGTTGCCGAGGTGGTCGCGGCCGGTCGGCAGCGTGATCTCGCTGCACAGGTTGGACGTCGACACCTTCAGGCCCAGGTCGCGGTGATGCTTCGGCATGGTCGCGTTCACCTTGTCGATGAACACGATATAAGGCTCGCCCGTCGCCAGCCGCGTTTCCACAAGCTTCTGGAACAGCGCGCGTGCGTCCACCGTCTGCCGGACGGACCCGTCCTTGGGGCTCAGCAGGTTCCATTCCGCGCCGTCGCGCACAGCCTCCATGAACGCGTCAGTGATCAGCACGCCGTGATGGAGGTTGAGCGCCTTGCGGTTGAAGTCACCCGAGGGCTTCCGGATCTCCAGGAACTCCTCGATCTCCGGATGGGTGATGTCGAGGTAGCAGGCCGCCGATCCGCGCCGGAGCGACCCCTGGCTGATCGCCAGCGTCAGCGAATCCATGACGCGCACGAACGGGATGATGCCGCTGGTCTTGCCGTTGAG
Organism: Sphingomonas jejuensis; assembly: GCF_011927695.1. Lineage (GTDB taxonomy): Bacteria > Pseudomonadota > Alphaproteobacteria > Sphingomonadales > Sphingomonadaceae > Sphingomonas_K > Sphingomonas_K jejuensis. The sequence continues at coordinate 801,418 of NZ_JAATJE010000002.1, forward strand.
GCCGACCGGCTCGCCGATGCCGCGGACATTGCCCCAATAGGTGCCGATGCCGCCGCCGCGCGACGCCAGCCACACATTCTCGTTCCAGGTGTCGACGATGCCGTTCAGGCTGTCGGGCACCGAATTCAGAAAGCAGCTGATCGGCAGCCCGCGTCCGGTGCCGCCGTTGGACAGCACGGGCGTCGCCGGCATGAACCACAGCCGGCTGATATAGTCGTACAGCCGCTGCGCATGCGCCTGGTCGTCGGCATAGGCCGCGGCGACGCGCGCGAACAGATCCTGATAGCTTTCGCCCGGCAGCAGGTACCGGTCCTTCAGCGTGTCCTTACCGAAATCGGTCAGCAGCGCGTCGCGCTCGCCGACCCGCGCGATGGCGGCGGGATCGGCCTTGCCGGCGCGGGCGGGCGTCGTCGTCGCAGCGGCGACGGTCGCCTCGTCCGGGCGGTCCAGTTCGGCGGTGTGGCTGTTCGTCATGTCTCTGAAATCCATTTCCGCCCCCGGTCTTCCGGCAGGACGCCGAGTCGCGTCCGAACCGTTCGGTTACCATGACTGCGCCAGGAACGGATAGGGAACAAGAGACTTGTCCCCAGGTTCCACAGATCGGCACAACGCGTCCAGCGCCTCAGCGCTCCCCGACACATGACCACAATCCGTAGAGCCGTTTCCCCGTTCCGGCGCTACAGGTTGTGGCATTGCCTGGGGGGAGGGCGCAAGCCCGAACGCGCCTCGGCTCGTCGCATCGACAGTCTGCCGTCACGCGTGCCAAGCTGTTGATGGCGCCCGGACAAGCGCGTCAAAGGGGGGCATGACCATGAAAAAAGCGGCAATCCTGATCATGACGACGCTGGCGGTGGCTGGTTGCTCAACGGCCGACAGACGCCCCGTGCAAACAGTCGGAGCCGCGCCGGTGGTGACCGTCGCCTCCCCCCTCGGCACCGACCTGGCGCCCGTGAAGGCGGAAATGCCGCAGGGTCAGCACGCCTATCTGAACCGGCTGCGCTGCGCCGACGGCCGTGCGCCGCGTTGGAACCGGCGTCACAACATCGGGCCCGGTCGCGACGGGCACATCATCGACCTCTACGACGTCGATTGCGGCGGCGCCGCGCCCGGCCAGGTCGAGATCCGCATGGACATGTATCACCCCGGCCATATCGAAACGCGCGCCGTCGCCGGCTTCACCCTGACCGCGGGAGCCGCCGTCCCGACGACCTGATCCGAGACAGGTGGCGTTTGGCCGTTGCAGAAACGGCGCATCCTTTCCGCCGTCCGCGCGCTTGTCCCCGTCCACATGGTGCGGCGGAGACAATGGTGCGACGGCTGCTGCGATGGATCGGAACGGGGCTGCTCTTCCTGGTGGTCGCCCTGTGCCTGTCGGCCGTCCTGGTCCCGCCCTTTCTCGATCGGATCTATTATCGCGGGCGCGCCACCGGTCATTTCGACGGCGACCGCTTCTTCAATCCCGACGGCGTCGATGATGCGGGTCCACCCGGCGGCGGCAGCCGCGCCGGCTTTCTGCTCAGCCGCCTGACCGGGGACGACAGCCGCGCCACCTGGCCCGACCGGGTGCCGGTCGTGCGGGCACGCCCGCCCGAGCGCGTAACGGGCGACCGCATGCTCGCCACCTGGGTCGGCCACGCAACCGTGCTGGTGCAGACCGCTGGCCTCAACATCCTGACCGACCCGGTGTGGAGCGATCGCGCCGGCCCGTTCGGCGTCGGACCCCGCCGGGTGGCGGTGCCGGGCATCCGCTTCGAGGATCTGCCGCCGATCGATGTCGTGCTCGTCAGCCACAATCACTACGACCATCTCGACCTGGACACGCTGAAGCGACTGTGGGCGCGCGACCGGCCGCGCATCGTCACCAGCCTGGGCAATGACGCGGTGATCTCGAAGGCGGGCGTGCCCGCGGTTGCGCTGGACTGGAACGGGCGCGTGCCGCTGCCGGGCGGCGGGGAGATCGTCGTGACCCGGAACCATCATTGGGGCAGCCGCTGGTTCGCGGACCGCAACCGCGCGCTCTGGTCGTCCTTCGTGGTGCGGCTGCCGGCCGGCAACATCTTCTTCGCCGGCGACACCGGCCCCGGCGATCTGCGCTGGCCAGCCGAGGCCGCGGCGCTGGGGCCGGTCCGCCTCGCGCTGATCCCGGTCGGCGCGTTCCGCTTCGCGCCGGGGCAGATGTCGACGTCGAGCCACATCGGGCCGGGCGATGCCGCCCTGGTGTTCGACCGGCTGCGCGCCGGCACCGGGCTCCCCATCCATTGGGGCACGTTCCAGCTGTCGGACGAGGGATGGGACACGCCGCCCCGCCTTCTGGCGGAGGTGATCGGCTGCCTTCGCCGCGACGGCATCGCGGTCGGCCGATTTGGCGCCGTCGCGATCGGCCGGTCGGTCGACATTCCCGCCGTCCCGGTGCAGCCGGCGGCAGCGGGGCGGCGCCCCCAGGTCGCCGATGTGGAGCGCTGCCTCGCCACCCCGGTGGCGCAGGCGCTCCGCTGAGCCCTCAGTCGACGAAGGCGCGCTCGATCACATAGTCGCCGGGCTTGCTGTTCGACCCTTCGGTGAAGCCGCGCGCGTCAAGCAGCGCCGCCAGCTCCTTGATCATCTCCATCGACCCGCACAGCATGATGCGGTCGGTGGCCGGGTCGAACGCCTTCGGTCCGGACATATCGAAGTCGAACAGCCGGCCATCGTCGATCAGCGCGGTGATGCGACCCGTCCGCTCAAAATCCTCGCGCGTGACGGTGGGCACATAATGGAACTTGGTGGCCGCTTCCTCCGCGATCAGCGGATCGTCGCTCAACCGCGCGCCGAGCAGCTCGCGCCAGGCAAGCTCGCTCACCTTCCTGACGCCGTGCGCCAGGATGACGTCGTCGAAGCACTGGTACACGTCCGGGTCGCGCGCCACCGACAGGAAGGGCGCCAGACCCGTCCCCGTGCCCAGCAGGAACAGCCGCTTGCCCGGCGTCAGCGCATCCAGCACCAGCGTGCCGACCGGCTTCTTGCCCATGTAGATGCGGTGCCCCGCCTCCAGCTTCTGCAGGCTGTCGGTCAGCGGGCCACCCTCGACCTTGATCGACAGGAACTCGAGCTCGTCGGACCAGGCGGGCGAGGCGATGGAATAGGCGCGCATCACCGGCTTTCCGTCGCCGGGCAGGCCAATCATCACGAATTCGCCCGAGCGGAAGCGGAACGACGCGGGCCGCTCCACCGAGAAGGAGAACAGCCGGTCGTCCCAGTGCTTCACCCATTTCACCGCGACCGTCGAAAAGGCGGCGCTCTCCGGAATGTCGGTCGATGGGGCGAGCGCGACGCTCATGCGGGGTCCTCCGGTTGTCCTGCGGGGCGGTCCGGATGGCGCGGGCGGGTGGAGCGCCGGGCGGACCGTTCTTGCGAGCCGGTCGCATGATGGCAGGCGCCGGGCCTGTCAACCACATCGTGCCGCCGGTGGGTTCCGCAACCCTCGCCATGCGTCCGCCGACGCCCCATATTCGCGCCATGGCCATCGAGATCCGCACCAACCTTGCCGAACCCGAAACCGATGCAGCCTTCGTGCCGCACCGGCCCAACCGCCCGGAAAAGTCGGAGGGCGGACGTCCGTTCAAGCTGGTGTCCGACTATCAGCCGGCCGGCGACCAGCCCACCGCGATCGCCGAGCTGGTGGAACAGGCGCGCGGCGGCGAGCGCGACCAGGTGCTTCTCGGCGTCACCGGATCGGGCAAGACCTTCACCATGGCCAAGGTCGTGGAGCAGCTGCAGCGCCCCGCGCTCGTGCTTGCACCCAACAAGATCCTCGCCGCCCAGCTCTACGGCGAGTTCAAGAACTTCTTCCCCGAGAATGCGGTCGAATATTTCGTCAGCTACTACGATTATTACCAGCCGGAGGCCTACGTCCCGCGCTCCGACACGTACATCGAGAAGGAATCGTCGATCAACGAGGCGATCGACCGGATGCGCCACTCGGCCACCCGCGCGCTTCTGGAGCGCGACGACGTGCTGATCGTCGCGTCGGTTTCCTGCCTCTACGGCATCGGGTCGGTCGAAACCTATTCGGCAATGATCTTCGACCTGAAGAAGGGGCAGAGCGCCGACAGCCAGGAGATCGTGCGGAAGCTCGTCGCGCTGCAGTACAAGCGCAACGACCAGGCGTTCGCGCGCGGCAATTTCCGCGTCCGCGGCGACAATCTGGAGGTGTTCCCGTCACACTATGAGGATACCGCCTGGCGCGTCAGCTTCTTCGGAGACGAGATCGAGGAGATTGTCGAGTTCGACCCGCTGACCGGCAAGAAGATCGCATCGCTGAACAGCGTGCGGATCTACGCCAACTCGCACTATGTGACGCCCGGCCCGACGCTGAAACAGGCGACCGAGGCGATCAAGCATGAGCTGTCGGAGCGGCTGAAGGAGCTGGTCGCTGAAGGCAAGCTGCTGGAGGCACAGCGGCTGGAGCAGCGCACCAATTTCGACCTGGAGATGATCCAGGCGACGGGCAGCTGCGCCGGCATCGAGAATTACAGCCGCTTCCTGACCGGCCGCCTGCCTGGCGAGCCGCCGCCCACGTTGTTCGAATATCTGCCGGAAAACGCGCTGCTGTTCGTGGACGAAAGCCATGTCACCATCGGCCAGGTCAACGGCATGTCGCGCGGCGACCACCGGCGAAAGCTGACGCTGGCCGAATATGGCTTTCGCCTGCCATCGGCGATCGACAACCGGCCGCTGCGCTTCAACGAATGGGACGCAATGCGCCCGCAATCCGTCTATGTTTCGGCCACGCCGGGGCCATGGGAGATGGAGCGCACCGGCGGCGTCTTTTCCGAACAGGTGATCCGCCCGACCGGCCTGATCGATCCGCCGGTCGAGATCCGCCCGATCGAGGACCAGGTCGACGACCTGATCGTCGAGTGCAAGGCGACCGCGGCGAAGGGCTATCGCAGCCTGGTGACGACGCTCACCAAGCGCATGGCGGAGGATCTGACCGAATATCTGCACGAGGCGGGGTTGAAGGTCCGCTACATGCACTCCGACGTCGAGACGCTGGAGCGCATCGAGCTGATCCGGGACCTGAGGCTCGGCGTCTATGACGTGCTGGTCGGCATCAACCTGCTGCGCGAAGGGCTCGACATTCCCGAATGCGGGCTGGTCGCGATCCTGGACGCGGACAAGGAAGGCTTCCTGCGGTCGGAAACGTCGCTGATCCAGACGATCGGCCGTGCGGCCCGCAACGTCGACGGACGCGTGATCCTCTACGCCGACCGCGTGACCGGATCGATGGAGCGCGCGATGAACGAGACCGCGCGCCGGCGCGAGAAGCAGGAGGCGTACAACGCCGAACATGGCATCACGCCGGTCACCGTGCGCAAGAACATCGGCGACATCATCGCCCATGTCGCCAGCCAGGATCAGGTCACGGTCGAGATCGACGAGGACCGCCCGCACATGGTCGGCCACAATCTGCGCGCCTATATCGAGGATCTCGAAAAGGCGATGCGCAAGGCCGCGGCTGACCTGGAGTTCGAGGAAGCCGGCCGCCTGCGCGATGAGATCCGCGCGCTGGAGCAGGAAGAACTCGGGCTGCCCGTGCCCGATCGTAAGGCGGTGCCGATGGGCCGCTCCAACGAGGGCAAGGCCGGCACGCGCAAGACCCGCTACGGCAAGGTCCAGAAGAAGCGCATGGCCGGCGGCCGACGGTAACGCTCGTCGGCCGCCGCCAGCGACCGGCGGGCGTCAGATGACGCGCACGTCCTCGTGGCGGGTGCCGTAGTAGCTCGCCACCCGGTCGGCATAGGCCTGGTCGAAATTGGGGGCATTGTTGGACCAGCTCGGACCGCCTTCCAGCAGCCGGCGGTCCGCCGTCACGATGTACACGTCGTCGACCGCGTCATAGGCGAGCAGCTCGAACGGCAGCGGATAGTAGCTCTTGCCCATGCCGAGAAAGCCGCCCAGGCTCAGCACGGCGTGCGTCACGCTGCCCGTGCGCTTGTTCACCATGTAGCTGTAGACATGACCCAGCTTGTCGCCGTCGCGGCTGCGGACGCTCATTTCGTCCACCTTGTTGGATGCAATCAGCAGCGTCTTGTCGGGGGTGGCAGCGGTATCAGTCATGATGATGAGGCTCCTTCGCCTCGCCAACCCGCCGCCACCCCTCAGGTTCCTTGTCAGGCCGCGACAAGCGTCCGGCGCCGGCGCATCGCGCCGCCGACCAGGCCGAAGCCGCCGATCATCATCGCCCAGGTCGCGGGCTCGGGCACCGCGGCGGCCGCGACGTCGCTGAGCCGGATGTTGTCGAACTGCGCAAAGCCGCTCGACCCCGCCCGCGGCGTGAAGCTGAACGACGACAGCGGCGCCAGGTCGAAGGTCAGGCTGTTGACCGTCAGGCGCTGCCCGGCGGTGTTCGCCAGCACATAGGTGCGCGCCAGGCTGGAGCCGTCGGCGAAGTTGAACGTGAAGTCGACGTCCATTGTCGCCGGGCCATAGCCGGAGAAGTTGCCGTAGTTGTTGGCGATGTCCAGGCTGTCGAGCGCGAAGGCGCCACCGCCGACCCGTGCGATCGTGGTCACGGCATTGCCCTGGAAGTTCGTCAGCGCCGCGCCCGTGCGGTCGAGGCTCGACAGGGTGGTGCCCGTGGTCACGAAGCACGTGTTGCTGGTCGAGCAGCGATTGGCGCTGACCTGGAAGCCGTCTTCGATCCACGGACCGTAGACATAGCCGGTGCGGCCGTTGGTGCCGCGAGCGGCGTCGAAGTCGAGCACGACGGTGGCGGCGGCGGCAGGCGTGGCGACGGCGGCAAGCAAAAGCGCCGCGATGGAACGCGTGAACATGAAACAACCCCTTGGTGTTCTTGAAAAAAGTGACGTCATGGCGTCACCGGCGGCGGTAGGGCGCCCGTAAGTCTGTTTCATGACGCATCCATCCAGAAAGTCCTTCGCGGCGACGGCTGTCCCGGTTCGGGAACGGGGCCGTTGCCGCCGGGCTTCGATTGCGCGGTCGGTTGCGGCATTGCCTCGCCCCGCGCGGCGCGGCAGGCTTTCCGCTTCCCCGCGTGGAGGTGGCGATGCGACGCGTGCGTGCGATGGTGGCGATGGTGTTGGGCGGCATGGCGGTTACCGGCTGCGCGGTGATCCCGGTGGGACCGGTGCGCGTGGCGGAGCCGGCCGGCTTCCGCTGGATCGCGCGGCCCGCACAGGCGGGGGAGCCGGCGGCCGCGCTCTGGGGACCCGCCAACAGCGAAGCACTTTATGCGCTCAGCTGCACCCGTGCAGGGCTGGAGGTCATGGAGGTGACGCCCGGTGGCGACGACGCAGGCGACCGCTGGCGGCTTGCCGTGGGCAGTGCCGAAGCGGTGGTCCCCGCCCGCCACGATGCCGAAGGTCCGGGCGTCGAGACTGCGGTGGTGCCGCGCGGCCATCCGCTCGTCCGCGCGCTGGTGCGCGGCGGCGGGCCGCTGACGCTGCGCACCGGGCGGGGGGACGCGACGCTCCCCGCCAGCCCGATCGTCGCCGAGGCCGCCCGCGCCTGCGTCGGTTGAGGCGCGGGCGGGCCTTGGCGGCTAGCCGGCCAGCGCGGCCAGCAGCAGCAGAGCGACGATGTTGGTGATCTTGATCATCGGATTGACCGCAGGACCGGCCGTGTCCTTGTAGGGATCACCCACCGTGTCGCCGGTCACGGCCGCCTTATGCGCTTCCGATCCCTTGCCGCCGTGGTTGCCGTCCTCGATGTACTTCTTGGCATTGTCCCACGCGCCGCCGCCGCTCGTCATCGACAGGGCGACGAACAGACCGGACACGATCACGCCCAGCAGCAGCGCGCCAAGCGCCGCAAAGCCGTTCTCCTGCCCGGCCACCAGCGTGATCGCGAAATAGACCACGATCGGCGCCAGCACGGGGAGGAGCGAGGGCACGATCATCTCGCGGATGGCCGCACGGGTGACGAGGTCGACCGTCCGGGCATAGTTCGGGCGGCTCGTGCCCTCCATGATGCCGGGATTGTCGCGGAACTGGCCGCGCACTTCCTCGACCACGGCGCCCGCGGCGCGGCCGACCGCCGTCATCCCCATCGCGCCGAACAGATAGGGGAGGAGCGCACCCAGCAGCAGCCCGACGATGACATACGGGTTGGACAGGCTGAAATCGACGTTCAGGTCGGGGAAGAACTCGGTCAGGTCGGTGGTGTAGGCGCCGAACAGCACCAGCGCGGCAAGGCCGGCTGATCCGATCGCATAGCCCTTGGTCACCGCCTTGGTGGTGTTGCCGACGGCATCCAGCGCGTCCGTGCGGACGCGGACCTCGTCTTCCAGGCCGGCCATCTCGGCGATGCCGCCGGCATTGTCGGTGACGGGGCCATAAGCGTCCAACGCCACCACCATGCCGGCCAGCGCCAGCATCGACGTGGCGGCAAAGGCGATGCCGATGACGCCGGCCAGCTGATAGGCGCCGATCACCGCCACCACGATCACCAGCGTCGGCAGCGCGGTCGCCTCCAGGCTGACGGCCAGGCCCTGGATCACGTTGGTGCCGTGCCCGGTCTCCGACGCGCGCGCGATCGACTTCACCGGGCGATAGGCGGTTCCCGTGTAATATTCGGTGATCCACACGAGCAGCCCGGTCACCGCCAGGCCGATCATCATCGACAGCACCAGGTCCCACCCGGTAAAGCCCGCGCCCGCGACGGTCGGTGCGGCGAAGGCCTCGGCCGATGCCGCAAACGGATCGTTGGCCGGCACCTCGATCAGCGGCGTCTGCCCGCCGCCGATCACCGCGCCCAGGTCGCCCAGCGTCAGCGTCGACACCAGCCAGATCGCCGGCACGGACAGCAGCGTGGTCGTCCAGAACCCCTTGTAGAGCGCGCCCATGATCGATCCGCCCCGGCCCAGCCGGACGAAGTAGGTGCCGATGATCGACGTCAGGATGCACACCGCGCCCACCACCAGCGGCAGCGACATCAGCCGCATCAGCTCGGCCGCGTTCGCGTCCACCAGCAGCGCGATCGACACCATCGTCACGCCCAGGGTCACGACATAGGTTTCGAACAGATCGGCGGCCATGCCTGCGCAATCGCCGACATTGTCGCCGACATTGTCAGCGATCACGGCCGGGTTGCGGGGGTCGTCCTCCGGGATGCCGGCCTCGACCTTGCCGACCAGGTCGGCGCCGACGTCGGCTGCCTTGGTGAAGATGCCGCCGCCCAGCCGCGCGAAGATGGAGATGAGCGACGCACCGAACGCGAGCGCGACCAGCGCGTCGATGACGGCACGGCTGTCCGGCGCCTCGCCTGCCGGCCCGGTCAGGTACCAGAAGAACAGCGTGATGGAGAGCAGGCCGAGCCCCGCCACCAGCATGCCGGTGATCGCGCCCGACTGGAAGGCGACGGTCAGGCCGCGCTGCAGCGACGTGCGCGCCGCCTCCGCGGTCCGGACGTTGGCCTTGACCGAGATGTTCATGCCGATGAAGCCCGCCGCGCCCGACAGGAGCGCGCCAACGACGAAGCCCAGCGCCGACGTCCAGGTCAGGAAGACGCCGACGAGGACGGCGATGACCACGCCGACGATCGCGATGGTGCGGTATTGCCGGCCCAGATAGGCGCGGGCGCCCTCCTGGATGGCGCCGGCGATCTCCTGCATCCGGGGATTGCCCGGCGCGCTCGCCAGCACCTGCCGGCTGGTGACAAACCCGTAGAGGAGCGCGATCACGCCCCCCGCGATCGCAAGCCAGATCAGGCCCATGCTCCTACTCCCTGTTGTTTTATGGCCTAGGGCTATGCCGCCGCTGCGGGGTTGGCAAGCCGCCTAGTAGAGCGCGTCCTCGTCTCCGGCAGGGGGCATCGGCGTTGCCACTTCGATCGGGGCGAACTTCGCCACCATCGGCGTGACAGGCCGCGATCTTTGCGAGGGGAGCGCAACGCGATCGACCATGGACCGACATGCCTCGGGCCACCGTGTTGGCCGGGCGGCCTGTTGTTCAGCCGTGAAGCCAGCCGAGCCGCTGCGGAAGCGCGAGGGGGGCGCCGTGTCGTGTGAGGCGGAGGCCGGTGCCCGCCCGCACGGAGCCGATCCGCACGGCGCCCGCCACGGCGCCCGGCGCGGTCAGCAGCAGCGCGTAATCGTCGCCCGCGGTTGCGGCGCCGACCACGTCATCTCCCCAGAAGGCGGACCCGGCCGGCGACAGCGGCACCATGTCCAGGTCAATGTCGATCGCGACCCCGCTCGCCTCGGCGATGCGCGCGGCATCGATCAGCAGGCCGTCAGACACGTCCATCATCGCCGTCGCCGTCGCCGCCAGCCGCTGACCGTCGGCCATCAGCGGGGTTGGCCGGCGATAGGCCGCCACCAGCGGCCCGGTCGCGGCGGGATCGCGCTCCAGCATCCTCAGGCCCGCGCCGGCATCGCCGATCGTCCCGCACAGCCACACGCCGTCGCCGGCGACGGCGCCGGCGCGGTCCGGCGCGTGTGCCGACCGGCCGATCGCGGTCAGGCTCAGCACGCGCGCCTGCCGCGCCGGTGCGGCCACCGTGTCCCCGCCCAGCAGCGGGACGTCCATGCGGGTGAGGGCCGCGCCCAGCCCCTCGACAAAGGCGCGGTCCCACGCCGCGTCGCCCAGGGTGATGCCGCTCAGGACGCCGACCGGCACCGCCCCCTTGGCGGCAAGGTCGGACAGGTTCACCGCCACCAGCTTCCACGCCACGTCGCCCGGCGGATCGTCGGCGCGGTAGTGCACGCCTTCGACCAGCATATCCTTCGTGACCACGAGGTCGCCGATCACCGCCGCGTCGTCCGCCAGCCCGCGCGCCCCGGGGTGGAGCGGCAGGCGGCGGAGCATGGCCAGCAGCGACGTCTCGGTCATGACAAGTCGCTCATGACAGGGCAGTCGCAGCCACCGCGACCGGGCGCATCCTCAGCGGCTGGCCGAGCGCCCGCGCGATGCCTCCGCCCGGGCCGCCACGCCGGCCGGCCAGGTCACCGGCTGCTGCGTCTGCGGGTTGAAGACGTTGCCGGGGTAGCGCGCAGCCGCCGCCGCCGCGAGCTCGGCCTCCGTCAGCCATTCGCTCGGCGTCAGCGCCAGCACGTCCAGCCCGCGGGTGATCTCCGTGCCGTAGATGTGCCCGTCATACCAGTAAGCGGACCAGAAGCCGCCCAGCACCAGCTGCTCGGCATCGATCGGCCCGCGATCGAAATAGGCGATCTCGCGGGGCGCGTTGCTGTCGGTGAAATCGATCACCGAGATGCCGCCCTGGTACCAGGCCTGGACGAAGATATCGCGCCCCGGCACCGGCACGATCGATCCGTTGTGCGCGACGCAATTCTCCTTGTCGCCCTGCGGGGCAGGCAGCTTGAACGTGCCGCGCCGCACCAGCCGGTTCTCGACGATGTCGTAGATCGCGTCCGCGCCATAGTTGGCGGGGTCATAGGTCCGGCAGCGTGGCCGCGCGCCGCCGCCCCATTCGTCGGTGAAGATCACCTTGGTGCCGTCGTTGTTGAACGTCGCCGAATGCCAATAGGCAAAACCCGGGTCGCTGACCGCGTCGATGCGCTTCGGCCGCAGCGGATCGGAGATGTCGAGCAGGATGCCGTTGCCCGAGCATGCCCCCGCCGCGATGTTCCGCGACGGGAACACGGTGATGTCGTGGCACTGGTCGGTGCGGTTGGTGTTCTGCGTGCCCTCACCATGGTCGCCGCCGCGCCACAGGCCGGCGATCTGCCCGGTGCCCTGGTCCGCGAAGACGCGCGGCCGGTCGACGATCCGCGCGGCGGCCGGGTTGGCGACCGGGATCTCGATCACGTCGATGGAGAACAGCGCGGTGCGGCTGTCGCCCGGCACGTCGCCGATGCAGCCGGCCAGCTCGGCCTCGTCGCGCACCTCCGCCGTGCCCGAATTGTAGACGACGATGCGACGCGCGTCCGACGATACGATCGAATGCGTGTGGCTGCCGCGGCAGGTCTGCACCTGCCCGACCTGGCGCGGTTCGGCCGGGTTGGAGATGTCGAAGATGCGCAGGCCGCGGAAACGATCGGCGCTGGCCTCGCCCTCGACGCCCTGCAGCCCGCAATCGACACGCCCGCGCGTCTGTTCGACCGACATGATGAGGATGTTGCCGGCGATGGAGATGTCGCCCTGGCCGCCCGGGCACACCACGGAGCTGATCAGCGCCGGCCGCCCCTCGGCGCCCAGCCGGTAGACGTTGAAGCCGTGGTAATTGCCCGTGACCATCAGGTCGTTCGAAAAGGCGATGTCGGTGTTCCAGAAGCTCAGCAGCGACGATCGCTCGCCGAACTGGGTGCCCTGCTGCCCGTCGTTCTCGCCGCGCCGCGACGCGTCTTCGGTGGTTGGCTCCGCCGGGATCGGCGGGGCGAGCCCGCCCGGGTTCTCGGGGTCGAAGAAGCCCGCCGGCTTCGGCAGCGACGCGACCAGCCGCATGTTCTTCGCCGCCACGCCCGGGTTGGTGAGCCCGGCCGCCAGCTGCGCGCGCGGATCGGGCGACAGGCCGGCCAGGATGACGTTCATCCGGTCGATCTCGGACTGCTGCTCGTTCTTCACGTCGCTCGTGAACTCGAACAGCGCGGGATCATAGGCCGATCCGGGCGATGCCAGCAGCTCGCGCACCATGGCGAGCGCGCCTTCGTGGTGCGCGATCATGCGCTGCAGGAACAGCCGGTCGAACTCGGTGCCGCGCGCGGCGGCAAGCGCGGCCATCTGCTCGGGCGTGGCCATGCCCTGCATGGTGGAATGATCCATGCCGGCCATGTCATGCCCCGCATGTGCGCCGTGACCGGCCTGCGCGCCGTGCCCGGCATGGCCAGCTGCCGCCGGCACGGTGCCGACCGCCGGCGCCATCTCGCCGCGCGCGCGCAGCCAGCTCTGCATGAACTGGATCTCGTCGCCCTGCGATGCGCGGATGCGGTCGGCCATGGCGACGATGTCGGGCGTGTTGGTCCGCTCCGGCACCAGCACGACCATTTCCATCGCCTGCTGGTGGTGGTGGATCATGCCCTGCATGAAGGCGACGTCGGCGGGTGAATGGCGGGTGCCCGCGATCCGGCTGGCCTCCGTCGCGCTCAGGCCGCGGCTGCTCTGCCCGGGTGCGCCCGGCTGGACGATCGGCGGCTGCGCTGCCGCCGCCGTCGCCCCGCCGATCGCCACCGCACCCGCCAACAGCGCCGCCAGCTTCAGCCGCATGCGATGTGCCATGTCCCGTTCTCCCGCCTTTTATCGATCCGTTGCCGGACGATAGCGCATCGGCCTGCCTTGGAAAGCCGCAAAGCGCCTGATCTATTCGTAGCGGAGCGCGCCCACCGGGTTCGCCCGCGCCACCCGGATCGCGTGGGTGGCCACCGTCGCCACCGCGATCGCCGCGGCGCCCCCGCTGGCGAGCAGGAACGGCGTCGGCCCAAGCGCCACGCGCGCGTCGAACCCGTTCAGCCAGTCGCGCATCGCCCACCACGCGATCGGCCAGGCGATCAGGTTGGCAAGCAGCACGGGGCGCGAGAACTGCCACACCAGCAGCCGCACGATGTCGCGCGTGCGTGCGCCCAGCACCTTGCGGATGCCGATCTCCTTGGTGCGGCGCTCGGTGGTGAAGGCGGCCAGTCCGAACAGCCCCAGGCAGCCGACGATCACCGCCAGGATCGCAAAGCCGGCGAACATCTGCCCGACCGCCTCGTCGCGGGCGTAGAGCCCGGCCGCGCGCTCGTCGGCGAATTCGGCATCGAATGGCACGTCGGGGGCAAGCCGCTTCCACACGGCCTCCACCCGCTCGCGCACGGCGGCGGGATCGCCGTCGAAGCGCACCTCGAGATAAGGCAGCCAGCCGCCGTTCCGGAACAGGATCATGTCCTCCACCTCGCGGTGTGCCGAGCGGAACCGCGTGTCACCCAGCACGCCGACGATGGTCGCGGGCACGCCATGTCCGTCGCGCGACAGCATGGACATGCTGATCTGCTTGCCGATGGCCTCGGCGGGCGACCGGAAGCCCATCTGCCGGGCACTGCTCTCGTTCACCATCACGTTGATCCCGCGGCGCTGCAGCGCCTCCTCGGCGGCGCGCTGCTGCTCCGACGTGAAGTTGTCGGGCGGCAGGCCGAGCGAGGCATCGTCAAGCGCATGGTCGCGCGACAGCGTTCGCCCGGCCAGCAGCCGCATGCCCATCGTCTCGGCGAAACCATGATCCACGCTGTAGGCGCCCAGCACCAGTTCGCGCGCGTGGCCCGGCAAGGTCACGCCCAGGTTGCTGGTGTTGGAGGTGGAGATGCCGATGGATGTCAGCGCGCTCGATCGGACGCCGGGTACCCGCGCGATCTCCCGCTGCAGCGTTTCGGCCAGCGGCTTCACCTGGCCGCGCTCCAGATTGTCGATCTGCAGCACGCCTTCACGGTCAAAGCCGGGGTCCATCGTGCGGACATGGGTCAGCTGCGCATAGACCACGACCGTGCAGATGATCAGACCGATTGAGATGGCGAACTGCACCACAACCAGCGTGTTGCGCAGCCGGCCGCTGCCGCCGGGCTCCGCCGAGGACTTGTTCGCCTTCAGCACCTCCGCCGGGCGGAAACGGGTCAGGTAAAAGGCGGGGTAGAGACCCGCCAGCACGCCGACCAGCAGTGTCAGTCCGACCGTCGGCAGCAGCAGGCCGTCCGTGCCCAGGTATCGAAAGGCGATGTCCGCCCCCAGCCATGACCGCAACCAGGGCAGCGACAACTCCACCACGGCAAGCGCCAGCATCGTCGCGATCGCCGTCACGATCAGCGACTCGGTCAGGAACTGGCCGATCAGCTGCGATCGATCGGCGCCCAGCACCTTCCTCAGCGACACCTCCCGCGCCCGGGCGGAGGCCCGCGCCGTCGCCAGGTTCGTGAAGTTCACGCAGGCCATGGCCAGGATCAGCACGGCCAGGCCGGCGAAGACCGCGATTGTGGTGGCGTTGCCGCGTCGCCCGGACGGCGATCCGTCAGCGCCCGACAGGTAGACGTCGGCGAGCGGAACCAGCTTGAAGGTCGATTGCGCCGCCTCGCTGACACTCTTGCCCGCCGCCTCGTAGCGGGGCGCGACCCGCTCTTTCCAGGCATCCAGCTGCGCGTTGATCGGATCGACCGATTGGCCGGGCTTCAGCTTCACATAGCTGGTGCCGCTGAACCAGCCCCAGGCGTTCACCTGGTCGGGATGAATGTCGGTTCCCTCCACAAGCCGCCGCACGATGCCGAACGCCTGGTGCGATGATCGCGGCAGATCGGCGTACACGGCGCTGACGCGATAATCGCTGGGCCCTTCGCTCGACAGCTGCGTGATCGTCCGGCCCACGGCAGCGTCCGTCCCGAACATCGCGCGCGCGGTGCTTTCGTCGATGGCGACGCTGTTCGGGTCCTTGAGCGCGGTGCGCGGATCGCCGTGGATGAACGGGATCTTGAAGATCCAGAAGAACGCCGGCTCGACCTCCATGATGGTTTCCTGCACGGGCGCACCCGTCCGGTCGCGGATCACCGGCTGGTCGTTGTGCGTGTAGGCGAAACTCTCGATCGCATCGAAGTCCTTCGCCAGGGCATGCACCACCGCATAGGGCGTGTTCTGGATCGTCTCGGACGACCCCGTCTCCGTGTCCGTGTTGGTCGCCTGCAGCTGGAACACGCGCTCATGCTCACCCACGAACCGGTCGAAGCTCGTCTGGTCGCGGACGTAGAGCAGGATCAAGAGGCACGCGGCGATGCCGATCGCCAGTCCCACGATGTTGATGACGGCATAGGTCCGGTTCTTGGCCAGCGACCGGAAAGCAACGGTTGCGTAGTTGCGCCACATGGAACTGTCCTACTCGTAACGGAGGGCGTGGATGGGGTTTGCGCGGGCGACGCGCAGCGCATGGCCGGCGACCGTCGCCACCGCGATGGCGAGCGCGAGCAGCCCGGCCACCGCGAACGGCGTGATCGTCAGCGGCACGCGGATGTCGAAGCCGTTCAGCCATTCGCGCATCGCCCACCATGTCGCCGGCCAGGCGACGAGGTTGGCGAGCACCACCGGCCGCGTGAACTGCCAGGCGAGCAGCCGGACGATGTCGGCGACGGTCGCGCCCAGCACCTTGCGGATGCCGATCTCCTTTGTGCGCCGCTCGGCCGCGAAGGCGGCAAGGCCGTAGAGCCCGAGGCAGGCGATCAGCACGGCGAGCGCGGAAAAGCCCGCGAACAGCACCGCGCGCGCCCGGTCGGCCGCCAGGAAGTCGGCCGCGATGTCGTCGGCAAAGCGCGCCTCGAACGGGATCTCCGGCTCCAAGCGGCGCCACACGCGCTCCAGTCCGGCCATCACTTCGGCGGGCCGTGCCCCGGCATAGCGGACCAGCACGGTCGATGTCTGCTGGGGCTCATAGGCGTAGACGAGCGGCTCCAGCGGCTCGCGCGCGGTGCGCAACCGCGTGTTCTCGACCACGCCGACGATCGTCGCCGGCACCATCTGCATGCCATCGCCGTCCCAGCCCGGAAAGGCGACGCGCACCACCTGGCCGAGCGCCGCGCCCGGCGACGCGAGGCCGAACATGCGCGCGCCGGCGCGGTTGATGACGACGTTGATGCCGCGTTCGCCAAGCGCGGCGGGCGACAGTCCGTCGAAGCGGTCGCCCTGCCGCGCCACATCGAAGCGCCTGCCGGCGAGCAGCGGCACGTCCATCGTCTGCAGAAAGGCATCGTCGACGCCGTAGAAGCCCATGGTGACATGGTCGGTCGCGCCGTCGCGCTGCATCAGCCGCATCGGCTGTTCGCCCGGATTGAGCGTCAGCGAGGTGCGCGCGACACCCGTGACGCCGGGGATCGCCTGCATCTGCGGCCGCGCGGCGTCATATTCGGAGCCCTGCGTGAAGCGCCAGGCATTGTCGATCTGGATGAGCCCGTCGCGGCGGTAGCCGGGATCGACGCGCGCGATGAAGCGCGTCTGGCTGTAGATCACCGCGGTGGACGCGATCAGCCCGATCGCGATCGCGAACTGGACGACAACCAAGGCGGTTCGCGCCCGCGCGCTGCCCGGCGTCTCCGCCGATCCGCGGTTGGCGCCGAGGGCATGCGCCGGCCGCCCCTTTGCGGCGTAGAGCGCCGGAGCAAGCCCGCCGAGCAGGCCCACCGCGACCAGCAGACCGGTCGCCGGCAAGAGCAAGCCGTTTTCGCCCAGGTAGCCGCGTGGCAGCCGCGTCTCGAGCAGCGCCTCGAGCCAGGGCGTCGCGATCTCGACCAGCGCGAGTGCGAGCAGCATCGCGATAGCCGCCGCGATCAGCGCCTCGACGGTGAACTGCGCCACGATCTGTCGCCGCGACGCGCCGAACAGCCGGCGGAGCGACACGTCGCGGGCCCGGGCGATCGCGCGCGCCGTGCCGTAGTTGAGGAAGTTGATGATCGCCATGGCGAGCGTCAGCAGCGCAACCACGGTCAGCGTCGTCAGCGCGCGCGCGTCGCCGCCCGGCACGATCGCGCCTTCCTGCGCTTGCCCCAGATGGATGGCGGTGATGGGGACGAGGTGAAAGTCGAACACGCTGGCCATGCCCACCATCGCGCCGCCTTCCAGCCTGCTCGGCACCACGCGCCACTCCCATGCGGGAAGCGCCGCGTTGATCGTGGCGGGATCGGCGCCGGCCTTCAGCCGGACGAAGTGCTGCTGATCGAAATTGCCCCAGCCGCGCATCGGGGGCGGCACGCCGTTCGGGTCGCGGAGCGAGATGACGCCCAGCTTCAGGTTGGTGTTGGGCGGCAGATCCGCCAGCACGCCTGCGATGCGGCGGGGCACCTTGCCGTCGCCGGCACCGGTCGTCAGGCTGCGGCCAAGCACATCGGCCGTGCCGAACAGCTGCCGGGCAACACTTTCACCCAGCACGATCGCGGCAGGATCGGACAGCGCCGTTTCGGCCGAGCCGTGCAGGAAGGTGAGCGGAAACACCCGGAAGAAGCCGGGATCGACGCTGACCGCGTCCAGGAAGACCGGTGCCCCGTCATGCTCGGCGACGGTCTTTCCGACCTGGATCGACGTGATCGCTTCGACCTGCGGAAAGTCCGCGCCCATCCGTTCGAACACGGGAAAGGAGCTGCCCTGGTGATGGACGACATCGGTGCCGGGCGGGCGGATGACGGTCTGGACCTGGAAGACCCGGTCATGCCCGGGCAGCCAGGCGTCGTAGCTGCGCTCCGCCCGGACATAGCCCAGGATCATCAGGCACCCCGCGAAGCCGAGCATCAGCCCGCCGATCGTCACCGCGGACGCACCCGGCTGGGCGATCAGGCGGCGCAGCGCGACGATCAGGTGGTTCTTCAGCATGGTTCCGTCTCCCCTGCTCAGGCCGCGCGCCGCCGCTCCTGGAGGATGCGCCCATCCAGCATGTTGACCACGCGCTGCGCATAGTCGGCGTGGGCGGGCGAGTGCGTCACCATCACCACCGTGGTGCCTTCGGCGTTCAGCAGCTGGAGCATGCGCATCACCTCCTCGCCGTGCACCGTGTCGAGGTTGCCGGTCGGCTCGTCGGCCAGGATCAGCTTGGGCGCCGCCACCACCGCGCGGGCGACGGCCACGCGCTGCTGCTGACCGCCGGACAGCTGGCTGGGGCGGTGGCGCGCGCGGTGGGCGATGCCGACCTTGTCCATCACCGCGTCCACGCGGCGCGCGCGCTCGCCCGCGCCGATGCCGTGGTAGAGGAGCGCAAGCTCGACATTCTCGCGCACCGTCAGCTCGTCGACCAGGTTGAAGCTCTGGAAGATGAAGCCGATCGATCGCTTGCGGATTCCGGCCAGCTTCGCCTCGGGCAGGCCCGCCACCTCTTCGCCGTCGAACCGGTATGATCCCGATGTCGGGCTGTCGAGCAGCCCGATCATGTTGAGCAGCGTCGACTTGCCGCACCCGGACGGCCCCATGATGGCGATGAACTCCCCGCTCGCGATCTCCAGGTCGATCTGGTCGAGGGCGGAGGTTTCCACCGTGTCCGTCCGGTAGACCCGCGACAGGTTGCGCATGCTCAGCATCGTTGGTCCTTTCATCGACCGGTCAGGTCCAGCCGATCCTTGTCGGCGAACCCTGTGTAGGGGGAGGTCAGCACGCGCTCGCCGGGCTCCAGCCCGTCGAGCACCTCGATCGCATCCGTGTTGCGACGGCCCAGCCGCACGGTGCGGCGCACCGCCTCCTCGCCGTCCGGCGACACCACGAACACCCA
Source organism: Sphingomonas jejuensis (assembly GCF_011927695.1). Lineage (GTDB taxonomy): Bacteria > Pseudomonadota > Alphaproteobacteria > Sphingomonadales > Sphingomonadaceae > Sphingomonas_K > Sphingomonas_K jejuensis. Next base: position 820,564 of record NZ_JAATJE010000002.1, read on the forward strand.
GGCGCCACCCGTTTCGTTGTAGAAGGCGCCGTTCGGGATCAGGATGGCGGGCGCGGGATCGTCGAGGACGAGGCGCACCTGCAGCGTCTGCCCGCGCTGGATGCGCGGCGGCTCGTCGCCGGTGAACTGCAGGTCGATCTCGAACTGTCCGTTCCTCACCTGCGGATAGATCTTGGTGACGCGGGCGCGGAACTGGCGCCCGTCGCTCTCGATCGATGCCTGCTGGCCCAGCTGCACGCGACCGAGGTAGAATTCGTCGACGCCCGCGATCAGCTTGTTGCGGCCGGGGCTGTCGATCTGGCCGATGCGCTCGCCGCGCCCCATCGACTGGCCGACCTGGATCGAAAATCCGGACAGCTGGCCCGACACCGGCGCACGCAGGTTCAGCCCGTCCAGGTTGCGGCGCGCCAGCTCCAGCCCCGCGCCCATCGACTGCGATGCGGCGCGCAGCTGCGCCAGCTGCCCGGTCTGCAGCCGCTCGTCCGTCGCCATTGTCCGGCGCATCACCTGCAGCCGCTCGCGCTGATAGGCGGCATCGTCTGCGGTGTCGCGAAAGGTGCGCTGCGCCACGAAGCCGCGCTCGGCCAGCGGCGCCTGCTGCTCGGCCAGCCGCATCGCCTTGCGGGCGGCAAGGTCCGCTTCCAGCAGGTTGCGCTCGTTGGCGAGGCGGTTCTGCGCCAGCGCCAGTTCCTGGCTGCGCATCGAATTGAGTTGCTGCGTCACTTCCGTCTGGCGCGCCAGCACCGACAGTTGCAGCTCGGCATTGGACAGCTCGGCCAGCAGCTGGCCCTTCTGGACGGTTGCGCCGTCCTCCACCAGCACGCGCTCCACCCGGCCGCCCTCGATCGAATCGAGGAACACGGTGACCAGCGGCGTGACGCGGGCGCGCAGCGGCAGGAAATCCTCGAACGTGCCGCGCTCAACGATGGAGATGGTTAGCCGCTCCGCCGCGATCGTCTGGCTGTTGGCACCCGGCGCGACGCTCCACAATCCGGCGGCGGCGATGGCGACCAGCGCGGCGGCGATGCCGGCCTTGGCGCGCGTCGACAGGCCGCGGGGCGCGACCACCCGGTCCATCGCGCCGCCATGCGCGGGCGTGGACACGGGCTCGGTCGGCATGTGGATGACGCTCACCGATGCGCTCAGGCGAGCGGGCAGCGGGCGGCCTGCGCCGTCGTGCGGGTGGAGGCGGCCGCGGCCGGCTCGGGCGCCAGGGTGATCGTCAGCAGCGTGGTCGCCATCATCAGGGCGGCGGACAGGCAGGCAAGGTTGCGGTTGGTCGCGCGGTACATGGTGCTTCTCCTTCGGCAGCGGCCAGGATCGGCCGACACATGACATCCTCAGCATGCGGCGTGCCAAACCGCTAAATGTCTGAATTTGCTCGGTGGACGGCGGCGATCGCGCGTCGTTGGTCGAAACCCACTGTCCGGATCCGGACACAGGCTGTACGCTTCCGGACAGATGGATGCGGGGGCACGCTTCGATCTTTGCGTGATCATCGACGACGACGAGGACATCCTCTTCGCCGCCCGCCTGCTGCTGCGCGACCTGTTCGGCCGCGTCGTCACGGCCACCACCCCGGCCGACGCGTTCGCGCAGACCGCCGGCGCGGCACCCGACGTGATCCTGCTCGACGCCAATTTCGAACGGGGCGCCACCGACGCGGCAGAAGGCTTCGACTGGCTGGCGCGATTTCTCGCCCGCGATCCGGACGCCGCCATCGTCATGATCACCGCGCATGCCGGCATCGGCATCGCGGTCGAGGCGATGAAGCGCGGCGCCACCGATTTCGTGTCAAAGCCCTGGTCCAACGACCGGCTGCTCGCCACCGTGCGGACGGCTGCGGCGCTGGGCCGCTCGCGCCGCGGCGCTGCGGCGGCGCCCGCTGCGGACGACGCGGCGTCCATCCCGGCCGGCGAAACCCCGATGATCGGCTCCGCGCCCGCGATGGCGCGGGTCGCCTCGCTGGTGGAGCGGGCCGGTCCTACCGATGCGAACGTCCTGGTGCTGGGCGAAAACGGCACGGGCAAGGAACTCGTCGCGCGCGCGCTCCATCACCGGTCGCGCCGGGCCGATCGTCCGCTCGTCACCGTGGATCTCGGCGCGGTCGCCGAAACGCTCTTCGACAGCGAGCTGTTCGGCCACGTGAAGGGCGCCTTCACCGATGCGCGCAGCGACCGGATCGGACGGCTGCAGGCGGCGGAGGGCGGCACGCTGTTCCTTGACGAGATCGGCAACCTTCCGCTCCACCTCCAGCCAAAGCTGCTGACCGCGCTTGAACAGCGGCGGGTGACGCCCGTCGGCGCCAACAAGGCCGTGCCGATCGACGTCCGCGTGATCGCCGCCACCAACCTGTCGCCCGCACAGCTGGCCGACGAATGCCGCTTCCGCCAGGACCTGCTGTTCCGCCTCAACACGGTGGAGATCGAGCTCCCGCCGCTCCGCGACCGGCGGGAGGACGTGCCCGCGCTGCTCACCCACTATCTCGGCTTCTACGCCCGCAAATATGGCGCCCGCCCCAAACCGGTCGCGCCCGACCTGATGGCGATGCTTCAGCGCAACGACTGGCCGGGCAACGTCCGCGCGCTCCGCCACGCGGCCGAGCGGGCCGTGATCCTGTCCGGCACGGAGCCCTTCACCATCGACGACTTTCCCGTCGGTCGGCTGGACGCGCCGCGCATCACGCTCGCCGCGCCGGCCGAGCCCGACGACATGAACCTCGAACGGGCCGAGCGCCGCATGATCGAAGGCGCGCTCAGGAAGCACGGCTACAACATCTCGCTCGCCGCGCAGGATCTGGGGCTCACCCGCGGGTCGCTCTACCGCCGGATGGAAAAGCATGGGCTCTAGCGGGCGGCCGCCCGTCGGCCTTGCCGTGCGCACGGTGCTGCTGGGCGCCGCCATGCTGCTGGCGGTGGCCGCCACCCAGGCGGAGGGCCTGGTCGTCTCCCGGATCGTCGCATGGGGCCTCGTCGCCATCGCCGCCGGCGCCCTGTGGCACCATGTCACCCGCACCAACCGGGAGCTTGCCCGCTTCGTGGAGGCGGTGACGCACGGCGACCTGTCAGCCGGCTTCGGTGGAGAGGATCGCGGCGGCAGCATGGGGCGCCTCCGCCATGCGCTGGGCGGGGCGATGCGCCGCCTTCGCGAGGAGCGCGCGCAGTCGGAGGAAAGCAGCCGCTTCTACGCCGGGCTGGTGGAGGACGCGCCGACCGCGCTGCTGACGGTTGACCGCGACGGGCGGGTGGAGACGGCCAACACCGCCGCCCGCCGCCTGTTCGCGCGGCACGACGGCGTGCGTGTCGACGATTTCGCCGTCTACGGCCCGTCGCTGGTCGCCGCGCTGAAGGAGGAGAACAGCAGCGGCCGGCTCGTCACGCTCGCCACCGACATCGGCCCGCAACAGGCGATGCTGCGCTCGGCCGCGATGAACCGGCTTGGCCGCTCTATGCGGGTGGTGGCGGTGCAGCCGATCCAGGCGGCGCTGAACGCGGTCGAGCTCGCCGCGCAGAGCGACCTCATCCGTGTCCTGACGCACGAGATCATGAACTCCATGACGCCCGTGACGTCGCTTGCGCGCACCGCGGCCGGGCTGATCGCCACCGTGGACGATGGCCGCGACCCGGCGCTCAGCGATGCGCGCATGGCGGTGGACACGCTGGCGCGCCGCGCCGACGGCGTGCTCCAGTTCGTCGGGACCTATCGTCAGATCAGCCGGCCCGTGCGGGTCGATCGACGCCGCTTCGCCGCCGCGCCCTTCGCGCAGGAGCTGCGCCGCCTGTTCGAGGCCGACGGTGGCGGCACCGCCCGGCTCGACGTCAGCGTCACGCCCGCCGATCTGGCGCTCGACGCCGATCCGGACCTGCTCGCCCAGGTGCTGATCAACCTGCTGCGGAACGCCGCGGAAGCCTGCCCGCGCGATGACGGCGTGATCGGGCTGGAGCTTGCCGCCGGTCCCGCCGGCTCCGGGCGCGTAATCGTCACCGACAACGGGCCCGGCGTGCCAGAGGCGAAGCGGCCGGACGTGTTCCTGCCCTTCTACACCACCAAGCCGAGCGGCACGGGCGTCGGCCTCAGCTTCGCGCGCCAGGTGATGCTGGCGCACGATGGAACCATCGCGCTCGACGATGCGCCCGGCGGCGGCGCGCGATTCACCTTGCTGCTGTAGCGTCGGTGACGGCGCCCCGGCTCAGCCCGCGCGCCTGGCGAACCAGATGGTGTGGATCGGCCCCTTGCCGTTCTCGCGCGCACGGACCTTGGCTTCCTCCACCTGGAAACCGGTCGCCTTCAGCCGCCGGGTAAAGGCGGCGTCCGATCCCGCGGACCACACCGCCAGCACGCCGCCCGGCGCCAGCGCGCGCCGCGCCCGGTCCAGCCCGGATGCGCTGTAGAGCCCGTTGTTGGCGTCGCGCACCACGCCGTCCGGCCCGTTGTCCACGTCCAGCATGATCGCGTCCCAGCTCGCGCCGGGCGCCCCGATCCATTGCGCCACGTCCCCGATCCGCACCGTCACGCGCGGATCGTCCAGGCAGTCGCCCGTCATCGTCGCCATCGGGCCGCGCGCCCAGTCGATGATCTCCGGCACCAGTTCGGCGACGGTCACCCGCGCCGCCGCGCCGACCCGCCCCAGCACCGCACGCAGCGTAAACCCCATGCCATATCCGCCGATCAGCACGCGCGGCGCATCGCTCCGCAGCCGGTCGATCGTCATGGTGCCGAGCAGGGCTTCCGACCCGCTCATCCGGCTGCTCATCAGCTCGTTGCGGTCGAGCAGGATCATGTGGTCGCCGCCGCGGCGGACGAGGCGGAGCGGCTGGCCGCCCGGCACCTCGGCCACGGCGACCAGCTCGCGCGGTGTCACCGCTTGCGGGCCTTTCGCGCCGCATATTTGGCGTCGCGTGCGGCCTTCTTCTCGGCCTCCGTCTGCTTGGCGCGCTCAGCCGCTTCCGCTTCCGCGGCCGCGGCGGCTTCGGCCGCGGCGATCTTGGCGAGCTTGGCTTCCTCCATCTCGCGCTGGCGCTGCGCGCGGCGCTCGGCCGCGGCTTCTTCCTTTGCGGCACGCGCCGCGATCCGCTCCGCCACCACGGCGGGGTCGGGGGCGGGCTTTGCCGCCAGCTTCTTCAGGGCCTTTTCCTTTGCGGCCTTTGCAGCCGCCATGCGCTCGTTGAAATCAGGTGCCTTGAAACCAGCCATTATCCATTCCGTAAGAGGGCGTCCGAAGCGATCGCCGGCGACGCCCATAGCAGCATCGCCGCCGGACTGAACGCCCCCAACCTCATGCAACGGCGGGCAGGCGCTCCAGATATTTGTCCAGCGTGACAGGATAGTCGCGCACCCGCGTGCCCGTCGCGTTGTAGACCGCGTTGGCGACGGCCGCACCGATCCCGCAGATGCCCAGCTCGCCCACGCCCTTCGCCTTCATGGGGGAGCTTTGCGGGTCGGCTTCGTCCAGGAAGATCACCTCCTGGTGCGGGATGTCGGCATGCACCGGCACCTCGTAGGTCGCGAGGTCGTGGTTCACGAAGAAGCCGAAACGCTTGTCCACCGCCAGCTCCTCCATCAGCGCGGCACCCGCCCCCATGGTCATCGCGCCGATCACCTGGCTGCGCGCCGACTTCGGGTTCAGGATGCGCCCGGCCGCGCAAACCGCCAGCATGCGGCGGATGCGGATCTCGCCGGTCATCCGGTGCACCGCCGCTTCCACAAAATGCGCGCCGAAGGTCGACTGCTGCGCCTTTTCGCCCAGGTCGCCGAACTCGATCTTGTCCTCGACCGTGATCGCGCCGTCGCGGGCCGCGTCGGTCAGCTGACCGCTTCGCCCGCCGGCCGACACCTGGCCGCCGGTGAAGTCCAGATCGTCCGTGCTGTTGAAGCCCAGCCGCTGGGCCACTGCCTCGCGCAGCTTCACGCAGGCGGCATAGACGCCCGCGGTGGAGCTGTTGGCGCCCCACTGGCCGCCCGATCCGGCGGATACGGGAAAGCTCGAGTCGCCCAGCCGCACCTCGACCTGCTCGAGCGGGACGCCCATCATCTCGGCCGCCGTCTGCCCGATAATGGTGTAGCTGCCCGTGCCGATGTCGGTCATGTCGGTTTCGACGATCACGCGCCCGCCCGGCTCAAGCGTCACACGCGCACCCGACGTCATCGTCATGTTGTTGCGGAATGCGGATGCCACGCCCATTCCGACCAGCCAGTCGCCGTCACGCACCTGCGCGGGCTTGGCGTTGCGCCGGTCCCAGCCGAAGCGCTCGGCACCTGTCCTCAGGCAGCCGATCAGGTTGCGCTGCGAAAAGGGCCGCTCGGGCTTTTCGGGGTCGACCTGCGTGTCGTTGATCACCCGGAACTCGACCGGATCCATCTCCAGCCGCTCCGCCATTTCGTCCATCGCCATCTCGAGCGCCATCAGCCCGGGCGCTTCGCCCGGCGCGCGCATGGCGTTGCCTTCAGGCAGGTCGAGCACCGCCAGCCGCATGGAGGTCAGCCGGTTGGCCCCGGCATAAAGCAGCTTGGTCTGCGCCACGGCCGTTTCCGGCTGGCCGCCTTCCAGGTCGCCCGATCCGCTTTCATGGCCGATCGCCGTCAGCCGCCCGTCGCGCCCGGCACCCAGCCGGATGCGCTGCACAGTGGCCGGCCGGTGCGTGGTGTTGTTGGCCATCATCGGCCGGGTCAGCGCGACCTTCACCGGCCGTCCCGCCGCCTTGGCGCCAAGCGCGGCCAGCACCGCGTCGGCGCGCACGAACAGCTTTCCGCCGAACCCGCCGCCGATGAAGGGGGAGATCAGCCGCACCTTGTCTTTGGGGATCTGCAGCGTGCGCGCGACATCGCCCACGCCCCAGTTGATCATCTGGTTGGACGTCCACAGCGTCAGCTGGTCGCCGTCCCATGCCGCGATGGAGGCATGCGGCTCCATCATCGCGTGGCTCTGGTCCGGGGTCGTGTACCGCTCGTCCAGCGTCACGTCGGCCGCGGCGAAGGCGCCCTCGAAGTCGCCGACCTCGTCCACCGGCGGCGCCGCGCTGCCCTCGTTGCTGTCACCGCCGACCAGCGGCGCCCGCTCCAGCTCGGCGTCCAGGTCGAACCGGCCCGGCACGCGCTGATAATCGACACGAACCAGGTTGGCGGCGGCGCGCGCCTGCTCAAACGTCTCGGCGACGACCAGTGCGACCGCCTGGTGGTAATGCTGCACGTCCGGACCGGCGATCAGCTTGGCCGTGTTCATGCGACCCTTGCCGAGCCGGCCGGCATTCTCCGCCGTCACGATCGCGATCACGCCGGGCGCGGCCTCGGCATCGGCCAGGTCGATCGACCGGATCGTGCCGCGCGCGACACCCGCGCCCACCACGAAGCCATAGGCCTGATTGGGCGCCACGTCGTGCCGTTCATAGGCATAGGGCGCCGTGCCGGTCACCTTGGCCGGGCCGTCGATGCGATCGGTCGGACGACCGATCACCGTCATCTTGTCGATCGGGTTCGCACCCGCGGGCGTGTCGAACTTCATGTCAGCTCCTCGCCTCCGCCAGCACCGCGGCAAGCGTACGCTCCACCAGCGGAACCTTGAAGCGGTTGTCCTCGGTCGGGCGTGCGCCCGCCATGATCTGCGGTGCCACCGCGGCCGCGCCCTCGGGCAACGCCGCCTCGGCCGCCTCGACGCGCCACGGCTTGTGGGCGACGCCGCCGACGCCCACCCGGCCGCTGCCGTCCCGCTGCACCACCGCCGCGATCGACACCAGCGCATAGGCGTAGGACCGGCGGTCGCGCACCTTGTGGTAGAAATGCTTGCCGCCGAGCGGACGGGGCAGGGTGACCGCGGTGATCAGCTCGCCGGGCTCCAGCACATTGTCGATGTGCGGCGCATCGCCGGGAAGGCGGTGGAAGTCCGCGATCGGGATCGCGCGGGCTTCCCCGTCGGCCTTCACCGTCTCCACCGTCGCGTCCAGCACGCGCATGGCGATCGCCATGTCGCCCGGATAGGTCGCGATGCACGCGTCCGACACGCCGATCACGCCCAGCTGGCGGGAATAGCCGCCGATCGCCGCGCACCCGCTGCCGGGCTTGCGCTTGTTGCACGCCTGGTTGGTGTCGTAGAAATACGGGCACCGCGTCCGCTGCAGCAGGTTGCCCGCGGTGGTCGCCTTGTTGCGAAGCTGGCCCGATGCGCCCGCCATGATCGCGCGGGACAGCACGGCATAATCGCGCCGCACCCGCCGGTCCGCTGCCAAGTCCGTGTTGGTGACAAAAGCGCCGATCCTCAGCCCGCCCTCGTCGGTGTCCTCGATCTTGTCGAGCCCGAGCGGCCGGATGTCGATCAGGTGCGTCGGCGTCTCGATCTCCAGCTTCATCAGGTCGAGCAGGTTGGTCCCGCCCGCGATGAACTTGGCGCCCTGCGTACGCCCGGCGGCGGCGGCAGCCGCCTCAGGGCTCGTCGCCCGCTCATAGGTAAACGGCCTCATGCCCGGGTCCCCGCCACGTCGCTCATCGCCTCGATGATGTTGGAATAAGCGCCGCAGCGGCAGATGTTGCCGCTCATCCGCTCGCGCATTTCGTCCGCCGTCGCGCGTGGCCGGTCGGTCACGTCGGCGGTGGCATGAGACGGGATGCCGTCCTTGATCTCGTCGAGCACCGCGACCGCCGAGCAGATCTGCCCCGGCGTGCAGTAGCCGCACTGGTACCCGTCATGCACCACGAAGGCGCGCTGCATGGGGTGGAGGTTGTCGGGCGTGCCCAGCCCTTCTATGGTGGTGATCTGGTCGCCCTCGTGCATCACGGCCAGCGACAGGCAGCTGTTGATGCGCCGGCCGTTCACGATCACCGTGCACGCGCCGCACTGGCCGTGGTCGCAGCCCTTCTTGCTGCCGGTCAGCTGCAGATGTTCGCGCAGCGCATCGAGCAGCGTGACGCGCGGATCGAGGTCGAGCCGCCGATCCTCGCCATTGACCTTGAACTGGACGGGGAGGGTGGGGCCGGGAGGCGTTGTCATGCGAGGACCCTGTGCGTTGAGGGGGGCTGTGCCGCCCGCCGCCACGGTCGCGGCGGAGCCGACGATCACGCCGCGACGCGACACATCTGGATTGAGGGGGCTGGCCATAAGGGCGGGCTGCGGTTCCGGACAAGAGGATGATGGGGACGCGGGGGACAGGCAGGGCACATGCCCTGCACCACCGTAACGCAGCAGGCGCCGTTCGGGTTCGATCCGCCGGACGACTTGCTCCCGCCTCGCCGCCGCGTCAGGAGGCGACGGCATGGCAACCCGGCTCCACCCCGCCGCCACAGGCGACGTCTACGCCGCGCAAGCCGCCGATCTCGCGGGTTTGGCGGCGGCCGATCGGCTGCGTCGTCTGGTGCCGCGCCGGCCGGTCGACCTGTCGTCCAACGATTATCTGGGTCTCGCCCGATCGCCGCGCCTCGCCGCGGCCGTGCGGGACGCGCTTGACCGCGGCGTCGCGGTTGGCGCCGGCGGTTCGCGCCTGCTCGGCGGCAACGATCCGGAGCATGAGGCGCTGGAGGCCGATGCTGCGGCCTTCTTCGGGACAGAGGCCGCGCTGTTCTTCTCGTCCGGCTACGCCGCCAACGTCGCGCTGCTCGCCACCCTGCCGCAGCGCGGCGACCTCATCGTCCATGATGCGCTGGTCCATGCCAGCGCGCACGAGGGGATGCGCCTGTCGCGGGCGGAGGCCGTGTCGGCCGAACACAACGACCCCGGCGCGGTGGCGGACCGGATCGCCGGCTGGCGGGCGCGGGGCGGCACCGGGCGAGTCTGGCTCGCGGTGGAAAGCCTCTACAGCATGGACGGCGACCGCGCGCCGCTGGCGGAGCTTGCCGAGGTCACAGAGCGTCATGACGCGGTCCTGCTGGTGGATGAGGCGCACGCCACCGGCGTCTGGGGCGCCGGCGGGCGCGGCCTCGCCGCCCATCTGGATGGCCGCGCCGACGTCATCACGCTGCGCACCTGCGGCAAGGCGCTGGGGTGCGAGGGGGCGCTGGTCTGTGGCCCCGCCATCGTCCGCGACATGCTGGTCAACCGCGGGCGCGGCTTCATCTTCTCCACCGCGCCCTCGCCGCTGATGGCCGCCGCCGCGCGCGCGGCGCTGCGCATCCTCGCCGACGAGCCGGAACGGCGCGGCCGCCTCCACGCGCTCATCGCCACCGCCGCAGCCGCGCTCGCCCCGCTCGGCGTCATCGCCACGGGCACGCAGATCCTGCCGCTGATCGTCGGCGACGATGCCCGCGCGATGGCGCTGGCGGACCGGCTCCAGCAGGCCGGCTTCGACGTCCGCGGCATCCGCCCGCCGACCGTTCCCGCCGGCACCGCCCGCCTGCGCCTGTCGATCACGCTCAACATCGACGAGGCCGGCGTGGCCGCGCTCGCCGATGCGCTCAGGGACGCCCTTGCATGACCGCCTTTGTCGTCACCGGCACCGACACCGATGTCGGCAAGACCGTGTTCGCCGCCGCGCTCGCCGCCGCGACGGGCGCCTTCTACTGGAAGCCGGTGCAGGCCGGCACCGACGGCGGCACCGATGCGGAGCGGGTCAGTCGCCTGGGCGTCGCTGCCGATCGCATCCTCCCGTCCGCCTATACGCTGGTCACCCCCTGCTCTCCGCACCGCGCCGCCGCCATTGACGGCGTCCTGATCGATGCCGCGCGGCTCGATCCGCCGGCCGCGCGCCCGCTGGTCGTGGAGGGCGCGGGCGGCGTGCTCGTCCCTGTCACGCCCGACCTGCTCTTTGCGGACCTGTTCGCGCGCTGGCGCCTCCCCACGGTGCTGGTCGCGCGCACCGCGCTCGGCACGATCAACCACAGCCTCCTGTCGATCGAGGCGCTGCGCCGCAGAAGCGTGCCGATCGCCGGCATCGCCTTCATCGGCGATGCGGTTGAGGACAGCGAGGCCACCATCGCGCGCCTGGGCGGCGTCCGGCGGCTCGGGCGGCTGCCGCAGCTCGATCCGCTCGACACCGCTGCGCTCGCCCGGGCCTTCGCCGCCGCCTTCGATCCATCGGATTGGGCATGAGCGCGATCTGGCATCCCTTCACCCAGCATGGACTGGGCGAGCCGATCCCCCATGTCGTCCGCGCCGAAGGTGCGCTGCTGTTCACCGCCGACGGCCGCCGCATCGTCGACGGCATCTCGTCCTGGTGGGTGACGACGCACGGACACTGCCACCCCCGCATCAGCGCCGCCATCGCCGATCAGGCCGCGCGGCTCGACCAGATCATCTTCGCCGGCTGGACGCACGGTCCCGCGGAGGAGGTCGCGGCCGGCCTTGCGGCGATCATGCCGGCCGAACTCACCCGCGTCTTCTTCTCCGACAGCGGCTCCACCGCGGTCGAGGTCGCGCTCAAGATGGCGCTAGGCTTCTGGCGCAACCGAGGCGAGCCGCGCCACCGCATCCTGGTGCTGGAACACGGCTATCACGGCGACACCATCGGCGCGATGTCGGTCGGCGCGCGCGGCGTCTTCAACCGCGCCTATGAGCCGCTGTTGTTCGACGTCGCCACCATCCCCTTTCCCGCAGGCGGTGCGGAGCAGGCGACAATGGATGCGCTGGAGCGGGAATGCCGGGCTGGCGCCGCTGCCTTCATCGTGGAGCCGCTGATCCTGGGCGCGGGCGGCATGCTCACCTACGCGCCGGAAACGCTCGCCCGAATGCGGGCGGTCTGCGCGCAGCACGGCGTCCTGTTCATCGCTGACGAGGTGATGACCGGCTGGGGCCGCACCGGCACGCTGCTCGGCGCGGAACAGGCGGGGATCGTCCCCGACATTCTCTGCCTGTCCAAGGGGCTGACCGGCGGCGCGGTGCCGCTCGCGGTGACGATGGCGACGGAGGCGATCTGGGACGCGCACCTGTCGCGCGACCGCGCCGACATGTTCTTTCATTCGTCCAGCTACACCGCCAACCCGGTCGCCTGCGCTGCCGCCGCCGCCAACCTCGCCATCTGGCGAGACGAGCCCGTGCTGGACCGGGTCGCCGCGCTCGCCGGGGCCCAGGCGGAGGCCCTGGCCGCGCCCTCCGGCCATCCGGCCGTGTCCGCCACCCGTATCCTCGGTACCGTCGCCGCGCTCGATCTCGTCAGCGACGCCCCCGGCTACCTGTCCGATCTCGGCCCCGCGCTCCGCGCGCATTTCCTCGATGCCGGGCTGCTGCTTCGCCCGCTCGGCAACACGGTCTATGTGATGCCGCCTTATTGCATCGGGGCGGAGGATCTCGCCGCGATCTGGTCGGCGATCGGTGACGCGGCGAACCGGATCGCCGATCGATCGTTCAGCGGCGCACGCGGGTGATGGGAGGGGGCGGCATGGACAGCGTGATCAGCATCAAGGGTCTCAGGAAGACCTATGATGCCGGTACTGAGGCGCTGAAGGGCGTCGACCTCGACATCCGCCGTGGCGAGATCTTCGGCCTGCTGGGGGAGAACGGCGCGGGCAAGACCACGCTGATCGGCATCGTCTGCGGCCTCATCCGCGCCACCGCCGGCACCGTCACCGTCGACGGCCACGACAATGTGACTGCCTATCGCGCCGCGCGCGCCCGCATCGGCCTGGTTCCGCAGGAGCTCGCCGTCGACATGTTCGGCCATGTCCGCCACACGGTGGAATTCAGCCGTGGCCTGTTCGGGAAGGGGCGCGACCCTGCCCGGATCGAGGAGGTGCTGCGTTCCTTGTCCCTGTGGGACAAGCGCGACGCGAAGATCGGCGACCTGTCGGGCGGCATGAAGCGCCGCGTGCTGATCGCCAAGGCGCTGGCGCACGATCCCGACATCCTGTTCCTGGACGAGCCCACCGCCGGCGTCGACGTGTCGCTGCGCCGCGACATGTGGGCGCTGATCGGCAAGCTGCGCGATGAGGGCAAGACGATCATCCTCACCACTCATTATATCGAGGAGGCGGAGGAGATGGCGGATCGCATCGGCGTCATCACCAGGGGCGAGCTGATCCTGGTCGACGAAAAGCGCGCAATGATGGAAAAGCTCGGCCAGACGCGGTTGTCGGTCGGGCTGAAGGCGCCGCTCGCCGCGCTTCCGCCGGCGCTGGACGGGCTCCCGCTCACGCTTTCCGACGACGGGCTGACCATCGTCCACCAGGCAGGCGGAGAGGGCGAAAGCGCGGAGGTGGCGGAGATCCTGAAGCGGATGATCGCCGCCGACATCGACATCGCGACCGTCGACAGCAGCCGGTCGAGCCTTGAGGACATCTTCGTCGATCTGGTCGGGGGGAAGCGCTCGTGAACCTGAACGCCATTCTCGCCATCTACCGGTTCGAGCTCGGCCGCACCTGGCGCACGCTTTTCCAGTCGCTGGCGACGCCCGTCATCACCACCTCGCTCTACTTCATCGTGTTCGGCTCCGCGATCGGCGGGCGCATGGCGGAGGTCGACGGCATCCCCTACGGGGCCTTCATCATCCCCGGGCTGCTGCTCCTCACCATTCTGTCGGAATCGATCGGCAACGCCAGCTTCGGCATCTACCTGCCGCGCTTCACCGGCACGATCTACGAGGTGCTGTCCGCACCCGTATCGGCGACGGAGGCGGTGATCGGCTATGTCGGCGCCGCCGCCACCAAGTCGCTGATCCTGGCGACCATCATCCTCGTGACCGCGACCTTCTTCGTCGACTATTCGATCCTGCATCCGTTCTGGGCGGCCGGCTTCCTGCTGCTGGTGACACTCAGCTTCTGCCTGTTCGGCTTCATCCTGGGTGTGTGGGCCGACGGGTTCGAACGGCTGCAGATCGTGCCCTTGATGATCGTCACCCCGCTCACCTTCCTCGGCGGCACCTTCTATTCGATCGACATGCTGCCGGAGCCGTGGCGCACGGCCACGCTGTTCAACCCCATCGTCTATCTGGTGAACGGGATGCGCTGGGCCTTTTACGGCACCGCGGACGTGGCGCCGGGCGTCAGCCTGGCCGCGACGCTGGCGTTCATGGCCATCTGCCTCTTCATCATCAACTGGATCTTCCGGACGGGCTACCGGCTCCGCACCTGACGCGCCGTTCGCGTCGACATGGCGACGAGGCTGACGACGGCGCAGCCGGCCAGGTAGAGCCCGACCAGCCACAGCCCACCCTGCGCGGCGAGCGCGGCCGCCGCGATCGGGGCGAGCGCGCCGCCCAGGATGCCGCCGACATTGAACGCGATCGACGCGCCCGTGTAGCGCACCCGCGCCGGGAACAGCCCGGGCAGCCACGCGCCGAGCGGCCCGTAGACGAACCCCATGGCCAGCAGCGCGAAGCACAGGAAGCCGGTGACCAGCGACAAGGAGCCGCTGCCCAGCATCGGCGACAGCAGCACGCCCGCCACCACCGTCATCACGCATCCGCCGATCAGCACGCGTGCCGGGCTCGACCGGTCCGACAGCCACCCAGCCGCGACGATGCCGACGGCCATGAACAGGATCGCGAACAGCTGCGCCGACAGGAAGGTCACCCGGTCGTAGCCGAGCGCGGTGGTGCCGTAGCCGAGCGCAAAGGCGGTCGCGAGATAATAGAGCGCGAAGCAGGCGACGACGCCGAACGTGCCCGCCAGCGTCGCCGCCCCATGCGTCCGGAACACGGTGGCCAGCGGCACGCTCTCCGGCGGCGCCTCCGCCAGCGCCTTGGCGAACGCCGGCGTCTCGCCCAGCTTCAGCCGCACCCACAGACCCAGCACGACCAGCACCGCGCTCGCCAGGAAGGGGATGCGCCAGCCCCAGTCCGCCAGCTGCTCGGGCGTCAGCCACACCGCCAGCGCCAGGAAGAAGCCGTTGGCCAGGATGAAGCCGATCGGCGCGCCCAGCTGCGGCACCATGCCATATCGGCCGCGCCATCCCGGCGGCGCATGCTCCACCGCTAGCAGGGCGGCGCCGCCCCACTCGCCACCCAGCCCCAGTCCCTGGCCGAACCGCAGGATGCACAGCAGCAGCGGCGCCACCCAGCCGATATCGGCATAAGTCGGCAGGAACGCGATCAGCGTGGTGGAGACGCCCATGAGCAGCAAGGACGCGACCAGCGTCGACTTGCGCCCCACCCGGTCCCCGAAATGCCCGAACACCGCCGCGCCGACAGGCCGCGCGACAAAGGCGAGGCCAAGGCTGGCATAGGCCGCCAGCAGCTGCGCCGACGTGCTCTCCGACGGAAAGAACAGCGGCCCGAAGAACAGGCTGGCCGCGGTTGCATAGATATAGAAGTCGTAGAACTCGACGGACGTGCCGACCAAGCTGGCGAGCAGCACGCGCCGACGGGTGGCGGAGGAGACGGCTTCGGTCATTCTGCGTCTACTCCCGGCCCGCTGGGTGGTGCAGACATCAACAGCACCGCCCACCGCCCTTGCCGCCGTATCGCGCCTGCTGGCGATCGCGGAAGAATTCAGTCCGCGTCATCGCCGGCATGTCGGGATGGTTCGCTGCCATGTGGCGCAGATAGGTGCCGTAATCGGGCAAGCCGACCATCATCCGCGCCGTCTCGGCGATCCAGCCGAGCCCGCTCATTCGGCCGGCACCAGGGTGGGCGGGATCTCGCTCGCGGTCGGCCGCTCGCTCCGCCGCGCGGCCAGGCAGGTGCGGACCGTGTAGACCAGGATCGCCGCCACCACGCCCAGGAACAGCGCGCACAGCGCGGCATCGATGCGGTCGTTGAAGACGATGCGCTGCATCTCGGCGACCGACTTGGCCGGCGCCAGCAGTTGGCCGCGGCCAAGCGCGTCGGAAAAGCGGCGGGCATGCGCCAGGAACCCGATCGCCGGGTCCGGGTGGAACAGCTTCATCAGGCCCGCCGTCCCCGTGCACAGCACCAGCCAGGTCGCCGGCACCACCGTCACCCAGGCGAACCGCTCCCGCTTCATCCGGAACAGCACCACCGTCGCCAGCATCAGCGCGACGGCGGCGAGCATCTGGTTGGAAATGCCGAACAGCGGCCACAGCGTGTTCACCCCGCCCAGCGGATCGGTCACGCCCTGGTAGAGGAAGAAGCCCCAGGCCCCGACGCACAATGCGGTCGCGACCAGCCCGGGCATCGTCGCCGCCGTGTCGCGGAAGCGGGGCAGGGCGAGCCCTAGCAGGTCCTGCAGCATGAAGCGCCCAGCGCGCGTGCCGGCATCCACCGCGGTCAGGATGAACAGCGCCTCGAACAGGATCGCGAAATGATACCAGAAGGCCTTCATCGCGGTGCCGCCAAGCACCGCCGAGAAGATCTCCGCCATCGCCACGGCCAGCGTCGGTGCCCCGCCCGTCCGGCTGACGATCGTGCCTTCGCCCACCTCCTGCGCGGTGCGGCTGAGCGTGGCGGCATCGATGGGAAAGCCCATCGCCGTTACCGCCGCCGCGGCCTGCGCGGGATCGCCGCCGGTGATCGCGGCGGGCGCGTTCATCGCGAAGTAGATGCCGGGATCGAGGATGGAGGCCGCCACCAGCGCCATGATCGCCACCGCGCTTTCCATTAGCATCGCGCCATATCCGATGAAGGGCGCATCCGCCTCGCTGGCGATCAGCTTGGGCGTGGTGCCGCTCGCGATCAGCGCGTGGAACCCGCTGACCGCACCGCAGGCGATGGTGATGAACAGGAACGGGAACAGCGGCCCCGCCCACACCGGCCCGCGCCCGGTGAAGGCGAACTCGGTCAGCGCCGGCATCCGGAGCGGCGGCGCCACCACGATGATGCCGATCGCCAGCGCCGCGATCGCGCCGATCTTCAGGAAGGTCGACAGGTAATCGCGGGGCGCCAGCAGCAGCCACACCGGCAGCACGGACGCGATCGCGCCATAGCCGATCAGCAGGAAGCACAGCTGCACCGGCGTGAAGGTGAAAGCCGGCCCCCACACCGGATCGGCCGCCACCGCCTGCCCCAGCAGGATCGCGGCAATGAGGCCAACCAACCCGATCAGCGACACCTCGCCCACCGCTCCCGGCCGGATCCAGCGCGTATAGGCGCCCATCAGCATGGCCAGCGGCACGGTCGCCGCCACCGTGAACATGCCCCACGGGCTTTCCGCCAGCGCGCGCACCACGATCAACGCGAGCACCGCCAGGATGATCACCATGATGGCAAAGGCACCGACCAGCGCGACCGTGCCCGGCACCGCGCCCATCTCCATGCGGATCAGCTCGCCCAGCGACCGGCCGTCGCGCCGCATGGAAATGAACAGGACCAGGAAGTCCTGCACCGCCCCCGCCAGCACGACGCCCGCCAGAATCCACAGCGTGCCCGGCAGATAACCCATCTGCGCGGCCAGCACCGGCCCCACCAGCGGGCCCGCCCCCGCGATCGCCGCGAAATGATGGCCGAACAGCACCTTGCGGTCGGTGGCGACATAATCCAGCCCGTCCGCGCGCCGCACGGCGGGCGTCGGCCGCGCCGGATCGATGCCGACCACGGCGCGGGCGATGTAGAGCCCGTAGAAGCGGTAGGCGATCAGGTAGACCGAGACGGCGGCGGCGATGATCCACAGCGCGCTGATCGTCTCGCCGCGCGATGTCGCGACCACGCCCAGGCTGATCGCTCCGGCCAGCGCAAGCGCGATCCACGGCAGCTGTCGCACCATCAACGCGCCTCCCCAACCTTGTTGGGGGATGGCGTAGCGGAGCAGGCGGCCTCAGCCAACCGCCCGCATGCCGCCGGCCGGCGCGTGCGGCTCAGACCCGCAGATATCGAAAGTACCAGACCTCGTGTCCCTTGCGCCGCGCCTTGGCCTCGTAGCGGGTGCCCGGCCAGTCGTCCGGCCGCTCGAGGAAGTCGGCCGCGCGCGTCGCTGTCCAGCGGAAGTCGCTGCGCGCCGCCATCACCATCATCGCCCACCGGCAATAGGTCGGGTCGTCCGTGCCCAGCCGGAACTCCGCGCCGGGCTTCAGCTTGGCGGCGAACAGGTCGAGCGGGCCGTGGTTCATCATCCGGCGCTTGGCATGGCGCGCCTTCGGCCATGGATCGGGATGGAGGAGGTAGAGCCGGTCGAGCGATGCGTCGGGCAGCCGCTCCACCACCTCCAATGCGTCACCCATGTGGATGCGCACGTTGGCAAGCGGCGCTTCGTCCACCTTGGTCAGCAGGCCGACCACGCCGTTCAGGAACGGCTCGCAGCCGATAAAGCCGCTGTCGGGCGCGGCCGCCGCCTGCGCCGCCAGATGCTCGCCCGCCCCGAAGCCGATCTCCAGCTGCAGCGGCCGGTCGTCGCCGAACAGCGCCCGCGCATCCACCGGGCCATCGGTCGGCACGCTGATACGGGGCAGCAGCTCTTCGATCAGCGCTTCCTGCCCGGCGCGCAGCTTGTGGTTCTGACGGCGGCCGTACAGCCGGCGGATCGTCGCGGGGTCGTTCATGGGGGTTGGGCGCTAGCGGCTTTTCGCACCGCGCGAAACTGCTCAGGCGGACACTTGCCACGTGCTCGGTTGTTGTGGGCGCATGCTTCTGCGGCCGTCCATCCTTCTCCTCCCCGTCGTCCTTGCCGCCTGCAGCGGTGAGGAACCGGCGGTCGACGCGAACGCCGCCGTCACCGCGACGCCCGCGACGCCCGCGGCGCCTGCCCCCGCCCCGGCGGCAGGGCGGCAGACGCCCGCCCCGCAGGACTGGAGCGGCTTCGGCAATGGCGCGGTCAGCGTCGTGCGCCGCGGCGACGGCTTCGTGCCGGCGCTGTTCCTGTGCAACGCCACCAACCAGCCGACCAGCATCGCGCTCACGGTTCCTGCCCACGGCGACGCCACGCTGGTGCGCTTCGACGATGTCGGCCGCGGCATCGAAACCCGCGCCGTCAGCGTCGGCGGGCCCGATCCCGGTGCCGGCCAGATCTACTATCCGCTGTCGGCTGACGGCCGCGAGGTCGGATATATCCACGCCGCCAACAGCCAGATGCTGGACGGCGCGACAACGCCGACCGTCACGTCCCTCGGCATCGACGGCGCCGACCTGCGCTGCCGCTGGCAGCCGCAGACCCGCTTCCTGGGGCTGACGGCGCGCCGCGCGGTGCTGGTCACCGGGCCGGAGGACGGGCCGCTCGTCTACAGAAGCTTCGATTTCGCCGAACGGGCGGACCAGGACCCGGTCGACAATGGCCGCACCACCCGCGCCACGCTGACGGTGACCGGGGGCGAACGGCGCGGCGACACGCTGGTGTTCCGCAACGGCGCAACCGAATACCGCATCCGCGCAAGCGGCGATCCCGCCGCCGGCGCCGCCGCCATCGAGGTGTTCCGCGCCGGCGCCCGCGTCCAGTCCGAACCCGTGCTCGCCTATACGCTCGGCGCCACCGCCGCCTCGCCGCCGCCACGCGTCTCGACCCGCTTCGGGTGCGAGGACGGCAGCAGCGTGGCCGTCCTGTTCGACAATGTCGCCGACCGGGCGGAGCTCAGCTTTGCCGGTGGCCGCATCGCCGTGCTCGCCGGGCAGCGCCCGGCATCGGGCATGTGGTATGCGGGCGCCGGCTACGCGCTTCGCGGCAAGGGCGACACGGTGACGATCACCACGCCTGACGGCGCGCGTCGCCTCTGCACGGCGGATCGCTGAGATGGGCAAGGGGAAGAAGGCGGCGAAGCGCGCGCGCAAGGGCCTCCGCCAGGTCGAACAGGTCGACGTCGCCGTCACCCATGCCGCCGCCGCGCATCGCCGCGCGCCTGCCGTCCGCGCGCTGGGGATTATCGGCGATCTGGCGGATCAGCCGCCGATGCTGGCGCTATCGGGCGGCGTCGCGGTCGCGGCCTGGCTGCTCGGCGACCGCGGCCTTGCCCGCACGTCGGCACGGATGGCGGCGTCCATCGTCCTCGCCACCGCCGGCAAGACGCTGGTGAAGCGCCTGGTCGATCGCACCCGCCCGCACCTGCTGGTCGACCACGATCTCTATGAACTGGACGAGGGCACGGGCACCGACGACGGCGACTATAACAGCTTTCCGTCGGGCCACACCGCCGATGCCGTCGCCGCCGCCCGCGCGGTGTCTCGCGGGCACCCTGGCGCGGCACCCGCCGCCGCCGCGCTCGCACTGGTTGCCGCGGCCATCCAGATCCCGCGCTGCCGCCATTACCTGTCGGACGTCGGCGCGGGCGCGCTGGTCGGCTGGTCCGCGGAGGCGGCCGGCTCCGGCTTGGTCGACCGCCTCTGGCCGGAGGAGCCGAACGCCCCGGTCGCCGCTTTGCCGGCGCCGGGGCAGGGGGCTGGTTAGAGCGCCTGCTTCAGCGCATCGACCAGGTCGGTCCGCTCCCAGGTGAAATGGTCGCCCTCGGCCTTGCGCCCGAAATGGCCGTAGGCGGCCGACGGCTCGTAGATCGGCTTGTTGAGCGCCAGGTGGGTTCGGATGCCCTTCGGCGTCAGGCGGACGAGCGTCGGCAGCACCGCCTCGATGCGGTCCGCCTCGACGGTGCCGGTGCCGTGCAGGTCGACGTAGAGCGACAGCGGCTCGGCCACGCCGATGGCGTATGACAGCTGGATGGTCGCGCGCTTGGCAAGGCCGGCGGCGACGATGTTCTTCGCGAGGTAGCGGGACACATAGGCCGCCGACCGGTCGACCTTGGTCGGGTCCTTGCCCGAAAACGCACCGCCGCCGTGGGGCGCAGCACCGCCATAGGTGTCGACGATGATCTTGCGCCCGGTCAGGCCCGCGTCGCCGTCCGGCCCGCCGATCTCGAACAGGCCCGTCGGGTTGACGTAGATCGCGCTGTCTTCCGGCAGCCAGCCGTCCGGCAGCACGTCGGCCATCACGCCCTTGGCGTAATCGCGCAGCTTCGCCTGGTCGTAGCCCGCGGCATGCTGCGTCGACACCACCAGCGCGGTTGCGCGCACCGGCCGGCCGTTTTCATAGGCGAGCGTGACCTGGCTCTTGGCGTCCGGCTCCAGGAACGGCGCCGCGCCCGAATGACGGTCGGCGGCCATACGCTCCAGGATGCGGTGCGAGTAATAGAGCGTCGCCGGCATCAGGTCGGGCGTCTCGTCGCAGGCGAAGCCGAACATGATGCCCTGGTCGCCGGCACCCTCGTCCTTGTTGCCGCTCTCGTCGACGCCCTGCGCGATGTGCGCGCTCTGGCCGTGGAGGTAATTGGCAAACTCAAGCTTGTCCCAGTGGAAGCCGTCCTGCTCGTATCCGATCCGCTTCACCGTGTTGCGCACCGCGCGCTCGATCTCGTCCAGCGCGCCGTCGGCCCAGCCGCTCTGCGCATCGAACACGCCCTTGGCGCGGATCTCGCCGGCCAGCACGACGCGGTTGGTGGTGGTCAGCGTCTCGCATGCCACCCGCGCTTCCGGATCCTTCGACAGGAACAGGTCGACCACGGCGTCGCTGATCTGGTCGGCGACCTTGTCCGGATGACCTTCGGACACGGACTCGGAGGTGAAGAGGAAGTTTGAGCGCATGGAGCTGAAGCGTCCTGTGTTGCAGATATAAAGATAGCTTTATGTCCGCTTCTTAACCAGCACGCCTCCGCGACACAACCGTCAAGCCTGCCAGCACCAGCGCGAACAGGAAGGGCAGGATGTTGCCCGCCTGTGCGAACGGGGTCGGCTGGCGGGCGGCTGGCACGTTCAGCTGGATGACCCCGGCGACGCCTCCTGGCACCGTGCGCACCAGCCGCCCGCGCGGGTCGATCACGGCCGAAATGCCGGTCGGTGTCGCGCGCACGACGGGCAGCCCTTCCTCGATCGCGCGCAGCCGTGCCTGCGCCAGGTGCTGCGGCGGCCCCCACGACCCGAACCAGGCATCGTTCGACGGGTTGAAGATGAAGCGCGGTCGCGCGCCCGGCTCCACCACCTGCCCGGAAAAGATGATCTCGTAGCAGATCTGTAGCCCCACCGGGCCGAAGCCAGGCAGCATCAGCGTGCGCGGCCCCGGCCCCGCCCAGAAATCGAGGTCGCCGG
The DNA here is from genome assembly GCF_011927695.1 of Sphingomonas jejuensis. GTDB lineage: Bacteria > Pseudomonadota > Alphaproteobacteria > Sphingomonadales > Sphingomonadaceae > Sphingomonas_K > Sphingomonas_K jejuensis. Next base: position 842,361 of record NZ_JAATJE010000002.1, read on the forward strand.
GCGCCAGCCGCGACAGGCCGATCGCCGACAGGATCGGCCGCATCGGCAGATATTCGCCATAAGGCACCAGATGCGCCTTGTCGTACCGCCCGATCAGCCGCGCGTCGGGGGTCAGCGCGAACACGCTGTTGCGCGCGCCCGCCACCCGCCCGGTCGGGATGTCCCATTCCAGCGCGCTGCCGCCGGTCAGCAGCAGGTCGCCGGGCCCCAGCAACCGGGCAAGCTCGCGCCGCACGGCGGGCTCTTCCTCCAGGAAGTCGGGCACCGCCGCCTCCGGCCACAGCAGCAGCCGCGGCCGCCCGTCCGGCTGGCCCGACAGCGCGACGTGGCGGGCGCGGTTGCGCGCCTCGAACCCGCGCTGCCATTTCTCGGCCTGCCCGATGTTCGGCTGCACCACATGGACGCGGATGTCGGTCGGCGGGGCGGGCGGCGGCCGCAGGTTGATCGCCACCAGCGCCAGCAGCGGCACGGCCGCGCCCTTGCGCCACCCGTCCGCGCTCAGCACGAACAGGAGGAGCCCGCCCAGCAGCACGACGATGCCCGACAGGCCATAGGTGCCGACCAGCGCGGACGTTTCCGAGAGGCTCGACGGCAGCAGCACCACGCCCACCGGGTTCCATGCAAAGCCCGTGAACATCGTCGCGCGCAGCCATTCGGTCACGATCCACGCCGCCGCCAGCGCCAGCGTCAGGGACAGCCGGTCGCGCCGCCCCCACCGCCACGCGATCCCCGCTGCCAGCGCGGGATAGACGGCCAGGTAGATCGACAGCAGCACCACCGCGATCCAGCCCAGCCAGGCCGGCATCGCCGCCTGGTAGGTGAAGGCGGTCGCGATCCAGTTCAGCCCCAGCACGAACTGCCCGAAGCCGAACAGCCATCCGGTGGCGAGCGCGGCGCGCAGGCTGGGCGCCGTGCGGAGCAGCAGCAGGACGCCTGCAAACGCCAGCAGCGTCAGCGGCCAGGCACCCAGCGGCTGGAATCCGGTGGCGGACAGCAGCCCCGCCCCAAAGGCGAGGCCGGCGCGGGCGGGGGCGGGGGTGATGCGCACGGCGGCGCCTATCGCCCGCCCCGCACCCGGATGCAATTGGCCACGACGCTTTCATCCGGCGTGCGCCGACCTATCTTCCGGGGCAAAAGCAGGAGCACCGGCATGGCCAACCCGATCACCGTCGACATTCCGCACAGCCTGGGCCGCGACGGCGTCCGCGCGCGCCTGGACGGCGGCGTCGGCAAGATCGCGGACGCGATCCCCGGCGGCGGCACCGTGCGCCACAGCTGGAACGGCGACACCATGACAATGAGCGTGGAGGCGATGGGCCAGAGCATCCTCAGCCGCATCGAGGTGTTCGATCAGACCGTGCGCGCCACCGTCGACCTGCCGGGCTTCCTGTCGATCTTCGCCGATCCCATTCGCGCCGCGATCGAAAAGGGCGGGCCGAAGCTGCTGCGCTGACCGGCCGGCGGCGGCGCCTCAGCGCGCCGGGCTGTCCGCCCCGTCGGCTGGGCCGTTTGTCCCCGGCGTGGGCGCCGCCGTCGATGCTCCGTCCGCCGCCACCAGCGGATCGCCGCCCAGCGTGCGGTACAGCGTCACCAGGTTGCTGCCGGCGGTCAGCCGGGTCAGCACCAGGTTGCGCTGCGCGGCATAGAGCGATCGCTGCGCATCCAGGTTCGACAGGAAGGTGTCGACGCCGCCGCGATAGCGCGCGTTCGCCAGCTCGAACGTGTCGGCCGCCGCTGCCTCGAAATTCCGGTCGGCGCGCAGCTGGTCGGCAATGGTGCCGCGCCGCGCGAGCGCGTCCGCAACCTCGCGGAACGCCACCTGGATCGACCGTTCGTAGCTGGACAGCGCCGCATCGCGCTGCGCCTGGGTGAGCGCGACGCCCGCCCGCCCGGCACCCGCGCGGAAGATCGAGTAGCTGACGTTGGGCGCCACCGAGTAGTTGAAGGCATCGCCGGTAAACAGCGTGCGGAGCGCGTCGCTGGCAAAGCCGACGATGCCCGTCAGCGAGATGCGGGGGAACAGCTCGGCCCGTGCCGCGCCGATCTCCGCATTGGCCGCCCGCAGCTCATACTCCGCCTGCACCACGTCCGGCCGGCGCAGCAGGATCGACGAATCGAGCCCGGCGGGCAGCGCTGCGATGCTTGCCTCGACCTGCTCGATCGACTGGGGCAGCAGCGCCGGGTCGATCTCCGCGCCGACCAGCAGCCGCAGCGCGTTGACGTCCTGCGCCAGCGCGGTGCGCTGTTCGGCCAGGTCGGACTGCGCCGTGAACAGCACCTGTTCCGCCTGCCGGAGGTCGCTGCGCGGTGCGACGCCGCCACGCAGCCGCGCGCGGGTAAGGGACACGCTCCGCTCCGCGCTCGCCGCCGTCTGTTCGGCGATCCGGAGGAGGCTGCGATCCGCCGCGTAGATCAGCCAGGCATCGGCGATGTCGCCGACCAGGGTCAGCCGCACGCTGCGCGCCGCCGCCTCCGTCGCGAAGAAGCGGTCCAGCGCGGCCTCGGTCTGCGACCGGATGCGCCCGAACAGGTCCAGCTCAAAGGCGGTGATGCCCAGATCAATCGAATAGCTGCTGGCCGACCGCGACAGCGTGGTGACGGTGCTCGTCCCGCCCGTGCCCGGCACCGGGGTCCCCGGCGTCGGGGTCGGCGTGCCCGTACCGGGCGTGGGGGTCGGCGACGGGGTGCCGCCCGCACCCGTGCCGGCGACCGCGGTGGCGCCGTTGCCGCCGCCCGAATAGCTATACCGGCCGCTCACATCGACCTGCGGGAACAGGTCGGCGCGCTGGATGCGGTACTGCGCGCGCGTCGCCGCGATGTTGGCGGCGGCGACCCTCAGGTCGCGGTTGTTGGCGAAGGCCTGCTCGATCAGCGCCACCAGCCGCGGGTCGCGGAACAGATCGCGATAGCTCAGCGCAGGCAGCGTGGCCTCCGTCTGGCGCAGGTAGGCATCGCCGGCCGGCCACGACGCCGGCACCGGCAGCGCCGGCTGGCGATAGGCCGGCGCCAGCGAACAGCCGCCGATCAGCGCCGCCAGCGGCAGCGAGAAGGCCGCGCGCCTCATGCCGCCGGCTCCGCGGCCGGCTGGTGCCCGGTCGGCCGCCCGCGCATCTTCGCCAGCCCGTCGCGCACGCCGCGCCGCACCAGCACGAAGAACAACGGGATGTAGAAGATCGCCAGGATCGTCGCGGTCAGCATGCCGCCGATCACCGCCGTGCCGATCGCGATGCGACTGTTGGCGCCCGCGCCGGTGGAAATGGCCAGCGGCAGCACGCCGAAAATGAACGCAAGGCTGGTCATCAGGATCGGCCGCAGGCGGATCCGCGCCGCCGTCAGCGCGGCATCGATCACGCGCGCGCCCTTCTTCTCCTCCTGCTCGGCGAACTCGATCATCAGGATGGCGTTCTTGGCCGCCAGCCCCATCGTCGTCAGCAGCCCGATCTGCAGGTAGACGTCGTTCTCCAGCCCGCGCAGCGTGACGAAGAACACGGCGCCCACCAGCCCCAGCGGGATGACCAGCAGCACGGCGACCGGGATCGACCAGCTTTCGTAAAGCGCGGCCAGGCACAGGAAGACGATCAGGATCGACAGGCCGTAGAGCAGCGGCGCCTGCCCGGACGACAGCCGTTCCTGGAACGACAGGCCGGACCAGGCGACGCCCACGCCCGGGATCTCGCCCGCCAGCTGCGCCATGCGGTCCATCGCCTCGCCCGAGCTGGTGCCGGACCGCGCCTGTCCCTGGAACTCGTAGGACGGCACGCCCTGGAAACGCGACAGGGTCGTCGGCGCGGTGGTCCACGACGTGCTGGCAAAGGAGGAGAAGGGCGCCATCTGCCCGTTCGATCCGCGCACGAACCACTGGCCGAGGTCCGACGGCTCCGACCGGTAGGGGGCATCGCCCTGCACGAACACGCGCTTTACCCGGCCGCGGTCGATGAAGTCGTTCACATATTGCCCGCCCCACGCCGCCGAGATGGTGGAATTGACCGCCGCCTGCGTCAGGCCCAGCGCGGACAGCTTCTGCTGGTCGATATCGACGTTCAGCGTCGCGACGTCGGGCAGCTCGCTCAGCCGCACGCCTTCCAGGATCGGGTCGGCGGTGGCCGCCGCCAGCAACCGGTCGCGCGCCGCGTTGAACTCCTCCTGGCTCATGCCGCTGGTGTTCTGCAGCTGCATGGTGAAGCCGTTGGACTGGCCCAGCCCGCGCACCGCCGGCGGCAGCAGGGCGAACACCTGCGCGTCGCGGAACCCCCGGAACGCCGCGCTCGCCCGCTCGACGATCGCGTCCGCGCTGTTCTCGGCATCCTCGCGCTGCGACCAGTTGGCGAAGTTGATGAAGCCCTGGCCGGTGTTCTGCCCGCTCGCCCCGCCGCCGCCGCCCGCCACGGTCAGCAGCGTGCGGATGTTCTCCTTCTCCTCGGTCAGGAAATAGCGCTCGACCGCCTGCTGCACTTCCTCCGTGCGGCCACGCGTGGCGCCGGCCGGCAGCTGGAAGCGGATGGTCGCCGCGCCCTGGTCCTCCGTCGGCAGGAAGCTCGTCGGCAGCCGGAAGAACAACAGCGCCAGCACCGCCAGCAACACGGCATAGATCGCAAGGAACAGCCATTTGCGATCGACGATCCGCTTCACGCCCGCCTCGTAGCGGTCGACGCCCCGGTCGAATCGCGTGTTGAACCCGTCGCCCAGCCGCGTGCCCCATCCGGCCGCGCGCGGGAAGCGCCGGGCAAACCAGCCCTCGCGCGGCGTCTCGTCCGCCTTGCCGTGCGTCTGCTTCAACAGCGTCGCGGTCAGCGCCGGGCTCAGGATCAGCGCCACGAACACGGACAGCACCATTGCCGCCACGATGGTGACGGAGAACTGGCGATAGATCACGCCCGTCGACCCGCCGAAGAACGCCATCGGCAGGAACACCGCGGACAGCACCACGCCGATCGCAACCAGCGCCGTCTGGATCTCCTTCATGGACTCGATCGTCGCCTCCTTGGGCGACATGTCCGGGTTTTCCTCCAGCAGGCGCTCGACATTCTCCACGACCACGATCGCGTCGTCGACCAGCAGGCCGATCGCCAGCACCAGCCCGAACAGCGTCAGCGTGTTGATCGAAAATCCCGCCACGTAGAACACGGCGAAGGTGCCAAGCAGCACCACCGGCACCGCGATCGTGGGGATCAGCGTCGCGCGCCAGCTCTGCAGGAACACGAACATGACGATGACCACCAGGATCACCGCCTCCACCAGCGTCTTCACCACCTCTTCGATCGACAGCCGGATGAAGTCGGTGGTGTCGTTGGCGTAGGCGAAGGTGAAGCCTTCGGGAAAGTTCTGCGCCTGCCGCTCGACCTCGGCCTTCACCAGCTCGGACGTGGCGAGCGCATCGGCGCCGGGCGCCAGGCTGATCGCCAGGCCCGCGCCCGGATGCGCGTTGACCCGGCTCAGCGCGCTGTAGTTCTCCGCGCCCAGCTCCACGCGCGCGACATCGGCCAGCCGCACGGTTGCCCCGTTCGGCTGCGTCTTCAGGATGATGTTCTCGAACTGCTGGGGCGTCTGCAGCCGTGCCTGCGCCGTCACCGTCGCGTTCAGCAGCTGCGTCGACGGCTGCGGCTGCCCGCCCAGCTCGCCGGCGGCCACCTCCGTGTTCTGGTTCTGGATGGCGGTGACGACGTCCGACGGCATCAGCGAATAGCTCGCCAGCCGCGACGGATCGAGCCAGATGCGCATCGCATATTGCGACCCGAACACATTGGTCTCGCCGACGCCCTCGATGCGGGCGAGCGGCTCCACCATGTTCGACTCCATCCAGTCGGACACGTCGCGGTTGGTGCGCTGGTCGGTTTCGTCGAAGATGCCGACGATCATCAGGAAGTCCGGGTTGGACTTGGTGACGCGCAGGCCCTGCTGCTGCACCGGCTGGGGCAGGCGGGACAGCGCCTGCTGTACCTGGTTCTGCACCTGCACCTGCGCGATGTCGGGATCGGTGCCGGCGGCAAAGGTCGCGCTGATCGTCACCTGCCCGCGCGACGAGGATTGCGAGCTGAAGTAGAGCAGTCCGTCGATGCCGGTCAGCGTTTGTTCGATCACCTGGGTGACCGAATTCTGGATCGTCTGCGCCGATGCGCCCGGATAGGTCGCGCGGATGTTCACCTGCGGCGGGGCGACATCGGGATATTGCGCGATCGGCAGCGACAGGATCGCGCCCACCCCCGCCAGCATGGTCAGGATCGCCAGCACCCAGGCGAAGATCGGCCGGTCGATGAAGATCCGCGACATGGGCGCTCAGTTCGCCTTGGCGGCGGCGCCGTTTCCGCTGCCGGCGCCGCCCTCACCGTTGCCCTCGGCGGGCGGCGGCGCGATGCGCTGCGGCGCACTGGCGGGCACGGGCCTGATCTGCGCGCCCGGCCGCAGGTTGGCCGTGCCCTGCACGATCACCCGGTCGCCGGGGTTCAGCCCGCGCGTCACCACCCAGTTCCCGCCCTGCGTGCGGTCGGCCACCACCTGCCGGCGGACGGCGGTGTTGTTCGGGCCGACCACGAACACGGATGCCTCGCCGGTCGGCTGGCGCTGCAGGGCCGGCTGCGGCACCAGGATCGCGCGCTGGTCGATCGCCTGGGCAAAGCCCGCCCGCACGAACATGCCGGGCAGCAGGATGCCCTGCGGATTGGGGAAGCGGGCGCGCAGCGTCACCGTGCCGGTCGCCGGGTCCACCATCGCCTCGGCGAACTGCACGGTCCCGGTCTGGCCGTAATCGCTGCCATCCTCCAGCGTCAGCCGCACCGCCGCCGATGCCGGCACCACGCCGCCTGTCGCCAGCGACCGGCGGAGCGCTAGCAGGTCGGCGCTCGATTGCTGGATGTCGACAAAGATCGGGTCCAGCCGCTGGATCACGGTCAGGGGGTCCGCCTGGCCGACCGTCACCAGCGCGCCCTCGGTGAACAGCGACCGTCCGATGCGTCCGGTGATCGGCGCCGGCACGCGCGTGAAGCTCAGGTTGACGCGCGCCGTCTCCAGCTGCGCCCGGCTCTGCTCCACGGCGGCGGCGGCCTGGTTCGCCTGGGCGGCGGCGTCCGTGTAATCCTGCGCGCTCACCGCCTCGATCTCGGCGAGCGGGCGGAAGCGATCGGCACGGATCCGCGTCGCCTCGGCATTGGCGCGCGCGCTGTTCAGGTTGGCCTGCGCCTCGTTGGCGGCCGCGCGGTACACGCGCGGATCGATCTCATAGAGCGTCTGTCCGGCGCGGACGATCGTGCCTTCGGTGAAGAAGCGCCGGCGGATGACGCCGGCCACCTGCGGGCGCACCTCCGACATCTGATAGGCGGTGACCCGGCCGGCCAGGTCCACCGTCACCGGCACGCTGGTCGTCTGAACGGTCACGAAGCCGACCTGCGCGGGGCCGCGTGCGCCGCGGCCGCCCTCCTTGTCCGCCTCCTCGGCGGATCCGCAGGCCGTCAGCGTGAGGGCGGAAGCAAGGATCGCCGCGGACAGGATCCCGCGGCCGGTTCGTGACGTCAATTGGCGATCCTGACTGACCTGGACGAAGGCGCGGGGGGCCGCGCACCGGGTGGATGGTCCGCTGTGATAACGTCCATCAACCCGATCGCGAAGCGCCGAATGCGCTTCTGTCATCGGTGGTCGGTCGGACCTTGATCAGGGCTGAACGAAACTGGTCGTCGTGATCCGGTGGAGCTTCTGGACGGTGCCGCCCGGCAGGGTGTGGCTGCCGTCCTCCGCCACCGCCGCCACCAGCAGGTAGCGTCCGGGCACCTGCGGAGTGACGGTCACGGTGCCGGCGGCGTCGGTCTTCAGCGTGCTGGTGCTCCGGTCCGGCGCCACCAGCGTCACGTCCGTCCCCGCCGCGGGCCGCCCGTCGCGCAGCACGGTGAAGCGGTCGCCGTTCGCCGCCGCCGGGACGATCTCGAAGGGCAGTTCATGGCGCGGCTCGGCGCGCCCGGCGCGGGCGTAGTAGATCACGCCCTCGCGCGCCCCGTCCTCGCCCCACGGCGCGAACACATTGTCGTCCCAGGCGCGCACATCGCCGGCAGGCACCGCCACCTCGATGAAGCCCGCGCGGCGCACCTGTTCGGCGGTGGACGCCGGCACCAGCCGCGGCTGGCGCAGCTTGGCGAACTCAGGGTCGCCGCCCGGCGGCAGCGGCTCGGCCGGCTCGCCCAGGTAGATGCGCGCAGGCCCGGCGCCGTCGCGCTCGATCCACACCTCGTGCGCGCTCGCGGCGGCGGCAGTGCCCAGCATCAACAGGGCAAGCAGCGTCTTCGTTACCATGGTCGTCTCCGGATGGATGAGGCTGCCGGCCGCACGCCGGTCGCGGGCGGGGCGGGCAGGAGGTTGAGGAGCAGAAAGCTGATGCCCGCGCCCGTCATGACGGTGCCGCAGGCCAGCACGGGGCCGAAGATCCAGCCCGACCCGATCACCGGGGGCATAAGGCTCAGCGCCAACAGGATCCAGCCGATCGCGCGCATCCGCCGCTTGCGCTCCGGCGCGGGCAGCAGGCCGAATCGGCGGCGGTAATGCGCGTCGGTGGCCAGCCCCAGCATGCCGAAGCCGACGGTGGCGAGCAGGATGGCAAGCGCGCTCACGCGGCCGGCTCCAGCGCCACGCGTCGCGGCGCGATCTTCGCCGCTACCCGGCTCTCCCGACGTCGCGTCGCCTTCGGCCGGTATCGCGACACCCGCCGCGCCACCGCCAGATAGCCGATCCCGAACAAGAGCAGCACCGCGTCGATCGACGCCAGCGCCCAGTCTCCCGACATCAGCGTGGCCGGCAGCCCCACGCGCGTGGCCACCATGTTGAACAGCGGCAGCATGACCAGCATCAGGCCGGTCGCCGCCAGCTGCCACGCCCATGCCCGCTTCGGCGTCTGGATGAACCCCGCGACCGCCGCCGCGCCCCAGACGATGAACAGCCAGTGGACCTCCCACGCCGCGCGGTCGGCCATGCCCGCCGGCAGCAGGCGGTTGGCCCACAGCATCGCGGCCGTGCCGAGCGGAAAGCCCGCGATGAAGGCGATGTTCAACCGCTCGACCACGCGAAAGCCCAGATAGGGACGGGTGGGGTCGGGCAGCTTCTCGCGCCGCTTCACCGTCCACATGACCAGCCCGCTCGCCACCATCAGCGATCCCGCGACCCCGCCCAGGAAGTAGATCCAGCGCGTCACCGGATCGGCGAAGCGCCCGGCATGCAGCCCGATCATCGCTCCGGCCGTCACCGCCGCGGCTCCGGGTGGCGGCGATTGCCAGATCAGCGCGCCCGTTGTCCCGTCATAGGTGACGCGCGGCGGCCGCGTGTTCAGCATGGATGCGGCCGCGCGGGTCACGCTGATGCGCTGCGCCCGGTCGCCCGCCTCGGCCACCTCGACATAGCCTGCCGGCCCGCCCAGCCGCCGTTCGGCATCGCGCACCACATCGGTCAGCCGCACCATCGGCGCGGCCACGCCCGTGCGCTCGACCGCCTCGGCCTGCGGGAACACCGTCTTCGAAAAGCCGGTTTCGTCCGCGTAGTTGGCGACCACCGCCCACGGCATCAGCAGCGCCATCAGCGTGACGAGCCCGGTATAGGTGATCATCAGGTGGAACGGCAGCGCCAGCACCGCCGTCGCGTTGTGCCCGTCGAGCCACGACCGCTGCCCCTTGCCGCGCCTCAGCGTGAAGAAGTCGCGGAAGATCTTCTTGTGGGTCACGATCCCGCTCAGGATCGCGACCAGCATCATCATGGTCGCCAGCCCGACCAGCCAGCGCGCCCAGATGACCGGCATGTAATGAAGGTCGAAGTGGAAGCGGTAGAAGAACTCCCCGCCCCGCGTGTCGCGCGCCGTTGACACCTGGCCGTTCGCGTCGATCAGCGCCTGGGTGTCGCGCCGCCCGCGTCCACCGCGTCCGCGGCCGCGTGGCTCGCCCGGCTTCGGCTGCGGCTGCCAGAACAGCGCCGCCCCCGGCGACCGCGCGTTCGCCATCGTGATGAACCAGGATTTGGCGTCGGGCACCTTGGCCTCCAGGAAGCGCTGCGCCCCGTCCAGAGCGCGCAGCGGCTGTTCCACGCGCGGCAGCTCCGGCCGCATCCAGCGATTGAGCGCCTCGCGCCCGAACGCGATCGTGCCGGCCACGAACACCAGGAACAGCACCCATCCGAGCAGCAGCCCCGACCAGGTGTGGAGCAGCGCCTGCGACTGGCGGAATCCCTGGCTCATGCCGCCACCACCGGTCCGGCGGCCATCCAGGCGATCGCGGCCGCGATCCCGCCCAGCAGCATCAGCACGGCCATCGCGCGCACGCCGCTGCGCGCGGCAAAGGCCCCCATCGCCGCCACCGCACAGACGACAAAGGCGATCAGCGTCGCCCAGATCGTCGCCTCGGACGGGCCGCCAGGCAGCGTGCGGGCAAGCGCCATCGCCCACAGGCTCGCCACGGCATATCCGACCGGCACGGCCGCAAGGACGCGCAGCACGACGTCACCGCGTCGTGCCCAGCGTCGCCGCGCGCCCGTGCCGACCGCGCTCACTGGAAGGTGTACCTGACCGTCGCGAACACGCTGCGCGGCTGCCCGAAATAATTGCCGCGCCCTGTCGACGAGATGCGCGCATAATAGGTCTTGTCGAGCAGGTTGTTGACGTTGACCGACAGGCTCAGCTGCTCGGTCAGGCGGTAACCCGCCCGCAGGTCCACCACCGCATAGCCTTCCTGCCGCACGACCGACGATACCGTCGGTCGGCCGTTCGCCCCGATGATCGACGGCGTGCCGCCGAACGTCTCGCTGAACCATGTCACGCTGCCGCCGATGCTGCCCCCGGCAAGCGGGCCGTCGCTTGGCGCATAGTTGGTGAACAGCTTCACCATGTGCTCTGGGATGATGGGCGTCAGCGCCAGCCCCTCGAACTGCGGCTGCGTGTCCTCCAGATATTCGGTGGTGGTGTAGCTATATCCGCCGTTCACCCGCCAGTCGGGCAGGATCTCGCCGCTCGCTTCCAGCTCCACGCCGCGCGCGCGCACCCGGCCGACCTGCAGGAAGGTCAGCGGATCGTCCGGCGGGTTGAAGTTCCGGTTGCCCTGCGTGATCTGGTAGACCGCGGCCGACAGCAGCAGCCGGTCGGCCATCAGCGTCAGCTTGGTGCCCGCCTCATATTGATCGCCCAGCAGCGGCTGCACCTCGCCGCCGCCCAGCAGCGTGCGTCCGGCCGGCGCCGACTGCGGCGTGAAGCTGTCGGCATAGCTGGCGTAGACGTTCAGGTTCTCGGTGATGTCCCAGACCAGCCCGGCATAGGGCGTGAAGCGGCCGTCATAGCCGAGGTTGGTCTGCGGCAGCAGCCGGGGCAGCACCGTCTGCGCATCCTGGTCCCACCAGGTCAGCCGCCCGCCGCCGATCAGCGTCAGGCCCTCCACCGGGCTGAAGCGCAGCTGGCCGTAGATGCCATATTGCTCCACCTGCGTGGTCGTGCCGCCCCAGACCTGGATGACGCAGTTGGCAGGCGCGGGCGTCACCGGCGTGGTCGATGCCGGGCAGGTCGCGCCCGTTCCCTGCACCGGATAATAGGGCAGGGCGTTGTACGGATCGAGCGGCGGCTCCGCCGGCGACACCGGGTTGAACACGTTGATCCGCGCGAAATTGGACAGCCGCGTGAAATAGCTGTCGTAGTCCTGCGCCTGATAATCGACACCCAGGATCAGCGTCTGCTCACGCCCGAACAGCGGGATGGAGCCGATCGCGTTGGCATCGAACGACGTGTACTTGGCGAAACTGTCGCCGCGGTAGGCAATCTGGTTGGTGGTGCCGCCATTGGCCGGCGTCACCGGCTGGTTGCCGATGTAGCTGTAGACATCGATGCGATCGACATCGCTGTGCATGCCGGTCGCGCGCAGCGTCCACCGGTCGCTCACCTGGTGCGCGATCTCCGCAAAGGCGGTCCAGGTCTCGGACTCGAACCGGTTCCAGTCGGCGCCCAGATAGGTCGACCGCTCGATATCGAGCAGCTGGCCCTCGCTGCCGTCCGCGCCGCCGGCGATCCCGGGCAGGCCGGACTGGATGGCCGGCCGGAACCGGTCGTAATAGCCGCCGGCCGTCACCGTCGTGCGCTCGCCCAGTTCCACCGCGACCACGCCGTAAGCGCCGATGCGGTTGCGATGCGCGACGTCGAAGAACTGGTCCTGGTCCTGCGCCATCACGCCCGCGCGCACGCCGACGCCGCTTGTGACCGGCACCGACACGTCCAGCTCGGCGCGCAGATTGTCCCAGCTGCCATAGCCGAGCGAGGCCTGCATGCGCGCGGTGTCCAGCGGCCGCTTGCGCACCAGGTTGATGCTGCCCGCCGGATTGCCCGATCCGCTGAACAGCCCCGCCGGCCCGCGCAGCACCTCCAGCCGGTCGTAGAAGAACAGGTCGGGCACCACGGCCGGAAAGCCGAACGACAGCGTGGGCACGCCGTCCACCAGATAGTTGTTGATGGCAAAGCCGCGCGACAGGAAGCTCGGGTCCTCGCTGCCGACGCCCGTCACGGTGATGCCGTTGGTGGCGGTCAGCGCGTCTTCCAGCGTGAACAGGTTCTGCGCCTCGATCTGCTCGCGGTCGACCACCGTCACCGTGTTGGGCACGTCCTTCAGCGGGGTCACGGTCTTGCCCACCGCCTGGCCATAGCTCTTGCCGAGCACGATGATGTCGTCAGACGCCTGCGCGTCGGCAAAGCTCGCGCCCGCATCGATCGACGCATCGGCAGCCGCATCGACCGCGGCGTCCGCCACTGCACCGGTCGCCGCTGCACCATCGTCGGCCGCTGCCCGGGCCGGCGCGGCGCCGATCCCGCCGATCGCCACCGTTGCAAGAAGGATGCTCGAAAATCGCACGCCAGAACCCCGCTTTTGCTTCTTGCGAATGGTTCTTAGTCGCGAGTCTGTTGCGAGTCACTAGCATTATCAAATTATTCGAGCGGAGCGCCCCGCAGCGCCGGCCGGCATCCTCCACCCCGCGTCGCTAGGCGGCATCCTCCATGCGCGTGCCGATCAGCGCGTCGACCTCGCTCGACGACACCGGCCGGCTGAACAGATAGCCCTGGATGTTGTCGCAACCCTCGCCGCGCAGCCGGCTCAGCTGGGCGGCGTCCTCCACGCCCTCTGCGGTGATGTCCATGCCCAGCGCTTTCGCAAGGTGGACGATCGCGCGGACGATCGCGGCCGAACCCGCGTCGCGCGCCACGTCGGTGACGAACGACCGGTCGATCTTGATCTTGTCGAAAGGGAAACCGCGCAGATAGCTGAGCGAGGAATAGCCGGTGCCGAAATCGTCCAGCGCGATGCGGATGCCCATCGACCGCAGCCGGTGCAGCAGCGCGACTACCGCTTCCTCCCCCTCGAGGAACACCGACTCCGTGATCTCGATCTCCAGCCGCTCCGGCGGCAGCCCGCTCGCCGCCAGCGCCTGCATGACGATCGCCGGAAAGCCGGAATTGCGGAACTGCAGCGGCGACACGTTCACCGCGACCCGCACATGCGCGGGCCAGCGGCGCGCCTCGCGGCATGCCTCGTGCAGCACCCATTCGCCGATCGCGATGATCAGCCCGCTGTCTTCCGCGATGCCGATGAAGTCGCTCGGCAGCACCAGCCCGCGCTCCGGATGGCGCCAGCGCAAAAGCGCCTCCAGGGCACCGACGCGGTTGTTCTTCAGGTCGAGCACCGGCTGGTAATGCAGCTCGAAATGGCCCAGCCGGATCGCGTCACGCAGGTCCAGCTCCACCTGCCGCCGCCGCCGCGCGGCCGCGTCGAGCTCGGGCTCGAAGAAGCGGAACACGCCGCGCCCGTCCTGCTTGGCGCGGTAGAGCGCCAGGTCCGCGCTCTTCATCAGCGCGTCGGCATCGCTGCCGTCGTTGGGCGCCACCGCGATGCCGATGCTGACGTCGCCGGCGATCTGGTGCTGGTCGGCGTCCAGCGGCTGGCGCATCGCATCCATGATCGCCTGGGCGAGCGCGCGGGGCCGGTCGACGTCGACCTGGCCCGACAGGATGATGGCGAATTCGTCGCCGCCCAGCCGCGCGACCATGCCGTCGGGCGACAGCCCCGTCAGCCGCCGGCCGAGCTGCTGCAGCAACGCGTCGCCGACCGGATGGCCCAGCGTGTCGTTGACGTCCTTGAACCGGTCCAGGTCCAGGCACAGCACCGCCACCTGGTGCCGGTTGCGCTCGCCGGATGCGATCGCCTGGTCCAGCGCCTGGCGGAAATAGGCGCGGTTGGGCAATCCGGTCAGCGTGTCGTGGAACGCCAGGTGGCTGATCCTGTTCTCGCGGTCCTGGATGCCGTCGGCCATGCGGTTGAAGCTGGCCGCCAGTCGGCCGATCTCGTCGCGGCCTTCCACCTCCACCCGGCTGTGCGTGCCTTCCTCCAGCGCGCGTGCCGCCGCATCCAGCGCCGCGATCGGCCGGGCGATGCTCTGCGCCAGCCGCCGGCTCGCCAGCACCACGAGCAGCAGGCCGATCAGGCCGGCCAGCGCGATGCCGATCTGCAGCGATCGATAGGGCGCCAGCGCATCGATCAGCGGATAGCGGATCAGGATCGCGGCCACAGGCTCCGGCCCGACTCCCGCCAGCGGCTTGGCCGTGGCAAAGGCGCGCCCGCTGCTCAGGTTGAGCGTGGCCATCGCCCGTCTGTGGGTCGACTGCTCGATCAGCCGGTCGATCTCCTCCCCGCCGATCTCATGGTCGTCGGCCGCGCGCCAGCCGGCGGCCGTGCGCTGCACGATGGTGGCGCGCAGCGGAATGGCGGACAGCCGCTCCAGCATGTCCATCTCCGCGCCGTCCAGCTTCACCGCGAACACCACCCAGCCGATCTGCATGGGCGCCATGATCGGCGACAGCACCAGCCGATATGCCGCGCCCTCCACGCATACCACGGCATCGCTGCGCCCGTTTTCAAGCGCGAACGGCACGGCGGCAACCGCGTCGGCCAGCGCACCCGGCGTGCCGCTCGCCCCCCCGTCCATGTCGACCATGAAGGCCTCGGTGGCGCCCGCCCGCTTGCGCACATTGGTGAGCGCGGACCGGATGGTCGGCTCGTCCGCGCTCGCCACAGCGTCGCGAAAGCCGAAGTCGCGCGCCAGCATCGCCGCCGATGTCTTCAGCGATCGGGTGCGCAGCGCCCACAGCCGGTCATAGACGCTGCCGTTGGCGGCCAGCTCGGCGCGCACCATCTCCTCGGCGTTCTGCCGGATGATGGTCTGCGCGACGGCCGCCAGGCTGATCAGCGCGGCCGCGAACAGCCCCGCATACAGCACCAGCAACCGGGTGCGCAGCCGGCCGAAGCCTTGAAGGCGCAACCACGACCTCATCGGACGGTCAGGGTGCTCGCAAGATCGGCGGCCGTGACGGTGAAGGCCTGCGCCATGCTGTTGCCGCGCGCCCGGATGCTCGGGTGCCACACGCGCACGGTGGCGCTTCCGGCCGGCACCTGGGCCAGCGTCACGCGCCCGTCCGCTCCCGACTGCGCGACAAAGGGCGTCGCGGTGACGAACACGAACGCGCTCATCGCGTCATGGATGTTGCACCCCAGCGCCACCACGCCCGGCTGGTCGAACGTCACGCTGTGCGTCTCGTCCCGGCCATAAAGCGGCAGGTCCAGCCGCTTCGGGCGCGAAAAGGAATAAACATGGTGCCGCACCCGGTCGCGGTTCGGAAAGCTGACGCTGGCCCCGACGGGCACGATCAGGACGTGCGGCTGGAACTGGATGTCGCGCTGTTCCATCACATAGGGGCCGCGCACCGGCGCGGCCGCGCCCCCGGCGACCTCCACCGTCACCACCGCGCCCGGCAAGGGCTGGCCGCCCGGCCCGCGCACCTGGAAGGACAGTGTCGCCGCCTCCGCCGCGGCGGGCGCGATCAGGGCGGTGAGGAGGAGGCCGGCATGAAGGAAGGTCCGCATCCCGTCAGGCTAACTCGATTTGGTTGATCCGGAATGAAGAGGCGCTTCACCGTCGCACCCCCGGCCGCCCTCGGTGCGGAAAGTCGGCCTTAACCATTCGGGCCTAATCATCGCGCCGAAACGGGGTGAAGTTCTGATGCGGCTTTGCATGATGGTGGCGGCGGCGGCGCTGCTGGGCGCCGGCGCGCCGGCAGCTGCGCATGGCGACGGGCGCGCGGGCGGCAAGCTCTTGCTGACCAACGGCGTGTCGACGGTCGAAGGTGCGTCGGGCGGGGGTATCTCCACCTGGGCGCTGATCGCCGGCAACGAGACGCGCGACGGCATCGGCGCGTCCGCCCATGTCTCGGTCGCCTTCCTGCCCGACTATCGCTTCCAGTCGCACGGCGTAGCACTCGGCCTCTGGGACCGGGTGGAGCTCAGCTACGCCCGCCAGAACCTCGACACGCGCGATGTCGGCGCCGCGCTCGGTATCGGGCGCGGCACGATCCTCAGCCAGGACGTATACGGGGCAAAGCTCCGTCTGTTCGGCGATGCCGTGTTCGACAGCCCGTGGCTCCCGCAGGTCGCAGTCGGCGTGCAGCACAAGCGCGCGCTGGATGCCCCCATCGCCGCCGCCGTCGGCGCGCGCGATGATCGGGGCACGGACGTCTATGTTTCCGCCACCAAGCTCATCCTTCGCCACAGCCTGCTGGTCGGCGCGGCCGTGCGCCGGACGGCCGCCAACCAGACCGGGCTGCTCGGCCATGGCGGGGCGGGCGGGGGCGCCGCGCTGCAGGTCGAAGGCTCGCTTGGCTGGCAGCTGTCCCGCCGCACCGTGATCGGCGTCGAATATCGAACAAAGCCCGACAATCTCGGCTTCGCGCGGGAGGATGATTGGGCGACCGCCTATCTCGCCCATGCGCTCACCCCCAACGTCACCGCGACCGTCGCGGTCGTGGATCTCGGCTCCATCGCCACGGCCGATGATCAGCGCGGCGTCTTTCTCTCCCTCCAGGGAAGCTTTTGAGGCTCCATGCTCGTCCAGGCCCTCCTCCTCCTCGCCGCGCAGGCCGCCCCCGTCCCTCCGGGCGAGGAGGCGGTGCCGCCCTATGCGCAGTCCGATGCCAATGCCGGCGCCAGGCCCTTTGCCGGCACCGCCATGCTCGATGCCTTTCACGGCCGCGCCGGCATCGCCCGCATCGTCGATGATCTGGTCGCCACCAACCTGGCCGATCCGCGCATCGCCGACATCTTCCGCGGGCAGGATCTGGTCCGCCTGCGCCGCGTGCTGGGGGAGCATTTCTGCTACCTCCTCGGCGGCGGCTGCACCTACACCGGGCGCGACATGCGCACCGCGCACGCCAACATGGGCGTGCAGGCCAAGGACATGAACGCGCTCGTCGCCAACCTCCAGGCGGCGATGACGCGGGAGGGCGTGGCGTTCGGCGCGCAGAACGCCTTCCTGTCGCGGCTCGCCCCCATGCGCCGCAACGTCGTCACCCGCTAAGGGTCTTTTGCGGCGTCGCTTTTCCCCGCGATCCGCCGATCGTCGCTTGCACGATCGGCCGGCAGGCCCCACCTTTGCTGCAGCGCAGCATCGTTGTGTTGCCTTGGGAGACGAACATGCCGACGCTCAGCGACACCCTGGCACGGCTGAAGGCGGCCCGCACCGCCCCGGTCGGCCGCGCGCCGGGTCCCGACCGGCTGTCCGACCTTCCCGGCTGGCGCGGGTCGGCGCGGCTCAGGGCGCGCATGTTCGTGCCGGCCGCGCTGCCGGATCGGGCGCCGCTGGTGGTGGTGCTCCATGGCTGCAAGCAGGACGCCGCCGGCTATGATGCCGGCGCCGGCTGGTCGACGCTGGCGGAACGCCACGGCTTTGCGCTGCTGTTTCCAGAACAGCAGACGGCCAACAATCCCAACCGCTGCTTCAACTGGTTCGACCCGGCCAATGCCGCGCGCGGGCGGGGCGAGGCGGCGGCCATCGCGGAGATGGTCGGCCTGATGGTCGACCGCTACGGCCTCGATCCGGCGCAAGTGTTCATCGGCGGGCTGTCGGCCGGCGGCGCGATGACGGCGGTGATGCTCGCCACCTATCCGGAGCTGTTCGCCGGCGGCGCGATCATCGCCGGGCTTCCGTTCGGCACCGCGCGCACCGTGCCGCAGGCGTTCGATCGCATGCGCGGGCAGGGCGGGCCGCGCGGCGACGCGCTCGCCACGCTGGTGCGCGACGCGTCGGATCATCGCGGCCCCTGGCCGAGGCTGTCGATCTGGCACGGCGATGCCGATCGCACCGTCAGCGACGCCAATGTCGACATCCTGCTCGATCAATGGCGCCCGCTCCACGGCGCGGGCGACGCGCCCGATCATGTCGGCACCATCGATGGTCACCGCCGCCGCGTCTGGCGCGATGCCGCCGGCCGCGACGCGATCGAGGTGATCGACATCGCCGGCCTGGGCCACGGCACGCCGCTCGGCACCGGCGGGGAGGACGGGCTGGGCGCCGCCGGCCCCTTCATGCTGGAAGCCGGCATTTCCTCCACCCGCCACATCGCCGCCTTCTGGGGCCTTGCCGAAGGAGCCCCGACGGCATCGCCGCGCCCGAACCGCGCCCCCGCGCCCGCGCCACAGGCGTCGCCGGCCGCGCCGCAGGATCCGATCGGGCGGATCATCGACGACGCGCTCCGCTCGGCCGGGCTGCTGCGCTGATCGTCCGGTCGGGCACCACCGCCGGGCTCGGTCGTTTGCCACCGCGTCCATGACCGATCAGCCCGCCGCCGACACGCCCCCGCCATCGCCGCTGCGCCAGCCCATCTTCCGGGCGGTGTGGATCGCCAGCATGGCGTCCAACTTCGGCGGGCTCATCCAGTCGGTGGGCGCGTCCTGGATGATGACCACCATCGCCGGCTCGCCCCAGCTGGTCGCGCTGGTGCAGGCCTCCGTCACGCTGCCGATCATGCTGCTGTCGCTGCTCGCCGGCGCGGTCGCCGACAGCCTTGATCGGCGCAAGGTGATGCTGGCGGCGCAGCTGTTCATGCTCGTCGTGTCGGTTGCGCTCACCGCCTGCGCGTGGACCGGGCTGCTGTCGCCGCTGCTGCTGCTCGCCTTCACCTTCCTGATCGGCTGCGGCACTGCCTTCAACGGCCCGGCCTGGCAGGCCTCGGTCGGCGACATGGTGCCGCGCGCATCGCTGCCCAGCGCGGTTGCGCTCAACTCCATGGGGTTCAACATCGCGCGCTCCGCCGGGCCGGCGATCGGCGGCGCGATCGTGGCGGCGGCCGGCGCGGCGGCGGCCTTTGCCGTCAACGCGGTCAGTTACATCGGGCTCATCGCGGTGCTCGCACGCTGGCGCCCGGTGCGTCCGCCGCGCCTCCTCCCGCGCGAGACGATCGGCGTCGCGATGGCGGCAGGCGTGCGTTACGTCGCGATGTCGCCGGAAATCCGCGTGGTGCTGATGCGCGCGCTTCTGTTCGGCATCGCCGCCAGCGCGGTGCCCGCGCTCATGCCGCTGGTTGCGCGCACCTCCGTCACCGGCGGCCCGCTCACCTACGGGCTTCTGCTCGGCAGCTTCGGGATCGGCGCGGTGGCGGGGGCGCTGTCCAGCGGCCGATTGCGCGCACGCCTCACCACCGAATGGCTGGTCCGCGCCGCCGCGCTCGCGCTCGCGCTTGGGGCGGCCGGCGCCGCGCTCAGTCGCACCCTGGTGCTGACGGCGCCCGCGCTGATGCTGGCGGGGGCAGGGTGGGTGCTCGCGCTGTCGACCTTCAACGTCACCGTGCAGATGGCCGCACCCCGCTGGGTGGTCGCACGAGCACTCGCGCTCTACCAGATGGCGGCCTTCGGCGGCATGGCCGCGGGCAGCTGGCTGTTCGGCGCGCTCGCGGACGATCGCGGCGTCACCGTCGCGCTGCTGGCGGCGTCGGCGGTTCAGGTCGCCGGCGCGCTGGTCGGCCTACGCCTTCCGCTGCCGCAGATCAGCGCGCTGAACCTCGATCCGATCGGCCGCTGGTCGGAACCGGAAACCGCCTTTCCGATCAACGCCCGCACGGGCCCGGTCGTCGTCACCATCGACTATCGGATCGCGCCGAAGGATCAGGTGGCATTCCTCCATGCCATGAACGAGCGCGGGCGCATCCGCCGCCGCGATGGCGCGCGCCACTGGACGCTGCTGCGCGACCTGGCCGAACCCGACAAGTGGATCGAACGCTACCATGTCGCGACATGGCTCGATTACATCCGCCACAACCAGCGCCGCACCCAGGCCGACCTCGCCAACTGGCAGGCGATCCGCGATCTTCACCGGGGGGACGGCCCACCGCAGGTCCACCGCATGATCGAACGGCAGACGGATGCGCCGCCGATGTCGGCGCCCCCGTCGCTGGTCGATGCCAAGGAGCCGATGACCGACCCCCACCGCTCCGCCTGACGGCAGCGGCGGCGGGGCGGCGGCGAGCCCGTTACTGCGCCCGGCCGCTCACCCGCCAGATGCGGTTGCCCGTGTCGTCGGCGACCAGCAGCGATCCGGTGCGGTCCAGGATCACGCCCACCGGCCGTCCGCGGGCGTTGCCGTCCTCGTCCAGGAACCCGGTCAGCACGTCCACCGGCGCGCCGGTCGGAAAGCCGCCGGCGTTAAAGGGGACGTAGATCACCTTGTATCCCGACGGCGGCTTGCGGTTCCACGATCCGTGCAGGCCGATGAAGGCGCCGCTGGTGAACTGCCCGCCCAGCTGCGCGCCCTCGGCAAAGGTCAGGCCCAGCGCCGCGACGTGCGGCCCCAGCGCATAATCCGGCCGCCGCGTATATTCGCGCAGGTCGGGCCGCGCCGGCTGCACGCGCTTGTCCTCGTACCCGCCCCAGTAATTCCACGGCCAGCCGTAAAAGGCGCCTTCCTCGACCAGTGCCAGATAATCGGGGACCAGATCGCCGCCCAGCATGTCGCGCTCGTTGACGACGGTCCACAGCCGGTTGGTCTGCGGCTCCCACGCCAGCCCGTTGGGGTTGCGCAGCCCGCTGGTGAACACGCGGTGCCGCCCGGTCGCGGGATCGACCTCCAGCACGACGGCGCGACCTTCCTCGCTCTCCAGCCCGTTTTCGCCGATGTTGCTGTTCGATCCGACGGTCACGTACAGCCGGCTGCCGTCCGGCGACGCGATGACGTTGCGCGTCCAGTGGTTGTTGGGCGTGCCCGACGGCAGCGCGATCACCCGTCGGCCGGGTGCGTCGATCCGCGTCTGCCCGACCCGGAACGGATAGGCCATCAGCGCGTCGGTGTTGCCGACGAACAGCGTGTCGCCGACCACCGCCATGCCGAAGGGCGAATTCAGCCCTTCCAGCAGCACCGACCGCTGCTCGGCCCGGCCGTCGCCGTCGGCATCCCGCAACAGGGTGATGCGGTTGGCGGACGCGCCGCCGGCGCCCGCCCGCCCCATAAAGAAGGTCTGGATGCGCCGGAACAGGCTCGGGCTCTCGGTCGCGGGCGGCTTGTTGCTTTCGGCCACCAGCACGTCGCCATTGGCCAGCCGCGTCATCCAGCGCGGATGATCCAGGCCGTCGGCGAACAGGTTCACCGACAGGCCTGCCGCCGGCGTCGGCATCTGCCCGTCCGCCCAGCCCACCGGCTTTGCGATGTTGATGGTCGGGAACGTCTCGGTCGACGGCGCGATGATCTGCGGCGTGCGCCCCACCACCGATGCCATCGGCAGCGTCGCGGTCTGCCCACGCGTCACGTACCAGAACCCGCCGCCCACCACGAGCAGGATCAGGAGCAGCAGGAAGGAGACTTTCTGGACCCGGGTCATCGTGCACTCGCCGCTAGCATGGGGGTGTCAGTCTAGACCGTGGCGCCGCCGGGGTGAACCCGCCGCGCGCCCCGCTCAGTCGTCGACGATGGCGGCCTCGGCCACCGCCGGCGCGTGCAGCCGCAGGCGCCGGGCGCGGCGCTCGTCCGCTTCCACCACCTCGATCCGCCAGCCGCTGTCATGCTCCAGCATGTCGCCGGTTTCCGGCACATGCCCGGCCAGGATCAGCGCCAGCCCGCCCAGCGTGTCGACGTCCTCCTCGACCTCGGCCAGCCGCGGATCGATCAGCGCGCCGGCCCGCTCCAGCTCGACCCGGGCGTCCGCGTCCCACAGGCCGGGCTCCACCTCCACCAGCTGCACGGCGGGGGCATCGTCATGCTCGTCCTCGATATCGCCGACGATCTCCTCGACCAGGTCCTCGATGGTGACCAGGCCCTCGGTCCCCGAATATTCGTCTATAACGATCGCCAGGTGCGTGCGCCGAGTGCGCATCTCGGCCAGCAGGTCCAGCACGCCCATCGACTGCGGCACATAGACCGGCTCGCGGATCAGCTCGGCAAAGCCCGACGGCTCCGGCCCGCCCTTGGCCAGGATGGCGAACACGTCCTTCACGTGCACCATGCCGACCACCGTATCCAGGCTGCCGCGGAACACGGGCAGCCGGCTGTGCCCGGCATCGGCGAACAGCTCCACCAGCGTGCGGAACGACGCATCCTCCGGCACCGCGACGATGTCGCTGCGCGGCACGCCGACATCGTCCGCCGTGCGCTCGCCGAAATGGAGGAGGTTCCTCACCATCTGCCGCTCGATCGGCGACAGATCGCCGTTGCCGGGCGGGCCGCCCTCGTCGTCATGCTCCGCGATCGCGTCCTCGATCTGCTCGCGAAGCGATGTTTCCTGTTCTCCGCCGAACAGCATCTGGCGAAGACCGCGCCACAGCTGGGACCCGCCCTCGGCGGAAGAATGTCCCGGCTGGGCGCCGCTACTGGAACCGTCTGACATGGCGTTCGGTGGTCAACCCCCGTGATGATCGTCGTCATAGGGGTCGGCAAGGCCAAGCCCCGCCATGGCCACGCGCTCGAGCGATTCCATCGCTTCCGCCGCGTCCGTCCCCTGATGGTCATAGCCTAGCAGGTGCAGCAGCCCATGGACAACAAGATGGGTTGCGTGATCCTCCAGGCTGATCCGCTTCTCGGCCGCTTCGGCCCGGCACACGCCCTCGGCAAGGACGATGTCGCCCAGCAGCACCTCGCCGTCGTCCGTCGCATCCAGCCCGTCCAGCAAGTCGGGCTGCACCATCGGAAAGGACAGGACGTTGGTCGGCTTGTCCTTGCCGCGATAGCCGGCGTTCAGCGTCTGCACCTCGGCATCGGAGGTAAACCGGACGCTCACCTCGATCGCGGCGGGATTGTCGGCCAGGTGCGCGTGCCGGCTGACCGACAGCGCCTGCCGCACGGCCCGGTCGGCGATCGCCTCCCAGTCCGCCTCCGGCCAGCCGGGCTCCACCTGCACCGCGACGTCAAGCATGGGCCGTCTCACGCATGCGGACGCGCATCCTCGCCCTCATAGGCCTCGACGATGCGCCCGACGATCGGGTGGCGCACCACGTCCGCCGCGCCGAAGCGCACGGTGGCGATGCCCTCCACCCCCTCCAGGCGCCCGACCGCATCGGCCAGCCCGGACCGGCCGATGTCGGGAAGGTCGATCTGCCGCGGGTCGCCGCACACCACCATGCGGCTGTTCTGGCCGAACCGCGTCAGGAACATCTTCATCTGCGCCGGCGTCGTGTTCTGCGCCTCGTCCAGGATCACGAACGCATCGGACAGCGTGCGTCCGCGCATGAAGGCGATGGGCGCGATCTCGATCTCGCCGCTCGCGATGCGCCGCTCCACCTGCTCGGTCGGCAGCATGTCGTACAGCGCGTCGTAGAGCGGGCGGAGATAGGGATCGACCTTCTCCTTCATGTCGCCCGGCAGGAAGCCCAGCCGCTCGCCCGCCTCCACCGCGGGCCGCGACAGGATCAGCCGGTCGACCTGCCCCTGGATCAGCATCTGCACCGCCTGCGCCACCGCGACATAGGTCTTGCCGGTGCCCGCCGGCCCCAGCGCGAAGATCACGTCCGACGATCCCAGCGCCTGCATGTAGCGGATCTGCGTCGCCGACCGCGGCACGATGGTCTTCTTGCGGGTGCGGATGATGATGGCGGGCGGCTCGCTCACATCGGCGCGGATGATGCCGTCCAGCGTCGGCTCGGCTGACATCGCGATCACCGCCTCCACCGCGCCGGAATCGATCTCCTGCCCCTGCACGATCCGGTTGTAGAGCCCGGTCAGCACGTCGCGCGCGCGGCCCGCGGCCTCCGCCTCGCCCTCGATCTGGATCTTGTTGCCACGCGCAGCGATGTAGACGCCCAGCCGGTTCTCGATCGCGACCAGGTTCTGGTCATATTCGCCAAACAGCCGGCCGAGCAGTTGCGGCCGGTCGAACAACACTTCCAGCCGGCTTCGGTCGCCGGACCGGGCAGGCACGGGCTTACGCGACATGGTGCGGGTTCCTGATGGGGACGGGGCGTGCGCGCGGCGAGGGAACGACGATCGGTCGTCGTTCAGGCGTCATGGGTGCGATCGTCGCGAATCACGAAAGCCAAGATGGGGTGCGTCGCCGGGAAACGCCAGCCTCAAGGCACGGCATGACGAACGCACGATGCGGACGCCCGACACGGCTCCGCCACCGCGTCCGAAGCAGGCAATAAAAAGGGCCTGCCGGCGATGCCGGAGGCCCTTCATCCTTCGGTCGAAGGATTGGCCGAACATGTCGCCATGTCCCGCCCTTATACTTCAGCCCTTGGAGCCGCCGCTGCCCCAGCGACCACCGAACAGATAATCCCAGATGCTCATGGTCAACCCTCCACGCGACCGAATCGTCGCTTGGCGTGGTTAACAAGTGATTAACCTTAAGACAAGTCAGGCAGCACTTCTCAGCGGGGTCGGATCGACTTTCGCCAGCAAGATCTGCTTGGCCACCGGGTGGCTCAGCAAGTATCCCTGCGCCAGGTCACAACCCATGCGCTGCAATATATCCAGTGCCTCGCGCCGCTCGACTCCTTCGGCGACAACCTTCAGGCCCAGCAGATGCGCCAGCTGGATCGTGGACGACACCAGAAGGCGGTCGTTCTCCTGCCCGTCCAGCGACTGCACGAAGCTCCGGTCGATCTTGATCTCGGTCGCCGGCACCCGCTTCAGATAGTCGAGCGTGGACATGCCGGTGCCATAGTCGTCGATCGCCACGCCCAGCCCCAGACCGCGCAGCGCGTGAAGCGTGCTCAGGCTCTGACTGTCCGATCCCAGCGCCGCTGTTTCGGTCAGCTCCAGGATCAGGCCGGACGCGGGCAGGCCGTGCCGCGCGAGGATATCGCGCACCTGCTCGACGATCCGCGTCGATTCCAGCAGCTTGGCCGACAGGTTAACCGCCATCACGAAATCGGGGACATGCGCGCGCATCGCGATCGTCGTCGTCACCGCGTCCTCCAGCACATGGAGCGTCAGCTTCTCGATCCGGTTGCTCTGCTCGGCCGCGCCGATGAAGATGTCGGGGCGGATCGGTCCCTTGTCCGGGTGGGTCCAGCGCGCCAGCGCCTCCGCGCCCACGATCATGCGTGTGGCGACGTCATATTTCGGCTGGTACGCCACCCACAGGTCGCCCGCGTCGATCGCGGCGTTCAACTGGCTCAGCATCGACAGCCGCCAGGCGCTGTCTTCCAGCTGCGACGGATCGTGACACTTCCAGTCGATGCCCTCGGACGCCGCCTGCTCGGCCGCCGCCAGCGCGGCGGACAGCCGGTTGGCGACGGGGCGCCCGCGCTCGCGGTCCACGCCCAGCGTCAGGGTCAGGTCGATCTGCGTTTCGCCGACGCTGACCGGGCTCCGGAACAGCGTCTGGATGCTGTCCAGCCGCTCGGCCAGGACGCTCAGGTCGACGTCCGGGTGCAGCATCGCGAACAGGCCGTCGTCGCTCTGGTAGGGGCCCATCGCTCCTGCCATCGCCATCCGCGCCGCGATCCCCTCGACCAGCAGCTTCTCCTGCTCCGGGGCAAGCGAGGACGTGATGTCGGCGAAGTTCAGGACGCGCAGCACGATGATCTGCGATTCGCGCGCGACCGGTTCGATCCGCAGCGCTTCCAGATTGGGCAGTCCGGACACCGGGTTCACCAGCGCACCCTGCGCATAGCTGCGCCGCATGTCCTGCCAGATGAAACGGCCGCCTACGATCAGCGTCAGGAAGATCGCCGGCATCACCTCCAGGTGGATCTGGTGGGCTTCTGCCAGGAACGGGATGCCGATCAGCACGAGGATGGATGGCACCATGATCAGCAGCAGCGATCGGCGGCGGCGGACCAGCGCCATGCCCGCTGCGGCGATCACCGCCGCGGCCAGCGCCGGCAGCATGCCAAGGTTGAGCGGAATGCCACGACGCAGCGTTTCGGCGCCAAGCGCATGGATGTAGACTCCGGGTACCAAGCCGAAGCCAGGCGCCACGCTCATATCTCCAAGGGTGATGCTGGCCGTCCCGACAAGGATCGTCTTGCCGCGAAGACTGTCGAGCGCGATGTGACCCCCAAGGACGTCCGACATGCTGTAAGTCGGAACCTTGGTCAGATCGGTCGAATAATCGATCATGAACTCGCCGCGCGCCGGAGTTGATCGGTTGGCTGCCGCGGCTGAGAAGCTTTGGAACCGGCGTCCCGCCATCTCCATGGAATAAGGGAGCTTCCAAACGGATCCGCCACTGCTCTGCCAGAAATTGATATTGGCGACTTTGGCGGCGCGCTGAAATTGGGGAAGGGGCAAGACGTCGAGCCGGACGTTGCGGATCGGATCAATGACGAACCGCCCGGCGATGGTGACGGGAAGCTTGGCCTGCGCCATGCCGCGCTCGAACGCCCGGTCTTCCGCCGGATCGCTCGGCGACGACATGTCGATGTCAAAGAACACCGGGCCGGCCTCTGCGTTCTCAAGCATCTTGAGGAGCGTGGCATGGTGTGTCCGCGGCCAAGGCCAGCGA
Organism: Sphingomonas jejuensis; assembly: GCF_011927695.1. Taxonomy (GTDB): domain Bacteria; phylum Pseudomonadota; class Alphaproteobacteria; order Sphingomonadales; family Sphingomonadaceae; genus Sphingomonas_K; species Sphingomonas_K jejuensis. Next base: position 869,095 of record NZ_JAATJE010000002.1, read on the forward strand.
CCAAGCTCTGCTAGGCTCTTGTCATCGATCGCGATCACGACCACGTCGCCCGACGGCGCCTTCCGAGCCGCGATGTTGCGGAGCATCCGTGCGCCCTGCTCCAGCGGCTCGGCAAAGCCGATCCCGCCGAGGACGGCCATGATCGCCACGATCACGGCCACCGCGCGCAGGCGGCGCTTGCGGTCGAATCGCTTGGGCGCGGTTGTGGAGGCAGGACTGATCATCGCGATCCCGCCTTGCCACCGTGATAGTAAAGGAATCGCTGACACTCGTCCGGCTACGGGACGATTCAGGCACTTACCTCAATCAATCGGGACGGCCGCGCCCGTCACGCTGACCGGGCCGGCGGCCACGATCTCCACCGGCATCAGGTCGCCGATCGCGCCGCCGTCCACCACCACTGACTGCAGCCAGGGCGACTTGCCGATATGCTGGCCCGGGCGCTTGCCCGGCCGCTCCAGCAGCGCATCGGTGCGCCGGCCGACGGTGCCGCGGTTGAACGCCGCCTGCTGCGCGGCGATCAGCGCCTGCAGCCGCTTCAGCCGCTCGTCCGCCACGGCGTCGGGCACCTGGTCCGCCATGGTCGCGGCGGGCGTCCCCGCGCGCGGGCTGTATTTGAAGCTGTAGGCCTGCGCGTGGCCGATCTGGTCGACCAGGGACAGGGTCGCCTCGAAATCCGCATCCGTTTCGCCGGGAAAGTCGACGATGAAGTCGCCGGAGATCGCGATGTCTGGCCGCACCCGGCGGACCCGGTCGATCACCGCCAGATAGGACCGGGCATCGTGGCTCCGGTTCATCGCCTTCAGGATGCGGTCGCTGCCCGCCTGCACCGGCAGGTGCAGGAACGGCATCAGCCGCTCGACATCGCCATGCGCCGCGATCAGCCCGTCGGTCATGTCGTTGGGGTGGCTGGTGGTGTAACGGATGCGGTGCAGCCCCGGCAGCCGGTCGAGCGCGCGGATCAGCCCGTCCAGGCCCTGCGCGCGTCCGGCCTCGTCCTCGCCCGTCCAGGCGTTGACGTTCTGGCCGACCAGCGTGATCTCCTTTGCGCCGCCGTCCACCAGCGCGCGCGCTTCGTCCAGGATCGCGCTCCACCCGCGCGACACCTCGGCGCCGCGGGTATAGGGCACCACACAGTAGGTGCAGAACTTGTCGCAGCCTTCCTGCACGGTCAGGAAGGCGCTCGGCCCGCTCCGTCGCCGCGCCGGCAACCGTCCGAACTTGGCGAGCGCGGGCAGGTCGGTGTCGATGCCGACGCGGCCGGTGGCGGCTTCCGCCACCAGCTCGGGCAGCCGGTGATAGGCTTGCGGCCCCACCACCACGCCGACCTGGCGCGCGCGCCGCACGATCTCGGCACCTTCGGCCTGCGCCACGCATCCCGCCACCGCGATCATCGGCCGGCTGCCGTCCGCCCGGCGCAGCCGGCCGATCTCCGAATAAACCTTCTCCGCGGCCTTCTCGCGGATGTGGCAGGTGTTCAGGACCACCAGTTCGGCCTCGTCGCCGTCCGGGGTCGCCGCCATGCCCTCGGCGGTCAGCAGGTCCGCCATCCGCTCGCCGTCATAGACGTTCATCTGGCAGCCGTAGCTCTTGATGCGAAAGCTCTTGGGCGCGGCGGTCTTGATGGCGGGGGCGTTCATCGCCGGCGCTATAGCGTCCCGCCTCCGCCGCCGGAACCCTGGGATGCGGCCGCCAGGATGCGCCGCCGCGCTTCCGCCGCCACCGCCTTTCTGTCGCCGAAGCGCACCGGATCGAACGGGTGCAACATGTGCACGCGCACGTCGAACCCGCCGCGCCGGCCGAGCAGGCGCCAGCCCGCGTCGCGCGCGCTTTCCTCGGGCTTCCAGGCGATGTCCGCGGCCGCGCGGCCATAATCCACCCAGACCGGCTGCACCATCAGCGGCCGGGGCGGCGGCGCCACCCCCTCGAACAGGGCCGGCTTGAACGGAAGCAGCGTGCGTCCGTCGCCCGTGGTCCCTTCGGCAAACAGCGTCACCGGTTGCGCGCGGGTCAGCGCCTCGCGCAGCGCGGCCACCTGCGCGCCGACCCCGGCGCGCTCGCCCCGCGCGACGAACACGGTCTGGTTGAGCGTCGCGAGCCAGCCGACCAGCGGCCAGTCCTTGATCTCGGCCTTGGCGATAAAGGCGGTGCCCGTGGTCCCGCCCAGCACCAGGATGTCGATCCATCCGATATGGTTGGAGACGATCAGCCCGCCTTCGGGCGCGTCGCCGATGCGCCGGGCGCGCGCGCCGAAGATCCGTCCCACCAGGCCCAGGAACAGGGGCGGAATGCGCCGGCTGCCGAACAGCCGGAACAGCGCATGGATGGGGAGGGCGACGAGAAACAGCGCCGCCGCTGCGGCGATGCGCGCCGATGCCCTCAGGTCGGCGGCCGGATCAGCCCTTGCGATCGAGGGCGACGCCATAGAGCTCCATGCGGTGGTCCACCAGGCGGAACCCCAGCCGCTCGGCGATCTGGCGCTGCAGCAGCTCGACCTCGGGGTCGACGAACTCGATCACCTTGCCCGTTTCCACATCGATCAGGTGGTCGTGGTGCGCCTCGGGCGCGGCTTCATAACGGGCGCGCCCGTCGCCGAAGTCGTGCCGCTCCAGGATGCCGGCTTCCTCGAACAGGCGAACGGTGCGGTACACGGTGGCGATGGAGATGCCGCTGTCCACCGCGGACGCGCGCGCGTGCAGCTTTTCCACGTCGGGATGGTCGTCGCTCTCCGACAGCACGCGCGCGATCACGCGGCGCTGCTCGGTGATCCGCAAACCCTTTTGCGCGCACAGCGCCTCGACGTCGATCTTCCGGTGCATGAAAAGTCCTGTTTCCTGCTCCTGCTTAGCGTGCGGGCGCAGAGCCGTGAAGCATGTTGGTCAAAGGGTGCGCGACAGCGTGACCGCATCCATGCGGTTGCCGCCGGCCCCGTGATAATAATCGCGCCGCCGCCCGATCTCGGCAAAGCCCATGCGGGTGTAGAGCGCGCGCGCCCCATTGCCGTCGCGCACCTCCAGGTGCAACCGGCGAACGCCGCGCGTGCGCGCCTCGGCCACCACCGCCTCCACAAGCGCGGCACCCGTGCCGCGCCGCCGGAACAGCGGCCGCACCCCGATCAGCAGCAGCTCGCCCTCGTCCAGCGTCGCGCGCGCCAGGGCAAAGCCGGCCGGCGTTCCCGCATCGCTTGCGGTCATCAGCCAGGTGCCCGGCAGGCCCAGCAGCCCCGTCACCTGCGGCGCCGTCCACGCCTCGCCGAATGCGGGGTCGAACGCCTCGCCCATCACCTGCATCACCGCGTCGATCGCGATGGTGCCGGTTCGCTCCACCTGCACGGGTTCGGCCGTGGTCATGCCGCCGCCGGCTTCGCGTCAGGCGCACGGCCATAGACCGGTCGCGCGTCCTCGCGCGCCAGCGCGGCAGGGATCAGGAGGACGTCGCGCGCGTCGGGCTCGATCGTCGCCTCGTCCCGCCCGATCGCTCCGGCGCCCGATCCCACGACCGGCCGCGCGCCGATCAGCGCGCCGGCATCGGCGGGGTTCAGCGATTGAAGCGTTCCGACCGGTGACACTTGGCCCTCGAACAGCTGCACGAACAGCTCACCATGGCCGCCGATCAGCACGGCGGCAAGCGCCCCGTCACCCCCGTCGCCGGCGGCACCCCGCGCCGCCGCCTGCGCCGCCAGCAGCGATGTGGAGCGATAGCCGGCAAGCGTCGCGCCCCAGGCGAGCGCCAGCGCGCGCGCTGCCGCGATGCCGACGCGCACGCCGGTGAAGCTGCCCGGCCCCACGTCGACCAGGATCCGCTGCGCCCGGCCCCGCTCCGGCAATCCCGCGATCATCGGGATCAGCCGCTCGGCATGGCCCCGCGCCACGCTTTCATGCGCGTGGGCGACAACCGCCCCGTCCGCGATCAGCGCGACCGAGCAGGCGCTGGTCGCCGTCTCGATCACCAGAACCCTGTCGTCGCCGCTCAAGGGATGAGGTTCGCCGCCTCGAACGGCAGCCGCGCCGCGCGCGGGCGCACGCTGGCCGGGTCGCCGCGCCCGACCGTGCCGATCATGTTGGCGGCAACCGTGGTGCCCGCGAAGAAATCGGCATCGACCGCGCCGGCGTCGAAGCCTGACATCCAGCCGATGTCGAAGCCCAGCGCGCGCGCCGCCATCGTCAGATATCCGGCCTGCATCGCGCTGTTGCGCAGGGCGTTGGTGCGTCGGGCGCCGGCATCGCCGTACATCGCGTCGGCATCGACATGCGGCGCCAGCGTCTTCAGCGACGCGCGGAAATCGGTCTCCATGCCCAGCACCAAGGCGGCCGGCGCCGCCCGGATCTTCTCGGCGTTCTTCGATACCGCGTGGCGCGCCAGCCGCTCGCGGCCGTCGTGGTCCAGCAGCCACACGATCCGCATCGGCGACATGTTGTTGGACGTTGGCCCCCACCGCGCCAGGTTGTAGATCGCCTCCGCATCCGCCCGGGTGAACGGATGGTCGACAAAGCCCTGGGGGGTGCGCGCGTCCGTGAACAGCCGGGCCTGCGCGCCCGCGTCGATCGCCGCCGCCATCAGACTGCCCGCACCTCGGTCACTTCGGGCACATAATGCTTCAACAGCGATTCGATGCCATGCTTCAGCGTCGCGGTCGAAGACGGACACCCCGCGCACGCGCCCTGCATGCGCAGGAACACCGTTCCCTGCTGGAACCCGCGATAGACGATGTCGCCGCCATCGTTCGCCACCGCCGGGCGCACGCGCGTCTCGATCAGGTCCTTGATCTGGTCGATGATGTCGGCGTCGGCCGGATCGTCGCCCGACACCTCGACCTCGCCCGGCACCTGGATGCCGGCCGCGCTGCCGCCGCGGAACAGCGGCATGTTGCCCGCGAAGTGATCCAGCAGGACGCTCAGCACGTCCGGCTTCAGCGACGGCCACGACACGCCCGGCGCCGCCGTCACCGACACGAAGTCGCGGCCGAAGAAGACGCCTTCCACGTCGCCCAGCCGGAACAGCGCATCGGCCAGCGGCGATGCCTCCGCTTCCTCCGGCGTCGCGAAGTCGCGGGTGCCGGCCGCCATCACCTCGCGTCCCGGCAGGAACTTCAGGGTGGACGGATTGGGGGTGGGTTCGGTCTCGATCAGCATGGTCGCCATGTGAGGGCAGCGCGCCCCTGGATCAACCCGGCTTGCTTAAGCGAAAGGGGCTCAACCCCCGCGCGTCAGCGCCACGGCGATCGCCGCCACCGCCGCCAGCCCGGCCAGCGCGCGCAGGTCGTTCCAGAACGTCCAGGCGCGGACATAATCGCCGAACGGCATCGGCCCGCCGTCCGCGCCGCCGCGATCCAGCGCCCGGTTGAGCGGCACGTTGCGCGCCATTGTCGGCAGTACCGATCCCAGCAGCAGCACGCTTGCCGCCACCCAGAAGGGCACGGCCGCCGCCCGCGGGGAGAGCAGCGCCGCCACCGCCGCGAACATTGGCCCGCCGAAGAACGCCACGAAGAAGGTCGGGCGCAGGATCACCTTGTTGATCCGCCGCATGGTCGCGGTCGCCACCGCCGGCGGCTCGGCGTTCAGCGCGGGCATGACAGCGATCGAAAAGGCGGCGAACAGCCCCGCCGTCAGCGCCGCGGACAGCAGCGCGGCCACGGCCGCCAGCGCGGTCAGAAGGGGCAACAGGGCCACGCTCTGGTCTCCCGACATCATCAACTCGGCGACTAGAGTCGGCGCCCGTCCGCCGCAAGCCTTGCGTCCCGGGCCATGCTGGTCCATATTGCGGTGCAGCGCACGGGATCGGCTCCGCCGGTCAACGAAGGCAGCGTGATCGTCCGCGCCGAAAGGCAGCCGGACCGGCCTTCTTCCGGTAAAGCGCACAGCCCAAGGCTTCCCTTTCACGCGGGTCGTCACGAACGAACCCTGCGTCATGCCGGCACGCAACACTGCGCCGGCCGGCCGTGCACGCGCCCATTCGAGTATCCATCATCATGACAAAGTTCACCGATCTCGGCCTGGCCGAGCCGCTTGTGAAGGCGCTCGCCGCCAAGAACTACACGGTGCCCACCCCCATCCAGGCGCAGGCGATCCCGCCGCTTCTGGAAGGGCGCGACCTGTGCGGCATCGCGCAGACCGGCACCGGCAAGACGGCGGCATTCGCGCTGCCCAGCCTCCAGTATTTTCTTGAGAACCCCAAGCCCCGCCCGCAGCAGGGCTGCCGCATGCTGGTGCTTTCGCCCACGCGTGAGCTTGCCTCGCAGATCGCCGACAGCTTCCGCGATTATGCGCGCTTCATGCGCGTGTCGGTCGAAACCGTGTTCGGCGGCGTGCCGATCAACCGGCAGATCGCAAAGCTGCGCGCCGGTGTCGACGTCCTTGTGGCGACGCCGGGCCGTCTCCTCGACCTCATCGACCAGCGCGCCTTGTCGCTGCGCGATGTGGAGATCTTCGTGCTCGACGAGGCCGACCAGATGCTCGACCTCGGCTTCATCCATGCGCTGAAGCGCATCGACAAGCTGCTGCCGGCCAAGCGCCACAGCCTGTTCTTCTCGGCCACCATGCCGAAGCCGATCGCGGAGCTCGGCGACCGCTTCCTGCGCGATCCCGTGCGCGTCGCGGTGACGCCGGTCGCCTCCACGGCGGAGCGGGTCCAGCAGTTCGCGACCTTCGTCAATCAGGAGGAGAAGCAGGCGCTGCTCACCCTGACGCTGAAGGCGACGGAGATCGACCGCGCGCTGGTGTTCACCCGCACCAAGCACGGCGCCGACCGCGTGGTGAAGCATCTGGAGGCCGCCGGCATCCAGTCCGCCGCCATCCACGGCAACAAGTCGCAGCCGCAGCGTGAGCGCGCGCTCGGCGCCTTCCGGTCGGGCGAGATCAAGATCCTCGTTGCCACCGACATCGCCGCCCGCGGCATCGACGTGTCGGGCGTGTCCCACGTCTTCAATTTCGAGCTGCCGAACGTGCCGGAGCAATATGTCCACCGCATCGGCCGCACGGCGCGCGCGGGGCGGGACGGCATCGCCATCAGCTTCGTTTCGCCCGATGAGCGCAGCTTCCTGCGCGACATCGAACGACTGACCAAGGTGAAGGCGGAGGCGCTGCCGCTGCCCGAGAACTTCCTTGCGCAAAAGGCATCGCTGCCGAAGCCGGCGCAGGCCAAGCCCACCGCCCAGCGCCGTCACGAGGAACGCCGCGACGGTGCGGGCAAGCCGGCCGAGCAGCGTCGCTTCCGCCCGCGCCGGTCGAAGGGCGTCGGCACCCACCGCGGTGCGGTTCAGCGCGCCGGCTGACCGGATCGGCCTGGCCGGGCAACCCCGGGCCGCTCCTGCTGAAGCCAGGCCCGTCGGCAGGCTGCCTTTTTTTCGGAAAGCAGCCGCCGACGGGCGCGGGCCGCCCACTGGCTTCCGCCGGCAAATGCCGGTAAACACGGCCGCAATGCGTAATATCGTCCGGCGCGTCTCGCGTCTCGTCGCGCCGGTGCTCGGCCTGTCGCTCCTCATCACCGGCTGCGCCACGCCCGGGCCATCGGGCCGCACCGGCCCGGTCGCCAACGACCCGTCGAAGCCGTGGCTCTACCAGGGCAGCGACATTCCCGTCGATCCGCAGTGGCTGTTCGGCACGCTGCCCAACGGCCTGCGCTATGCCGTGCGCCGGAACGGCGTGCCGCCGGGCCAGGTGTCCATCCGCGTCCGCCTCGATGCCGGCTCGCTCCACGAACAGGACAGCGAGCGCGGCTTTGCGCACTTCATCGAGCATCTGAGCTTCCGCTCCTCGCTCTACGTCCCCGATGGGGAGGCCGTGCGCGTGTGGCAGCGGCTCGGCGCCACCTTTGGCGCGGATTCGAATGCCGCCACCACGCCCACCCAGACCGTTTACCAGCTCGACCTGCCCGCCGCGACGGCGTCGGGGCTGGGCGAAAGCGTGCGCATCCTGTCCGGCATGATGAAGGCGCCCGGCATCCTTCCCGCCATCGTCGACAGCGAACGCTCGGTGATCCTGGCGGAAGCGCGCGAATCCTCCGATCCGCAGCGCCGCGTGTCCGACGCTACGCGCGCGCTCTTCTTCGCCGGTCAGCGGCTGGCCGAACGCGCGCCGATCGGCACGCCGGAAACGCTCGGCGCCGCCACCGCCGACACGCTGCGCGCCTTTCACGATCGCTGGTACCGGCCCGAACGCGCCGTGGTGGTGATCGCCGGCGATGGCGACCCGCGCCTGTTCGAACAGCTCATCCGCCAGCATTTCTCCGACTGGCAGGGCAAGGGCCGCAACCCCGTCGACCCCGATTTCGGACAGCCGGAGGATGGCCTGCCTGAAACCGCCGTGGTGGTGGAACCGCAGCTTCCCACCCTCGTCAGCATGGCGACGCTGCGCCCCTGGACCTACCGGGACGACACGATCGCGTTCAACCAGGGGCGGCTGCGCGACCTGGTCGCCATCCAGATCATCAACCGCCGGCTCGAAAGCCGCGCCCGCGCCGGCGGCGCCTTTCTCCAGGCGAATGTGGGCGTGGACGATGTCGCGCGCTCGGCCAACGGCACCTTCGTCAACATCGTGCCCCTTGAAGGCAACTGGCAGGCGGCACTGCGCGAGGTGCGCGGCGTGATCGCCGAAGCGCGGGAGGTCGCACCCGACCAGGCCACCATCGACCGCGAAGTCGCCGAATTCGATTCCGCGCTTCAGGTCGGCGTCGAAAGCGCGCGTTCGGAAGCGGGCGCGAAGCTTGCCGACGACATTGTCAGCGCCGTCGACATCCGCGAAACCGTCGCCTCGGCGCAGGTGTCGCTCGACATCTTCCGCCAGATGCGCGGCAGCTTCACGCCCGAAGCGATGCTTGATTCCACCCGCCGCATGTTCACCGGCACCGACACCCGCGCGATCCTGTCGACACAGACCGCCGACGTGAACGCGCAGGCCCAGCTCGCCGCCGCCATGGCGGAGGAGATCACCGTCGACCCCGCCGACCGCACGGCGCAGGCGGATATCTCGCTGGACCAGCTGCCCGCGCTCGGCACGCCCGCCACCATTGTCTCGCGCGAACAGGCGGCCGGCATCCCGATCGAATATATAACGCTGTCGAACGGCGTCCGGCTGGTGCTGTTCGCCAACAACTCGGAAGCCGGCAAGGTGCTCGTGTCCGCGCGCTTCGGCCGCGGCAGCCTCGCGCTTCCGGCGGATCGGCCGTCGCCTGCATGGGCGGCGCCGATCGCGCTGGTGCAGAGCGGCATCGGTCCCTTCGGGCAGGAGGAGCTCGACCGTCTCACCACCGGCCGCCGCATCTCCATGGGCTTTGCGACCGGCGAGGACAGCTTTGAACTGCGCGGCATCACCCGTGCCGCCGACCTTGGCGATCAGCTGCGGCTGATGGCGGCGAAGCTGACGGTGCCGACCTGGGATCCCAATCCCGTCTCCCGCGCCCGCGCAACGGCGCTGGCGGCGGACGAGGCGGCGCGCGGGTCGCCCATCTCCGTCCTGTCGCGCGCGCTTCCCGGGCTGCTGCGCGGCGGCGATCCCCGCTACACCCAGCCCGACCGCGAACAGATCGCGGCATTGACGCCCGACAGCTTCCGTTCGCTGTGGGAGCCGCTGCTGGCGACCGGCCCGATCGAGCTGTTCATCATGGGCGACGTTCCGGCCGAAGACGCCATCCGCCTGGCCAGCGAGACGTTCGGCGCGCTGCCGCCGCGCAATCCCGCTCCCGTCGTGGCGGCGCCGATCGGCCGTCCGGCCGCGTCCGACACGCCGATCCGGCTCACCCACAATGGCGATCCCGCGCAGGCCGCGGCGCTGATCGGCTGGCCGACCGGCGGCGGCTCCAACACCGCCGAGGCCGCGTTTGAGGCGCGCAAGCTCGAGGTGCTGGCCGCCATCTTCAACGACCGGCTGTTCGACCGCCTCCGCCAGATCGAGGGCGCCAGCTACTCACCCAGCGTGCTGTCCAGCTGGCCGGACCGGCTGCCGTCCGGCGGCGCGCTGGTCGCGGTCAGCGCGGTGTCGACCGAGCGGCTGCCCGACTTCTTCCGCCTGGCGGAAACCATCGCGGGCGAACTGCGCACCACGCCCGTGCAGGCGGACGAGCTGCAGCGCGCGCTGGGCCCGATCGCCAACTATTTCGCGCGCGCCACGTCCGGCAACGGCTTCTGGCTCGATCGGCTGGCGGGCGTGTCGTGGAACCGGCAGGCGATGGCGAACATCTTTGCCTTCCCGACCGACCTTCGCCGCATCACCCCGGCCGAGGTGCAGGCCACGGCTCAGCGCTGGCTGACGCCCGACAGCAGCTTCCGTGCGGAGGTGCGCGCGGGCGGAAACACGGCCGCGGCCCCGGCGACCCCGGCCGCCGCGCCCGCGCGCTAGGGCCGGCTCAGCCCGGGTATCGCTCGAACCCGGGCAGCGCGGCCAGTTCCGGCACCCAGGCCAGCCGCTCGGCCGTCTGGATCTGCACGGCGGGCACCAATGCCTCCGGGTCGTCGAGCGTGCAGGTCTGCACGTCCACCAGCCCCGGCAGCACCGTCTCGTTGACGTACCAGAGCCCGGTGCCGCACCGCGCGCAGAACGTCCGCTCGGCCAGCGCCGACGACCGGTAGGTGGCGGGCTCGCCCTTGGTCACGCGAAAGCGCTCGGCCTTCACGCCCGTCCACCCCACCATCGGCGCGCCTGCGATATGCCGGCAATCCGCGCAGTGGCACACGCTGCTGTGCTCCGCCGCGCCGATCAGTTCGTAGCGCACCGCGCCGCAATGACACCCACCTTCCAGGACCATCGTCGTTCCCCTTCCGTTCGCGAAAGGTAACCCCGCACCCGGCCGCCGATCAAGCGGGTGCGCTAGCGGTCAGAGCACATATTTGCTGAGGTCGGTGTTTCTCGCCACTTCCGCCAGCTGCCCGTCGACATAGGCGCCGTCCACCACCAGCGTCTCGCCCCGGCGGTCCTCCGCGTCGAAGCTCACGTCCTCCAGCAGCTTTTCCATCACCGTGGACAGCCGCCGGGCGCCGATATTCTCGACCTGCCCGTTCACCTCGGCGGCGATGCGCGCCACCGCCTGGATGGCCGACTGCTCGAAGCGCACCTCCACGCCCTCCGTGCCGATCAGCGCCCGGTACTGCTCGGGCAGCGACGCGCGCGTGTCGGTCAGGATGGAAATGAAGTCCGCTTCGGTCAGCGCCTTCAGCTCGACCCGGATCGGCAGGCGACCCTGCAGCTCGGGCAGCAGGTCGCTGGGCTTGGCGACGTGGAACGCTCCGCTCGCGATGAACAGCACATGGTCCGTCTTCATCGGCCCATATTTGGTGGCCACCGTCGTTCCCTCGATCAGCGGCAGCAGGTCGCGCTGCACGCCTTCGCGGCTCACCGATCCGCCGCGCACGTCGCTCACCGCGATCTTGTCGATCTCGTCCAGGAAGACGATGCCGTTCGCCTCCGCGTCCGCCAGCGCGGCACGGTTGATCTCGTCGGCGTCCAGCCGCTTGTCCGCTTCCTCGTCGACCAGCTTCGCCCAGGCCGACCGCACGGTCAGCTTTCTGCGCTTCAGGGGCGCCTGGCCGAACGCCTTGCCCATCATGTCGCTGAGGTTGATCATGCCGATCTGCCCGCCCGCGCCCGGCACCTCGAACGGTGTCGACGGCGCGCTCTGCAGCTCCAGCTCGACTTCCTTGTCGTCCAGGTGGCCGTCGCGAAAGCGCTGGGTGAACGCCGTGCGCGTCGCCTCCGACGCGTCCTTGCCGACCAGCGCGTCGAGCAGCCGGGCGAGGGCGGCCTCTTCCGCCTTGTCCTTCACTGCGCCGCGGCGGCGGTCGCGCTCCAGCCGGATCGCGTCCTCCACCAGGTCGCGCGCGATCTGCTCCACGTCGCGCCCGACATAGCCCACCTCGGTGAACTTGGTGGCCTCCACCTTCACGAAGGGCGCATCGGCCAGCTTGGCCAGCCGCCGGCTGATCTCGGTCTTGCCGCATCCGGTCGGCCCGATCATCAGGATGTTCTTAGGGGAAACCTCGTCGCGCAGGTCGGGGTCCAGCTGCTGGCGCCGCCAGCGGTTGCGCAGCGCGATGGCCACCGCGCGCTTGGCGTCCTGTTGTCCGATGATGTGCTGGTCGAGCGCGGCGACGATCGCCTTGGGGGTCAAAGTCTCGTTCATAAGCGACGACATATCGGTGCCGCCGCGCGGCCCTTCAACGCCCGTCACGCCGTCTATCGGGCGATGCCGGGCGCGGTGATCCCGATGTCCAGCACGAAGCGCACGGCACGGGCGCTGTCGCACACCTCCAGGCGCAGCGGCCCGTGCATCAGGCGGTGCGGCTCCTGCCGCAGCACTTCCCCGGCAAAGCGGATCGCCTCCAGCTGGGCGGCGTGAACGTCGGCGAAGTCGGTGCCGGTTTCGTCCTCCTCGCGGGCTTCGCCTTCCAGGTTGAAGAAATAGAGCGGCATCGGCGCACCATCGCTAAGTGACTGCGTCCGCTATAGATTATCCAGCTCGCACGCTCTCTGACCTGAAGCAGGGTTCCTCAACAAATGTAGGTAATTTGGATTAAACCCGGCGACTTCATGCAGCCGGTCGCCGTTCAGGATGGTGACCGACCGCGCCCGCGTCGCCACCAGCCCCTCGTTCCGCATCCGGCCGAGCACCCGGTTGACGTGGACGGAGGTCAGGCCCAGCGAATCGCCCAGCTGTTCCTGCGTCACCGGCAGCGTGAACTGATCGTCCCGGGTCAGCCCGACATGGCACAGCCGCACCCACAATTCGCAGAACAAATGCGCCAGCCGGGCATAGGCGTCGCGCTTGCCGATGTTCACCAGCCATTCGCGCAACACGCCTTCGTCCACCAGCGTCGACCACCAGAACGCCTTGGCGATGTCCGGCCGCTCGTCGGTCAGCGTCAGGATCGCCTCCTTGGGGATCCGGACGACCTCCGCGTTGCTCAACAGGCCGATCGAATGATCCATCGTCTTCAGGATGAAGACGTGCGTGTCGCACAGGTCGCCCGGCAGCAGATAGGCCATGATCTGCCGGCCGCCGTCGCGCAGATATTTGTACCGGCAGGCCCAGCCGCTCAACAGCAGGAACACGTCGGACGGCTGGTCGCCTTCGCTGATCAGGTCCTCGCCCGCATCCCGCCACATGGATGACGTGCACAGCTCCTCAAGCGCGGCACGGTCGTCCGCGCCCAGATCGATGCAGCTCAAAAGCTTGCTGATCAGGGGGTTCTGCACGGGCGATCCTCATCTCATCCGGAAGACTGGACGGGCGGACCCTAGCGACCTTCGGCGCGGACAGGCCAACATAGGTTCTGCCGCATCCGGCGCTCTTGCTCCGAGCCTGCCGCCGGCCAAGCTCTCGCTCCGCGGGAAGGAGCAGACGTTTACGGGACCCACCCCGCGGACAAGCACATGTGGGTGCCGCCGCCAATGGCCCCGCACGGCGGCCGCCGCCCCGCGCTCGGCGCATGCCTTCAGGATGCCTCGGCGCGGCTGATGTCGGCGCAGCCATCCAGGCCCGCGCTCCGCAGATCCCTCAACTGCACCACGCGCGATCAGCAGCGACGAACCGCCCCTGATCGCGCTTGGCCACATCACGCGCGCTTCGATGCCGGAGGGGTCTGCTTGGCGCGAATGTAGCTTTGCTCGGGCACGCCGCGGAAGTTGGTCCGCTGCACTTCTCCGCTCACCAACTGCTTTGCGAACACCCGCTTCATGATGGCGGTCGCATCCGCGCTCTTGAAGACCAGGCGCATCCCGCCCGATTTCAGCGGCTCCATCGCCGTGGTCTCGATGTCGTTGCGGCGGCACGCTTCGCGAATACGGATCTCCGTATCGTCAACATGAAGCACTCTCGACATGGCAGTCTCCTGGCTCGGGCGAAGGCGCAAACGTCCTTCAGCAGCCCGTGCCGCAAATCCAGGGACCGATTACAATAAGATGGGGATAAACCCCGCTGCTGGCAAGTAAAATGCTCTGCCGGTCATAGCCGCAGCAAGAATAATGAAGTAGCCTCCAATGGTAATTGCCGATGTCGGCACCATATAGGCTTGAAATTTTGCGTGTGTCGAACTGTCTGAAAACATCGCTATCATGTCAGTTCAGAACTTAGGAAGGCGTTGACATGGAACACAGATATTGGATCGGTCGGGTTTCCGCGGCCGAAAAGATGGCAAGCGCGGCGCGCTCATCGACGGCACGACTCGCTCATTATCAGATGTCTGGCCTCTACGCGGCTCTGGCTGCGGAAGCGGCGCGGTCCGCCTTGCTGGAGCCGCGCGGATGAACAACTCATTCAAGCGTGCTGGTCGTCCGCGCTTCGCCGACGATGCCGGTCGTCGCCAGGGCGCAGCCGTCACCGCTGCACTCGCCGCCTTTCCGGACATCGCCGAACTGCGCCGTTTCATGAACGAGCATGACGAGGCCTTGGGCGGCGTGCCGCTGAAGATCGCGACCGAAAGCGACCATGGCCTTGACCGTGTCCAGGCCGAGCTTCAGCGCAAGGCGCTCAGCCGCACCGCCACTGGCTGAACAGCTCGCGGTGCCCCGCGACGATGCGCGCGATCCGCTCCGGCTGCGGCATGGGATCGCCCACGCCGCGCTCCCACGTCCCGCCCAGGACGATCCCGTCGGGGCGGGAGAACATGTAGCGCAGGCCGGGCGCGAACAGCGCGTAATCGACCTCCGCCTGCGGCAGCAGCACCGCCAGCTGCCCGCGCACCGGGGTCAGCTCGGCATCGCTCACCAGCGTTGCCGCGCCCAGCCCGGTGCAGTTGATGATCGTCGGCTCCGGCAGCACGGCTAGGTCGGCCAGCCCCTCCATCCGGCGGATCTCGATGCGCCCGCCCGCGATCCGCACGTCCCGCTCCACCGCGCGCAGGAAGCGCGCCGGCTCCACGATCATGCCGCCATATTGATGGACATGGGGGAAGGGAAAGCCATGCTCGCCCGGCGCCAGCAGCCGGCTTTCGGGAAGCATCCCCTCCAGCAGCCGGTCCATCGCGTCCGGGCGCCAGTCGCTTCCGGCGGCGACATAGTTGGTCATCCACCGGACGCCGTAATCGTCGCCGACCAGCAGCTGGTACCGGCGATAGCTGTAGAGCGCGGCCGCGCGCAGCTGCCCGTCGAAGGCCGGGTCCGCGCCCACCCGGTTCACCACCGACGACGGGTACCACTGCCCGCCGGCGATGTTGGACGTCGTCTCGGGCGGCAGCCGGTCCGTGTAGATCGTGACCGGATATCCCGCTTCCTGCACCAGCCGCGCGGTGGTCAGCCCCATCACGCCCGCGCCGATCACCGCCACGCCGCCGGTCTGCCCCTGCAGCGCCAGGTCCACCGCCAGCCGCGACGATCCCCAGCTGAGCGTGATGCCGCCGCCGCCATGCCCGTAATTGTGGACCAGGCGCTTGGGTCCCAGCGCCTCCGCCGCCACCCGGAACCCGGACGGGCGATAGGGTCTCAGGCCCGCCACCGTCCGGATCACGCGGTCCGCCGCCACCCGCACGGGCGGCGGGCAGGGCACGCGCGGCCCCGCCGATGCGCTCCGTACCGGCGGCGTCGCCGTGCAGCCGGCCAGCGCCAGCGCCCCGCCGCCGATCGCCGCGCGCCGGTCGATCGCGATCAGGATGCCGTCTCCAGGCTTTCCACCACCAGCCGATCGTTGGTGTACACGCACACCTCCGCCGCGATCGCCATCGCCTTGCGGCAGATCACCTCAGCGTCGGCCTCGTAACCGTCGATCGCGCGTGCCGCCGCCAGCGCGTAATTGCCGCCCGACCCGATCCCCGCGATCCCCGCCTCCGGCTCCAGCACGTCGCCATTGCCGGTCAGGATCAGCGTGACGTCCTTGTCCGCCACGATCATCAGCGCTTCCAGGTTCCGGAGGAACTTGTCCGTGCGCCAGTCCTTGGCCAGCTCCACCGCCGCGCGCAGCAGCTGTCCGTGATGCTGCTCCAGCTTGCGCTCCAGCCGCTCGAACAGCGTGAAGGCATCCGCGGTCGCCCCGGCGAACCCGGCGATAACCGATCCGTCGCCCAGCCGCCGGACCTTGCGCGCATTGGGCTTTATCACCGTCTGCCCCATCGACACCTGCCCGTCGCCGGCGATCACGACGCGCCCGTTCTTGCGCACGGACAGGATGGTGGTGCCGTGCCATGTGATTTCGTTGCTCATGCCCGCGATATGGGGGAGGTGCTCGCGCTGTGCCACAGGCTTGGCGCCCAGGCGGCGAGCAACAGGGCGAATGCCCCCTGGATTGTCAGGGCGGGGCCAAAGGCGGCGATCCCCATTTGTCCCCAGGCATGACCGTTCACGCCCAGGTCCGCCGCCATGATCGCCAGCCCCAGCACCACCCCCATGCGCCGGCCGGGGCGCCACAGGATCAACCCGGCCGCGATCAGGTCCAGCGGCAGCAGCATCGTCCAGAAAAGATTCATCGCGTCGGGTGCGAAGCGATAGGGCATCCATCCGCCCGCCACGATGTCGCGCAGGTGAAACGCGCCGCCGATGACGAAACCGGCGGCGACCACGCGCGCCCGGGTCAATGCCGCCCGACGAACATGAAGGCCGCGGCTCCGGCGATGCACAGGCACGCGCCCAGGTAACGCCAGGTGATCGGCTCCTTGAGCACGGTAAGCGCGAACACGCCGAACACCAGCAGCGTGATGCATTCCTGCAGGATCTTCAGCTGCCCGCCGCTCATGCCCGCGGCATAGCCGATGCGGTTGGCCGGCACGGCCAGGCAATATTCGATCAGCGCGATGCCCCAGCTCGCCAGGATCACCACCCACAGCTTTGCGTCCGGAAAGCGCAGGTGCCCGTACCAGGCCACCGTCATGAACAGGTTGGATGCGATCAGCAGCGCGATGGTCGTGGGCATGGGCAGGGGTCCGGCGCCGCCCGGCTGATCCCGGGCCGGCGCCGTCACCCTGCCGGAACGGCGTCGCCGCCGCCAGCCGCCGGATATCAGTAGGGGCGGTTGTCCCGGCGGTAATCGCGGCGCGTGCGGCGCAGGTCGCGCCGGGCGTCGCGCACGTCCTCGCGCGAACCATAGGCTTGTGCCTCGCGCAGGTCCTGCCGTGCCGCGCGCACGTCGCTGCGTGTCGTTGTGCATCCGCCCAGCATCGCCGCCGACAGCACCAGTCCGCCAATCACGATCTTACGCATACGGTCTCTCCTCTTTGTTGGAGAAGAACCCGTCAGTCCCGCTTCGGCTCCGCCATCGCCGCGTCCAGCAGGAACGCCGTCGCCTCCGCCAGCACGGGCGCGCGCCCGCGAAACGTCTTGCTCAGCGCCATCACGATGCCCTCGTGGCTCAGGCCCTGATATTCCCGCAGGGTGACCGGCGCGCCCTTCGCCCGCAGCCGCGCCGCCAGCGCCCGGCTGTTGTTGACGCTGACGATCCGGTCGGCATCGCCGCTCGCCAGCCACAGCGGCGGCGCATCGGCGCGGGCAAAGGCGATCGGCTGCGTCTCCTCCGGTCGCGGCCAGTTCGCCAGCGCGACCACCGCCTGCGGCGCGGTCAGCGGCAGGAAGTCATAGGGCCCGGCAAGCAGCGCGCCCGCGCGGATCGTCCCCGCCGGCACGCCCGCCGCCGCCAGCCAGCGCCCGTCCAGCGCCAGCATGGCGGCGATGTGCGCGCCCGCCGAATGTCCCATCACGCTGATCCGCGCCGGGTCGCCGCCCAGCCGCGCCACATGGTCGCGCGTCCAGCGGATCGCCGCTGCCCCGTCCTCCACGAAGGCGGGAAACGGGTGCGCCGGGGCCAGCCGGTAATCCGGCACCACCACCACGAACCCGCGCGCCGCCAGCGCCCGCCCGGCAAAGGCATAATCCTGCCGCCGCCCGTGCGACCATCCGCCGCCATAGAAGAACAGGATCACCGGCCGCGCGTCCCCTTCCGCCTTGGGCCGCCAAACATCCAGCCGCTGCCGCGCGTCCGCGCCATAGGCGACGCCCTCTGCCGCCCGATCCACGCCGCGATCTCCCGGCGTCAGCCGGTTGATGCCGTTCAGAAGGCCCAGCGGCGAACATCCCGCCAGCAGCATCAGCGCGCCCGCCGCGACCCTGGCACGTACCGCGTGCGGGCGCAGGCGCGAGCGGCGGATCGGCGGCGGGGTCAGCATCATGGCACCCCTTGTGCCGTCCCCCGCGCCGCTGCGCGAGGGGGGCGGTGCCGGAGGACATGGCGCGCCGCCGGCATCCGGCTCTCTACATCGGCGGAAATGGCGGATAGGCGAGCGGCGCCACCGTCTCGCCGCGCCCGCCCGCCACCACCCGGTCGTAGAGCGCGATGCCGGGCGGGCTCGCCGCGATCGGGCCGACCGCTGCCTGGATCACGGCGATCGTGCCCGCGCCCCACCACCAGGCCGGATGGATCCGGCCCACGCGCCGCAGGTCGCCGATCATGCCCGCCAGCGGGAACAGCATCACCGCCACGAACACGCCCCATCCCGCCCACGGGATCATCAGCGGCAACGGCAGCAACCGCCCGAACGCCGGGCCGGTCAGGATCGCCATCCCGCAGATCATCAGCCGCCGGTGCCAGCTCGTGTTCCGGCGCTGGACGATCGCCGCCGCCGTCAGCCCGCCGAACCCCAGCACGAACAGGCTGTTCATGAACAGGAAGTAGGCCGGCGTGAAGAAAAAGGGCGCGCCGCCCCGCCGCACCATCATGACCGTGGTATAGAGGCCGATCGCGACCACCGCCGCCGCCCATCCCGCCCCGACCCAGCCGAGCCGGCGGTGGAGCTGCCGCGCCTCCGACCCGACCAGCGCGGTCTGCACCACGAACAGCACCGTCCAGCCGAAAAAGGCGACGGCATGGACATGCACCATGACGGGCGCGGAAAAGCTGGACCGCCCCATCGCCAGCTGCGTCGAAAACCCCAGAACGATGACCAGCGCCATCGCGATCGCCAGCTTCAGGAAAAGCCGATGATCGTTGGCGTGTCGCGTGACATGCACGGTTGCCATGTGAAATCCCCCCGGATCTGCCGGCGGCATAGCAGATTTCGGCACCGCTCGCGAGAGGCCGGCCCGCCCGCGCCCATCCCCGCCTGCCGGCGACCGGGCAGGCCTTTATGTCCGGCCTCGGCTGCCTAGATAGGGCGCCCCTCGAACAACGGACGATCCCCCATGGCGCTTACGGACATCCTGCCGGACAGGCTCGGCTTCGGCGCCGCCCCGCTTGGCAACATGTTCCGGGACATTCCGGAGGGC
The DNA here is from genome assembly GCF_011927695.1 of Sphingomonas jejuensis. Classification (GTDB taxonomy): domain Bacteria; phylum Pseudomonadota; class Alphaproteobacteria; order Sphingomonadales; family Sphingomonadaceae; genus Sphingomonas_K; species Sphingomonas_K jejuensis. Next base: position 888,261 of record NZ_JAATJE010000002.1, read on the forward strand.
GAGGCGCTGGCGACGGTCGAGGCCGCCTGGGACCAGGGCATCCGCTATTTCGACAATGCGCCCTTCTACGGCGCCGGGCTGGCCGAGCTGCGCATGGGCGACGCGCTCGCCGGCAAGCCGCGCGACGACTATGTCATCAGCACCAAGGTCGGCCGTGTCATCCTGGACGAGCTGGAGGACATCGGCGCGCGCGACCAGGGCGAAAAGAGCGGCGTGTTCGCCCATGGCCGCGCGAACAAGGTCGTCAACGACTACAGCCATGACGCCACCCTGCGCTCGATCGAGGGCAGCCTGAAGCGGCTGCGCACCGACCGCATCGAAATCGCCTTTGTTCATGATCTTGCGCGTGATTTCTGGGGCGACCAGTGGATCGCCCGGTTCGAGGAGGCGCGCACGGGCGCGTTCCGCGCGCTCGACAGGCTGCGCGACGAAGGCGTGATCAAGGCCTGGGGGCTCGGCGTGAACCTGGTCGAGCCGATTGAGACGATCCTGGATCTGCAGGAGCCGCGCCCCGACTGTTTCCTGCTCGCCGGCCGCTACACGCTGCTCGATCATGGCCGCGCGCTGCAGCGCGTGATGCCGCAGGTGGCCGAACGCGGGATCGGCATGGTCGTGGGCGGCCCATACAGCTCGGGCGCGCTCGTCGGCGGGCCGAACTTCGAATATGCGCCCGCCTCGCCCGAGATCGTCGACCGTGTGGCGCGGATCAAGGCGATCGCCGACCGCCACGGCATCAGCATGAAGGCGGCCGGCCTCCACTTCTCGCTCGCCCATCCGGCGGTTGCGGCGGTCATCCCCGGTGCCAGCCGCCCGGCCCGCATCGCGGAGGATCGGGCGGCGCTGGAGGAGGTGGTGCCCCCGTCCTTCTGGAGCGAGCTTCGCGACGCGGGCCTGGTCGATCCGGCAGCACCCCTGCCGGCCTGATCCGCCGGGCCGGTCCGCCCATCGCCTCCATCGCGCGGGTTGAAGGCGGATCGGTGCAGCGCCTGTCTCGCTCATGCCCCAGCGCCGGTCCTCGGCCTCGCTGAGCGGGCTGCAGACACTGTCCGGTTGCGACGGCCGCGGTGCGATCGCCCCTCCCACGCGGTCGGACCGCAGGTTTCACGTCCCGGCTCATGGCCGGCGGGTGCGGCATCCCGGCAGCCGGGCCGACGCCCACTCGCTTCGACGCCGGTTTCGGCGCGGTCTGCCCCACCACCCCCCATTTGGATGGTTACCCTTTGCTAAGGGTCTGATTGTAGACCGGCTCCGCGACCGCGCCGTTCAGCCCGATGGGCGCGTCCGGACTTCGCTGTTTGCGAATCCACTCAGCGATGGCGCCGTCGGCCGAAAGGCCGGCGGCGTTTCCGCTTGGCCGATCCCGGCGCGGCGCGGCGCGGCGCGGCTCGGATCGCCTCAGCCCGATCCGCGGCTTTCCTCCGCATCCGCGTCGTCCGTGCCGATCTTGCCGTTCACCTCGGCGTCGGCGATCCCGCTTTCCTCGGTGACCGTGAAGCGCTGGCCGCCCGCCGTCACCTCGCGCGTCGCATGCTCCGGCGCCTTCCACGCCGCTTCGCCGCCGGCCTCCGTCCCGTCCGAGCTGTCGGACCCCGTCGCGGCATTGGGCGCGTCTCCCGACCCCGCCTGGCCGCCGCCATGGTAATCGATGTTCGTCTGCCCGCCATGGCCCATCGGGCCGCTGCCCTCCGGCGTCTTGCCGGTCTGCGGGTTGGGATAGGCGCCGCCGCCGCTCTCGCCCCCGGCCGTGCGACCATGCACGCCCGCCTGCGGGCGATCGTTCGGCGAAGCCGCGATCCCGTCCGCGCCACCCTTGTTCTTGCCGTCGCCGTCGGCCGGCATCTCCGTCTCGCTCATCGTCTCGACCTCTCCGTTGCGTCTCCTTCCAACGTCCGGCGGTCGCTTGCGGCACCATGCAGATGCGCGGAGGCGGTGGATCGGCGCGAGGTGAGGGGGCAGGCTGCCTCGCCGGATGAGGCTCGTCACAGTCTCGGCAGGTCCGCTTGTCTGTGTGACCTTGGTCCTGTGTTCCGGCGGCCGCGACCGGCCAGCGCCTTGCATCTCCGAACCGCGGCGGGGCGGAAGCGGATGTCCGCTTCTGGTGGAACGCGGACGTTGCTGCCACCGTGGTGCGATGAAGTGGGCGATTTTGTTGCTCGCCTTGGTGGGTGCGGCAAACCCGAACAACAATCCGGCCTTCGGCAATGACGGTGCCAAGCCCATTCGTCTGAGCGGTGGCGCTCTACGAAGAGCAGTAGAAGGCTATAACTTGTGGCCGATTGAAATGCAGCAAGGTCAAGGCGCCGAACCGCTGCATTGAAACAGAGGCTACATCCTCGACTACGGAATGGTCGGCTGTGGATCGGCGTGGAAAAGGGACCCCGGTAGCGGGGTGATCGGCGTCGAAAAGGGACCCCTCATCCCGGTGGTCTAGGCTGTTCGCTTGGCGGT
>NZ_JAATJE010000003.1 GCF_011927695.1 Sphingomonas jejuensis
TACTGGAACACGCTTTACATGGGCCGCGCCGTCGAGCATCTGCGCGCCAGCGGCGAGCCCGCGCCCGACGAGCTGCTCGCCCATGTAGCCCCGCTAGGCTGGCGACACATCAGCCTGACCGGCGATTACCTCTGGCAAAACGCCGCTGCCGAGCTCGATCAAGACGGCTACCGCGCACTCAACATCGCCGGCGGACCCGGAGCCAAGGTGGCCTGAGCCGCCCTGTTCGCTACCTGTTCAGCTTACCGCTGTCCGTGTCACAAACCTTGAGGTGCTCCCTGATCCAGCAGCGCGACGAAATCGAGCGACTGGCCCATACGCGGCTCGCCGATGACGTTGATTACCAGCTGTTGCGCAACATTCCGGGCATTGGTCCGATCAACGCGCTGACCATCCTGGCCGAGGCCGGTGATCTGCGGCGCTTCAATCATCATCGTCAGTTCCTGAAGTTCTGCGGTCTCGATCTCGCAACGTGTCAGTCAGGCACGTTCCGTGGCCGCACCAAGCTGTCCAAGTACGGTAACGCGCGCCTACGCCGGACCTTCTGGATGGCTGCCCAGGTCGCCGCGCGTCAGCGCGACAACAGCTTCCGCGACAAGCTCGGACGGTACACCGCCGGGCACGCGGACGATGCCGACCGTCGCCGCAAGGCGATGACGGCGCTCACCGCCAAGATGGCGCGCGTGGCTCACGCCGTCATCAAGACGGGGACAGAGTACCGGCCGTTCCTCGAACGGTCGGATGCCAGGTGGAAGGACCCCTCTCTGCAAGTGCCGTGAGGGCGCTCGTCGAGCGACCCTATAGATAATGTTCGGGCCTTCCACCTGGGTGCGTATCTCGTTTTAAGGATGGTGAGGACCACGGCCGCTCCGGCGCCGCTGGATCCTGTGTTTGCTATGGCAGGGAGCGATCCCGTTGACGGTGGGAGCCATCTGGCTCAGATTGCATGTCGCGCCGATGGTTGTCGGCGCATGGATATCTGCTGGCCAAAACCCGCCGCTGCTTCCCCACATAGGACGTTGTCCGACCTGATATGCGCGGGCGGACCACGCTCGATGAACAACTCGGCCAGCGCTGCCAGTACGTCTTCGTGTTTGAGCTGGCGCGCGACGACGAGTGCCAGGCACTCCCTGCTCGCCTCGTCGATAATGGTAAGGATGCGGAACTTGCGTCCGTCATGGGTGCGTTCCTCGACGAAGTCGTAAGCCCAGACATGCCCCGGATACTCCGGCCGCAACCGGATGCACGAGCCATCGTTCAGCCATAACCGGCCGCGTTTCGGCTGGCGCTGCGGCACCTTCAGCCCCTCGCGTCGCCAGATCCGTTCCACCCGTTTATGGTTCACCGACCAACCCGCCGCATGCAGCAGCGCCGTCACCCGGCGATAGCCGTAGCGCCCGTACTGCCTGGCAAGGGCGATGATATCCTCGGTCAGCGCCTCTTCGTCATCTGCCCCGAACGGCACCTTGCGCTGCGTCGACCGGTGCTGACCCAGCATGATCTCAACCTCACGTAGCTTCCCGATAATCTCCTCGGGCTTGTGCTTCTTCGCAGGCATTCGTCGTCCCTTCCTTGGTCCAGACTGTAATAGTCGATGGACCACTCAGAAGGGGGCAGCTCAGACCGGCACATGGTAGTGCGCGGCAGGGTCGGTGACGCGGAACACGGGATCGATCTCGGGGAAGAATGGCACCGCCTTCGCATCCGGGTAGCCTGCCATGTCGAACAGCAGCTTGTAGGTGCGCGGCGCGAACTTCGACGGCTACCTACCCGACGCCGATATCTCGGTTGAAACCGGGCAAACCTATAGTCCTGCATGACGATCTGGCATCTTGCATCACCGCGAGCAGCTATCGAAACCGGCGTTTATCACCTACAGTCCTGCAAGGCAGGGTCGCCGGTCCTGCGAAACCGATGGTGGGGGTGCCGTTGCGACCTGTGTCAGCTGCGATCTGTGTTCCGGTCCGCAACGAGGAGACTGCGTTACCGAAGTTGCTGGAGGCGATCGAGCGACTGGACCTGGGCGACGTCGAGGCTGCCGTGTTCTTCCTCCTTGATAATTGCTCGGATGCGAGCGAGCAGGTAATACTCGAGCATGCTGGTCGCATGGCCCTTCCGTTCACGGTGGCTCAGGGAGACCCGTCCCCTGATGCCAATGCCGGTCGTGCACGCCGGGCCGCCATCGCCCTCGGCCTGCATCATGCGGCGAGCACGCCCCACGGTATTCTCCTGACGACCGACGCCGACAGCCAGCCCCGTGCCGATTGGGTCAGGGCGGCACTGCAGGGCCTGGCCTCGGCCGACCTTGTCGCCGGGCGAATCGTCCGGATCGCAGCGGAGCGGGATCCGGTGCAGGGGAGGGTCGAGCGCTACCTCGATCGGCTTCACGCCTACCGACGATCGGTCGACCCCGTTCCGTGGGACAGTCCGACCGGCTCCCACTGCTCGGGAGGCGCCAACATGGCCTTCCGACCCGGAGCCTATCAGGCGCTGGGTGGCTTCCAGCCGGTGCCATGCGGCGAGGACGCCGCCCTGCTCGACGATGCCGGGCGCGCCGGGTTTCGCGTGCGCCGCGATCCCGGCATGGTGGTTGCGACCTCCTCACGGCGGCTCGGCCGGGCGCCGGGCGGCATGGCGGCTGCGCTCAGTGCCATCGACCATCACGGGGCACCCTCAATGCCGCATCCCCGAGGGGCGGCATGGCAATACCGACAGCAGGCGGAGGCGCGCCGCATTTGGGCCGGGCTCCCCGATTCCTTTGTCGCAGCTCGCTTCGGCGACCGTATCGGATTGACCGGTGACCATGTGATCGGCGTCGCGCGCGACTGCCCCAACGCAGAGGCGTTCGCCATGCGTGTCGTGCCGGCGCTGCCCGATATACCCGACGTCACCCTCGCCGAGGCCGAGCATGCCCTGGCAACGCTCGAGCACCAGCTTTGCGAGCAGGCGGTATGACGACGACCAAAGCTCTGCGCCATGCGATCGTCGCGGCAGGGTGGGTGACCGACCCCGCCGGCGATCCGACGACGCCCGAGGCATATCTGGACCTGCTCCGCCCTCTTTACGCTGCGGGACGCCGGGATCTCCCCATCGGGCGCCTGCTGGAGGGGCATGTCGATGCGGTGCAAATCGTGTTTCGATACGGCACGTCGTCCCAGGTCGCTGCGTTGCGGGCGCGGATCGCTGCGGGAGCGATGCTGGGTGTGTGGAATGCGGGCCTGCCGGGTGAGTCGCTGGTGCTTACCGGCGGACGGCTGACCGGCGGCAAGGGCTATGCATCGGGGGCGGGGATACTGACTCACGCGCTGGTAACCGCGGATAGCGAACGCGGGCCGCAGCTGCTCCTGCTCGACCTGGATGCCGATCCGCCTGCCATCGATCGGGAGTGGTGGCAGACGATCGGCATGCAGCGCTCGGAGACACATCTGGTGCGCTGGTCCGGCTCTGTGATCCGTGAAGACGGCCGTATCGGCGAGCCCGGCAGCTATGCGCGGGAGCCGTTCTTCAGCGGAGGCGCGCTGCGCTTCGCCGCGGTTCATGCCGGGGGCATCGCCGGCCTGCTCGATGCAGTGCGTGACCACCTGACCACCCACGAGCGCGCTTCCGATCCGTTCCAGGCATCGCGCCTCGCCGACCTGTTCCTGCTTGCCCAGGGTGCAGCGGCGAGCATCCGCGACACGGCGGGCGCCTGGTTCAGCGGGACGGATGCGGAACGCCTCGCCCGGGTGTCCGCTGCGCGGCTATCGATCGCCGGCTCTGCCGAGCGCGCCCTGACGATCGCGCAGGAGGCGGTGGGGCTGCAGGGATTGTTCCTATCGCATCCGCTGGCGGCAAAGATCGCCGATCTCATGGTGTACCTGCGCCAGCCTGCGCCCGACGCGCATCGCTTTCGCGTCGGCCAGGCTGTCGCCGAGCACATCCTCGACCCCATTCTGTGAGGATCCCGCTGCGAAACGTACGTGTCGCGCTGGTGATCGCCCCGCACCCGGATGACGAGGTCATCGGCGCGGCAGGCCTCATTGCGCGGCTTCGCCGCCATGGAGCTCGGGTCCGGGTTGCGGTCGTGACCGATGGTGCCGCGTCTCACCGGGGCAGCCGACAATGGCCGAGAGCGCGACTGGTCGCGGCGCGCCAGCGTGAGAGCCTTCATGCGCTACGTCGTCTCGGCATCGTTGCTGGCGACGTCTCGTTCCTCAATTTGCCCGATGGCCAGTTGCCCTCGATCCCGGGACGCTGTTATCGCGCGCTGCGCCGCCAGGTCGCACGATGCCGGGATCTCGATCTCATCGTCGGACCGGCCTGCGATGACGACCATCCCGATCACCGCGCCGTAGCAGCGGCCGTCGCCCGATGCCCGGGTGGCGCCGGTCGGCTGACCTACCGCGTGTGGCCGCCTCGCCCGGACAGGTCCGGACCGGCATGGCGCATCGCTGTGCCCGGAGGAGTTCCGGTTAAGCGGTCGCTGATCCGCGTCTACCGGACGCAGCTCGGCGCCGTTTCCGATGATCCAGCAGGCTTCACGATCGCGAGACACGAGCTTGCGGCCTTTGCTCGTCCGGTCGAGCGCTACCGGCCGGGTTCGAAGTGACGAGCCCGATCGATCTTGCCGGGTTCGCCGCCAAGTTCGCCGGCGACGACGATCCCTGGCGCACCTTCACCGCCCGTGACGAGGCGGTGAAGCGTGCCGCGATCCTGCACGCGATAGGTCACCGACCGGTCGGACGGGTGCTGGAGCTGGCCAGCGGCAACGGATCCAACAGTGCCGCGATCGCGAGGATGGCGTTGTGCCTCGATGCGACCGAGGGCACGAGGGAGGGGGTCGACCTGACGGCACGCGCCGTCGCGGCCTGGCCTCGTGCGTGCGCATCGCTGCTCGTGCTCCCCGGTCGACCGCCACGTCTCGTCTATGACGTGATCGTGATCGCCGAGATCCTGTATTACCTCTCAGCGCGAGAGATGGCCCGGGTTGCGCGTGAGATGGCCGCTCGCCTGCGGGGAGACGGCACCATCGTGCTCGCGCACCACAGGATCGACTACTACGACTTCGCCCAGCACGCGGCAGGAATCCACGCCCGGTTCCTCGCAGAGACCGGGCGTCGTTGGACGGTTCGCACCGTGCGCCGCACCCGCCGCTGGGTCGTCACCGCGGCCCGCGCCGACGGTGTGCCCCGATCCCCTTGAACGCGAGCGAGGCAGCACGTCCCACGTCCGTGCGATATGAGGCTTGCCGTTAAGTGGAGCGGCAGGACGTCCACCTGCCGCTCCCGCCAGGGTCGTCAGGCCGCCGCGTCGAGATCGACCTTCATCTCCCGAGCCCAGAACCTGAGGTCACGACAGGTCGTGACGAACGCCTTGACGTCCTTGCTCTTGCTTAGGGCTACGAAGCCATCGTCAAGCTCCGGCACCCGAGAAGCGTCGAACAACGTGGCGGCTGCATCGGTGTAGCCGATGAACTTGCAGTGGCCGAACGCGTCCGCCACGAAGTCCTTGGAGGCCGCATCCTTGGCGAGCATCGCAACCCCCTCCTCGGACGGGAGCACCGCGACGGCATCGAACAGGACCGAAGGTCCGCCGTCGATCTTCTGCTTGGCCGCGACCTTGGTGCCGTCGTCGAGCGTGACCCCGCCGATCTTCGGCGCGACCACCTCCCAGACCGCGCCTTCGGCTTCCAGCGCCTTCGTCAGCGCATTGAACAGCTCGGCGCTCGACCCATCGGTCAGCAGCAGGCCCATCTTTCGCCCGGCGAAATTCGCCGGGCCGTTGGCGACGATCGAGAGCGCCGACGATGTCGGCAGGTCTAGCGTCGGCTTGGCCGCCTTGGCGGCGTCCGGCAGGTCAAGGCCGAGCCCGTCCGCAACGGTAGCGGCGAGATCCTCGTCGATGTTGCGCAGGTGGCTGACCGCCCGGGCCCGGATGTCGACACGATCTACCTTCGACAGCTCGAACACCAGCGCGTCGCCGATGTGCTTCTGCTCGATCGGCTGCTGGCTGAGATAGAACTGCCGCGCCTGGCTGTAATGATCGGCAAAGGTTTCGGACCGAACCCGCTGCTTAGTCCCCTGAACCTCGGCGGGGAAGCTGGTGAAGCCGATCTCCGCGTTCTCGCGCGGACCGCCTTCCGCGCCCCAGCTGTTCGGCTCATAGTTCACGCGCCCCTTCGGATTGCGCATCGCCATGTGGCCGTCCTGCTGGAAGTTCATCACCGGACAGCGCGGGGCATTGATCGGCAGGTGGGTGAAGTTCGGGCTGCCGAGCCGCTTCAGCTGGGTATCGAGATAGGAGAAGTTGCGGCCGTGCAGCAGCGGGTCGTCACTGAAGTCGATGCCCGGCACGATGTTCTGCGTGCAGTAGGCGACCTGCTCGGTTTCGGCGAAGAAGTTGTCGACGTTGCGATTAAGCGTGAGCGTACCGACGATGCGGACCGGCACGTCCTCCTCGGGGATGAGCTTGGTCGAGTCGAGATGGTCGAAGGGAAGCTTGTCGGCGGTTTCCTGATCGAACAGCTGGACGCCGAGATCCCATTGCGGGAAGTCACCGCTCTCGATCGCCTCCCAGAGATCGCGGCGATGATAGTCGGGATCGGCGCCGCTGATCTTGACCGCTTCGTTCCACAGCACCGACTGGAGCCCCTGGCGCGGCTTCCAGTGGAACTTGACGAAGGTCGACCTGCCTTCCGCGTTCACCAGGCGGAAGCTGTGGACGCCGAAGCCCTCCATCGTGCGGAAGGAGCGGGGGATCGTGCGATCGGACATGATCCACATGATCATGTGCCAGGCTTCCGGGGTGAGGCTGGCGAAATCCCAGAAATTGTCGTGTGCGGTTTGCGCCTGGGGGAACGCCCGGTCGGGCTCCTGCTTAGCCGCATGGACCAGATCGGGGAACTTGATGGCATCCTGGATGAAGAACACCGGGATGTTGTTGCCGACGATGTCCCAGTTGCCCTGCTTCGTGTACATCTTGACGGCGAAGCCGCGCACGTCGCGCGCCAGATCGCGCGAGCCCTTGTTGCCCGCTACCGTTGAGAAGCGGACGAACACCTCCGTCTGCTGCCCGACCGTGCTCAGCACGTCGGCGCGGGTGTAGTCGGCCAGACTGTCGGTCAGCTCGAACACGCCGTGCGCGCCATAGCCGCGTGCGTGGACGACGCGCTCCGGGATGCGCTCGTGATCGAAATGGAAGATCTTTTCGCGGAGGATGAAGTCCTCGAGCAGCGTGGGGCCCCGCAGACCCGCCTTGAGACTGTTCTGGGCGTCCGCGATCGGGATGCCCTGCTGCGTGGTCATGGTAAGTGCCGCGTCCGAGGTCGTCTGGCGGGTTTCGCCGCCATGGCCCTGCTGCTCGGCATAGTTCGTCGGCTGGTCGGCACCCGCCGGCAGCGGCGGTGCCTTCTTGGCCGTCTCGCCCTTGAGTTTCACCGCGTCGCTTTTGATGCTCTTGCGTGCCATGGACGTAATCCTCCGATCATGCCCTTAATGCCACCAGCGCCACGGCGATGCGAGGCATAAATCTTTGTAGCGACTGGGAACCGACCCGGAGGACCGAAATCAAGTTATGTCAGTCGAGCATGGTCGCCGGTTCGGACGACAGGCGCGGGCTCGGCAACGTAAGTGTTCATGGCTGCGCGGAACCCGACTGCGGCTTCCTTGGTCCTGGATCACAGCCAGGGAAAGCCGATATGAGCCGGTTGGAGATGTCTTAACGCCTTGCCGTTAGCCGAGCATGATGTACTCCCAGGTCGTACAGGTTTTCGACTGCGTCCGGCACGACCACGATCTGTGGTTGGTGCTGCTCGCCGGCCTGGTTTGCCTCTGCGGAATCTATGCGTCCTTTGCCCTGGCCGACCATGCCATACGCTCAGGGCGGAAGACGCGCAGCCTGTGAGAACCTATCACCATCGTGTCGGCCGGCTGCACGGCCTGGGCGACCCACTTCATTATCTTGCTGGCTTTCAAGCCGGGCATGCCGTCTGCGTTCAACCCGCTGGCCGTACGGCCGTTTTACGGCCGCTCGTTGATGTAAACGAATCAAATGGACAGGGACCCATGCCGCGGCTCAAGGCGTTGAGCGTCATAGACATGGCCCTGACGACAGGGACATGCACTCAGATGAGGAAACGACATGCGCGCACTATGCTGGCACGGTAAAGGCGATGTCCGCGTCGACACCGTTGCGGATCCCGAGATCAAGCACCCGCGCGATGCGATCATCAAAGTAACCGCCTGCGCGATCTGCGGGTCGGACCTTCACCTGCTGGATGGCTACCAGCCCACCATGGAGGCCGGCGACATCCTCGGCCACGAGAACATGGGCGAGGTCGTGGCGCTCGGGTCCGAGGTCACCAACCTCAAGATCGGGGACCGGGTGGTGGTGCCGTTCACGATCAGCTGCGGCGATTGCTGGTTCTGCAAGAAGGGTCTGTTTGCGGCCTGCGATCGGACCAATCCGAACGCCGAGATGGCCGCCAAGGCGATGGGCCATTCGCCCGCCGGGCTGTTCGGCTTCAGCCACATGCTGGGCGGCTACTGCGGCGGTCAGGCGGAGTATCTCCGCGTGCCGATGGCGGATGTCGGTCCGATCAAGATTCCCGACAACGTTACCGACGAGCAGGCCCTCTTCCTATCGGATATCTTCCCAACCGGCTACATGGCCGCCGAGAATGCGCAGATCGAGCATGGCGACACCGTCGCGATCTGGGGCTGCGGTCCGGTCGGCCAGTTCGCCATCCGCTCCGCGCTGATGATGGGCGCCGGCCGCGTGATCGCGATCGACGAGGTGCCCGAGCGACTCGCCATGGCGGAGGCCGGTGGCGCTGAGACGATTAACTTCGCCGAAACCGATGTCTACGACGAGCTGCAGGCGCGAACCAAGGGCCGGGGCCCCGACAGCTGCATCGATGCTGTCGGCTGCGAGGCGGCCGCGCACGGGGCGGCGAACGCGGTCATGGACAAGGTGAAGGCAAGCATGATGCTCGCCACTGATCGCGTCCACGTCCTGCGGCAGGCGATCATGAGCTGCCGCAAGGGCGGCACGGTCTCCGTGCCCGGCGTCTACGTCGGGATGGGTGACAAGCTTCCGATCGGTGCAGCGATGAACAAAGGACTAACGATCAAGCTCGGCCAAACCCACGTGCAGCGCTATACTAGACCGTTGCTGGAAAAAATCGTCGCGGGCGCGATCGACCCCAGCTTCGTGATCACCCACCCGGCCAGTCTTGAAGACGCGCCAGAAATGTACGCTAAATTCCGCGACAAGGAAGAAGGTGTGATCAAGGTTGTTATGCGCCCGCACGGTTGATTGGCGGAATAACCGGGAACAGGACGCTTATCGATGCCGATCGACACCGCCGCTTTGGAGCACGTGTAGCGGCGGTGTCGATCAGCTTGCGACCAAGTATGTCGGCAGACCTAGGGTCAGGACTCGTTGACCATAGCGAACAGCGATGGCCGACGCACCAGGAAGCGAAGCGCCACTTGGCGTGCGGTCGTGCCGTGGCTGGCCGCGATCTCCTCCAGCACGCGCCCGCCAGGGGTGCGCGGGCCGGGGAAGTCGCCCTGGCCGAACGGGCTGTCGGCGCCCGGCCGCGCGAACTTCCCATGATTTAGGCCCAGGACGCCTTCCGTGGAGCTCGAGGCGCTACCATCGGAACAAGGAGAGAAAAGATGCACAAGGCACTGTTCGTAGGCATTGAAGCCGGGCCGACCCACCAGGAAGATGCCGCTGAATTCCTCCGGGGTGCGCTGGAGCCGGTCGAGCATGAGCAGGACACGCGGCACTGGTACGCGCTGCGCTTTGGCCCCGCCGACTTCGCCATCTTCGATACCTTCCCCGGCAATGCCGGCCGGCTGAAGCATCTGTTCGGCACGGTCGGCCGGGCGCTGGTCGTGAAGACCTTCACCATCCTCAACGGATTGCCGGAGATCGAGCCGGCCGACATCCTCGCCCTCAAGGTGCCGGCGGCGGACGCCCTGCCGCGCTTGGCCCTGCATGTTCCGCTTGAAGCACGGGACGGTGCGGAGGAAGAGGTTGCCCGCTTCCTCCAAGGAGCCCGATCGGCCGTGGAGCGGGAGCCTGGCACCCTGTCGTGGTACGCTCTGCGTCTCGGAAAGACTCGGTTCGGCATCCTCGATACCTTCGCCGACGAGGCAGGGCGCGAGACGCATCTGTCGGGCGAAATCGGCACGGCGCTATCCGGAAGCGCTGCTTCGCTGTTCGCCGAGCCTCCCCAGATCCACCGCGCACAAATCTTGGCGTTCAAGATTGCATCCGCTGGTGATGAGGAGAGGACGAGCAGGAACACGTCGGTCGCGCGGCCCCTTGAGAGAGGGACAGTCTGATGGACACGAAGCAGAAGGTGCTCGTTGGAGCGGCCGTCGCCAGCACCGCGGCAGCCGGGGCCGCGTTCGCGTTCAAGTCCGCGGGCACGGATTCGAAGCTCACCAAGGTCGCGTGTCCGCCGTCAGCACCAATGGCACAGATTTGAGGTTGTGATTTAAGGAGGATCTGGGCTTCGTCGTAGTGACGAAGGAACGAAGATGAAGCCCAGATCCTCCAATGTAAAATCGCCCGCCAAGGCCTCAGCAGAGCGGGTAGTGAACCGTGGATTTGAGGGATGCACAGCTCCCTGGGGTCGATTGTCGTTAGCGGCAAACCATTGAACATCGGGTATGGTCAGTTCCGTCCGCTCACGGACGTGCTGATCGGAAAAGCGCTCTCTACCGCCACAAGCGGTGTAGAGGGCGACTAGGTGCTTGGTCGCAAGATCCTTCTCCAAGCTGCGGGCACCCGCAATTTGGGCGAAGCTCGATCGCCCCAATAGGGAGCCGTAGCGCTCAGGGCTGACGCGCTTCAGAAGCCAACAACACGGCGTGCGTCATGCACTATAGTCAGCCGGCGGGCGTGGTGCGTCGCACCCCGTGCTCGACGGAGACGACAGCGCTTCGCAACGCCTACGGAGTGCGGTGATATGAGGGTCGCGGTGTGGTCGGTAGCGGGATTGCTGCTAGTGTCCTGCTCGCCGAACGCACCGCAACCCGAGGTCCCGGCCGGCTGGAAGTCGGTCGGGATCCCTTCGTGCTGCACGGTCGCCATTCCATCAGATGCGACTCTGAAGGCGGGAAAGGACCCGGTAGACGATCCGGTGTTCCTGCTGCGCGGGCCGGGCTACGAAGGCATGTTCACAGTGACAGGCCGAGGATCGGCGCTGCCGATCGCGAGCTCCGGGACCAACTACAAAGCGGATCAGCTCACGCTCGACGGCCGCCCCGCAGGCGTAGCTTCCTACCGTGTCGCCGACCCGAACTATCCCGAGCGCCGCAGCCTTCTGTGGACGTTTGCTGGGCGGAACGACGGATCGGGGAAGAACCTGGTGCTTGATCTTTCCTGCAAGGAAACGGGTTGTGCCGTATTCCTGCCTATGATCGGCTCCCTCGACGCAAAACCATGAATACTCGCTGCCTTATGGGTCAATGCCGACCGGGAAGCCGATCCGGCTTGTCGGCCGGCTGGAGCGTTCGTTATGGGGCGACGACGACTTTGGCCGGTTCCAGCTAGACGACGCCGCGGTCATCGCAGTCGACGGGCCACGTTGAGGCGGGCCCGGCTGGGCCGAAGGTCGAGCCCACGGGTTGGGTAGGCGGGATAACGACGCAGCCGCTACGATCGGGGCGGTTCCTTTATACCGGCTGGGGCATGAAGAGAATCCTATCCCGACCATTGATCCCATTCGGGACGGTCGCGGCCAGCGCGCTTCGACTGGTTCAGTCGTAAACGTATATCTGTGCCCGCTCTATGCGCCACCCGCTGTTCGCAAAAGCCTTCCTTTCTGACGACCTTGCCGGCGGGCCATGACCGCACCGCATTTCTGCTGCCCGCCGCTTGTCAGAACTGTTCTGAAAACGTGCTTCGCAAAAGCGTCTGCCGGCGACGGGTTTGGAGAACCCACTGGTAGAAAGCGTGAGCACGACGCCTCGTTTGCAAGCAGCGCCGGATAATGGCGAGCACACTGGCAGATAATTTGAGCAGGTTGCCACGCGCCAGTGGCAGATAGCGTGAGCAGAAAATCTGGCTGTTTGCGAGCAGGCGCCGTTATGATTGCAAGCGCCTACAGATATTGCCGCTGGCGATCACGATCTCGATCCAGGGCCAGTGCTGTGCGACATGACGCGCCAGCGCAAAGCCGTTGATCGATCCCGGCATCTCGACATCGGAGAACAGCAGGATGGTGTTGTCGGCCTGCTCCTCCAGCAGCACGATCGCGGTATCGCCGTCCATCGCCTCATGACAGCGAAAGCCGGCGTCCTCCAGGATCAGCGTCATGTCCATCAGGATGATCGGGACGTCATCGACCGCGAGCGCGAAAGGTACGGTCGACGTGTTCATCACCTCTACAACCGCCTGTATCCATAATCGCTCCCGCGACCGGCACGATGCTGCCGCCAAATCGTTGATGGCCTGACGGAAATTCGAGGGAGAACATCGAATGCGTAGCCTGGTTGCTGTGTTCACGGTCGGGATATTCGCGATCGCGACCCCTGCCGGCGCGCAGGACATGCCCGGCGCAGTCGATCTGGGCGCGCAAGCGCGCACCCAGGTTCAGTCAGCGACTGCTCGTGGCTATGCCGAACGGGGCGGGGCGGCGACCGCGCGAGGTCCGAACGGGGTGCCACTGTCCGCTCGCGCGAAAAGCTATTGCGACAGCTATTCCGCACGGTTGCGCCAGTACGGCGCGAAGGATGGGCGAGTGATGAAGCTGGCAGCGGCCTGCCGGCAGGCAGGCTATCGCTATTGATCTCACCGCGCGATCGGCACCTGATCGATCCGCGTGGTCCAGGACGGGCTCTTGAAAGCACGCTTGGTGTCGTAGCTCTTCTGGCCAAAGCCCTCGGAGGCAAGCCGCATCGTGTTGCGGCCGAACCGCCCGTTGAGCCCGTCGATCGCGGCGAGCAGGGCAGGGGATCGCGGATCGGGCACCGCGAACAGGTCGGCCTGGTGCGCGGTCATCGGCTCCAGCCCCTCGAGCATGACGCCGCACTTGGTGTAGACGCCGCCAGTTTCGTACATGACATCCGCCATGCGGCCCGCCATACCGCCGATCACGCGCGGATCATTGGTCGCCGGCGACAGCCGCGCTATGCGCGAGGCGGACGGCGCGTTGGGCTTGAACCGGCTTCCGTGGGCAAAGGCGATCAGGCGGGTGGCAGCGAGATCCTGCGCGCGGATCTTCTCGGCCGCGCGGACCGCGCGGCGCACCATCGCCTCGCGCAGCGCCGCGACCTCGCGCACCGGCTCACCGAAGCAGCGGGTCACCGCGGTCGCCTTGGACGGGGGCGGCTCCGGCTCGAAATCGGTGCATTCGACGCCGTTCAGCTCGCGCACGAGCCGCTCCAGCACCACCGTCCCCACGTCGCGCGCGACCTCCGGGGGGAGGGCGGCAAGATCGGCCGTCGTCCTGACGCAGAGCGGTCGCAGCCGCTCGGTCATCGCTCGCGCGATGCCCCAGACCTCCTCGACCGGCCATTGCGCGAACAGGCGCCGCCGCAGCTCGATGTCGTGCAGGTCGACCACGCCCTTCCAGACCTTCTCCGACGCCTCGGCGAGGGCGTTGGCAACCTTGCTCAGCGTCCGGGTCGGGCCAAGCCCGATGCGGATCGGCAGGCCCGTCGCACGCTTGACGGCCGCGATCACGCGGTGCGCGGCCGCCACGTCGCCCAGGCCGTTCGGGAGCACCGGCAGGCGAAAGAACGATTCGTCGATCGAGTACACCTCGACCGTGCAACTGTGCTCGGCGAGGACCTGATTGAAGCGACGATTCATGTCGGCATACAATTCGTAGGAACTGCTGCGGTATTGGATGCCATGCTCGCGGACGATATCACGAATCTTGAACATCGGCGCACCCATCTTGATGTGCAGCGCCTTGGCCTCCTCGGAGCGCGCGATGGCGCAGCCGTCCCCGTTACTCAGCACGATGAGCGGTTTATCGCGCAGCGACGGGTCGAATACCCTCTCCGACGAGCAATAGAAGTTGGAGACGTCAGCGATCGCCCACATGGCGGTCAGCCCTGCAGGTTGCGCACGGAGGCGCGGACGACGCCCCACACTTCGACACTCTCATCCGCGATCACCGCGTCGTAGCGCATCCGCGCGTTGCGGGCCTCGAGGACCGGCTTGCCGTCGCGCCAGACCAACTGGCGGATCACGAAGCCCCCGTCGACCACGGCGATGACGATGCGGCCGCTAACCGGCGTGGCGTCGCGATCGACCACCACCACGTCGTCATCATAGATTCCAGCGTCGATCATGGACTGTCCGCTGACCCGGAACACGAAGCTGGCGGCGCGGTCGAGGCGCAGCAGCGCCACGAGATCGATCGCGGTTTCCTCCCAGTCCTGGGCAGGCGAGGGGAAGCCAGCGCCGGCCGCGCTCACCACCCTCAGGCGAAACGCTGGCGGCAGATCGGCGATCGGCATCGGTTGGGACAGGGGAATCACACACGCGGACATGCGCGCATGATATGCTGGATAAGAACATGAAGGGAACGAGATTTTCCTTTTGTTCTCATTTCGCATGACTCATAGAGTCATGGATGCCGATCCGCCCCGAAAACCGCTGGCTGTACCCGATCGACTGGCCGCTGCTGTCGGACCAGATCCGGTTCGTGCGGGCAGGAGGGCGCTGCGAACGCTGCCGGCGACCGCATCTTCGGCACGTCGCGCATCTGGGCGATGGGCGCTGGTGGGATAGCGAAGCGCGATGCTGGCGATCGGGAGAGGGGCGACGGGTGAAGGTCGGCGACCTCTTCGCGCTCGACGTCGTGCGGATCACCTATGTCGTGCTGGCCTGCGCGCATCTGGATCATGATCCTGGCAATAGCGCGCCGCGCAATCTCGCCGCGCTATGCCAGCGATGTCACATGCTCCACGATGCCGAGGAGCATCGCTGGCAACGCTGGTGGAATGCGTTTCGGCTGCGCGCGCTGCAGGATCTTTACGAAGATCCGCGACACGCTCGCGCGCGAGAACGACGGCGCGGCTAACTCGCGACTGACTGGCAAGCCTTAGCTGCGAAAAAGCCACGTCAGTCTCTGCAAGAACGATGCCGGAAATCTGCTAAGCCATTGATTTAACATAAGATATATTATCGAACAAAACAGGTGTAAGCGCTAAGTACAAATGGCACCATCCCGCTAGATAGAAATGGCACTCTGCGGTGCTATCGGCGGGTCGCCGGTGTCATAGCCGTTCTCGGCAACGAGGACGCGCATTGTATGACGGTGCTGGCGATGAGTGCTGCTGAGATCACCCGGTTCGACACGCTGATGCGGCTTGACCGCGGCGAGATCCGGGTCGCGGACGCGATGGAGCTGCTCGGCCTTGCGAGGCGGCAGGTGTACCGGTTGCTGGGTCGCCTTCGACAGGACGGCGCGGGCGGCCTGGTGTCGCGCAAGCGAGGACGTCCGAGCAACCGACGCTACAGCGACGCTTTCCGCGCCGAGGTGGCCACGCTGGTGCGCGAGCATTACGCCGACTTCGGACCGACGCTGGCGCGCGAGTACCTCGCCGAGCGCCATGGCATCGGCCTGTCGTGCGAGACCCTGCGGCGCATCATGCTGGAGGCCGGGCTGTGGCAGGACCGTGCGGCCAAGCGCCCTCGCCCGTACCAGCCCCGCTACCGGCGCGACTGCCGCGGCGAGCTCGTCCAGGTCGACGGCTCCAAGCATTGGTGGTTCGAGGGCCGCGGTCCGCAATGCACGCTCCTGGTCTTCATCGACGATGCCACCAGCGAGCTTATGCACGTCGAGATGGTAGAGAGCGAGAGCACCTTCTCCTACATGCGCGCCACACGGACGTACCTGGAGCGGCACGGCAAGCCGGTCGCCTTCTACACCGACAAGCACAGCGCCTTCCGCAACAACACGGCCTCGGCGAAGGGCGACGGCATGACCCACCTCGGCCGTGCGCTGGACCGGCTCAACATCGAGCTAATCTGCGCGAACTCGCCGCAGGCGAAGGGACGCGTCGAGCGGGTCACTGCGACGCTGCAGGACCGTCTGGTCAAGGCGATGCGGCTACAGCGCATCTCCACCATCGACCAAGCCAACGCCTTCCTCCCCTCCTACATGGCGCAGCACAATCGTCGGTTCGCCAAGGCACCGTTCGACCCGCGCGATCTACACCGGCCGCTGGCCATCCACGAAGACCTGGAAGCGGAGCTGGTCTGGCGCGAGCAGCGGACCGTCACCGGCGCCCTCACCTTGCACTACAACAAGGCCCTGTTCATCCTTGAGCCCTCCCCTGCGTCGCAGGCACTCGCGCGCAAGAAGGTGGACGTGTGCGAGTACCCCGATGGCCGCCTCGAGATCCAGCACGAGGGCACGGTCCTGCCCTATCGCATGTTCGACAAGATGCGCCGGGTGAACCAGGCTGCTGTGGTCGACAACAAGCATCTCGACGCGGCGCTGGCGCTTGCCCGCACCATCCAGCAGGCTCAGCCGCACCACGCTAAACGGAACAACAACGAGCCGGCGCGCACCGCACAGCCTGTTGGCCTGTTCAAGGCGCCCTGCCCGGCCCCATCCGGCCCAAAGCTGGACCGTCGCACGCTCGGTAATCAACGGCTCAAGCGTGGTCCACGCCTCTCCAATGAGGAGCTGGTTGCGCGCGGCCTGGGCGAGTACGCCCGCTAGCGTCCGAAGCCGGCCACACGTTGCCGTTCATGATCTCCGATCCGTTTTCAATTGCGGACGTCGGGAAAGGCGGGTGGTCGCAACTGGGCGGCGTTATACCCTATATCGGCTCGATGAAGATTACCTTTGATGCGCGGCTCGCCGGTCTGCCGGTCCGGACCGCGGACGATGTGCGCCTCGGCGACTCCGCGAGCTACGACGGCCTGATCAAGGTGTATCTAGGGCATGGCAAGGTCGGGAGCCTGCTACTGCCGCAGCAGGTCTTCGTCGCGCTGGGCGGACTGCGTTTCTACCAGCCCAGCTTCTTCGGACCGTCGACCATGACCTTCGACATCGAGCCCGGCGTACATCGTGCGACGTTCAACGTGGACGTCGGCGATCCGCGCACCACGCGGGCGGCGCGCCTGATGGTCGCGATCCGTTCGGACGGACTAGTTCACCGCTACGCCGACGGCGCGCAGCTCTACCGGTGCCGGATCCTTGCACCTCGCCGGCTGCTGCAGCACGCCACCGGTCGCGCCTTTCCACGCCAGGACGGCGACTTCGACCTCCAGCTGTTCCACGTCACGAACCCCGTGGCCTTTCGCGCCATCCAGAAGAGTCGGGAAATCTGGGGGTCTCAGTGGAACCTGCAGGGCACCCGCAGACTCGCCAACGTCGCCTATGCATACCTCACCAGCCTGGACACCGTGCGCAGCGAGGAGGATCTGCGCCGCATTGCCATGTCGTCGGGCGGTTCGATCGGCTTCCAGACGACCTCGTATATGGCTCGCGAGGAGGTGCTCGATCTCCAGGTCTATCGAGAGAGCACGACCGGCCGCACGGCGTCGCTGGCCGTGCAAGTTCCCACCGCCGCTCTGGCGCCCCCGCATCTCCTGCTCCACCCGCCCGTCGCGGGGCCAGCCTACTACGAGGTAGTGGGGCCGGAAATCTTCCGGGTCGGACTGCGTCCGGGCGCCGTCGTGTCGCTGGAGGAGGGGAAGGCCGTAGTAGCATCAGGCGACGAGCGTCGCTTCACCTATCTGGTGCTCGGCGACCCTTCCACGGTCGCTGGTCTGGCCGCACCGTACGACGAGGCCGACGTCGAAGGCGTGATGCACCTGCAGCAGTTCGGCGCTGACGACGACCCCTTCGGCTTCTGGCAGGCGAACGCGAACCGCGACCTGATGACGGGCCGGAAGTTCGACGCGCGCAGTTTTCAGCCGATTTGAGCGTTCGCACGCTGTCATAGGACAGAGCGGAAATCTCACCGCGCAAGCGAGCACCTTTGACAAAGCGTCGCCAGGTCGATCATGACGGTTTCTTGGGGGAGTGCTGGTGGCTAACAGTTTCTACGAACGACCGATTCTCAACTCGCCCTACGCGCCGCCGTACCTCTACCATCGGCTCGACGACACAGGGCAGCCGATTGAAGGGCAGCCGATCAAGGGTCGGCGCCCGTCCAAGTTCATCGTGCCGGTGCCCGCGTCACGGAAGAAGGCTTCCGCCACACAGGCGTCACTCGATTTAGAGACCTACACCGAGAACGCGAAGATTAACGAAATTCGCGGCTACGTCGATGCGTGGCGTGGCGTTCCCAACCCGGCCGATTGGGGCGTCACCCCGGCCAGCCAGCGGCTGCTGGAGCATTGGCGGCGGCCGAAGGAGCAATGGGCCGGACCCCGCCCCTTCTTCTGCCAGATCGAGGCGGTCGAGACGATGATCTGGCTGACCGAGGTGGCGCCCCGCAGGGCGGCGACACGAGGCCTGCTGGATCAGATCGCAAAGGACAACGAAGAGGCCAATCCGGCGCTGTTCCGGCTTGCCATGAAGATGGCGACGGGTAGCGGCAAGACGACTGTCATGGCGATGCTGATCGCTTGGCAGGCGATCAACGCAGGCCGCAAAGAAACCAAAGATTTTTCGCGTGCTTTTCTGATCGTCGCGCCCGGCATCACGATCAAGGACCGGCTTCGGGTTCTACAGCCGAGCGAACCGGGCAACTACTACGACACACGCGAGCTCGTGCCGCCCGAAATGCTGCCGGAGATCCGGCGGGCCGAGATCGTCATTACCAACTATCACAGTTTCCAGCACCGCGAGACGCTGGCCATGCCGAAGGCGGCCCGCAGCTTCCTCCAGGGCAATGATCCCGAGCCGGTCCGAACAATAGAAACCGACGCGCAGATGCTGAACCGGGCGTGCGGCAAGCTGCTGCGCTTCGAGCGCGTCAACGTCATCAACGACGAGGCGCACCATTGCTACCGCCACAAGGTTGGTGGTGATGCCGAGGGCACGCTGACCGGCGACGAGAAGAAGGAAGCCGAGCAGAATGAGGAGGCCGCCCGGCTCTGGATCAACGGGATCGAGGCGCTCGACCGTCAGCTTAGGAAGGGCAAGCGCACCGGCGGCGTGCGCGCGGTCTACGACCTCTCCGCCACCCCCTTTTTCCTGCGCGGCTCCGGCTATCAGGAGGGAACGCTTTTCCCTTGGGTGGTGTCGGACTTCAGCCTGATAGACGCGATCGAGAGCGGCATCGTCAAGCTACCGCGCGTGCCCGTTACTGACAACCTCGTCCAAACCGACACGGTCGTTTACCGCGATCTCTGGAAGCACATCGGCAAGTCGATGCCTAAATCGACCGCCAGTGCGAACAAGTTGAGCCCGTTCGATCTCAACCCGCTGCTGCTGACGGCCTTGAACTCGCTTTACAGTCACTATGCCAGCGAGTTCGACCGTTGGCAGAAGGTCGGTATCGGCGTGCCGCCGGTTTTCATCGTCGTCTGCCAGAACACCGCCATCTCCAAGCTGGTGTTCGAATGGATCGCAGGCTTTGAGCGTGGCGATGCCGAGGCGGGCGAACGAGCGGCCTTCCACGCCGGCCACCTCGAACTTTTCCGCAACTACGATGAGCATGGCGGGCGTCTGCCGCGCCCGCGCACCTTGCTCATCGACTCACGTCAGCTCGAGGCTGGCGAGGCACTCGACAAGAGCTTCAAGGAAGCTGCCTCGGCCGAGATCGAGCAGTTTAAGCGCGAGCTAGCCGCCCGCGAGGGTGCGGCCGCGGTCAAGGGCGACATCAATGAGGGCGACCTGCTGCGTGAAGTGATGAACACCGTCGGGCGCCCCGGTCGACTCGGCGAGCAGATCCGGTGCGTCGTGTCCGTGTCCATGCTGACCGAAGGCTGGGACACCAACACTGTGACGCACATCCTGGGCGTCCGCGCCTTCGGCACACAGCTGCTGTGTGAGCAGGTGGTAGGCCGTGGCTTGCGCCGGCAGTCATACGAGCTCAACGCTGAGGGCCTTTTCGACGTCGAATATGCTGACATCATGGGCATTCCATTCGACTTCGCCCGATCTCCTCAAAAGGTAGATCCAAAGCCGCCTAAGCCTGTCACCCGCGTCCATGCGATCGCTGAACGCGCCGATCTTGAGATCCGCTTCCCGCGAGTAAGCGGCTATCGGCGCGAGCTGCCGTCCGAGCGGCTTAACGCAGAGTTCAGCGAGGACAGCCGGCTTGTCATCACGCCCGAGGACATCGGACCGACGTCGGTCACGATGGAGGGCATTGTTGGCGCCGGCGTCACTATTACGCCCGAGGTGCTGGCCGCCCTGCGCCCGTCGGAGATCAGCTTTAACCTCGCCAAGCACCTCCTCTACACACACTTCCGCGACCAGGACGGTTTTCCCAAGCAGCACCTGTTCCCGCAGATCCAACGGCTCGCCCGTAGATGGATTGACGAGGGTTATCTTGTCGCCAAGGGCGTGCCGATCGGCGCGATCCTGTATCAAGAGCAGTTGACTCGCGCGGCCGAGAAGATTGACATCGCCTGCACACGCGGTGGTGGCGGGCACGTCGTCGCCATCCTCGACCCCTACAATCCCAGTGGCTCAACCCGGCACGTCAACTTCATCACGTCTAAGGAATGCTGGAAGACGGGTGCGCAGCCGCCGCGATCCCAGATCAGTCATGTAGTAAAGGACTCAAGCTGGGAAATTGCGTTGGCGCAGGCGCTGGAGGGTCACTCCCGTGTGCTCGCCTATGCCAAGAACCAGGCTCTCGGCTTCGAGATCCCGTATCTCGATGGCGGTGCCATGCGGCGCTACCTGCCCGACTTCCTGGTCCGCCTAGATGCCGGGGAAGGCGTCGAACCGCTCAACCTCGTGCTGGAGATGAAAGGCCAGCGTGACGAGAGCGACAAAGCCAAGGCACAGACCGCGCGCGACATGTGGGTGCCGGGTGTCAACGCGCTCGGCGGATACGGGCGTTGGGCATTCGCCGAGTTCACCGACCCCTACACGACCGAGAACGAGTTCGCCGGGCTGGTCGCGAAGCTGGTCGACGGGGTAACCGCATGACGGAGCCGGTCTTCGCGGCGCTCGCGGACGTGCCCTTGCGTGACGCCTGGGCCCATGAGGCTCACAGGTTCACGCCGTGGCTCGCGGCCAATCTCGACCGGCTGGCCGAGGTCATCGGCATCCCGCTAGAACTGACCGGCATCGAGATACGCGTCGGCACCTTCAGCGCCGATATCCTTGCCCGCAACGCCGCAGACGACAGCGTTGTGCTGGTTGAGAACCAGCTGGAGGGATCGGATCACACCCATCTCGGCCAGATCATGACCTATTTGGCTGGACTGGAGGCACAGACGATGGTGTGGGTCGCGCCGACGTTCCGCGACGAGCACCTGTCAGCAATTCGTTGGCTGAACGAGCACACAGTCGACCCGTTCGCCTTCTTTGCCGTGCGCGTCCGCGTCGTCCGCATCGCCGATTCACCCTACGCGCCCCTGTTCGAGGTAATCGAGCGGCCGAACAACTGGGATCGGCAGGTCTCGGAGAAGAAGCGCGCCATCGAGGGCGACCTGACCGAGCTAGGCCAGCATCGGCGTGCGTTCTGGACCCACGTGTGCGCGCGCCACCGCCGCTTCGGCAAGCCGGACGCGGCAAGCTCGCACTGGGCCGATCTGCCAGGGACCGACGCTGTGGTGGTGCAATACCTTTCCAAGAACGGTGTGGGCGTCTTCGTGCGACCGCGACGGGGCCGGTCTATGGAGCAGCTGGCAGGCGAGCTCCAGCCTAACCTCCAGCAACTCGCGGATGAGCTGGGCGCGCGGGCTGGCGGGGACGACAGCTTTCTCTCGCAATCGCTAAAGGCGGACTCGCACGATCCGGCACAATGGGACCGCCTGGCTGACTGGCTGGATGATCGCACCACTGCCTACCATACGGCCTTTGCCCGACTTGGCGGGAACCAGACGTGATGCCAGACAGAAAACCCTATTCAGCGACCAATCAGAACCTTGCGGATCACGGCCTTGCACCGGCACTACGCTGGCTCATCCCCGTGGCCCTTGATGGTTCGACGATGACCTATGGTGAGTTGAAGCACCGCTTGGAAAGCGAAGCCGGCTTCTCGACGGTGTTCACCACAAGGATCGGCTTCGTGGCTGGTGAACTCATGAACCTTATCCAAGAGGTCGAGCCAACCGCGCCGCTCATCAACGTGCTCGTCGTCAATCAAGACGATGGCCAGCCTAGTAAGGGCGCGGGATCATTCATGGCGCAACGGTTTGGTGAAATGCGCCTGAACCGCGATGATGCTAAAACCGCGCATCCGAAATTGTGGCAGCGCTATTTCAATCGTGCTGCCGATGAGGTCTATCAAGTCACTGAAGCCGAGTGGGCACAATTGTTTGAGCGGGTGTTCGGCGAGCCGCTCACGCCCGATCAGATTGAACGGAGCCGTGATAAGCGGCAAGATGGGACCGAGCGCGACGGCATCAAGACCGGACGGAATTACGGACCCGGCGGAGAAGGTCCCTTCCATGAAGCGCTTCGACTTTGGGTGCGAGACAATCCCGCCGCCCTGCACCGATCGTTTCACGATGTCACCGCCAAGACCGAGGTTGATTTGGACTCCGGCGATCGGGTGGACGTAGTCTACAAATGCCCTGACCGCACCATCGTCATCGAGGTCAAGTCTCGCATCTCTAATGAAGCCGACCTGCGGCGTGGTGTCTTCCAGTGCGTGAAATATCGCGCTGTGCGGCAGGCTATGGACGTGCGGGACGAACCCACCGTCGAGGCATGGCTGGTGACAGAAGCAAAGCTGCCAGGGCGTATCGCGGCCTTGCTGAAGCTGCACGATATACGCCATTTCCAGGCTCCAGTGGAGCGGGACTGATGGCGCGTAAACCCGGCACCCCCAAGCAGGTCGACGCGCTGCGCCACGGCGATGCGTCGCGGCGCAACATCCCGACGGCGGAACTGCAGTCCTTCTTCCTGCGCGAGGAGGACACGCACCCGCTGCCGCCCAAGCACTATCCCCGCGCCCGGCCACTGGCCGAGGGCGAGACACGAACCGAAGAGGAAGTCAGCGTGCCCGAAATCATCTGGAACGGGGCGCGGATCACGATCACCGAGGCGCAGCAGGCCGAGCTGGCCAAGTCCGGCACGCTGACGCTGTCCGACGCGCAGCTCGTCTGGCGCGGCAAGGACCGGCAGGACTGGTCCGACCTCGTCGTCAACGTGCCGCCGCTCTATATCCAGGAGAAGATCCACCCCAAGGCAATCATCGACGACTTGAAGCGCCGGACAGCGCAGGCGCGTGAGAAAACCACCGACGCGCCCGACCTGTTCGCCGACTTCAATGGCATCGAGCCCCACCAGCGCGCCGAATTCTACCAGCACGACCAGCACTGGTCGAACCGCATGATCCTGGGCGACAGCCTGCAGGTGATGGCCAGCTTGTCCGAGCGCGAGAGCCTGAAGGGCAAGGTGCAGTGCATCTATTTCGACCCGCCCTACGGCATCAAATTCAACTCGAACTGGCAGGTCAGCACCCAGTCGCGCGACGTGAAGGACGGCAAGCAAACCGATATAAGCCGCGAACCCGAACAAGTGAAGGCGTTCCGCGACACCTGGAAGGACGGCATTCACAGCTACCTGACCTACCTGCGCGACCGCCTGACCGCGATGCGCGACCTTCTGACAGAAAGCGGGTCGGTCTTCGTGCAGATCGGCGACGAGAATGTTCATCGCGTGCGCGCTCTGATGGACGAGGTTTTCGGCGCTGATAATGCCATAGCCGAGATCGTCGTTGAGAAAACCTCTGGCGCCAGCATGCGCTACTTGGACAATGTAGCAGACTACGTTCTTTGGTATGCGCGACGCGCGGACGCCCTCAAGTATCGCCCCCAATTCGAGGAGAAGAACTTCTCTAATTTTGCGTTCGAGTATAAGTTTGTACAGGATGACGCTGGATATCGCCACAACGCCGCCCGTGTAGGTACCGGCGAAGGACGCATCTACGCAGTCAAGCCTTTAACATCTCAGACCAACGCATCGACGACCCTTTACGACTACAAATTCCGAGATCGCGTGTTCAAGTCAGGCGTTCGCCAGTGGGCGACACCACGAACAGGTCTTGATCGGCTCGTGCGCGCCAACCGTGTCGAAGCCAGAGCATCCTCGATTGGCTTTGTTCGCTTCTTTGACGATTACCCAGTTGTTCCCCGGAGCAATATTTGGACAGATACCGGGACTGGTAGTTTCACTGACGCCAAGGTTTACATCGTGCAGACGTCCGCGAAGGTTATTCAGCGCTGCATCCTGATGGCCACCGATCCAGGTGATCTTGTGCTTGATCCTACCTGCGGCTCGGGCACGACCGCCTATGTCGCCGAGCAATGGGGCCGGCGCTGGATCACGATGGACACAAGTCGGGTCGCGCTGGCGCTCGCCCGCACGCGGCTAATGGCGGCGCGCTATCCCTGGTATCTGCTCGCCGACAGCCGCGAGGGCCGGGTCAAGGAAGCCGCGCTCACCCATACGCTGCCGCCGGAAACGCCGGTGCACGACGATATTCGCCAAGGCTTCGTCTATGAGCGCGTGCCGCACATCACGCTCAAGTCGATCGCCAATAATCCGCTGATCGACGACATCTGGGAGAAGTGGCAGGGGGTGCTCGAACCACTGCGCGTCAATCTCAACGTCACTTCGGGCGAGTCATGGGCGGAGTGGCAGATACCGCGCGAGCTGCCCGCCACATCGCCGACCGCTGCCGCCGAACCGCTTGAGAAATGGTGGGAAGCGCGCATCGCACGCCAGCGCGAAATTGACGCCAGCATAGCCGCGCGCGCCGACGTCGAATACCTCTACGACAAGCCGTACACTGATCCCGCCCGCGTCCGCGTAGCCGGGCCGTTCACGGTCGAAAGCCTGTCCCCGCACCGCGTCCTACCCGCCAGCGAGGACGAACTGATCGAGACCATTGACGCCGCCGACGGCGCGCGTTCCGCTGCCGACGCCGACCTCGCAGGTCAGGACTTCGCTGCCATCGTGATCGACTATCTCAAGGCGGAGGGCGTGAAGCAGCAGGCTAAAGGCGACCGCATCACCTTCGAAAGTATTGCCCCTTGGCCTGGCGACTTCATCGGCGCCAGCGCCACTTTCATTGAGGGTGAGAACGGACCCGAGCGCCGCGCCGCAATCCTGATCGGGCCTGAATATGGTACCGTCGGCCGGCAGGATCTGGTCGCGGCCGCGCGAGAGGCGGTCGACGCGCGCTTCGACCTGCTGATCGCCTGCGCCTTCAACTTTGATGCGCATTCGTCCGAGCTCGACAAGCTCGGCAGCCTCACCATCCTAAAGGCGCGCATCAATCCCGACATGCATATGTCGGACGAGCTGAAGAACACCGGCCGCGGCAACATGTTCGTTGTCTTCGGGGAGCCCGACGTCGAGGTGCTGGACGATGGCGGCCCCTGCATCCGCGTGAAGGTGAACGGGGTTGACGTGTTCGATCCCAACACCGGCGACATCCGCTCTAGCGACACCAAGGGCATCGCCGCCTGGTTCATCGACACCGACTATGACGAAGAAAGCTTTTTCGTCCGCCACGCCTACTTTTTGGGCGCCAACGACCCTTACAAGAGCCTAAAGACCGCCCTCCAGGCCGAGATCGACGAGGATGCGTGGGCCACGCTGTATTCGGACACCTCGCGCCCCTTCGACCGCCCGACCGGCGGCCGCAAGGTGGCGGTGAAGGTCATCAACCACTTCGGCGACGAAGTGATGAAGGTGCTAGGGGTGTAAGAAGAGACATGGTCGATCCGACGGCAGACGTGGCTTTGCTGACGCCCGTGCCACAGCAACATCTTGAAAGTGGGCTTAAGCGCTGCGCCGAGACCGGCTTTGTCGCGTTCGGCACTGACAGTGGCATGGTCCTGAGTAAGTTCCGGCTAGCTGTCGACGCCGATCATCCGGCCGACATTCTCTTCTATGCGTCGGAGACGTCGAAGGCCGGGCCGGCTTCCGCAACCTACCGCGGCCGCTTCGCCGGGTATGACGGTGCAATCGCTGGACGAGCGAAGAAGGCGTGGGCTCAGCACCGGCCGCCGACGACCGAGCACGACGGTGCATGGCAAAGTTTCTACCTCGTGAGCGATCTGCAGAAGCTAGAGATCGCAGTCCCGCTTTCGTCGCTCACCAAGCATGGCAAC
This sequence comes from Sphingomonas jejuensis, assembly GCF_011927695.1. Classification (GTDB taxonomy): domain Bacteria; phylum Pseudomonadota; class Alphaproteobacteria; order Sphingomonadales; family Sphingomonadaceae; genus Sphingomonas_K; species Sphingomonas_K jejuensis. The sequence continues at coordinate 26,173 of NZ_JAATJE010000003.1, forward strand.
AAGGGCAAAATAGCTAAGGCGTTTGTGCCGCTCGGCCCGTTGATCATCGAAACGCCATTTTGATGAACACTCTTATGATGTGAGGTTTGTAGGTGGGCAAAGGGGGATACCACGGGGGATCGAGTTTGGTCGGCTGGGGCGCGGGAGCGTTCTCTGGCCGCGGATCGGTGACGATGCAGCCGGCCAGCAAGGGCAAGAGCAAGGCAAACGCGGGGAGGCCAAAGAAGCCAAAGCCCTCCATGGCTCCGATGAAGACTGGCAGCGTCAACGCCGGTCTTACCATACCCGAACAGGTCACCCGGTCAAAGAAGCGCGTCGATGCCGTCATGGCGGACATCATCAAGACCCGCACGCGACTGAAGGACTTGGCGCGGCAGCTGGTAGAAGCGGAGCGACAGCTTGAGGCGGCGCAGAAGCTGCCCAGACGCTCGGCCGCCGGGCGAGCCGAGGTCAAGGTCTCCGAGGACATGGCATGAACTTCCTGATCGCCGACACTTTCACGGCCGCCTTCAACCGCCTGTCGGCCATCGATCAGAAGGCGGTGAAGGCCAGCGTGTTCGACCTGCAGATGGATCGGACCGGCAACGGGCTGCAGCTGCACCGCATCGACAAGAGCAAGGACCCAAACTTCTGGTCGGCCCGCGTCAACCGCGACGTCCGGCTGATTGTCCATAAAACTGGCGAGTCGATGCTGGTCGCCTATGTCGACCATCACGATAACGCCTACGCCTGGGCCGAGCGCCGGCGCATCGAGGCGCATCCCCGCACCGGCGCCCTCCAAATTGTCGAGGTTCGCGAGCGGGTCGAGGAGGTCGCTCCGCCTGCGCAGCTCGAGCTTGTCATGCCCGCCGCGACGATGCCAGCTGTGCAGCAACCGAAGCTGTTCGCAGCGCTCGACGACGATGCGCTGCTGTCGGTGGGTCTCCCTGCGGACTGGCTCACTGACGTGCGTGCCGCGACCGAGGATAGCTTCTTTGTCCTCGCCGAGCACCTTCCCGTCGAGGCGAGCGAGGCGCTGCTGGAATTTGCAGCGACAGGTCGGCTGCCCGCACCGGTCACGGCTCCTGCGGCCGATCCGTTCGCCCACCCTGACGCACTGCGGCGTATACGTCCGATTGCCGACCAGGAGGAGCTGGAGCAGGCGCTGGCGTTTCCTTGGGAGAAGTGGGGCGTTTTCCTCCACCCCTCCCAGCGCGAGCTGACCGACCGCACTTTCGCCGGGCCGGCGCGGGTCGCCGGTTCCGCCGGTACTGGCAAGACGATCGTTGCGATTCACCGCGCCGTGCGACTTGCCCGCGGGAACCCGGATGCTCGCATACTGCTCGCCAGCTTCTCGCAGCCGCTGGCCGGCGCGATGGCGAAGAAGCTGCTGGTACTCGCACCCGAGACGGGCGGCGTGGTGCCGAGGATCACCACCGCTTCCTTCCAAGGTATCGCGGAGCAGTTATACCAGCTTGAACACGGCGTTCGCCCACGCATCGCAACGAGTACTATCCTGCGCGAACGGCTCGCGCACTCGGCAAAGGCGGTCCAGCTGAAGGGGTTTTCGGACCGGTTCCTGCTGTCCGAATGGACCAACGTCATCGACGCCTGGGGCATCACCTCGGCCAACGCCTATGCGACAGTCCAGCGGATGGGGCGCAAGAGCCGGCTTGGACCCAACCAGCGCGAGCGGCTGTGGCCGGTGTTCGCCAGCGTGCGCGAAGCGCTGGCAGCCGAGCGCTTCACGACTTGGGCTCAGGTCTTCAACAAACTCGCCGATCGGCTCGCAGGCAAGCCGCACAAGCCCTTCGACCACGTCATCCTCGATGAGGCGCAGGACCTCGCCCCCGCCGAACTGCGCTTCTTTGCGGCGCTGGCGCCCGCCGGCACGGACGCGCTGTTTCTGGCCGGCGACATGGGCCAGCGCATCTTTCAACATCCCTTCTCCTGGGCGCAGCTGGGCGTCGACGTGCGCGGCCGCTCCCACGTGCTGAAAGTTTGTTACCGCACGTCGCAGCAGATCCGGCGTGCAGCCGACCACCTGCTACCTTCCGTGCTGCGCGACGTCGACGGCGTCGAGGACGAGCGGCTTGGTATTGTATCCGTGTTCGACGGACCGGCGCCTCTAGTGATTACGGTCAGCACGGCGGAGGAAGAGGCGACAACGGTTGCCAAGACCGTTTCCGGCTGGCTGGCAGAGGGCATAACGCCCGCCGAGATCGGCATCTTTGTTCGCACGCCGGACTTGGTCGCGCGCGCGCGCGAGGCGTTGGCGTGCGTCACCGACGCCGACGTGATCACCACCGCGCCCATGCACTTGGCCAAGGGGCTGGAATTCCGCGCGGTAGTGGTGATGGCCTGCGACCAAGGCATTCTACCGCTGGACGACCGCGTCGCCGACGCCGCCGACGAGGCGGAGCTGGACGAGATCTACGAGACCGAACGCCGGCTGCTCTACGTCGCCTGCACTCGAGCACGGGAGCACTTAATACTTACAGGCGTTGCGCCCGCTTCGGAGTATCTGGACGACCTTCGAGTTCGCCATTGAACGAGCTCAACTTCAATATACTCATGCTAGCTCCAACTCACGTCCGATAGCGCTCGATGAACCTATCTACAAACTATCATCGAGACGTTCCTGCTCGGCGTTCAGCTCCCTACGTCTCAGAGGCAGCCGCGCTGCGCTGGTTGAGGGGCTCCACGCTGCCCCCGCTGCCATAAGGCGTGGTCGCAATTCGGCTTGAAGCTGCAGGCCCTCGGCCGTCCAACGAAGAGTTGGTAGAACGTGGACTTGGCTAGTAGGTCCGTTAGCCGGTGGCGGACATGGCGCTATCGCAAGCTTGCGGAGCTTGAAATCGTCAGCCACTTTAGCTGTGCAAAGGGCGAGCTTTACTGGCTAACCTGGCGGCGGCTCGCGCTGACAGGCTAAATAGGAGGGTAATTTTGGCGGTACTTTTGGTAATCGCCCTCGTCGTGATCGCATTAATATGGATGAATGCGGTCGGAAAGGCAAAGGCTAGGATGCACTTTGCAAACGAGCGTGGGGCACAACGGGACACGCAGGCAGGGCATATTCGTAAACCAACTTGGATAGACACACCAAAAGAAAAGATCTTTTTTGAACAGGTCGTTGACGTCACGCATAAACAGGGTGTGTCGAAGACCTTTGTCATGAAAGGCTTTATGTCTCCTGACGCTGCGCAAGCTTTGTTCTCTCATGTTGCGCACATGGAAGCACGCGGCAGCTCCTTTTCGGAGCAGGTAATATCAGGAGCTGATTACGTCAGTGACGCGTGGCACCAGTTGCCGGAAGATGTTCGACGCGGCTTCGCGTCAAAGGACAAGCTAGGCGTACTCGGGCTTTTCTCCTGAAGAGGCAAATCTCAAAAAGGATATCACGCAAAGCGTGCCGTCCTTGTAGCTACAGGCGAGGCTGGCCGGTTCCAGCGCACGCGTTTTAGGCATCGGTACCATGCTCGGCCCGGCGGCGGAGCAATGTCGCTCGCACGATGCGGTATAGGCCGCGGGACGAACACTGCAACCTAGAGGAACATCGACCAACCGCAATCTTCGGACAAAATGTCTGAGTGTCCGAGCCCGCTGCTGCCGCAGCGGGTCCAAGGACGCAAACACTCGATAGGTCACCGCCTCAGCGGGGGCAGCGCTGCGCTGCTTGGGGGGCTCCACGCTGCCCCCGCTGCCACCACGAGTGTCATTTCTATCTGGCGGAGGATGTGTCTTTTCTAACTGGCGGCAACAACAGGAACGTGGCTTGTGCCGGGTCGGCAACAGCGGCTTAACCAGCGGCCGAACTCTTAACTTGGCTCAATAGTCGAGGTTGCGTTTTTCCATCTGTGCGGCCGCGAGGTCCGCGACCGGACCAGCGCCTTCGGCCAGCTCGTAGATCGCTATCACAGCCCTGTCGTCGAGACGCTCGACCATTGCCTGGACCGCTGACCAGTTAGCCACGTCGAGCGCGACCGTCGTGCTTTCCTTACCGGACACGGCGATCGGCCGCATCAGCCATCTTCGACCAGCGATCGGCCGAATGCAGCATACGGTCCCGAGCATGGGGGAGAACGAGCTGCTGCGCCTCGGCAAGATCGGCCGCTGCCCTCGCGCGGTAGTCGGCTGCGGTATCGGCCATGAAGTCCCCTCAGTTTAGGCCAGCCTTCTCAAACGCTGGCCCCTTTATCATTTACCGTTCATCCGATCGCGGACCGCCTTGGCGGGCACGAACGTCAGCTTTCGCGACGCCGCGATCGTGATCGCCTCGCCTGTCGACGGGTTGCGCCCCTGGCGCTCTGGGGTGTCCTTCAGCTTGAACTTGCCGAACCCGTTGAGGCTGACTTCCTCGCCAGTCGCGACAGCCGCGGTGATGTTCGCAAGGATCGCATCGATGACCTTCCTGGCGTCCGCCTTTGCGAGGCCATGGGCATTGGAGATCTGTTCGGCCAGATCGGATGTCGTCGTCATGAACACGTCCCGGTGGTGAATGATTGGACCGGCCTTAGCCCGGTTCACGTCGCGCCGCCATCGGGAGTTGCCTCCTGCGCGCTCATCTCGCCCTCGTAGGGGCGGACGAGCTTCAGGGCGTCTTCATAGCTGCCGTCGAGCCATGCCGTGAAATCGCGAGGGTGAAGGATCGCCGGCATGGCCTTGGGATGCCAGGGATCGACGGTGGCGTTGGGAGAGGTGGTGCAGAAGGCATAGGCATCGCCGCGCTCGGTCGGCCGCCACAGACCGGCGAAGAAGGCGATGGGCTGGTCGGGCAGCGAAAACCACATCTGGCGGGGTTTGCCATCGTCGCCCTTCCCGCCCTCGGGATGCGGCTCGGCGAAGTGCGTGAACGGGACCAGGCAGCGCCGATCGGGATTGGCGATCGACGGCTTCCACATCGACGATGAGAGATACCGCGCATTGGTGACGAACTTGTCCAGCTTGACCGCCGGGTCGCGCTTGCTCGCTACCTTGGTCGGGAAGCCCCATTCCATCGCGATCGGCTCAAGCGGGCGGTTACCCTCCCCTGCCCGCCTGACGACCAGTCCGTAGCGCGCTGTCTTCTTGCCCGTCGGGAAGATCTCGCGCGGCACCGGGTAGGTCTCGTCCTCGGGATAAGGCGGCTCGAAACCGACCGCCCGCATCACCGCGGCCTGTTTGGCGCTCAGCCGATATCGGTTGCAGATCGGTCCGGCTCCTTCATCGTGCCCAGGCTAGAAGAACTCCCGGCCACCGCTGTAAGCCGCATCTAGCCACTGCAAAACGGCGCAGGTGGTATCAGCGACTTAGCCCGTAAGCTCTGCAAGCGATCCGGCCGGTTTGCAGTCGTAAGACGCTCGGACCGCTTTCGAATGAACATTTAAGCGCTGCAAAGCATGCCTGATCGCGGCCAACCCTCCGACCAAGTCACTCAAGTCTCACGTGAACCAGCAGAACCGGCTCAAGAACCGTGCGACGTGTCCGCCCGTCTTTGCGAGGGCAGCGTCCAGTCCAACCGCGCGAGGACGTCCTGCGTTACCTGCTCGTCACCATCATCGATCGCCCTCAACGCCGCGTCCTCGAGTAGCTGCGCGACCTCACCGACCAACCCTTCCGACATCTCGTTGAGGAGACCGGCCAGGCTCGGGTGCTTCAGGTTCGACGCACGCGCGAGCGGGATGTCCCGCTCCAGTGCAGCCAGAACGCCCTGGAAATCGTCGCCGTTTTCGACCGGGCCGACATGCACCTCGCGGAACCGGGTGCTCATCTCCCGGTCGGCATAGAGAGCGCTCCTCGCCGCGTGCGTCCCGGCGCAGATGAAGGTGATCCGATGCTCCTCGCTGTTCGTGAGATACTTCATGAACGCCAGGAACTCCTTCTGGCGCAAATAGGAGGTCAGGGTGAGCGTGTTCAGCTCGTCGAGCACGACCACGCACACGGACAGGTTCTGGAGAACGGTAAGGCCCTGTGTCCGTTTCGGGGCCACTGCGGTGGCTCTGAGTGACGGCGCCCCGGTCTTGTTGATCAGTTGCTCGTAGAACTTCATCTCGTCCATCTTGGACGTGCACTCGAGTGGCAGAACGGTCGAGGTGGCACCGATGCCGCGCTCGGCCCTGAACTGGGTCACGCAGTTCCTGATGAGCTGCGACTTGCCCGCATGCGAATGGCCGTACAGCAGTATGTGGCGACCACGCGTGGACGGTTTGGCCCTGAGCGTGCGCATTACCGTGCGCTTGATCGGAGCCAGACCCGGATACTCCACGAACCAGGTCGGGCGCGAGTCGACGATCGACTGGGCGCGCGTCTCGTCGTCCCGTTTCATCCACGACGCGGCCTCGGGGCTCAGGTGCGGGTAGGCCGTCATCGCGCCCAGCGCGACTTGATGTGGCTGAGCGGGAAGGGCACGACGTTGTCCGGATCGGCGAACGGGCGACCCCGAACGTTGGCCGGAGCCGCCGGAGCGACCTCGCCGACGACAGGTTTCGTGCTGGGCTGCTCGGGCGGCCCATGCGAAGGTCGCTCCACGACCATGTCGGTCGGGATCACGCCGGCCTGCTCGGCGCGAAGCGCCTTCTTGGCCGCGGCACGCGCACTACTCACGACCTTCTGCTTTTCGATCTCGGCCTTCACGTTGACAGCATGGGGGGTCCGGCGCCCCTTGTTCTCCCGCTTGACGCGATTGAGGTTCGCGACCGCGTCCTCCGTGAGGAGCCGGGCGGTGCACGGGACCGGGAAGTACCGCTCGGTGCTCGGGTCAAAGAACTGCATCCAGCCCTCCTCGCGCTCGTCGTAGGCGAAGATGAACTCGCCGCCTTGGGGATGCCTGCGGCCGATCCAGCAGGTCACCTCGGGCGAGTTGTAGCGCCGATAGTTCTCCTGAAGCCCGTACTGCTGAATGTTCTTGCGAGTGATGAATGGCAGGAAGGCGCAACGGACCTGATCGGGCTCGAACCGGCGCGGCGCCTGGTATGCCTGGTTTGCAAGCCACATCTCCATGGGCGAGTAGCCGGTCGAGCTGTGCACCGTGTGGTGATACCGATAGAGCTCGATCGCGATCACCTTCTCCGCCTCCTCAAGGGACAGGCAGGCGCGTCCCTCGCTGTCGTAGCCCGCTTTCATGAGCACGTTCGAGAAGGTCTTCCCCGGCAACTCCGCCATCTCGGCCTGGACAGTGCGGATCATGCGCTCGACATGTCCGCCGTCGTCCGGAACGCCGATGCGGCGGGTGGGATGTTCGATGCCCAGCAGATCGCAGCCATGCTCGAACGGGTTGGCCGTAAGGTCCCGGCCGTGGTCGGTATGGATGCGGCGCATTGGGCCGGCGAACGGCCAATCGATCCAGTCGAGGCCGAGACCTGCGAGCCATCTCGCCTTCGGATTGATCGCCCGCGTCATAACCTGCGCCGTCAGGAGGCTGCTCGGCTTCCGCATCGAAAGCATTACCGCGAGGATCACACGCGTGAAGATGTCTATGACGATGGAAAGGGTCGGCCTGCCCATGACCCCTCGGCTCAATGGGTGTACCACTTCCAGGTCGAGGATGCTGTGATCCGTCTGCGAGAACTCGAGCGGGCGCGAGGCGGGCAGGAACCCGCCGCCATGCGGGGCGAAGCGCTCCCTGGCCGCCTTCGCGCCCTCCCTCGCGACCGTCACCGCTTCCGGGTCCCTCCGCCTGATGCGCTTCTTGATCGTGCGGATGTCGACCAGATCTTCCTGCGCGACCTTGGTGCTGAAGACGCGATCGACGGCGGTGATGCGCCCGCGCTCGGGTGTCAGGTAGGCGATGTCGATCGCCTCCTCGATCGCCGTCTCGATATGATCCGGCAGGCGTCCGCGCCTCGTCGTCGGCTTGGGCCTGGGCAGGAGACCGACGAGTCCGTCGCTCGTGTACCGACCGCACCAGTCGGTCAGCGTCCGCCAGCTGTACCCATTGGCCTTGCTTTCCGCGACGGCGGCGGAATGGCGGCTCCGACCCGGCCCTTTCTCGTCAATCAGTATGCGTCGGACACGGCGCTCGCGATCATAGGCGACACGCCAGCGTTCCTCTTCGGCCGGCGTCCGCGGACCGGCCGGCAGCTCCACTCCTGCGCTCGTTCCGCGAACCTCGTCTGGCATCGGGCACCTCTGACGGGAGCGTACCATGATCCCGGCCTGTCGTCATCGGCATGCGACCGGTACGTTCGGGCGCGAGCGGAGGCAGGTGCGCTTGTCCGAGCTTGGTGTGTCCGAGCAGCTTCTTGAGCGCCTCGCGTGACGGCCGCTCGTGCGTGCGGCGCAGGTATGCGACCGCGGCCGCGACCTCGTCCGGGTTGGGGAGATACTTGGGCCGCCGCAGATGCGTCTCCACCACCTGGAGGTACGCGTGGGGCGGATCGATCGCATCCGCGAGCGCCCATGACTGCCAGACCCCGGCCTTCTTGCAGGTCTCGACAAAGCGGAGCGGCCACTCCGTGAGCAGGCGCTCGGTCAGATCGAGGAGCGGAGCACGATCGGAGACGGGTAGCAGCTCGACGTCACGGCGATTCCGCTTGGCCGTCGGCAGCACCGGATCGCCGCCCCAGGTAGAGGCTGCGACCTCGCGCATTCGCATCGATCTCGGGCCGGTAGCCAGGGTCTTTGCGACCTGACGGACCAGCGCGAAATACAGATGCGAGTAGGAGAACGCGGTCCGGTGGAGATCGACCCAGCCCTGGGCCAGTGCGTTCTCGGCTCGTGCCTGGAACGATAGGAGGTGCGAACTCGCCGGAGGAGACTCGGCGCGGGCAAGATCGGACCGACACCGCCAGCATGATGACGGGCCAGACGATCTGAGCGGCAGGACCGCACGCAGGCATTCGGGACACCGATCGAGCAGTTCGATCCCGTGCTGCAGGCAGGCGCCCGACACGGCGAGCCGCCACTTTCGGCGGAAGTACGGCTTCTGATCCGTGCCGAGACACGCCGGACAGAACTGCTGGCCGAAACCGCGCCGATCGCGGTCGCGCAGTCCGATCGGCAGGATCCACTGCGTCTGGCTCCGCGCGAAATAGGACACAACCAACATGCCGTCATAGGCCGGCAGTCCAGTTTCGCTGGCTCGCCGCAGACTGGTGCCCGTCGCGTGCGCCAGATCGGCAACGATCGGGTCGGGTGCCTGCTTGTCCATGTCCCGACCCATCACGGCAGGGCGTGGTCCCCAGAGGCTTGTCGCGAGCGAGAAGGGCTTCATGCCGTGTGCCAGCGCATTGCGCGCGAACCAGGACGAGAGGAGTTCGCCGGGCAGCGGCGATTGCGCCAAAGGCCATAGCCCTACAACGCTTGGCTCCACCATCGGCGTCCTCCGTCGTGGCGAACCGCTCCATGAGCGTTGGTACGCCGCCGCCTTCATTCGCTCGTGCGAGAAACGCTCGCCGGGGCTCGGCGAGCGCTATTCGCCTGCCATTTACCCCGCCCGAGAGGGATCAGGGCAACCCTGGATTGTTGCAGACCAGCCCCGACGCCGTCGCACGCGAAGTTACTTCTCCCGCATGTGCCGCCATCAGCCCATTCGCTCGCCAAGACGCTAACGCGCAGGCTTATCTATCAGAAAGGTACGTTTACTGGGCCGCATGCCTCCACGACAGCAATCACCACCGCCGGGTCCGGGCGCACGCGGAAGTCGGGCTCGACGAAGGCGTAGCGCACGATCCCGCCACTATCGATCACGAAGGAAGCGGGAATGGGGAGCAGCATGCCGGAGTCGCCGTAGATGTCGGCAAGGTCGAGACCGTGCGCCCGGTAGCTCGCGTGCAACTCCGCGCCCATTGGGTGTGCGAGGCCGAGCGAGAGCGCCAGCCCGTGGTCGACGTCGCAGAGCATCTCCGCGTTCGGCGCCAACCCGCAGCGCGTCTCCTCCGCTCGCCCGCCAATCTCGCCGCTGACCGCGACGAAGTGCCCGCCCACTGCCTCCAGCCGCGGGATCGCCTCGTGCCAGGCTTGCAGCTCGCCGCGGCAGTAGGGGCAGAAGCCGCCGCGCATGAAGCTGAGCACCACCGGCCCTTCGGCCAGGCGATCGGCGATATCGACGTAGCGGCCACGCGAGTCCGGCAGTGCGAACGGCTCGAACCGGTCGTAGAGCTTGGGCGCGTCAAGGCCCGCGCCGCTCTGGCGTAGCCGGCCGACGAAGCCGTCGAAGAGCGCGTTCCAGTCGAAGGCGGGCGCGGCGGGGGCAGCGATCGTTTCCATGGACGCCATTGTGGCGGGGCGGGCCGGGCGTGTGAAGGACCCGGGCGTGCATGGGTTCCATGCGCGCCAGCGATGGACCGGAGCCCGCGATGCGGGCCGCGCATGGAAAGCATAGGACCTCGGCATTTCACCGCGACGACCCGCTCGGCCAGTTGAAGGGCACGGAAGCGGTCACCCCCGATCGTCCCGTCCCGACACGCAAGGAACACGACCATGAAGCTCAAGACCCTCATCGCCGCGCTGGGCCTCGGCCTCGCAACCGTCGCCGTCCCGGCGCCCGCCTTCGCCAAGGACGCGCCCGTCTACACCGGCACGTTCAGCAACACCGCGGTCTCCGGCTACGACACCGTCGCCTACTTCACGCAGGGCAAGCCGGTGAAGGGCTCGACCGAGTTCCGCACCACCTACAACGGCGCGGAATGGCGCTTCGCCAGCGCGGCCAACCTCGCCAAGTTCCGCGCCAACCCGGGCCGCTACGCCCCGCAATACGGCGGCTACTGCGCCTGGGCGGTCAGCCAGGGCTACACCGCCTCGGGCGACCCGACCGTCTGGAAGGTCGTCGGCGGCAAGCTCTACCTGAACTACAACCAGGAGATCGGCGCCAAGTGGTCGAAGAACATCCCCGGCTTCATCCGCGCCGGCGACGCCAACTGGCCCAAGGTCCTCGGCTGAGCCGCAGCCGATCCCCGACCCCTTGAAGGAGTGACTGCGATGAGCACGTCCCACCGCCGCATCCAGATCGTCCTCGTACTCTACGTCGCGTTCGTGTTCGTCCAGTCGCTCTTCTTCAAGTTCACGAACTCGCCCGAGACCGTCTACATCTTCGGCACGCTCGACGAGTGGGCGGGAGGCCTGGGCTTGCCCGGCCTGTTCGCGCCTAACGGCATCTTCTCGCAATACGTGATCGGCTCGGCCGAGCTCGTGGCGAGCGCCGCCCTCCTCGCCAGCCTCTCGGCCCGCTTCCGGTCGCTGCGCCCCTACGCCGCGCTTCTCTCCATGGGCGTGATCTCCGGCGCGATCCTGTTCCACCTGTTCACGCCGCTGGGCGTGTCGGTGCTCAACGCCGACGGCACCCGCGACGGCGGCCTGCTGTTCGGGATGGCGTGCGGCGTGTGGCTCGCCTCGGCCGCGCTGATCTGGCTCAACCGCGACCGCGTCGCCCTGCCCGGCGCGCTGCGCCGGGCGGTGGCGGCCTGAGCCGCGCCGGCGAAGGGAGGCTCGCCATGGACGCCTGGCTCACGGACACGATCACCGGCTATGCCGCGTCGCCGGTGCTGCTGTTCGCCGCCCTCTTCCTCCTCACCTTCGTGCAGGAGGACGCGGTCAGCGTGACGGCGGGCCTGCTCTCGGCACGCATGGTGATCGACCCCGTGCCGGCCGTCGCCGCCGTCGTCCTCGGCACGGTCGTCGGCGACCTGGCCCTCTACGCCGCCGGCCGCTGGCTGGCCGACACCCGGCCCGTCCGCAGGCTGCGCGCCGCGAGCGGGCCGCTCGAGGGCCGGCTGCGGCGGCAGGGCCTGCTCGCCGTCGCCGCCGCGCGCTTCGTGCCCGGCACCCGTCTCCCCGTCTTCCTCGGCAGCGGCGTCGTCGGCACGCCGCTGGCGGCGTCGACCCTGGTCATCTCGCTGACCACCCTCGCCTGGACACCGGGCCTGTTCTACCTCGGCTACGGTGCGGGCGAGCACGTGCTGGCTATGATCACGCCCTCCTCCGGACTGATGGTCGCCGCACTGCTCGCAGCGGTCTGGTTCGCGCCGAACATCGTCCGTCGAGGCGTCAGCCTGGTCCGCCCGGCGACGGCCGTCGCGGCGGCGGGGGCCTGACCCGTGACCGACCCGACCGGTCCGGAGCAGGACGTGGCGGCACCCCGCTTCCGGCTCAACGCGCATGCCGATGTCGGCGTGGAGGTGCTGCACGCTTCGCTCCGCGACCACCACTTCGACCCGCACTTCCACGAGACCTACCTGGTCGGCTTCACCTGCGGCGGCGTCGAGCGCTTCTCCCAGTCCGGCCGGCCGGAGGTGTCGCTGCCCGGGCAGGTCAGGGTCGCCGAACCCGGCGCGGTTCACACCGGTGAGCCGGGCGACGATCAGCCCTGGCGCTACGTCGCCCTCTACTTCGGCGCGGAGGCGTTCGCCGACCTGCGGCCGGAGGCACCCGCCGCTCCCGTCTTCGAGAAGGCGGTGCTCGACGATCCCCAGCTCTTCCGCATCGGCCTCGATCTCGCCGACGCCCTAGCGCACGCCCTCGACCCGGCCGAGCGCGAGGAGCGGTTGGCGCTCCTGCTGATGCGCCTCAGCCGGCATCAGGTCGGCGCCGACGCCGGCGAGGTGCGGCCCGAGCCCGAGAAGATCCGGCTGGCCCGCCAGTACATCAGGGCGCGCATGGCCACGGTCGTCCGGCTCGAGGAGCTCGCGGCGGCGGTGGGCTTCAGCAAGTTCCACCTGCTCAGGACCTTCAAGGCCGCGACGGGCCTCACCCCCTGGCGCTACCAGGTGCAGCTGCGCCTCGCGTCGGCACGCGCCCTGCTCCGGGACGGCGTGCCTGCGAGCCAGGTGGCGGTCATCTGCGGCTTCTTCGACCAGAGCCACTTCACCCGGCTGTTCCGGGCCTCGTTCGGCATCACACCGGCCGCGTTCCAGTCGGCCTACAAACGGCTGTGACCACCGCGATCACCACGGCGGCCCTGGGCGCGCGCGCCGACCGCAACATCGTGCAAGACCGTTCAACGCCACGGCCCACCTTGCGCCCCATGAACGCGACCCGCCCGGTCCAGACGACTCGCAGGCAGGAGAACGGCCTCGCGCTCACGACCGACGATCCCGCGATCGTTGCGGCCGTGGACGCTCTGGAGGCGGAGCTGCTCCGCTACGGCAAGGGGGTCGGTCGCTACCTCGACGGCCCCGCCGCGGCGAGCGACTGCGCGCTCGCGGTCGCCTACGCCGCCGCCGTCCACCTGTTCGCGCTGACCACCGAGGGCCGGGCGCGGGCGATGCCGCTCGTCGGGCGGGCCCTGCGCCTCGCCAGATCCGCCACCGCGCGCGAGCGCACGGTGGTCGAGGCCGTGGCGCACTGGGCGGCCGGTGACACCGCGCGCGCGACCGCGCTCCACATGGAGGTCGCGCGGCGATGGCCCGCCGACCTCGTCTCCGCAAAAATCTGCCAGTTCCACCAGCTCAACGCCGGCGACTTCTCGGGCATGCTCGCCTGCACCGGCGCGCTGGTCGGGGCGCTGCCGGACAACGGCTGGACGCTCGGCATGCACGCCTTCGCGCTCGGCCAGACGGGCGACCTCGCCGGTGCGGAGCGCGCGGGGCGGGCGGCGGCGGCGCTGAATGCGGACCCCTGGGCGCACCACGCCGTCGCGCATGTCCTCGATGACGCCGGACGAGCGGCCGAGGGACGCGCGTGGATGCGCGAGCACGGCCGGGTCTGGGAGGACTGCTCGTCCTTCATGTATACCCACAACTGGTGGCACGCGGCGCTGTTCGAGATCGGGCTGGGCGATCACGGCGCCGCGCTCGCGCTTTTCGACGAGCGGGTCTGGGGCGTCCGGCGCGACTGCTGCCAGGACCAGGTCAACGCGGTGTCGCTGCTCGTGCGCTTCGAGCTGCTGGGCATCGACGTCGGCGATCGATGGGACGACCTCGCGCCGCATCTGGAAAAGCGGATCGGCGATCAGGCCAACGCCTTCGTCGACCTCCACTATGCCTACGGCCTGGCGCGGGCCGGTCGCGACGGTGCGGTCGAACGGCAGCTCGCAGCTCTGCGCACGGGTGGCGAAGCGGGCGAGCCGCCGGCTCGCGCGTTCCGCGACGCGGTGGCGATGGCGGCCGAGGGCATGGCGGCGCACGCGCGCGGCGACCATGGTCGCGCCGCCGCGCGGCTCGCCGCGGTCGGCGGGCATCTGCCCGCCTTCGGGGGCAGCCGCACCCAGCGCCGGCTGGTCGACCTAGTCCGCGAGGACAGCGCCCGGCGCGCCGGCGCGGGCGCCCGGATGCCCGGGCGGAGCGCGGCGCGCGCGTGAGGCCGCCCGGCGTCCTGGCGCTCGCTTTGCCGCTGCTCGGCTGCGGCATGCCCGACACGCCCGGGCCCGACGAGGCGAAGGCGGACGGGATCGAGCGCGCCTCCTACGCCGTGCCGGGCGCGGCGACGCGGGTCTCCTATCTCCGCGCTGGCGACCCCGGCGACCGCCGCGTCATCCTTGTTCATGGCACGCCCGGCTCCGCCGATGGCTGGGCCAGGTTCCTCGCCCGCCCGCCCGCGGGTGTCGAGCTGGTGGCGATCGATCGGCCCGGCTTCGGTGCGACGACGCCGTCCAACGCCGTTCCCTCCCTCGCGGCGCAGGCGGCCGCGATCGCGCCGCTGCTCGTCGAGCATGACGGCCGGTGGCCGATCCTGGTCGGCCACTCGCTGGGTGCGCCGGTCGCGGCGCAGGTCGCGCTGGACAACCCGGGCCGGGTCGGCGGCCTCGTGCTCCTTGCGGGCTCGTTCGACCCGGCGCTGGAGCACGTCTACGCGGTCCAGCGCATGGGCGAGTGGCCGGGCATCCGGTCGGCGCTGCCCCGGTCGCTGCGCAACGCCAACGTCGAGCTGATGGCGCTCAAGCCGCAGCTGGAGGCGCTCGCTCCTAGGCTCGCACGGCTGCGCTGCCGGGTTGCGGTGGTGCACGGGACGGAGGACAGGCAGGTGCCCTATGCGAACGTCGCCTTCCTCCGGACGCGGCTAGCGGCCGCGCGGCTGACAGTGCGGAGCCTGAAAGGCGTGAACCACTTCCTCCCCTGGAACAGCCAGGAGATCGTCGAGGAGACGATCGCGTCGCTGCTCGCCGAGGAGCCCGGCCGTTGCTGAGCGCCGCGCCCGACGTCGTCCCGCATCGCGGCATGCCGCCGCTCGACGACGCCCCGCCGCTGTCGCGCTTCGAGTTCTGGCCGGCGTGGCGCTTCTACGCGCCCGTGTGGATCTGGGCCGCGTTACTGTCTGTGCGACACCTCGGCGCGCGGCTGCCGCTGCTGGCCAACCCGGGGCTGCCCGCAGGCGGGCTCGTCGGCGAGGTCAAGTCGGAGGTGCTGGACCTTGTCGGTGCGGACCAGCGCGAATGGATCGCGCCCTACGTCTCGCTACTCCGGCTGGGCGGTCCCGCCCCGGCGCAGGCGGCCGCCGCGCTGGCCCGGGCGCGCGCGCACGGCCTCGACCTCCCGCTCGTCGCCAAGCCGGAGCTCGGCTGTCGCGGCGCGGGGGTGCGGCCGATCCGCACGGAAGGCGAGCTCGTCGACTATGTCTCGCGCTTCCCCTTCGGGGAGCGCTACCTGCTGCAGGCGATGGTGGACGTGCAGGGCGAGGCGGGCGTGTTCTACCAGCGCGAACCCGGCGAGGCGCGCGGGCGCGTGGTGTCGCTGACGCTCAAGTACTTCCCCCACGTGACCGGCGACGGTGTTAGCACCCTGGAGGAGCTAATCCACGCCGATGCCCGCGCCGGGCGGGTTTCCCACCTCTACCTCGACCGCCACCGGGACCGTCTGGCGGAGGTGCTACCCGCCGGCGCGGCGTTCCGCCTCGCCTTCGCGGGCAGCCACAGCCGCGGCGCCATCTTCCGCGACGGCACGGCGCTGGTCACGCCCGCGATGGAGGAGCGGTTCGACGCCATCGCGCGCTCCATTCCGGAGTTCTGGTTCGGCCGCTTTGACGTCCGCTTCGCCGACGTCGAAGCGTTGAGGCGCGGCGAGGGCTTCCGGATCGTCGAGCTGAACGGCGCGGGCGCGGAGTCGACCCACATTTGGGACAGTCGCACCCGGCTGCGCGACGCCTACGCCACGCTGTTCCGCCAATACGCGGCGCTGTGGCGCATCGGGGCCGAGAACCGGCGGCGCGGCTTCAGGCCGGAAGGCTGGCGCGCGTTCCTGGCACGCCGCCGCCGCGAGCGCGAGGCGACCGCCCGCTACCCGGCAACGGCGTGACGGCGCTCCGGCCGCGCCGGTGCGAGCTGCCGGACGGGATGACGGCGGAGAACTGGCGCAGGCACCCGCATGCGCCCTGGGCGTTCGCCAATCCGGCGGCATTCCTGCCGACCGCCGCCGTGCGCAAGGTCGCCCCGGTCCGCCCGCTTCCGGCGGGTGAGCCGCTGCTGCTGCCCGCCGGCGTGCCGATGGAACGCGGCGTCG
This sequence comes from Sphingomonas jejuensis, assembly GCF_011927695.1. Classification (GTDB taxonomy): domain Bacteria; phylum Pseudomonadota; class Alphaproteobacteria; order Sphingomonadales; family Sphingomonadaceae; genus Sphingomonas_K; species Sphingomonas_K jejuensis. Next base: position 42,498 of record NZ_JAATJE010000003.1, read on the forward strand.
CGTCGCTCGCACATGTTCTGCGCGAAACTCACGCCGACGGCCTGATCGTCCTCCACCGCGGCGCCGTCGTCTACGAGCACTACGCGGCCGCGACCTCCGCCAGCAGCCGGCACCACTGCTTCTCGATCACCAAGGCCGTGTTCGGGCTCGCGGCCGAGCTGCTGCTCGCTGAGGGTGCCTTGAGCCCCGACCTGCGCGCGGCCGATGTCGCGCCCGAGCTGGCGGGCTCCGCATTCGCGGACGCGACGCTGCGCTCGTTGCTCGACATGCGCGACGGTGTCGCGTTCGACGAAGATTACGGCAACCCCGGCGCGGCGATCCACCTTTACTCCCGGCACTTCTGGGGAAGCGGCGAGGGCGGCGTGCTCGCGGCGCTGCGCGACCTGAAGGCGCCGACGAACGCGGGCGCGCCGTTCCTCTACCGGACGCCGGCCTTCGACGCCGCCGGGCTGGCGCTGGAGCGCGCGACCGGCGCGCCGCTGCCGGACCTGGTGTCCCGCCTGATCTGGCGCCGGATCGGCGCCGCCAACCCGGCGCGCTGGGTCGAGGACACGGGCGGGCGGGCGATCGCGGCAACCGGCTTCGCCTGCACGCTGCGCGACCTCGCGCGGCTCGGCGACGCGGTCGGGGCCGCGGTCCGCGGCGAAGGCGACCCCGCATGGCTCCGCGCCGGCCGGGCACTGATGGACGGCGGCTGCCGCGACGCGTTCGCGCGCGGAGCCAACGCGACGCGCCCCGGCTGGTCGTATCGCGCCGGCTGGTGGGTCGACCATCCGACGGGCGCGCTCAACGCACTCGGGGTGTTCGGCCAGCGGCTGCATGTGGCTTCGGAGGAAGAGGTCGTCATCGCCCGGTTCGGGTCGCACCCGGTCGCGTCCAACCAGGCGACCGACGCCGTCCACGCGCGGCTGTTCGCGGCCATTCGGGATGAGCTGCGTGGCCGTTGACGTCGCGCCGCCACGCACCCTGGGCGGGCTACCCGCGCTGGCGGGGCACCTCGCGCACGCCTTCGCGCTCGTGCCGCCCTGGTCGCTCTCCCGCTCGACGCGGCGTCGCCGCGACCTGGAGCGCCGCTTCTTCGCCCGCACGCTCCGGGCCGTCGGCGTCGAGCTGGAGGTCGTCGGCGCGCCCGTCCAAGGGCCCGGCGTCATGTTCCTCGCCAACCACCTCAGCTTCACCGACGTGCTGGCGCTGGCGCCGCTGCTCGACGCCTCGTTCGTCGCCAAGGCGGACGTGCGGCGCTGGCCGGGGATGGGGCGGCTCGTCGAGGCGTTCGGGACGGTGTTCGTCGACCGCGACCGGCCGGCGGACGCGGCCGCGCAGGTCGAGGCGGTGGCCGCCCGGTTGCGCGGGGGCGGGCGGGTGGCGCTGTTCCCGGAGGGTACCACCTCGCGGGGCGACGGCGTGCTGCCCTTCCGGACGGCGCTGCTCGCGGCCGCGCGGCACGCGCGCGTCGTCCAGCCGATCGCGCTCGCCTACAGCGACGGCGCGCGCCGCGCCTATGTCGGCGAGGAGTCGCTGGTCGCCAACCTCGCCAGGCTGGCCCCGCACCGCGCGCGGCTCAGCATCGAGTTCCTGCCGCCGCTGCCGGACCCCAGAAGGTCGGACCGGAAGCACCTCGCGGCCGAGGCGCGCGAGGCGATCGTGCGGGCGCTCTCAGATCGGGCCGATGCGGCGCGCCCTTGGTCGCAACAGAAGGCGTAGACCGGCCAGCCACGCCATAATGGCGCCCGTCATAAGCAGGTAGGCGAGCAGGCCCGACACGCTGCCCCCCGGCACCGCCCAGAGCAGCAGGCTGTCGTTGCCGCCGGGCACGAAGCTGGCCCCCGCCGCCATCAGCGCGCCGCCGCCAAGCGAGCGCAGGACCGGCACCGCGCGCGGCCGCTCCACCCTGAACCTGCCGGCGACGGTGCCGGCGACCACCGCGCCGACGAGGGTCGCCGCCCCCGTCAGCAGCGCCGGCGCGGCGACCGCCACCGGCGCGCCGCCCAGGCCGGCCGCGACCGCGCCGCGAACCGCGTCGGCGTAGGTCCAGCCCGGCGTCAACGCGAACAGCAGCGCGCCCGCCCCGCCGAGGACGACCATCGCCGCTCGCAGCGGCCACCGCCCGGGCGCGGCCCGGTCGCCGCCGCGCGCCAGCGTCCAGGCCGCGCCCGCGACGAGCGCCGCGGACGCGGCCACCAGCAGCAGCCCCGCCGGTGACGGCGAGCCGAAGCGGTTCGGGCCGACCGGCGCGCCGCCGACCAGTCCGCCCACCATCGCGTAGCCGGCTGCGAGGCCAAGCGGCACCGCCAGGAAGCGCACCTCGCCCAGCGCGATGCGGGCCAGCGTCCCGAACAGGCAGGCGTCGTTGACCAGCGCGCCCGCGGCGAGCAGCAGCGCGCCCGCCGCCAGCGGCGGCGCGAGCGGCGCCTCGGGCGGCAGGCCGGCGCGCATGCCCGCCGTCCAGGCGAGCGGCAGGCAGACCAGGCCCGCCACCCCGCCCGCGACCAGGAACCCGGCGAGCAGCCGCGCCCGCCCCTCGAACACAAGCTGCCTGCCGGCCGTCACCGCGCAGGTGCTGCCCTGCCCCACCGAGAAGCCGACGAGGAAGCCGAGCAGCGCCCCGAGCCCCGCGACCGTCGCGCCGACGCCGGTCACATCCCGCCCTCCGCCATCGCCGCCAGGCGCCGGAGCCGCAGCAGGTGGACGGGCGCGTCGAGGCGCGCCAGCGCGCGCCCCATCGCGTCGCGGCCGGCCGCGACGGCCCGGTCGTAGGCGCGCCAGTTCCGGATCTCGATGCCGCCCACCTCGGGCATGACGTAGAGGTCGGCCGCCGCGCGGGAGGCCGCGAGGTCGGGGCCCGCCGCCATGGTCGCCGAGCGCATCAGGATGGAGACGATCGGCGGCCCGCGCCGCCACGCCCCCGACCAGAACCACCGCCCGAGCGGACGGGGGCGCTCCACGTCGGCGGAGGTGAGCCCCACCGCCTGCGACACGTCCACCGCGACCACCGGGCCGTCGTGCGTCGCTCGCATCACCTCGGAGGGCAGGTTGCGCAGCACGCCGCCGTCGACCAGCACGCGGTCGCCCATCGCCACCGGCGGAAGCACGCCGGGCAGCGAGATGGAGGCCCTGAGCGCGGTCGCGAGCGGACCGCGCCGGTGCGCCACCGGCTCGCCGGTCGCAAGGTCCGCCGACATGCAGAAGAACGGCAGGGGCAGATCGGCGATGTCGACGTCGCCGAAGTGCTCGGCCAGCCGGCGCTCGACCTTGCGGCCCCGCGTCATCGCCACGAACGGCAGCGCGACGTCGTCCAGCGGGTTGGTCGCGACGAACGCCGCCCGCATGCGCCGGTCCAGCTCCTCGCCATCCCAACCGGCCGCCAGCCCCGCGGCGACGATGCCGCCCATCGACGTGCCGCAAACCGAGTCGATCGGCACCCCGGCCCGGCGCAGCGCGTCGACGGCGCCCACGTGCGCGAAGGCGCGGGCGCCGCCGCCCGACAGCACCAGCGCGACCGCGCACCCGGTCAGCGTCCGCGCGAGCGGGCCGCAGTCGCCGCCGACCAGGTGGAAGTGGCGCGCGGGGCCGACCGCGTCCAGCCAGGCCGCCGTGCCGGCCGGCCGCTCGCCGCGCTGCACGAGGACCAGGTCGACGAGCCCGCTCGCCTGCAGGGGCTCGCTCGCGCACAGCCCGCAGTCGGCGGGCGGCGGCCGGTCGCCGTCGGCCAGCAGCAGCATGCGGTCGGCCTGGCGGCGGCACGCCGCGGCCCAGGCCCCCTCCTCCGCCTGCGCCGCGCAGAGCAGGTAGTCGTGCCGCGCCTCCGCCTCGGACCACCAGGCGGGGTCGCGATCCAGGAACGACGCGTCCAGCACGGCGACGTCGTGGCCGAGCGCGCGCATCGCGCCGGCCAGCAGCCCCGCCCAGCGGCGCGCGTCGACGCCGGCGTCCAGCGCCGCCAGCCCGATCACGCGCGGCGTGACGGCGCCCGCGCCTGCGCCCGCGCCCGCCGACCGCGAGCGGGCGACCAGCAGCCGCGCGACCTCCACCATCGCGTCGGGGCTGCGGCGGGCGGCCGCGAGGAAGCCGGCGCCCGGCATCGCGGCCACCTCGCTGTCGCGCAGCGCCACAACGGTCGCCGAGCGCGGCGTCCCCGCCAGCAGGCCGAACTCGCCGACGACGTCGCCCGGGCGGAGCACGCCCACCAGCGCGCGCCCCATCGCGCCCTCGCGGAACACGCCGAACGCGCCGGCGCGCACCATGAAGATAGCGTCGGGCGGGTCGCCCGCGCGATAGAGCGCGGACCCGCCCGCCACCGCGAGCGTGCGAACGGAGCGCGCGCGGTCGAACAACCTGGCGATGGCGGGGACGTCGGTCGTGGCTCGGCTCCTCGCCGGGCAGGCTGCCGGAGAGCGGCGGGCGGTCAAGTCACAGGATTGCTATCCGCAGGGCATTTCTCGCGGAATACGCCGGCCAAGATCGGACTGGTGTCGCGGCACGCGGCAGAGGGTCGAAGGGTGACGTTCGACAAGCGGAGGCAAAAGGGGCAGGGCGCGACCGGGCGAGCGCGCCCGGAGTGATGCGAACCATGCCGACCGTCGCCCTGGTGCAGCGACCCCCGGTCTTCCTCGACCTGCCGGCCAGCGTGGCGCTGGCGGCGGAGATCATCGGCGAGGTCGCGCGCGGCGGCGCGGACCTGGTCGTCTTCCCCGAGACGTGGCTCCCCGGCTACCCCGTGTGGCTGGACGACGCGCCGGACGCCGCGCGATGGGGGCACGCGCCGGCGGAGGCGCTGTTCCGCCACCTCTTCCAGCACTCTCCCGCGATCGACGGCCCCGAGCTGGCGACGCTCGCGGCGGCCGCCGCCGAGCACGGCGCGGACGTCGCGATGGGCATGCACGAGCGGCGCGGGGGCACCCTCTACAACTCCATCGCCTTCCTGGGCGCGGACGGGTCGCGCCACCTGCATCGCAAGCTGTCGCCCACCTACAACGAGCGGCTGATCTGGGGTTCGGGCGACGGCAGCACGCTCGGCGTCTGGGACCGGCCCTACGGAAAGGTCGGCGGGCTGGTCTGCTGGGAGCACTGGATGCCGTTGGTGCGCGCCGCCATGCACGCGCAGGAGGAGACGGTGCACGTCGCGCAGTGGCCGGCGGTGGGCGAGCGGCACCAGCTCGCCAGCCGGACCTACGCCTTCGAGGGCCAGTGCTTCGTGCTGGCGTCGGGCTGCGTGCTGACGCGCGACGACGTGCTCGCCGGCTTCGACAGCGCGCGCGGGGCGCCCGAGGCGCGCGACCTGCTGGCCTCCATTCCAGCGGACAAGTTCTGGCTGAAGGAGGGCGGCAGCGCGGTGATCGGACCCGACGCCGGCTACGTCGCGGGCCCGAGCTTCCGCGACGCGGCGACCGTGATGGCCAGCTTCGACCCGGTCGCGGCGAAGCGCAGCCCCTACCTCGACGTCCATGGCCACTACGCGCGACCCGACATCTTCGAGCTGCGCGTCGACACGACCCGACGGGAGGGGGTCAGGTTCGGCGAATGGCCGCAGGCCTGATCGCCGCGTCGGCGGTGCGCCGCGACGGATCAGCCGGGCGGCGGCTGCGCGGCGACGATCGACGACACCTTGCTGGCGACCTCCTCCAGAGTCGCCGCCATGCGCGTCGGCTCGGACGCCTCGCCGGCGCGATCCGGCGCGTAGCGGCTGGTCAGGTACTCCCGCCGGGCAGCCACCGCGCGAAGGTGCGCCACGGTCCTGACCCGTAGCACCAGGCCGGCGGCGACCGCCATCTCCATCCGGGAGGCGAGGTCGTGCTGGAGCCCGCGGATCGCCTCGGGGGACCGGCACCGGTGCAACAGCAGCGCGTTGAGGTAGAGTTCCACCGCGTGCAGGGCCAACATGCGATAGGGCGAACGCGAGGAGGGCACGTCGCGCCTCCCGCAGTTCGCCACGGCCGCGGCGGCGAGCCGGTAGTCGTCCGCGAGCGACCTGATCTCGCCCGCGGTCGCGCGATGTCCCGGGTTTGACGTGACGGCGGACGTCTGCATGCCGCGACGGTAGGCGGGAACGGTTGCCGCCCCGTCAAGCGGCCCGCGTCGGTCGCGGGCGATCGAGAACGCGTGTGCCCTTGTGCCTGCGCCACCGCGACCGTAGCATGCCCCATCGGCAGGTCGCGCCGGCACGGGGGGCAGAAGAACTTGGCGCTCGCGCCCGACGCAACGCAGATCACCGTCCAGCAGGTTCTCGCGATGCTCGATGCCGACTTCGAGCCGATGGCGCGGGCCGTGGCCGCGGGCGAGTTCGCGCTATGGGTCGGCTCGGGCATCTCCCGCAGGGCGCCCAACCTAGGCCACCTCGTGTCCGCCGCAATCGAGTTCCTCCGAGAGCGCGCCGTCGCGCCCGCCACCGCCGCGATCTACACGCCCCCGCTGGAAGCCGCGCTGCGGCTCGCGGGCAAGGATCCGGCCGCACTCGCGGGCCGCTTCGGCGCACCGTTCGCGACGTGGCCCGAACACGACGAGATCGTGACCATCCTGTGGGACCAGTATTCGCGCGTGCTCGACATCCGGGTGCAGGGCGAACCCGCGGACTTCATCCTATGGGACGCGATCGACATCCGCCAGGCGTTCAGCGCGCCGCACCCGCCATCGGCGGAGCACCTCTGCATCGCCATCCTCGTTATGGAGGACGCGGTGCACAGGATCGCGTCGGCGAACTGGGACGGGTTCATCGAGGCGGCAGTCGATCGCCTGAGCGGCGGCGCGCAGGGGCTGCTGCAGGTGGTCGTCGACCCCGCACAGCTGCGCGGCCAGCCCGGGCGGGCGACGCTGCTCAAGTTCCACGGCTGCATCGTGCACGCGACCGATGACCCGGCCACGTTCCGGCGCTTCCTGACCGGCAGCCGCAGCCAGATCATGCGCTGGCCGGAAGTGCCCGAGTTCGCGGCGATGCGCCACAGCGTCATCGAGGTCGCGCAGACGCTCAAGTCGCTAGTCCTCGGCCTGTCGATCCAGGACAACAACCTCCAGACGCTGTTCATCCGCGCCCAGCAGATCCACCCCTGGCCATGGCCGTGCGCGCCCGAAGCGCCGGCCCAGGTGTTCTGCGAGGAGGAGATCAAGCCCGGGCAGCAGGACGTGCTGAGAAGCATCTACGTCGACGCCTACGACCAGCACGGCCCCGACATCGAGGCGGCCGCTCACCTGCGCGCCTGGGCGGAGCAGGTCCTGATCGCCCTCGTGCTGAAGACCGTCGCGGACAAGCTGATCACGCTGATGGGACTGTGGCTCACATCCTGCGGCAAGGCCGCGCTCGCCCCGGCGTTCGCGAATGGCATCGTGGCGGTCAGGAACGCGACCGCGGCGCATGCTTCTGTCGACTCGGTCGAGCGGAGCCGCACGCCGGCGGTGAACACCGGCGTGGCCGCCTGGTCGCGGATGGTGCGGATGTTCAGGAACGGCGCGCTGCCGGCCAGCGGCGACACCTACGAGCCGGTCAGCGCGACGGCAGCCGGCTTCCTGCACGCCGACCAGAACGCCCAGTCCGCTGGGCTGGGCCGGCTGGCGCTGGCGCTCTCGCTGCTAGAAGGCGGGCGTGCCGCCGGCCGCTGGGCGATCTCCCCGCCCGCGAACGACGAGGCCGGCGCCGGCGCTATGACCGCGACACCGGCTAGACCCGGAGCCACGCCGCGACCGGTGTTCGTCGTGCGCTCGGCGTCTGAGGCGATCGCTCTTCAGGGCGCCGGCGCGTTCGCGAACGACAACGCCGTCGTGGTGCACGGCGACGACGCCTGGCGGACGATGGTCGGGCAGAGCGCGCGCGTCCCGCGCGGCGCCCCCGGCCGGACCGGACGCCTGGCACCGACGCACGTCAGCCTCGCACACCTGGTCTCGACCTCCGCGACCGCGGTCGACCTGCAGGACCTGTTCGCGGCGGAAATGCTCCTGTGACCTCGGCGCTGATCGCCGCCGTGCGCGACCGGCTCCTCGTGGCCGGCTACTCCGACCTGCCGACGCCCCTGCACGTCGCGGGCGTCGCCTTCGACTTCACCGGCGTCATGCGCGGGCGCGACGGGCGCGCGCTCGACCTCGTCGTCCTCGTCGACACGACCGCCGGCTCGTTCGGGGACGTCAAGGGCGCGCGGGTGCGCCAGCGCATCGAGGCGCTCAGCCGCGCGCTCGACGTGACCGGATCACGCCTGGTCCTGACCGCCATCCTGGCGGGGGCGACGCTCGCCGGCGGCGTCGAGGCGCTCGCCGAGACCTGCCGGGTGCTCCAGGTCGAACCGCAACCCGCGCCGGACGGCCCGGGCGGCGCGGCCACGGCGATCGAGCAGATGGAGGACCGCATACGCGTCCTGCTGCCGCTCTCGCTGCCAGAGCCGGCCGGCGGCGAGGAGGAGGGCGGCACCGCCGTCGAGCAGCTCAGGAAGGCGCTGCCGTCGGGCGTGGACACGGCGATCGTCGACGCGCTGCTCGCGGCTTCGCGCCGTGGCGAGGTCGCGGTCACGAAGGAGATCGGCAGCCTGATTGACGCCGAGCTGAAGACGAACATGGACCCGCCCGCCGCCGGTGCCGCGGGCGAAGGGAGGACCGCATGAACCGGCCCACCCTGGCATCACTCGACGTGACCAACTTCCGCAGCATTCGCGGGCACGTCCACGCCCCGCTCGACGCGAGGGTGGTGCTCGTCCACGGCGAGAACGGGGCGGGCAAGACCAGCCTGCTCTCGGCCATAGAACTCGCCCTCACCGGCGGCGTGCAGTCCCTCAGGCGCGCCGACCCGGCCTACGCGCGCCAGCTCCTGCACCGCTCCGCCGACCAGGGCGGCGTCGCGCTCGCGACCACGGGCGACGGCGGAGGGCGCTACGAGGCGGCGCTGACGCCCACGGGCGCCAAGTCGATCAACAAGCTCGACGCCGCCGACGCGTCGTTCTTCACGGAGCGGAGCTACCTGCCGCAGTCCCTCCTCAGCCAGCTGCTTCAGATCTACCAAGACGCCGGCCAGGAGGCGAACTCGCCGCTCGCGCGCTTCGTCGGCGATTTGCTGGGGTTGAACCTGCTCGACGCGATCGAGGAGGGGCTGAAGCCGCTCGCCGACAAGCGGAACGTCAGGAAGATCGCCGGCGAGTGGGCGACCGCAGAACTGCGGCAGAGTCAGGCCGAGCGGTCGCTGCGGGCGGATGCGGAAGCACGCGCGCTGCTGCAGGAGCAGATAGATCTGAAACTCGCCGACCTGCGCGGTGCGCTGGCGATACTCGGCGTCGACCTTCCCGCCGACGAGGCGAGCCTGGACGCGATCGAGCCGACGCTGGCCGAGCCGTCGGACGCCGCCGACCTGGAGCGGCTTGCGGACAGCCGGCGGCAGCTCGCCTCGATGCGCCGCCAAGTCGCGGAGGAGAACGCGGCCGGCACGGGGCCGGACGCGTCCGCGGGCGCGGGAGCCGCCGCCGAGGCGTTCTCCCGCTGGGTGGCGGCCAACGGCGAGCGCGAGGCCACGCTGCTCCGCGACGTCGCGATCGCGCTCCCCGAAGCCAACCTCCCGAGCGAGACCGGAAGGTTCGTGGACGCGGCGCGGACGGCGGCCAGGGCGCGGCGCGCGCAGGCGCAGGCCCAGGCGACGCAGGCGCGCGCGGACGCGAGGCGGCTTCTCGAGGCCGAGGGCGAACTTGAGACGGAGCGCGGCCGGCTTGCCGCCATTGACAACGAGGTCGCGCGCCTACCGGGAAAGGCCGGCGGGCTAGCGTCCGCGCTGGCGGAGCTGACCTCGTTCATCGAAGGCGAGACCTGCCCGGTCTGCGACCGAGACTATCGCGAGGTCTCGGACGCGCCGCTCGTCGAACACGTACACGCCAAGGTGCGGACCCTGTCCGCATCGGCCGAGCGGCTGCTGGCACTCGGCCGCGCGCGCGGCGAGGCCGCGTCGGCGGGCGAGAGGCGGGTGCGGGAGATCGAGGAGCTGCGAGCGAGGCGTGTCGAAGCGCCCGCCTTGGCGGCGGTCGACCGGCTCGGGGCCGAACTCGATGCGCTGATCGCCCGGCTAGACGAGATGGAGCCCACGGTGCTGGAGGGCGCGCGCCTGCGGGCGGCCGACGTGGCGGCGCGGCGCGCGGCCGCCGAGCGGGGGCTGCGCGACTCCTCGCTCGCGGCGGCCCGCGACATGGTCGCGTCTTTCGCGGCTTCGCTCGACCTCGACTCGACCGATGTGGAACTGGACCTGACGGGGGTCGTCGACCGCATCGGGGCGGCCCTCGCGGAACGAGAAGCCCGCCTGAAGGCCAGGCTCGCCGCGCGGAACGCGGCGCGCGAGGCGGTGGCCGCGATCCGGGCGGCGACGACTAGACGGGCGGTGTTCGAACAGGTGATCGAGACCGGGAAGGCCGAGGTCGGGCGCGCCGCGGACGCGCTGCGGCGTGCGCAGCGGGTGCGCGATCGCGGCATCGCGGTGCGCGGCGCAGTCGAGCGGGTGAGGTCCGGCATCATCCGACGCGAATTCAATGATCGCCTCAACCGGCTGTGGCGCGACCTTTTCGTCCGGCTGGCGCCCGGCGAGCCCTTCGTGCCCGCATTCTCGATCCCGACGGCCAGCACGCACCGGCTGCAGCCCAAGCTCGTCACCGTACATCGCGACGGCGGTCTCGCCGGAGGCACGCCGGGCGCAATGCTGAGCGCCGGCAACCTCAACACGGCCGCCCTAACGCTCTTCGTCGCGCTCCACCTGTCCGTGCGCGACAGGCTGCCCTGGCTGATCCTAGACGACCCGATCCAGTCGATGGACGACATCCACGTCGCGCACTTCGCCGCGCTGCTGCGGACGCTGTCCAAGGAGCACGGGCGGCAGGTGCTTATCGCGGTCCACGACCGGCAGCTGTTCGACTACCTGCGCCTTGAGCTCAGCCCGGCGTTCCCGGACGACAGCCTCCTCACCCTGGAACTGACCAGGGGCCCGCGGCGGGACACGCGCTGCCTGTCCGAACGCTTCGGATACAAGGAAGAGGCCCTGCTGGCCGCGGCATAGCCGCGCGGTCCATTCTTCTCGTTCGAATCGCGAAACGGGCCCAGGCCGCCATCGACGTGCGGCTCACCCCGTTCATCCGCTTCCGACTTGCCGATCACGCGCGTGGCCGCCACGACGGCGTTCAGCACGCCGAGCATCACCTTGGAAAGGTAGGCGAGAGGGTCGGCGTCGGCGAGCGCTGGCATCCCGCATGTGCGCGTCAGGCGACACGAGCGTAGGACTGGGCTCGAACGTAGAACTATGATCGAGAGGGGCAACGGGTTCCGTCGAGCGATGTCGGCGGGTCACGAACCGCAGGAATGCCAGCGGCGCAGCGACGTTCCCCGCTCGTAGCCCATGCCAGAGGGATAGGTGAGGAACTCGACCATCATGCCCCACGGTGTCCGGCCGTAGCAGAAGAGGTTCCCGCAGCCCTCCTCCTTGGGAAATAGGAACGGGTTCGGCCCGGACAGCATCTGTCCGCCGGCGGACTCAAAGCATCGGAGCGCCTCGGCCATGTCGTCGACGTAGATGGCCAGGTGCTGCAGTCCGAAGTCGCTGGGGCGCGACGCAGGCCGCTGCACCTCCGCCTGCAGCTGGAACAGCTCGATCTCGGGTCCCCGCCCGAGCTGGACGAGGCGTGCGGCCACGAGCCGCGTGCCGGGATGGAGGTTCAGGTCGCGATCGATCTCGGGGCTGCCTTGCGGCGGCTGGTCGGTCGTGAACGACTCGTAAACCACCCGCGCGCCGAACGCCTCAATCAGGAAGGTCGTGGCCGCCTCGATGTCGGGCACCGTCACGCCGACATGGTCAATGCCGCGAACATAATCATGGGTCATGCTCTCACCTCGATGTACGTGCATGGGAAATCGCGACGCCCGCGCGACGCCGGTCGAGTTGCGCGCCCTGATTGTGATCCGGCGTCATCGGCCGAGGAAGCGCATGCGGGCGCTCGCCTCACAGTCCGCCTTTGAGCCGCCGGCCTCGGTCTCCTCCTTGAGGGCAGCGAACGCCCGCTGCGCGTCCTCCGTGTCGAACAGCCGCATGGTGAGGTCGAGCATCAGCTCGTCCGCCCCCGCGACGCCGCCGGAGGACCAGGCCTTCAGCAGCGCGCGCGCCGCGCCATAGGCCTGCGTGGGACCCGCCGCGAGGCGCTCGGCCAAGTCGGTGGCGGTTGCGTCCAGCTCCGCGTCCGGCACAACAAGGTTGGCGAGTCCGCTCGATCCGGCCTCCGACCCGGCCATCGGCTCTCCGAGCAGGTAGAGCTGGATGGCCCGGCTGCGCCCGATCCGCTCCGCGAGCCGCTGCAGCCCGCCGGCGAGCGGCACCATGCCCGTGTTTCCCTCGATCGCATGGAAGGAGGCGCTGTCGGCCGCGACGATGACGTCGCAGTGCAGGGCGAGCTCGAAATGCCCGCCCACCGCCTTGCCCCTCACCGCGGCGATCGTCGGAACGCGCAAGGCCTCCAACGCCCTGTACGCGTGGTTCACCTCGCCGATGAACGCGTGGAACCAGTTCACGTCCCTGCCCGGCCATGCGACGACGTCGCCGCCGGTGCCGAAGTTCGGCCCTTCGGCGCGGACGAGGAGGGCGCGGACGCCCGAACCGCCGGCCCGGTGCACGGCCACGCGCAACTCCTCGGCGAACCGGAGGCCGAGCCTGTTATCGGGCGGGCTGCAGAGCACGATCTGCCCGACTGCCCCGACGTGATCGAAACGAACGGCTTTCATTAAGGTGATTTCCTGTCTTGCTATAATGACCGTGCGGGTCAGGATGGTGCCTGGAGCGGCGCTCGGGCCGCGACCGAGTAGGTGTCGCCCGAGCGTTCGAAGATCCGCAGCTCGCCCGCATCCGCCGTAATTTTGCGGAAGTCGTCGCTCCCGAAGTGCGCCTCCAGCGCCTGCCGATCTCGCCAGCCTTCGAAGAACCGGAAGGTCGTCGGGTCGAGGAGATCCTGCGTGACCTTGACGAACCCGCAGCCGTCCCGTCGCCGCGCGACGTCGGCCATGCGCAACGCGAGCGAGCGGAAGGCGGCTGCGTCGTCGGGATGCAGGCGGTAGGCCGCGTCGACCAGCAGGGCGGGTATGTCGGTCATGTCAGGCTCCGTTGAATGTTAATATGTCGAGGAACCGACGTCGTCCGTCGGCGCGCCGTCGCGGTCGGGTCGGTAGTTGGAGAACGGCTCGGCCGATCATGGCCGAGCCTGCCCGGCCGCCTGCTCGACGATGTCCGCGACGGCTCGGGGGTGGGACACCATCACGACGTGCGACGCGCCGTCCACGACGACCGTCCTCCTCGCTCCCGCGCGTTTCGCCATGAAGGCCAGGCCTGCCGCAGGGATGTTCCTGTCGCCGCTGCCGTAGATGAACCAGGATGGCAGCGCCTTCCAGGCCGGCTCGCCGGCCGCTTCGGTCAGCGCCGCTTCCGCGATCGGCCGCTGCGAGGCCGCCATCGCCGCGGCTTGCCCCGCCGGCAGGTCGTGCGCGAACTGCGCGTGGAACCTACCCTGGTCGATGTAGAGGTCGACGCCGCCGCCGGAGAGCGTCACGGGCGGGGCAAGGGCTTGGCCGAGCGTGCCGCCCGGGAACCTGCCCGCGAGTTCCGCCGCCGTCTCGCCCCGATCGGGCGCGAAGGCCGCGACGAAGACCAACGACCTGACGTTCCGATGAGCGTTCGCGGCAGCCGAGATCACCGCGCCTCCATAGGAGTGGCCGACCAGCACCACCGGCCCGTTTATGCTCGCGACGATGTCCGACACGTATCGCGCGTCGGCCCTGACGCCCCGCAGCGGGTTGGCCGCGGCGACGACGGTGTAGCCGTCCCCGACCAGGCGTTCGGTCACGCCGTTCCAGCTGGACGCGTCGGCGAAGGCGCCGTGGACCAGCACCACCGTCGGCTTGCGCGGTCCCTGCGCCTGAGCGGCGTCGGAGAGTAGCGCTCCGGCGAGGAGGGCGGCGGATGCGAGCTTGGACATGGGGATCTCCTGGTGTGGGGTTCGGACGAGGCGAGGCGCTCCGCCGGAGCAGCCCCGTGCGACCCAGATCGAGCGGTCAGAACTGGGCCGCGCCGCCGTCGACGAACAGCTCGGCGCCGTTGACGAAGCTGGCCTCCTCGGAGGCGAGGAACAGCGCCATGCTGGCGATCTCCTCGGGTCGGCCCAGGCGGCCGAGCGGAACCGAGGCGACGAGGCCGGTGCGCAGCTGCCGCTCCTGCTCGGCGTCGGCGGCGAGCCCGAGCAGGCCCGGCGTCTCGACCGGACCGGGGCTGATGACGTTGACGCGGATGCGCCTCTCCTTGAGGTCGAGCATCCAGCTGCGCGCGAGGTTGCGCACCGCGGCCTTGGTCGCGCCGTAGACGCTGAACGCGGGCGTCCCCTTGATGCTGGTCGTCGAGCCGGTGAGGATCACGGAGGCGCCGTCCACCAGGAGCGGGAGCGCCTTCTGCACCGTGAAGATCGTCCCCTTCACGTTCGTGCCGAAGGTGCGCTCGTATTGCTCCTCCGTGACCGCGCCCAGGGGCGCGAAGTCGCCGCCGCCGGCGTTCGCGACGACGACGTCGATCCCGGCGTGCCTCTGCCGCACGGCGTCGTAGAGCCGGTCGATGTCGGCTAGGACCGACATGTCGGCGCGGACGCCGACGGCCCCGGGGCCGATCGCGGCGATCGCGCCGTCGAGCTCGGCCTGACGCCGTCCCGTGACGAACACCGCGGCACCCTCGGCCGCGAAGCGCGTCGCGACCGACAGGCCGATCCCCGTCGTGCCGCCGGTCACCACCGCGACCTTGTCCGTGAGCCGTCCCGTCACCGTCGTTCTCCTTGTTCCGCCGGGCAGCTGCCCGTTGCCGTGAGGATCTGTTGCCGGGACGATGTCGACAGTAGTGGTCGAAACGGCCACTCTGCGTTCCAGCGATAGGACGATGCCCTGGTGAGCGACCTCGACGACTACGTGCTGTTCGCGAGTGTGGTCGAACATGGTGGCTTCGCGCCTGCCGGCCGGGCGATGCAGGTACCCAAGTCGAAGCTCAGCCGGCGCGTCGCGCGTCTTGAGGAGCGTCTGGGCGTTCGCCTGATCGAGCGGTCGACGCGCCGCTTCAGAGTCACGGAGGTTGGTCAAACGTTGTACGAGCAGTGCCGCGTCATCCTGCTGGAGGTCGAGCGCGCCCGGGCGGTGACGGCGGAGGCGCTCGCCGAGCCGCAGGGTCAGGTGCGCTTCAGCTGCCCTCACGGTCTGATCGAACCGCTCTCGCCCAGCCTGGCCGAGTTTCTGAAGCGACACCCGAAGGTCGCCCTCCAGATCGTCGCGACCGACCGCGGCGTCGACCTGATCCGCGAGCGCATCGACGTCGCGCTCCGCGTGCGCGCCAGCGTCGAGAGCGACGCCTCGCTGACCATGCGGACGCTGACCCGCTCCCGCCGCATCCTGGTCGCAGGACCGGAGTTCGCGCGGAACGTCGGTCCACACATCGACGCGCTGGAGGGGCTGCCGACGCTGAGCTCGACCGACCTGGCCGGGCCGGTGACCTGGAACCTGGTCGGACCCGACGATGCAACGTATGACTTACGACATGAGCCGCGGGTCAGGTGCGAGGAGTTCGGCGCGCTGCGGGCGGCGGCGGCGGCCGGCCTCGGCGTGGCGCTGCTGCCGGACCACGTCTGCTGGCCCGATCTCGATGAGGGCCGGCTCGTGCGGCTCTTCCCCGGCTGGCACGCGCAGGAGGGCATCGTGCACCTGGTCTTCACGACGCGTCGCGGCTTGCCGCCAGCGGTGCGCGCCTTCATCGACCATCTGGCGGCGACGTTCCGAAGCGGCCTGCTTGCATTCGGAGACTGGAAACAGGCTGATGAAGTGGCTCGAAAGGCGTCCGAGCTAACACCATAGTCCGAAGATGATAGTCGCGCTGTTGCACGACGCACGGCACCGAAGCGTAAGCTCCGCCTGCGTCTCGCCGTCTAAACAGACGCCGCATCGGGGAGCGGCTAGGCAGGCCTGGACATCGCATTCGGGTCAGCCCTGCCGCTGTAAAAGGCGATCGCGGTCGCTTTTTACATTCCAGGGGTTGCTGAACCGGCACACCGAGGACGATCCGAACGGTCACGGCCGG
Source organism: Sphingomonas jejuensis (assembly GCF_011927695.1). GTDB lineage: Bacteria > Pseudomonadota > Alphaproteobacteria > Sphingomonadales > Sphingomonadaceae > Sphingomonas_K > Sphingomonas_K jejuensis. Next base: position 58,573 of record NZ_JAATJE010000003.1, read on the forward strand.
TTCGCCTCGTCCACCTCCGCCCCGCCCTCGACCAGCCTCCGGGCGATCGCCCGGTAGGACAGATGGCAGCTCGTCCACGGGTGCCGCGGCTCGATCGTGGCCGACCGCCAGAACTCGTTCAGGAGCCGCTGGTCGCGCACGAAGGGCCGCAGGACGTGCAGCGCGAGCCGGACCTCGATGGTCCCCACCGCCTCCCGCGCCGAGCGGCCGGCCGCCTCGCGCAGTATGCCGAGTGACAGGTTGACGAGCGTCGACCGCCGCTCTCTGCGGCGCGCGCGCTGCCTGCTGTAGGGGATCGGCAGCAGGTCGATCAGCGGCGACGGGCAACGCTTCGGGCACCTGATCGAGCGGCGCGCCGCCCGCCAGTCGGTGTTGCCCCCGTTGCGGCGCACCTCGTCGATCAGCGCGCCCAGATCCCACACCTCCACGGCCCTGCAGCTCCGGCACGCGACGCGGACCTGGGCCTCTATGCGATGCAGGTCGGAGAGGTTCCTGGGCGGGCCGACCACGCCGTGCGGTCAGGCGAGGGCGGGGAGGGACAGCTGCTCGCCCCGCGCCGCCAGGACGGACCGGGCCTGCAGGGCCGCGCCGACGGCCTGACGGTAGTGGACGGTCCGGAAGCGCTCGGCCTCGTCGAAGCCGACGGGCGCCCACTCGTCCGACGGGTAGCAGGCGTCGTAGATGGCGCGCGCGGCCGCGCGCAGCTGCAGGTCGTGCTGCATCCCTCACTCCAGCGGTGTCGAATCGCCGCAGCCGCGGCGCCGCGCCAGCTAGAACGAAAACGGAACGGCTTGCAATCCCGCGCGTCCGCCGCGGCCAGGTCGGCCCTGGCGACCCGAACATCCCACCCAACAAGCCGTCGCGCCGGGTCGCGGGAGGCGGCGGCGGGCGTCGAGGGCTGCGGCTATCGAAAGCATGGGCGACGCGCATTGGGCGGCCCTGGGCGGCGCGAGTAGACGTCCCGCCGCACGAACCCGCGACGGACACCAGAACGATGCGCCTCCTCCCACGCCCCGCCGCCGCGCTCCTCCTCGCACTCGCCGGCTGCTCGGCCGCCCCGGTCGCCCCGGTGCCGTCCTTCTCCGTCCCCGCCTTCCAGGCCGCGCGGGAGCGGGGCGAGCCGATACTGGTGCACGTCCACGCGGACTGGTGCCCGACCTGCCGCGCCCAGGCGCCGACCGTCTTCGCCCTCACCCGCGAACCGGCGTTCCGGCAATTGAAGGTGTTCCGCATCGACTTCGACCGGCAGGAGGTCGAGCGGCTCGCGCTCGGCGCGCGGCAACAGAGCACGCTGATCGTCTGGCGCAAGGGACGCGAGATCGATCGTTCCACCGGCGTCACCGACCCTGCCGCGATCCGCGCCATGGCGGCGGAGGCGCTCAAATGACCGGGCCGGCCGGGCTCAGCCTCCCGCTCGCCTTCCTCGCCGGGCTGCTCACCTTCCTCTCCCCCTGCGTGCTGCCGCTGCTCCCCATCGTCCTCGGATCGGCCGGACGCGACGGGCGGAGCGGCCCGGCGGCACTGGCCGCGGGGGTGGTCACCTCCTTCACGGGCGCGGGCCTGCTGCTGGCCACGAGCGGCGCCGCCGCCGGCCTGGCGGGTGGCGCGGCGCGCCCCCTGCTCGGCATCGCAATCTCCGCCGTGGCGCTGACGCTACTCCTTCCCGGCGCCGAGCACGCGCTGGAGCGGGCACTCGCGCCCGCGTCCCGCTGGGCGTCGGCGCGCGCCGACCGGCTGGCGATCCGCGGCACGCCGGGCCGGTTCGCGCTCGGTCTGCTCCTCGGAGTGGCCTGGTCGCCCTGCGTCGGCCCGACGCTCGGCGCGGCGACGGTGCTCGCGGGCCGAGGCCAGGACCTCGGCGCAGTAGCGACGACCATGACCGTCTTCGCGATCGGCGCGGCGCTGCCGCTGCTGCTCGTCGGGACCGCCACGCAGGCGACGATCGCGCGACTGCGGACGCCGCTCCTCGCCGGCGGCAGGGCCGGGCGGCGCGCGCTCGGCGTCGCCCTGCTGCCGCTCGGCGCGGCGATCGCGACCGGGTTCGACCATGCGATCGAGGCCGCGCTGGTCGGCGTCTCGCCCGACTGGCTCGTCCGGCTCACCACCGCCTACTGATCCCCGGCCCGGCCATGCACGCGGGCTATCGACATCATGCGCGCGCGGGCTCTTCACGTCGGCGCCGACGCACCGCATCCTCGCCACCCTGAACCCGGAGTCCCGTTCCGTGCCCCAACGCCCGATCCTCTCCCGCGTCGCTCCGCTCGCGCCGCTCCTGCTCGCCGCCTGCGGCGCGGCCACGTCGCAGCCGACGCGCGAGGCGCGGGCCGCCGCGCCGGCGCCGCGGATCGCCTCGGCCACGGCCGGCGCCCCGGTGGTGGTCGAGCTTTACCAGAGCCAGGGCTGCTCCTCGTGCCCGCCGGCCAATGCGAACGTGAACGCGATCGCCGACCGCCCCGAGGTGCTCGCACTCTCCTTCGGCGTCACCTACTGGGACCAGCTCGGCTGGACGGACAGCTTCGCCAAGCCGCAATACACCGCGCGGCAGTGGGACTACGCCCGCGCCGCCGGGCGCGGCCAGGTCGCGACGCCCCAGGTCGTCATCAACGGCGGCCGGACCACCGTGGTCGGCGCCAACGCCGCCCAGCTGGCCGCCGCCATCCAGGCGGCGGGGTCGCCTCGCGGCGGACCGGCCATCACGGCGTCGCCCGACGCGGTTGCGCTCGCCGCCGGCAGGGGCGCGGCGTCGACCGTCTGGCTCGTCCGCTACGATCCGAAGGTCCGCCAGGTCGCGATCAACGCCGGCGAGAACGGCGGGCGGACGCTGCCCCACCGCGACGTCGTGCGGCAGCTGGTGCACCTCGGCAACTGGTCGGGGGCGGCGGTCCGCTTCGCGCTGCCTGCCGCCGGCGAGCCGGGACTCCGCACGGCCGTGCTGGTGCAGCAGGGCAAGGGCGGACCGATCACCGCCGCGCGGAGGATCTGAGGCGATGACCGGGGCGGAGAAGCCGTGGAGCGCGCCCGACGCGGAGCTCGCCAACGCGGACGAGCCAACCGCGGCGGGGATGGGCGACCTCGCCGACGCGCTGACGCCGCCGTCGCCGATGGCGTCCAAGCCGCACCGCATCTACCGCCACCGCGTCTCGACGCGCCTGTGGCACTGGACCAACGCGATCGCGCTGATCGTCATGCTGATGAGCGGGCTGATGATCTTCAACGCGCACCCGCGGCTCTACTGGGGCGAGTACGGCGCGAACATGGACACGCCGTGGCTCTGGATCGGGCCGACGCCCGAGGGCGGTGGCCACTTGCTGCTGGGGCGGTCCATCGACATCCCGACGACCGGCGTGCTCGGCCGCTCCACCAATCCGAACGGCTCGATCAACACGCACGCGTTCCCGCACTGGGCGACGATCCCGTCGGGCTACAGCCTGGCCGGCGCGCGGCGCTGGCACCTGTCCTTCGCCTGGATCTTCGTGCTGGCGACGATCGGATACGCGCTGGTCAGCCTCGTCAACGGCCATGTCCGCCGCGACCTGCTGCCGAAGCGGCACGAGCTCGCGCCGCGGCACCTGTGGAAGGACGTCGTCGACCACCTCAAGCTCCGCTTCCACGGCGACGAGCCCGGGCAGTACAACATCCTCCAGAAGCTCACCTACGGCCTGGTGCTGTTCGTGCTGCTGCCGCTCGTCATCCTGACCGGCATGACGATGTCGCCGGCGTTCGACGCCGCCTTCCCGTGGCTGCTCGACCTGTTCGGCGGGCGCCAGTCGGCGCGCTCGATCCACTTCGTCTGCGCCGCCGGGTTCGCCGCGTTCATCGTCGTCCACCTCCTGCTGGTCGTGCTCGCCGGCCCGATCAACGAGATCAGGTCCATGATCACCGGCTGGCTGCACGTCCGCGAGGTGAAGGGCCACGGGGCCGAGGGTCCCGGAGCCGGGCCGCGCGCGCGCGAGGAGCAGACCGCATGATCACGCCCACCATGACCCGCCGCCGACTGGTCGGCTCGCTCGGCCTCGCCGGCGGCGGGCTCCTCCTGACCGGATGCGACCGGGTCGCCGCCACGCCGGCCTTCCGCGGCTTCGTCGAGGGGTCCGAGCGGCTGACGATGGACTTCACGCGACTGGTCTCCGCCCGCGACGCCCTCGCGCGCGAGTTCACCGCTGCCGACCTGTCGCCGGTGTTCCGCGGCAACGGCGTCACGAACCCGACCGCGACCGACTACCAGGCGATGGTCGCGAACGGCTTCGCCGACTACCGGCTGCGGGTCGACGGGCTGGTGCGCCGGCCGCTGTCGATGTCGCTCCCGCAGCTGCAGGCCATGCCCAGGCGCAGCCAGATCACGCGGCACGACTGCGTCGAGGGGTGGAGCGCCATCGGCCAGTGGACGGGCGTGCCGCTCAGGCTCCTGCTGAACCAGGCGGGCCTGCTGCCGCAGGCGCGCTACATCGTCTTCCACTGCGCCGACGACTACGGACCGGGCAAGTACTACGAGAGCGTCGACCTCATCGACGCCCACCACCCGCAGACCATCCTCGCCTGGGCGCTGAACGGCCGGGCCCTGCCGGTCACCAACGGCGCGCCGCTGAGGCTCAGGGTCGAGCGCCAGCTCGGCTACAAGCAGGCGAAATACGTGATGCGGGTCGAGGCAGTGAACAGCCTCGCCCACATCGGCGGCGGCAAGGGCGGCTACTGGGAGGATTCCGGCGACTATGCCTGGTATGCGGGCATATAGGGCCCTCGCCGCCGCGCTGGCCGCGGCGACGCTCGTCGCGGGATGCGGCGACGGCGGTCGAGCGGGCGCGGGTACCACGACCACGGGCGTCGCGACGACGAACGCCACGACCACCGACGCCACTTCCCCGACCGCGACGACCGCGCCCACGCTCCTGCGGGCCGCCGACGGCGTCGCGATCTCCGCAGCGCACGGCGAGGCGGCCGATCCCAGGGCGCTGATCCTGCTCTTCCACCAGGCGGGCTCGGGCAGGGGCGAATACGCCACGGTCGCGCCCCGGCTGAACGCGGCCGGCTACGAGACGCTCGCGATCGACCAGCGATCGGGCGGCGACCTGTTCGGTCGCAACGAGACCGTGGCGAGGCTGGGCCGCTCCGCCAGCTACGCCGAGGCCGAGCGCGACCTGGAGGCGGCGTTCGCCTGGGCGCGGACCCGCCGGCTGCCGATCGTGCTCTGGGGCAGCAGCTACTCGGCCGCGCTCGCGTTCCGGGTCGCCGCCCGGCACCCGGGCGAGGTCGCCGCGGTGCTCGCCTTCTCGCCGGGCGAATACCTGGACGCGCCCGACGTCGTTCGGATCGCGGCGGCGAAGGTGGCCGCGCCGACCTACGTCACGTCCGCCAGCGACCCCGCCGAGGTCGCGGCCGCCCGCGCCATCCTCGCCGCCTCGCCCGCGCGGACGAAGGTGCAGTCCACGCCCCGCGCCGGCGTCCACGGCAGCTCCACGCTCATCCCCGCCCGGAACCCGACGGGGGCGGAGGAGAACTGGCGGACGGCGATGGCCTTCCTGGACAAGCTGCCGTGACCGCCGTCACGATCCGACCGGCGGTGCGCGACGACCTCCCGGGGCTCAGGCGCGTCATCGACGGCGTCGGCCTGTTCCCGTCGGACATGCTCGACGGCATGGTCGCGCCCTTCCTCGACGGGCGCGCCGGGACGGGCGAGTTCTGGCTGACGGTCGACGGCGACGCCGGCCCGATCTCCGTCGGCTACTGCGCTCCCGAGCGGATGACCGAGGGCACGTGGAATATGCTGCTGATCGCGGTCGACCCGGTCCGCCAGGGCGCGGGCGTCGGCGCGGCGATGATGGCCGAGACCGAGCGACTGCTGGCCGAATCCGGGCAACGCATCCTGCTGGTCGAGACGTCGGGCCTGCCGGAGTTCGAGCGCACGCGCGCCTTCTACCGCGGGCTCGGCTACGACGAGGAGGCGCGCATCCGCGACTTCTACCAGGCGGGCGAGGACAAGGTCGTCTTCCGCAAGGCGCTCGGCGGCGGCGCGTGACGCGCTGGCCGTCCCGCGCGGGACCGCGCCGCCGCGGCGCCTGAGGTGCCGACCTCCTTCACGGCTCTGATCGCGGCGCACGGCGCCCCGGCCGTTTTCCTCCTCGTCCTGCTGGGCGCGGTCCCCTCCGAGATCGTGCTGCCGATGGCAGGCGCGGTCGCGGGTCCGAGCCCGGGCGGGCTGGTCGCGGTCACGGCCGCGGGCGTCGCCGCGCACCAGGCGAGCGCCGTGTTCTGGTACTCCGTCGGCCGACGCGTCGGCCACCGGCGCTGCCGGCGCTGGGTCGCGATGCACGGCCGGCGGTTCGGCGTCGCGCCGTCGACCCTCGACCGCGCGGTCGCCTGGTTCCGCAGGTGCGGCGCCCGCGCCGTCCTGCTCAGCCGCGCGCTACCCGTCGCCCGCGCGCTGGTATGCCTGCCGGCCGGCGCCGCGCGGCTCGGCTTCCGTCGCTTCTTCGCGGCCGCGCTGCTGGGCTCCACCGCCTGGTGCTCCCTGCTGGTCGGTATCGGGGTCGCGCTTGCGGCGCGGGCGCCGCGCGCCGTCGCCTGGCTGGACCGTGCCGCGTGGGCTGCGCTCGCCCTCGCTGCGACGGTGGTGCTGGCTCGCCGGCTCCGCCGTCCGCGTCGTCCTCGCGGTCAGTCCGCCGGCGAGAGGTAGCGCTCGGCCCAGGCGGCGATCACGGCGGCGGCGTAGCGCGAGTCCGCCGGACGCGACAGCAGGTGGTCGGCCCCGTCGAGCGCCACGAAGCTCTTGGGATGGCGGGCGGCGTCGAAGATCGCGCGGGCGTTGTCGACGCCCACGGTCGCGTCGGTCGGCGCGTGCATGACCAGGATCGCTCGGCCGAGGCGCGCGAGGCGCTCGGGGAGGCGGTGCGCGCGCGCGTCCTCGACGAACGAGCGCGAGATGGTGAACGTGCGCCCGGCCAGCACCACCTCGGCCGACCCGTCGCGCTCGATCGCCTCCAGGCCGGCCCCGAACTGGTGGAGCACGTGGTCGACCTCGGCGGGCGCGCCGATGGTCGCCACCGCCCTGACCTCCGGCACGTGCGCCGCGGCCGCGAGCACCGCCGCGCCGCCCAGGCTGTGGCCGATCATTAGCTCGGGCACCTGCCCGCGCTCGCGCAGGCACGCCGCGGCCGCGACGAGGTCCTCGACGTTGGAGCTGAAGCCCGCGTTGCCGAACTCGCCCTCGCTGGCGCCCAGCCCCGTGAAGTCGAAGCGCAGGCAGGCGAAGCCGTGGCCGACCAGCGCGCCGGCGATGCGCGAGGCGGCCAGCACGTCCTTGCCGCAAGTGAAGCAGTGCGCGAACAGCGCAGTCGCGCGCGGGCGACCGTCGGGCCGGTCGAGGCGGGCGGCGAGCCGCTGGCCCCGGTCGCCGAGGAACTCGAACCGTTCGCTCGGCATCAGCCCGCCTCCGCGCCGGCCTCGAGGACCACGGGAGCGGGCGCGAGCGCCGGCCCGCCGTCGAACGCGCCGGCCGGCGGCACGTCCACGCGCGCCGACAGGTAGCGGCGCTCGGCCTCGGCCATGTAGTCGCGCGTGATCGGCAGCGCGTCGCGCCGCCTCGCCAGCTGGATCTGGTAGTTGACGTGCCCGTCGTTGCGGAACGCGCAGATCGCGCCGGCCAAGTAGAACAGCCACATGCGGTGGAAGCGCTCGTCGTAGAGCCGCACGATCCGGTCGCGCTCGGCGACCGCGCGGGCGTACCACTCCTCCAGCGTATAGGCGTAGTGCAGCCGGAGCGTCTCGATGTCGGTCGCCCACAGCCAGCTCCGCTCGATCGCGGGCATCAGCTGCGACAGCGCGGGCGCGTAGCCGCCGGGGAAGATGTACTTCGCAGTCCACGGGTCGGTCGCGCCGGGACCGTCGGCGCGCCCGATCGTGTGGATCAGCGCGACGCCGTCGGGCGTCAGCAGGTCGGCGACCTTGTCGAAGAAGGCGCGGTAGTGGGGCAGGCCGACGTGCTCCAGCATGCCCACCGACACGATCCGATCGAAGCGGCCCTCGACCGCGCGATAGTCCACCAGTTCGAAGCGCACCCGGTCGGCGACGCCGGCCGCCGCCGCGCGGGCACGTGCGACCGCCAGCTGCTCCTCCGACAGCGTGACGCCCAGCACGTCGACGCCCGCCACCGCGTGGAGGTGGAGCGCCAGCCCGCCCCAGCCGCAGCCGACGTCCAGCACCCGCTGCCCCGGCGCCAGCGCCAGCTTGGCCGCGATGTGCGCCTTCTTCGCCGCCTGCGCGCGCTCCAGCGAGTCGCCGGGGTCGACGAAGTAGGCGCAGCTGTACTGCCGGTCCGCGTCGAGGAAGAGGTCGTAGAGGCGGCCGTCTAGGTCGTAGTGGTGCGCCACGTTGCGCTTGGACCGCCGCGCCCAGTTCCACTGGTCCCAGAGGGCCGCGATCCTGGCGTGCCGCCACAGCGCGCGGCGCGTCGGGTTGTCGCGGTCCCACCGCAGGTTGAAGGTGACCAGGTCGAGGAGGTCGAGCACGTCGCCCTCCAGGATCTCCAGCCCGCCGTCCATGAAGGCCTCGCCCGCGCCCAGCGCCGGATTGCGCGCCACCGCCCGCTCCGCGCGGCGGCTGGCGAACCTGACCGCCACGGGGCGCCGGTTAGGCCGCGGCCGGCCGTAGCGGCGGGTGCGCCCGTCGGACCCGTGGACGACCAGCTCGCCGTCGACCACGACGCGGCGGAGCAGGGCGTCCAGGCCGATCAAGCGAGCGACTCCGGGCCGGGAGCCCGGCGGCGCTCGCCGCGAATGGATCGATCCGCTCCGCGGCGGCGCATCGGGGAGTGCGTCGAGGCGCTCATGACGCCGGGTTAGGACCGCGTGAAGGCAGGCGGATAGGACGCCATTGCCCTTCCTTCGAGGGGCGAGCGGACCCTCCCGGCCGGGCGCATGGAAACCATGCCGCCAAACGATTTCCGCGCCGCCGGCGCGAGGCGTAGCCGGAGGACGCCCGGCGGCGATCCGCGCGGGCGGAGCCGGCGGCCGGATCCGCCGGACGCGCAAGGAGTGACACCGATGATCGTTATGCAGCTCCTCGACGGGAAGTCCGCCGAGGTCATGTCCATCGCGCCGGGCGCCACCATCGCCGCGGCCGCCGCGCTGATGGCGGGCGCCGGCGTCGGCGCCCTCGTGGTCGAGGGCATCGACGGTCACCCCGTCGGCCTCATCTCCGAGCGCGAGGTCACGCTCGCCGTCGCCCGCTGGGGCGGCGAGCTGGGCACCCGCCCGGTGCGCTCGCTGATGGCGGACGGGATGACCACCGTCGCACCCGAGACGCCGGTCGTCGAGGCGATGCGGCTGATGACGGTGCGGCGCGCGCGCCACCTGCCGGTCGTCGACCGGGGCCGCCTGGTCGGCATCGTCAGCATCGGCGACGTGCTGAAGTCTCGGCTGGAGGAGAAGACGGCGGAGAACCAGGTGCTGATGGACATCGCGCGCTGGCCGAAGGCCGCCTGACCGCATCCGACCCCGCTCGGAAAACGACCCCGCGAGGGGTCACATTCCGAGCAGGGGTCGGGCGGATCGCCGCCCTGGCGACGGCCATCGTCAGACCTCGCCGCCAGGGTCGAGATCTGCCCCGTCGTCAATAAGCTGGAAGAGGCCTACGCCCAGGCCGTCGCGGCCGGCGCGGTCGCGGTCGGGCCCGTGCAGGTGCAGCCGTGGGGCAGAAGGTGTCCGACGTGGGCGACCTCGACGGCTTCCTGGTAGAGGTGTGCTCGCAGGAGCCAGCGGTCACCTGACGGACGGACGCGATGACGGGGACGGCGCGGCGCCGCCCCCTTACAGGCAGCATCAGCCCCCGATCGCCGCGATCGCGCGGCCGATCGCCGGGCGGGCCTCCATCGCGCCGAACCAGCGTTCGACGTTCGGCGCCTCGGAGAAGTCCACCTCCGCGAACGCGCGGCGCCATATCCAGCCGAAGGTGGCCATGTCGGCGATCGAGTACTCGTCGCCCGCCAGCCACTCCGCCTCGGCGAGCCTGCCGTCGAGCACGCGCATGTTGCGCTTCGCCTCGGCGTGGAAGCGGTCGATGGCGGCCGGCACCTTCTCGGGCGCGAGCTTCAGGAAGTAGCCCGACTGGCCGAACATCGGCCCCAGGCCGGCCGCCTGGAACATCAGCCATTCGAAGCAGCGCACGCGGGCCACCGGGTCGGCGGGGATGAACCGGCCGAACTTCTCGGCGAGGTAGACCATGATCGCGCCCGACTCGACGACGGTCAGCGGCTCGCCGCCCGGTCCGTCGCGGTCGACGATCACCGGCACCTTGCCGTTCGGGTTGCGGGCGAGGTGCTCCGGCGTCTTCTGCTCGCCGGCGCGGACGTTGACCTGGTGGAACTCGTAGGGCGCGCCCAGCTCCTCCAGCAGGACGGGCACCTTGACGCTGTTCGGGGTCGCGAAGGCGTAGAGTTCGATCATCGGACGGCTCCTTCTCGTGCGGACGCGCGCACGCCCTTCGCGCGCGCGTAGGGTGGCGGATAGGACAGGGTTGCGCCGAGCTCGTCGGCGGCGCGCCAGCCCCAGCGGGGATCGGCGAGGAAGGCGGTGGCGAGCGCGACCAGGTCGGCGCGGCCCTCGGCCACGATCGCCTCGGCCTGGGCGGGCGAGGCGATGCCGCCGACGGCGCGCGTCGCGATCCCCGCCTCGCGCCTGACCCGCTCGGCGAGGTGGACCTGGTAGCCGGGGCTGAACGGGATGCCGGACGGCGGCACGACGAAGCCGCCGGTCGCGTCGACGTAGTCGACCCCCGCAGCCTTCAGCTCGCGCGCCCACGCGACCGCGTCGGCGGTGTCGACTCCGCCCTCCTGCCAGTCCGTCGTGGTGAGGCGCACACCCAGCGCGACGCGGTCGCCGAGCAGCGGTCGGACGCGGGCCGCGATCGCGCGCAGCAGCCGCGAGCGGTTCTCCGGGCTACCGCCCCAGGCGTCGTCGCGACGGTTCGAGATCGGGGAGAGGAACTGGTGCAGCAGGTAGCCGTGGCCGGCGTGCAGCTCGACCACGTCGAAGCCGATCCGCACCGCGCGCTCGGCGGCCTGCGCGAAGGCGTCGACGATCCGGCCGATGCCGACCTCGTCCAGCGCCTCGGGCGCGGGCCAGCCCTCCGCGAAGGGCACCGCCGACGGCGCGACCGTCGTCCATGGATCGGCGTCGGCCGCCAGCGGCCTGCCGCCCTCCCAGGGCCGCGAGATCGAGCCCTTGCGGCCCGAGTGCGCGAGCTGGACGCCGAAGCGCGTCCCCTCCGGCGCGAAGCGGCGGGCGACGGCGAGCGCGCAGGCGAGCGCCGCCTCGTTGGCGTCCGAGTAGAGGCCTAGGCAGCCGTGCGTGATGCGGCCGCGGCGCTCGACGTGCGTCGCCTCGGTCATCACGAGAGCGGCCCCGCCCATGCCCAGCGCCGGCAGGTGCTGGAGGTGCCAGTCGGAGGCGGAGCCGTCATCCGCCGAATACTGGCACATGGGCGAGACGACGATCCGGTTGGACAGCCGCACCGGGCCGAGGTCGAAGGGGGTGAACAGGGCGGGCATCGCATGCTCCTTGTGAATCGTCGCCTCTCGGCGGTCAGAGGGCCGAGTGGTCGCGGACGGCGGCTTCGAGCCGCGGCTTCATGTCGAGGAAGCGGGCGTCCACGGCGGCGGGGTCGGTCCGGTTGAGGTCGAGGGTGGCGGCGCGCGCCTCGCCGCCGCGCACCACCTCGAACGCGTCGGACTCGATGCCGTCGACGATCGAGCCGACCACGTCGGCGACGGGCTGCAGGCCGAAGCCGAGGTCCGCGCCGGCGTGGTTGCTGCTCATCATCGGCGTGTCGGTCGCGCCCGGGAAGACGGTGAGGACGTGGACGCCCTCGCCCTTCAGCTCGCGCCTGAGCGCCTCGCCGAAGCGCCACAGCCCGCCCTTGGCGGCGGCATAGCCCGCGTAGAAGGGCACGCCCATCTGCGCGATGCCGGACGCGACGTTGACGGCCAGCCCGTCGCCCGACGCGCGCAGCGCCGGCAGCAGGGCGCGGGTGAGCAGGATGGGTGCTAGCAGGTCGACCTCGATCATCGCGCGCAGCTCGTCCTCACCCGTGTCCTCCAGCCGTCCGGCGCGCACGCCGCCGGCGTTGTTGACGAGGACGTCGACGCCGCCGAGCAGCCGCTCCGCGCCGTCGACGAGAGCAGCGCGCGCGGCGGCGTCGGTCACGTCGCCGGGCAGGCTGTGCGCCTCGACGCCTTCGCCGCGGAGCCGCTCGACGGCGGACGCGAGCGCGTCGGGCCGGCGGCCGGTGAGGAGGAGTCGCGCGCCCTTCGCGCCCAGCTGCCGGGCCAGCTCGAAGCCGATCCCGCTGGAGCCGCCGGTGACGACGACGCGCTTGCCCGCGACGATCACTTGCCCTGCTCCCGCGTCTGCTCGCGGCCGGCCTTGACCAGCGCGGCGGCGCTCGCGCCCTCCAGCGCCAGGCCGTAGCCGGTCTCGCGCGCGATCCGCTCCTTCAGAGGCTGGACGAAGTGGACGCGGGTGTCGCGCCGGGTCACCTCGGGCGCGCGAAGCCAGGCCGCGGCCAGTTCGCGGGCGCGGGCGACCGCGCCGCCCTTGGCCGTCACCTCGGCGACCACGCCCCAGTCGCGCGCGGTCTCCGCGCTGATCGGAGCGGGACTGAGCAGCCAAGCCTGCGCGCGGCCCGGCCCGGCCCAGTAGGACCAGGCGGTGAAGATGCCGTCGCCGGGCACGATGCCGCCGGCGAAGTGCGGAGCGTCGTGGAAAGTCGCGCCGTGCCCGGCGACGACCACGTTGGCCGTCAGGCAGTATTCGGTGTGGACCCAGGCGCGGCCCTCGACCGCGCAGATCACCGGCACGCGGATGTTGAGTAGGTTCTCCAGCACCTGCGTGCCCTCGTCGTGCACCCGGCTCCAGCGGTCCGGGTCCGACACGTCGCCGAAGCTGGCGAAGTCGATGTCGGCGATCCAGTCGCCGCCCGCACCGGTCAGGATAACAACCTTGTTGTCGCGGTCGCGGCCGATCGCGGCGAACGCGTCGACGAACGCCGCGTGCTCGACCGCCGAGAAGCGGAACGGGCCGCCGCGGGTGTTGAATGTCACGACCAGCACGCCGTCGGCTCCGCGCTCCATTCGCAGCGAGGGCGTGGCGTCGAAGTAGGCGGGGCGGGCGACGGCCGCGGCGGCGGGCGTAGCGCGGACGGGTGCCGGCGCCTGCGCGCGCGCAGGTCCGACGGCCGAGATGAGCCCGAGCGTGAGGGCGAAGGACGCGACGCCGATCCTGATCATGCGGTCCATGGGGGTTCTCCGGTGGTTGGGGTGGAGGAAGGCCGTCAGGCCGCGGCCGCCAGGGCGTCGCCGCGGAGCGCCGGCAGCAGCTCCTCCGGCTCGGGGCGGCGCGTGTAGTCCGGCTCGACGTTGGCGTAGAGGATGCGCCCGTCGCGCCCGACCACGAACCGCGCCGGCATCGGCAGCGTCCAGGACGGGTCGAGGTTGAAGGCCGGCAGGTCGTTCCCGAGCCGCTGATAGAGCTCGACCAGATAGTCCGGCAGCTCGAAGCGCAGGCCGAAGGCGGCCGCGACCTCGTTGCCCGGGTCGCTCAAGATCGGGAAGCCCAGCTTGTTCTGGCGCGCCGACTTACGGCTGTTCGGGGCCGACTGCGGCGAGATCGCGAGCAGGCTGCCGCCCGCCGCCTCGATCTCCGGCAGCGCCTCCTGCAGAGCCTGCAGCTCCATGTTGCAGTAGGGGCACCACACGCCGCGGTAGAAGGTGAGCGCCACCGGACCCGAGGCGAGCAGGTCGGCGATTCGCACCTCCCGGCCGTCGCCGTCCTTCAGGGCGAAGTCGGGCGACCGGTCGCCGACGCTCAGCGCGCGCTCGGCGAGGCCGCTCGCCTTCAGCTCGGCGGTGGCGCGGTGCATTACGTCGATCACGTCGCGCGGCACGCTGTAAGGCGGGCGGCCGGCCTCGAAATCGGCCTTGAAGGCGTCGAGCTTGGCTTGCAGGGTCATTGTCAGTCTCCTTGACGGGGGTCGGGTCGGGTCTGGGTGACGAGGAGGCCGGCGGTGACGACCGCCAGCCCGGCGATCTGGAAGAGGGTCGGCAGCTCGCCCGCGATCGGGATCCCGGCGAGCGTGGCGACTACGGGCACGAGCGCCGGCAGGGCGGCGGCGCGGGCGGCGCCGAGCAGCTCGACCGCTCGGCCGAAGGCGAACACGGCGAGCACCCCGGAGAGCAGCCCCTGCACGACCGCCTGCTGGAGGAGGGTCGCGGGACTCTGCGCGAGCAGGCCGCCGACGCCCGCAGTCGCGAGGTGGAGGGGCGCGTAGACCGCGGCGGACAGGACCGAGATGATGGCGACGCCGGCGAGCGGCGGGACCGCCCAGCGCCTGGAGAGTATCGCAAAGGCCGCCCACATGGCGCCGGCGAGCGCGAACAGCGCGTCGCCGCCGAGCGAGGCGGCGCCCCCGGCGAGCGCGCCGGGGCCGGCGACCACGGCTAGACCCGCCAGGATCACGCCCGCGCCGGCCAGCCGCCCGCGTGTGACGCGATCGCCCAGCAGGAGAGCGCCGAGCGCGAGGCCCGCGACCGTGATCGCGCCGGGCTGCACGACGGCGCCGTGGGAGAGCGGCGCCAGGCGGAAGCCGCCGGCGCTCGCGAGGACGAAGGGCGGGCCGGCGAGGACCGCCAGTGTCGCGATCCGCGCCCAGCCGAGGCGACGGATCTGCGCCGGCGCGAACCGCGCGAACCAGGGCAGCGTCGCCACGCCGGCGACCGCGTAGCGCAGGAAGGCGAGGTCGGACGGCGCGGCACCGTGCGCAACGCCGGCGCGCGCGACCGCGAGGTAGACGCCCCAGATCGCGACGGCGGCGCCGCCCCAGGCCAGGCCCGAGCGGACCGGGTCGGGCGCGCGGCGCGCCGCCGGAGCGTGGAGGGCGGCGGCGGTCACGCCGCCCTCCGCCAGCCCGGCGCCGCGGCGGCGGCGGCGTCGATCGCGTCCGCCGGCTCCAGCCGGCTGCGGTAGTCGGTGTCGATCGAGGCGAGCACGATCTCGCCCGAGGGTGCGACCACGTAGGTGGCGGGCACCGGCAGCACCCAGTCGGCGCCGTTCCGGTCGGGCAGCGCGTGGCCGAGCCGGGTGTAGAGCGGGCGCAGCTCGTCGGCGAGGTCGAACGCGACGCCGTAGGCCCGCGCCACCTCCGAGCCGACGTCGCTGACGACGTCGAAGGCGAGGCCGCCGTCGCGAACCGTCGCGGCGGTGTGGTCGGGCAGCTCGGGCGAGATCGCGATCAGCCTGACGCCCGCGTCCGCCATTCGGCCGGCCAGCGCCTGGTAAGCGCGCAGCTCCAGGTTGCAGTAGGGGCACCAGCCGCCGCGGTAGAAGCTGAGGATCACCGGTCCGTCCGCGAGCGCGCGGGACAGCCGCATGGGAACGCCGTCGACGCCCGGCAGCGCGAAGTCGGGGGCGAACTCGCCGGCGGCGAGCGCCGAGCCGACCAGGTCGGACGCCGCGAGCGCCGCGTCGGCGCGCTTCATCGCCGCGGCGATGTCCGCGGGCATGTGGACGGCGTAGTGCGCCCGGAGGGCGGACAGCTCGTCGGCGAGGCGGGTGTGGGCGGGCATGGCGGCGATCCTGAAGGACGGGAGAAAGTGGGCCGGCGCGGCGGGGGGAGGCGCGCCGGCCCAGGGGCACCCGGCGCGAGGGGGAAGCGCGCCGGCGGGGGGACTTGGGCTAGGGGTGGCCGACGCGGGCGGGGGGAGACCCGCGCCGGCCCGGGGGACGTCAGGCGGCGAGCCGCTCGGCCGCGACCGGCTTCGTCCACTCGTTGCCCTTCATGAAGGCGTCGTAGGGCGTGCCGACCAGGTGGTTGACGTAGTTGCTCTGGATCTTGATCGAGACGCCGAGCACCACCTCCAGCACGTTGCGGCGGGTGAAGCCGGCGTCGAGGAAGGCCTGGACCTCCGCGTCCGCCACGAAGCCGCGGTCGCGCACCACCAGCGTGGTGAAGCGGTGCAGCGCCTCGAGACGCGGGTCGGCGATCTCGCGGCCGTTGCGCAGCGCCTGGATCACGTCGTCGCCCAGCTTCTGCATCTTGGCCATCGTGGTGTGGCCGGCCATGCAGTAGTGGCACTCGTTCTCGTAGATCGCGGTCATGAACACGACCTGCTGCTCGTGCTGGGTCAGCGTGGTCTTGCTGAACTCGCCCCACAGCGCGCCGTGGGCGGCGAGCAGCTCGGGGCTCTCGGCCATGATGCTCTGCAGGTTCGGCACGAAGCCGAACTGCGCCTTGACGCCGGCCAGCAGCGGCTTGGAGGCCTCGGGGGCGGTGTCGGCGGTGTAGGACTGGAAGGCGATGGTCATCGGGGTGGCTCCTGAAAGGGTCCGGCGGCGTCCGCCTCCGGTGACCTCCAGATGATCCATCCCCGATCGGCGCAGTAGCCGGAGAGTGGCTCTATGATATATACGTCCGGCGCATGAGCGACCGGCTGAAGGACCTGGAGCTGTTCGTCCGCGTCGCGGAGACCGGCAGCTTCTCGCGCGCCGGGCGCGAGGCCGGCTACGCCCAGCCGACGGTGTCGCGGATGATCGGCGCGATGGAGGCCAGGCTCGGAGTCAAGCTGCTCACCCGCACGACGCGCAAGGTGGTGCTCACGGACGCCGGGACGGCGCTTCTCGAGCGCGCGCGCACGGCGCTGGCGGAGGTCGAGGAGGCGGAGAACGCGGCGCGCGGCGCCGACGCGCTGTCGGGCACGTTGAAGGTCGCGACCCCCGTCACCTTCGGCGCGCGCGAGGTCGTGCCGGCGCTCGGGCCGTTCCTGGAGGAGCATCCCGGCCTCACGGTGGCGCTGCTCATGGCGGACCGGCGGGTCGACCTGGTGGAGGAGGGCGTGGACCTCGCGATACGCCTGGGACCGCTGGGCGACTCCAGCTTCGTATCTCGGCGGCTGGCGAGCGCGCCGCGCTTCGCTGTGGCGAGCCCCGGCTACGTCGCCAGGCGCGGCGAGCCGCGGTCGCCGTCGGACCTGACGGGCCACGACGTGCTGTCCGGCCAGGCGTCGGGCGGCGAGGTGTGGACGTTCCGCCACGCCGGCACGGGGGAGACCTCGGTCAGGCTGCAGGCGCGGGTGGCGGCGACGTCGGTCGAAGGCGTGCTCGCGGCGGCGCGCGCGGGATTGGGCGTCGCGGCCGCCTCGCTGTTCGCGTGCCGCGACGAGCTGGCGTCGGGCGAGCTCAGGCGCGTGGTCGCCGGCTACGAGCTGCCACCGATTGACGTGCACGCGGTCATGCCGGGCGGGCGCCGGCCACCACGTAAGGCGCGCGCCTTTCTAGATGCGCTCGCCGCGTTCCTCGGCGAGCGCGGGGGTCCACCTCCCGGCTCAGACTGACGAGGTCACGACATGTCTTACGCCACTTCCGCTCGGCAGGCCTTCATCGACATGCTCGGCACTCTCGACCACCTGGCCGGCAGGGCTGAGGCGGCCGGTATGACGGATGACGTTTTGTCCGAGAAGCTGACCGAGGACATGTTCCCGCTGGAGCTGCAGTTCCGCGTCGCGGTGAACCAGGTCCTGCTTGCGCTCAACCAGGTCGGCGGAGCCGAGGCCTCTCTCCACGAAGCTCCATACCGCTCGCTTGCGGACGTGCGTCACGGGATCGCCCTGGCCCGCGCCCAGGCCGAGCGCTTCGGACCGGCCGGATGGGCGGAGGCCGACGAGACGGTCGATCTCACGCTGCCGAACGGCGTCCGCTTCGTCATGTCCGCGGAGGCGGACATCCGCGACTGGATCATGCCGAACTTCTATTTCCACGTGACGATGGCCTATGCCCTGCTGCGCAAGGCCGGCGTGCCGCTGGGCAAGATGGACTTCCTGCCGCACATGAAGAGACATTCGCGACCGCGCCCAGCATAAAGGCGCGCGCGCCGGCTCGGGACTCCGAGCTCGTCGCTGCGGAGCCGGGCTGGACGTGGGCGGTGGACCGTTCACTCCACCGATCACTCCGCCTCGCCGGCGTCCGGCTCGCGGGCGGTGCCAAGCCACTCGCTCGGATGCTCGATCCGAGCGTTCGAACCGGCACCAGCGGCTGCGACCGGCCAAGCCGACCCTGCAGGATTCGGGCGTGGCAACCCGGCCGCGCATGGAACCCATGCGGAACGGGCATTTCACGCGTGCGAGGCGAAAGCGCAGATGAAGGCTCCCAACCCAAGGAGCTCACCCATGTCCCACCTTCCCATGATGCCCGTCCTCGATCGCAGCGGCTTCGCGCCGGTGGTCGGCACCGCCGTCTCCATGATCGGCATGCTGGTCCTCGTCGGGACCTCGCTCGTCCACATGATGGCCTGAACGGGGGCGGCCCGGCCGCCCCTCCCGTCCCTCCAGCCCGAGAGCAGGACGCATGAGCACCATCGACACCCTCGATCCGCGCCGCAACTTGAGCCGCGCCGAACCGCACGTCGTGATCGTCGGTGCCGGCTTCGGCGGGCTGGCCGCCGCCCGGGCGCTGCGCGGCTCCGGCGCGCGCGTCACCATCGTCGACCGGCAGAACCACCACCTGTTCCAGCCGCTCCTCTACCAGGTCGCGACCGCCGGGCTGTCGCCCGCCGACATCGCCGCGCCCATCCGCAGCGTCGTCGCCCGGCACGAGCGCACGCAGGTGCTGCTCGACGAGGTGACGGGCGTCGACGCCGCCGCCCGCCGCGTCCGCCTCGCCAGCGGCGCGACGCTCGCCTACGACCACCTCGTCGTCGCCACCGGCGCGCGCCATAGCTACTTCGGCAACGACGCCTGGGAGGAGCACGCGCCCGGCATCAAGACCATCGACGACGCCACCCGCGTCCGCCGCGACGTCCTGCTCGCGCTCGAGCGCGCCGAGACCGAGCGGCAGGAGGACCTGCCGCGGCGCGCCGAGCACATCACCTTCGCCGTCATCGGCGGCGGCCCGACCGGCGTCGAGATGGCCGGCGCGATCGCGGAGCTGACCCGCCACGCCGCCGAGATGGACTTCCGGCACATCACCCGGAACTGCGTGCGCATCGTCCTGGTCGAGGCCGGGCCGCGGCTGCTCGCCACCTTCCCCGAGTCGCTCGGCGTCGCCGCGAAGCGGTCGCTGGAGGAGCTGGGCGTCGACGTGCGGCTGGATGGCCGCGTCACGGACGTCACCGCCGACGGTCTGACCGTGAACGGCGCCTTCCTCCCCACCGCCGCGACGATCTGGGCGGCGGGCGTGCAGGCCTCGCCCGCCGCCCGCTGGCTCGACGCGCCCGCCGACCGCGCCGGCCGCGTGCTGGTCCAACCCGACCTCAGCGTCCCCGGCCTGCCGGACGTGTTCGTCGTCGGCGACACGGCCTCCATCTCACGCGCCGACGGCCGCCCGGTGCCCGGCATCGCGCCCGCGGCCAAGCAGCAGGGCCGCCATGTCGGCCGCGTCATCGCGGCGCGGATCGCCGGTCGCCCGACACCCGGCCCGTTCCGCTACCGCGACTGGGGCAGCCTCGCCACGGTCGGCCGCAGCCACGCGGTGGCCGACTTCGGCAGCATCCGGCTCACCGGCCTGCCCGCTTGGCTGCTCTGGTCGACGGCGCACATCTACTTCCTGGTCGACTTCAGGAGCCGCTTCGTAGTCGGGGTGAACTGGCTGTGGAGCTATGTCACCTTCCGGCGCGGCGCGCGCCTCATCACCGGGCTGGGATCCGCCGACCGGGCGGGCGCCGCGCCCGACGCCGCCCTGCCGCCGCTCCGTCAGGTCGGCTGAAGCGCGACCGCCGCGCGGCGACGCGCAATATCGTGCCAGACACCGCCGGCGGGGCGGAGCAGTCGTCATGCCCACGCCGATCCGAAGCCAGGAGGGGCCATGCAGGCCCAGTCGACCGCCGACCTTCCGTCCACCCGCATCGAACTCGCGCCATGCCGTGCGGGCGACCTCGAGGTGCGGCTCGCGACCACGGCCGCCGAGGTCCGGGCCGCCCAGGCGCTCCGCTACGCCGTGTTCTACCGGGAGATGAGCGCGAGGCCGGACGCGGCGGCGCGGCTGTCGTGGCGCGACGCGGACGCGTTCGACGACAGGTGCGACCACCTGGTCGTGGTGGACCACGCTTCGGGTCCCGGCAGCGGCGACGGCGACGTCGGAGACGGCGAGATCGTCGGGACCTACCGGCTCATCGACGCCGGCGCCGCCACCGCGGCGGGCGGGTTCTACTCGGAGGGCGAATACGACCTCTCCCCGCTGCTGGCCCTGCGCGGACCCGACGGACGCAGGCCGAACCTGCTGGAGCTCGGCCGCTCGTGCGTCGCCCCGGCCTACCGCACCAGCGCGTCGATCATGCTGCTGTGGCGCGGCATCGCGAGCTATCTGGAGGCGGCAAGCATCGACTACCTGTTCGGCTGCGCGTCCTTTCCCGGCGTCGACCCGGATGCCATCGCGGCCGAGCTGGCGCTGCTGCATCACCGCCACCGGTCGGCCATCGGCGTGCGGACTCGCCCCGAGCTCCACGTGCCCATGGGCCGGGTCCCCGCGCACGCACTGGACGAGCGCGCCGCCTGGCGGAAGCTACCCCCGCTCGTGCGCGGCTACCTGCAGGCAGGCGCGTCAGTTGGCGACGGCGCATACATCGACCACCAGTTCGGCACCGTCGACGTGTTCATGCTGGTCGCTACCGCCGGCATCCGCGACCGCTACCGCGCAAGGTTCGCGCCCGAGGGCTGATCCCGGCGCCGCGGGCCGCGCCGGACGCATCGAAACCATAGCAACTCGCCATTTCCGCCCGTCGCGCGGCGGCCGTAGTCCCATGGCACGCCCCCCGTTCGGGAACCTGACCGGAGACGAACCATGGCCTTCATAGACTTTCAGGAGATGCCCGCGACCGGCCCGGCCGCCCGGCTCCGCACCGTCCAAGCGAAGGACGTCGCGACTCCCCCGACCGCGCCGGAGCCCGAGTTGCGGTTCGACCAGCTGGAGCGGCAGGTGCTGCTGCTCGCCCGACGGGACGGCGCATGGTCGCTCGGCGGTCGCGGCGGCGGGCTCGACGTGCTGCTGAAGCGCCTCTTCGGTGCCGCCCGGCCGAACGTCCTGGCCGATCCTCGGCTCGAGGCGCTGAGGCGCTTCGCCGTCACCGCGCGGGTCGGCGGGGTAGCCGCCGTCCGGCGGGAGGCGGCCGCCTTCCTCGCCGGCGGCTTTACCGCCGAGCAGCGCGACGCGGTCCTTGATCTGGGCTGGGCGCGGTGAAGGCGCTCGCGGGCCTGAGCACCGCCGCACCGCTGGTCGCCCTCCTAGCCGCGGCGCTAAACGCGACGCTCGGCGATCCCCTGATCTCGCTGGCCGCAGCGCTCGCGCTGACCGCCCCCGCGGTCGCTACGCTGGCCACGGTGGGAGGCGTCCGGGCGCGTCGCGCCTAGTGGCATGCCGACGCAAGCCGGCCTCCTCCGCCCGCGAGATCGGCGATGCGCGTCAGCCAAACGCGGCCGCGTCGTTGATGTCGATGGTAGCCGCCGACAGCACCTCCCGCGCGCGGTCCTCGAAATCATCGCCGTCGCGCGGCCATGCGGCGATGGTTCGGTCCCGAGCACGCAGGACATCGACGATCACGGGTCGGAAGAAGGCGACCGCGGCGGTCAGCCAGCCGTTGACGAGGGCGTCCCCGCCCGCGCCGGCCAGGTCAAAGTGGGGCAGCAGCGGGGCGATCGCCTCGGCCGGGTAGAGCCACTCGTCGGTGACCCATCTGTTGACCGTGAAGATGCGAAAGGGAAGCCCGTCCATGCCGATCGCGATCGCTGCGACGTGGACCACGTCGGCCCCGGTCGACACGCCGCCAACAGGCCCGGCGATCGGCTCGCCCGTCAGCAGGGTGCGATCCAGAAACAAATGGAAGTGGCCGTGCTCGCCCTCCTCCCTCTCGCCGGGCGGGTGCGCGTGGTAGAACCAGCGGGCACCCGAGTCCGGGTCGACGGCGTCGTCGGGCGGGTAGTGGTCCCAGACGACGAACGCGCCGCCCTCGGGGGCGACGCGGGTCATGAGGGCCACGCCCTCGCCGGCGATCCGGACCGTGGCCGCCACCAGCGCCTGGGCTGCCGCGCGGCGTTCGCGTGGTGTCATGCGGAGAGGCTCCATCCCTCCCGGGATCTTCGCTGGTGAGGTCTCGGCGGCGGACGGTGCCGGGGGAGGGAGCGGGCCCGTCCGCCGCCGATGCTCGGGTCAGCGCCGGGGCTTGGCGCTGCAGGGGTTCGCCGAGCAGGGGTTGGCGCGGGCGCTGCAGGGATTGGCGCTCGCGGAGCAGGGGTTCGGCTTGGCCTTGGCCGAGCAGGGGTTGGCCTTGGCCGAGCAGGGGTTGGCCTTGGCCGAGCAGGGGTTGGCCTTCGCCGAGCAGGGGTTCGCCTTGGCGGAGCAGGGGTTCG
This sequence comes from Sphingomonas jejuensis, assembly GCF_011927695.1. Lineage (GTDB taxonomy): Bacteria > Pseudomonadota > Alphaproteobacteria > Sphingomonadales > Sphingomonadaceae > Sphingomonas_K > Sphingomonas_K jejuensis. Next base: position 80,948 of record NZ_JAATJE010000003.1, read on the forward strand.
CCCGCGCCGAGCACGGGTTGGCCGCGGCCGCAGCGGGGGAACACGGGTTGCGGGTCTGCGCGCCGGCCGGGGCGGATGCGACGGCGAGGCCGCCCGCGACGGCGAGCATGGCGGCGAGGTTGAGGGTGGACTTCATGGGAAGGGTCTCCGGGGGTGGGTCGGTTGGTGTCGCCGACTTGGTCCGGTAAACCGGTCCCGCCTCGACACGGGTTCTTGTGCCCGCCACCCGGACGCGGCGGAAATGCCGTTGCCGCATCGGTTCCATGCGCGTCGAACATGAGTTGGCGAACCCGCAGACAGCGCGGCGCCTAAGCGATCGCAATTTCATGCTAGCCGCCGGGTAAGTCTAATCCATATCGTTTGTGCAAGGCACGAGGGAATTCGTCATGGAGATGCATCAGGTCCGCTACTTCCTGGCCGTCGCGCGCACGCTGAACTTCACGCGCGCGGCCGAGGAGTCGAACGTCACCCAGCCGTCGCTGACCCGCGCCATTCAGAAGCTGGAGGAGGAGTTCGGCGGCCTGCTGTTCCGGCGCGAGCGCGCCCTCACGCACCTGACCGACCTCGGCCGCCTCATGCTTCCGCACCTCGAGCGCGCCTACGACGCCGCCCAGGCGGCGAAGACGCTGGCCAAGGGCGTCGGCAAGGCGACGGTCGCCCCGCTCAGCCTCGGCATCGCCACGACGCTCCGCGGCACGCATTTCGACCAGTCGATTGCAGAGGTCGGTGAGAGCCTGCCCGGCTTCCAGCTCAAGATCTCGACCGGCGACGGCGAGCACCTGATGCAGGACCTGCTGCGGGGCGACCTCGACATCCTGATCCTGGCCGAGCCGCGAAACCCGCATGAGCGCCTGGACGTGGTGGAGCTGTTCCGCCAGATCTACGCCGTCGTCGCCCCGGCAGACCATCCGCTCGCGACCATGGAGGGCGCGGCCCTGTCAGACCTCGCCGACGTGACCTGGATTGAGGGCGACGCCGACATCATCGCCGAGTTCCGCGAGCACTGCTCGCGCGTCGAGATCGAACCGGACTTCCGTCACTCCGCCGGTAGCGGCGCGGATGTCGCGCGCATGGTAGTCGCCGGCCTGGGCTGCGCCATCCTCACCCGCGACGAGAAGCTGCCCGAGGGACTTAGCTTCGTCGAGATCTCCAACCTGGAGCTCGCCCGGCGCGTCGTGCTCGCGACAGTTGCAGGGCGTAAGCGCCCGGTTGCGGCCGACGCGCTGATCCGCGCGATCCGTGCGCGTGGTTGGGAGTGAAGTTCAGGACTATCTGCGGTCAACGACTTCCTTGTGACGTTGGAAAGACACTGGTGCCACATCGTCAACCGTGCTCGCTCCTCATGCTGATATTTGGCGATTGGATCCTTCTACCGAGCAATCGGCATTGCTCTAACCGGTCCCCAAAAGGTCGGCGATCGCCGGCTGCCAGTCGACACTCCAACGCCATGGTCAGAGAAGCACCACTTTATGCGGGCTCCGCCTCTACTTCGAAGCCTCCGACCCGACTTGGCCGGTCCGCGAGCGATGCGCCGCTGTTACGCGCTTAACGTGAGCGATGCTGCAACGAGCAAGTTCTGCCGTCTTGGCGATGCTCATGCCAGCCTCGCGAAGCGCTACTATGCGGCGGTGGTGGGCGAGGTCGGGCTTGCGGCCGGTGTACCGCCCCGCTCGCTTGGCGATCTCGATCCCCTCGCGCTGCCGCTCGCGCCGAGTCTCGTAGTCGTCGCGCGCGGTCTGCAGCGCGACCCGCAGCAGCATGTCCTGCACCGCCTCAAGCACGATGCGCGCCACGCCCGCGCTGTCCGCCACTAGGTCGGACAGGTCGACGATCCCCGGCACCGCCAGCCGCGCCCCCCTGCCCCGAATGGTCTCAACCAGCAGCTCGGCCTCCGGCAACGGTAGGCGGCTAATCCGATCGATTTTCTCGGCCACGATCACCTCGCCCGGCTGCAGGTCGGCAACCATGCGCAGCAACTCCGGCCGGTCCGGCCGCGCGCCGGACGCCTTCTCCCGGTACACGGCCGCGATATAGAAGCCGGCCGCCCGGGCACCCGCCACGATGCTCTCCTGCCGCGTCAGGTCCTGCTCGTCCGTGCTCACCCGCAGGTAAACCCGCGCCGCCCGCACCTCGTTACCTGCCACCTGTCATCGCTCCTGCCCGGCGTGCATGGGTACACCCGTAAGCGCCACCTCTGCCAATGCCGGCTCCGATACGCAAGGACCGGGTCTGTCGCGCCTAGCCAAGCTAGCCGGCTCTGCGTAGCCGCTTGCAGTCGAGATGAACGGCTCTGGTGCAGTTTTGCTTGTCAATGCACGATATGGCCGTCCATGGTCGGTCGATAGTGACAGTCGACTGCTGATCGTGGTACATAGTTTGCTAGTCAGGTCACATGAGCAGGATCGGTGCAGGTGGAAGCACAGCGGGTCAAGATCGTGGATGGTGGCAAGCTGGTGATCCCGGCATTGATGCGCCGTCAGCTCGGCATCGGCACGGGCGACACTGTGCTGGTCGATGTTGACAACGGCGAGCTTCGGGTACGGTCAGTGAAGCGGGCCATCGAACGTGCCCGCGCCATCCTCCGCAAGCACATACCCGAAGGGGAGAGCCTGGCCGACGAGCTGATTGCGGACCGGCGCCGCGAGGCCGAGCGTGAGTAGCAAGGTCGTCCTCGACGCGTCCGCGCTGCTCTGCCTTCTTAATGACGAGCCGGGCGCCGATAAGGTGATCGACGTGCTGACGCGCTCCGTGCTGGGCACGACCAACCTCGCCGAGGTCGTGTCGAAGCTGCGCGAACGTGGTCTTACGCTGGACGAGGTGCAGGAGGCGCTCGGCGGCTTGCACCTGGACGTCCGGCCGTTGTCGCCCTCTCAGGCCATGACCATCGGCGACCTTCGGCCGGCAACGATGTCAATCGGCGTCCAAAAAGGACCCCCTATCGGCGTGCAAAAGGGACCCCTTTGTCGAGCAGCGTGACGGGTATGACGGGCGCGCCGTTCGCGC
>NZ_JAATJE010000004.1 GCF_011927695.1 Sphingomonas jejuensis
CGGGTGAAACATCACGAGAGGTGATCCGGTAACTTCCAACTCGTCCAACCTCACAAACCCACGAAACTTAATATACTTTGCGGCAACGCTCAGGCTTTTGTTGACCATTTGTTCCGACTGCCGCTGTCCATATGACAAACCTTGAGGTGCCCCCGATCAGGCTGCGGCCTTGGGCGATGACCATGCGGAACATGGTGATGGCGGCTGAGTCCTCCGGGACCGGCAGCGCCGTCGAGGCGGACGCCGTCTCGTAGATGTCGTTGATGAGGTGTGCCTTGGAAACCTTGCGGCCGATGAGCGGCCATGCCGCAGCCGAGAACGCCTCGCGGTCCAGCGCCGTGATACTGGCCGGTGTCGGAAACCGCTCGATGAGCGCGAGAAACCAGTCGGACCGGCTGTTGCCTGCAAAGCGGGCGATCTCGGGAAAGTACAGCGGCAGGTAGTGGGTCAGGATCCGGTGCCAGGTCTGCGTCTTCATCCTGGAGATCGTCTCGTGGGTCTTCGAGAGTTCCTGCAGGTCATTGATGCCCGCGGCGAGCGGGTCGACGTAGCGCTGCGTCGCGCCGATCCGCAGCATGTGGAGGATGACCTGCGCGTCCTTGGGGTCGTTCTTGTCCCAGCCGTTGTGCAGCGCCTCACGCGTTCGGGCGAGCGCGACCGACGAGATGAGGCGCAGCTCGAACCCCGCCGTCAGCAGCCGGTGTGCCAGCGTGCGATGGTAATTACCCGTCGCCTCGAACCCGACGATGATGGGGCGCCCGATGGCAGCGAGTTGCTCGGCAAAGCCGTCATAGTCCTGCCTGGTCGCCATGACGGTCATCCGCCGGCGCCGACCGCCTTCCGGTCGCTCGATGAGGACCTCCTGCCGGTTCTTGGACATGTCGATGGCTACCAGCACGGCGCCGGCAGGCGTAGAGGTGAGCTTGGTCATGGTCGGTTGGCCTCCAAAGTGTTGTCTCGACAACCTCACTTTAGATACCTGCTGACCGGCCATGGCTTGCCCTGATGAAGCCTGCGGCCGCTTCGCGGCCTTGTCTTCATCAGGGCCATAGCGGCTCCCGAACCAGCGCTTCCCAATGTGCTATGGCAGCGAGTTCATCGCCGCCGCCGTCCAGACCTGGCTCAGGCAGATCGGCGTGAAGACGCTCTACATCGCCCCGGGCTCGCCATGGGAGAACGGCTACAACGAGAGCTTCAACGGCTCGCTGCGGGATGAGCTGCTGAACGGCGAGATCTTCTACACCCTCGCTGAAGCCAGGGTGCTGATCGAGGCGTGGCGGCGTCACTACAACACTGTCCGACCGCACAGCAGCCTCGGCTATCGACCACCCGCCCCGGAAGCGGCGACACCGCCATTGCCGGCCTCCGGTTCCGCTTCGCTCCACCTCCGACCGGCAATGGCGGCGGAGACGACAATGCACTAACTATCAACCCGGACCACCCGGTGGGGGCTGCTCATAATCACCACTCCTCGGCGGTCACCCCCTTTCCCTCAAACGATGGTATTCCGGGATAGGAGCGTTCTCCCAGGTACCCCTCGCCTGCGGAAATCAGGAACTAAGCCGATCAATCTCTGACAGCACGTATCGAGGGTCAAAAGGTTTGGCGACGAAGAAAGAGTGTTCCGGCAGGTCAGCTTGTGAAGGACGGACGTTACCGGAGACAACCGCGATCAGCATTGGCGGGTACCTATCACGAACGTAGCGTGCAAGTCGCAGACCATCCATCGATCCCTTCATCTGGATGTCTGTCAGGACAATTCCAATCTCGGGATGATCGGCTATGATCTTGATCGCTTCGTCGCCGTCCTCAGCTTCAAACGCAATAAAACCACGGTCGCTGAAAAAATCCATCAGATCGTGACGTATAAACACCTCATCTTCAACGATGAGGATTGCCCGTGGCGGAATTGCCTGACCCATTACGCGGTTACCAATTCGCCTGCACCGACTAACGGCGCTTTGATCCGAAATTCGACACCTTCAGGCGGGTAGCTCAACACCGTCTCGCCCCTGAAGTACGATCGCAGCGAACGTTCGATTAGCCGCGTTCCAAAGCCCCTGCGTGTGGGGGGCGAGACGGTCGGACCGTCGCGCTCCTGCCATAGCAAGGTGAACTCTGGGTTTGCGTCATATCCACTCACCTCCCACGTCAACGTCACGGTGCCGGTATGGTTGCTCAGGGCACCGTATTTCAGCGCGTTGGTGACCAGCTCGTGGATTGCGAGCGTGAGGGCGAGTGCCGACTGCGGATTGAGACGCACCGCGGGGCCATTGATCGCGATCCGGTCCCGCTTATCGGCAACGGCCGCCAAGCCGGCTTCCAAGACCGTATCAAGGTCCGACGCTTCCCACGATGTCGCGGTCAGCACATCCGTCGCCCGGCCCAAGGATGCCAGACGTGATGAGAAGGCAGCAGAGGCATCCTCCAGTGTCACCGCATCACGCAGCGTCTGGTTGGCAATCGACTGGATGATGGACAAGACGTTTTTCAATCGATGGCTCAATTCGCCATTGAGCAGGAGCTGCTGCTCACGCGCCTCCTGCAAAGTCGTGTGATCACGCGATACGGACAGGATGCGCACCACCTCGCCGTTCTCGCCGAAGATGGGCGAAACCGACACCGACCAGAATTTCGGGGTGCCCAGGAATGTGTCAGCTGCGATCTCGAAATGGGCCGATCGACCCGCTCTTGCCGCTGCAAGCGCCTCTTTGCCCAGACCAACGCCGTCATTCTTCAGAAAACTCGGCCAGAAGCAGCCTTTGACCGCGTTGAAGTCGCTGATCTCCATCACCTTCATGCCGCCATCGCTCATGAAGGTGAGATCGCCGTTAAGGTCGAGCACCTTGATACAATCGGTCGAGGCAGCAAGAACGCTGCGCATAAAGCTTTCGCTTTCGCGCAGGTCCTGTTCTGCCCGGCGGCGCTCAATCGCAACCCGGATACGACTGGCCGCCTCTGCGACGAATGCCACCTGCTGCGTCGTCCATTGGCGCGGAACGTTATCGTTCACGAAGAAGATCGCGACGGTTCGACCATTCCCCACCACCGGAAGATTGATCATCGTTCGAACGGCGAGGCTTTCGAAAATGTCCGCTCGAGGCGATGTTCGTGGATCATACCGCACATCGGGAATGACGACGGGACGACCAGCCCGGAGGTCGATAGCGTAGTCACCATAATCATCGACGCGGTACTGACCGACAAGCCGGGGACAGCCATCCGCCGTCCAGTGCTCCGGCACGGTAATCATTTCCCCGTCTGCATCCAGCGTACCGTACCCAGCCCGAACCACGCCGAGCGTCTTGGCCACGATCTCCGTCGCCTGATCGATCGCATGTTCCATATCGGATGACTCCGACAGAACGTGCCCGATGTCGGTGAGCGCCTCGCGCTTTTTCTCGGCGCGGATGCGATCCGTCACTTCGAGGAAAATGACGGTGAACCGATCCTCCCCAATGGGTTGGCCCACCCCGTCATACCAACGATCCAGCCCTCCGAACTGACGGGTAAAGCGCTTGGCTTCGCCGGTATCGACAACCTCGGCGAACTCGTTGACCCATACGTCCTCAATTCCCGGGAAGAGGTCGCGCATCGTCTTTCCGATCGCCGTGCCCCGCTCGATACCCACCAGGCTATACCAGGCGTCGTTCACTTCCTCATACCGCCAGTCGCAGATCCTGCCGTCTGCATCGCGCACGACTCTGGCGAGGATGAAACCCTCTTCGAGCGTCTTGAACAGGGTGCGCCATTTCTCCTCATTGGCCTGCAACCTGCCGGTGGCGCGGGCTTCCACCTCCCGCAGGGCTTCGCTCGCGGCATGCGCTTCGGTGCGATCACGCAGCACCTTCACATAGCCGACATGTTGGCCGTGCTGGTCCATCAATGGGGACGTCACATCGACGGCCAGTATGCGTCTCCCGTCTTTGCGAACCATCCAATGCTCAACAGACGCTCGGCCTTCGTCGTGAGCTTGCGCCAGATCCAATGCCAGCCTGCCGGCGCTGATATCTACGTCGGTGAACAGGATCGAAGCGCTCTTTCCAATCACTTCGTCCCTTGACCAGCCAAGCACGTTCTTCGCGCCGGAAGTCCATTCAACGATATGGCCATCGAGATCGGTCGTGACGATCGCGAAATCCTGAGCGCTGTCCATGATGGCGCGCTGCCGCGCCTCGGATGCGGCGACCTGCCGTGCCGCAAGACGTTGTTCGAGTTGCGCCATGACCTGTCGAGCCAGGACGCGGATCGAGCGTATCTGTACGTCCGACAATTGCCTCGGCTGGTAGTCGAGCACACACAGCGTCCCGATTGGAAGTCCGTCGTCCGTCTTTAGCAGTGCACCGGCATAGAAGCGGATGTGAGGCTCGCCGGTAACCAGGGGGTTGCACGCAAACCGCGGATCGGCCGTCGCGTCGGGAACAAGGAGGAAATCCTGCTCCAAAAGCGCGTGCGCGCAGAACGACGTATCCAGCGGCGTTTCGCGAACCCCCAGACCCACCTCTGCCTTAAAGAACTGGCGGCACTCCCCGATCAGATTCACGACCCCGATCGGCGCCTCGCAAATCGCGGCGACCAGCTCGGCCAGCTCGTCGAAAGCCGACTCTCGCGGGGTGTCCATTACCTCGAATTTTGCGAGCGCCGCCAAACGCCGCTGCTCACGCGCTCCAAGATCAGTCATTGTTTACCACGATTTGCCCTTCCGCGGCACGCTAGCATCCAGATCGGCGCCTCGCCACTATCGAGAACATCATAGAAACAACCTCCAGTTCTGTAGATTGAAATGCTGGCGCGAGGAGCCAGCGAAACGGCACCGTCTCGTTTGGGAAGGTCGCGTGGGACGGCTGACGGCGGGAAGGCGCGCTCGATGGCAACGAGGGCGCCATTTTCCCGAAATGTGTTCCCGATTGGCTTTTCCCGAAACTGCCCGGTGCAGATGGAGAAACGGGACAACCTATGGCCGTCTGATCGACCTCCCCTTGGCGGTCGAAGCTGTTGGCAGATAACGTGAGTGCGACGCCTCGTTTGCGAGCAGCGCCGGATGATGGCGAGCACATTGGCAGCTAATTCGAGCACGGTGCCACGCGCCAGTGGCAGATAGCGTGAGCAGGAAATAGCGCTGTTGGCGAGCAGACACCGCTACGATTGCAAGCCCCTACAAATATCCGTCCCAATCCGGGTGACATGCCCGAGAAGGCGACGTTCATCCCGAAGCCCTTCTCGGCTGCGATCGTCCACGAGCACCTCCGCAGGACGCTGCCTGACGGCAAGAAGCCCGCGCCGCTGAAGAATGCGGTGACGACGCCGGTTCAGCCGGGAGCCTGAGCCACCCCTGCCGAGGCGAGCAACTGCGCGTCGGTCGCGTCGCGGTTGTCGATCCACCATTTGGCGTCCGCGATGCCGAGCAGCGCCGCGCCGGTTTCGACGCTATCGAGAGGTTGATCCTTGCGCAGCAAGGCGATCCGTTTCGCGCGAATGGTCGTTGCCCAGCTGACCTGTCGTTCCGAGCCGTTGAGCGGCGCCAGCGACAGATGGGCAACGGCTTGTTGCGAGGCCGCGGCGTCGCGCTCGTTCTCTTCCTGGCGCTGCTTGCGGTAGCACGCGCCGCAGACCGTCGTGCGCAGCCAGGTGGCCTTGCGCTCCTGCTGCGACGCGAACCCGGCAATGAAATGGGTTTGCTCATGGCCGCAGGTGTGGGTGATGCGATGGTCCATGACGTTCAGCCTGTCATATGGGCCGGATTTGTTCCAGCGGGATTGAGTCGAGCCGTTCGGTTCCGGCGACCGATGCTCGCGGCATGAAGATGGCGATCACGACCCGAGTGGGCTGCTCATCACCAGCACGGTCGCGCGCGCGATCGGCGCCGGCGCTACGCCGGCTCTGAAGGGGGCGACCGCCCCCCACCGCAGCGACTTGGCGACGGGGCGATAGCTGACCGGATGGATGCCATCCCGGCTCGGTTGCGCCCGCAGCGGGATGACGGTGTCGCCGAAACGTGCCGCGATCGACGTGACAATGGATGACGCGCGCAGGTCGTAGGGGGCAAGCCAGGCCACCTTGACGGCGGTGGTTCGCCGCCTGAGCGCAAGAAGGTTGGTTGGGAGCGCCGGACTGGCGGCATCGTTCGACCCGAGTGCGATGAGGGCGACGGTGGCGGCCGAAGCGCCCCTCACCCGCCGCTCGATCTCGGCCGAACCGGCACCCACGCGCGCATGAACCTCGCAGCGTATGCCCTGTGCTGCCAATGCCTGCGCCGTGCCGACCGCGGTGCTGTCGCCCAGGATCAGGCAGAAGGGAATCATGGCCGACCAGCCTGATGGGCAAGCGGTTTTCGTGGAGTGGTCATGTCGCCGTAGGCAAGCAGCCCGAAGATGGCGACAGCACAGCCGGCGATGCCGAACGCTGCGCGTGCCAGCCCGATCAGCCGCGCCTTGCGACCCTTGCGAAGGTGGTTCCACCCTCGATCGAGCGAGGTACGCCAGGACAGCCAGCCATCGCCGATATCGCTCGCGCCGAACATCGCGATGGGGATCGCGACGGCCAGCATGATATGCCGGATGTCGGCGCGGGCGATCACGATGGCGAGAAAGGTCGCGACCAGAATGAACAGCGCGATGGCGTTGATGACGCTGTAGAGCGGGCGCAGCCGAAAGATCCGACGCGAGGGCGCAGCGAGGTAGCGCACGATCGGACGGCGGCAGGTGTCGCAGACCAGCATGTGCTGCCCCAGCGGCCAGCGGCGCATCGCCTCATGGCAATACGGGCATTCGGGCCGGGGCAGGCTGATCATATTCATGCGACGTGGCCGACCCTGATCGCATCGGGAAGTGCAGCCCGGATCACGTCGGCGACGTCGGGCACGCAGATCCAGTTGGAGAATCTCGGGTTCCAGATCGCCTTGCCCTTGCACAACGCGGAAAGAACCTCCCTGCCGATCTCATCGTCGCGCGCGGCCCGGAATGCGATGCGGCCATCTGGCAGTGTCCGCTCGACGATCCCGGCGCATACCTCGATAGGTGCGCCCGCCTTGACGGGAACCGCCTTGGCAGGGGGCGATACCTCCAAAACGGTGCATTCAACCGCTACCGATGTGGAGGGACTTTGCGCCGGATGAACAGTGACAGGCTCTGCCTCGACGTACGGCGGAAATTCCGGCACAGACGCGGCCTGGACGATGGGCATGTTGATCGGCCCAGACGGGTCGCCGGTATGAGACGTATCGGCGGCGTCCGTGCTGTCAGGAACGATGCCGAGGCGGGTATAGATATCGCCCTCCTGGACATGGTCGGCGATGAGCTGGTCGGCGATCTCGACCATCTGCGCGGCGGTGACGCCGGTCGAAAACATTCGTCCCAGGGGCGATGACCCGCCGAACGGCACCCAGGCTTTGTAAAGGTTGTCGCATTTGTAGATCGGCTCGTCGCTGCCGATTTTGGAACGGTCGATCATCGCGGTGGGCGGAACGGACACGAATACGCCGACCTCCGCGAACGCCCTGTCATGCCCTTTTCGCTTCAGCCACGCCTGCAGCACCTTGCGTTGTCGTTTGGCCTGTTCGACCGGATTGGGGATGTTCTGCGGCTGACGTTGCGAGCGATACCAGACCATCCATTCGCCATGCTCGTTCTTCGAGATCCGGCCAGAGTAGTTCTTGGATTCGAAGATCGAGGCGGTGCGCGACGCCCGCGACAGCAGGATATGATCGAACTGCGCGAACCCGCCCTGCCCGTCCGGCAGGCGCAGATCGTGGATAAGCAGGTTGCGGTCGTTGTCAGGCCCGAATTGGTGATCGAGCATATAGGCGGTCTCGCGCTCGCCCCGCATCCCCTGGCGATGGTTCCGCACCGTCGATCGCACGCGCTCGGGGAGAGCCGCGAACTCGTCGGACGCCATCACTTCGTCGGCAAATGCGATCTCGGCCGCGCGGGTCGATTTCTTGCGGATCATCGTTTCGGCGTTCCCGGATTTGGCTGCGGCAGCGGTTGAACCGCCTGCGCCGGTAGCGGCGCGGAGGCGGGAGGCACCATTGCGGGCGGCTTGGCCGGCACCAGCCTCGCCTCGAGCCGTGGCCGTGCATCCTCGATCAGCTTGCGGAACGCATCGAGCGTCGCCAGCGTGGTGATCTTGCCGATGTCGGTCGAGGCGTAGCTTCCACCGAGCGCACCCACGCCAAGGCCGAGCAACAGCCCACCGCCCACGACGCCGATATCCTTCTTGCGCGCCGACCCGCTGGCGACCGCTTCCTGGATGCCGGTGTTCACGTCGACCAGCGTCATCAGCACCTGGCTTTCGAGTGTCTTCGACTTGAGCCCGACCGCCCCGCCGAACACACCGCCGACCCCGCCCCCGCTCTCACGCGACTTGGCGTCGGAATAGACCACCTTCACCTCGATCAGATAATCCGCCTTGGTGACAGGCCGGGTTGTGGCAGTCCCGCCATTGATCGCGCGTTCGCGTTCGAGCGCGCTGAACGCCTCGCCGCGATCGGCGACGCGGAAGCAATTGGATCGCGCGATCATCAGCTTGACCAGTGGCAGCGCGTCGACGCGCGCGGTCGAACCGCCGTTCTGCATCTCCGCCATGCGCATGAGCGCCTGCAGTTGCGGCGACAGGCCATCGGCCGGGTTGGCGGCCTTCTCCTCAACCAGCGCGGCAACGCCGAGCGGCACCTGGCATTGCGGCACGGCGGTCGTCTCGTCGACGCCGGTGCCGCCCTGCCCCAGCTTCTGGGCGTGGGCCATTGAAGGTGTGACGGCCGCGAGCGCGGCCGTCACGACGAGCATGCGGGTGCGATCAAGCACCGGCGCCCGCCTTCTTCGCATGCGCTGCGGGATCGCAGATCCCGGCACGCTCCTCGTCCGCCGCAACTTTCTTCGCGGCTTCGTCACAGTCCTTGCAGTCGGGACAGTCCGCGCAGTCCTTGCATTTGCCGTTGTGAAGCGCGTGCGCGCGATAGCGCGCCTTCTTCGCCGCGGCCTCGCGCGCGGCATCGGTGCCGGCATGACTTCCGGCGAAGCTCGCCATCGCGAGCAGGACCGGCGCCGACGACTGCGCGCTGGCGGCCGACGGCAAGGCCACGGAGAGGGCGGCAAGCCCCAGCGCGGCGATCATCTTCAGTTTCATCGTGTGTACTCCTTCCCTGGCCGTTTTCAGAAGAAACCGTTGCGTCGGCCGTCGCGACGGTCATCGTGGCGGGCGCTGCTGTCGCCCAGCGCCGAGCGCCGGACCTCCAGCTCAACCCCGTCCCCCTTGCGGCGAATGCGGACATCCTGCGGGGCGATGTTGTTGCGCTTCGCCCAGCGGTCTGCGTCGGCATCCGAGCCGAACTCGCCCATTTCCTCGAAATCCCAGTTGCTCATGTCTCCTGTCCCGGTTGATCGCCGTGCCGGCGCGCGGGGGCCGGTCCTGGCGGTGCGATGCGAAATCCCCGCGCGTGGATGAAGGACAGTGTCACTGGATCGAGGCCGGTTTGGCGGCGATGCGCCGGACCACGAGATTGCTGTCGGCCCCCAGACGAAGATCGAGCGTGTGCCCGACCCGTCGCGTGAACAGCATCACGCCGGCAACCTCGTCGTGCAGCGTGCCCTTGCCGAAGAAGGTCCGAGAATCTGCCCATTCGCGGCCGTGGATGAAGCGGACGCGATATTGGCCGAGCGGGGCTGGCACGGTGACACGCTCGAAGGCGCGGACATAGACCGACAGCCGGTTCTTCGCCGTCGCCGGATCGAGCAGCTGGACGATGCTATTGTCTGCCGCACCCTGAATGGTCAGGTGGCTTCTGACGGTTCGCAGGTCGACGCTGGAGGAGACGGCGACCGTTCCCGATTCCGGAAAACCGGTGTTCGTCCCCACGATTGACGCGAACAGGCTGGAGGTTGCGCGCTTGATCTGGCCCTGCCCGGCCCAGGCCGCAAGGACCAGTGCGATGGCAACACCGACGCCCAGCGCCTGCCAGTAAGGGGCCGGCGTGAAGCGCGGGCGGGGCCGCCATCGACCGCGCTGATAATCGTGGCCCCTGTTCCTGGCTTCGAACCACGACCCTTTCGATCCGCCAGATATCCAGCTCGCGCTCCCCAGCGGCACCGATTTCCTGAACCCGAAGCGGTTCAGCTCGACCCGTGCCTTGCGATCGTTCCATTGCGTCGCACCGGGATCGAGCCCCTGCCGCTTGCGGTAGCGATCGCGCATATAGTCGCGATCATCGATGCCCATCGACCACCTCCATCGACTGCGAGGGGAGAGCCAGGGGAAACACGTCCATTCTGGACAGCATCGCGTGATCGCGCAGCGAGGCCTCGACGGCGACAACCTCGCTCGAAGTCAGTCCAGGTTCGCGTCGTACGAACAGGATGGTCGACGCCGATCCTGCCAGCCAGCGCGCGATGGAGATCCTGGGCATCAGCCGGTCGTGGTCGGCGAAAGCGTGGGTCGCTCGTCGCACGCTGGCCAGCACGGTCATTCCCCAACGCAGGGCGTGACCGTTTCCAGAATCGTGTCCCGCCGCCTCTGCGACGGCTTCCGGCGGGAGATCCCGTATCAGATCGCGGACGGCCGAAAGGGTCGCACCAGGTTCATCGCCGGCATGCTGGATCGCGCGGAGCAGCACATAGCGCGAAGCGCAGGTGTAGCCCGAGCAAACGTCAGGATCGTCGGGAAGGAACGCTTCGATCGCGGACGAGCGTGCATAGTCGCTCGGATGGTCTGCGAAGAAGTCCCAGTTGCCGCGCGCGGGGTCGATCAGCTGGTCGCGGACCTGGTCGGCGAGTTCGGCGATCGCGTCGCCATCGCCGAATACCGCGAGCCGGCCCCCGTCACCGGCGCGGACCGCTTCAAGCGCCGCTGCCGTCAGATCCGCGGTTTCGGCGATCGTGAGGGTCGCGTGCGTCGGCTCGGGTTGGCGCCGGAAGCGAAAAGGGAAACTACCGTCCACCGGGCGTACCTTGGGTTGCGGGCGGAACGAAAATTCCACCATCGGTGTGGAGCGACGCGCTGACGATTCCGCATCCGACCGCCCAGGCGAAGGTGAAAGCCGCCACCACGGCCGCCAGGAGCCCCGCCTGACGCAGCCGGCGCGTCAGGGGGACGAGCACGCGCGGCGCGGTTGACCGTGGCTCCACGGGCTTCCTGCGGGCCTGTTGGAGATGCTCGGACGCGCCCTCGATCGCATCGCAGGGCGGCGTGTCGAGCCGCGAGGTCCGGCCGATGCGGGGAGCCCCGTGCATATAGTCGCGGTCGGCGAGGCTCATCGTGCTGGCTCGGGCCGGACCCGGAGGGCACGCAGCGGGCGGGTGAGCGGCAGGAGTAAGACGTAGGTCAGGCCGAATATCGCGGCCATCGCGAGCGTTTCGCCGCCCCAGTCGAGCGCATCGTCGCGCCGCGCGAGCTGGCTGCATTGCGCGAGCGTATGGGTGTCGAGATCGCAGGCGTGCCAATGTTTCGTGGCGATCACCTGATCCCAGGTCGGTGGCGACGTGGTCATGCTCATAGCTCCAGTCCGATGTCCTTTTCGGGGTAGGGAAGTTCAGGGCCTTTGGGCTCGACCGGGACGCTGAACCGGGAGAGGTCGAGCGAGGGATCGGTACGGATGTCGATCTTGCCGCCGGTCGAGGGGCGGGCTGTATCTGCGCTCGGCTCGCCTCCGACTTTCTCCGGTCCGCGATCGAGGTCGGGCGGCAGCGAAGGGTTGAACGTCTCGCCCGCGCCGGCTTTCGCCGCTGTGCCGGCAGCGCCGCGATCGGGGTCGATCGACAGCGCGCCGGTGGTCTCGAGTGCCGAGGTCTTGTTGCCCTCGTTGCGCTCGATCGCGGCGGTCAGCTTCTCGCGGTCGTCGGTGAACAGCTGGATGTCGTCGCGGACGCGCGTAACGGTGACGTTGAACAGGCGCTGGTTGGAGAGGTTAGATTCCTTGTGGCTCATCACCGCGATCGCGGTATCGGTGGTGATGCCCTGCGCCGCGTGCATGTTGAGCGCGTAGGCGAGGCTGATCCGTTCCATCATCGGATCGCCCGCCTTCAGCTCGTGGAGCGTGCCGTCGCTCGCCTCCACCTTGATCCCCGACGGGTCGGCCGAGACGACGCGGGCGATATCGTTGTTGTTGAGGCCGCGGTCCTTGTCGTTCTGGGTCCAGCGGATCTTGTCGCCCTCATGCAGCTTGATCTGCTCGCGCTGGGCGAGCTGCATCGCGTCGGTCTTGTCGACCGGCGATATCTTCTGCGGATCGAAGGTCCGTACCCGGTTGCCGATCTGGACCTGAACGCGGCCCTTCGCGTCGACGCCGAGCACGTCATAGGTGCCGGGGCTGAGGCCGAGCTCGCGCATGGCATGGCGCAGGTCGATCACCTGGCCGGGCTTATAGGTATGCGCGTAGCGGAGTTCCTCGCGCGTGACGTTGACCTTGTCGAGGACCGGGGTGACGACGCCGTCCCCTTTCAACGTGCCCTCCGCGGCGAGGCCGTCCTGGATGCGCACGTTGAGCTCTGCGCGCGCGACGCGGCCCGACGAGAACATCGCGGTGGTCTCGCGCTGTTCGGGGGTTAGGCCCAGCCAGTGTTCGGCCGCGGCCTTCACATGCTCGGGGTTGGCGGTGACCTTGTCGCCGAGCATCGCCATCGCCTCGCGCACCTCGCCGCGGTTGGTCAGCGCGGCGACGGTGCGCAGCTGCTCGGTGCGCTGGCGCAGATTCTCGTCCATCCGCGCCATCGTGATCCCGCCGGCCTGCGCGAGCGCGAACGCCTTGCCGGCGTCGACCGCGGTGATCTGCTGGCGATCGCCGATCATCAGGAAGCGATCGACGCCGAGCGCATTGGCGATGCCGACCAGGTGCTTCATCTGGTCGGAACCCACCATCGAGGCTTCGTCGAGGATCAGCGTCGTGCCGGCGAGCGCGTCGCGCGCGCCGTCATAGCCCGCTCCCTTCCCAGCGAGCGCGTGGCGGGCATAGCTGTGGACGAACGAGGAGACGGTGCGGCTCTCGATCCCGGCTTCCGCGCCGAGGCGATCGGCGGTCGCCTTCATGAGCGCGAGGCCGACCACCTTGCCGCCCTCCTGCTCGACGTTGCGCGCGACGCTCGCCAGCATGGTCGACTTGCCGGCGCCCGAGACGCCTTGGACCGCGACGATACGATCGGCGGAGGTCAGCGCCATCGTCGCGGCCGCCATCTGGCCTGCGTTGAGTTCCTTGTCGCCCGATGCGGCGTTGATCCGCTCGATGACGGTGTCGGCGGAGACGATCACCCGCCCCTCCCCCTTGCCGCGCTCGATCTCTGCAAGGATGCCGCGCTCCGTCGCGAGCGCCTCGGGCGTCGTGACATGGGTGACGACGCTGTCGATCCGGTCATCCTTGCCCGGAATCAGCTTCTCGTTGCGGATGAGCTCGGAGACGCGCGCGTCGACATGCGCGGCGGTGACACCCTTCAGCCCGAGGTCGAGCGCGGTCCTGGTGATGTCCGGCACCGCGAACGCGGCTTCGCGTTGGGCATGGATGCGGATCGCGGAGGCGACGGCGTGCTGGGCGCGCAGATCCACCGGCGCGATGCGCAGCCGGTCGAGGCCGCTGGCGACGAGCGGATCGGCGGGTCGGAATAACTCGCCCAGGCTTTCGCGGAGATTGGCCAGGACGTCACCGAGGCGCTCCATCGGTCGTGGCTGGGCATCGAGGCCGCTGGCGCCAGCACGCTCGCGCGCGGCATCGACCA
Organism: Sphingomonas jejuensis; assembly: GCF_011927695.1. Taxonomy (GTDB): domain Bacteria; phylum Pseudomonadota; class Alphaproteobacteria; order Sphingomonadales; family Sphingomonadaceae; genus Sphingomonas_K; species Sphingomonas_K jejuensis. The sequence continues at coordinate 13,695 of NZ_JAATJE010000004.1, forward strand.
GCGCCTTGCCGTCGAACCCGAGCGCGGCCGCCCGGTCGCGCCACTCCTGACGCAGGGCATCGCGATCCTCGACGTTCAGCTTGGCGTCGCGGGTATTGTTGGTCACCTTGCGCAACGCCTCGGCGGAGGTGACACCGAGTTCGCCGGCTTTCGCCAGGATATCGGCGCGCCGCTGGCTGAAGGTGTCGATCACCTGCTTGGGCACGCCGGCGATCTCGAACTGGCCGTGCTTGCCGGTGACGCTGGTCTCGTAGCCGATCTTCGCCAGCTCGGCGCGAAACTGCGCGTGGTAGGCCGCGCCGATGGTCGTGTTGTTCTTCCACAGCTGCTGGTTGTGGAGCGCCTGCCATGCCCCGTTCGCCATCTTGGTCATGTTGGCGATCAGGACATGGATGTGGCCCTGTGGATCGAGCGCGCGACTCGTGTCGTGCTGGAACAGCGCATAGACGAGGTTGCCGGTTCGCACCGCATCCCCTGACCTGGACTGATCGTAGGTGCGGCCTTCGGCGAAGGTCTTCTCGACCCATCCCATCGTCGCCTTTACGGCGTTCATATGCGCGGTGAGGACACGGGTGTCGCCAGCGACATAGGCCATTACGCTGGCGGACTTCGGCATCGAGAAGGTCAGGTCGACACCGAGCCTGCGACCCTCGACCTGCCCGACCTTTTCGCCATCGGGCATCTCGCCGTTGAGGATCTTCTCGAAGTCTTCCTTGGTCACCTCGCCCTTGAGGCCAAGGTCGGCCGCGCCCACCCCGCCCCAGGCGGTCGCCTCGGACGAATGCTCGGCGGTGTAGTAATCGTCCTTGGCGAAATACTGCGCCGCGCCGGAGGCGGACTTGACGGAAGCGATCGACAGCATCGGCTACATCCCCATGTCCATGTCGTCATCGATCTCCGGCGAATGATCCGGGCCGTGATGACGATGGTGGTGATCGGGGTCGCGCTGCGTCGCAAACCCATCGCGCAATTCGCGGGTCGCCTGGTCCTCGTGGCGATCGGCATCACCGCGATCGGACCGGCTTTCCGGGGCATGGCGTGACGCCTCGCCGCGCGTCGGATCCACCCCGCTCTGCGGACCCGCACGGTTCTCGATCAGGGACACGCCCATGCCGCCGAGTTGGGCATCCAGACTGGATGAACCTCCCGTCACAGGCTTGGAAGGTTCGCCCCCGACCCTCGTTGCGGCATCCGACGCGCGGACGGCATCGACGCCGGTCGGGCTGCTGGCGACGCCCTTGCCGGTTATCTGATCGATCACCACCGGCAGCGACCCGGTGACCTCCATCGCCGCAGCCGCCTTTTCAGCCTCGCTACGCGGCTTCTCGGGCTGCGAGGCGGTCAGGTCCGGCTCTTGCCTTTCCTTCGCCTCCACGCCCCCCACAGGCCGTGTGGGGGTATGCTCGCGGCCACCCTCACCCCCCTCATCCGCGCCATTGTTCCGGGTGTTCTGACGACGCCGGTCTTCCGGCGAGACGTATTCGGTAGGCTTGAAGTTCTTGCGGGGCACCGCCCCCGGCGCGACCTCGGCATAGGAGCGGTATTTGAGTTCGATCCGCGCAGCGGGAAATCCATCGGGAAACTTCACGAAGCCGTGGAGCGACGGCAGGTTGTTGATGTCGTCGGGGATGACCAGCGGCTCGATCGCCGTGCGAGGCGTGAGGGTCGAGGCGTCGCGGGTGTTGTTGTAGCCGTAGCTGTAGGCCTCATCCATCTGGCGGACCTCGCGGCTGCCGATGAACTCGGAGCACTTTTCGGCTGTGGTTCGATCGGCGGTGGCGAGGATCAGCTTGGTGCGCGCGAGGCCGGTGAGCGCGGTCGCGTTCTGCAAGCCATAGGTCGCGACCAGCTTGTCGAACGAGTGGATCCCAAGGACGAACGCACCGCCGAAGTTGCGGGCCGACTGGAGGCCATGCTCGATACCAGGAAGCGCGTGAAGCGCATGGACTTCGTCAAACAGATACCAGGTCCGCAGGTCACGGGTCTTGGGCAGGCGCATGAGGTTGTTGACGGCCAGATCGATCCACAGCGTGAACAGACCGCGGGTCATCTCGAGGTCGTTGTACGAGCCGGTGATGAACATGATCGAGCCGTCGCGATTGTCGGTCGCGATCCAGTCGCGGATCGAGAAGGCGGGCGGGCCGCCCGGGACAGGGTCCGGCATGAAGCGTAGCGCCTGTCCGTTGACGTTCAGAACCGAGCGGATCGATTCCGCCATGCGGGCGGCTTTCTCGGTCGTCAGCGGGGCGGCGATGGTGTCATCGAGCTTGGCGTTGATCGACTTCAGATCGGCCTGCATCAGGTGGTGCGCGATCGCGGCGTTGTTCGCTTCACCCATCTCCTGAAGCTTCAGGCACATCTCGATGAAGAGCATCCGCGCGGCGTTCTGCCAGAACGGTTCCTTGTCGTCGGGATGCGAGGGAATGAGGGCCGATGCGGCCGAAACGAAATCGGCATAGTTGCGGCATTCGTCGAACAGCGTCCACGGCGCGCAACGCTCGTCCATAGGGTTGAGAATGACGTCGGTTTCTGGGTTGTAGAACGTCTCCACGAACACGCCGGTCAGGTCAAAGATGACCGCGCGATGACCGCGCGCGCGAAGCTGCGAGACGTGGCTGCGCAGCTGGGTCGTCTTGCCGGTGCCGGTGGTGCCGATGAGCATGGTATGGCTCTGTTCGAGCCGCCACGGATAGGGGATGCCGGCGATCGTGTATGGAACGTGGATGCCCCGGTCGATCCGATCGAGGATCGGAGCCTTGGCGACGAGTTCGGGGACGTACGGCGGATCGTGTTCGGCGCACTCGGTGCGGAACTTGCGCCGGTTGTGGCCGCTGACAGTTTTGACGAGCACGTCACGCTCGACCAACAGGGCGCCGCGGTTGTGGCGTTCCTGGAGCATGTCGCTGCCGCGCTTGTTTGCCCACATGATGAACCACATGATGATCGGAGCGGCGATGAAGGCCGACATGACGAGTGTCGTCAGGAAGATCTTGACCGTCTTCGCCCAGGCATGAACGACATGGGGTTCGTAGGGGACGTAGCCGATCGGAACCTTGGTCACGATGCCGTTTGGCAAGGTCAGGTTGATGAGGTGGAATTTGTCCCCGCCGACCCACGTCCAGATGGCGGAATAGAGCTTCATCAGGTCGAGCTGGAATTCATGCTCGGCGAGGCCCAGCCAGACGAAGATATTGAACAGGACGATGAACGTCCCCAGCCATATCCAGATGGGCACCTGGAGGCCCGCCCAGGTCATCTTGTACTGACTGGCGAGAAGCTGCGAACCGCGGGTGAAATTGCCCGAGTTGCGGGTGATTCGCCCCCGCGCGGAATGGTGCTTTACGGTCGCCGCCTGACCGTTGAACCGGATGTCGCCGCTACGCATGGAACGTCGCCAGGCGCTCCTTCGCGGCTTCGCGAAGCTGGGGTACGACGTCGCCGTGATCGCGTGTGATAATCACGTCGATCGCCGCCTGCATGTACTCGAGAACGAGGACCGCACGGGTGATGTTGAAAGTATGCTCGGCCTCAGCGAAACGGATACCGAACATAAGCGCAGTGCGCGCGGCCTCAGACCGGGAGCACGACCGTTTCGCGGCTACACGATCAAGTGCCGCAATCTCTTCAGACGAAAGTCTGAAGGCTATCGTCGAGTTAGACATTCACCACCCACTTGAAAGTGGCTGGTGGGGTTTTCGGAGAGTGGAAAATACTACAGCCTGGTCCCGAGGTATAGAGTGAAAACGCATTCACCCTGCAAACAGGGATTTTCGCGCGTTCTCAAGCGCTTAGGGGAGAACCACCAAGGCGTTTGCAGGGGCAAACATGTTTGCCCCTGCAAACACCGGCAATTACAGACACCTAACCTGCGGCGTGCCGCGTACGGTGTGCAAATCCTTAGGGACTGTCGCGGTGGTGGTGGCATCATGGCTGGATGTCCGATCATTGGACTGGGTTCCGGGAGAGTAAGCGCCGCAGGCAGGCGACCACCGGACTGGACCGAAGGGTATTGGGCGGAGCAATCCCGCCCCACGACGGACCTGGCCGAAGGGCAGTGTCCGTCGCCTCATGCTGGTCCGGTAAAGCCGGACCAGCGAGCGATTATGAGTGTCGCTATTGTGCCGGTGGAGCGGTGCTGGCATCGTGGGAAATGGAGGCCGATCCACGATCAGAAAAGGCAGGTCATATGGCACGGAGTATCGAGCAGGAACGGGCACAGCTTGAGGCGGACGAACAGCGGCTCAACGAACGCCGCAAGCAACTGGCCGATCGTGAGCGTTCGGAGCTGCTGAAGGAGGTGGAACGGTCGGGGTTGATGAAGGCCGATCCTGCCCAGTTCAGCGCGATCATTGGAGCGATCAAGAAACTCGGGATCGCCGAGACCGTGAAGCGCCTGACCGCGTAAGCGGGTCAGCGCGAAAGCGGGCTCAAGCCCATCATGCAAATAGAAGGGGAGCTGCCGTTAGGCGCTCCCCTTTTCAATGCTTGGGCCGAGTTGGCGAAGCTTCGGTCCATTCAGGCATAAGAATGGGGAGCATCGAGGCGAAGCCCGATGCTCCCCGACGCGATGGCGACTGGAGGGAGGCTATCCCCAGACCATGCGTATCCCTTCACTGGTGTCGGCCTGAGCAGCGAGGGTGTCGAAGCGTTCGAGGTAACGACCATCGAGGCGACCAAGGTCGCGGCGAACATAGGGCTGGCCGAGTGTTTCGCGTAGTTGCCCGATGGGCATGCTGCCGCAATTATCGTCCGAAAGTCGTAGCGCGTCGAGGACGTGGAAGGCGTTGCCGTTCGCGAGATTGATCTCCGCTGCGCCGTCCGGGGTGCTGGCGACGCGCATCGTGATCGTGCGGGTCGCGTCATCGTGCCAGAAGCGCACGTTGAGGCCACGGAACTGGGCTTCCTCGACCACGGCGATGACACCCACATCGTGATCGAAGATCGCGCAGATCGACGCGAGCGACCAGGGGCAGACGCGAGCTTCGAACGAGCACGACACGAGCGGGTCATCATCCTCGTCTTCGAGCAGCTGGCCACGTTCGCGGGCGAAGGCGCGGAACGCGGCAAGCTGGCGGGCGGTGATGACGGCGGGCGCGGCGTCGGCTTTGCGATCGACGCTGAGGAAGAAGGTGATCGACATGGTCTGTCTCCCATTGGAACCATCATCTCCGGTTCCCCTCCCCCTTCCGATCCGTCAGGATCGGCATGGTCGATCATCCTGCCACGGGGTCGGTCCGCAGGACCGGGTGCCCGAGCGATGCGTAGCTGGTGCTCGCAATGCGCAGGCATTGCGGCACCGCGAGCGAGCCGGGCTTCGGTCGGACCGCGCCGGTCGATGCGTAGCGAGCGCGACACGCGGAGGCGTGGCCGCGATGCGAGCGAGCCGTGCCGGTCAGCTCCTGCGCGATGGCATCGGCACGGTGCGATGCGCAGCGGCAGCGCAGGCGATGCGACGGCATCGCCGCGCCCGCCAGCGAGCCGTGCCGATGCGGCAAGCGACATGCCGGGTGAGACGCGCCGGTCGATGCGTAGCGAGCGCGACATGCGCAGGCGTGGCCGCGATGCGAGCGAGACGGCGTGGCCGATCAATGGGTGCGATCGGCACGGCGCGATGCGCAGCGGCAGTGCAGGCGATGCGACGGCATCGCCGCGCCCGCCAGCGAGCCGTGCTGATGCCGCAAGCGTGACGCCGGTTGAACCGCGCCGGTCGATGCGTAGCGAGCGTGACACGCGCAGGCGTGGCCGCGATGCGAGCGAGACGGCGCGGTCGATAAGCCAACGCGATCGGCACGGCGATGCGTAGCGAACCGGCGATCCGAAGGGATCGCCGTGAAGCAAGCGAGGCGTGCCGATTGGTGTTCAACGACGATCGCCAGTCGTATCGGCCGAGGCGTAGCGCGCTGGTCATCGCATTCAGCGATGACCGCAAAGCGAGCGAGGCGATGCGACGGGTGTCGGTATCGACCCCGGCACCGGCGAGGCGTAGCTGGCAGTGGCAATGCGACGGCATTGCCCTGCCGCGAGCGAGCCGTGCCGAGCGGGCAACGTGGCGTGATCGACCGATAGGTCAGTCCCACGCGGCGCGATGGGGCTCGATGCCCCGGAGCGCCGCCCAGGGCGACGTAAAAAAGGGGAAGGACTCCGGTTGCCCGGAGCCCTTCCGTGGGTGCGTCAAGCGCGGCGGCTGCGCTGGCTCGGCTGCACCGGTGCCTGTCCGTCCTTGCGGAAGACGTGGAGCGGTACGCCGGCGGTACGCAACTTGCGAGCGAAGTCGATCTGGACGCCCGATCCTTCGCAGACGATCGCTTCGACGGGACGCAGCGAGGCGATGCGGTCGTTGCGGAGGAACCCGCCCCGGTTGCCGTGGCGCTTGTCGAGGAACATGCGCACCAGCTTGACCTCGCGCGAGGCCGCCCACGACGCTGCGATGGCGTCGGCACCCTTGTTCATGGCGGTGGTCATCAGGACCATCGACGGGATGCGACGCTTGATCTGGTCGAGGCGTTCGAAGAGCTGCTCGTGGTCGTGCCATTCCATGCCGCCCGAGAAGGCGACAATCGGGCCGCTCGGGTTGTGCTCGTCCCGACGCTTTGCCGCGCGTGCCGCCAGATAGTCGGCACCGTCGATCATCGAGGCGGTCAGCTTGGACGACACCCTGCTGCCGCGGACGGTCGAGAAGGGCCGTCCGGTCTCGACGCGATACACGTTCCCGGCGTGGTCCCGCATGCAGCGCATCGCCTCGGCGCAATTCTCGAGGGTCTGGCAGAGCAGCTGGGTCTCTTCGAGCTCCACCGCGTAGATCTCCGAGGGGTCGTAGCTGCGCACCAGGTCGCCAAGTTTCTTGGCGGCGTCATCCTCACGGCCCTCGATGCGCTTGGCCACCATGTGGAAGCTGTTGACGAAGCCCCATGCGAGGTCGGCGGCGAACTCCTCCATGCGAGTGTCGCGGAACACGTCGAACATCGTCGCCAGCATCTGCTCGACGGCGTGTGCGGCCTGCTCCGGGTCGGGCATGTCCAGCTTCTCGGCTTCGCTGACGATGGAAAGCTTCGCCATCTCGCTCGCCTCGATGAACGCCCCCTGATAGGTCTCGGTGGTGTGCTCGTCGGCGCGGCGCTCGTTGATCGCGCGGCCCATGTCGTTGAAGTTGCTGTACTTGGTCATGATAGCCTCCATGAGTTGAAAATCTCACCTTCTCTCGGTGAGGAATCTCATCCGGCATGCGGCGGTCAGGGCGGTCAGGGACGTTAACCGGGAAGCCGCGGCCCGCAGGGTCGCGGACCCCGGTTAACGCTCGCGCGCGGGGGAGCCGATTTTCTCGTGCCCTGGAGGCGGAGCGAAGCGGAGACGGAAGGGTGCGTGAAAATTGGGGGGACCGCGCGTCCTTGACGGCCCGCCAACCCCGCATGCCAGACTTCCTCATCACAGAGAGAGAAAATATTATGTTGTGGTGGGCACGCCGGGTCGGACCGAGCACGGGCGGCGGTGATGCGCCGGCACGGCGCAGCGCCGTAGAGGCAGCGCCAGTGAGCCCGAGAGGGCGAACCAGCTGCCGTCGCCCGCGCGCAGGACGCCCGGCGCCGGCATAGGGATCGTCACCCGCAGGGCGGAGACCCCGCCAGGGGGCTCCGTGAGGCCCGCCAGGGCCGAATAGAGCCCGGTCCCGCCCACAAGGCGGGACGCCCCGCCCTGCCCCTCTACGGCCGTCCCACAGCCAGCACAGCAGGATCAGCAGGATCAGTCCGATTCATACTCGCCACCGTCATCCCCGGCATCGTAATCCGGCATCTCCTGGATTCCCGGGTCGTCTGGATCGCGGTTGGCATCGGGGTCCTCGCCGTGCGGGTCGGTCTGGATATCCGGTTCGGTTGCGAACCGGATATCTTCACCGATCCGGTCAGCAATGTCCGGCTCGACCGCGCTGTCATCGTCTAGCCAGCAGGAACGCGGACACTGGAGCAGCTGGTGACCACGATGGACGAAGGGCTGGCCGTTCATCAGGATGGGTCGCTCGGCGAGACGCCGGCAGGGTTCATTGCGACGGTTGCGGAAGCCGCACGGCACCGCCAGCGGGGCGAGCGCGACGGCATTGCCGTCGTGGTCGCCGCCGGCGGGTGCCGGCTCGTCGACCCGAGCGACCGGGTCCGGTGCCGCAGGTATCGGCTCGGGCGCGAACGGGTCGCCGTCGAACATGTCGCGCTGGACGGTCATGGTGCCGGACCTTTCAGGTGAGCGCGCGCTGGCGCAAGGCCGCGGTGCGAAGCACCGTGGGCGAGGCGTCCTGCGCGGGCGATGATGAAGCATGCGCGAAGGGCGACGCCCGCAGACGCCGCCCGGTTCGCTGGCCGGTCAGTAGAACTCGGCGCGATCGGCGATGATCTCGCAGCCGTAGCGGTCGTTGCCGTCGCTGTCCTGCCAGCGGGTGTAGTGCAGGCGTCCCTCGATGGCGATGAGGTCGCCCTTCTTGCGGTTGCCGGCGATCGCCTTGGCGAGGCCGTTGAAGCAGGTGACCTTGTGGTATTCGGTCTCCTTGACGGTGAAGCCGTCGTCGCCTTTGTAGGTGTGGCCGTCCTTGTTGAGCTTCGGGCGATCGGTCGCCACGAAGATGGTCGCGACGCTGGTGGCGCGATTGACTTCGCGCAGTTCGGGGGTGCGGGTCAGGCGGCCGACGAGGTTCACGTTGTTCATGGCATTGCCTCCTTGGGTTGGTCGGCGGTCCGTCCGCCGGTGTCACCTGAAGGGCGTCGCGGTTCGGGGCGTCGCACCGGAGGGCGAGCTGGGCCGGCGCGCAGGCGGCGGGCCTGGTCGACCGGAGGGGAACCCCTTTTGCAGGGGTGGTGCGGGCAGCCGCGCGAAGCGCGGCAACACGGCCCTGCCAAAGGGGTTGCGAGGCCCCGGGGCGCGGCGCAGGTGACACGAAACGGCGGATGGGCCGTCGATCAGCCCAAGGTTCCCGCAGGCATTGCCATGGACAAACCTCGTGAACCGCTCATGTCGGTCGCCTGACCCGTACCCCCGAACGACCCGGCGCGAAGGCAGGCGTGCCGCCAGCGTCGCTCGCTGACCGACGTGGTGCCGCTCCGAAGCTCGACAAGGACGGCCGCGCCCGGGCGACGACGCACCGGCAAGGAGACCGGATGCCGCAAGGTCGCCCGACGGCCGACCCTCGCCAGGGCGATCGCCGGCAACCGCATCGGACCTGGGCGTCCTCATCGCCATAGGGGGCAAACGCCTGCCGATACCCGCTGGCAGAACAGCGACGGCTTTACGCGCCGCCCGGCTGCGGGATCATCGCCGATCGTGATGATCTTTCCACTCGGCCAGCGAACCGGGCTGTGTCTGCGGGCGCCGCCCTTCGGGTTGGCGAGGATCGATCGCCTACTCGGTTCGCCGGGTGGGGGTGATCCGATGCTCGACGATCAGCGCCGCGACACGTTGTACGATGCGGCTCGGCACCTCGGCGATGATGGTGCTACCGTCGTTACCGGCGCGAACGTCGGGTCCGACCCATGCGAAATCGTTCACGTCGTCCCACACGATGCGTGATCGGTCATCGAGGCCGAAGGCCTCAATGAATCGCGGCGGCAGAGGGATGGATGCAGCCGGTGAATAATCGCGCGTCGTCAGTGGCACCATCAGGACACGGAGCCTTCCGGCTGAGCGATAGCTGCCAACCACCATGCAGGGGCGGAGTTTCGAGCCGTCCTCGTCGCCCCGGTTATGTTCATGCCGCCAGAGGTAGAAATACCAGATCAGGTCACCGGCTTGCGGTTCAATCGACGTACTGATCGTTCTGGACGGACCCGGCGCTGGGCGTCGCGGTCCTGATGGCGTGGATGGCTTCATCGCTCAACTCCTGCGGCGAGAGCGCGAGGTGATCGAGGCGGGACAAGCGTTCGAACTCGGAGGCGGGTAGCATGACCACGCGGGCAGCGCCGTTGCGCTCGATCGCGATCGGATGCGTCATCGCCTCGTCGTAATAGAAGCCGAACCGCTTCGACACGTCGGTCGATCTGGCCTTTTCGATTGTAGGGGTCATGGTTTCCCTCATCTTTCGTTACGCGGCCGGGGATCGATTAAGCCCTGCGTCCCTCCAGGATGGGACCCTCATCTGGTCCTGCCAATGTTGTAACGGCCATCTTTCTGTTACATGGGAATCCGTATCTTCCGTAAAACGGAAGACAATCCGTACACCACGGACCGCGCGGCTGCAACAGGCACTAACGGCAACAGGGACCGCTTCGGCGATGAAGCGATCCCCGTCGAGGTGGCGATACGGGCGACGCGTCAGCGCCGCCCGATGCCGGTCAGACCCTCTCGTCGACCGGCGCGGTGCTGGCACCCAGCCCGTCTCCGGTGTCATCGCCTGCGCCCGAGGTCGCCACGTCACGGCCATCGGCGGTGAAAGGCAGCGCGGGTTCGCCATCGTCCGCCTTGACCCCGAGCGCGGCACCGACGTCGCGGCGCTTCTGGGCGCGCTGCCACACGACGTTGTACGAGCCGTCGTCCTGGCGGAAGGCCGAGACCTGGAGCGGCGCGGCGAGCGACGGATCGTCGATGCGGCCGTTGAGGAACGCCTCGCCGGTGTTGTTGGAGGTGAGTTCGAAGAACGCGCCGACCTGCACCCACGTCCGGCCCGGGGTGAGCGCATGGATCTCGTAGCGCGGGGCGCGCGGATTGGACGACTGGACCGGCTTCAGCGCGATCGTCATCGCGACCGCGAGGGTGGAAATGCGGCCCATGAAGATGCCCGCGTCGTTCTGCTTGATCTGACCGATGTTCATGACGTGTCTCCTGATGTCGTGCTGGACCCCATGTCCTCGACACCGATCTTCAATCCTCCTCCCCTCCCCGGCCCTTCGGCCGGGCAGGGCGCGATGAGCGCCCCTCACCGACCGCGTTCTTCACGCGGACGGTGGTGCGTGCGGGACGCGGATCGGGCTAGGTCAGGAGGATGCGCCGATGGCGCTGTTAGCTATCGGTCTCAGGCTTTCCCGGGACGATGGAGAGCGCAGGCGGTTTGAAGCCACCCAACCGGAAGTGCTCACCGATCGCGGCGAGGTCACCTAGAGCATTGTATTCCTGAAGCGTCAGCACGACGCTTTCGTTGTCGTCGGCCGAGAATATCGCGCGCGGACCATGACCTGGCCAGACCCGAACCTCGGGCGAGAACGACCCGGGCGAGCCTCCCGACCACGTCCTGAACGGAAGGTCGTTGGTGCAGCAGAAGTCCTCGATATCCTCGATATTGCCGTTCTGGACCTCGTGAGCATGGAGGCGCAGGGGTTCGCCGGATGTAACGGATTCAAGCGGTTCTCCCCCCCATTCGGTCGAGAGGCCGTAGAAATCGGCGAGTTTGTACAGTTCGGGCAGTCGATCGGCGGGAAGTTTCCCCCCGATCGTAATGGAGACGGAGACGCGGTCGGCCATGTCGGGACCTCGTGATGAAGTGGACGTGCCGGTCCCGCGAGCGGTGTCATCACCATTCGCCCGGCTATCCATTCATCACCCCCTTCCCTTGAGCGTGGCCCAGGTTCGAACTGCGATATCCTGTGCTTATACGGCGATAAAGCGAAGGAATAGCTAAATTATCGATCCGATACGGTGTTGAATCGGGACTGGAGCCCATGAAGCAAAAAAAGGGCGACGCCGTGTGCCGGCGTCGCCCCGAGTTTCGGCGTGCGGGAGCGAAAGGGGGCGCGCCCGTGCGCCATGCGGTGCCGTGAGGGAGTGCACGGCACCGGGGGTGGATCAGGCGTCCTCGGCGACGCGCTGGCGGCGACCGCGGCCCTTGCCGATCGGCTCCTCGACCGGGGCGGTGGTTTCGCCCAGGCCGTTGTCGGTGGTGCCCGCATCGTGATCGGGGCCGTTGCCGACCGGGCCGCCATCGGCGCCGAACGGCGGCGACAGATCGTCATCCGCCTTGACGCCGAGCGCGGCACCGACATCGCGGCGCTTCTGGGCGCGCTGCCACACGACGTTGTACGAGCCGTCGTCCTGGCGGAAGGCCGAGACCTGCAGCGGCGCGGCGAGCGACGGATCGTCGATGCGGCCGTTCAGGAACGCCTCGCCGGTGTTGTTCGAGGTGAGTTCGAAGAACGCCCCGACCTGCACCCACGTCCGGCCCGGGGTGAGCGCGTGGATCTCGTAGCGCGGCGCGCGCGGGTTGGACGACTGGACCGGCTTGAGCGCGATCGTCATCGCGACGGCGAGGGTGGAAATGCGGCCCATGAAAATGCCCGCGTCGTTCTGCTTGATCTGACCGATGTTCATGACGTGTCTCCTGTGATGTCGTGCTGGACCCCATGTCCTCGACACCGATCTTCAATCCTCCTCCCCTCCCCGGCCCTTCGGCCGGGCAGGGCGCGATGAGCGCCCCTCACCGACCGCGTCTTCACGCGGACGGTGGATCGTGCGGCAGGCGGACGATGTCGGTGCTCAGTGGGCGAGCTGGTCGGTGAGCGCGGTGCCGATATCGGCGTGCGCCGCGGCGAGCGCGCCGATCGCGCGGCTGACGACGTCGGTCGCCTCGTCGCTCGGATCGATGCACCAGCATTTGCCGGCGTGGCGGATGTCGATCAGCCGGTCGGACTTGTTGTCGATCCCGAACGTGTAGCCTTGACGCTGGTCGAAGCCGGCGACGGTGACGTCGGTCGTTTTGGCCTTGATCGTGACGACGGGCGCGACCGCGGGGGTCAGCAGCACGGTATCGCGCGGCGTTTGGGCCTGTGGCACGAGCGCGGGTGCGGGCGGCTTGCCGAGCGTCGGCATCTTCGGGATCGGCACGAGGCCGTTCACCGCGTCCTGCGCCATGTCGGCCGCCATTGCGGTCGCCATGAAGATGGCGGTGCGCGCGAGATCCTGGGCGATGGCTTCGCGGTGCGGCTCGGTCAGCGTCGGCAGGAGGTGGCAGAGTTTGGTGTCGAGCGCGAAGGCGACGGGCTCGGCGTTGGGATCGATGCACATGATCGTGACCTTTCGGCAAAATGCCCGGACCCCATGTCCAGGATGCCGACCCGGTCCCTCTCTCCTTCCGGCGCAGCCGGTGCCGGCATCGTCGCGAGGCGATGCCGTGCCGTTCAGCGAGGCGGTCGCGGATGTCGCATGAGGCGCTTCCGGGCGGCCGACAGATGATCGATCGAGCGTTGCAGGAAGAAGGCGTGCGCGCTGTCGGATTCGAGTGTCCCCAACCGGCGTTCGAGCGCCGTGATACGGTGGTCGATCGCATCGATCGTCAGCATGATATCGTCGAACGAGAGCGCGACGACGGTCTGCGGATAGGGATAGGGCAGCGCCGGCGCGACGAAGGCGAGGAAATGGGGCTGCACGGGCAAATGGTGCAGGAGGGCGGTCGCGACCGCGCGGCGGATCTGGGAGGCGCCGTGGACGAGTTCTGCTAGCAGCACGTCCATCGCCATCGGGCGGACGATGCGCAGTGCGCCGGGGTCGAGGGTGACGGCGATCGGATCGGTCGAGGCGAGACCGATGACGCCCTCCGACAGGATGGCGAGAACGTCGCCTTCCTCGATGCAGGGACCGTCATCGAGACAGGCGTCATGCGCGGCTTCGCTGGTGTCGAAATAATGGACGCGATACATGGGCTGGTCCCTTTCTGCTGGGTCAGGAATATTCCGGGCGACGTGCGGGAAACCGCGTGGGCGGGAGGCCGGAGAAGCTGAAGGCGCGGAAGCGTCCGCCGGTGTAGGCGGCCGAATCCACCGGCGGGCGATGCCGCTGCAGGCGCTCGAGCAGCCGGTTGGCGCGGCGCATCGCCGCGATCGCGGCCTCGTCGTGGTAATGGAGGGCGATCACGCGGACGAAGGTGCCGGTGTCGTACCACCATCCCCCTTCTCGGGGCCGCCCCAGGCACGGTCGATTTCGTAGAAGGCGAGGATGCTGCGCATTGGGTCGGCTCCGGTTGTCACCGGGTCGGATGATCCTCCCGGTTCATAACAGCCGGTCCCCCTTCCCCTTCCTCAGACGTCCGGTGCTTCGTCGGGACGCTGGTGGCGCAGCGCACGCGCGAGCGCCCGCTTGCGGGCGGTCGCCGCGGCGCGCGACGGATAGGCGCCCGAGAGGCGAGAGGGGTGTGACAAGCTGTTGTCGAACACGACCCAGCCCGTTGCGGTATGGGCGACGTGCATCCCGTCGCTGCGCGAGGGGGTGGTCATGACGGGCGCGCCCGCCTGATCGCGGCCTCGGCGATGAGCTGGCCGGCAAGCGTGTTGCGATGCGACGCGATCCGGCTGTCGGGCGCAGCCACGACTTCGGCCGCGCGGGTCAGCAGAGCCGCGAGGTCGGTGTCCGACATCGGCGCCGGTTTGGTCGCGGATCGCGCGGGTTCTTCCCCAGCCTTGTCGAGCATGAGCACGAGGATCGAGGGCTTGATGTCCTCGTCGAGCGGGCGACTGTCGGCGACGAACCTGCCGCCACGCGTGATCGCGAACGCGTTGAAGGTGGGTGATACCCCGTTATCGGCGTTGGGGATCGTGGTGCCGCGATCGTGGAACTGGATGTCGATGAAACGCGGCGGGCCACCATAAGTCTTTTCGAGAAAGCAGAAGGTCACGCGGCGACCCTCGCTGGTCTTCGCCGTGATCGTGAACGCGCCGTCAGGCACGTCGATGGGCTTGTGCGGCACGTCGTTGTAACCGGCGAAGCCCGCGGCGATCGCGTCGGCGCGCGTCATGACGGGGAGATCGGTGATATCGGGCATGATGAAAGCTCCTTGCTCTGGATCAGGCGGCACGCTTCAGCGCGATCAGGTCGGAAAAGCGGTCTCGCACCGCGCCGGCATTGGGATAGAGATCGGCGAGACCGTGCCGCGAGAGGATCGGTGCGCGGGACGCGGCGATGATGCCGGCCTCCTCGATGGTGGGAATGCGCGGCGGCCAGCCTTTGACGTAGCGCAGGTCGGGCGGCATCGCGGCTTCGAGCCGTCGCCGCTCGGCGGCATCGGCCTTGGCGAGGGAAATCCGGTTCCTCAAATTACCCGGTATGTGACGCGGTGCGACGTCGGCGAGCCAGCGTGCGGGCTGGAACGAGAAGGTTGAGGTCGCCTCGAGGCCGACCAGGTGGAGCAGCGCGGGACGGTTCGCCGGTGCCGAAGCCGATGCCTGGGCGTCGCCGAGCGATTGAAGGACGCAAAAGCGGCACGACAGTCGTGACGACTGGTAACAGGTGTAGGCGACGTGCAGCGGGATGCCGAGCGTATCGTGCGCGGCGAAGACCTGTGGTGTCGTCCAGTGCGCGATCGGGTTCCACAGCATCATCGCGGTGCCGTGCGGATTGCCGGCAGCGGCGTAGCGCGCGTCTGCTTTCCATTCGGGTGTGCGTGACCGAGCGATGCTCTCGTCGCGGCGCAGTCCCAGCACGTTGATGATAGTCTGGCCGCGCAGCAGTCTGGCGAGGTGCGGCCCGATGACATGGGCCTTCATCTCTGAGGTGCAGAAGCGCAGCGCCGAGGATGACCAGGGACCGATCAGATTATAGGTTTCGAGTGCCTCGTAGCGCGCCTTGCCGTTGGCAAAGCGCGTGGCCCAGCGGTCGAACAGGTCGCCGGCGTTGCGCCGGACGATCGTCAGCGGGACGCCGGCGTGGGCCGCGAGATCCTCGACCGTCGCGGGCGTTTCGTCCCATTCGGCACGGCCGAGGTCGGCGTGAATGGCGATACGCCGCTCGCGCGGATGGCCGAGCGCATCGAGGATCAGGTTGACCGCGAACATCGCGGCCGAGCTGTCCTTGCCGCCCGAGAGGTTGAAGACGATCCATGCGCCGCGTTCGACCGCGTCGAGGATGGCGGGCGGCAGGGCGAGGGCCGGAAGGCCGGCGACCAGGCCGCGTCCGATGTCGATGAACATGGCCGTTCAGGCCGCGAGCGGCGCTGGCAGCGCCAGCCACTCGGGTTCGTCGTTGGCGATGACCGGATCGTGTGCGCGGGCCTCGGCTTTCGAGAACACGGTCGCGCTGGCGAGTGCCCCGAAGCCGTCGTCGTTGTTCCAGAAGACGGCGTGGCCGTCCTGGTCGCGCGAGGCGAGCACGAAACCGAAGCGACCCTCGTGACCATGGGTGTCGGGATCGGCTGCGGCGCTGCGCGCGGCGCGATCGAGGATGTCCTGGGTGCTGTGGAACGTCAGCCCCGCGTCGGTAATGATGACGCAGCCGCCTCCGAACTCGCCGGGGCGCAGCCGGTCGCAGTCGGAGATCCATGCGAACCCGCAGGGGAGCGCGGACTTGCAAGCGCGGAAGATGAGCTGGGCGACCTGTTCGACGCCGAATTGATCGCCGCTGAAGAATACGCGCGCGTTCCCGTCTTCGCCTTTCCAGTCGATGTCGATCGCGCAGTCGAGATAAGGGAAATGCCAATCGTCGAATATCTCGAGGAAGCTTTCGAACTTCATCGGCCCCTTCGCCGGGAACACGGCGTGAAACGCGGGATCGAGCGCGTCATATTCGTGGGCGAGGTCGGCATCGTCGCCGTTGGTGTCGAGGATATCGACTGCCTGTTCGGCAATGGTTAGCAACGCCGCGTCGGCGTGGCTCATGGTCAGCGTGAACGCGGCCTTGGTGTAGGTGTTCGCCATGGGAATGCTCCGAAATGATGGGAAATCGCTCTGTGCGGTCGCGCTCAGGCGTCCGCGGCCTCGGCGAGACGCGCGTTGGCGGCCGCGGCCTCGGCGGGGTAAGCCTGCGTGAGATTGCCGTGCAGGACCGCGAAATCCGGGATCGGGAAAAGACCGTTCGGCCCGGGCCGGGTAATCAGCAGCGCGCTGATGACGGCATCGGCCGGATCGGCATGGACGATGGTGGGCGTCTCGCCGTTATACTCGACCGGCGCGGTGAAGCCCGCCTCGCGCCAGGTGGCGAGTCCCTCCTCGACGCGTGTCGCATAGTCGGCGACGGCCTCGTCGAGCTCGTTCTCGATATGGAGGACGAGTTCGACATAGCGACCGAAATCGTGTCGGTTGGACAGGCCGGCGAGGCGGCATCCCGGGGGCGGCGGGCCGTAGCGTGCGATCAGCGCGGACTTGTAGACCGCGATTTCGAGGCGGTTGAGGCTGTCGAAGTTGGGCGACTGGCCGAGTTGCGCGCAATCCTCCTCGGCGGGACCGGCACCGAGATCGATAAAATATGGCATGGGGCTCTCCGTCGATCGTCATTGATCGACGCGCCCCATCCCCCTCCCCTTTCTTGTCGGGTACTCAGTCGCCGAAGAAGCGGCGCTTGATGGCGATCTGCGCCTCGCCATCGGACTGGCCGAGGGTCATCAGCCGGTCGGTCTCGAGCGTGATCGCGAGATCGGCGGGAAGATCGGCCCAGCGTGAGGCGATGGTGACCGCGGCGGCCGCTGTGGTCAGCTCGCCGGGGTGCGCGCCATGCCATGCGACGGTTTCGTCCTCACCCGTGAGATGCGGGTGCGGGCGCAGCACCTGGACGAAGAAGGTGCCAAGCGGGCGGTCCCACCCGATGCTGACGCTGGTGCCGGGTTCGATACCGGGAAACTGGTGGCGGCTCATGGCGATCCTTTCAGGGTCAGTGCAGCGAGATCCACTCGCCGTGCCAGGGGCGCGGGTGCGGGTAGAAGCGAAGAACGCCTGGAACATCGGTTTCGCCGCTGGCGAGGCGTTCTTCCAGCCAGAGGATGTAGAGCGCGGCGTCGGCGAGATCGCCGGCGAGCAGATCGTCGAGCATCGCGGCCTCGCGCGCGGTCTGTTCGTCGAGCGCGGACCAGTCCAGCGCATCGAGGAAACGGTCGCGTCGATCGGTGTAGCGCGCGATGCGGGCAGCGTCGGCCTGGACGCTGGCGATGGCGAGATGGATATCCACGGGCGGTGCTCCTTCCGGCATGTCGGTGACATGCCGCCCGCTCCCGCTCCCCTTCCCTCGCGCCGCTGGCGCGGGGATCATGCCGCGAGGATTTCGCGGATCGCGTCGCTCCGGCGCGGATAGGCAAGCCGGGGCAGATCGCGCGCGGTGCGCCGGGCGTCGCGCGTCAGCTCGAAGCAATAGGTGAATAGCGGGCTTTGCCGGTGCGGGCGGAGCAGATTGTCGGCACGGAGCCGCGCGAGCCAGTCGGCGGGGTGTTCGTGCGCCTCCGGCCTCGGCGCACCGAGCCGCACCAGCTGGTCGATCGCCCCGGCATGGCCGGATTCGAGGTTGCGGATCTTCGACAGCGTTCTCTCCGAGATCGTCTCGCCGGCGATGCGCAGCACCGTCCGCGGCCTCGTGCGGCCGCGATAGGCGCCCGACAGCGCGGCATAGACGACGCCGCAATGGCCGAAGGCGGGATCGGAGAAGCTGACGACAGCGTCGATCCGGGGCTTGGCGAGGCGCAGGAGGCGGAAGGCGCGCGACGTGAAGAAGCTTTCGCCGTTCGCGGCGACCGAGGGCAGGCAGATGAGCCGTTGCAGTACGCAGCCCCGAGCGGGATCGGCATAGCCGGTGTGCCGGGTGATGACCGCGCCGGTCGCCGGCACGCCGAACACGATGAGACCGACCAACGCGGATCTGCCCGGGTCGCCCGGACCGAACAGCCCGCAGGCGAGCTGGGCGGCGGGATAGCGCGGGAGGTAATGATGGTCGGCGAGGAATGCGCGGGCAGTATCATGGGCGACGACATCGACGGCGTAGCGGCGCGGGTCGATCACGCTGTCGCCGGCAACGAACAAGCTGCGCCGGTCGCGCCAGCGCTGGGAGCGGTCGGTGAGCATGGTTACCTCCGTCAGGCCGCGTCGGCGTAGATCTCGGCCGCCCAGGTCTCGATCCATCCGGTGGTGATCTCATCGTGATCGAGATCGCCGCTCTCGATCAGGGCGCGGATCTCGGCGCGAGCCTGCGCGATCGCGCGTTCCCAGGGGTCGGCGGTTGGTGGCGGTGGAGTAGACGCCGCGGCCTCGGGCAGGTGTCGCGGTGTTTCGAGCGTTCGCGCGCATTGCGTGCGATACCAGCGTTCCATGAAGTCGGCGCCGAGCGCGTCGGTCTTGGCGATGCGATGCCTGAGCGCGTGCTGTCGCACGCCTACGCCCCATCCCTGGCTGTCTATCGAGGCGATCCAGCGTGCGAACGGCGTGAGGTACGGCAGGGCATCGCCTTTCACCCCGAAGAGGTGCGCCTTGACGCCGATCGGCAGGATGCGGGTCAGCCGCTCGACGACGGCGATCAGCCCTTCGGGACCGTGGATCGGTCGCCGGCACATGCTGCCGATGCCGACGACGGTGCCGGGCAGGATCAGACCGCCGATCGCGTCGAGTGAACGGACGTAGTCGTCGGGCACGCGGCCCTGCAGCACGGGCATCAGCCGGTCGCGGATGGCCAAGTCGTCGGCGCGGGCAAAGCATTCTCGGTTGGTGGCGGTGGTGCGCGCGATGCGGTCGAGCACTTCCTCGCGGTCGTGGGCAACGCCCTCTTCGCAGCAGTAATCGACCGACGAGATGCGTCGGAACGGCCATGACGCGGCGAGCGCCATGTAATCGGCGATGCTCCAGGGAAGCCCGCCATAGCGGACCATCATGGTGTAACCGGCGGAATCGAGGTCGACGCTGGCGAGCGGTCGCGCGTTGGCGAGCGTTCCGGTGCGCCATCCCGACCACTCGCGCCAGCCATCGGCCTTGCGCCAGCGCGACAGACAATTGGCCGAGATCAGCACCGGTGCTTGCAGCGCGACCGCGCGCTGAAGGATAGGCCCGTTTGCGAGATGCGGCAGGCCGAGGATGATCTCGATCGTCATCGTCTAGCGGCCAGCTAGCTGATAGCTGTCGGCCATTCCGACAATACGCATCACAGATCCTCGCGCAGCATGAGCGTGAGAACACGGCGCGTGATGCTGGCGTCGGCGGGGTCTTCCGATCCCCATTCCAGCGCCACGTCATAATAATCGATACGGAAGTGTATCGTCTCGCCTGACAGCTCGAACTGGCCGCGATCGCGCTCGGGACAGTCGGCGGGGAAAGTGTAGCGGCGCAGCGCCTGCAGGACATGCGCCTGGGCGACGGCTTCCGAGGCGAGCGTGCCGTTCGACAGCGCGCCGAGGCACGCGCGGGTCATGACGATCTTCGCGGTGCGGTCGAACCCCTGGCGGCAACGGTCGTTGAGCCTGGCCACGGCTTCGAGGCGCGTTTCGGTGGCGGTCAAAATCATGTGACGATCCTCCGTTGGGTCGATAGCGATGGTGGCGGGGACTTCAGGCGGCGAGCGCGTCGCTTTGTCCCCGGCCTCGTTCGGGAAAGGCCGCATGGAAGCGGTCGAGCCAGTCGCCCATCGTCGGGCGCTCGCCGAGCGGGATGACCGCCGCGACGTCCTGGAACCGTATGAGGTCGAGTGGCGCATCGCGGATGATGCGGTCGATCTCGTCGGCCGGCAGGAGGTGTTCGTCGCGGATGAAGGCGGTCATCGATCCGGGGCGCGCGCGGGTCGATCTGCGCCACAGGCCCTCGACCGTGTGCAGCCGCGGGGCTGCGCGTGCCTCGACCAGCACGATGAGCCGCAGGCACCATTGCGGGAGGCCGCGGATTTCGTCCGGATGATTGGCGATGCACAGCCAGCACGCCGATTTGGGGGGCACCGGCAGACCCTCGGCCTGGATGCGGGCGACGCAGTCGGGCCGGTCCCATCGCCATTCGCGCAAGGGATATTGGCAGTCGTACAGCGGATCGTCGATCGACAGCGCATGGTTGGCGCGCGCGGTGTCGCGCGGACCGGCGTCATAGCCGATCAGGCGGACGACGCGCTGCCCGCGCGCCCATGCGTCGACCGCTGGTTGCCAGGTCGACAGGAATTTGTCCTGCGGCGCCTTCTTGTATTTGAGGCTGCAACTCGACCCGCCGAGCGACTTGCTCGGCAGCGTGGCGTTGGTCAGGCACATCTCGAGGATGCCGTAATAGGGCGGCCAGTGCTTGAATCGCCTCGGGACATAGCTGACCAGCTCGAACCGGATGCCGCGATCGCGCATCCAGGGCCGGATCACGTCGAGATATTCGTAAGTGGCCGGTTTCTCGACCGAGGTATCGGCGGTCAGCACGAGGTCAGGCGCTTCGCCGCGCGCGTGCTTCTCGATCAGCAGCGCGGTGCTGTCGACGCCGATGCCGTAGGCCAGCACCACTGGTGGCGGCGGCGCCAGCGGCACGACCGGAACTGCCGCGCCGGTCATGGTGCATCCTCCGGTTCGAGATAGGTGTCGTAGGGCGCACCGGCAGACTCGACCCAGCTACCTTCCTCGTCGAGGTTCTCGAT
Source organism: Sphingomonas jejuensis (assembly GCF_011927695.1). Lineage (GTDB taxonomy): Bacteria > Pseudomonadota > Alphaproteobacteria > Sphingomonadales > Sphingomonadaceae > Sphingomonas_K > Sphingomonas_K jejuensis. The sequence goes on from NZ_JAATJE010000004.1 coordinate 34,923, forward strand.
CCGTGCGAGCAGCGCCTCCTTCAGCTGGCGCGCGTCGACGTCGTGGCCCTTGTCGTCGTTCGAGACGAGGCTGAAGGCGATCGTATAGGCGTGGTTGTAGCGTGCCATGTCACGCGCCCTCCGCTGCGGCCTCGGGCGCGGCAGGCACCGCGCGGGCCGTTATCGTCACGTCGAGCCTGTCGCGATCGATGACGACGGTGACCGTCCGGTCCTCGGGGACGAGGAAATAATGCCCCGCCAGCTTGTCGCGAATGCGGTTCTCAAGCGCGGCATCGTCGCCTTCGAGCAGGCCGATGATTCGTTCGGCGGCATCGGCCTGGAAGCGCTCGAGCTGCGTATCGTAGCTGTCGGCATCGCTGTCGTCGCTGGCATAGAAGATCGCGTTTTCGAGGATGTCGGCGACGCCGAGCGCGGTGATTTCGCTGCCCCGGCGGACGAAGACGGACGTCTCGTCGACCGAGTTGCACGACCATTGGTCGGGTGCGAAGGCGACATTCGCGTCGGTCGATACCTCGATGAATGCGCCGGCGTGGCTCATCGTCGCCTCGAGCGTGATAGCCTCGACCCAACCGTTTTCCGCCTCGGCGGGCGCTTCGCGGCTGTCGGAGACGATGAAGGTGCGGTCGCCCTGGGTGACGCGGAACCGCATATCCTCGACACGGGCGAGGATATCGTACCAGCCATAGCCCTTGAACGCGTCCTGGGCCTCGACCAGCGGACCACCGAACGGATTATGCTTCGCGATCGCCGCCTGCGCGGGTTGGCCGATCAGCGCATCGAAGTCGGGCATCAGCACCATGCCGGTGTCGGTCACGCGTGCGCCGCTCTCGTAGTTGCGTGAGCTGTCGGCCGCATAGGCGGTCCATGCGAACAGATAGGGCTCGGCTTCGGGTAGTGCGATACCGAGCGAGCGCGCCTCGCGCCAGTCATGCGCCGACAGCCGGTGCGTCCCCGCGGCCTCGATCGCGCGGTAGATCGCGAGCCGGACCGCATCGCGCAGGGCGGCGATGCCGGTGTTCTCGACCACTTCCTTGCGCGCCGGGAGGACGAGCTGGATTTGCGGCGCGTCGAAGATGTCGACCCGCGCGATCCAGTGGCCGCCCCGGTCGACTTCCTGAACATACGGCAGGTCGCACGGGATGGTCAGCCCGTGGAAGTTGAGGCGTCCGTCGCGCGAGGAATAATGCGAGGGGTGTTTCTGGAACACGCCGATTCGCACGCCGTACCATTCCTCGACATGGACCGCGTCCTTCAGCCAGTCCTCCTGCGGAAGGACCGCGCCGTTCCAGGTCACGGGAACCGGATAATGTTTGGCGGCGCGGGCCACGTCGCGCTCGAGCGTCTTCAGCCACTCGTCGGGCACGCGCACGGTGATCGCGGTGCCGCGCATGATCGGATCGGGTTCGATCGCGATCGGGCGGCTCGTCTCCCACGCCGAGGCCGGGATATGCGCCATCCAGCCCTGGCGGTCGGGTTTCGAGAAGGAGCGGATGATGACGTCGCGGCCTGCGAGGCTGAACACGCCCATGCCGGCGGGATCTTCGGCGCGGCGCGTCTCGTCGGACCAGCCCGAGCGGCCGAGCGTGACGATGCTCACCGGATCGGCGATGCCGTGGCCGTCATCGGTGATGTGCAGGAAGTGCTCGGCGCCGGCGCCGTTCAGCGCGAGCGCGACGCCGGTCGCACCGGCGCGGCGCGCGTTCTGGAGGAGTTCGCAGATGACGTCGAACGCGGTATTGTTGAACAGGCGCGTGACCTTGGCGATCGTCTCGGGGGCGACCGCGGTCGCGATGGTGGCGGGAATCATGGGAGTGCGCTCCTGGAAAAGGGCTCAGGCGTCCGTCACGCCTTCCCTCCCCGCTCCCTCTCTCCTTCATCGGCGCATCGGGCCGAGCCCTGGTCAGCCTGCCTTGCCGTCGCGGAACGCGCCGACCACGGTGCCCGCGTCCCAGTGACCGCTGAGGATACCGCGACGCGGGACCGAGTTGATCGCATAGCGCCGCGCCGCGAGGAGGCGGGCACGCCGGGTGTCGCGGTCGATCGGCGCGCCGGTTGCGATATCGCGGGCGAGGCGAAGCGGCGTCATGGCTTTTCCTCATCGATTGTGCCGGGGATGGCAACATGGTCGGTGACGCCCGTTCCCGAAGGATCGAGCGCGATAATTTCGGCGAGCGTCCAGGGGGCTGCGCGGCGCGGGCGACGCGAGAAGCGAAGCTCGTGCTTTTCGGCATATTTGTGGACCGCTGGATATTTGCGGCCGATCGCTGCCGCAACATCAGGCAGCGCGACGCCGAAGTCGTGCGCGATGCGCAGCGCCCGGATCTCCTCTTCGGTCCATTTCCGGTGATAGCCGTGGACAAGGCCGAGGATGTTCGCGCGCGTGAACAGCGAAGCCTTGGTGCGACCCATCTTCGTCGCCAGGGCGTCCATCGGCATCGTGCCGTAAAGGTCGCGCAGCCTTTCCAGATCATTGTCGCTCCACACCGGCCCGCCCCGGAACCCGTCGCGGTTGGCATGTGTGCCGCGCAACCCGAGATAGTCGGCGCGCCAGCGGATAGAGCATTTCGTGCGGCCGAGCCTGGTCGTGAGCGGGGTCAGGCTTGCCCCGTCGGCATAGGCGCGGATGAGCAGTGTGTCTTCGTCAGGGGTCCAGTTGCGGCCCCATCCCCGGCCATAGCCGAGCTTGCGCAGGTGCGGCCCGAAGCCAGCCTTGGTCCTGCGCGGAAAGCCCTCTGTGGCGAGAATGTCGATGATCGCGATATAACGAAGCCCCTCCCCGGCCAGCGTCAGCGCCCGCGTCGCCTCGGCCTCGGTCCAGTCAGCGGGCTTGTTGGGATGGCGCAAACCGAGCGCGTTGGCACGGGTCGCGGTGCCGGACAGCGGGCGTCCGATCAGCGTGGCGATCTGTGCGATCGGGATCGCCTGCGCGTAGCCGGCGCGCAGCTGGGCATCCTCCCAGTCGCTCCATTTTGGAGGATTTCCTTCGGTCAGCCCGAGCACGCCCGCGCGGGCATAGACGCTGGTGCAGGCGCGGCCGAGATCTCCAGCGAGATCGGCCGTGGGGCGAAGGCCATATTCGCGGGTGAGCCATGCGTCTTCGTCGGTCGACCACGGACGCGACGAATTGCGGCGCAGGCCCAGTTTGGCGATCTTGTCGCGCACGCCGGCGCGGCCGCGACCGAGCGCGGCGACGATGTCGTCGATCGCGGCGTCGTCGCAGAACATGCGTTCGACCGTGGCGATCTCGTCGGGGGTCCAGGCATCGTGCCGGAACGGCATCTCGCGCAGGCGCCCGCACGGCTCGGGCAGCTTCGGACACGCGACCAGCTCGACGATATCGGGCGCGAGGTCGGTCACAGCGACACCACGGCGACGTCGCTCAGCCGCGCGCGCAGCCGTGCATGCAGGCGGCCGATGCGGTCGTCGCCCTTGGGCATGGTGTCGACCGCGGCGATCGCCGACAGGAGGTTGAGCGCGCGGTCGGTGCGCTCGGCGTCGAGCGACAGGTGCCGTGCGAGGTCGCGCGCGGTGCTGGCGTTGGGGGAGATGCGCTTCAGCGCGTCCATGATCGCGGCCGCGTCGGTCGCAGCGGGATCGAGCAGGAACGCGTCGAGCGCGCGCGTGCCCTTGAGGGCGATGGCGGGGCCGTGGTCCGCGACCTCGGCCAGGCCCGCGAGATCGAGCAGCTTCGCCGCCTCGTCGGCATCGACGGACGCGGCGGCACGCAGTTCCGGGGTCTTGCCGAGATGTTCGGTGATGGTGGGATCGATATGCGCCAGCACCGGGGTTGCCGACAGCGCCGGACCCATCGCGAAGAAATCGCCGGGGGCGAGGTTGCGCAGCAGGTCGGCGTCACGCGCGGGAAAGCCGAGCAGGTCGGCCGCGCGCGCGATGTCGCGGTCGAAGACGTTGAGCCCGACCAGCACGTTCTGCAGCTCGGACACGACCGAGGTGGAGAGCTTCGCGAGGCGCTGGGTGGCGATGACGGGGGCGAGACCGCGCTTGCGGCCGCGCGCGCACAGGTCGGTCAGGGTGGCGACGCCGAGCCGGCGGGCATCGGCATCGAGCGCGGAACCGGCGACATGCGGTGCGAGCAGATGGCCCTCGTCGATGCACACCAGCATGGTATGCGCCCAGTCCTCGCGCGGTGCGCCGACCAGGCCGGCAAAGAACGCGGCTGCCTTGATGATCCGCTGGTCGGGATCGAGGTCGGTGAGGTCGATGTGCATCGACAGCCGATGTCGCCGGCTGCGCGTCGCCGCGGCCGTCAGCCCGTCGGCGGTGAGTTCGACCGCGCGGATCGTGGTCGCGCCGATATGGCGGGCGAGGTTCTCGAATTCCCCCTCGGGGTCGACGATCGCAAGCGTCGTATAGTCGAACGCCTCCTCGATGATCCGGCGCAAGGTCCTGCTCTTGCCCGCCCCGGAGCTGCCCTGGATGAGCAGGCGTCCGGCAAGCAGGCGATCGAGGTCGAGGCTGAGCGTGCCGGTCGAATGATGGCCGAGCGGTACGCGATTGTCCGCGGCCTCGGGCGCGCGAATCGGGGTGACACAGGTCATGGCGTGGTCCTCCGGGTCAGGCGGCGTCGGCATCAGGGGGCGCCGGATCGTTGGCTGGGATGGCGGGAGCGTCGGGATCGGGAGCGGGCGCACCATCGAGCGTCCGCCATTCGAGCATGTCGTCGCTTTCGCGCTCGCAGTCCTGGCAGGTGGTGGAATCGTAGGTGCTGAGCAGCACCCAGGCCTGTTCGGGCTCATCCCAGGCCGCGACGGCGTCCTTGGTGACGTTGTCGCTGCCGCAGTCGTCGCACACCGGCTTGACCCGGGAGGCGGCAGGCGAGCACAAGCGATCCCCGGTGCAGATCGACCAGTCACCGTAGAATTTGCCGTCGTAGGGCAAGCAGTCGCCGGCGAGCTGAATGGCGTGTTCGCCGTAGCCGTCGTGGAAATGAATTTCCGTATCCGGGAAGAACTTTTCCAGGACCGCCTTCGCGCCGCGGATCTTCACCTCGCTGCCATAGGTGGTGTGGACATAGTCGAGCGGTCCGATCGCGGGGCCTTCGCAGCCCCAGTCTTCGACGTCCTCGTCGGGCGTGGCGCGGCCGTGGAACAGATAGAGATAGACGCTCATCGTGGCGGTCCTTTCAGGCGCTGGGGAGGAGGTGCGCGAGCGCGCTCGCGTCGACCTGCTTGGAGATCGGTGCGGTGCTCTCGACGCGGACCGCGTCCAGGCTCTCGAACGTCTCGGGCATCTGGCGGCGTTCGTAACGGTCCTTGTCGACGAGACCGTGGATCGGCGCGCCCTCGTGGCGCGCGAAGCCGAGCGCATCGACGCTGACAACGCGGCGGAAGACGCAGCCGACCTTGCCCTCGGGCACCCAGTCCGCCCAGGAACCCGACGCCGAGACACTCTCATACTGGCCGATGATCGCCTGATAGGCGGCGCGGCGGCGAACGACGTGGCTGTCGTGGACCGGCACGTCCTCGCCGGTCAGCGCGGTCCAGCGGTCGGGATGCCAGCAGCGCACCGACCGGCGCGCGTTCTCGACCTGCAGCGCGATGCCGGGGATGGGTAAGCGGCGAAACTCGCTGCCGAAGGCGTAGAGTACCAGCGCGTAATCGACGTCTTCCTCATAAAACGGATCGTCGCGGCGCAGCGCGTCGGGCATCGCGGACTGGCGTTCGTCCGACAGGACATAGCCGCCATGGCTGGGCGTCCACACGCGCCAGATGCCGGGCAGCACCTGGTCGGCGCGATCGGGCGTGTCCCAAGGGGTCGTGTCGGGTCGGGGGCTGGGCTTGAACCGGGTCATCTGTCATCTCCCTCATGGATCTGACAGCTATCCCTCCCCCTCCTCTACCGGGCGAAGAGGCGTCCCGGTCTCCTCGCCGGCGGCCGAGGGCCGTTCAATGCTCGACGACGCGATAGTTGCCGAGGTCCGCCCGGATGCCGAGCGCATCGATCATGGTCGCCGGCTCGAAGCCGCTTTCGCGGTACCGTTCGGCCGCGAGCGATCTGGCACGGTCGAGACAGGCCTGGTCGCGCCACTCGACGATGGTCACGATGTTATAGCCGCCCGGGCCGCTTTCCTGCGTGAGGATGAGGTTCTGGATGCAGCCCTCCATATCGTCGAGAAAGGCATGCGTCTCGGTAAGCTTCGCGACGAAGGCGTCGATGCTGGCGGCAGGGACGGCGAACTTGTCGACCTTGTAGACGGAGCTGGTCAGGCGTTCTCTCCCGGATGCGAAGGATCGGACCGGGGGCACCCGGTCCGGCATGGTGGTCAGGCGGGTTTGCTGCCGGGCGTGCCGCACTTGGCGAACTTGCCTTTGGCATCCTTGCAGCGCGTGGGCTTGGCGGGCTTCTCGGGACATTTGACGAAGCGGCCCTTGGCATCCTTGCAGGGGGCGGCAAGTGCCGGGACACCAGCGAGAAGTGAAAGCGCGGCAGTAGCGGCGACGATTGTGCGCATCTCTAATCTCCTGCCCGGTGATCGGGCTCGAAAGGAGTATCCGGGAGAACAGCGGTACGCCAGCCATTACGGAACCGTGGCTGGTGGGTACTGGTTTTCACCCATCAACATATCGCTCAAACGAGTTCGATCATGGGTGAAGCAACCGACAAGGTGAACGCTGCGGGCAACAAGCTGGCCGGCAACGTCATGGAAGGGATCGGCAAGGCGACCGACAACGCGAGCCTCGAAGCGGAGGGCAAGGCCCAGAAGCTGAAGGGGTCCGCTCAGGACGTAAAGGGCTCGGTCAAGGGCGCGCTCGGCGACAACATCTGACCGCAGATTCCGGTGTGAAGACGAGGGCCGTTTCGGGAAACCGGGGCGGCCGTTTCGGTATCAGCCGATATGAAGCTGATCGAGAACGGCGCTTTCCAGATTATCGCCTTCGAGATCCTCGGCATGGATCGTCACGACGGGCGCGATCTCACGCAGCTTTTCGACCTGGCGCAGCTTCAGCGCCAGCGCATCGGGATTGTCGCCGGTGACGACTTCGAGCGCCGCCTCGATCACCTCGCCGGTGGTGAAGTCCCGCAGGTCCAGGATGAGGTCGGGGCGGACGTCGCCGATCGACGTCGCGATGTCGAACAGGAGGCGCTTGAATCCGACGCCGATGCCGCGCCGGCGAAGCCGGTACTGGAGATCGAGCAGGCCGACGATCGTCTTGCGTTCGGCGAGATTGTGGATCGCGACGAAATTGGCGGGGCGCGCGATCGGCTGCGCATAGGCGCGCAGGCACGCATAGCCCTCGCGCGGGTTGTGCTCGCCGACGACGGCCAGGACCAGATACGGCGGTCCGATGTGGCGCTGGTGGACGCCGATGTGGCGGATGCGGTTCTTGACGATCAGCTCGCGCCCTTCGGCAAGCGTGATGGTCGAGCCGGAGACGTCGATCGCATACAGGAGGAGGAAGGCCTGCGGGGCGTGCTCGCTCGGCCATTTCTTCGCCGCCTCGCGCAGTTTCGCGAATACGATGCCGCGTTCGTAGGGGTCGATGTGGGTGTAGAGATGGCGCGCGAGCGGGATACCCGGTGCGATCTGGACCCGTTCGGCCGCGGCGCGCATCGCCGCGAATTCGCTCGCCATCGACGTGGTGCGCGGCTCGCCGACCTCAAGCGGCTCGACGACGTTGACCTGCGCCATTTCCATCAGCTGCCACAGCAGCCGCGCGAGGCGCGGGATCGCGACGCCGCGGGTGCGATCGTCGGGTTCGCTGTCGTCGGGCAGCTGCGCCAGTTTCTCGGGGGCGAGCCGGTGCGCCGAGAACAGCCCGTCCGGCTCGTTGATCGTGCGCGGGGTGGCGGTCGCTTTCTCGCGGATGCGGGGCGGTGCCTGCTCGCGGAAGAAGGGGCAGTCGACGTCATGCTCGGGGCGACGCTGGCGGATACTGGTAAGGCGTCGCAGGTAATAGGTTTCGGCTTCGGAGAGATAGGCCGGCGAGAGTAGCGGCGGGTCCGTCCCCTCCCCCAGGCAGTCGCAGGCGATCCACTGGTGATGGTCGCGTGCCTTGACCACCATGATGACCGACGCGCGGTGATCGCTGTCCTCGCCTTCGCCGGTATACCAGCGCACCAGCGCCTCGCGCACCACGTCGGGGACGGGCGAGCGGGAGGTTAGACCCCGGGTATCGCGCGGGACGAGCCACATGGTGGTGATGCTACTCCATAATGCTTGCCTTGTCGCCTTTGTTCACGTTACGTTCAATGAACAAAGGAGCTGGCCATGAAGCGTTCGGAATTTATCGGAGAGTTCGACCTCGACGCGGTGCTCACCGAATTGTCGGTCGATCTGGATATTCGCGTCACCCGGCGCATGCTCGCCGGAGCGTGCATCGGCAGCAATCCGGAGGATGCGTATCTCTCGGCGCGCGAGTTGCGGGAATCGCTCGAATGGATTCATGAGGGCGAGAACGAGGGCAAGGTCAAGCTGACCACGATCCTCAGCACCGCGTGCGACGATTTCCAGCGGTGCCTCTATTATTGCGTCGCCGGCAAGGGCGTCGTGACCATGCTCGACGATCTCGTCTGGCTGGAGAAGCTGCTGGAGGCGCGCGGTCGTATCGCCGGGCACATCTACCGCAACAAGCTGCCGGTGAAGCCGCTGGTCAACCCGTATGTCGCGGCCGAGCCGGACGGTCCGCTGGGCCGGTTCGACCCGTCGTTCGCGATCGGCGCGTCCTGGTCGCATGACCCGGGACCCGATTACGATTCCGACGATCGTGGCCCCGGTCCGAAGCTCAAGGGCTGACGACAAAAGAAAAGGCGGTTCGGCAAGGGAGCATGCCGGACCGCCTCTTCCAAGGGGGGGATATCAATAACGCGCCTCGCACGCGAGGCGTTCCCCGCGCCGCCAGCGCGCCGGATCGATGAATTCCCCCGCATAGGCACCGCGACCCGCTGACCGGGCCTGTTCTGCCGCGGCGACATAGCGCGCGGCGCGTTGCGGATCGCCGCGCAGATATTGCGTCGCCGGCACCGCCAGACCCTGCAAAATGAGTTGCTCGCCCAGGTCGTAGCCGTCGACCGTCACGATGGCGATCGGGCGGCCATAGCTGCTCGCGCCGGTCATGCGGATCGTGGCGACACCGCTCTTGAGGATACGCGAGGCGGAATCCTGAGCAAACTTGCCGCATGGATAGCAGGCACCGTCCTTCGAGCACATCTGCTTGCGCTCGAAGGCGTCGGCCCCCGACAGGCGGAAATCGACCGAAACCGTGTCGCCGTCGATCGCCCGCCCCTCGCCGGTGATCGTCGCACCGTCGTGGCCCTGGGGTGCCCCTGCCCCGCAGGCGGCGAGCGCGGCGATGCCGAGGAGCAGCGCGCCCCTCATGCGTAGCGCAATTCGACTTCGACGTTCGGCCCGTCGACGATGACCGGGAGGACGCGGAAGGGTTGCAGCGGATCGCCGGTGCGCACGATCGAGACCTGGCGTGCGCCGGCATCGAACATCCGCATGGCGATGCGCTGGGCATGGACGCGGCTGCAGAGCTGCGACCGCTTCGGGCTGGGTGTGACGGGCGGATACGGGGCGGACATGGCGATGATCCTGACGTGGGGGATGTCGGCGATCAACCGAACACCGTCTTGTGGACGCGAGTTTCGGGCTTGGGCGGCACGAGTGTCCACGCCCATTTGCGAAGGTTACCGATCCGATATTTCGGGTAGCTGTTGCCGGGGATCGCGAGCGAGATCTTGCGGCCGCGCTTGTGGACGATGAACTCGTCTCCCTCATAGCCGTCAACGAAGGTGACCTTGCTCGGCAAGCGGATGTGCATGCCGTGTTCGAGCGGGCGTACCGGGGTCGCGAGCCGCTCGAGGCAGCGTCGGCGCCAGTCGAGCGCACCGGGATCGTCGGTATCGCCGAGCAGCGAGAGGATGCGCTCGGGGCATTCGGCCTCGCAAGGCCCGGCGTGTTCGGTCATATCCTTGTAGGCGAACACGAATCCGTCCTTGGCACGCGGATTCCAGCTGACCAGGCAGACGGCCGCGAAGGCGGGTTCGTCGGTGCCGTCGGTCGACGGCACCACGGCCGCGTACCAGACCTTGTTGCGCAGGCAGGAAGAGGCGATGACGCGCAGCGCCTTGCCCTTCCCGTCGGCATCGCGGTTGTCGTAGGTGAATTGCGCGTCGAGATAGGCTTTGGGGCCTGTGTGCGGGAACATCGACGACAGCGGCATGCTTAGCCAGCCCATGATGGCGGTCCTTTCGCGTGTGTGGACGGGTGATCGATCAGCCGAACAGGCTGACCGGCTCGGCGACCGGCGGTGTGAGCCGCAATTCCTTGCGCAGCCGCACGGCGAACCGCTCGGGCGCGAGCAGGTCGCGGATCGAGGCGTAGCAGTCGCGCTCCCCGAGGTGATCGTGACGACCGCTGACGCGGCGGTAGATGACCTCGCGGTCGGCCATGGTGCCGTGGAGCGATAGCTGCATCCACAGCTCCTCGCCGTGGAGGGTGATCTCGCCGGACCGGGAGGCGTGGCTGCGGTTCGAGCGAAGGTCGTAGTGCGCGGGGTCGAGCCCCAGCGTTTCGGCGAGCCGGCGCAGCGCCTTGCGTCCGTCGCTGTGGAAGCGATCCTTGGCGGCCGCATCGTGCGCGACGCCGCGCACCGCGAGCGTCAGCAGCGCCGGGTGCTGTCGCAGCTCGGCGATACGGTCCATGCAGCGCCGCTTGAGGAGCGCGTCTTCGGACTGCCGCGCGGTGACGCTTGCGAGATGGCGGGCGAGCAGGATGACCGCGGGATCGGTCTCGAAGGCGATGCCGGCGTTGCGGCAGTCGTCGATCGCGCGGGTGATGGCGTGAAGGCTTGCTCCAATCGTGACCAGCGCGCTCGGGTCGAGCGCCTGCTGGTGGCGGAAGGCGACATCGTAGGGCATGAGCGATCTCCCGAGCGCCTCACGCGCTCAGAAATTCGCTCCCCCTCCCCTTCACGATAACCAGTTACGTAATTGCTCCGGTATTTCAGGATCGATGTCCTCGCCCGGTTGCATAGGCCGCAGACCCTGCTCCGCATCGACCGCGGCCTGCAGATGACAGGCGGCAACGGTCGCTCCGTCGTCGGTCGCGTCATAAAGCGCGAGCGCCTGCCGCATTAGCGCGAGCCGTATATTATCGCTCATGCCAGTCTCCCACTACGGTCTGCCGCCATGATTGCGTTCGGGGCAAACGAAAGCAGGCCCATAATGGTTGTAACGGCCGTGGGCTCATCGCAGCCTCCATCGGCCGACAAGGTCGACCATTGCGTCACGATAGCCCCACGCATCGGGATAGATCGCAGGCTCCTGCGCGAGCCAGGCCATGACAATTAGCATGTCCTCGGAAATGATCGCGTCGCAGTTGCTGAGGTGGAGGATGGGGAAGTGGCCGTTGTCGTCACCATTCCACCACGCCAGCAGGAAGTCCGCGACGCGCGCGGCCTGCCCGGTATCGGACGAGGCGACATCCACGAGGCGGCCGATCGCGGCGCCGACCTCGTCGAAGGCGAGTGCGCGGATGAGGGGGCGGCGTTGCGGTTGCATGGTGCGTATCCTGTCCTATCGGGTGGAAGCTGTCATGCGATCAGGATGGGGCGTGCTTCCCGGCCTGGGCGATCATCACGGCGACCGCCTCGTCGAGCGCGGCGTCATCGCCGTTGACCATGCGCGCCGACGGGGTGAGGCGTTGCACGCCGGCGAACACGATGGCGGGTGTCCTGCCCTTGAGCCGATAGCAGAACACCTGGTCGCCCTCGATCGTCACCAGCTTCGTCCGGCATTGCCGGCGCAGCCGCTTCGCCTCCTCGATCCGGGTGATGAGCGCCGCCACCTCGAATTCGAGGCAGTGCGGCATGACGCTGTCGCCGAGCCGCGAGACGGGCCGGTTGGCGGCGAGCCAGGCATCGACCGCCTGTTCGGTGACGCTGCCGACGGCATGGTAATCGTCCGCGGCGCCATGACCGCGGTTCGAGGCGAGGAAGGCGCGCTGCCCATCGATCCAGATCTCGGCCGAGTAGCAGGTCGTTTCCTCGGACAAAGCGTCGACCACCTTCAGCTTGCGCAATTCGATGTGCATGGTGCGATCTCCAGGTCATGCTGCGAGGGCTTCGGGTTGGTCGATCCCGGGCGCGCCACCCGCGGCGGCGTTATGGAGCCAGGTCACCGCCTGCTCGGCTTTCGCCGCGGCCTTGATGATCGCGCTTGAATCGCCCTTCAGGATCTTCAGCCAATGATCGACGTAGCTGGCGTGGTTGTCGTGCAGCTCGCCGGGCAGATTGAGGTCGGCGCACACCAGACACTGGCCGATGCAGGCGACCAGCTCCTCGAACGCATAGGCGTTGTCGCCGAACTTCTTGCCGAACTCGCGGTTGAGGCGCTGCGGCGCGCCCGAATAATGGACATATTCGTGCGCGAGCGTGCTGGCGTAATGATCGTCCGAGCGAAACGCGCCGCGCTGCGGTAGCTGGATATAGTCGCCGATCGGCGAATAGAATGCCTGATCGCCGCCATGCCGCACGGTCGCCGGCAGGCCTCCGAAGAAGGCATCGATCGCGGCGCGGTGCCGGCTCTCGATGCGCGGTTCGGGCGGTGCGGGCACCGGATAATAATACGCCGGGAGACCGTCGATCTGATCGACGTTGAACACCGTGTACGAGCGCAGGAACCGGATATTCTTCGTCGCCGCCTCGCCGGTGACGCGGTCCGCCTCGGTTTTCGAGAAGGTCGAATAATAGACGCTGTGCGCGCCATGCTCGCCGCGCCGTACCTGTCCGCCCAACTCGGTCGCCTGTCGGTAGGTCATCCAGTTGCGGCCAGAGAACCCCTGGGCGTCGCCGATCGCCCAGAGATAGAGCGCGTTGATGCCGGTGTAGGGCGTGCCGCAATGCCGCAGCGGTCGCCCCCCTGCCCCGGTCAGTCCCCAGGGGCGCGACCAGGGCAGGACGCCGGCTTCAAGCTTGGCGATTATGAGGTTGGTGATCTCGGCCGCGACATCGCGGCGTGGCGCAGTCGATTTGCGGTGAAAGGTCATGGGAAAGCTCCCTCGATGCGCGGGCCACGCGTGACGGTCCGCGGGTAAAAAGAAGGCGGCCGCCCCGGTGAGGGACAGCCGCCAAGGTGTGCCCGGGAGACGAACGGGCCGGGGGTATCGGGGGGCTATTCGGCCGCGATCAGCGCCTCGTCGCTGTCGATCCCGGCATCGTCGGCACCGAGATCATCGGTGTCGCCGTAGTCGTCGTCGTCGAAGCCCTCATCGCCGGGCTCGTCGTCGATTGCCTCGTCGGCACCGGCGACCGACACGAGATCGAACCGCATCGCGTCGGGCACCCAGGCCAGCGCCGCGTCCTTGGTCTCCGCCTCGGTGATCGCTTCGCCGGCGAACAGCTTCTCGCAGCTGGTCGAGATCTCGCCCTTCTTCGAGGCCATGTAGCGGGCCGCGAGCGGCGCGCCCCCGACGTTGGTGAGCAGCGCCAGCAGCGTACCCTTCGACACGCGGTCGAAGAAGTTCGCCGAGGTAGGGCGCCACCATTTGGCGGGTTCGATCTCGAGGATCGAGGCGAGCCGCGCATGGAGCGGGTTGGTGGTGACCGAGCTGTAATCGGGCTTGGCCTCGAGCGAGGTCGCCACCACGACCGCGAGCCAGGCCGCCTTGGCGTCGTCGCTGAGCGCGCGGAACGCCTCGAACCGCTCGACCGGGTTCGACCCTTCCGTCCACGACGTGTCGAGACCCTCGCGGGCTTCGGCGATCGCGACCTGCGCCTGCGTGGCGGGCTGATCCTTGGGCATCTGCGGGTCCTGCGGACGCCCTGCCCGAACCGTCGTCCCGTAGCGGCCGTAGCCGTGGCTGGGGTCGGCGAGGCAGAACAGCATATAGTCGAGCGCGAGCCCCGGATCGCCGAGGATCGAGGCGGCGAGGATGTCGCGGCGCTGGACCGCCAGTTCGTCATGGAGCCGCGCGCTGAGCGGCTTGCCGCCAGGAGCGACCGCCTCGGGCGGCAGGTCGGCGGTGCGACGCGACGACGGCGACGACGGCAGCGGCCGATCGTCCCCGGGCAGGCGGATCGGCGTTTCGCTGTAATAGGTCGTGTCGAGCGTCATCTTGCCGTCGCGGCCGAGCGTCAGGAAGACGCCGACCTGGCCCTTGACCTCGTCGGTCAGCTCGGGCGCCTTGTCGTGGATCGCCTGATATTCCTCGCGCAGCCGATCCGATTCCGCATCGAGCGCGGCATAGGTGTCGTCATCGATACCCTCGTCCTCCATATCGCTCTCGATGACCTGCACGCGCTCCTCGATCTTGTCGCAGCGCGTCTGTTCCTCGTCCGTCAGCGGCGCTGCCGGCAGCGTCACGCGGTGGAGGTCGGACGTGATGCCGTAGAGGCTGGTCGTGGCGACGGGGCGCACCCATGCGACGCCCAGTTCCTCGCCGAGCCGCTTGGCCTCGGCCTCCATCAGCGAGGCAGCGAGCGTCTGCGCGAGTTCCGGGTCGGTCCAGCGGTCACCGTCCTCGCTGAACAGTTCGCGCTCGATGCGGCCGCCCGCGGCGACATAGGCATCGGCACCGACCAGGATCGCGATCGGATCCGTCGCCTTCATCGTGTCGTTGGCGATCGCGCGACGGATCTGGTCGGCGTTGACGTAGGACGAGTGACCATACTGCTCGAACACGCGCTCCTGCTTGGCCTTGTCGGCCGTCGAGCCGTAGGCCTTGGCCATCTCGTAGGAGATCTTGCCCGCGGCCAGGGCTTCGAAGATCGGTTCGGCAAGATCGGCGAGGCGCAGCCGTCCCTCGATGAAGCGGCGGGTCTGGCCAAACCGTTTGGCGACCGCGTCGACGTCACCGTCGGTCTTGAGGAAGTGCTGGAACGCGACGCATTCCTCGGCGACGGTCATCTGCTCGCGCTGGAAATTCTCGGTCAGCGACACCTCGCGCAGGTCCGCCTCGTCGCCGGTGATGATCTTGACCGGCACGTCATAGTCGGCGGCAACGATCTCGCCGGCTTCGGCCAGCATCATCGCACCGAGATAGCGGCGATCGCCGGCGATTATCTCGAACATGCCCTTCGGGCGGGCGGCGGTCACCAGCAGGTTCTGCATGATGCCGCGAGCGCGGATGCTGGCGGCCATCGCCTCGATATTCTTGGGCGGGGTGGTGCGCACGTTCTTCTCGGAACGCTTCAGCTTCGCGAGTTTGACGGTCTGGGTCATCTATCGTCTCCATGAGCGGGAAAGTGTCCGGTGCACGGGTGTTTCCCCCGACCCGGACACCCTCCCCGCTCCTTCTCCCCTCTCGTTTCCCGCTTGGGCGGGAGGGCGACTGGGGCTCGCCGACAAGCGGCTACCTTGCTGCTAGCTGGCTGTTATCGTGCCGGTCAGGCCATCAGCTTTGCGAGAACCGCATCGGCCGTCTCGACGGGGATGAAGACGCGCGTCTTGTAGGCGATGATCTCTGTGAAGCAGCCGATCGACTTGAGCCACGCGAGCTGGTCGGCCGGTGCGCCGCTGATCTCGATGCGCGGCTTGGCGTTGACGCGTACGCGCTTCACCTCGCACACGAACGGTCGCCGGATCGTGACCGTCCCGCCCTCCATCGCGGCGCGCGCGACCTCGGCCGGGCTGAGCACGTCGTTGCTGTCGAGGCCCATCTTCGAGAACAGCGCCGGCACGTCGCCCGGGAACACCATGCGCCCGAGCCAGGAGCGACCCTCGGCATCGACCACGCGGTTGACCACGAGATGGTCGCTCGGCAGCGCCGACCAGATCGGCAGCAGAAGGCCGGTCGCGAGCCGGATCGTCTCGACGTCGAGCTTGCCGCGGATCTCGTCGACCTCGGCCGACCATTCCGCCTCGAACCGTGCGCGGCTGCATTCCTCCCAGGCCGTCTCGTAGAGATCGTCGAGTGCGAGATATTCGTGCCGGGTCGGACGCATCAGTTCGATGCGCGACACCGCCACCCCGTCCTCGGTCAGCCAGGAGCGCGCGTTGGTGCGCAGCGCGACCTTGCCCGACTTGCCGTTGCGCACGAACACGGCGGTCTGGTCGGTATCGGCGATGCGCAGCACGCGCTCGAGCGACATGGGGTTGCGGCGCCGGGTCACCTCGATCGTCAGCAGGTGCGAGGTCGCCTTGCTGACCGGGTCGGTGCGCAGGATCGTATCGTCGAGCACGGTCGCGGTCTCGACCGTCATCGTCTCGACGCCGACATCGAGTGTCCCCGCCTCGCGCGCGGCCGCGACCCGTGCCTCGACCAGCGCCAGGAATTCGTCAAAGATGCAGTTCTGGAGCCCGATCGGCAGCGCCAGCAACCGGTTGAGCCAGCGCTGGATGGGCGGGAGATCCTCCTTCAACACGCCGTCGGTATCGAGCAGTTCCAGGCCGGTGCGATGCTGGAAATCGGTGAGGTTGGTGCTGGTCAGCTTCCCCGCGACGAGCAGGTGATACCAGCTGATGAGCGCCGCCTTGGCGTAGTCGCTTTCGAGATTATCGGCCGGGTCGAACAGATTCTGCCCCCCGGTCTGGCGCTGGCCGCGCGTCAGAGCGCCGAGGCTGTCTAGACGCCGCGCGATGGTCGAGGTGAACCTGAGTTCGCCCTTGCAGTCGGTCGTGACGGGCCGGAACAGGGGCGAGCAGGCCTGATGCGTGCGGTGGGTACGTCCCAGGCCCTGGATCGCGCGATCGGCCCTCCAGCCCGGCTCCAGGAGCAGATGCGCGCGTTGCTGCTGGTTCTTCGCATCGAGGCTGGCATGATAAGACCGCCCGGTCCCGCCGGCGTCGGAGAAGACCAGGATGCGCTTGGTGCCTTCCATGAAGGCGGCGGAATCGGCCTGCGTGGCGCGGGCCGAGCGCGATTCGAGCTTCTGCCCTCCCCCGCTCACCGTGATGAGGCGCTTGGTGCGCCCCGTCACCTCGGCGACCATCTCGGTGCCGAACCGGGTGATGATGGCATCGAGCACGGCCGCGATCGGCGGCAGCGCGCAAAGCTGCTCGACCAGATTGTCGCGCTCGGCTTCGGCTTCGGGGTTGGTGACCGGGTGGCCGCTCTCGTCGAACAGCGGTCGCGAGCGCACCTCGCCGGTGTCATCGCGGAAGAAGGTCATCTGCTGGACCGGGAATGCCCGCGTCAGATAGTCGATCACGGCCTCGCGCGGGGAGAGATCGATGTCGAGGTCGGCGCGCTCGTCGGGCGACAGTTCGCCCAGGCGGCGGTCGAGGATCGCCTCGGCGGTGCTGACCAGCTGCAGCACGACCGACTGATCGGCCGCCAGATGCTGTTCGATCGCCGCGATGACGGTCGGGAGCTTCGCTGACAGGAGGAGCGCCCCGAAGAACCGCTGCTTGCAGCTTTCGAACCGCGAGCGCGCCGCGGCCTTCGCGCCCGAGTTGAGCGTCTTGCCCTCGTTGCCGTCGACGACGCCGGTGAGTTCGAGCGCCTTTTCAAGGCCGCGATGGATGATCGCCCAGGCATCGGCATAGGTGTCGTACACCGCGATCTGTTCAGGCGTCAGCTCGTGGCGGAGGATGTCATATTCGACCCCGGCGAAGCTCAGCGCGCGCGCGGTGTAGAGGCCGGTCGCCTTGAGATCGCGCGCGACCAGTTCCATCGCCGCGATCCCGCCCTGCCGGATCTGGGTGATGAACGCCTCGCGGTTGGCGAAGGCGGTCTCCGGCCCCCACAGGCCGAGCCGCACGGCATAGGCGAGGTTGTTCACCTCCGACGCGCCGGTCGCCGAGGCGTAGAGCACGCGGGCGTCGGGCAGGTGGTTCTGCAGGAGAACGCCGGCGATGCCCTGCTGCGAGCCCTTCTTGGTGCCCATCGACCCTTCGCCACCCGCGACGCCGCCCATCTCATGCGCCTCGTCGAACGCGATGACGCCGTCGAAGTCGGCACCGGCCCAGGCGATGATTTGATCGAGCCGGGTGGCGTCGCCGCGGTTGGAGCGCAGCGTCGGATAGGTCACGAACAGGACGCCCTCGTCCATCGTGACGGGCTCGTCGATCTTCCAGCGCGAGAGCGGCTGCACGTCGGCCGCGAGACCGCCGAGCGCGGTCCAGTCGCGGATCGCGTCGGCATGGAGCGCCTCGTTCTTGCTGATCCAGATGTTCTTGCGACGACCCGCCAGCCAGTTGTCGAGGATGACGGCCGCGACCTGCCGCCCCTTCCCTGCCCCGGTGCCGTCGCCCAGGAAATAGCCCTTGCGGTACGCGCGTCCGTCGTCGGAGAGCACCAGCCCCACGCCCTCCTTGTCTGGCTTGCTCAGGCCCGGGATATACTGGGTCCAGGCATGGCCGGCGTAAACGACGGTCTCGAGCTGCGAGGAGGACAGGAGGCGTTCGGTGACGGTGCGTTCGGGCAGCGACGGAACATGGACGGGGATCGGCGCGGGGATCGAGCCCATCGCGATCGATTCCACCAGCGCGGTCGGATGCTCGCCGGCAGCGTCGAACACGATACGGCTCGGCCGATAGGGCAGATAGACGCCGGACTGCTCGGCGAGTGGCGCCGGCGTCTCGAGTACCTGGTAGCCGACCGGGAGAACCTCGTTCCTGGCGAGAGCGCGGAAGATGCGCGGGGTGGCAGCGGGCTTCGATCTCACGCTGCGCAGGAGGGACAGCCCCCCGCCCCGCTTGACCGGCGCCGGAGTGGCGGCCTCCGGGATCAGATCCTGCCGGGGCGGGATGACCAGCGCCTCGACCAGGTCGCTTACGGCGCCGCGCTGGAGCGTGACCGTCGTGGTATCACCCACCGTCTTGTCGATGACATAGAGTCGCACCGCGACTCCGGTGCCGTGCTTGCCATAGGCATGGGTCAGCCGGATCGAGGTGCGCAGCGCGACGCTCGCCAGCGTCGTCGACCAGATCGTGCCCATGCGCGCGGAGTTGAAGAACCAGTCGGGCATGATCGCGACGACGCGCCCGCCAGGCCGCACACGCTTGATCGCCGCCTGCAGGTGGCGGACCGCAGCGAGCGCGTCGGCACCGCGGCCGAGCGAGCGCGAGAAGGGCGGGTTCATCAGGATGAGGCTGGGGCGCTCCGCGGATGCCATGACGCTGGCGATCTGCGCGCCGTCGTGGCCGGTAACGCTGGCTTTCGGGAAGGTGGCCGACAGCCGCTCGCGGCGCGCGGGATCGATCTCGTTGAGCTGGAGCGCCGCGATCGGCGGGAGGCCCGCTACCAGGAGACCGTTGCCGGCGCTCGGTTCGAGTACGATGTCATCCGCGCGTGCGTTCGCGAGCATGACCGTGATCGTGGCGAGATCGAGCGGGGTCGAGAATTGCTGCCAGTCGATCTGCTCCTCGCTGCGCACGGTCTGGGTAGGAAGGCGCGCCATAAGCCCGATCGCGGCGTCGACCGCCGGCGTGGTGCCTGCTGCGCATACCGCCAGCGCGGTCGCATGCTCCAGCACCTCGAAGCTCTCGCGCTGGGTCCAGTGACCATCGGCGTCGGTGCCGCCATAGGCGCGGATCATCGCGTCGTTGAGCATCGCTCGGGTGATCTTCGCGTCGCCGGCGATCGCGGGGAGCAGCAGGCGGGCGGCAGCGGTGGCATGGTCGGCGCGCGCGGGCGCAGGGTCGAACAGGTCGGTCATGGGGGTCTCCGGGTCTGTGGCTGCTCGTGCAGCTCACGACCCCGACCCCCCTTCCCTCTCAGGCTCCGGGTTTCACGACGTCGGCCCAGTCGCCATAACGTGAGGGTGGCGGCATCCGCTTCAGCGTCAGCCCGCGCGGCCGATAGGCGGCCCACGCCTTGCGTCGTGCGCGTCGGCCCTCGAAGTCATTGTCCTCGGCGAAGATCAGCGTGGTGACGCTATCGGGGATGTGGACACGGTCGAGCCGCGCCGCGCCGAGCGTCGCCCAGCACGGGATGCCGTGGATCTGGGTGAAGGCGGCCGAGGTCTCGAACCCCTCACCAAGCGCCAATGTGTCGGTGACGCGCATGCCCTGCCAGGTCGCACCTCCCGGCGTGCCGAGCGTCGCCTTGTCGAGATAGCCGCCATGCGCGAGGTCGAGGAAGATGCGCTGAATCGAGCGCAGCGTGCGCCCCTCCCGCGCCGCGATCAGCAGCGCCGGGAGGAACCGGGTATGCGGTTTCGGTCCCCACGGACAGCGCGGGTGGTAGCTCAGGTCGTCGAAGGCGCCGGTGATGCCGCGAAAGCGGAGATAGGCTTCCGCGGGCGTTCCGGCGATCGGCAACCCCTCGTTCCACAGCCGTTCGATGTTGGCGGGTCTGCCGGTGCGCTGTTCAGCGGGTGGGTCGTAGGTGCGTCCGGGTCTGATGCGCGCGATCTCGCGGAGCACGTCCTCGGCGGTGCAGCCGGCGAAGCAGTGAACGAGGATGCCGTCATGGCCCTGCCGGATCGAGAGGCTGGGATCGCTGTCGGCGTGGGCCGGGCAACGGCACATGGCGTTGTAGCCGTGCCAGGTGCCGCCGAGGGCGCCGACGATGTCCACGATGGTCTGGGTGGGTTTCAGCGCAACGAGGGGCATGACCGATCCTTTCTCGCTGCCTCTGACCCCCTTCTCTCCCTTCCTAGGTGACTCAGTAGCTGCTGGCTAGCAGCTAGCGGAAGATCCCCGTGTTAGCAGTTAGACCTCCGCTATCTAGCGTTGAGATGGCTGGTATCTAGCGGCTAGCTACCTTTGAGCTAGCAGTTTCTCATAAGCGTCGAGTGCCTTCTCGAGCACTTCTGTAAGAAGCAGACCCTCACGTTGAGCTATTTCGCGGATTCGATTGTCCCATTCGGGTGTGACCCTAGTCGCAAATTGTTGAGTGCGGTTAGTCTTGCGCGAACTGCGGGCATCAATGCGGGTTGCGGTTATCAGCGGTGCAGCCGGAGGGGCGGGGGCTACTTCGGGTGCATCCAAATTCTGGCTCGCCTCACTGATTGGTGGGGGTGAACCCAATCGAGTAGCCTTCTTTAGCTTCGAGATATCGGCCATCATTCACCCCGCTACTTTGTCGATTAGGGATTGGATCAGAGTATCAGCACGCTGGTTAAGGCCGGAGAATTTGGTTTCGGTAATTGACAGGCCTTGGTTCTGCGCTTGCCGGTATGCTGGTCGTTCCACGATCGAACCGTCGAGGACATTATACCCAGCTTCGGTCAAATACGCCCGCGCGTCATTTTCTTCAGCCGAAGTTCCAATGCGGTTGAGCGCAAAAACGAGCCGTCCAGTCGGGATACCCTCCTTAACAAGGGCATGGTATTCGCGGACGGCAGGCCTGAGATCGTCCAAGGATGCGCCGGTGGGTTGAACCACGAGTGACGATGACCGTGCAATTTCAAGTGTAGCTTTGCTGGTCCGAGCGGGGCCGTCGATGATAAGCAGATCGAAGCCGTCTGCAGCGGCCAGGGCCTGAGACGCGGTTTTGAATGCCTCAACCGACACAATCGGCTCGATGGAGATGCCAAGGCGTGCTCGGTGCCAATCGACCGAAGTGCCCTGTTGAGTATCGAGATCGGCGATTTTAACCCGCAGTTCGCCTGCCGCCGCCTCGCGAGCAAGGGCTCTTGCCAAGGTGCTTTTTCCTACACCGCCTTTTTGTGAGACGAATGCTACGACAGCAGCCATGACCGATCCTGTGATAGTTCGAACAACTGGATAGCTAGCCGCTCTCTAGCAGTTTGGCAACCGCTACCTATGTGATAGCTAGCTGATACCCAACCAGCAGATATCTGTGAGCTAGCTGCTACCCACGGGGGTTTGCCTGACCTAGTCTGGATCAAGCACTGGGAGATAGTGGAATTTTTTTCCACGTTGTGCGGTTGATCGAAACATGATGTTCAATGATCGATGAACACGCGATCGAACTCGAGCTTATGCGTAGTGGGTAGTGTTATGGCACTGCTATGGGCGCAAACATCGGCAGCTAAGCAGGCCGAGGTAATGACATTTGATGGGCAGGCAGTTGAAGCCGTCATCGATGTGGGCCCGAGAATGCGGGGTATGCCAACAGACGGAACGCCGCCAGTACCAAGCATGGAAGCCGTTTTAGGCAATGACTTCAGATCATTCGGCAGCCCCGTAATGGAACCCCAAGAGGAGGCAATAAGCACGTCGCATATATCGGTGCCCCTTTGGATGCAGACTGGCCAGGTTTCGGGGGGAGCTGGCCGGGCAGCGATGTCCGATATGGCAAGTTATCTCTACACCCCACAGGCTTGCTCAATCACACCCTACCGTCCACGCGGCGATTTTCCAGGCTGGCTCGAAGCTCGGCGGGCTCAATATTACCCCTTGATCCAGGCCGTGGCGTGCGAAGCTGGTGTGCCAGTCGGGCTTTTCGATGCACTGGTGGCCCAGGAAAGCCGCTATGACCCATTGATCGTATCACCGAAGGGCGCCGTTGGCCTTACCCAATTGATGCCCGGTACAGCGCGTGGACTTGGGGTTTTCAATTCGAGAGATCCGTTGTCGAACCTGAGGGGAGGGGCCAGATACCTCCGCGCGCATCTGGATGAGTTCAAGCGGGTCGATCTAGCCTTGGCCGCGTACAATGCAGGTCCAGGACGCGTTCGATCGATGCGCCGTATTCCGCCGTTTCGCGAGACGATGGACTATGTCGCAGCGATCACTCGAGGGTGGAGCACCGGATCGTTCAGGACAGCATCGATTCAGACCGCCGGTTTGGCAGTGGGTCGACAGGAATTCCGGGGCAGGGGGGTCCAGTTACTCGCTTACACATCTACAAGAGTATCGAACCCGAGGTAGTGCGCGTAATAGATCGCAATTCCGAGGATCGCCGGCGCGCCGAGCAGATAGTTGATCTGCCAACGTATCCACAACCGGGGTGCAACGAGTACCTTATCGAGGACGGTCGCAGTTGGGAGTTTCCTAGTTCCCAGACGATAATCGTAGGCGGTCTTTATCATCGCGAGGACAGCGCACAGCGCCACCATGACGCCGACCGCGGCATAGAGTGAAAGCCAGGCCTGAAGTGTCGCTTGGGGCATGCCGACCACCTAGCAGCAAGATGCTGACGGTCCATTAACCGCTGAATCGCGCATTAGTTACCAGGTGGGCTGCGTTTTCAATCGCAAGTTGGTGCTCAGCATGGCGCTACGGTCGCGATGACGCACGAAAAACGGCTGCACCGGGCACAAAGGCGGCAATTTCAGCGCAACGGTAAACGCTTGCTCCCCTCGGGAGCATCGCGACGCGAAGCGGCGCGTCCAACCTTGCCGCTTGGTCTTGCCGTTTGTGGTTTGTGCGGTCCGGTCGGTTGGGACTGTACTCGCCGTCAGGCGTTAGGGCGTTGGCCGACTAGGCCAACTCCATTCGTTCTCAGATCATATGAATCTAGGAGCGGTTGACCATTTTTTTGAGACTCTTGCTTCTCGATAGCGATGGCAAGGCTGTCCAGCACTTGTCGCAAGCCGGCGTCTTCGATCTCCTCGGCGACAACCTGGCGCGGGGAGCGCCAGAGGCGCATCACCTCGATCTGCTCGATCAGGCAGGACATCCTTGCCGAGCAACGCTTTGGCGACGCCGGCGCCAAGCAGGTCGGCGACCTCGGTCACCACGGCCGACGCGCCGCGGGCTCCCGCCCCAATCAGGATAGCGACCTTGGCGCCTGCATTCAGTACCTCCGCAGCGCGCGCGAGATCGGCGGGCTGCGGGACGACGATCGGATGTGCATAGCCGGTGCCCGAGCGGGTGAAGACGTGCGCCTGGCCCGGCTCCTCATATTTCGTATCCTGTATGTCCTTGGGCAGCACGATGGTTGAGACCGCGTTGCCCGCGACCGCGATCCGGATCGCGCGATCGGTCACATGGCGGACCTGCGCCGGCGCGCTCGCCTCCTGCACATAGGCGGCGACGTCGGCAAACAGTCGGTCGAGATTGAGCTCCTGCTGATAGCTTGCACCGCGCACGGTGCTCTCGGCCTGGCCCGCGATCGCGAGGACCGGGACATGGTCGAGCTTGGCGTCATAGAGCCCGGTGATCAGGTGGGTCGCGCCCGGACCGCCGGTCGACAGGCAGACGCCGAGCTCGCCGGTGAATTTCGCATGCGCCGTCGCCATGAAGGCCGCCATCTCCTCGTGGCGGACCTGGATGAACTCGATGCCCGAGCCTTCCTTCTCGGCGCGCTGGAGCGCCCCCAGCACGCCATTGATGCCATCGCCAGAATAGCCGTAGATTCGGCTCACGCCCCAATCCTTGAGGCGCTGGACGAAGAAATCGCTCGACATGCGGGCCATGCCGCCCTCCACTTTGGGATTTGGTTTCGAGCCGGAGAGGTTCAGTCACGCATGCTCGCGCTGACGAGAAGAACGTCGCAGTGCGCACAGGCGTTCCCGCCGGTCGGCGGCTTCGCCCCCATCGGTGCGCGCTAGGGCCGGCCCGACGGCGAGCTCGCTTCTTCGGTCGTTGAGGCATGTCGGTGTCGCTCACTGCCCAACCGCGCCAGGTCATCGGTTTGCGACTGTCCAAACGCGGACAGCTAAAACCTGTCATTCACCGCCGAAACGCTTCGCGAGACGCGCACTCGCTCCGCTCTTGGCCGCCAGCTTCGCGCCATAGCGCATGACCGTCTTGGGATCGCGCCAGCGATAGGCCTGCATGATGGCGGGCAGGCTCTCTCCTGCCGCAAAATTGTCTTGCGCCACGCCAACCCGGATCGAATGGCTCGACACGGCCGCGACCCAGCGCTCGAGCTCGGCCTCGCTCATCGCCCCCAGCAGTTTCTTGTCGAATGCCTGGCGGATCAACCGCTTGTAGATGAGCGTGATCGTGCCGGGGTTGAGCGCCTCCTCTCCCACACCGCGGATCGAGCCATCGAACCAGGTTTCGACGCGCCGGAACAGGGCCCCGCGCGCAATCCCGGCCTTGTCGCACCATTCAGCGATCGCGCGCATGGTCGCGGGCGAGAGATAGGCGAGAGCCCCCTGCCCTTCCTGATCGGTCTTGCTGCGGCCGATCTCGACCACCCCTGCCCCGTCGACGTCGGGCCCGTCGATATGCTCGATACGCATCGCCGCGAGTTCGGAGCGCCGGCAGCCGGTATCATAGTTGACCTGCAGTAGCGCGCGATCGCGCGCGCCCAGGAGATCGCGGCGCGTGGCCTTGAGGAGGACCGCGAGGCTCACGCCGCTCGCCGGCGCGTCGAGATCGCTGACATCGCCCTTGTAGCGGATACCCCGCGCCTGCGTCTGGCGGGTGCCGAGAAGCTTGCGCGCCGCCTTGTGCTCGAGCTGCACGAGCGGGGCTGCGGTCGGATCGTCCAGCCCCGCCATGCGATAGGCCCAGCCGATATTGACGAGATAGCGCGCGATCGTCGCGGCCGCCCTCTGCGGCGTCGCCCGCGTCGCCTCATCATGATCCTGACCCGACAGCGCGCGGACATAGGCCGCGACGGTCTCGGCGGTCGCCTCCCCTGCCCGCACTCGGGTGCGCCGGCACCAAGCATCCCAGAGCTTCATGTCGGAAAGGAACGCGCGGATCGTGTTCGGCGACCAGGCCCGCGCCGCGGCCGCGATGACCTGCGGATCGACCGCCGCCTTGTCGATAGCCAGCGCGCGGACCTCGCCCACGACGTCGTCGGCGCCGGCGGGCGGCGTGCTTTGCCTGCGGGTGAGGGCCGTTTTCGCCATGACGGCGAGACATAGCCCGGTCCTTCTCATAATAATAGGGTCGTGATAATCTCCCATTATCACGACTACGCATACGAGCCAATTTGACTGAGAGCAGCTCTGGGTTAAAAGACGGCGTGGACGCGCCTCTCTCGAACAGCCGCTACGGCCCCGCCTACAGCGCGAAGATGGTCTCCGCGATCGCCTCCTGCACGGCCGCCATTACGCGTCTCGATGCCCGGTTTTGCGTTAGTTCGGTGGCATCGGCCTGGGCACGCCGCGCCGCCTGGAGTGGCTACACCCGGGCCCTGCAACTGCAATCGGCCGAGATCGACGAAATTGACGTATTTTCCTGGGGCTGCGGGCTGCAAATCCCCGGCCGGCCGCTGCGGTCGACCAACCTCGACCTGTTCGATCGCTTTCCCGCCTGGGAAGCGGCGCTGCGCGATCCCGACCCCCTCGCCTGGCGCGACGCGCTCCCGACCGCGATCGGCGAGATCGAGATAGCCGCGGACCATTCGCCGCTGATCCGCGCGCTCGATCGGGTCCGCCAGCATGCGCGTCTCGACAGCACCGCCCTGCCCTGGCTCTCGCTGCCCTTCGCTCTGCGCGACAAGGGGATGGTGACCACTCCCCTGCCCTGCCTCGTGGGCGGCGTGAAGGCGTTTAGGCTGAAGCGAACTGTCGGAGACGAGGACTGGTATGCGGCCATGCGCAGCCTTGAGGCAAGCGCCACCGCAAACCTCGCACGGTTGCACGAGCTGGAAAAGCTCCATCGCGCGGCCCAGCATGCGATCGTCGCGGAATATCGACCTGGCCACCTCCCGGGGCTCGCGGCCCTCCTCCATCACCGGCCACTGCTCTCGCCTCAGTCGCTGGCGGAGCTGCTCAGCATGAGCGTTGCCGGCGCGAGCAAACTGCTGGGCCGTGCCGTCGACTGCGGCTTGCTCGTGGAGATCACCCAGCGGCGGACCTGGCGCGTGTTCCTGAGCACGGACCTTGCCATCGAGTTTGGCTTTGCAGCGCCCAAGCGTGGACGGCCGCGCAACGTGGTCCCTCCCCCGCCAGCGAGCCGCGAGCTGTCGGAGGTCTTCGATGCCTTCGATCGCGAGATGGAGAACATCGACAAGCTTCTCCAGCATCGCGCCGAGAGTTTGTGAACGACAGTCCGCAGGAGGATCTTTCGCTTGCCGCCCGGTCTGATGAACCGGTCTATCAACCGGAGCATCCTTCTGTCGAACGATTGGAATGTCGTCGGCTGGCCGGGGCCTCTCTACCGAGGTGCGCCGGCAAACCTTTCACCAAAGGGGTAGCTGCCTCCCCTCCCCTGTTCGCAATTCATAGCGCTGGATGCAGCAAGAACTGATTTGCCGGCGAGCGCGGTCTCGTTCCCCTTGTCCCAGTGGTGAAACACGAGCTCTGCAGTCGGCGGCTATCGTCTATCGATAGTTGAAGGCGGTAGCTGCAATGTCCAGTCCACGGGTTCTCTGACCCACAACGGCATGCTTCTCGTGATCAGGCTTGGCAGGAAGGCCCCACAGCGGCCTTCTGGGCGCTTTGCTTGCCGTGGGGATAGCCGAGAGCGGAAACACGCTGTGCGGGCTGCTGGCGGCGCTCAGTGCAGGTCGGACTTCGTTCGGGTCTTGGAAAATGGCTCCTGTCACGGTGCCCTCGGCGACCTGAGCGTAGTGAGGTGCTCCGCGATGGCTGGCTTGCAAGGAGTCTAGGCGCCGCGATAATCGACGTCGATCTGCGGTCGGGTGTGTGAGGCGACGCACGCGACGGAGCTTTTTGGGTGGACGACGTGCTTAGTGCGCGGCGATCGTCCCTTCCCCTTCTTCCCAATCAATTCTTCAAAAGAAGGGAGCGCCGCAGGCGTGTTAATCTCTTTAGAGAATAGGATAAAAAGTTAAGCTGTGGATGGATCTTTCGCGACTCGCCGATTCAGCGCGAGTCGGGAGTTCAGCGCCGTTCCCATTATACCGTTTGGCCGTTCCTGAAATACCCTGCGGGGCGTTCCCATTGAACCGTGATTCGGTTCCTCATGTACCGTGCCCCGTTCCTGAAATACCGTGGGCACGGCGCGGGCCACAGGACGTCTCCAAGGGAGTAAAACGCGTTTTACTCGTCCGCAAAGTGGCTGTTTTCCGAGCCTTTCAGGCATGTTACACCCGGCAGCGCTCGTTGTCGAACTATAGGCGTCAGGCGAGGCCGCCCTGTGTTCGGAGGAGTCGAGCGGCATTTCCGCGGCCCTCCCGAGTCCTTGGGCGAATCATTGACGGTCTTTTAGGAACGGGACCCTGCGGAACTGACCTAAAACGGCGATGATCTCGACGTTTTGTTGCCTTGAGCGCATCCCGCTCGGCTGCCTGGACCGCGAAGTTTCGAGGTTTCTCGGGAGCCGGCCAGTGATCTCGACGGTACATTGAGAACGGGGCTTGGCCAGGCGATGGGCGCCGATTGTGGATGTCTAGCGCTCCCGGAGGCGTTTGCAGTCGAAGCATTCACGGTATTTCAGGAACGGCATCGAAGCAGCGAGGATGACTCCCCCTCCCCTCCCCAGCCTCTTTGGAGCGTCGACAGTTTGACCTTTAGAGTCCTCTAGCAAGGAGGAACCCCTCCGACTTCAGTCGGATACTGGCTTCAGCCACAGACTCGCGTGCTAGCCTGTAACCTCGGGAAAAGCGGAAGCCGCCGAAGGCGTGAAGCTTCCGCTTTTCCCGAGGTTACAGGCTATGGCGTATCGGTCCGGTTGTCACACCACATTCCATCATCGCTACCATCTCGTTTGGGCGCCGAAGTATCGGTACAAGGTGCTGATCGGCGATGTTCGGCTACGGGTGCGCGAGATCATCCGTCAGGTCTGTGCCGAGATGGGCGTGAAGATCATCAACGGCGCGCTGTCGAAGGACCACGTACACATGTTCGTCGAAATCCCGCCGCACGTCTCGGTCAGCGACTTCGTGCGCCGGGCCAAGGGGCGCTCATCCCGCAAGATCCAACAGGAATTCGAGCACATCCGCAAACGATATTGGGGCCAACGCTTCTGGCAGCGCGGCTACTTCTCGACCACATCCGGCAACATCACCGATGACATCATCATGCGTTACCTCGACCGACATACCCACAAGGACGGCTTCAGCCCCACCGCTTGATCCTACCGGCGTCAGCCGGTCAGTGATTCAGCTATCAGATCCGGGCAATCTGATCACAAATCCCACCCTATAAGCGCCGTTCTCTAAGTACCGTGACGGCTGCCTGGAGAGGTGGAACGGGCGATCCTCCCGCTGGCGCAGCTGTGCCCGGCAAAGCTCATCCGAGAAGAAGGCTGGCAAAGGATCGCGCGTGGTTGGATCTTCGCAGCCCACGCACATTTGATGGGGCGCCATACAGACGGGTCCGGGGCCCGGCTCGTTACTTCGGGAACGGTCCACACGGATAAGTTGACGTGCGCGCGCGAGCCATTCTCGACCCTGTTCCTGAAAGACCGTTTTGGCGGATTGCGCCTACGGCGTCGATCAGTTGACCGGACGCTGCTTCGCGCAAAAGGTCGCGAATATCTGTGTGATGTTCTTCGCGTCGAACGCTATCTCGCGCTGCCGGAGGAAGTTCCGGAAATCGTCTCCAACGAGACCGTGGTCGCGTTGGGGGCTGGGCAGGTTGGCGCGGGCGATCGCACCGAATGCCGAATGCGAGATATGCCCGCTCGAGGGGAAGGAGATAGCCGGTTCCTCGGGCGCCTTTTCCTTGACGGCCGCAGGCGAGGCTTGGGCGAGGGCAGGGGAGGGCTTGCCCTCCTCGGACGGCTCGCGATCGCGCCTGGTCATGCGCAGCAGCGGTTCGGCATCGTCACGCTGTTCGATGTCCAGGGAGTAGCCTGGCAGATCGTTCTCCCGAGCGATCTTGGTCATCTCGAACTTGAAGCGCCGATAATCGCCTTCCGCGCCGGATTTCTCGAAGAGCGTTGGCATCGAGATGGCGAAACCGTCGCTTCCGGCCCCACCCGCATGTTTGCGCGCGACCCGATAGAGCCAGCGTTCGCGCCCGCCTGTGAGCGAGAAATAAGCCGGATCGATGGCGAGCACGCCGCCGTCCATCAACACCCCGTCGTAGAACCATTTCGCGAGGGTAATTCTCATTCCCCGCACGTTTCCGGACCGATCCTTAAGCTGGCTGTGACTGTCGATCCAGGAGAAGGTGGTCTCGACGGCATCTCCTGAGCGGATGTTCGTCTTCACCGTGGTCGATTGGAGCCTGTCGAGGGCATTGCCCAGAAGATCGTAAGCGCGTCCACCAACCTCGCGCTTCAGAGTCTTCAGCATGTCGTATGGGACGACGTGGAGCGTCTGCGGGATGTCGTTGGCACCTCGCCGCTTGTGCTCGATCAAAACTGACGCGCAGTAAATCAGTATGTCGAGGTCGTAGATAGTCGCCAGACCATATTCCGAATTAGCGGAGACATGGACGGTGATCTTACGATCCGGACTGACATAGTCGATCGGCTTGAGTCGCTTGCGCTTCGACAGCGAGAAAAAGGGCCGCTCCATCGTTTCGCGCTGATCCCGAAGAGGAAGCGCAGTCAGCTGAGGGAGAAAGAGGTCTACTTGACCGTCTTCGCGGTGATCCTGTTGCATCTCGTGTCCCGTGGCATCGGTAAAACGCATTTTACCGGGAGCCAACTAATTGAAAATAAAGCGTTAAACTAGATTTTACTCAATTTCGACTGAACTTCGCACTCTCAAGGGCAGGGCGGAGCGCTTCGAGGATCTCGTCGACCGACGCTGTGCCCTTGGGGTTGATGTTGATCGTAATTCCCTTGGCCCGTGTATCAGCAAGAACCTGTCCGATCTCGCGACCCGAGGCGGCGGTGAGGGCCGGCTTGGCACGGGGTACAGGCTTCTTCGACGCCGCGGGAGCCACTGCGGCTGCGGCCAGGCGCTCACAGACCTTGATACCCTCAATCTTGTCGCTTCCAGCGTCCTTCAGCGCCTGTTGCTCGGCACCGAGGGCTATAGCTGCGGCGATGATCGCGTCGCGGTGCTGTTCGTTCTTCAGCAGGGGCGAGAGCCGCATGCCGTGTCGGACCTTGAGGTCTCCGGGCTCGGCGAACGCTGCCACGACCTCGTCCGGCAACTCCGCGAGCTGGAGGAGGTTGTGGAGGTTCTGCTTGGCGATGGCCAAGCGATCGGCCATCTGCGTGCGAACCCCGTTGTAATATGCGTCGACAGCGTGCCTGTAATTGCGCGCACGCTCCAAATCGGTGACGTCCTCGCGCTCTCGATTTTCCAAATCGGCGAGCCGGAAAGCGGCCTCGTCATCGAGCGTCTCGATACGCGCTACGAGCTCGATTTCGCTATGGTTGTTGGCATTCAGCCAGGAAACCGAGAAATGCCGGCGGGTGCCGACGATCAACTCGTAGGGGGTCTCGGCGTTCGGCGTCCGCCGCACCACAACCGGCTCGCGGTTCGTCCCCTCCTCGCGGATGGAATCAATGAGCGAGGCACAGCGTTCGTGGCTCAGCGCCGCATGATCGCGAGCATTGCCCGGCCAGATGGAGCATTCCGAGGGCTTCAGACGGATAGTCGGACGTTTGACCGTGCGGGCGATTTCATCGAACGCAATACCACGCCGCTCCAGGAATGAGGGCGTCGAAGGTTCGTCGACCGGCTTATCGCGATCGACCAGCGCCTCGGCATCCGCGACTTCGGCCACGGACGTGGGGGCAGGGGTCGTGCCGATGCTTTCGATGGCATTCGCCAGTAGGCTGCGACGCCGGCCCCCTGCGCTGCTCATGCCGCCTCCGTCAGTCTGTCGGTGCCGACCTGCGCCATACGCGACGGCCACTGCTTGCAAATATCCTTTTCGATCTCGCGAAACACCATGTTGAGGTTGTCACGGCACCGCGTGTACGTCTGGTGCGACCCATATGGTTTGTTGATTTCGTAGATCGACGACATCGACAACCCGGCATTCTTGATCTCTTCCGACAGGAGTATCGGCGTCGACAGCATCTGGCCAGCGTAGGTCTTCTCCATGACCTGAAGCATTTGAGCCTCGTTGGTCCTGTTGGGCTGGAACATGGTGCAGACGACGCGAATGAACCCGTAGTCGATCGAAGTGTCGAACTTCGAGACGAGGTCCATCGCTTCGCGACAGGTCTGCATGAAGTGGATTGTCGAAAGATAATCGAGTTGCCGAGCCGGCACGGGGATCAGCAAGCCGTCCGCGGCCGTCAACGTGTTCACGCCCAAAAAGCCCATGGCAGGGGGAGGATCGAGGATAACGACGTCATAGTCGTGCCGGACCTCTTCCAGGCCAATTCTCAGCATGCGGAACGCGCCGGCAATGGCGGTAGGGCCCTCCTCGATGGTTGCTGTCAGTTCCCACTCGGTGTCCTGGAGGCCCAGGTTGGCGGGGCAGATATCGATATTCGGCCACGCGGTCTTTTGGATCGTCTTTCGCAGCGAATCGGCTTCGTCGATTCTGGGGGAGAGGAAGTTCGAGAGCGTGTGCGTCTCGTCCACCAATGCCTCTAGATTGACGTCGAACATAACACTCATCGACGCCTGGGGATCGCAATCGACAACAAGAACGCGATATCCCCGCAGCGCGAGGTAATCTGCAAGATGCTTGCCCGTCGTCGATTTGCTGACGCCGCCCTTGAAGTTCTGCACGGCGATGACGACCGCGCGCTCGGAGGGCAATTTACCCATCTTGATGCCGAGCTTCTCGCGAATGGCGATCAAATCTTCGACCGTGTAGAATCGGCGTCCGTTGGTGGCCGTCTTGGGGGCGGGCAAGCGTCCGCGCGCCTCAGCCTTGGAAAGCGCTTCCGGCGTTCGGCCGAGCAATTCAGCGGCGACTGTCGCCCCCATTGAAATGTTCAGCGTTTTGCGATCGGATGGATCAATGGCCGCCTGTCGCAGCACGGTCTTGGCATTCTCGCACGAGGTAATCATCGCATCGAGAATCTGACCCGACAGCATGGGCATGTCCCCTTTTTGAACCCAAACCGGCCACGGTTCGTGAAAAGCACCGCATAATGGCCCCTAATCCCGGACAGATATGCCAAATGCAGGGTGGTTAGTCAAATAGGGTGACCTGACCCGGCGTGCGCAGGGACAAGCCCTCTTATTGCCCCCGAGTCCCGGACCATCCGCGTGTGTATCATTTCGCCTATAAACCCGGACGAAAATCAAGATGAGTCACTCGCCAGCACGCGCCGCTTGAGGACTTATCCTCAAGTCTTGTCCGACTTCGAAGCTCAGACAACGGGCATTCACAGCAACGCGAATCATCTCAAAGATGATTGGCGGGCACAGCGTCAGAGATGGAACCTCTCAGTCCACGGCGATTCGGCTCGAGCCTGTGGATCGGCGTGGAAAAGGGACCCCGGTAGCGGGGTGATCGGCGTCGAAAAGGGACCCCTCATCCCGGTGGTCTAGGCTGTTCGCTTGGCGG
>NZ_JAATJE010000005.1 GCF_011927695.1 Sphingomonas jejuensis
TCGCCGGCGGACCCGGAGCCAAGGTGGCCTGAGCCGCCCTGTTCGCTACCTGTTCAGCTTACCGCTGTCCGTGTCACAAACCTTGAGGTGCTCCCATGGTGCAGAAGATCGACGCCACCTTGCAGCGCACCGACGCGCTGGTGGCGGCCGCCAGGGACGGAGCGACCCCGCGTCATGTCGTTGACCGGATCGTGGCGGCGGGCGGCGATGCCCGCGCCGAGGACCGGCGGACGATCGCGACCGCCGCCGCCGAGCTGAAGGATGCGACCCGGGTGCTTCAGGGCGTCACCGCATCGGCGCGGCGCGGCGATGAGCAGAACCGCTGGCTAATGTGGACGGCGATCGGCGGGATTGTCGCCGGCATGGTGCTTTGGGCGGCGTTCGCCGGCGTCGTGGCGCGCGCCGTGCCGGCGAGCTGGCAATGGCCGGAGAAGATGGCGGCGCGGACGCTCGCCATGCCGATGTGGGAAGGCGGACAGCGCATGATGCAGGCGGCATCGCCCAGCGCGTTCGCCGCTCTGGCAGCGGGTGACCGGATCGTCTCTGCCAATCGTGAGGCGCTGGAGGCGTGCCGGAAGCGCGCTGATCGGGAGCGCGAGGCGGTTCGATGTACGATCAATGTTGGTGTCGATGGGCGTAAGTAATTTGGGCAGGCGTCCCGAAATTGGCGCGCCTTGTCCGGGTCGCCGGGAGCCATATCGATCCAGGTTTATTCTCACGGCTCGTGTTGAGTCCGGAGAAATCATGCCTGCTGTTCAATGGTGTCTGGGGCTTCCCCATCAGGGAACCGTTGCAGCAATCCAGGGTGGAAGTTGGCGGCTGGATGTGCGGCATGGCCGATGTGGGCGCTGGACGTGGAGGGTTTTCCACTCGGATAGCCCGATCATGAGGTTGGGTTCGGCTTCGTCTGCGGGCATGGCAATAAGGTGCGCGGAAGGGGTCTTGGAGGAACTGGAGCAGTGCCTGAACAGCGTCGAATCCCGGGTGTGATGAGCACATGATCCGGCGCATATCCTCGATCCTGTGCCTGCTTCCGGTGCTGTTGCTGGCTGCAGGATGCTCGGCGCCACAGCCCGAACGTGCAAGTCGGGATGATCCTGCTTCGCGCGTCCTCCCATCTTCCGATGCACCGCCCTTGCCCTCCCCGCCATCTCCGCCTCCACCGCCTGGCCCTAACTATTCGAGCAGCGTCGCTATCGCTTTGCCCGGCGAACCCGACACTCGCGGTCTGGACGACGCTCAGCTCAATGCGATGTTCGATGCGGCAGTTGCACAGGCGCGGCCAGGTGAGGAGAAGCGGGCTGTTTGTGTCGGGATGCAGGGCCTTGCGGACTCGGCCGTAATGGATGCCCCGCCGAGGATCGTGCGGTACGTGGGCGAGGCGGTGCAACTGCCCGCTGTTCCTGCATCCCAATGCCGGGCGGATGTTCACCCCTTTGTGATCGCGACCAAAGCGAATGCCATCCTCTACACCGTGAAGGTTGAATCCCGCGATGCGCGCGGTGTTCTGACCTTCTGGGCTGTGGCTACCTATGGGAACCTTGGCGCTAACGGCGCGGAGTTCCGGCTTATCCGGGCGAACGGACGTTGGATTCCGAAAGCCACAGGAGTTTCAGTCGTATCATGAAGCGATCGGGAAGCCGGCATAGAGCAGTCTCGCCATTCATTCTTGCCGCCCTCTCACTGGGTGGCTGCGTAACTGGCGAGCAGGTGTCGGCACCCGCCAGCAATATCGCCCCGGCCTCCTCGCCTGTTCCCCGAGGCGCTACGATCAGTCCTTCGGGTTACGCCACTATCCTGTCCGCGCCCGCCACGGGTCCGATCGCCGCCCCGCCCATGGCCCCTCCGCCCCCGCCGCCGGACGGACGCCCGACGCCGCTGCCGATGACGAGTGAGGCTCGCATGGCCAGAGAGCGCATGATGAACCCCGACGATGCCGCGACCGAGGCCGCACAGGTGCTCGATCGCCACCTCAGCAGGGCCGAGCGGGGCAATTATGTCGGTATGCGGATTGTGCGCGACCCTGACCCACGCTTCGCCTTCCAGTTCAAGCGGAACGCGGCAGCCACGCTCGCGCGCTATACGCGCGACCCACGTTTCACGTCGCGCGAGGGCGGGCTGACCAGGGCAGAGCTGCAACCGATCTTTGATGAATGGTGGAAGCGGTTCGAGCCGTATCGCCTGGTGGGCGGCGGGTCGGTGTATGAGTTCGACGGCGTGGTCCGTTTCGACATGAACGTCGACGAGGCAGAGTTCAACGAGATCGCCGCGCGTGAACGCTGGGTGCTGCCGGAAAGGCTGGAATTGATATTCTCGCCACCCCGCAATACCCGGTCGATCGATCCGGCGCTGGCCCGCTATGTGCGCGCGTTCCCGCGTCAGGATCGGCTTCCCGCCATGTCTCTCTTGGCGTTGCTTGGTGGGCGCGTGGTTCTTCGCGACGGGTGTTTCCGTCTTGCCGATCATGGTGACGCCGGCGAGCCGCTGGTCATCTTTCCCCGCGACACAGAGCTTGGGCTGGACCCACAAGGCTACATGATCCTGGGGCGCACAGGCGAAGTTGGTCCTCGCATTGGGGAGCGGATCACATGGGCAGGGCCACAAGGCTATTCCGAAGCGGACCCGAGCGTGAAGCTGCTGCGGGAAAAGTGCGGCGCGGGGCCGATCGTCGCCATAGGCGGGCCGAATAGCCCACGCCGCGCCAGGTAACGGGTCGTAGCAAGCGGTGCGGGAGTTCGCCAAGGATGCTGAGAGTGCTTTTGTCGCTGATCTTCGCGCTGGCGATCACGATCGGGACCATCTGGATCAACCCGACCACGGACGAAAGGACCATGTATGGTCATGAAGGGCCGGTGGAGCAAAACTGGTTGCCGCGCGAGGTAGCGGGGTGGCCAGCGCCCTTCCTGGCCGACAATCCCAACACTTCAGTCATCCATAATGTCGGGCCTGAAGACAATTTCCGGCCGGGGCCGTTCATCGCCACGCTGAGTTTCTGGTATCTCGTCGTATCGGCAACGATGTGGTTGGTCGGTTGGATGAGGCGCAGAATGCCGGTTTAAGGTTGGAGGATGGTGCGATGGGATATTTCGGGAAGTACGACACACCGACAGATCTTCTCGCCGATGAGAATTTGAGTGTGGGGGAGAAGATCGAACTGCTTGAGTCGTGGCGAGACGACAAGGAGGCCTATATGCGAGCCGCTGGGGAGGGCATGCAGGGCCCCAGTCGATCAGAGGCGCTGCGTCTCATCGAGAACGCGCTAATTTCCCTGCGCGGCGAATAGCCTAGGCAGAGCGTCCGAGCCCTTGTGGCAGGCACCCTGGTAAGCTCTAGCTGAGGCTATTGCGCTTACTCTGGCGGCTGATCCACCACGGCATGTCGCCGACGAGCATACCGGGGCGCTCCGCCAACTCGGACAATGCCACCTCAAGGTGCGCAATCATCTGGCTCAGTAGCATAGCGGCCTCCGTGCCTTCCATCTCGGCGCAAGCCTTGGACAGGTCCGCAATATCGGTAGCGAGTGCTTCTAGGTCGTTGAGCATGACGTGTCCGAAAACCGGCAGTTAAAAACGGCGTCTATTCGTTCCCGTCTTCCAACGGGAGAGTAGGTTCGCTGGCTTTGGTTTCTGCGGTTTCAGACGGCGGCAGGAACGCGCTGCCCTTCTGCGCACGGCCGCGTGCCACCTCGACTATGCGATCGACAATGCGATCTGCATCGCGCCACTTCATCACCAGCTTGCCTGGGTCCATACCGTAGTCCGCCACCACATCGCGCAACTGCTCAATATCCAATTTCGCTAGCGCCTCGCGCAGTTCGGACTCGCCGTTTCGGGCGAGTTGCACTGGGTCGAGTACGGCAGGGGTCCGCCGGTTGCTCGGACGCTTGTGTTCGGTCGGCTTGGCCTGCCGCTTCCGCTCGACGGGAGCTTTAACCGGCTTCTCGTCAGCGGCGAGAGCCTTTGCGAGACGTTCCTGAAAGGCAGGGTTGGCTTCCGCTTCGGCGATTACCTCGCGCAGCAGCGCGTTCAGTTTTTTCTTGACCGTCACAGCCCGCTCTCCAGATCAGACCATATTTCCTGCGCCAAGTTATAGAAGTCGTCGCCGAGATCGCCGGGGTATTTTTGCTTGATCGTGCGGGAGTGCGCCTGAAACTCCGCTGCCGCAGCGACCGCGTTACCCTGCCGGATAACAGTGTCCATGACGACCGGCAGATTTTTGTCGCTCTTCAGCTGCTTGATGACGTTGTTGTGGACCGTCGAGTTTGCCTGGAACTTCGTCGCGACGATGCCGAGAGGCTCAATTTCCTCACCGATCGCTTCCGAGAATCCGGCTACGCGACCGACAATCTGAGGAATGCCGTAGGTGGACATATAGTCTGGAATGGTCGGGATGATATAATGGTCGGAAATTCGCAGCCCGTTAAGGGTGATGATCCCTAGGTTGGGGGGGCAATCCACGATCACGATATCGTATTCATCAATGCGCGACTTCACCGCGCGATTGAGAAGCTCGATAGGATTGGCCGAGAAAAACTTGCCGGCGGGAGCAGAGGCCAGCTTGTCTTGCACGTCGATTAGGTCGAGGCTGGAAGGCAGCAGGTCGATTGTGGTTGCGGCCCGAACATCCGACACGCTCTTCTGAAGAGTGGCAGTGATGTCAAACTTCCGGTTGTCCGGGTCCATCGCGTCCTGGAACAGGCGCGCAAGGGTATGTCCTTTGGTGTTGAGGTCGAACCAGCGATCCTCGCCGATAAGCATCAGCGTGGCGTTAGTCTGGGGATCGAGGTCGATAACGAGGACGCGCTTGCCCATTGAAGCGGAGAACGTCTCGGCGAGCGCGACAGTGGTGGTCGTCTTACCGACGCCGCCCTTTAGATTGATGGTAGAGATTACATGGGTCATCGGGGTTCCACTTCGCTTGTTTCGGCGCAGCCAGGCGCGGATGTTGGCTCGGAGGAAGATCGGCCCCGAAGCCAACTCGGTGACTGGTTGGGGAAAGTCGGATGCACGGACCCGCCAGTTAGCGACGGCCTGCCTCGACACGCCGGCCATCTGTGCGACCTCGTTGATCCCTACCAGCTCGTGACCACTATCTTTAGACAAACTTCCCTCGTGAACAACGGTCACACCATCTGTGTATGACGTTCACAGCCTTGATTCAAGAGGGCCATGTACTTTCCTTGCCGGTAAAAAGGTCTACCTTCTGGTGAGAAAGGCGGCGCGCCTGCGAGCCTGTCGCCCTTAATTCTGTTCTTCAGGATCGGGCGGTAGGTCATCTTCGTCGCCCAGCGTGGTCGCAGCAGTTTGCGAGGCCGCGGGCGGGTCGTGCTTCTCCGCGTTCCATAGGTGATGGTTCGAGAAGCGGACGTTTGGTAGCGCCAAGGCGTCGAGAGCCCTTCGGAAGGTGCCCTTGCCGAACCAATCCCCCGACTTTGCATCAGGCAGGGTGCGAAGCACCTCATGAGACAAGGTTGAGAGGTTTAATGGCTTAACGGCGCTTTCGTAGCGTTGTCGGATGAGCTGTTCAAAAGCTCGCTCGTTTTCTGATGCGTCGGTTGCTGCCGCATCCTTTGTCGCTTGATCGGGTGCGGCAGCAATGGCGGGAGCGAGCAGCGTTTCGAGGGCCTCAAGCCCCAGCACGCGTTCCGCGACTGATGCGTATGCTGTTGCTAGATGGCCTGGTGACACGATTGCGGTCCGGCGGTCCTCAGCTCTCAATCGGTGCAGCAGGGGGGTGAAGTCGGAATCGCCCGAGACGAACACGAACTCCTCAAAGCGGGTGCGATGACCCAGCAGATCGAGCACGTCGATGACCATGCGGATATCAGCGGCATTCTTGGCTCCCCACGTCAGCGGAGGACAGTCGATTACCTCGAAACCTGCCTGCACGAAGTTAGCGCGGAACCTGGAGAACCAGAGGCGATCATTCCTTTCGCCGGGCGCGTGCACCTTGCCCATGGGATTGAGGTAGCAGCGGGCCACGAGCCAGCGGCAAGGCCTATCGGCATTAAGCGCCGCCAAGCCAGCGAGCCAGTCAGCTGGATTAGAAGCGAACCGGATCGCCATCCCCTCATCGAGACTCCACAGCGTCGTGAACACGTTGTCGAAATCGACGAAAATGGCGCTTCCGGTGTACATGCTTTTCCCTTAGCAGTCTTGATCGCCGGCACCGAAGGTGATGCCTGAGCTGCGATGTGATTTCCGCCGAGCAATTACGCGCATCCTGACAAAGCTCCGAGCCTTTTAGATATGCTCGACGTGCCAAGCTGGTGTTGGTGTCACAACCGGTCGGTTTTGACACCAGCGCCCTGCCCCTGCTTTTCCAAGGGTTTGCAGGTGTCAAAACCCTGTGTCAGAACAATCGCATGGAAATCGGCTATGCCCGCGTGTCCCGTGGCGATCACCAAGACCTCGACCCGCAGCTCCGCGCGCTAACTGATGCCGGCTGCGCGACGATCTACCAGGAGGAAGCGTCGGGCGGCCAAGCCGATCGGCGCGAGCTGGCGCGCGCGATCGGCGCATTGAAGCCGGGCGACGTGCTGGTGGTGTGGAAGCTCGACCGCCTTTCCCGCTCGCTTCGCGACCTCCTCTTCACGCTGGAGGTGATCACCGCAGCCGGCGCCGGCTTCCGGTCGCTGACCGAGGCGATCGACACGACGACCGCTCCCGGCCGGCTGATGACGCAGATGCTAGGCGCGTTCGCCGAGTTCGAGCGCGCCATGATCCGCGAGCGGACCATGAACGGGCTGGCGCACGCGCGCAAAGCCGGCCGGCATCTTGGACGCCGACCGAGCCTCACCGGTCAGCAGCGCGCCGAGATCATCGCAAAGGCGGAATCCGGCCAAGGCTCCCCTGCCCAGCTCGCCAGCCTCTTCCGCGTATCCCGCTCCACCGTACAGCGCGTGTTGCGCGAGCACCGTGCCCGCCAAGCAATTGACTGACACGCTGACCCCAGCGGCTCGATCGGAGCGCATGCGCCAAGTGCGGGGGAAGGACACCCGTCCGGAAATGGTGGTGCGTCGATTGGCGCACCGGCTCGGTTATCGCTTCCGCCTGCATCGGCGCGAGCTGCCCGGCAGCCCGGACCTCGTGTTTCCGGCCCGGCGAGCGGTGATTTTCGTGCATGGATGTTTCTGGCATCAGCACGATTGCCCACGCGGCGCGCGACGGCCGGCGAGCAACGCCAGCTATTGGCATCCCAAGCTGGCGAGGAATGTCGAACGGGATCGGGAAGCGCGTCAGCGCCTTGAAAGCCAAGGCTGGCGAGCCTTGGTGATATGGGAATGCGAGATGCGGAGCGCCGACGAGCTATCCCGCCGTCTGACCGATTTTCTTGGCGATTAGACCCGGCGGATAGCCGCCATATCCGATACCTTCTGGACAGCGCCGGCGCGCCGGACCGTGGTGCGCCGCATCACGTCCGCGCCGGCTTGCATCACCTCGAAATCGACGTGATTCAGCTCGGCATCGTATCCTTTGAAGCAGCGGTGGAAGGCCGAAAGCAGCTCAACGGCATCGATAGGCTGGGCTGAGACGGAGGGGCTGGCGAGGGACGGCACGGTGCTGGGAAACAGATAGATGCAGGCGGGCGGAACCCGGAAAGGGCCAATGTCGGTGAGCCTCGATCCGTCTTCGCCAGCCACCTTGGGGCATGGGCGCCCGATCGTGCCGCACACCATGTCCCAGACGATCAGACCATCCACCCGCTGATTGCGTGAGATCACCTCGGCGCTGAGGCGAGTGTGGATCCCCGACCAGGCATTGCGCCGTGGATCGGCGCCAAGGTTGGTGCAGATGCTCCAGATCACGAACTCATCGGCATCGGCCGGGCGCTCGAATATGTTGGTGTTGTTGCCGTCCAGGCAGCCTTTCAGGTCAATGACGGCTCTGCGTCCGCTTGGGAGCCGGACGGCATAATCGTTGCGGCTGGAGTCCTCCGTCAGGTCCCATCCTGCAATGAAGCCTTCATCCTCCATGTGGTTCAGGACGTGCTGAACGAACTCGCGCTTGGCGCGCATCGTCGCGGAGAACTGCCCCCTCACCCGCTCGACCGCGCCCCGGAAGAGGCCGGAATTGTAGAAGTCGCGTTCGTCCAGGCCATGATCGCCGAGCCGGTGCGCCTCGGTCTTCAAGACCTCCGCGAACCGCTCGATTTGCGCGCGCAGATCGCTGTTCTGCTCGCAGGGGATGACGCTCATGCAGCCGCCCGTTCGGCCGCCTCCGCCATTCCGAGCAAGGGTTCCAGGATATGATGGGCCAAGTGCCGAACCACCGGCACCGCCACTCCGTCTCCCGTGAGGTGGTAAGCCTCATTGTAGTTGCGGGGCAGCTTGTAGTCGTCTTCCAGGCCCATCAGGCGCGCCGTCTCGCGCGCGGAGATCAGCCGCGATCGGACCTTGGCGCCGTCGATGACGACGATG
This sequence comes from Sphingomonas jejuensis, assembly GCF_011927695.1. Lineage (GTDB taxonomy): Bacteria > Pseudomonadota > Alphaproteobacteria > Sphingomonadales > Sphingomonadaceae > Sphingomonas_K > Sphingomonas_K jejuensis. Next base: position 8,420 of record NZ_JAATJE010000005.1, read on the forward strand.
ACCTGCCGACTGGACCCGCCTGCGGGCGTTCGCAGGCAACCCGAAATGTCATCGAAACGCACTTCCGCGCGCTGCACCTTCACGCCCTTCTCGTTGAGTCGGGTGCGCTTGTAAACGCCGCCCACCACGCGATGCCCAGCCCGCTTGGCCGCGTTCACCTTGGCGAGGTTGAGCGGTGACATCATGCCGAGGAGTTGCTGGGTTTCGGCCGGCGTGTGCCAGGGCACGCTCGACGGGTTCTCCTCGATCATGTCGGCGAACGTCGTATTGCGGCGGTTCGGCGTTGGCATGTTCCACCACAGCATTGCCTCGCGTAACGCCGCCGGCAGCCGTTCGACGGCGCTTTGCAGCCCGCGAGTGTGGAAGGGCTCGATGGGACCAGGCGCAAGCAATGCTGGATCGACCTGCACGTCGCCATGAACGCCGATCACGAACAACCGAGGACGGGATTGCGGAAGGAACAGCGCCGCGTTGATGACGAGGGCGCCGCAGCGATAGCCGGCATCCGCGAAGGTCTGGCAAATCGCCTCGAAATCCTTGCCGCCATGCGAGGTCAGCGTCCCGCACACATTCTCGAGCGCGATCAGCTTGGGCGCGCGATCGTCGGCGATCAGGCCCCGGATTACGTCCCAGAACGGATAGAAGGTTCCAGACCGCTCGCCGCGCAAGCCAGCGCCGCCGCCTGCGAGCGACAGGTCCTGGCAGGGGAATGACCCCCAGACGAGATCAGCGATGCCGGGCAAATCCGCAGCGGTGATTTGCTTTACGTCGCCAACCTTCAGCTCGCCTCCCGTGCCCCAGTTGGCTTGGTAGGTGAGCCCCTTCTTATGATCGAAGTCGTTGGCGAACAGGCAGGTCCAACCCGCCCCCAACCCGGCGCGGGCCATGCCGCCTCCGGCGAAGAATTCATAGAACTTAGCCATTGGCGACCCGGCTTTCCTCACGGGGGTCGTTGGCGCCCGTCTCGCGCGCCAGCTTCTCCGCGATTGCTTCCGTGATCCAGGTGTTGCGCGAGACGTTGCCAGGACGGCTAGCGCGCGCCGCGTCGATCAGCGCGAACGTCTCGGCGGAGAGACGCAGGTTTATGCGATCAAGGTCGCGCACCGTGGCAGGCTTGGAGTTCGTAGTCATGGCGCCATTGTGGCGCCACAATCACGTTCTGTCTAGTATGTTCTAGATATGTTCCAGAAAAAGAGCAAGCCCCTACTCTTCTCCAGGATCAGACTCGCCCGTCAGGCCCAGAAGCTCGGCATGATAGCTCGCCAACCGTTTGAAATGGGCGTCCATAGCGCGGGCGACTTGCGGCGAGTTTTTGACGGCCAAGAAGTGACCGACGATGTTCGTATAGTGACCTGCCTGCCGAGGAAGGCGCTGCACCGGATCGATCTTGTCGGCGATTTCCTCATCCGACATGACCTGAACCACCTGGGCTGGGTCCGGGATAGCAGTTCCTGCCGGCGGAGCGGCAGGGATCGACCCGTTCATTAGCTGAGACTTCGGGTTGAAGTGGTGGAACAGAACGCCTTCCAGCGGCGTGATCTCTTCCTTCGTCTCCACTGGGTAGGCGAGCACCCAAGCGATCTCCCAAACGTCGATCTGACGATTGGCAATAATGTCGGAGCGGGCGGAAGTCAGATGCCGCGCAACGCGGCTGCGAATGCCATCCTTGGACTGGCCGACGTAGATCGGCACTTGGTCCAGATCGCAAAGCACATAGACGCCAATCTGGTTGGTAAGGGTGCGAACCGCTTTCTTCCTGAATGTAAAATCGATCGCCACCGCTTACTCCGCCTGAATACCGGGCCGCACGATAGCCTTGGTAAGTTGCAGGCGCCAAGTCGGCGCCTCCTTCCGGACCGCGCTCTATCTCCACTTCGCTCCGACCGAGCCGCCGATCGGCGTCTCGTCCCATGCGGGTGACGATCGCTCGCGCGAGGGACGGGCGCGCCCGTCCAGAGCGGCGCCGGCGACGCCGGCGGCGTTAGATTTGATCGGAGGGAAAGTGAGGCGCCGCCCCCCTCTCCCAGCAACGGCAATCAGCCGGGCCGTGGCTCGGCTACGCCTGCGCCCGCACCACCCCGGCAGATTCCCGCTGCCCCCTCACCCCCCGCTGTTCGCCACGAGGCAGGGCCGATGGCCGGGGCCATCGCCCCCAGGGCGATTTGAAGGGAGCAGGACATGGAGCAGGACAATCGCGAAAGCTGGCTGAACCGGGTGGCGGCCGGCATGGCGCCGCTGTTCGAGGCGTTGGGCACCCCCCTTCCCTCCCGCGTGCGGGTGGCGATCGGCTTCACCAGCAGAGGTGCCAAAGGCAAGGCGATCGGAGAGTGCTGGGACAACCGGCGCAGCGGCGACGGCCACTTCGAGATATTCATCCGGCCTGACCTCGCCCATGCCCCCGACGCGATGCCGGCGCAGATCGCAGCGATCCTCGCGCACGAGCTGGTTCATGCGGCGGTCGGGATCGCCGCTGGGCACGGGAGGGCGTTTAAACGGCTCGCAGTCGGGCTGGGGCTGGTCGGTCCGATGCGCGCCACCACCCCCGGCGATGCTTTCCTTGGCGCCATCGCGCCGATCCTCGCCGCAGCCGGTCCCCTCCCCCATGCCCGACTCGACACCGGCGGCGAAACCACCCGGCCGAAGAAGCAGGCGACGCGGATGCTCAAATGTGAGTGCGCGACGTGCGGTTACACGGCGCGGACCGCGCGCAAATGGCTGGAGACGGCCGGTGCCCCCTTGTGCCCGATCGACGGCCACGGACCCATGCGCCACGATGCGCTCGACGCCGACGATGCGGAAGCGGACTAATCTAGATCGCAAAAGTCAGGCTGACCTTAGGTGGCGGAACTCCAATGTGTTGTGCCATCGTTCCAATTTGCATAACATCACAATAACAAAATTGAAGGTGTGCACACGTGCAGATAATCACACTGGCAGCTCAGAAGGGCGGAGTCGGAAAAACCACGTTGGCCGTCAATCTGGCAGTTGCGGCCCAGTCCATCGGTATCAAGACCGCGCTGTTCGATCTCGACCCGCAGGAGAGCGCCACAGCATGGAGTGAGCGTCGTGAGGCCGAACTGCCGCATGTCGAGCCGATCAGCGCCCGGCGGCTGGATCAGGCAATTGACGCCGCCGGGGCGAATGGCTTTGCGCTCACCATCATCGACACACCACCTGCCGCTGGCGCTGAAGCCGTAGCCGCCGCGCAATGCGCCGATCTTGTCCTGATTCCGTGCCGCCCTTCCCTCATCGATTTGGACGCGATCAAACGCACCGCCCAGCTCATCAGCAGCACCGGCAAGAGCGGCTATGTCGTGCTCAATGCTGCTCCCCCCACTGCCACGGCGCTGCTGGAAGATGCTCGGACCCTAGTTGAGGCCTCGGGGCTGAGAGTCGCACGCGCGGTGCTGCGCGAGCGCAGCGTCTATCGTGCAGCATGGCCTTACGGGCTTGGCGTCATCGAGCATGAGCCGGCCGGAAAAGCCGCTCAGGAGATTGCATCACTGCGCGAGTTCCTGTTTGAAGTCTTGCAAGATTGCACACCTGCAAATGTGAAGGTTTGATATGGCACGTCGTTCATCTCTTCTCGCGCCGGCGATTTCGGAAAAGCCAGCGCAGGACGCTGCGGCGGAGGCGCGGCCTTCCCCCGTGCCGGAACAGCCGGCAGCACGATCTAGCGGGCGGCGAACCGGCAAGTATCATCTTGGAGCCTATTTCGATCCGGCGGACCCGACTGCGGAGGCCTTTCGAGTGCTGGCAGCGCGGACGCGGCGCAGCCATCAGGACTTGCTGGCCGAAGCCATTGCCGAGTTGGTGGCCAAGTATGACGCCAACCAGCAATTTGGGCGGTGATGGTGTGCAATGCTGCACACTTGCAAGCGTGCAAGGTTGAAACGTGAAGAAGCGACGGGACCCTAATCCGGAGTTCGATCTCTTCCTGCCGATCATGGGCGACCTTCCGCTCAAGGACCAGCGAGAGACGATGGAACGACCATTCTTCTCCTTGCAGAAGCGCAAGCGGGTCAAGCCGATCGAATACACCAGCCCCGATGGGGCGACCTGGGTGAAGATCGAAGCGATCCCGGCTTATGGCATGGCGACGATCTGGGATGCCGATATCATCATATGGGCCACCTCGACCCTGAACCGGATGCGTGAGCAGGGAATCAACGACCTTCCGAGGACGCTCACGACCACATCCTACGACCTTTTGCGGGCGATCAAACGCGATACCAGCGGGAGAGCCTACCAGGAGCTGCAAGCGGCCCTGCAGCGGCTACAAACCACTTCCATCTCTACATCCATCCGCGCACCCAAGCGGCGCAGCAAGGCAGGCTTCAACTGGCTGGATAAATGGACCTTAGAGGTGGACCCCGACACTGACCAGCCCCGTGGCATGACCATCACTCTGTCCGATTGGGTCTATGAAGGCATCATGGCGGAGCGGTCGCTGCTCACCATGCACCCGGATTACTTCCTACTTTCCGGAGGACTGGAGCGAGCCCTCTACCGCATCGCCCGCAAGCACGCCGGCAATCAGCGAGGCGGGTGGACGTGCCGGGTCGAGGTGTTGCGCGACAAGACCGGCAGCGACAGCAAGCCCAAAGAGTTCAACCGGATGCTGCGCAAGATCATCGAGGCAAACCAGCTTCCTGATTATGCCTTGGAAATGGCGACGACCACGGATGGCAGCCCGGCCGTATTGTTCCGGTTGAGGGGAGAGGCGGAGGCTCTGGCGCTATCCGAACAACTCCAGGCCGAGCAGGAACGGCGCGCTCGCTTGGATGCCGATCGGCGGAGAACCGCCGAGGTTGACGACCTCATGGATCGGCTCGCACGCCGCCCCTGACTATCGTGGTTTCACACACCGCAGCTCCGAGAGGGCGGGCGGCCTGACGGGGGGCGTGGGCCAATAGCTACTCCGGGAAAGGCAATCTGAGGCCTCTTACTATCGTGGGATCACACACCTTTCCTTCGTGGGATCACACACCCTACTATCGTGGGATCACACACCGAATCACGTGGTTTCACCCACCGGGCATGACGACAAGCGATTGATGGAAAAGCGCTATTTCCGCTTTTCCACAGGCTTAACTTGTTTAACGATTCCTATTTAACAGAATCTTTTAACGTCAGGACGCAGCCAAAGGCGTGAGCTGAAAAGGACAATGCGGAATTGGCCTGGCGGCCAATACGCCTTCGTTCCGTGCCGGCTATCGCCGTCACCAAAGCGGCCTACGGCCGCAGGGCTTCCAGAAGAAGCCAGGCGAAGCCGGCGGTGTGTGCCTTCAGCGTTCCGCCAGCGGAAAGGGCAGCGAGGCGATATCCCAAAGCTCGCCCTTCGATCCTTCGCGATCGGTGTGTGCGATCACGACGGATCGAACAGGCCGGCGAACTCGCGCTGGTCGTAGTAGCGGATTTTCTCGACCACGAGCGGGTGTTCGCCCTGGCGCAACAGCAGGAGCGAGTCCGGCGGCATCCGCATGATTTCGTCGGGGGTGGCGAGGCGGCGAGCCGCGACATGGCCGCTGGCGCTTTGGGAGCGCACGCCGTCGCTGAACATGCTGGCCGGGCGCGAGGAGCTGAACGTGGTGTATTCGATGGTGGTGTCGCCCAGCGTGCGCGAGAGCATATCGGCGGTGGCGTGATCGTTGACCCCGAAAGCCTGGATGACCCCGGCGTTGGACATGAACGTGCCGGCGCGCTCGCCATAGGTGGCGCGGAGCTGGTGCATGTCTTGGAGGATCGGCCAGAGCTGCATCCCATAGCCGGCCATCAGTCCCATCGCGCGTTCGACCGGCTCCAGTCGGCCGAGGGCAGCGAACTCGTCGAGCAGGAACAGAACCGGGCGCGCCGGCTTCGCCGGTGAGCGCGCCATGTCAGTGACGGCTTGCGTGATCAGGAGCCTCAGCCAGCGCGCATAGGTGTCGAGCCGATCGGGCGGCAGGCACAGGAACACCGTGCCGTTGCGCTCCTTCAGATCGGCGAGCCCGAAATCCGACGCGGCCGTGCTGGCGACGATGCGCGGGCTATCGAGGAAGTGGGTATGGCGCTGGGCCGAGGACAGCACGCCGGCGGCTTCGCGGTCGGACTTACCGAGCTGGCGATTGGCGGCGCGCGCGACCAGGCCACCGGCGGCCGGGCTATCCGCCATCGCGGCGAGCAGCGCGGCGAAGCGGGCAGGGGGGAGCGTCAGATGCTCGCGCACGGTGGCGAGCACGCGCCGATCGGCGGGTTCGGTAGTGACGACGTGCAGGACGAGGCCGGCGATCAGCGCCCTGGCTTCCTCGTTCCAGTGCGCTTCGCCCGCTTGCCTCGGCGCGTCATGAACCAGCGCATCGGCGAGCGTGCCCGCATCTTCCGCGAGATCGAGGCCGTGCGGATCGAGCCGGTCGAGCGGGTTGTAGCGGGCAGGGGGCTGGCCCGAGACGCCGAACGGATCGAGGCACCAGACCGGCCCCCTGGCGGCGCGGACGCGCGCCGTGACGCGGGCGTTCTCCCCCTTGGGATCGACGCAGATGATCGAGCGATCGGCGAGCAGCAGGTTGGGGATGATCGTGCCCACGCCCTTGCCCGAACGGGTGGGGGCCATCGTCAGCAGGTGCGCGGGGCCGTCGTAGCGGAGCAGCTTGCCGGACTTGCCCGAGCGGCCGATCAGGAGATCCCCGGAGGCTTCCAGCTTGCGCACATCGCTACGATCGCCGAAGCGGGCCGAGCCGAGCAGATCGTTGCCCCGACCGGCGGCGAGGCGATTGTTCCACCAGGTCGCGGCGAGCAGCCCGACTAGGAGGAAGAACGAGACCGTGCCCGAGATGCTGCCGACGCCGAAAATGCCTTCGAGCCAGCGGGCGGTGGCATAGGCGGCGATGAACGAGACGGGAAGCGAGACCCGCCAGGCTATCCGGCGACGCCCGAGGAGCGAACCCGCCATCAGCGCAGCGCCCAGACTGGCGTGATCGCCAGCGCCGGGTCGGCGTCGGGATGGTTCATCAGCTTCAGGATGATTTGCGTGGCGAGGGGAGGGGGCACCGCCTCGTCGCGCAGCATGTCGAACAGCGCGTGTTCGTCGGTCGTCAGGTCCATATCCTCGATCGCGAGATTGGCGCGGGATTCAGCATCGACCTCGCGCCATTCCGCCACTTCGGCCAGCGAACCGCGCCTGAAATGCAGCGCGCGGACCTCCGCCCGGATCGCTTCAACGTCCAGATTGGCCATCGCAATCTCCGGCATCATGCCCGCTCCCGTCGAGCACGCTCAGCGCGTCGAGCAAGGCTCCCATGCCATCCTCTGTGGCCATTGCTCCGCCAAGCGCCCACCATGCCGCCCGCCGGTGACGATCCCCGACCGGATAGCGCTTGTTGAACCGTCGTGCTTCGGCAGCGAGCGCGGCGACCATCACCCTGTCCTCGCGCCATGCCTCGCCCTGCCAATGCGTCAGGCGGGCATCCAGATCAGCCCAAAGGCTATCCTCGCCATCCATCGAGGTGGAGGCGAGCAGGTCATGCAGGTAGGGGAAGCGTTCGCGGGTCATCAGGCAATGGACGCGCGCCTCGCCGTCATGCACCCAATGGACAAATGGCCCTGTCCGGGGTGGCCGCGAAGCGATCATTTGGGAGCCAGCGCGAAGTTCACGCGCACCGTCACCATTCCGGCATTGGTTCCCGCCATCACCGGGGCTGCCTGTTCCGCCTGAACCGCCACTACAGAGGGCGGCGCGACCATGCGGGCGTCCATTTCGGCCATTTGCGGCATGTAGCTGCCCTGGCCTCCGTCGTGGATCGCAAGTACGCGATCGATGCGGAGGCCGGCGGCGTTGGCATAGGCCTCAGCCTTGGCGCGCGCAGCCTTGTAGGCGGCGTCATAGCCGCTCAGGTTCGCCTTCTCGGGATCGGCGACCGAGAGGTTGGGGCCGGAGACGATGTTCGCGCCGGCATCGGTGACGGCGGCGATGGCCTCGCCCACCCGGGCCGTGTCGCGCATCCGCACGGAGAGGGTGTTGCTTGCCTCGAAGCGGCCCTTGTTGGGGCCGTAGTCCACGCGATTGACCGACAGGCTGCGGGTCTGGATATCGCGTGCGGGCACGTTCAGCCGGGCAAGGGCGGCCGTGATCCGGCTCATGGCTTCGGCGTTGCGGGCGCTGGCGCTTTTCGCGTCGGCCGCCACGCTCGACAGGCCGGCGGTAAACAGCGCCTGATCGGGCGCGGCTTCGGTGCGTCCCGTGCCTGCGACCGTCAGCAATGTCTCGCCAGGTTCAAGGCCGTGGGGATCGGCGGGGCCACGACCGCAGCCGGCGACAGCGACGCAGAGCGGAAAGGTCCATAGAAGCTTCATCAAGGCCGTCGATCCTCCACGTTACATCCCGCGTCGAACGCGCGTTTGGCTCATCGGCTGTTCGCGATCAGGGTCTGGATGTCCTTGGGTCTGGCGATGTTCGACCCCGGCGTCTTGTAGGTCGAGAGTTTCCCGCCCTGCCATAGACCGACTTCCAGCGCCTTGGCGGCCGGGTCGATCAGGATATAGGCCGCGTCCAACCCGCCTGCATGGGGCTTGTTGCCGGAGGTGAAGATCACCTGTTCCTGACGCTCAAGCGGTGAGGCGGTTTGCAGGTTCGTTTTCAGCACGGCCAGCTTGTCGCCGAGGAGTCGCACGAGGTCGCTCGATACGGCGCTGTTGTCGAGCAAGCCGCTCTCGATCGGACCGCGCCCGACCAGGGCATCAAGCGAGGTCCAGTCGCTTTGCGCGACGCCGGAAGCGGTGTTTGACGCTGCCCCGGCGGAAGTGGTCGAAGAGGTGGTTGGAGCGCCGGCGCTACTATTGGCCTGCGGAGAGGATGCCTGCCCGTCGCCTGGGCGTTCGCATGCCGCAAGCGCCAGCACGCAAGCGGCAGTGAGGAAGGGTATCGACCGGCACATCAGGGTTCTCCTTGTTCATGTTCCAACGGATCGCTGGCGGGATTTGCGTCCGATGCCGAACCAAACGAATTTGGCTGTTCCGCATCCGCGTCGAACGCGCGCTTGCCCCGCCGCTTCCAGAGCGCCAGCACGCCCTCCGCATCCTCGCCTCGCACTCGTCCCGCCAACTCCAGCAGCGCGCCGTAAATGGTGGCGCGGTCATCGTCGGCGAGTTCCACCAGACCGGCTTTCTGGACGAGTCCGCCCAGCTCGATCAGGTGGCGGGTGCGCTCGCGGCGTTGCACCACCCAGCCTCGCGTATCAGCCCGACGCCGCGCCGCTTCCAGACGCTGGATCAGCGCCCGGTTGCGCGTTCCCGCCGTCGCTGTTGCCGCCAGCAGTCCGGGCAACTTTGCGCCCGCGCCGTTGAAAGAAAGCGGAGCCCTTCGCGCGCCACGCCTCCTTCGCTTCTGCATCCTTTGACGCGACGGCATCGAGCAGCACGCCGGCGAGCGTTTCCGCGTCGAGCGCATCGGCCCCGGTCGCGGCGACGAGCTGGCCTAACTGCTCCACCTTCCGCGCCTTGAGCTGGCGAGCCTTGTCACCCAGCGCCTTCAGCTCCGCATCATAGTCCCGCACCTTGCGCATGATGCCTCCCTCGTGCGTCTGATCGTTCGGCGCAGCCTAGCAAACCGGGTTCGGCAGGCAACCCTCAAGTGAAGCGCGATGCAGTCAATCAGCAGAAGCGTAGCGAGTGATGAGTGCGCGCTTATACGTCGTTGCCGACGTGCGCTAAGAAGTGCATCATGGTGGACGCGATGGCGATCTACCATTTCAGCGCGAAGGTCATCAGCCGGGCGAACGGCTCCAGCGCCGTTGCGTCCGCGGCCTATCGCTCTGCATCCGAGCTTCACGACGAGCGGCTTGGGCGGAACCACGACTTCAGCAACAAGGCGGGTGTCATCCACTCCGAAGTGCTGTTGCCGGAGGGCGCGCCGGAGCGTTTAAACGATCGCACCACGCTCTGGAACGAGGTGGAGGCAGGAGAGAAGCGCAAGGACGCGCAGCTTGCCCGCGAGGTGGAGTTCTCGATTCCGCGCGAGATGAATGAGAAGCAGGGCGTCCAGCTCGCCCGCGACTTCGTGCAGAAGCAGTTTGTCGATCGCGGGATGATCGCGGACCTGAACGTGCATTGGGACAAGGCGAAGGACGGCACGCCGAAGCCGCACGCGCATGTGATGATGACGATGCGCGAGGTGGACGAGCAGGGGTTCGGGAAGAAGGTTCGCGACTGGAACTCGACCGAGCTGTTGAAGGAGTGGCGGGAGGCGTGGGCGGCCCACGTCAACGAACGCATGGCCGAGCTGGGGCTTGAGGGCCGGATCGACCATCGCAGCTATGCCGACCAGGGCATTGAGCTGGAGCCGCAGCACAAGATCGGACCCGCAGCGTCACGCAGGCCGGGTCAGGGGCGTGAGGCCGAGCGGATCGAGGATCACGCCCGCATCGCGCGTGACAATGGCGAGAAGATCATCGCCAATCCGTCGATCGCGCTGGACGCGATCACCCGGCAGCAAGCCACGTTCACCACCCGCGACCTGGCCGTGTTCGCGTTCCGCCACAGTGACGGCAAGGAGCAGTTCGACCAGGTAATGAGCGCCGTGCGCGCGTCCCCCGAGCTGGTCGCATTGGGCAAGGACGGGCGCGACCAGGAGCGGTTCACGTCGCGCGACATGATCGCGGTGGAGGCCCGGCTTGAACGTGCCGGCGACGAGCTGGCGGCGCGGGGCGAGCATGGCGTCGCCGATCGCCACCGCAGCCAAGCGATCGGGGCGGCCGAGACGCGCGGCCTTACCTTGTCGGCCGAGCAGCGGGACGCCTTCGACCATATCACCGGAGGCGAGGGCCTGGCGGCTGTCGTCGGCTATGCCGGCACCGGCAAATCGGCGATGCTGGGCGTCGCGCGCGAGGCATGGGAGGGGCAGGGCTACACCGTGCGCGGCGCGGCCTTGTCGGGCATCGCGGCCGAGAACCTTGAGGGCGGGTCCGGCATCAGCTCGCGCACCATCGCCAGCCTTGAGCACGCATGGGGGCAGGGGCGCGAGCAGCTAGGGCCGCGCGACGTACTGGTGGTGGACGAGGCCGGCATGATCGGCTCGCGCCAGATGGAGCGGGTGCTGTCCCATGCCCGCGACGCCGGCGCGAAGGTGGTGCTGGTCGGCGACCCCGAGCAGTTGCAGGCGATCGAGGCGGGCGCGGCGTTCCGCAGCATCACCGAGCGGCACGGCGCGGCCGAGATCACCGAGGTTCGCCGGCAGCGGGAGGACTGGCAGAAGGAGGCGACGCGCCAGCTTGCCACGGGCCGCACGGGCGAGGCGATCCATGCCTATGACGGGCGCGGCATGGTGCGGGCGGCCGACACGCGCGAGCAGGCGCGGGCGGAGCTGGTGGATGGCTGGGACCGGCAGCGCCAGGCCGAGCCCGACCGATCGCGCGTCATCCTTACCCACACCAACGCCGAGGTCGCCAAGCTGAATGAGGAAGCGCGCGGCCGGCTTCGTGCGACCGGCGACCTTGGCGAGGACGTGGCGTTCAGGGCCGAGCGGGGCGAACGCCAGTTCGCGGCCGGCGACCGCTTGATGTTCCTGCGGAACGAGCGGTCGCTGGGGGTGAAGAACGGCACGCTTGGCACCATCGAGCGGGTCAGCCCGGAAGGCATGAGCGTCCGGCTCGACGGCGGCCAGCGGGTTGCATTCGAGGCCAAGGACTATGCCCATGTCGATCACGGCTATGCGGCGACGTTCCACAAGGCGCAGGGCGTGACGGTCGATCGCGCGCATGTTCTCGCGACCCCCGGCATGGACCGGCACAGCGCCTATGTCGGCTTGTCGCGGCACCGCGAGGGGGTGCAGCTCCACTACGGCCGCGACGACTTCGCCGATCAGCGCCAGCTCGTCCGCGCCCTGTCACGCGACCGGGGCAAGGACATGGCGGGTGACCATGCGCGGCCGGAGCAGGACCAGGCCCGCGCGTTCGCCGAGCGGCGCGAGATCCGGTTCCCGGAACTCGCGCGCCAGGTGGTCGAGAAGGTGCGCGACAAGGCCAGGGGCATGTTCGACGGCTTCCGGCCCAAAGCGGCGCGAGAAACATCCGTTTCGGATGTAAAGCCACAGGCCGAGCCGGCGATCGGCGGCAAGCCCGACCAGGCCAAGGCGATCGAACGCTATGCGCGCGCCACGGCCGATATAGGCCGGATGCACGCCAAGGGCCTGCCGGTGCTGCCCCATCAGGAGAGCGCGCTGCGCAAGGCTGGCGAGGCGTTGGATGCGAACCGGCCCCATGCCGCGCGCGACCTCGCTTCCGCGCTCAGGCGCGATCCCAGGCTCATCGAGCAGGCCGCCGGCGGCAACACCGGCGGGGCAGCGCGCGCGATGGCCGAGGAGCAGCGCGTGCGGCTCGATCCGGAGGCGCGTGCCGGACGCTTCGTCGAGGCATGGAAGATGATGCAGCGCAATCGTGCCGCCCTGGAGCGGGCCGGCGACCGCGCCGGCGCGGAGCGGATGCGCGGCAACATGGCGAAGGTGGCGGGCGCGATCGGGCGCGACCCGCAGCTTGAATCGGCGCTGCGTCGCCGCGCGCCCGAGCTGGAGCTGAAACTGGAGAAGGATCGCGCGATCGGCGACGCGCTGGCGAAATCGCTGGGGCCGGACCGCGAGCGCGACCGGGGAATGAGCCGATAGGCGTTCGTGCTTTCGAGTATGAAAAGAGGCGGGATGAACGAGGACGAGCACGAACCCGAGACAGCCCAGGAAGCCTTCGCACGGGTGGAGGGCGAGCTGGCGTTGCTACGCCGCGCCGTCGAGCGGATGGCGGTCGAGCGCGCTGAACTGCCCGAGCAGCCCGACTATAGCGAGACGCTGGCGGGCATGGTGGGGGCACCTCAAGGTTTGTCATATGGACAGCGGCAGTCGGAACAAATGGTCAACAAAGGCCTGAGCGTTGCCGCAAAGTATATTAAGTTTCGTGGGTTTGTGAGGTTGGACGAGTTGGAAGTTACCGGATCACCTCTCGTGATGTTTCACCCG
>NZ_JAATJE010000006.1 GCF_011927695.1 Sphingomonas jejuensis
GGCCCGCCGGGACTTGTGCCGAGATAGGAGGCCCAGGGCCGACGTTACATCTCGATTCACGTCGGCACCCCATTTCACGCCACGGCGCGGCAAGATCGAACCGGGCTGAAGTCATGGCGGCGTCCCCGGACCCGCCCTCAACCAAGGAGACGATGTATGAAACTGCAATCAACGCTCATCGCCGCGCTCGCCGTGACCGCCGTGGCGGCCCCGGTTTTCGCGCAGGACCACAATCCGCCGGGAAGGCGCGGCGGCGCAGGTACGAACTGGGAAAACCCGCGCGGACCGATCGGGGGGCCTGGCGCATCGCCGGACCGCATCTATCGTCTGAATGGACAGCGATACGTCTTCGTCGTGCGCCCCTATGGCTACTATTTCAATCCGACATACGGCTACTATCATCCTGTCTATGGATGGTGGAACCAGATCGACAGCTGTTGGCGTGATTCGGATTGGAATCCGCCCGGACCGGCAAACGGTCCGGGCACGAACTGGGAAAATCCTCCTGGACCGGTCGGCGGACCAGGAGCCAGCCCAGATCGCTACGGCCGGTGCGAGTGACCAACGACCCGTTTGCGGGGCCGAAATTGCAGCGCTGCACCGAATAGACTCAGACTCCGTCGCATCGCGTTTTCTTGCTCTTCATTGTGACCGATCAAGGTATCCGCTGGCCATGTCGGACGCACGGCCAGCGGATATGCATTGCCGACTACTGGATTTGAAGATTGCATCTCCGTTAGGGCGGACGCAGCTAGCTGGTCTCACGAGATCTGTAGGCCCCCGTCCAGGCAGACCACCCGGCATCACCGCTAAGTGGTCCTCGGCTTCCACCGTTGGACGCCGACCTGGAACAAGCATCGAGTCGTGATGGTCACTCTCGCCACAATCCACGCACCACCGAACAGGCCGGAATCTGAGTAGAAGCCGAGATAGACGTCGTAGATATTATGCGTCTGATCAAAGCCCGATGGGCGCCCCGCACATGCTGCATCGGCAATGGGAGGTCTGCGCACGAGACAGGCCCTAGGGCTCTCCTGCGGCCGCCGCCATCTCGGCCCGGAATTCTTGGGCCTCCAGAGGATCAATCCGGTCGTCTGCATTGGCGTCAACGACATCGAATACATAGACGACGCCGTCGGTGAATTCCCTGCGACTGACGCGCTTGTCCTCATCGGCGTCCAGTCCGGCGACCAGCCTGCGGGCCCGGGAACTGGCGGCAGCCGCTTGAGACTGTAGGGCAGCGACCCGGTCCCTCGCAGCGCCAGCCATCGCTCCTCCGGCCATCCCCCCTCCGCCTGCGGGTCCGGCTCCCATGCCGCCACCTCCGCCCATTCCTGCCATCGCGCCGCCCATTCCGCCGCCGCCCCGACCCGACCGGCCCAGACCCGCGAGGTCCGACTGCTTGGAACTGTCTTTGCGGTCGAGATAGCCATCGCCGTTTCGATCGATCCGGTCAAACAGACGACCGCGGTCATCGACAAATGCAAGCTTGGTCAGCACGCCATCACGGTTCACATCATGGACAAGCAGAAAGTTGACCGGGTCGGGAGCCGGCTCTGGCGCTGTCGCGCAGCTGGCCGCCGAAAGGCCGAGAAGAATCGGGCTGATCACAGTGAAAACCGCGCGCGCCGCTCTGGTCTGCATACGCGTCGGGGGAGCGGACACCAGATCGATAGCCGGCGATCGGGGGGCTTGGACGAAAGGGCGCATATCTGACCTCCGGATGGGCCAAAACTATGCCGCAAGGACCACGGGCAAGAATGTCTGGTGGGCGCCAGTGTGTAACGGCCTGTATCTCGTGATACCGGGCTAGGGCGAATCGACATTCAGCGCGTCCAGAGCATGGAGGCGGCGATGTGGACGATGGCGAGGTAGTGGTGCGCCAGCGTGTCGAACCGGGTCGCTAAGCACCGGAAGTGCTTGAGCTTGTTGAAGCAGCGCTCGACCCGATTACGGAGCCTGTAGACCAGCGGATCGTGCGCGATCGGGGCCTTTCGTGAGCGGGTCGGGGGGAGACGGCCTCGGCTCCGATCTGGTCCAGGACGGCGAAGGCTGTTGGCGTCATAGACGCGGTCGGCGAACACGGCGGCGGGCCGATGGCGTTCAAGCAGGGCCGGAACGGCCAGGATGTCGTGGCTCTGACCTGCTGCGATGAGGAAGCGGACGGGCCGGCCAAGGCTGTCACAGGCCATGGATCTTGGTCGTCAGTCCACCTCTGAAACGCCCTACAGCCGGGTCGAGGCGCCCTTTTCGGGCGCTGCCCCGGCCGGTCGTCGCCTGCTGGTGAGCCCGCACAAGTGGTTGTCCCGATCCTTGATCAGATCGTCGAACATCTTCTCCCAAACCCCGCCGCCGCCCAGCGGCTGAAGCGCTTGTGCGCCGCCTCCCACTTGCCGTAGCGCTCGAGAAGGTCCTGCCAATGAGCGCAGGACCGCGGCACCCATAGCACTCCATTCACGAACAGCCGATTATCGGACCCCGTCCGACCGGGATCCGACTTTCCCGGCAGCAGCGGCTCGATACGGGCCCACTACGCGTCGTCCAAATATTGCATGACGTCACCGCTATGTGGAACGAATCCGCGCCCCCCGATCACCGCGTCGATGCGCTGCTCAGGCGTCTGAAAACGGGCGCGGGCGGCTGCTTTAAACGGTCGGCTTTCAGCGCCGCTCGCGTGTGTGGACAGGTTACGTCTTGCCCAAACAACGGGTCGACCGGATCAGCCGCAGCAACGAACAGGCGGAAAGCGGCGAGCGGGCGGCCGCCTCAGCGCTTCAACCGATCGAATGTCGTCAATCCGCAGCCAGATTGAGTTCCGTGCGCCACGCCTGGCCGGACAGGGCCCGCATCCGACCCAGGTCGTATACCCGCTGCATCGCTTCCGGGCTGAAGTCGAGACTGTCGCCGCCGTCGAACTCCGCGGGTATCGTGGTGACCGAGAAGCTGACGCCGTTGCGCGCGGCGAAGGTGCGGTTGGCGAACAGGTTGGCGCGCAGGTTGGCCTTGAGCGCCGTGTCGATCGTTCGTCCCAGCACGCTGCCCACGGCGTCGCTCGTGACGTTTACGACGGGCTCGGCCTTGCCGTTGACTATGATGTGGATGCGGGCGCCACGCAGGACCCCGTTCGGATCCGTCCAGTTCCACATCATCTGCGGAACGGCGACAAAGGGATTCATGACGCCGCCGTCGACGTGCATCTCCTCGAAAGCCGGTGAGTCCAGGGCGTCGGAGGCCCGGGCCTTTATCATCACCGGCGGGAAGGCTCCCGGAATACTGGCGGACGCTGTCAAAATGTCGCGAAACAGCGCCAGCGCTTCAGGGCCGCCACGCTCCGCGATCGCGCCCATGTTCCAGACCACGCCGCGTTGGGCGTCCAGATCGGTGGTCGCGACCAGCAGGACGCGCCCGCGGCGATGCTCGGCCGCGATCTCCGTCAGCATGGCCGCATCGACATAGGTCTCGATCAGGGCGCGAAGGGGCGCGCTTTGATAAATGCCGGATCCGACGAACGCGCCGAGGCCTCGTCCCTGGAGCAGATTCGCGGCCAGGCCCCCGGTATAGGCTTCGCGTAACTCGGCATCCCGGTCAGGACCCAGAAAGACGAACGGAGCGGCGAGCGCGCCGGTCGAAACGCCCGTCACCACTTCGAAGTCAGGCCGGTCGCCCCGTTCGGTCCAGCCGTTAACGAGACCGGCCGTATAGGCCCCCGCGGCGCCGCCGCCGGAGAGAGCGATCAGGTCGAACCGCCCATCCGCCCCGTTAGGCGCGCCCTCGCTCAGCTGCAGCCCCATGACTTCGGCCGCAAGCGCGTCCTCGACTGAAAAGCGGACACCCGGAAAACCCACAGGGATGGCTGTTTCGCGAAAGCCCAGGCCGAAATCGCTGCGGGCTCCGCTCGCGCACCCCGCGAGAGCCAGGGTCGCAGTGAAAAGAATACAGACCGTGGTCCGGATCATGGGCATGGCGTCGCTCCTTCACTACGCGGGACGTGGCGGCCGGGGTCGGAAGCCACGCAGGATGCGGGCCCCCGCTGGCGACCATGGCCCCGCGGGATCATGAGAATCCTCAACGTCCCGGCGCGACCGACCCGTCTGCCGCGGGGCTTGGGAAGCAGGCCCATGGTCATGGAACGTTCCGGGGCGCAGGGTTGGTCCAGCCGCCACCCAACGCCTGATAGAGGGCGACGGCGTTGGTCATCTGCATCTCACGCAGTTGAATGAGCGCCGTTTCAACCGTCAACAGACCCCGCTGCGCGTCGAGTTCCTCAAGATAGGAGGTGTAGCCGGCGCGATAGCGATTACGGGCGTGAAAGACCGCCTCATTCAGCGCCAGGCGCTGCGCTTCGGCGCGGTCCGCCTGGGCCTGGAGACGGTCCACGCCCTCCATGGCGTTCTCCACCTCGGAAAAGGCTCCGAGGACCACCCGCCGATAGGCGAGGGCGGCCTGGTCGCGCCGGGCTTCGGATGCGTCGGCCTGGGCGGTCAGGCGACCGCCGTCGAACAGGGGCGCAAGGACGCTGCCGCCCGCGCTCCAGATCGTGACGGGGTCCAGCCCTTCGACGAACAGTTCGGCCAGCGAAGCGCTCAGCCGCACCTGGGGCAGCAGGGCGGCGCGCGAAGACGCAAAGCTGGCGTCAGCGGCGACCAGTTGGGATTCAGCCTGGGCGATATCGGGACGTCGGGCCAGCAGGCTCGAAGGCAGTCCCGGTTTCGGTTCGGGCACGATGAGAGCGTCGAATCTGCCCCTCGCAATCGGGCCGGGGAGGGCGCCTGTCAGTAGCCTGAGAGCATTCTCCTGACGGCGAATCGCCAGTTCCAGGGCGGGGATCCGCTGCGCGGCGGCCTGAAATTCGGCTTCGGCCTGGGTTCGTTCCAGGCGCGAGGTCTGGCCGGCCTCCGCTCGCCGCCGGGCCAGCGTGACCGCATCCTCGCGCGAAACCAGGGTGCGGCTGGCGACCTCGAGCTGGGCGTCCAGCGCCACGAGGGCTACATAGGCGCGCGCGGTGGCACCCGCTACGGACAGGGCCGCCGCGTCGCGGCTGAAGCGGCTGGCCTGCAGGGAGGCGCGGGCGGCGGCGTCGGCGCTGCGCAGGCGCCCCCACAGGTCAATCTCATAGGCGACCTGGAGCTGGGGTTGGGCGAGCGCGGCTTCGGCGGCCTGGCCGAAAGCGTTCAACTCACGCGCCTCCTGGGCCGCGACCGAGCCGGTCAGCGACGGCGACAAGGCCGAGCGCGACTGGGCGACGAAAGCCTCGGCCTCGCGGACCCGGCTCTCGGCGACGGCGATATCGGTGTTGCGCGCCAGAGCCTCGTCCACCGCGGCGGTGAGCGCGGCGTCGCCAAAGGCGCTCCACCAGCCCGCCTCGACCGCAGAGCCTGCCTGGGTTTCAGAGCGCCAGCTTTCTGGCGCGGCGACGGCGGCCTCGACGGGTGCTTGCGTCGGCCCCGCCGTGGCGCATCCGGACATCACCAGGGCCGACGCGCCGACGATCAGGAGGCCGCGCATCATTGCGTGTCCCCGGCGCTGGCCGTGTCCACGCGGGTGACGACCGACATGCCGGGGCGCAGGCGCTGGAGCCCCTCCTGTCCTGGATCCAGAGCGATCCGGACCGGGAGTCGCTGCGCCACCTTGGTGAAGTTGCCGGTCGCATTCTGCGCCGGGAGCACGGCGAATTCAGAACCGGTCGCGGGAGAAATCTGCTGGATCCTGCCGCGGAATTGCTTGTCGCCCAGGGCGTCGATGGTGACGGTCGCCGCCTGACCCTCGACCATCCGTCCAGCCTGCCGTTCCTTGAAGTTCGCGATCACCCAAAGCTGAGGTGGGACAAGAGAGACGAGCTGAGTTCCGGCCGTCACATACTGGCCGCGGCGGGCCCCCACCTGGCCGACACGGCCAGCTTCGGGCGCCGTGATAACGGTATTGGCCAGATCGATCTCGGCCAGGCGCACGGCAGCCTTCGCACCCTCGACGGCCGCAACGAGGCCGTGACGCGACACCCCGACAGACCGTTCGTCCTGCAGCGCGACCTCGCGACCCGCCTGGGCCTGGCGCACGGCCGCCTGGGCGGATTTCAGAGTCGATTCGGCCTGATCGCGTTCGCGCAAGGATACCGAGCCGTCGGCCGCGAGGTCAGCGACCCTGACCATGTCGGCTCGAGCCCGGGTCAACTGGGCTTCGGCGGAAGCGATATCAGCGTCGCGCGCGCCTACCGTCGCCCTGCGCGAGGCCCCGGTCTGGGCCGAATTGGCCAGATCCGCCTCGCGCGCTACCAATGTGGCCCGAGCCTGCTCCAGACGTTGCCGATAGATCCGGTCGTCGATGCGAAACAGCGGCGTTCCTGCGGCCACAGGCTGGAAATCCGCCACCAGAACCTCTGCGATGTAACCGTTGAGCTGGGGCGAAATCACGGTGATCTGACCCCGGACGTTGGCGTTCTCGGTCCGCTCGATCGACGACGTGAACGGCGGCAGCTTCCAGGCGAACAGGATCAGCAGAACTGCGGCGACAGCCAGAATGCCCGTAACTATGGCGGCGACAGGGGGCTTTCGCTTGCCGGGGGACGCGGACTCCCCGACCGGCGTGGCCGCTGTGGGCGGGCCTTCGTCCTCGGGCTGCCGGGCATGCGCCGGTTGCGCGTCCTTGGGGTCATCTTTGGTCATGGGGGCACAATTCTTCGAAAAAGTTTGGCGTCAGATGGCGACGGCGCCGGCGACGTCGCCCGCAGGTTGAGGGTTGGTCTTGGCCTTGATGGCCTGGCGTACGATCAGCGCGAGAGAGACGATGAGCTGCAGCACAGCCGCCACCCCAATCACGAAAAAGACGTCGTTGAACGCCAGGATGTTGGCCTGCTGTGTGACCTGCTGGGCGAGGGTGCTGACGCCATTGAGCGAAGCCGCACTGCGATCGGCCACCGTGGAGGCGAAGGCGCCGCCGTAGGTCTGGAGCAGGGCTGCGGCCTGCGGGTCAGAGCCGACGATGGCTTCGGAGAGATAGGCGCCATGATGCTGGGCGCGCATCACCTGAAATGTTGAAAGCGCGGCGGCTCCCAGGACCCCGCCCAGCACTTGGGTGACGCCGAACATGACGGCGAAGGTAACGACGGAGCCAAAGCCTCGCGCCAGAAGTTGTCCGACGCCGATGATCACGGCCGCGCCCATGAACATGGCGCCGGCGAATCCCAACAGGGCCTGGCTGACATAAAGATTGACGGGATGGGTCTGGGCGGTGGCCCCCGCATCCATGAAGGCGCCGACAGCGATCAGGATCAGCGACAGCAGCACCTGGATGATGACCAGCTTGGGCGATATGAGGAGCGAAAAGGCGCTCACCAGAACACCGGAGACCGTCGCCATCAGAACGACGCCATACAGATGGCGCAGCTGCTCGGCTCCCATGCCCACCGTCTGCAGCAGGCCTGTGGAGCCAAACGTCTGTTCGCTGAGGAGCACCCGAACCAGCAGGATCGATACCGCGAACCTGAAAAAGCTCCCGGTGAAGAGCCAGCGGGTGTCCACCAGGGGGTCGGCGCGGTGGTGTTCGAAGGCGGCGCCGCCGGCGATCAGAATAACCGCGAGCGCAAGCGCCCAGCCCAGCCAGGGCGCCTCGAACCACCATTCCACCCGGCCCAGGCCCGCCACGGCGACGATCAGTCCCAGGCCGCCCGACAGCAGGACGAAGCTGAAAAAATCCCTTCTTTCGAACGCGTGGATACGAACGCCCGGAGGGAGCCGAAGGATGAGTACCGCCGCGAGGCAGGAGAGGGCGAGACCCGCCTCGAGGACATAGAGGCCATGCCAGTTCCCGAGATCGAGGAGGTCAGGCGAGATGATCCGCGCCAGGGGCATTCCCAGTTGCGACACGCCGATCCCGAGGATCAGAGCCGGCAGGCGCAGCTTGGCCGGAAACGCCTGCAGCATGTAGAATACCGCCAGAACACCGAGAGCTGCGCCGGCCACGCCGCTGAGCGCGCGGACGGCCAGGGCTCCGGTGAAGCTGTCAGTCGCCAGATGGGCGAAGGCGGCGAGGGCGTAGATGGACAGGAAGACCATCACGAATGAGGTCAGGCCGAACTGCTGACGATATTTTATGACCAGCAGATTCATCGAGACGTTGAACATCACATAGACGGTGCTCAGCCAGGCTCCCTGCACGGGATCGAGTCCGAGTTCCCCCTGGATCGCGGGCAGGTTCACCGCGACAAGAGCGGTGCCGAGACCGCCCGTGAGCCCGAGCAACAGGGCGACGAGGCCGTAGCCCAGCCGGACCGGATTGGAAAAATCTGGGGTGGATGGGGAGCCGGGCATCATCGGCCGTTCGTGAGGTTTCCAGTCGGGAACCTCGCCGATGACCTGGCCGAGCTGGCGCCGGGCTCCGGTCATTGATCGCGCCTCAGGATGCCCTTGAGGACCAGATCGAGCACGCGGCTCGCTGTCTGGTCTTCCTCCGTATTTTCCTGGCGGCTGGCTGCTATCACCATTCGTATCACGGCCAGCACATCGTTGATTGTCAGGTCGGGCCGCACAGCGCCCTCGCTCAGGGCGGCCGCGAGCGGAGCCTCGAAAAGCCTGACGAACTCTCGCTGGCGCGCCTGCAACTGCGGATGGTCGGCGGCGACGGCGCGCCAGGCGTCCGCCAGGGCCGGGGCCTCACGCGCCGCGCGGCCCGATTGCGCGATCATGGAGAACAGAGCCTGACCGGGCTGAACATCGATGCTGGCCCGGCTGACGGCCGCCATCTCCCGCTCGAACAGCGCCAGCAGAAGCGCGGCGCGGTCGGGAAAGTGCCGATACAATGTCGCCCGGCCTACGCCGGCCGCTTCCACAACGGCGTCCAGCGAAACATGCACGCCCTGCTCGGCGAACACGTGTGACGCCGCATCCAGAATGGCCTCCCGATGGCGGGCGACATCACTGCGTTCTTTGCGAAGACCTGACATGGGTCGCAAGTGGACAATAGCGTCCGTTTTGTCAAGCGCCGCATTTACGCTCCCGGGAGATATCGACAAGGGGTCTAGGCGTGGCTAGGCGGTTTGGAAGCGGATGCCGGTGTTTTGAACGTCAGAACGTCGCCCTTGGCCGATTCCGCGCCGGCTACACCTCAGGTCCGCCGGGGCCTTCGGCGGCGGCTCAAGCGATGGTCCCTGCAAGAGGCGGTCTCCGAGCCCGAAATCCTTGGACCAAAGTGAGGACATGACGGCGGCGCAGAAGTCCGGATCTCCCGTCGGTTGCCCGGCTTATTCGCACGAGGCTGCTGGCCGAAACCACGGCGCGACCGGGGCGAGTTCGACACAGCTTTTTAAAGCTAGTCAGGCGAGGGGGGGCACCATCAGGCCGACCGCCAGCCCGCCCCAGCCCAGGCCGGGCCATGCCAGGACTGTGGCGGCCAGATCGGCCAAAAAAGCGGCTAGTACTATCGACCCGACAGCCCCGAAGCGCATGATTAATCGCAGCGCGTTCAACTCTTGCATGGTGTCTTTCCTGATCGCGCTCCGTCCTGGCAGCAGTTCCGGTTGGCCATCTTTCCTGATTGGCTGGGCCGCGCGGAGGTTGACGAACTGGTCCAGGCACGATCATCGGAAGAGCCGTTGCAGCGCGCTGCAGCAGGCGCCGAGGACGCCGGGTGGCCTCAACCCACCCGCGCGCAGAATAAGCTATAGCCAGCGCTACGCGGGGAGGATCTCCAGCATGTCAAGCGGCCGAGATGCCGCCGTTGACGCTTATTGCCTGACCCGTCAACCGGCGCGCCGCGGGACTGGCGAGGAACACCGCAAGGGCGGCCAGATCGGCAGGGTCCGCGACGCCTAGGCTCGCCATGGACGCGGCCTTGGCGAACAGTTTGGCGCTGAAACCCTCCTTCAGCACGCGAGCCGAGGTCTCTGTGCCTGCAATCAGGGAGGGAGTCAGCACATTGACCCGGATCCCATCGCGCTTGGCCTCCATCGCTACGGTGCGGCTGAACATGATGATCGCGGCCATGGCGGCGCCGATGATAGACTCGCCCGGCGTGGCGGTCTTGCCGGCGTCGGACGCCACATTGATGATCACCCCGCTGCGCTGGTCGCGCATGCCGGCGAGGACGGCGGCGGTCATCAGCATCGGGGGCGCCGTCAAGGCGGCGATCGTTTCAGGTATGGAGCCTATGTCGGTTCGAAACAGCAGATCCGGGACGATCGGCGGAACGGTGGAGCACATCAGGATGTCGATGATTCCGAGTTCGGCGCCGGTCGGGTCGGTCGCCGAGGCGGTCAAGGATGCGGAGGTGGTGATCACCATGCTGCCGGCCGGACCGCATGTGCTGAAGGTCTATTCGGAACAGATCATCGGCGCGGCGCCGTCGTCGGCCCTGCTGCTGGATTGTTCGACCATCGACGTGGAGACGGCGCGCAAGGTCGCCGGTCTGGCCAAGGCGGCCGGATACGCCTTCGCCGACGCACCGGTGTCGGGCGGGACGGCGGCGGCGGATGCGGGCACGCTGGCCTTCATGGTCGGCTGCGACGAGGGCGACTTCGCGCGGGTCGAGGCGGCGCTTGCGCCGATGAGCCGGATCACCATTCGCGCCGGCGATCACGGGGCGGGGCAGGCGGCCAAGATCTGCAACAACATGCTGCTGGGCATTTCGATGCTGGGCACATGCGAGGCCATCGCCCTGGCCGAAAAGCTGGGCCTGGACCCCGAGCGGTTCTTCGAGATCGCGTCCAAGTCGTCGGGCCAGTGCTGGAGCGTCAGCAGCTATTACCCCTGGCCCGGCCCGGTGCCGACGGCGCCGTCGAACCGCGACTATCAGGGCGGGTTCGCCACGGCAATGATGCTGAAAGATCTGAAGCTGGCGCAGGATGCGGCGGCGAAATCGGGCGCCTCGACCCCGCTGGGCGCGCAGGCCGAGGCGATGTACGCCCTGTTCGACGGGCTGGGTCATGGCGGACGCGATTTCTCGGCCATGCTGCAGATGCTGCGCGGTCAACTTTCGACGCTGGAGACCAAGTGATGGCCGACGACTATTCGACCCTGCTGATCGAACGGCATGC
Organism: Sphingomonas jejuensis; assembly: GCF_011927695.1. GTDB lineage: Bacteria > Pseudomonadota > Alphaproteobacteria > Sphingomonadales > Sphingomonadaceae > Sphingomonas_K > Sphingomonas_K jejuensis. The sequence continues at coordinate 11,024 of NZ_JAATJE010000006.1, forward strand.
CGACGCATACGCGGTCGTCACGCTGAACCGGCCCGAGGCGCTGAATGCGCTGAACTCCACCCTGTTCGGGGAGCTGGCGGCGTTTCTGGATGCTGTCGAAGGCGACGATAGCGTGCGCTGCCTGATCCTGACCGGATCGGCCAAGGCGTTCGCCGCCGGGGCCGACATCAAGGAGATGGCGGACCAGTCCTATGCCGACATGTTCAAGGGCAACTTCTTCGCCCTGGGTCACGACCGGATCACCCGGTTCAGGAAGCCGATCATCGCGGCGGTGTCGGGTTATGCGCTGGGCGGCGGGTGCGAACTGGCCATGCTGTGCGACTTCATCATCGCGTCGGACACGGCCAGGTTTGGTCAGCCCGAGATCAACCTGGGCGTGGCGCCCGGCATCGGCGGCTCGCAGCGGCTGACGCGGCTGGTGGGCAAGTCCAAGGCCATGGACATGATCCTGACTGCGCGGATGATGGATGCGGCCGAGGCCGAGCGCGCCGGTCTGGTCAGCCGCGTGGTGGCCGGCGACGCCCTGCTGGACGAGGCGCGGGCGGCGGCGGCGAAGATCGCGTCGCAGAGCCCGCTGGCGGTGATGATGAACAAGGAAATGGTCAACGTCGCCCTGGAGACGACGCTGACCGAAGGCGTGCGGTTCGAGCGCCGCCTGTTCCACAGCCTGTTCGCCTTCGAGGATCAGAAGGAGGGTATGTCCGCCTTCGTCGAAAAGCGGAAGCCCGACTTCAAGGGGCGGTAGCCCTGGCATTGGCAAGATAACGGATCGGGCGCCGTCTTGTAGCGCCCCCCAGCGGTTCTGCAGGCTAAAGCCGCAATGTCCGTTGTTGGTTGATTTTGAGCGTTGGGCACGAGTTTCGAAGGCGCGGTCGAT
>NZ_JAATJE010000007.1 GCF_011927695.1 Sphingomonas jejuensis
TCGATCGCGGCGTCCGCGAGCCGCGCTTCCAGGTCGATGACGGCTGCGGCGAGTGTCGCGCGCCTTCTGCGGAGCGAGTAGTCGGACAGGAGGAACGCGGGCGCGACGTGGCCTTCGCGCACGAGCTGCTCGAAGCGGTGCTCGTGGATGCGGCCGGCCATGCCCGGGTCGAGCCCGAGCCGGCGCACGTGCGCGAGCCGGGCGAGAATGCCGGCGAGATTGCGCGCGGTCGGGCTGTCCGACGTGTCGCGCAGCCACGCGAGCGGCGTCGTGCTGCGATCCTGGTCCACGATCAGCAACGCATCCAGCCCCGTCACCTGCTCCGGAGCAAGCGCATCGACCAGCGTGTCGGCCGCGAGGCGGCGCGCCATGGCGCGCCCCGCCACCCCGATCCGCTCGATACGGGCGGGCGCGGGCAGAACGATCCGGGCAGCACGCAAATGGCCCAGCACTGCCGCGGCGATCGGCTTGCCCCGTTCGGTCGCTTCCGCCGCGCGGGTGGCTGCGCCGAGCGCGCCGGGGACGTCGGCCGCCTCGAACGCGCGCAGGCGCAAACGCTCCATCGCCTCCCAGGCGTGTTCGAGCCGGGTCTGGGCGCGATGCGCGTAGCCCTCGAACGCTGTGGGCGCGATGTCGAGTTGCGCGGCCAGGTGCCGGATCAGAAAATCGGGGACGACATCGTCGTGGCGTATGCCGAAGCCGGGATGACGCAGCAGGGCGAGGTGCAGCGCGAAGCCGAGCCGGTTGGCGTCGCCGCGCTTCGCTTCGATCAGTGGCCGGTCCTCATCGGCAACCGTGTAATGCTTGGCGAGCGAGGCATGGTCGAGGGGCACGCCGAACAACGCGCGGCGTTCGTCGCCCGTTAACAGATCGCGTCTGGCCATCGATCACCCCCTGTCCGGGAGCGTATAGTTTATGGCCGACACGTGCGAGGTGTCGCGTAACTCTCAAGTTTCGCGACAGCGGCCCTGACCGGTCACGCCACGAGGGCGGACGCTGTCGCAAATGTCTGTTGCTAATCAGCCGTGTTCCAATGCACATCTGCGACATGCTCCTCGGCTATGCGCGCGTATCTACCGACGATCAGGATCTCACGCTTCAAAAGACGGCACTGAAGGCGGCCGGATGCCGGCGGACATTCGAGGAGAAGGTGTCCGGCGCCAAGCGCGCCCGACCGGAACTCGACCGGATGCTGGAGCAGCTGCGCGACGACGACGTGGTTGTGGTCACCCGGCTCGATCGCCTAGCGCGTTCGACGCGCGACCTGCTCGACATCGCCGAGAAGCTGAACGAGGCGGGAGCGGGGCTGCGCTCGCTCGCCGAGCCCTGGGCCGACACGACCACGCCTGCGGGACGCATGGTGCTCACCGTGTTCGCCGGCATCGCGGAGTTCGAGCGCGAGCTGATCCACCAGCGTACCAGTTCCGGCCGCGCGGCAGCCATGGCGCGCGGCGTGAAGTTCGGGCGTAAGCCCAAGCTCACTCCGGACCAGATCGCGCTCGGACAGCGTCTCGTCGGCGAAGGCACATCGGTGCGCGAAGCGGCGAAGCTGCTGAAGTGTCATCATGCCACGCTCTATCGGGCGCTCAACCATCCGGCGCAGATGCCCGTACATCGCTCGACACGTTGATTGAGGAGTAGGATTTCGCCATGATCTTCGCGCTTCTACTAGCGGCAAGTTCGCCGAATTCCGCGCTGGAGGCGGAGCGGGCCTACTCGGAAGCTGTACTTGCCAGTGGCCGTCAGGCAGCGGCACGCAGTTTCGGTCCACAAAGCGACCCCTGGCCAATACAACATGCGCCCGAAACCGCGCGCTCTCCATCTGTGGCCAGCATGTTGCAAGCAGCCGAGAGTAGCCGAAGGTGGTGGCTCACAATGATGAGTGTCGAGAGCCATGCCGAGCGCAGACCCGAACTTGTCTTTCCGTCCTGTGATCCGAGCGGGTCGGCAGTTGTTATCGGCGGGCTGTACGATGGCGGAAATCGAGTTGGATCATATAAGACGCTTTGGCGGAACAGTGCTGAGGGGTGGCGCTGGGAAATCGACGACTATCGTCGGGATGGATCGAAGGCATTAGCGGCAGAAAGTTTACAAGCGATCGAACCTGAGTGCTCGGCAAAACTCACCAATGAACAGCTCCAAATCCAAGCCGTTAGCGATGCGAAAGAGATCGCGTCTGTTTTGCGACAGGAGCAGGCCGGCAAACAGGTCGACTGGTTGGCTGTTCCAAGACGAAGCGTGGCCGAAGACGTTATCTTTGTCGGCAACGATGGCCGACGCATCCGCAGGCTCCCCGCCAAGCTGCCCATTCGGCGCATAGCGGGTGCGTTATCGTCCGGAAGCAGTTACGATGAAACGCTACGGTGGAGTAGCCGCGTCCTGGACGGGTCTGCACAAGCCCATAGCTTTCAGATCACCCAGTGGCGCGGTCCCAAGAATGGATGGCAGATCGTCTACTACGAGCTCCGCGGGTGAAACATCACGAGAGGTGATCCGGTAACTTCCAACTCGTCCAACCTCACAAACCCACGAAACTTAATATACTTTGCGGCAACGCTCAGGC
>NZ_JAATJE010000008.1 GCF_011927695.1 Sphingomonas jejuensis
TGTGGATCGGCGTGGAAAAGGGACCCCGGTAGCGGGGTGATCGGCGTCGAAAAGGGACCCCTCATCCCGGTGGTCTAGGCTGTTCGCTTGGCGGTGTGTCAGGCGGCGAGATCGGGATGCTGGTATTGGAGACGGTGTTGAGGATCCGGCGCGAGCACGCGTCGGGGAAGGCCATCAAGGCGATAGCGCGGGACCTGCACCTGTCGCGCAAGGTGGTGCGCAAGGCGATCCGGGCGCCGGAGGCGGACATGGCGTATCGTCGCGAGGTGCAGCCGCTGCCGAAGCTGGGGCCGTTCCAGACGCGACTGGACGCGTTGCTGGAGGAAGACGAGGCACGACCGCGGCGCGAGAAGCTGCGCCTCACGCGTATCCACGACCTGCTGCTGCGCGAGGGGTTCGACGGCTCATACGACGCGGTGCGCCGCTATGCGGCCCGCTGGCGGCAGGCGCAGCGTCGCGACGTGATGAATGCGCCGGCGTTCATCCCGCTGCTGTTCCGACCAGGCGAGGCGTATCAGTTCGACTGGAGCCACGAGGACGTGGAGATCGCGGGCAAGCCGATGCGGGTGAAGGTCGCCCATGTGCGGCTGTGCGCGTCGCGGGCCATGTATGTGCGAGCCTATCCGCGCGAGACACAGGAGATGGTGTTCGACGCCCATGCGCGGGCGTTCGCCTTCTTCGGAGGCGTGCCGACGCGCGGCATCTACGACAACATGAAGACCGCCGTGACGAGCGTGTTCACCGGCAAGGAGCGGATCTTCAACCGGCGCTTCCTGGTGATGGCCAACCACTACATGGTCGAGCCAACGGCCTGCTCGCCGGCGTCCGGCTGGGAGAAGGGGCAGGTCGAGAACCAGGTGCAGACCGCGCGTGGCCGCTTCTTCCAGCCACGTCTGCGCTTTGCCAGCATCGAGGAGTTGAACGGCTGGCTGGAGGCGGAGTGTCGCCGTTGGGCCGACATGCACCAGCATCCCGAGCAGAAGGAGCTGACCGTCGCCCAGGCGTGGGCTGCCGAGCGTGGCGTGCTCCAGCCGGTGGTCGCGCCCTTTGACGGCTTCCACGAGAGCGAGCACGCGGTAAGCGGCACCTGCCTCATCAGCTTCGACCGCAACCGCTATTCCGTCTCCGCCAGGGCGGTTCGGCGTGCCGTCCAGGTGCGGGCCTACGCCGACCGCATCGTCGTGCGCTGCGACGGCCAGGTCGTCGCCGACCACCCCCGGTTCTTCGGACGCGACCGGACCATCTACGACCCGTGGCATTACCTGCCGGTGCTGGTGACCAAGCCGGGCGCCCTGCGCAATGGCGCGCCGTTCCAGGGCTGGGAGTTGCCGCCTGCGCTGTCACGGCTGCGGCGCAAGCTCGGCGCCGGCGATGATGCCGACCGGCGGTTCGTGCGGGTGCTGGCAGCGGTGCTGGATGACGGGCTGGAGGCGGTTGAAGCGGCCGTGCGCGAAGCGCTCCTGGCCGGCACCGCCAGCGACGACGTCATCGTCAACATCCTGGCCCGCCGACGCGAGCCGCCCCGGCCGCTGACCATTGTCACACCCGAGGACCTGGCGCTGCGCCATCCGCCCCGCGCCGACTGCACCCGCTACGACAGCCTGCGAGGCCTGCATGCAGCGGCATGAGATGATGACGGCCATGGCCGAGTTGGGGCTGAAGGGCATGGCTGGTGCCTTCGACGAGGCCGTCACCACCGGGCTGCAACGCAAGCGCACGACCATGGAGGTCCTGACGGACCTGCTCCGCGCCGAAGCCGCCCACCGCCATGCGGCGTCCGTCCGCTACCGGATGTCGGCCGCCAGGCTGCCGGCGGTGAAGGACCTCGACGCCTTCGTCTTCGACGACACCCCCATCAACGAGGGACTGGTGCGCTCGCTGCACAGCGGCTCGTTCCTCCCCGGTCGGCGCAATGTCGTGCTGGTCGGTGGAACGGGCACCGGCAAGACGCACCTCGCCACCGCCATTACCGCCAACGTGGTGCGGGCCGGCGCCCGTGGGCGCTACTTCAACACGGTCGACCTGGTGAACCGGCTCGAGGAGGAGACCCGCCTCGGCAAGGCCGGCGCGCTGGCAGCCCAGCTCTCCCGCCTCGACCTCGTGGTGCTCGACGAGCTCGGCTACCTGCCCTTTGCCCGCTCGGGCGGTCAGCTGCTCTTCCACCTGGTCAGCAAGCTCTACGAGCAGACCTCGGTCATCGTCACCACGAACCTCGCCTTTGGCGAGTGGCCGACCGTCTTCGGCGACCCCAAGATGACCACCGCGCTGCTCGACCGCATTACCCACCACTGCGACATCGTCGAAACCGGCAACGACAGCTGGCGCTTCAAGCACCGCAGCTGACGCCCAGGAGGCCCGGCAGAGAACGCTTCGCGCTGGTTGCGCCTCCGGTCGGGCTACGCCCGCCCTACGCCGCAACCAGCGCGAACGGCGCGCCCGTCATACCCGTCACGCTGCTCGACAAAGGGGTCCCTTTTGCACGCCGATAGGGGGTCCTTTTTGGACGCCGATTGACA
>NZ_JAATJE010000009.1 GCF_011927695.1 Sphingomonas jejuensis
ACCGCCAAGCGAACAGCCTAGACCACCGGGATGAGGGGTCCCTTTTCGACGCCGATCACCCCGCTACCGGGGTCCCTTTTCCACGCCGATCCACAATTGAACTGGACGTTTGGGACGTAATCATCGATGTCACGCACGCTTTCGATGCGGGCATCGCGGATGAAGTCTTCAGACAGGACGGTCACGGCGACCGGGGTGTCGGCCAATCGCGTGTCCTGGCGCGTTCCAGTGACGACGATCTCTTCCAAAACCGTCGACTCTTGCGGAGAACTGGTTTGCGCGTAAGCCGGCATCGCGGCTCCTGTCAGCAACAGGCCGGCAACCACAGATTTCATCAAAGCACCCCATCAATGCGAACCCTCGCAGCTAATCGGGTTACAATATTACATCAACGACGCGGGCTTTCGGTAAGCGGCAAAGGCTTTCGGCTCTGAGCAGCACCACCAGACCACTCGCGCGGAGATACGCCGAACTGGCGTTTAAAAGCCGTCGCAAAGTGAGCCGGCGTATACCCGACCCGGTACGCTGTCTGGGTCGCGCCGTAGCCGCTCCGCAGCAGGGATGCGGCGGCGGCCAAGCGGCAGTCAGTGAGATAGGCGCCAATCGTTGTTCCGAAACTTTGACGGAAAGCCGAGGTCAGGGTCCTCGGACTGCATTTCAGTCGAGCGGCGAGACTGTGGATGGTGAGAGTCCCGGCAAACTCGACATCGACGATCTCCCGCGCGGCATTTGCCAAGCTTAGACTCCGTGACGATTCCAGTGTCTCGGAACTCGTTGCGAGGCACTGTTCCAGCACCGCGAATAGTGCAAGCGAGCGACCTTCGATAGCGAGGTCGCGCGCCGTACCCTGAAACCATTCGTCAATCGGCGCCACGAGCGCCGCGACTATTCGCGGCGGAATCCTCTCAACCCCCATGCACACGTTATCGGGAATGGCTGCGAGACAAGCTGGCAGATCGTGGTCCGCCAAAGTTTGCCAGTCGATCGACAGCCCCGCCGAACGGAACTCACCTGAAGACACCGCCGTGCGCAATCGAATTGGCTCCCGGCTGCTCAAGACCGACAATCCGGATCGAGCCAGTGAAAGCTCACCGAAGGATGTTTGACTTGCCATCGACGGTGCGAAACCACAGCTGATGTGAAGGCCGGCTGGGATCTCGGCCTCGTAGTTGACGCCGGAGAAGTTTCGACCCTTGGACAGATAGAATGTGCCCGACGTGGAGGGGTGCCGCGCGTGCTGGGTTGCGCCGCCCGCTGCCCGACTGACTTTCTGTATCCACTCGTCCTTCACGCCTGGAGCTATAGGCGATCACTAGGTGGTGTGGACAAAGTGCCTGACCCACAAGCGGATTGAAGCGACGAGGACGAAACCGAGGAAGCTGTCGGCGGTCTTGTCGTATCGGGTC
>NZ_JAATJE010000010.1 GCF_011927695.1 Sphingomonas jejuensis
ATGTTCGGCAAGCAGACCGGCCTCCTGTTCGCCAGGGCCAGGGCCGCGCAGAAGCGCGGCATCGAGGCGACCACACGCGACGTGAACCGGCTCATGCGGCTGCTGGGCGCCACGGTCGGCGCACTCCGGGTCGCGCGCGAGGACGGGTTGGACGTCTGGGCGGCGCTCGACGACGGGGTGGGCTGGACGAGGCTTCTGGACGCCGAGAGCGAGGCGACCGCGATCGCCGACCTGACTCGCGACGAGCCGCTGATCCGCGCGGCGGGGCGCTACATGACGATGCGGCGCTACGCGCCCGCGTTTTTTGACGCGTTCCGGTTCAAGGCGGCAGGCTCGCGCGACGGCGTGCTCGGCGCGATCAAGGTCGTGCGCGCGCTGAACGCGACCGGGCGGCGAGACGTACCGGCCGATGCGCCCATGCCGTTTTCCAGAAAATGGAAGGCGGCGATCACCGAGGGCGGCGTCATCGACCGCCGTCGCTACGAAACCGCCACGGTCGCGACCGTGCGCGAGCGGCTCCAATCGGGCGACCTGTGGGTGGAGGGTACGCGCGAACACCTGCGCTTCGACAGCTATATGCTCCCGCCCGGCAAAGCGGCCGAGATCGCGCTCACGCTGCCGTTCGACACCGACGTCGGCCGCTACTTGGAGGGGCGCGCCAGGCTGCTCGACTGGCGGTTGCGCCGGTTCGCAGGCTCGCTGAAGCGCGGCACGCTCGACGGCGTGGAGCTGCGGGGCGGTAACCTCAGGGTCAGCCCGCTCGCGGCCGTAACGCCCGCTGCGGCCGACAGGCTGGACGCGGCCGTCGACCGGCTCATGCCCCGCGTGCGCATCACCGAGCTGCTCGCCGAGGTGGAAGCCCGCACCGGGTTCCTGTGCGCATTTCCGGAACTGCGCTCGGGCCGCGCCCACTCCAACCCGCAGGCCGTGCTCGCCGCGATCCTGGCAGACGCGACGAACCTCGGCATCGAGCGCATGGCCAACGCCAGCCAGGGCGTCACCTACGCCCAGCTCGCCTGGACGCATGGCTGGTACGTATCGGAAGAGAATTA